>NZ_LXYU01000009.1 GCF_001952075.1 Ditibartonella apis
CATTCGTTTCCTTGTCATCAACAAGCTTGATGGTCTTGTCGTCTAGAACCGGCGGTGTGCGATCAATAAAAAGATTACGGCCGTCTGTCGGATCGCTTTCATTGCCGACACTATCCGTCTCTGTCACAATAAATGTATATTTTGTCGGACTATGATTTGGATCATCGGTCAAAGCAACCGTCGGCGTCACAGACCATGTACCATCATCATTCACTGTTGTCTGGCCGATAAGTGTGCGCTCGCCTTTATCATTAACCGTATAAAGCTTGATAATGTCGCCCGCGACACCTTTACCATTAAAGGTCGGCGTAGTGTCGTCGGTAATATCATTGTCACTCAATGAACGGTTGCCATTCGGATATTTTTCCGGATCGTTGCCGACATTGTCGATAACCTCAACAAGTTCGGGTGTTGCCGGAGCCTTTGTATCAATATGCAGGCTGAAATGATGTTCGACTTTATTGCCCGCATTATTTATCAAAGAGGCAATATATTCGTGTGTCTTGTCTTCTCCGGCATTTTGTTGGGCCGGCAACTGGTATTCCCATGTGCCATCCTCCTTGACCGTCGTTTCATAAGAAGAACCGGTTGTCTTATCAAGAATCGTCACCTTTTGTCCGGGTGTGCCACGCCCGACAAGCTTCGGCGTTGCATCATTGGTGGCACCGCCATTGACAATTGTTTTTGGGTCTTTCTGGTAGTCATCAACAGCGTGATCAATTTTGACTTCCGGTGGTGTCAAATCAAGATTGAACCCTAACGGGTCACTTTTATCACTCACATTGCCGGCTGCATCGGTCAAAGTGGTTGTTATACTGTGTGCACCGGCTTTAAGCGGCGTGGTGGGCGTCCATGACCATGTACCATTTTCATGGACGGTCGTCTTTCCTATAACCTGATCACCGTCATAAATGGTAACAATGGAATTCTTTTCACCTTTTCCGGAAAAGAGTGGCATATCCTCGTCATAAGTCTTGCCTTCTTCAATGCTTCCATGCTGATCGCCGGAATTATCTTCCGCTTTGACAATATCGGGCTTTGCCGGTGCTGTCGTATCACGATTGACCCAGCTATCGCCAGATTTGGCACCAACCGTTCCCGCGTCATTTCTGGCATCAGCCACAAAACTATAGCGCCCGTCTGCAATGGCTTTGCGTGTCTCCACTGAAACAGTGTTCAAATCCACCGTTTGCGACCAGCTACCGGAGCCATCGCTTGTCGTGGTTTCAAATGTATGAATGACATTGCCGCTACTGTCTTTCAGATAAACAGTAATGATAGAATTGGCCGGCGCACTTCCCTGAAGATGGAATACGTTTTCCTTCGTCGGATTATCCCATGTATAGGGTGCATTATTTGTACCTGTTGTGGCTGAATCAATCGACGTCTGGCCAAGCGTTGCCATATCAAGAACAAATGGGAAGGATGTACGTCCCCCCTCGACACCTGCCTTGTTTTCATAAGCAACTTCGAAATTATGATTATTGCCGGCGTTGAGTGTCGGCGTATATTCCCAACTCCCGTCTCCTTTCACCGGAATTTTTGTCAATAATTTGCCGTTATCATATATGTTGACTGTCGAAATTCGGCCGGAATTCAACAAATCTGTCGGCAAATGCCCTTTAAGCGTCGGCGTTGTATCGTCGGTGATAATAACTTTCTCGCCATGCTGACCTTGCCTCGTCGCCCACTCACCATCACGATAGGAGCCGACAATCGAACCGGCATCGTCAATAAGATCGACTTCATCCTTGCTGTTTCCCATCGCCGGAACCGGCTCGGTATCAAAACCTAAAACGAACTTGTCCGAATGGTTGCTTTCATTACCCGCCGGATCGGTTGCCGTCGTGGTAAATTCATGCATTCCTTTTGTATTGCTAATCGGGCTTATCGGCGAAACACTCCATGTGCCATCGTCTTTTACAACCGATTGGCCAACAAGCTTGTCACCATCGTATAATTTGATGATATCTCCAGCCGTGCCTTTGCCGGAAAATGTCGGCGTTGTATCATCGGTCGTGTCACCACTATGAAGTTCTTTATCTCCATTCGTATGGTTGGTGGCATTGTCTTTATTGCCAACATTGTCGATGACTTTATCAATAGCCGGTGCATCCGGTGCTTTGGTATCAATCGTCAAGTGGAAATCGACAGACTGGGTATTGCCTGCCGCATTGGTGATTTTTGCGTGATAAGTATGGGTGACTTCCTGATTATCACCTGCCTGGCTTGGAAGCTCGAACTGCCAATTTCCCGCGCCATCGACTTTGGTTTTGCCAATTTCCTTGCCGTTCTCGTCGGTGATGACGACTGTCCCATTGGGCGTGCCACGCCCGTAAAGGGTCGGTGTGCGATCATCTGTGACACCATTATCCGCGACATCCTTACGGATAGACCCTTCATTATCATGAGCACCATCGACAAAGATGTTCACACCCGATTTGTCGACCGTTATTTTGACAGCGCCACTCCGTTCACTTTCATTGCCGGCAGAATCCGTCAATGTCGTCGTCAAACTGTGGTCGCCACCTTTAAGCGGCGGATTGGGCGTGAAACTCCATGTTCCATCATCACCGACAACAGTCTCGCCAATCGGCGTTTTCCCGTCATTGTCATAAATCTTGACAACTTCGCCCTTTTTA
>NZ_LXYU01000010.1 GCF_001952075.1 Ditibartonella apis
GAAAGCATCACCAATTATAGCCGTGCCGGTAATGATCTGGTTATTGATTTTGCAGACGGGAAGACTGTCCGCATCAACAACTTTTTCAGTGCGGGACATCCGATTTGCAATTTGATTTTCATTGATGATGGCACGACATGGCTCACCGACTTCAGTCAGGCGCTCACCGATAATGGCGACGGCATTCTTGATACCAATGTTTTATATGAAGAAATAAAAGACAAGAGCGGCTTTTCGCATAATGTTCTATTGGGGATTTTAGGGGCGGCTGCCGGAGCTGGCGGCATTGCTGCTGCAGTGTCAAGTGATGATGATGATGACCATGACGAGCCGGTTGTTGATAAAACGCCGCCGGCGGCACCGACCTATTTTGTTGTAAACAATAATGACCCGAAAAATTTGCTTGCGGTCAGGAATGGCGGTTATCTGAATGATACAACGCCACTGTTGTCGGGTAAGGGAATTCCGGGCAATACAATCAAAATACACCTTGACGGTTATCCCGACATGACCACAAAGGTCAATTCGGACGGCACGTGGAGTTACGAGTTGCCGAAGTTGAGTGACGGCAAATATACGGCCAAAGTCACTCAGATTGACGCGAATGGCAATGTGAGTGCGGAATCGAAATACGATTTCAATGTTGATACGAAAGCACCGGATGCACCTAGTGTTTCTCACGGGGTTGATAATGTTTCTCCTGATCCGGTGGGTTCAGACGGGACGTTGAAAGATGGTGATTATACCAATGACAAAACCCCGACTTTGACAGGTAAAGGGGAGCCTGGAAGCACGGTCAAGATTTATGATACCGACGACAAAGGCAATAAAACGCTTGTGGGGCAGGGGACTGTCGATAAAGATGGCAACTGGTCGGTTGAAACGAGCAAAGCTTTAAGTGAAGGTCACCATAAACTCACCACGACATTGACTGATGCTGCTGGTAATGAAAGTGCGGGAACCGATTTCAATGTCAATATTGACTCGAGCAGGCCGTATGGCATTGAAGATTTTCGTGTTGAAGACAATCATCCGGAAGTGACCGGACCATTGCCGTTAACGGGTGGCACGACTGATGATGATACACCGGTATTTTGTGGACGTATCGGCAAAGATGTTACCCATATCATCATTAAACTCAATGGTCATGAATTTGTCATTGATCGCAATACATTAAATGAAGCGGGGCCTCAAAGAGGGGCTGGAGAAAAAGTCATCCATGATGATGGCACCTTCGCCTTCCGCTTGCCTCAAGCTTATAAGCTTACCAAAGGCAATTATAATTACGAGGTTTACGCCAAGAACAAAGTTGGCAATGAAAGCGATCATATTAACGGCAATTTTGCTTTTGACCAGACACTTCCTCCTGCGATTGGCAACGAAAATCTTGATGTGATTGATAATGTCGGATCGGTTACCGGCTCTTACAAAGACTGGGCACAACGCGACAGCGACCATAAGAAAGTGACAGACGATAACCATGCGGTATTCAAAGGCAAGATTCCGAGTGGTTATGATGTTACAAAGGTCGATCACATTAATATTTATGACAATGGCAAGAAGATTGGCGAAGCCAAAGTCAATGGTGACGGGAGTTGGGAATATAGTCAGGAATGGTTGCAAGGCGACCATCGTTTAAGTGCAGCCATTGTCAACAAATTCGGCACGGTTGGTGAACAGTCAAATCCTGATGATTATGATTTCTGGGTTGATTTGAACCGTGCGGGGCCGCCGTCTATCCAGCAGGTACAGGATGATCAGGGGCATTATCATGAATCCGGTTACCCGACGAATTCCAACAGCTTCTTTGTGACAGGTGGCGGGCCATCTTCAGGAAAAGTAACGCTGAGGCTTTATGACAAGGATGGCAATCCGGTCAAGAATTTCAAAGGCGAGCCATTGGAATGGACGGCTGACGTTTCGAAAGACGGGTCATGGTCGGTCAATACAGGAGATTTGTCGCATCTTAATCCGCCTTTGAAGGACGGGGAATATAGTTTCAAAGCAAGTGCCGTAGACAGTAAAGGTGCTCCGACCGATGCATCGGGCTCGCATTGGCTGGAACGCGATACGACAGCGCCGGATACGCCGGATGCGCCGAAGGGGATGGATAATGTTGGCGAAAAGCAGGGTGAAATCACTTCGGGTTCGACGACAGATGATGACACGCCGACTTTATCAGGCAAGGGTAAAAAGGGCGAAGTTGTCAAGATTTATGACAATGACGGGAAAACGCCGATTGGCGAGACTGTTGTCGGTGATGATGGAACATGGAGTTTCACGCCCAATCCGCCGCTTAAAGGTGGCGACCACAGT
>NZ_LXYU01000011.1 GCF_001952075.1 Ditibartonella apis
AGTATCATGAGCTATGATACTACCCAGTATCAAAATTTAACGGTTTTTATTTTCAAAAAAAAACATTGCTTTTTCATTTTTTGAAAATAAACTTTCAAAATTACACCATGAATGACACTACCTAGTGTCAAAATTTAAGGTAAAAAAATGGGCGATTTGAAATTAGCCGTAACAACGAAAAAAGTAAGAAGAGCCACTTGGGTTCAGACTGAACGAGAAGTTCATGAAGCTTGGGCGGAATTAATTGGAAAATCTCCCAAAGCAGCCCAACTCATGCATATTTTAACGGCTCGAATGGGAGACAATAATGCCTTAGTTGTTAGCCTGCCCGTTTTAGCCAAGATTATGAAATGTTCTAGACCTACAGCAATCAGAGCTATTCAAGTTTTGAAAAGTGGTAATTGGATTGAATCTGTCCAAATAGGCGGTTCTGGAACAGTCAACGCTTACGTTATCAATGATCGTGTAGCATGGACGCAATCGCGGGAAAACTTACGTTACAGCCTGTTTTCTGCCACTGTAATTACATCCAGCGACGAACAACCAGATGAAAGTCTATTAGACAATCAAAAGCCATTACGCCAATTACCAAAGGTCGGAGAGCTTCAGGTTCCCTTCGGAGACGGCCTACCGCCGCCCAGTCAGCCAAGTCTTCCTGATCTAGAACCAGAATTGCCGGCATCTGGAGAGCAAACTGATCTCGAAGATTTTATAAAATGAAGCCAAAATTGCCGGCCTGATATAGCGGAGGAAGCAAATGGAAGATTTAGAAGAAATATTGGAGCATCTAGACAGCGATCAAACCGGTGACGAGATAAGAAAAGAAAACTTTTCCCTTGGTTTGCCTATCTATTACGCTGAATCCGGCAAAATTATTCAAGAAGATCCAGACGGCAAGAAATGGGTTGTCACAATGGACGAAAATAGAAAAATAACAAAAGTCCAGGCATGGAATTAATTGCGGCAGCAAACCGCCCCTGCAAGGTTATGTTGAGCGTTTACGCGAATAAACGTAGTATAGCGGGCCCGCTATACCTATCTTGCCGGTTAATGAAAAACAAAGCTCGTTAAAACATATTAAATCTCGTTCAAAATCATTAAACGAGCCTAAAAAACACTCTAAAATCGAAAAATTTAACGAAATTTGATGAGATTTAACGAGATTTACAAAAAAACCGCCATAAATGGCCATAAACGCAAAAAACTGAAAAACAGGTAGAAGATTAACCTGAACGGCCAAACCGTATTCCAGAGCCTTTTTAGAGCTAAGCAGGGAATTCCAAATCAGGGTGTTCGATCTGCTTTTGCTGGTTTTCATCATCCAAAGAAAAAAAGAACCAAAAAAAGAAAATCCAGATGGCAGATAGTTTTTGCACAGCACAGCCTTTCAGGTCGCTTACGCGAGTTTAACCACAGGCTCATTCTTCGCCTGATGGATAAACCTGGCTATGCAAAATTCTATTCGTTTTTTTATCGCTTTTGCTCGTTCCATTTTGCTCGGTCACTACAGCGCTTTTTGAGTAGCGCGTTCCCTCCCTTCATTGCACTTCGCAACGCTCTTTTTAGATCATTAGAGAGGCAAAAAACAGAACCCAATAAAATCAATGACTTACGGGGGGGGGTAGTATCATGAGCTATGATACTACCCAGTATCAAAATTTAACGGTTTTTATTTTCAAAAAAAAACATTGCTTTTTCATTTTTTGAAAATAAACTTTCAAAATTACACCATGAATGACACTACCTAGTG
>NZ_LXYU01000012.1 GCF_001952075.1 Ditibartonella apis
ATGCCATGAAAGATACCTCGACCGATGGTCGTGGAACGGAATATAAGTTTACCGTTCAAGCGGTTGACCAGTTAGGTGCTTCGAGTTCAAAAACCGGCGAATATCCGATTGTTTATGATAATCAAGCGCCAAACAAACCGGATGTTCCTTCTCTTCAATCAGATCAGGAACCCAAGATCGGTTCGATTTCGAATAATGACACGACACCCGATCAGACCCCGACATTCAGCGGTACTGTTCAAAACCCGCAAGTGGGCGACAAGGTTACCATTTACAACAAAGTCGACGGTCAATATGTCAAGCTTGGCGAGACAACGGTCGACCCGTCCTCGGGCAAATGGTCGTGGACACCGGAAAATCCGCTTGATAAAGGTTCTTACGAATTTGCAACATCGGTCACCGATGCGGCAGGAAATGAAAGTGTAAAAAGCGATTCGACTTCGGTCACTGTTGATCCGACAAGTGTCGAAGTCAGCATCCTTTACGCTGTTGATGACCAAAAGAATTCCACCGGAGATTACACCGGAAGGATTTCCGACGGAGGGCTCACCAATGACGCAACGCCGGAATTGCATGGACGTGCAACGCCTAATTCGACTGTCACTATCTATACTGATATTGATGGAGTGAGAACAGAAATCGGCACAGTCAATGCCGATGGCAATGGCGACTGGACATTTGCGTGGCCGAAAGACAAGCCGGCCCTTTCCGATGGTAGTCATACGATTGTTGCGGAGGCATTACTTCCAAATAATTCGACGAAGTCTGACAGTTTCGACCTTGTTGTCGACACGAAAAATAACAATGTTCCTGTGATTGACAGTGCCGGCGATGATGTCGGTGGCAAACAGGAGGATCTTACCTCCGGTAAGGCAAGTGATGATACAACGCCGACTTTGAAAGGCCATGGCGCCGAGCCGAATGGCATGGTCAATATTTATGATACGGTGAATGGCGAGACACATCTTGTTGATAGAGTGAAGGCCGATTCCAACGGCAACTGGGAATATTCGGTTCAAAGCCCGTTACCGGAAGGAGAACATCATTTTCAGGCAACATCTGTTGATGCAGCCGGCAATGAAAGTGCCAAATCACCCGTTTTCGATTATACGATCGATTTGACTGCGCCGAAGGCTATTGACTCCGATTCAATGGATCTTTTTGATGACGTAGCGGAAACCACCGGTACGATCAGCAATAATGGCATGACGAATGACGACAGGCCGACCTATAGCGGTTCGGCAACAGCGGACACCGAGAAGGTCTTTATTTATGACAATGGTGTCAAAATCGGGGAAGCCAAGGTTGTTGAAAATAACGGGCAATATACATGGAGCTATACACCTGATACGGCTTTATCAGATGGCGACCATTCGTTCCAGGCAAGGCCGGTTGATGCTGTTGGTAATATCGGCATTCCGACCGGTGCATGGAATTTCAAGGTTCTCACCGGAACGATTGCCACCAAACCGACAATTGTCGGTATTTCACAGGATACCGGTTTTGATACGAACGACTATGTTACCAGCGATACGCGGCCGACAATTTACATTAAGACCGACCATGCGCTCAGTGTGGCAAATGGTGAAAAAGTCCAGATCAATATTGGCGGGCAGTGGTACGACACAGAATATGATGC
>NZ_LXYU01000013.1 GCF_001952075.1 Ditibartonella apis
ATGCCATGAAAGATACCTCGACCGATGGTCGTGGAACGGAATATAAGTTTACCGTTCAAGCGGTTGACCAGTTAGGTGCTTCGAGTTCAAAAACCGGCGAATATCCGATTGTTTATGATAATCAAGCTCCAAACCAGCCGGATGTTCCTTCTCTTCAATCAGATCAGGAACCCAAGATCGGTTCGATTTCGAATAATGACACGACACCCGATCAGACCCCGACATTCAGTGGTACTGTTCAAAACCCGCAAGTGGGCGACAAGGTTACCATTTACAACAAGGTCGGCGATAAATATGTCAAGCTTGGCGAAACAACGGTCGACCCGTCCTCGGGCAAATGGTCGTGGACACCGGAAAATCCGCTTGATAAAGGTTCTTACGAATTTGTAACATCGGTCACCGATGCGGCAGGAAATGAAAGTGCAAAAAGCGATTCGACTTCGGTCACTGTTGATCCGACAAGTGTCGAAGTCAGCATCCTTTACGCTGTTGATGACCAAAAGAATTCCACCGGAGATTACACCGGAAAGATTTCCGACGGTGGCCTCACCAATGACGCAACGCCGGAATTGCATGGACGTGCAACGGCCAATTCGACTGTCACTATCTATACTGATATTGATGGAGTGAGAACAGAAATCGGCAAAGTCAATGCCGATTCCAATGGCGACTGGGCATTTGTCTGGCCGACAGACAAGCTGCCCCTTTCCGATGGTAGTCATACGATTGTTGCGGAGGCATTACTTCCAAATAATTCGACGAAGTCTGACAGTTTCGACCTTGTTGTCGACACACAAAATAACAATGTTCCTGTGATTGACAGTGCCGGCGATGATGTCGGTGGCAAACAGGAGGATCTTACCTCCGGTAAGGCAAGTGACGATACAACGCCGACTTTGAAAGGCCATGGCGCCGAGCCGAATGGCATGGTCAATATTTATGATACGGTGAATGGCGAGACACATCTTGTTGATAGAGTGAAGGCCGATTCCAACGGCAACTGGGAATATTCTGTTCAAAGCCCGTTACCGGAAGGGGAACATCATTTTCAGGCAACATCTGTTGATGCAGCCGGCAATGAAAGCGTTAAATCACCCGTTTTCGATTATACGATCGATTTGACTGCGCCGAATGCTTTAACGTCTGTCGACTTGACTGACGACGTAGCGGAAACCACCGGTACCATTAACGAACACGGCAAGACAAATGACAATAAGCCGACCTATAGCGGTTCGGCAACAGCGGACACCGAGAAGGTCTTTATCTATGACCATGGTGAAAAAATCGGGGAAGCCAAGGTTGTTGAAAATAACGGGCAATATACATGGAGCTATACACCTGATACTGCTTTGAAAGATGGCGACCATTCGTTCCAGGCAAGGCCGGTTGATGATGTTGGTAATATCGGTATTCCGACCGGTAACTGGGATTTTACCGTTCTCACCGGAACAATTGCCAACAATGCAAAAATTTCCGGTATCACACAGGATACCGGTAATGATACGCACGACTATGTTACCAGCGATACGCGGCCGACAATTTACATTAAGACCGACCATGCGCTCAGTGTGGCAAATGGTGAAAAAGTCCAGATCAATATTGGCGGGCAGTGGTACGACACAGAATATGATGC
>NZ_LXYU01000001.1:0-750000 GCF_001952075.1 Ditibartonella apis
GCCGTTGATTGAGATAACCTGCATCAATCAAATCACCCAAGCACTTTTGGCCTTCGGGATAAGGATTCCCAGCCAATATACTTGCAGCCGAGAAATAGAT
Source organism: Ditibartonella apis (assembly GCF_001952075.1). Lineage (GTDB taxonomy): Bacteria > Pseudomonadota > Alphaproteobacteria > Rhizobiales > Rhizobiaceae > Bartonella > Bartonella apis. Next base: position 101 of record NZ_LXYU01000001.1, read on the forward strand.
GTCATCATGAGGTTCAAAAACATCCCCGCCTGCTTTGGCAACCATTTTCACGCCGGTATAATTTTCTGACATCGCTATCCTGGATAAAAAAGGTATATTATTCCGGTTGTTTGGATTGCCACCATGTTTAAGATAACTAGCCAAAATGGCATTAACAAAGGCAGGGGTAAAACCTGTTTTGGCCTCAGGATTGTACATCGCAAAATAAAAAGTGAAATCACGCCCTGAACCGGAGGAGGGAGTATCAATCATATAGGGATCAGCTCCTGCTTCCAATAAAACATCAATCGCTTGAGCGTTGAAGACTTCCAAAGCAAAAAACAGTAGCGTGATTTCAGCGGAATAGCGCTTGTTTAACGATCCCTCCGGCAAGGCTTTTATGTCATCAATTGTAATCGGCTGTTGTGCCTCAATGCGTTGTGCAAAACTATAAAGCTGTGGGCTTTCCTTTTTAAAATATTTATCAGCCTCTTTAACCGGGGAGATCATGCTTTTTTCAGCGTATGACGGTGCAGAAATCATGAGACATGTAACAAACATCAAGCATAGAAACGGTATATTGAACCATCGTTTGCCCATTTCATTCTCCCATCCGCTCGCCCGTTACCGGATCAGTAAAATGACCTGCTTGAAGGTCTTTCAACTTTGATTTCAACCAATCCCAAATGGAATTGAAGCATTAAAATATAACAAAGAATATTTAGACGGTTTTCTTCATTCGTCTGCTTTAACAATATCTAATAAGAATAATCCATTCTTATTCGCATTAAGATTAAATGTTTTTCAAAAATCCAGATATTTCCATCATATGTTAAATAATACACACAGTTTATTCACAAATGAATTCTATTTTTTCTTAGTCGTCAAATCACGCGAACAGAATTCACTGTTAGGCATTATTTGATTGATAAGCTTAAATATTATCGGGAACGATATCCTTGGGGGCGCGGCAATAGTCAGGATCATTCGAGATCACCAAAGCATTACCAATATCCCTGTTGCCTCCATGCGTAGGGGAATTCATGAATGCTGCTCCTCCTTATTCTGGTTGAGCGCAAAAGCCTTGATACCGCTTAATTAAATCACTTTAGTTCAAGGTTCACTTAGCTAACGCAGCGTAGACTTCAAAGTCGGGTATATTGTCAATATTCATAGCGTCATCAATCGGAATAATGTCTTCCCGAATAACAGCTTCTGGCATATTAAGGTCAGGATTCTGCATGAAACTGACAAAATCCGTGTAAAGCAATTCTTTTTCTGAGAACTACTTTGGTAAAAGCAAAAACACTGAAATCGCAATAAGAAGACCAATATCGTTTCGCGCCCGTCTTATTATTATAACCTATGGCCTTCGGCCAGAGCAAAATACGATCTATATCCTCACTTGCCCGAATTAAACCTTCAACGCGTTCAATATATTCTTTATCTTCTTGATATGTATTTGGTAGCCCGTAAGTTCAGTTATATGTATAATATGACAAAATTTAGTCTAATATGTTTTAAAACAGTCGGGGATTTATTGCACATGGTTGATAGGCACACGTAATCTCGCATCAAACGGCTCGATTTCATTGGCCGTCATCCAAATAAGATTATAAGTTAAATTAAGAAATTCCTCATCGGTATAGCTTTTACCCGTAATATCATACACCGCTAGAAAATGTGTTAATTAACAAATAGCGATGGCATGATAACCTCTTCCCAGATAACTATCTTATCTCTTTCGCACATTCTTCTGCGTAAGAATTAATCTCTACGAACGTAAATTTTCCATCCAAAAAATGCGATTTCACTATATTAACATAATCCATCTTTCTAAAGCTCCAGATATATGCTTCATTATTTTTGTCAACAATACCGAAATGGATCGGATTAGTTGTATTATTTGCGCTATTCCAATCCAGATCTGTATAAATCAGAGCTGCACGTGTGAGAATTGAGAGAAATGGAATATCTTTTATATTTTTTGTGCACCATATCCGAGGAGCAAAAAAACCTGACGTCGAAAATGCTCCTGATTTATCTGTAAAGTAAACGACATCTTTGCCAAACATCTTCGTTGTTTTGTGATGTACATAGAATGAGAATATCACGCTAAAACAATAAAAAAATAGAGCGAAAATTAATACGATTGCACATAAAAAGGAAACGATACTTCTCTTCATTCTTACTGCTTCCTCTCTGGAAATCGGGCAGCTCACCCCAACCGTGATATTTTTGAAAAATAGAATTAGATCATCGTTATGTACTACATTTTACGGGATAATTAAATTCCTTCAATGATCACTCGCTGATCGGCAGCAGCATCGTTCGTTGCTCCGGCATTACCGAAACTCACTACATTATCAGGCTTTTATGATTTTGATTGTTGCAGCTTTCGCTCTCTCGCCCACCATTGCTCCGACATAAGGGCTTGGATTATATTTTTTGTGATAAGCCTCATCAATTTGATTGAGAACCGCCGGGTCTTTGACGGCTTCATAATGAACAGATTCGGTCTTTCCGGCCACAATAATTTTTCCGCTTTTTTGTTTGATTGCAGCCTGATACCAGCGTGAGGACGTGCCGCTATAGGCACGCACATAAAGGCCGCCATCAACGACAACTTCCCAAATCCACACAGGCGTGCCTGTTGTCTTAAAATCCTCATGATAGGGAGCCATTTTGAGATCATCGGCTGCATCAATCGCCGCAAGCTCGTTCTTTGTCCATTCACTCATCATTCAACCTCTTGAAAACACGATCACCAAAAAAGTTCAACCATTCAGGAAACTATCAAGCACTTCGCCTGCACGTTTTCCAACTTCCAGACCGACCTTAGCTTCAAGAATGGCAACAATTTCCTGCAAATCCTGTTTTTCAAGGCCGGTATTCGTTCCCATCTGATAATGTGATTTCAATTGCGACTGGGCGCCTTGAAGTGCAGCAAGCATAGCAATTGTAGCAACTTCTCTTGTTTCATAACCAAGATTGTCACGCACAAAAATATCGCCAAAAAGGTGACTTTTCAAAAACTGGTCAATTGCGGGAGCAAATTCAAAAAGCGGGCCTGTCACCGGTTGACCAACCAGTTTTGTCTGGATTCCGGTTCCTACCTCCAACATGGTTTTATCTGTGTGGAAGGGCGAGGCATCTTTGCCCTGTTCATCCTTTTTACCCGCTTTATGTCTTTTATTGACCACATCCATCAAAGCGGAAAGTGCATTCAAACTTCTCGGGAAACCCGCATAGGCATAAGTTTGAACCAGAACTTCCTTGATAGCATTGATCGCAACCTTGCCGTCTAGTGCTTCGGTTAAAGCATTTCTCAATCCATCAATATTTCCTTCAGCTGCAAAAGCGGCAACGGGAACAAGCCTTTTTTGTTCAAGTGTCAACATTGTTTTTCCTGTAATTTTGCAAAAACGTTTTGTGAAAAATAAGTTAGCGTGCTGGCAGAAATTAAACCCGCCTCAAAAAAACGTCGTCAATGAAGATTTAACGCCGATTTCAAGCGGATTTACCCGACGCAAAGTCGATAACAAACCGGTAGCGCACATCTTTGGACATAACCCGTTCATAAGCGCGATCAATTTCATCAGGCTTGATAAGTTCTATATCGGCCTCGATATGGCGTGCCGCACAATAATCGATCACTTCCTGAGTTTCGGCAATGCCACCAATCATCGAACCGGCAAGGCTTTTCCGTCCAAAACCATTGGACATACCGCTCAAACCGCCTGTCAATTCACCAAGCGCACCCACATTGACGAGGGTCGCGTCAAGTTTGAGCATATTCATGAAAGGCTGCATCGGATATGAAACCGGTACTGTCGAGATCATCAAATCGAAATGATTGGTAAGGCGCTCGAAAGCCTTTTTGTCAGTCCACAAAAATGCAGCACTTGCGCCTAAACGTTTGGCATCGGCAATCTTTCCTTCTGTTGTCGTGAATACCGTGACATCTGCACGCATGGAATGAGCAAGTTTCAAGGCCATATGTCCAAGGCCACCAAGGCCAACAATTGCTATTTTCTGATCTTTTTGCAATTTCCAATGGCGCATGGGGGAAAAGGTGGTCACACCGGCACAAAGAAGCGGCGCATAAGCGGCAAGATGCACTTGGGATGGAATATGAATAACAAAACGCTCGTTTACAACCATACGGTCGCTATAGCCACCAAAAGTATAACCACCGCTTATCTTGTCGGGTGAATCATAGGTAAAGGTGGTGCCGTTCAGACAATTTTGTTCGCGATCATCAAGGCAATTTTCACATGTACCGCAAGAATCCACCATGCAGCCAACGCCGCCAATATCGCCGACTTTGAATTTCGTAACCTTTGAACCAACCGCAAGAACGCGGCCGACGATTTCATGACCGGGCACGATAGGATAATGGGCGGCGCTCCAGTCGGAATGAACAGCGTGAATATCGGAATGGCAAATGCCGACATAAAGAATGTCGAGAAGCACATCGTCCGGCCTCAAAGCACGTCGTGTGATGGTGATCGGCGAAAAACCGGATGTTGCACTTTTTGCAGCATAGGCACGGGTTTCAAAAGGCTCCTTGCCAATAACCATCTTGCCTCTCGAAGGGGCTGCCTTTGCAGCTGCACTTGTCCCCATCATTGCACCGGCGGCAAGAACAGACGCGCCACCTTCTTTCAAAAATTCACGCCGCGGCAAAGTTTCGTGTTTTTTATGATTGGAATTTCCACACGCTTCACACATTTGCAAATCTCCCGAACCGGCATAATGCATCTATAACCCCGTCAATCTGGTTCTTGCCGGTTCACCGTAACGTGGCCTTAAAATCCGCTGGCATTTTATAAAACCTGAATGACGAGCCAGAATGTAATCGTTCAAAGCGTACCGGTTTAATGAACTGCCGCGTGATTTCATCTCGCTCATTAAAGGCCATGATGTTCGTAAAAATAACAGGATATTTGTGCATGTCTCTATGAATTCAATTCATAAATAGACATGATATAATGAAGATCTTTTTCAACAACGGATTTCATCTCAAAAAAAATGCTAAGAGAAAACATCCATGATCTCATGTCTTTTTTCGTGGTTGCACGAGAAAAAAGTTTTACCCGTGCGGCAAGCAAACTGGGTGTCTCACAATCGGCGTTAAGCCATGCCATGCGTGGTCTTGAAGAACGTTTGGGAATTCGTCTGCTCACACGGACAACGCGCAATGTTTCAACCACGACTGCGGGCGAGCGATTGATAGAAGAGCTTTCACCGCTCATCGAGACAATGGATGAAAAGCTTGATCTCATCACCAATGCAGCCGAAGAACCAAAAGGAAAAATCCGCATCACTACGGTGGATTATCCCGCGTCCTATATTTTACGACCGAAATTGCAGCCTTTTTTACGGAAATATCCGAAGATCGAGGTCGAGATCAATATCAATTATGGTCTTACCGATATTATTGAAGAACGTTTTGACGCGGGTATTCGTATTGGCGAACATCTCGCCAAAGACATGATTGCCATTCCGGTTGGACCAGCAATGCGAATGGCAATTGTCGGGGCGCCGAGTTATTTTGAAACACATGAAAAACCGGAAACACTTCACGATCTGATGGAACAGAACTGCATCAATTTGCGGGTTCCAACGTCCGGCGGACTTTATCCTTGGGAGCTTGATGACGAAAACGGAGAAGTCAATGTACGCCCGAAAGGACAGCTCATTTTCAACACCTATCCACATATTCTCGAAGCTGCCCTGGACGGTCTCGGCCTTGCTTATATTCCCGAACAGGAAGTCGACGAATTTATCAGACAGGGACGCCTCATCCGCGTCCTTGAAAAATATTGCTTACCGTTTCCGGGGTATTATCTCTATTATCCAAATCGTCGCCATCATCCGATTGCTTTTCAATTGTTCATTGAAGCTTTGAAGCGGCATGATCCCGAATAATTTTTTACTCTGCAGATTATCTCGTCTTTGTTGACGTTGCCCGTTTTCGTTTGGTTGTTAAGCGGTCGTTGTTGAATAGCTCAAGCCATTCCGGCATAATTTCTGTCAGACGTTTGTTATTGATTCAAAAATAGCTTGATTAGCGCACCTTAACAGTTAAAGTCCATTTTGCCCGTGTAAAGACCTTCTCATCATGAGGAGGCAAACATCTTTATGCTTCAAGCTGCTTTGTCGGATAACCGGAAAGAATTGCTTGTTACCCGAATTTGAATAGTGTCAGAATAGCTTAGTTTCAGGATCATTCATCAATGACAAGTTCTTCTCCCTTATTGGGTATCAAAGCGCGAAACATTTCTCTCGATTATGAAGGCAAAGCAGTTTTTCGGTCGCTGGATTTTGATATTCCTGCCGGTGAATTTGTCGGGCTTTTGGGGCAAAGCGGAATTGGCAAAACCACCCTTCTAAAAATTATTGCCGGGCTAGTTACCCCCGATAGCGGAAAAATTTCAGGTTCCGACGGTGACAGTCTTCATGGACGTATAACCTATATGGCGCAACAAGATTTGCTATTTCCCTGGCTCAAGGTGATAGAGAATGTTTGCCTTGGAGCAAGACTGCGCCATGAGAAGAAAGACTACAAAAAAGCCGAAGAATTACTGGAAAAGGTCGGTCTTTTGTCGGTCAAAGACCAACTCCCCGAAACTTTATCGGGTGGTATGCGCCAAAGGGTGGCTATTGCCCGTACATTATATGAAGACAAGCCCGTTGTATTGATGGACGAGCCTTTTTCGGCACTTGACGCGGTTACTCGCGCCACCATACAGGAACTTGCATTCGATCTTCTCAAAAACAAAACGGTATTGCTTGTTACCCATGATCCATCCGAAGCTGCACGATTGTGTCAGCGTATACTGGTTCTCAAGGGTCAACCGGCGATTTTCTTACCTGCTATCCTTGTCGAGGGTAAAGCACCGCGAAATTATGATGATAAAAACCGCATAAAGAGTGAAACCGAATTAATGCATTTTTTAAAGGGGATATAGTTTGCAGAACCGCTTCAATAAAAAACTTGCATTTTTCCTTCATGGTCTTGTGGTTTTCTTTGGCATCCTCGCATTATGGTGGGCTGTCGCCATTATTTTCGATCTCAAAAAATACATTTTGCCTTCCCCCCTTGTTGTCGCACAATCACTTTGGAATGGGCGGCAATATCTTCTGGAAAATTCTTTGATTACAATTGTCGAAATTGTCATCGGCTTTGTTTTGGGGATTTTGTCCGGTGCTGCTTTGGCGCTTCTTTTGATGTTTTCCAAGACATTGCAAAAATGGCTGATGCCGGTTCTGATTGTAAGCCAGTCAATACCGGTTTTCGCCCTTGCCCCCATTCTGGTTCTATGGTTCGGCTACGGTATCCTCTCGAAAATCATCGCCGCAATACTGGTTATATTTTTTCCTGTTACAACAGCCTTTTTTGACGGTTTGCAGCGAACCAACCAAGGATATCTCGATCTTGCGAGAACCATGGGAGCATCTCCCTTGTCTCAACTTGTCCATATCAGGCTTGTGGCAGCGCTGCCGGCACTTGGTTCCGGTGTGCGTGTCGCCGCTGCTATTGCTCCGATTGGTGCGATTATCGGCGAATGGGTGGGGTCATCCGGCGGGCTCGGCTATATCATGTTGAACGCCAATGCCCGTATGCAAACACCGACATGCTTTGCCGCAATATTTATACTTTCCATTATTGCAATGATTTTATGGTATATCACCGATATCATATTGAAATATGTTATCTACTGGGATAAAAAATCGCAACAAAATTGATTTTTCTTTTTATTATATTTCCGGAGGAAACGTGTTTAAAAAAATATTATTTTCGATCCTCATCATTTTTCTCGGCGTTTTCGGTGCTAAAGCCAATGATAAACTTACAGTTGTTCTTGATTGGTATCTTAATCCCGATCATGCACCTTTGATTGTTGCCGAACAGATTGGCAGTTTTGAAAAACGCGGACTTGATGTCGAAATCGTCACCCCCTCCGATCCTAATATTGGACCGCGTCTGGTTGCATCCGACAAAGCCGATATTGCTTTATCCTACCAACAGCAACTCTACATTTTTCAGGATGAAGAATTACCGCTGACACGTATAGGAACACTCATTGAAACACCGCTCAATACTGTTTTGGCGCTTCCCGATAGCGGAATTAAAACACCGGCTGATCTCAAAGGCAAAAAGGTCGGGTTTTCTGTGAGCAGTATCGAACCCGTAATCTTGGGAACAATGTTGGAAAATCAGGGTCTCACGATAAAGGATGTCGAGCTTGTAAATGTCAATTTCAATCTTGTAAGCGGGTTGATGTCAAAACAGGTTGATGCAGTCATTGGCGGTTATCGCAATGTGGAAGGCAATGAAATACGCGAACAGGGCGTAGAACCTGTTATTATGAAGGTTGAAGACTATGGTATTCCTCCATATGACGAACTGATTTTTGTTGCCAAAAATGACTTAAAAAAACATGACGCTTATAAAAAATTCCTCGAAGCCGTTCATGAAGGCCAGCAATATCTGAAAGCTCACCCGCAAGAAACATGGGACAATTTTGTAAAAAAATATAAGGAACTTGATACCGATCTCAACAAAAAGATATGGATGGAAACGGTTCCGTTATTCAGCGAAAATCCACTTCATCTCGACAAAGAAAGATATATTTCTTACGGAGCCTATCTTTATAAAAAAGGCATTGTCAAAAAAGAATATCCGCTTGATAGTTTTGCTACCGAATTGAAATAAAAATCAAATGGAAGATCGGGCATGATGGGCGTTCATCATTGCCCGATTTTGTTGTTTTGTAACTGCCTATGCCAATATGTGACATAGTATTTATTCAAAATAATATTTTATCACCCGAACATCGGGTTATCCCAATATCGGAATACGTGCGCGAATAGCTTCCACATTTCCTAAATTGATGTCGAAGACCATGAGCTCAGCTTCGCTTGCCAGACGTGCGCGCACATTTCCTGTCGGGTCAACAATAGAACTTAGTCCGATGCCAAGGGGTGCTGTTCCCTTTGACGGTTGCCAGGCCTGATCGCAGGCAACAAGCCAAGCTTCAGAATCAGCCGCACGGGCGCGAACCAACAAATCCCACTGCTCGGCTTTCCCAGGACCATCCCCCCAGGAAGCCGGAACGATAATCAATTTTGCGCCTTTTTTCCCCATTGCGGTAAACTGGTCGGCAAACCGCAAATCATAACAAATAGCAAAACCGATCTTGCCGAACACTGTATCGAGAACAAGGTAATCACTTCCCGCTTCAACGAGGTCTGATTCACGTGAACCAAACGCATCATATAAATGAACTTTCTGATAAATGGCCTCAGTATTTCTTCCGGTAATTATCAACTTATTGCGTATGCGTCCGTCATTTGCCGGTTCAAACATACCGGCGACAATCATCATATCATATTTTACGGCATAAGAGCGGATCAATGTTGCAAAAGGGCCCTCAAGCGGTTCTGCCTCATCCTTCAAAGCCGCTTCGAAGGAAACCTGTGCTGCCTCGGGGAAAACCAGTATATCAACTTTCCGAGTGGCTGCCTGTTCAATCATTTTAACGATTTCTGCATTATTTTTTTGTTTGTCAGTACCACTTCTTATTTGTGCCAATCCAATTTTTATGTTTTCACCCATTTGAATTCTCCCTATACTTATCAATATTGTGATTTTATATATTCGTTCGAAACTATAATTAACGTAGCATAATGTACAAGAAATCTTCAGGTCGTGAACGCGCATATTCCCATATACGCAACACCATTTTAACCAATCCCTCTTTCGTTGGAACTTTTCTTAACGAAAGAGAAATTGCCGATAGTTTGGGCATTTCCCGCACACCGGTACGAGAAGCTTTTATGATGCTTGCCAGTGAAGATCTGATTGATCTGAAGCCTAACCGCGGTGCTTTTGTCGCACCAATGAACGTGCAGCAAGTCAACGATATTTTTCAGGCGCGTGGTGTTGTTGAAAGCTGGAGCGCGGAATATTGCATCTCGCAAAATATCGACCCGACGCCTGTCATGATCAAGGAATTGGAAGCCCAGAAACTTATGGCACTTGACGATCCTTATCTTGACTTTATCGAACATGACCGTGCCTTTCATTGTGCCTTGATTGAAGCAACCGGCAACATGGTTTTAAACCAGATGTACGAGCTGCTCCGTGCACGCTATGTAACCTTTGGTGTACGTGCCATCCGCAAAACTGCAAAAAGACGAACCGAAGTGCTAAAAGAACATCAACGTATTATCGATGCGCTTCTCGCCAAAGATGTCAGAAAAGCCAAGAAAGCCATTCTCGAACATCTTGACCGGACACGCCAACATCTCGTTTGATGGAGCTTTATCGGATTTGTTCCTGATAAAACCCCATCCTATTTATTTAAAACGTGGATATGCTGAAACGACCGGTGCCATTTTGGCTTCCGACGCCGTTTCGATCTCTGTTTCAGGACACGCGCGCTTTCCTTGTCATTGCAAGCCCGATCAGCGTCAATACGCATGCAATACCTATATAAAGGCAGATGGCAAAACCGCTCTTGTCAAATGATATAAACCACGCGAGCAATAACGGCGCAATGGCACCACCGACAATACCTGCGAATGTGTAGGCAAGAGAACTCCCCGTATAGCGCAAGCGTGCCGAAAATTGCTCTGCAATCAAGGCAGCCTGCGGGCCATACATCAATGAATGGCATATGAGAGCGCCTGTCACCCCGATGAAGAGACGAACAAAAGTCGGCTCCTCCATCATATAGAAGAACAAAAATGTCCAGATTGCCGCAAGAACTGCCCCGACAGCATAAATGACACGTCGTTCTATTCTGTCAGACAGCCAACCACTAAAGGGGATGAACAACACCTGAATACCGGAAGCAATTGTGACAGATATGATAGCGTCAGAGCGTGGCATTCCCAAATGTTGCGTGGCATAGGCAAGTACAAAAACCGTAAAACAGGCATAAAGAACATCCGGCCCGATGCGTGCAAGAATACCGCCAAAAAGTGCTCTGCTTTCGTATTTGAATACTTCCGAAACCGGCGCATTGGAGCGTTCATTCTTTTCTTCAAGTTTTTTGAAGACAGGGGTTTCTTCAAGTGAATAGCGAACCCACAAACCGAATACGACCAATAGCGCAGAAAGCAGAAAAGCTATTCTCCACCCCCAATCGTTGAATTGGGCAGTAGTCAGGAAAAAAGCCAGAATAGCAAGAACACCGTTTGCCAGCAAATTACCTAAAGGCGGCCCGACTTGCGCCGCAGATGCCCAAAATCCTCTTTGTTCAGGTTTGCTGAATTCGCTGGAGAGAAGAACAGCACCTCCCCATTCACCGCCAACGCCGACACCTTGAGCAAAGCGCAACAGAACAAGAAGTGTCGGAGCAAGATATCCGACAGATGCAAATGTCGGCAAAAGCCCGATGATGAAGGTGGCGATGCCGATCAACAATAACGTCCAAACCAGAACTTTTTTGCGCCCGACAATATCACCAAGACGCCCAAAAAATATGCCGCCTAACGGACGGGAAATATAGCCTACCGCATAAGTGCCAAAAGCCTTCAAAGTGCCGGCTAGTGAATCTCCTTCAGGGAAAAACAAATGGCCAAAAACCAACGCCGCGCAAGCACCATAAACTGCGAAGTCATACCATTCCAAAGAAGTCCCGCTGAGACTTGCAGCAAATGCTTTAACAAGACTTTTGCGCTTTATTGGTGGTTCCGTTTCTTTTAAAATATTTTCCATTTAAGTTCCCCTTGTTATTGTATGATTTTGGTATACCATAAGTATGCATCATTGATATATAGTAAGTCTACTATTTTTTTGAGGGAGAACGGGATGGGAAGTCTCATTGTATATGTCGTTGGCAGTGGCTTGAAGACTGTCAATGTTGAATGGGTGTTCAACGCCGGATATGCCGGATCAAATAGCGAAGAAGTCCGCCACCATATAGAAGAGCTCGCGGCACTTGGTGTCCCTGCCCCGAAAACGTTTCCAACGCTTTATCCTTTAGGCTCTCACGTCGTCTCGCAAGACCATCTTTATCAAGCTCCGCATGATAAAACTTCGGGTGAAGCCGAATGGGCACTCTATATTGGTAAAAATGAAAACGAACATTTATTGATGGCTGCTTGCGATCATACTGATCGCGCGTTGGAAGCCCATGGCGTTGCATGGTCAAAACAATCCGCGCCCGACTTTATCGGCGATCTCGCCTGGCGTTATAGCGAGGTCAAAGATTCGTTTTCCGACTTTACTTTGAAAGCTTGGGTAAAAGACAGACAGGAAGAACAGCTTATTCAAAACGGCAATGCCGGCCTTCTTATCTCCCCTTCAAAATGGCTGACAAAGCTTGAAAAAGCCGGTCTTGCCCGCCCCGGAACTTTGCTCATGAGCGGTACAATACCGATGAAAAAATCGGTCAACCAGTTTTCAAATCATTGGCGTGTCGAACTTGCCGATCAAAAAGGCAATATCAGTCGCGTTTCTTATGAAATCGAACGCCTCATTGATGCTTGGGAATAGTTTTAAAATGTCTTTCCCGATTACTGTTTTTTGAGTGCTATTTATATCGCGATTATTTCATTCATAACATTCGGGAAAGCGACCTTTGCCACTTATTGTGTGCGCCTTTTTGCCATTTGTTTTTAGGAAAAACCGGAATTCGATAGATAATCATTTGCGTTTTTTTCAAAACGATGCGACTTCGTTCAGGTTGGTACGAAGAATCCTTCACTGAATATTCACTATATGATCTCTACCTGCGCCAATCTATTCAGCGAACCGGAATAAGAGCCGAAATATCATGAGCTGTTTTTCGCAATTCGGGCAGATAATGTGTTGTCATTTCCTGCAAGCAGTTTTCAACGGCCGGTGCCCCGATATTCAAAGCCGCCACAACTTTCCCGGAAGCAGTTTTTATTGGCACAGCAATAGAACATAACCCGATCTCGAGCTCCTGGTCCATAAGACAAAAACCGTTTTCGGCAACAGTTTCTATTTTTTTCTCGAGTGCTTTCCGGTCAGTACAAGTTTTTACTGTTCTCTGTTCGATATGGCTTGCGTCCAATATTCTTTTGCGCTCGTCTTCAGGCAAGCCTGCAAGCAATACCCGCCCCATAGACGAACACCAGACTGGAAGCCTGCTGCCCGCAGTCAAATTCACCGACATTATTTTTACCTGTGAAGCACGCGCAATATAAACAATCTCTGTCATATCTAGAATCGACGAAGAAGAACTTTGACCTAATTTGGCCGAAAGCTTGTCAAGAAACGGCTGGATGATGACCGGTAAAGACGCTGACGACAGATAACTATAGCCAAGACGCAATATTTTAGCTGTTAAGGAAAAATACTTCCCGTCATATTTCGCAAAACCGAGTGTACATAGAGTGAGAAGGCAACGGCGGCTTGTTGCGCGATCAAAGCCCGTAATCGTTGCGACATCGGTAATGGAAAGGCGTGCCTTTGCCGAATTGAAGGCTTCAATCACTTTCAAACCTTTGGCAAATCCGCCGACAAAATCCGTTTTAACAGGTGTATGCATTGCGCCCCTTTTTGTACAATATATGAACAAATATCTATTATTGAACATTTTATATTGACGCAAGAAGTAAAACGCACTTAGTTTGAAATATGGGAGATAGCGTGGGAGCCTGAAATCCGGATATATACATTTTTAAGTAAATCTAATGGCAAATAAGACAAGTCTTATTTGCCGGCGGTTAATTCTCGGTGTTTTGTCCGGTTTTGTTCCTGCTCTACTATAAATTTTCAAGTCAGTAATACTGATGTCATCTTTCGGGAGGCTAAAGATGGACAAATCTATTCCTAGCGTCGAGGAAGCTGTGGCTCCGATCAAGGACGGTGCAACCGTAATGATCGGTGGCTTCGGCGGCGCAGGCACGCCGATTGAACTTATTCATGCATTGATAGACAAAAAAGTAACCGGCCTTACCGTTATCAATAATAATGCGGGTAATGGCTATGTCGGCATTGCCGCGATGATTGATGCCGGAATGGTAAAAAAAATGGTGTGTTCTTTTCCCCGTTCCAGTGATCCCCGTGCATTCACCGAAAAATACCTTGCGCGGAAAATCGAATTGGAACTCGTTCCACAAGGTACTCTGGCAGAACGTATACGCGCCGGAGGAGCGGGCATAGCCGCTTTTTACACACCTACATCCTACGGCACAGAACTTGCAATTGGCAAGCCGGTCGCGGAATTTGACGGCCGTTTCTATGTGCAAGAACGCTGGTTAAAGGCTGATTTTGCTTTGGTTAAAGCCCTTGTCGGTGATCGTTACGGTAATTTGACCTATCACAAAGCTGCGCGCAATTTCAGCCCGCTTATGTGTATGGCAGCCGAACACACGATCGTTCAGGTGTCAAAATTGGTTGAAGCAGGTGATATCGATCCTGAAAATATCATCACACCGGGAATCTTTGTTGACGATATTGTTGAAGTAACAAATCCGGCTCAGGAAGAAGTACTTATTCACGCGGGGGTAGTCTACAAATGAACACGGATATGTATGAAAAGATCAAGCTATCCAATGCACAGATTGCGTGGCGCGCGGCACAAGATATTGCAGATGGTGCCTATGTCAATCTCGGTATCGGTTTTCCCGAAATGGTGGCCCGTTTCCAACCTAAGGGTCATGAAGCCATATTTCATACTGAAAATGGAATTCTGGGGTTTGGTGAACCGCCACTTCCCGGTCAAGAAGACTGGGATTTGATTAATGCAGGCAAAAAAGCTGTTACTTTGAAGCCCGGCGGTTGTTATTTCCATCATGCCGACAGTTTTGCCATGGTGCGGGGCGGTCATCTTGATGTGGCAATCCTTGGTGCTTATCAGGTTGCAGAAAACGGAGACCTTGCCAATTGGCGTGTCGGATTAAAAGGCGTTCCTGCTGTGGGAGGCGCTATGGATCTCGTTCATGGAGCCAGGAAGGTCTGCGTTGTCACAGAACACATAACCAAAAAGGGTGATCCGAAGCTCGTTGAAAAATGCACTTTTCCGCTAACGGGTCTTAATTGCGTAACACGGGTTTATACGAGCCATGCAGTCATCGACATTGTCGACCGGCATTTTGTGTTACGCGAAAAATTGGCTTCGCTCAGTTTTGACGACTTACAAGCAATAACCGGCGCCAAACTTTATATTGATGGGCTCGTAACAGATCTGGTTGTACCAGCTATCGAGGAGGAAAAATGACCGAAGCTTTTATCTGTGACTACATACGAACACCAATCGGCCGTTTTGGCGGCGCGCTTGCTCCTGTTCGCGCCGATGATCTGGCCGCCATTTCTCTCAAAGCAATTGTCGAACGGAACAAGACCATTGATTGGGAAGCTGTTGATGATGTTTTGATGGGCTGCGCCAATCAGGCCGGTGAGGATAACCGCAATGTTGCAAGAATGGCATTGCTTCTGGCAGGACTTCCCTATTCAATATCCGGAGCGACAATCAACCGTCTCTGCGGTTCCGGGCTTGATGCAATCCAGACCGCCGCCCGTGCGATCAAAACGGGAGAAGCCGAACTTATGATTGCCGGCGGTGTAGAAAGCATGTCGCGGGCACCTTTTGTCTTGCCGAAAGCTGAAAAAGCGTTTTCACGTTCCGCGGAAATCTATGACACAACGATTGGATGGCGTTTTGTCAACCCATTGATGAAAGCCCAATATGGCGTCGATTCAATGCCGGAAACAGGTGACAATGTCGCCATTGATTTCAACATTTCACGTGAAGATCAGGATAAATTCGCACTGCGTAGCCAGCAGAAGACCGCAGCAGCACAAAAAAATGGCCGCCTTGCCAAGGAAATCATTCCCGTTACAATAAAACAGCGTAAAGGTGACCCGATTATTGTCGATAAAGACGAACATCCGCGTTCGACCAGCATGGAAGCTCTTTCAGGTTTGCGTGTCATCAATAAAAGAGAGGGCGCTACGGTGACAGCCGGTAATGCATCGGGAGTGAATGATGGCGCAGCCGCACTCATCATCGCATCCGAAAAGGCAGTAAAAAAATATAATCTCGAACCGATTGCACGTATTATAGCCGGCGCTACCGCCGGTGTTGAACCGCGTATTATGGGAATTGGCCCGGCAGCCGCAACAAAAAAATTGTGCCGTCATCTCGGCCTGACACCTCGGGATTTCGACGTTATCGAACTCAATGAAGCTTTTGCCAGTCAGGCACTTGCAACATTGCGCGATCTCGGAATCAAAGACGACGCCGAACACGTTAACCCGAATGGTGGAGCCATTGCGCTTGGCCACCCGCTCGGCATGTCCGGAGCACGTATCGGAGGCACTGCTGCACTGCAGTTGAAACTGACACAAGGCAGATATGCACTGGCGACTATGTGTATCGGTGTCGGGCAAGGAATTGCTGTCGCGTTTGAACGCGCCTAACATAAAGCTTTACTGAAATTCTGGCAACGTCTCATTGGTCGCTTGTGGCCAAACGAACTTTTTATACTTATTGGAAGAAATAAATATGTCAACATCGAGGTGGAAGAAGCGCCCTGACGGTGCAAACTGGGGTGATTTTGGCCCTGACGATCAATTGGGTTGTCTTAATTATCTTACGCCGCAAAAAGTAAAAGAAGGTATAGCAGAAGTTAAAGAGGGATTAAGTTTTTCTCTAAGTCTTCCCCTCGATTATCCGGGAGGAGAAAAACTTAATCCTAATCGTCATCCGCCTATTTTGCGGCCGTTATTACGTCAGAACCGCGTCAACTATAATTGCGAAATGGATAAACTTGTTCCAGGAAAGTCTGACGTTCTAAGTGACGATATGGTTATACTTTCTCTGCAATATTCGACACAATGGGACGGGTTGGCGCATGCCGGTTCGTTATTCGATACGCAAGGTGACGGTATCAGGCGACCCGTTTACTATAACGGATTTGCTGCCGGTAAAGATATTGTCGGGCCCGAACAAATAAGGGATACCGGTATTCCGGCCAATTTTGACAATGCGAGTACCTCATCGGCACATGCATTGGGCATTGAAAAAATGTCACGTAAGGCTGTTCAGGGACGCGCTGTTATGCTGGATTTACGTGCACATTTCGGAGATGCCCGTAAACTTGTTACCTATTCCGATATTATGGAAATATTGGACAAAGACAAAATTGAAGTGACAAAGGGCGACATATTGTGCCTTCATAGTGGCTTTGCCAATCTTGTATTAAAAATGAATCGTAACCCCGACAAAGAAAAGCTTGAAAAGAGTTCAGCTGTTCTTGATGGAAGCGATGAAAAACTTCTCGAATGGTTGACCGACACAAAAATCGCAGCACTTGCTGCGGATAATTATGCTGTAGAGGCGTTTCCGGCACGCAAAGGGGAACATAGCTGTGCACTGTTGCCGTTACATGAGCACTGTTTGTTCAAAATTGGTCTCCACCTTGGAGAATTATGGAATTTAACACCACTTGCCGACTGGTTGCGCAATCATAAAAGATATCGCTTTCTTTTGACAGCGCCGCCTCTTGATCTACCCGGTGCAATCGCATCCCCCCTCACACCTGTTGCGACTGTCTGAGGAGAGTTTTCAGTAAACAGTACTCAAACTCGTTTCACCGAAGCGATGTCTTCTTCGAGTTATCCAGCGTATTAATGAAAGACTTAGGAAAAACGAATGACAACGAAACAACGTGTTCTCATAACTGGCGGTGCTAACGGAATTGGTGCTGCCATTGCTCGACGGTCAATTGAGGACGGCTATCAACCGGTTATTATTGACAGAACCGGCGACGGCATCATTGCCGATCTTTCCAACCCTGATGAGACAGATCAAGCTTTAAAGACTGCATTGGCACAAGGCCCCATCACACGTCTTGTCAACAATGTCGGTGTCGTCCGTCCGGCGAGTGCGGAAACCCAAACCTTAGACGATTTGAATCTCGTCTTGTCGCTTAATTTGCGTTGTGCCATGCAATGTATGCAAGCTTTAGTTCCTTCCATGAAGGAAGCGGGCTTCGGCCGAATTGTCAACATTTCATCTCGCGCTGCATTGGGAAAAGAGTTGCGCACTGCCTATGCCGCAACAAAAGCGGGGCTTATCGGAATGACAAGAGTTTGGGCCTTGGAACTGGGTAAATTCGGTATTACGTCCAATGCAATCGGCCCCGGCCCCATCAAAACGGAATTGTTCCAGAAGGCAAATCCAGACGATTCACCGCGCACAAAAGCTATCATCAACTCCATTCCCGTTAAACGTATCGGTTTACCTGAAGATGTCGCACAAGCTGTTTCTTTCATGCTGGCCGAGCAGAGCGGTTTTGTCACAGGACAAACGCTTTATGTCTGTGGTGGCATGACTGTTGGTGTGGCACCCCTATGAAGGGCACGTAGAAAACAATGAGAGTGTCAATTGCACTGTCGCAATAGATTTGTTTTCTAAATATAATCTATTGCCATGGAGAGAACAACGATATTGACATCCTGTTTTCGGATTTATGGTTGCAAGCAGTTGAGAAAATCGGATTTTTTCAAATTAAAACTGTATATAAATATATTGATATGATTTTATAAAAAATAAAAATGTTTTTATTTGTGTATAATTAATATCTTTTATTCGTTTATATTTTTATTATAAAATATTAAAATATTATTTTTATATAATAAGGTTAGTATTATTTATATATATAAATTATTTTTAATATTATCTGCATTTAAAAAATATTTCACAAAATTCAACTGTTCTATCATTAAAAGCGGAGGCTTCGTTAAACAACGATGTAAAATATGAACAAAATAACCAAATTTTTTACTGAATTGATGCGCCAATATCTTCCTGATCCATTTGTATTTGCCATTCTTTTAACGTTGCTTACGATGCTGTTAGCCATATTGGTCGAGTGGCAAGCACCATCCGATATGATTTTAAGTTGGGGAAACGGCTTTTGGAAACTGCTAAGTTTCACAACTCAAATGGCTGTTATTTTAGCTATGGGATATGTGCTCGCAGGCGCCACAATTGTCGACCGTTTTCTCGATAAAATCGTCAGCTGTGTGCATTCACCGCGCCAGGCAATTATTGTTGCAACTTTGGTAGGAGCCGTCGGAAGTTACCTGAATTGGGGATTTGGGCTGGTTATCGGCGGCATTGTCGCAAAAAAACTCGCACACAATGTTCGCGGTGTCCATTATCCGCTCATTATTGCATCAGCCTATAGCGGTTTTACACTTTACGGGCTCGGACTATCTGCAACTATACCTATTTTAATATCGACAGAAGGTCACGCATTACAAGGGCAGATGGGTATCATTTCATTGAAAGAAACGATATTTTCCATCCCCATGCTGGTTACAGCACTCATTGTCATAATAACCTTACCTATTCTTAATGCATCCCTTCATCCAAAAAATAAAGATGATATTGTGGAGTACAAAGATCCGGAATACATCGTTACTGATAATAAACCCGAAATCGAGCTGGTAGCGGAACATGATACTTTTGCCGCAAAACTGAACAATAGCCATTTTATCAGCTATTTGATCGGCTTGATTGGCATGTTTTACTTTGTCGGTTATTTTGTAAAAGGTGGGGCGCTGGATCTCAACATCATCAACTATTTTATTCTGTTTATCGGCATTATTCTTCTCGGTACACCCGCAAATTACGTCACAAAGCTCAATGAGGGGATAAAAACCATCGGCGGTATCATCCTGCAGTTTCCTTTTTACGCGGGCATTATGGCAATTATGGATGCTTCCGGGCTAGTAAAATCCATTGCAGAACTTTTCGTGCATATTTCAACACCCGATACGTTGCCTTTCTGGGGGCTTATCAGTTCCTATTTTGTTAATTTTTTTGCCCCCTCCGCCGGTGGTCATTGGGTTGTACAGGGACCGTTCATGATTGACGCTGCACGATCAATGAATGCATCTGTTGCTCAAACTTCAATGGCAGTCATGTTGGGAAATGCATGGAATGATCTTATACAGCCATTCTGGATTTTGCCGGCGCTTGCTATTTCTAAATTAAAATTGCAAAACATCATGGGATATACAGTGGTCATGATGATTTGGGTTGGCATCATTTACATGGCTTCAGTGCTGATTTGTCCACATCTTCTCTAACCGCTGTTTCAACATTTCAAAGACAGCTTTATGCTGTCTTTATTTCACTGTTTAAAAATGCCGGAATTCAACTCTCGAATTCCGGTATTTTTCAAGTTTCTATAACTTACCCGATATTTTATTTTTTTAATGGAAATAAAGTGGAATAAAAATATACCAATTTTTTGATAAACGCATAAATCAATCGTAGTCTCGCGTTCTTTTATGCATGTTTGAAATATTGTTCAAAAACCTATGATGATAGACTAATCCATTTTCTAATTTAAAGTTGTATCAAGTGCTTGGCGTAAAACTTCTGCAACATCCGATTTTTCCGGCTTATATAAAAGCAGATATTCAATATCCGGCAAACTTGGGAGATTATATAAATGTGTATAATCTTTTAAACTGTCATCCATCGAATTTTTGTTAAGACATCCGATTCCCAAACCGGCTTTGATTGCCAATTGTAAACTCGCAACATTCGACGCAGTATGTGTTAATCCATAAGGAACCGAACTATCAGAGAGAAGTTGAAGGGCGGCCTTTTGTATGAGGCAACCTTTTTTCATACCGATCAGCGGCAATACCTCACCGGTTGAAAACCTCTTCTTTGCAGCACCTGCCCAATATAACGGCTCGCGTTTTATAATGACCCTATCCGGATAAGCCGGTAACGGTGTACCGATAAGATGTGTCAGGATTATTATATCGAAACCGTCAAGATTGTTGTCGTGGATAAGCGCATTTGACCCGCTTTTGAATGTAAGGCTCAATTGTATTTTCGGACGAGCTGCTGTCAACATTTCCAAAGCTCGAGCAACTTTTTCAGGCATGAGATAATCTGTAATAGAAATCGAGATATTTTCGGTTGCAGCAACATTGTGCATATCAGCAAGCGCCAAACGGTTAAGTTTCAAAATAGCAAGAGCATGTTTTTGCAACTTTTCGCCATCAATTGTTGGACGTGTTCCTTTCTTGCCCCTTTCCAGCAGTTGACAGCCACAAACAAGTTCAAGTTTTTGCATTTGCTCTGTCAATGCCGACTGGGAACGGTAAAGACGTTCGGATGCTTTCAGAAAGCTTCCGGTTTCCAAAATCGTAATAAAAGTTGTTAGCAAATCGGGATCCAGATTTTGCATATACCCACCTTTTTATAATTCGGAAAAACCGAATTATTTTATAAAAAAATCCTGTTATATTTATATTTAATCCAGTGCTACGCATTTCTCAACAGAAAAAGCGGAGCTGAATAATGAGTGAAAAAACTTTCATAAACGACGGGGTCCATTCAAGCAGTCACAAATGGAAAGTGCTGTTTACATGTGCATTGGCGAATACATGTTTTACATTTGTAATTGGCGGTGTTCCGGCCGCAGCTCTCCTTTTACGAGATGATTATCAAATTTCCACGCCGGTATTAGGCATGCTTATGGGAATTGTCGGAATAGGCATAGCTTTTGGTGAAGTTCCTTGGGGAATGCTCACAGACCGGCTGGGTGACCGGCCTATTCTTATAACCGGTCTGACGACGACCGCAGTTGTTCTCATCCTGACAGCTGTCATAATAAATGTTGTTCCGATTGTTTATGCTCCTTTAACGTTGTTCATCGGGCTACTCATTATCGGCCTTTCAGGAGGCAGCCTGAATGGTTCGAGTGGACGAGCTATTATGCAATGGTTCGACAAAGATGAACGTGGATTTGCAATGGGTGTCAGACAGACTGCTGTACCGCTCGGCTATGCCTTGGGAGCAGTCTTTTTCCCTCTCATTTCATATAAATCAAGTTTTGTCTGGTCACTTTATATCTCGGCCTTATTTTGCATTATCTTTGCCTTTTTAACTTATCTTTGGGTTGTTGATATTGACCAGGAAAAGGGTACCGGGACAAACGGAGCTGTCGAGAAAGAAACTGCTACCCATGTTTTCAAACAGTTGGCCATATGGCGTATTGTCATAGCTATTGGCCTTTTGTGCGCACCGCAATTTGCGTTGATGACTTTTACAATGCTTTTCTTACATGACTTCGCCCATATCAATATTGAATATATCAGCGCGATACTGTTCTTTATCCAGATAAGTGCCGGTTTCACACGTATTTCCGGCGGCTATTATACCGACAAGAAAAACAATCGCGTAGGCTTTCTAAAAACGGTAACGATATTAAGTGCACTCGCGTTTTTTGTTCTTACGTTGCTTACCTTTTTCTATGGAGAGACTCCATCGACACATCTGTCGTGGGCTTTGGTTGCCGCAGTTCTCGTTGCCGGCGTCTTCATATTATCTTGGCAAGGTGTTGGCATGACCGAATTGGCATCAATGGCAGGCCCTAAAAGCGTTGCAACAGCGATGGCAATGGCAAATACTGCAACCTTCTTCATATTGTTCGCAACCCCGACAATTATTCCATGGATACTCCACGCAACATCCTGGACAGGTGTTTGGGGCGTTATGACACTTGTCTGTGTCGGAATGTTTTTTCTGTTCTAAGTAAGGCTTCAAGTGAAAATTTTCTAACGAAAAATGCTCTATTCATAAATCTTCATTGACCAAAGCTGTGTAATATACAAGACGACTTTTTTTAAAATTTTGATGTCAATAATTCTACTATGATAAAACTGTTTTATATATTTGAAGTAGTCAATTATTTTCAAATAAAGGAGTTTCGAAATTGGTCAATGAAGAACATATGGGCAGTGTAATATTTGATGGAAAGAAATTTCCTGCCGCACTTCATCTAACCGACGAAAAAATTTCCATTAACATATCGGAGCTGCTGATTATCAATGAAAAAGATCTATCCAAAAGTGATTGGCCAAAATCGGTGGCTCCGAGCGAAATTGAATTACTGAATTTCAAATCATCTATCGGCTCATCCACCAGCTTGTTTTCATTGTATAAACTTCATGAAGAAAATGCGAATTTCGATTTTTCAGGCCGATCCGACACAAGATTCCATATAGGCTTTGCATTCAAAGGAGCAAACTTCAATAATTTCGACGAAATATGTTCGGATAATTGGAAAATTGATATTGAAGATATTGATAAAATTCACAATTGGCCAAAGTTTGAATCCCCTTTTGATCACGTGGACTCCGGAAAATTATCAACAAACAATCAGGAGAACACTCTTGCACCCTCTGTTTTTATCAATTGCCCAAGTTGCGACATGAAATTAGAACTTTGGCGATCTTTATCTCTCGAAAAGTTATCACGCAACAAACTATTGAGAACCTTTAGTTATCCCATTATTTTACATTTTGCGAAGCCCGTCGATTTCAATTTTGCTTTGAATAAAATTTACAGTGTCCGAAAGTTTTTTTCATTCCTTTTCGGACGCATTCTTGATATCAACAGCATCTCCACGGATATAGATAACGACGATATACACGCAACAGTCGAAGTATACGGTTTTAGAAAAATACTGAGCTCTAAAAAGCCATCGAATTCCATTGTCCATTTGAATAATATTTCCGAATTGTCACCGCTTCTTGATAAATGGCTTGAAATCGAAGAAAATATTAAATTAGCTGTCAATCTCCATTATCAAGGACTGGAACTTAGGCAATTGAATCTCTCTTTGCAGTTTCAGTTTTTTATACAAGCTATTGAAGCATTGCACCGAAAAACTGTTTCTTCGGAGCAACAAAAAGACATAGATACCGACAAAATATACAGCACATTGCGACAAGCGGATGTCCCTAAGGATATTTGTGACCGCATCAAAGGCATGCTTGCTCACATAAATGAACCTGGACTTAGAACGCGGTTGAAATCTTATTGGGATATATTTTGCGAAGAACTTAACGATACATTTCATGCTATCAAGAAAAACGATATTATAAACAAACTGGTTGAGACAAGAAATTATTATGCCCATCGCCCCGATAAGTCAGAAAATGTCTTGACTGGTTACGAGCTTTTACGCGCCGTAAACATTGTTAAAATGATCTCCCATCTTGCAATATTGAAAGAGATAGGTGTGGACACAAAAGGAATTGGTAAAATTATGAAGAAAGAACGTTTTATCTATTGATGTTATCCCCCTACATCCTTCAATAAGATAATTTATTTGATATATTTTAGTTAAAATAGACGTGTATTTTTCCGATAAAATTGATTTTCTTTTTTACAATTAAATTTAATAAATTTTATTGTTTCTATTTTTATTTAAAATATTAATTATTAATATTTTAATATATTATTTATTTATACCTTATTTTAATAATTTTATCTATAACATATAAACAATATGAATTTCTTATATCTATTACTCCGAACAACACTTTGCTTTTCCATGCTTCAATAGAGAATGTGTTGGGGGACGAATACCCCCTACAACGACGCAACTTATTGATTTTTATTAATTTTGTTAAATTCTGGCGGAGAGAAAGGGATTCGAACCCTTGATACGGTTGCCCGTATACACGCGTTCCAGGCGTGCGCCTTCAACCACTCGGCCACCTCTCCAGCGAGGCTGCAATATAACGGGAAAGACTCCGAGTTCAAGAGGAAACTTCATTTCATACAGGAAAAAGTCGATCCAGCCTCACTCAACTAAGGAGATGATCACAAACTCTTTTGAGCAGACTTAAAAAACGATCATTCTTCTCATAGTCGTTACAGCTCGTTTGAAGCTTTGAACCGAATGAGAAGCCAAATCGGGATATTAACAATCGACCGATCAGGATATTGCCAAGGCATCACACACGATTCAGCAATAGTGTAATGTTCCAACCACCGTTGATCAATCACGTATGTTCACGGTCGCATTAAATATTTTTAACCGAATAACAATTGGAAACAGCAAGTTTAACAAATGAAAAGCCTGCCGAGACGTTCAGTCAGAAGCAGGCTTTTCTTCCCTTGAAAACTGTTAAAATAACTAGGTGGAATTTAAATTCTCTTTCGCAGTTATTTTCCGTGCATCTTAAGCAGGTTTCAGGCTGCCTTTTCGTCTGCGAAAGCTTTTTTGACGCTATCGCGATTATTAATCTTTTCCATATAGGACGACAAGGCCGGCATATCGAGAAGATCAATCCCGACAAATTTGCACCATGTCAGAATTGTAAACAGATAGGCATCGGCAACAGTGAAATGATCACCTGCAATAAACTCGGAATTTTCAAGCTGTTTTTCAGCATAGGTCAATCGTTCGATAAGCTTTGCTTTGGCAGCTTTTTTCTCTTCCTCGGAACCGGGATGGAAAAGCGGTCCAAAACCTTTGTGAAGCTCGGTTGCAATATAATTCAGCCATTCCTGTACTTTCGCCCGCTCATAAGTACCCGGTTTTTCAGCCAAATTCTTTTCAGGCTTTAGATCGGCAAGATATTGAACAATAGCAGTACCTTCAGTAATAACGCGGCCGTCATCAAGTTCCAGTGCTGGAACATAGCCTTTTTGGGTGACAGTCAGATAATCTTTGCCACTTGCCGTTTTCTTTTTGGCCAAATCAACCTTTTCAAGTTTGATCGGAATTCCGGCTTCCAGCGCTACGATATGTGGAGAGAGTGAACAAGCACCAGGGGCAAAATATAATTTCATAATCTCTATCCCTTCAAAGTTTCGGAGTTATTACGAAACAAAATTGATACAGCTTTTTGATTTTTTCAATAGGCTGTTGCTATCTTACAATGTGCAATTCGTTTGCGCATCTCAATTTATGTTTAACTCCCGCTTTTTAATGAGATTATTTTTCATCAATAAATATCGATCCGGAGAGCAAAATCTCTTCATAGCATTGCCTTTTATTGATAAAATGGTAAAAGATTAGGCGTTTTTAAAATTGCACAACAAAAAGGCATGAGTGATTGACCTTTCTTTCCACACCTCTCGAAGTTGGCAATATCGAGTTTAGAAACCGCGTCTTTCTTGCTCCTATGTCCGGTGTGAGCGATTTACCTTTCCGTCAAAGAAGTTGGCGTGCCGGTGCCGGTATGGTGGTTTCGGAAATGGTGGCAAGCGCGGAATTATGTTCCGGCGCGGTTGAAAGCCAAATGCGCATAAATGGCAAGGGTCTTCCACAGCACGTTGTGCAACTAGCCGGTCGCGAGCCGGAATGGATGGCAAGAGCAACCGAAATTGTTCAGGATAACCATGCCGATATGATTGATATCAATATGGGGTGCCCGGCCAAAAAGGTTATCGGCGGATATTCCGGTGCTGCCCTTATGCGCGACCTGAAACTTGCTATGTCCTTGATCGAAGCGGTTCTCAAAGTAGCAAGAATTCCCGTTTCGCTTAAAATGCGGCTCGGTTGGGATGAAACAACAATCAACGCGCCGGAACTGGCAAAAATGGCTGAAGAAGCCGGTATTTCCATGATTACCGTGCATGGCCGCACCAGAATGCAATTTTATAACGGTCAAGCCGATTGGGATGCTTTGAAAAAAGTTCGCGATGTCATTTCAATTCCGATGGTAGCAAATGGCGACATTGGCAATCTTAAGCAAGCGGAAGAATGCCTGCGTCGTTCCGGCGCCGATGCGGTTATGATCGGGCGGGCATGCTATGGTGCACCGTGGTTGGCAGGAGAGATCGCAGGCCATCCCTTCTGCCAGAATATCGGAAATTATATTTGCGATCATTATCGGGCGATGCTTGATTATTATGGCGAAAATACCGGCGTGCGTCACGCCCGTAAACATCTCGATTGGTATTTGAATAAACACGCCAAGGGCTTCTATAGCAGTGAAGAGCGGCAGCAACTCATGACCTCACGCAAACCGGAACACGTTCTGACATTGTTGAATTCGATATTTTCGAGAAATTTGGGTAATCCGGAAAAGGCAGCCTGACGATGCAACAAAAAGCAAAAAATTGCGAACAAAATCTTGCAAGACTGGTGCTTGATGCCGTGCGACATCCGGTTATTCTTGTCGACAAAGATAATAGTATCGCCTATGCCAATGCCGATGCCGAGCAATTCTTCAAGGCGAGCTCTTCTGTATTGGCACGAAACAAGCTTGAAACATTCTTACCCTTTGGCAGTCCTCTCATCTCGCTTATCAATCAGGTCAGAGAAAAACCGAAACCGGTTAATGAATATCATGTCGATTTGTCATCGCCAAAACTCGGTTATGACAAACTTGTCGATATCTTTGTCCAACCATTACCTGAAATACCGGGAAGTGTCGTTGTATTGTTTCAGGAAAAATCCATGGCCGAAAAGCTCGATAGGCAAATGACCCATAGAGGGGCTGCCCGTTCTGTAACCGGCCTTGCTTCAATGCTTGCCCATGAAATAAAAAACCCGCTTTCGGGGATACGAGGGGCTGCCCAGTTACTTGAAAGTGTTGTCAGTGATGATGACCGGCAGCTCACACGTCTGATTACCGATGAGACAGATCGTATCGTTGCTTTGGTCGATCGTATGGAAGTGTTCTCCGATGAACGGCCAATCGAACGTTTTCCGGTTAATATTCACACAGTGCTTGATCACGTAAAAAGGCTGGCGCAAAGCGGTTTTGCAAAAAAGATCAAATTTGTCGAAAAATATGATCCGTCACTGCCTCCGGTCTATGCCAATCGTGATCAGCTTATCCAGATTTTCCTCAATCTCGTTAAAAATGCGACTGAAGCGCTGGGCAGTGTAAAAAATCCGACAATTACGCTTACCTCGTCCTATCGACCGGGCATCAAACTTTCCGTTCAAGGACGGCATGATAAAGTCACGTTGCCTATGGAATTTTGTGTAGAGGATAATGGACCAGGTGTACCCAAAGACATTCAGGAAAACCTTTTTGACCCGTTTATCACCAGTAAACCGAATGGATCCGGTCTCGGCCTTGCTCTTGTTGCAAAACTTGTGAACGACCATGGTGGCGTCGTCGAATGCGATTCACAACCGGGCCGGACGATATTCCGCGTTCTCTTGCCTATGTGGCGGCCGGAAGAGACAGAAAGAAAGTCAAGCGGAGAAAGCCAATGACTAAAGGGATGATACTTGTCGCTGATGACGATGCGGCAATCCGCACTGTTCTCAATCAGGCTCTTTCGCGAGCCGGTTACGATGTGCGGGTTGCGCCGACTGCTGCAATGCTATGGCGTTGGATTGCCAATGGCGATGGAGATCTTGTCATTACCGATGTCGTGATGCCGGATGAAAATGCGTTCGATCTTTTGCCACGCATTAAAAAGGCGCGGCCGGAAATTCCTGTTATTGTCATGAGTGCGCAAAACACTTTTATGACCGCAATCAAAGCTTCGGAAGCCGGAGCCTACGATTATCTACCTAAACCGTTCGATCTATCGGAGCTGATTAATATCGTAGGACGGGCTATGGTTGAACCCCGCCCCGAGAGCGAAAAACAAAAATCCGACGAAACAAACGACACGATGCCGCTTGTCGGGCGTTCACCTGCAATGCAGGAAATTTATCGTATTCTTGCCCGCATGATGCAGACTGACCTTACCGTTATGATTACCGGCGAGTCAGGAACAGGAAAAGAGCTTGTCGCACGTGCACTTCACGAATACGGCAGAAGACGCAAAGGGCCGTTTGTTGCAATCAATATGGCAGCAATCCCCAAGGATCTCATTGAATCAGAATTATTCGGTCATGAAAAAGGCGCTTTTACCGGTGCCAACACACGTTCAAGCGGGCGTTTTGAACAAGCCAACGGTGGCACATTGTTTCTTGACGAAATTGGCGATATGCCCATGGAAGCGCAAACTCGCCTCTTACGTGTCCTGCAACAGGGCGAATATATGACCGTTGGCGGGCGAACACCGATCAAGACCGATGTCAGAATTGTTGCTGCAACCAATAAGGATTTGCATCAACTTATCAATCAGGGGCAATTCCGCGAAGATCTGTTTTATAGACTTAATGTTGTACCCTTGCGCATTCCTGCTTTGCGTGAAAGAGCCGACGATATTCCCGATCTCGTGCGTCATTTCTTCAAAATGGCAACCGATGACGGATTGCCTTTGAAACATATCAGCAATGAAGGGCTTGATTTGTTACGTCGCTATACCTGGCCCGGCAATGTCAGGGAATTGGAAAATCTTGTGCGTAGACTTGCCGCACTTTATCCGCAGGAAGAAATCGCGGTCGATGTTATCGAGACCGAATTGAAAAATGAAACCGGTCATCAAGGGGCTGACAATCCGGTTTCTGTTAATGACAATATAACTATCGGCGAAGCGGTCGAGATGAATATGCAAAAATATTTTGCTTCTTTCGGCAATGAACTGCCCCCCGCCGGACTTTATCACCGCGTATTGGAAGAGGTCGAGTATCCACTTATTCTCGCGTGCCTCACAGCGACAAAGGGAAACCAGATCAAGGCAGCAGAGCTTTTAGGCCTTAATCGCAATACATTGCGCAAAAAAGTGCGAGATCTGAAAGTGAACATTTATAAAGGAACGAAGGCAAATTAAATTTGGCTCAAAAAAATTTAAATAAGTGATTGACCTTTAGCGAGAACCTTGTAAAGACTTGCGCATCCTTTTTGGAGGGGTGGCCGAGCGGTTTAAGGCACCGGTCTTGAAAACCGGCGTGCAGGCGACTGTACCGTGGGTTCGAATCCCACCCCCTCCGCCATTACAATCAAAAAATATATTAAAACAGTAATATTGTATATTTTTGTATTTTCTTATGCCTTAACTCATTCCCCAATAATTCTTGAAGGGTATAGCAGCATAATGAACGGTAAAGAATATTTTGGAAACAAAACTGCATAGGACTGTATAAAACAGCCTTTAACAATAGCGAAGGGGATGCCGCTTCCGCTATATTCCATTTAAAAATACGAAGAAGAGCTCTTTATATAAAATCTGCCGGAATTGAGTTGCAGACTGATCAATATCACACACCGATCGAACTTTATTGTTTTGTGCGTTCCAAACAAAACCGGAAAGCCTAGCCTGCTTTATCCGCCTTGTAACGGGTTCCAGCGCAAGCAAACAAGAATAATAATGCCGCGCTGGAACGAGTGTGGTTGGAAAATCACAGTTGGTATTTATTCTAAAACGACTAGCAGATCCTTGGCATCAATCTGGTCGCCTTGTTTGACGAGAACCTCTTTTACCGTAGCATTTTTATCGGCATGAAGGATTGTTTCCATTTTCATGGCCTCTATCGACACCAAAACATCGCCTGTCTTCACTTTGTCACCAATATGGACTGCAACAGAAGAAATCATGCCTGGCATCGGCGAACCGATCTGGAACGCGTTTCCGGCTTCTGCCTTCTGACGAATATTATTGGATGAACCATGAGCACGATAATGCACATGGATACGGCGTGGTTGTCCGTTCAACTCGAAGAATAATGTAACCATGCCTTTTTCATCGGATTCGCTACGCCCGAGATAATGGATGATTAACGATTTGCCCTTTTCGATTTCAACCAGTATTTCATTTTCCAAAGACAGGCCATAAAAATAAACCGGCGTCGGAAGCGAGCTTACCGGGCCGTATAGATTTTTGGCCACCACATAATCCGTAAAGACTTTTGGATACATCAAAAAAGACGCAAATTCTGCATCGTCAATGTCACGTCCTGCTTTTTCGGTTGCGATTTTTCTTTCTTGTTCAAGATTTGCAGCTTTAAGCAAAGAACCTGGCCGAACTGTAAAAGGTTTTATGTCTTTGAGTATCTTTTTCTGTAAAGCAACCGGCCACCCGCCTTCCGGTTGTCCCAGATCACCTTTCATCATCGAGACAACCGAATCCGGAAACGCGATATCCTTGTCCGGATTTTCGACATCTGCAACCGACAGATTTTGGCTGACCATCATCAAAGCCATATCGCCGACAACTTTGGAAGACGGGGTCACTTTGACAATATCGCCGAACATCCGGTTGACATCGGCATAGGCCTGCGCCACTTCATGCCAACGGCTTTCCAATCCCAGTGAACGTGCCTGCTCTTTGAGGTTGGTAAACTGCCCGCCCGGCATTTCATGCAAATATACTTCAGAAGCAGGGCCTTTCAAATCACTCTCAAAAGCCGCATATTGTTGACGTACCGCTTCCCAATAAAACGAAATGCGGCGTATCCATTTGCTATCCAATCCGGTATCACGGTCGGTTCCTTTCAATGCTTCGACGATTGAACCGAGACTGGGCTGAGACGTATTTCCGGAAAACGCATCCATCGCGGCATCAACAATATCGACACCGCTTTCCACCGCAGCCAGTACAGATGCCGCTGCAATACCGGATGTGTCGTGGGTATGAAAGTGGATTGGCAGTTCGGTGGATTCACGCAATGCTTTGAACAAAATACGTGCCGCACGTGGTTTCATTAAGCCTGCCATATCTTTAATGGCTATGATGTGGGCGCCTGCATTTTCCACTTCATGCGCAAGTTTCAAATAATACTTCAAATCATATTTCGCGCGGGCACTATCCAGAATATCGCCTGTATAACAAATGGCGGCCTCGCAAAGTTTGCCTTCTTCAAGCACGCCATCCATCGACACGCGCATGTTTTCCACCCAATTGAGACTGTCAAAAACACGAAAAATATCAATGCCGTTTTTGGCAGCCTGGCGGATGAAATATTTGACGACATTATCAGGATAGCTCTTATAACCAACGCCATTGGCACCCCGTAACAGCATCTGTGTCAAAATATTGGGAATGGATTCACGTATTTTTTGCAAACGTTCCCACGGGTCTTCAGTCAGAAAGCGCATTGCAACATCGAAAGTGGCTCCACCCCAGCATTCAACCGAGAAGAGATCGGGAAGCGCTTTTGCATATGTTCCAGCAATCGTGACAATATCATGGGTACGCATACGCGTTGCCAATAACGACTGATGCCCGTCCCGCATTGTCGTATCGGTAACAAATACACGATCCTGCTTGCGTATCCATTCGGCAAATTTCTTTGCCCCCAGCTCGTCTAGCCGGTTCTTTGTGCCGCTCCTGATATTCTGGTTATCGATGACAGGTACGACAGGACGTGCCAAATGGTCGGACGGCTTTGAACGCCCTTTTACTTCAGGATGACCATTCACCGTGACATCGGCAATATAGGTCAGCAGCTTTGTTGCTCTATCCTGACGTTTTACAAAATTAAACAATTCCGGCGTGGTATCAATAAATCGGGTGGTATAGTCGTTGGCAGCAAATTTCGGGTGGCTGATGATTGCTTCCAAAAAGGTCAGATTGGTAGCAACACCCCGAATCCGGAATTCCCGAAGTGCTCTATGCATACGGGCAATAACTTCATCTGTCGTAGGAGCCCATGCCGTAACCTTTTCAAGCAACGGGTCATAAAAGCGGGTAATCACCGCGCCTGAATAGGCAGTGCCACCATCAAGACGGATTCCGAAACCTGTTGCACCGCGATAGGCGGTAATCCGACCATAATCGGGAATAAAATTCTGTTCTGGATCTTCGGTGGTAATGCGGCACTGGAGCGCATGACCACGTATGTGGATGTCTTCCTGCTTCGGAATACCCGATTGTGGCGTGGCGATAGCAGCGCCTTCCGCAATACGGATTTGCGCTTTGACCACGTCAATACCGGTTATTTCTTCCGTGACCGTATGTTCAACCTGAATACGGGGATTAACTTCGATAAAGTAGAACTTGCCGCTGTCGACATCCATCAAGAATTCGACAGTACCGGCACCGATATATTTTGTCGCATGTGCAATCTTCAAACCATAGGAAGCAAGCTCCCTGCGTTCATCGTTATTCAAATAGGGCGCGGGCGCGCGTTCGACTACTTTCTGGTTACGGCGTTGAATGGAGCAATCCCGCTCGAACAAGTGCACGGCATTGCCATAAGTATCTCCAAGAATTTGCACCTCGACATGACGGGCATGTTCAACCAATTTTTCAAGGTAAACTTCATCCTTGCCGAAAGCCGCCTTAGCCTCGCGTTTTGCTTCCAAAACTTCTTTCGCCAAATCGTCAGCCTTGCGAATGGTTCGCATGCCGCGACCTCCCCCGCCCCAGGACGCTTTCAGCATTAAAGGATAGCCTATTTTTTCGGCAAGTCTCTTTATTTCGTCGAGATCACCCGGTAACGGATCGGTAGCAGGAACAACCGGAACTCCGATTTCGACAGCAAGATTGCGTGCTGCAACCTTGTTTCCCAGACGGTGCATCGTCTCACTTGTCGGGCCAATAAAAATAATTTCGTTTGCGGCACATGCATCGGCAAATTCGGGACTTTCCGACAAAAGCCCGTAGCCCGGATGGATTGCATCGGCTCCCGACAATTTGGCGACGCGGATGATTTCATCAATTGATAGATAGCTTTCGATCGGTCCCATCTCGTGGTCGAGACGGGCTCCCCTGCCAATCAAATAACTTTCATCCGCTTTGAAGCGATGCAGTGCAAGCTTGTCCTGTTCGGCAAAAACAGCAACCGTCTTGATATTCAGCTCATTGGCTGCGCGAAAAACGCGGATTGCGATTTCTGAACGATTGGCAACCAGAAGTTTACGAATTCCCATCTCTATATGTTCCCTTTTATTATTATTTTATATTGAGCCGGTAAATAGATCACATTCAATACTGTTTTTTGCACATCAACTGTGGAAGAAACTCCCCAGATGAAATTCTAATTACTCGAAAAGAGAACGGTTTTTTTGCACAATAACGGCGATCATTGATGCAACCTCGCTGACCCGACGGATATTGCGTGCTGACTCGTGGTAAGATAGCCAATAGGCACGCTGTATTTTATAGTCTGGCAATATGGGTATCAAATCGCTAAAATTTTGCGCTATATAGGAGTGCAACACCGCAATACCGGCGCCACTTCTGGCTGCTTCCAATTGCCCCAGCGTGCTTGATATCTGGAAATTAGATGTAAAATCACGACTGATTTCTTCATTATAGGCAAGTGCCTGGGAAGCCACCAAATCTTCAACATAGCTTATGAGATGGTGCGCCTTAAGTTCTTCAATGCGCTCCGGAAGACCATATTCCTTGATATAATGGCGATGGGCATATAGACCCAACCGATAATCGACAAGTTTGCGGGCAATAAGCCGCCCGTGTCTTGGTCTTTCAACTGTTATAGCGATGTCGGCCTCACGTTGCGATAAAGAAAAGGACCGTGGCATAGGAACCAATTGCAAGACAAGATCGGGATAATGCAATAAAATATCATTTAATCGGGGAGCAAGAAAAGACACGCCGAAACCATCCGGCGCTGCGATCCTTACATGACCGGCAAGATTGATATTCTTGCCGCCAAGCTGTTCTTGCGCAAGTAACAATTCGGCTTCTATCTTTTCGGCACGCACCAGCAATTCTTCGCCGGAAGCCGTCAGGTCACAACCGGTGGTACGTCTTACTACCAATTGTGTTTTAAGTTCATCTTCCAATGCCGTGAGCCTGCGGGCAACTGTTGTATGATTAACAGACAAAAGTTTTGCTGCGGAAAGAAGTTGCCCTTTCCGTGCGACCGCCAAAAATATTTTTAGATCATCCCAGTTCATAATACATAATTTTGCACAACAGATAAGAATTATCCACCATTGTATTTGGATAATAACACTTAACAATGGAGTCATAACTTCATTGGAGGAAGTAATGCAAGAATATGGTCATTTTATAAATGGTAAATCTGTCAGAGGTAAAAGCAGGCGTCAGTCCGACGTTTTTCTGCCGATGGATGGTTCGGTTCAAGCCAAAGTCGATTTAGCAACGAAAGCCGAAATCGACGAAGCGGTGAAGATTGCGGCAGAGGCACAACCTGCCTGGGCGGCTATCAACCCGCAACGCCGATCGCGTGTGTTGCGCAAGTTTTTAACACTTATCGAGGAGGAAATGAAACCGCTTTCGGAACTTCTCGCAAAAGAGCACGGCAAAACAGTTTCGGATGCGGCCGGAGATATACAGCGCGGTCTGGAAGTTGTGGAATTGAGCCTCGGTGTGCCTCATTTGACAAAAGGCGAGTTTACTGAAGGTGCTGGCCCCGGCATTGACACTTATTCCATCCGTCAACCTTTGGGCGTCGTCGCCGGTATTACCCCTTTCAATTTTCCGGCAATGATTCCGCTTTGGATGGCAGGACCGGCAATTGCTTGCGGCAACGCTTTCATTCTCAAACCGTCCGAACGCGATCCGGGTGTACCGCTCAGATTGGCAGAATTATTTATCGAAGCGGGGGGCCCTGCCGGAATCTTCAATGTTGTTAACGGGGATAAAGACGCCGTTAATGCAATTCTGGATAATCCCGATATTAAAGCCGTGAGTTTTGTAGGCTCGACGCCTATAGCCCGATTTATTTATGAACGGGCAGCCGCAAATGGCAAACGGGTGCAAGCTCTGGGCGGCGCCAAAAACCACATGTTGATTATGCCGGACGCCGACCTCGATCAAGTTGTAGATGCATTGATTGGCGCCGGTTATGGATCTGCCGGAGAACGTTGCATGGCGATTTCCGTCGCAGTACCCATCGGAGAAGATACAGCCAACCGGCTGATGGAAAAGCTTATTCCCCGTGTCAAAGCCTTGAAGGTTAGCACTTCGCTTGATCCTTCGGCCGATTATGGTCCGGTTGTAACGAAAGAAGCCCAACAGCGTATCCTCAATTATGTCAATATCGGGGTCAAAGAAGGAGCGAAACTGGTCGTCGACGGACGCAACTTCAAACTTTCCGGCTATGAAAACGGCTTTTATGTCGGCCCCTGCCTATTTGATAATGTCACGAATGAAATGCAAATCTATAAAGAAGAAATCTTCGGGCCGGTTCTTAGCGTTATTCGTGCCAAAAATTATGAAGAAGCTCTCGCTTTGCCAACCACACATTTATTCGGCAATGGCGTGACTATTTTCACGCGCGACGGTGATGCAGCACGGGATTTTGTCAGCCGCGTAGAAGTTGGCATGGTCGGTGTTAATGTGCCGATACCGACACCGGTTGCCTATTATACTTTTGGTGGCTGGAAAGCTTCGATTTTTGGCGATTTGAACCAACATGGACCGGATGCGTTCCGATTTTTCACACGCACCAAGACGGTTACGTCGCGTTGGCCTTCGGGTATTCGTAGCGGCGCCGAATTCTCGATGCCGACCATGAAATAAAGTTAAACAATCCGGGGTATGATGAGTAATACCCCGGTTTTAAGTTTTGCCGATATTTAAAGAGCCTTAGCTCTAAGCTCACCGTGCCGATTATCATTCCCTTAAAGTTTTTCTTGCTTTCAACGTTTCACGCATTTTGGCAACTTCATCAGGTGAAACCGCAGGTGCGGCATTGCCCCATTCATTATGGATATAGGTCAACACATCGGCAGCCTGTCGGTTTATAAGTTTCCAGGCAAAAACCCGCATTGACGCGCCCGTCGGATTAAACCGTGTGATCGCTCCTTGGAAACCGATAAGCAGAACATGTGTCAAGCTTTCACTACTTCCACCTTTAATCCCGTTATCGCCTTTTAAAACCGGAATCATATTGGCTAATCCTGTTCCGTTGGATACATGACAGGCAGTGCAATTGTAGTTAAAGATGCGTTTGCCATTGACCATTTGCGGGTTATCGGCCGATAAAGCTTGCAGTTTGACTGCTCTATGATCCGGCAAAATCGCTAGAGATAGGATATTAGCTGTATTAAAAAAGAACGAAAAAAATATATATTTGTTTTGTCCATTTTAAACTCATTTTTATAATTTACTTTTTATGTGCGTGTTAGAAATTTCTATATAATAACCAATAAATTATTATTTTTATTTTTTAACTTTTGATATTGAAATTTTGAAACAGCTTTTGATCTGAAATACTCTGTGCAAGCTTTCAAACGCTATTTTTTCTTTGCTATTTGACAATGACAAAATCTCAAAAGAATTCGTTTGATAAAATTAAAGTCGCTATTATAAAACAAGAATTCCGTTAATCTCGTCGAATTGAAATTCTGTTCGGAGCCCCGATTGCAATGACCAATGCTTTTTCAAAAACACCCCCTCCTCCTTATTACATTGTAGCTTTTTCTTCTCAAAGGACCGAGGGAGATAATGGCTATGGAGAAATGTCCATAGCCATGGAAAAGTTGGCGTTACAACAACCGGGTTGTCTTGGTGCAGAAAGTGTTCGTGGTGCCGACGGTTTTGGCATTACCAATTCGTTCTGGAAAGACGAAGCGAGTATGAAGGCCTGGAAAGCAAATGTTGACCATCAACTTGCCCAAAAACTTGGACGGGAGGTATTTTATTCCCATTACATTATCCGCATTGCAAAAGTCGAACGTGACTACAGCTTTGAAAAAACGCAGATAGCATAAATTTGGACAATCCTTCGGGAATTTATCTTGATGGAGAATTTTGTTCCATCTTTATATGACACATTTTTCTTGAGTTCTATTGATAGAATGGTCAAAAAATCATGAAACTGGAGCCAACAGAAATTTGGTGTGAAGCCTCGGGATAAATGAAACGGGCTCATTTGAATTTTACCGAGAACGAGATTTGGCACCCCCCATATCGGAAACACTTAAGTTTAAGTTACAAGCCCCAATTACACCTGCACAAGTGAAAATACTTATTTTTTGATCAAAGTTCAGCAATTCATGATAAAAGATGGGAAAATATTGTTAAATATAATAACTATCCTTATACACTGAACGTTAAATCAGATTATAGTTCGAGTTTGAGACTGTAACAATTCGATATGTTTCCTTGGAAAAATTTGATCAACAAGGCTTGGATATCCATCACATATCGGAAAAAGGAGAGAGTAATGCTCAAGCGCGTATTAGCGGTAGTTACTATATTGACCATAATTCTTTCTTCTGCTTCGGCAAAAATGAATGTCAAAGAAAAAGAATTCCGTATAATCAATACCTTCCTTGCATTGCAAATTTATATGTCGCAAATCAAGGATGCAGACCATCTGATGACATTTGAAAATCTGAAAGTATTTCAATTGCCGTCATATAATGCCGACAAAATAGAAAAAGATTTCAAAGCTAATAGAATTACTGCTCAAAAAAAATATAGCACGCCGTTTTCTGTCGATGGAGTCATTACAAGCTTGAAGCAAACGACAGAGGGCTATGAAATCGGCTTACGTTCAAGCAAATCAAACGCGACGCAGGTTATCGGCGTTTTGGGAAGAGAATATAACGGCTTTAATCAGCCTCTTAAAACCGGTAAATATTTTTCATTGACTTGTAGAGAAGCCACATTCGACGGAACGGTTTATGCCAAAAGATGCGCACCCGAGGTTGGTTCGCTTATCATCGAAGAAAATCAGGCAGCCCCGATAACCAAAGCCTTTCTTTCCGGAAAAGATATCTCTTCCTATATTGCCAGCAATAGAGGCGAGGCCGTAACAACACGGCTTTTTATGCTGAAATATATTGCACAATATGCACCGGATAATTCGCCATGTTTTTCTTGGGAAACATCAGAAAAATGCAACTTTTCCGATTTTCTTCCCTTTAAAGGCAATATTCGTGAAACAAAAGATTTCCAGCAAGCATACGAAAAAGGTAAGGATTTTTATCGTCTCCCCTGATTCATTGGCAACCTGATTCCTTTGACTAACTGGCTTTAATAGTCATTTGCGCTTTACTCTGCGAAGTTACTTAACATTTATTATGAAGATAATCTGACCTCCTCGGTCAGGTGTGCAAGTTCGGGTGGGCCGCGTAATATGGTGTCATTGTCGCGGAATAACCACCAATCTATCACCTCGGCGCTGTTACAAGACGGTACCTCACTATCTTTCTCAAAACTTCGAGAGAACCTCTAAAACTGTGACAATAAATCAGTGAATTTAAACGATTATCAAAATAGAAGATTGCGTCCGAGATAGTCCGATAACTATCGTGTACAATGTGGCAACAGCCGAAATGGGAAAACGCGTATAGCGACGGAAAACAAACGTCTTTTAAAAAACAATCTTCATAAGCCTTTATTTTCGGTCATTAAAAACCTGACTTGATTAATTTTCTCGACAATCGGAAACAGCGTTTTGTGGTAAATAGCAAACAATATTTTGAAATTTTAGAGAGGAAATCCGTTATCGCGGGCAAACTTCCAATTTATCAGGTTATCTATTTTTCAGATCAGACAGTGTATCTGCCAGAGTTTGCTCTAAAGGTCTGAATTGAAGCCCTAGAATTTTCTCATATCTTTCACTGCTGAAATGCGTTCTATCATACTGGCTTGCCATTAAACGGACCGAAGCCAATGATAATAAAATGGGCTTTCCTTGTAAGCTTGCCATAAATTTCCTGAAAAACTGCGATGCAGTATAATAGCGGAATTGGTATTGTTTTTGTTGGCGTTTTGACATTGGCATAATGACCGATCATGGATACAAGGTCTTCCATATGAATGTGACGCCCTGCTGCGAGATAACGTTCTCCAGGCTTGCCCTTGAAGGTGACCATGATCAGGGCTGCGGCAACATCTCTTGCGTCAACAACGGAAAAGGTCCCTGGAACAATGGCCGGCAACTTTCCGTTCATGATATCAAGCGCAAGTTGTCCCGCCGAGGTAGGCCCTAGATCACCAGGCCCCCACATCCACCCCGGTAAAATATAATAACATTTCATCATCGGATATTGAGCGGCAAATTCTCTGACTGTTCTTTCACTGATGATTTTGCTTCGATAGTAATCATCTGAATTTTTTATGTCCCTATCACATGTCTCATCAATCAATGTGCCGGCCTCACCATCGAGAACTGCGATAGAAGAGACATGAACAGACTGTTTGACACCCGCTTTTAAGGCTGCTTCCAATAAACATTTTGTACCATTAATGTTGATCTTTTCCAGATCGGCCCAATGGCTGCCGCCTTTATAATTATCGCGGAAAAATGCTGCGGTATGAAAAACAGTTTCCCAGCCTTTGAGATGGCTTTCAAAGCTTGCGGCATTGGTCATATCGCCTTCAATAATTTCAAGTTCATCATGAGGGGCGAATTGCTTGTTTGCCTTTTGTCGCGACCGGACCAGTGCTTTGACATGATAACCTTTGTCGATCAGTTGGCGAACCAGATTATTGCCTAATAGTCCGGTGGCACCGGTTACGAAAACTGTTTTCTTCGTCAACGATTCCAAATATCGATTGAAATTCATATATCAATTGATATTTATGTTTCATTTGATAACTTGTCAAATGAAATGTCGGATGATATCTGGAATTTATGGTCAAAGAGATAAAACCGCGCAAAACAAGATTGGAAAGCCAGCAAGAGACACGTCAGAACCTGCTGGAGGCTGCACTCATGCTGTTTACAGAATTGGGCTACGAGACGACCTCTATCAGAGGAATCTGCGATAAAGCAGGCTATTCACAAGGAGCCTTTTATTCCAATTTCAATAATAAGAGCGAAGTTCTTCTAGAGCTTCTCGAGCAGTATAAATCATTCGAGGCAAATTCACGAAAACAGCTCATTGATGATGCAGGAGATAATTTTGAAAAGGCCCTGAATGATATGATCTTATGGTTTGAACGCAATGATCAAAATATTTCCCACACAATTCTGTTCCTTGAAATGCAACTTCACGCTTTGCGCCATCCAGAATTTGTAAAAATTTATAATAATCTTATGGACGAACAAAAATCGTTCTATACGAAGCTCGTGCAACACCTGTTCACTATGAGAAATATAGAACCTCCCTTTGATTGCTCAATTGTTGCAGAAGGGTTAATGGCACTTGGGGCCAATGAAGCAATTGCCAGACGATTGAACCCGAAGCGGAAGAAGCAAAATCCATTTTCGGCCTATCTGAAATTGATTTTTCGGATAGAAGAGAAATAGACAAATTTAAAGCTTTTAAACCGATATATTGATCTTATAGGCATGAAATATTTCTCTGCCTCTTTTTCATGAATATTTATCATGTAGTCTCACTATTAATGCCCTGACACATTTCCGATATGGCGAAAAACGAAAACGACAATGCCCCATTTTCCCGGAATTTAATTGACTAAACATCGGCTTTATCGGTCACAAATTTTTTATATTTAAGCTAAATTATTATTATAAACATCTGACACGCCATTATCTAAATTTTTGTTGTTCAAATAACTGCATACAAATTACTGAGTAACTCACTCTTCCCGTAGCCAATTTGTTCGCTATTTTTATCTCTGCCAGCCGAGACAGGTTATCTGCTTCGATCTATAGAAAGGTTTCATAGGTTTAATTCAATATCATCCGACCTCCCCTTGGAAAGGATAGAGTCATATTCATTGGATACCAATTACAACACCCGTTGATA
Organism: Ditibartonella apis; assembly: GCF_001952075.1. GTDB lineage: Bacteria > Pseudomonadota > Alphaproteobacteria > Rhizobiales > Rhizobiaceae > Bartonella > Bartonella apis. The sequence goes on from NZ_LXYU01000001.1 coordinate 41,313, forward strand.
GTATGATCACGCGTTGTTCGGATGATGACATTGTTGTTGATTTGAAGAGCAAATATAGCCTTGACAAAAACTTTCGTATATTTGGTGAAATAACGAATATGTTTCATGAAAAGCAGCTTCATCCACCATTATTTCCGTTTCGGCAAGCCCTGATCTGGCTCAATTTCCGCCCAAGGAAGGCAGAGTTTTTAGCCTGAAATGAAAGCCGCATTTTGATTTTTTAAAATTGAGGAATAAACTCATCTTAAATTCTATGTCATAATCAAACCCCCATGACCAATTCATATGGCCATTGCTAACGAATAATTTTTACCGGAGGTGGATAATGCTCACTCAAACACGCCGTCATTTTTTAATCGGTGCTTCACTTCTTCCCGTTGTTTGCGCATTTCCTACTATTGCCGCGGCCGAAGACAAAAAACCGATAATATGGGGGCCTCCGGCGGGTCCATCCCTCGTTGCTGCTTATGCAGTAAAAAGCGGCATGCTTGATCAACTCTTACCCGGTTGCCAATTCAAAGTCTGGAATAATCCCGATCAGATCCGAGCCGGGCTCGGTTCCGGCTCAATCAATATGGCCATTTTGCCCAGTTATAGCGGCGCGAATTTATATAATAAAGGTCTTGGTGTAAGATTGGCGAATATTCTTACAGACGGGCTTCTTTATATCGTCGCACCGGAAGCATCCAATATCAAAACACTTCAGGACCTTGTCGGGAAAAAACTTGCTGTACCATTCAAAAATGATATGCCCGACTATATTATGCAGGCAATTTTAAAGGCATATGACATCAAGCCGGATGCAATCGACATACAATATACGGGGAGCCTTCCCGAAGCTATGCCGCGTCTCATGATCGGACGGGTTGATGCAGCAGTCATTGTGGAGCCAGCCGCCTCGACCGTGATTTTCATGAGCTCTGTATCCCCGAAAAAAATTGTTCGTGCCCTTGATATTCAAAAGCTTTGGGAAAAAGTTTCGAAAACCGATGCCATTCCGCAAGCCGGCCTTGTTGTAGGCAAAGGTTTCGAAGGCGATGAGGGAAAGAAGAAAATAGAAGCGCTCAATGCATGTTTTTCAACGGCACTTGAAAAAATTAAAGCTGACCCCGAAAAAGCAGCCGACGAGATCAGCGGTCTTCTTGATTTTCCGCCACACCTGATTGCCACATCCGTCGCTTTCAGTCATCTTGTTGTTCATAGTGCAAGTGAGGTCAAACCGGCGCTAGAAACATTTTTCAATGTTCTTATTGAACAAAATTCCGCAATTCTGGGCGGAAAACTGCCTGATGACGGATTTTATGCCTGATGCATTTACGTAAGACCATTTCCCATCTTGTGTCGCTTGGAAACTATTTCTGGGGAGGCTTTGCAGGGCTTGCCGGTTGCTTATGTTTTTTTGCCGTCTGGCAGTTGGCCCATGAACTTTATGGGAGTTATGTGCTCCCCTCTCCGCAACAAACTTTGCAAGCTATGGTCTTGCTTGTCCAAACGGACAAATTTGTCGAGATGGCGAAAGTTACGGCCGAACGTTCATTTGCAGGTTTTGTCATTGCCGCTTCGGTCGGAATTGTCAGTGGCGTATTGTGCGGTTATTCATTTGCTGCAATACGTCTGATGCGGCCGATCATTATCATTCTTCTCGGTGTACCGCCAATAGGCTGGATTGTGCTTGCGCTCATCTGGTTTGAAAACGGTGGCGGCTCGGTTATCATGACGATTGCTGTTGCGTCCTTTCCGCTCATTTTTATCAATAGCGTTCAGGCAATTGCCACGCGTGACCGGTCACTCGACGATATGGCGCGTGCTTTCAACATTGGCATATTCAAAAGATTTCGGACAATCACATTTCCGCAAATGGTGTCCTATATTTTTCCGGCCTTGTCGCTTTCGGCCGGAAGTGCCTGGAAAGTAGCGGTCATGGCCGAACTTTTAAGCTATTCCGGCGGGCTTGGGGGCCTTCTTTTTGAAGCACGCAGCACTTTTGATGTTCCTGAAGTAACGGCCATTATCATGATCATTGTGTGTTTTGCTCTGATAACCGAATTCGGTATTATTCATCCGATACGGGAATTTTTTGAAAGCTGGCGACATGCATCCGAGCCGTGGGGCGTTAAAAAATGAAAATTGAAATGCAGGATATCGCGTTTTCTTATCTCGGAAGACGCATTCTTGAAAACGTCAATATCCGCGTCAATGACCACGAAACGCTGGTTATTCTTGGTGCGTCCGGTGCAGGAAAAACCACAATATTACAGATTGCCGCAGGCCTGTTAACGCCTAACAAAGGCGAAATCAGGAAAACTTATCGCCAGCAAGCAATTGTTTTTCAGGAACCGAGATTGCTCCCTTGGAAAACAACTTATGAAAATATTGCTTATTGTTTGATGAATTCACACCGACCATCCGGAAAAAAAGATTTCATTTCCGATTGCGCAAAAAAGGTCGGTTTAAAAATAACCGATCTTGAAAAATATCCGGCTGCATTATCGGGTGGCATGCGCCAGCGCGCAGCTGTCGCGCGCGCACTTGCCGTTAATCCCGGTATCATATTTTTCGACGAGCCGTTTTCTGCTGTCGATATCGGCCTCAGGCGTAACCTTCAGGACATTGTTATTGAAGAGGCAAAAGGTCAGGGTTTTTCATCATTGTTTGTTACTCATGATCTTCACGAAGCGCTGCGCATTGCTCACCGTCTGTTACTGGTTGGTGGCGATCCTGCAACAATTGTCGCTGAAAGACATGTCGAAGGTGAACCGGGAAAGCGAAGCGAACGTGAGATATTCGATATGAGCGAACAATTCGCCAAAGATCGGGATTTTTACGACCTTCTTTATAGAGACAGGGACTAACGCAATGGGGCTTGGCAAAAATATAAAAACGTCGATTGCTCATAATCCATTTTTTACAGAAGGCGTATTTCTATTCTTTCCGGTATCGGCCGGTTATGCTGTGCTCATGCCGTTTATCTGGGTAATTGCCTATCAACTCGACTATCTCGGTACACGCTATATTTTTCCCCAACAATGGCATGCGCATGAAATGATTTTCGGCTTTTATTCGGCTGCCCTTGCCGGATTTTTATGTTCCGCCGTTGCCGAATGGACAGAAACAAAGCCGTTAAATGGCATGAGACTTTTCTTTCTGCTTTTATTATGGCTTCCCGGCCGCATTGTCGGTTTTTTGGGTTCGGATTACCTGATGGTCGTCGGCAGTGTGTTCGATTTCGCCTTTCTGGCACTTATGATCTTATATGTTGGTTTGCCGATTATTTCGAAAAGAAAATGGAAAAGCTTGTCATTTTTGCTATGGCTTATTGTTCTCTTTGCACTCGAAATTGTTTTGAAAATCTCGTGGTGGCGCGAAGAAACGGAACTATCGTCTCGCATATTGTGGACGATTATCGCTGTTTTTGTTGTTCTGTTTTCCTTGGCTATCTCGCGCATTAACACTGTGGTCACCAATCTTTCATTGGATCCTTCTGGTGAAACAAGCCCGTATCGCCCGCATCCGGGCAGACGCAATCTATCTGCATTTTTGACAGTCTTATATGCCCTATCAATGCTTTTTCTGCCGTCTTCACAAATGCAATATTATCTCGCTTTTGCTGCCAGTGCCGGTTTTATGGACAGAACTGCAGAATGGTTTATCGGCAAGGCTGCATTAAAAGCAGAAGTCTTATGCCTTGCGCTTGCCAATGTCAGTGCTGCAATCGGTTTTTTTCTTATCGGTCTTTCCGGCTTTAATGAGCGCATACCGATTTATGCGGGCTTACATATATTAACCATTGCGACATTGGGGCTTGGCGTGATGGGTGTTTTTACGATTGCCGGTTTACGTCATTCAGGACGAAAATTGATAGCCATACCGTGGCAATCAAAAGCGGCTATCGCATTTATTATATTCGCCGCCGCCATGCGTGTTTTGCCAGAAATAACCGATCTCACCGCTTTTGGCAGTCACCATTATGCATGGGCCGCGATTTTCTGGTCTTTGGCTTTCCTCCTCTGGCTATGGGGATATCTGCCCTTCCTCAAAAATCCGGTAAAACTTTAAGTTCATCAAGCCGTTTTTCAGCACTGTTTATTCTGAAATTTCATCACGTTATAAAGCCAATTAACTGGAAGGATAGATGGCAAAAATTTTCGCTTAAAAATCGTGCTGCAAGACCTTGAAGGTTTATTTAAGCTCAAGTTTTTCCGTTTTTCAGTCAATTGAAGACAGGACAGTTTTTTGAATTTTTCTACTGATATAAAAGTAAAACTCACCTGCTGTTATGTTTAGTTTTTCTCTCACCTTTATTTTTGGAAACCAACGACAGACGACAAAAAAGAAAATGAAATAACACAATCAAAAGATCATAAAATCAAGGTGGTGCCGCATGCCGGAATCGAACCAGCGACCCCATCATTACGAATGACGTGCTCTACCAACTGAGCTAATGCGGCACAGAGTCTTGTTCTTATAACAGAACCGGTAACGGGTGATAGCTAAAAGCTTGACCGAAAGCAAGCATGCAATTCTGTCTTTCGATGTTTTTCATAATTAACTCACAAAGCGCAGTTATAACACAAGCAATTTTTAAAAAAATCAACAATAGATTTGGTTTGCCAATTACCCTGCTGTTGCTTATTCTGCCACCCGATAAATGGACAAGAAGGAGAATTATTCGTTGGCTAATGCCGAGCAAGCCATCCGCAATGCATTGCTAAAAATCGATTCAAGCAATGTTGCTCAACGGCGCCGCGTCTATGAATCTGCGTGGAACGCACATGAACGTGCATTGCTTTCCAGCCACGGTTTAAATGACGTCACCCGAACAAAGCGGCGTGATGCATTGATGCAGATTATCCGTGCAATTGAAAGTGATTACGTTGCCACGGAGATGAACAAAGCCGATAAAGAAACTCACGATCTTGCTTCTGAAGGCCCTGAAGACCAGATAAAAATTGAAGTCAATGGTGCAACCAATCTCGAAGACACGACCTTGCACCGTGCATCGGCAAGGCGGCGTTCCAAAATTCTCCTTATTGTCGCCCCGAGTATTCTTGCGATTATCATGATAATCGGCTTTACCGGATGGTCGTTTTTCAACAGTCTTTCGGGACGTGCTATTATCGAACATCGTAAAGAGGCAATCGAACAGAACCAGCGCACCAAGACAGTCGTTCCTTTTCGCAAGGAAGCAGATAACGACGGCAGCTGGATAAAATTTTTCTACCCCGGAGATGCAACAGCCATCACCACCTATGGACAAGCATCTGTTTCGATAAAAGATGACGGGGGCATCCCCTACACCCATATTACTGCAAACAGCGATGAAGATGTTGTTGTCGTTGAGATTGGCGCCGGAGCATTATCGAATTTGCGCGGCAAAAAGGCTATGATCGACATCAATGCAAAGGGTGATGGCACAAAGCCGGGCCAGATGAGTATAACTTGCGATCTTGGAAATAACGCCGATTGTGGTAGACGTCGTTTTGAAGTTCCGGTGAACCGTAATGACCTTCTGTTCGAGGTGGCAATTCCGGCAGAAGGTAACGGTCCGGCTAAAATATATCTGACAAGCGACCTTCTGGGTGAAGGCAGAGGTATTGATATTTACGGAATGAAGATCAAAGCAGCGGATTGAGATTTATGGCACAAGAACCAATTGCAGTAGATGAAGTACTCATCGAATCCGTGGTGCGTACATTTTATGGACGGGTAAGAAAAGATCATATACTCGGTCCTATTTTTGAAGAACATATCCGTGATTGGGAGCCCCATTTACAAAATATGTTCGCCTTCTGGTCATCGGTTATGCTGCATACCAACCGGTATAACGGCCGCCCTATGCCCAAGCATGTCGTTTTACCTATTGACGCTATGCATTTTGACCATTGGCTGGAAATTTTTAAAAAAACCGTTGATGAACTTTGCCTGAAGGAAGATGCCGAATTGTTCATGAAAAAAGCAACCCAGATTGCTCATAGCCTTGAACTGGGTCTTGCCTCAAACAATAAAGTTCTTTTAAAACCCGGCGAACGTTACATCAGAAATAAGGATCACACATTGTGATTGAAAAAGATCGTCTTACCGAAGTGGAAATAAAACTTGCCGAACAGGAGCGACTCGTCGACGAGCTTTCCTCTGTTCTTGCTGAACAATGGAAAACAATCGACCAAATGGATAAAAAATTAACAGCCCTAACCAAACGTTTTCTTGAACTTGAAGAACAAAGCCAGCCCGACATTCCTGTTACCCGGCCACCGCATTGGTAAAACATCGGGTAAAATTTGCCTGAAATTATTGAAGCTGAGCGCCGCTTGAACGACATCTGTTATCCACATGCATCGGGAAAAATGCCACTCGCCATCTTTTTCGTCGGCAATAACCGGTTTGAAAATTTGTTCAACCTTATTTGCTGATGACCAATCGGTGCACGCGGAAAATGTTTTTCAAACATCTTAAAATATTGCGGAAAGCCAGTCGACCCAAAGATTGAAACCGCGACAGATACCTCCAGGGAAAAAGATCAAGCCCACAATCGCGAGTATGACGTTATCGTGCCATAGCGCTTCTACGACATGCGTCCCGAGCAGGAATGTGAACGAGTTCCAGATAAAAAATAATATAACGTCAACTGTGTTACGCATCTTTAGTCCGTCAAAATTCAATAACATTCAGCCTATCAAAAGCACAAATAATATATGCAAAAATTATTGATTACTCTGAATTCAAATTTTTGTTTTTGACTAAATCTCATCTGAAATCGACGCTATTTTCCCTGTGATTGGCAAGGTCGAGCCATGAATTTTTTAAAAAATTTTGCCAGGAAAATAACGTGCACAATTTGTTCAACTGCGACCAATCGGAAAGCATGTCACACGTTAAAATTCCGTTCGTTGGCGATTTTTGAAAGTATTTCACGTTTCTTACAAAGTTCAAACACCCGAATAGGATCCAAATTTTTGTGAAATAGTTTTCTGCGCATTAGTAAAATATAGACCAAAATAATGCCATCCCGCCCTTTAAGGGAAGGCTGATTTTTAATAGAGTTTTGAAGTTTTGTTTTAAAAGTCGGTTGCTCTCATAGAATAGGGCAAGAAACACCGGTCCCCTTCAATCCGCAATAACCATTCGGGTTTTTGGCGAGATATTGCTGGTGATAATCTTCAGCAAAATAGAACGGCCCTTCTAACGCAATTTCGGTTGTAATCGGCCCCAATCCTTTAGATTGAAGTGCTTTTTCAAATTGTTGTTTGCTCTTTTTTGCTATTTCCAAATCACGTTCATTAGAAAGATAGAGAGCCGAACGGTAATTGTTACCTATGTCGTTTCCCTGCCGCATTCCTTGCGTGGGATCATGTTGCTCCCAAAAAGTTTTCAATATTTCATCAAGATGAAGTATCGTCGGATCATAGACGACAAGTACCGCTTCTGTATGACCTGTTTTACCGGTACAAACTTCTTCATAGGTTGGATTGGGTGTAAAGCCGCCCGTATAACCGGCTGCCGTCACGTAAACGCCCGGAATTTTCCAGAATAGCCGTTCAACACCCCAGAAACAGCCCATTGCAACAATAATATGATGCATATTTTCAGGATATGGCCCCTTGAGGTTGTGCCCATTGACATAGTGGGTTTTAGCGGTTGCAATCGGTTCACTCCTGCCAACGAGTGCATCGTCTTTTTTCGGCATTTTGAGTTTTTCCGAAAGCGACAAAAGATCAAACATTTTCTTCACCATAGTTTGCATTATCAAAATGGGCTTCGCGATCATAGCCGAAAACATAAAATACCAACGCGAAAACGGCAAAAACGATCCACGTCGGGCAAAGGCCGACAATTTTTGCTGCTAAAGATATATATGGAGATGAAAGATGCGAAATAAAGTTGTCAAATTCCTGCGTACCCGTTGAAAAAACAAACGATATTGTAGAGCCGATGGGGAGAAACAAGACTTCGGAAGCGCCGACTGAATGGGCAGCATCAATGACGAGAGTTATAATCGTTAGAACAAGAAACAGATAACAAATGAAGCGAAATAACCGGCGGATCAAACGCACAAGAACAATTCCCTATTGATAACGATTTCAGGCCTGCTGCTTGAAATCGGATAAAGTCTTAACCCCATATGGCTCGTTTATTTATAATCAAACAGGCTCGCGTTTGTCGATAAGCTTGTCGGGGTGGGCAAAATTGATGAGCCTTTGTCGGTCGGTGAAAACAATTCGCGACCCGTCGACATTAACGCCATGTTTTGCGACAGTTGCAAATGCCCGTGACAGGTTTTCCGGTGTCATGCCAAGCTTGTAGGCAAGAAGTTTTTTCTCAAACGGAATATCAATATAATTGGCCTCGACCTGTGTATCGGCTTCAGCCAAAATCCAGTTTGCCAGTCGTTCACTGCCATTTCTCAATTTCTGATTTTTCAACTCCTTGATGGTCATACGATAGCGACGTGAAAGTTCGCGAACTACTGCATGCATGAAAGCTGTGTCATTGTCGATTGCCTCTCTGAAGCGGGCTGAAGGGATCATCAGAACCTGCGCTTCGGTCAATGTCCGGGCTGATTGCAAACACACATCATCATTCAAAATTGCTGCCAGAATGAACAGGCTTACCGGCTGGATAATATCAAGAATCGTTACACGTCCATGACTGGTCGCATACATTTCAACCTGACCATCAACAAGGATATAGAGAAAATCCTGCATAGCGTTTTCGTTGACGAGAACCACTCCCGGAGGAAAGCGTTGGAAAAAACCCGGGCCAATTAAAGAATCGAATGTTTTGTCACTTGCTTGCGAAAAAATATCGAGATTTTGAATTTTTAAACGATCTTCTGATCTCATATTGTTCCTCTAATTAACATTTTTATTTTTTGCCTTAGCATCTATCAAGTGTAGGCAAGCAATATTTCAAGGCGTCATCATCATTATTTTAAAATAAGCTTTTCTTTTATTTTAAATAAAACTCATTTGATTTTGATCAAGGTGCCCTATTTCACTCATTACTACATACCCCCTCGACAAAAAGGAAGAATTTATCTGGTGGTAAAAATGGAACAAACTGACACCCCGATCAAAGGCTCTTCAGAAGCGTTGTGGCTGAGCTCTTTAGCCTTTACTGTATGTTTTGCGGTATGGACAATTTTTTCAATTATCGGCATTGCAATCCAGAAAAAATTGGGTTTGAGCCAATCCGAACTCGGACTTCTCATAGCCACGCCCGTACTCACCGGCTCGCTCGTGCGTATTCCACTTGGCATCTGGACTGAACAGATCGGTGGGCGCATTATTTTCGTATTATCGATGTTGGCTTCGGCTTTATCGACGTTTCTGCTCACTTTTGCCCACACCTATACATGGATGTTGATAGCAGCCCTTGGCATCGGTATTGCCGGCGGCACATTCTCGGTTGGCGTTGCTTATGTTTCGCGCTGGTTCAGTGCGAAAAAGCAAGGCCTTGCACTTGGTATTTTCGGTGCAGGCAATGTCGGTGCAGCCGTTACGAAACTTGGCGCTCCATGGGTGATGAGCTGGTGGGGAAGCTGGGAAGGCGTGGCCTATATATGGGCGCTCGTTCTCGTTATTACTGCTGTGATCTTCTGGCTCTTTACCTCCGACGATCCCGTGCTTGTCGAACAGCGCCGCTTGGGCATCAAGCCGCAAAGCGCTTTGCTTGAACTTGCGCCTTTGAAAAAACTGCAAGTGTGGCGTTTTTCCTTCTATTACTTCTTCGTATTCGGTGGATATATCGCTTTGGCAACATGGTTGCCGCACTATCTGCAGGATGTTTATTCGATCGATCTGTGGCTTGCCGGCGTTATTGCTGCACTCTACTCGATACCCGCATCGCTCTTCCGTGCCTATGGCGGTTATCTTTCCGATAAATACGGAGCGCGCCGTGTCATGTATTGGACACTGACAATGTGTACCATTACATGTTTCATTCTCTCCTATCCTCCGACACAATACACGGTTGAAACGGCTAAAGGTCCATTCACCTTTACATTTGCGATCAGCCTCGTCGGTTTTGCCCTGATTGTTGCCATACTCGGTTTCTTCATGGCTCTCGGGAAAGCTGCCGTTTATAAGCATATTCCCGTTTATTACCCGAAAAGCGTCGGTGCTGTTGGCGGTCTCGTCGGCATGATGGGCGGACTTGGCGGATTTATCCTGCCGATCCTTTTCGGTGAAGTCCTCGACATCACCGGAATCTATTCAACCTGCTTCATGATCCTATTTGTCATTTCACTTGCGGCACTCATCTGGATGCATGTTTCGATCCTTCTGATGAACCACCGCAAATTGGTAGAGCTCGGGCAAAAAACGCCTGAATTTCAGGAGTAATTCGCATGTCCAATCAAATCAATAAAGGTTACGTGTTAACCGAATGGAATCCCGAAGATAGCAGTTTCTGGAATAATTACGGGCGCAAAATTGCCAACAAGAATCTTTGGTTGTCTATTCCGGCTCTGCTTTTGGCTTTTGCCGTGTGGCAGGTTTGGTCGGTAGTTGTGGCCGAATTGCCGCGTGCCGGTTTCAAATTCAGTTCGACACAATTGTTCTGGCTTACCGCTTTACCGGGACTTTCCGGCGCAACACTTCGTATTTTCTATTCCTTCATGGTGCCGATATTCGGTGGCCGTCGCTGGACGGCACTGACAACCGCTTCATTGTTGATACCGGCACTTGGAATCGGTTTTGCTGTCCAAGACGTCAATACACCTTATTGGGTGATGGCGCTTCTCGCACTGTTATGCGGCTTCGGTGGAGGAAACTTTTCTTCTTCCATGTCGAATATCTCGTTTTTTTACCCGAAAGCCGAAAAGGGTAAAGCCAGCGGTCTTAATGCCGGTTTGGGCAATCTCGGTGTTTCGGTTGTGCAATTTGTTGTCCCGCTCGTTATTGCCACCAATGCCTTCGGCTGGTTGGGTGGTCACCCGCTCACAGTGACGCAAGCGGACGGTTCCACTTCCGAGCTCTGGTTACAGAACGGTGCTTTCGTGTTCGTTCCCTTCATTGCTTTATCAGCAATATGCTGCTGGTTCGGAATGAACGACATTGCCGATGCCAAGGCTTCATTTGCCGATCAGGCCATTATTTTTAAACGCAAAGATAACTGGTTGATGTGCGTTCTTTACATGGGAACTTTTGGCTCATTCATCGGTTTTTCTGCTGCATTCCCACTTTTGATGCGGTTGACTTTTCCGGATGTGAACGTGTTGCACTATGTATTCTTGGGACCACTGATTTCAGCACTTGCACGTGCGGGATTTGGTGGAGTAAGCGACAAAATCGGCGGTGGCCGTGTAACCTTCTGGGCATTTATCCTGATGATGCTTGCTCTGGGAGCTGCACTTTATTTTGTTGCAAATCCCGGTAGTGCCATCGCTTTCCCCGGTTTCTTTGCTGCATTCATGGTTTTGTTCTTTGCAACCGGTGTCGGCAATGCTTCGACCTTCCAGATGATACCGGTTATTATGAGCCGTGTTATCGACAAGACCATGCCAAACGCCACGGAAGAACAAAAACGCCATCAAAGCGACCGTGAATCGGCTGCAATTACCGGCTTTACCGCCGCCATTGCAGCCTATGCTTTCTTTCTTATTCCCGTAAGTTTTGCACTTTCCAAAGATGCAACGGGTGGCCCGCAAGCCGCACTTTGGGGATTTATGATTTTTTACGTTATTTGCCTCGCCATCACATGGTTCTGTTACATCCGTAACGGTGCAATCCTCCATGTCGAAGGTCGTCGGACACAAAAATAACGCTGCAAGTTAAGGAGACCATTGATGAGTCTACTACTCGACCGCCTGAATTTTCTGGCACGAAAAAAACAACCGTTTTCGCATGGACATGGTGTTACAACTGATGAAAACCGCTCATGGGAAGACGCTTATCGCAAACGCTGGCAATATGACAAAATCGTGCGCTCGACGCACGGTGTCAATTGCACCGGCTCGTGCTCGTGGAAAATCTATGTCAAGGGTGGTATTGTCACTTGGGAAACCCAGCAGACCGATTATCCGCGTACCCGCCCCGATCTCCCCAATCATGAACCACGTGGCTGTCCGCGGGGCGCAAGCTATAGCTGGTATATGTATTCGGCAAACCGTGTAAAATATCCGCTTATCCGCGCGCGTCTTATCAAATTGTGGCGCAAGGAACGCGTGGTAAAAACACCGGTGGGTGCATGGGCTGCTATTCAGGAAAATCCCGAAAAGCGGGCCGAATACCAGAAAGTACGCGGGCTTGGCGGCTTTGTTCGCTCTACATGGGACGAAGTCAACGAGATTATCGCTGCTGCCAATTCTTACACAATCAAGAAATATGGCCCCGACCGGATTATCGGCTTTTCGCCGATTCCGGCAATGTCCATGGTCTCCTATGCTTCCGGTTCGCGTTACCTGTCACTTCTGGGCGGCGTGTGCATGTCTTTCTATGACTGGTATTGCGACTTGCCGCCTGCTTCACCCATGACATGGGGTGAACAGACAGATGTGCCTGAATCTGCCGACTGGTATAATGCCGGCTTCCTTATGCTTTGGGGCTCCAACGTGCCGCAAACCCGCACGCCGGACGCGCATTTTTATTCGGAAGCCCGCTATAAAGGCACAAAATCGGTGGTTGTTTCACCCGATTATTCGGAAGCAAGCAAATTCGCCGATCTCTGGCTTCATCCCAAGCAAGGAACCGACGCTGCTCTTGCCATGGCGCTTGGCCACGTTATTTTGCGCGAATTCCATCTGGAACGTCAGGCCGAATATTTTGAAGATTATTGCCAGCGCTACACAGATATGCCGATGCTCGTCAGACTGGTTAGCAAAAATGGCCACTTCATTCCCGACCGTTTGCTGCGCGCTTCCGACTTTGCCGACAAGCTCGGTGAAACCAATAATCCCGAATGGAAGACTGTCGCCGTTGATATGAAAAGCGGTGAATATGTTGCGCCACTCGGTTCTTCCGGTTTCCGTTGGGGTGAAAAAGGCAAATGGAACCTTGAATCGAAAGATGGCAAGGGCCGTGATGTCACATTGGAAATGAGCTTCATGCTTGAAGGCGAGCATGACACTGTTGCCGATGTCGATTTCCCCTATTTTGCAAGTCGCGAACACAGTTTCGATGACGGCACCGATCATGAAAGCATTCTCACACGCAAAGTCCCTGCCCGCAAATTGAAATTGCCGGAAGGCGAGGTTGTCGTCGCTACCGTTTTTGACCTGTTTGTTGCCAATTACGGCTTGGAACGCGGTTTCAAAGACAAAAACTGTGCAAGCTCTTATGATGAAAATATTCCTTATACTCCCGCATGGGCAGAAAAGATCACGGGCGTTTCGCGCGACAAAATCATAACTGTTGCACGGGAATTTGCCCGCAATGCCGAAAAGACCAAAGGTCGCTCGATGGTTATTCTCGGTGCCGGTATCAATCACTGGTACCATATGGATATGAACTATCGCGGCATTATCAATATGCTCGTTATGTGCGGTTGTATCGGTCAATCCGGCGGCGGCTGGAGCCACTATGTAGGACAGGAAAAATTGCGCCCGCAAACCGGTTGGGCTCCGCTTGCTTTCGGTCTTGACTGGTCGCGCCCACCCCGCCAGATGAATGGTACGTCGTTTTTCTATGCCCATACCGATCAGTGGCGCTATGAAACTGTGAAAGTGAGCGAATTGTTGTCGCCGACTGCTCCCGAAGGGCCGTGGGATGGTGCATTGATCGACTATAATATCCGTGCCGAACGCATGGGATGGTTGCCATCGGCACCACAATTGAAAGCAAATCCGATCAACCTTGCTAGAGAAGCTGAAGCTGCCGGTAAAAACCCGAAAGATTATATCGTCGATGGTCTGAAATCGGGCAGCCTGCAAATGTCGTGCGAAGATCCGGATGATCCGTTAAACTGGCCACGCAATATGTTTGTCTGGCGCTCGAACATTCTCGGTTCATCAGGTAAAGGGCACGAATATTTCCTTAAGCACTTCCTCGGCACAGCCAATGGCGTGTTAGGCAAGGATTTGGGGGATCAGGGTCGGGTCGAGACCAAAGAAGCTGTCTGGCATGATGAAGCGCCGGAAGGCAAACTTGATCTTCTCGTCACACTCGATTTCCGTATGTCTACAACCTGTGTCTATTCCGATATCGTGTTGCCGACTGCAACATGGTATGAAAAGAATGACCTTAACACGTCGGACATGCATCCCTTCATCCACCCGCTTTCAAGCGCGGTTGATCCGGCTTGGGAGGCAAGATGCGACTGGGATATTTTCAAAGGCCTTGCCGAGAAATTCTCCGAAGTATCGAAAGAAGTTCTGGGTGTTGAAAAAGATGTCGTTTTGACACCGAGCCAGCACGATACCGCGGGCGAGCTTGGTCAGCCATTCGATGTCAAGGATTGGAAAAAAGGCGAAATCGAACCTATTCCCGGCAAAACAATGCCGGCCATTGCCGTGGTCGAACGCGACTATCCGAACCTCTATAAGCGCTTTACCGCCCTTGGTCCTTTGATGAAAAAGGTCGGCAATGGTGGCAAAGGTATCAACTGGAAAACCGAAGAGGAAGTCGATCTCGTCGGCCGTATCAATGGCGTTGTTGAAGATGAGGGTGCCACAAAAGGCATGCCAAGCATTGCAACCGATATTGATGCAACCGAAGTCATTTTGACCCTTGCACCGGAAACCAATGGTGAAGTTGCTGTCAAGGCATGGGAAGCTTTGGGTGAACATACGGGACGCGACCACACGCATCTGGCACTGCCCAAGGAAGACGAGAAGATCCGTTATCGCGACATTGTTGCCCAGCCGCGTAAAATCATTTCGTCACCCACGTGGTCCGGTCTTGAATCAGAAAAAGTCTGTTATAATGCCGGCTATACCAATGTTCACGAATTGATCCCGTGGCGCACCATAACAGGTCGTCAGCAACTTTATCAGGATCATTTGTGGATGCGTGCCTTTGGTGAAGGTTTCTGCGTTTATCGCCCGCCGATCGACACCAAAACGGTGACAACAGCGATTGAAGCCAAGGCCGGTGACAAGCCGCATCTGATTTTGAACTTTATAACCCCGCACCAGAAATGGGGTATCCATTCAACCTATTCCGACAATCTGTTGATGTTGACTTTGAACAGAGGCGGACCTGTCGTCTGGATTTCGGAAAACGACGCTCAAAAGGCCGGTATTGTGGATAATGACTGGGTGGAAGCTTTCAATGCCAACGGTTCGCTTGTTGCCCGTGTCATCGTTTCACAGCGCATGAAAGACGGAACGGTCTTCATGTATCATGCCCAGGAAAAAATCGTGAATGTTCCGGGCTCGCCTTTAACCAAACAACGCGGAGGGATCCATAACTCGGTGACCCGCGTTATTACCAAACCGACCCATATGATCGGCGGCTATGTCCAGCAATCATACGGTTTCAATTATTACGGCACTGTCGGCGCCAATCGCGACGAGTTTGTGGTGGTACGCAAACTTGACCATGTCGATTGGATGGATGGTGAAGAAAATTCAGCAATGAAGGAGGCCGCAGAATGAAGGTTCGCGCGCAAATAGGTATGGTTCTGAACCTCGATAAATGCATCGGTTGCCATACCTGCTCTGTCACCTGCAAGAATGTCTGGACGAACCGTGAAGGCGTTGAATATGCCTGGTTCAACAATGTCGAGACCAAACCCGGCATCGGTTTTCCCAAAGATTGGGAAAACCAGAAACGCTGGAACGGCGGCTGGATCAGAAAATCGAATGGCAAGATACGTCCGCGCATGGGCGCAAAGTGGCGTGTTCTTTCCAAAATTTTTGCCAATCCCGATTTGCCGGAAATTGACGATTATTATGAACCGTTCGATTTCGATTACGAGCATTTGCAAACGGCAAAAGAGTCGAAAACCATGCCGGTTGCCCGTCCGCGCTCCAAGATTACCGGCGAGCGCATGGAAAAAATCAAATGGGGCCCAAATTGGGAAGATGTCCTTGGTGGCGAATTTTCCAAACGCTCCGAAGATTACAATTTTGCCAATGTCGAAAAAGAAATTTACGGCGAATTTGAAAATACATTCATGATGTATTTGCCGCGTCTTTGCGAACATTGCCTTAACCCTGCCTGCGTGGCCGTTTGCCCTTCAGGTGCGATTTATAAGCGCGAGGATGACGGTATTGTTCTCATCGATCAGGAAAAATGCCGCGGCTGGCGTATGTGCGTTTCCGGCTGTCCGTACAAGAAGATCTATTTCAACTGGTCTTCCGGCAAATCGGAAAAATGCATTTTCTGCTATCCGCGCATTGAAAGCGGTATGCCGACAGTTTGTTCGGAAACTTGTGTCGGGCGTATCCGTTATCTTGGTGTGATGCTTTATGATGCCGACAAGATTTCCGATGCTGCTGCTACAGAAGGCGAACAGGATCTTTATGAGGAACAATTGAAGATTTTCCTTGATCCGAATGATCCTGCTGTTATCGAACAGGCACGCAAGGATGGTGTAAGTGACGAGTGGATTGAAGCCGCCCAACATTCGCCTGTCTATCAAATGGCAATGAAATGGAAAGTAGCCTTTCCGCTTCACCCTGAATATCGCACTTTGCCGATGGTCTGGTATATTCCGCCGCTTTCGCCACTGCAATCGGCAGCCGAAGCCGGCAAGCTTGCAATGGACGATTTTATTCCCAATGTCCGTTCGTTGCGCATACCCGTGCGTTACCTTGCCAATTTGTTGACGGCCGGAAAAGAAGCACCGATTGTTTCGGCACTTGAACGTATGCTTGCCATGCGTGCTTATATGCGTGCGAAATCTGTCGACGGCGAATATCGTCCGGAATATGCGGAAAAAGTCGGCATGACACCTGAAATGATCGAACACATGTATCAGGTCATGGCGATAGCCAATTATGAAGACCGTTTTGTCATCCCCACATCCCACCGTGAAGTGAGTGAAGATGCTTATGATCTGCGTGGGTCTTGCGGCTTTTCATTCGGCAACGGATGTTCGGGCGGCAATTCAAAAGGTGATCTTTTCGGTTCAAAGGGTAAGAAAGTCGTCACAACACCGACAGACTTATTGAAGGAGAGCGCGTAATGAATTCCGATCTCAAAATCATTTCCTTACTTTTAAGCTATCCGGAAGAAGAATTGCAGCAATCGGGCAATCTTATCAGAGCAACGCTCGATCAGCTTTCCGATCTTGATGCGTCAGAAATTGTCGGCCTGAAAAGTCTGGTCTCGGCAATTTCCGATCGCGACATTTACGAAGTACAGGAAAACTACGTTCTGCTCTTTGACAGAACACGGTCTTTGTCGCTCCATCTTTTTGAACATGTTTACGGCGAAAACCGCGATCGCGGGCAGGCTATGGTCGACCTCAAGGACATGTATGACCAGGCCGGTTTTGAAATCGACGTTCACGAAATGCCGGATTATCTGCCGATGTTTCTGGAATTTCTGTCAACAAGAAGTGACGAGGAAGCACGCCATCTTCTCGGCGAAACCTTGCACATCATTTCCGCAATCCGGCAGAGATTGCAAAAACGCGGGTCGGTTTATGCTGCCGCTTTTGTAGCACTTGAAAGTCTGTCCGGCAAACGAGCCGACGAGGCGCTAACAGCCGAAATCATCAACCGCAAAGAAGATGACCCGAATGATCTTGAGGCTCTCGACCGCATCTGGGAAGAGGAAGCCATTACTTTCGGTGGCAACCAGGGTGAAAACGATTGCGGGCCTGACCGGTTAAAACGTCGCATCCGTGCCCAGCACCGCGATGCTTCTGCGCAAATTTAAGGATAGAGAGACAATGTTGCACTTTTTCCATACACTCATATTCGGGGTCTATCCCTATATTGCTTTGACTGTTCTGGCACTTGGCTCGATTATCCGTTATGATCGCGAGCCTTATACATGGCGGGCAAGTTCCAGCCAGTTGTTACGTCGTAAACAATTGATGTGGGGGTCTGTTCTTTTCCATGTCGGTGTGTTGTTTATCTTTCTAGGCCATTTTGTCGGGCTTCTCACACCTATTGCCGTTTGGGACGCTTTGGGCGTTAGCCATAGCTTCAAACAGGTTGTTGCCATGACAGCCGGTGGCATTGCCGGAGCCATGGCCATTATCGGCGCAACAATGCTCGCCCACCGGCGTTTGTTCGACCCGCGTGTCAGGGCAACGTCAAGCACAACAGATACATTGATTATTCTTCTGTTGTGGGCACAGCTTTTCCTCGGCCTTGCAACCATACCTTTTTCGATGCAGCATCTCGACGGGCATGAAATGGTCAAGCTGATGGATTGGGCACAAGGAATATTCACCTTCAACCTTGCAGCTTCAAGCTATATCACCGATGTGGCTTTCGTGTTCAAGCTGCACCTTTTCCTCGGGCTCACTATTTTGCTTTTGTTCCCGTTTACCCGTCTTGTTCATATGCTGAGTGCGCCGGTACGTTATATCTGGCGTACGGGATATCAGGTTGTTCGTAAAAAAGATCGCCTGCCTGTTCGCATCCGTGGTGAAGTAACCGATTAAGACTTCGGGTAAAGGAGTAATTGTCTATGGCGACAACGGTAAAAGTCGAGCATTCGGGCTTAAAAAAAATAGTGGTTCCCGCCTCGCCGACAAAGCAGGAAATCGACACGAGAATTCCGCCAAAAGCAAAGCCGTTATTCAAAGAAGTCAGCGTCAATGGCATTGTCATTCCCGAAGCCGATATTCTTCAAGAAGCACAAAATCATCCGGCTCGAACGCCGGGTGAAGCGCTTCTTGAGGCAGCGCGTTCATTGGTAATCCGTGAACTTTTATGGCAGGAAGCAAAAAATAAAAATCTTGTTCCCGATAATGGGGATAGCACACGGGAAGACAGTGTCGGGGAAGATAATGGGGCGCAAGATAATGCCCGGCAAACAAAGCTTGACGCGGCAATCTCAGCCCTTCTTGAAAGTGAAATAAAAACCCCTGAGGCAAGTGAATGCGATTGCAAAGCATTCTACGATCGCGATCCATCACGCTTTTCAACCGAAACAATCTGGCAGGTCAGACACATTCTTATCGGTGCCAACCCGAAAGACAAGAAAGCCTTCGATCAAGCACGCGAGAAAGCTTATGTCATTTTGGAACAGGTGAAAAAAAATCCACATGAATTTGCCACAATTGCGAAAGATATTTCTTCCTGCCCTTCAGCAGCTCAAGGTGGCAATCTTGGTCAGATTACGCGGGGGTCGACTGTGCCGGAATTTGAAAATGCTTTGAAAAAAACAAAAAAAACCGGTTTATTAATGCAACCGGTCGAAAGCCGTTATGGTTATCATATTGTCGAAATAAACCAGATTATTCCGGGGAAGATTCTTCCTCTGGAGCTGGTAAAAGAAAAAATTGCTGCCTGGCTCGAGGCATCAAGCTGGTCAAAAGCTGTTCAACAATATATAGCAATTTTGGCTGGAAAATCCCATATCACGGGTATTGATTTAAAACCGGGTGAGGGACCTCTTGTCCAGTAAGGAGTTTAGAGAGTGCAAAAAACACCAGATTCAAAGTTGGTTGATCCTTTCGGCAGAAAGATCAGCTATCTGCGACTTTCTGTAACCGATCGTTGTGATTTACGCTGTGTTTACTGCATGGCGGAAGAAATGGTGTTTTTACCCAAAAAAGAGCTTCTGACGATTGAGGAACTTTACCGTGTTGCGAGCCGGATGATTGATCTTGGTGTCACCAAAATCCGTCTTACCGGTGGCGAACCATTGGTACGCCGCAATATTATGGTTTTGTTCGAAATGCTGGGGAAGCATCTCGGACATGGTCTTGAAGAATTGACACTGACAACCAATGGAACATTGCTCGCCCGTTACGCAGAGGCACTTGTTCAAAATGGTGTCAAACGTGTCAACGTCTCTCTCGATACACTTGACCCTGTCCGCTATCACCAATTGACCCGTCGCGGTGATATTGCCCATGTGCTTGCCGGTATTGATGCGGCACAAAAAGCCGGATTGAAAGTCAAGTTGAACGCTGTAGCCATGCGTGGCGGCTTTCTTGGTGAAGTTGATGATCTCATCCGTTTTGCCCATGGGCGCGGTATGGATCTTACAGTCATTGAAGAAATGCCGATGGGCTATACCGGTCACGACCGTTATGAAACCTTCCTGTCACTCGGCGCTTTACGGAAAAGTCTTGAACAACGCTGGACATTGGTTCCGGATGCGCATTGTTCAGGCGGCCCTGCCCGTTATGTAACAGTCAAGGAAACGGGTGGTAGACTTGGGTTTATTACGCCTCTTTCATGCGATTTCTGTGCTTCGTGCAATCGTGTGCGCATCGGTTCGACCGGTAAACTTTATCCCTGCATGGGGCAATCCGGCATGGTCGAATTGCGTGAAGCTATCAGAAGCTCCGAAAGTGATGAAAAGCTGACAGAACTTATCCTGAAAGCAATCGACAGCAAGCCGAAGGGACATGAATTTTCAATCGAAAAAGATGGTATTTGCGGGCTAAGCCGTCACATGTCGGAGCTCGGCGGTTGATTGCAGTTCACCTGCGACATAAAAGCTGACAGGGCCGCTTAAACAGAACGGAAAACATCGTTATTTGTAACCGGAATTGGTCGTCGTGCACCAACTCTATAATGCGTTCGTTTTCTTGGTGATGGTCGGAATTACGAGCGCCCGTTTTCAAGCGCATCCTCTGCGGTGTGAGTTAGACGATCAAACCAGATTTTTTTGTCTTTTATCTGATCAAACAGGAAAGTTTCAAAACCTCTTTCCAGCGGCTTTGGACAGGCACAAAAATTGCGCAATCCATCTTTCCATCAAATAAAATAAGCACTGTATCGGGCTACAGTGCTTATATTCCCGTTTACCAACTTTTTCGGTGATAAACATCGTAAAGAATGCGCTTTTTGAAAAGCATTCCCCAACTATCTGCCAAGAGACCGCATGTCTCATTCCCGACAGATATTCAACCTCAAAGTTTAACTTCCGAAGGCAAAGGTTTGTCGGCGAAAAAGGCGTCAATATTTTCCACCACAAGATCGGACATTCTGTCGCGTGTTTCAACAGTGCCACTGCCATGGTGGGGATAGAAAACCACATTCTCGAGCTTATAGAATGCCGGATTGATGTTCGGCTCGTTAAGATAGACATCAAGACCGGCCGTTTCCAATTCTTTGCTTTGCAAGGCTTTAATCATGGCATCTTCATCAATAACCGTGCCGCGAGAGATATTAATAAGAGAACCGCGGTTTCCAAGTGCTGCAATCACTTCTTTGGAAATCAGTTTTTCAGTTTCCTTGCCGCCCGTTACTGCAACAACCAGAATATCCGACCACTTGGCAAGTTCGACGAGCGAGGGGAAAAACTGATAAGCGACATCCGGTTTTTTATGGCGGCCGTAATAGCCGATTGCGAGCCCGCAACTTTCAAACCGTTTGGCAATAGCATGTCCAATCCGCCCTAGTCCGACGACACCGGCGCGTTTTCCGGCAGTTGTTTCTGTGAGAGCCATCGGCCCTTTTTTGGCCCACTCACCGGAGCGCACATAATGATCACCGAAAACAAGCCTGCGACGGGCGGCGAGCATCAACATCAATGCCACATCGGCAACGTCATCGGTCAACACATCCGGCGTATTGGTTAAACGGATTTTATGATCCTTCAGGTCTTTCAGATTAACCTGATCAAAACCGGCTGTCACACAGGCAACAAGCCCGACTTGTGGCAGTTTCGAAATCAGATTTTTGTCAAAAACAATATTGCCGGTACTGATAACTGCACGACAATCTTTTGCATTTTTTTCAATAAAACCGTCATTATCCTTGACCAAATCCGCGCGTAATAAATGATAACGTTTGTCGAGGTCTCCCATTTGACGCTCTTCAAGTGGACTTAGTACCAATATATCCTGTTTCACATTATTCTCCCTCTGGTTTTATTAAATTATTCTCCAACAAAAGATATTAATGAATAGAACCTTACTGTCTATCGAAATTTTTAAACTCCACTAAAGTTTTAAATTCTGTTTCCAATGCCGGTCCCGTTTCGTTCCCGTTTTTCTCCGTCGTTATTCCGAAGTGCCTTTAATATTGCTGTCAAAAACATTATTATTTGTTCAGTAGATGTCATTTGGCGATTTTTAATTTCAAAAGGAAACACCCGCAATGAATGAAGACCAATCTGTTATCGATCCTCAAAAGCTTGACCGGCTCGCAGAAGTCGCCGTCAAGGTCGGTCTCAACCTGCAGAAAGGTCAAGATCTCGTCCTCACAAGCCCGCTCGCGGCACTTCCACTGGTGCGCCGGATTGCCTATCACGCTTATAAAGCCGGTGCCGGTGTTGTTACCCCTATTTTCAGCGATGAAGAAATGACGCTTTGTCGTTTCAAAGATGCTCATGAAAAGAGTTTCGATAAGGCAGCAAGCTGGCTTTATGAAGGTATGGCAAGAGCCTACGCAAACGGGGCGGCCCGTCTTGCTATCGCCGGTGATAATCCGTCACTTCTTGCTAATGAAGATCCAGCCAAAGTATCACGCGTAAACAAGGCTACATCACTCGCCTATCAACCGGCACTAGAAAAAATTGCCGGTTTTGACATCAACTGGAATATCGTTTCCTATCCCAATCCGTCATGGGCGGCCGTGGTTTTTCCGGATTTGCCAATCATCGAGGCGACAAAAAAACTTGCAGATGCAATATTTTCTGCTTCCCGTGTTGATAAGCCGGATGCAATCGGCGCATGGAAAGATCATAATGCCAATCTGAAAAAACATGCAAAATGGTTGAATGACCAACGATTTTCTGCCCTTCATTATAGTGGCCCCGGAACAGATCTCACAATCGGTCTTGCTGATGGTCATGAATGGCAAGGCGGTGCCTCAAAAGCAAAAAATGGCGTTATCTGCAATCCCAATATTCCGACCGAAGAAGTTTTCACGACACCTCACGCCCATCGGGTTGAAGGTCATGTAAGCTCGACAAAGCCTCTATCCTATCAAGGCACATTGATTGACAACATCAAAGTACGTTTTGAAAAAGGGCGTATTGTTGAAGCGCACGCTTCGAAAGGCGAAAAAGTATTGCAACAGATATTGGATACCGATGAAGGTGCCCGTCATTTGGGCGAAGTTGCTCTCGTTCCCAATTCATCGCCAATTTCTGCAAGCGGCCTGTTGTTCTATAATACATTATTTGATGAAAATGCGGCCTGCCACATCGCCCTTGGACAATGCTATTCAAAATGCTTCTTGCGCGGAGCCGCACTATCGAAAGAACAAATTGAAAAACAGGGAGGCAATAAAAGCCTTATCCATATCGACTGGATGATCGGGTCGGGAGAAATCGATATTGACGGTATCACCGCTGACGGGAAAAAAGTTCCGGTCTTCAGAAAAGGCGAATGGGCTTAATTACGCCCATTTTTTTGAACAACCCGATTTAAAAATACGGATTTCGTTTTTTATTAAAAATTCGAAATCCGTTTTAACATGACTAAAAACAACAAAAAGGCCGGGGAATAACCCGACCTTCCGTTATGCAATGACTGCCAGTACATCCGTGGTCAATCACCGCTGTATTGAACCTAATTTAGGTGTGTTATCGTGCTTTTTCAAGTAGATAACATTTAATTGTGTTCGATAGATAACAGTTCAGGATTAACAATCCGTTAATTTTTTACCCCATACAGTCCTATTTTCACGACATTATATATTAAAAATGTTTTTATAATCCAGTGTGGTTAAAGAACGTTTCGTATCACTTTATTTGATGACAATTTTAAAATTTTTTTGCGACTTATTGTTCGGTAAAAAATACCATTCCACTATCTACAAAACTCAATTTTCCAAGAGAAAAACTTTTCCCCGACCTTAAAATCCGCTCGCGTAACCATTATTTTTAGTAAGTCAATGTTATATGCCTGAACCGGAGCGGTTGAAATAAACTTCCGCTTATAATCAAAGCAATCGTATATGCCTGAGCTTCCTGAAGTTGAAACTGTAAAACGTGGTCTCGAACCAAGCTTCACCCATGCGAAGATAATAAGTGTCAAGCAGAACCGGCCGGATTTACGTTTTCCATTTCCGGAAAATTTTCAGTCCCGTCTTACCGGTCGTGAAATTATTGGCCTCGGACGGCGGGCAAAATATCTGCTTATCCATCTTGATAATGATGAAACCATTATAAGCCATTTGGGCATGTCCGGTTCGTGGCGAATTGAAAACACGACACTTGGTTCCTATTATCATGAAACAAACAAGCTTGCGGCACATGACCATTTTGAAATGGATATCAGAACGCCGAATGGTGAGTTTTTACATGCCGTCTATAATGACCCGCGCCGTTTCGGTTTTATGCTTTTGACAAAAACCACAGAGCTGGAACACCATAAATTGTTGGCCCATTTAGGCCCCGAACCAACAGGAAACGGTCTTTCAGGTGCCTATCTCAACGACGTTTTGCATAACAGGAAAGCCCCTCTTAAAGCCGCACTTCTCAATCAGTCCATCATTGCCGGTCTTGGAAATATTTATGTTTGCGAGGCTTTATGGCGAAGTCACCTTTCTCCAAAACGCAAATCATCGACATTAGGGGCAAAATCTGCGGCAGCGCAAAAAAAATCTGCAATCCTTGCACAAAATATCCGCGATGTTATCAACGAAGCCATCGAAGCGGGTGGCTCTTCCCTACGCGATTACGTTCATGCAGATGGTTCGCTCGGCTATTTCCAACACCGGTTTTCTGTTTATGACCGTGAAGGGGAACCATGCCCCGAATGTGGAAAGGCTATAAAACGAATTATCCAATCCGGCCGTTCGAGTTTTTATTGCACGCATTGTCAAAGGTAATATCGGGGAAGAGACGTGAGAAATTTACAGTAATGCAAAACCGGAAACTTTGTACCGGATATGATGTAACAACTGCTAACAAGTCAAAAATGATGCGAACGGCTTGCAAAACAGCTTAAGAGGCTTAAAGTTGTTTTTCAATTTACTAACTGCAGGTGCACTCCATGCTTGACAAAGTTTTATCCCGTCTTGATGCAAATCTTGATAATAGTCTGCAACATGTCTTTGACCTGTTGCGCATCCCTTCTATTTCGACCGACCCGAAATATAAGGATGATTGTCGCAAAGCTGCCGATTGGCTGGTCGATGATTTGAAATCGATCGGTTTTGAAGCCTCGCGCCGCGATACCACCGGCAATCCCATGGTTGTTGCCCATCATCCGGGACCGACAAAAGATGCTCCCCATGTTTTGTTTTATGGCCACTATGATGTGCAGCCGGTTGACCCCCTCAACCTTTGGGAAGATGATCCTTTCGATCCGAAAATAAAACAGTTAAACGGTGAAAAGGTCATTGCCGCGCGCGGTGCCGGTGACGACAAGGGACAGCTTATGACATTTGTCGAAGCATGCCGCGCCTTTAAAAAGGAAACCGGTACCCTTCCGGTTGCAGTTACTATCCTGTTCGAGGGGGAAGAGGAATCCGGCTCTCCTTCGCTACAACCATTTTTGCATGCCCACAAAGACGAATTGAAGGCCGATTACGCACTTGTCTGCGACACAACCATGTGGGACGCTAATACGCCTTCTATTTCTATAGCGCTGAGAGGCATGGTTGGTGAGGAAATCATCATCAAAGGTGCCGATCGCGATCTGCATTCCGGCCACTTTGGCGGTGCTGCGGCAAATCCCATTCAAATTCTCGCAAAAATTATTGCTGGCCTGCACGATGAAAACGGCCATGTAACCCTTAAAGGATTCTATGACGGGGTAGAAGAAACACCGGAAGCTGTTTTGAAATCGTGGAACGCACTTAATCGTGGTCCTAAAGAATTTCTCGGCCCCGTGGGCTTGTCGATTCCGGCAGGTGAAAAGGGACGCACCGTACTTGAAATGACATGGGCAAGACCGACCGCCGAGGTCAATGGCATTAGCGGCGGTTACGAGGGAGAAGGCTTCAAAACCGTTATTGCCGCCAAAGCCAGTGCAAAAATTTCCTTCAGACTTGTTCACAAACAAGATCCGGCAAAAATCAGAAAATCATTCCGTGATTATGTTCGTTCCCAAATTCCGGCCGACTGTTCGGTTGAATTTAAAGATCACGGCGCTTCTCCGGCAATCAACCTTGCCTATGATTCGGCTCTTGTCCAGCTTGCCAAGAAAGCTTTGACCGAAGAATGGAACAAACCGGCTATTCTTGCAGCCATGGGCGGCTCTATTCCGATTGTCGGTGATTTCCAATCTCTTCTCGGTATGGAATCATTGCTTGTCGGTTTCGGGCTCGACGACGATCGCATCCATTCTCCAAATGAAAAATACAATCTCAAATCATTCCATAAAGGCCAACGCTCCTGGGCAAGAATTCTAGCTGCTTTGGGAAACAAATAGGACAATAAGAATGGCTAAAATACGCGTTCACAAAGGTGATTTGCCTGACTTGAAAAATTATAATGTCAAGGAAGTTGCCATTGACACTGAAACTCTGGGGCTTCAGCCCCATCGCGACCGGCTCTGCGTCGTCCAGATTTCACCGGGAGACGGCACTGCCGATGTTATCCAGATTGCCAAGGGGCAAAAGACGGCACCAAATCTTGTAAAGATTCTGAAAGATCCTGACATCACCAAAATCTTCCATTTCGGCCGTTTCGACCTCGCCGTATTGGCTCTGACATTCGGTGTCATGGCAAGACCGGTTTTCTGCACAAAAATTGCCTCGAAGCTCACCCGCACATATACTGACCGGCATGGTTTAAAGGACCTTGTCGCCGAACTTCTTGAAATCAATATTTCCAAACAACAGCAGTCATCCGACTGGGGTGCTGACGAACTGTCTCCCGCACAAGTCGAATATGCAGCAACCGATGTTCTTTATCTTCACCGGTTGAAAGCGATTCTTGCAGCCAGGCTCATCAGGGATGGCCGCGAGAGTGTGGCAAAATCGTGTTTCGAATTCCTGCCATCAAGGTCGGAACTTGATCTTATTGGCTTTCCCGAAGTCGATATTTTCGCCCATAGTTGATTCGCAAAACACATTTTTAAATTACAAAACGCCGGTTTTCCGGCGTTTTTTTATACTTTGTTTACCATACTGAAGAGCTTCTTGCCTAAATAGCTCAAAAAAAGGCTCATTCCACTTGCTGTGGCATTTTTGCTACAGACTTTATAGTCGCACAAACTATAGTGGCCTCAATCGCAATACATTTCGCGTGGAGTTAACAAATGAAAATAAAATATCTCGTTGCTGCTTCGGCTTTGGCTTTGACCGCTGCGTCCAGCGCACAAGCTGCTGACGTTGTCATGAATCAGGAACCGGCTCCGGTTGTTGCCGCTCCTGCTTTCTCCTGGACCGGCTTCTATGCTGGTGGTCAAATCGGTGGTTCATGGTCTGATACAGACCAGAAGATCAAAGGCCGTAGCGATGCAAAAGACTTTGCCGGTTTCGGTAAATCCTTCTCACCGGATCCATCAGGTTTCATCGGCGGTCTTTATGCCGGTTACAACTATGATCTTGGCAATAACATCGTTCTCGGTGCCGACACAGACTGGATCTGGGGTGACATGGACGAAAGCGATAGCAAGTCCTACCTCAAAGGCACAGAAGACGAATTCAAAGTTAGCGGCAAGATCAAAGAGAAATGGGCTGGATCAACCCGTGCTCGCATCGGCTACTCGATGGATCGCTGGATGCCTTATTTTGCTGGTGGTGTTGCTTATGCCAAGATCGATTCCGATGCCAAGTTCTCGGATGCTGATGGTGTTTACAGCAAGGCCAGTGGCAACAAGACTTTGACCGGTTACACTTTGGGCGCCGGCGTTGATTATGCCATGACCGACCACATCATCCTTCGTGCTGAATATCGTTACACCGATTTCGGCGACAAGGACTTCGGCAACAAAGACTTCAAATATAACGTAGATTACAAGACCAACGACGTACGCGTTGGTGTTGCTTACAAATTCTAATTCTTTTCAAAGAATTGAAAAAGAAGCCCTGCAGGAAACTACGGGGCTTTTTTTATTATCTTGTTCAACCTTTTTATCTCTTGTCTTGCCTATTGATAGAACCGGAAGACCTGCATTCAATGGAAAGTTCGTCACAAAACCGGATTAAATGCATGGCTATTCCATAAAAATGGAACATGGGAAACGGACACGGTCTGTTCTCTTTGACACAAAAATCGATTTGGCATATAAGTCGCCGTCTTGAAAAATTAACGGAAAATTTGCGAATCGACGTCGTAAAGCCCGGTTTTGATTCTGATCAAAAAGCGTTTTCGACACTTTTTTTAAAAAACGACCCGCATTTTTTCTATATTTTTCAACCCTCCTCGCATTTTATTGAGGTTTTTGTTTCAGTTTTTGCGAGGTGTGTCTTTCGTGCTACAGCAATTCTTATCCGAATAAACTATATAAGTTCAGACGGCATTTTATTGCATTGGAGAATAAAAATGAAAATTAGATATCTTATTGCTGCTTCCGCAGCTGCTCTTACAGCAGCTTCTGCAGCACAAGCTGCTGACGTTGTAGCAAATCAGGAGCCAGCTCCTGTTGTTGCAGCACCTGCTTTCTCTTGGACCGGCTTCTATGCTGGTGCCCAGATCGGCGGTTCCTGGTCTGACACAGACCTTAAGGGCAAATACCAGGGTGCAAATGGCG
The DNA here is from genome assembly GCF_001952075.1 of Ditibartonella apis. Lineage (GTDB taxonomy): Bacteria > Pseudomonadota > Alphaproteobacteria > Rhizobiales > Rhizobiaceae > Bartonella > Bartonella apis. The sequence goes on from NZ_LXYU01000001.1 coordinate 69,930, forward strand.
ACTGGAGCCGTAGACAAGGCTTCTCTCCTGATCCGTCAGGCTTCATCGGTGGCATTTATGCCGGTTATAACTATGACCTCGGCAACAACATTGTTATCGGTGCTGATACCGACTGGGTATGGGGCGACATGGACGAGAGCGACAAGCGTTCTTACCAGTTTTCTGATGGTTCGGAATTCAGCCTTAACGGTAAGTTGAAGGAACAGTGGGCCGGTTCAACACGTGCTCGTGTTGGTTATGCAGTTGACCGCTGGATGCCTTACATCGCTGGTGGTGTTGCTTACGCCAAGGTTGATTCACACTTCCGCATGAAAGATGCTAGCGGCAATACAATCCCTGGTTATTCAGCTAGCGATAGCGATACACTCGTCGGTTGGACAATCGGCGCTGGTTTCGACTATGCTATGACAGACCACATCATCCTTCGTGCTGAATATCGTTACACCGACTTCGGTGACGAAGACTACAGCAAGAACAACATCAAGTACAATGTTGACTACAAGACCAACGATTTCCGCGTTGGTGTTGCTTACAAGTTCTAATTTAATCGAACTTTGTTTTGGAAAGGCTCCGTATTTTACGGGGCCTTTTCTTTTTGTCGATTTTTCAGTTTTCTTTCTGTTTCATCTCATGATAAAGCCATGCATCATGAGTGTACATTTTTCTGAACTGTTGACGTTACGAATTATTAGCCCGATCTTCACTCTTGCCTGATAAGTGCAAAGGTTCGAAAGATCGGGAGAGATAATCATTTCGATTAAATGACGTTCGACAGGAATTTTTAAACATGTCAAATAAAGACCAAGCCATGGATTATTCAAAAACCCTTTACCTGCCCAAAACCGACTTTCCGATGCGTGCCGGATTACCGCAAAAAGAGCCGGAAATTGTCAAACGTTGGGAAGAGATGGATCTCTACAGCGCACTGCGCAAACAGGCTGTCGACCGGCCGCTATACGTTTTGCATGATGGCCCTCCTTACGCCAATGGAGATATCCATATCGGGCATGCTTTGAATAAAATTTTAAAGGATACAATCGTCCGTTCTTTCCAGATGCGGGGCTATAATGCCAATTATGTACCCGGCTGGGATTGCCATGGGCTGCCTATCGAATGGAAGATCGAAGAAAAATATCGTGCAAAAGGCAAGAATAAAGACGATATTCCGATTAACGAATTCCGTCAGGAATGTCGGGAATTTGCCAAACATTGGGTTGAAACCCAATCAGATGAATTCAAACGTCTCGGCATTATCGGAGATTTCAAAAATCCTTACACAACAATGGCTTTCCATTCGGAGGCACGGATTGTCGGCGAATTGATGAAATTTGCCATGTCCGACCAGCTTTATCGCGGCTCCAAACCCGTTATGTGGTCGGTGGTGGAACGCACCGCTTTGGCGGAAGCCGAGGTCGAATATCACGATGTTGAATCCGACACGATCTGGGTCAAATTTCCGGTGCTAAAAGCCAAGGCCGATGATTTGTCGGGAGCCTTTGTCGTCATCTGGACAACGACTCCTTGGACAATTCCCGGTAACCGTGCTGTTGCTTATTCTTCCCGCATTCCTTATGGGCTTTATCAGGTTGTGGATGCTGAAAATGATTATGGCCCGAAGCCCGGTGAAAAACTTATATTTGCTGATGCACTGGCCGAAGAAAGTGCAAAAAAAGCAAAACTGACTTTCAGAAAACTTCGCTCTTTGAACCCTTCAGAACTTGAGACGATGTTGCTTTCCCATCCGCTCAAAGGCTTCGCCAATGATTATGCATTCAAAGTTCCTCTGCTTGACGGTGACCATGTAACGGCTGATTCCGGTACGGGTTTTGTTCACACCGCTCCTAGTCATGGGCGCGAAGACTTTGAAGTATGGGTTGCCAATAAAGCAAAGATAGAGGAACTCGGCATTGATTCATCAATTCCATTTCCTGTTGATGATGCCGGTTATTACACCAAGGACGCGCCGGGTTTCGGCCCTGATCGCGAAGGTGGTGCTTCACGTGTCATTGATGATAATGGTAAATATGGCGATGCCAATAAAACCGTTATCGCCCTCTTGATTGAAAAAGATATGCTCTTTGCCCGCGGGCGTATCAAGCACTCTTATCCGCATAGCTGGCGTTCCAAGAAACCCGTTATCTTCCGGAACACACCGCAATGGTTTGTCTATATGGACAAAAAACTTGCTGACGGCACCACATTGCGCGAACGTGCCCTCAAAGCGGTCCAAGATACACGTTTTGTGCCACCGGCAGGACAAAACCGTATCGGAGCCATGATGGAAGATCGTCCCGATTGGGTATTATCCCGCCAACGTGCATGGGGTGTTCCCATTGCAATTTTCGTCAAGGAAAACGGCGAAATTCTCAAAGACGAGGCTGTCAACAAGCGCATTGTCGATGCTTTTGAAAAAGAAGGTGCCGACGCCTGGTTCAAAGAAGGCGCGAGAGAGCGTTTTCTGGGTGAACATGCAAAAGAAGATTGGCAGCCGGTTCATGACATTCTTGATGTCTGGTTCGATTCGGGCTGCACACATGTCTTTACCCTTGAGGATCGGCCCGATTTGAAATGGCCGGCCGATCTTTATCTTGAAGGATCCGACCAACACCGTGGATGGTTCCATTCTTCGATGCTGGAAAGCTGCGGTACCCGCGGAAGAGCACCTTATAACGCCATATTGACGCACGGTTTCACACTCGACGAGCAAGGCAAGAAAATGTCGAAATCGTTGGGCAATACTGTGGCTCCGCAAGACGTTATCAATACTTCCGGCGCCGATATTTTGCGCCTTTGGGTAATGACAACCGATTATTGGGAAGATCAGCGTCTAGGAAGGAATATCATCCAGACCAATGTCGATTCCTATCGGAAACTCCGCAATGTTATTCGCTGGATGCTTGGTACTCTCGCCTATGACGAGGGTGAAAACATTGCCTATGAAGATATGCCGGACCTTGAAAAGTTCATGTTGCATCGCCTTTATGAATTGGACGGGCTTGTCAACGAGGCTTATGACGGGTTCGATTTCAAACGCATCACCCGTGCATTGCTTGATTTTTCAATCGTCGACCTTTCTGCTTTCTATTTCGATATCCGGAAAGATTCGCTTTATTGCGATGCGCCCTCTTCAATAAAGCGCAAATCAGCAATCCATGTTGTGCGCGAGATATTTGAACGCATGGTCACATGGCTTGCCCCGATGCTTCCATTCACAATGGAAGAAGCCTGGCTTGAACGGCATCCGGAAAGCAAATCGGTCCACTTCGAACAGTTCCGTAAAACGCCCGATAGCTGGTGTGATAACGAATTGAACGAGCGCTGGCGCAAAATTCGTCAGGTCCGTAAAGTTGTCACAGGTGCACTTGAACTTGAAAGAGCTGAAAAACATATCGGTTCTTCATTGGAAGCAGCCCCCGTCGTCTATATTTCCGACCTTGATTTGTTGAAAGCGGTCGAGGGGATGGATATGGCAGAAATATCGATCACAAGTGATATTGTCATTACCAATGCTGAAGCACCAAAAGATGCTTTCCGGCTTGATGATGTCAAAGGTGTTGCTGTGGAATTTCATAAAGCTGACGGTAAAAAATGTGCCCGTTCATGGCGCTATACCCAGGATGTCGGGAGTGATCCCGAATATCCGGATGTATCGGCACGTGACGCAGCAGCGTTGCATGAGCTTCATGCACTCGGAAAGATCTGATAAATAAAAGGTACTGGCAGAGCTATTGCTTTGCCAGTAGCCAACACGTCATACGACGTCATCATCCTTCCTTATTGCCGGGGGGATTGCCGTCAAGGCACATCTCATGCTAAGGGTTTGGTCTATAAGTGCCAATTTCTGGCACAAAAAGGTGTCGTTATCTGCCCGAGGGGTGGAGTAATAAAAGCAATTTTTGGCGGCGGAGCCGGGAACGGATTAGCAGTGAAGAAACGCGAAGTAGCAATTATTGTAACGGGTATGGTCACGGCCGGTCTTATGCTGACAGGATGTGGCGTTTCCAGTCCGACTTATGGTACCGATAAATCAACCGGAAAACAGCTGGTTGATGATTTTTCCAATATTGCATCCATCAGATCGAATAATAACAGGAATCAGATTGATACCAAGCCGCGTCCGGAACTTGTTCGTCCTGCCCCCGGTACAAAGGGCGTTCTTCCGCAACCACAGACAAATGTTGCCCAGACCGGTACACCTGATTGGCCAGAATCACCCGAGCAGAAACGCCAAAGATTGCGTGATGAAGCAACGGCCAACCAGAATAACCCGAATTATGTTTCACCCATTGTGCCCGATAGTGGCAAAGAAACAAAATCAACCGGTTCAAGTGACTGGCTCAACGGTATACACCGCAACGAGCAGGTTAATAATGACAAAGAACAGCGTGCGGAATTTTTGCGCCGTAAGAGAGAAACACAAGGTGGTTCTTCCACAACACGCAAATATCTGAGTGAACCACCGTTAAGCTATCGCCAGCCGGCAGCATCAGCGCCAATCGGCGATCAAGGTGAAGATGAAGCTAAAAAAGAACGCGAGAGAAAGAAAGCGTTGAAAGAATCATCCGGCAAGAAGAGCTGGTGGCCTTTCTAATATTGAAAGCAACGTCTTATTGTTAGAATGTTTATCCCTTCTTCGACGCATTCCGGTCTTTCTTGATGGCGGGAGAGGTTCCTTTTTGTTTGGTTAAAAGGAGGGAAGAACATTTGTTCGGCTCTGTGAGCTGGCGATAACTTCGTTCAAGTTTTGTTTGATAACGTTTTACTCTTTCATCACGTGTTGGAGTGACAGATAAACAACATCCAAATTCGTGACGTCATTTCCAGCCGGTTTCTTAATGAAACTTTCCCCCCTCTCAAATGGATATACCGATTAGCGCCTATTCAGCTGACCGGATGCAGCAGTTTTTCAACCTTAAAACCGGCCTTGGTGAAGAGTTCGTCGCCTTTATCTTCATTCAAGAAACGAACATTAAAAATAGCGCCCTTTGTTCAATACAGTCGCTTGTTGCAAATGCCGTTTCAGCCAATCTTCAATCATTAAGGTTTTCCGGCAGAAACTCCAAACCGAGAATTGAATAAACAGACTACTCGGGAATAGCTTAAACTCCATAGAATGTAGGTTTTGCCCCCCCTCTTGAAGTTCCGAAGTTTTAAAACTTCTTTGTTTAACAGGGCTCATAACCGGCAAATTTTTTTGCCAAATATTTTTGAATGTTGTCCAAACACTATTTCCGAGCAATTTCCCTTTACTGAATAAGGTTTCTGCTTTTTTCAAATAACCTCGAGCGGCTGTTTGTGTGACGGTGGCAGGAATATTTCATCAAGTGCCTGAAGAACATTACTGTCGAGCTCAAGATCAAGTGCTTTGACGTTTTCGCGCAAATGTTTGAGTGACGAGGTTTTTGGAATAGCAATCATCAGCGGATTGCGGATGACCCATGCCAGAGCAAGCACCGATGGTGCAACACCAAGCTTTTCTGCAATCTTGATAAGATCACGGTTTTTCATGATGCGCCCCTGCTCGATCGGTGCATAGGCCATCACCGGAATATGCCGTTTTTCACACCATGGAATGAGGTCGAATTCTGGCCCGCGACGAGACAGATTGTAAAGTATCTGATCCGTTGCGATATGACCTTTTTGCGAAATGCCTTCAAGTTTCTGCATGAGTGCGGTATCGAAATTGCTGACACCCCACGCGTCAATTTTGCCTTGTGTGACAAGTTTTTCCAAAGCTTCAACTGTTTCGGTTAAAGGAACGCTGCTTTGCCAATGAAGAAGATAAAGGTCGATTTTTTCTATTTTTAAATTTTTAAGGCTGCGTTCGCACGCTTCAATCGTGCCTTGCCGTGACGCGTGGCTTGGCAAAACTTTCGACACAACGAAGGCATCGTCACGCCGCCCGACAAGGGCTTCACCAACCACTCTTTCGGATCCACCATTTCCATACATTTCGGCCGTATCAATGAGTTTCAATCCGAGATCGAGGCCGGCACGCAAAGAATTGGCTTCGTCTTCAACGGACGATATCCCCTCCCCCATACCCCATGTACCTTGTCCTAAAACAGGTACAATCGAACCATTCGGGAATTTTACTGTTTTCATCATTCTTCCCTTTTTCCTGCAAAAAAAGTTTTGAGCAACTGGGATGCCTGTCTTTCACCCAGGCCGGAATAAACCTCCGGCCGATGATGACACGTGGGTTGGTTAAAAAAGTGGACACCGTGTTCAACTGCGCCACCTTTTTCGTCGCCTGTGGCAAAATAAAGTCGCCTGATACGTGCAAAAGATATGGCAGCCGCGCACATTGTACAGGGCTCCAAAGTCACATAAAGGTCGCAATCGACCAATCGTTCACTTTGAAGCATCTCGCATGCCATACGAATAGCCCGCATTTCAGCGTGACCTGTCGGGTCGAATTTTTTATGCGTAAGATTGCAAGCCTTGGCGATCACTTTACCGTCCTTGACAATCACGGCGCCAACCGGCACTTCATCATTCGCATTTGCCGAAATTGCCTCTTCAAGCGCTATTTCCATCGGGTTTTTTTTCATTTTTACCTTTCAATCATTTTGAAGAGCCAGCATTTTGAAAAACCGGAACAATTGGATTTTATCCGCCGTTTATGTCATTTATGGCAGTTTATCAGAAAACACCTGACGAAAGAGATTCCATATCGGAAAAAAATAAGCTAGAGCGGTTAAAAATTAACAATGCGCCCCCGGTGCTTCTAAAGGATAATGTGAGATGACATATGATCGCGGCAATAAGAAACCGCAAAATAACAGGGGGGATACCAGAAATAATTTCGACCCACGTGGGAAGAACGACGCAAAATCGCCGAGGGTAAAAACCAGTGAAGAAAGCGACGGCAGTGAACGCATTGCCAAAAGATTGGCGCGCGCCGGAATAGCATCGCGACGGGACGCAGAAACCATGATTGCCGCCGGACGCATTGCGGTTAATGGCAAGGTTCTTGATACGCCCGCATTCAATGTCAAACGCACAGATGCAATTACTGTTGATGGCAAACCTTTGCCCCCCATTGAGCGCACCCGCGTCTGGCTTTACCACAAACGCGCCGGACTTGTGACAACCAACCGCGATCCGGAAGGTCGGCCTACTGTTTTTGATAGCTTGCCAGAAGGAATGCCACGCGTACTTTCCGTTGGCAGACTCGATATCAATACGGAAGGTTTGCTGCTTCTTACCAATGATGGAGGCCTTGCCCGCGTTCTTGAATTACCGTCAACCGGCTGGGTGCGTAAATATCGTGTTCGAGCTCACGGCAAAGTAACGCAAGCCGATCTTGATGCTTTAAAAGATGGTATTGCCATAGACGGTATTTTTTACGGTGCTGTGGAAGCAACTCTTGAACGCGAACAAGGAACGAATGTCTGGCTTACGCTCGCTTTAAGAGAAGGCAAGAACCGTGAAGTCAAAAATATTCTTGGAGCATTAGGGCTTACTGTCACACGTCTTATTCGCATCTCGTTCGGTCCCTTCCAACTTGCCGACCTTGAAGAAGGCGCTGTGCGCGAGCTCAAAGGCCGTACGCTGCGCGACCAGTTGGGTGAGCGTCTTATTGAAGAAGCCAATGCCGATTTCGATTTGCCGATTTTGAAGCCGTTTTCCAATGCCCCTGTTGTCGGAGAACAAAAACCGCGTGAAAAACCGACGGTTTCGGATGACGGCTGGATCTCTTCAACGCCGGAAGCTCCCCGCTTTAACAGGCGTTGGAAAAAGGCCGATTTCGCCGAACGTGGCCGCGACCAGCTTTCAACGAGACCGGACAGTTTCAATAAACGAGGCAGTAAATTTGTTAGAAATGCTGCCCCCCTTAAAAAAGCTTTCGAAAAGAAACCTGAAGCTGAACCTCAACGATTGCGTAGTGCCAATGTCTGGATGGCTCCCGGTGCCCGCCCTCAAACCGCTCATAAGAAATTCTGGCGCATAAGAGACGAAGAAGAGAGAAGCGACAACGGCTTTGATGAAAAATCAGCCGGCCGTCATCCTCATCGCGCTTCACAGGGCGAAAGCGAAACACATTTCAATCGTCGTGAAAAACATTTTGACAGTTCGGGCCGCAAGCCCGATTTCAGCCAAAAGTTCCGGAAAGACCGTACGTTAGACGACTATGATGCGTCAAGGGGCGGTAGGAAAAACAGAGATTATAAGAAAAACGAAAATTATAACCGCTCGGTAAACGATGGACCCGGTCATTGGCGTGATCATGGGCCCGATCGCAATTTTGAGGGTGAAAACAAACAATTTTCCCATAAGCCACGTTTAGCCACCGGAAAGCCGCCAAGAAAATATAATACAGAGCGGAAATTTTCCGAAAAACAGGATTTTGATCGCCTTGATCAAAAGTTTGATCGCCCTCAAAAAAAATATCGCGGTTCTTCGGAAAGCCGAGAAGGTGGATTTGACTTTCCACGCCGTCATTACGGGAAGCAAAATCCGGATGAGCAGAACCGGAAAAGATCATCCCGTTTTTCCGGCAACCGTTCCGAAAAACCATTTTCTTCAAGAGATGACCGCGGCAGGAAAAAAGCTTTTGCGGGTAAGCCCGAAAAAGCAAGCAAATTCCTAAATCGTAAAGGCGATGCAAAAGGAAATGGACGTAGCGGAGTCCATCGCTCCGGCCGGCCGGACGGAGGCTCGAGTGCGGGTCGTCGGCGGTAAATTTTCCGGACGTCATCTTGCAACGCCCGCAGGACAGAAAATCCGTCCGACAACCGATCGCACGCGTGAAAGTCTGTTCAATATTCTGGGATCACGGCAAGTGAATTTCTGGAACGGAAAACGCGTGCTTGATCTTTTTTCAGGAACCGGCGCACTCGGCATTGAAGCGCTTTCGCGTGGTGCCGAAACCTGCACTTTTGTCGAACAGTCGGTTGAAGGACGTGGATTAATCCATAAAAATATCGAAACCTTCGGATTACAGGGGGTTACCCGCCTGTTGCGCCGTGATGCAACACGTTTGGGGCAGATAGGAACAATGCAACCATTCGACGTTGTTTTTGCCGACCCGCCTTATGGCCATGGCCTGGGGGAACAAGCGTTTTCGGCTGCTGTTGAAGGCCATTGGGTAAAAAATAAAGCGCTTTTTGTGCTTGAAGAGACCAAAGAGGCCACAATTCGTTTACCGGAAAATTTTAAGCTTGACGACGAGCGCCATTATGGTGGCACAATTATTTATATCTATATGTTACAATTGTGATTAAACAGTCGAGAAAGGTTTTGCCTGTGCCTGAATTGATGAGAAAAACGTTTTTGAAAGCGACGTTTGGCGTTCTTTTGTCTACGAGCGCGCTTTTTCCTCTTTATGCAGAGGAGACAAGCGAGAAAACCCCGACAGAGTCACAAATGACAACTTCAACCACTCCTGATCTTCCTGAAATTACCAAATCCGGTCCAACGCAAAGTTTTACCCTGAAAAATGGCCTGCAAGTTGTTGTGATCGAAAATCATCGGGCACCGGTTGTGACACAAATGATCTGGTATCATGTCGGTTCTGCCGACGAGCCGAAAGGGCACACCGGCATTGCCCATTTCCTTGAACATTTGATGTTTAAAGGCACTTCTACCCATAAAGATGGCGAATTTTCGAAATTCATTGCCAAAATCGGCGGTGAGGAAAATGCTTTCACGTCATATGACTATACCGGTTACTATCAGAGCGTTGCCTCGGAATATCTCGAAACAATTATGAAATTCGAAGCAGACCGGATGGAAAATCTGGTTTTAACAGATGAAGTGATCGCGCCAGAAAGAAATGTTATCATTGAAGAACGGCGCATGCGCACCGACAACAGTCCCGATGCAATGCTTGCTGAAGACACTAGGGCAACATTGTTCATGAACAGTCCTTACCATAATCCTGTTATCGGCTGGAAACAGGAAATGGAAAAACTGACGCGTGATGATGCGATTTCCTTCTATAATAAATATTACACCCCGAATAATGCGACGCTTATTATTTCGGGCGACGTTACTGCGGAAAAAGTGCGCGAAATGGCTTCCGACATTTATGGCAAACTGCCGGTGCGTTCTGAAATAGGCCCACGTATCCGCCCGCAAGAGCCGGAAAAGAAAACACTTCGCACCGTGACAATGCATGATCCGCGAGTGAGCGAGCCAAGTTTCCAGAAAATGTGGGTCGTTCCTTCCTATCACAATGCGAAAGCCAAAAAAGAAGCTGAAGCACTTGATTTGCTTGGCGAAATTTTAGGCGGTGCACCACGCGGACGGTTATACCAGACACTGGTTGTCAAAAACGGATCGGCAGCATCTGTCGGTGCCAATTATAGTGGCAATGCCGTTGATGACGGTATATTTTATCTTTATGGAATGCCTCGCGGAGAGGCAAGTCTCGAAGATGTGCAACACCAGATTGCCAGTGAAATTGAAGATATTCGCAAGAATGGTGTGACAAAAGCCGAACTTGATCAGGCGCGGAACCGTTTTATCAAAAATATGATATTTTCACTCGATAGTCCGGCCGGTCTTGCACAAATTTACGGTAGTTCCCTTTCGGTCGGTATGAATATTGATGATGTTACCCATTGGCCGGATCGATTGAAGGAAGTTACAACGGACGATATCAAAGATGTAGCTAACCGCTATCTTGATACGGATAAAAGTGTGACCAGTTATTTGTTGCCCCCTGTTCACGAAGCATCACCGATAGGTGCCAACCAGCAAAAGAAGAGCAAATGAGGGTCGCCATGAACAAGAAACCGCTTATTTTCCATCGTGCTTCAATCCTTGTTTTTTCGTTGATTTTGAGTTTCGGGTTGGGTGTTTCGCTTGCCAATGCATTGAATATTGAAAATGTAACATCGAAAAAAGGCATTACTGGGTGGCTTGTGGAAGACAACACAGTTCCGGTTGTTTCCATACAATTTTCCATTGGTGGCGGAACAACACAGGATCCTGAAGGGAAAGAAGGTTTGGCAAACCTGATGACCGGCCTTTTTGATGAAGGTGCCGGTGATTTGGACTCGCAAGCGTTCCAAAGCCGCCTTGATGAGCTTGGTGCAGAAATGGCATTTTCGGTCACACGTGACAGAATGCGCGGAAACATGAAAATGCTTGCCGAAAAACGAGACGAAGCTCTCAACTTGCTTGCCCTTGCCGTCCAGAAGCCCCGTTTTGATGACGAGGCTATTGACCGTATCCGCGAACAATTGGTTGCCGAACTCAAAGCTTCCGAAAAAGATCCGAAAACCATCGCCCAAAACCGTCTTTTGACGTTGATTTATGGCAAACATCCTTATGCAAGACGCGGAGAAGGTACACCGGAGACACTCGCCACAATAAACCGTGATGATCTTGTCAAAGCACATCATGCCATGTTTGCCCGTGACAATATCCATATCGGCATCGTCGGACCGGTCAGTGCAAACGAAGCAGCAACAATTATCGACAAGATATTCGGTGCCCTGCCGGAGAAAGCAGAACTAAAGAAAATAGAAGAAGCAAAACTCAATCTCGGCGGCATGGCTAATGTTAACTATGATTTGCCGCAAACATCACTGATGCTCGTTTACCCCGGTGTCAAACGCAATGATCCCGATTTCTTTGCTGCTTATCTCATGAACTACGTTCTGGGCGGGCCGGGGCTTACATCACGTCTGTTTTCGGAAGTCCGTGAAAAACGCGGCCTTGCTTACACTGTCGGTTCATCCCTGATGCTTTACGACCATTCTGCAACATTGGCTGTATCAACAGGTACCCGTTCAAGCGAAGCACAAAAATCTCTTTCTACCATTCGTAGCGAAGTGAAAAAAATGGCTGATGAAGGTGTAAGCGAACAGGAACTTGATGAGGCAAAAAGTTATGTCATTGGTTCCTATGCTGTGCAGAATATGGGCTCCTCTTCAGATATTGCAGCAACACTGGTGGGCTTGCAGGACGAGAACCTGCCGATCGACTACATAGAAAAGCGCCGTGCACTGATTGAAGCGGTTACCCGTGATCAGGTCAAGGCAGTTGCTGAAAAGCTGCTTCGTCCGGAACCTGCTTTGCTGATTATCGGCCCATCCAAAGGTTAAAATAAATTAGTTGATGTCGGTTTTTTAAAAAAGCCGACATCAATTCTGTTTACAAAAGGGCTGACCTATCCTTCGTCCTGCTTTTTGAAAAAAGTATGAAAAGAACCTGAAAAAGGCGTTTCGAATTCCTGCCTTTAAAATCGTGATGTCACACATTTCGAAGTAAAAGCGCCAAGTCATCGTTATAGTTGCTATTATTCGAATTTTGATCGTTAAACCGGCTTTACTGGCGCAATAAAATCTTTTCCAAAATTGTGGTAATTTCAGATCGAACATTCACCTTTTTAAAATCAATCGACGCAATTACTCGACACACTCCTATAATTATTTCGAGTTTCTAATTTTCCTCACTCAAGATCCTTGTTGCCCGTTCACATAATATCGACAGGCAACGAAAAGAATTGAGTTTTATAGCGTAAGTTTTTATAAAATCTTGAACAAAATGATCGAGAGGAATCTGTAATGGTCCATGATAGCCAAATTGATAAAGCTTCTGCATTGGTAGAAGCTGCACGCAAAGCCGGTGCCGATAGCTCGGATGCTGTTATCGTCCGCTCGCGCTCGGTCAGTGTGTCGGTGCGTCTTGGCAAAGTGGAAGCAACCGAAGCCTCGGAAAATGATGATTTCTCGTTACGGGTATTTGTCGGCAAAAGGGTAGCGAGTATTTCGGCAAACCTTTCGGCCGACCCGATAAGCCTTGCCGAACGGGCGGTTGCCATGGCCAAAGTTTCACCTGAAAATCCTTTTGAAGGTTTGGCTGATCGCACCCGTCTTGTGAAAGCCCCTAAAGACCTTGATCTGTTCGATCCATTTGTTCCGGATAGTAAATATCTCACCGAAAAGGCTCTGGAAACTGAAAATTCCGCTTTATCGGTCAAAGGTGTCACCAACTCTGATGGCGCTTCTGCCGGTTATGGAAGTGGTGGATTGGTCCTCGTAACCAGTGACGGTTTTTGCGGCAGCTATCAATCAAGCCGTTTTTCCTTCTCGTGCAGTGCGCTTGCAGGCGAAGGAACGGCAATGGAACGTGACTATGATTATACAACCGCTCTTCACCACGAAGATCTCGACAAGACAACGACAATCGGGAAAAACGCCGGTGAGCGCGCCGTTAGAAGGTTGAATGCGCAGAAAGCAAAAACCGGAACTGTCAATGTTATTTTCGAGCCACGGATGGCACGCACGATTGCAAGCCATATTGCTTCAATGGTGAATGGAGCAGCAGTCGCCCGCAAAACCAGCCTGTTGCAAAACAGAATGGGCGAACAGATTATGAAACCGACAATAACGGTTACCGATCAGCCATTAAAAAAACGAGGGAATTCCTCCCGCCCGTTTGATGGTGAAGGGGTGGAAGGTGTGCCTCTCAACGTGATTGAAAATGGCGTTCTCAGGCACTGGTTTTTATCTTCATCGGTTGCCCGCGAACTTCATCTTGAAACCAATGGTCACGGCATGCGCTCGGCTTCTTCTGTACAACCGGCAAGCACCAATTTTGCAATCGAACCCGGGGAAAATTCGCCAGATGAGATGATGAAAGCAATCAAAAAAGGCTTTTATGTCACCGAGCTCTTCGGCCATGGTGTTGATCTTGTGACCGGTCAATATAGCCGCGGCGCATCGGGGTTCTGGATTGAAAATGGCGAACTTGCCTATCCGGTTAGTGAAGTTACTCTCGGTTCCAATCTCATTGATATGTTGTCACATCTCACACCGGCGAGCGACATTGATCGCCGCTATGGTACAGCAGCACCAACGCTTTTGATTGAAGGAATGACCCTTGCTGGAAAATAACGTTCATAATTCCGAAGATCTCGCACTCATCGCCAATGCTGCTCAACAAGCAGGAAAAACAGCATTAAGTTTTTTTGGCCACGACCCGAAAGTGTGGATCAAACCGGGAAATTCACCGGTAAGTGAAGGAGATTTTGCAGCCGACAAAGTTCTGAAAGAGCTTCTATTGACCGCGCGGCCCGATTATGGATGGATTTCGGAAGAAACCAGAGATGAACGCCCGCATAACGACTATAAACGATATTTTGTGGTTGATCCGATTGATGGAACGCGCGGTTTTCTTTCCGGTTCAAAACATTGGTGTGTATCGGTTGCCGTTGTCGAAGACGGAATTTCCCAAGTTGGCGTTCTAGATTGTCCTGCAACCCGATCCGTTTACAAGGCTGAACGTGGTAAAGGTGCCAGTCTCAATGGCAATAAACTTCCACTTCTTGAAGGTCATGAAGGCAAACTTGTGGTTTCTGCAACCGGAAAATTTGAAGCGGAATTGCCGGAAGCCTTCAAGTCCAATGTCACATTCGCACATTATCTTCCTTCGCTTGCCTATCGCATCGCACTTGCTGCCGAAGGAAAAATAGACATCGTCTTGATAAAGCCCGAGAGCCATGATTGGGATATCGCCGCAGCTGATCTGATCTTACAGGAATGTGGCGGTTTGATAAGGGATATCGACAATAAGACACCGCTTTATGGAAAAGCACCATTTGAACACGATTTTTTGATTGCTGGCTTAAACCGCGAGCTTGATAACGTGATAGATATTGTCCGTAAAATACGATTTCGTTAATCTGCTAACGAATTAAAATGGGTAGAGTAATCATAGGAGGTATATATGAGCGCGACAGGTGAACCGAAACAACTATTGCATCTGGTTTTCGGAGGAGAATTGAAGAACCTTGATAGCAACGAATTCCGTGATCTTGATAACCTTGATATCGTAGGAATTTTTCCGGATTACAAGTCGGCTGAAGCCGCATGGCGGGCAAAGGCCCAATCAAGTGTCGATAATGCACTGCAGCGCTATTTCATTGTCCACCTGCACCGTCTGCTCGACCCTGAACATACCGAAAGCAAATAATAGATATTTGCTTATTCTGAAACGAACCGGTACAGTTTTAACACTTTTTGAAGCATTTTTGCATTCTTTGCTCGGCATTTGATTGCCATGCCTTGATCTTGTAAGGAGATTATGACAATGACAGTCCGTGTCACGGATTGGCTTTTCAAATGCCTTCGCGGGCTGTGTTATTTTCAATAACGGGATTGCGGCCCGCTTCGTTAAAAGTGATTGGTTCGACACTTGAATGACTGAAAAGAAAAAACAAAAAAAATCGGACTTTTTAAATCGCCTGTGGCGTAAAATCCGTTATCCATTGATGAACGCCCGCATAACAAAAGCGATCGTTGTATCGCTCATGGCAAATTATCTGCGTCTGGTTTATTGGACCAATCCACGACTTGAAGGTTCGGATAACCCGCAAAACGCCCATGATGCCTATAACCCGTTTATTATTACATTCTGGCATGGGCGTCATATTATGGGGCCGTTCTTGCGCCCCAAGAAAGAACATATCATTGCCATGTTTTCGCGCTCTGCTGATGCCGAGATCAATGCACGGGTCGGCGAAAAGCTGGGTCTTGAAACAGTGCGCGGCTCGGGCGGACGGACAAAACATCAAAATACCGATAAAGGCGGTGCACGGGCATTGCTTACTCTCAAACGGGCATTACAAGAAGGCAAAACAGCCGCAATGATTGCCGATATTGCGCATGGAAAAGCGCGCGAAGCCGGCAAAGGTATTATATTACTCGCAAAAATATCCGGACGCCCTATCGTTCCCTATATCTATTCATTTTCCCATGTAAAAATTTTGGAAAAAACCTGGGACAAAACCGTAATTCCGCTGCCATTCGGACATTCTATCTTTCTCATGGGAGATGCGTTTTATGTACCGGAAGATGCCGATGACGACCTTATGGAACAAAAACGTATCGAACTTTCCGACATTATGAACCGTCTGACGGACGAGGCGGAAAAACGCCTCAAAGAAAGAAAATAGGGGGAGCACTATGAAGGAATTCAAGGCTCGCACGGCACTCTATCTCTATCGCATGGCAGGCGGCTTGATCAGTCCACTTCTTCCCTTCTATCTCTCCATGAGGGCAGCGCGCGGCAAGGAAGACCCACACCGCAAACGCGAACGCATGGGGCGCACAAACAAGAAGCGGCCGGAAGGGCCACTTATCTGGCTTCATGCCGCAAGTGTGGGAGAAACACTGGCGCTTGTTCCGCTCATTGACCGTATTTTACAACTTCATATCAATGTCCTTTTGACAACCGGCACCGTTACATCTGCAAGCCTGGTCGAAAACCGTTTTGGCAGCCGCGTTATTCATCAATTTGCGCCACTTGACGTTAAACCGGCGATAAGAAGGTTTCTCGATCACTGGAAACCTGATCTGGCACTTGTTTGCGAATCAGAAATCTGGCCATTACGAATCAACGGGCTTGCGCGCCGTCACATCCCGCAAGTCATGGTGAACGCACATATGTCCGGCCGTTCATTCCATTCATGGCAAAAGCGGCCTGCTCTCGCTTCGCACATTTTCAGGCAGATTGATGCAGCCATCGGACAAAGCGAAAGCGATGCCGAACAATATCATGCACTCGGTGTCAAAACGGTCGCAGTTTCGGGGAATCTGAAAGCCGACATTGCGCCGTCTGCCGATAAGAATCTGTTAATGCAATATCGTGCAAGCCTGCATAACCGGCTGGTTTGGGCGGCGATTTCCACCCATGAGGGGGAAGAGAATATCGCTGCCGAAGTTCATCTTGCATTAAAAACACGGCTGCCTAATCTTTTGACGATCATTGTGCCCCGTCATCCCGAACGGGCTGACGCGATTATGGAAGAACTTGAAAAGAAGTCCCTTCACGTTATTCGGCACAGTGAAAAACGGATGCCCGATGAGAATACCGATATTATACTCGTTGATACTATCGGAGAAATGGGGGTATTTTTACAGCTTGCTAAAGTTTCGTTTATCGGCAAGTCGCTAACAGAAACCGGTGGGCACAATCCTCTTGAACCGGCGCTTCTCGGATCGGCTATTCTGACAGGTCCACATGTGGAAAATTTCAAAAATACATTCGATGTATTTTTTGCAAATAATGCAGCAAGAATCGTCGAAGATGCTACGCAATTGGCCGTCCAGCTCAACACACTTTTGACTCATGAGCCGACCCGTTATGAAATGATCGAAGCGGCTTACGATACAGCCACAAATATGAGTGGAGCGCTCGAACGCACGTTAAAAGTGCTACGGCCATTCATTGATCCATTGATCATGCAGGCCAAGCTTCATCATCAGGATACCAATCATGGTTGGTGAGGCACCTGACTTCTGGTGGAATGAACAAAAAGTCATGCGTTGGCTTTTATTGCCGGTTTCGTGGGTTTACGGCTATTTTGCCCGCCGTCGAATGGAACGCGAAAATATTCCGGTGATTGATCTTCCGGTTTTGTGTGTCGGCAATTTTACGCTTGGTGGAACGGGAAAAACTCCAGTTGTTATCAGTCTTGCGGATGCGGCCAAAAAACTTGGTCTTAATCCGGGAATTGTTTCGCGTGGCTATGGTGGCGAAATACGCAGTGCCCATCTCATCGACCTCGAATTTGACAAGGCCCGGGAAGTCGGTGATGAACCATTGCTTCTTGCCCGACATGCACCGGTTGCTGTAGCAACCGACAGATTTGAAGCGGCAAAACTTTTACAACAACAAGGATGCAATCTCATCCTGATGGACGATGGTTTTCAAAGTCGTCGTTTATTCGTCGATTATGCCCTGATGGTGGTGGATGGTTTGCGCGGTTTGGGTAACAATGCTGTGTTTCCGGCAGGTCCACTTCGTGCACCGCTTGTAACCCAACTGGCTTATACCGATAGTGTGCTGATGATTGGCAATGGTGACAAAGGTAACGAAGTTATCCATATGGCCGCCCGTGCAGCAAAACCTTTAAACTTTGCCCATCTTGTGCCTTCTGCCACCGATGCTGTTTCAGGCAAAAAGTTTCTCGCCTTTGCAGGCATAGGAAATCCGCAAAAATTTTTCCGTTCGATTGGCGAATTGGATGGGAAAGTTGAACAAACACGGGTTTTTGCCGACCATCATTTTTATACAGATTTCGATCTTGATGACATTATCGGCTCGGCAAAGGCAAAACACCTTTTTATTGCAACCACCGCAAAAGATTTTGCCCGTTTAAAAACCGATGGGCAGGACAAGAAGCTTGAAAATCTTGTTGTGTTTGATGTCGAAGTTCAATTTGATGATCCGGATTTTTGTAAGCAACGGTTAAATGAAACACTTGAGGCGTTCAAAAACCGCTCCAACGAAGAATAAAAATCAAAAAGCGCCTTGTATGGGCGCTTTTCTTTAAACTGAATTCATAAACTGTAAATAACGCTTATTTTTTAAGCGTTGTACCTAAAAGCTTACGTAAACGGGGATCGCATTCAAGTTCGCGGCGATAGGAAATTTCGCAACTTGCATAAGCTTCCTGACGTGGTGCACTCCAATATCTTAGCTCGTCCAGCGGAATTTTCTCGCCTGTAATTGCACATAAAACATAGGTTCCGTGTGTTAAAACCTCATAATCGCCACTCAGATAATGGAGTTGCGCCTCGCGTTCACCACCGGGAAACATCATTATTCTAAACCTTTCAGATTGCTTGTCGGCGATGATTATAAAGCGTTAGCGAAAACTATAAAAGCCTTAAATCCTTTGCTCACGAAACTATTGATAGTCGTTCAAACATATCGTACTTTTGAAAAAGTTCACTTTTTATCTTCTCCATCCAATACCCGATCTAAAAGCTTTTTGTTTTCGTTCGAATTTTTTCTCGTTCAAGCTTTTCGCACCTATCCAGCACAAACTTTCAAAACCGGAGACTGGACGGTTTTTGTTACGAGAGGAAAACCATATCAATGAATTAAATGACTTCACCGGAAACCGAAAAGCAAACCTGTTTTTCAGGAAAAGCACCAGAAATCGATCAGCCGAAGCGTTTCCGGTTTTATTCAGCCGCATAATTCCGCGTGCTAAGCGTTTTTCCGGCGCATAAAATTGGCAGGCAAAGCCGCACACCGGCTTTGTTCATTCAAAACTATCTGTTTTTAAGCAACGGTTACGAACAGATGCCCGCAGCCTTTCAACTAAAACAATCAACGGCGGCCGAACAATCTTTCAATATCGGTAAGCTTCAGCTCGACATAGGTCGGGCGTCCGTGATTACAGGTTCCAGAACCGGGCGTGGCCTCCATCTGGCGTAAAAGCGCATTCATTTCTTCCGCACGCAACAGGCGGCCGGAACGCACCGAACCGTGGCAGGCCATGGTTGCCGCAATATAATCAAGCATAGCTTTAAGCCCGTTTGTGGTATCATAATCGGCAGCTTCATCGGCCAAATCGGCAATAAGGCCTTTGACGTCCACCTCGCCAAGCATGGCAGGTGTTTCGCGAACAGCGACAGCACCGGGGCCGAAAGGTTCAATTTTCAAGCCGAATTTTTGCAGTGTCTCTGCATGTGCCAAAAGCCGCGTTGCGTCTTCTTCCGGCAATTCCACAATTTCGGGAATAAGCAACATTTGGGACGGCAAAGGCTTGGAATAAAGTGCCTTTTTCAAAGCCTCGTAAACCAGCCGCTCATGTGCTGCATGTTGATCGACGATAATGAGGCTGTCTTCAGTTTGGGCAATGATATAGTTTTTATGGATTTGCGCGCGTGCTGCACCAAGGGGAAAACGCTGTTCCTCGACAGTTGGAATTTCCATCGCCGGACGGCTATCTGTCGTCGGTTGATCAAGATCGCCTAGCACATTTCCATAGTCTTCATTGAAGCCTGACGAAGGTGTTGTATAAAGCGGTTGGTTGACCATTTGCGCTGCTGGCGGCACCGGCGCTCTTGAATATGAATTATAGGAAAAAGCTCTATTATTATAATAGGTCGGGCGCGGTGGAACAGATGATGAAGGTGGCACACCATCGGGACGAAAGCTTTTAAGCATGGCGTCCGCCCCCGTCGTTGCAGGGTGAATGCCGGCATGACTTAAAGCTTCGCGAATGCCACCAACAATAAGCCCGCGCACTAACCCCTGATCACGAAAACGCACGTCGGCCTTTGCCGGATGGACATTGACATCGACATCAGACGGAGGAAGATTGATGAAAAGCACACAAATCGAATAACGGTCGCGTGCCATTGCATCGGCATAAGCCCCGCGAATGGCGCCAAATATCAATTTATCGCGCACCGGTCGGCCGTTCACATAAGCAAACTGATGAAGACTGTTACCCCGATTGAATGACGGTATGCCTGCAAAGCCTTTGAGCTCCACGCCCTCTCTTACCGCATCAAGAGTAATAACGTTGGGGGCAAAATCTTTTCCCATAATTTGGGTGATGCGCTGTAATTGTGCCTCTCCACCTGTACCGGTCGCGGGATAGTCAAGCATCGAGCGATCTGTACCGGAAAGCGAAAAGCGGACATTCGGAAATGCAATGGCAATCCGTTTGACAATATCGGTTATCGCATTGGCTTCGGCACGGTCTGTCTTCATGAATTTGAGACGCGCCGGTGTGACGTAAAAAAGATCGCGCACCTCAACGATTGTTCCGGCGTTACCGGCTGCGGGACGCGGCCCATCAACATGTCCCGCATTGACAACGATTTCAGCCGCATGTTCCGAAGAAGCTGTGCGTGACACCATTTTCAACTTTGAAACTGACCCGATTGACGGCAAAGCTTCACCACGAAATCCAAGTGAATGGATGTCGTGAACATTATCGTCAAGTTTGGATGTGCAATGGCGCGATATCGCCAGTTCAAGTTCGTCCTCGGCAATACCGTACCCGTTATCGGAGACGCGGATCAGGCTTTTGCCTCCACCTGCCGTCACAATTTCTATCCGTGTTGCACCGGCATCAATAGCATTTTCGACGAGTTCTTTAACCACACTTGCCGGACGCTCTATCACTTCGCCCGCTGCAATCTGGTTAATTACGGTTTCACTGAGATGATGTATTGTCATGAAGCCGTTATAACCAATTTATGAACCGGCGTATAGTTATCGCACACGCACTTCCGATATTTTCATCGCTTAATATATGATACTCGATGCGATGACAAAAAAAGCGCAAGCTTATTCAAAAGCTTGCGCCGATAATGTTTTAAACAATCCGGATAACGGATTTATCATAGTGTCGCGTTCAGTGCCTGTTCCACGTCTTCCAACAAATCGTCAACATCTTCAAGACCAACCGAAAAACGCAACAATCCGTCACTGATGCCAAGTTCGGCACGTGCTTCGGGGCCGATGCTCTGGTGGGTTGTGGTTGCCGGATGCGTCATGATGGAACGTGTGTCGCCAAGATTATTGGAAATAAGCGGTATTGTCAGATGGTTGCAGAAGGAAAAAGCATCCTTTTTGCCACCCTTCAATTCAAAAGCGATCATTGTCGAACCGCCAGTCATCTGCTTTTTTATAATATCTCTCTGGGGGTGGTCGTCACGTCCGGGATAAACACATTTTGCGACCGCTTTATGCCCACTGATAAAATCGGCAAGTTTTGCTGCCGAGCGCGTCATCGCCTCGACACGCAGAGGAAGCGTTTCGAGACTTTTCAACATGAGCCATGCAACATAGGGGCTCATTCCGGGTCCGGTATGACGGAAGAAGTCCTGAAAATTTTCTGTCATCCATTCTTCACTCGATAAAACCATTCCACCGAGACAACGCCCATGCCCGTCAATGTGCTTGGTGGTAGAATAGACTACGACATCAGCGCCGAGTTCGAGAGGTTTTTGATAAAGTGGCGTTGCGAATACATTATCGACAATCACAGTTGCACCAACTTTGTGGGCAAGTTCCGAAACCGCTTTGATATCGACAATTTCCAAAGTCGGATTGGCTGGTGTTTCAAAAAATATTCCGCGTGTATTGGGGCGGATCGCCTTTTCCCAATTTTCGATTTTGCGCCCATCAATGATTGAAACCTCGACACCATAACGGGGCAGGACTTTTTCAATGATGTAACGACAGGAACCGAACATGGAACGGGCTGCAACAAAATGGTCGCCCGCTTTCACAAAACATAAAATAGCTGTCGAGACAGCGGCCATTCCCGAAGCAAGTGCGCGTGCACTTTCTGCCCCTTCCAACGCACACATACGTTTTTCAAACATATCGTTGGTCGGATTGGCATAACGTGAATAGACAAAGCCCGGATCCTCTCCGTCGAAACGCCTTTCGGCCGCTTCGGCACTCGGATAGGTAAAGCCCTGTGTTAAATAAATCGCTTCACAGACTTCTCCATAAGGAGAGCGTTGAGTCCCCGCATGAACCATTTCTGTAGCGGTACGGTATTTACGATGCGGATTAAGTGTCATAAGTCACCTGCTTTCATCAAAAAACCTTTGCCGTCATGGTAAAGATTGAAAAAGAAGATGCCAAAAGTCCGCTTGGTCTTACGGCCTTTTAGCATTTTATCAGGGTTTTATGGAATTGAAACTGATGACTTTACGCTGCCATCGGAATGCGTTTAAATTCCACAAACCCAAGCGTGGCTGCAAGCCGGCCGGCCCAAATCACCACGGGATAAACCTTCCTTATGCTCTTCAAAAGCTTGCGTCAATCCGTGAACGCGTTAAAGAGATAATAGTAAATAGTAAAAGGTAGTCATCATGGCACGCTCAAGCGGCATTCTGGCAGATAGCGATATTCAAAGTTTATTTGAAAATAATATTTTGAAATCGGATCGCCCGTTAGACAAAGATCAGATACAGCCGGCCAGTCTCGATTTGCGGTTGGGCAAAAAAGCCTATCGTGTCCGTGCTTCTTTTCTCCCCGGACCTGAAAAACAAGTTATTGATAAACTTGAACAATTCAAGCTACACGAATTCGATCTTGAAAATGGTGCAGTGCTTGAAACGGGTTGCGTCTACATTGTACCTCTTATCGAAACGCTCGCACTTTCCGATGAGCTTTGTGCATCTGCCAATCCGAAAAGTTCAACCGGACGACTGGATATTTTCACCCGTATCATAACCGATTATGCACAAGAATTTGATAAAGTCACCAGTGGTTATCACGGAAAACTTTATCTCGAAATAAGTCCACGTACATTTCCTGTTATTGTTCGCACCGGTTCGAGACTGTCGCAAATCCGTTTTCGTAAAGGTAAAAGCGGCTTGAATGAAAGCGAGCTTCTTGCCCTTCACAAAAAAGAAATGCTGGTTTCCGATGAGCATCCCAATATTACTGCAAGCGGTGTCGGGCTTTCGATTGATCTTACAGGTAATTCCAAGGGACTTGTCGGCTATCGCGGCAAACATCATACCGGCGTTATCGATGTCGACAAGCGGGGCGTGGCCGATGTGCTCGATTTTTGGGAACCGATTTATGATCGGGGTTCGCATTCTCTCATCCTCGATCCGGACGAATTTTATATTCTCGTCTCACGCGAAGCAGTTCATGTCCCGCCGCTCTTTGCTGCTGAAATGACACCATTTGACCCGTTGATTGGAGAGTTTCGCGTTCACTATGCCGGATTTTTCGACCCCGGTTTCGGCAATAATGAAGCCGGTGGCAAAGGCTCGCGCGCTGTTCTTGAAGTGCGCAGCCATGAAGTTCCCTTCATCCTCGAACACGGACAAATTGTCGGCCATCTCGTTTATGAACATATGTTGAGGCATCCGAAATCTCTCTACGGGCGTGATCTCGGCTCGAATTACCAAGCACAGGGCTTGAAACTGTCAAAACATTTTAAACCACTTTGATGAGAGGGTGCTTGACAAAAAGCATTAAAGATTGCATCCGTGTGTCACGCATTTTGCGGGTATGATGTAATGGTAGCCTGTCAGCTTCCCAAGCTGAACGCGCGGGTTCGATTCCCGCTACCCGCTCCAGCTCTTTGACTGTTGCCTCTTTCTCTTCTTCCAATATTTATCCGTTCACTAATTATATTTTGTTTATGTGGATATGTTCCATTGAATAATTTAAACATAAAAAAATAGATTTACTTATTTTTAAAATTGTAAAAGTTATATATCTGCTATTTGATTATAGAATCAAAAATTATTTTTAAAATGAATTAAAATAATAATTAAAGAAAAAATCTTATATATGAAATATTGTTATCATTTTTATTATAAAAACTATCACTCATCACACTCATATGAACGGGTGCTGAATTGACGCTGTTTTGACTTTATGCAAAGGATTGGCAAAAATAACAATCTAAAAAACCCCGAAAATATTTTCAATCAGTGAGATGTTCAAATGATCAGGTTTAAAAATGGCCCTTCAAGAATGACTGTTTGTCTGGTTATTCTTCTAAGCTTGTTGGTATTATTAGCGGGACTATATTTTACTCTTCTCGGGGGGTATCTCCTCTATCTCGGCAGCCGGACATGGTATTATCTGGCGCTCGGCATCCTGTTACTCCTGTCGGGTTTGTTCATGATCCGGCTCAATCGTCTGAGTGTGTGGATCTTCGCTTTTATTTATGTGATGAGTGCACTGTGGTCTTATCATGAGGCGGGGTTTGATTACTGGCAACAATTTTCCAACCTCTTTGCTTTGTCTGTGGCACTTTTTCTGGTGTTGCTTGCCTATAGGCCGATGGCGCAAAAACAGGGAAAAATCGTCGGCTCGGCGTCGCTCGTTTTGGCCGGTCTGGTATTCGTCGGTATGGCGGCAACAATTGCCAGTTCGTTTATACCGAAAAATGTCATCCACATGACAGAAAAAGCCAAAGCTGCGTTACCAGTGCAGCCGGCTAATGAACAAAAAGACTGGAAAAGCTGGGGTAATGACGATCATGGTAGCCGCTTTGCAGCCCTTGACCAGATAACACCTGCCAATATCAAAAAACTTGATGTGGCCTGGATTGCCCATACCGGTGACATTCCCCAAAGTAACGGTTCGGGGGCAGAAGACCAGAATACCCCGCTACAGATCGGCTCCAATCTTTATGTTTGTACAGCTTATGGCAAGGTGCTTTCATTCGACGTCGATAGCGGCAAACAGAACTGGATGTTCGACCCTCATGGAACAGGGCCGAACTGGCAACGTTGCCGCGGCTTGGGTTATCACGAAGCTCAGCCAATCAAAGGTTTGAAAGCTGATGCGGCTTGTCAGGCACGTCTGTTTTTGCCAACGGGAGACGCAAGACTCATTGCACTTGATGCAGCGACAGGAAAGCCTTGCGAAGAATTCGGGGAAAAGGGCACTGTCGACCTTAAAGTCGGTATGGGTGAGGTCAAACCCGGTTATTACCAACAAACATCGACACCACTCGTTGCCGGCGATGTTGTCATTGTCGGCGGGCGCGTGGCCGACAATTTCTCAACCGATGAACCGCCGGGGGTTGTCAGAGCCTATGACGTGAAAGATGGTCATCTTGTCTGGGCTTGGGATCCCGGCAATCCTGATATTCACGGACTTCCGCCGGAAGGACAAACCTATACACGCGGAACACCGAATGTCTGGGCCGCAATGTCATATGACGAAAAACTCGGACTTGTCTATTTGCCGACAGGCAATTCGACACCCGATTTCTGGGCTGGCTATCGCACAGCCGAAGACGATAAATACTCGTCTTCCGTTGTGGCTGTCGATGTGAAGACCGGCGAAGTGCGTTGGCATTACCAATTTGTGCATCATGACATTTGGGATTTTGATACGCCCGCACAACCTGTTCTGCTTGACGCACCCGATAATGATGGAAACATCGTACCGGCACTCGTTCAGGTCACCAAACAGGGAGAGGTCTTCCTGCTTAACCGTGAAACCGGAGAACCGATTGCGGATGTTGAAGAAAAACCGGTACCGCAGGGGAATGTTGCTGGTGAACGTTATTCGCCAACACAGCGCTTCTCTGTCGGGATGCCGTCATTCGGCAATGCAACTTTAACAGAAGCCGATATGTGGGGTACGACACCATTCGACAAGCTTCTATGCCGGATCGAATTTGCCAAAATGCGTCATCAGGGTGTGTTCACCCCGCCGGGGCTTGATTATTCATTACAAATGCCGGGTTCACTCGGCGGTATGAATTGGGGATCTGTCTCGATTGATCCGACATTGAACTATGTTTTCGTCAATGATATGAGGCTCGGCCTTGCCAATTATCTTGTCGAGCGCAAAGATATTCCCGAAAGCGCGTCCGGCATTGAAATGGGCATTGTCCCCATGGCAGGAACACCTTTCGGTGCTATGCGCATGCGCTTCCTTTCGCCACTTGGCGTCCCCTGTCAGAAGCCGCCTTTTGGCACAATGTCGGCAATTGATCTCAAAACCCGCAAAATTGTTTGGCAGGTTCCGGTTGGCACTGTCAGGGACACGGGGCCGCTCAATATCGCACTCGGTGTGCCCGTTCCGATCGGAATGCCGACACTTGGTCCCTCTTTAGCAACACAATCCGGCCTTGTGTTCTTTGCCGGAACGCAAGATTTTTATTTGCGTGCTTTTGATAGCCGCACAGGCAAAGAAATCTGGAAGTCGCGTTTGCCTGTCGGCAGCCAAGGTGGTCCGATGACTTATATTTCACCAAAAACCGGCAAACAATATATTGTCATTACTGCGGGCGGTGCACGCCAAAACCCGAAACGGGGTGATTATGTCATTGCCTATGCTTTGAAGGACTAGGCTTAAATAGAAGCAAAAACTTCTGTTTCCCGAACGTTTCAAATATCAGCAACGTTGATATGAGCTAAAATCGGACCTGCCACTTTTACGTGGCGGGTCATTTTTAATGTTTATCCAATAATTTTTTTAAAATTAAAAATAAAACTATTAAAAAACAAAACTTAATTTTATTAAAAATAACATATTTATTATATATTATTTTTCAATTTTTATTTATTTTATTTTAAAAATTCATTTGGAAGAAACATTGAGATGAATGTTTCGGCTTATTTTCCCTTGGAAAAACAATATTCTTCAAATTCATCGCCAAGCTGAAAACATTTTGAATATATTCTAACGGCCTTAAAACGTAGCGGCGGTTAGAAATCAAATCGGTAAAAATGGCAGGAAAACGAAAAATCCTAATAAAAAGCCCGCAGTTATTGCGGGCTTGAGGCATAAAGTAGCTTGTAAAAATACCCTTTCAATCAGGCTATTTCACAAAAATTCATCAGAACCTTTTGTTCTTATCCTGTTTTTGTAAAATAGCGCCAATTTCATCGACTTTTTCCTTTGATGGTGTGGGATAGCCAACGGTTGTTGAACCGGTTTGCGTATGGTCAACTGTACGGGCAGCAGGCTTCGGGGCATAATTATAATGCGCATCGGCGACCATAACCTGTTTTGGTGCAGGAGTAGGAGCCGTTTGGAATGGTAGATAAGGTTCTGGAGCCTTTTCAACCGGCTTTGCATGGGATACTGCCGGCTTTGCATCAGCTACAACCGTATTGGTTTGGTGGGTAGAAGCGCTTTTCTGTGATGAAAAAGGTTTGGCTTCAACCGGTACAGGTTGAGCCTGTGCAATCATTACCGGTTCGCTTGCCGGTGCTGTCTTGACCGGAAGTGCAGGTGCCGGTTCCGAAACCGCTTTTGGCGCTACCGGCTGGGCACTCCGGCCCGGCGTTGTAAATTGGGGCGCTTTTCCGCTCTTTTCTTGTGCGAAAGCAAAAGCGACATCATAAGGTGCGTCATTGGTCGGGACTTGCAATTCGCCATCACGCCCGCGCTTTTCATAAAAGGCATTGCCACCGGCGACCTGAACATAATGGATATTTTTATATGGGAATGTCAAACCGGCAGTGTGAAAAAACATGGCATTCTTGCTTTTTTTGGCCCGCTCGCCACGTAATACCGCGTCAGCGGCTTCACCGGCTCTTGCCATTGCAGCAGGTTCGGTCATCGGTTTGGTCAAAACACCGGGAGCAAATTGATTGGGTTGGCCGACAACGCCGCAAATTGTCTTCGGATAAGCAGTCGAGTTCACGCGATTCATGACGACGGTACCAACTGCAATCATACCATCGCGGCTTGAACGGTTTGATTCAAAATACATTGCCCGCATCAGGCAAGTGCGCTCTGTCAGGGGAAAGGAAGCCTGTTTATTATTTTTATGCCCGAAACCGAAATGGGTCGACGCACAGCCTGTAACGATGAACGGTGCAAGCATGACTGCAGCGGTACTTGCCCAACGGAGTTTTTTCATCTTATCAAATACCATTCTTAAGTTTCGTTTTCTTTCTCGCCTATAAAAACAAGGGCAAAAAAAGGCCAAATGAAGGCAATCCTTTTTAAGCCCCCATTGCGATCCGGTTTATCGAACCAAAATCCCTGAAAATGACTATCGCTTTAAACCTTTTAAAATTAATTAACCGCGTTTTTGCGCCCCATGAACAACCGCAAAGACATACATTGAAACGGGAAATTCAAAACAACAGAACTCTATCCGGATTGTCGAATTAACATATTGTTTTTGTTTGTTATTTTATTACTGTTTTAACGGTGACACACGTTCACCTCATCTGCTTGAAGGTCATTTCCCGCGAGTTTGTCACTGTGGTTCTTCACCAATTGTTAACGCTAAACCGACAAATTGTTCAAAACGTCTGATTTTTTCTCAAAAAGCGGCCACAGAATTCCTCAAACGATAATGTCAGACAGCAATTTTACCGATTGCTTTAGCAAGGTTTTAGAGCTCTCCACGTGGCTATTGTTTTTCATTTTTTCTTTAGATTTTTCGACTTTTCCTACTTTCCCTTCATTGGCGTTCTACGCATTCTCGCTGTTATTTTTTATTTGCGTTCCCTGTTTTAAGCAGGCATTTCTGCTTTTCATTCCCCTATTTGCCATCGGCAAACTACGTTATCCGATGTTTTGTTGAAGAGCGTTTATTGCCTGATCCGGGCGTTTGAAAAAACTTCGATTACGGGGTGAGAAAAACATGTTTAAATGAAAGACATGAAAAGCTGCATTTATTTCTGCAAACACGCAGGCATATTTTGACTGTCGAACGCGCGGACAAGTGTCGAAGCGCTCTGCCTGCCAGTTAAGAAAATGAACATCTTACTGGCAGAATGCACATGCAAAATAAGGGCCAGCTATTATTGTTACTGAAAAAAGCTCCTTCCTGCTACATCAAACAATAAAGCGTTAGAGCACTAAAATTTTATTTAAATAGGTCGCAAGCGTTTTAAGGGCGTCACTAGGTCACGTTTCCCAAACGAAATGCCCTGTTATGCCAGATATTATTTTGCGGTTTTTCCGTCAGCGCCAACCTTATAGGTGGTGTCATCACGCGGACGGTCAGTGCTCAAATAAGTACCGGTCATAATATAGTGCAATGTCTCGGCAATATTGGTTGCGTGATCACCGATACGCTCGATATTTTTGGCGCAAAATAGCAAATGTGTGCAAGCAGTAATATTGCGCGGATCTTCCATCATGTAAGTGAGGAGCTCGCGAAACAGCGATGTGTACATGGCGTCAATCTCTTCATCCCTGTTACGCACAGCATCAATCCGTTCAAGCGAGCGGCTTGCGTAAGCGTCCAACACTTCCTTGAGCTGATTGAGCGTCAGTGTCGCGAATGATTGCAGACCATGATATAAACTCGCCGGTTGCCGGCTTTCGACAATTGCAGCCGCCCTTTTTGCGATATTTTTACCCATATCGCCAACACGTTCCAGATCGGCTGCAATGCGCATAGCACCGATAATTTCGCGCAAATCCACCGCCATTGGCTGGCGTTTGGCGATAATTGCCACCGATTTTTCGTCAATTTCGCGTTCAGTTTCATCAAGAAACATATCATCGGAAATAACTTTTTTAGCGAGATCAAGATCGTTATTGATCACAGCATTGACTGCTTCCTCGATCATCTCACTGGCAAAAGTTCCCATTTTGGCAATTTTTGCTTCAAGGTAGCCCAATTCCTCATCGAATGAACGGACAGTATGATTGATTGGCATAAGCGTGCTCCCTGAATTTAACCGAAACGACCGGTGATATAATCTTGTGTACGTTGCTCTTTTGGCGATGTGAACATCATCTCGGTTTCGCCCACTTCAACGAGATCTCCCAGATGGAACATCGCCGTATATTGCGAAACTCGTGCAGCTTGCTGCATTGAATGGGTGACGATAACAATCGTAAAATTCTCGCGCAAATCATCAATCAATTCTTCAATGCGCGCCGTTGCAATCGGGTCGAGTGCGGAACAGGGTTCATCCATCAAGATAACTTCCGGACTGACCGCAATGGCGCGTGCAATGCACAAGCGCTGCTGTTGTCCACCTGAAAGACCGGTACCGGCATCATTCAAACGGTCTTTCACCTCGTCAAATAAACCCGCCTTGATAAGACTTTGTTCAACAATCGTATCAAGTTCCTTGCGTGATTTGGCAAGCCCGTGAATACGCGGCCCGTAGGCGACATTCTCATATATGGACTTCGGAAAAGGATTGGGCTTTTGAAAGACCATACCGACACGGGCACGCAATTCGACAACGTCGATGTCGGGATCATAAATATCCTGCCCGTCAAGAGTAATAAGACCGGTGACTTTTGCCCCGTCAATTGTATCATTCATGCGATTGAGACAACGCAGGAAAGTTGACTTGCCGCAACCGGACGGACCAATCAGTGCCATAACCTGATGTTCGGGAATATCAAGGTTGACACCATGCAACGCTTCTTTGGCGCCATAAAACACTTTGACATCCTGACCACGCATCTTGATTTTCATTATCAACCTAATCCTATTTTGTTCAAAGCCAGAACAAGTTCGCTAAATCACTCTATAAAACCATAATTCTACCAGCGTCGTTCAAACTTACGACGCAACAACACCGCCGCTATATTCATAATAGCAAGAAACGCCATCAAAATGATGATCGCACCGAATGTACGTTCATTAAAGGCACGTTCCGGTTCATTTGCCCACATATAAATTTGTACCGGCAAAGCTGTTGCTGGTTCCATCGGCGTTGCAGGATAATTTGCAACAAACGCGACCATGCCGATTAATAAAAGTGGCGCTGTCTCTCCCAAAGCCCTTGCAAGACCAAGGATTGTACCGGTGAGAATCCCGGGAAAAGCAAGTGGCAAAACATGACCGAAAATCGTTTGCGTTTTTGATGCTCCCAATCCCAATGCCGCATCGCGGATTGAAGGCGGAACCGCCCGCAAAGCTGCACGCGTTGCAATAATGATGGTTGGCAGCGTCATGAGCGTTAATACGAGACCGCCGACGATTGACGAAGCGCGCGGCAGATGCAGAAAATTGATAAAGATGGAAAGCCCCAACAAGCCGAAAACAATAGAGGGAACAGCCGCAAGATTATTGATGTTGACCTCAATTATATCATTGAATTTGCTGCGGCGCGCAAACTCCTCGAGATAAATGGCTGTTGCAACCCCAATCGGCAAAGACAATATCAATACAATTGCCATCATATAGGCCGAACCGATAATTGCAACGCCAAGTCCGGATGTTTCCGGACGGCTCGAGGCCCCAAATGTAAAAAGCCCTTTATTGAAGGCTTTATGAAGTGTGCCGTCGGAAGCGAGTTTTTCCATCCACCCAATCTGGCGATTGGTGACTTTACGATTTTGTTCGGGAACAGATAGGTCGATTTGCCCTTTGAAAGCTGAATCAATATCGGCGGCAGCCAACACATCAATAGTACGGGTTTTACCGATATAATCGGGATGTTCGGAAAGAAGCTCACGTATTTCGACACGCACGCCGCCAGAAATCATACGATTGAGTTCGCGCATTGCAGGATGATCATTTTTATCGATACCGAGTTTTTCAGCAAGAGCGTTGCGCACAAGAAGCGGATAATTTGCAGTGATGAGAACTTTGGGATTTGTGAGCCGCTCGCCTTTCGGGTCGATAATGTGTTCGTCCAGATAGACCGGCAAGGTCATTGTTGTCTGCTGAAACGCGCTTACCCCTTGAGAGATAATCGACCACAAAAGAATAACGAGGAATAAAAGCCCCACACCGATTGCTGAAATCCCATATGCACGGAAACGTCGTTCCGCCCGATAACGGCGCTTTAACCCGATGTCACGTCTTGGCGTTTGAACAACGTTACTCATTCATATTGTTCCCTATATTTACGCACGACATAAAGCGCAAAAACATTCATCAAAAGTGTCAGTACAAAAAGCGTCATACCGAGAGCAAAAGCAACCAGTGTTTGCGGCGAATTGAATTCAAGGTCACCAGTGAGCTGGTTGACGATTTTTACTGTTATTGTTGTCATTGCCTCGAACGGATTAAGGGTCAGATTTGCGGCAACACCGGCTGCAAGGACGACAATCATCGTCTCGCCGATAGCCCGTGACGCGGTGAGCAATACTGCACCCACAATCCCCGGCAATGCCGCCGGAAGAACAACCTTTTTGATGGTTTCCGACTGTGTGGCTCCAAGCCCGTATGAACCGTCACGCAAAGCCTGTGGTACCGCCGAAATAATATCGTCGGAAAGTGAAGAAACAAAAGGTATCAGCATAATGCCCATAACAAGGCCGGCTGTCAAAACGCTCTGTGACATGATGAAGCCTTGCCCGCCTGCAATAGCAATTGAAAGATCACGTAAAAACGGCCCGACTGTAACCAGAGCGAAAAACCCGTAAACAATTGTCGGAATACCGGCGAGAACCTCCAATAACGGTTTGATAATTGCCCGCATACGACGGGAAGCATATTCCGACATATAAATTGCGGCAAAAAGCCCGACAGGAACCGCAAAAATCATCGAAACCAATGCAATATAGAGCGTACCCGCCAAAAGCGGCAGCAAACCGAATTGCCCAACAGTAGAGGCCGAGCCACTTGCACTAAAACGCGGGTCCCAAACAGTACCGAAAAAGAAATTCGATAACGGCACAACTTTAAAAAAACTGATTGTCTGGAAAAGCATCGAAAAGAAAATGCCGATGGTTGCAAGGATGGCCACGATAGAGGCAATAACGAGACCGGCAAAGATCATCTTTTCGACTTTGTTGCGGGCGCGTTTTTTTTCTCCCACACCATGAATGCCACAAAACAGGCCAACAATTGAAATAGCCAATGTGATAATCAAACAATAGAAATGGGACTTCGTTGCCCCTTTATACCATTCAACGGCAACAGGAATGAGACTATCCGCACCTTCACTTGGTAGCATAATTCCTTTTTTTGCCATATCGCTGCGTATTTTTTCATAAGTGAGTGAAGAAAAAGAATTATCACGATCAAGATCGGCAATGTCGGTTCGAGCGACTGAAAAAGCATGGCCAAGACTATCAACCGTACTTAATGCCAAATTATGGTTTAACGACTCTCCACTTTTTATGATGTCTGTCAGTCGGGAAGAAGCGTGTGCTTCAAGATAGATTGTGCTTCCCAATTGCCAGAGAAAAAGAAAAAGAACAGCGGGAACGACCGTCAATAAAAATGTCCACCAACCATAATAATATGGTCGGGAATGCAATTTTTTACCTTCTTTCTCGATTGTAACGGCACGTTTTCCCGATAGCACGAAACCGATAATGCCAAGAGCAAAAACAACCAAGATTAATAGTGATATGGACATTCCATTTTCCGGTTTTATTTCAAAAATAACGCGGGAATTTCCCGCGTCTGCTCACTTCATTTATCAATTGACATGACAGTTCCACTCTCGAATGCGGCTCTTTGCGCTTCCCGTTCGCTATCAGGAGCAGGAATGAGGCCATAATCGGCAAGTGGACCATCCGGTCCGATCATCTGGTCAGACAAGAAAAATTCGACATAGTCTTTCATACCCGGAATGACCCCCAAATGGGCTTTTTTGACATAGAAAAACAGCGGACGGGAAACCAGATACTTTCCGCTTGAAATCGTGTCAACATTGGGGGTAACACCATTAACGGTAGCAAGTCGTAGCTTGTCGGCATTATTTTCATAAAATGCCAACCCGAAAACTCCTATCCCCGTTTTATTTGACATGACACGCGCGAGAGTTTCCGAATAATCGCCATCTATATCAATAGCCTTGCCATCCTTGCGAATGCTTATGCAGGCTGCTGTTACCGCCTTATCATCCATCGAAAGAGTTTTCATGCTTTCGGCTGCACCACTTTGTTTGCAGCCTTCAGTCATCAATTTTTCTTCGAAGACTTCTCTCGTGCCATGTTTTTCGCCAGGGATATATGCGTTGATCTCCCAATCAGGTAATTTCGGGTCAATCTCGCTCCATTTTTTATATTTATTTGCAACAAGCTTCCCGTCAACAACAATTTGAGCTGCCAATGCTTTATAAACATCGACAGGCGTCAGATCGAGATTTGGCCCGTGAATATCGCTTGCAAAAACTATCCCGTCATAGCCGATGCGGATTTCTTCAACTTCCGTGACGCCGGCATCAAAGCAGGCTTTCAATTCGGTATTTTTCATCGGTCGCGAAGCATTGGCAA
Organism: Ditibartonella apis; assembly: GCF_001952075.1. Classification (GTDB taxonomy): domain Bacteria; phylum Pseudomonadota; class Alphaproteobacteria; order Rhizobiales; family Rhizobiaceae; genus Bartonella; species Bartonella apis. The sequence continues at coordinate 104,262 of NZ_LXYU01000001.1, forward strand.
TATCTATCGTATTTTCACTGATGCCACGACAAAATTCTTTTATACCTGCACCTGAACCACCTGATTCGATAACAGGTGTACGATAATTGGTAAAAATTTCACCGAATGTTTCTGCAACTATTTTGGCATAGGGTAAAACAGTCGACGAACCGGATATCTGGATATAGTCGCGAGCCAAGGCGGTTTTGGACAAACACGTAGTGGCCAATACCACTCCCACAACCGTTGCAAGCAATCTGTTCATCCATGCACTCCTGGACAACCGGCAGCTTTTTCTAACAAGGCTAACAATGGATTGTTATTTCTCTCATAATGCTTGTTACAATGTCTGATAAAAACCTCATACAGTCTAAAGCTATTGTTGACTATCTTTATCTCGGCTTTTTCAACCTTTTAATTTGTTTTCCACACTATCCCAGAAGATTTTTGCGGCATCGGCACCACCAAAACGTTTCAGTTCGCGCACCCCTGTTGGCGAAGTAACGTTGATTTCGGTCATATAGTTACCGATAACGTCGATCCCCACAAGAATAAGACCGCGCTTTTTCAAAGACGGGCCAATCCGTTCGCAAATTTCAACGTCGCGGCGGGTTAATTCCGTTTTCTCCGCACGGCCACCAATATGCATATTGGAACGGGCATCGGTCGAGGCGGCAACGCGATTGATGGCCCCTACAGCCACTCCGTCAATCAATATGATGCGCTTGTCACCGGCGCTTACATCTTTCAGATAACGTTGCACGACAAAAGCTTCCGGATAAAGCTCGTTGAACATTTCAAGGAGCGAACCGAGATTTTTGTCGTCCTTTTTCAAAAGGAAAACCCCTGCCCCGCCATTTCCATAAAGTGGTTTGATAATAATATCGCCGAATTCGGAGCGAAAATCATTGACCTCTTTTGCATCGCGGGTGATGAGCGTTTCCGGCATCAAGTCGGGAAATTCTGTAACAAAGAGTTTTTCAGGACTATTGCGCACCCAATTCGGATCATTCACGACCAAAGTCTTATCCATTATGCGTTCAAGAATATGCGTGGTCGTGATATAATTCATATCGAACGGAGGATCCTGCCTGAGCAGGACAACATCCATTTGTTGAAGCGGCGTGCGCTTTGCCTCACCCAATTCGTAATAATTTTTTTCCTCGTCACGCACCTGTAACGCTTCGATACGGGCAGTCACTTCTCCATTCAACATGGAAAGCCGGTCGGGTGTATAATGGAACAGCTCGTGTCCCCGCCTTTGCGCCTCCAATGCCAGAGCAAATGTTGTATCTCCCTTGATATGGATGGTCGAGATATGATCCATCTGGATAGCTATTTTCATAAGATTTGCCTCATATAATCAAAGCGGGCTGGTCAATCGTATCATGAGTCACTAGATAGGAATAAAATATGACAAGGGTTAAGGCATGACGCAAGCACCGGACGAAAAATTAAACAAGGAAGAAATTGAGCGCTATGCACGCCACATTCTTTTGCCGGAAATCGGTGGTGCCGGTCAACAGCAACTTAAAGCTGCAAAAGTGCTGGTTGTCGGTGCGGGTGGGCTTGGAGCGCCGGTTTTAACCTATCTTGCAGCCGCCGGTGTCGGCACTCTCGGCATTATTGACGATGATGTGGTTTCGCTTTCAAACCTGCAACGGCAGGTTATTCACAAAACTTCGGCAATCGGAGAAAAAAAGACTGAAAGCGCTGCCGAAACTCTTAAAGCGATCAACCCGCATGTCAAACTTGACCTTTACCCTTTAAGACTAACCGAAGAAAATGCTGCCGGGATTATCGGCAAATTCGATCTTGTTATTGATGGTTCGGATAATTTCACCACCCGTTATCTTCTCGCCGATAGTTGCGAAAATTTAAAAAAACCGCTCGTCAGCGGTGCAATCGGCCGTTTTGACGGCTCTTTAACTGTCCTCATGCCCTATCTTGGCGGTGAACACCCATCCTATCGCGATCTCTTTCCGACCCCGCCACCCAAAGGTGTTGTACCGACATGTGCAGAAGCGGGCGTCATCGGTGCTCTGCCCGGTGTTATCGGTTCGTTAGAAGCTATGGAAGCCATAAAAATCATCACCGGTTGCGGTGAACCGCTTGTCGGAAGGCTGCTCCTTTATGACGGGCTGTCAGCCCGTTTCGAGACAATCCGCTATAAAAAAAGAACGCAAAAACAAAAATAAAAACGCTGTTTTTTATTTTAAAACAACGCCTCTCGAAGCACGCAATTTGTTAGCTCCGTCTTTCTAGCCCCGTCTTTCTAATAAAGTCGGGCCATTTTGAATGTCGGGACCACTTATTCTGAAAGGACTATTTCTGTTTATCGGTCGACAAATTGTCGGAAGCAATGTTCTTTTCCAATAATGGACTGTCGGAATCCGATAATGGGCCGTTATAATCTTCAAGATTACCCGCATCGAGAAGCGTTTCATTAGTTTTATAGGCAGTACCATCCGGCATAGTGTCGTGACGGCGCTCATGCCTATTTTCTGGTCTGTTTTTATGGTCGGGTGACTTTTGTTCATTTTTATGTGCTTTTGTCATAATGTCTTTCTCCTGAAAGTCTCACAGCTAAAAGACATTGAGCGGATAAAAAACTTTTCAAGACTTCAGGCTTTATTTCGTTGAAAGCTCTAATGCTCTTTCATAACTTCGGCAAAACACCTCCGACGATTGCCGGTTTTGAAACCCAAAAATCCTCCCTTATGCGCATTGTTGAACAAAAAGATAATTTTGCTAATTGTTATTTTTCGAGCCTATTCCAACCAAGTGATGCACTATCGCCTCGGCGTTTCAGCTGATTTTTTATTGCCCCGTTTTTTATTTCACGCAAAGAAAACACAAGAAAATTTCAAAATTTTTGAAAGCAGAAATTCGACCAATCAGATAACTTTGCCATTCGAAAAACTGGATGACCTAAAAACCGGACAGAGAAAAACTTGTTCGATCAAAAACTGGCTAATCAATTTTTATAAGCAGAAATTGCAGTTTTGCTCTACTTGCCCGCGTTCAAGCTTGATAAATATCAAGCGTCAGCAATGTCATTCTTATCGACACTTAAATCGAAAGCGGCATTCATCAAAGCTCTGGTATATTCGGTTTTCGGTGATGAAAATACCTCTTCTGCCGGTCCATGTTCAACCATTTGACCATTTCTCATGACTATAAGATCATTCGCCAATGCTTTGACAACTTTCAGATCATGGCTGATGAAGAGATAGGCAAGATTGTGTTTTTGTTGAAGAGCGCGCAACAAATCGACAACCTGTGCCTGAACGCTCATATCAAGAGCCGATGTCGGTTCATCGAGCATGACGAAACGCGGATTGAGAACCATGGCGCGGGCTATCGCGATGCGTTGGCGTTGACCACCGGAAAATTCGTGCGGATAGCGATTGCGCGTTTCGGGATCAAGATCGACTTCTTCTAAAGCGCGCACAACTCGCTCATCGCGTTCTTCGTAATTCAGGTTTTTCTCGTGAATAAGCAATCCTTCGGCGATAATTTCACCGACCGACATTCTTGGCGACAATGAGCCGAACGGATCCTGAAAAACAATCTGGATATGACGGCGCAAAGGTCGCATCTGTTTGAAAGAAAAATGTTCAATATCTTTCCCGTTAAAACGGATATGGCCTTGTGAAGAAATCATACGAGTGAGCGCGAGACCCAGTGTGGTTTTTCCCGAACCGGATTCGCCAACAACGCCCAATGTCTGTCCTTCACGTATGGTCACGTCAATATCATTGACCGCCTTGATGTAATCGACCGTGCGGCGGAAAAAACCTTTTTTAACCGGAAACCAGACCCTGACCTTTTCCCCTTCCATGACAACAGGAGCATTTTTATCGGCTTTCGGCGGGTTTCCTTTCGGTTCGGCTGCCAACAGTTTTTTGGTATAGTCATGGTGCGGGTGGTTAAAAATATCGGCGGTTTTTCCTGTCTCGACAATTTTTCCGCCGGTCATCACACAAACGCGGTCGGCAAATTTCCTCACAATACCGAGATTATGGGTAATAAAGAGCATCGACATCGAACGCTCTTGCTTGAGCTTTTCAAGGAGTTCGAGAATTTGTGCCTGCACCGTCACATCAAGTGCGGTTGTCGGCTCGTCGGCGATAAGAAGTTGCGGATTATTGGCAAGTGCCATTGCAATCATAACGCGTTGCCGCTGACCGCCGGATAATTGATGGGGAAATGACGACAAGCGTTTTTCCGGTTCGCGGATTCCCACTTGAGTGAGAAGCTCGATCGTGCGTTGGCGAGCGTCTTTATCCGACATTCCTTCATGGACTTTCATCACCTCGCTTACCTGCCGCTCGACCGTGTGAAGGGGATTGAGCGAAGTCATTGGTTCCTGAAAAATCATTGCAATGTCTTTACCACGAACTTTCTGTAAAGATTTTTCATCAAGCTTCATTAAATCCTTATTGTCAAAAAGGATTTCGCCTGAAGGGTGGCTCGCCATCGGATAGGATAAAAGCTTCAGAATAGAAAGTGCGGTTACAGACTTTCCCGAACCCGACTCGCCGACAAGCGCGAGTGTTTCACCGGAATTGATGTCAAACGAGATGTGATCGACGGCAAGTGTTTCCTTGCCATCCTGACGAAACATCACTGAAAGGTCGCGAACACTGAGCAAAGCTGTCATTGGAATGTCTTCCTCGGATCGAAAGCATCACGGGCGGCTTCACCGATAAAAGCCAGAAGCGACAACATGACCGCAATAGCAACAAAGCCGGTAATGCCAATCCACGGCGCATTGAGATTGGTCGCTGCCTGCCGCATGAGTTCTCCAAGCGAGGCAGACCCCGGAGGCAAACCGAAACCGAGATAGTCAAGGGCGGTCAAGGTCGAGATACCGGCTGTCAGCAAAAACGGCAAATAGGTAAGCGCTGCAACCATGGCATTGGGCAGAAGATGGCGTATCATGATCGTGATATTCGGCACACCCAGCGCCCTTGCTGCATTGACATATTCAAAATTTCTGGCCCGCAAAAATTCCGCACGCACCACGCCGACCAGCGCCACCCACTGGAATAACAACATAATTCCTAACAGAACCCAGAAGCCTTGGGCAAGAACCGCCGCCATAATGATGATGAGATAAAGCGCGGGAACCGAAGACCAGATTTCGATGAAACGCTGGAAAATGAGATCGACCCAACCGCCGAAATACCCCTGCACTGCACCGGCAGCAATGCCGATAATCGAAGAAACCGCCGTCAAGATAACCGTAAACAATATGGAAACACGAAAGCCGTAAAGCACACGCGCAAAAACATCACGTGTCTGGTCATCTGTACCAAGCCAGTTCCAATTCCCGATTGTGCATTCGGGATCCTTTGCACCGAGAGCGTAATTCTTGCACCGCTCGTCTTTACTTTGGAGCCAGAATGGCGGAGCCAGCGCAACAGGCTTGTTACCGACAGTTGTATCATAGGAATAATGCACCGGCGGCCATATCGCCCAGCCATGTTCGTTGATTTCTTTCTTGATATAGTCTTCACGGAAATCGACCGTTGCAAGGACACCGCCAAACTTGGAATCGGGATAATCGAAAAGCACCGGAAAAAGCAGCTCGCCTTTATAGGATGCAATAATCGGTCGGTCATTTGCAATAAAATTGGCACCGAAAGAAAAGAGGCAAAGAATTAGGAAAATCCACAACGACCACCAGCCGCGACGGTTTTTCTTGAAGTTTCTCCACCGCCGTTCATTAAGCGGCGACAAAAACGGCCTTTTGTTGCGGCGGGGTTTTGCCGGCTTTGCCACGTCGATTATCAGTCCGGAAGGTTGCTTGCTCATCAAACGTCCCTCTTCTCGAAATCGATACGCGGATCGACAAGCATATATGTGAGGTCGGAAATAAGGCTGACAACAAGCCCGATCAACGAGAAAATATAGAGCGAGCCGAACACGACCGGATAATCACGATTGACAATGGATGTATAGCTTAAAAGCCCCATTCCGTTTAACGAATATAGCATTTCGATAAGCAGTGAACCGGTGAAAAATGAAGCGATAAAAGCTGCCGGAAAACTTGCAATGACAACAAGCATGGCGTTGCGGAAAACATGCCCGTAAAGAACCGCGTGTTCGCTTAAACCTTTTGCCCGTGCCGTCACCACATATTGCTTTCTGATTTCTTCCAGAAAACAGTTTTTGGTCAGCAATGTTGTGGTGGCGAAAGCCGAAATAACCATGGCTGTGAGTGGCAAAGCAAGGTGGTGGAAATAATCCAGAATTTTGCCGCCGAGCGACAATTCATCAAAATTTTCCGATGTCAAATGGCTTAATGGAAACCAGTCGAAAAATGATCCTCCGGCAAAAAGCACCATTAACAGAATGCCGAACAGGAAACTCGGTATTGCATAACCGATAATGATAACGGCACTTGTCCATATGTCGAATGTGGAGCCATCCTTGACGGCCTTCCGGATACCGAGGGGAATGGAAATTGCGTAAGAAATCAACAATTGCCATAGCCCTAAAGAAATCGAAACCGGCAAGGCACCTTTGATAAGATCGACGACAGAACGCCCTTGCGTATAGGAATCGCCGAAATCGAACCGGATATAATTCCACAACATTGTGAAATAACGTTCAAGCGGCGGTTTATCAAAACCGAACTGCTTTTCGAGTTTTGCAATAAATTCCGGATCAAGGCCGCGTGCACCACGATATTTTGCACTCGCGTCGCTACCCTGTAACGTTACCTCTGATGAAAGCCCGAGGTCACCGCCACCGCCGGCAACCCGCCCCATGGCATCGCCACCGGTTCCTTGCAATTGTGCAATAATATTCTCGATAGGACCACCGGGAGTAAATTGCACAATGACAAATGTCACCGTCAAAATGCCGATCAATGTCGGTATAATCAGCAGCAAACGCCGCGCTATATAGGCCGCCATATCTCTCTTTCATCCTTTTTCCGGTATGAGTTTTGTTACGCCCGCAACATGCGAATCAAACCGGACACATTAATTTAACCGCTATTCTGGAGCATTTATGGTAAACAAATGACAAACGGCTGATTTTTCAGCAATTCCGGTTCTTGGGCGTTCCAGTCCACCGCAGTTCTAGTTTTTGTCGTTCTTTACCCACCATGAGGGAATATCGACGCCACTTGCTTCCGGTTGCGGTTCGGGAATACCGAATTTGTCCCAATAGGCAATATTAAGATGTTCGGCATACCATTGGGGAATTACGTAATAATTCCATAACAATACCCGGTCGAGAGCACGGGTTGCAGCAACGAGTTCCTCACGATCTTTTGCATAGATGACACGTTCGATAAGTTTGTCGACGGCCGGATTTTTTATCCCCGCGACATTATAGCTTCCCGGCCGGTCAGCGGCTTTCGAGCCCCAGTATTCCAATTGTTCATTGCCGGGTGAATCGCTTTGTCCGATGACCTTGATGACAAGATCGAAATCGAAATTTGCTTCGCGATTTTGATATTGTGAAGTGTCAACGACGCGCATGGATGCATTGATACCCAAACGTTGAAGATTGGCTATAAAAGGTGCTGTCGCACGCTCGAATGCCATATCACTCAGCATCACTTCCAATGTGAAAACTTCACCCTTTTTATTGACAAGCCGGTTCTGCTCCAGATGCCAACCGGCTTCGTTCAACAAACGCATGGCTTCTGTGAGATAACGCCTTGATGAATCGGGTTTGTCATAAACGGGGTTGGAAAAGGGTGTGGTAAAGACTTCGGCCGGCACTTCATCTTTGACCGTTTCAAGAATTTCAAGTTCCTTTCCCTGCGGCAAACCTTTTGCCGCGAGATCAAGCCCGTCAAAATAGCTTGAGATCCGATGATAATCATTAAAAAACATTGATTTATTGAGAGACTCGAAGTCAAAAGCGAGGCTAAGTGCCTGACGCACGCGCCGGTCGGCAAATTGTGGACGGCGGGTGTTGATAAAGAGCCCTTGCATACGTCCCGAGCCGTGAAAAGCGAAACTGCGCCTGATAACTTGCCCGTTTTTGACCGCGGGAAAATCATAACTCTGGTTCCAGCGCTGGATACGATTTTCCAAATTCCAGTCGACGAGATTGCCTTTTTTGAAGGCTTCCCATGCAGCGTTCGGATCAAGAAAATAGCTATAATGCTCTTTATCAAAATTGAACCGCCCACGATTGACCGGAAGATCGGCTGCCCAATAGTTTTCAACCCTTTTCCAGGTAATCGATTTTCCGGCCACAAAACTTTCAACCTCGTAAGGCCCTGACCCCAAAGGTATTTCGAGAGTTGGCGCAGTAATATCCCGTTTTTTACCCGTTTCATCGGTCCCCTCCCACCAATGTTGAGGTAAAACCGGCATTTGCCCCATCACATAAGGGAGTTCGCGATTGCCTTTTTCTTCAAACAGAAAGGTGACTTCATTTTCACCGGTTTTTTCGGCTTTTTTGACCGAATGATAATAATTGTTGAAAAATGGCGAATTGCTTTTCAAAACATTGAAGCTCCACACCACATCCTCGGCAGTAATGGGGCGACCGTCATGCCATCGGGCTTTTTTGTTCAAACGGAATTTTACCCACGAAAAATCGTCGGGATATTGTGCGGCCTCGGCGATAAGAGGATAGTTGACCGACGTTTCTTCGGTCGAAGGTGCCATCAGTGTGTCATATTGTTCCCCACCACCGCGGGAAGAAAAACCCGCTGCAGGTGTACCTGTAACAATATAGGGGTTGAAGCTGTTGAATGTGCCGGTGCGACTATCATTAAAAGTGCCACCTTTGGGCGCATTCACATTGACATAATCATAATGGGTAAAATTGTCGCCATATTTGGGTTCAACTCCGAGAGACAGGCTCGTGCGCCACTCGGGATCGGCGATAGCTATACTATTAAGGGCGAAAAAGAGACAAAAAGCCAATCCGAGTTTCATCAAATCCCCAATCGATTTCAATATAGCCAATAGAAAACAGATTTTATTGATTGTTATTCTTAAGGGGTTAAATGTGGCAATTCAACCGGCTCATCGGAAAGACTACGCAAATAAAGAATAAGATCGGCTCTATCCTTTTCATCTTTCACGCCGTTGAAAGCCATGGCCGTTCCGGGAATATATTTGCGCGGGGAAGCAAGATAGGCATCAAGTGTTGCAAAGTCCCATGTCTTGCCGTTTTCTGCCCGCATAGCGTGCGAATAGGTATATTCGGAAACCGAAGCAAACGGTCTTCCCACTATTCCATATAAAGGTGGGCCAACGCGCGCCGGGCCATTTTTTGCCGGTGTATGACATAAACCACATTGGCCGAATACTTTGCGGCCATTTTCTATATCGGCCTGTTGAAGCCGTGTCGCCAGTGATATTTGTTGTTTCGGCTCTACCTTTTCGGTAACCGGTGCTTCTTCACCGTTGATTGAATAAACAATTTTTGCCGGTTGCTGGTGGTCATAAACAAGGTCACTGCCATAAACGATTGCAAAAAGAAAAACAGCCCAGAGAAGACAGGCGGCGATAAGGTCGTTGACAGTGGATACCTTCATAAAAAATTCGGTCGCTTAAATTTTATAGATGTTGAAAATTTAAGTCTTTTGCGTCATCAACGCAATATCTATAAATCGGATAGACTAAAACTGGGATAATAATCTTCAGGACAATGATGATGGCTTTTTCTACTCTTATACTTATTCCTGCCCGCATGTCTTCAACACGACTTCCCGGAAAGCCTCTGGCCGATATTGCCGGAAAACCGATGATTGTTCATGTTGCCGAACGCGCCAATAAAGCAAATCTCGGCAGGGTGGTTGTTGCAACCGACCATGAAGACGTTGCCAATGCTGTCAAGGCGCATGGAATGGAAGCTGTCATGACACGTCCCGACCACCAGTCGGGTTCCGATCGTATCTATGAGGCATTAACGCTTCTTGATCCGGATAACCGTTTTGATATCATCGTCAATGTACAAGGTGATTTGCCAACGATTGCACCGCATGAAATTGCAGCAGCATTGGAACCACTTGAAAATCCGGATACGGATATTGCCACTTTGGGCGCTGAAATTTCGGTTGAAGATGAAAAAGTCAATCCGAATGTCGTAAAAATTGTCGGTTCGCCGATTGGAAAAACCAGATTGCGCGCACTTTATTTCACCCGCGCGACAGCTCCTTATGGCAAGGGGCCACTTTACCACCATATCGGCCTTTATGCCTATAAACGTAGAGCACTTCAGCGTTTTGTCTCGCTACAGCCTTCCTATCTTGAAAAGCGGGAAAGTCTTGAACAATTGCGCGCGCTTGAAGCAGGTATGCGTATTGATGCGGAAATTATCGAAACTGTGCCTTTAGGCGTTGATACAATCGAAGATCTCGAACATGCACGCGAAATGATCAGGGCGGGAAAATGACAAAAACCAATAAAATAGCGTTCCAAGGTGATTACGGCGCCAATTCCGACACGGCTTGCCGGAACGTATTTCCGGATATGGAGCCGTTGCCCTGCACGACATTTGAAGATGCTTTGCACGCGGTCGAAAGCGGAGAAGCCGACCTTGGCATGATTCCGATTGAAAATACGCTTGCCGGACGTGTTGCCGATATTCACCATTTGTTGCCGCAAACAAAACTTTTCATCATTGGTGAATATTTTTTACCGATCCATTTTGAATTGATGGTGCTGCCGGGTGTCAAACGTGAAGAGATAAAATCGGTTCATAGCCACATCCATGCACTGGGACAATGCCGCAAAATTATCCGCGACAACCATTGGCAGGCTGTCGTTTCATCCGATACAGCAGGTGCTGCAAAATTCATCAAACAGGCTGGCGACCGCACACAGGCAGCCCTTGCTCCAAAACTCGCCGCCAAACTCTACGGTTTGGATATTATCGAAGAAAATGTCGAAGACTCGGAAAATAATGTAACGCGTTTTGTTGTCCTCTCGCGGGAAGAGATACGTGCACAAAAACCCGAAAACGGGGAAAAGGTTATGACCAGTTTTCTTTTCCGTGTGCGCAACGTTCCGGCCGCACTTTATAAAGCCATGGGAGGTTTTGCGACCAATGGCGTCAACATGACCAAGCTTGAAAGTTATCAGGTTGGCGGCACATTCAATGCAACACAATTTTTTGCCGATATTGAAGGCCATCCCGATCAGCCGATGGTGCGCCTTGCTTTGGAAGAACTGGGCTTTTTCTCGACCAAGGTCAGAATAGTCGGTGTCTATCCGGCAAGTCCCGCCCGCGAAACGAAAATATATGGTTGAGGTTTAACGGCTCATCTAAAACCCAATAACAATAACCGGAATTTACGGAAAGCTGTCGAATGCTATATGTGCGCTTCGCGCATGAGTTTTGCGTAAGAGTAATTATGTTATTTTAAAAACCGATAATCGTTTCAACCAATCGGGATAAAAATTCCAGCCGTAATCATTATGGTTATCGGTTATCACGGCTATCAAATGGTCACCCGTGCACGCGATTAACAAGCAAGTTTTCCGTATTTCAGGTTTCACCCGCATTCTTGGCTTGGGCCGAGATCCACTTCTTCTGCAATCGACGATCGATGATGGATAAAAAAAGCTCTATCCCGAATGATATTATGCGTTGATTATCAGAAAAACATTCCATGTCACGCCATTCTTGAACGAAAGAAGCTGACCGGCTTTAAACAAAAAACCATAGGCAGATAGTTTGCTAAGGCCATTCATTAGTCTACAGTCTGGTACGTTTTCACAAATTGGGAAAACGCACCGGCATTAAAACGATATCCTAATCGACAAATTTCTTTTCGAGCCACTGCCTGATCAAAAAATTGGCTATTGCTGCACGAGGAGGCAAATGCAGGCCCTGTTCATGGCGACCGGCCATCATCAGCGCTACTTCCTGACGGCTAAACCAGCGCCCGTCTTCCATCTCGTCATGACCGATCGTAATTTTGTCGTCGAGCGCTTCGGCATGACAACCGAGCATTAATGAATGCGGAAAAGGCCAAGGTTGGGAAGCGATATAAACCACCTTGCCAACCGGTATTCCCATTTCCTCTCGTGTTTCCCGACGCACTGCCATTTCCAATGTCTCGCCCTGTTCTACGAAACCGGCAAGGCAGGAATAACGTCCCTTTTCAAAACTCGGTGTGCGAGCAAGCAGGCATTTATCCTCAAAATGGACGAGCATGATAGCTGCCGGATCTGTTCTCGGAAAATGTTCGGTCCCGCAAGCGGTACAGATGCGCTTTGCTCCACCTGCCGCAATCCGGCTCGGTTTGCCGCAGCGCGAACAAAAGCGGTTATTTTTGTGCCACATGAGCAATGAATAGGCTTGCGCCAGGACGCCCGATTGGGTCTGGCTGAAAAGTGCGCGGCTATAAGCTTCTCTTAGCCCCACCTGATTGAATGGTGAAGGAGGCTGACCGGCAAATTCTTCAACCGGCAAAGCAATAACCGGATTTTCGTCTTCCCAGCCAAGCAGGCAGGCTTCTTCCCATTGCGGCCTGAAGAGTTCCAGCGATTTTTCATCAAGATAGAGATCGGCAATCCCGTTAACATTGCGATAGACGATTGAAAAACCGTTGAGCATAATAAAATGCGCATGATGGTTTTTCTGCTCGGCAACGATGGTATCCGTGCGCTTTTCAAGCTGCCGGTTGATAGGGTTTCCGATAAATGCAATTGCAGAAGATGTCATATTCAATCCAGCTTTAATTCAATCGAGCCTCAGTTGCAGCTTACGAATAAGCTTATGAGCCGCTTCATCGCCATAAGGTACAGGTTCTCCGTATCCCCAGACCGTTTTTGGCCAATTTGCGTCGCCTTCGTTACGCGCAATAATGTGCACATGGAGTTGTCTCACGATATTTCCGATAGCGGCTGTGTTGACTTTATCGCATCCGGTGATGGCTTCAAGTGCTACGGCAACCTCGTTCATTTCGGCAACAAGGACCTGTTCATCATCAACGGAAAGATGATGTATTTCTTCCGCTCCGGCAATGCGAGGCACAACAATGAGCCACGGCCAGCGTGAATCATTCATGAGTCGGACATCGGATAAGGCAAGCTCGACAATGAAAAAACTGTCTTTTTCCAAACGTGGATCAAGTTTGAATGGCTGTTGCAATGTATTTATCTCCATGTTTTTCGTTTCACGACTTGCTTTTTTGTCCTAAATTAGCGATATGAACGCCGGGAGGTTGGTGGTGGACGAGCCACTCGCCAACCGGGTCAGGTCCGGAAGGAAGCAGCCCTAACGAGCTTCGGCACGGGTCACAGTGCCAGCCTCCCACTCATTATACCAATCAAATCTTATTCAGGTCACGTCTTGTTTATTGGAAAATTCGGGCAGTGGTATTTTGAAAAATTGCCTGAACGGTCGAAAATCGCCACCTGAAATCCTATATTTCACACAACCGGTTGACGCAGACGTCGCCAAAGTTCACATTCAGGAAAATTACATTTCGGAAACTGGAAGAACACATGGAAAGCACTGAGGCAGAGACAGGCTATCGCGTCCTCGCCCGAAAATATCGGCCACAAAATTTTTCCGACCTTATCGGTCAGGAGCCGATGGTGCGCACACTCACAAACGCATTCGATAGTGGACGGATACCGCAAGCGTGGATGTTGACGGGCGTTCGTGGCGTAGGAAAAACGACAACGGCCCGCATTCTTGCGCGTGCACTCAATTACAAGACCGATACAATCGATAAACCGACAATCCATATGGACAAACTTGGCGAGCACTGCAAAGCCATTATGGAAGGTCGACACGTCGACGTTATCGAAATGGATGCGGCTTCCCATACCGGTATTGACGACATAAGAGAAATCATCGAACAAGTACGCTATCGTCCGGTTGCCGCACGTTTCAAAGTTTACATTATCGACGAAGTTCACATGCTTTCGACACAGGCTTTCAATGGTCTGCTAAAAACGCTGGAAGAACCACCTCCGCATGTAAAATTTATTTTTGCCACAACAGAAATTCGAAAAGTTCCGGTGACTGTCCTGTCGCGTTGCCAACGTTATAATTTGCGGCGGGTTGATTCGAATGTTCTGGCGGCACATTTAAGAAAAATCTCCGATCTTGAAAAAATTGAAGCGGAAGATAGCGCCCTTGCCATGATAGCTCGCGCCGGAGAAGGTTCGGTTCGCGATGCGCTTTCGATTCTTGATCAGGCCATTGCCCATGGTGGTGGCAAGGTCGATGCCGAATCTGTCCGCACTATGTTGGGGCTTGCCGATCGCACCCGCATTATCGACCTTTTTGAAATGATTATGAAAGGCGATGTTGCCGGCGCTTTGAAAGAATTTCGCGATCAATATGACGGTGGCGCCGACCCGCTTGTCATTTTGAACGAGCTTGCCGATTTCAACCATCTTGTTACGAGACTGCGGTTTACCCCCGAAATTGCCGATGATATTTCTCTTGTCGAAGAAGAGCGGGAACGCGGGCTTGATTTTTCCAAAAAACTATCCGTGCGCGTTCTCTCGAGCACTTGGCAAATGCTTCTCAAAGGCACACAAGAGGTCGATTCGGCTGCAAGCCCGATTGACGCTGCAGAAATGCTTCTGATCAGGCTCACACATGCTGCCGACTTGCCGACGCTTGACGAGGCGCTGAAAACCCTTGGCGAGGGAAAGCCTGCAATTAAACTTCCACAAAGTTCCGATACAGAAAAAGCCGCGGATGATTCAAACGGTCCGAGTGCCAATTCCCGAAAAAACATTGCTGAACAAAAATCTGCGCAAAAAAATGCGTTGACGGATAATCCGGCAAGTAGTGGCAATAGTTTTTCGACGGGAAGTCATGAGACTGCCCGTGCAGAGGTTGACAACAGCACTCGCAACAACGCCTCGGCGGAACATAAGAATTTTCAGACCTCTTCCCCGCAAAAAGCACCAACCATGCAATTGGTGAGCACATCTTCTGCCGCGTTGGAGCCGGACGAACAGGTTTTGCAAGACCCAGCAAAAAATAACGAAACAGCCGAAAAGAACAGCGAACCGGAAGTAAACAGGGTTATCCTTCATTCCTTGCAGGATGTTGTCGATCTTGCCGACAAACATAATGACATGCAATTCAAACTTCTGGTCAAGGAATTTGTGCGTCCGGTTTCATTCCGCCAAGGCCGTATCGAATTTGAACCTGCCGAAGGAATGCCGCGCTTTTTTGCCCATGACATAGCCAAAATGCTCCGCGAATGGACAGGCGAACGCTGGACGGTGACTGTCGTCAACGAAGGCGGCGGATTGACTTTGCGTGAAGAGGACGAAAAGGCCCATCAGGCACTGCTTTCGGATGCCGAAGCCGACCCCGATATTGCCAAGATTTTAAAATATTTTCCCGGTTCAAAAATTGTCGATGTACGTGTCAACAGATCCGACGATGGTCTTGATTTGATGGACAACGGCGATATGACGGGTGAAGACGACGAAAACGATCAAGGAGAATAAACCCCATGCGTGACATGATGGGCATGATGAAAAAAGCCAAAGAAATGCAGGCAAAAATGCAAGCCATGCAGGATGAAATGGCAAATATTCAGGAAACAGGAACGTCAGGTGGTGGCTTGGTCAGCGTAACTTTGACCGGTCAGGGAACCGTTTCTGCAATCAAAATTGACCCTTCACTGGTAAAACCCGATGAAGTTGAAATTCTTGAAGACTTGATTATGGCTGCCCATAACGAAGCCAAAGCGAAAATTGAAAACGCAATGGCTGAAAAAACTAAAGAAATTACTGCCGGTCTACCGATCCCTCCCGGTTTCAAACTGCCATTCTGATATGAATTCCCATCAATTGTTACCCTTAAAAAAGAGGGATAATGGATGAAAAATAAAAGATATTACAAAAGCTTCGCTGTGTGAGGGCACAACGGCTTTTGTTTGTCTTGAATAACAATTACCAATAGCCAGCCTATTGAAGTTAGCGCGAAAGTTCAATTCTTTCTTCAAAACCGGATGTAACTTAAATCTTGCGGCGTGATAGGTGAATGTTTCGATCTTGCCGAAAATGCTTTTTTCTTTTGCAAAAAATAGTTATTGAGGCAGAAAATTACGCTGTCGGAAGATAAAGAAAAACACTGTAAAGAAGAATTGCTTGAAGCAATCAGTTTAATTAAACATTCTTTGTTTTGAATGATCTGCTCCAATCTACCGGTCAGGAATATGCCCCTCTTATCCGCTTCAGTGAACAACTGGCATTTTCCGGAAGTTTACATATATATATTTTTAAAAGAGTTTATCCATGTCAAAGCATCTTGCGGGTCCAGAAATAGAAAAACTTATCCAACTTCTTGCACGTGTTCCCGGCCTTGGGCCACGTTCGGCAAGACGGGCTGCTCTTTTCCTGATCAAGAAAAAAGAAGCTTTATTGAAGCCGCTAGGCCTTGCCATGCAGGATGCTGCCGAAAAAATACGCATCTGTTCGGTCTGCGGTAATGTGGATACATCCGACCCGTGTTCAGTTTGCACCGACCCGAGGCGGGATCAATCCACGATCATTGTTGTCGAAGATGTCTCCGATCTGTGGGCGCTGGAACGGGCGGGCACCATGCAGGTCAAATATCATGTTCTGGGCGGACACCTTTCACCTCTTGATGGCATCGGACCGGATGATCTCAACATAGCAAGCCTTGTCAACCGCGTGGCTGAAGGCAATGTCAAGGAAGTAATTCTCGCGGTCAATGCGACGATTGAAGGCCAGACAACGGCCCATTATCTTACTGACCAACTTCATTCCTATCCTGTAAAAATTACCCGTCTGGCACATGGCGTTCCTGTAGGCGGAGAACTTGATTATCTTGACGACGGCACTTTGGCTGCGGCGTTACGAGCAAGGACGAGTCTTTGAAGAATGTTGAAAACGTTCGGTTTTTTTACAGCATTTATCGTTCTGTTTGCCGCTTTGGTGGCAAATGCCCCGGCTATCGATCGGGACGCGATCAATGGGCAATTTAACAATTGGCTTAACAAGGATTTTTATAACGACGCTCTCAAATCGGGAATTTCGGCAGGAACATTTTCGGAAGCCCTTTCCACAGTCACACCCAATCTCGCATTACCCGACCTTGTGATTCCAGGAGAAAAACCGAAAGCGCAAAAACGCCAGAATCAGGCCGAATTCAGCGCACCGGCCAATTATTTTTCGGCAAAAACACTTGCCCATCTTATTAGCGATGGCAAAACACAATTATCCCAAAACCGCGGAGCCTTAAAAAAAATAGAAAAACAATATGGCGTTCCGGCCTCGATTGCACTTGCCATATGGGGACGGGAAACCAATTATGGTAATGTCAAAATTCCCTATAATGCTTTTGAAGTTCTCGCGACCAAAGCGTTTATGAGCACACGAAAAGACATGTTCAAAACCGAGCTTATTGCTGCATTGTCCATTGTACAGGGCCATTACATGGATGCGGCTTCCATGAAAAGTTCGTGGGCTGGGGCTTTAGGTCAACCGCAATTCATGCCAACGTCCTATTTGAAATATGCTGTCGATTTTGATGGTGATGGCCATCGCAATATCTGGACGTCAACACCGGATACTCTCGCATCTATTGCAAACTACCTCAAGCTTAACGGTTACAAGGCGAATGCCGGCTGGGGCTATGAAGTCAAAGTTCCCGAAACTGTCGGCTGTTTTCTGGAAGGGCCCGATCAAGGCAAAATGTTAAGTGAATGGCAAATGCTTGGCGTGTTACCGCAATCTGATAAAAATGTCCCCGCGCTTGATAAAAGCCGTCCACTTTATCTCCTTATGCCTGAGGGGCGTCTGGGACCAGCCTTTCTTGTAACCGACAATTTCTATGTGTTGAAATCCTATAATATGAGTGACCTTTATGCGCTTTTTATCGCCACGGTCTCGGACGGAATTGAAGGGAAAGATGGCTTTATCGAGCCGTGGCAAAAAATCGACGAGCTTTACCAGTCGGACGTTTTGAACTTGCAAACAAAATTGCAATCCCAAGGATATGATATCGGCAAAGCTGATGGGTTTGCGGGCTTCAAAACCCGCCGTTCCATTGGCTTATGGCAGCAAAAACACGGACAGAAACCGACCTGTTTTCCGAGTCGTTCTTTAATTGTGGACATTCGCTAAATGGCATCACATTCCGGTTCCAAAACAGTCATCTATGCGGCACTCGCAGGTAATCTTCTCATTGCGCTTACCAAATTCGTTGCCGCTTCTTTCACCGGTTCGTCGGCAATGTTGTCAGAAGGTGTGCATTCGATTGTAGACACCGGCAACGAATTATTATTACTGCATGGTTTGAGACGTGCATCCATTCCCCCCGATCGGGTCCATCCATTCGGTCATGGACGGGAGCTTTATTTCTGGAGTTTTATCGTTGCCTTGCTGGTCTTTGCGCTCGGCGCCGGCGTATCGTTTTTTGAAGGAGTTTTACACGTTCTAAACCCTGCGGAAATTCATAATGTGACTGTCAACTACATTGTACTGGGTCTATCAGTATTCTTTGAAGGAACGTCATGGCTTTTGGCTTTGAGACATTTTCGCCGCACTAAAGGTAAACTCGGCTATCTGGCGGCTGTTCACCGTTCCAAAGATCCAACCGTTTTTTCCATTCTTTTCGAGGATAGTGCCGCACTTTTGGGAATTGCGATTGCTTTAAGCGGCATTACCGCCTCGATTCTTACCGGCAATTTTATTTTTGATGGTATCGCTTCGCTCGGAATTTCCGTCATCCTTGCCGTCACTGCAATCTTTCTTGCAAGGGAATGTAAAGGACTACTTCTCGGCGAGGCCGCCCTTCCCGAAGTGCAAAAGGCAATTTTCAACATTGTTTCTGCCGATCCAGATGTGCAGAAAGTCAACGGAATTATCACCCAACAGATGGGTCCCAATCAGGTGGTTGTCAATGTCAGCCTCGAATTCGAGGACAAACTGACAGCCCCGAAGATAGAAGAATGTGTTCTGCGTATTGAAAGAAATCTCGCTGCGGCAAGACCGGAAGTCGTCGGATTTTTCGTAAAACCGCAGACGGCCGGAATCTGGGCAAGACGACGGGAAAAAATTGAAGCAAATCACGAAGACAATAATGATAGTGATGAAGAGTAGAAAATAGTCGGGCAGTTTCTAAAAACTACCGATTTTGCCGTTTTTAATTCAACAAAATAAAATTTTAAAAATATACTGTTATTTCGGTAACATAATAACCTTCATGTCTTCGACATACTCAACTATGAAGCCGAACAAGATACAGGTATTCGGTAAAATAGTGAAAAACGCTGTTTTCCGTTTTTAACAGAACCGGCTATGCTTTATGCTGCAAGTGCTGCATAAATTTGCTTACAGCACAACAAAAGTTCCGGTTCATGCCACCGGAATTCTGTTCATAAATATGGTGTAAAAAGATAGTCCGTATTTTACTGTCGGACTTAATCTTTCGGGCGCAATCTTACGATGAGATCGACGTGCGAAATTTCCATGCCTTCCGGCGGTTCGGGCAAATTGCCGACAATCGGCTTTCCTTCAGGACCAGAAGGGATATCGACAATTTCATTTTCGCCTTCAAGAAAAAAATGATGGTGGTCGGATATATTGGTGTCAAACCAGGTTTTCGAACCTTCGACGGCAATAATCCTCAAAAGTCCGGCATCGGTGAATTGGTGCAAAGTATTATAGACGGTTGCAAGTGAGACTGGTACCGACGCTTTGACCGCTTCGTCATGCAATTCTTCGGCGGCAATATGGCGGTTACCTTTGGAAAACAACAAATCCGCCAAGGCCAAGCGTTGTCGTGTCGGCCGCAAACCCTTTTCACGTAAGCGTTTTTCCAATTCCACAAGCGAATGATAAATCACTATTTTCCCCGTGTTATCTGGTAATGCCCACCATCTTTACCACAGCTTGTATATATTGAAAAGCATTTGCAATCAAGTATACTTGATTGTTATCATCATCTTTAAATAAATGGTTTTTCAACTTATACGCGCGTTTTGTCGCAAATTTCAAAAATAAAATGGATGAAGAAGGTGTTTTGTCATCAAAAACTGTCGAAAAACGGTTCCAACATTGTTGAATATGCTCTAAGAGTATGTCGTAAAAAGCGCTAAGAGTTAAAAAGTGCTGACGGATGGAGTAACAATGGCTGAACAAAAGTCTAGCTACACGTATGAAGAGCTTTTAAGCTGCGCACGCGGCGAAATGTTCGGAAAAGGCAACGCACAATTGCCGGCTCCACCAATGTTGATGTTCAACCGTATTACAAAAATCAGCGAAAATGGCGGTGAACACGACAAAGGTTTGATTCGTGCCGAATTCGATATCAATCCGGATCTATGGTTTTTTGCCTGTCATTTTATTGGCGATCCGGTCATGCCTGGCTGTTTGGGGCTTGATGCCTTGTGGCAACTTACAGGTTTTTTCCTCGGTTGGTTGGGGGAACCCGGTAAGGGACGCGCTATCTCGACGGGGGAAGTAAAATTTTCCGGAATGGTTACCCCGAAAACAAAACTTGTCGAATATGGAATTGATTTCAAGCGTGTCATGCGTGGCCGGCTTGTGCTCGGTATTGCCGATGGTTTTGTCAAAGCCGATGGTGAAATAATTTATAAGGCTGCCGATTTGCGCGTAGCCTTATTCAAGGAATAGCAAGCATTCTTTCAGATAAACAAAGGTTGCAAGCTTTTGTTTACGGAAACCCAAGGAGACACTGATGCGTCGAGTAGTTGTAACCGGTATGGGAATTGTCTCATCAATCGGGAATAACCCTGAAGCAGTCCTTAACAGTTTGCGCGAAGCGAAATCCGGTATCAGTTTTTCGCAGGAATACGCAGATCTGGGGTTCCGCAGTCAGGTTTACGGCATGCCGCATATCGACATTGAAGCATTGGTTGATCGTCGTGCTATGCGTTTTCACGGGCGGGGAACTGCCTGGAACCATATTGCAATGGATCAGGCAATTGCCGATGCAGGCTTGTCATCCGAGGAAGTTTCAAATCCGAAAACCGGTATCATTATGGGCTCTGGCGGGCCTTCAACACGGACAATCGTCGACTCGGCCGATATTGCACGCCAAAAGGGGCCCAAACGCGTTGGTCCCTTCGCAGTGCCGAAAGCTATGAGCTCGACTGCTTCGGCAACATTGGCCACCTTTTTCAAGATAAAAGGCGTCAATTATTCGATTTCCTCCGCCTGTGCGACATCCAATCATTGTATCGGCAATGCTTACGAACTGATCCAGTTCGGCAAGCAGGATCGCGTTTTTGCCGGTGGTTGCGAGGATCTTGATTGGACGCTGTCGGTCCTCTTTGACGCTATGGGCGCCATGTCGAGTAAACGCAATGCAACCCCCGAGAGTGCTTCACGTGCTTATGATGTCGGTCGTGACGGCTTTGTCATCGCCGGAGGTGCCGGCGTTCTGGTGCTTGAAGAGCTGGAAGTTGCCAAAGCACGTGGTGCAAAAATATATGCCGAGATCGTCGGATATGGCGCTACATCCGATGGCTTTGATATGGTAGCTCCATCAGGTGAAGGGGCAGAGCGCTGCATGCGCATGGCTTTATCAACAGTCAAAAATAAAATTGATTATATCAATCCACATGCCACATCGACTCCCGTCGGTGATCCGCCCGAAATAGAAGCCATCCGCAAGGTCTTTGGTTCGGGTGATTCATGTCCGCCAATTTCGGCAACGAAATCGCTGACCGGCCATTCACTCGGAGCTGCCGGCGTGCAGGAAGCAATTTATTCCCTTCTTATGATGAAAAATAATTTCATCTGTGAAAGTGCTCATATTGATGAGCTTGATCCGGCGTTTGCGGATATGCCGATTGTACGCAAACGTCTTGATAACCAAAAACTGAACACAGTCCTGTCAAATACTTTCGGCTTTGGCGGAACCAATGCAACGCTGGTTTTCCAGCGTTACGAATAAACCGGACACTTTCGTTGAGAGAGTGCCACAGGCTTACGGAGAATATGATGGAAGGTTTGATGAAGGGCAAGCGCGGCCTCATAATGGGCGTCGCGAACGACCATTCAATCGCCTGGGGAATAGCATGTCAGCTCGCACAAGCGGGGGCTGAACTGGCTTTTACCTATCAAGGAGATGCATTTGGAAAGCGTGTCCGCCCCTTGGCAGAAAAACTCGGATCCAAGCTTCTGCTTGAATGCGATGTCGAAAATATCGATTCAGTCGATGCTGTTTTCGATCGACTGGAAAAAGAATGGGGTACACTCGACTTTGTCGTCCATGCGATCGGTTTTTCGGACAAATCGCAGCTCAAAGGACGCTATGTCGATGTAACAACACGTGAAAACTTCAGCCGGACAATGGTTATTTCGGCTTTTTCCTTCACTGAAATTGCCCAACGTGCAGGAAGACTGATGCCTAACGGCGGTGCATTGTTGACCTTGACTTATGGTGCGTCACAGCATGTCGTGCCAAATTACAATGTCATGGGCGTTGCAAAAGCTGCACTTGAATCGATGGTGCGTTATCTGGCAGCCGATTTCGGGCCACAGAATATTCGCGTCAATGCAATTTCTGCGGGTCCTGTTCGCACGCTCGCCGGTAATGGTATCGGTGCGGCACGAGCTATCTTCTCCTATCAGAAACGCAATGCACCTTTGCGGCGCACAGTCGATATCGAGGAAATCGGAAAATCGGCTCTTTATCTTCTCTCTGATCTTGCTTCCGGCGTTACCGGTGACATTCATTATGTCGATTGCGGCTATAATATTATGTCTACGCCGATATTGGAAGAACTCAAAGAGAGTGAAGAATCACGCGGCGAGTAATTTTCGCCGCGTTCTATTTTCGGGATTGGTGGCATATGCTTTGAACACGTTTATTGCTCTACTGATGCTCTTCCTTTCAATTCGCCATTCTTAACAGGCTTTCAGCCCCGGCAACTCCGCTTCTAAAAATTATTCCCGTATCGTGAATAAACCGGCCTTCACACCAACCGACGGGCGAGCATTGTCATTGTTATGCCGACATTGATTGCTGCATTTACCCTCGTGCTCAGACATCCGTTTATAAAAGTACAGCCTCGGGCGCTAAAGTCGGTCGGAACGCTATTGGCAATTGTATTTGTTGTCAGAGCAATTGGTGAATTCCGTTTGGTCGGATTTTTCAAATCTCTCACTGTTAGCGAATTGGCGTTTTAAAATTCGTGTTTTATTCACTATTTTGTCTTTTGATCGGTTGGATTTTCTTTTTCCTGACTTGGCGCTAAATAGCCAGTCACGACAACTCCGACGAGCGTTCGGTCAATTAGGGATGTATTTTTTTACTCTTCCCTGCGTGCCTTCCTTTAAAACGTTATTTACGCGCTTCAATCACTTTAAATCCGTTCTGCTCTTCCAGAACCAAAACTTTTCGGAAACATTTTTGCAAAGTCGCTTCATAGGGCAATTGCCGATTGGCCACCATGAGAAAACACCCTCCCGGTTTTAACCGTCGAGCAGCAGTTTCGATGAATTTTTGTCCGAGCGAGACATCTGCCGCGCGTCCGTCATGAAATGGCGGATTTGACAAAATTGTATCATAAATTCTTTCAATCGGCTCGCGTGTAATATCCTGCCACAGATAATCAATCGTTATTCGATTAGAGAGCCTGCCCAGATGCATTTTTGCAGCAGCAAGGGAATTGTAGTCGGCCTCATAAAGATCAAGCTCGCCGAGCTTTTTAGCCTCCTTTATCGCTTCATAGGAAAGATAGCCCCAGCCGGCACCAAAATCGGCCGTCTTGCCGAAGACAACTCTATCCATATATTTGACCAACATTTGCGAACCTTGGTCAATGCGTCCATTCGAAAACATGCCTGCTTGTGTTGTAAAACCGTCATCAAATGACTGTGGACGTTCAATGAGCGTTTCCAGCAATTTTTCATCAAGCTCTTCAGGCACAGTCAACCAGAAAACAATTCCATGCGCTTTTGAAAGCTTTTGTTCTACCGGAACAATGACATTAACCCATTTCATAAAAGATGAAGCGCCGGAAGATTTATCCCCGCTTACCACAATTGTGCCACCGGCTTTCACCACGCGCAAAAGCGTAAGAAAACGGTTCTGGTTAAATTTTTTATGCTTGTTAAGTTCTAGCAAACCACCAGAAAATATCTTCTTTTCATCAGACATTTCGGGCAAACATTTGAAACCGGCTTCCTGAAAATTCAAAAAATCTGCCCGCCAAGGCTGGATAATTTCGATTGATTTGACCCACTCTTTTTCCGGTTTTTCTGTCAAACCGAAAGCACACCAGAAATTATCCGGTTGCGGGAGTCCGATAACACCCTGACGAAAAGGCAAGAAAACCGACATTTCAAGCTCGCTTTTTTAAATTCGCTTTTTAAGAAAGCCACATATTTCTCCTTTATCGTCCTACTGAAAAAGGTGCAATTTTAAAATCGTAACTAGGGTGACTACACACTATCCATTCGAGAAAATGTGCAGGAATTTTCGCTTATCCTTGATAGGCGAATTCTGTCACTCGCATTGCCAGTCGTTTCGTAGTTTTGCACTTTTTAAAAATGCTTTACCTGCAAATTTTACGAAACAGCCTAAAGATTAATCTGTCTCGTGCATTGCGGAAGAGGCTCAATTCAAGAGAGATATGGGGTTAGAATTGTCAAACAAAAAGCCGCTCATAAAAGCGGCTTTCCGATTTTTCAGAATTCTGAATTCCAAAGACTACTCTTTGTCTTTATCAGCATTCTTCTTGCGACGATGTTTCTTTTCGGGCTTATCGGATTTTTCATCCTTTTCGCCTTTATCGTGTTTTTCACTCTTTTCACCATTGTCGTCATGGTGTTTTTCAGTCTTTTCATGCTTTCCATGTTTTTCGGCATGGTCGGCATCTTCAGACTTTGGGGTTTCTTCGCGCGGGATTTCCTGCCCTGTTTCCTGATCGACAACTTTCATCGACAGGCGAACTTTGCCACGATCGTCAAATCCCATGAGTTTGACCCAAACCTTCTGCCCTTCCTTGACAACATCGGTTGTCTTGTTAACGCGTTCGGGAGCCAATTGTGAAATATGAACCAATCCATCACGCGGACCAAAGAAGTTGACGAAAGCACCGAAATCGGCTGTTTTCACAACAGTACCCTGATAGATCTGGCCAACTTCCGGCTCATCGACGATGGAATGGATCCAGCGTTTGGCAGCTTCAATTGTTTTGGCATCGGAAGATGCAATTTTGATTGTGCCGTCATCTTCGATATTGATCTTGGCACCGGTTTGCTCGGTAATCTCGCGGATAACCTTACCGCCGGAACCGATAACATCGCGGATCTTGTCGACCGGAATATTCATCATCTCGATACGCGGAGCATATTCACCCAGTTCGGAACGTGCGCCGGTCAAGGCTTTGGCCATTTCACCAAGAATATGGATACGACCTTCTTTTGCCTGTCCGAGAGCAACTTTCATGATGTCTTCGGTAATGCCGTTGATCTTGATATCCATCTGCAAGGCTGTGACACCATTTTCCGTACCGGCAACCTTGAAATCCATATCGCCAAGGTGGTCTTCATCACCAAGAATATCGGAAAGGATCGCATAACGGTCGCCTTCCTTGATGAGCCCCATAGCAATACCGGCGACAGGATGCTGCAGCGGAACGCCCGCATCCATCAACGCCAAGGATGTACCGCAAACGGTTGCCATGGACGACGAGCCGTTAGATTCGGTAATTTCCGAAACGGCGCGGATTGTGTAGGGGAAACTTTCCTGCGAGGGAAGCATCGGATGGATTGCACGCCATGCAAGCTTTCCATGACCGATTTCACGACGCCCCGGAGAACCGATACGGCCGGTTTCACCAACTGAAAATGGCGGGAAGTTATAATGGAGAAGGAAGGTTTCCTTATACATTCCGGTGAGCGAGTCGATATATTGTTCGTCTTCACCGGTTCCCAATGTTGCAACAACGACTGCCTGTGTTTCACCACGGGTAAACAATGCAGAACCGTGGGTGCGCGGCAAAATGCCGACTTCCGTATAAATCGGACGGACTGTTTTCAAATCACGACCATCAATACGGCTGCCGTTATCAAGAATATTCCAGCGGACAATTTTTGCCTGCAAATGCTTGAAAACTGTTGCGATTTCTTCCGAATTATATTCCGGTTCTTCTTCGCCTTCCGGCATGAATTTCGCGTCAACCTTGGCTTTCACCGCATCAACAGCAGCATAACGTTCCTGCTTGTCGGTAAGTTGATAGGCCTTACGCAGATCCTTTTCGGCGAATTTGAGCATCTTCTTTTCCAGATCACTCAGATCTTCCGGAACAAATTCGCGCGGTTCCTTGGCAGCAACTTCGGCAAGCTTGATAATTGCATCGATAACCGGTTTGAAACCGTTATGACCGAAAATAACAGCACCGAGCATAACATCTTCGCTGAGTTCCTGTGCTTCCGATTCAACCATCAAAACAGCATCGGATGTGCCAGCAACGACGAGATCAAGCTTCGATTCCGGCATTTCGTCGATATTCGGGTTCAGCACATATTTGCCGTTGATATAACCAACGCGTGCCCCACCAATCGGCCCCATGAACGGAACACCCGAAAGGGTCAGGGCAGCCGAAGCTGCGATCATTGACAAAATATCGGGGTTGTTTTCAAGGTCATGTTGCAAAACAGTGATGATGACCTGTGTTTCGTTTTTGTAGCCTTCGGCAAAAAGCGGGCGGATCGGACGGTCGATCAAACGTGAAATCAATGTTTCGCCTTCGCTCGGACGACCTTCGCGTTTGAAATAACCACCCGGTATTTTACCGGCTGCATAAGTCTTTTCCTGATAATTGACTGTGAGCGGGAAAAAATCCTGCCCGGGTTTGGGTTCCTTTTCAGAAACCACCGTGGCGAGAACGATTGTTTCGCCGTAAGTTGCCATAACTGCACCATCAGCCTGACGCGCAATTTTGCCTGTTTCAAGAGTCAGCGGGCGGCCTGCCCAGTCAATCTCTACTTTATGAGTGTTAAAAAACATTTCTTGTCCTTGATTAACCGTAAAAGGTACCTTCACCTTGTTAACGGTTCAGTTCTTTGGTCATGCCATGGGCAAGACAACGAGGCGCATCCGACTTCTTTCCCGATGCGACCGGCAATCCTGCCCCATGACGGTTCCTCTTTTTCGCCAGCTTTTTCAAGTTGTCGAAATTGAAAGGCGGGAAACCACATAATTTCCCGCCTTGATTGTTTAGCGACGCAAGCCGAGCTTGGAAATCAACGACTGGTAACGCTTTTCATCGACACCGTTAAGGTAATCGAGAAGGCGACGGCGTTGGGAAACAAGTTTCAAAAGACCACGGCGGGAATGGTTATCCTTTTTGTGGGATTTGAAATGCTCGGTCAAATTGGCAATACGTTCAGACAAAATAGCAACCTGTACTTCCGGCGAACCTGTATCGCCTTCCTTGGTTGCATATTCTTTGATCAAAGCCTGTTTACGTTCAGCAGTAATCGACATCGGTTCATCCTTTCAAAAAAAGTGGGACATTGAAGACGCCCCGGCCGGGATGTCGTCCAGCTAGGGTCTATGAATCGGCAAATGCAAAAAGCACATGCACGGTGGCTTCATATATAGGAATTATACTTGAATTACTAGTCCTACCTTTTGTTCACTAAAGTTTTCGACTATTTTCGCTTTGCTATTCTCTTTCTCTCGCAAACAATGAGAATTCAGGCAATTAGCAAAAACGTAGACAATGAGCAGAAAAAGCTATTATCTGCCACTCTTCACGAATTCTCTTTGAAATAAAAGCATTTACTTACCGAATTCGGTTTCCAGTTCTTTTTGAATAAAATAATTTCTCTCTCAATATCTCAAAAATATACAAGCATTCTCTTATAGTCGAATAGCGTAATCAGGCATTGTTGATAACAATAAGTGTGCAGATTTTCACAAGCCGATTGGAATGACGTTACTTGACACTTGCGGCTTCAACGGCGCTCACTTAGATTGGGTGCAATAAAAGTCCAATTTCCGGGAACCGATGCAGCAAAAAAGCTCGACACTTGCGCCATTCAAAAGCCAGGCTTTCAGAAGTCTGTGGGCGGCAACGCTTGTTTCAAATCTGGGTGGGCTTATCCAGACAGTCGGGGCCGGCTGGATTATGACATTAATCAGCACGTCCCATTCAATGGTGGGGCTTGTTCAGGGCGCCAACACATTACCGGTTGTGATTTTTTCGCTTCTCGCCGGTGCTCTTGCCGATAATTTCAACCGTCGGCAGATCATGATTACCGCGCAATTGATGATGATGGCTGTTTCAGTTCTCCTTGCCGTTCTCACCTGTTTCGGTCTCTTGACGCCGTGGCTCCTTCTCGCCTTTACATTTCTGATCGGCTGTGGCTCGGCTCTTTATAACCCCCCTTGGCAAGCAACGGTGGGAGATATTGTGCCGCGTGAAGATATTTCTGCGGCGGTCACATTAAATAGTGTCGGCTTCAATTTGATGCGCAGTGTCGGGCCTGCAACCGG
This sequence comes from Ditibartonella apis, assembly GCF_001952075.1. Taxonomy (GTDB): domain Bacteria; phylum Pseudomonadota; class Alphaproteobacteria; order Rhizobiales; family Rhizobiaceae; genus Bartonella; species Bartonella apis. Next base: position 132,675 of record NZ_LXYU01000001.1, read on the forward strand.
CGGTGCAATTGTTGCGGCCTTTGGTGGCGCGGCAGCTTTCGTCGTCAATGCTTTCAGCTATATTCCGCTTCTTGGTGCGCTGTTTTTCTGGAAACCCGATTACGCAAATAACGGTTTGCCGCGCGAAAGACTCGTCGCAGCAATGTCTGACGGCTTACGTTATGTTTTCATGTCACCGCATCTTTTAAACATCATGACGCGGGCCTTCATGTTCGGCCTTGGTGCGATATCGGTTCTTGCACTTCTTCCCATTATTGCCCACGAAAAGCTTGATGGCGGGGCGCTCATTTACGGAACATTGCTTGGTTCTTTCGGCGTGGGAGCTATTGCTGCCGGCATTATCAATTCCTGGGTAAGGCGGCGCTTTCCCTCGGAAGCGATTGTTGCCGGTTCATTCATCGGCTATGCGCTATCTTGTCTGTTGCTCGCTTTGAGTGACTCGTCAATCATTGCCCATATTGTCCTTTTTCCGGCCGGCATGTGTTGGGTTCTGGCACTTTCGCTCTTTAATGTTTCAGTGCAATTATCAACACCTCGCTGGGTTGTTTCACGAGCCTTGGCTCTTTATCAGACATCATCTTTTGGTGGCATGGCCGTCGGAAGCTGGTTATGGGGAAGTCTTGCTGACAATTATTCGCCCGTCATTGCGCTTTATATATGTGCTGCATTCCTTATTGTTGGTGCATTGATGGGATTTAAATTCACCATCTTTGAAATACCGAGCATCAACCTTGACCCGCTTGATCAATTCCGCGAACCGGAATTGCATCTCGACCTTCAGGCCAGAAGCGGCCCGATCATGATTCTGATCGACTACGAAATCAAGGACGAGAACATTCCGGAATTTCTTGAAACAATGTCGTTGAGGCGTCGCATCAGACTGCGTGACGGTGCCAGGCAATGGACGCTATTGCGTGATCTCGAACACCCGAACCGCTGGGTTGAAACCTACCATATGACGACGTGGGTGGATTATTTGAGGCACAATCGCCGCCGCACCAAAGCCGATGCCGACGTAACAGAAAAACTTCGCAAGCTGAGCGAAATTCCGGAAGGCATGCGCGTTCACCGCATGATCGAACGTCACACTGTGCCGGAAGCCAACCAGATACAAGTCAAGCACTCGGCCCATCATCTGCACTGAACCGGTATCTAACGAGAAAATAAATAAGCGTGCTTTTTAAAAACTGGTCGAGCGCCACATAACTTGTTGTCCGCCCCTTCTCCGATTTTGATGATAATCCGGAATCGGTACGTCAAGGAAAACAGCATATTTGCCAATTCCATCCTTGTTTCCAATTCTACCCCTGTCTAAAGCTACATCTACAATATATCTGCAGCGAGCAAACACTGAATTCGGTTTTTTAAATTAATATTTTGAATATGGGGAGGTATGGTCGGCTTAATTGATAATTCTGTTTCTTCTCAATTTACTGTCCCACCCTCTCAACAGATTATTATATCCTTCAAAAGGACAGTTTTTGGTAAGCCGACATATGTGCAAAATATCGATTGTGAAACACAAATTGGGTGTCGAACTATCTGATGTTTTGGCAAAATTATTGGCGAGAGTTGTAACAAGCCGGATAGCCGGTGTTTGCCGGAGCCTGCTCCGACAAAATCAACTATTTCCGCCCCCAAAAAAACACCCATTGACTAAAATTCGTTAAATGGGCCGATGGCGAAACACCTATCTTTTTTAGTTTTTTATGAAATCAGCCGATTGTGAAAACACGCTTGGGCTTGAACTGGCCTTTTTCGATCATACCGATTGCCAGCAATTTTCCCTTATGCGTTGCACAAACCTCATCTTCATCAACAGGTGCGTCACGCCCGCGCAATAAAACGGGGTTTCCCATTCGCACACGATAAGCCTGTTCATCACTTAAGGGATATTGGGGCAGAAATTCGAGTGCTGCACCAGTTTCGATCAAAAGTTCATCCAGAGCCGAGAAATCGCGTGGCGGATAGATGCCATTCTCGTCGGCCTCACCTCTATCCGGCGCTGCAGCCTCCAAATCTTCAAGGCTAACAAAATCATCTTCGACGAAAGGCGAAACTTCGATGCGCCGCAAATTAGCAATATAGCCATAGCACCCGAGTTCTCTTCCCATGTCGCGAGCAAGAGCACGCACATAAGTCCCTTTACCGCATTCCACCTCGAAAATCGCATTGCCTTCCGGTGTCATATCAATGAGTTCGAGGCTGTCGATTTCAACTTCACGTGCTGGAATTTCGATTTTTTCACCTTCACGTGCCAGATCATACGCACGATTGCCATCAATCTTGATGGCAGAAAATTGCGGCGGGGTTTGCAGGATTGTGCCAATATAATGAGGCAAAATCGATATTATTTCCTCTTTGACCGGGCGCTTGGCGGAAGTTTTTGTGATTACACCTTCCATGTCATCGGTATTGTGTTCTTCACCCCAGGAAACTGTAAAGCGGTAAACCTTTGTACCATCAACAACATAGGGAACAGTTTTTGTGGCTTCTCCCAAAGCAATTGGCAACATGCCCGAAGCAAGCGGGTCAAGTGTTCCGGCGTGACCGGCTTTTTCGGCCTGAAACAGCCATTTGATTTTGGAAACGGCCTCGGTCGACCCCATGCCCTCCGGCTTATCGAGAATCACCCAGCCCGAAACCGGACGGCCTTTTTTCTTTCGCTGACGCGCCATAAAATTCTATTCCTTTTCCTCGTCATCGTGATGAAGATCACGGGCCACTTCCGGCGAATGCAACAAGGCATCGATTTTTGCAAAATTGTCAAAACTCGTATCCACCTTGAAACGGAATTCCGGCATATATCTCAATTGCCGCAACTGGGGCCCCAACTCGCCGCGAATAAATCTCGCGTGATGATTAAGCGCTTTTACAACCTCTTCTGCATCAGCATCGGCAAGTGGGGCGACAAAACAGGTTGCAACGCGTAAATCCGGAGACATACTGACTTCGGTTGCACTAAGCACAACACCGTCAAGTACCGGATCCAGAATAACTCCGCGCTGGAAGATGGAAGCAAGAGCATGGCGAACCTGTTCACCGACACGCAATTGCCTTTGGGACGGACCAGCATGTTTCATAGCTACTACCTTTGATTTTTCGGGCGCATATTTTTAAGATCAATCCCCCGAAATCTTGCCGAACGATCAATTCGCATCGAATTAAAGCGGCCAACCACCACTCGAAAACCGGCGCAACTTTCGTTCATCAGACGGGATTTTCCGTTTGGCCATATCTTTCAATAATATGGCCAAACATATGTTGAATTAGAGCGAGCGTTTAACGGTTTCAACGCGGAACGCTTCGATAATATCTCCAACGCGAATATCATCGTAATTCTCGAAGGCCATACCGCATTCCTGACCGGCAGGAACTTCGGCAACCTCATCTTTAAAGCGTTTCAAAGTCTTGAGCTTGCCTTCATGGACAACAACATGATCACGGATAAGGCGGACACCCTCGCCACGCTCCATCTTGCCTTCCGTAACACGGCAACCTGCGACCTTTCCAACTTTGGAAATGTTGAAGACTTCGATAATCTCTGCATTGCCAAGGAAAGTTTCGCGCCGTTCCGGCGTCAACATGCCCGACATTGCTGCCTTCACATCGTCAACAAGATCATAAATGATATTGTAATAACGAATTTCGATGCCTTGGGCTTCGGCTGCATCACGTGCCTGACTATTGGCACGAACGTTAAAGCCGATAATGGCAGCATTGGATGCTGCAGCCAATGATACATCGCTTTCCGTAATACCACCGGGAGCGGCATGGACAATGTGGGCGCGCACTTCGTCATTACCGAGTTTTTCAAGCGCTGAGGTAATGGCTTCGACAGAGCCCTGAACATCCCCTTTGATGACCAGAGGAAATTCTTTCATGCCGCTCGTCTGCATCCGGTTCATCATCTGTTCAAGCGAACCGCGCGAGCCTGCCTGCCGCGCAACTGCCTTCTCACGGGCAAGACGCTGACGATATTCGGCAATCTCGCGTGCCTGTGCTTCATTGGCGACAACTGCAAAACGGTCACCAGCCTGCGGTGTGCCTTGCATACCGAGAACTTCAACCGGCATTGACGGAGTTGCCGCTTTGATATGGGCGCCACGGTCATTGATAAGGGCACGAACACGTCCCCATTCATTGCCGGCAACGATAATGTCGGAAGGATGCAATGTGCCTTTCTGGATCAGAACCGTTGCAACGGCACCGCGACCGCGATCAAGCTGTGCTTCGATAACAACACCTTCGGCCGTACGATCAGGATCGGCTTTCAAGTCGAGAATTTCCGCCTGTAACAAAATTGCTTCAAGAAGCTTGTCGATATTCTTGCCGGTTTTTGCCGAAACTTCCACTTCCAGTGTGTCACCGCCCATGCTTTCGACGAAAACTTCATGCTGCAACAATTCGGTTCTGACCTTTTGCGGATCGGCAGCCGGTTTATCAATCTTGTTGATGGCAACAATAATCGGCACACCGGCAGCTTTTGCATGGTGAATGGATTCAATCGTTTGCGGCATGACACTGTCGTCAGCTGCAACAACCAGAACCGCAATATCGGTCACCTGCGCACCACGGGCACGCATCGCCGTAAAGGCCGCATGTCCCGGTGTATCGATAAAGGTGATCTTCTGTCCCTTCTGTTCGACCTGATAGGCGCCGATATGCTGGGTGATACCACCCGCTTCACCAGCCACAACATTGGCATGACGGATGGCATCAAGAAGCGATGTCTTGCCGTGGTCGACGTGCCCCATAATGGTAACGACAGGTGGGCGCGGTTTGAGCTTTGCCGGATCATCGGGAACATTGAAGAGACCTTCTTCAACATCCGATTCAGCAACGCGTTTTACCGTGTGGCCGAATTCTTCTGCAATCAATTGCGCCATATCCGCATCAATCACATCACCGGGCTTCAACATCTGCCCCTGTTTCATCAGATATTTGATGACGTCGACAGAGCGTTCGGTCATACGTTGGGCGAGTTCCTGAATAGTAATGGTTTCAGGAATTGTCACTTCGCGGGAAATCTTTTCGCGCGGTTCCTGCATCTGCGAGCGTTTGAATTTTTCTTGGCGCCGACGCATAGCAGCCATTGAACGGCCACGTGAATTGCCTTCCTCGTCAAGTGCACTGCTCAATGTCAGTTTGCTGCGGCGGCGCTGTTCGCCACCCTTTACTGCTTTTGGAGCACGTACCTCGGATTTATTGCCACCGCCACGACGCGAGCGACGATCATCCTCGTCATCATCAACAATATTACGTTTTGCGACAGGAGCCGCTGCACGTTGTTTGGTAACGGGTGCAATATCAAGTTCAATCGGTCGGTTGGCCGCCTGCTTGTCGGTTTTAGGACGATAGCCATCCTTGACCTTATGGACTTCATGCTTTTTAACTTCCGGCTTGTGAGCTTCAGTTTTTTCAGCTTCATGAGCCGCACGAGCTTTTGCATCCTCTTCCGCCTGCTTGCGTAAAAGTTCTTCGCGCTCTTTAGCGCGTTTTGCTTCTTCCGCCTGACGACGCTTGGCTTCTTCCTGAGCACGTTTATGCTCTTCTTCCTCGAGCTTATGTTGTTCTTCGGCGTGAAGACGGGCTTCTTCCAGTGCACGCATACGTGCTTCCATTTCAGCCGAGGAAAGATTGCTATGCGGGTGCTGCAAGGAAACTTTGGGAGCCGTTTCTGTACGTGGCTTCGCTGTCTGGGCGACACGCGGTTTGGTCACAACGTGCTTGACTTCGACCTTTTCATCCGGACGGGTAATCTTGCGCCGTTTCGTTTCGACAACGACCGCCTTTGTACGTCCGTGACTGAAATTCTGCTTGACTGTACTGGTTTCAATCCCCGGGAGTTTCAAGGTCAGCGTTTTCTTGGCTGTTTTCTTGTCGTTATTGTTTTCCGTCATTCCGTTTCCTTCACGGCTTCTACCGTCTTCTTTTCCGGCCTAGTGCTTCCCGTCGCGGTAGGCAACAAGTCTTTGCACTGTTTTGATGAATCCTTGTGCAAGCTTCAAATTCAATAATGCAGCATGTACCACAGGATTATCACCAAAAGCCACACCCATTTCATCACTGTTGAATAAAGTTACAACCGGAATGTCTTGCTTATCCGGTCGCTTGACCGAGTAAATTGCTTGTTCAATCTTGCGTTTACCATCAAAAGCGGCTTCTTTCGAATGTAAAACAAGACATGCTTCACCTGAACGTATTGCCTGTTCAACTTTGGTTGCACCGGTGACAACAGCACCCGCCTTTCGAGCCAGAGCAAGACGACCGAGTGCCGCTTTGACCAAAAGTTTGTCCACAAGTTCGACAAGCCCCTGATCCACGATAATATCAGTCTTCAGGCTATGTGTAAAAGCCTTGCGTTTTATTGCTTCTTCAAGAACAGATTTCGAGGCGGAAATCCAGGCTCCCCGCCCCGGCAAATCGGCTTTGATATCAGGCACAAGATGACCGTCAGGTCCGGCAACAAAGCGGATAAGCTCGTGAGCATCACCACTTTTTCTTGTCAGGATACATGTACGGTCATTCATCAATCAGTTCATCTTTCCTATTCAGCCGGCGTTTCTGTTTCGGCAGTTTTTGTAGAATCTTCAGATGTTGCCGCTTGTGTATTTTCCTCAGCCCCATCGTTCTCTTCCGGCTTATGAAGATCTTCTTCTGTCATCCAGCCGGCTTTCAAACGGGCAGCGACAACCATTGCTTCGGCATCGGCGCGACTTATATCGAACGGTGTAAGAACACCGGCAAAATTCTGTGTTTCGCCATCTTTACGTTCGCGCCAACCGGCCAGATCATCAACGGCATAACCGGCAAAGTCCTCAATCGTTTTGACGCCATCCTCACCGACGGCAACCATCATCGCCGTTGTCATTCCCGGCAATTCACGTAATTCGTCGGAAACACCAAGTTTCTTACGTTTCTTGTCGAGTTCGGCTTCCTGTTTATCGATATAGTCTTTCGCACGTTGCTGGATTTCGGAAGCGGTTTCTTCGTCAAACCCTTCAATCGAGCTGATTTCATCCGGATCAACATAGGCAATTTCTTCAATAGAAGCGAAGCCTTCGGAAGCAAGGACCTGTGCAACCATCTCGTCAACATCCAGAGCTTCCATGAACAATTTGCTACGTTTTGCAAACTCTTTCTGCCGATTTTCGGATTCTTCCTGTTCTGTAAGGATATCGATATCCCAGCCTGTCAATTGCGAAGCAAGACGGACATTTTGACCACGCCGTCCGATTGCAAGGCTAAGCTGGTCATCAGGCACAACAACTTCGATACGTTCTGCATCTTCATCAAGAACAACTTTAGCCACTTCTGCCGGTTGCAAAGCGTTAACAATAAATGTTGCTGCATCAGGAGACCACGGGATAATATCAATCTTCTCGCCCTGAAGTTCGTTGACAACAGCCTGAACGCGGCTACCACGCATACCAACGCATGCGCCAACCGGATCAATCGAGCCATCGCGCGAAACGACGGCAATCTTTGCACGTGAACCGGGATCACGGGCAACCGACTTGATTTCGATAATGCCGTCATAAATTTCCGGAACTTCCATAGTGAAAAGCTTGGCCATAAATTGCGGATGGGTACGCGAAAGGAAAATCTGCGGCCCGCGTTGTTCGCGCCGGACATCATAGACATAAGCACGAATACGATCGCCATAACGGAACGACTCACGCGGAATGAGTTCGTCACGACGAACAATTGCCTCACCACGTCCCAGATCGACAATGACATTGCCATATTCTACGCGTTTGACAGTGCCGGAAACAATTTCGCCAACCTTATCCTTATATTCCTCGTATTGGTGATCGCGCTCTGCCTCACGCACTTTCTGGACGATGACCTGCTTGGCCGACTGGGCAGCAATGCGCCCGAATTCCATTGGCGGCAGCGGATCCGACAAGAAATCGCCGATTTCAGCATCAGGTTTGCGTTTTCTTGCGTCTTCCAGAGAAATCTGTGTCGCATAATCGTCAACCGTGTCGACAACTTCCAGCAAACGCTGCAACTTGATTTCGCCGGTTTTGGAATTGATATCGGCACGGATATTGGTTTCCTGACCATAGCGTGACCGCGCAGCTTTCTGGATGGCATCAGCCATTGCAGAAATGACAATTTCACGGTCAATCGACTTTTCGCGGGCAACGGCATCTGCGATTTGCAGAAGTTCAAGCCTATTAGCGCTTACAGCCATTGATTCTCTCCTTCTTTGTGCCGCTTCACGGCATCGACTAAGTTATTTCTTTTCCGGCTTGGACTTTTTTCGACTGTCCCCGCCTTTCAAACTCTTTTGTGTCTTACCCGAATTCTCCGGTTTTTTAGAACCGCTATCGGGCCCAAGATCATCATCCGGAATGAGCTGCTGACGCAACGCTTTGTCTTTTGCCAGTGCATCACGGATAAGATCATCGGTCAAAACAAGATGCGCATCAGCTATCTCGCTGAATGGAACTCGCACAGCCAAAGCTTCGCCATAGGCTGCCTTATCTGTATTGAGAACAAAACCATCCTCGTCGACATCACTGATTGTCCCGCGAAATTTCTTTCGCCCATCTATCATTCCAGTTGTTTCTATTTTTGCAATATGGCCTTGCCAACGCGAAAAATCGGATTTTCTGACGAGTGGACGATCAATTCCGGGCGAAGAAATTTCCAGATGGTATTTTCGCTCAATGATATCTTCAACATCAAGAATAGGAGAAACGACACCACTGACTTCCTCGCAATCCTTGATTGTCATTGTACCATCGCCACGTTCGGCCATAATTTGCAAAGTAAGCCCATTAAGACCGGATAAGCGGACACGAACAATCCGGTAGCCAAGAGGTCTTAACACAGGAGCAACAATTGCAACGACACGTGCTTCAACGCCTTTTTCTTCAAAAAGACGTGGTTCATCCAAATCAATTGCTTGTCCGCTCTCGCTCATACCCAACTTTTCCAAATATAAATCAAACCATTCCGGTAACAAAAAAGAGCGGGCTCGGAAAACCCACTCTTCATCAAATGATCAAGAATTTTCTATAATATACACCTGATGAATTTTGTTTTCAAGTAGAACATTTCGAATGTTTAAGACTGTTCTTCAGGCAATATTTCCGCCCGATAATTTTGAAGAGTTACCTCTATTTTCTGACAAATGTGAGATAAGCGGGTACGCGCCCTTCCCGCAATGCCTTTTCTTCATAGCGCGTTCCCGGCCAGGCTTCAAAAGGCAATTTCCAATCTGCCGACCCATTGGCTGACCAGATAAAATCCGGATGATGTGCACAGTGAAAAAGTGTCCAGTTCACATAAGTATCAATATCGGAAGCAAACCGGAACTTGGCTCCGGATTTCAAAACACGCGCAAAACGATCGAGATTCTTCATATTCACGAAGCGGCGTTTCCAGTGTTTCTTCTTCGGCCAAGGGTCAGGATAGAAAAGATCTATTCCGGCAATTGATGATGGCGGCAACCAGTCGAGCAACCGTGTGGCATCATCATCATAAAGCCGTATATGTTTCAATCTTTCTTGATTATCTTCCAAAGCACCGAGCATTTTGGCCATTCCGTTAATGAATGGCTCGACACCGATAAAACCGGTTTGAGGGAATCTATCCATTTCATGGGCGAGATGTTCGCCACCACCAAAACCGATTTCAATGCGTATATCTTCGTAATTGTTTTTTGCGTCTCCGGAATTATTGAATAGGTCGGCGAGCCTTTCAGGTGCAGGCGTTGACAAATCCAATGCAAGAACGGGAAGCAATGTCTCTTCGCGTTTTATCTGGGCAGCACGCAATGCCTTTCCCCGACGTCGTCCAAAGAAAGCCTCGCTTGCCCGTTCTTTATATCCGTCCATTACGCCGCCTTGATTGCCTCTTTCAGCGCCTTGACGAGATTTGTCCGTTCCCACGAGAACGAGCCGTCCCGCCCCGGCTTGCGGCCGAAATGACCATAAGCAGATGTTTTTGCGTAAATTGCTTTATTGAGTTCAAGATGCTTGCGGATTCCCGATGGAGACAAATCCATAACTTTGCGGATTGCAGCTTCGACAACACCTTCATCAACTTTGCCGGTTCCATGCAGATTGACATAGATCGAAAGAGGTTGTGCGACGCCGATTGCGTAAGAAAGTTGGATTGTGCAACGATCGGCAAGTCCGGCCGCAACGACATTCTTGGCAAGGTAGCGTGCTGCGTAGGCCGCCGAACGGTCAACTTTGGTGGTATCTTTACCGGAGAATGCACCACCGCCATGAGGAGCTGCACCACCATAAGTATCAACAATAATTTTACGCCCGGTAAGACCGGCATCTCCATCCGGACCACCAATAACAAATTTTCCTGTCGGATTGATATACCAATTACAATTGTCTGCAATTTTTATATCGCTCAATGCTTGACGGATATATGGTTCGACGACAGAGCGCACTTTCTTTGAATCCCATGTCGGATCAATATGTTGGGTAGAAAGAACAATGGAGACCACTTCTACCGGTTTGTCGTTTTCATAACGAACAGTTACCTGACTTTTTGCATCCGGTCCAAGCTTGCTTGCTTCGCCTTCGTCAAGATGGCGGGCAATCGACAATGTTTCGAGAATTTTATGGGCATAGTAAATTGGTGCCGGCATCAAATCCGGTGTTTCCCTACATGCATAGCCAAACATGATGCCTTGATCACCTGCACCTTCTTCTCCCTGTCGGTCGGATGCGTTATCGACGCCTTGGGCAATATCTGCAGATTGGGAATGCAACAAAACATCAATCTTCACTGTTTTCCAGTGAAAGCCTTCCTGTTCGTAACCGATTGCGCGAATTGCACGACGAGCAGCCGAACGGAAGCGTGACGGGTTGATAACCGGATCTCCCTTCTTGTCATGGACAAGCTTGCCATTTTTATCTTTTTTCAGAAGTGTATCAGGCACGCGGACTTCGCCGGCGATAATAACCCGATTTGTGGTTGCCAGAGTTTCACAGGCAACACGGACAGACCATGGATCAACACCCGATTTGGATGCTTCCTTATAGATCATATCGACAATTTCATCCGAAATACGGTCACAAACTTTATCGGGATGACCTTCCGATACCGATTCACTGGTAAAAAGATAATTCTGATGAGACACGGGAAACCCCTCTAGAAAGACGACGTTTGCATTCTTTCCGGATACTCCAAAAAGAAAAACGACAATTGCTTTATTTGCCAAGCTTGTCGAATTGCGTCAATGCCGTTTTAGCGTGAACCATGAAATAAATGTGATATTCGCCATTCGGAATAACAATTTTGATATGTAAGCGACCAGTTGATCAGGCCTACTTGAAAAATAATGAAGCGACCTAGGCACAGAAATTTCTTTAAAAAAATCAATAAATTTCAAATTGGATTTAAAATGATCAATCGAAAATACCGTTTGGAATTTTTCCCGCGTTTTCAATAAAGAATGCATCTACAAGGAATTCGATTTTTCGTCTTCAGAAAGTGCTTTTGCCAAATCGATGATTTTGCGCCGGACTTTCGGATCCTTGATATTGGTAAAAGCACGCAGAAGCTGAATTCCCTCATTACTCGAACAAAAATCCATGAAATTATTATCTCTCTCATAAAAACTTTCCGACGTACGGGTGCCCGGCGCTTCCTCGAAAAAATAGGATACCGGCACATCAAGAATTTCGGAGATCGCCTGAAGGCGGCTGGCACCGACACGATTGGTGCCCTTTTCATATTTTTGTATCTGCTGGAAGGTAATGCCGAGCTTCTCCCCCAATTTTTCCTGACTGAGCCCAAGCATATTTCGCCGTAGTCTGATGCGGCTTCCCACATAAACATCAGTCGGGGCGGGTATTTTTTTGGGTGCGGACATGATCTAACTTTCTCGCGTCAATACTTATCCATCTTCATAAGTCTATAAACAAATGCAGATGATCTTGTTATTTAGGGGTTTTAGTATCGGTCCCCCGCTGGAACCAATTTTCATGCGCATAACACCCCATTGATTAGCACTTGTCAATCGAGTGTCCATTTTTTACAAACCCAAACATTAAACTTAATATCAGTATAACAAAAAATATCGTGAAAGGTTGAATAAATTTTGTTTTCGTGTTCCATATCGGAACAATGGAAGAGGGTATTGGCGCATCAATTAAACCGATTTTATCGAGGTCCAAACACCGCACGATTCGCCCATAGGGGTCAACGACTGCCGAAATTCCATTATTGGCTGCACGTATAAGTGGAATTCCCATTTCAACAGCACGTAAACGCGCCTGATCGAAATGCTGGTATGGTCCCGGTGTGACACCAAACCATCCGTCATTGGTAACGTTTAAAATCGCTTGAGGTTTTTCACCTTCATAGTTCATACCATCAGGAAAAATCACCTCATAGCAAATCATCGGTAGAAAGACAAAACCATCCGGCATCTTCACAGTTTTTCGTATCGGTGTGCTACTGTACCCCCCTGCCATTACAGCCAATGCATGAAGACCTATTTTGTCAAAAAAACTCTGGAAGGGCAAATATTCGCCAAACGGGACAAGATGCACCTTGTCCGAAGACGACAGAATATTGCCGTTACCATCAATTGTTTCAATTGTATTGAAATATTTATTGTTTTCGTCATTCGGTGCGCCACTGCTCCGAACTGCCCCGACAATTGCCCATTGATCCGGTTCGAGAATGGAAGCGATGCGCATTTTTGCTTCCGGCACATAGTCCAGTATATAGGGCACTGCGGTTTCCGGCCAAACAATATAGGCAGGTTCATGCGCACCATTTGTGAGCGGTTTTTCGCTCAGTTGCATATGCGCATCGAACATTGCATAGCGAACCTGATTGTCAAGTTTCTCGTCCTGTTTAATGGACGGTTGTATGAGTCTTACCCACGTGTTGGCATTGTCATAGTCATTGATCGGAGGTGCTTCATAAAGCCGGATAGCACCGAACCCCGTATGTGCACCAAAAAGAATAACGCCGATTATTAAGGCAAGCCACCGGTGGTTTTTGTCAAAAAAAGTGGCTGGCATTGAATAAAGAAGCACGGCGAGCGCATTCATTCCGTAAAGACCAACCACTGCGTCGGATTGCATAAAAAGCGGTGTCGGCATAATTGTGTAGCCAATTGCATTCCAGGGAAAGCCGGTAAACAAAGTGGAACGCAAATATTCGGCAATACCGAGAGCGAACGCCAAAGCGAACAGACGGGATAGCCCCTTTTTCCAAAACAGAATAACAAGCCCGCCTGCAAGCCCCCAGTAAAGCGCAAGATAAAACGGAAGCCCGAAAATTGCTAAAGGAATGGCCCAACCAAAGCTTATGGGGTCGACCAGCATGGCACTGGAAAGCCACCAAAGACTGAAAACGAAATAGCCGAAACCAAAGCTGAAGCAAGTCAGAAAGCCGAGCTTGAAGCGCTGCTTCAGACTGGAGGCGACAGCAACCTTATCGAGCAACAAAACCAGAACGGGGAAAGTAACAAAAGCCAGCGGGAAGAAGTACAAAGGCGCAGTTGCAAGAGCTGTTATTCCACCACAGACAAAGCTTACAAAATGCTGTTTCGAGCCTTTAAGCTTTCCGATGTAAGTGGTTAGTCCTGCCAAAATCTGCATGTCCGGTTTCCCCCACTTGCCTTTTACCTCTGGAATTTCAACATCCGACAAGAAGATTGATTGTGACAGGAAAGAAAATACGAAACACCCGTTTTATAAATCGGACGGGGTGTTCTCCTTTTCCTGCTTTGGATGGTTCTGTAAAGGTTGGATTCTGATCCGTTTGATGCGGCGTTTGTCGGCTTCGAGAATACGGAACTGATACCCGGGAACTGCTTCGACAACTTCGCCTTTTGCCGGTATCCGATCCAATGTTGAAACAATAAGTCCGCCGATTGTATCGACGTCTTCTCCATGTTCGCCCACCTTGAAATCCGGTCCCAGCGCTTTTTCCACCTCATCAAGATCGGCACTGGCATCGACAAGCCATCTGTTATCAGGCTCTTTGATAATGGACATGTCGACATCATCGTGCTCGTCTTCGATATCACCGACAACAAGTTCGACAATATCTTCCATTGAAGCAAGGCCATCCGTTCCACCATATTCGTCAATAATCAGCGCCATCTGGGTTCGGGTTGCCTGCATACGTGTCAAAAGCTGCCCTGCCAACATCGAACCGGGAACGAACAGAACACTGCGTATCAAATCGAGATTGCCGACAGGTTGCGACAGATCCACTTTGGAAAAATCAAGGCATCCCTCTTTTTCTCCACTTTGGGCTTTATGCGTAATGTAATTCAAAACATCACGAATATGCAGCATGCCACGCGGATCATCGAGACTTTCCGAATAGACCGGCATACGCGAATGACCGGATTTTTCGAACTCTATCAATGTCTCAGCCAGTGTCGTTGTAATATCAAGCGCTTCGATTTCCGAGCGCGGTATCATCACATCCTCTACACGGGTTTCCCGAAGGCGCAAAATATTGTTCAACATGAGACGCTCTTCCGGCGAAAACAACGAATTTGCATCTCCCTGCCCATCGGAAAGGGCATCTGTCAGATCTTCTCGCAAAGTAGAATTATTGCGGGAACGCATAAAAGAAAAAAGATTGGCAAATAAAGACTTCTTTTCACTGCTTCGCGATCGTGAAGAACTTTGACCGGCCGATGAACGGTTAGACTCGTCTTCAATTGATTTATCTGTTTTTTCTATCATGACTTTTTAAAGTTAGAATATTCAAAAGTAAAATACTTCACATTTTTGCTACCGCATTAAAACATATATAATTCAATATATGTATAAAACGCCAATAGCAAGATTCATCTTGTTACTCAATCATTATAAGGATCGGAAATACCAAGAGAAGCGAGAATTTTTCTCTCGAGAGATTCCATTTGTTCTGCTTCATCATCGTTTTGATGATCATATCCCGTCAAATGAAGAAGCCCGTGGACAATAAGATGGCTCAAATGGTCATCGAAGCTTTTATTTTCCTCCTGCGCTTCGCGTTGAACCGTTTCACGAGCAATAACAATATCACCCAGAATCGGGCCCGGTCGCTGCCCCGGTTGCATAGGAAAAGCGGGAAATGAAAGGACATTTGTTGCCTTGTCTATGTGGCGCCACTTTGCATTTATCGTACGTATATTTGCATCGTCCGTAAAAACCAGACTGAGCTCGCTGTCGACATCGTCGAATTCGAGGCCATGCAATGTGGCTTCAAGCACACGATCAACGAGCATTCTCAAACTGTGTTCGCTTTGCCAGCCATCAGCATTTATTGCAACGTCATAACGCACTGTCATTTTGATAAATTCTTTTTTCCGTTATTGTCTAAAGCGCGGTTTTTTGCATTTGCACGGGCATCCTGATCATAAGCTGTAACGATAGCCGTCACCAACGGATGGCGCACGACATCCTTTTGGCTAAAGTGCACTGTTACAATATTATCAATGGAATCGAGAATGCGCATTGCTTCGGTCAATCCCGACTTTTGCCCAAACGGCAAGTCGATCTGGCTCGGATCCCCGGTTACGATCATTCGCGAACCTTCTCCAAGGCGGGTTAAAAACATTTTCATCTGCATTGACGTTGTATTTTGCGCTTCATCGAGGATAACAGCCGAATGCGCAAGCGTGCGCCCGCGCATAAAGGCGAGTGGTGCTATCTCGATAATATCGGCAGCCATTGCGCGTTCAATCTTTTCTGCCGGCATCATATCATAAAGTGCATCGTAAAGAGGTCGCAGATAGGGATCGACTTTTTCTTTCATGTCGCCGGGTAAAAAGCCCAATCTTTCACCGGCTTCGACTGCCGGACGAGACAGAATAATCCGTTCAACCAGCCCTCGCTCGAGAAGCATCGCTGCATGGGCAACGGCAAGATATGTTTTACCTGTTCCCGCAGGCCCGACACCGAAAACCAGTTCGGTTCGTTGCAGCGCACGCATATAGGTATCCTGTGTAGGCGTGCGGGCATAGATTGTTTTTTTCCGTGTGGAGATATGGGCCGGCGTTACTTTTGGCGGATCCTTTTCAGGGCTTCCCCGATCAGTTCCGGCGTCCGATGTTGCAGCAAGGGCTATTGCTCCGTCAACATCTGGCAATCCCGGTTGCAAGCCGGTTTTAGCAAGTTCATAAAGCTGATCAAGGGCTTGGCGAGCTACCTCTATATCCTGCTTGTTTCCACTGATTGACACTTCATTTCCCTGTGCACGGATATCAAGTCCCAATTTTTGCTCTATGCGAGCCAGATTTTCGTCAAACTGCCCGAAGACAACATTTGCTTGCCGATTATCCTCGAAAACAAGTACAACATGATCCATATCGGATGTAGCTGTTTTAACAGTGGAAGCAACAGTCTTCGCTTTGCCGGATTTTTTTACCTTTCCGGTTCCTTCGATCTTCAATGCTTTCTTTGTTCCGGTTGAATCGTTCAACCCTATCTCCTCAAAAAACCGTTTCTGTCAGCAATATATGGACTAAAAAACAAAAGAAAACCCGCTTTGATGACGAGCGCTCCAATTGAAAAACATTATTGTCAGTTTATCGCATTGCCAAAAAGACTGTTCGGAAGAGCTTCGGTTATATCGACCGGAATAATTTCGCCAATTTTCGCATTTGTTGAAACAACAACAGGTAACAACCATGGCGAACGGCCAACCATTTGCCCGTCATGCCTGCCTGCCTTTTCAACAAGCACTTCAACACGTTCACCGATTTTCGACTTTAAAAACCGGTGCTGCTGATCAAGAATGAGAGTTTGCAAACGTTGCAGGCGCTCGTCTTTGACACTTTCGTCAACATGATTTTTCATCGTTGCTCCCGGTGTTCCCGGACGTGGAGAATATTTGAACGAATAGGCGGAGCTATAGCCGACTTCTTCAACAAGCTTCATTGTGGCTTCGAAATCCTCATCCGTTTCTCCCGGAAAACCGACGATAAAATCACCCGAAAAAGCTATATCCGGACGTGCCTGACGGATACGGTCAATCAGTTTCAAATAATCGGCAGCTTTATGCTGGCGGTTCATAGCTTTGAGGATGCGGTCGGAACCTGATTGTACCGGAAGATGTAGATAAGGCATCAACATTTCAAGATTGCCATGAGCTGCAATAAGGCTGTCGTCCATATCGCGCGGATGACTTGTCGTATAACGTAACCGCTTCAAACCATCAATCTTTGCAAGCTCATAAAGAAGATTGCCCAACCGCCACTGACTGCCATCTTGCGAAACACCATGCCACCCATTGACGTTCTGCCCAAGCAAAGTGATCTCTTTTACGCCTGCATCAACAAGTTCGCGTGCTTCATTGATTATCTGTCCGATAGGCCGCGATACTTCGGAACCACGGGTATAGGGCACAACGCAAAATGTGCAGAATTTATCGCACCCTTCCTGAACAGTCAGAAAAGCCGTAACGCCACGTTTTTTCACAGCCTGACGATTATGATGCGGAAGATGGGCAAATTTATCTTCAACGGCATATTCGGTTTCAACAATCTTTTTGCCCTCGTGCACCTTGCGCAACAGTTCAGGCAGGCGATGATAAGTTTGTGGCCCCACCACCAGATCAACTGTCGGGGCACGCCTTAGAATTTCTTCCCCCTCGGCTTGGGCAACACACCCCGTCACACCTATCGTCAAGGGCTTCGAAGGATCGCGTTCCTCGCGCATAACGCGCAAACGCCCCAGATCGGAATAAAGTTTTTCGGCAGCTTTTTCACGAATATGGCAGGTATTAAGCAATATAAGGTCCGCATCGTCAGGAGATTGCGTAGCAACATAGCCTTCTGCGTCAAGGCTATCACCCATGCGTTCGCTATCATAGACATTCATCTGACAGCCATAGGTTTTGATATAAACCTTGCGGGCATTGCTGTTTTTTTCTTTTGCTTCACTCATAACGCATATCTATCCGGTTTTCTTTGGAATCTCAATCATTTTGCTGAATGGTTCTACGCATGATCAAGGCATCACTATGGCCTTTACCGGTTTGATAATATCCGGGCCTGCGACCGACCTCATTAAAACCGGAACTTTTATAGAGAGCAAGAGCTGCTTTATTCGTCTCGTCAACTTCAAGAAAAAGTTGTTTTGCCCGTTCCTGATAAAGATATCTGAAAACGGCGTCCATAAGTGTCCGTCCTATTCCTTTTGAACGATAACGGGGATGCACAGCAATTGTGATGATTTCTGCTTCATCAATAACCAATCTACAAAGAATAAATCCCAATATTTTTTCAGGTTTACCCATTACACACACAGTAAAACCGAACATTTGTGGATCAGTCAAAAAAGAAGTGAAGGTTTCTTCATCCCATGCATGATAGAATGATTTTCTGTGTATTTCATGTAGAGCCTCACTATCATCGGACGTGATAGGAGCAATAGTAAATCGCGATTTCGAAAAAGGAAAACTTATCATTCCTTTTTCCTGGGAAGAGAAAAACCCATTTGCGGTTTAGCATCCGCTTCGCGCAAATAAAGCGGCTTCGGAGCACCGTCCGACTTTTTCGACTGCGAGAGAATTGCAAAACTTATAACATCCGGTGCAACAATAGAAAAAATCCGATTCTCCGCTATGCCTGCAGAATGAGCGATTGTTTCGGCAAACGGGCCTGCAACGATTGCCTTATTATCAAGGGACGCAACAACGTTTTCGCAAGCCTTCACCTCGGGTGGTATAAGCGGTTCGAGCTTTTCGTCAAAATCCTGCCGGTAGACCATGTCACGACCGGCATCAATGACAGCTATTACATGGTGTTCCGGAAAGCGCTTAAGAGCTTCAAAACCGATTGCCTCAAGCGAGCTCACGCCAACCGCCGGCTTTTTCAAGGCCAAAGCCAGACCTCGTGCTGTTGCCACACCAATACGAACACCGGTAAACGACCCCGGACCGATGTTTACAGCGATGCGATCAACCTTGTCGAGATCAAGCCCTGACGTATTTGTCACCGCAATGATCTGATCAATAAGCTTTTCGGCGTGTCCTTTTCCGATGTTTTCACTCACACGCGCCAGAACACGACCGTCGTTGATTAACGCTACGGCACAATTTGAAGAAGCTGTATCTAATGCTAATGTAATCATTCAATGTCTATTAAATCATTGTTCATTGAAACAAAAGAACAGAGGGATCGAATTTGGCGAATTTTTGAGCCTTTTGCGAACACTGTGTCAATGGCTTTCCTTCACAAATATCTACGCATCCTCAAAAACCTCTGCCTGTTTCGAAACCGAAGCCATGAGCTTCCTCTATGAAAATAGCTAATGCCCCTAACGCCGATTATTTCAATCTATTAATCTTTCCGTTTTTCGTCGCGGCTTTTGCGTCTTAAAAAAATCGGATTGTCTCAATTCGGAGGCTACTTCGTCATCATTCTTCAGATATATTGAAAGAGATTAAAAGGAGAAACATAAACATTATATTCCGGATAAGAAAAGGTTATAAAAATCTTATGCCCGCAACGGGTTTTATCTTAAGGCTAGAGAAACGATTACCACTCTTATCTTTCTTAGAAAGCAGCACTCGATCGCGATCACTTATCAATCTCGTTCACAAAGTGCGTTTGATCCAAAAATACGAATTTTCGCCAACAAAAATATCGCACCTATTGATATTTTTATTTTTGTTTGTTTTTATAATATATATAAATCAAAATAAATATAAAATTTTATCATAGCGTACAGTGATTTATATTTATTTCATATAAAAGATAACATTCTAAAAAAATAAAAATATTTTAGATTAATTCTAAAATTTTCTGAGAAAAATATCCTTTATAAATTCGGTTTATGTGGCTGATAATGGAAATATATCAACCGAAGGAACGCTAATTATTTTATTTTTTTGATTGGAATATTTCCTGAAAGGTGTATTCTATTTTTGCATCACCGCACTGCCTTTGAGAATGCTTGACAAGGGTAGAAATTCCAAGCGGAACTTTTTAGCGTTTGGTGCGTTTAATATTACGCAATTCAAATCAAGCGGAGATTAAGACAATATGATAAAAACTCATAAAACCCGTAATGACATGCCGTCAAACACGAAGACAACTGCAATTGCCTTGTTGAACAAAAACCTGGCAACATTGATTGATCTGGCACTTATCACAAAGCAGGCACACTGGAACTTGAAGGGTTCCAATTTTATCGGTGTTCATGAAATGCTGGATGGCTTTAGAGATGCGATTGATGAACATGTCGACATCATTGCCGAACGTGTTGCGCAACTCGGGGGTACAGCGCTGGGAACCGTTCAAGCTGTTGCCGGTACCTCGAAATTGAAGGCTTATCCGACAGATATTTACAAAGTACACGATCATCTTAATGCACTGATCGAACGTTATGGCGACGCTGCCAATGACATGCGTAAAGCCATTGACGAGGCTGACGAAGCCGGAGATGCTGATACGGCAGATATTTTCACTGCTGCATCGCGTGAGCTCGACAAGAGCCTGTGGTTCCTTGAATCGCATGTTCAGGAAGCCTGATCGAACCGCTTTAACGTGATATAGTAAATCTCTTAAATATAGGAAGCAGCTCCGTTGCTTCCTTTTTATTTGCCAAGTTTTTGCTATAAACGCGGCGATTTGCCGGATCTACGCGGCAATTATCAGAATTCTACAGAGGAACATTTCTGAACAAACTCTGCATAATAAACGCAAAAATTTATTGGATGATTCCAAAAGCAATTTTCATTTAAAATTTAATGCGGCAGGCTTGCGGTGAAACCGGATGATTTTTTCGCCAATGGTCTACCCGTTCCATAGCGTACCTACGCATTGTCTTTTTAACGATGCTTATTGGTAATTTATCAACGCCTTGCCGCAGAATATGGCATCGCTACAAAAATTTGATCGGCTGCATTTTCTCGATTTTCGGAAATGGTGCCTTACAATCAGAAGTGAGCGGGCATTGGTGTGTTCATCGGTAAACTGACGTATTCCGGATCGACAAGCAAGGATTAAATACCCTTTTAGATGTCCTCCTGAAAAAACTTATGACGCATGGTCTATCAGCTATTACACACCAACTATACTCTTCTCGGTCGACACCCTTCAAATTTGAAAATGTGTTATTAAGCCAATCTTCTAAACTCACACTTTGATTTCACCGGTGAAGCGCGCGTCATTGAATTGTGCTCCACCAACTAACGCCTTGCCGAATTAATGCACCTTGGAATTGTCGGGGACGTACCGAATATTTCTACTAAAACAGTCTGCCAGCCACGCCGACCTTTAACGGAGGGGTAAGCATGCGCCTTACTCCTTCGATTATCTTCCGCTTCATGCGGACCGCACAGGTTGGATACCGCTTTAAAAATTCCGGCTCCCCACAGGCTCCCGAGATACAAGCATAATTGAATACTTGTTACCTATTCATTACTGTTTATGACAGCCATCAAAATTGAAAAAGACCATTAGGACCTTACACCACGCATATACATTCTACGAACGCCAGAAATGTGGGCATCGTTATGCGCGAGCCTCGGCGCAACCGGAAACCGTCGGAATCGTGGCCGTTAGAATTGTTGACGTTCGTCATTTGGCTTTCCGGGCTAACGGAGGCGCGTAACATGTGTGCCTTTATGGCCGATTTAGTGCTTTCGAGCTTGTTACATAAAGTTTGGGATCAAATTGGATGGCAGATAGGTTGTTTATAAATGCTATCATTCTACGAGCACCATTTTCCAACATATGACTCCATGTGCCGCTACAACAATCTTGGTGGGAATTGTGCCGGTAAATTACCCCTAAAAGGCGTTGTCACTGGTAAAAGCTTCTATTTCTTTTGCAAGCGACGTGTCGCTTTAAATAGCGTTTATGCCTTCAAGAAGCCATCGTCTATTTTAGGTTTTGATTACTTGTGGTGAGTTTCTTAGAGAAAAACGACGCTTGAAATGGTCAATTTCTCTAAAACCTGCATTTACGACGACTTTATAACGCTGAACAGTCGTCGAAAAATTTTCAAACCGGATAGCAATTGACGACAATATATCAGTCCGAAATCGCCTGAATTTTTGAATATTCACAAACCTCGCATTTTCCTTCCGGCGTTAAATCATTTGCGAGGAATATTATGAATTCTTGATAAAAAAAAGCCCCGCTTAAAAGCGGGGCTTCATATCTCTATTGTTTCAGTGACAATATTGATTATTGAGCAGGTGTAGCTGGTGTTGCAGGTGCAGCTTCTGTCGAAGGTGCAACCGGACTACCACCCGGAACCTGATCGATAACATCAGGCTGAACAATACGGCCCGAACCGCCCATCATATTGTAGTTCAAGTGAGAAATTGCCCACCATGTACCACCGAGGACGATGAATACGCAGAGCGCACCAAACCACATTGAACCGACCATCCACTTCGCATCCGGACCTTCGTTGAGGTGGAGGAAGAAAACAATCTGGACGACTATCTGAATGAGAGCCATACCAATGAGGTAAATAACCTTGGTGCTGACTGCCCAGTTATCAAGCATTCCTTGCATAACAGGAATGAATGAAGCGAGGGTCAATATAACAGCCAGAATGAATCCGACCATGTATTTACCGGTTGTTACACCGTGTGCTTCTTCATGTTCGCTCATTATAGTGCTCCCAAAAGATAGACGGCGGTGAAGACACCAACCCAGATAATGTCAAGGAAGTGCCAGAAGATAGAAAGACAGGACAAACGAGTCTTGTTATCTTTATCCAAACCGTGACGGCCAAGATGTGCAAACATCAATGCCATCCAGATCAAACCGGTCGTAACGTGAATACCGTGTGTGCCAACCAGCATGAAGAATGACGACCAATAAGCCGACAGAACTTCTTTACCGAATACGCGAACACCGGTTTCAGGATCAACTCCAGCATAAGCATTCGGGTCAAAGAAGAAAACGGATTTCAATTCACCGTTTTCCATAACGCCCCAGAGCAGCTTATGGAATTCGTTCAACTCCATTCCGATGAATGCAAGTCCCAGAATGAAAGTAATAGCAAGCCAGGTTTTTACCCCGCCGAGATTACCCTTGTGAACTTGCACCATTGCCATGCCATAGGTGATTGACGAGAACAGCAACAAAGCTGTTTCACAAAGCACATAAGGCAATTCAATGAAGTCTTTGCCTGCAGGGCCGCCGCCGTAAGCGGAGGCGAACACTGCAAATGTGGCGAACAGAGTTGCAAACAGGATCAGGTCGGAAAGGATATAAACCCAGAACCCGAACACCATTGTCGAACTACCGTCGTGATGGTTTTCCGCTTGAGCGGTCGTTACTGCTGTAGCGCTCATGCTTTTACTCCTTGTGCTTTGAGAACAGCGCTGAATTCGTCTTCAGTCTTCTGTACGTCCTCAGCAGAGATGTAATAGCCTGCATGGTTTCCATTAAGCGAATGAAGCAGAATGGTTACAATGAAGCCAACGAACGTAATTACAGCCAGCCACCAGATGTGCCATACGAGAGAGAAACCGAGCACCAACATCAACATGCCGGAAATAAAGCCTGCAATTGTGTTGGAAGGCATATGGATCTTCTCGAAGCCCGAGGTTTTACGATGCTCACCACGTTGTTTCATATCCCAATAAGCATCTTCCGCTTGAACGACAGGGACTGTAGCAAAGTTGTAAGCAGGAGGCGGGCAAGAAATTGACCATTCCAGAGTACGTGCATCGCCCCACGGATCGTTCTGTGTGATCGGCAATTTGCCTTTATGCTTGATGCCATACCAGATGGCGATCAATACCTGCAGAACAAAGCACAGGATACCAAGAAGGATGATGAATGCACCTACGGCTGCTGTGATGAACAAAGGCTGCCAGCTTGGTTCGACATAGTGCTGCAAACGACGTGTTGCACCCATCAAACCAACTGCGTAGATCGGGAAGAATGCTACGTAGAAGCCGATGAACCAGCACCAGAACGAGGCAATACCCAATGCGCGGTTCGGCTTGACACCGAAAGCTTTCGGGAACCAGAACGCCAATGCACCAAGGTAAGCGAACACAACACCACCAAGAATTGTGTGGTGGAAGTGGGCAACCAGGAACAAGGAGTTGTGGAACTGCCAGTCCGAAGGAACGATCGAGAGCAGAACACCGGTAAGACCGCCACCAACAAAGGTGAACATCATACCCATGCACCACAACATCGGGGGTTCGAAGCGGATGCGCCCCTTATACATTGTGAAGAGCCAGTTAAAGACCTTAACACCGGTCGGGATAGCAATAATCATGGTTGCAGTACCGAAGAAGGTGTTAACGGCTTCGCCGCCACCCATTGTGAAGAAGTGGTGTCCCCAAACAATGATCGAAAGGATCAAGATAACAAGGACAGCCCAAACCATCGAGGTGTAACCGAAAAGGCGTTTTGACGAGAATGTCGGAACAATTTCGGAAATGATACCGAATGCAGGAACAACCAGAACGTAAACTTCCGGGTGACCGAAAATCCATACGTAGTTGATCCAGACCATCGGGTTACCACCGGCAGTATTGGTGAAGAAGTTCATATCAAGGTAACGATCGCCGGCAAGAAGTGCATAAGCAACTGTCAGCGGCGGATAAATGATAAGGATAAGAACGTTCGAAACCAATGCGCACCAGCAGAATACCGGCATTTTCCACATTGTCATTCCCGGAGCGCGACACTTGACGATAGTGGCAACAAAGTTGACAGCACCCATCGTCGTCGCGATACCGGATAGCTGCAGCGACCACAAATAGTAGTCGACACCTGTATCCGGGCTATTCAACAATTCCGAGAACGGAGGATACATCAACCAGCCGCCGCGGCCGAAGTTACCGATACCGAGCGAAATGTTGATGAGAATTGCACCGGCACATGTAATCCAGAAGCCAAGGTTGTTGGCAAATGGAAAGGCCACATCGCGAGCACCAAGTTGTAGCGGCAGAACATAGTTCAAAATACCGAACAATAACGGCGTTGCCATGAAGAAAATCATGATAGTGCCGTGTGCCGAGAAAATCTGGTCAAAGTGATCAGGCGGTAGATAACCCGCATTCTCTGATCCAAGCGCGAACGCTTGGTGTGTACGCATCATGATAGCATCTGCAAAGCCACGAACAAGCATGACAATTGCAAGGACGATATACATAATGCCGACGCGCTTGTGATCAACAGATGTGATCCAATTGCGCCACAATATTCCCCACCAGCCGAGCAGCGTAATAGCGGCAAGAATAACGACGGCCAATGCAACTACGACAAGGCAGGTGTAAAGGACGATCGGTTCGGTCGTTAGCGCGTGAAACGCTCCGGCTACAGGGTCTGTAAGTCTTCCAAACATTTTTCAACCCATATTAAATGAATTTCGGTTTGGAGGGGACATTGCCTTTATAAGGCTGAAAGCCCCTTCCTTGATGATTTTATTTCTTCTGAACCACACCGGGATCAAAGACGGAGCAAAGCTCACCCCACAAAGATTTCGCTGCAGCCAATTTCATCTGATCTTCGTTGCAAGTGGTGCCTTCATCAACGCAACGGTTTACGATGCGATAATATAGACCTTTTTCAACTTGCGAGAAATAGCGAATCTCTGCGTCTTTTTGCTTGCCTGCAACATCACCCATTTTCGGGGAATATGAAAGCTGACGGTAGCCGGCGCGATCGAGCGTTTCTTTGCTTTCACGAGCTTTGGCAATCCAGTTGTCAAAATCAGCCTGGGCTACAGAATTCCACTTGAAGTGCATTTCAGAGAAGCCATCGCCACTATAATTAGCGGAAGATCCTTTGAATACGCCCTTGCGATCAGCAATAAGATGCAACTTCGCATTCATTTGCGGCATTGCATACAAAACTGTTCCAAGACGTGGAACCCAGAAAGCGTTAACCGAATTTTCCGAAGTCAACTGCAACAGAACCTGACGGTTTTCCGGTGCATAGATTTCGTTAATCGAAGCAACGCCATATTGCGGATAGATAAACAACCATTTCCAGTCGAGTGCTACAGCATCGATCTGGAGCGGTTCCTGTGTTCCCGCAACAGCTTTATCAAGCGGCTTTGAAGGTTCGAGCTTGAATGTAAAATAAGCTGTCAAACTTCCCAAAATGATAATGACAAGAATCGGAATACCCCACATGAAGGTTTCCACTTTATTGGAGTGCCCCCAATCCGGCAGATATTCTGCTTGGGTATTGGTAGCACGGTATTTAATT
Source organism: Ditibartonella apis (assembly GCF_001952075.1). Taxonomy (GTDB): domain Bacteria; phylum Pseudomonadota; class Alphaproteobacteria; order Rhizobiales; family Rhizobiaceae; genus Bartonella; species Bartonella apis. Next base: position 158,830 of record NZ_LXYU01000001.1, read on the forward strand.
GCGAAAGCGACAACAGCGATCATCACAGGAACGACAATACACGCCATTACGATAACGCACGTAGTAATCAAAATTAGCTCATGGCGCGCCACATAGCCCGCCGGGTCTAGAACATCGAATTCACAACCCGACAAGAGCAAAGCGGATGTTAAAACGCCCAGCAGCCCTGTTAGTTTACCAAAGTTCTTCATTCCTACCTGCCTCTTTATATGCATTGCATATTATTGCACGAGGGTATTTCTATTAATTCGTCACGGAAAAGCAGGGTTTTCCACTTCTCCGACATTCCCCGTCAGGCAGAATAATTGTCCCAAAAAGACATAGAAGCCCGACTTGGACTGACGTTGCCACAAGTACAATTGTGGCATCATCTAGGCACGTCTTACTCTTTGGGTGAAAATTCGCAAGGGTTTTGTCCCCCCCTGCGTCAATATTGCGCGGTTTTTGAGACAATTTTCGATTCACAAATCGTGTTTTACGATATATTCCACTGCAAATTGGTAACCGGCACTTCCACAGCCTGCAATGACAGCGTCGGCCCGTTCCGACACAAACGAGTGGTGACGATAGGCTTCTCTTTTGTGGATGTTCGATAAATGAACCTCGACAACCGGCCCCTCAAACATTTTCAATGCATCGAGAATCGCAATCGAGGTATGGCTATAGGCAGCCGGATTAATGATAATGGCAGTACTTTTCCCTATGGCATCCTGAATGAAACTTACCAATTCCCCTTCAAGGTTGCTTTGCAGAAAATCGATATCGAATCCGTGCGCATGGGCGCATTTCCGGGTAAGTGCCTCGATATCTTTCAAAGTTTCATGACCGTAGATCTCCGGCTCGCGTTTGCCTAAAAAATTGAGATTTGGTCCGTTCAAAACAGTAATCTTTTTTGCCATATCCATATTTTCCTCTCCAGCTCAACAAGCTCACTTCAGATCATAGAACATCGTCGTCCAATATTTATTAATTGTTCACAACACTTCCGTTTGATAATTCAAAAAATTGAGCCCTATCTTTCAAATCGGCAAAAAGTTGTTGGTCGGTTCCCGTCATAAAAGTTTGTCCACCGAGCCTTTCAAGACTATCAAACAAAACTTTGCGCCGCCCCAGATCAAGATGGGCTGCCATTTCGTCCAACAGAAGAATCGGTGTCATGCCCGATATAGCCGAAGTCAATTGCGCATGGGAAAGAACAAGGCCCGTCAAAAGTGCTTTTTGTTCGCCGGTTGAACAAAGGCCGGCAGGCATATTTTTCTTGGCGTAATAGACCAGCATATCGCTTCTATGGGGCCCTTCGAGAGTGCGTCCGGCAACACGATCCGACTCACGTTTATCATGGAGACTCTGTCTATACTCCTCTTCGACATCAACTGCCGATTTGCGCGCTAATGCCTTTTCGATTGTTCCCTCTATGTCGAGGACGGGACTGGGGAAAGTCTCTTCACTGTCAAAATTTTCAATATCGGAAATAAGCCGCACAACGTCCATACGGGCAGCGGCAATAGCAATGGCGAGCTCCGCCATCTGGACTTCCAATGCATTGAACCAGCCTTCGTCACGACTGCCATCAGTCAAAAGACGATTTCGCGCACGCATTGCTTTTTCAAAATCCGACACACGACGGGCATGTGCGGGGTCAATTGCCAGAACCATACGATCGAGAAACCGTCTGCGATCGGCTGCCGGCCCTGTAAACAGCCCATCCATAGATGGAACAAGCCAACTGATGCGGCAATAATCGGTGAGCCGGTCAGACGCTACACTTTCTCCGTTTATCCGTATTTTTCGTCCAGTCGAGGCAATATCACTAGCTGTCCCGATGCTGGCATCTCCATAAAGAGCAGAGTGTAATTGGGCAAAAACGACAAACCCGCTGTCTTCTACCTCATTGATTGGTGAATTCAGACCGGCTATTGCAGTTTCGGAGTCGACGGTTTCTTGTTTGCCGGATTTTTCAAAGGTTTCGAGAGACTCATCTTCCCTTTGATTGACAGCATTTCCGTAGGCAGAACCCAATACGGGATTTGAACGAATGACATTATCATAGGCCGCACGGCGTAACCCCCGCCCGGGAGAAAGAAACGACAACGCTTCAAGCAGATTGGTTTTGCCTGCTCCGTTATGACCGGTAAAAACAACAAGCCCGTCGGAAAAGTCGGCAGAAAAGCTTCGATAGTTACGATAATTGGTCAGTCTCAGTTGCCGGACAGAAACTTTTGCAGCCCGCCCGCCAGTTTTTTCCACCATTCGTTTTCTATACACGCATTGGCATCAACACATAAAGTGCGTCTGCATCATCACTATCACGAATAAGAGTCGGCGCCCCCGCATCGGCAAGCATGAAGATCGCATTTTCACCATTAAGTTGAGCCATGATATCAAGAAGATACTTGGAATTAAAACCGATTTCCAACGGCTCTCCCTCATAATCGGCAACGATTTGATCCTCGGCGCTACCTGAATCCGGATTGTTGACCGTAAGCGTCAATTGACCATTTTCGATTGTCAATTTGACGGCTCTCCCACGATCACTGGAAATAGTCGAAACGCGATCGACAGCGGCGGCAAAACTTTGCCGGTTGATGGTCAATTTCTTGTCATTGGCCAATGGTATAACACGCTGATAATCGGGAAATGTACCGTCGATCAATTTCGAGGTCAGCACGACAGAAGCAATACTGAAACGTATTTTCGTTTCCGAAACCTCGATTTTGATTTCACTTTCCGCTTCTTCGCCCAGCAATTTTTGCAACTCGCCGACGGCCTTGCGCGGAATAATAATACCCGGCATACCTTCCGACCCCGAAGGCGCATCTGTTTCAGCTTCTGCCAAACGGTGCCCATCTGTGGCTACAGTGCGTATTTTCAAGCCTTTGTTATCAATAACATGAAAATAGATGCCGTTGAGGTAATAGCGCGTTTCTTCCGTCGAAATAGCAAATTGTGTGCAATCAATGAGTCGTTTCAGGGCTGACGCCGACAATGTGAAACTATGACTGAAATCACCGGCATTAAGCTCTGGAAAATCTTCCTTGGGCAAACATTGCAAACGGAAATTCGAGCGACCCGAAACAACCTGCATAGCGTTGCCATCATCGGAAACCGAAAGCATAATCTCGCCACCTTCGGGAAGTTTTCGAACAATCTCGTAAAGAAGATGGGCAGGAACAGTCGTCGATCCACTCTGTTCGATATTTGCCGTGGTTGTTTCTGTAACTTCCAGATCAAGGTCGGTAGCCTGCAATTCGACACCGGCATTGACCGTATTGATCAGGACGTTGGAGAGAATAGGAATCGTATTGCGCCGTTCGACGACGCGATGGACACGACCGAGAGACTTTAACAGATTGCTACGATCGACTGTGATGCGCATATTGGACACTCTCTTAACTTATTCTGCCAACCAGAGAATTTCTTGTTGTCTAACTTTGTACGGAATGATTCCTTCAAAACAAAGAATCACCTACTAAGAAAAACAAATAAGAACCAGAATGGCAATATTCTTGCCTAAAATGCAAGTTTATTGCCCTTATATCACTTTTGTGGCCCGCGAGACTCAGGAAAAACACAATCAGGCTGACTGTTCATCAATCAGACGCTTGAGCAATTCCAATTCTTTTGCCAATTGCTGATCGGCACCAACCATATCTTCAATCTTGCGCACGGCGTGAAGAACAGTGGTGTGATCGCGTCCGCCAAAGCGACGCCCGATTTCCGGCAACGACCGTGGTGTCATCATCTTTGCAAGATACATGGCAACCTGCCGTGGTTTGACAATTGTACGGGTTCTCCGATTCGACAACAGATCCTGCTTGGAAACATTGTAATGGCGTGCAACGACCCGCTGGATTTCCTCAATGCGGATTCGCTTCGGCTCGCCCGAGCGAGTGAGATGATCAAGCAATTCATCAATACGATTCAACGACAAGTCGGGCTCGAATGACTGGCGGAACAGGAGCTGGTTGAATGCACCTTCGAGATCGCGTCCGGAACCGGAAACGATTCTTGCAATATGAGCCAGAACTTCATCAGGAATGGAAATCGAGGGATCATCATGCTGGGCGGTTTTCAAGCGCTTACGCAACATTTCAAGACGCATATCGAAATCGGGAGACTCAATTTCCAACGAAACCCCGCCTTGTAAACGTGAACGGACACGTACATCAAGCGACTCGAGCTCGGCAGGGGCGCGATCGGCAGCAACAACAACCTGTTTTGCACTATCAAGCAGCATGTTGAGCAGATGGCAAAATTCATGCTGGATCGACTTGCCCTGCAAAAACTGCATATCGTCAATAATAAGCAAATCAATGTCACGCAATTGCTCTTTGAATGATAATGCATTGTTGTCGCGAATGGCCGTTGCAAAACGCCACATAAAATATTCAGCCGTCAGATAAATCACCCGAACCGGTGTGGGGCGTTGCAAAGCAGCAGCCGCAATAGCCTGTAAAAGATGGGTTTTTCCCAAACCGACAGCGGCATGAATAAACAAAGGATTAAAACGCAAAGCGCTTTTATGGCTTTCCGCAATGGAACGGGCGGCGGCAAGAGCAACGCGATTGGATGGACCTTCTACAAATGTGTCGAACGTATAACGCGAGTCGAGCGGTGAACCGAAAACACTTTGCTGCGCCTCGCCCGAAAAACGTTCGGGCCGGTTATGCATAGAAGAAGCTGTTGTATTTTCTTGTTGGACATGAACATGGGCATCTTCGTCTTTATGCGTAACGGTGTGTTTTACCACCCGATTCATACCGCGCACGACAATATCGACTCGCAATAGTGTTGGACATTCCTGACGCCAGAGTTCGGTAAGGATAGTGGCATAATGATTGGTAATCCATGAGCGCAAAAACGCCGTAGGCACCGATAAACGAACTTGACTGCGACTGAATTCGTCAAGCTGCAAACGCCCGAACCAGCTAGAATATGCCTCGTTACCGACGTGAACTTTGAGCTGCGCCATAACACGTGCAAAAAGTTCATCCCCTTCGTCTTGTGCTACCAGATGATGAAGACTTTCTTTCATCCCTGTTTCACCTGACACTATCCCGTTCAAATTTGACATTTTACGCAACATTCTCTCTGACGACAACCGAAGCAAGACTGGTCATAACCATTACCCTCACATCCGCCAACGGTTCTCGCCTTTAACACCAAAATTAAAGCAATTCGTACAAAACAGATTTCCGCGTAAACTCAGTTTCGTTAAACCGGTACACATCCGTTTTATCCTACAAATTCGAATAAACCCCTACAAAACTGCCATTCTCACGATCAGACAACCGGCATGTGTTCCAAACGTATTATCCACTACGCGTTCGATATACCGGTAACCCTGTCCCGACGATAACTCATCAGACATTTCACAGGCCAAGCACAAATGACATTTTGTCTTTCAAGCAATTGCAAGGTTGCTTTTATTGCGCCCCCCTTGCCCGGACAAAAATCAAAATGGCTTTACCCTTTCAACTGCACCAACGAACCTTTGACCCTACTTGGCCGAAGACTCATGAAACATGTGGAAAAGCTATCATTTCCGAAGATGACCATACAAAAACGCTTCCCATAAATGCAAGGGGTGAATGGAAGCCGAAAATGGCTTTAACAGCCGACTCTTCCAATCCGTAAGCCGGATAGAAAAGCGTAATTGCTTTGATTCAATAAGCTTTTTTCAATTATCTACACCGACTTTTGTCCGCCGATTTTTTTTAAAAAAATTTTTAAAAAAAATACTTGACAAAAACCGAACGTAACAGGCTTTCCTGAAGCTTGTGGATAATAAGTCTAATTATTTGTTTTTAAACGATTTTTATACCATTTTTTGAAACAGTATTTCATTCTAAAAATATTAATTTTTACGGTTAATTTTTCTCTTCTTGACATAGATCAAAACATAAAAAAACCGGTACCAAAAGATACCGGTTGGAATCACTATTTATGAATAAAAACACACACTCGAGCGAGCGGTTTTTTAAAATGTCAGGCCGAGATAGCTTTCAATTTCTTAGCCAAACGAGAAACTTTGCGCGACGCTGCATTTTTATGCAGAACACCTTTTGTGACAGCACGCATCAATTCGGGCTCGACAGCTTTGAAAGCAACTTCAGCTGCGGCTTTATTACCGCCGGCAACAGCATCATCAAACTTGCGTACGAATGTACGAATACGTGTACGACGTGATTTGTTAACTTCTGTGCGCGTTGCAATCTTACGCACTGCTTTTCTGGACGAAGGTGTATTCGCCATAAGTCTATCTCTCTCTTCTTATTGAACGGCCATAAAAGCCTAGAAACACAAACTGCGGCCAAGAGCCGCTTAATCTTGGTGGGCTTATAGCTTAATTCAGCCGCTCGCGTCAATGAGATTCTCTCAAATTGTCATTTAAAAATAAACGGGGTGCGATTTCCCACCCCGTTTATCAATTTTTTTAAAGCTGCCAATCAGCCTTCTTTTGCCAAATTACGCAGAACATACTGCAAAATGCCGCCATTATGGAGGTAATCAAGTTCATCGACAGTATCGACCCGGCAAAGAAGCGGAACTTCCTTGACAGTGCCGTCACTGAATTTGACCTTGGCAACAGTTTTTTGCCGTGGCTTCAGATCGTTGATACCATCAATAGTGATGACTTCATCGCCTTTCAGGCCCAATGAACGCCAGCTCTGTCCATCTTCGAAGACAAACGGAACAATGCCCATACCAACGAGATTGGAACGGTGAATACGCTCGAAAGATTGAGCAATCACCGCACGTACGCCCAAAAGATTGGTTCCTTTGGCCGCCCAGTCGCGGGATGAGCCGTTGCCATATTCGATGCCTGCGAAGACAACGAGTGGCACATGCTCGCTCTTATACTGCATAGCAGCATCATAGATCGATTCTTCTTCCTTGGATGGATAGTGAATGGTGTAGCCACCTTCGCGTCCGTTTTCGCCAAGCATAAAGTTACGGATACGGATATTGGCAAAAGTGCCACGCATCATCACTTCATGGTTGCCGCGACGGGTACCATACTGGTTGAAATCGGCTGGTTTTACACCATGTTCGATCAAATATTTACCAGCCGGAGAATCAACCTTGATAGAACCGGCAGGAGAAATATGGTCTGTCGTAATCTTGTCCCCGAAAAGTCCGAGGATACGAGCTCCGTCAATATTTTTGAGCGGTGCAGGTACTTTCGGCATATTTTCAAAATAGGGAGGATTGCGAACATAGGTCGAGTCTTTGTCCCAAGCATAGGTTTCTCCCGCTGGAACCTTGACTTTCTGCCAGTTTTCATCGCCCTTGAAGACATCCGCATATTTTGATTCAAAAATCTTGCGGGTAACATTCTTTTCGATGAATTCCTGAACTTCCTGTGAAGTTGGCCAGATATCCTTCAGATAAACCGGCTTGCCATCCTTGCCGGTTCCAAGAGGTTCTTTTGTGAGATCCTTGGTGATAGTTCCGGCCAAAGCATGGGCAACAACGAGCGGCGGTGAAGCAAGGTAGTTTGCCTGAACATCCGGTGAAACACGTCCCTCGAAGTTACGGTTTCCGGAAAGAACCGCTGCAACGATCAATCCCTTGTCATTGATGGTTTTCGAAATTGCCGGCGGCAGAGGACCCGAGTTACCGATACAGGTTGTGCAACCGAAACCGACCAGATTGAAGCCCAAAGCATCAAGATCTTTTTGCAATCCGGAATTGACCAGATAGGCTTCAACCACCTGCGAGCCCGGAGCCAGTGAAGTTTTAACCCACGGCTTGGATTTCAAGCCTTTGGCAACCGCGTTTCGAGCAAGTAGACCGGCCGCAATCAGAACGCTCGGATTGGATGTATTGGTGCAAGAAGTGATCGCTGCAATAGCGACATCTCCGTGGCCAATGTCAAAATCCTCGCCTTCAACCTGATAGCGTGTTTTTTCACCGGTTGTTTTCTTATATTCATTGTGAAGAGCTGTGGCAAAACTTTTACCGACCTCTTCAAGCGGCAAACGCCCTTCCGGACGTTTCGGACCGGCCATGGACGGCACAACCGTTCCCATATCAAGTTCGATTGTATCGGTAAATACCGGATCAGGCGTATGGGAATCATGCCACATGCCCTGAGCTTTTGTATAAGCTTCGACAAGTGCAATCCGCTCTTCTTTACGGCCTGTCATATTGAGGTAACGGATAGTTTCCTGATCAATCGGGAAAAAGCCGCATGTCGCGCCATATTCGGGGCTCATATTGCCAATTGTCGCACGATCGGCCAACGTCATATGTTCAAGACCCGGGCCGAAGAATTCGACGAATTTGCCGACCACGCCTTTTTTACGCAACATCTGTGTTACGGTCAAAACAAGATCGGTAGCTGTTATACCTTCCTTGAGTTTGCCGGTCAGACGGAAGCCTATAACCTCAGGCAACAGCATGGAAACCGGTTGTCCAAGCATTGCCGCTTCAGCTTCAATACCGCCAACGCCCCAGCCAAGAACACCCAGACCATTGACCATAGTGGTGTGGGAATCGGTACCAACGCAGGTATCCGGATAGGCTATCGTGTGGCCGTTTTCTTCTCTCGTCCAAACACATTGGGCAAGGTATTCAAGATTGACCTGATGGCAAATGCCGGTCCCCGGGGGAACAACGCGGAAATTCCGGAAGGCCTGTTGCCCCCATTTCAAAAACCGATAGCGTTCGCCATTACGTTTATATTCGAGTTCTTTATTGTGCTGGAAAGCCAGCGGATTGCCAAAATCGTCAACGATCACCGAGTGATCAATAACGAGGTCGACCGGAACCAACGGATTGATTTTTTCCGGATTTTCACCAAGTTTCACCATTGCGTCACGCATGGCTGCAAGATCGACAACAGCGGGAACGCCGGTAAAATCCTGCATTAAAACGCGTGAGGGGCGATAGGCAATTTCAGCGCCTGCTTTTCCCTTGTCGTCCAGCCATTTGGCGATATTTAAAATGTCGTCTTTCTTGACCGTGCGACCGTCTTCAAACCGCAACAGGTTCTCGAGCAGAACCTTCATTGAAAATGGCAAGCGGGAAATGTCGGGCAAACCGTTCTTTTCGGCTTCCGTCAGACTGTAATAAATATAGTCTTTGCCATTTACATGGAGTGTTTTGCGGCACTTAAAACTATCTATTTGAGACACGACTGTTCGTCCTTATATCTGTGCGAGCCTTAAGCTCCAGGAACGAACGCCACAAACTGCGGGTCAAGATCGCAGCTACGGTGCGGGTGCAGTCATTTCCGCTGTCCGTTCCTCAACCGCCAGAACAAGCAGATTTGGAGACCGGCCCAAAAATTGTCCACACCGACCGCTGGTATGGTAACCTTGGTATAGTTCCTTTTCTGGAACTGTTCCAGACGTAATCCATTAAAAAAAATGTGTTTACTTGTTAAAAGGCTCCGGCCATCTTAAGAAAGGTTAAATAAAATCCGGTGGTTACATGGAAATAACAGCAGTTGATCTGAGTGCAAAACGTGGTGAAGAGGTGTTGTTCCAACACTTGAACTTTACAATCCACGATAGAGAATTGCTCACAATTACCGGTCCGAATGGCATCGGCAAGTCGACTTTGCTGCGAATCATTGCCGGTTTTCTGCAAGCAAATGAAGGAACTATAGAAGCAACGGAAGGCGGGCAGATTTTTCCTGTTGCTCTTGTCAGCCATTATCTTGGCAGTCAAAATGCCATGAAAACGCATTTGACCGTTTTGCAAAACCTCGAATTCTGGTCGGATTTCGATTCTTCACGACTTTTGTCGCCAATGGAAGCACTTGATCAGGTTGAACTTTCCGGAATTGAACATCTTCCCTTCGGTGTTCTTTCAACCGGACAAAAAAGACGCGTCGCCATTGCACGGCTCTTATTATCCCACCAACCTTTATGGCTCTTGGACGAGCCGACATCAGGGCTTGATAAACATGCAAGTGCGATTTTTGCAAAAATTATGGAAGAGCACAGAAATCGTTCGGGCATGATTATTGCAGCAACCCATTTACCACTTGGCATAGAAGAAAATCGTCATATTCTACTTGACGATTACCTTCCCGATTTCGAGGACAGCTGATGAAAGCCCTTTTCTTGCGCGATTTGCGTATTGCTTTTGGTCCGGGAAGTTCTTTATTAACGGGACTTCTGTTTTTTGCAGCAATTATCGTTATAACCCCGTTTGCTGTCGGCCCCGATCAGGAAATTTTGTCCCGCATCGGACCAGGAATGCTCTGGATCGGAGCGCTTCTTTCAATCCTTCTAGGACTGGACCGCATGTTCCAGACTGACCGTGATGACGGCAGCCTTGACCAACTCATATTGTCCCGACACAGAAAAAGCTTGAGTCTCGTTGTTTTTACCAAATGTTCTGCTCATTGGTGTGGAACTATTCTGCCACTTATTCTTTTTACTCCGGTGCTAGGTTTGATGCTCGGTCTTGGTGGAACAGCAATAGGCGGTCTCATGCTCACACTTTTATGCGGTACACCTGCGATTACCCTGATTGGTGCAGTTGGTGCGGCGCTTGCAACCTCGCTACCGCGTGGCGGCGTATTGATATCGGTTATTGTTTTGCCGCTTGCCGTACCGGTTATGATCTTTGGCGTGTCGGCAGCCTATGCAACCACCGCTCCGGGGATTTCGTTCATAAACCCGTTACTGTTTTTGATCGCTCTGTCACTGTTCTTCTCGATTCTCGGCCCATTGGCTGCGGCTTTGACACTTGCTTCATTATCGGACTAGACATCACATCTTCGTCAGATTGGTGTCATATGTTGGTCTGAATAAAGAAAGATAATTGCGACAAAAACAAAACCCGACCATAAGGGATATCATGGAATTGATACAAAAGAAGACAAACCGGTTGCAATCGTTGGCTAACCCGACGCGTTTCATGGGGCTAAGCGGTAAAGTTCTGCCGTGGCTTAGCCTTGTTGCTGTTATTGTTCTCGCCTGTGGCCTTTTCATGGTCATGCGCTCGCCCGACGATTATCAGCAAGGCATGACAGTACGCATCATGTATCTTCATGTGCCTTTTGCATGGCTTTCCATGTGCTGCTACACGCTGATGAGTGTTTCGGCACTGGGAACTTTGGTCTGGCGTCATCCGCTTGCCGACGTATCGCTTAAAAGTGCTGCTCCGATTGGTGCCACTTTTACTGCTCTTGCCCTTATAACCGGCTCTCTCTGGGGGCGGCCAACATGGGGCACATGGTGGGAATGGGATGCCCGACTTACTTCCGTGCTCGTGTTGTTTTTGATTTATCTTGCGATCATCGCGCTTTCACGGGCCTTTGACGACGCAACAAAAGGCGCAAAAGCTGCGGCTATCCTGACGCTTGTCGGTTTCATCAATATACCGATTATCAAATTCTCGGTTGAATGGTGGAATACACTTCATCAACCCGCCTCAATTCTTCGCAAAGGCGGCTCGGCTATTGATAGCGCCATGTTATGGCCGCTCTTTACCATGGCTATCGGTTTCACATTGGCATTTTTTGCTCTTTATCTTGCAACTATGCGTACTGAAATTACCCGTCGGCGAGTTGAAACAATGCAAAGAATGGCTGCGCGGCGCCTGCGTCAGAAGGAAAACGTAAAATGACCACTGAAAATGCAATTGGCATTTCCGACCGTATCGACATATTTCTGGGCCATTTCGACCATAGCCAGATTGTCACCTTGAGCTATGTTGTCTCGGCCGTTGTCCTGTTATTGCTCGTTTTATACATTGTCCTTAATGGCCGTCATCAAAAAGCCCGTCTTCAAAAACTTGAACAGTCAAATGCCATCCGTGCCAACAAAGTAAAACAGTGAAGATCATGGACGCGCCCAAGAAAAAAATGAGTGTTCCGGTGATGATCGCCCTTTTTGGGCCGTTCATCCTGTTTGTTGTTCTGGTTGTTATCATGTTTAGCCATATGGAAACAACCAATCCCGACACGGCCAATCTTGTTCCCAATGCACTTGCCGGCAAGCCTGCACCTGCAACAGTTTTGCCCCTTCTGGGTCAAGCCGGCTCCTTCAACCCTGACGATTTCAAGGGGCGCGTTACGCTTGTCAATTTCTGGGGGTCATGGTGTCCGCCATGCCGTGACGAACATCCCGTTCTTATTGAAATTTCAAAAGACAAACGCTTTGACCTTGTCGGCATCAATTACAAAGATAGAGAAGAAAACGCGATACGCTTCCTTGATAATTTCGGAAGCCCTTTCAAGCTTGTCGGCTTTGACCCGAGCGGCCGCGCAGCCATTGATTGGGGGGTTTACGGTCCACCGGAAACTTTTCTTTTAAACCGCGAAGGCATTATTGTTTATAAACATATCGGGCCGTTAACGCCACAAATCTATAAAGATGAAACATTGCCACAAATCGAAAAGGCCTTGAGCAGCAACAATTCGTCGAGCAAGAATACTTCGTCGTCCGATAATTCTGCATACTGATGTTACCCTTACGGTGAAAAAAGCTTCATCAACAGCAAAACATCAATGCGATCATATTGACCCTTGCGTTTGCAAATTGGTCTTTTTTTTAAGCCAATAAATATTCCCGAAACCAGCGCAAATTATTTTCGAAAAAACGCGTATCCTTTTTCACGAAGTTGATTGACGCGCATTTACGCTCGCTAACAAAATAAAAACAATCCCGTTGAAATACAAAAAAACCGGCAACACATTGCCGGTTTTGCCTCGTCAGGTTTTTCAAATCAACGTTCGAGACGCTCGATAAACCAGCGTGTCAGATTGATCCAGACATCGTCTTTTTCGGCCAGATCCTCGACCCCGTGTTCGATATTGGGGTTGTCGTTGACTTCAATAACCACAATACCTTCATCGGTTTCTTTAATATCAACACCGTAGAGGCCATCGCCAATGCAACGCGCCGCTTTCAAACCGATCTCGACAACTGCCGGCGGTGCATCGGGAATAGCATAGGTTTTAAAACCACCTTCCAGCGGTTCACCACCATTCGGATCATGTTTGATGATTTGCCAATGATGGGGCGCCATTTCATACTGGCAGACAAAAAGCGGTTTGCCACCCAAGACACCGACACGCCAATCGAACTTGGTCGGCAAATATTTTTGCGCCAGCAAAAGATCACTGTCTTTGAGCCACTCATGGGCAAGACGGCGCAATTCTTCCATTGAGCCAACGCGTTTCACCCCGCGTGAAAATGATGAATCCGGAATTTTCAACACCATCGGGAAACCGAGAGTATCTGCCGCTCTTACCAGATCATCATTGCCGCCTATCATCACCGTAGGGGGAACCGGTACACCATTCGCGCGCATCAACTCGTCAAGATAGACTTTGTTCGTACACCGGATCATCGACATCGGGTCGTCGATAACCGGCATATTTTCCTGTTCCGCGCGACGTGCAAAACGATAGGTGTGGTTAGATATATTGGTTGTTTCACGAATAAACAGCGCATCGAAATTGGCAAGACGCGCAAGATCTCTTGCCCCGATTGGTTCGACTTCCACACCAAGGCGAGCCGCAATTTTTGCCCAATGCTTCAAATCTTCGACATTGGTTGGTGGCAATTCTTCTTCCGGATTGCATAAAACTGCAAATGTCCAGCGTGGCGGCACTTTGTGACGGGCTTCTTTCCAGGCTCGTGTCGTATAAGTTTCCATAGCCTCATAGAAAGCGTCGCGACTTTCACCTTCAAGCTTTTGCCAATTGGCGAAACCTATTTTGTGAATACGCGCCCATTCGCCCGGAATAACATGGACTTCCAATGCCGGAGCCCGATACCAGTCAAACAAAAGGTGACCGAATTTTTCAAAGCGGTCACCTTTTATATCATTCGAGCTATCGGTAATTCCAAAAAATACCCTGATAATTTCCGGTGCGCGTGTACCGTCTCCTTTCAGGGCTTTGTTGAGACAATCTTCAAGCTCGGGAATAGATTTTTTATAAAGTCGGCGTTCCGACAGATCAATCATGGTTTCCACCGAAGGTAACACACGATGCCCGCGGGCTTCGGCAAGAAGCGAACAGTAATAGGCGCGGCTTTGATAACGGTAGGAACGTGACAGGTTGATAATACGAGGACGCTGACCGGCAAATAATGCAGGATTAGCCAAATAGTCGCGATGTGTCATGACCTTGTGCGTGGTCGCACCATTATCTACGTCAGACACTCGTCCAGCAAGGATTACACAAATAGTCATAGGTAACTAGCTTTTCTCCAATATGACGGCCGCGCGCAGACCGTCTTTTCCAAAGCGCGCAATATGATCGAACACTTTATAATTCAAAGGCAAGTTTGCAGAATCGGCAATTGTCTCGCCTTCATCTTCCTCCACCCATGGATCGTGGATAAGGATATGGCTTCCGTCATCTCCGTGAACCAGTACCCAATGGGGAATTTTTTCACCAAACATATGGTAAAAACTGATAAGCACAAGAACCAGAGCACCGCGCGCGAGGGCTGCGCGAATGTCATCCAGCGTAAAAGCGGCAATTCGCACCGGAATATGGGCAGCATCAGCCTGCTCGCGAAAATCGGTCTGGGCAATTTCCATAATTTCGCGTTTCTTGGGATCACGTACCGAATTGATAAATAGAAATTCATAGCTTGTGACGATGATTTCGGCTTTCAAGCCATAATTATGGGCAAGAACCGCAAGGCCGAACGGTTCGCATCCGCCAGGTCCCGAAAGCATGAAGACAGTGGTGGCGCCGCGCCACAGTCTAAGTTCGAACACAGGATCAAGGCGGGATTGAGGATTGAAATATTTGAGTGCCATCATCAGGCAGGCGGCACCACAGGTAAATTCCGAAGTCTGCTGGTAATAGGGCACAGACGTTTCAACAGGCGTGTCTCCACGCAAAGTTTTTTCATAACGCAATGCCGGTGTATGATCGGCATAATAATCAAGGTAACGACCGATCGGGCGGTAACGGAAGCGTTCGTAAAGTTTGATTGCCCGTTCATTGTCTTCGCGAACTTCAAGGCGCATATAAACGCGCCCTTCATCAAAAGCCGCCTGCTCTGCTGCTTCCAATAACCCGGAGCCGACACCTTTTATTTTACCACCGGGTTTGACAGCAAGCGAGTAGAGCCGCGCAAGAGCAGTGCCTTTACGAAACAAAATCATTGCATAGCCGATAATTGTGCCATCAAGCTCGGCAACAATTGTTCGGGCTGTCGGCCGGTCTATCAATGTGCGAAAGGAGCGACGGGAAATCCTGTCACTGTCAAAGCAAGCCTCTTCAATCGCAACCAATGAATCTATGTCATCAATTGTCGCTTGCCGTTTTATCAAATTACCCATTCACCTGCTCTCAATTTTTGAACGCCTTTCAACATTTCAGACGTAATACAGTCCATATAAGGGTTTTTTTACGCATGAATAGGCCATATTTCAGCTTTTTCAAGAAATCAGTCAAAGCTATCCCATGCTTTTTATAAATGGATAGCAAAACATCTTTATCTTCTCTTGAAATCACACCGTTAACCATATAAAAACCTTAAATATATGAAAACACTATGTTTTCAATTTTAACCATAATTCAAATCTTAACGCGGTGTTGCATTCCTGTCATTGACTAGGAACCAAAGTTGGACTTTAACCTTTTGTTAACGATCTTTATCGTGACAGGTTAAATCGAGTACAAAAATGGTGTTTGCGTTCAGAATATTGGGAGTGGCGATTTTAGCTGTTGTCGGCATGACAACGGCAGCTAAAGCGGCAAGCGAATTTATGACCGTCAACGGCCAAACATCCCAGCCTATCGGACATTATGAATTTTGTGAACGCCTGCCCCATGAATGCAAAATCCGCAACAGTGTACTTCAGCCTGTCAAATTGACACAAAGCGTCTGGGATATGATGCTTGATGTCAACCACAGTGTTAATGCACGCATTACTCCCGCGACAGACATGGAACTTTACGGTAAGGAAGAGTATTGGACCTATCCGGTAAATGCCGGTGACTGCGAAGACTATGTTCTGGAAAAGCAGAAAGAATTGCGCGACAAAGGCATTCCGCTTGCAAGTTTGCTGATTACAGTTGTCCGCAAGCCCGATGGCGAAGGTCATGCGGTTTTAACTGTCCGCACTGATCGTGGCGACTTTATACTTGATAATTTGCGCGACGAAGTGTTCAACTGGAAAGATACGGAATATACATATCTTAAACGTCAATCGACGCAATCTCCCGGAAAATGGGTAAGTATCGAACAACGTGACGATATTGTCGTGAGCTCGGTTAACAATTCTGGAAACTGAAAAACGTGTTACGTCCGCTTCAAATATTGATAGTTGAACTTACTTTTGTTTGAGAAGCTGTCTTCATCAGCTTTTGTAGCTGAAATACGGCTATAATTGATTAACTCGCTTCTGCTATATTTCTTCGCACCCGCCACGATATCACAATCATGTCCGGTTCTATGTCACATAGTTTGCCGGATAAGAAAGAACGCCCGGCACGTTAAAACTTTTACCTCATAGAAAAATCAATATCCGTTTTTGACTGGAATAATATTTCATTGCCATCAATTGACCGCAAACATTGGTCCGTTGGTGTAAAGTTTACGGCAACACTGATTTTCTCGGCAAATTTTATAAGCAGCTGATCAAGGCTCGTTAAGCCCCGCTCGGCCGGTTTAAAGCGCGTCTGGCAGACTTTAGCCAGTTTGTCCTCTTAAAACCGGCTGAAGACAAAAGCCAACAATCAGAAAGGTTTCCCTTCTATAAAGAGTTGTTCCAGACGTTTCATATCACCGGAAATATCAAAACCTTTTTTAGCAAGCCATTGGTCGTCAAGATAGGTCGAACGGTAACGTTCACCACTATCGCAAATCAACGTTACAAGTGATCCATGTTGATGATTTTTAATCATATTGGAAATGAGCTCTGCAGCTGCAAAGACATTGGTACCGGTTGATCCGCCACAGCTGCGTCCGATAAGGCGGCTTATAACACGCATAGCTGCAAGACTTGCCTGATCGGGGACCGAAATCATGCGGTCTATCACATCCGGCATAAAAGACGGTTCGACACGTGCACGCCCAATCCCCTCAATAACCGAGCGACAACAATCTATTTCCTTTATTGAACGATCAGCATAATGGAGATGAAAGACCGAAGCCTCCGGATCGGACACACAAAGTCTGGTAGAATATTTACGATATCTGATATATCGCCCCAATGTTGCCGATGTTCCACCGGTTCCTGCACTTGCAATAATCCAGTTTGGCACAGGATACGGTTCTTTAGCCATCTGGCAGAAAATTGAATCAGCAATATTGTTGTTGCCCCGCCAATCGGTTGCCCGTTCGGCAAAAGTAAACTGATCAATATAATAGCCCCCCAATTCATCCGCGAGGTTTTCAGCTGTTACATAAACCGATTTCGGATCGTCAATAAAATGGACGCTGCCTCCATAGGCTTCAATAGCTGCGACTTTTTGTGGTGAGGTTGTCCGTGGAATAACTGTCACAAAAGGGACACCGATCAATTTGGCAAAATAGGCTTCCGAAACTGCAGTCGAACCGCTCGACGCCTCGACAATCGTTGTCTTGGGTCCAATTTTCCCATTGCAAAGAGAATAGAGGAAAAGTGAACGCGCCAGCCGGTGTTTCAGGCTGCCAGTCGGATGGCACGATTCATCTTTCAAATACAGCGTTATTCCGCATGGTTCCGGCAAATCGTAACGGATGAGATGCGTGTCTGCCGAGCGGTTTATTTCCGCTTCTATGATTTCGATTGCTTTTTTTAACCATTCGTGGCTGCAAGAATGCGGCGCGTCATAGCTTACGGATAAATCAACTTTATTCACTTCAAATCTTCCTCCTGGAAAGACCTGAAATTATAAAATAGTTTATTAAATTTGAAGAAAATACAGTTTATATTTTCTAATAAATAAAAAAACCTTGGAATAAACATTCCAAGGTTTTGACGTTTACTAGAATATTATACTCTTCTACATCAACGATCAGGCTCTTACGCGACGCCGTTCCGAAACCGGTTGAAAAGCAAGTTTTGCGTGAAAAGCACAATAGGGACCAGAGTCACCGGCGTCGGCACCACAAAAGTAGAAGTCATCCGACAACGGGTCACCAATTGGCCATTTGCAAGTGTTCTCGCTTAACTGCAACAGGCTCAAATGCCGTGACATCGGAACAACAACATCGGTTGACGGCTGTTCTTCCGCTTCTGAAACAGCATCGGCAACAAAATCCAGTTTCAAAGCTGTAGCACCAATGCTTGAAGGCTGCGGTTTTGCTGCAGCTGCGACAGCGGCGGCAACCGGCTGAACCGGCGTTGTACGCGTTGCGCGCGGTGCTTGCGGAGTAGGATTAACAACGGTTTCTGCAGGTTTTTTCGTGCGCGGCGTCGTCTTTGTTGTTTTACCACGCCCTGACAGTTTCAATCGATGAACCTTGCCGATGACGGCATTACGGCTAACTCCGCCAAGCTGGGCAGCAATCTGGCTGGCACTCAACCCGTCACTCCAAAGCTTTTTCAAAAGTTCAACACGTTCATCTGTCCAGTTCATACCGGCACTCCGTTCCTTAATTTCCATCATTGCCTCATATCAGATAAGTGGCATGACAATTAACTTTATCATCTCTTTTATTGCCGGAATCCATCCCTGCGCTAAGAAGCGCAAAGCAGTCATACTTGTTATGATAATTATCCGGCAGAACCAAAAATGTTCCAGTTTTACGCTAAGTACTACTATACGCTTTGACTCTATGACAAGGGTCTACATGACCTTATATAGGTGTTTTGAGACGTTTTCCCCAACTTGCGAATCACTTTTTTCGGAAAATTCGAAAATTGCTCGTGAAAAATGTGATTTTTGCAAGATATTTTTTAAATATGGTCTTTCAAAGGCATCAATTGACTTTTTCCCTGACAGGCAGGATATTGAAAATGGATAGATTTTAGCAGCGTCGTGGCAAAATACGGCGCTGTTGATATTTTATCTCTGATAAAAACTGTTTTTCAAAAAACCTAACGTTTCATTCAGAAAAACAGCGATATTATTGTACCTGCGATGACAGAGAGCCGGACTATCCGGCTTTTGTCACACAGGAAAATTGACGATGGAGTAGGAGACCAGGCAATGACCCAAAACAATGCGCAACCACTTTATGATACTTTTGCACGTATCGGTTTGCGCTTCACGCGAGGAAATGGGGCCTGGCTGATCTCCGATAATGGTGAACGCTACCTTGATTTTACCTCCGGTATTGCGGTCAATGCACTTGGCCATAATCACCCGAAGCTTGTCAAAGCCGTTGAAGAACAGGCCAACAAGCTCTGGCACGTATCAAACCTTTTTCAGTCTCCCGAACAGGAAAAAGTAGCAGAGAGACTTTGTGCAAACAGTTTTGCCGACAAGGTGTTTTTCTGTAATTCTGGCGCCGAAGCAATCGAGTGCGCGATCAAGACAGCCAGACGTTACCAATATGTCAGTGGACACCCCGAACGTTATGAAATCATAACTTTTGAAGGTGCTTTCCATGGCCGCACACTGGCCACTCTTGCAGCCGGCGGCCAACAAAAATATCTTGAAGGCTTCGGCCCGAAAGCTCAAGGTTTCGTACAGGTTCCTTTCGACGATGAAAAGGCATTGCGTGCTGCAATTGGCGAAAAGACTGCCGCTCTTCTTATCGAACCTATTCAAGGTGAAAGCGGGTTACGTCCGGTTCCGACCGAATTCATGCAATTATTACGTCGCATCTGTGATGAAAACGGCCTGCTCTTTATCGTTGACGAGGTGCAAACCGGTATGGGGCGCACAGGCAAACTTTTTGCCTATCAATGGTCGAATATCGAACCGGATATCATGGCGCTTGCCAAAGGCCTTGGTGGCGGTTTTCCGATTGGCGCCTGTCTTGCAACCAAAGAGGCAGCAAAAGGCATGACACCCGGCACCCATGGTTCGACATTCGGCGGGAATCTTCTTGCAATGGCTGCTGCCAATGCAGTGCTTGACGTCATGTTGTCCGATGGCTTCCTTGATCATGTCAATGCCATGGCCAATCTTTTCAAACAGGGATTGGCTTCTATCATCGACAGGTTTCCCGATGTTGTTCAATCCATTCGCGGTATCGGGCTTTTAACAGGGCTTAAATGCGTTGTCCCGAACGTCGAACTTATCGCTGCTATGCGGGATGAAAAACTTTTAACCGTTGGCGCAGGAAATAATGTTATCCGCCTCTTGCCACCTCTCATCGTGACCGAGGATGAAATCCGCGACGGCCTTCACCGCATTGAAAAAGCTGTCCAATACGTTTCTAATGCCCACAAACAAAAATAGGCTTGTTATTATGACGAAGAATATTCGCCACTTCACTGATCTTTCAATTCTTTCACCCGAAACTGCGCGCAAAATCATCGAGCATGCCAAAAAGGTCAAAGCTCTTCTTAAAAAAGGGCAGTCGGAAAAACCGTTTATTGGCAAAACACTTGCCATGATTTTCGAAAAACCGTCAACACGCACACGCGTTTCGTTCGATGTCGGGATGCATCAATTGGGCGGCGAGGCCATTATGCTTACCGGCTCGGAAATGCAGCTTGGACACAGCGAAACGATTGCAGATACAGCGCGTGTATTGTCGCGCTTTGTCGACATCATTATGATCCGTACAACGGCTCATACCAGAATGCTGGAACTCGCCGAATATGCGGATGTTCCCGTAATCAATGCTTTGACAGACGACACCCACCCCTGTCAGATTCTAGCCGATATCATGACTTATGAAGAACATCGCGGACCAGTTGCCGGTAAAACTTTCGCGTGGATGGGTGACGGGAACAATGTTCTGCATTCCCTGATCGAAGCTTCGGCATTGTTCAAATTCAAGTTGAGAATTGCAACACCTAAAGGTAGCGAACCACAACAAAAATACATTGATTGGGCGCGTCAGCATGGTGCCGATATCGTTCTTACCAACGATGCTGAAGAAGCCGCCAAAAATGCCGATTGCATTGTTACCGATACATGGGTTTCTATGGGGCAGGAATTCCGTGCCCGTGGCCGCAATGTATTCCAGCCCTACCAAGTCAATGAAGCATTGATGAATTTGGCAAAGCCAGATGCATTGTTTATGCATTGTCTTCCCGCCCACCGCGGTGAAGAAGTTGTTGATGCTGTCATCGACGGCCCGCATTCTGTTGTCTTTGACGAAGCCGAAAACCGTTTGCACGCCCAAAAGGCTGTTCTTGAGTGGTGCTTGCAGGCGTTAAAATAATACCTATCTATAAGGCTACTTGCAAAAGGTTCTACTGTATTTACCGGCTTCAGGCATTATGAAGTATTCATCTGGACAATATGTCCAGAGACTTCATTGTGCCAGAGCATCTTTATTTTTTATAAAGTAAAATCGGTTGCAACCATTTTTGCAATAATACTCTGGCAGTCTTTAAGGAAATGCGGTTTTGACAAAAGAAATGAATGTAAACGACCAATCGGCTCAATACAAAAAGAGCCCTTCCCTTGGTGATTTCAATTTTGCTGGCGATGATGCAGTTGTGCCTTTCGAGGTGGAAGAGCTCGACGCACGTGGCCGCGCTGTACAATTGGGAACCGCGGTCAACAGCATTTTGTCGCGCCACCACTATCCAGAACCGGTAGCGCGGTTGCTGGCTGAAGCGATGGTTTTGACTGTTTTACTCGGCACATCATTGAAATTTGATGGTAAATTCATTTTGCAGACCAGCTCCGACGGGCCGGTCAATCTTCTGGTGTGCGATTTTAAAACCCCGTCCAGTTTGCGTGCTTATGCAAGATTTAATGAAAAGAAACTCGAAGAGGCTGTTGCTTCCGGTCATGATGCCCCTGAAGAACTTCTTGGCAAAGGAACTTTGGCACTCACAATCGATCAGGGCGAACATATGCAACGCTATCAGGGGATTGTTGCACTTGACGGTTCGAGTCTTGAAGAAATAGCGCGTAACTATTTCAAACAATCGGAACAGATTCCAACCGAAGTCAAGCTTGGCGTTGCGACACTTTTCGACCGTGATGAAAATGGCCATTCAAGAGAAAGCTGGCGGGCTGGCGGTGTGCTTGTCCAACATCTTCCAAAGTCTTCCATCGGAAGCAAAACGACCAAGAAAATTGATAAGAAGACCGATCTCGACCATTGGACCGAAGTCAAGGCACTTGTCGACACAATCGAAAGTTCGGAAATGACTGATCCGCAAGTGGGAGCAGAAAGACTATTGTTCAGATTATTCCACGAACATGGTGTTAGAGTTTTCAATGCAAGAACTATTCTTGATCAATGTTCATGCTCGCGTGAAAAAATAGAAAATGTCTTGAATACCTTCACCGCGGACGAGATAAACTCCAGCATTGAAAATGGCAGAATTACTGTAAAATGTGAATTCTGTTCGACGGTATATAATTTCAATCCGGAAGAATTCCGGAAAACTCAAGACAATGTAGCCGATCTGAAGGCCAAGCAAAATTGATAAGTGCAATGCAGCCGATTGGCTGCGTTGCAACATTTTGTATTTGTGTAATTCCTATAACGTAAACTGATAATGTAAACTGTTGGGCGCTTTTCTATCTAATCGTGTCGGTTTACGGGGTTTTTGTTTTCTTGAAAATTTAAACAGGTCAAAGAATATCATCAGAAAGCAATCATGATTAACCTTGTCACTTGCAAGTTCTCCTGTCCGGCTCCATTTCTCGCTGTCTTGTTGATTGGTGTTTCACCTTGTCGCCCGCACAAATAATTATCGAAGCAGCTTTAACAAACTGATTATAGTTTCAGTTGATACCTTTCGACATTCATTGGTTCTAAACAAGGTCAAATAAAGTTTTTTAAGGAATTTTATCAATCTTTTCTCAAAACGGTTTTCAAATCGGGAAAAGTACAGATGATGAAAAGCAAAAAACGGGACTGGTGCTTCCTCTATTTTTGCTCGTTAATTTTTTTTGGCTTCACCATTAGAGACAAGTGTCCTTTCGCTCCTCAAATCAGGTTATTTCATAAATAGTAGTGAGGAAGTGCTTGCAGGGCTTAAAATGATTGGATAGTGCAATCGAACCCTCTTAAAATTGCCGGAATCATTCTGCTATTCTAATGATAGAGCGGAGTGAACAATCCGGTTTCCGATTTAACGCGTGAGTTTTTAACATTTTTCAAAGTCTTCCCATGTTGGCCACATTCCATAAAAATATTTGTTCAGAAAAATCGGAGCTTTGAGCCAATGCGCTTGACTGATGATGACCGCGCATTGCCGCCGCAAAGAGGTTCCCGTTCCAAAGGGAACAAAACACGGGGAACCGGAAGCAGGCACGGGTTCATTTTCCGGCTGGTCAAATGGTGTTTTGTATTAGCAATATGGGGCGCTATCGCAATTGCCGGCTATGTCGGTTATGTTGCGCTCAGAATGCCGCAAGCCTCGACCTGGGACATTCCCCAACGCCCGCCGAATGTGCGTATTATCGATCGTAACGGATTTCTTATTGCCAATCGCGGAACCACCGGTGGTGAAGCCCTTTCATTAAAAGAAATGAGCCCGTGGATACCAAAGGCCGTAGTGGCAATTGAAGACCGCCGTTTTTACGACCATTATGGTGTTGATCCGATTGGAATTGCGCGCGCGATGGTAACCAATATTATCCATAGTCGCAGCAAACAGGGCGGTTCGACACTGACCCAACAATTGGCCAAAAATCTGTTTCTTTCTCCCGATAGAACATTGGAAAGAAAGGTACAGGAAGCGCTACTTGCGCTCTGGCTCGAGCATAAATACACCAAGGATCAGATCCTGGAAATGTATTTGAACCGCGTTTATCTTGGTTCGGGTGCTTATGGTGTCGAGGCAGCCTCAAGACGATATTTCGGAAAATCGGCAAAAGATGTTGATCTGATGGAAGCCGCAACTCTGGCGGGATTGCTAAAAGCGCCCTCGCGCCTTTCTCCTGCACGTGATCCGAAAGCTGCCAATGACCGCGCCAAACTCGTTCTTGCTGCCATGAAAGAAGAAGGTATGGTGAATGACGCCGAGGTAGCGATGGCAGAAGCCGAACCGATGGCGAAGGCTGAATCTTATTGGACAGGTTCGGAAAACTATGTCGCCGATCAGGTTGTTCAACAATTACCATTTCTGATTGGTGAGACCGATAAGGATATTGTTGTCGAGACCACACTTGATATGACACTTGAAAGGGCTGCCGAAGAGGCAATCCGCACACAAATTTCCGAAAACGGGGAAAAACGCGACGTTAGTCAGGGTGCACTTGTATCCATTGATAAAAGCGGGGCAATCCGCGCCATGGTGGGCGGAGTAGACTATGCGCAAAGCCAGTTCAACCGCGCAACCGATGCAAAAAGACAACCCGGTTCGACGTTCAAACCTTTTGTCTATCTTGCTGCGCTTGAAGCCGGCCGTACCCCCAATACAATTCGCAATGATGCACCGGTCAGAATTGGCAATTGGACGCCGAGAAATTATGGCGGCAAATATATGGGTGAAGTTACATTGACCACTGCCCTATCCCATTCGCTAAACTCTGTTGCCGCCCAATTGATTATGGAGGTCGGTACCGACAAGGTCATCGAAGTGGCTCACCGTCTTGGCATCCATTCGGCTCTTTCGGACAATGCCTCGATTGCACTCGGCACGTCGGAAGTGAGCTTGCTTGAATTGACCGGTGCATTTGTGCCTTTTGCCAATGGCGGTTATAAGCCGCAACTGCGTCTGATCTCGAAAGTGGAAGATACGAACGGTAAAACCATATATGATTTTGGTGAAATTACTGCCAATCGCGTTGTCGAACCGGATATTGTCGGCATGATGAACGCAATGCTTGAACAAACTGTCGAGAATGGCACAGCACGAAAAGCTGCAATCGACCGGCCGTCAGCCGGAAAAACCGGCACGAGTCAGGATTTTCGTGACGCATGGTTTATCGGCTATACAACTGATTATGTAACGGGCATATGGTTTGGCAATGACGATGGCCACCCGATGAAAACAATCTCTGGCGGTTCGCTTCCCGTACGCGCGTGGAAATCCTATATGACGGTTGCTGAAAAATCGTTACCGGTTTCGCCACTTCCGGGCAATTATAATCTGCAAAATGCAGTTCCCGGAGGCAACGATATTTTGCCTGAAAGTGAACAACCGTCGACAACGCCTTATCCGGCTCCGCCGCCTGAACCGGGAAGCAGTGACGATTATTGGGCTCCCCGTCCACAAGCCGACGTGAATGGTGGGGCTCAGCCGGTACAAACCAAAAAACGGTCATTCTTCGACTTTTTACGTGGCCGATGACAAGGAATGCGCTAAAAATAGCTAATGTCGCTGGCAATTTGCCGTGAACACGATAAAAGTATTTTTTACGGGCTAAATATTTTCAATTTCCAGATAGGGTAAGCACATGCCAACAATCGTCAAGAAGCTGTGTTTTATCATACCGTTAATTCTATCGTTCATCGGTGAGGCCGAAGCTTTAACCGTTGTTCCTGCGGGTAACCGTAACGCGGTGCAACCGCCTGTTCCCGGTGCATCGGCAAAGCGCACGCGCGAACTTTCGACAAGCTATGCTGCAAAATATGCCAAAATTTACAATCTATTGAAGAATGATAGCAAACTCAGAGCGCGAATCGTTGCAACGGCCAAGGATTACGGGATCAATCCTATCCACATCGCGGGTGCAATAATTGGCGAACACACCTATAATGTTGATGTCTATGACCGTTTACAGACCTATTATGTGAAAGGCATGTCCTATCTTAATCAAGGTGTACAATTTGCCTATAACGGGGAAGATGTAACCGATTTTGTCAAACGCAAGCAGTTTTCCCCGTGTAACGGAATTTCCGACAGCTATAGATTATGGACATGTCGCGAAAATATCTGGGATAAGGATTTTCGAGGTAAAACAGTCGACGGGAAAAAATATCCCGATAACCGTTTCAGTGCGGTATTTTTCCAACCTTTTTTTGCCGGCCAGACTTTCGGATTAGGACAGGTCAATCCGCTTACAGCCTTGATGATGTCGGACAGAGTTAACCGGATTTCCGGTTTGCCCAAACTTTCTGCGGAAAATGGCGGACAAGTCTATAAAACCATTATGGATCCCGATCAGACCATTCCCTATATTGCAGCAACAATCCGCCAATCCATTGATGCTTATCGCCAGATTGCCGACTTTGATATTTCGGAAAACCCCGGTTTGACTGCCACACTCTATAATACCGGAGGGGCAGAAGCACGTGCGCGGGCATTGGCCGAAGAAAATAAGCGGGCAGTTGCACGTGGTGAAAAACCGAAATTGCCGCAAGAAAATTATTACGGCTGGTTCGTAAACAGCAAAATCGACGATCTTAAAAAACTGTTTTAAAAACATGGTATTTCCGCTTTGGCGGTTTTAACGCAATTCTATTGATCTTACCGATAGATTTTTACCGTCAGCTCATAGGATTGCTTGATGCGCTTTTTAAGCCATATCCATTATTTGATTTAAGATGTCACTGAGACAGTAATAAAATCCTGCTCACCCCTTCCGATATTTTAACAGAGCATATGCTGGCCTCTTTGCCAACATGCAGATCAACTTGCACCCAAACAACGGGAAGGATGGAAAATCGATAGGCCGCTATGAATGGTTAACACAAACTATCTAAAAAGGGTAGCTTATATGAAACAGGTAGCCGGCGCAGATTGAACTTGGCTAAAGATTTTGTTTTCCATGCTTCATTTTTAAAAGCTAGCAAAATGATCAACTTATGATCTATCAGGAATTTTTTAGAACAAGCTTGTTGAAATTAATACGTCGCCTATTCCGCTTGTCGCATAATCAGATTTTCGCACAATCAGATTTTCGCTTGCCGCCGCAACCGGACATAAAGTGCACCTTTTCCACCATGATTTCTCGGTGCATCGTCAAATGAAGATACAATCTGGCGGAATGGTGCGGTCTCAAGCCAATGGGGAACGGCCTGCCGCAAAACACCTTCACTGCCGACAGACAAACCTTTTCCGGTAATGACAAGAACGTGACGCAAGCCGCGATGGCGTGCAGACTGTAAAAAGTTAAGGAGTAAAGAGTAAGCTTCATCGCGATAAAGGCCGTGAAGGTCGACGCGTCCCTCGATCTCGACACGTCCTCGCGATATCTTCCGATACGTCGGCTTATCGAATGGAAAAAGCTGCGGCGGAGCCTTTATTCCATTACTATTGTCATCAATTATATTTTCAAGCCTCGCTTTTTTAGCGATTTCCATCGAAAAAAGAGCAGGCATATCCTTGATCTCGACACTGAGCTGCTCGGATTTTGCCAAGGGAATTGCGGTACTTCTTACCTTATCCCATAAAATACGGTCTTCAAGTTTCAGCCGATAGAACTGTTCCCGATTATCGTCACGAGCCATCTTCATCCAACCTTCAAGTTATACGCCCGATGTAATCGGCTGAAGCTCTCCTAGCACTTTTGCAGAAAACTATTCACCGTCTTCGGTGCCGATAATTTTCCAGTTCGGATCGCGCGATTTGACATTCCGTGCGAACGTCCAGATATCTTTGATTTCAGCTATTGTTTGTGGGTCACCATCAATAAGTTTCTGACTATCATCGTAAGTAGCCGAGATGATCTCGCTCTCGACCCTGACCGTCAGTTGTGCAATATCCGCCTCAAACGAAGCGTCGACAATTTCTATTTTATCAATGCCGACAAACGTGAATTTGACATTTTCACCTTTTTTATCACGCTCATCAATTGCTGCAGAAAATCCCGCATAAACTTCGTCGGATAAAAGCGTTTTCAGTGTTTTCTTATCCCCCTTGGCAAAAGCAGTTACGACCATTTCATAAGCCACTCTCGCACCATCAAGAAATGAATTGGGTGAAAATGTCGGGTCTTCTTTGCGGATAGCGCGCAATCCTTTGTTAAGGTCGCTGTCCTCAGGGGCAATTTTATCAATATCGGAAAAATCATCGGCTGCTTTGACTTCCGGCTTTGGTAATGCAACGACGGTATCGGTTTCCTTGTCTTCCGCTTTTTCCGCTTGACGTGAATAGGGATCGAAGGGCGGCCTTTCAAAACCTGTGCGTTTTCCCAACACACTGCGTAGCTGCAGAAAAACCACCACAGCAATAACCAGAGCAATAACCAGTACAATGTCGAAATCCATCTGCGCGGCCGATCTCCAAAACTCGAAAAATGGGTATCACTACAACAATGCGGTGATAAGCTTTGATTTAAATATATAGAACAGCAAAAGCCATCATTCAAATATGGCTTTTTAATCCCTATTTAAAGAAGGAATTATATTTCTGCGATCATTATGCCTTAAAAAATCTGGAAAGGACAACATTGGTGAGAAATATCTACCGTAATACCCCCAATATTGCCGGCGTATTTTTGCTTGCCGCAATTTTTATCGAGATTGCCGGTTTCATCATTGTTGGAAAAGAGATAGGCGTCCTTGCAACATTAGGCCTTATCATTCTGTCTATGATCGTCGGATTTATCCTTCTGCGTATTCAGGGAATTACACTTCTTGCAAAAATGCAGCACGAACTTGCTGCCGGCCATATACCTGACCGCGAACTTGCCCACGGTGCATTGCTTATCATGGCTGCTATCCTGCTGATCATTCCGGGTTTTGTTACCGATATTATCGGCCTTTTGCTTTTTATCCCGCAAATACGTGATCTCTTATGGAAATGGGTATCGAAAAGAATGATCGTCCGCACCAATTTTTCATCCGGTTTTAGAGAAAACAGCTACGAAAGCAGTCATTCGCAAACGATTGATCTTGATGCGGAAGATTATCATTCATCCGATCCCGAACATTCACCATGGCGTAAAGATGACGATAACAAGCGTCTGAATTGATAATAAAGCGAAAAATAGTGAACGGCGGGGTCCCTTTTATTGCAACAATGCCTGCGACATGCTAGCCCGTAGTATCTCCAACCCCTCATGGCGCATTTTGGCGCTAATCATGGAAGGTTTTCATTATGGCCGAAGGCGAAGCAAATAAAAATGGCGAAGCTCCCGTATTCACGGTTCTAACGCAGTATCTCAAGGATTTTTCATTTGAAAGCCCGAATGCTCCACAGGCATTGAGACCACGCGAGAAAGCACCCGAAATCAATATCGGTATCAACGTTAATGCCAATCCCATGGAAGATGACAATTATGACGTTGTCCTTTCGCTCACTGCCAAAGCTGGCGAAGGCAAGGATATGCTGTTCAACGTCGAATTGGTCTATGGCGGTGTTTTTCGTGTAAAAAACATTCCTCAGGAACATGTTATGCCGCTGGTTTTCATTGAATGCCCGCGCTTGCTCTTTCCTTTCGCACGCCAGATTGTTGCCGATGCAACAAGAAATGGCGGCTTCCCGCCTTTGATGATCGACCCGATCGATTTTGCCGGTTTGTTCCAGAAGCGCGTTGCCGAAGAACAGGCAAAAGCACAAAAGTCCAATCCTTCGTAAGAATTTAAAAATTCTTCGATCAATCCAACATTCCCGCGAAATTCGCGGGAATTTTTTTGTCTCGTTCCGATTTCCTTGCCCAACATTGACAAAATAATAACGTGGCTCGCCCAAGATAGGCAAATAGCGATTGTAGCCATCCGTCTTTTGTCGTTTAATGTTCAAAACAAAATATTTTGAAAAGCGGACCGAAGCGCATTCCACTCAATCACTTGCAAACGGAACTTGATTGATTTTTCAAAGCATAAAAATCCGTTTCGCCTTGCTTTTATAAAACAGACAGGATAACCACCGCCGGCTTATCAAACCGATTACATGGTTCCAGTGATGAGTGATATGAGGTGATTATTGGCAAGAAGTACCTGCCCGATTTTTTTCAAAAGCGGAAGAAACCTCCCCATTCTAATCACTACAAAATAAGCCGATAGCTGCTTTAACCAACACGGTTTTTCTAATCCTGCTATTTTGAAAATACTTATTGAATGTGCGTTGCGTGTCGCGCAGATGCAGTTTTTGGTAACACCACTTTCCCGCTTTATAATGAAAACCGGCAATTCAATTACAAAACATCAAAAACGTCATCGTTTATAAAAAAACCCGCCTTTCAAGGCGGGTTTTTCTGATTTGTTTAAAAGCCATCGCAGTCAACTGCGACGCCAGAACCGAAAGGATTATTCCTGTTCCTGCTTCTTCAACGCGGCTCCCAGAATGTCGCCGAGTGAAGCACCGGCATCCGACGAACCATATTGTGCAACAGCTTCTTTTTCTTCGGCAATTTCCAAAGCCTTGATTGAAACTGTAATCTTGCGGGTCTTTTTGTCGAATGCGGTAACGCGTGCATCAACCTTCTGGCCGACAGTGAAGCGTTCCGGACGTTGTTCATCACGATCAAGCGACAGATCCGAACGACGGATTGTTGTTTCGAGATCATGATCGACCAATTTTACATCAATGCCATTGTCGTGGATTGCTGTAACTTCGCAGGTAACAACAGCACCTTTGCGCAATTCACCGGAAGCAACAGCTTCACCGACCTTGTCACCGGAAAGCTGCTTGATGCCGAGTGAAATACGTTCTTTGTCGACATCAACATCAAGAACAACAGCCTTGACGACGTCACCCTTGTTGTATTCTTCGATAACCTGCTCGCCAGGACGGTTCCAGTCGAGATCGGAGAGGTGAACCATGCCGTCAACATCGCCTTCAAGGCCGATAAAGAGGCCGAATTCGGTTTTGTTCTTGACTTCACCTTCAACAACAGAACCAACAGGGAATTTGTTGGCAAAAGCTGTCCACGGATTTTCGAATGTCTGCTTGAGGCCAAGAGAAATACGGCGTTTTGCCGGATCCACTTCCAGAACAACGACTTCGACTTCCTGAGAGGTCGAAAGAATCTTTCCGGGGTGAACGTTCTTCTTGGTCCAGCTCATTTCTGAAACGTGGATAAGACCTTCAATACCCGGTTCGATTTCAACAAAAGCACCATAATCGGTAATGTTGGTAACGGTGCCCTTGATTTTCTTGCCAACAGGATATTTCTCGGTAATGCCTTCCCACGGATCGCTCTCAAGCTGTTTCATGCCCAGAGAAATACGATGTGTTTCCTGATTGATACGGATGATCTGTACTTTTACAGTCTGGCCGATCGAGAGGATTTCAGACGGGTGGTTGACACGGCGCCATGCCATATCGGTAACGTGCAAGAGGCCATCAATACCGCCGAGGTCAACGAATGCACCGTAATCGGTGATGTTCTTGACAACACCTTCGACAACCTGACCTTCTTCAAGGTTTTGTACGATTTCAGAACGCTGTTCGGCACGGCTTTCTTCAAGAACTGTACGGCGTGAAACAACAATATTGCCACGACGACGGTCCATTTTCAAAATTTCAAAAGGCTGAGGGGTATGCATCAACGGCGTTACGTCGCGAATCGGACGAATGTCGACCTGGCTGCGCGGCAAGAAAGCAACGGCACCATCAAGATCAACTGTGAAACCGCCTTTGACCTGACTGAAGATAACGCCTTCAACGCGTTCACCGGCATTGAATTTTTCTTCCAGACGAACCCAGCTCTCTTCACGGCGAGCTTTTTCGCGTGAAAGAACAGCTTCACCCATCGCGTTTTCGATGCGTTCGACATAAACCTCGACTTCATCGCCAGGTTTAAGCGAGCCGTCTTTACCCTTGGCACCGAATTCCTTTAACGGAACGCGGCCTTCTACTTTAAGACCGGCATCAATGATTGCCATATCTTTTTCAATTGCAATGATGCGGCCTTTAACAACCGAACCCTCGACGAGATCATTGGTCTGGAGGGATTCAGCCAAAAGGGCTTCGAAATCCGCTTTTGTGGGATTGTATTGTGACATAGAAACTCCTGAAGAAGTGCCTTTTGATAGGATTATGAAATAAGGCACGAGCGCCGGGTTAGTGTTAAAACGATGTTATTTTCCTGCCGCCCGCTCTTTGGCGGGGTAGTTTGGCGCATGGCCGGAAATAACATTTCTCTTAAACTCTTCTACCGTTTTTCTATAATTGGATCAATAATAGCACAAGCGGCAGCAAACGCGCCTTCTATACTCAATTTTGTTGTATCAAGCAAGTGCGCATCTTTTGCAGGTTTCAACGGGCTTTCGGTGCGCTTCATATCGCGTTCGTCGCGCCGTTTAAGATCGGCAAGAATAGCATTATAATCGGCTTTCTCGCCCTTGCCCACCATTTCATTATAGCGCCGTTCTGCCCGAACTTCGGGGGCTGCAACAATATAGAGCTTGACGTTTGCATCGGGACAGACAACTGTTCCGATATCGCGCCCGTCAAGAACCGCCCCTTTACTTTGTTTTGCAAAAGCTTTTTGCATGTCGACCAATGTTTTACGCAAACGACCCATCACTGCCACTTTCGATGCTGCTTCACCGATTTCATGTTCGGATAAATGCGCCCGCTCAAGCGAACCAAAATCGATTAATGAGGCCGTTTTTAAAGCAATATCCTCGTCATTGAGTGGCAAATGACGTTTTAGAAGCTCATCGGCAACTGCACGATAGGTCAAACCTGTATCAAGATAGGAAAACCCGTAATGGGAGGCAAGTTTACGCGCCAATGTGCCCTTTCCCGAAGCAGCCGGCCCATCAATTGCAATAATAAACGGCTTGTTCGGGGTCATTCGATATGCGCTCCCAATTTCGCCATCAGACCCATAAATTCCGGAAAACTTGTTGCAATCATACGCTTGTCGTCAATTGTTACAGGTTTTCCGGCTCCAAGGCCAAGCACCAGAAAGCTCATGGCGATACGGTGATCAAGATGTGTTGTGACTGTTCCGCCACCAATATTTTTCGCCGAAGGGTCGCCAGTCACGATCAGGAAATCTTTTCCTTCTTCACAGTCAACGCCATTTTTTTTCAAACCGTTGGCGACGGCTGAAAGCCGGTCTGATTCCTTGACTCTGAGTTCTGCAAGCCCTTCCATAATTGTTTTTCCCTCGGCAAAAGCGGCAGCAACTGCAAGAACCGGATATTCGTCAATCATTGACGGCGCACGCTCTTTTGGCACTTTTACCCCCTTTAATTGCGAGGAACGCACGCGAATGTCGGCCACCTCTTCCCCGCCGGTCTGGCGTTTGTTTTCAAAACTGATGTCGGCTCCCATTTCCAAAAGTGTGATGATTAATCCGGTACGGGTGGGATTTAACAACACATTCTCTATCGTTATATCCGAACCTTCGGTAATCAAGGCTGCTACAATCGGAAATGCTGCTGATGACGGATCTCCGGGAACCGTTATAACCTGCCCGTGCAGTTCCCCCTGCCCCTCTAAGTGGATATAGCGCACGCCCTCACTATCTGTCTCGACTTCAAGATCGGCACCGAAGCCCACAAGCATCTTTTCGGTGTGGTCACGTGTCATGACCGGCTCGATGACAGTGGTAATACCGGGGGTGTTAAGACCGGCAAGCAAAACGGCCGATTTTACCTGTGCCGACGCCATAGGAACACGATAGGTGATCGGGTTGGGAGTTACTGCCCCCCACAATGTCAACGGCAATCTGTCACCTTCCGAAGCTTCAACTTGCACTCCCATCAACCTCAGGGGATCAAGAATGCGCCCCATCGGCCGTTTTGACAAAGATGCGTCACCTATAAAACGTGTCTTCATTGCATAGGTACCGACAAGCCCCATAGTCAATCTTGCTCCGGTTCCGGCATTGCCGAAATCAAGCGGCTGTTCCGGTTCCAAGAGACAACCGTTTCCTGTTCCATGGATAACATAAACATCATTATTCTTCGTGATTGTTGCACCCATGGCCCGCATGGCATTGGCTGTGTGAATAACATCGTCCCCTTCCAAAAGACCGGAAATGCGGGTTTCTCCACTTGCCAGAGCGCCGAACATCAATGAACGGTGGGAAATGGACTTATCGCCCGGTATCCGGATATGTCCGGAAAGATCGGCAGATTTTTTCGAGGTAGCAGGAAGCGGTTCAGACATGGCAAACGTATTTCTTCTTTATATATAGGAAAAGCATGCTTCTAACATAACGAGTTTCATACGTCATGAAAAAATACATCGCTTGAAGGAAATTGAACATGGTTCTTATTGTTTATCTTTGACAAAAGCATATTTT
Organism: Ditibartonella apis; assembly: GCF_001952075.1. Taxonomy (GTDB): domain Bacteria; phylum Pseudomonadota; class Alphaproteobacteria; order Rhizobiales; family Rhizobiaceae; genus Bartonella; species Bartonella apis. Next base: position 192,887 of record NZ_LXYU01000001.1, read on the forward strand.
TGCGCTTAAGCACCGTGATCGGATTTTTTGATTAATCTCAACGGCATTTTAATGGACGCGTAAATGCTCGTGTCCGGTTAAATTGCTTTCCAACAAAGGAACGTGCTTATTTCTATAAGCTTCATGCAGATAGAAATGTCACGCCCAACCAAAAGAGGCTCGGTCCATGGCAAAACCTGAACTTGGAACCAAACGAATAGACCCGGAAACGGGGAAGAAATTCTATGATCTCAATCGTGACCCGATTATTTCACCTTATACTGGGATCTCCTACCCAAGATCCTATTTCGACGCCACAGCCGACGCTAAGGGCGAGGATGAGGAAGAGGAGACAGAGACGGAGGACCTTGACACGGCATTAGAGAAGCCCGAATTCATCTCGCTTGAAGATGCCGATGATGAAACAAAGGGTGGTGAAGAAATTCCTGACATTGGTGACGATGAGGATGTCGACCTTGGTGACGATGATGATGACGCATTCTTGCCGGATGATGAAGACGACGAGGATGACGACGTTAGCGGCATTATCACCGGCGGCAATAAAGTTCATAAAGACGACGACATTTAACGAGATCAAGAAGGGGAAGTCGCTTTCTTTATAAAGATTGCAATTTCCCTCTTGATCTTTGGCGCCACTCAATTTAAGAAGCCGCCAGACAGTTTGTCTTGATCCCGGAAGGTCACGTCGTGACCTTTTCATCTTGAATGGGGCTATAGCTCAGCTGGGAGAGCGCTTGCATGGCATGCAAGAGGTCAGCGGTTCGATCCCGCTTAGCTCCACCAATCTTGAAAAACCTTCCAGATTCAAAAACTTCCTTATCGCAATTTTATAATTTTTGTTGTTGGACTTCTTTGACTTAAGGTCCATTTTTTTCAACGCTGTTTTTATCTTTTCGTTTTCAATCGGCTGTCGTTATTGTTTTTTCTATTCCGCCTGCTTTCCGTTTTTTCTCCAACCTCACGATTTTTAGCCTCCCTTGAGAAGCCGCCTGAAACATCAGCAAGAAATCCGGATATCTCGGAATCTTGACCGCTTCAATCATAACCGAAACATGTTCGATTATTTTTGTGTTTCCGAATTCATTGACGAGAGCAGTGATAAACTTGATCGCTTAACATTATCAATTATAAGATATTTGTTGGAAGACCAAAGAATTTTGAAAAGCATTCTTATGTAGCCAATACGACAATTTTCATTTAGCTATCTACAAAATCGGCAAGGAGTTCGGCACAGAATTTATGTTGGAAGATATCTACAAAGTCATCCATGAACGGCGCGATGTGCGCGATGAATTTTTACCCCGACCGCTTGATGATTCTGTTATAAAGAAACTCCTTGAAGCCGCCCATTCAGCACCTTCCGTGGGCTTCCAGCAACCATGGAATTTCCTTCTCATTCGCGACAAAAAACGAAAAAACCAAGTCAAAGAAATTTTTGCCAGAGCACAGGCCGAAGAAGCAAAAATTTTTACCGACGAAAGGCGCAAGCTTTATAACCGACTGAAATTACAAGGAATCGTCAAAGCCCCTCTTAATCTTGTTGTCACATGTGACCGCTCGCGCGATGGCCGCACCGGTCTTGGCCGTTTTCATAATCCGCAAATGTCGGCTTATAGTTGCGTTTGTGCTGTGGAAAATTTATGGCTTGCGGCACGGGCTGCAAACATCGGTGTCGGCTGGGTTTCAATCTATCATGATGATGAATTGAAGGCGTTGTTAAAAATTCCGGCTGAAATAGAAATCATTGCTTATTTGTGTATCGGTTATGTCAGCCACTTTTATGACAGTCCGGAACTCGAGCAAAAAGGCTGGCGCAAACGCGTACCGCTCGAAAGCCTTATTTATCATGAAGAATGGCCAAAGGGTGCGCAATAATATTGCGTTTAAATTTAAAATTGTTTTTGATTCTAATCTAAATGTGATTGAGCATTGATCAAAAAAGCGTTTAAAATCCTTGCGTTTATATAATCTGTGCGGCAAAACCGTTACTACATTGGAATTATTCAAGGAAATTCGAAATGCCTCCCTATCGCTCAAGAACTTCTACTCATGGCCGGAATATGGCCGGTGCCCGTGGCTTATGGCGTGCCACAGGAATGAAAGACGGAGATTTTGGTAAGCCGATTATTGCGATTGCCAATTCATTTACACAATTTGTTCCTGGCCACGTCCATCTTAAAGATATGGGACAACTCGTTGCCCGCGAAGTGGAAAAAGCTGGCGGCGTTGCCAAAGAGTTCAACACAATTGCTGTCGATGACGGTATCGCAATGGGGCATGATGGCATGCTTTATTCTCTTCCCTCCCGTGAGATCATTGCCGACTCGGTTGAATATATGGTCAATGCGCATTGTGCAGATGCTTTGGTATGCATTTCCAACTGCGATAAAATTACTCCGGGAATGTTGATGGCAGCCTTGCGGCTTAATATTCCGACGATTTTTGTTTCCGGAGGACCGATGGAAGCAGGAAAAATCAAATGGAAAGGCAAAGAGCTCGCCGTTGACCTGATTGATGCGATGGTTGCGGCAGCCGATGACCATAATAGCGATTCGGAAGTTGCCAATATGGAACGGGCTGCTTGCCCGACATGCGGTTCTTGCTCGGGAATGTTTACTGCAAACTCGATGAATTGCCTGACCGAAGCTCTGGGGCTTTCGCTTCCCGGCAATGGTTCAATGCTTGCAACACATGCCGACCGCAAACATCTTTTCGAGAAAGCCGGCCACCGGATTGTCGAACTGGCCAAACGTTATTATGAACAGGATGATGACAGTGTTCTTCCCCGTTCGATTGCGACATTCAAATCTTTTGAAAATGCAATGACACTTGATATTTCAATGGGCGGTTCAACCAATACAGTTCTTCATCTTTTAGCCGCCGCACAAGAAGGCGAAGTTGATTTTACCATGTCGGATATAGACCGGCTTTCACGCCACGTTCCGGTTATTTGTAAAGTCGCACCGGCTGTTGCCAATGTGCATATGGAAGATGTCCACCGTGCCGGTGGGGTAATGGCAATTCTGGGCGAGCTTGACCGCGCAGGTCTTATCCACAGCGAAGTTGCAACGGTTTATGAACCGACATTGAAGGATGCTTTGCGCAAATGGGATGTCAAACAGACAAATAATCCGGAAGTCCATGAATTTTATCGTGCAGCTCCGGGTGGCATTCCGACACAAACACCATTCAGCCAGTCACGGCGTTATGAAACAGTCGACCTTGACCGCGAAAAAGGTGTCATTCGCGATGTCGACCATGCCTATTCCAAGGATGGCGGCCTTGCCGTTCTTTACGGTAATCTTGCCAAGGATGGATGTATTGTCAAAACCGCCGGTGTTGACGACTCGATTTTGAAATTCAAAGGTCCGGCACGGATTTTTGAAAGTCAGGATTCGGCCGTGGTTGCTATTTTGAACGGCAAAATCAAACCGGGAGATATTGTGCTTATCCGTTACGAAGGTCCGCGCGGTGGCCCCGGAATGCAGGAAATGCTTTATCCGACAAGCTATCTGAAATCGAAAGGCTTGGGAAAAGCTTGTGCCCTCATTACCGATGGCCGTTTTTCCGGTGGTTCGTCAGGGCTTTCCATCGGCCATGTTTCACCGGAAGCTGCTGAAGGTGGCACAATCGGTCTTGTTGAAGAAGGCGATACAATCGAAATCGACATACCAAATCGCAAAATCCATCTTGCTGTCGACGATGCTACACTGGCCAATCGTCGCAAGGAAATGGAACAGAAAGGTGACAAAGCCTGGAAGCCGGAAGAGGTTCGTAAACGCAAAGTTTCCAAGGCATTACGCGCTTACGCAGCCATGACAACATCGGCAGCCAAAGGCGCTGTTCGCCAAATCTGATTTTAAAATTTTCTCTCCCGTTATGATTGGTACATTATAGCGGGAGAGTTTTATTGTAATTTTTTAGAATATATTGTTATTTTTAAATATGCCGTAACATTCAAACGCGAAGTCGGCCTCAAATTATTCCCGAACCGTTAGGGGTGCGAATGCCAGTTATTGATGCGTTGGCTAAACATGCCACTTTGACACCCGACAGAATTGCGATTTCAATCGCCGGAAATGAAATCACCTATAAAACGCTCTACCAACGCGCCGAAGCTTTCAGACGCAATCTTTTCAATCTGGAAAAAAGCCACCCTGATCGTTTCGGTTTACCGGATGATGGCCGGCTGGTGTTGCTCGCACTTCCAAACCATTTCCGCTTTGGCGAAATTTTTGCCGGTGGTTCGGCAAGTCCGCATTGTGTTGCTGTTCTTTCTGTTGCCACGCCACCAAACCAGATTGAAGAAATTATGCGTCGGCTTAATCCCGACCTTGTCATTTGCGAGAACAAAGGCTGCGTTATAGCAGAAATTGCCCGAGCCCTTGATTTGCCAGCGCTTTATGTTGAAAAAGATGTCGACACCCAATCAACTTATGAGCGTTTTCTGGCAACTTATGACCGTTTTCTGGAAGGAACTGTTTCCGACCAACCGATAGCCGATCTACCGCTTGGTCCATTTTTTATCGGTTTTACGTCCGGCACAACAGGGCTTCCCAAAGCTTTTATAAGAAATCGCCAAAGTTGGCGAAACTCGCTAGTCCCCGGACGTGAGTTCTTCGGCCTCGACAAATTACATAAATCGGTTGCTCCGGGGCCCATGGCGCACGGCGTAAGCCTTTACGCTCTTATCGAAACGCTGGATAGCGGACAGACTTTTGAAAGTGTCAAAAAATTCAATGTCGATGAAGTATTGGAGCTTCTTAAAACTGCCGACCGTTTTGTCGGCGTGCCAACCATGCTTAACGAATTAAAACGACGGGCAGATGAGCGTAAATTGGTTTTTCAGCAAGTGAAGCAACTTGTTACCGGAGCCTCGAAATTTGATCGGCAACATTATGCCGATGCACGTGCACTTTTTCCGAATGCAGAAATTTTACAATATTATGGTGCATCGGAATTAAGTTTTGTTGCTGTCAACAAAATGACCCCCCGAACGCTTTCACATGAAAATTCCATGTCGCCGGTAGGAAAACCGTTTCCCGGTGTTAAAATTACAATTCGTGATGAAAATTTGTTACCGCTCACGCCCGATAAAATCGGCACGATTTTTGTCGAAAGTGATTTGATCTCGGATGGATATTTATGGGGTGACAATGGCAAGGCATTTGTCCGTAACCGGTATGGGGCAACTGTTGGCGACCTTGGCATGATCGACAAAAATGGCGAACTTTATGTAATGGGTCGTGCCGGCGGCATGATTATTTCGGGCGGCAACAATATTTATCTTGCCGAAATAGAAACGGCATTGAAAACTATCCCAAATATCAGTGAAGCAATTGCTTTCGGAATTGCCGATGACATTTATGGAGAACGTCTTGTCAGCGTCATTTCATTCAAAGATGCCCCGTTAACGGCAGATGAACTGCGCGAGTTTTGCCGCCCGTTAATGGAAAAATTCAAAATCCCGAAAGATTTTTATATGATCAACCATTGGCCAATGACGTGGAGCGGAAAAATTGCGCGTGTCATAGTCAACAGAATGGTTGAAGAGGGTGCCCCTGAAGTTACAAGGCTTTAAAAATGGATGAAAGCAGAACACCTGTTATTATTGCGGCGTTGAGAACGCCGATAGCGCGCGCATATGGTGCGCTTTCATCTGTTGACGCGGAATATCTTCTAAGCCCGCTCGTTCAGGCACTGGTCGAACGCACAAACATCAAAAAAACGGATATTGACGATGTTATGATCGGTAATGCTGCGGGCGGAGGAGGTAATCTCGCACGCCTTGCTGCTTTAACCGCCGGACTGCCGGTTGAAATTCCGGGTGTAACAATAGATCGGCAATGCGGGTCAGGTCTTGAAGCGGTGGTTATGGCGTGCCGACTTGTTGAGGCGGGAGCGGGTGAAATTTATCTTGCCGGTGGTGCAGAAAGTGTATCGACTGCGCCTTGGCGCATAAAACGCCCCAAAACACCGCGCGAATTGCCACAATTTTTCTCCCGTGCACGGTTTTCACCGGATAGCGTCGGTGACCCTGATATGGGAAACATGGCTGAAAATATTGCCAGACATTTTGGTATATCGAGACAAAGACAGGATCGTTTTGCGCTTCAAAGCCATCAACGTGCCTTGAACGCTCAAGCAGACCGTCGTTTTGATGATGAAATCATAGCACTTCAAACAGCAAAAGGCCTATTTTCCTCTGACGATTGCCCGAGAGCAGGTTTAAAACTCGAAACTTTAGCCCATTTGCGACCGGTATTTGAAAAAAACGGAACGGTAACAGCCGGTAATTCCTGCCCTTTGAATGACGGAGCGGCACTCGTTCTGGTGACATCGCTTGAAAAAGCCAAACAGTTGGGCATTCAATACGGAATCATTTTTATTGATAGTGCTGTAAGTGGTGTTGATCCCAATCTTGCCGGCGTGGGACCGGTCCCCTCGACAAAAAAACTGCTACAAAGAATGAAGCTCGACAATTGTTCACATTTTGACGTCATTGAATTCAATGAAGCCTTTGCAACGCAAGTGCTTGCCGCCATTGACGCGTTGGATATATCGGAAGAACAAATCAACCGTGATGGTGGCGCAATTGCGCTTGGACATCCTTTTGGTGCATCGGGCGCTATTTTGACAACACGGCTTTTTTCCCAGATGAAAAACCTGTCAGATGATACACTTGGCCTTGCGACAATGGGAATTGGCGGCGGGATGGGAATAAGTGCGGCTTTCCGACCATTTCACAAAGCTTAAAATCAATTCGCATGGGTGAAAGCCGAGGTGTCATATTTTTTCGTCCTGAAGTCAGCGTTTTCGGCAATAATCGGTTTTCTGCCTCACTCATCAACGTGAGATAAAAGACCGCGATCAGCGATTACATTATATAGTGTGCTTAAAAAATATCCGTTTTGTTTTCGAATATCATTCCGCCTTGCATCATACCGCTGTCGTTAAAGCTTTTAAAAAGCCGGGGTGCACACGATCTTGAAATATTCGAAAAACCATCACGCGCGGCAATTGTTTATTGCTTGCGACAGCATTCGTTAAACTCTGCCGTTATTTTCCAGCCATTGCCAGCTGTTTCAAACGATAGAGTTCTTCCAAGGCTTGCTTAGGCGAAAGTTCATCAGGATTGATTTCCTTCAATGCCTCTTCAATTTTAGAAGCTTTTTTATTGTTCTCTGTTTCCCGCGACAGTGCTACAGAAAAAAGCGGGAGGTCATCAATCAGCTTGGCAGCTTTACCCGCAACTTCACCTTTTTCCAACTGATGGAGAACATCTTTTGCCCGCGACAAAACAGCGGCCGGAAGGCCTGCAAGTTTTGCCACCTGCACACCATAAGAACGGTCTGCCGCACCATTTCCCACCTCGTGAAGAAAAACGACATCGCCATTCCATTCTTTGACTTTCATCGTCACATTATGAAGGCGATCAAGTTTTTCGGTGAGTGCTGTCATTTCATGAAAATGGGTGGCAAAAATTGCCCGACAATGATTGACTTCATGAAGATATTCGATGGCTGCCCAGGCAATAGAAAGTCCGTCAAATGTCGACGTTCCGCGGCCGATTTCATCAAGAATAACCAATGAACGCTCGGCGGCCTGATTGAGGATTGTTGCCGTTTCCACCATTTCAACCATAAAGGTTGACCGGCCATGGGCAAGATCATCGGCAGCTCCAACGCGGCTGAAAAGCCTGTCGACAACACCGATATGGGCTGAACCGGCGGGAACGAACGACCCCATCTGCGCCATAATGGCAATCAAGGCATTCTGACGCAAAAACGTTGATTTTCCGCCCATATTAGGGCCGGTGAGCAACCAAATCGCACCGTATTTCGCGCCATTTTTGGGAGAAAGATCACAATTATTGGCAACAAACGGTTCTTTGGCCTGTTTTCTCAATGCTTGTTCAACCACCGGATGGCGTCCAGCGACAATCTCGAAATCGAGCGATTGGTCTACAATCGGGCGACAATAGCCTTGTTCCTCGGCGAGAGAAGCATTGGAGGCGGAAACATCAAAAACAGAAAGAGCCATGGCCGCTTGCCGGATAAAATCGGCTTGATCTGCAATTTCTTCAACAAGCTTGTCAAACAATTCAAGTTCGATTGTCAAAGCGCGATCGGCTGCATTGGCAATGCGGCTTTCGAGATCGGCAAGTTCGGTTGTCGTAAAACGCATGGCATTTGCCATTGTCTGGCGATGGATAAAACGGCTTTTCGCTTCAGTCGTTTCTGTCAATGCCGGCGCCTGAAGGGCAGTGACTTCGATATAATAACCGAGAATATTGTTATGGCGGATTTTAAGCGCTTTAACGCCCGTTTCTTCAGCATAACGGCCTTGCAATTCGGCAATGAACCGACGCGATTCGTCACGCAGGGTTCTCAGTTCATCAAGTTCCTGATTATAATTTTTGCGAACAAATCCCCCATCCCGTTTCAACAACGGCAAATCATCGGCAAGAATACGATCAAGATGGCTGTGCAGATCAACCGGCAATTTTTCAAGGGTTGCTAAAGCATCGCTTAATTCTTGCGGCAGAAGTTTGCCCGCAAACAGGTTTCTCACATCACAAATAACAGCAAATCCGCGCTGGATTGCTGCCATATCACGCGGGCCGCCGCGGCCAAGGACAAGGCGTGAAAGTGCCCGTGGCATATCCGGCGCGCTCTTCAAAATAGCCTGCAAATTTTCGGCAAACCGCATATCATTAAGAAAATATGCAACCGAATCGAGCCTCTCGTTGATTGCAACCGGTGCAATCAATGGCGCCATCAAACGTTCGCTCAAAAGCCTCGCACCGCCTCCTGTAACTGTACGGTCGATTGCTTTCATCAAGCTGCCATCACGCTGTCCTGAAAGTGTGCGTGTCAATTCCAGACTGTTGCGAGTTGCCGGATCAATAAACAGGGAGGCATTTTCATCTTCCCTTAAGGGGCGCATGAGAGGTGGACGCTCGTTGATCTGTGTTTTTTCAACATAACCGATAGCAGCCGAAATTGCCGAAAGTTCTGCACGATTGTAGTGCCCGAGCCCTTCCAGTGTCGCCAGTTTGAAATAATCGCAAATGTTGCGTTCAGCCATATTGCTATCAAAAAGGCTTGCTGCTTGTGGTGTGACGATGCGGCCGAGCTGGTTGAATAGCGGCTTTAATGTCTCGTCATGGAAAACATTATCGGCCACAATCAGTTCTTGCGGGTCGATGCGCATGATATCGGCAAGCAGACGATCGGCATGAGCACGGCTTACTTTAAAAATTCCCGTTGAAATATCGATCCATGCAATTGCAAATTCCTGATCTTTACCCGATCCGGTGCGCGAAAGCGCCATAAGATAATTGGCACGCGCCGGATCAAGCAACTTGTCTTCTGTCAAAGTTCCCGGTGTGACGAGACGGATAACATTGCGCCGCACAACCGATTTTCCGCCGCGCTTTCTGGCTTCGGCCGGATCTTCCATCTGCTCGCAAACGGCCACGCGATAACCGCAGGCTATAAGTTTTTGCAAATAATCATCTGCAGCATGAACAGGAACGCCACACATTGGCACATCTTCGCCCAAATGCTTGCCACGTTTGGTAAGCGCAATTCCCAATGCTTTGGAAGCTTCAACGGCGTCATCAAAAAAAAGCTCGTAAAAATCACCCATACGATAAAACAACAAATAATCGCTATTTGCCGCTTTTATCTCGATATATTGCTCCATCATCGGGGTGATACGCTCGTCGGAGCGGTTATGCTTTTTCCCCGGCTTTTCTGCCGCCATTTCGTCGTTAACTTCTTCTGCCATGCCTTTTTAACCTTTGCTTTCGGCTTGTCACCAAAGAGCTTTCTTTAAACCGCAATGCTTTATCGGAATATTTCAAGCTATAGCATCCAAACTATGTGTCATGCCATTCAATATGTGTTTTAATACCCAACTCTTGTCGATTGAAATGTCGTCAGAATTTGTTTCCCGAAACGTCCGGACACTATATGCAGGAGTGAGAAAAAATTGGACTTCTTTTTATAGATAATCCATAATTTCGGGTTATTGTCGTATTTTGACCGGCTCAAATGGAGCGAACACATTCGCTACACCAGAAAATGATAGAAAAATGAAAAAAAAAGATCAAAAAAACTCCGATAAAACAAAATCTTACAGCACGATGGAACAGGAAGCGCTGGATTTTCACAGCCGCGGGCGTCCGGGAAAGCTCGAAATTGTCCCGACAAAGCCGATGGCAACGCAACATGATTTGGCTTTGGCCTATTCGCCGGGTGTTGCAGTGCCTGTAAAAGCGATAGCCAAAGAACCGGCACTTGCCTATGATTATACAGCCAAAGGCAATCTTGTCGCAGTTATTTCCAATGGCACGGCCATTTTGGGGCTCGGTCATCTCGGTGCTCTTGCCTCCAAACCGGTCATGGAAGGCAAAGCCGTTTTGTTCAAACGTTTTGCCGATGTCGATTCCATCGACCTTGAAGTCGATACAACCGATGTTGAAGCTTTTATCAATTCGGTACGTTATCTCGGCCCCTCTTTCGGCGGAATAAATCTGGAAGATATAAAGGCTCCGGACTGTTTCATTATTGAAAGCCGTTTGCGCGAATTGATGAACATTCCGGTTTTCCATGACGATCAGCATGGGACAGCTATTATTGCAACAGCAGGCCTTATCAATGCGCTTTACCTCACCGGACGGGATATGAAACATACCCGCCTCGTCTGCAACGGCGCCGGTTCTGCCGGTATTGCCTGCATTGAACTCATCAAAGCCATGGGGTTCAAGTCGGAAAATGTCATATTGTGCGACACCAAGGGCGTCGTCTATGAAGGCCGTCAGGAAAATATGAACCAGTGGAAAGCCGCCCACGCAGTCAAGACCGACAAGCGTACACTTGCCGAGGCACTTGAGGGGGCAGATGTTTTCTTCGGCGTTTCGGCCAAAGGTGCTCTGACACCCGAAATGGTAAAATCCATGGCGCCAAAGCCGATCATTTTTGCCATGGCCAATCCTGACCCTGAAATCACTCCGGAAGAAGTGGCCAAAGTACGTGATGATGCCATTATGGCAACAGGGCGCTCGGATTATCCGAACCAGATCAATAATGTTCTGTGCTTCCCTTACATTTTCCGCGGAGCGCTTGATGTACGTGCGAGCACGATCAATGAAACAATGAAAATCGCTGCTGCCAAAGCAATAGCCCAACTTGCCCGCGAAGAAGTGCCTGACGATGTAGCGGAAGCCTATCGTGGCAGCAGGCTTAAATTCGGGCCGCATTATATTATACCGGTGCCGTTTGATTCACGCTTGTTGTCGGCCATTCCAACAGCAGTTGCCAAAGCGGCAATGGAAAGTGGCGTCGCCGGCAAGCCGATTGCCGATCTTGAAGCTTATGCGCGGGATTTGCGTGCTCGCCGTGACCCGATTGCTGCAACTATGCGCGGCGTTTACAATCGCGTACGCCAGAATCCGAAACGGGTTGTCTTTGCCGAAGGCGAGGAAGAACAGGTGATGCGTGCAGCTGTTTCTTACATCAACCAGAACCTCGGTAGTGCCATTCTGGTCGGACATGAAGACGTTATTCAACAAAGAGCGCAATCAGCAGGCATCGACCTTAACAGATCCGGCATAAAAATTGTTAATGCACGCCTTTCGGAACGCAACAATGCTTATGCCGATTATCTTTATAGCAAAATGCAGCGCAAAGGCTGGCTGTTGAGAGACTGTCACCGCTATATCAATAATGACCGCAACCATTTTGCTGCTTGCATGTTGGCATTGGGCGACGCTGATGCGATGATTACCGGTGTTACGCGAAATTATGAAACCGGACTTGCAGATGTCCGCCGCGTTATCGACGTGAAAGCCGGCGAACAGGTCGTCGGAATTTCTATGGCTATTTGCCGTGGCCGCACGGTCTTTATAGCCGACACAGCTATTTCCGAACATCCTTGTTCGGAAGAAATGGCCAACATTGCCGAACAAGCAGCAAAATTTGCTCAGGATATGGGGTATAAACCCCGCGTTGCACTTCTCGCATTCTCGACTTTCGGTCATATGAAGGGCGAAGGGGCCCAACGTATTCAGGAAGCAGTCAAATTGTTGAGAGCGCGCAATGTCAATTTTGAAGTTGATGGCGAAATGAGTGCCGATGTCGCGCTTAACCCGAAAATGATGGAGCAATATCCTTTTATGGGATTGAGTGAACCGGCAAACGTTCTGGTTATGCCGGGCTACCATTCCGCTTCGATCTCCAGCAAAATGTTGCAGGAACTCGGTGGTGCAACCCTGATTGGCCCCATTCTCGTCGGTCTTGAAAAATCGGCACAGATTGTACCTTTAGGTGCGCGTGATTCCGATATTGTTACAATGGCAGCTTTGGCTGCCTATAACACGACAAAATAATATCTTAACTTTTAAAGAGCCTCGCTTTTGGAAAAAAGCGGGGCTTTTGTTAACGGGTTAAATGTTAACCATTTATTTTTTTAAAGCCTATTCAAATGCTGGCAGGCTTTCATCGCCAAACTATGCTAATATATCAAGGCCGGGGCTGAATTTCCTTTTATAATGTGCTCGGCTTAATGCAATTTTTCCGACTGCGTCATATCTTTACCAACATGTAATATAAAGTGTTTTACGTTTACCAAAAAAACTGAAAACCGGGTTTAATAAAAAAGATATAGTTTACCGTTAAAAGAACAGGCTAAATTCTGTCGAACAGGCTTTCTAGGGCAAGGATTAAATAAAATGGCGGAAACGGCATCATCAATCAAATGGCTTCTTTCTCAGCAAACGGAAGTACGCTATCTTCCTGATACAGCTTTTCCAATCCGTTCGACTTTCAAATCGGAAGAGGAATTGCAGCAGCTCGCCCACGAGATGGCCGAAGGTAAAAAAATTGTTTTGCCGGAATATACTCCGTTCGATTTCAGGGAACGGCTCACCGAAAATTCCAAGCTCATCCTTCATACTTTCCGTTCAACCGACGCTGCTGCCCGCAACAACGAAACCATCACACCGGCAGCACAATGGCTGCTCGACAATCATTACACAATTGACAAGACCATCCAGCAAGCACGTCGTGATTTTCCGCGCGCATTTGTCAAACAGCTTCCCCCTTATAAAGGCGAAAATGAACTGCCGAGAATTTTTGCACTGGCATGGCTCTATGTAGCTCATACCGATAGCAGCTTTTCGTTAAAAACATTGACAGCCATGGTCAACGGCTACCAACAGGTTGCAGACTTCCAGATCGGTGAATTATGGGCTTTGCCTTCAGCCGTCCGTATGGTTCTCATCGAAAATGCACGGCGGCTTTCCATGCGCATCGAAAAAGCCCGCCTGATGCGGCAATTTGCAAATCAGGCAGCCGACAAAATGGCACTGGCCGAAAGTGACGATGCGCTTCAAGGCATTTTTTCAACTTACGAGGCTCTCGTTGCCGACCCAACATTTGCCGCCCATCTTCTTTATCGTTTACGTGGCGCATCAGTCGATTCAACGACTGCTTTGAATTGGCTTGAAGAGCAGTTGCATCGTCACGGGAGTGATCCGGAAACGGCAACAGCCGAAGAACATTCACGCCAATCAACCGGTGGCGTAACCATGGGGAACGTCATTCGTGCCTTGAAAGCTATTGATGACGTTGACTGGACATACTGGTTTGAAACGGTCAGCCATGTTGATTTTCTGTTGCGTGAAAACAGTGATTTCGGCGAAATCGATTTTCCGTCGCGCAATACCTATCGCGTCATTATTGAAAAAATTGCACGCCGCTCACCTTTAAGCGAACTCGAGGTGACGAAAAAAGCAATCGAAATGGTCGAGAATGCAAAGAAAGACGGTATAAAAACCGGCGCTTCTGTTGCATGGTACCTCGTCGGACCGGGACGAGAAGCTTTTGAACAGGCTTGCAATTATGATCGCCCTTTCTCGACGCGCTTCATGCGTTCGTTCCGCGCAATGAAAATTTTCAGCATTGCCATTCCGGTTTCTGTCATAACAATTCTGATCCTGCTTGCAGTATACGCATTGCTGAGGGAAGCCGGCCTAAGCCATGCATTGACGTTAACTTTTACAGCTCTTGCGCTTTTCCCGACAATGGATACCGCTTTTGCGCTATTCAATACTCTCGTTGCCTGGACTGTCGAACCGCGGCGACTGATCGGTTATGAATATAAAGATGGCATTCCCGAAGAGGCCAAAACGCTGGTTGTTGTTCCGACAATGATAACCTCGCGCGATTCTATCGACGAACAGATAAGAAATCTCGAGGTTCACTACCTCTCGAACCCGCAAGGTGCCATCTATTTTGCATTGGTAACCGACTGGGCCGACTCTAACAAAGAAGAAACGGCAGACGATCGGGATCTCCTCGAATATGCACAAAAAGGCATTGCCGATCTCAACCGGCATTATCGCGGAGACGGGCAGCCATTATTCTTTATTTTGCATCGCCACCGTCTCTTCAATGCAAGTGAAGGTTGCTATATGGGCTGGGAGCGTAAACGCGGCAAGCTTCATGAATTGAATCTGCTTTTGCGTGGTGATCGCGATACCAGTTTCTTCCCGACCGATCCACGTTTGCCAATGGATTGCCGGTTTGTCATGACACTTGATTCCGACACACGGCTCACCCCCGAGGCGGTTACACGTCTTGTCGGAAAACTCAATCATCCGTTAAACCGTCCGGTCATTGACCAGAAAACACATACGGTTAAAAGTGGTTATGGCATTCTTCAACCCCGCGTGACACCATCGCTCACCACCGGTGATGATGCGTCATTCCTGCAACGAGTCTTTTCCGTCAATCGCGGCATAGACCCTTATGTTTTTGCCGTTTCCGATACCTATCAGGATCTTTTGGGTGAAGGCACCTATACCGGCAAAGGCCTTTATGACATTGACGCATTCGAAATAGCACTTGCTGATAAGGTACGTGAAAACAGCGTCTTGAGCCATGATCTTCTTGAAGGCGGTTATGCGCGCGTTGGTTTTGTCAGTGATGTCGAAGTGGTTGAAGATTATCCGACAGCCTATAATGTCGATGTTGCGCGCCATCATCGCTGGATCCGTGGTGATTGGCAATTATTGCCTTATCTCTTCACCCGTCACAATATCAACCTCATCACACGCTGGAAAATGCAGGATAATCTGCGGCGTTCGCTCACACCGCTTATGTGGATTATCGCTTCATTGGCAGGCTGGTGTGTTTTGCCCCTTCATACAGCGGTTTTCTGGCAATTATTTCTGCTCCTTGGTATGTTTACCGCACCCACACTTGGTGTTTTGCGCAACATTATGCCGACGAGCATGGATAATTCCTTGCGCGGCCACTTCCAATCTGTGTTGACAAATATTGCCACAAGCACGGCAGATGTTGCACTGCGTACAACATTCCTTGCCTATTCGGCATTCTATATGGTTGATGCGATTATCCGTACACTCTATCGCATGTTTGTATCGCATCAGCATCTACTTGAATGGAAAACCTCGGCAGCAACACGCTCTTCGCCAAACACGCTTTCCTATTACGTCACAACCATGTGGCCGGCTGCATTGATCGGAGTGGCTTCGATTGCACTGCCGGCAGCACTTCATAATTCGGCAGTTTTTGTGGCCCTACCCTTCGGGCTTGCGTGGTTTTTTTCACCGCTTATCGCGTGGATTGTAAGCCGCTCGGCTGTTTTTCAGGATTCTCTTGAAATTCGCCCGTCCGACAAAAATGAATTGCGCCGCATTGCCCGCCGCACCTGGCATTATTACGAAACTTTCGCCAATGCCGATAACCATTTTCTTCCCCCCGACAATTTTCAGGAAGATCCGGTACCGGTTCTGGCTCGCAGAACCTCGCCAACCAATATCGGCGTCTATTTGCTCTCAACGGTTGCCGCACGTGATTTCGGCTGGGTCAGTTTTGATGACGCCATCCAGCGTATCGAACGCACACTCGATACAATGGATAAGATGGAAAGGTTCCGCGGGCATTTCTTCAACTGGTATGAAACCGACACTTTGCGGCCTCTGGTACCGAGTTATGTTTCGACTGTCGACTCGGGCAATCTTGCCGGTCATCTTGTAACATTGGCTGCGGCTTTAAAAGAATGGTCAGAAGCACCATCAGTATTCTTACAAGGCGATCTTGCCGGCCTTCTCGACGTTAACGACATTTTGCAGGAAACGCTGAACCTCATCCCTGATGACCGTCGCATCCTGCGCCCGCTTCGCAGAAGAATTGAAGAACGCATTGCCAATTTCCGCAGGGCTGTCCGCTCGATTATGGACGAACCGGAAACGGCAACATTCCGCACTGCAAATCTTACAACTGCTGCAAATGACATAGGGCGTCTCACAAGCGAGCTAGATGGTGAAATCGGCAGCGATGAATCGCGTCATGCCGTTTCATGGGCCGAATGCCTGATCGAGACATGCGAAGCCCACACACATGACGCAACAGCCGATCATGATACAGAGGCTTTACGCAAGAGTTTGAGTGATCTTTCAGCAAGAGCACGTCAGTTTGCTTTTGATATGAAGTTCGATTTCCTTGAACGTCCGGAACGCCGTCTGATGTCTATTGGTTACCGTGTTCAGGAAAACGAGCTTGATGAAAGCTGTTATGACCTGCTTGCTTCGGAAGCTCGCCTTTCGAGCCTGTTTGCCATTGCCAAAGGTGATGTCAAGGTCGAGCATTGGTTCCGTCTTGGTCGTATGCTGGTACCGGTCGGCTGGAAGGGGGCTTTGCTTTCCTGGTCCGGTTCGATGTTTGAATATCTGATGCCACCACTTGTTATGCGCGAGCCTTTGGGGTCACTTCTTGACCAGACAAACCGGCTTGTGGTTCGTAGACAAATTCAATACGCCAATGAACGTGGATTGCCATGGGGCATATCGGAAGCAGCGTTTAATGCGCGCGACCAACAGATGAACTACCAATATTCCAATTTTGGTGTTCCCAGTCTCGGACTACAACGTGGGCTTTCGCGCAATGCGGTTATCGCCCCTTATGCAAGCATTCTTGCTGCCCAATATATGCCGACAGAAGCGGTTGCCAATCTCGCACGTTTGCGCAAACTTGGCGCGCTTGGCGAATATGGGTACCACGATTCAGTTGATTTCACCCCGGCACGCCTGCGTGAAGGTGAAAAATGTGCAGTGGTTAAAAATTACTATGCCCACCACCATGGCATGTCCATTCTGGCAATTGATAATGTCATTTTCGATGGCCGCATGAGAGACCGTTTCCATAGCGATCCGGTGATTGAAGCGGCACAATTGCTGTTGCAGGAAAAAGCGCCCCGCGAAATTCCCATGGTGCATGCAAAAACAGCAAATCCGATGCGTAGTGATGCCGGAGGTTTTGAAGATGCGCCCGTGCGTGTCATCAAAGCCCCGCTTACCAAACCACGCTCGACCCTGCTTTTATCCAACGGGAATTATTCGGTCATGTTGACCGGCAAAGGTTCCGGCTATAGTCGCTGGAACAATATTGCTGTCACCCGTTTCATGCCTGATGCAGCTGAAGATCAGCAAGGCACTTTCATCTTTTTGCGTGATCCTGCCTCCGGCCGCTGGTGGTCTGCAACCGGCGAGCCGACACGCGTTGCCGATGAAGAAGCCTCAACCGTTTTCACCGATGAAAAGGCCGAATACACAAAAACAGTCGATGGTATAAAATCGACCGTCGAATGTATCGTTGCATCGGAAGGTGACGGAGAAGGACGGCGTATCGAACTTGTCAATACCACCGCGAAAGATCGTATTCTTGAAATCACGTCTTATGGTGAACTGGTACTGACAACTCCCGAGACGGATTCGGCACATACCGTTTTTTCACGTATGTTCGTAGAGACAGAAATTGCCGATCATGGTGGCACAATTTATGCGCGCCGCCGTAAACGCGATCCGAATGATCCGGAAATCCATGTTGCCCATTTTGTCACCGATACTTCGGGTGCTGTCCGTGATGCGGAAGCTGAAACCGATCGTCGCGTCTTTATTGGTCGCGGACGCTCTATCCGCCGTCCTGCGGCCTTTGACCGTGGTGCAACATTGACCGGAAGTCAGGGATGTGTGCTTGATCCTATCGCAGCAATAAGATGTCGTGTGCGTGTTCCGGCACGCAAAAAAGCCGCGCTTATCTTCTGGACATTTGCAGCAAATTCAAAAGAAAAACTTGCCTCGCAAGTCGAATATTACCGTCAGCCGAACGTATTCCAGCGCGAATTTTCGCTTGCTTGGACACGTTCGCAAGTCTCCCTTTACCAGCTTGGTATCAAACCGAAAGAATCGGTCGTTTACCAGAAATATGCGACATCGCTTATTTATCCGGATCGCACCTGGCGCTTGCCGTCGGAAGCACTGGCTGAAAATCTCGGTAAACAATCGGATTTGTGGCCAATGTCGATATCCGGCGACTTTCCGATCTTCCTTCTCAGACTTGATAATGAAGCAGATATCGAAGTCTTGCGTGGACTATTGAAAGCGCATGAATATTGGCGGATGCGGGGGTTGACTGTCGATATCGTCATTCTGAACGAACGGGCATTTTCTTACGCTCAGGATACCCAGAGAGCGATCGAATGGATCTGCGAAGGCTATCGTAACCGTACGGCCGAAGCCGACGGGCGCCAGCATATTTTCACTGTCCGTCGTGACCAGATGAACGAACAGAGTTTCAAAACCCTGCTTGCCAGTGCCCGCATCGTATTGCAGGCACAGAACGGTTCGCTTGCCGAACAGATGCAGCGGATGGAAAATATCGATTCCGACCTCTCCAACCGTAACAAAGCTGACACGACCCAATCGACAAGCAAGTCACACACAAATGGCAAAGTCACCCAGCGTAAAAGCGGCAAACAGGAAGAAGTTGTTATGCCGCTCGAACAAGGGCAATTTACTTCTATCGGCATTATCGGCGACCAGCATAAATCCTGCCCGCTCCCCGATGGGAAAAACCTTGCCTACTGGAATGGTTATGGTGGTTTTGACAAAGATAACAGCTATGTTATCCGCCTTTCAGGGCGAAACGCGACACCAAATCCATGGATCAACGTCATTGCCAACGAACATTTCGGTTTTCATGTTTCTGCGGAAGGTTCAAGCTTTACCTGGGCGGGAAACAGTCGCGATTATCAATTGACGCCTTGGGCCAATGACCCTGTTGTCAACCGTCCGGGCGAAGCTCTCTACATTGTAGACCGCCGTTCGTTAAAGCGTTTCTCTCCGGTTTCGGTCGTTGAATGCGATGACGGCGCGCTCTATGAAGCACGCCACGGCCTCGGCTATTCGACATTCACATCAAAACATGGTGCAATAAGCCTTGAATTGACCCACACGGTCGACAATAAACGTCCAATAAGACTATCGCGGCTTGTCATCAAAAACGAAGACAAGACCTCGAGAAGCCTGAGACTCTATGATTATGTCGAATGGGTATTGGGCACAGTCAGAGCTAAAAATGCTCCCTTTATCATACCCGACTACGACAAAAAACGCGGTGCGCTTTTTGTTCGCAACCCATATCACACAGAAAAATCCGATGATGTAAGCTTCATTGCAGCGTCGAATGCTCCTTCAAGCTTTACGTCCGACCGAACAGAATTTATCGGTGCAATCGGAACGGTTAAACATCCGCAAGCAATCCGGCAAGGAGAGCCCCTTTCCAATACGGTCGAGGCCGGACGTGATCCATGTTCTGCTCTTGCTTTCGATATCGAGCTTAAAGCCGGTGAAAAGAAAGAAATTATCTTCTATCTCGGCAATGCTAAAAACCGGGTTGAAGCCGAAAAGCTCCTTGATAGCGTCCGTAAAGAAACATTTAGCTCTATTCTTGAAAAAGAGAAAAAAGAATGGACCGATTTTGTTTCCGGCCTACAGGTCAAGACGAAAGACCGTTCATTCGATCTGATGGTCAACAACTGGCTCCCCTATCAAACCTATGCCTGCCGTATCATGGCAAGGGCTGCATTCTATCAGGCAAGTGGAGCCTTCGGTTTCCGTGACCAGTTGCAGGATACATTGTCACTCTTGCTGCTCAAGCCGGAACTTGCCCGTGAACAGGTCATCAATGCCGCATCGCGCCAGTTTCCTGAAGGCGATGTACAACACTGGTGGCTCCCCGACAGCGGTGCAGGCGTCAGAACAATGATTTCCGATGACGTGGCCTGGCTCGGCTATGGTGCTGCTCTTTATGTCAATACCACAGGCGATCATGAATTTCTTGATACAGATATTGCCTTTATTGAAGGCGACAAACTCAAGGAAGGCCAACACGACAGCTACTTCCAGCCGGCCATGTCGCCAAAAACCGCAACACTTTACGAGCATTGCGCGCTTGCCCTTGATCTTGCGGTTAAACGGACGGGCAAACACGGTTTACCGTTAATGCTCGGAGGCGACTGGAACGACGGGATGAACCTCGTCGGTATCGGCGGCAAAGGTGAAAGCATCTGGCTCGGCTGGTTCCTTGGAACAGCTCTCAAGGCTTTCATTCCGATTGCCGAAGAACGCAAGGATGAAAAACGCGTCAAAAAATGGACACATCATCTGGAGAAGCTCACCAAAGCGCTGGAAACCAGTGGATGGGACGGAGAATGGTACCGTCGGGGCTATTTCGATAATGGCGAACCTTTGGGTTCACACACCAATGACGAATGCCAAATTGATACGATTGCCCAGTCGTGGAGTGTTATTTCGGGTATGGGAACGAAAGAACATCAAATAAAGGCCATGCAATCCATGCTTGAGCACTTGCTCGACGAAAAGGGTGAACTCATCCGTCTGTTCTGGCCACCCTTTGACAAAACCGAACTTGAACCGGGTTATATCAAGGGTTATCCGGCTGGCATTCGTGAAAATGGTGGTCAATATACCCATGGTGCAATCTGGAGCATTCTGGCACTTGCCAAACTCGACGATAACGACAAGGCTTATCAGGTCTTTTCAATGATCAACCCGATTTCACACGGAAAAAATCCGCATGTCTATCGCGTCGAACCTTACGTGATTTCTGCCGATATATATTCGGTCGAGCCACGGCGTGGCCAGGGTGGCTGGACATGGTATACGGGTTCGGCCGGTTGGTTCTATCGTGCTGCTACAGAATCTATTCTGGGCATCAATCGTAAAGGCTCCAAGCTTTATATCACGCCTTGTCTTCCAAAAGACTGGCCGGGTTACGAAGCGACCGTCAAATTCGATAATTCAACTTATGTGATCAAAGTTACCCGCGGTAAAAATCCTGCTTTGACAGTTGATGACAAGAAAGTTGAAAAGCCTGAAAACGGCATCGGATTGAAAAAAACAGGACATCATGAAGTCAATCTGACGATAACTAAATGACTTCAAGGAGTTTAAAAACTCCTTGAAGTTCCTCGCGAAGGCTTTACTTTCCTTTGTCCTTTTATCAATGTAACGTTCTTCCCATAGGGTAGAGACAATAAACAGATTGA
The DNA here is from genome assembly GCF_001952075.1 of Ditibartonella apis. GTDB lineage: Bacteria > Pseudomonadota > Alphaproteobacteria > Rhizobiales > Rhizobiaceae > Bartonella > Bartonella apis. The sequence continues at coordinate 214,331 of NZ_LXYU01000001.1, forward strand.
AAGTGCTATGGCGCGAACTGATATTGCTGAACGTGTATATAATCACACATGGAAGCTTGATCCGATTATAAGATCACTTCTTGATACCGATTTCTACAAGTTCCTGATGTTGCAAATGATTTGGGGACTTTATTCCGACGTCGATGTCACTTTTTCGTTGATCAACCGTACCAAGACGGTCCGGCTTGCCGATGAAATCGATGAAGCGGAATTGCGGGCACAACTCGACCATGCCCGTACTTTGAAATTCACCAAAAAGGAAATGATCTGGCTTGCGGGTAACACATTTTATGGTCGCAAGCAGATTTTTACCCCCGATTTTCTTCATTGGCTTCAAGGCTTCCAATTGCCCGATTACGAGCTGACGCGTAAAGACGGGCAATATATTTTGAATTTCGAGGGGCCGTGGACCCATACTACAATGTGGGAAATACCCGCACTCTCGATCATCAATGAATTGCGTTCGCGTGCGGCTATGCGCAATCTTGGACGATTTGCACTCGACATTCTCTATGCACGGGCAAAAGCCAAAATGTGGAGCAAAGTCGAGCGGCTAAAAAAATATCCCGATATCCGTATCTCCGATTTCGGTACACGCCGGCGCCATTCATTTTTGTGGCAGCAATGGTGCGTAGAAGCGTTGAAAGAAGGTATCGGTAACTCGTTTACCGGCACTTCCAATGTGCTTCTCGCTATGAACAACGATCTGGAAGCAATCGGCACCAATGCCCATGAATTGCCAATGGTTGTTGCAGCCCTTGCCAATAATGACGAGGAATTGCTCACGGCCCCTTATCGTGTCATGCAGGACTGGAACCGTTATTATGGCGGTAATCTTTTAATTGCACTGCCTGATGCTTTCGGTACGGCTGCGTTCTTGCGCAATGCGCCCCAATGGGTTGCCGACTGGACCGGCTTTCGTCCGGATAGTGCCCCGCCGATTGAAGGCGGCGAGCGGATCATCAAATGGTGGAAAGACCACGGCAAAGATCCGCGCGAAAAACTCATTGTTTTTTCTGACGCATTGGATGTCGATACGATTGAAGAAACTTACAAGCATTTTCAAGGTCGCGTTCGCATGAGCTTTGGCTGGGGAACCAATCTGACCAATGATTTTGTCGGTTGTGCTCCGAATGACATCAAAGAACTGGATGCGATTTCGCTTGTTTGCAAAGTTACCCATGCCAATGGCAGACCGGCAGTTAAACTTTCGGATAATCCTGAAAAAGCAATTGGCGAGCCGAATGAAATTCGCCGTTACCTGCAGTTCTTCGGCAATGAAGAACGTGTGTCGAAGCCGGTAAGGGTTTAAAAAACTTTATTCGGACAATTTTTCATAATGCGAATTTTATCACTCCCGTCACGTTCAAGTGGCGGGAATTTTTTGTGCACCCATGTAAGCGACGACGAAGGTGGAAAGGGAACGTCACAGAGGGTGTGCTGACATGACATCCGATTTTTGTTTTTTGTCAGTTGTAACTTTTGTTTTCCGTTTCACATAGAGCTTACAAGGAGCGCGGAAGCAAAAAGCCTGAACCAACTTTTGATGAAAAAACGTTTTCTCCGGCTAAGATTTTATTAATAACCAATTGATTTTCTCGAGCCTTTTTCTTTTCACTTTCAGGCTTTCCAAATTGTCAAACATCCCTTACACATTTTAAGCAGAGGTGTCGAGGCTTTCTGCTCACTTGCTAAGAATGATTTAGCAATGGCATTTATCATTAATGTAGGAAAGCTTTGAGCACTCTCCCCCTTTCTTTAGCCTCCTGCCCACTGTTCCCCGCCTGCTGGCATGTTCCGTCATATTGCGATTGTCACGCATTTTGTCTTTTGTCGTGCTATTGCCTATTGGCCAAAAAATCACATTTGGGAAAACGATGGCGGACAGGAGTTAATTTGCGAACCTATTTCTTTCTACTTCGCACTTTGAATAGATTAAAAATTCCGGCAAAGCTGAAACCACACGGGACATTCCCATCAAAATGATTGAAATGTTTGTTCCCCTCATTCAGTCAGCGACATCGGTTATTTCATTGATCCGAAACGATAGACTTTAGAAAGCTCGTTCGTATGGAGGACAAATTTTCGTATCTATGAAATCAATTGTTAAAAACGCGATTGCTTCATAGTCAGTGGTGCGAACACCATAAAAAATGACTTCCAATTTTTTAAATCCAAGTCGTACGTCGCAATTTTATAAATTGCACTCGGTAGGCGGTTGAAAAATCTCATTCAAAAATTATCGACTGACTGCCACGTCATTTTTAAGCCCGATGAGTTACAACAATTTTTCCATTTTAAAAGCCCCTTCTCCTACGCATGACTTTTCGCGTTTTAAGGCAATAAAAAACCGGCCACGAAAAGGCCGGCTTTTGAAAACAGTCCCTTGAAAAAGAACGCGATTTATCCCGATTTAAAATATTTCCGTTTTGGTGCCGGAGCCTTCGATCAAGTGCCGTTTATTACCGGCGTGCTAAACATTTCCCGCCTGTTTCACGCCGATCAAACATCAAGGTTCGAGACATTAAGAGCGTTTTCCTGTATGAATTCGCGGCGGGGCTCCACTTCATCACCCATCAATTTTGCAAAAACTCCATCAGCATCCTGCGCATCGCCGATTTTAACTTGCAAAAGCGAACGTGCATTGGGATCAAGTGTGGTTTCCCAAAGCTGTTCGGCGTTCATTTCGCCCAAGCCTTTATAGCGTTGCATTGTAAGTCCCTTCTTACCATTTGCAAAAATGGTATTGAGAAGAGATATCGGACCGGAAATTGTTTCTGTCGTATCTTTACGCCGCAAAACCGGAAGTTTTCCGTAAATTTCGTCAAGATGATGGGACATATTGTCGATCCGTTTTGCATCTGTCGAAGCAATCAATCCCATGTCAAGGACGACAACATCTTTGACGCCGCGTAAAACCCGCTCGAAACGCAAGCCACCATCGTCATTCACATGCCCTGTCCAGCCACGTTCCATATCTTCGGCAATCATATCAAGGCGAGCTGCCACGTGATCGGCTGTTTCCTGAGCTTTTTCCTTCGTCGAAAGAGCTTCCGGATTGAGTGCACCGGCGATTGCTGCCTGTTCGACAACAGTCCGGTTATATCTCGTATGCAAGCCATGAAGCATGGATCTTATCATACGCGCATCTTCTACCAATTGGTGTAAATCGGCACCGGCGCGCATTTCGCCATTGGCAAGTTCCAGTACGCTGCCTTCAAGGCCCGCATCAATCAGCGATTCTTCGAAAGCTGTTTCGTTCTTGATATATTGGGAAGATTTGCCACGCGTTACTTTGTAAAGCGGTGGCTGGGCAATATAGACATAGCCCCGTTCGATCAATTCCGGCATTTGACGGAAAAAGAACGTTAACAACAATGTGCGAATATGGGCTCCATCAACATCGGCATCGGTCATGATAATGATTTTGTGGTAACGCAATTTATCGGGATTGAATTCGTCCTTGCCGATTGATGTACCCAGTGCGGTAATCAGAGTACCAATCATATCTGACGACAGCATACGGTCGAAACGGGCGCGTTCAACATTCAAAATCTTGCCACGCAAAGGCAAAATAGCCTGATTTTGACGGGCACGGCCACTTTTTGCCGACCCACCGGCGGAATCACCCTCGACGATGAAAATTTCCGATTTTTCCGGATCGCGTTCCTGACAATCGGCTAGTTTACCTGGAAGTGATGATATATCCAGAGCACCTTTACGACGGGTCAATTCACGAGCCTTACGCGCGGCTTCACGGGCTGCGGCGGCTTCTACAACCTTGCCGATCAGAATTTTTGCCTCGGCCGGATGTTCTTCAAGCCAGTTGGAAAGCCCTTCATTGACAAGGTTTTCAACCACCGGCCGTACTTCGGACGAAACAAGTTTATCTTTGGTTTGAGATGAAAATTTAGGATCCGGTACTTTTACCGACAAAATTGCTGTCAAACCTTCACGACAATCATCTCCTGTCAGAGTGACTTTTTCTTTTTTGGCAATGCCGGATGTTTCTGCATAACCATTGACCTGACGCGTCAATGCACCACGGAAACCGGCCAAATGTGTACCGCCATCGCGTTGGGGAATGTTATTGGTAAAGCACAAAACCTTTTCATGATAGGAATCATTCCACCACATGGCCACTTCGACAGTCATACCGTCTTTCTGGCCGTTAATGTAGATAGGTTCGGGAATAAGCGGCTTTTTGGACTGGTCGATATATTTGACAAATTCGACAAGCCCGCCTTCATAATGCAATGTTTCTTCACGAACATCGGCGTGTCTGCGATCTGTCAAACGAATACGGACACCCGAATTCAAAAAAGCCAGCTCGCGAAGACGCCGTTCCAACGTATCGAAATCGAACTCGACCATCGTGAATGTTTCGGTACTGGGAAGAAATGTAACTTCGGTACCGGTTTCATCGCCACATTCGCCAACAACTTTCAGCGGAGCATCCGGTTCGCCATGAGTGAAACTCATTTCATGAATTTTGCCCTTGCGTTTGATACGCAATTTCAACCAAACGGACAATGCGTTGACAACCGAGACACCAACACCGTGAAGACCGCCAGAAACTTTATAGGAATTCTGGTCAAATTTACCGCCCGCGTGAAGCTGTGTCATAATGACTTCAGCAGCCGAGACACCCTCTGTCGGGTGAATTTCTGTCGGAATTCCACGCCCGTTATCAGTAACCGTGCAAGAGCCATCGGCATTAAGCGTCACTGTAATGAGAGTTGCATAGCCGGCCAACGCCTCGTCAATAGCGTTATCGACAACTTCATAGACCATATGGTGCAAACCCGAGCCATCATCGGTATCGCCAATATACATCCCCGGACGCTTGCGCACGGCATCAAGGCCTTTAAGTACCTTAATGGATCCGGCATCATATTCGCCTTCTTGATGCTGTGTTGTTTGATCACTCATAAGTCAGTCCATTTCTGCTTTGAAAACATTGTGTTAAACCGCCTTACGAATCAAGGCGGGCAAGCCTTTTATTTATACGCCATGGCCCCCGATTTACCAAGTTTTTTAAGCGTTTTTCCCGTGGATAGACGGTGTGTGCAGCCTGTTTCAGGGACTTTATATTGAAATCGACCGTATTTTTAGAAAAAGCCCGAAAGGCGATTAAAAATTGTCCTTTTATGATTTATCCAGAGTATGAACTAATCGGACAAATATAAATTCTTAAACATCCCCCTCTTCACATTGCATTCGTCTCAATGCAAAACCTCTTCTCCCAACAAAACGATCGCCATAATTGTTTTTCAATAAAATATTTAAGCGCAGTTTAATCACATATGCCGTTATGTTTTATTGTTTTGTCAAAGCTTGAAAAGCTTGTTTTCCAATGGCGTTCTTTCAAGCTTTGCAAAAGCGCCCTTATCAAGGCATTCCAAAAGAAGCATATTGTTGCTTCAAACAAGCAAAACAGGCCATTGCGGATAAAAAGCAAAGCGAAAATGCTATGATTTCTTTCATCAACCGGCGTTGGAAACAAGCATTGACTTTTTATATTCCGCGCATCCGCTTCCGTGCAAAAAAACAATTCAAACTTTGACAAGAAGCCAAAGAATAAAGGTTTTACAATGCGGCCGTCACAATTATTTCTATCCGATAGAGAGGAGAGGCAAGTTGCGCTTCACATGTTGCACGAGCAGACGCCGCGCCTTCTTCCAACCATGCTTCCCAAACCTCGTTCATAATGTCGAAATCCACCATATTGGCAAGCCAGATTGTTGCCGATAACAATCGGGATTTGTTGGTTCCGGCCTTTGCTAACAAGTGATCAATTGCCGAGAGCGCTTCGACTGTTTGTTCTTTGGTAGTTTTCCCGGGACTTCCGACCTGTCCTGAAAGAAAAACCATACCATTATAGATCACGGCTTCGCTCATCCGCTTATTCGCATCAATACGTTTTATCGTCATCCATTTTCCCTCAATGAATATTATTTCGCGTCAAATGCTTTATTTATTGGCATATCAAGAGCAAAAGTCTATTTTCTCATTTATCTTCATGACCACGCTTCCAATATTATCAAAGTTTATATGAATCAAAGTCAACCAACCCTTCCGGTAACCGAAGCACTTCCCGAACTCGACAAAGCTCTCGGCTTAACAGGAAAAGCTATTCTCGTTGCCCCGCCGGGTGCTGGCAAAACCACACTTGTGCCCCTTCATCTTTTAAAACAGGATTGGTGCAAAAATAAAAAAATCATACTGCTTGAGCCAAGGCGTCTGGCAGCGCGCGCTGCTGCACGACAAATGGCATCCCGCCTTGGTGAAAAAGTCGGTGAAACTGTCGGCTATCTCATGCGCTTTGATAAAAAAATCTCCAAAAACACGCGCATTCTTGTGGTAACCGAGGGCGTATATTCACGCATGGTTCTCGACGATCCCGAACTATCATCAGCAGCAGCCGTTTTGTTTGACGAATTTCATGAACGTAGCCTTGATGCCGATTTCGGTTTGGCATTGACGCTTGATATAATGGAGGGATTGCGCCCTGATTTAAAAATTCTTGTCATGTCGGCAACACTTGATGGAGCAAGAATTGAAAAAGTCCTTCAGGGAGCGCCTCTGATTGAATCAAAAGGACGAAGCTTTCCCGTTAATATTGTCTATCAACCACGAAAGGTAACCGATACTATCGAAGAAGCTATGGCAAAAGCCATCCGTCATTGGCTGTCATCACAGCCTGCAAGTATTCTCGCCTTTCTTCCCGGACAAAGGGAAATAAAAAAAACGGCGCAATTGCTTGCCGACAAGGTAGATAAAAATACCATTATTGCGCCTCTTTACGGAGCCATGGACATTAAAGAACAGGATATAGCAATCAAACCTGCCGATCAGGGCTTTCGTAAAGTGGTTCTTGCAACCTCTATTGCCGAAACGTCTCTCACAATTGATGGTATCGGCGTTGTTATTGATAGCGGACTTTCCCGTGTGCCGGTTTTTGAACCTTCAACGGGGGTCACAAGACTTGAAACAGTGAGAGCTTCGCGCGCTTCGGTCAACCAGCGCGCCGGTCGTGCAGGAAGAACAGCACGTGGTATTGCTGTGCGCCTTTGGCACGAAGGACAAACCTCATCACTGCAAGATTTTCAGACCCCCGAAATATTTTCAGCCGATCTTTCCAACCTTGTGCTTGATAGTGCTGCATTCGGAATTACCGATTTATCAAAACTTGTCTTTCTTGACCCGCCGCCAAAACCGCAAATCGTTGAAGCACGCGAATTGTTAAAAAAACTTGATGCGATTGATGAAACCGGCCGCATCACACCCATTGGCAAGAAAATGCGTGAAACGGCTTTGCCGGTGCGACTCTCTGCCATGTTTATCAAAACAAAGACCATAGAAGAGACCCGTTTGGCAAGCGAGATTGCCGTGATATTGACAGAACGGGGACTTGGCGGAAACGACGACGATATCGGGCACAGAATTGAAAAATTCCGCACTGATCAATCCGACCGGGCAAAAAAAGCGCGCTTGCTCGTTCAACGTCTTGTCAAAGGACAATGGCTCGATAGTCGGCCTGACAGCAAAATCGGGTTTGAAAATTCGGCCGCACTTTCTGTCGATCAAGCAGGGCGGCTCCTACTTTTTGCCTGGCCTGACCGCGTTGCAAAAGCAAGGGGCAATAGGGGACGTTTTTTGCTTGCCAATGGAAGAGGTGTTGCAGTTGATGAATTTTCATACCTTTTCAAAGCGGATTATCTGGTGGTTGCCGATATGATGGGAAAAGCCGAAGAGGCGCGTGTTCTTGCCGCTGCAAAAATCGACGAAGAAACAATCTGCAACGTACTAGCCGATAAAATAGAAGGCCACACAGACCTTTCTTTCGATGTGCAATCGCGTTCTTTCCGTGCACGAGAAATTCAAAAACTTGGAGCAATCAATTTAAGCGAAAAACCGCTACCTCTCCCCTCTGGTGAAGAAGCCGACCATGCCGTTATCGAGGCTATAAGGCGTTACGGCCTCGATATTCTCCCATGGACCAAAGAAACCATCGCGTTAAGATGCCGTCTTCAATGGTTACACCGTGGTTTGGGCGAACCATGGCCTGATATGTCGGATGAAGAACTTTTAAAAAAGCTCGACGACTGGCTATTGCCCTTTCTTCACGGAGAAGCACGGATTGATACAATAAGCGGGAAAATGATTTATAATGGTCTTCTATCGCTTGTACCTTATCAGCTTCAAAACGAAATAGACAAAAAAGCCCCCACCCATTTTACTGTACCGACGGGATCTCACATTCCGATCAACTATGAAGGGGAAGCGCCACTCATTTCTGTCCGCGTTCAGGAATTATTCGGGCTCAGTCAACATCCTTCCATTGCCGATGGACATATACCACTTGTTCTCGAACTTCTTTCCCCTTCCCACCGGCCAATCCAGATCACGCGTGATCTGCCGGGCTTCTGGCGCGGTTCATGGGCCGATGTAAGAGCTGAAATGCGCGGGCGCTACCCGAAACACCCGTGGCCGGAAGACCCGCTCTCCGCACTCCCGACGCGGCGCACAAAGCCGCGCGGCAGTTGAAATGAAGCCGAATATCAGCTTTAAACATGATGAAACGACATTGTTTCGTTTAACCGATTTTCCGAATAAATAGACGAGCTCACTTCGCAAAGGCAAAATTGGCAAAGGCAAAATTGATGGAAAAGGAATTTTTTCAACGCACATCCACCTATTCGCGCCGCTTGCGTTCGACAACGCTCATCCGCATACGCTGGCTTGCTATTTTCAGCCAGACGATAACAATTGCTTTTGTTTCGGTCTATCTGGGCTTCAAGTTCCCGATTGTCCCGTGCGCAATATTGATTGCTGCATCCATTTGGCTCAATATTTTTCTGACATTCTTTTATTCGATCAATGACCGCTTATCTTCGAATGTCGCTACTGCCATTCTGGGTATCGATATTTTACAGTATGCCGCTTTGCTTTATCTGACAGGCGGCCTGCAAAATCCTTTCTCGGTTTTACTGATTGCTCCGGCGGTAATATCTGCAACTTCACTGCCAAGAAAACACATCATCTTTCTCAATTTGCTGGTCATCATTCTGGCAAGTTTCCTCTCCACCTATTCCGAACCTTTGCCTTGGTATTCCGGTCATACTATTGAAATGCCAAGGCTTCTTGTTGACGGCATCTGGACGGCAATTGTTTCCTCGCTCATATTTACGACGACCTATGGCTATAGGGTTGCGGAGGAAACCCGAAGCCTTGCCGACGCATTAAGTGCTACCGAACTTATTATGCAACACGAAAAACATTTATCCGAACTGGATGGCCTTGCAGCAGCTGCGGCCCACGAACTTGGCACCCCGCTTGCAACAATCCAGCTTGTCGTCAAGGAAATGTATAACGGATTAAAGGATGATCCGGACATTGGCGACGATTTGCGCCTTCTGTTAAGCCAGACCGAGCGATGCCGGAACATATTGAAACGTTTGACAACACTTTCCAGTGAAGGTGAAGAACATCTTTCCCATCTGAGCCTTCTGGAACTTCTAGAAGAGGTTTCGGAACCGCTTCGCGAATTCGGTATCGATATTGTTTTCGAAAAAGGTGAAACAACCGGTAAAGAACCGGTTTTCCCTCGGAATCCCGGCATCCTCTACGGTCTTGGCAATCTATTGGAAAATGCCGTCGATTTTGCACGCAGCAAGGTTATCATCCAATATAAATGGAATGAAAAATATGTAGCACTCACGATTATCGACGACGGTCATGGCTACGATCCTTCCATTCTCGATCGTATTGGCGAACCTTATACCACAAGCCGCCATACCGATAGTCAGGGAGGCGGATTGGGACTTGGACTATTCATTGCAAAAACACTGCTCGAACGATCGGGAGCGCTTTTACGCTTCCGGAATAGTCCCAAAAAAGAGTTCGGTGCAGAAGTCTATCTGGCATGGAGTAGAAAGGGGTTGACCAAGTCCAACACGATTTGACAATTTGTCGCAGTCAAGGCTAATGTTGACAATCAAGCGGTAGATTTTACCCCTAGCCGATAAAGGACGATGAATGACTGACACTGCACATGATCAGAATGCAATTGGGGCCGATACTTCTTTGCTTCTGGTTGACGACGACAAGCCGTTTCTTCACCGTTTGGCGCGTGCCATGGAAACACGTGGTTTCAATGTGACTATGGCCGAATCAGTGCAAGATGGCATCGCCAATGTGCGCCATAGCCCACCAGCATATGCGGTGGTTGATCTGAAATTGGGGGATGGTAACGGGCTTGATGTCATTGAAGAAATTCGTAAAATCCGCCCTGACACCCATATGATTGTATTGACCGGCTATGGCAATATCGCTTCGGCTGTCAATGCTGTAAAACTTGGCGCAATCGACTATCTCTCGAAACCTGCCGATGCCGACGACATATTCGGAGCTTTAACCCGCCACGCCGGTGAAAAAGCTCCGGTACCGGAAAATCCTATGTCGGCGGATCGGGTACGTTGGGAACACATCCAACGCGTTTACGAAATGTGCGACCGTAATGTTTCTGAAACCGCCCGCAAGCTCAACATGCACCGGCGTACTTTACAACGTATTCTGGCAAAACGCGCACCGCGATGAAATGAAAATGACGGCTGAAAACCGATATGCTGCTTGGCAACCTCTGTCGCGGTTCCGGTATGATGAATATCGATTATTGTCGCATACGCCCCATTTTTTTAAAAACTTGTCACCAGAAATATATGGAATTGCCCAAGATTGTCTGGATTCTCTGTGAAGCCTAGAAGGCTGGCATTACCGGTTACCAAATAAATCAGTCGGCTTTCTCTTCATTGTCGTCGGCAAGGTCGAATCCTTCGAGTTCAGCGCGCGTAAGTCTCCGCGCTGCAACCCTCGAAAAGCGCAACATAACGGCTTTGCGTGTTGCTGCCGACATACGGTGTTCTGGCGCCTCCCGCATAATATAGCCGTCAAAACCATCTGCCAGAATAAACCCGCAATCTTCAGGAAAAAGTTCCATCGGAACTTCGTTGTGACTGGCAAAATAGAGGCGGTCGCAATGTATCCGGTAATCCGGCCATTTGTGATCGGCTCTCAAATCTCCTACAGAAGATTTGATCTCGACAATAATCACTTCACCCTTGCGTGTAATTCCCACAAGGTCAGCCCGCCTTCCGTCGGCAAGCGGCAACTCGCTTAAAACAGGAATACCAAGTCGCAAAAAAAGTCTTTGAACGCCGTGGCGAACCATCAGAGCTTTTTCCGATTGACGCCCGTCGTCCAATGGATGTTCTTTATGAAGATTGATAATCGGCATAACGAGAAAGTTTACTTGTTCCTTTTGAATTCATATCCGGCAGTTTTTCCATTCCTCATGACTGTTGATCGACACGAGCCTTGAAACAACACTTCGCAAACACGTTTATCGGTAATTCTTTAATCTCAATCGGTTTTAGCGATCGAATTTACGAATGTTGGTTCACTCATGCCTGTTCATTGGCGCAAAATTACCAGTGCTACATTATTGGTGATGAACGCCCAATTCATTCAATGTTTTTTCGATCATTGGCAGCATTTTTTCAACAATGACAGCAACGCCTTTTTCATTGGGATGTTTGCCATCGTCCAACTGCAGATCCTGATGACCTGCTACACCCTCCAGAAAGAAAGGATAGAAGGCTACATGATATTTGTCGGCAAGACGTTGATAGATCGACTCGAATTGCTGCGCTTTTTCTTTACCATAGTTGGGAGCGCTTTTCATGCCGACAAGTATGACCGGTATTTTGCGCTCTTTCAAGCGTGACAACATGAAATCAAGATTATCTTCCGTAACTTTCGGGTCTATGCCGCGCAACATGTCGTTGGCACCGAGTTCCAGAATGACAAGCCCTGTTTGTTCGGGTACCGACCAGTCAAGACGTTCGCGTCCGCCTGTCGTTGTATCACCCGAAACTCCCGCATTGATAACTGATATATTATAATTTTTTGCCTGCAAGGCGGCTTCAAGGGCGGCGGTAAAGGATTTATCGACGGGGAGCCTGTAACCGGCCATAAGGCTATCGCCAAATCCGACAATCTGGAATGGACGTGGCGGCGTCAAATCATCATCAAGAACTGTTGTTTCACTATCTTCCCGTGCCGGTTCCTGTGTTTGCCCGGTTTCTTCAGCAAATAGAGGTAAACTCGAAATGCAGCCAAAAGAAAGGCCGATAAATGCGCAAATGAATGATCGCAACATTATTTCTCAATCCCTTTACGAGAAGTATAATTATATTTTAAATCAGCTTATGGCATAAGAACAGGAGTTATTTGTGGCAAGTTCACTGGTTAAACTGAAAAATATTGATCTTACTCTTGGTGAAGGAAGCTCTCGCGTTCACGTTTTAAAGGAATTGTCACTTACGGTAAATCAAGGTGAAACCGTGGGCATAGTGGGCCCCTCCGGCTCCGGCAAATCGACATTGCTTATGGTGCTTGCCGGACTTGAAAAAATCGATAGTGGTGAAATAACCATTGCGGGTACGCGCATCGACAAGATGAATGAAGATGAAGCAGCGATTTTTCGCGGGCAGAATATCGGCATTGTTTTCCAATCCTTCCAACTTATTCCCAATATGACGGCTTGGGAAAATGCGGCAGTTCCTCTTGAACTTGCGGGGAACAAGGATGCTTTTGATATTGCCAAAAAAGAACTAGAAAGCGTCGGGCTTGGCGGACGACTTCATCATTATCCTGCAACATTATCAGGTGGTGAGCAACAGCGCGTTGCAATTGCCCGCGCACTCGCCCCCAATCCCCGTATATTGGTTGCTGACGAACCGACAGGCAATCTTGATGCCGACACGGGTAAAACAATTGCCGACCTCATATTCAAACGTGCCAGAGAACATGGATTGACGACTGTGCTTGTTACCCATGACCTTGGCCTTGCTGCACGTTGTGAACGCCAAATCCACGTGAAAAACGGTTGCATCGAAAATGAAAGCGTGATGCAGGCATGAAAAGATTTCAAGAACTTTGTCTGGCATGGCGTTTCTGTTTGAGAGAAATGCGTAGCGGCCTCAAAGGATTTTATATTTTCCTTTGCCTTATTGCATTGGGGGTTGCAGCAATTGGCGGGGTGGATGGTGTTTCAAAAAATATTAGCAATGAAATCAAAAATCAGGGGCAGGTAATTCTTGCCGCAGACATACGTTTTAGCCATACACAGCGCGAGGCAAATGAAAAAGAATTGGCATTTTTCAAAGCCAATGGAAAAGTTTCCGAAAATATTCTTATGCGCTCGATGGCACGACGAGTCGATACAAATGACGGCACATTGGTCGAAATAAAGGCTGTCGACAGCTCATACCCGCTTTATGGCGAGTTAAAAACCGTTCCCCAAGCCACAAACAACGAATTGTTCGGAAAAGATGGGAAAGGTTCTGGTGGTTTTGGTGTCGCAATCCAGAAACTTTTGCTTGACCGGCTTCAGCTTCACATTGGTGACAAAATTAGAATTGGAGATCGCGACTTTACAATTCGCGCAGTTGTCGAGGAAGAACCTGACCTCTTGTCGGAAGGCTTTCAGCTTGGGCCCCGACTTTTTATGTCAATTGATGCTTTACGTGAAACGGGTCTTATCGTTCCCGGAAGTTTGCACAATTTTGTTTATCGGATCAAACTTGATAATCCGTCGGATAGCACCTTGCAAAACCTTAGGAATAACCATGAAAAAGAGTTTTCGGAAAATGGTTGGGCGATCCGCGCCCACGTCGATGCTGCTCCTGTTTTGCAAAAAAACATCGAACGTTTTACCAGTTTTCTTACTCTTATCGGGCTTACAGCGCTTGTTGTCGGAGGCGTTGGCATTGCCAATTCTGTCAGTGCCTATATGGACAAAAAACGCAAGGTAATAGCCATATTCAAAGCACTTGGTGCGCGTTCGCGTTTCATTGAAGAAATTTATTTTTCACAAATCATGTTCATCGCACTCATTGGAATTGTGATAGGTCTTGTTTTCGCGGCAATCATTCCCTTTGTGGCAAGTTTTGTCATCAGCCATTATTTACCATTTTTCGAGCACACACATTTTTCACCAGCCAGTCTCATCCTTGCAGTCATTTTTGCATTATTGACAGTTGCTGCCTTTGCAATACTGCCTTTATCCAGGGCCCGCTTTATTTCGGTAACGACGCTTCTTCGTCCTTTCGACGTTTCGACAATCAAAAAGTCGGATAAATCTGCGCAGCTCTCTTCAGCAATATTACTTCTCATAACTGCAATTCTTGCGATTTCGACCGCATCGGACAAAAGACTTGCTTTCATATTTATCATCGCAGTCATTATTGTCTTCCTGGTTTTAAGAGCGGTTTCCTCGACAATTATTTTTCTCGCGCGCAAATGCGCCCATGTCCATTCAACCATTTTGCGCGTTGCAATAGCCAATATTTATCGGCCACAATCCATTACCCCTTCGGTTGTTCTGGCACTCGGGCTGGGTCTGACACTGCTTGTTACGCTTTCCACAATCGACAGCAATTTGAGATCCGAGCTATCCGGTTCGGTTCCCGAAAAGGCTCCTGATTTCTTCTTTATGGATATTCTGAAAAGTGATGCAGACGATTTTTCCAGCTTTCTGCATAAGCAAGATCCGTCGGGAAGCTTCAAGATCATGCCGACATTGCGCGCCCGTATCACAAAAATAAACGGTGAACCGGTAAAGAACAGACATGTAAAAGAAGACAGTGAATGGGTGTTGCGGGGTGACCGGAATATTACCTATTCGGCAGCTATGCCGGAAAACACTGTGCTTTCCGAAGGCAAATGGTGGAAAAATGACAGAAGTGATGCAATCGAGGTTTCTGTTTCCAAAAGGGAAGCAATGGGACTGTTTTTGAAACTTGACGATACCATTACTGTCAATGTGTCGGGGCGGGAAATAACCGCGCGCATCACCAGTCTTCGAGATGTCGATTGGGATTCATTCAATATGAACTTCGTAATGATTTTTTCGCCACAAGCCTTACAAGCTGCACCACATGTTTATCTTGCAACTTTCAAAGCGGGCAATAACCATGCCCTCAATGAAGCGGCATTGATGCGTGACATTGCAAATCGTTTCCCTTCGATTACGGTTGTACCTGTTCGTCAGGTTCTTTATGACGCGAGAAAAATCGTTGATGAAATTGGTACTGCAATCCGTGCTTCATCTGCGATCGCAATTCTTGCTGCAATTCTTGTCCTCGTCGGCACACTTTCTTCGACCAACCGTTCGCGTATTCATGATGCAGTAATCTTGAAAACCTTGGGTGCAACCCGCAAAATGCTCCTCAAGGCCTATCTTGCCGAATATACAATTCTCGGACTTGCAACGGCGATTTTTGCATTTATTGCCGGAACGATAGCCGGTTCAACGATCGGCCATTATAAAATGGAGATAACCAATACCCATTTTTTCTTCGGCTCGGGTGTCATGGTTGTCCTTGTCGCTCTTATCCTGACAATCGGTTTCGGTCTTATCGGAACCTGGCACATTTTGAGTGAAAAACCATCGCGTTTTCTTAAAGAATTGTAATGTGTTGAAAACAATGAAAGACTTGTAATTTATCAAATTAATGCCCATAATATCGGTTAGGCATGCTGGGGTTCCGCCAGCGGCGCCCGGATTTCAAGTGGGGGAAAACAGCTTTTCCAGCCATTTACCGACACCGTCCGGAACACAAGCTAAAGGATTATTTATATGGCTGATTTCAGAAACTTTCGCCCGACGACAGTCACTCAGGCCGATGCTTCCATTGACCAAGGACTGCGCAGTTATATGCTAGGCGTCTACAACGCGATGGCAATCGGGCTTGTTATAACAGGTATCGCAGCGTTTGCTATTGCTTCACTTGCAACAACGAGCGATCCGACACCTTATATGTTACCCAATGGCGTCCATCTGACATCATTCGGTGTTACCTTTTATACGTCACCGTTTGCGTATGTTGTGATGTTTGCCCCGCTCATTGCAGTTTTCTTTCTAAGCTTCAAAATCGAGTCGTTGAGCACAAGTTCGGCGCGCGCATTGTTTTTTGTCTATGCAGCACTTGTCGGTTTGTCGCTTTCGTCAATCATTTTGCGCTACACACCTGCAAGCATTACGCAGACATTCTTTATCACTGCGGCTTCTTTCGGTGCCCTTTCACTCTATGGTTACACAACAAGACGCGATCTGACAGGCATGGGGTCTTTCCTCTTTATGGGGTTGATTGGTCTTCTGCTTGCCATGGTTGTCAATTTGTTCCTTGGCTCGAATGCGCTGCAATTTGCAATCTCGATTATTGGTGTTCTTATTTTTGCCGGTCTTACCGCTTATGACACACAGACAATCAAGGTTATGTATTATGAAGGCGATGCTGAAGAAACACGTGGCCGCAAGGTTGTGATGGGTGCTTTGACACTCTATCTCGACTTCATCAATATGTTCGTTTTCTTGTTGCAATTCCTCGGTCAGAATCGCAACTCCTAAAAATTCGAATATAAAACGATTTTTAAACCCCGCCTTTTTTGAAGACGGGGTTTTTTAGGCCATTTTTAAAGGTGTTGGAATTTGCTTACCCGATTATGTGCACGGTTTTCCGATAGAATTTAACCGATAAATGCAACAGCTTTCCGCTGCTTTTTCAAAGAAGCAAATCCAATGGATAGGATCAAACAATCTTGAATAGTTTTTTATCAAACACTTTCAGAACATTGCGAAGTTCTTTACCACGTTTCAAGATCAACCCGCTTGCAGCAATGACGCTATAAGCACCCTGGCGGCTCGCCAATTTCGGATTTTTTTCGACACGGTAAAGCGGTATTTCCGCAGTGCGGCGAAATATGGAAAACACGGCTCTGTCATCAAGATGGTCAATCGCATAATCACGCCATTCGCCGGCAGCGACCATTTGTCCATAAACCCGCAAAATCGCGTTCAGTTCAATCCGGTTAAAGGCAACAGGCCCTATATGTTTCCTGGAACCGTTTTGTGAAAAAGCTTCGATTATTATTGCTTCATCGTCGCTCATATCAGCCATGGTGCTAATCTTCCAACATTTACGGATATTATTGTCCCATTTTAAATGGTGTAGACAATTTTTCTTGCAATAATTAAATCTTTTATCATATTCCAGTGAAAAAATAGATGGTAATAGTTTTCAATTTAGAGCGACAAATCTTGTAGTTTTAAAGCTGGCACTTCATATTATGGTTAAAGCTTTCGAGCGGGGCAACTCTGCTTTCAGAAAAAATCATGGACATCCTCAAAAATAAAAAATTCCATTGGCCAAGCCAATTAAGTCAAAAAGCCCTTCAGACAAGGTTGTTGCAAGCTGTCCGGAACCGTCATGGACACCGTCCGAAAGATGCCGATTGCGACACTTATGATATGGTCGTCGGCTCTTACAATATTCATAAATGTGTTGGTGTCGACAATGTTTTCGATCCCGCACGAATTGTACATGTCGTTGCGGAACTTGATCCCGATATTATGGCATTTCAGGAAGCCGACAAGCGTTTTGGCGAAAGAATAGGCTTGCTTGATCCGGAACTTTTGAAATCGGAAACCGGATTGGAACGCGTTCCGATCAATACCATGTCTCCACGTGGACTTGGCTGGCATGGCAATGCACTTTTCATCCGTAATGGCAAAGTCAAAGATATCGTTCAGCTCAATCTGCCCGGTGTTGAACCGCGCGGTGCACTCATTGTCGAGCTGGATATGCCGCTCGGGCTTATCCGCATTGTTGCAGCCCATTTCGGACTGTTGCATCATTCGAGGATTCAGCAGGCAAAACTTATTCTGTCTATTCTGGAAAAACGTGAAATCATGCCGACAATTATGATCGGTGATCTGAATGAATGGCGACTTGGCAGGACATCCTCCCTTAAAAGTCTTTCTCCGTTCTTTGATTTAAGACTCGGCACATTGCCAAGTTTTCCCTCCCGTTTCCCTGTTCTGGCACTAGACCGTGTTTTTGCCTATCCGCACGAGCTTGTTTCCAACATAGAAATTCATAACTCACCACTTGCACGGCTTGCTTCCGATCATCTGCCTATCAAGGCGGAGATCGACCTTGAAGGCGCTACCAAATTGCTGAAAGAACGCACAAAAACCGGAGCGATCAACCGCTTGAAATAAGCTGATTGATAAGATTCGATAAACCGTGTCGCGCGTGAAATAAAGGGTGATCGACCAACGCTGAAGGATTTGAAAACACGAAAGAAATCCGGTTTTCAAATTTATACTTCGGATTGCTGTTTAGATGGAAGAAGCTGGTAACTCCAGCCGGTTATACATCGTATTTGCACGCAAAAAATCTTACCAATTTTTTCGAAGACGATGAAACGCTTCAAAGATAGGGCGAACCCAACCAGATCATTTTGTCGATCAAACGCGAAAGAAACGGTCGTTTTAAAAGATCTTCCATTCTGACCTCATGCGCATTTTCCCGTTCGTGACTGATTTTTTGTGAAAGATAACAGGCAAGCGACTCGTCGAATATTTCCATATCAATTTCGAAATTCAGTCTTAACGAGCGCGAGTCGAGATTTGACGAGCCGATATAACTCCAGCGATCATCAATCTCCATGAGTTTGGAATGGTTGAATGGTCCTTCTGCACGCCATATGCGGCATCCGTCACGCAACAATTGGTCAAATTGCGCGCGCATGGCACAATCGACAAGTTTCAGATTGTTATTTCCCGGTACAACAATATCAACTTCGACACCCCGACGGGCCGCTGTAACCAGCGCACTTATCAACTCCCGATCAGGCAAGAGATAAGGTGTCATGATGCGGATATGTCGTTCGGCAAGCGAGAATGCCCCGATCAACATATGCTGGTTTGTTTCAATCAACCGATCCGGACCGGTTGGTACCACACGTATACACACCCCTTCATCGGAATTGTCCGTGATTGCAGGAATAGACCAGATTTTTGTATCGAGATTTTCGCCCTTCGCAAAAGCCCAGTCATTGGCTGCTACCGAAAAAATATCGGCCACAGCAGGCCCCTCGACTCGAAAATGTGTGTCATCCGCGGTTTTTTCACCGCTGAATGTTTGGGAAAAACCGGCACGTATATTCATCCCTCCGGTAAAAGCAACACTCCCGTCAACAACAAGAATTTTTCTGTGGGTGCGCAAATTGGCGTAAGGCAGCCGCAAACCGATTATGATATTGCCGTTAAAAACAGCTACAGGAACGTTCTCGCGCCGCAAATCACGCACGATAGACGGTATCGAATAGCGGGCACCTACCGCATCAATCAGGACACGCACCTCGACACCGCGACGCACCGCGTCCGCTAAAGCAGCAACAAAAAGTTCTCCCATACTATCGCGGTCAAAAATATAGCATTCAAGAATTAACGAACGCTTCGCCGTACCGATTGCCTTTAACATCGCACTGTAAGCTTCGTCGCCATTATCAAGCACCGTCAGGTGATTGCCATGTGTCATGCGGCCGAGACTCACATTATCGCCGAGTTTTTTCATCGGCAGGGCAAGACGGCCAAATCTTTCCAGAATATAGCTATCCGAACAATCATAATTTTCGGCACGCGCACGCCCTTTTCCACCGGCATGACGATGACGTTTATAGACAACGTTGTCATGCATCCGGTTGATACCGAAAATACCATAGATTAAGGCTCCGATAATGGGCGAGAGCATAATAACACCAACCCATCCTATAGCGGTACGAACCTCCTGTTTTGTCATGGTGGCGTGGATTGCTGCCCCAAGCCCCAGAAAAAACGATAATACGGCTAGGATATGCGGCCAATAATTTTCAATAAACACATCCATTGGTTACTTTGCTTTCGTTGGTCTTCACAGACGTTGATAACCGCTACAATGATTAACCTTCTTTATTTCTATGTTACTTCTTTCTTATATTCTATGATAAAGGTGGCGCGAAAATGGTATTGCCGGCATGAAAAAGCAATGCCATAAAACGTAATGTTCTGGAACAGTCATTTTGAAAAGGAAAACCGTCGTGAGTTCAAATAATTGGAATCCGTTGGAAGGTGCACACGAGCTATCGGCGAAATGGGGCTGGTTTTTGGTTCTTGGAATCATCCTTCTTGTTGTCGGTATTATTGCCGCTTTCACATTACCTTTTGCAACGGAAGCCGTTGCTATTTATATCGGCATTATGATGCTTGTGGGTGGTATCGTGCAGATCATCCACGCTTTCGGCGTTAAAAGTTGGGGCCGTTTTTTCTACTGGTTGTTAGCCGGTATTCTTTATACATTCGGTGGCATTGTCTGCCTTGTTCAACCGGTTCTGGCAGCGGCTGTCTTCACTTTCCTGCTCGGATTTTTGCTGGTCGTTGCCGGCGTTATCCGTGTGGTTATCGGTTTTCAGAGCCGCGAACTTAAAGGTCATGGATGGATTATTGCTGCAGGTATCATTACCGCTATTGCCGGCCTTATTATTACGACCGGCTGGCCTGCCAATACGCTATGGGTTTTGGGATTGTTCCTGTCGATTGATCTGATCTTTCAAGGATGGGGATGGATCGGTTTTGCAATCGGGTTACATTCGCTTAAAAATTCGGGCCTATAAAGTTTGAATAAAAAAGGGGAAGAATATTCTTCCCCTTTTTTAACTTTTATCTCAGCTTAACCGTTCATAACAAACATTTGTTAGTCCGTGTTGCACGAAGCCAAGCTCGGCGGCTGCACCTTTGGACAAATCGAGTATACGACCGGCAATAAACGGCCCGCGATCATTAATACGTACGATAATCGATTTTCCATTGAATTTATTGGTCACGCGAATTTTGCTTCCAAGCGGTAATGTCTTATGCGCTGCTGTCATACCGAAAGGATTCATCTTTTCACCAGAGGCCGTTTTCGAGTGCAATGCATACCATGATGCACCGCCGCACTGGTTACCATGACTGACATTGCCATGGTGTACACTGGCTTGACCAAGATTGATAAAACTGACAACAAAGATTGCTGCCAAGAACGGTAGAAGTCTTATTTTATCGGCTAAAAAACACATATCCTGCTAACTGGTTGGAGTTTCGGGGATTAAGCGAAATGAGGATATAACCTATGGTTGTGTCGTTCACATGGCCGTGAAAAGGCATTTTTGCAATTATTATCAATTAGTTGACCTATTTTGGGTCAATTTTCTATGCAACCCTGCGTTTTTAATAAGCATGGACGAAAGATGAAAGAATCCAACACACCGACGCCGTTACGCATTATCTATCTGGTGATCGGTTGTCTTATGATTGTTTTGGGGATTGTTGGCGCCGTTCTACCTATTATGCCGACAGTGCCATTTTTGCTTGTTGCGTCGTGGTGTTTCGCAAGGTCATCTCCGCGTTTTCATAATTGGCTTCATAACCACAAGGTTTTCGGCCCCCCGATCAAACAATGGGAAGAACAAGGGGTCATATCACCTTTTATCAAATTCCTTGCTGTTGGCGGAATGGCTGTCGGTTTTTGTTCGTTCTTGCTCATTGCCCAACCGGTTTTATGGTTGGCATTGATAACAATTGCCGTATTAATTTTAATTTCTATCTATATTTTGACGCGACCGTCCCGCTAACGTTTTGGCCGCTTACGGTTTCAGGACATGAATCTTGTCACCGGTCTTGAGAACCGGAATGACGGCTCTACAATGAAAATAATTTTCATTCGTTCCGCTTTTGTCAAAGAAAATTCGAGCTTCTTTCGTGAACTTCCCAATGAGCCTTATTTTCCGATTTTTCATAAAAACAACTATCAAATCAACAAATAAAAAAGCGCGGAAGAACCCGCGCTTTAAACAGAGATAACATTCGACGCCAATTATTTTACAACCGGCTTCGGGCTATTTTACAATCACCTTTGCACCAATTTCCGTGCGGTTATAGAGGTCTATAATATCTTGATTGATAAGACGGATGCAGCCGGATGAAACATTGGTGCCAATTGACCACCATTCAGGTGTGCCATGCAGCCTGAACATACTGTCTTTACCATCTTTATAGAGATAGAGTGCCCGAGCACCAAGCGGATTTTGCAAGCCCGGTTTCATTCCACCGGCAAACTCTTTCAATTCAGGTTGACGTACCAACATACGCTGTGGCGGTACCCAGTTAGGCCATTCTGCCTTGCGCCCGATTGTAGCGTTACCCGTCCAGCGGAAACCATCACGCCCTACGCCGATGCCATAACGCATGGCCTTGCCATCCGGCATGATATAATAAAGATATTTGGCTCCGGTATCGATGATAATTGTGCCGGGTTTCTCATCACTGGGATAGCCGACAATCTGGCGGCGAAACTCCGGCTTGATCTCGTTTGCTTTGATTGCGGGTATAACAAAACCACCATCATTGACCTGAGAATAGGCCGCAAGCGTTGATGACGAGCCTCCTGTTGTTGTACAACCGGCAAGCGTTGCGCTGGCGAGCAGTCCGGCAGCTAACAAAACAAATTTTACGCGCATATTCCCCTCTTTAATCAATAGGCCAAATCAGCAGACACGAATCGTATTCGTGTCACTCAATTAAATCCGCGATTGTTAATAGGCTATTAACCTTATACAGTTTGCGTAATTTTGATAGAAAAAACTGTTTGGTTGAAAAATTTTACCCCGTTTTTTCTTCAAACGCGACCAAAACAGACTGGTCTTTCGAGTTGTCTAGAAAAGATGAACGAGAAACTTCGAAGTTGCAAAAGCAACGAAGGTCATTCATGAAATATTTTTCGGATGAATATTTTTTTCGAAAAATAAAGGAATTTACTTGGGATAGATTTAAAAATTCAATTACACGTTGATAATTTCATTACTAATTTTCATAAATACAATAATATTGCGATAGAGAGAAAACGCATAAAATATAATATTGTTATGATGATCTCGATTTTGTGATTTTCAAACCGTATTTTTTACTTTGTCGCAACACCGAAGTAAATTAACATTCTTAACAGATAGAGGAAGAATGAGCCTTAACAGATAGAGGAAGAATGAGCCTTTTTAATGCCGGAAAACGAAAGGTTCTTTGCTTGAACATCTTCAAGCCACCTGATTTTGAAATGCTCGACGGAGCAAAATAATTTCAGGTTGATCAGGTAATTTGGCGATTATTTTATCGGATATGATTTGATGAATGGATAAGGTTGATCGGGATAGACAATCAAAACTACTAAAATCAAGGGCAAAACAAATAAAACCAAGTCCAAAACAAATAAAAATACCGGAAAAGAAAAAGGCCGCGCGGGAGGAGATGCGCAGCCTTTGATTCCGAATGCAGCTATGGGAGGAGGAGGTGCTGCATTCAACTTGCTGGATTTGGGAGGAGGAGTAATCCAGCAAGAGGTAAAATATTGCATCAGCCGCCGAACAACAACCCACAATTATGCATAGCTGTTATGCATATAGAAAGCCGTTTGTTTTCAAACGGTTACGGTTAGCGAAAGGGCACAACGCCCCAATAATAGTGGAAAAATGTCTTTAAAAACCAAGGTTTCAGATAACGTTTTTTAAAACGATTTAGTTCGCGACATACTTTTTGTAGAAATTGACGATCCGGTTTGATAGTTTTGGCTTTTTTTCGTTCCAAAAGAATGGTGCTGGTAAGTCCGATCTGGACGACAATCGCCGGAAAAATTTGTTCGATATTAAGTGACCCGAAAACTCCGCATTCCGGATTGTACATAATTTCATCAATCGGTGCAGTAACAAGTTTGACTTCATCATATAGTCGTCTGGCACAAGCTTTGGATATAATGTAGCCGCCGGAACAATAATGTTTGGTCACCAGCCGTCCAAGTTTATAATTGTCAGCAAGTTCAGTATCGAATTTTTTTAAAACACAAACGATTTGGGCAGTATCCAGCTTAACGATATCACACCCTTCAGGCACCCAATCCGCATTTTTCAAAAACTGATGAGCATGGGTGGAAAGTTTTATATCGTCTTCGAATACCGCCCCATAGGGTTCATCGCCTTCAGCAATCAACCGCCAGCATTCAAGATGACTGAGAAAACAGCCAACTTCGGCTCTCGTGATTTTTTTAGGCCACTTGCGAATACGCGTCAGCTTGTCGAATTGCTCTTCAGACAAAGAATGTCCGTCAACGGCTTTGACCCGGGTAAAACCGAGACCTTGTTTGGTAAATATGCTTTTTATATGAATTAACCTCTCTTCGGAGCGATCAAGATTAATCACATAACGTTTCATGGAGCTTAAGCCTCAGTGACAAATTAGGCTTAAGCTTCTAACATTAAACGGGGACAATACTCAAGCTGCCGATGAGCGAATGCGCGCTGTAATTGATATAAAAAGAAACGTAACGATAAAGAGAAGGGTCATGATCAGCACAATTGTCGACGCAGCATCGGAACCGAGAAACGCACTTGCATAAACGCCGAAAAGGCTGCTGAAAACCGCAATTACAACAGCTATCGAAATCATGAACGAAAAACGCTTTGTTACGAGATAGGCAATGGCACCGGGCGCGATAAGCAAAGAAATAGCCAAAATTATCCCCACAGCTTTCAATGCTGCAACGATTGTCAGGGAAATCATTGTAAGCAAGGCATAATGCAAAAAACGGACATTAAGACCCACAGCTTTAGCCTGAATGGGATCAAACGTGAAAAGCAGGAAATCACGCCATTTTGCACCAAGGGTAACGGCTACCAAAAACGAGATGATGAAAGTCTCGGAAATATCAAGCCAATTTACACCTAACAAATGGCCGAACAGAATGTGATTGAGATGAAGCTCGCTTTCAATGCTGGTTGCCATAACCAATCCCAAACCGAACATTGAAGAAAACACCACTCCCATCACTGTGTCTTGCTTGATACGGCTGTTTGCCCACAAAAAGCCGGTGAGAACCGCACAAACCATGCCAGCAAGAAATGCACCGAAGGCCATCATTGCCATGGTAACATCGGACCGATTGATGGCTTCCGCACTAATAAAAGGTATAAGTCCCAGAACAAACATCGTGAGCGGTGTCATCATATAGCCCGCAACGACACCCGGAAAAACAGCGTGGGAAATAGCATCCCCTAAAAGGGACCATCCTTTCAAAACCAGAAAGCAGGACAGCATTGCCATCGGCACTGCAACGGTCATCGTAATCAGCATTCCCCTGATCATGAAAGGAAATTGGAAGGGAAATAGAAGCGTATCCATCATGATTGAACTTTCTTCGCGCGCAGGCGGGCCGCGATAAAACCGTGTTTGGGGGCAAAGAAAAAACTCAAAGCAAATAGCAGTGCTTGCAGCAATACAATGACGCCCCCGGTTTGAGCATGAATAAGGTAACTTGAATAAACGCCGACAATGCTCGTGAGAATGCCGATCACAACCGAAAGAACAATCAAACGTTGAAAACGGTCGGTTATCAAATAAGCGGTCGCTCCCGGAGTAACAACAAGACTGATGACCAGAAAGGCTCCTACCGTTTGCATGGCTGCAACTGTTGAAGCCGCAAGCAGGGCAAAAAACAGGATTTTCAATCCTTTGGTGTTTATACCAATTGAACGGGCATGATTTTCGTCAAAGAAAGTCACCATCATATCTTTCCATTTGATGAAGAGTATAACGAGTGAAATGATGCCGATCATTGCGAGCTGGAAGATATCTGTCGGGCTTACCGCCAGAATATTGCCGAGCACAATTGTATCAATGCTCACAGCCATCGGCTTTAAAGATTTCATAAACAACCCGAGTGCGAAAAATGACGAAAAAATGAGGCCTATGATGGTGTCTTCTTTCAATTTCGTTCGCTCGTTGAAAAATAGTATGGCAGTGGCCGCAAGCCCTCCCGAAAAAAAAGCGCCCAACGAAAACGGTAAGCCCAACATATAGGCACCGGCAACACCGGGCACAATCGAATGGGAAAGTGCATCGCCAATCAACGACCAGCCTTTAAGCATCAAAAATGCCGAAAGAAATGCGCAAACACAACCAACCAATGCGGAAACCCACATCGCGTTTATCATAAAATCATAAGAAAAAGGTTCCAGAAGCTGGTCTATCATTGTGGCAACGTCTTTTGCTGATAAGGAGAAAGCACAAGCGGGTCTTCATCATCGCTGACGACGTCAACTCCGGTTAATGTTTGTTGAGGGCTAACCACCTGATGTCTTAATGCACCACCAAAGGTTTTTGTGAGGTTTTCTTCGGTGAAAATTTCGGACGTCGGGCCATAACCCAAAACCGTGCCCTTTATTAAAACCGTGCGGTCGCAAAATTCGGGCACCGAGCCAAGATTATGCGTGGAAACCAGCATAACGGCACCGCTTTTGCGCATTTCTTTAAGCAAGGCAATGATTTGGTCTTCTGTTTTGATGTCAACGCCGGTAAAAGGTTCATCAAGTAAAATGACCTTTGCTTCCTGCGCTATAGCGCGGGCCAGAAAAACGCGTTTTTTTTGCCCGCCGGACAACTCACCAATCTGACGCTTGCGAAAGGGAAGCATATTTACCCGCTGCAAAGCATCTGTCACGGCTGCATAATCGACATCTTTTGGCTGGCGCAGAAAATTCATGTGGCCATAACGACCCATCATGACAACATCTTCAACCAGTACCGGAAAATTCCAATCGACATCTTCAGATTGAGGAACATAAGCGACAAGATTTTTCTTCAATGCATTGCGCACCGGCATACCAAAAACAGTGATGGAACCGCGCGACAGACGTACAAATCCCATGATAGCTTTGAATAAGGTCGACTTGCCGGAACCGTTAATTCCAACCAATGCAGTAATAGAACCTGTCGGTGTTTCAAAACTTGAATCGCGCAGTGCCGTATGTCCATTACGGTAGGTCACTGTGATATGTGATGCAGAAATTCCTTCAGTCTTCATTGGGCTAGTCCCTTGGCAATAGTGGAACTTGTTACTTTCAGAAGATCAATATATGTGGGAACAATGCCGTCAGCCTCGGACAGCGAATCGACATAGAGCACACCGCCATATTTGGCGCCGGTTTCACGAGCAACCTGTTTGGCTGGTGCATCCGAAATTGTACTTTCCGAAAAAACCACAGGAATGTTGTATTTTCTCACGGCATCAATGACATGTTTAACTTGTTGGGGTGTGCCTTGCTGGTCTGCATTGATCGGCCAAAGATAAAGTTCTTTCAAATTAAAATCGCGGGCAAGATAGCTGAACGCACCTTCACTCGTAACCAACCAGCGGCGATCTTCCGGCAAGCCTGAAAGTTCTGCCTTGATCGGATCAATCGTTGCTCTGATCTTGGCTTTGTAAATTTCTGCATTTTGCTTGTAAGTTTCAGCGTTTTCCGGATCATATTTCACAAACGCATCGCGGATATTGTCGACATAGATCAAAGCAGATGTGGGCGACATCCATGCATGGGGATTGGGTTTGCCATTATATGGCCCCTCGTTGATGCTCATAGGATCAACGCCGGTTGAAACGACAACCCCCGGCACATCATGAATATTGTCAAAAAATTTCTCGAACCATAATTCCAGATTCAACCCGTTCCACAAAATAAGATTGGCACCTTGGGCCCGCATCAAGTCCTGCGGTGTCGGTTGATATTCATGAATTTCTGCACCCGGTTTGGTTATTGACTGGACTTCGGCTGCATCTCCCGCAACATTTTGTGCCATATCGGCGATAACAGTAAATGTTGTTACAGCCTTGAATTTCTGAGCAGCAAAACTGTTTGCAGCTGAAAAAAGACTCATCAAAACAACTATAACTGCAGATACAAATGTTTTGAGACCGACCTGTTGTAAAAAAGCAGGTTTCATATTCAAAAATCCTCTCACTTAATTTTCTTATTGCAAATGATTTGCAATTTCTATATTGCGTAACAAATCATATCGTTAATTGCAACTGCAAACTATTTGCAATAATTAAACAGCGATTTTTAGATATTTGCTTATAACCAGTGACTGACAAGGAGCGTTTATGTTGGATTTTACGGGACACATCCGTCCGGTCGTCAAGAGCACAAAAACCGTAACCCCGATCCATGATATATTGGAAAATTGCGGGCTTCGCGTCACACGTCAAAGATTGATTGTTGCAAAATATATCTTTGGTAGGGAAAAATGCCTGATAGATGCAAACCGCCTTTATGAAGATATCGCTTCTTCCGGTGAGGATATTTCCCTTGCGACAATCTATAACACCCTGCATCATTTTACCAAAGCAGGATTGGTCAGGCCGGTTGCATCTTCCGGACAAAAATCATTCTTTATTGCCAATTGCCGTAATAGCAGTTTTTTCCACTACGAGAGCGGAAAAGTCATTGCCCTTTATGGTCATGAACCGGATGTACAAAAGCTCCCTCTTCCCCCTGAAGGCTTCGAAATAAGCCATATTGATGTTGCTATTCATCTTGTCAAAAAAACCGGCATCCCGAATGTTTCGGGAAAACCGGTTATGAAATCGGACGCCGTTCACGCCCGATAATCAATCATCGACTTTTTGGCGAGTTATATTGCCCTGACGATCGATGTAGAGCTTGAGGCGTTGATTGTTTTTGTCAATTACTTCGGCTTTCCAGCCTTCGTGCTTTTCATCAAGCTCGCGAATTTTAAAACCGCTTTGTTCCAGTTTTGTGGTCAAAGCCGACCAGCTGATACGTGCATTTTCTGCCGCAAAAGACGAGCTTGAAAAACCGGCTAAACCAATAGTTGCAGTGGCAGCAGCAAGTGCAATCATGCGAATTTTGTTCATTATCATATCTTAATCCTCCATTCGTATTGTTGACCCGTTGTACCACCAGAAATTGCAGATAACTTTTGGTACCCGTTTATCGCATATGGTTTTTATTCCACCCGATACAAGAGCAAAATCTCGTCATAATCTATTTGTCAATCTTCCGATTACCGGTCAAAAAAACGCAAAAAACGTTTAATCAATAAGAGCTTTTGTATTCAAATGATGCTGCCGGAAACAATTTTCCCGATTAATAATCCTTGAATAATCATCGCAGCATTTAAAAACAAAAGAAAATCCGATATTTAAGCCGGCATATCACCACTCGAATCGTGACAACCGGATCTAACAATCAAGACTTGTTGTTTTTTATCTATGTGCGTCAAAAGCCGTTTTCATACACGTTAAAGGTTTTTTCTGTGTGATCAAACTTGCCGGAAATTCAAACAAAATGTAAGCTTTAACTCGAATTTTTACAGCAAAAACGGTTTCATCGTTTTGATATAAAATGAATACACTGCCTCACAGATTGTCAGAAAAGAGGTTCGCTCCTGAAAACCGCATATTACAGAACATAAACCAAACATTTATTGTGCTCTTTTTATGTTCTGCACGTGAGATACCCCACACGGCCGGGCTTTTGTGGTACTTGTTCTTTCATTAAGCGGCACTATTTTGTGCCGAACATACGGTCGCCTGCATCGCCCAAACCGGGAAGAATGTAGGACGCGGGATTAAGTGCCCGATCAACCGATGCAGTGAAAATATCGACATCGGGATGAGCCTTTTGCAACTGTTTGATTCCCTGTTCAACACTTAATATGCACACAAACCGTATTTCTTTAGCGCCATGTTTTTTCAATTGTTCAATGGCTTTGACAGCCGAATTTCCGGTTGCAAGCATAGGATCGACCACAATAACCAATCGCTCTGAAATATCTTCAGGTGCTTTGAAATAATATTCGACCGCTTCAAGTGTATTATGGTCACGGTAAAGGCCTATATGACAAACGCGTGCAGACGGCAAAAGATCAAGCATGCCGAAAAGCAGCCCCTCACCTGCTCTCAAAATCGAGGCAAGAACGAGCTTTTTGCCCTTGAGCATGGGAGCTTCCATTTCTTCCATCGGTGTTTCGATGTGAACGGTTTCAAGCTCCAGATCGCGGGTGACTTCATAACCAAGCAAGAATGCTGTTTCCCGCACAAGCTGGCGAAATTCGGCAGTCGATGTTTCTTTGCGGCGCATCATTGTCAATTTGTGTTGGACAAGAGGGTGGGAAACAATTGTTAAACCCATGGGCTTTTCTCCTCATTACAGCATTCTATATGTCGTATAAAACCATTGAAGTGGAATGAAAAGGGCGAAGCTCGACTGGTCCTACTTTTTCATCAGAACCCATTCCCTAAACGGATAAGTTAGGCTAGAAAAAGACGGGATAAATTTGAAAGGTCACAAATATGACTGCTGAGACAGAGCGCGTCGGCGCAAAAGGCGGGATGGAAGAAACATTCGGTTTCAAGAAGGTCGACGAATCGGAAAAACAGTCGATGGTCAACGGAGTTTTCCATTCTGTGGCCAAAAAATACGATATCATGAATGATGTCATGTCGGTAGGCATGCACCGCCTGTGGAAAGATGCATTTGTTGCATGGCTTCACCCCTCGCATCTTGACGGTTATAAAGTTCTTGATGTGGCCGGCGGCACAGGTGACATTGCTTTCCGTATTGTTGAAGCTTCCGGTCGCCATGCCCATGCAACGGTTCTTGACATCAACAGTTCCATGCTGGAAGTCGGGCGCGAACGGGCAAAGAAAAACGGCCTCATGCCCTATCTTGATTTTGTCGAGGCCAACGCCGAAAAACTTCCCTTTGAAGACAATACATACGATGCCTACACAATTGCATTCGGCATACGCAATGTTCCCCACATTGCCAAAGCATTGTCGGAAGCCTATCGCGTTTTGAAGCCGGGGGGACGGTTTATGTGTCTGGAATTTTCGGAAGTCCAGATGCCGATTCTTGATAAACTCTACGACATATGGTCATTTCAGGGCATACCGCGCGTCGGCCAGATGATCGCCGGTGATAAAGAGTCTTACCGCTATCTTATCGAATCTATCCGCAAATTTCCCAAGCAGGAAGATTTTGCTGCAATGATACGGACAGCCGGTTTTTCTCATGTGAGCTACCGTAATCTGACCGGTGGCATTGCTGCCATACATTCCAGCTGGAAAATCTGAATGTCAAAACTTACCGCATCCTTCCGTCTTATGCGTGTCGGCTTCATTCTGGCACGAGAAGGTGTGTTAAGCGCACTCCCAAGCGATGGATTACCCGCTTCGCTCGCATTTTTCCATCGTTTCGCCGGCTGGTTTGCCAGAAAAAGAAGTAAAAAAACCAACCGGTCGGAAAATATGTCACGGGCAATGAACAAGCTTGGTCCATCCTATATCAAGCTTGGACAATTTCTTGCAACCCGTCCCGATATTGTCGGATCGGAAGTAGCAAAAGACTTGTCGAGCCTCCAGGACCACGTCGATACTTTTCCTCATGAACAGGCTATTGCGCAAATCGAAGGTTCGCTCGGCCGCAAAATAGATGATCTTTTTGTCGAATTCGGTCCGGCAATTGCCGCCGCTTCGATGGCACAAGTTCACCCCGCAACCGTGCGGAACCCTGACGGGAGTCTTCGTAAAGTCGCCGTCAAAGTTATTCGCCCCGGAGTAAGGCGGCGTTTTGCCAAAGATCTTGAGGGATTTTACCTTGCTGCAGAAATGCAGGAACGCTATGTGCCGGCAGCACGGCGATTGAAGCCGGTCAGCGTTGTCGACACGCTTGCACAGACGACGAAAATCGAGATGGATTTGCGTCTGGAAGCTGCGGCGCTTTCCGAAATTGCCGAAAATACAAGAAATGACAAAGGTTTTCGTGTTCCCGCAGTCGATTGGGAGCGCACAGGACGTGATGTTCTGACGATGGAATGGATCGACGGCATCAAAATGTCGGATATCGAGGGGCTTAAATCCGCCGGTTTCGATCTCAATGCACTTGCTGTCACCCTTATGCAATCCTTCCTGAAACACACATTGCGCGACGGTTTTTTCCACGCGGATATGCATCCGGGCAATCTTTTTGTTGATAAAGATGGATGTATCGTTGCAGTCGATTTGGGCATTACCGGAAGGCTCGGCAAACAGGAAAAACGTTTTCTCGCTGAAATTTTATATGGCTTTATTACCCGCGATTACCGGCGTGTAGCAAACGTCCACTTTGAAGCCGGTTATGTGCCGCCCCATCAAAATATGGAAAGCTTTGCACAGGCCAACCGTGCCATAGGCGAACCGATCCACGGTCAATCGGCTGAAACAATTTCGATGGCCAAATTGTTGACCCTGCTTTTTGAAGTGACCGAACTTTTCGACATGCAAACACGGCCGGAACTATTGCTGTTACAAAAAACCATGGTCGTTGTGGAGGGCGTTTCCCGTTCGCTTAATCCCCATTTCAATATGTGGAAAGCAGCCGAACCGGTTGTAAAAGAGTGGATCACAAAAAATTTAGGGCCCATCGGCATGGCAAAAGATTTGACCGAAGGTGCGCAATCGCTCCTTACTTTTGCCCGCAGAACGCCGGAACTTGTCCGAAGCGTCGAACGCATCCAGAAGGGTGCCGATAAAATGGCGCAGGAAGGCCTTCATCTTGATGATGATACGCTGAAAAGATTTGCCCTAATGCAGGGAAAACAAAACCGGTTTGGCCGATATGCTGTCATTCTAATCGCTGTTTGCATGGTGATTATCACTTATAAACTTGTTGTTTAACGCAAAGTCGGAACGACAACGAACGCTTCATTTTTTGCAAAAACTTTGGCGGCGTGTTGTTTCACGCCGCTCAAAATATCACCAAAACGCTATAACCGACGTTCTGCATTTCTTAATCAATAAACGCTCGTCTTCAGGTTTGATTGCGTTTCAAACCGGTAAAATTACGCGATATTTTTATAACACCTTATGACTAGCGTCCCGGCCGATATTCCAGTATCAAGCTAAATACAGAACCATTTGGAAACTGTTATTTAACGCCGAGTTCAACACCTTTTTTGGCTCTTGGTGTTCCCATATGATCTTTAAGCCAACATTGCTTTTTCCTAGGGATAAATGAAAAAGCTATACACCGCTGATCTCCAATACATCCTATAAAACAGGAAAAATAATCCGTATTTTCGATATAAGTGTAATCACCACCCGTGATATCCTTATTACTCAAAGCCATAAAATCGGTTATTTTTACGCTATTCCTTTTGCTTGAGATAAAGGCTGCAGCGGCGTCTTTATTGCGAATAAGGGCAACAACATCATATTTCAGCATACAAGCATGGAGGCGTTTGTGGTAGGTCAGTGCCTGACAACGCCCGTCATTTTCGCACATTTCTAAGCAATTATCGAAACTCACATGTTTTGCAGACCGGTAATCAAACCCGATGGCATCGTAATTATTTTGATTAATGAACGTTACGGTAGGCTGATTAACGGGTGGTACGTTGACGTTGCCCTGCACGCCGGCAGACGAATTTGATTGAGGCAATGGCTGGTTTACGGTCTGATTGGCCTCATTGGTTGGCGTCGGGGCGTAACACAATATCTTATAAACCGAAGGCGTTGCTTTTTCGGTAATATCCGCAGTTGAAGGAACAGGTGCACCCTTATCATCATTGGCGTAAGAGACTGTTAAACCTTGCGCTTCTATGAATAGTGCCGCAACGCCTGCTCTCAGCGCAAAGTTGACATTTTGTGCAATAAATCCGGTTTGATCGGCAAAATTTTTTGATAATCCGGCAGTGGTTATACCGATAACGTGACCATGCCTGTCAATGACTGGTCCGCCCGAATTACCGGGCTGAATAGGTGTTGATATCTGTAAATAACGCGCATCATTTTCGACACCTGAAAGGGCATTGACATTGCCGGTCGTCATTTTGATCGAATCCGATAAAAGACCGTCCAGTGGAAAACCGAGTGCAATAATATCTTCGCCCAGGCGGATGACATCACGCCTTAAAAACAATGCCTGCGTTTTTACTCCTGCCGCTGCCTTTATCAAGGCAAGATCATCATGGGAATCCATGCGAAGATCTACAGCATCCCCCGTATTGCCGATTTCCACACGTTGGCACCCTCTAACAACGTGTGCATTGGTCAATATCCAGCCATCATCAGTAACGGCAAAACCACTACCCGTAGAAGATGGCGTTTCAGCCCATGTTGCTTCATTCAATGTGGTCAATATCAATAAAAATGAAAGCAACTCTGGAATAAAATAACGCATATATTCTCTCCACATGATGAATTCTTCAATTACATCATTATATGAGACAAAATAGTCTGAAAATTTAAATATCAAATAAACGGTTTCATCCCAAAATTTAAAAATCATTTTTACATTATAATGAACGATACATAATGAATTCAAAAATAGTTGCGCATGAAGAACGGTTAAAGAATAAGATAAATCCGGTTGATGCACTTGCCGTGATTGTTTGAATAGGCTAAACCGGATGATATTTTGATTTCATTGATTGCATATTTTGATTGCTTGAGAGGTTTTCCATGGCCAGTATTACAATTCGCAATTTACCTGATGAAGCAAAGGAAAAACTTCGCCTTAACGCTGCGAAAAACAAGCGCTCTATGGAAGAAGAAGCACGACTTTTATTGATGTCAGGCTACAATGGAGAAATATTTCCGCAAAAAGCCAGTGTCAAAGAAATGCAATCATTGAAATCAAAGTCGATACTTTTGATTATAAGTGGCGGAGTTGCCGCTTATAAAGCGCTTGATCTCATCCGCCGCCTCAAGGAAAGAGGCGCCAAGGTTACTGTTGTAATGACCAAAGCGGCAACAGAATTTGTAACGCCGCTTGCCGCGGGCAGCCTTTCAGGCGGCCATGTTTTTACCGATCTCTTTCAACGCCATGAGGAACACGATATTGGCCATATCAGGCTCGCCCGGTCTGCCGATTTGATTATTGTAGCACCTGCAACAGCCGACCGGATTGCAAAAATGGCAAATGGCATTGCCGATGATCTTGCGGGAGCAATTCTCCTTGCAGCCAATTGCCCGCTTCTTATTGCGCCGGCAATGAATCCGGCAATGTGGAAGCATCCGGCTACACAACGCAATATCCGCACTCTTATAGCCGATGATATCAGAATGATCGGCCCGGAAAGCGGCGAAATGGCCGAAAGCGGAGAAGCCGGTCGAGGTCGTATGAGCGAACCGCTCGCAATTGTTGCTGCGGCCGAATCCATGCTTGATTGTGGGGGGACCCCCCTCTCTGGCAAGCATATTGTTGTTACGTCGGGACCGACCCATGAACCGATAGATCCTGTGCGCTATCTTGCCAACCGCTCTTCAGGCAAACAAGGGCATGCAATTGCCGCCGCACTGCATCATCTTGGTGCACAAGTCACACTCGTTTCCGGTCCTGTCAGCATTCCCGATCCGGATGGCATTGAAACCATTCACGTTGAAACGGCAATAGAGATGCTCGATGCGGTAAAACACGCCTTGCCTGCCGACGCCGCTATATTTGTTGCAGCTGTCGCTGATTGGCGCAGTGCTGAAAGTGCCGCACAAAAAATCAAGAAACAAGCAGGCCAATCTGCCCCGACATTGGAAATGGTCGAAAATCCCGATATTCTTGCCACTATCGGGCACGCCCGGAACCGGCCGAAGCTCGTTATCGGTTTTGCCGCAGAGACAAATGATCTCATCGAAAATGCGAAAAAGAAGCTTGATAAAAAAGGTGCCGATTTCATTCTGGCCAATGATGTTTCTGTCGATAAAGAGGGAAAAAGCGTTATGGGAGGAGATTATAACAGGATTTCATGTGTGAGCCGTAACGCTGTCGAAACGTGGCCGGAAATGAACAAAGAAGACGTTGCTAAAAAACTTGGCAAAAAAATAGCAACATTTTTTTCGTGAACGGATAACCTTTTTGGTAATAAGTCCATCCCGATAAATTTACATTTTGTAATATCTATCAAAATTATCTTTTCACAATGCGTTGATAATTGGAAGCGTACTAGTAATACGCAATTGAAAACTTACATATTTTTAAAGCTGTTAAAAAGGACATTGGCAGGAATGAAAACGAAATTATTTGGATTAAGCATTCTATTGATGGGGCTTGGTGCATTTCCAAATGCTTATGCGAACTCGCAATGCGGAGTGCCAGAACTTACAGCATGCCCCACACCGGTCGATGAAAAATTGCCCGATGTCAAAAATATGTTGAAATGGAACATGGAAGACAGGATGATCGGCTTTCGCAACGATTATCGCGCCTATCCCGGTGACGTCTTCAAGCACTCAACACCTCGTCCATTGATGCGACAAATTCATGATATGTCGAGTGTTTCCTATACCGTCGACGGCCATTCTTATAACCTTCAGGAATATGTAGCACGCAACAAGATCGCCGGATTAATGGTGATAAAAAATGGTGTTGTAGTGTTGGAATTTTATGGCCGCGGTAATACACCCCAAACTTTGTGGACATCCCGATCTGTCGGTAAATCCGTCGTTTCAACCCTTGTTGGTGTGGCTCTCAAGGAAGGGAAAATCAAATCTCTTGATGATAAAGTCGTTCGCTATAATCCTGACGTCAAAGGTACCGTCTGGGCAAATATCACGATAAGGGAATTGTTACAGCACACATCAGGGGTCAAATGGGATGAAAATTACGAAGACGATAATTCCGATTTTGCCAAACTTACCCAGTGTGAAGCTTTGGACAATGCCTATACTTGTGTCCATGACCTTGTAATCAACAAAAAACGCGTAAAACAGGCAGAGCCGGGGAAAGTTTGGGCATATTCATCAGGTGGTGCATGGCTTTTGGGCGACACTTTGGAAAAAGCTGTGAAGATGCCACTTGCCCAATATTTGCAGGAGAAAATCTGGAAACCTTACGGTATGGTCAGTGACGGTGTATGGCATAGCTATCAAAAAGGTAAGCACGATACCGGTGCTCACGGCTTTAATGCAACATTAGAAGACTGGGGAAAATTCGGACAATTTGTTCTTTATAACGGTTTCCTTCCCGACGGCAAAACGATTCTGCCTGATCATTGGGTCGTTGATGCGCGCACATGGAACAAAGCAACAAATTCGGTTAATAAAAATCACCCGGAAGGAAGTTACGGGTTTGAATGGTGGAACAATGCCGTACCTCAATCTGCGGAAAACGTTTCACCCAAGCTTGGACTGAGCAGTTCGGAAACAATGTGGGGCTTGGGAATTTACGGGCAGATGCTGGTTGTCAACCAGCAGGAGAATATGGTGATTGTCCAGTGGTCGACATGGGAAAAAGCCGAACCATCTTTTTCTGCCGAACCACTTGAAGCTTCATTGATGTTCAATGCAATTTCCAACAGTCTTAATCAATAAACGGTCATAAAAAACCGCCAAACGCGGATAACTTTGATTTGTCTCTGTGCCGGAATCGCAACTTTACATTTGTGATCTAAAATTCGAAAGGGCTCCTATCAATGGATAGGAGCCCGTTTTCTTTCGGGCAAGTTTTTCACGTACCCCATTATTGCCGGCGATTTTTCGACGGCTAAAACTTAAGGCCTAAAGGTATTGTTCGCTGCAGCAGATAGGGTGAAACCTCATCGTTTAAATAAGTGTAATTCAACTTATCCGGCTTGGATCAGGCCTGCTTGCGTTGCAAAATCTCTCAATGAAAACTGCGCACGAGGGCCGGTTTGCTGGATGATGGCGCTGGCACAAAGTGCACCAAGACGCGCACTATCAATAAACGACATCCCGTTGGTATAACCATAAAGAAAACCGGCAGCATAAACATCACCGGCACCGGTCTGGTCGACCACATGTTCAACCGGATAAATGCCGGCTGTGAATGTTTCTTCTCTCGACGTGACAATAGACCCATTGGCATTGCGCGTTACGCAGGCAAAGCCGCGAACATCGTTTCGTATGGCTGTAATGGCCATATCGAATGAAGATGTTTCATAAAGTGAAAGAAGTTCCGATTCGTTTGAAAAGACGATATCGACCGTACCGGTGCGGATAAGTTCCAGAAATTCATCCCGATAACGGTCAACACAGAAGGAATCAGAAAGAGTAATGGCCATCCGGTTTCCATTTTCATGAGCGATTTTTGCAGCAAGCCGCATAGCCTGTTTTGCCCGCGGCGGATCCCACAAATAACCTTCAAAATAGATAACTTTCGAGTCAGCAACTTTTGTTGCCTCGACGTCTTCCGGTCCGAATTCGACACACGCTCCGAGATAGGTATTCATCGAGCGTTCGCCATCGGGCGTGTTGAAAATCATACAACGGGCGGTCGGAGCACCGCCTTGCAAAGGACGTGTGTCATAAACAACACCTTGTCCACGAAGATCATGGGCAAAAACCTGTCCCAAATGATCGGCTGCAACTTTTCCCATAAAAGCGGCTTTGCCGCCAAGATTGGCAAGTGCGGCGGCTGTATTGCTTGCACTGCCGCCCGATGTTTCGACTGCCTGCCCCATGCGCGAATAGAGAAGTTCGGCACGTTTAGCATCAATCAGATTCATCGCACCTTTAATGATGCCGTTATTGACCAAAAAATCTTCATCAGTACGAGCAATTACATCGACAATAGCATTGCCGATTGCCAAAACATCATAATGTGCCATCTCGCTCTCTCCGTATTTTATTCTCCCTCGCTCATTACTCGTTCAGAACACAAAAGACCAGAGAGCTAAAGCCCCTCTTGTTTCTTTTTGCCTGCTTTCTATCTATATCCCCATGATTTTTGACGCAGCCTATCGCGCTTTTTCGCGCCTTTTCACCCCGCCATACCGTTCAATGCTATGGAAAGCATTGGGCGTAACACTGCTTTTGTTGGCGATTTTGTGGTTCAGCTTGCGCGAATTATTCCTGTATTATATTTGGCCATATTTACAACAATATATGCCTGATTTTCCCGATTGGGCGGGTTGGCTCGGATTTGTTGCCGTCATTGTCTTTTCAGTAGGGCTTGCATTGCTTATGGCACTTTTGATCGCACCGATCACATCACTCATAGGCGGTTATTTTATGGATGATGCAGCCGAAATTATCGAAAAAACAGATTATCCCGACGATCCGGTAGGCGTTGCAATGCCGCTCGGCCGTTCGCTTGTCATCTCGCTGAAATTTCTGGTTTTGAGCCTTGTCGGTAACATTATTGCCCTGATCCTCTATTTCTTCCCCGGCGTCAATCTCGTCGCTTTTTATGCAATCAATGGCTATCTTTTCGGGCGGGAATATTTCGAATTTGCGGCCTGTCGCCATCGCACCGAGCTTGAAGCCCACCAATTCTATAAACAGAATGCTCTTTATGTATTTTGTGGCGGTCTCATCATTGCCCTTTTCGTTTCTGTACCGGTACTCAACTTGTTGACGCCGCTTTTTGCCGCCGCAATGATGACTTATCTTCACAAAAGCCTGTCACGAAAAAAACAGGCATTGTCGAGATAGATTACGGACAATTTCAACATCTTCTCGACTTTATCCTACTTTTGTGACAACAAGAGATTATGAAGCCTCTTATAAAAATATGCGGGTTGAAAACACCTGAAGCAATAAACGCTGCCA
Source organism: Ditibartonella apis (assembly GCF_001952075.1). Classification (GTDB taxonomy): domain Bacteria; phylum Pseudomonadota; class Alphaproteobacteria; order Rhizobiales; family Rhizobiaceae; genus Bartonella; species Bartonella apis. Next base: position 253,648 of record NZ_LXYU01000001.1, read on the forward strand.
TCGACAACGGTGCGCATTACATCGGCTTTATCTTTTTTCCCAAAAGCCCCCGCAATCTTTCGATTGAAGAAGCAAAACAATTGCGCCCGCTCATCAAAAAGCCGGTGAAACTCGTTGCTGTCACGGTCGATGCCGATGATGAAATGCTTTCGAAAATCGTCGCGAATGTCCATCCCGATATTCTCCAGCTTCATGGCCATGAATCACCCGAACGCGTGAAACAGCTTGCAACCACTTATGGTTTGCCGATTATCAAAGCCTTCTCTATTCGTGAACAATCGGATTTTAATGAGGTCGCTGCCTATCGTGGTTTGGTGGATATATTTTTATTTGACGCCAAAGCTCCCGAAGGCTCACAATTACCTGGCGGGAACGGAATTTCTTTCGACTGGTCGCTTTTAAAGACGCTTGACGAAGACTGTCAAACCGTGCTTTCGGGTGGGTTGAACGCGCAAAATGTTAGAGAAGCCATCAGAATAGCTTCCCCTGACATTCTTGATATTTCAAGTGGCGTTGAACGTGCTCCCGGTGTTAAGGACATAAAATTGATTGAAGGTTTTTTTGATTCTGTCAAAAAAGCCGTTGAAAATTAAGGAGACTGACGTGGAAAAGTCGGCTGAAATCAATTCCTTTAAAACAGGCCCAGATGAAGCGGGCATGTTCGGCATTTATGGTGGGCGTTTTGTTGCCGAAACTCTGATGCCGCTTATTCTGGAATTGGAGAAAGCGTATAACGAGGCCAAAGATGACCCCGCCTTCAATATCGAACTGAAAAATCTTTCCACCAATTATGCAGGCCGTCCGTCGAAACTTTATTACGCCGAACGTTTGACCAAGCATCTCGGTGGAGCAAAAATCTATTTGAAGCGGGAAGATCTGAACCACACCGGTAGCCATAAAATCAATAATTGTCTGGGGCAAATTCTGCTTGCGCGGCGCATGGGCAAAACCCGTATCATTGCCGAAACCGGCGCCGGACAACATGGTGTCGCTGCGGCTACAGTTTGCGCGCGCTTTGGCCTGCCTTGCGTAGTCTATATGGGCTCGACCGATGTCGAGCGGCAAAAGCCCAATGTGTTCCGCATGGAACTTTTAGGTGCCAAGGTCAACGCTGTTAAAGCGGGTAACGGCACATTGAAAGACGCAATGAATGAAGCTTTGCGCGATTGGGTAAGCAATGTACGCGATACCTATTATCTTATCGGCACTGCTGCAGGCCCGCACCCCTATCCGGAAATGGTTCGCGATTTCCAGTCTGTCATTGGTAAAGAAGCAAGGGAACAAATCCTCGAGCGCGAAGGGCGCCTTCCCGATCTGCTAATTGCTGCTGTTGGTGGCGGGTCGAATTCGATTGGCCTCTTCTACCCCTTCCTTGACGATAAAACAGTACGGATTATCGGCGTTGAAGCAGGTGGCCGTGGTCTGAAAGGCAACGAGCACTGCGCTTCTATGACGGCCGGAAGCCCGGGAGTTTTACACGGCAATCGTACTTATCTTATCCAGAATGACGATGGCCAGATTCTCGAAGGCCATTCGATTTCGGCAGGCCTTGATTATCCCGGTGTCGGGCCGGAACATTCGTGGCTCAAAGACAAAGGGCGCGTTGAATATGTGCCAATTCTTGACACAGAAGCATTGGAAGCCTTCCAGCTTTTGACACGCCTTGAAGGCATCATACCGGCACTCGAATCCTCGCATGCGGTTGCACAAGCCATCAAGGAAGCACCTAAGATGGATAAAGAGCAAATTATCATTGTCAATCTTTCCGGTCGTGGCGACAAGGATGTCCACACGGTTGGAACACTTCTTGGCATGAATATGTGAGTTTGAGAGAGCGGCTATGACAACACGTATCAAAGAAACATTTGAAAAAGCCAAGAATAACAATCGTCCGGCTCTTGTAACCTATATGATGGCCGGGGACCCGGATTTTGACACCGCGCTAGAAATTATGAAAGCACTCCCGAAAGCTGGTAGCGATGTTATAGAACTCGGAATGCCATTTTCCGACCCGATGGCGGATGGCCCGACCATTCAGGCTGCAGGTCTGCGCGCGCTTAAAGCCGGACAGACGCTCAACAAGACTCTGAAACTCGTTAGTGAATTCCGCAAAACCGACCAGACCACGCCGATTGTGTTGATGGGATATTATAATCCGATCTATGTCCATGGCGTCGACCAATTTTTGATTAATGCCAAAAAGGCTGATATCGACGGTCTGATTGTCGTTGATTTGCCGCCGGAAATGGATAACGAACTTTGCTTGCCCGCAGTCAAAGCGGATATCAATTTCATTCGTCTGGCGACACCGACAACCGACGACCAACGCTTGCCGAAAGTACTGGAAAATACTTCCGGCTTTGTTTATTATGTTTCGATGACGGGCATCACCGGTCAAGCCTTGCCTGATACCGATATTGTTGCCAAAGCCGTGAAAAATATTAAAAAACACACGTCTTTGCCGATTGCTGTCGGTTTTGGCATCAAGACCAGAGAACAAGCTGCAAAAATCGGTCGTGCTGCCGATGGTGTTGTGGTTGGAAGCGCAATTGTTAATGCAATTGCTTCAACTCTTGATAAGAATGGACACCCGAAAGGTGATGCTGCAAAAGCGGCTAGCGACCTTGTAAAACAATTGAGCGCAGGTGTATCAGAAGCCAGACAAGGCTGAATTGAAGCTTAGCCAACAAACAGGATAAGGTGACATAGATGAACTGGATTACCAATTATGTTCGTCCGAAGATCAACTCGATGTTTGGTCGTCGTGAGATGCCAGAAAATTTGTGGGTCAAAGACCCCGCCAGTGGTGAAATGGTTTTTCATAAAGATCTGGAAAATAACCAGTATGTTGTTCCGACATCGGGTTACCACATGCGCATACCGGCAAAAGCCCGTCTTGCAAATTTTTTTGACGATGGTGCTTATGAACTTCTGGAAAATCCGAAAGTTGTTATCGACCCGCTGAAATTCCGTGATGAAAAGCGCTATATCGATCGTCTGAAAGACTACCGCTCTAAACTCGGCGTCGATGACGATATTATGAATGCACGCGGCACAATCGAAGGAATTCCTATCATTGCAACTGTGCAGGATTTTGCCTTTATGGGTGGCTCTCTCGGCATGGCCGCAGGGGAGGCCATTATCAAGGCTTTCGAAACTGCCATTCAGGAAAAACGTCCTTTGGTACTCTTCGTAGCCTCGGGTGGCGCCCGTATGCAGGAAGGCACACTTTCGCTTATGCAAATGCCACGTACGACTGTTGCTGTCGAAATGATGAAGGACGCAAAACTTCCCTATATCGTGGTTTTGACCAATCCGACGACAGGCGGTGTTACAGCTTCCTATGCTATGCTTGGTGATGTTCATATAGCAGAACCCGGTGCAATGATCGGTTTTGCCGGCCCTCGCGTGATTGAACAAACCATACGCGAAAAGCTGCCGGAAGGTTTCCAGAGCGCGGAATATCTTCTCAAACATGGTATGGTTGATATGGTGGTCTCGCGACTTGAATTGAAATCGACCATTGCAAAACTTCTGCGTCTGATGATGAAATTGCCTGCACCTGAACATCATTCGGGCAAACATCATAGTAGTAAAGCCGCCTGAATAGAGATGACCGAAAATCGGGTAGACACGCTTATCAATAGCCTTCTCAAGCGCTATCCGAAGGGCTTCGACCTTTCGCTCGACCGTATCTCGCGGCTTTTGGAAAATCTTGGCAATCCGCATTTGAAATTGCCGCCGATTATCCATATTGCGGGCACCAACGGAAAAGGGTCAGCGGCGGCAACTTGTCGTGCGCTTCTTGAAAGCGCGGGATATAGTGTTCATGTCCATACGTCACCCCATCTTGTTCATTGGAACGAGCGCTATCGGTTGGGTAAAAAAGGTGGTGGCAAATTTGTTGATGATGACACTCTCGCCGATGCAATAGAACGGGTAACGAAAGCCAATCAGAATGAGCCGATTACCGTTTTCGAACTGTTGACGGCTGTTGCCTTTGTTCTTTTTTCCGAACATCCGGCCGATGCTGTCATACTTGAAGTCGGATTAGGTGGACGTTTCGACGCAACCAACGTCATCAAGAAACCGGCAGTTTCGCTTATTATGCCGATATCGCTCGATCATGTTGCTCTACTCGGCAATACAGTTGAAAAAATCGCTTTCGAAAAGGGGGGTATTATCAAGGAAGGTGCTCCCCTTGTTATCGGCAAGCAGGAAAGCGATGGTGCTATCGATGTTCTGACAACCATCGCGCAAAAACGCCATGCGCCTTTCGTCCTTTATGGTCAGGATTTTCAGGCCTATAACGATCATGGGCAAATGGTTTTTCAAAACGAAGCCGGACTTAAAGAACTTCCACTTCCTTCGCTCCGTGGCGACCATCAAATCAGTAATGCAGCGAGCGCAATTGAAGCTGTTCTCCATGCCGGTTTCAAATTGACCGATCAGAATATTGCCAAAGCCATGCAAACTATTGTCTGGCCTGCGCGAATGCAGCGCATCAAAGCCGGCAAGCTCATTAATTCTTTGCCAAAAACGATGACCGTTTTTCTCGACGGCGGGCATAATCCGGCAGGCGCGAAAGTCATTGCGCAAGAAATTAGGCATTGGAAAGAAAAAAGAATGGGACCGGTAACCATGGTTGCCGGTATGATCAACACAAAGGATTCCTTCCACTATTTCAAAGAGCTCGAAGGTCTTGTCGATAAGGTCTACACCGTACCGGTCTTATCAAGTGATAGCGGTGTAGCGCCTCAAGAATTGGCAAAAGTTGTCGGTTCGGCCGGTTTGGAGGCGGAAACAACGACATCTATTGAAGACGCTTTCCAAAAAATTTCAGCACTTGCGCCTCAAAGAACCATTCTTGTTGCAGGTTCCCTTTATATGGCCGGTGACTTTTTGAAGAAAAATGGGACACCACCGGAATAAAACGATTGCCAATCTCTTCAACATTTAATGAGAATAGTTCAAAAGACTTGCGTTCGGGCCAAAACAAGCTAAACCTTATAACAATAAAGGTGACGATTTTTAAGGAGTGCATCCCATGACGCTCAGTACCGAACTTTATCAATACCCGAAGCTTATTACCGTTTTCGGCGGCTCGGGGTTCGTCGGCCGCCATGTCGTCGAAACATTGACCAAACGCGGCTATCGGGTTCGTATTGCTGTGCGCCGTCCGGAAATTGCCTATTATATGCTGCAAATTGGCGAAGTTGGCCAAACCCAGATGGTCAAAACCAATGTGCGCAATCGTGAATCGGTTGCACGTGCTTTAATTGATGCCGATGCAGCCGTGTTTTTGCCAGGTCTCCTTTATTCACAAGGCAAAAATAATTACAACAACGTGCAGGTTGAAGGCGCTAAAAATGTTGCCGAACTTGCACAAAGTGCAGGCATTCCTCTCATTCACATGTCAGCTTTGAATGCCGATATCAATTCCAGCCTTCCCTATCTGAAAACCAAAGCATTGGGCGAACAAGCCGTTCAGAAAGCCCATAAAGATGCCATTATCATGCGCCCATCGGTTATTTTCGGTCAGGAAGATTCTTTCTTCAATAAACTTGCCGATATGTCGCGCTTTACCTGGATGCTGCCGATGTTTGGTGGCGGCGAGACAAAGCTTCAGCCGGTCTACGTTGGTGATATTGCCAAATTCATCGTTGCCACAATTGAAGGGCATATTCCAACAGGCAAGGTTTATGAGCTCGGCGGTAAAGAGGTGATAACCTATCGGCATACTGTCGAAGAAATGCTCAAAGTTATCATGCGGAAAAAAGCGCTGGTTTCTGTACCTTTTGCACTCGGCAGTTTCATTGGCGGTATTTTCGGTTTACTCGGAAAAATTCCGATGATCCCGACCGTTACAACGTCCGAGCAGATTAAAATGCTCAAAAAAGACTGCATTGTTTCTGAAGAAGCAAAGCTCGAAGGGCGTACATTGGATGGCGTCGGCATTACACCAAGAGCAATGGAAGCTGTTTTGCCTTCCTATCTATGGCGCTTCCGCCCTCACGGCCAATTTGCAAAAAACACGAAAAATTACAGAAAAGATGTAAAAATCTGAAGACAGACTTTTTCTGTTTGGAATTTGCTAATAAAACGGGCGCCAGTCAAAGTAGCGCCCGTTATTTTGCATTATCTATTCGCTTAGAATTTGAAAATTTTTTTAAATGATAGGCTTTCTATCGTTTCAATAATACTTGTTCCGTTATTTCAATAATACCAGTTCTGTCGTTTCAATAAGCTACTCTTCTTAATGGATATTTTGACGCCATTCGTTGAACTGCCCTGCTTTTTGACCTTGCACCATTTTATAAAATTCCGCACAAGGGAAGTTTTTATTGTTCTAGTTGAAAAAATTGTTCGCCAGTTTTTGTCTTTTTCTTCCTAACTTGCTCCTATTCGCCCATCTGTTGCATATCTGCAAAATCTTTGACGATTTTTAACACACTATTAACTATTTTTAGAGCGGCGCGATTTAGACTGTGCTATATAGACACACATTGAGGGTTCTGGAGTTAGACCATGAAAAAATTGTGTTCATTATTTATCGTTTTGATGTTCGCATTCTCGACAGTTGCTTGTACGCAGAATGAAAAAACAGTTGCCAAGTGGGGTGCCGGTGGTGCTGCTCTTGGTGCTTTGGGTGGCGCTGCATTCGGTCACGGTGGCAAAGCTGTTGCCGCCGGTGCTGCTGTCGGTGCCGTTGCTGGTGGCCTGATCGGTTATTCACGCACCAAGAATCACGTCCGTTACTGCCATTATCGCGATCGTAACGGCAAAGTATTCGAAGCACGTTGCAAATAAATTTGATTTTGTTTGATTTTGAAAGGCGCGTAAAAATTTTACGTGCCTTTCTTTTTATAAAGTTTTCCGGTCTTTTAAGCAGCTTTGTCAGTGAACCGATCTGTTTTATTCAAGCACTGAATCCCAGGAACATGCGCGTTCGACAGCTTTTCGCCAACCGGCATAGCGTTTTTCCTGTTTTGCCACATCTTTGGAAGGCTTGAAGACACGTTCAACTGTTGCGACCTTTCGCAATTCATCCAAACTCGACCAATAGCCCACGGCAAGTCCGGCAAGATAAGCCGAACCATATGCTGTCACCTCCAATATTTGCGGGCGCTCAACCGGCTTTTGCAAAATATCGGATTGGAACTGCATAAGAAAATTATTGGCAACAGCGCCGCCATCAACACGCAATGTCTTAAGATCTGTCTGTGCATCTGCCAACATGGCGGTGAGGACATCCTTGGTTTGATAGGCAATCGATTCCAGCGTTGCACGGGTAATATGGTTGCGGTTGACGCCCCTTGTCAATCCCAAAATGGCCCCACGGGCAAAGGGATCCCAATAAGGCGCGCCAAGGCCGGTAAACGCCGGCACGACATAAACGCCATTCGAAGTTCCTACTTTTTCGGCAAAATATTCCGAATCTTCGGAATCGGTAAAAAACTTCAGTTCATCACGAAGCCACTGGATAGCAGCGCCCGCCACAAAGATCGATCCTTCCAAAGCATAAGCAGGTTTGCCTTTTGCATCACAGCAAAGCGTTGTCACCAGGCCATGGGTCGATTTTACGGCTTTTTTGCCGGTATTCATCAACATAAAACAACCGGTTCCATAAGTGTTTTTGGCCTGCCCCTCTTCAACGCAGATATGACCGAACAAGGCTGCCTGCTGGTCGCCGGCTGCCCCTGCAATGGGGATACGTGTACCACCGCGCCCACCAATATTGGTTTGTCCATAAATCTCGGAAGATGCTTTAACCTCCGGCAACATGGAGCGGGGAATGTTCAATGCTTTGAGCATCGTTTCATCCCAGTCCAGTTTATGAATATTGAAGAGCATAGTACGCGACGCATTGGTATATTCGGTAACGTGAACGCGCCCCTGCGTCATATTCCAGATGAGCCATGTATCAATCGTGCCGAAGAGCAATTCGCCATTATCGGCTTTTTGCCGTGCACCTTCCACATTTTCGAGTATCCATGCAATTTTTGTTCCCGAGAAATAAGGGTCGATGACAAGGCCGGTATTTTCCCGGATATAATCCTCGAGCCCTTCTTTTTTCAGTCTTGCACAAATGTCTGTGGTACGCCGACACTGCCAGACAATCGCATTATAAACCGGTTTTCCGGTTGCTTTTTCCCAAACAACGGTCGTTTCACGCTGATTGGTAATTCCGATTGCTGCAATTTCATCCGAGCTGATGCCGGCTTTGGCCAAAGCTTCTGTCAAGGTCGAGCTTTGTGTCGCCCATATCTCGCGAGCGTCATGTTCGACCCAACCGGGGCGAGGATATATCTGGGTAAATTCACGTTGGGCAACACTGACGATATTTGCGTCGTGATCAAGCACCAGAGTGCGCGAACTTGTTGTGCCCTGATCGAATGCGACAATGTATTTCTTTTCGGCCATAAAAGCCTCCTATTTTCTGGGAATATGACCAATTATTTCAATTGTCTGCGGGCAAGAGGCTCGCCGATCAGTTTCGTATAGAAGGCAGCACCGACACATCCCCCGATGACCGGAGCGATAAGCGGAATGAGAAAATACGGAATATCCCTATTTCCCGTCATGACGCTATTCCCCCAACCGGCGAAATAAGCAAAAAGGCGAGGCCCGAAATCACGTGCCGCATTCATTGCAAATCCCGTCAGCGGGCCAAAAGCACCACCAAGCACAGCAACCAGTATACCGACAAGAAATGCGACCAAGGCACCACGCGGCAAACCATTGCCATCATCACTCAATCCTAAGATCACCGCCACCAGAACAGCTGTGATAAAAAATTCTGTCATAAATGCTTGTGAGAGAGTGATGTGGGGATTTGGAAAAGTTGTAAAAACACCGGCTGTATCAAGTGTTTTTGCCGAGAAGAGATTATAATACAGTCCATAGACAACGGCGGCTGCGACAAACGCACCCAGGAATTGTGAAATGATGTAAGGTAATATTTTTTGTTTTGGAAAATTTCCAAAGAAAGCCAATGCAAAAGTGACCGAAGGATTGAGGTGAGCCCCAGAGACGCCTCCGGTCAGATAGGCTGCAAGTGCAACAGCCAACCCCCAGATAATGCTTATTTCCCATTGTCCGTAAGCGGCGCCGGCCAATTTCAATCCTGCAACGCACCCCATACCGAGGGCCAGAAATAAAAATGTACCGGCGAATTCCGCAACGCATTCATCACGTAAAGTATTCACATCAGACATGTTTCCTCCAGTGGTTTGCTGCCTGACCCGCTTTACTTCAGTAGACGGCGAACCCTTTAGACGGTTTTATGTTTTTCAAGGTATTGTCTTAAAGCTTCTTTTTCTTCGTCATTGAAATAGAGGCCAAGTTTCGAGCGACGCCACAAGACATCGTCGACATCCTTTGCCCATTCTTCACGCATCATCCATTGAACCTCGGCCTCATAAAGGCCGTGGCCAAAATGTTGCCCCTTGTCCTTTTTGCCATTATCAAAAATTTCCAGGGCTTCTGTGCCATAATTTCTTGCCAGACGGCGATGGGTTTTTGCATCGAGATCCGGCAAAATGCTGGCAACTCTTGCTTCCATGACAGAAAGCGAATCGTGCGGAAAATCGCCACCTGGCAGGCTGACACTGGCAGTCCATGCAGGTTTGCGCTTACCCAAAGCTTTTTCGATGAAGACGAGGGCGTCTTCCGACAATTTACGGAAAGTGGTAATTTTGCCGCCAAATGCATTCAGCATTATCGGACCATCATTTTCCCGCATTTCTTTCAAAACATAATCGCGCGTTGCTTCCTGCGCTTTTGAAGCACCATCGTCATAAAGTGGGCGAACACCCGAATAAGCCCAAACGATGGATTCACGCAAAACAGGCTTGGTGAAATATTCACTTGCTGCCGAACAGATATAATCAATCTCTTCGTCGCTGATATGAACCTTCGCCGGATCGCCTTTGTAATCGCAATCGGTTGTTCCAATCAGCGTGAAATCTTCCTGATAAGGAATAGCAAAAACAATCCGGCCATCCTTGTTCTGGAAAATAAAAGCTCGGTCATGTTGATAAAGTTTTGGTACAACGATGTGCGATCCTTTAACCAGACGAACCGGCGGATGCCCTTTAAAGCCCAAAGCATCCTGCAAGACGTGATTAATCCATGGACCCGCCATATTTGCCAGATAATCGGCAGTAACTGTCCACTCTTCACCATTCAATTTGTTTTTAAGGCCGATTTTCCATTTCTTGCCATCGGCTTTGAGCGAAACAACTTCGGTGCGCACCATAATATCCGCACCAAGTCTTGCCGCATGGCGGGCATTGGCAACAACTAAACGTGCATCATCCACGCGGGCATCGGAATATTCGAAACCTTTGACAAAACCCGGCTTCAGGGATTCGCTATACTCTTTGGTAAGATCAAGAACCTTGGTGCGCCACAATTCCTGATGACGGCTTCCAAGATGATCGTAAATGAATAACCCCAAACGCAGCATCCATGCAGGGCGCAATCCTTTATTATAAGGCAATATAAAGCGCAAAGGACGAACAAGATGAGGTGCCATGTGCCAGATCACCTCGCGTTCCATCAATGCTTCTCTCACAAGACGGAAGGCATATTGCTCAAGATAGCGCAAGCCACCATGAATGAGTTTGGTAGAAGCACTGGAGGTGCCCGACGCAAGGTCATTCATTTCTGCCAGACCGACGGAATAGCCACGGCCAACAGCATCGCGGGCGACACCACAACCGTTGACGCCACCACCTATAACAAAAAGATCATAGTGTTTTTCGTTTTTCATTTAACCGACTTTCGACAAGGATGGTTTTCGTTATTCTAAGGATAGAATATGGAAGAAAACAAATGTCAACCGTAAAGCAAAAAAAATCACCAAATCTCCGTGTCTCAAAGAAATTGATTTCTGATTGAAATCAAAAAACGAAAATATAATGCCGTATACGCGTTATTTTTCAACTATTGGTTTAACTCAAGATGATGTGTTTTAAAACAGAACAATTTAAAATTGTACAATAAATTACTTTCGCTTGTCGTTGAGACTCGAAAGCCGACAAAGTTTATAAAAACATGCCTTGATGCCTCGAAATTTTTCGGTGTCGAACGTTTTGTCCCCCCTTAAATGGCACGCACGCAAAACTAATCTTGAAGTGGAATTTTTATTCCCTTTTCGGTTTTTCAAAAATTCGAAAACACTTCCACGTTTTTCAAAAATAGCCCAGACCTCCGACGAGCTTACCCGATATCAAAAGATAGAGACGACAATTATCGTGCCACCGTATTATCTACCAATGTTGCTGACATTCCTGTATTCGATTAGCAGAAGTGAACAACCACAAGAACCCGTTCAATTCTTTTTTGTCGGACAACTGCGCAAGTGGGTGCGACGCTTCGTGTTTTTCGTAATGCATTCAAAACTTTTTTGCTAAAACAGAAATATCCGGTGTCTGATTGTTTTTGAATAAAGCCGAATGGCCGGCAATTTTTCATAATCGGAAAATTGGTCGCTCAAGGCCGAAAATATCGGATTTAAATTGTCGCCGCGTTTTGACAATGGTTTTAAAAAATAAAGGGGCAAATCAGCTTCGCCCCTTAATCATTTTCTAAACTCTTCTCTCGACACTCGAGATCAGGAAAGACTATTGGCGCAATGTTGCTCCGGTCGATTTTGCAACATTATCGATAATTTTTTTCGCCAGAGCTTCGATATCTTCGTCAGTCAAAGTGCGTTCATGGGGCTGGATTGCTACTTCGATCGCAATCGATTTCTTATCTTCTCCAAGACTTGCACCCTCGAAGACATCGAATATCTCGACAGACTGGATAAGCTTTTTATCGGCTCCGCTTGCCGCACGAATGACCGTGGCAGCATTGACAGATTTATCCATGACAAAAGCAAAATCGCGCCGTATCATCTGGTATGGCGACAGAACCAAAGGCGGGCGTGTTTTGGTTGCCTTCTTGCGTGGTTCGGGAATACGGTCGATATAGACTTCAAAACCGCACAATGGTCCTGTTACATCAAGTTCCTCGAGAACATCGGGGTGGAATTCACCAAAGGTACCAAGAATAATTTTCGGCCCCAATTTGATAACGCCCGAACGTCCCGGATGATACCACTCTGGAGCGCCAGTTTCTATCTGCACCTTTGAAGCGTCAAGCCCGCAAGCATCGAGCACGCAAAGTGCATCGGCCTTGGCATCAAAAACATCGACAGGTTTGGCAGAACCGGCCCAAAAACGCCCCGAACCATCAAGCTTGTAAGTACCACGGCGGATACCGCCGGCGACACGTCTTTGTGTCTCGGGTGTATTACCTTCGAATGTTGCCGAAATTTCAAATAGGCCGAGATCGGGAAAGCCACGATCGGCATTGCGTTGGGCAGCCGCAATCAATCCCGGAAGCAGTGAAGGACGCATATCCGACATATCGGCAGCAATCGGGTTCAAAAGTTTGAGTTCGGGCCTGCCGCCGCCAAATGCCTTGGCCTGTTTTTCCGAAATGAAAGACCATGTGATTGCTTCCATCAAGCCACGACAAGCCAGAGCACGACGTGCAGAGCGCTGCCTGATCTGTATTGTGGTAAGAATTTGGCCGCTCACAGAAGATGGCCGTTCCAAAGGTTCCGGCTTGATATTGTTCAAACCATGGATACGCATAACCTCTTCGACGAGATCGGCCTTACCATCAATATCAGGACGCCATGTTGGTACTTTCACCGTGACAACATCGCCTTTGCCTTCAACAACAAAGCCTAAATGTTGCAATATGATTGTTGCCGCTTCACGGCTTAATTCCAGACCGGTCAAACGCTTGATTTCGGCAAACGGGAAGCGGATCACCTTTTGTTCGACACTCTTCGTCCCGATTGTATGGGCTTTTGAAGGCTTGCCACCACAAAGTTTCATTGCCATTTCGGTGGCAAAGGCCAGTCCCGGTTCCATAAATTCCGGATCGACACCGCGTTCAAAACGATAACGTGCATCCGAAACAATACTGAGCGAGCGCCCCGTTGCTGCGACATTGCGTGGATCCCACAATGCCGATTCAATGATAACATTTTTCGTGTTTTCATCGCATCCTGTTGCTTCCCCACCCATTATGCCACCAATGGACTGGACACCATTATCATCGGAAATGACGCAATTATCCGGTCCCAATTCATATTCCTTGCCGTTAAGGGCAAGAAGTTTATCACCCTTGCGCCCACGACGGACGGTGAGTTTTCCTTTTACCTTATCGGCATCGAAAACATGGAGCGGACGCCCGAGATCAACCGTAATATAATTGGTCATGTCGACAAGTGCATTGATTGGACGCAAGCCGATTGCATTAAGGCGGCGTTGTATCCATTTCGGCGACTGGACATTGTTGATATCACGAATTTCACGCCATGAAAAGCCGAGACATAAAGGCGCCGTATCACCAAAATCAAGCGACACGGTTACCGACGGCTCTCCTTCGCCGGAAATAGAAGGAACTTCAAGCGGCTTCAACTTTCCAATGCCGCTTGCTGCAAGATCACGGGCAATGCCATAGACACCCGTACAATCAGGACGGTTCGGCGTGAGGCCGACATCAATGAGCGGATCATTAAGACCACAATAGGCAGCAAACGCTTTGCCTACGGGTGCATCGGAGCCAAGTTCGATAATGCCGTTATGTTCATTTGAAAGTTCAAGCTCGCGTTCGGAGCACATCATGCCGAAACTTTCGACACCACGGATTTTACCGACTGACAAAGTAACATCAAGCCCCGGAATATAAGCGCCCGGAGGGGCAAAAACCCCGATCAATCCGGCCTTCGCATTAGGAGCACCACAAACCACCTGAATGGGTTTATCCCCGCCGGTATCAACAGTCAAAATCTGTAAATGATCCGAATCGGGATGTTTTTTGGCTGTCAAAACTTTGGCAATTACAAAAACATCAAAGCTTTTGCGGTCATCGACGCTATCAACCTCGAGGCCTATATCGGTAAGCCGATCACAAATCTCGCCGAGCGATGCGTCTGTCTCCAGATGATCCTTCAACCAGGACAAAGTAAATTTCATTGTTCAAAACCTCTTTTCAAAACGCAAGACGCGGGTGTGAGTTTATGAATTGCTGAGACCGCCAAAAAGCGTTGGCACATCAAGCGGACGGAAACCATAATGTTCGATCCAGCGTATGTCGGCATCAAAAAATGCACGCAAATCGGGCATGCCGTATTTCAACATCGCGATACGATCGATCCCCATGCCCCAAGCAAAACCCTGATATTCATCCGGATCAAAACCGACGTTTTTCAACACATTCGGGTGCACCATGCCGCAGCCCAATATTTCGAGCCAGTCATTGCCCTCGCCGAATTTTACTTCTGTACCGGAGCGATCACACTGGATATCCACTTCCATCGACGGTTCGGTAAACGGAAAGAACGAAGGGCGAAAACGCATCTTCAATGAAGGAACTTCAAAAAATGCCTTACAGAATTCTTCATGTACCCACATAATATTGGCAATGGTCGATTTTTTATCGACAACCAGTCCTTCTACCTGATGGAACATCGGTGAATGGGTGGCATCCGAATCCATACGATAGGTTTTTCCCGGAATGATAATGCGGATTGGCGGTTTTTGCTTTTCCATCGTACGAACCTGAACGGGCGATGTATGCGTGCGCAAAAGTCGCCTTTCGCCTTTCTCGTCCGGATTAAAAAAGAACGTATCATGCATCTCGCGGGCGGGGTGGCCTTCAGGAAAGTTGAGGGCGGTAAAGTTATAATAATCGGTTTCGATATCCGGCCCTTCGGCAATGGAAAAGCCCATATCAGCATAAATTGCGGTGATCTCGTCAATCACTTGTGCAATCGGATGGATGCGCCCGCGGGCTTCCGGAGATGGACGCACAGGCAATGTAACGTCAACTGTTTCATTTTTAAGACGCGCTTCAGTCGCCGCACGCTTCAGTGCCTTGCGTTTTTCGCCCAAAAGCTCCAGAACCCGATTTTTCAAACCGTTTATCACCGGTCCGGCTTTTTGGCGCTCTTCAGCGCTCATGCCACCGAGGCTTTTGAGCTTTTCCGAAACACTGCCCTTTTTTCCAAGGGCGCTGACACGCACTGCTTCCAGTGCCTGCTCGTCTTGTGCAGCTTCAATTGCCACACAGATTTCTTTTTCCAGACTGTCAATATCGTTCATGTCTTTGCCTGTTCTTTAAATTGGATGCCTGTTTTTCAAATTGGAAGAAAGAAACTCCATAGCGCTTAACATACGTTTGCCATCACCACCAAGGTAAATAAACCGTGCCAATTTTAACGGAGTGATAAAAATAGAAAAAAACCGGACAATTTTTTCAAGCTGTTTCAAGGTCTCCGGTGAAACTTGCTTTTTCCATGCATCAAAAGCGGCATTATCGGTTTTGTTTTTTTCAAGTGATTGCGCCGACACTTGAAAAAATAATAACCACGCATCACGCGCCTGGGCTGTGGGAATTGGCATCACTGCTTCCGGCTCTTCCTCGAAATCGAAAAAACCGAGCTCGTTTCCTGCCATAAACATATCACGGGGATGAGGCCTGCCGTGGACAAGTCCGGCGTGATGCACTTTTCCTAAAGCTTCACCGCATTGAACCAGTAACTTTTCATGTTCGTGAACATCTGTCTTTTTTAAAAAATCAAGGCGTTTTTGTACAGTTTGACCAACATCGGAAATCATCAAAGCCGGTCCATCGACGGCAAGAATTTCGGGAACTGCTATACCTGCTTTGCTGAATTTTTCGATTTTACGTATTTCCTGCTCGTTCATGGCAAGGGGATCACGCAATGGCGAAGATTTCATAAATGCAGCCGGTAATAAAAAAGATAAACGGTCATGAAGCCGCTTGCCCCATGGGCGCTTTTCAATTCCCTGCCGCTTGATCCAGACCTTTTTGCCCTCGCGCATGACGCTGGCAATGCGCTTCCCTTCACAAGAATGAAAAAGCTTCTTGTCAGAATCGCTCAATGGCTCGGATATGAAAGAATTTATCTCGCTCATAACGCCTCAAAACAAAAACCCGCAACCGGCTTCAACCAGTGCGGGTTCCGAAAGAATGTTCTGTTTTTAAAGGAACGCGACCGGCTTACTTGACGGCGCCTTCAAAAGCATTCGGTGTGGTTTTCTTCAAATATTCCAACGCCTTTTTTGCCGAAGCAACAAGCTTGGAGAATGTTGCAGGCTCATGAATAGCAATATCTGAAAGAACCTTGCGGTCAATCTCGATTCCTGCCTTGGCAAGACCATCGATGAAACGACCATAAGTCAAGCCCTCAAGACGGACAGCAGCATTGATACGCTGGATCCACAATGCGCGGAAACTGCGCTTGCGATTTTTGCGATCGCGATAGGCATATTGCCGTGAACGGTCGACAGCAGCTTTGGCTGTACGGATTGTATTTTTACGACGTCCGTAAAAACCTTCAGCAAGTTTG
Source organism: Ditibartonella apis (assembly GCF_001952075.1). Lineage (GTDB taxonomy): Bacteria > Pseudomonadota > Alphaproteobacteria > Rhizobiales > Rhizobiaceae > Bartonella > Bartonella apis. The sequence goes on from NZ_LXYU01000001.1 coordinate 270,092, forward strand.
ATAACTTTTTTGTGTTTGGCGTGTGCAGTTACGCCGCGTTTTACGCGTGCCATGTCATAATCTCCTTAAGAGCTAACTTTTAAAGGCCGTTCGGCAAATAGTTTTTGATGATTTTCTTGGCGTCAGGTGCACCAAGAACCATGGTGCCACGTGCATCACGCAAAAACTGGTTGGAACGTTTGATCATGCCATGCTGCTTGCCTGCGGCAGCTGCCTTGATTTTGCCTGTAGCGGTAATTTTGAACCGCTTTTTGGCAGCCGATTTGGTCTTCATTTTGGGCATTTTGCTTCTCCATTGTTGTGATTGATGTTCGTACTGACCAAAGCACGAACAAGCATAAAAGTCGTCACGGCATGCCCTGCCGGACGGCTTGAACTGGGTTCTCATAAAACAGAGCCTCACAAATAGCAAGCAGACTTTTATGCAAAATACTTTTTTTCATGGCGCAAAAGCCAGTCTTTACGCCATAAACCGCCACCATAACCGGTAAGCGAACCATCCGCACCAATCACCCGATGACAGGGAATGATGATTGCAATCTGGTTTTGCCCGTTTGCACGTGCCACCGCCCGCATAGCTGTAGGTCTATCCAATCTCCGCGCCAATTCACTGTAAGAGCGTGTCTCCCCTGCCGGTATTTGGCGCAAAGCCTCCCAGACAAGGGGGGCAAAGCCACCAGCAACTTTGGCAAGCGGTGTTTCAAAATGGCAGCTTTTCCCTTGATAATAATCGGCCAACTCGGCTTCTACCTTGTCAATTACCGCTGTTCTTTCAAAACTGATGGAAGAGCGGGTCGCGGATTGCAATTTCTTGAGTTCTGTCAACAGCCCCTTGCGGTCGAAAAACTCCAAAAGATGCAAGACATGTTGGTCACTGACGGCAAGCATTTCACCTATCGGTGCTTCAATCCACGCCGCTTTTAGAAGATTGCGATTTTTTATTGCTTTCGGTGGGTGACCGATGAGCTTAAGAATTGCTTCACGAAAGCCGCTGCCCGAATCGTAGCCGGCGGAAAGTTGTGCTTCGATTACCGGTTGTCCGTGAGAAAGCAGCACAGCCCCCCGGCTTGCTCTTTTCAAGCGCGCCAATTCGAGAAACGTCATGCCTATTTGGCGTTTAAAAACGCGCCGCACTGTGGAAGGGTCAAACCCCATCCGTACAATATCGTCTTCCGACCATATATGATCGGGTTTTTCATCCAGTCTCGCCATTAAATTACGAAAAAGCGGATCAACGTGGCCACCTGCTTCCAGCGGATGGCATTTCTGGCAAGGCCGATAGCCCTGTTCGAGACATGCCGCAGCACTGTCACAGAAAAATACGTTTTCCCGCTTGGGTTTTCGCGCCGGACACGATAGCCGACAAAAAATGCCCGTCGTTGTCACGCAAACAAAGACATGCCCGTCATAGGAGCGATCCCGATTGATCAGAGCTTCATAAAGCTGGTCTGTATTATTGGTTAGAAGTGTCATGAAAGTTTATATAAGCCAAAAAAAAGCAATTGTGCGCCGGAAATCGGGCACACATTTTTATAAAATTTAGCCCCCAAAACCGGCCAAGCCTGTCTGTTATTTCACCGGGCAGTTCCAACGATTCCGCTCCGACTAATCCGATAATGTATAATTTTTGTCTTTAATGTCATTGGCTATCCGGAAATGTCATTGGCTATCCGGATTGCCGCAAACAGGATTAATCTTTTGACTGTTAAACCGGAACCGGCGCACCATTGCCTTTCACTTCGACAAGAGGTGCGGGAATAGAACTTGTTTTAATAGCTGCCTTGCAAATATCGGCAATAATACAATGCACACAATCCGGTTTACGGGCTTTACAGATGTAACGACCATGTAAAATCAACCAGTGATGGGCGTGAGCCATATATTTTTCGGGTATTATTTTGACAAGTTTCTTTTCAACCTCTTCAGGCGTTTTTCCCGGTGCCAGTTCTATCCGGTTACAAAACCGGAAAATATGGGTGTCAACCGCCATAGTCGGCTGGTTGAAAGCAACATTAAGCACAACATTTGCAGTTTTGCGCCCGACACCTGGAAGTGCCATCAGAGCTTCTCTGGTATCAGGCACTTTACCGGCATATTTTTCGTTCAATATTTTGGAAAGCGCATAGACATTTTTGGCTTTTGCCCGCCACAGGCCAATCGTACGGATATAACCTGCAATGCCTTCTTCTCCGAGAGCGGCCATCTTCGCGGGCGTATCGGCAACAGCAAAAAGCGGTTTTGTTGCTTTGTTCACGCTTGCGTCGGTCGCTTGTGCCGACAAAACCACTGCCACAAGCAAAGTGAATGGACTTTCGTAAACAAGATCGCTTCTCGGATTTGGTCGCTGAACCGAAAAACGACGAAAAATTTCTTCGATTTCGTCAGCTGTATAGGCAGTTCCCGCTATTTTCCCGACTTTCGACCTTTTGGCCTTCACATCCGTCATTACCTTTTAAAAACCTGTCTTGAACTTCAATCTTGAAATTTCCATATAACAGCTAAAAGCAGAAAATGCCAAAACGGGTTTTCTGTTCAATAGTCGCTTCGAAGAGGACTACCTTATGACACGCATGACACCTTTTTCCAACCCGTTGCTGTTAGGCTTCGAAACAATGGAAAAAACGCTCGACCGTTTGAATAAATCGGGCGATGGTTATCCTCCTTATAACATTGTGCGTTTGTCTGGTGAGGAACCAAATGAACGACTGCGAATTACATTGGCAGTCGCCGGTTTCACGCCGGAAGACCTTGATGTTACGGTTGAGGATAATCAGCTTATTATTCGCGGTCGGCAAGCTGACGATGAGGAATTCGAATATCTGCATAGGGGTATTGCCTCACGCCAATTCCAGCGGGCTTTTGTGCTGGCAGATGGAATAAAGGTAGGGGCTGCAGAGCTTAAGAACGGCTTGCTTTCGATAGATCTTGAAAGACCGGCTCCCGAGAAGCGCGTCAAACGCATTACGATCAGTGCCATAGACGACGAGTAATGCGACAGGAGAAGAAAATGAAAAACGAAAAATCTTTGTCCATGCAGGAATTTGCTTTGCTCGGTGAGGGCGAACTCGCCTATCTGCGCAAAATTCGTACCGATGAATTAAGTAAAAAATTTCCGAATATGCCACCAATGACACCCGGCATCTCTTTATGGGCTTTGTTCGGGGCTGGCGGTGAGCCGATTATCCTTTCCGATGTTCGCGCCAAGGCTCTGGAAGGAGCAAACGATCAGGAATTGAAAACGGTTACCTTGCAATAAAACGTTCGTTGAAAAACGTTTATTTTTTTCAAGCTAAATGATCGGAATCGGGACTATTCTGAAGTTTTGTCAACATTTGTATGTTGCCATAAATTTTGAAAGAATTGTGCCCGATTTTTTCGTTGTTTGTTCAGGAGCAGATAGAAAATCGTCTCCCAGTTCAATGAGATTTGCCTATCGTATTTATGAGGTTTCATGACTTCTATTGCAATCGTTGCAGGTCTTAATCTGGTTGTTTAACGCTACCCTCCCCTTAAATTACACGTTTAAGATGAAGCAAAAGACATCTTGATAAAGCCTTTAAAAGGGGAAATCGTATCTCCAATAGGTAATATATATTTATCTATAAACTTTTTTTAATTTCAGAGTTACATTTTAAATGTAACAATAATTATAATTAATATAATTTATTTATTTGTTAATATTATTATAATTGTTATATATATTTTTAAATTTATTGTATAAATATAAACAATATTATATTGTTTTATAATAATTAACCTCGATATATCCTCATATATTATAAAAAATATTCTCTTTTCTACCGTTTTTAAAACCCGCTCATCAAAATGTTTTTCTACTTGGCAAGGAGGATTTTTCTCTTTTAATATTTGCGTTAAGCGGTTAATATTGAGGAAGTTTCTAGCGCTTTTCACTTAATGTAGTAAAAATTTTTCTACCTTATAGAAGAACAGCTATCATGAAAAACGTTAAAAATACGATTTATCTGCTTATAGCAAGGTGTAAAATTCTTCCTATAAGCAAGATCGTGACGAGGGGGTCGTTTTGCGAAAACAGGCAGTTATAGCTTTTCTTATTTTTACTGTGGTCGGGGGTTTCGGATTATGCGTTTGTCGTTGCATGACAAACTATTTTTTATATTCACGTTTTTTCAATGACCGTTTCATTCTCGATATGATGGAAAATTTCAGTAGTATCGCGGCTATATTATTCTATCTTGCGGAAAATCTGCTGGAAGCTGCCATTTTTTCGATTTTTCCTACAGTCTACCTTTATCAGTTAAAAAGATTACCAATAGTATTTGTGATGTCCTATTCGGGGGCTATTTATCTGATGGGGGCAATCGGAGTTGCTTTCTATCTTAATCTTGCGCGTGTTACATTACCGCTCAATTCAATTCTCGTTTACGTGCTACTGACGCCATTTCTTTATATCATTGTACCAATCTGGCTTGCCTATATGGTCTATTATATTTATTGGCTTGCACACGCGGAAATGAAAACTTAAAAGTCATCTAACAACTCGATGACTTGTGAGCATTATGACAGACCATAATAAATCAACTCTTTATAGCTACCCGATGCGTGGCTTTGGCGTTATTACAATTTTTCTGTTGCTTGGGCCAGCCGTCCAGACGATTGTCGGAGTATACCTCCTTCATCATTGGGTAGGCGGCACAAATCTGCTCGTAGAGATTTTTGATGTTTTCGGTAACGAAGTGCGTCCAAGATTTTTATCCGGTTATTCCTATTACATGCCTTCGGTGTTTTTAAGCGGTGTATTTTGTTCTCTTCCCCCCTCACGTGGACTGGGGCTTTCACTTTCAACATCTATCTGGCGCACAATTCTTGTCAGTCTATGTGTAGAAATATTCTATCTCATCATGTCACGCCCCTATATGGAACATATGACAAGTGAAAATATTCTTCGCGGCCTTTCCTACGGCTTCATCCAATGGATCTTTGTAGGATGGGTTTGCTGGATTCTTGCAACCGGTTTCAGACTTGATAAACCGGTCAATGATTGATGTCCGGCGGTCGGAGCAAAATACTTCTCGAAACAGATCGATACCTATCTTTTAAAACCTGAAAAACCTGTATGTTTTAAAAAACTGTAAAGCAAGCGCGAGCGAAACATTATTAAAATAATATTCTAAAGGTCTGAAGGTCCGGAAAAACCGCGCTTTCGTTTATTAAGCAAAAAACGTGATTGGCTCCACGTTAAAACTATGCTGTGACAGCTATCTATATTCGAGAATAAAGGATATTTTTTCTCATGAGTAAAAATGCCGACATAACAGTACGCCCCGTCGGTTTTTTGCTAGCGCGCTTTCTCCAAGCTGTGCTTGTCTTTGTTGCCGGGATTATCATTCTGCCTACAGCATGGTCTTTCTTTTTTCTCCTGTTCGGCGGATGGTTTAAAACATTCGGCTTTTCATTGACCATTGCTTTCTTCCGACCTTTTCAGATCTATCTGCCAAGTTTTATAACCGCCTGTCTTATCGCTTTTATATTAGCGGCGAGAAGCGCGAGCTGGGGAAGTATTTCCCTGCGATTTACGTTGATAACCTCGGTCTTGATGGCACTTTTGTTCGACGGTTCCATTCGTGCTTTCAAATTTCTGTTTCCTACACTTTTTGCCAGTGTGGGCATCCAGAATGAAGCATTCCTTTATTGGACGATTGCATGGATTTTTGCCGGTTTCTTATTCTTTATCATTCTGAACTTGAGCGGCCTTACATTGCGTTACAAGGAAATGGAAAGGCCTCGGCTTGTTGATGGCATGAAATTTGCAATCGTCTACGCAATTTACGGTCCGGTACTTTATATCATCATCACATTATGGATCATGGTGGGTGATAGTTTGAGCTATCTTGGAGCGCGCGGTACAATCTCCGGAGAAATAAACACCGCCGGCCTCATGCTTGTGAGCCTTACCGTTTTCTGTGGCGTGCGCAGGCTGCGCCTTCAAGGTTCCCTCTCCTGGCGCTGGCTTTTTAGCATAACAATCGCCATCTCTCTGGTTTTCTGGATTGTTGATAGTATTTTTGTATCGAAATCGGATTGGCAGCTCACCGGACTTTATGTTCTGGCTGTTTATCTTTTGACCGCTATCAGCCTTTCTCTAATTGCCGGCGGGCTACTATATTTGCTGGGGGTGCCATTTAACGGGAAACGTTTTCAAAAAATTATTCGGCCATCGCCTCGTTTCCACCATGGAAGCCGGTTCTTTTTTGCACTTTTTCTGTTCATTATCTTTTTTATTTCTGCACCCCCCCTATGGCAATCGGGAACGATCCTATGGCGGGCATTGCTCTTTTCCTTTCCGCCTGCTTCGTTTTTTACCGCCAGTCTTTCGCTTGCCTATCTTAATGCAGGCCTTATTTTCGGCGGTTTTGTTGCAATTGTTGCGTTCCTGAAACGCCAGATAGACTTCGTTTCTATCTTTCTTGCGGCATTTATTTGTGCCCTTTGCAGCCTATTTCTGCCAATAAGCTATCTGGGCGTCAACTTCGGCCTCGTTTTCAATTCAATCGGCTGGTCAATGCTGCTTCTTGCCCCTTGTGCAGCATTCGGATTCTACATTGCAAGTCTTTGCAAACAAGTTATTGTGAATTCAGGGAAAACTTGAAAATTTACGTAATTGTATCGAAGGCACCGGAGACTTGAAGAGGCCTGATATTGTATTCCCTCTATCTATATTTCCATTCTGTTCGGCTGTCAGCCTAATTTTTGTAAGTTAAAAGCTCACAATATTTGGTATCGGTCTTCAGGCTCGTCACATAGTTGACCGGTTAAGACACAAAAACGGAAGACAAATCCATATTTGAAATCATATTTTTCGATAAATTCAATAATCCGATTGAAAGCACTTCGCTCATCTTTGGCGAACATTGCAGAAGATTGGGACCAGTGATACAAATTAACAGATTATTAATATTCTCAGGCGGAGTGGTGTTTATGAAACCTGTTGTGGCTGCGTTCATTATGTGTCTTACCCTGTGCTCTTTCGCCTTCGCTCAGGAAGGCCAGAATAATGACAAGACATCAACAGCCCCTGCGCAAGCAACAGCGACAGCACCAACGGAATCAGCAACAACGACAGCACCCGCAGTAGCAACAAAAACGACAGCGTCTGTTGATGCAACCAAGGTCGAAGGCAACCAACAGCCCGAAAATCCTTCTCCGGCACAGAATACACCGACAGAACCATCGGGAAAGCCTATGACTTTTGCTCTCCACACAAGCAATCAAGGCCAATGTCCCACATGTCGCTGGATCAGTGCGGAGGGCAACATCGTTCCTGATACGCCCGCTTCGTTCAATCGCTTTCTTGAAGAAAACAAGCTTGCCGACACGCTTTCAACCCCCGATGGCTTGTTGATATCTTTTCACTCCAACGGAGGGGATATCCTTGCGGCAATTGCATTGGGCAGAGAGATCAGGAAACATAATTTCGATACAACTGTCGGCAACACAATCGTTAAACCCCTGGAAAGTGAAAAACTGGCAAATCAGAATGATGACAAATCTGCCGATAAAGCAGATAGCAAAGCCGACGACAAAGACAAAACCGAAAATAACTCTGCTTCAGAAACACAAGAAGTTAAAACCGTTTCGGAACGGATCGACGGAATATGCCGGGAAGCTTGCATATGGGCATTTCTGGGCGGTAGAGCTCGCAATGTTAATAACGGTAAACTGGAATTACGCACCTACCGTCCGCCACTTGACGGAGCTGGTACCACCTCTGGTCAGGAAGTCAGCGTGCGCCAACAACAACTTGCCGACATTGCTTATATAGCAGATTACTCGGAAGAAATGGGGTTTAATCCCGTCATAGCTTTCTTAAATTGGGATAATGCGGATTCACATATATTTTCAAGTGATGAAATACGGAACTATTCGATCGATTTTTCACCTGATGTGATTGGACAATGGCAATTGGCGCCAATTAACGAAACACTTGTCGCAATAGCTTCAAGCAATGACAAAAAGACTTCGGCACGTCTTTATTGTGATAGTCATAAAACAATGTTTCTCGAGATAAGTGGACCAACACGCTATAGCGCAGAGAACTATCAGAATTATCAGCAAACCGTCCAAACGTTACAAATCTGGGGAATGAGCGTAGGGATAAACCAGGTGCAGACCAACTTGTCTGAAGGGCGGGTCGTCTACACAATCGAGCTTCCGAAAAGTCCGTTACAGGATTGGCATGTCGACGCGCCCTTTCTCAAAGGAGATAACGTAGCTGAACCGTTAAAGGGAATTTTCAATATTGAATTTTCCGATATGCCGGGTCTGAAGCAAGCAGCACGCTTCGTTATGAACAACTGTCCTTCAACATCACGCTAACAAGCATCATCCACCTTCATTTTTCCAACTTGAAAAAGATTTCCAGAATGGCGAAAGGCATAAAAACGCCCAATAGAAAAAACACAATCGAGACGGGCAATTGATCCAATATTTCGCTCACCCAACCTGTCTCGTTCACAGGTGTCTGCGTTAGCATGAACATTTCGGACATTGTCGTCAGGTGAAAAACACCGGCTTTAAGATAGACAATCAGATCCGACAAACCATAGAGCCCTGAAATAATAAAAAGCGGAACGCAAAAGATGAGTGCTGTCAAACACACGAAGTTTTCCTTTTTTTCCCGCTTTTGATCGGACACATCCCCGTCATCATAGATAACGGGGTTGCCGAAATTATCATTCTCGTAGAGATCCAGTTTGACCATTTTCAATAATTACCTCGCAACGTTGATGACGCTTCTTTTAAACGTCCAAACTTGCGCGAGGATGGCGCAAATAAAAAGCGGCCGGTTAAATCGACCGACCGCTTTTAAAACTTGAAATTAATTTTCGAACATTAACTGATAAACGTATTTCAAAGAATTGCGGTCAAGCTTTTATGGTTCTGAGCCTAAACTATCGCAACCCCGTAATAAATCAAACTATATCAGTGCTTCTTGTGATGAGAGGCAACGCGTTTATGATGCACATTGGCTTTCTTGTGATGAACAACGGCTTTCTTATGGTGATAAACCGCATGTTGTTCAGCATAAGCAGGAGCCAACGACATTTTCGATACACCAAGAGCAAGGTTCAAGCCTTCATGGGCGTCAACACTCAAAGGCTGCAATGTGAGACCATTGGCTGGACCGAAGCCAAGGAGTTGACTACCGGCACCGGCTGCAAGGCTGATGCTTGATCCAACACCACCGTAATTACCTGCAAGCGAGCCATTGGAATGGGCATTAGGCGAAGTTGCAAGAACCCACCATGTCATTTTGGTGCGGCCTGTTACGCCGAGGTCAAGACCGTAATTTTCGATACGGCCGACATAATGGTCGTTGATCGAATGACCGTTAATCGGGATAAATTCGCAATCAAGCGCTTTTGAAGAGCTTACAAATTGTCCAATACCGCCCTTGCTGTCGCAGGTAAGCGTACCCGATACCAAGCCCGTTGCACCAGCTTGTGTTTGCATGGATAAAAGCGCAGTAGCAGCAAATGCCAAGGATGCAAAAAGTGTTTTCTGATGTTTCATCATTTACGTTCCTTCCTAAACGCTAAACTCGTTCAACAACGAAAGTTCCAAAACGTAGTTTCGACTGGAATATAAGCTCTCGAACGCCGAAACACTAATGATTTAATAAATTATTACAAATGTGTGATTTTAAATAGACCTTTTTTAAAAAAGGCAAGACAAGAAAACTGAAAACCCCGGCCTTGCGACCGGGGTTTGGAACTCTTCATTTAATATGATTGAAAGTATTAAGCCTATGAAAGCTATCCGTTATGGATGGGGTTCTGCAGGAGGTTCCGGCGCATCGGGCCCTTTAAGACCTTCAGGGCCATCTTTCGGACCCGGATGCGGCAAAGCATAACGTTCCAGTTTTGCTAACTGGTCAGCGTCCAGAACTTTACGCAGTTCACTTGCAGCTTCTTTGAACTTTTTAGCTTTTTCAGCATGATCAAGAGCCCGATCGGCAATCGGTTCACCGAAAATAGGTTTTACCGCATCGGGTGCCGGTTTTGCATCCGGAGCTGGTGGCGGCGGCGGGGTAAGGTCAACCAGATCAACAAGGCTTGAAGTATATTTACGCCATGCATCAAGCTGGTTTGAACGAATACCGACAGCCGTTTCCATCGCCGAAAGCTTTTCAGCCATATGCATTCCGGCATGAGGCCCTCTGAAATGTTCATGTCCTTTTTCCGGCCCTTTCGGACCTTTATCCTCTGGCCCGTTATGATGATGAGGCGGCTTTGGATGATGTTCACCATGTGCAGGCGGCGGTGTTGGCTCTGCCAAAGCAGAAGAAACGAAAGCCGGAGCAAGCAATGATGAAGCAAACACTGACGCAAGCAGTAATTTTTTCATTTTTATACTCCCTTTTTGAGAACAGTTAATGGAATTACTGTTTTTAAATTTATTTCTTAACTAATAATCTGGACGCACAAAAAGGCGAAATTGCGGTAAAAATCGAGCATTTATGGGGCCCTAGATTAATTCTTGGCAATGTTTGGCTAATCCCGTTTCATCACCTGCCGACGAAAATCGCTTACTGTTTGATACGGGCAATATCCTCTTCCGGAATTTTATGATCAACCACCCGTTTGCGGTGGAAAATGAAAAGTCCTGCAAAGATGATAATTGCCGCTCCGATAATGATGTAACGATCCGGATAATTGTTGAAAAATATTATTCCGAAAATAATGCCCCATAACAGCAGCGTATATTGCAAAGGAGCAAGCACCGAAGCCGGTGCAAGCTTTAATGAACGGGCAATCAAAAGGTGCCCGCAGCACGATACGACACCAAGAAGTGCCATTGCCCCCCATTGTAACATTGTTGGCTCTGTCCAATGATTAATTGTCAAAACCAATCCAACAAGAAGTGCACCGATTGTTTGCCAGGTAACGAGAACAGTATCCGTAACATCTTTTAAAACACGGCTCAAAACGATAACCATCGAAAAGCCGAAACTGCCAAGAAGGGCAAAAATTGATGGCCATGAAAGCATAGCCGATGAAGGACGAAGCGCAATGATAACGCCGATAAAGCCCACAAAGATTGCAAGCCAACGGCGCCAACCAATACGCTCATTCAGGAAAAAGTGCGATACTGCTGCCACATAGATCGGCCCTGCCATATAAAATGTAACGACATCTGCGAGAGGCAAATAAGCGACAGCTGCATAAAACAGCCCCGTATCCATTGTGGCGAAAACCACCCGCAGCAAAATAAGAAACGGTTTTTTGGGCTTAAACAAATTTTGTGGCGTGACGGTAGTAAGCATCGGCCCCAAAATCAGAAACGCACCAATCGAACGCAGCATTAAAACCTGTCCGACAGAAAATGTCGCTACCAGCCACTTGCCCATGGCATCATTGGCTGCAAACATGAAGTCGCCGAGAAGCATCAACAACATGCCCATAAGCACGATGTGATCGGACATTTTTACCGCTTTAAACCAATTCATAAAACCAGTCTCACGAAACCAAATTATTTAAAGAATCGCAGTTCAGAAACGAGAATTGACAGATAAGTCAAATTTTGTCCATTGTATTTTCTTTCACTATAAAAAGCAGTCAAACCGTTAATCGGATAAGACAGCCACGTCTTTAAAAAACGTTGCAAAGCGGGATAGGCACCTTGGCTTACACTGATTACGTTATGTTTCGTTAATACGTTTTGGAATGGGAAAAACGTAAAAACACTTTCAAGCTTTATATAGTGATACCATCCTTGATTGTTACGACTTATCTCCGGTTTCAATAAAAATGACGATGACATTTTACAATTCCACCCGTGCACATAACAAAATCATAGTAAATAAAGAGAGACCGCTTTATAACGACTTTATGACTTTCCGAAAATATAGCTAACGCGTCGGTTCAAAATCGAAAATTAGGCGCAAGTTTTGGCTTTTAAAATTGGGAGAAAAAATTGGCCGATAAAAAACTCGAAGAAACCCACCTTATCAGCGATGTCAAACTTCCGAATGATGATAAAAGCCTCAAAGCTATAATCAACGAGGCGAATGGCCGAATTACAGTTTGGGAAGGTGGGGTATTTATTCCGCTTGCCTTTCTGGTGTTGGGAATTGCGCTCATTGGCACTGCCTATCAGAATTTTCAAATAGGAAAGATGATGACAATGGTCATTCTTGGTGCCTTGGCGTTGTTATTATTTGTTATTCTGATCCGTACGATGATACGTCGCCGTATCCCCTATATGGTACTTTCCCCGGAAGGATTGGAAACCACAGTGTTCAAAACGCCTGTGCCATGGCGCGGAATAACAGATTTCCAGATCAATTCGTCAAAAAGCAATTCGATGAACATCGCTGTCGGAATGGAATTTGTTATTGACGACAAATTTTTACCTGAAGAAAACGCAAAATGCCGTGGTGGCTCCTATTATGACAAGGCAAAAAAGAAATTGATGATTTCCGGTTTCAATTTCCGTCTTGAAACCAATCGGGATAAATTAATCAACGAGCTTGATACATATCGCAATGCAGCTCTCGCCCGCCATAAACTTGAAATGAAAAAATATAAATAATTCCGGCAGGCTTTTTCCCTTTTATCAAGCTTCACCAAAAAGGCGCATGATCCTATCTGCTCATGCGCCTGATCTTTATCTTCAAATTGGGCTAAAACCGGCCTTTTCCGATAATAGAATTTTATCTAACGACGTCCGCAACGGCGCAATTGCTGGTCATAACGGCGTGCCATCTGATCGGTTCTTTCGGCTGCTGACAGGATTGCACTGCTTGCCCGCCCGCCGGAACGCGCATAAGCACTATGTCCCATATAATAATTGAGATAGAGCGCATAAGCATTATTAGGATTGATACCGTTAAGTTTTACACTTTGGCTGTGATACCAGCCGATAAAATCGGCCGCATCTGCAAAATTGGTGCGTTTTGCGCCGCGATTACCGGTAGCACGGATATAATGTTCCCATGTTCCGTCGAGAGCCTGAGAATAACCATAGGCTGAAGACCGACGCTTCCACGGAATAAAACCGAAGAGCTTTTTGCGCGGCGGACGGGCATTATGTTTATAGCCGGATTCGGTATTCATTGTTGCCATGATAATCGGCATCGGTATACCGTAACGGCTTTCTGCCTTTTTGGCTGATTTCTCCCAATTATTGAAAAAACCATCCTTTTGGTCAAAGACGGCGCAAACATTGTTTGTATGTGTGGGGGCTCTTGATGCACAACCACCCAGCACCGCTACAAGCGCCACGAGAAACACTATGCGCTTCATGATCAATACCTCTGTTTTAACTAACGAGGATATAGTGGTCGTCTTAACAGATTGTTAAGATGTTTGTTAACCATGTTTCCAGCTTTTACCCTGTTAGCGTGTTAGCCGGTTCAGATTTCAACTATTTGTTTAGAGTTGAAAAAGAGAATTGTCCGCAATGATATTCATTCTAAGGACATTTCTCATGAAGTGCTTACGTCTAAAACTTCACTCGAACTGGTTGGGAGCCACGGCACTCGCAGGAACCTTGGGAATTGGCATTTTTTCCCTGACAGCTATTCAACCGGTTACGGCACAATCGATTTTTCTTTCCGGCGGTGGTGGCGGCGGCGGGTCGCTAACCGGAAATGGTGGTTATGGTGCAGGTGCTCTTATTAGCGCGGAAAAGCCTGATATTCGCGGTCATGGTGGTCAAGGTTCGGGGGAAAACGGAGGTGCTGGTGGCGCTGGTGGCACTGGTGCCTCGGATTCGTATACAGGCAAAAACACGTTGACTGACGATCAGAAAAATGCGCTGGATGGCATTAACTTTGGCGATATATCGTCAGGTAACGAATTCATACACAATCAAGGCGGCTCAGGAGCAGATGTTGGTGCCACTATAGAGAAGGATATCACTATAGAAAATATTATTCTTGAGGCCGGCGATGGAGGAAATCCTGCCTTATTACCAGACGGCCAGTCAGGAGCTGTAGGAGCTGGTGGACCAGGAGGGAACGTCCGTTTAAAGGGTTCCGACAAAAAAATCACAGTTACGAAAAGTATAAGTATTACAAGTGGAAAAACAGGCGGCAACGATCCAAACAAAAATAATGCCGGCGGTATTGAATTCTTGGCGGGATCTGTAATTGTCGGCGGTAAGGATGTCTCTATCAACCTCACACGCCAAGACGGCGAGTTAAAATTTAAAACCAATCAACTAGACGCGAGCAACGGTGATCTCACACTTAATCTTGACAACACCCAATCCTGGTCCCCACACACTAACACGGGTGTGACTTTCGGCGATCTAACAATCGGTATGGGACGCAAATTAACGGTCATCGGAAATGGCGAATATTCTATTTCGTCACTGACAATCGGAAATAAAGTAGAAAGCCCAAACACCGAAGGTAGAGACGAGAGCGCTGTTATTCAACCTGCGAAATTTTCGCTTACCAAAGATCTGATTTTAGATTCAAATTCGAAATTAATTTTCTATCTCCCTGAAAATATTCAAAATGGCGATTCCTTATTGAAGATGACAGGTGATGGCAAAGTTTCAATCAATAATGCCGCAGTCGCGCTCAGACTTGCCGGCAACGATTTACGCCATTTGAGCCCGGGTGATCAGATCAGATTGATTGATGGTGACGTTATTGGAAATTCGTCAACGACAAACCAGACAGTTTCAAATGGTGCAAAAAATTGGAACTTTGATATTGCCACACAGAGAGAGAATCTGGTTGCCTCGCTTAAAGGGCCGACACCTCCTTCAAATACCGATGATGAAACGGGTAAGGGGAATAATTCGGGAATAAATGATCAATCCGGAAGCAATAACGATTCGGGCAAAGATAATAATTCCGGAAAAGGTAATGATACCGATAGCGGTTCCAGCGACAACAGTTCGAATAACCAAAATACCAATTCCGATAACAATAATCAGAATAATGCCAAAGGAGATAATGGAACCCAACCGAATCTTATCGGAAAAGATGATGGCAAGGGTAATATTTATACCGATAACTATGGTGCGGTAACAATTAATCGCGCCAAAGCCAATGCCTATTTCCAGAGCAACGCGGCAGCACTCAATGCTCTTAACTACGGTGCTGACCAGATTGCTTCGATCGACGATTATGTTCTGCCGATGGAAGTCAAAAAATTCGGTCAAACTGTTGAAGGCGTTGTTTTCCTACAAGGCAGTGGTTTCCGGCAAAAAGTCGAAACGGGAAGCCATATCAAGAATGACGGCTACCATTTGATGGGCGGCGGTGGCATCCGTTATCATGAAGACCAGGGCAATCTTCTTGCCACCGTCTTTATCGAGCACGGCGATGGTGATTTTGATACCTACCATCAGAGTATTCATGGAAAAGGCGACTTCAGCTATACCGGCGGTGGCCTTTATACCAAACAGACATGGGATAATGGTTGGTTTATCGACAGTTCGGGACGCGCCGGACGGGTTAAACGCGACTTCAAGAGTGGCGACATCGAAAATGGTGGCTTTGATGATAAAAGCTCCAACTATTACGGCTTCCATATCGGCGGCGGTAAGGAACTCGAAGTTTCGCCCGACAACAAACTTACTTTGAATGGTCGTTTGTTATGGACAAAAATCGAGGATTTCTCGATATTGTCAAAGGCTCAAGAACATTTGGGCTTTGATAGTGCCCGCTCTGTTCGCACGCATTTGGGTGCCCGCCTTGACCATAAGGTTACGCAAGAGGCAAAACTTTATGCAGGTGCCGCATGGGAACAGGAACTTGATGGCGAGATCGAGGGAAAACTCGACAGTTATCGCGTCGATAAGCCTGATTTTAGCGGTGCAAGTGCCGTCTTTGAAGTGGGCGGTAAATACGAGCAAAATCAGGGAATGCAAGGCTGGGTTGCCAATGCAGGCGTCAAAGGCGTTGCCGGCAAACGTGATGAAATTGCAGGTAAAGTCGGCGTCGGCTACCGCTGGTAATCGTGACACCACTTATTCCTGAATTGATAATGAAGGTTGCGGCGCAAATTTGTTTTATGATGCGTCGCAACTTTTTTATTGTCTTTGATAGATGAATTCGCCGTCGATTTTCGGTGTAAAGACCAGACTAAGAGTCGAATCCTTTTTACTTACAGATTGCTTCTACAAATTTACTTACAGGTTGCTTCGCCAAATTGCATTTGTAACTACACGTTTTAACTTCAAACTATTTTTGAATATCCAACCCCAGTTGCTGGGCGGACTTGGTTGGTGGCGTATCGGTTTTTGCAGGCTCCTTCAAATCGAGTTGTTCGATCCTGTCTCCACGATTTTTGATTTTTCCGGTCGTCGTAAGGATATCCTCGACATCTTTGGACGTGCTTTGAAAATGACTATGCAGTTTCTTCACCCGATCATCAAGGCGCACAACTTCTTCCATCAGGCGCCCGACTTCGGTTTGTATCAAATGCGCTTGTTCCCGCATACGGGCATCTTTCATAATGGCTTGCACTACCTGAATCGATAACATCAGAAGAGATGGTGAAACAATGATGACACGCGCGCGATTGGCTTTTTGAACGATTCCTTCAAAATCTTCATGAATTGTAGCGAAGATTGACTCCGAAGGCACAAACATGAAGGCCGTATCCTGCGTTTCTCCGGGGATTATATATTTTCCCGAAATGGCCTTGATATGTGTATCCATATCGGTCTGGAACTGGCGTTCGGCAGCCTGTTTTTCCTGAGGTGTCGGCGCTTCACGCATATTATTCCACGCTTCCAGCGGGAATTTTGCGTCGATAACCAATGACGGGGCATGATTTGGCATAAAGACCAAACAATCAGGCCGCGTTCCATTGGAAAGCGTTGCTTGAAAAGCATAGGCATTGGGCGGCAAGCCATCGGAAATAATGGCTTCCATTCTGCCCTGCCCGAATGCCCCGCGGGTTTGTTTGTTGCTCAAAATCGCCTGCAACTGCACAACTTGGCCGGCAAGCGACTGGATGTTGTTTTGTGCTGTGTCAATAACGGCCAACCTTTCCTGTAATTTGGCAAGATTTTCATGCGTCGATTTTGTCTGCGCATTAATTGTCTGACCAAGATTGTTGCTCATGCCGGTCAATTGTTCGCGGATCGATTGATTGAGTTCGGCTTGCCTGCGGCCGAATATTTCAGCCATTGTTTGCATGCGGCCTTGCATTTCGGCTTGCGTTTTCAGAAGTTCGTTCATATGGATTTCGGCATCTCTCGCCCGTTCTGCAACCTGTGTATCAAGGACAGAGCGGCGCCGGTTGCCAATGATGATAACAATAATCATGACAACAAGCATGGCCGCAAGGATCATGAGCAGCCAGTCCATCATAGTGAAAGAAAAGCCGGCAACGGGAATGAGAGGATGAGACGACGAATCAAACATTTTTCAAGATTAGCGGTTTTCCCGTCACAAAGCGATCAAAAGGCTGAGAAAATCAACAATATCGCATTGACGTACGAAATGTGATTGATTACCTCTTCTTTATGTCGATAAAACCTTTAGTTATTCTCCCTGATCCTATTTTGCGCAAAGTTTCGAAACCGATCGAGCGCGTTGATAAGCCATTGCAAAAATTGGCTGATGATATGTTGGAAACAATGTATGAAGCTCCCGGGATCGGACTGGCAGCAATACAGATCGGCGAGCCTTTACGTCTTTTGGTGATTGATGTTGCCGGTAAAGACGAACCCAAAGCCCCGCAAGTTTTCATCAATCCGGAAATTTTATGGCAATCGGATGAACCCAACGTCTACGAAGAAGGCTGCCTTTCCATTCCCGACTATTATGCGGAAGTGGAGCGCCCGAAACGTGTACGTGTGAGCTATCTTGATCGCGAGGGTAAAGAGAATGAAATCGAGGCCGATGGTTTGTTGGCAACCTGTTTGCAGCATGAAATCGACCATCTCAACGGCGTTCTGTTTATCGACCATATATCCAGATTGAAACGTGATATGGTCATCCGCAAATTTAAAAAATTGGCCAAAGAAAAAGCGCAAAGCGGAGCACGGTTATAATGTCTTTGCGGCTTGCCTTTATGGGAACGCCGGAATTTTCGGTTCCCGTTCTTGAAGCACTTCATCAGGCAGGCCACGAGATTGTGGCTGTCTATAGCCAGCCGCCGCGTCCGGCTGGCCGGCGCGGATTGGAGCTTACCCCCACACCTGTTGCCTCTGCTGCCGAAAAACTCGGCATTGAAGTTCTTACTCCCAAAAGCTTGAAAGACCGGCAAGAACAGGAACGTTTTTCGTCATTCAAGCTTGATGCGGCGATTGTTGTGGCTTACGGGCTTTTATTGCCAAAAGCCATTCTTGGTGCACCGCGTTTTGGCTGTTTTAATGGTCATGCTTCGCTTTTGCCGCGTTGGCGTGGCGCTGCCCCCATTCAGCGGGCAATTATGGCTGGCGATAAAAAAACCGGTATGATGATTATGAAAATGGATGAAGGACTTGATACCGGCCCTATCGCACTTTCAAAATCAATCGACATTGCCCCTGATATGACCGCAGGCGAACTTTACGACGAGTTGGAAAAAATTGCCGCCCCTCTCATGGTAAAAGCCATGGAAAAGCTGGAACAAGGTGATCTGACACTGACCCCTCAGAAATCGGAGGGGGAAACTTATGCCAAAAAAATCACCAAGGATGAAACCCGTATTGACTGGTCGAAACCGGCAAAAGAGTTGCAAAAACGTATATGTGGGCTTTCGCCTTTTCCTGGGAGCTGGTGCGAGATGGAAATTTCCGGTAAACGGGAACGGGTCAAGTTACTGAAAGCAACGCTTGTTGCAGGTTCTTCCCTTGGCGCAGGCCATATCGACCCTGAAACCTTGACAATCCATTGTGGCAAAGGGTGTTTACAAATTACGCGGCTGCAAAAAGCCGGTGGCAAGGCTATGGATGCGGAAACTTTTTTGCATGGTTTTCATGTAACCAAAGTCTATTGATATGGCACGCTTCAAATTAACAATTGAATATGACGGGACGAATTATTGCGGGTGGCAACGACAGGATGGCTTAAGAACCGTTCAGGCGGCGATTGAAGAAGCCATCTTTGCTTTTACAGGCGAAAAAGTGACAATTTTTGGTGCCGGTCGTACCGACGCCGGTGTGCATGCGACAGGACAAGTTGCACATGTCGATCTTCAAAGAGATATGCGTGCCGACAAAGTACGAGATGCTATCAATGCACATCTGACCCTTAACAAAGAAAATGTTGCAATTTTGAAATCGGAAGAAGCCACCGCTGATTTCGACGCACGTTTCTCCGCCCGAAAACGCCATTATCATTTTGTCATCTTGAACAGACGCGCACCGGCGGTTCTTGAAGCAAACCGTGTTTGGTGGGTACCTAAAAAACTTGATGCGGAAAAAATGGATGAAGCGGCGAAGCGGCTTCTGGGGCTTCATGACTTTACCACTTTTCGCTCGAGTGAATGTCAGGCAAAGAGCCCGGTAAAAACCCTTGACCAGCTTGATGTCAAACGTATCGGCGAAGAGATACATATTTATGCAAGTGCCCGTTCATTTCTTCATAACCAGATCCGGTCTTTTGCCGGCAGCTTGATGGAAGTCGGCATCGGTCGATGGAGTGCGGATGATCTTGAAGCTGCGCTTGATGCCAAAGACCGTCGCCGTTGCGGTATGGTTGCTCCCCCGTCGGGACTTTATCTCACACAAGTGGATTATTAATTTTAACGGGTGGCGAAGCGGAATTCGAAATTCCGATAAAATATTATTATTCCCGATTTCCGAAAGAGTTCGGTTATTTTAAACAAAGTGCTGATATTTTTAGGCAAAAGAACCGAAAAGCCATTTTCTTTTTTGAAGATGAAGTTTTATAGTCATTTTATCGGGTGGTATTTTTGTGCCCTGCACAACGCGCTCAGAGGGTTTTTATTTTGGACAAAGCTTCCAGCCGCTTTCAATATCCGGTTTTTTAAAATCCGGTGTTTGAAAATGGTTGTTTATTGATAAGGGATTTATTGTGGCTCAAAAATCAAAAAAAACAAATCAGTCAAAACATGAAAAAGAAGATGTCGGCATCAAATTGACAGTCGCGGGGAAAAAGCGCGTTTTTGATATTAACGAACCGAAACTTCCCGAATGGATCCAGAAAAATGCTTTGACATCGGGAAACTATCCTTACGACAAAAAAATGCCCCGTAAGGAATATGAAGAGACATTGCAGGATCTGCAAATTGAGTTGGTCAAATTGCAATCCTGGCTTCTTGAAACGGGCGAACGGGTTGTTGCTTTGTTCGAAGGGCGAGATGCTGCCGGTAAAGGCGGGACGATTTTTACACTTCGCCAATATATGAATCCGCGTACTGCGCGCAACGTTGCTTTGCCGAAGCCCGACGAAACAGAAAGTGGCCAATGGTACTTCCAGCGCTATGTGCGCCATTTTCCTACCCATGGAGAATTCGTCACATTCGACCGCTCATGGTACAACCGCGCAGGCGTTGAAGCGGTTATGAAATTTGCAACCCCTGCACAAGTTGAAACATTTCTTGCAGAAGCGCCAACATTTGAAAAATTGATCGTTTCCGATGGTATCAGATTTTTCAAAATCTGGCTTGATATCGGGCAGGAAATGCAATTGAAGCGTTTTCATGAACGCCGTCATAGTCCGTTGAAACACTGGAAATTTTCCAAAATGGATGAAGCGGGAATTACCCTGTGGGATGATTACGGCAAAGCTGCCGATCGCATGATCGAGCGCACCCACTCGGCTATGGCTCCTTGGACAATTGTCAAATCCAATGACAAAAGGCGTGCACGGCTTGCGGTAATCCGTCGTGTGCTTCTTTCTATTCCCTATGCCGACCGCAATATTTCGGCAATCGGTCCCGAAGACGAAAAAATTATCGGCGCAGGACCGGACTTCTTACGTAATGCCAGCGAGAACCTGATCTGAATAAAGCGGGATAGGTATTTACAAAACGATACCTATCCTTTTTACTGATATCGATACACAAATATTTATGCTATGCGGATAACCGTCATGCTGCATCACAAATTGTCTTTATCCGCGTTGGTTGCTTTTTCCTTTATCTCTCTTTATCCGACAACAAGTGAGGCTGTTGATCCATCAACATCGGGATTGCCGCATTTTTTTGATTCTCAGGAACGATTGAACCATCCCAATCTCGGAACCCTTCAGAGATTGCGATTTTTAACCACTGTCGATTTCCCGCCTTTCAATTTTATTGATAAAACAGGACGACTTTCCGGATATAATATTGACCTGTTACGTGCCATTTGCATGGAATTAAAACTGGAACAGGTTTGTGAAGTGGAGGCTGTTCCCTGGAATGAACTGATCTCCCACATGAATGAACATGGCGGAGAGGCCATCATTGCCGGTATGAATGAAACACCGGAGACTGCCAAAAGCCTGATTTTCACACAAAGCTACCTGAGGTTTCCGGCTCGCTTTGTAAGCTCGGGAAATATTGCGCTTACCGAACCTGTCGAAAAAGACTTGAAGAAATACAAAATAGGCATTGTAAGCAAAAGTGCTCATGAAGCACTTTTTGCCGCCTATTTTCCGGAAGCGAAATGGCAGCCATTTGAAAATGATGAAAGTTTGCGGGCGGCGCTGAAAGCCAAAAATATTGATCTCGCATTCGGCGACGGAATGGCGTTTTCCCAATGGTTGAATGATCGTCAATCGGAAAATTGTTGCCAATTTGTGGGTGGAGCATATATTGCCCCGCAATTTTTACAAAGCGGCCTTAGAATTGCCGTCTCAAAAGATAATCCCCAACTGGTTGAAGCATTGAACTATGCATTGAAATCACTGGAACGCAAAGGAAAGCTCACCGAGCTTTATCTGCGATATTTTCCCATCAGCTTTTACTGAGAGCTCGCCAAAACAATTTTCCGACGAGCCCCCTATAGTTACAATCACTGTAAACGGATAATGACTTTACCGAAATTTTTACCCTGAAGAAGGCCGATAAAAGCTTCCGGCGCATTTTCCAGACCTTCGATAATATCCTCACGATATTTGAGATGTCCCTGACGCAACCACTCTTGTGCCTGGACAATGAACTCGGGTCTTTGCTGTTCGAATTCCCGTTCAATAAAACCGCGAACGAGCATACTTTTTATCAAAATCGCATTCATCAATTCCGGCAAACGGTCAACATCGTGTTTTACATTGTTAGAGCCGTTATATTGTGCAATCAAACCGCAAACAGGTATACGGGCAAAAGGATTTAAAAGGGGAAATACTGCATCCCACACCTTGCCGCCGACATTTTCATAATAAACGTCAATACCTTCCGGACAGGCCTTGGCAAGACGTTCGGCAAAATCGGTGCTCCTGTGGTCGAGCATGACATCAAATCCCAGCACATCGCGACCAAAAGCACATTTTTCCGGACCCCCGGCAATGCCGACCGCCTTGGCACCTGCGATTTTTGCAAGTTGCCCAACCATCGCACCGACAGTTCCCGTTGCTGCTGCGACAACCACTGTCTCGCCCTTTTTCGGTTTACCGATGTTGCGCATTCCGGCATAGGCAGTAAAACCCGGCATACCAAGAATGCCTAAAGCGGTTGATAATGGTGCGTCAAAATTATCCAGTTTTTTTAAGTTTTCACCTTTTTCAATGCTGTAACTTTTCCAGCCACTTGCCGAGAGAACCTTGTCGCCTTTCTTGAAATCTTTGTGGTTCGAGCTGACAACTTCCCCGACAGTTCCACCGATCATGACATCACCGATTGCTACCGGCTTATCATAGGATGGCGCGTCCGACATACGTTGACGCATATAGGGATCCAATGAAAGATAAATGATCTTTATCAACACTTCGCCATTCTTCGGTTCCGGCAATTTGACTGTTTCGAACGCAAAATTTTCTTTAACAGGCACTCCATGCGGGCGGGACGCGAGCACAACTTGTGTTGAACGGATTTCTTCCATTACTGTTTTTCCTTTCATATTTTCCAATCAAAAGATGGACTGAAGAAAAGCAGCTGTCAACAAACGTAAAGTTGGAATTTCCCTAAGCCTTCACAAGACTTATTTCGGACGATTTGGCGTTTTCAATGTGATGGGAGGAAGATTGATCTGATAATGGATAGAAATAATGCGGATAAAAGTGCAAACCGCAATTGCGCTCCATATTGCGATTGTCGGAGATATGAGACGGGCAGACCCCAAAAGAACGATAGCGGAGCCGACGATAGATGCACTCGCATAAATTTCTTTGCTGAAGATTATCGGCGTGCGACCGGTCAGAATATCTCTTACGCATCCACCGCCAACAGCACTCGCACATCCCAGGATGATTGAAATCTGGATATTGCCTGTCATTTGATAAGCTTTATCCGAACCGAAAGCCGCAAAAAAGCCGAGCCCCAAAGCATCAAGCCAGAGAGTCGGTTTTTCCATCCGCATAATCAATTCCTGACAAAAAATGCCGAGCAACACCGCTCCGATAATCGCTATCATATATTCGATATCGGTAAGTCCGACAGGCGGCGTTGCCCCCAAACACAAATCGCGCATGATACCGCCACCACAGGCAGTCGCTAATGCAACAACAAAAACACCGAAAAAATCGAAACCACGCCGGATACCCGCACTGGCACCGCTTAAAGCAAAAACAAAAGTTCCAATCACATCAATCGAATGAAGAAGCATTCGCGTTCCTTTAAAATTTCCAACTACGTCTGCGATAATTTTCTAACTATTTCTATTTAATGCAAGGCCGCTTGATGTCAGAGAAGAGAATCTTCGAAACCGGATAACATCGCAAAAAGAAAACTCTAAATCTTACCTTCGCCGTCTTTCAATTTTTCGATTGACTTTTGTCGTACCCAGATAGCTTCGCTGTCATGATGATTATTTTTGTTCAGCAAATTCGCTTACTTGCATCTTCTAATTTTTGTTTGTTCGAAGATTGGAAGATAATGAAGAAAAAACCGAATTTTCGATAAGATATAATAGGGATAAAGTCAGATAGAAAACCGGCAAGCCCGTAAAACCCTATGCCGATTGTTATACGGGAAAATTTTTTTTGAACTGC
The DNA here is from genome assembly GCF_001952075.1 of Ditibartonella apis. Classification (GTDB taxonomy): domain Bacteria; phylum Pseudomonadota; class Alphaproteobacteria; order Rhizobiales; family Rhizobiaceae; genus Bartonella; species Bartonella apis. The sequence goes on from NZ_LXYU01000001.1 coordinate 294,126, forward strand.
CAGTGATATGAAAAATATTGTATATCTTTCGTTTCAATATAGCGGTTGATTATTGGGTGTCGATTGGCTGGATACCGAATAAATAGCCGAATTATCAGCGCCTTCAATTCCTCATAGAAAACCGGATTTTTAACATCCTAGCTTTCTTCGTCGAATTTATTGTTCACAAGTTTTTCGAGGGCGTCAAGCACTTCGCTTGCTTCCTTACCTTGCGCAGCAACATCAATATGGCTTCCTTGGGAAGCTGCCAACATCATCAATCCCATGATCGAGTTGCCGCCAACTGTCTGTCCATCTTTTTCCACTTCGACGACAGCATCGAAACTTTCGACAGTTTGCACAAATTTTGCCGATGCCCGTGCATGAAGGCCTCTCTTGTTTGAAATAATCAGTTGCCGTTTTAAAAGACTATCCATTTTTTCTTAAATAGAATTTTTCTATTCATCCGATAACAGCATGCTTGGAACATTGATGTATTTACGCCCCGCATCCTGCGCGGCTTTCAAGGCATCGACCAGTCCGATATCATTTGATTGTCGCACGGATGTAAGCTTGATAAGCATCGGCAAATTGACGCCGGCGATCACTTCTGTTTTGCCTTCCTGCATGATTGAAATAGCAAGATTGGAAGGTGTACCGCCAAACATGTCGGTAAGAATGATAACACCCTGTCCATCTTCGACCGAATTGACGGCTGCAACAATATCCTTACGACGTTGATCCATATCATCTTCAGGGCCAATACACACTGTGGCAAATTTTTCCTGAGGACCCACAACATGCTCGACCGCATGTAAAAACTCTTCAGCCAATCTGCCGTGCGTTACAAGCACGAGTCCGATCATTCAACAATGCTCCTGTCACCAGCGCCCCGGCCGTCTTGTTTCATGAAAATCAACAGTGAGTTTTGTATTCTGGCAGGTGAATTCATCTGTGCCAAGAAAAATCTTTGCCGGATATATAAAAATATTGTTTTTCAACATGATTTGAATTGGAAATTGCTTTCTTTCCAAGGTGTTTTTAGTGCCAATGCTTCAATTGCCTGACAAATTGTCAGGCTGTCAGCAGTATTCAAATCAGGAAGAATATAAAGCGGCAGTTCAATGCCACAATAAGTTATTTTATCATCCTCGGGATAACGTTTTGCCTCTTTCGATAGGCTAACAACAAAGTTGATTGCAACTTCGGGCTCGAACGCCATCCGATATAGCCCCGCCCCCCTGATCTCGATGCCGCCGGAGAGTGTCTTCGGCACCCGCCCATAGAGCTTTCCCTGCTTTACGAATAATTCTGTATAGTCATCACTGACAAGACAACCACGCTTGCCGCACCACGATGCACGTTCAACAAGTGCCAGAGTAAGCGCCGATTTACCGGAAGCCGATGCACCGGTGAGCAAAACGCCCTTATTCCCGAGGATAAAACAATTTGCGTGAAGTGTGAGAGGGTATTCAGCGCTTTCAGACACAGCTTCTTCCTTGTTTTAAAAGCAAATTGCTATTTTTCGAGTGGCAGAACAATAATGAAACGGGCACCCAGTTTTTTATCCGGTTCCTTGTCGGAATAGATATTTTCTGCCGTCAAAGTACCATTATGGGCTTCAATAATCTGCCGGCTGATCGAAAGTCCGAGACCGGAATTTTTCCCGAACGATTCAGCACCTGGCCGATCGGTATAAAAACGTTCGAAAATCCGGTCTATCTTTTCGGCACGAATTCCCGGGCCGTTATCTTCCACTGTCAGGATAAGCTTGGAACCTTCCGCATGCATGGCTAATTTTATCTTGCCGTTTTCATGCGGAATGAAAGAACGGGCATTTTCAATCAGATTGGAGACGACTTGTCCGAGCCTCAAATCATGACCGGCAACAATATATTTTTTACCACCGCTGCGCGGTTTTATTTCGAGTTCGATTGTTGCCGAAACCTTGTTGCGACGAACCTCTCGCGAGGCTCTTACAATACTTTCAAGCATGGCAACCATGTCAACCTTGTCGGATGTCTCGCGCGCAAGTTCTGCGTCAAGGCGTGATGCATCGGAAATATCGGTAATGAGACGATCAAGACGGCGCACATCCTGCTGTATAATATCAAAGAGCCGTTCGCGCGCTTCATGCGTTTTGGCAAGAGGCAATGTTTCAACGGCACTTCTGAGCGAAGTTAGCGGATTTTTCAATTCATGGCTGACGTCGGCTGCAAATTGTTCAATCGCCTCGATACGAGTGTAGAGCGCATCGGTCATATCGCGGATTGATGTTGACAAATGCCCCACTTCATCTTGCCTATCCGAAAAATCAGGAATTTCGACACGCTTGTTGGTGCCATGACGGACACGGTCAGCCGCTGCCGACAATTTTCGCAAGGGATTAGCAATCGTATAAGCAAGAAACAGCGAGAGAACCAAAAGAACAGCCGCAACAACTGCGAAAACTTTGAAAATTGCAAGCCGTTCTGCTGTTACAATATTGTCGATATCGGATCCGGCTGTCGACAATAACAAAACACCGACCACAGAATGGTAACGCTGCACCGGAACAGCAACAGAAACAACCAGTTCGCCTTGCGAATTACGCCTTTGTGCTGTTGCCAGAATTCCGTTCATGGCTTTGACAACTTCCGGATAGACCGCCCCGTTTCCACCCAACTGGTCTTTGTCAACAGCAATATCATTGCCGTAAATCGTGTTGGTGAGCCAGTTTCTGAACCGTTCGATAAGACCGGGCTTATCTTCGGCAATAGGAGGAAGATTGTAACTTAAAACCTGACCACTCGAATAGAGCACCATTGAATCAAGAAGCAGGTTGGCATCCCGGTCATAAATGCGGGCACGCGTTGTCTCCGGTGAAATGACATTGCGCAATAGCGGCGCAACACGTTCCGGATTAATCGGAAAATCCCAATTATCTGTCGATTCCGCTTTCGGCGTGATGCTTTCACCAGCCTGCAACTCCATAAGTTTTTCGGGATCAATCAAGATCGAATTGGTGTCAACCGTTGCCGAAGCGGCAATTGCACCGGCAATAATCTTGCCTTGTGTGCGTAACGATTCAATCTTGGCGTCAATCAAACCATCCCGAAACTGGTTGAGATACATAATACCGGCAACAAGCACACAAAGAGCTGCAAGGTTGAGAATAACGATACGGCGTGTCAGGCTTGAGAAAAGAAGCTGCTCGAACAGATAATGTCCGCGCCTGCGCAAACGCCCGAAACGGGTCGTCTTGCGGGAATGCTGCCCTTTTTCCGTTTTTCCCTCTGTGCCCGCTGTTGCTTCCTCGGAAACCATCCGGTCGCCCGCACCTTTCAGAGCCAAAGCATATGCCAGGACATACGCTTTGGCTAACTGTTAAAACCTGAACTATCCCGCTACCGACCAAATAAGCCGGCTTTGACGAGCGGGATAATCGTTACTACACTTTATACCGGCTTTATACTTCATACCGGCTTTATACTTCGCGAAACCGATAGCCAACTCCGTAAAGAGTTTCAATCATTTCAAAATCGTTATCAACCTGCTTGAACTTTTTACGCAGCCTTTTGATATGGCTGTCAATGGTACGATCATCAACATAAACCTGATCGTCATAAGCAGCATCCATCAGTGAATCACGACTCTTGACAACGCCGGGGCGTTGGGCAAGCGCTTGCAAAATAAGAAACTCGGTAACCGTCAAAATGACCGGTTCGCCTTTCCATGTGCAAGTATGACGCTCCTGATCCATAACAAGATCGCCGCGTTCAATCGAAGTTGCAGCCTGCGCATTGGCTTTAACAGGCTCCCCGCGGGCTGCAGCGCGCCTTAGAACCGCCTTGACACGTTCAACCAGAAGACGTTGGGAGAACGGCTTGGTAATAAAATCGTCCGCCCCCATTTTCAAACCGAAAAGCTCGTCGATCTCATCATCCTTCGAGGTCAGAAAGATTACCGGCAAATCCGATTTCTGGCGCAAGCGCCGCAACAATTCCATGCCATCCATGCGGGGCATCTTGATATCGAAGATAGCAAGATTGGGTGGGCGCGCCATCAAGCCTTCAAGGGCCGAAGCGCCATCCGTATAGGTCTCGACACGGTAGCCTTCCGATTCCAGGGCTATCGACACTGATGTCAGAATGTTGCGATCGTCATCGACAAGTGCAATTGTCTGTGTCGTGGTTGCAATATCTTTCATAGTTTTCCGACTCTTTCTCGCGGTTTTTATTTTTGGAACGTTTCTTCAGAAGCCGAAGAAACATCCATATTGGTTATGAAGCATACATTTCCTTTATATGGGTGTTGCAAACGCTTTTGCAAAACAAATGTGGTACAAATTGTGGCGAAGCTCACGAAAGTCTTTGATTTACTAACGAAAAACACCTCTTCCGGCTTTAAAATTATAAACGTCAATAGGCCTTTGAAGTTTCATTAACTGATTTTTTAAAAAAAATTAAATTTTTTAAATCGATTAAATATTTGATATTTAATATTTTTTCTGATTTTAGGAGGGGACACTCACAATCACGTGGGGCATTTTTGCTTTGAAAGGCAATAGCGGAGGTACTATGAAAGAGACTGGCATATTCAATCCAAAGGCTTCACTCAAAAGCTTCGGTTTTAAAGATCTGGGCAATGTTTACTATAATTTCAAACCGCCTTTTCTTTATGAAGAAGCTATCCGTCGCAATGAAGCGAAATTGACAGCCGAGGGAGCGCTTGTTGCCTATACAGGCCAATTTACAGGCCGTTCAGCAAAAGACAAGTTCATCGTTCGCACAAAAGAAACCGAACCCAATATCTGGTGGGACAACAACAAGCCGATGAGTCAGGAACATTTCGACCAGTTGTTTGCCGATTTTGTCGAACATGCAAAAGGCCGCGACCTATTTGTCGAAGATCTTATTGGCGGCGCGGATCATGAAAACTCTATCAGGGCACGTGTTGCATCCGAATATGCATGGCATGCCATTTTCATCCGCAACCTTCTTATCCGTCCGGAAGAAAAAGCACTGGAATCATACGTTCCGCAGATGACCATTATCAATCTGCCGTCTTTCCGCGCCGACCCGAAGCGTCATGGAACACGCTCCGAGACAGTCATTGCTTGCGATCTTACACGGCTTATCGTTCTGATCGGTGGCACATCTTATGCCGGTGAAATGAAAAAATCGGTTTTCACCGCGTTGAACTATATTTTGCCTGAAAAAGGCGTTATGCCGATGCACTCTTCAGCCAATGAAGGGCCAAAAGGTGATACTGCTGTGTTCTTCGGGCTTTCTGGAACCGGCAAGACAACACTTTCGGCAGATGCAAGCCGCACATTGATCGGCGATGACGAACATGGCTGGGGCAATGACGGGGTCTTCAACTTTGAAGGCGGTTGCTATGCCAAGGTCATACGGCTCTCTGCCGAAGCGGAACCGGTTATCTATTCCACAACCCAGCGTTTCGGTACCATTCTTGAAAACGTCGTCCTCGACAAAGACCGCGAGCCCGATTTCAATGACGGTTCGTTGACTGAAAATACACGTGCCGCCTATCCGATCTATTTCGTTGATAATGCAAGCAAAACCGGCAAGGGCGGACAGCCGAAAAACATCATCATGCTGACTGCCGATGCTTTTGGTGTTATCCCGCCGATTGCCAAACTCACACCGGCACAAGCCATGTACCACTTCCTGTCCGGCTATACAGCCAAGGTTGCAGGGACCGAAAAAGGTGTAACAGAACCGGAAGCAACGTTCTCGACATGCTTTGGTGCGCCATTCATGCCGCGTCATCCTTCCGTTTACGGCAATCTTTTACGCAAGAAAATTGCCGAACACCATGTCGATTGCTGGCTCATCAATACCGGTTGGACCGGCGGTCCTTACGGAGTTGGCAGCCGTATGCCGATCAAGGCAACGCGCGCATTGCTGAACGCTGCATTGGACGGTTCACTCAAAAATGTCGAATTCCGCAAAGACGAAAATTTCGGCTTTATGGTACCGAAGGCAGTTGCCGGAGTGGATTCGAAAATTCTTGACCCGCGTACGACCTGGAAAGACACAGCTGCCTATGACGAACAGGTCAAGAAGCTTGCAGGCATGTTCATCAAAAACTTCGAGAAATTCATTCCGCATGTTGATGATGAAGTGAAAAACGCCGCCCCTAAGGCCTGAGTTCAAAAAATAAATTAAATGCAAGCCCGGTTCTTGTAACCGGGCTTTTTTATTGGCGTATCGACGTTATAATTGCACAAATGAAAAGCGAAAAAGGCGAACTTTTTATCAGTGCGAAAATCCGCATACGCGAAAGCGATATAGCGGAAAGTTTCATTCGTGCTTCGGGACCTGGAGGGCAGAATGTCAACAAGGTTGCCACGGCTGTACAATTACGCTTTTTCGCCTATCGGGCAGGTCTTCCCCACGATATATTTACCCGCCTCATAAAACTGGCCGGACAAAAAGCAACAAAAGAGGGCGAAATTCTCATTGAAGCATCGCGTTTTCGTTTGCAGGAAAAAAACCGGCAAAATGCGCGTGAAAGACTTGTTTCACTTATAAAAAAAGCGGCTGAACCACCGCCACCAAAACGGCGTAAAACCAAACCGACCAAAGGGTCGATCGAACGAAGATTGAAAACCAAAAACATTCGTTCGGAAGTAAAAAAGGCTCGTTCAAAAGTAACTCCTGATTGAAATTTAAATTCCTGCTCTATGTCTTTTGAGTGAAAGCCGGAACACGGGTTTGGGCTCTAACGATGTGTCGTTCCCCCTTCAAAAGGGCAAGACGCGCATTTTCTTGAAAGGAGAATGCAATGGGACTTTTTAATTTCGTAAAATCGGTTGGTGAAAAACTTGGACTCGGGGAACAAGCCCCTGACGCACAAAGCATTAAAACAGCTTTGGATGGCCTTAATCTCGGAACAGAAAACGTCAAAGTTGCGGTCGAAAACGGCAAAGCAATTCTGACCGGCGCTGTCAAAGATCAGGCTACACTTGAAAAAGCTATTCTTGCCGTTGGCAACCTTCACAGCATTGAATCGGTCAATACCGATAATCTCAAGGTTGAGAATGGCCAAAAATCGGCAAGCAACCAAACGGCACAATCGGGCACTTCGCAGGCATCTTCAAACCCTGCAGCCGCACAATCGTCAGAACCGCATTTTTACGAAGTGAAAAAGGGTGACACTTTGTGGAAGATTGCTGAAGAAGTTTATGGCAAAGGTCATGGCGACAAAAACAAGATTATTTTCGAGGCAAACAAGCCTATGTTGAAATCGCCTGAAAAAATCTTCCCCGGTCAAAAGCTTCGCATTCCCGACCTTAATCAGGCTTGATTATTTTTTCTTATTTTTACACGACGCACCCCACGCATCCCGAAAAGTGTGAAACGGTTTTCGGATAAGATGCGTGGGTATTTTTCTCTTTCCCAACAAGTGTGTAAATCTTGTTACACAGGAAAACGGGAGGCTCCACGGAAAAGCATGAAGCAATTTTCGAAAAAGCTATCGGGAAATGAAACAGCTCCGAAAAATTGACAAATGCAGGCTTTTAAAAACAGGAACCGATTCGTCTTGAAGATAGGGCAAGGCGAATGATGCTCGGCATCTTGAAGAGCCGTCACAGTCTGTTTATTTTCAAAGGATGGATTTTTACGGCTTTGATTATTTTCCGAACTATTTCAATCGCACCGATCAGGAAAAACTGGTTGATGAGGTGAGAGACATTGTCCGGCAAGCGCCATTATTTGTTCCCAGAATGCCGAAAACCGGAAAGCCGATGAGTGTCCGGCAAACCAATTGCGGGAAACTCGGTTGGGTCACCGATAAAGATCACGGCTATCGCTATCAGGAAACGCATCCTCAAACGCAAAAACCTTGGCCGGAAATTCCCCGACGACTCCAGGAGTTATGGCAAAAATTATCCGGATTTTCCGCTCCGCCGGAAGCCTGCCTCATCAACTTTTATTCGCCGGATGCACGCATGGGAATGCATCAGGACAAGGATGAAGGTGAACTTGCCGCACCTGTCATTTCAGTATCCTTGGGCGACACGTGTCTCTTTCGTGTCGGAACGCCTGTTAAAGGCGGAAAAACCCATTCCTTACGGTTAAATAGCGGCGATGTCATCATATTCGGCGGCGATATGCGTCTTGCATTTCATGGTGTTGACCGGATTTATCCCGAAACTTCTACACTTTTGAAAGTTCCCGGCCGTATCAATCTGACTTTGCGACGTATTACGCCTGTCGGGTGAATTGGAAATATTGCCCGCAAAGCTTGCTTCCTGAAAGCAGTCATTTGCTTATCATGAAATAGCGTTTCACGTGAAAACTTCTCTTGGTGACGGATTTAAATTGGCAATTGCTTTTAAAAACTTGAATGAAAATCTTGATCAACAAAAATGCGTGACAGAAATCCGCCACGCATTTTATTTTTTCATGAAAACTTTAATTCGAAAAACGGTCTTTTAATGATGCTGATGTTCTTCATGATTGGCAGGCATTGAATCGGGTGCTTGTGCACCGATGCCCGAAACAGTAAAGACCACATCGACAGTGCCGGCTTTTTCAAAAACCATTTTTGCCTTGAATTCGTCACCCTTGTTCAAGGTTTTGTCGAGATCCATAAACATGACGTGGAAGCTACCCGGTTTGAATTCGACTGTTCCACCGGCCGGAATGACCACGCCATCGGCCTGATGACGCATTTTCATGACACCGTCAGCCATTTCCATTGAATGGATTTGCGCTTTGTCAGATAATTCCGATGATAGAGACACCAGCCTGTCAGCATCTTTACCATGATTGACAATGGTAAAGAAACCACCGGCAACTTTTGCCCCGTTCGGTGTTGCGCGTGCCCAAACATTGGTAATTTCGATATCACCAATTTTATAATCATTCGCAAAAGCACTACCGAGCGAAAAGGTTAGAAACAAACAGGCAAAAGCTGCCATCACAGCAAAGCTTGTCTTGATCAAAGCCGAACATTTTTGAAAAGCGTAAGACATATATAACTCCTGATATTTAAAATATAAATTCGTGTTGAAGATGTTTATGACCATTTGCCGAAGATCTTTGCTTAATCGGACGAACCGAATTGAAAATTGACAAATAGATCAACCAACTCAGGAAATTATGTAGGGCGGAGAACGTGCATCATAAACAAATGATGGCCGCTCGCAGGGTAGCAACAAAACCCGAATGACAGCCATTGCCTCGCTTGAACACTTGGATGTTTCAAGAACAACATTAACCGGTCCGGATATTTGAAGGGCCGCAGAAAGAATACACCCGCCAATGCAACAAGCGGGGACAGGGAAATGACCTTGGGCTGAACGATCTTTTCCGGCGGCCGTGCAAATAATGCTGCCGTAAGCATCGCGAACAGCGTATTCACCAAGCACACCGGCTTTTGCCATGACAAGTGATTGAATTGTCATCACGGCAACGAGCACAAATATAAAAAATTGATGCTTTACCGACTGCATCAGCTGACCCGGTGTTTTCTCGCCATTTTCATGGTTAAGAAGTCTAGAATGCAGTAAAAGTGAGCGTTGTCAAAGACCGCGTGATACCGGGTATATCAAGAATATTGTCATTGATGAATTTACCGATATCCTTGCCTTCTTCGATGTAGATTTTTGCCAGAAGCTCGAATTCACCGCTTGTGGAATAGAGTTCCGAAACGATCTCGCGCTCATAAAGTATGTCGGCAACATCGTAAGCTGTACCCGGTGCACACTGCAACTGGATAAATATTGGCTTCATATTCATTCTCCTTTAGCCAAACAAACACATGAAATCGAGAAGAAATCAACATAGTTTCTTCATTCAAGTGATGAAAACATGTTCATCAAGCGTCTCCTGCTCTAAAATTCGTTTGTGTTGGCTTCAATTTGCGAAAGGATAATTTATTAAACGATTTCGTCCGGCTTTTATTGGGTTAGACGGAAGAGAAAATAAATATTTTTACCTTTAAAGATTAACGCAAATTCCGATATTCAATTTAAAGTTTAAAATTTTATTTTAATAGTGAGATCAAGACCAATGAATTAAAAAATTACAATGAAACATATTTTATATAAATATTATAATGTTAAGCGATTTTGAGTTCCCTATTCATAATTTCTATTGAATATCAATCTTTAAAATCAATTGCACCTATTCCCACAATCGTTTATTCTTCGGCTTTCAATGCCGGATAGGGAATTGCCATGATACCACCCATTCCTGTGCAACTTTATGTCACGGTAGCGGCTGCTACAGAGCTGACCAACCGCCGTGCAAAAAATCTTGATGGTGATTCAAGTTCCGACAATCTTGCAGAAACATTCAATGCCGTAACACCGAGCACCTCTTCACAGGCAGAAAATGGTGCACGTCAAGTTGCCAGTCGCTTCAAACCTCTAGATAACCGGAAAAGTGCCGAAGAAATCGAGGATGAAGAAGAAAAACTTCTCTATGTGCTTTCGGAAAAATTCGGTCTCGAAAAACCGCATGGTTTGCCAATTCAGGAAGCCGCAGCCTATTTGAAAGAAATTCTCTATTCTCCCCGAAATAGTTATGATCTTCGGGCCGTTGAAAAAGACCTTGGATTTGACCTTATCGGTATTTCACTCAAAGATTTTCTTGATGCTATGATTGATAGCGACAGCGATGCAGCCGCACGTGTAAGCACTGCTCTTAAAGCCTTTCTTGACTCGCAAGAAAAAGAGTTCAAGCAAACGCGTTTAAGTGATGACCTCACCGTCAATCCGGAAGACGATCAGGATCCGGGGATATATTCACCATTCAGGAAATAACGTTCGGTAATTGACTGAAATAAATAAATCGAAAAGCCTATTTCGGGATTTCGGATTAAAATTAGGCCACTCTTAGCCGGAATGAATTTTATTGAATTCTTGGAGTTCAATTCTCTTTTTTCTCGTCTATGTTTCTTCCGGCTTTTCTAAAACGGATTCTCGCTGAACGTTCAATTGCCGCAACAGTCAAATCCTCAAGCTCGAATTGCTCGCGTAAAATTTGTAAAAACATCAATTCTTCTTGCCTGACGTCAAGATCGCTTGCCGCAACTTCGACGGCGAGAGCATAAGCAGTATCGCGAAGCTTTGGAGAAAGTGCCTTGCCGGTCACTTCAAGTATTTGTTCAATTCCATCTTCATGGGCGAGATAAGAACAACATTTTGCAGCCAATTGATCAAGCCGCGTCCGGTCGAACCCTCTAAAAACCGGTAAACGCGCAACAATTTCGCTAATCAATTCCAGTTCATCGTCACTCACTGCCGCGTCAACGGCAGAAGTTGTGACCATGATATATATCAATGCTTCTTGTGCTGTCAGTTTTTCCATCAGTTCCTCCCTGAAAGTCATCCTTTGCCGTTTTTTCCGTTTTTTCTTACAATGTTTTTCTTACAATGATTGACGAAAAGCTGTTTGAGCCATAGAGCTTTCTTAAACGATTCAAATTCAGGATAAAACCCCATGGCAACAGACAATTTCGTGGCAGAAAATCTTACTCAGGATGTCATTGATGCGGCAGCCCAATCCAGAGCATGGCCATTTGAGGAAGCACGCAAAATTGTCAAACGTTACGAAAAAAAGGGCTACCCTGATACAGTTATGTTCGAGACGGGCTACGGTCCCTCCGGTTTACCGCATATCGGTACCTTCGGTGAAGTTGCGCGCACAACAATGGTGCGCCACGCTTTTCATGTGTTGACGGAAAACAAAGTCAAAACCAAACTATTATGTTTTTCCGACGACATGGATGGATTACGCAAAGTACCCGAAAATGTCCCCAACCGTGCATTGATGGAAACCTATCTTGGTAAACCTTTAACGCGGGTGCCCGACCCGTTTACGAAAGATTATCCTTCTTTTGGCGCCGCCAATAATGCGCGGCTTCGCGCTTTTCTTGACCGTTTCGGCTTCAATTACGAATTTGCCAGTGCAACCGATTATTATACTTCGGGACGTTTCGACGAAACGCTCCTTAAAATGCTTGCCAATTACGATAAGATCATGGCTGTCATTGTTCCCACATTGGGTGAAGAACGGCGCGCGACCTATTCGCCATTCTTGCCGATTTCTCCTGTCTCGGGAAAAGTTTTGCAAGTTGCAATGATTGCGCATGATGCCAAAAAGGGCACTGTTACCTATATCGAACCGGAAACCGGTGAAAAAATTGAAACCGAAGTCACCGGTGGCAAGGTCAAATGCCAATGGAAAGCCGATTGGGCTATGCGCTGGACAGCGCTGGGCATTGACTATGAAATGGCAGGCAAAGATTTGATTGATTCTGTGGCTCTGTCTTCAAAAATTTGTCGTATCCTTGGTGGAACACCGCCCGAAGGCTTCAATTACGAGCTGTTTCTGGATGACAAAGGACAAAAGATTTCAAAATCGAAAGGTAATGGCCTGACAATTGACGAGTGGCTCACCTATGCGCCCACGTCAAGCCTTGGCCTTTACATGTATCAGAAACCGAAAACTGCCAAGCGGCTTTATTTCGATGTGATACCGAAGGCTGTTGACGAATATTACAGTTTTCTTTCAGCCTATCCGAAGCAAAGCTGGAAAGACCGGCTCAACAATCCGGTCTGGCACATGCATAATGGCAATCCGCCGAAAGTGGATTTGCCGGTGCCTTTTGCCATGTTGCTCAACCTCGTAAGTGCATCCAATGCCGAAAATGCCGATGTCTTATGGGGCTTTATTTCGCGCTATGCGAAGGGTGCTACACCGGAAAACCAGCCCGAACTTGACAGCCTTGTCAGTTTTGCAATCCGCTATTTCAATGATTTCGTCAAACCGACCAAAAAATTCCGTGCACCAGATGCTGTCGAGCGTGAAACTTTGGAAAAAATCGACCAAACGCTGGCAAACTTGCCGGCAGATGCCGATGCCCACACCATCCAGAACGCACTTCTCGACATTGGCCGCGTGACAGAGCGCTATCAGGATCACAATAAGAAGAGCCCTGACGGGGGGCCCGGTGTTTCTGTTTCATTTTTCCAAATGCTTTATGAAGTTCTGATCGGTCAGGAACGAGGACCGCGCTTCGGCTCTTTCATTGCTCTTTATGGCATTGATGAAACGCGGGGCTTGATTGCTAAAGCCTTGGCTGGAAAACTTGTCAACGAATGAGAGAACCCGACATTCATCTTGAAAAAGGGGCTTTTCACCCCTTTCACGATGATTTTGAAACAATCCGGTACAATTCTTGAAGACGAGCTTCAAGCTTGCCGCCAATTTATTGAAAATTTTTAGATAAAGGACACAAATTCCTCACTCTTTTTTTAAAAAAGAGGTAAAAGAAGCGGAATTTTATTATCGACCGGCCGGTTATCAAAACAAACGGATCGCGCGGGTAAAAAGCAACAGGAGTGAGTTATGAACAAGGCACAAGAGGTCGCGCGGCGCCGCACATTTGCTATTATCGCGCACCCTGATGCCGGTAAAACAACCTTGACCGAAAAATTGTTATTGTTCGGCGGTGCTATCCAGCTTGCAGGTGAAGTCAAGGCCAAGAAAGACCGAATCCAGACCCGTTCCGACTGGATGAAAATCGAACGCGAGCGCGGTATTTCGGTTGTCACCTCGGTTATGACATTCGAATATGAAGATCATATATTTAATTTGCTTGATACACCCGGCCACGAAGACTTTGCCGATGATACCTACCGCACACTGACGGCTGTCGATAGCGCTGTCATGGTTCTTGACGGAGCGCGCGGCATCGAGCCCAGAACCTTAAAACTATTCGAAGTCTGTCGCATGCGCGACATTCCGATTGTGACATTCGTCAACAAAATGGATCGGGAAGCACTCGACCCATTAGAGATACTGGACGAGATAGAAGACAAGCTTGCGCTTGATACTGCCCCTGTTACATGGCCTATCGGCTCGGGCAAAAATTTTGCCGGCAGTTTTGACCTTCATCACAATCTTGTTCGCCAGAAAGACGAAGAAAAAACCCCGCGCCCTGTCAAAGGGCCTGAAGAAGCAGCCCTATTATTGCCGGAACATGACCGTGCCGCTTTTGTCGAAGGCGTTGTTCTTGCGCGTGACGCATGTAAAAAATTTGATCTGAAATCGTTCCGTGAAGGCCAAATGACACCAGTCTATTTCGGTTCGGCGTTGAAGAATTATGGCGTGCGTGATCTTATCGACGCTCTTGTTGCCTATGGGCCAAGTCCGCGTGCGCAGGTTGCAGATACGCGTATTGTCGAGGCGACAGAACCGAAAATGACCGGTTTTGTTTTCAAAATACAAGCCAATATGGATCCCAACCATCGCGATCGCATCGCGTTTTTACGTGTTTGTTCGGGAATTCTATCCCGCGGCATGAAAGCAAAACTCGTGCGCACCGGAAAACCCCTGACATTGTCGACGCCGCAATTTTTCTTTGCCCGCTCACGCCAGATTGCCGACGAAGCCTATGCCGGTGACGTTGTGGGAATTCCAAACCACGGAACATTACGTATTGGCGATACGCTGACAGATGGCGAAGACATTCTTTTCAAAGGTGTTCCGAATTTTGCTCCGGAAATTTTGCGTCGTGTTCGTCTTGGCGACCCAATGAAGGCAAAGAAGCTTAAAGAAGCTTTGCAACAAATGGCCGAAGAAGGTGTTGTGCAACTCTTTATGCCTGACGATGGTTCGCCGTCAATTGTCGGTGTGATCGGTGCTTTGCAAATTGATGTGCTGACGGAACGGCTGAAAGTGGAATATTCTCTTCCTGTCGGTTTTGAACCGGCGCGCTTTACTGTATGCCGCTGGATTTCGGCTGATAACAAAGAAGATCTCGAGAAATTTATTGCTACACACCGTGATGCTATCGCATCCGATCTCGACGGCGATCCGGTATTTCTCGCAGAAAACAATTTTTCGCTCAATTACGAAGCGGAGCGGTCACCGAAAATCAAATTCGCAACAATTAAAGACTACCAGATACGCAGCAAATAAATCTTTATAAATGCGAAGTTCTTTATAGCGTAAATGATCGCAGGCGATTTTATTTGATACAGGTAAATTGTGTTATTGAAATATAAATGGGGCAGCGAGATTTCTGTTCTCATGCCATTGGGAGTTTCGCTTACCCGTTAGTGAACGCCCCTTCCGCAAAAATCGAATAATGTCAATCGAACGGAATGATTGGCATTGCCAATCCTCTTTTAACAAATCAGCGCCGATTGCAGTTTTTCATCGCTCTTATAAATTCTTCAAAATTAATATCCAGAAAGTCCAGAAGTGTCATCAGCCTCGAAACGGCAATGCGATCTGCTCCTTTTTCATATTTTTGAATCTGCTGTGGTGTGATACCCGCGACGGCTGCCAATTCTGTTTGAGTTACGCCGTTTTTTTTACGAAATTGGCGTAACAACCCGCCTATTTTCTGGTCACTTTGGGTTTCATTAAATTTCAATGTTCGAATATTTTCTGAGGAAATGTTACCGCCATTTTCCATATGATTCACCATCAACTCATCCCAATAAAAATTTTCTTTCAATTTCCTGTTTCGGGCAATCACGCGCAAGTTCTATAAAAAGCATTGCCGAAACGATATCTTTTTGGAAAAGCTCCCCCGAACGATCAACTCCTGATATTGATCACCATTTTCTATGTCCCACTGGGCCAAGCCCGCTTTTTACCCGCGCAACGCTGTTGGTCGTGGCAGACTAAACCGGACTTAGCCAATACCACATATTCTAAAATTGAGAAATAATATATTCATTTTAAAATTATATAAATCAAATATGTTTGATCCGATCATTTAATCTGCACTATTCGAAATAAAGGAAAACCGGACAAATTATCCCGATATTGATGAGTTAAGAAAGAAGGGAATGTTAAAACATCTTTCATCCCATCCGGTGCTGTGAAAATGAACAACATCAAAACGAATTCGGACAAAACCGTTTTCTACCGGTCCCGATATGAAGCGTTTCCGGTTCCGGCACTAATCGTTTTTGACTCGTTTTATTGTCAATCCCGATAATTTTTGATGGAAAGCAAGCTCGACTTTGCTTGATAAAAATGAATAAACTACAGGCAATTGCGCGTCGAATAACGTGTTTTTTTGAAGATATAAAAAAACGGCACCAACTGAATTGGATGCCGTTTTCAATAAAATAAATTTTACAGAGTTATTTTACGCCGTCCTTGATCCAGTCTGACAAGCGGCTTTTCGGAGCAGCACCGACCATATTGGAGACAATTTCCCCATTATTGAACAACAACAATGTCGGAATTGAACGGACGCCGAATTGCGTTGCAAGTTCGGGATTTTCGTCAATATTGATTTTGGCGACCTTGACCTTACCCTGTAATTCGGTAGCAATTTCTTCGAGCGAGGGCGCTATCATTTTACACGGACCGCACCATTCAGCCCAGAAGTCTACAACAACAGGTTCTGCCGACTTTAGCACGTCATTTTCAAAATTGCTTGTATCGACCTTTACAGTGCTCATTGATCTTTCCTTTGTGATTCCAATTTGCCTAAATTTGGCGTGCTTGGCCGGTTCCGTCAAGAGCAAGCTTTTTCACCCTTTATTGTTCCGGTGAATTAGTTTTTTCTTTATTGATCAGGAAATCGAGTTTTTTGCCGTCCAGTTCAAAAACTTTTGGCCCATCACTATAGATCAATAACGTTCTGACGGTCTTATCCGGATGAATGCTCATCAATAGCGTCCGGTAAAGTGCCATTTGCAACATGTAGCTGTCTGGAATTTGCTGTTCACGTTTGGGAGCACGGCCGGTTTTAAAATCTCCCAGAACAATTATGTTATCACCATCATTGAGACGGTCTATTTGTCCCGAAACCACATATTTTTTCCCCTTTATTGTGACAGTACCCATCAAAGTCACTTCGGCACGCGCTTCTTTGGTAAACAAGGGGCGCAGTGTTTCATCATCCATAACCTTGAAGGTCTGGGTGAAAGCATCCGCTCTTTGTTCCTCGCTCCATTCAGGTGCGGCTTTTTCAAGATAGGCACGGGCAAGCCTTTGCCGGTCTTCCTCCCGAACTTGCGGCAAATATTGCAAAAGCCGGTGAATGAGTGTCCCCCGTTCGATAGCAAATGACGAATTTGCCGGTTTTTCTCCCAGAACCGGAGAAATGGTGACGATATTTTTTGTTGCCGGTGCGTTCTCGTCAATATCGAGTGAAGCACCTGAAGGGGTAAGGGGCTTAGGTAAATCTGTTTCCGGCTCCATACGTTTATGGAAATAGGAAGGAAGCGGAAAAGCCGGAACGATTGCTTCATCTTCCGCAGTTTTTGTTTCGACACTTGCGCGGTTGTCATCCACGCAATAACGCCATGCCTTGATGTCGGGCGAAGGGCCTGCAATTTCTTCAGAAACCGGCTTCAATGCTTCACCAACAAGCTCACTCCATGTCCCGTCAACAGCATTCTTTCCCTGATAGCCACAAACAATAAGACGATCTTCTGCCCGTGTCATACCGACGTAAAGAAGGCGCCTATATTCTTCCTCGGCCTTCAATTTTAACGTATTGATATAAGTGTCACCGAATGATGTTTTGAACTCTTTTGCGGGCTGCCACAAAAAGCTCGTCTTGCCATGATCATCAATTTCGATGAATTTCGGTTCATGCTGCGCATTCCAAATACGCGAACCGGAATCGACCAGAAAGACAATAGCGCTTTCAAGCCCTTTTGCCGCATGAACAGTCATAATACGGACTTCTTCACGGTTCTGGTCGAGTTCACGTTTGATTTCCGGATCGGAAAGCTTGATTGTTTCCAGAAAAGCCTGCAACCCCGGCAAACCGGTTTTCTGGATAGATAAGGTATAATCCATGAACGCATCAAGGACATCACTTGCTTCCGAACCCAATCGGGCGAGAATTTTTGCCCGCCCCTCATCCTCGCTCAATATATGACTATAAAATTCATAGACAGGGGTTTTATCGGCAAGGTTTCTATATTTTTTGAGTAAAGCAAGAACAGTTGCAAATTCCGGCTTCACTTCACTATGGGCTTCAAGGCTATTAAACAGGCTTCCTTCGCGGTTTACAGCAATGCGATAAAGATCATCTTCATCAAGTCCAAAGAGCGGGCTTTTCAAAACAGATGCAAGAGAAAGGTCATCCTGCGGCTGCAGAACAAATCGTGCAAGCGCCGTTAAATCACGCACGGCGATATGGCTTGCAAGACGCAAGCGGTCGGCACCTGCAACCGGAACATTTCGGTTTTTCAACGCGCGCGCCAAAGCCGGAACAAACTGGTCACGTTTTCTCACCAGCACCATAATATCACTGGCTTTGACTTCTCTTCCCTGACCTTTAAGCATTTCGTGATGATGAAGCCAGTGGCTGATTGTGGTTGCTATCTCTTCGGCAAGGCGAACAGCCGGTGCATGAAGCTGGTCGACAGGTTTGCGCCAGTCTTCCGGTTCTTCCACATCGGTCGGCGCAATATTGTCCCAGATTACAACTTCACCGGGGTCATTGCGGCGAACCGGCTCATGCACGGTTTTGATATTTTCGGCTGAAAGACCTTTATAATTTTCAGGCTTTTCAAATACCCGATCAACACTTTTTAAAACATCGGCTGTCGAACGGAAGGAATAATTCAAACGTATGTGGCCGAAAGATTTGCCAACGGCTTCGGCTTTTCTTTCGATAATGCGACCATTCGTTGCAAAATCTTCCGGCACTGCCCCTTGGAAGGAATAAATCGACTGTTTTTCATCACCAACGGCAAAAACAGTGCGGTTGACCTCTCTTTGTCCTTCCCCGACAAAAAACTCCTGTGCAAGAAGCTGGATTATCTGCCACTGGGCAGGGCTTGTATCCTGTGCTTCGTCAACCAGAATATGGTCAATGCCCCTATCCAGTTTATATTGCACCCATTGGCCCGCACTATCGCGTTTTAACAGATTAAGCGCCCGCTCGATCAAATCATCAAAATCAAGCAAACCTTCTGCTTTCTTCAAACTTTCATAACGCGCCAAAAGCCGGTAACAGAGCTTGAAGGCAGCCAAATTGAGCGGTACCAGCCGTACACGTCGTAACTTGTCGAGATAGAGAACGAGCTTTTCCTGACGCTTTAACAAATCGTCTGCAAGCCAAGGCAAAGTTGCAAGAAGTTTTTTTGATGCCAGATTGCTTATTTTGCGCGGATTTCCACTGGTAAAATAGGCAAGTTCGATGAATTTTATGCTCTCGCTATTATCCGTATTTTCTACAAGCTCCAATTTTTCAACGAAATTTTGGCTGTAAGAGTGGCCGAGACTTTTGAATGCCTCAATAGTCTCCTTGGAATGAAGCGCCGTTTTACGGATTTCATACGTGAGATTTTCTTCCGTATCATCCGGAGATATTTGTAACGCTTTTTCCAGAATATGCTTGCCGTCCGGGCCACTCACACGCGTGAGAAACGGAGTTAAAGCCTGCCGTTTTTCAATTGCTTCGTCTAACAGCGTAAAAAGTCCATTTTCTCCTACTGTTTTTAAAACCAGCATCAAAGCGTCATGAAGAGAACTATTTTTTTGCAAATAAGCTTTCTCGAGCAGGTCACGACGCGCATTTTTTAAAAACTCGTCACGCTTGAGATCGTCCATCATCTCGAAATGGCCGGCAATATTGGCTTCTAAAGGAAATTGATGAAGAAGACCTTCACAAAAAGCATGGATCGTCTGGATTTTTAACCCGCCCGGTGTTTCAAGAGCACGGGCAAAAAGTCTACGCGCTTCGTCAAGCCTTTTTGTATCGGGCTTTTTGCCCTCAAGCGCGACCAACACTTCTGTCAATTTGTCATCGTCAAGCTCTGTCCAACCCGAAAGAGTCTGGAAAATGCGCGTTTGCATGACAGCAGCGGCTGCTTTGGTATAAGTGAGGCACAAAATCCGCGCCGGTTCGGTGCCATTCAATAAAAGTCTGATAACCCGAAACGTCAAAACATGGGTTTTACCGGAGCCGGCATTGGCAGACACCCAAGCACTGCTTTGCGGATTTGAAGCGGCCGTCTGATTTTTAATGGCATCCTCAGGAATTTCGCGTTTGCTCATTCGTCACCTGTCGTATCAGAACCAGCTGACCATTCAAGAACCCGCGCCAAATGGTCATAATCGCCTTCATAAGTGGTCAAAGGCGGCATTGCTCGCGACAAATAGCCATGGGCAGGATTTTGATAATATTCAACAAGTTCGCCCAATCTTGTCCATGCTTCTTCGGAAAGTTCGATTGCAGTTTTTTTGGCAGTGAGAGAAACGCCCTCTTCTTTTACTTCTCCGTGGGCATTCAAACGGATATAGGCAAGTTCTGTCGGTTTGATATTTTTAAGCGGAACAAAAGCATTGCGCGACAAAAGAGCTGCTTCCAACGCCAATTGCGGTGCCATGAGTGTTGCAGCCTGCTTCACCGAAGGAGTCGAGCCGGTTTTGAAATCAAGAATTTCGGCGAAATGTCCATTCATCACATCTATGCGGTCGGCACGCCCTGAAAGGGTTGCTCCTTCCGGCACAATATGAACCGGACGGGCTGAAATTTCGACATATCTCGCCCGTGGCGAAAGTCCTTTTTCCCACTCGATAATTGATGGCGCAAGAATTTCAAAACGCGGCCACCATATAGCTTCAACATCAAGTGGAAGCTGCATCCGGTCAAATTCGGCACGCGCAATTTCAAGAAATTTTTGCAATGCATCCGGTTTTTCCGGATCAATTTTCAGCAGTGAAAAGCCCGCAACAATTGCATGATAAAGCGTGCCACGCTCGGCAACTGACGGATCGTGGATAAGGTCATCAAGCGGCTTCAGGCGCAAAACTTTTTTGGCATAGATTGCATAAGGGTCGCGGCGTAATGTCTCGATTTCGGTAACAGAAAAATGTTTCGGACGTTGTTTCAACGGCGGTGTGGGGCAAGGGCGCGCAATAAAATCGACATTTTCGCGACGATCAAGTTCACGCGCCCAGCGGACAAAAACTCCGCCATGAGCGCGCATGTCGGCACTCGCTTTGGCCCCCACAACTGTTTCCAGCCTTTGCAACCAGCGCGACGGCACAGAAGGAGCATTATCAACTCTCAACGCCCTGCTCATAATAACTTTATCCATGCCCATAGCCATCTGGAAATCATGGGCAGCCAAACCGATCCGTCGTTCCGGAGGGTCAAGTGTCAATGTCATCTTCATCGGCCGCGACATGAATGGGTCATTGCGTGCTGTTGCAGGCCACGACCCTTCATTCAAGCCACCGATGACCATTGTATCAACTGTTTGCAAACGTGATTCCAGAGCACCCCAGATAAAAAGACGGGGATGACCACCGGCAGAGGGGCTCACCGAGCGTGCGGCCATCAAAGCTTCAAGAATAGCTGGCCATTCGGAAATATCGAACGTAAGGCCGGATTGATCGGCAACAAGATCACGCAACAAAGATATAATGGCTTTTCCCGCTTCACCGGCATAAAGCGCGTGAAACGAGCCCTGCTCGTTTGCCCCAAAATTTTCCAGAACTTCAGTCGTGGCACGGGCTACCTCGTTCACTGACCGTGGTTCGCTTTTTGCCATCAAGGTCACCAATGGCTGAACAGCGCTTACAAGTGAAGAAGCAAGTTTTCTTGCTTCCTCGATCATATCGGTATCGATATCGCTCGTTTCGTTTTCATCTGTTGTGAGAGCAAGAAGCCGCTCTTCAACAAACTGTTCACACGTTGCAATATTGATTCGTCCGGTTCCTCCCCTTAATGCAAAGAGCTCGAAACGTTCGGCAATTTTTCGTAAAGCTCCGCGTTCATATCCAAGCGATGTCAATGGGTGTTTCAAGAGAGACAGGAAAGCCACCGGATCGCCGGGTTGAAACAGGCTTTGCAAAATGAGCCGCAACAAAGTTGCCGGTAACACTTCGCTTAAAGGAACACCGCCGGAATCATTGGCCTCAATGCCGAAACGTTTGAGTTCGGCAACAACACGGCGGGCAAGATTTCTATCCCCTGTCACAAGTGCGGCCGTTTTCTTTTTGTCTTCAATCGCTTGTCTTAGCGCAACTGCGATTGCCAAAGCCTCTTCACGCTCATTGGCGGCCTCGATCAAAGAGACATCGGCAAAAATTTCATCGAAACCATCACGTTTCAATTGTGACCATGTGTCGGTAGTGACAGCCGGTCGCAATGCTTCAGATAATATTGCTGCGCGTTTTTTCTTATTTTCAGAAGGCGCCCCAATCTCGTCAACGACATTTCTTGCAAGTTTCATGCGATCGAACAATTTTTTGAAGCTATATTGCGGATGGCCGAAAATGGAGGGGTCATCATGGGTTTCATCAAGCGCCACCCACTGGGCATCATCCATTGCAAGGTCGAGGCCGGGCAAGACAACCGCACCATTTTCCAATCCGCTTACCACTTTCAGCAAATCGGCAATGGCCGGAATCGAACCATTGGAACCGGCCACAATAACAGGATCACGCGGCTTGTTACGCAAAAGCCTTTCAGTTTCCGCCCGAATGGCCTGATTGCGCCATTCTGCCGGATTTATTTTTTGCCGCTCGGCAAGAATATCAGGCCAGGTTTTTGTTACAATTTCCAGAAAATCAAGTGTCACCTGCCACCATTCGGCGACCATATCGGGTGCAATATCTTGAAGTTTTGCCCAGTCGGCGGACTCTGTCTCAACCTCGTCCATCAGACGGGCAAGATCTTCGGCAAGCCAGATCGCATCGGCTGTATTGGCCGGTATGATAATATCTTCGCTACCGAATAACGAGCGCACATGGGCAGGCAAATTCTCGCGCCACGGACGGATGAGACGCGCCAACAACAAGAGCCGCTCGACATCGCCAATTTTCGGATTGAGCGACAAAGCTGCCGCTCCATTATCAAGGAAGAAAGCCGTATCTTCATCAACATCGCCTAAGGGTCGAATTGTCGGAAGGAAGCTTGAATGTGTCTTGCTCATTTCCACAAAGCAGGAGCGCAGTGTACGCGCGGCGCGACGAGTGGGAACATAGATAAGAGTATCTGCCAAAGCTTTCTGGATATTGCCGCCTTTGCCGAAATCTTTAATCAGGCGTCCTGAAAGAAGTGCATCAACAAAAGTTGGCAAAAATGGCGCACCGCTCGAAATCGAAAAAAGCTTCGGCTTGTCTTTCACGCTATTTCCCCCCTCTGGCGCATCAGCTCATCAACCCTGCCGATCATTGCAATTGTCCCGACAGTATACCAATTGCCATCCAAAGGAAAACCATAAAGGCGACCACGAGCAATTGCTTCGTCAAAATAGAGGTTGAGCGATTGCGGTTCGATTTTTGCAAATGCAAATATTTTCGGATTTACAATAAGTGCACCACCATAAATAACCGCTTCCGGTGCATTTGCAGGTGCGCGCACAAGTTTTTGACCTTCACCAATCAGGAAATCGCCTTTTTCCGGCCCTGCCGCCTGCACGCGTTTAACCGTCATAAGCAACATATCCATTCTATCGGGGTCAAAACGATTTGCCATTGCTTCAAGCGTTGGCGTGCCATGATCGACCCAGAAAGTATCGGCATTAAGAACAAAAAACGGATTTTCCCCCAAAAGCGGCAAAGCTTTCACGACGCCTCCGGCAGAATCGAGAAGTTTCGCACGCTCATCCGAAATGGTTACATGAGGTTTTTTACGGCTTACGACATGGCTTTCGATAGAATCGGCAAGATAATGGACATTGACCACCGCTTCCTCGACACCGGCTTTTTCAAGGGCGTCAAGAGCACGATCCAAAAGACTTCGACCGGCAATTTTTACCAGTGGTTTCGGTGTTTTGAAAGTCAATGGCCGCATGCGGGTGCCAAGCCCCGCAGCAAGCACCATAGCATGTGTTATTTTCATTTTTTCACTCTTCAA
Organism: Ditibartonella apis; assembly: GCF_001952075.1. Classification (GTDB taxonomy): domain Bacteria; phylum Pseudomonadota; class Alphaproteobacteria; order Rhizobiales; family Rhizobiaceae; genus Bartonella; species Bartonella apis. The sequence goes on from NZ_LXYU01000001.1 coordinate 317,934, forward strand.
CCAGTTTCGAGGCAATATAGAATTGACGCAATGATGAAAGAGCCGGATGTTCAAGGTTGCGCTTCAAATAATCGCGGCAGTGCGGCAAGTGTTTCAAATAAGCGGGCTTGCCATCACGCTTATCAAGACGAACAAAAATACCGAGAATTTTGGAAACGCGTTGTGCACCTGCAATAGCATAGACCAGTTTGAATTCTTCTTCATCAAAGATACGCGCACCCTTTTTGCGTTCATCACAATAAGCCTTGATGATACGCTCCTCAAGCGGACGGTTAATAGCAACACGTGCATCCTGGGCGAGTGATACAACATCATAGGCTGTCGGGCCAATTTGCCCGTCCTGAAAATCAATGAGGCCTATTTTTTTCAAACCCTGTTCGTTCTCCCGCCAGATAATATTGGGCGAATGATAATCGCGCATAACAAAGCTTCGTTCTGCCTGTTCAAAAATTTCAAAAAACGGCTCCCATTGCCAATAGAATTCTTCCTTTAGGGACTTACTCACCTCTGTTCCGTTAGAGTAAGGGAAATACCAGTCAAGAAGAAGAGAAACTTCAGCCTGCAAGACACCCCGATCATAAGCCGGTATATCAAGTGTCAGATCATCGAATTTTTTATGTTTTGGCCACTCTTTCTGGTGAAATGAAGAAAGCAATTTTCCCGATTCGATATAGCGGTTTTCAATTGGCTTCCTCTCTTCATCAAGCACGCCGTCCCGCCCAAGATCGTCGGTAATGAGCAAACCGTTTTTTAAATCTTGCGCTAAAATTTTTGGCGCTACGAAACCATTTTTCAAAATTAGCCGGTCAATGCCGACAAATTGGCTGACAGACGTCGCAAGATGGGCAATTTTTCCATAAGACTGGCCATTTTGTTCGGGCATTTCCATTGCCGGCGCATTCATCAAAATTTCATGACCATCCTTGCCATAAATAATCTCGTAGGAACGCGCCGAAGCATCACCGGTGAAATAACGGCGCTTGAAATTGCCACGGTGATTGGATTTTAAAAATTCTCTTATTTCAAGCGAACGTTTAAGCCGTTCGGCAGCACGGCCTTCCGCTTCAATCGTTATTTTTCGACCATTTCCTTGATGCTCAAGAAAAATGGCAAAATCTGCCTTTCCCAATTCTCCTTCGGCTTTTTCCGGCCATTCGACAAGAACAACTCCGCCCTCTCGCGCCTCTTCAAAGCCAAGCTCATCAATTTCTTCCGGTTCGTTAATACGATAAAGATCGGCATGGATGAGGCTAAATTTTGGCAAATCATAGACTTGAACAAGTGTGAAGGTTGGACTTGGAACATCCATCCCGTCATCATCTGCAAGGGTGCGAACAATAGAACGGGAAAGCGATGTTTTTCCTGTTCCGAGATCCCCTTCGAGCGTAACGAGATTACCCTTTTCAAGAGCTAGCGCAAAATCCTCGCCGAAGCGTTCGGTTGCTTTTTCATCGTCAAGAAATAAACTGAAAATCATTCTGTTTCCTCTGATTGAAGCAACGTTACTGGTGAAGGGCGTTCAGCCAGAAATCGGCAAAAAACGGTTGTTCCTTTTGCATTCCCCGTTTCTATTGTGACGCTGCCGCCATGAAGCTCGACAAAGCTTTTGACAATCGAAAGACCAAGCCCTGCTCCGGCACGTGAACCATGATGGGCATGGGACGAAAACCGCTTGAAAACAGTATCGAGAATTTCTTCAGGGATTCCCGCTCCGTCATCATGGACAGAAAAGACAATGTCGTTTCCGTCCTTTTTGGCAGAAAAGGTAATGACACTATTGTCAGGCGCAAAATTGGCGGCATTGCTCAATACATTGACAAAAATCTGCCGTAGCCTAGCCTGATCTGCCGGAATCGTCGTGAGGCCGTCTTCAATTTTTTCTTCAATTTTTACCGGACGGGTACCGAGACGCTCTTTCGTACGTTCTGTTGCAAAAGCCATTGAAGCGGCAATATCGACATCTTTAATATCAAGTTCCATAATGCCCGCATCAAGTTTAGCAAGGTCAAGAATATCATTGACGATATCAAGAAGTGCACCCGATTCAGAGGCGATGTGCTTGAGATATTCCTGCTGTCGGGAATTGAGAGTGCCGAAAAGTCCGCTCTGCAAAATATCGGAAAAGCCGATAATATTGGTAAGAGGTGTGCGCAATTCATAAGACACATGGCGAACAAATTCGCTGCGCAATGCGTCGGCACTGCGCAATGCATCGTTCTTTTCTTGCAATGCACGGGTGATATTGACTGTATCCGTCACATTGACAAAGGTCATCATGGTCTGTGCATTTGGCAGAGGCACCAAGGCATAATCAAGAATAACACCATTTGTTAAATCCATACGCCCCGAAATGGCATCCCGATTTTCGCTAAACCCGGTTATAAATGCTCCGAATGTATCCCATGCGTTGCTCGTTGTTTTTTGCGCGCATTCAGCCTGAAGTTTTGAAATATGCGTTCCTTCAACTGTGAGCTCGGTGGGTAAAGACCATAATTTGGCAAGCGCCGGATTGGTAAGACGCACACGCCCGTCCGGACCAAACAAGGCAACACCTTCTGAGAGATGATCCAGCGTTTCACCTTGCATTTCAATGAGGCTGTTATAACGCCGTTCGAGATCAATTTTTTCAGTGAGATTTTCAAAAAGCCATGTCACGCCACCCTGCGGGTGCGGGCTTGCAAGTACCCTGAGCGTGCGACCATCCGGCAAATTCCAGATTTGTTGGCTCGGTTCCCCCGAACGATAGGCAGAAAAAAGTTCTTCCTTCCACCCCCTCCAGTCCGGCTTTTCAGCAATAATGCCTTCTTCCCGCAAACGATCAAGAAGCAGGGTATGACTGGGTTCACTCTCAAGAAAAACCGTATCCAACGGCCAGAGCGTTGCAAAAGCCTGATTGGCAAATTTCAGTTTTTGATCGGGACCAAAAATGGCTACTGCTGTTGAAATCTGGTCAAGTGTTTCGGAATGTCCGCGCGCCATGCGCTTCATCTCTTCCGACATTTCTTCCATGGCGCTGATATCATGAGCAAATGTTGCGACACCGTCTTCGGAAGTCACTTGTGTGACTTCAAGGAGCCTCCGATCGCCTTCAACAATGGCATAGGCCGGTCCTTTGAAAAGCGGTTTACTTTCCAGAAGTTTCTGTCGCGTCGTTTCATTGAACAATGAAACATCCTGTGCTTTCTCGGGGTCATAACCGCTGGCTTTCCGAAACGCACGATTTGCATAAATAATTCTATTATCTTTATTGATAAGCCATACAGGCTCATCAAGTGCCTCGAGAAGAACATTGCGCATTGCAAGCATCGTCTTTGTGAAAGCTGCTTCCTTCTCGATCTGTGCAAGCTGTTCCTGTCGGTCGGAAAGATCCTGAAAACGCAAAACTGCGGCAGTTCCGGCAATAAGACCGGTTGCTTCAACCAATGTTTTTTGTTTCGTCTTAAGATAAAGAGTAAACGTTTGTGCATCCTGTCGCAAATGGGTCAACGCATCGTCAAGAACGCGCAATTCATTCTCATCAAGCCATTGTCCAAACCTTAATATGTCCTGAGAATTTATGCCCGCTTTATCAAGTGCAACCATGTGGCCGATTATTTCGGGGAGAGCAACCGGCGTTTTCCAGATAACCGCACATTGCCCGCTATGTGTCAGCAAAAGCTCGTAATTATCAATTTTTTGCAAATAGTCGATTTGATTGTTGTTCTCTTCAATCAGCTTCTTTGACGAAAAACGATTGAAAATGCCCAGACAAACAATAAATGCCGCAACAATAACGCCACCAAAAACAACTATTTGAAGGCTTGAGCTGTCAAAATCGGAAAGCGCGTGAAGACCGGCAGCGTGACTTGTAATAGACGTTACAGAAAAACAGAATAAAGCAACCAGGCCCGAGAAAATCCCCGACAATAATTTGCTTTTATATCCACCTTTTGCCTGCAAAGTTGATTTCTCGATTATATCTAGCCGAATCAGTTTTAACCATACATGTCTATGCTTTTCAGGTGAAGTATCTTCAAAAAACAAAGGCCGGGCATTTTTACCCGACCTTTAATAATAAATATAGTTTGGTTTCTTTCAGCGATACCGGTTTTAGTAGCGATAACGATCAGGCTTGAACGGGCCATCAACCGACACACCAATATAGGCGGCCTGCTCTTCCGACAGCGTTGTCAGTTTGACGCCAAGACGATCAAGATGCAGACGAGCAACTTTTTCATCAAGATGTTTCGGCAGAACATAGACCTGATTTTTATAATTCTCGCCACGTGTGAACAATTCGATCTGGGCCAATGTCTGGTTGGTGAAAGAGGCCGACATAACGAAAGAAGGATGCCCTGTTGCATTGCCAAGATTAAGCAACCGCCCTTCTGAAAGAAGGATAATGCGTTTTCCGTCCGGAAATGTAATCATGTCGACTTGCGGCTTGATATTTGTCCATTTCAGGTTTTTCAGCGAAGCAACCTGAATCTCGTTATCAAAATGCCCGATATTGCCGATAATGCACATATCCTTGACGGCCCGCATATGTTCAAGACGAACAATGTCACGGTTTCCCGTTGCAGTGATGATAATGTCGGCGGTCGGAGCGGCATCCTCGAGTGTTACAACCTCATAGCCATCCATAGCTGCCTGCAAGGCGCAAATCGGGTCAACTTCGGTAACCTTGACACGAGCACCGGCTCCAGAAAGCGATGCAGCACAGCCTTTACCAACATCGCCATAGCCGCAAACAATAGCAACTTTACCGGCCATCATCACATCGGTACCACGACGGATACCGTCAACCAGCGATTCTTTACAGCCATAACGGTTGTCGAATTTGGATTTTGTTACACTGTCATTGACGTTGATTGCCGGGAACGGAAGCAGCCCTTGTTCCTGTAAATGATAGAGACGGTGAACACCTGTTGTTGTCTCTTCCGTGACACCTTTGATGGCATCACGTTGACGGGTAAAGAAGCCGGGTGTTTCTTTCATGCGTTTTTTGATTTGAGCAAAAAAGATTGCCTCTTCTTCGGATTCCGGCTTTGAAAGAACATCTTCTCCATCTTCGGCGCGGGCACCGGTCAGGATATAAGCTGTTGCATCACCGCCATCATCAAGAATCATGTTGGAAGGCTTGCCATCCGGCCATTGGAAAATAGCATCAGTATAGCTCCAATATTGTTCAAGTGTTTCGCCCTTGACCGCAAAAACAGGCGTACCACCTGCGGCAATTGCTGCGGCAGCATGGTCCTGCGTTGAAAAAATATTACATGAAGCCCAGCGCAAATCTGCACCGATCATTTTTAACGTTTCGATAAGAACGGCTGTCTGGATTGTCATGTGCAGCGAACCGGAAATGCGGGCGCCACGCAACGGTTGAGAGGAGCCGAATTCCTCACGGCAGGCCATCAGACCCGGCATTTCGGTTTCGGCAATATCGAGTTCTCTGCGACCATAGTCGGCAAGGCCGATATCCTTGATAATATATTCTTTGGCAGCCATTATGCACTCCTTGAAGATTTTAGCTTTCGGTGATTTAACAGATGTCGCACAATGGCGCAACAGGGATATAAAGAGATCTTTATGCCAAATGTAATTTTGACAGCCAAATAAAAAACAGTCATAAGCGGCCAAAATTACGCCTATGTTTTGGTTATATAGATGCGCCTTTGTCGGTTTTATGATAAACACTATTATAATAGATATCGGAATTTGTGACTCGAATTTTTCTCGAATTCTTTGTGGATATATCACGTGAAACACTTAAATAACATTTTACTTGTTTTCAAAAAAGCTATTCAGGTGAGGTTAAGCGTATGAAGGGGATTATTCTTGCTGGTGGAAGCGGAACAAGACTTTATCCGGCAACTTTGGGAATTTCGAAACAACTTTTGCCAATTTATGATAAACCGATGATTTATTATCCGCTGGGTGTTCTTATGTTGGCAGGAATCCGTGATATTCTTATTATATCAACGCCGCGTGATCTCCCGCTGTTTCATCATTTACTCGGCGATGGCAGCGCTTACGGAATTAATTTTTCTTATGCCGAACAAGCCCATCCGAATGGCCTTGCCGAAGCTTTTAAAATTGGCAAAGAATTCATTGGTGATGACCATGTGTCGCTTGTACTTGGCGATAATATTTTTTTCGGTCACGGCCTTGCGAACCAGCTTGAAAAAGCGAAATCACTCAAAAATGGCGCAACCGTATTTGCCTATCGTGTCGATGATCCCGAGCGTTATGGCGTTGTAAGTTTCGATAAGCAAACAGGCATGGCAGAATCACTTGTTGAAAAGCCGGAAAAACCACTTTCCAATTGGGCTGTTACCGGACTTTATTTTTATGACAATGATGTTGTTTCATTTGCACGAGATTTAAAACCTTCTGCTCGTGGAGAACTTGAGATAACCGATATTAATAGCTTATATCTTGCCGAAAAACGTTTACAGGTTGTCCGACTTGGACGCGGATACGCATGGCTTGACACGGGCACTCATGATAGTCTTCAGGATGCATCGTCTTACGTTAGAGCGATTGAGAAACGACAAGGCATCAAGGTGATGTGTCCAGAAGAAATCGCTTATAATAACGGCTATCTGACAGCAGATCAGGTTTTAAAACGGGCTGATCAGCTAGGAAAAACCGGTTATGCAGAGTATTTGAAACGTCTTGTTACGGAGATCGGTAATGATTGAAGTCAATAAAACGCCTATTCCCGATGTTTTTATAATTCAGCCTAAAAAATTCGGAGATAATCGCGGTTTTTTTTCTGAAACTTATAATGCCAAAGATTTTTCGGCTCACGGTATCAACGACATTTTTGTTCAAGACAACCAATCTTATTCTGCTAAAGCCGGTACTTTAAGAGGATTGCATTACCAACTTACCCCGCACGCACAAACAAAACTCGTTCGTGTAACGCGGGGACGTGTATTTGACGTTGCCGTTGATATAAGACGCGGTTCACCAACTTTTCTCAAATGGACAAGTGTTGAACTTTCACCTGATAAATGGAACGAGTTCTATATTCCAGCGGGGTTTGCTCATGGTTTTCTAACTCTTGAGGACAATTGTGAATTTGTCTACAAAGTCACAGACTATTATGCTCCCGAATGCGATCGCTCTATACGTTTTGACGATCCTGACATAGCGATCAAATGGCCGATCGACCTTGCCCATGTCGAGCTTTCAGAAAAAGACAAAAATGCACCATTTTTAAAAGATGCCGAGCTCTTCAATTTTGCGGAGATGACAAAGTGAAAATTCTTGTGACTGGCGGTGCAGGCTTTATCGGGTCGGCATTGTGCCGACATCTTGTTAATAAAGGATATGATGTTTTTAATGTTGATAAGCTGACCTATGCAGGAAATCTTCAATCTTTAAAAACATTGGTTGGTAAACAAAACTACCATTTCTATCGCTTGGATATCTGTGACAGTGATGCTGTTTTTGAAATTTTGGAAAACGAACAAATCGACGCCATTATGCATCTTGCCGCCGAAAGTCATGTAGATCGATCGATTCTCGGGCCATCAGCGTTTATTGAGACAAATATTGTAGGTACTTTTCGTTTATTGGAAGCAGCGCGCCGTTATTTTGAGAAATTGGATCCTGCCAAACAAAAGACATTCCGCTTTCACCATATTTCTACCGATGAAGTTTTCGGAGATCTGCCATTTGATAGTGGTATTTTTACCGAACAAACACCGTATAACCCGTCTTCTCCTTATTCTGCCTCGAAAGCCTCATCGGATCATCTGGTGCGCGCTTGGCATCATACCTATGGGTTGCCAACTGTTATTTCCAATTGTTCAAATAATTATGGTCCATACCATTTTCCCGAGAAACTTATTCCACTTGTTATTCTCTCTGCGCTTGATGAAAAGCCACTGCCTATTTATGGTGAAGGAAAGAATATTCGCGATTGGCTTTATGTCGAGGACCACGCACGGGCTTTGGAAACAATTGTCTGCCATGGCAAAATAGGCGAGAGCTATAATGTTGGCGGACATAACGAACGAACCAATCTTCAGGTCGTCGAATCTATCTGTGACATTCTTGATGGATTAAAGCCCCGTGCCAATGGAAAATCCTATCGGGAACTCATTACATTTGTTAAAGACCGGGCCGGACACGACAGGCGTTATGCGATTGATCCAACGAAAATCATGACAGAACTTCATTGGAAACCGCAGGAAACTTTTGATACAGGTTTGAAGAAAACCGTCCAGTGGTATCTTGACAATAAATGGTGGTGGCAGCCGCTAAAAGACCGCGCAAAAATCGCTTGAAAAGGGAACAACTGTGAAAATTCTGGTCACCGGCAAAAATGGTCAAGTTGCGCAATCTATGCTGCATTCGACACAAGATGGCGTTGAAATTGTTGCACTTGGTCGACCCGAACTTGATATCACCGATAAAACTTCAATCGCAAAGGCTGTTCAGTTTTATAAGCCTGATATTGTTGTCAACGCCGCTGCCTATACTGCTGTCGATAAGGCCGAAACCGAGATTCAGAAAGCATTTGCTGTCAACAGAGACGGTGCCGGAAACGTTGCCGAAGTCGCGCAAGAAAATGGTTTGCCGATCATTCATATTTCGACAGACTATGTCTTTAACGGACAGAACGAAAACGGCTATAAGGAAGATGATGCTCCAGGGCCACTGAACGTTTATGGCCTTTCCAAACTCGAAGGCGAATGGGCTGTAATAGAAGCCAATCCAAACCACATCATTTTGCGCACCGCCTGGGTTTATAGCCGATTTGGAAATAATTTTGTTAAAACGATGATCCGGCTGGCGCAAACGCATGATGAAATAAACGTCGTGTGCGACCAGTGGGGGACTCCAACAAGTGCCGATTTTATTGCTGACAATATCATCGCTATCAGCAAGCAAGTAACAGGTAAAATTCCACCACAAAATTGGCGTGGTATTTTTCATCTTGTTCCTGACGGAAAAACCAATTGGGCTGATTTTGCTCGCAAAATATTCAACTCGACAATAACAGCCAATAAAAGAAATTTTGTTGTTCATTCTATCCCGTCCAAAGAGTATAAAACGGCATGCGTCAGGCCGGCCAATTCTCTGCTCAACAACGTCAAGATCAAAACATGTTTTTCTCTGACATTCAAAACCTGGGATATTTATTTTAACGAAAAAATACGTTAGACCATTGCGAAGAAAACACTTTTATTTTTTACGGACGAATATAGATTATAATGAAAAAAATAGACACCTATTACGGGGAAATGGTTGCCGACCTTCCTGAAAATGATCTCATTTATCGCTGTCTGTCTGAATATGGTGAGTGGGGATTGCTAGAATGTTATTTTTCCTCTACTATTCTTAAGCCAGGATATGTAGCAGTGGATATCGGTGCATTTATAGGCACTTTCTCACTCGGTTTATCAAAGTTCGGAGCCAAAAAAATTATTTCCGTGGAACCGAATCCCGTAGTACTTCCATCACTAAAACAAAATTTGGATAAAAATAGTCATGTTCCTTTTACCGTGGTTGAAGCGGCCGTTGGAAAGCTGGATGATCGACGTTATACATTATCTGTGGAACATGAAAATCTCGGCGGAACACATCTTGTCGAAGCGCACGGCACGAGTGACAAAACGGTAAAAGTTGTACCTCTTTCGAAAATTCGAAAACAATATGGTGACTATGACTTCTTGAAGATAGATGCTGAAGGTCATGAAACCGATATTATTGAGAGTGATAAAGATTATATAAAAAAGAGAGCTAAAATCATATTTTTTGAAGAAAACAGCGATAGCTCTCATCAAACTGCAATCAAGTTTTTATTGGAAAACGATTTTTACTTATATCTATGTGCGTTTCCTGCGTTCAACAGAAACAATTATAATTCTTCCAATAAACATTTACTTAATATAGCACGCGAATCCAATGTTCTCGCTTCGCGCTTTCCCGTAGCAATGTGTGACGAATTGAAAGCACTTGGATGCTTCATGTGGGAGTTCAAATCAACTAAAGAGTTCAGTCATCTACGTTCTTATATTCCCAGATGGGGAGAGATAGAATGGGAGAACTTGAATAAATTCGAGTTATTAGCTTTGTTGAGTAAAGCCGTTATTCAATTAAGAACTTCTGATGCCGATAGCGGTCAATTAGCTGAGGTAAAAGTTTAATTATGTCGAATCCCCCTCTACATAATCAAGAAAAAAAGGCTATTGAAGATATTATATTTAATTCGAAAACTATATCCGAAAAAGAAAATAGGTTAGCGTTCCATCTTCATTCAAAGAATGAACTGCTTGATTGTGAAACACTTAAGAATATATTTGAAGAATCAATCAGCAATTATGATAAATTAATTATTTCATTTAGCCACGACAATTATCTTGAAAATAATGGTGGCATTCAAAAGTGTATAAAAACCGAAGAAGAAGCTGTCCATCTTGAAGGAATAAGTTATCTTCACATTTTTCCAAAGATAGCAAGAACTTGGTTAGTCAATGACAACCTCGCAGCCGATTTACCTTTAGGAATAAATCTTAACGGTAGAAACATAGGCACTACAATCGCAGATAATCTGATATGCTCTTTAAAGACTTTGCCTGTAAACGAAGCGGATAGCATTATACATTCACCATTAGGACTAAATCTACGCTCAATCATTGACATTGGAACTTCATTACAATGCCAGGTGAAGTGGTATTTTTGGATACATGATTACACAACCTTATGCCCGAATTTTAATCTGTTACGGAACAACGTGATTTTTTGCGGTGCACCTGTTTCTAATTCTAAACAATGCGAAAATTGTAATGCAGGATATGATCGCATTAACCAAGCTAAAGAATTCAAAGATTTTTTTGATGAAATCAAACCTGTTGTTATTTCGCCTTCAGAGTTTGCTAAAGAATTTTGGTTGGATAAATCAAAATTACCATATCATTCTATCCGTGTTATTCCGCATTATAGGTTGGGTGAAGAACATAAATGCCGGATTGACAAAACCAATCAAAATTTAAAAATCGCTTTTGTGGGCACACCTGTATATCACAAAGGTTGGAACGATTTTATCAACCTTATTTCCGCCTTCAACGAAAAACCCTCCCCCTTTTCATTTTACGTTTTCGCTAGCTATGCTCCACGTTCGAAGCAATATGACTTTGTAAAAGTTGTTACAAACGCTGAAGAAACTGCCCAGATGCGTGATCAACTCATAAAACATGATATTGACATCGCATTCATTGGTTCGCTTTGGCCGGAAACTTTTTGTTTAACCGCTTATGAAGCAATCGCTGCTGACACATTTGTCGTAACAAATTATTTGTCGGGAAACGCTGCTAAAGTTGTCAGAGAACAGTCCCACGGCTATGTCTATCGCGGTATACCCGATCTCGTAGAATATTTAAAAGATTCTGAAAATTACCGATCAATTATAGACCGTCGTTTAAACAAAAAATACCGTTCGCTTATTTTAAGTAAGATGACATACACAAACACTTAAAATTGGATTAGTCATTATGAATTTGATATTTACAAGCTGCACATTCGGTTACCTGGCAAAAGCACGCGTATTAGCGCAATCCTTTAAAAAGTATAATTCAGATTATGAATTTGCTCTAGTTATGATAGATAAAGAGCCTGACGGTTTTATTTTTAATCTTGCGGAAGAGCCATTTGATACTGTCTATTATATTGAAGACATGGGACTTGAGAACTACGAATCATGGATGTTCGGTCATGATGTTGTTGAACTTTGTACTGCCGTAAAAGGACCTTTTCTAAAAAAGTTCACAGACATGGGGTACGATAAAATTGTTTATCTGGACCCTGATATTGCCGTTTATAACAGCTTGTCGCCTATCATAGATTTGTTGGATTCGCATTCTATTATTGTCACACCTCACCAAGTAACACCTGAAGATGAGAAAATTGCTATTATTGATAACGAAATTGCTGCGCTCAATTACGGCGTATTCAATTTAGGGTTTCTTGCGATTCGCAATGATGTAAACGGTAAGCGACTTGCTAATTGGTGGAATGACAGATTGCTCGAATATTGTCACGATGATCTTCCCAGAGGACTATTTGTAGATCAGAAATGGTTTGATTTAGTTCCAGCAATGTTCGACGGCGTTTATATTTTACGTGATCCAGGATATAATGTTGCCAGCTGGAATTTAAGTCACAGAAAAATCTCTATTACCAATAAATGCATTTACGTGAACGGTATTTTTCCATTACGTTTTTACCACTATACAAAACTTGGACCGGTTGGTCGCACAATGACAAAACGTTACGCAAAAGAGAATCACGAAGTTTTCGAGCTCTGGGACAAGTATGAACATATGGTAGAAGAAAATACGCCATTAAATCTCCCTAGCAAATGGTGGTACTACGGTATGTATCGGGATGGAACACCAATTGAAAAAGCGGAGCGTGTACGATACCGTAGTATCCCGGATTTAAAGAAAGTTTTTCCTCATCCATTTTCCCAAAAAGATAGTATCCGGAATGAAAGTGGATTCAGCAAAGAGAACGGCCATGTTTTAATCGAAAATAATGCAGTTGCGAGTATATCAAAACATAGAAAACGAAAAACTATTGGCATTTTTATCGAAAAGAATACCCGCTCTCTACGACGTTTTTTTGAAAAAAACACACGTAGTATCAGACGGCTGTTCAAATAAAAGGATCCGATTTTCCATTTATTGTCTTGATAAGTCCCAATGCTCTTCAACGATATAAGGCCCGCCGCCAATTGACTCGTGCGATGACATCATCACAAAGCGGTTGACCGGAAAATACCCCGTTTCAAAATGGCCATGTGAAGAAAGATAGGGCAATAAATCGTCAAGCCTCACCTGTTTCAGGCGAGCAACTGTCACATGAGGAATATATTTTCCTTTATCCGATTTGAGGCCAAGTCTCTTGGCAATACGATCAATGTCGCTTTGTAAAAGCAGCAGCTCCTCACATGGTTCTACGCTTGCATAAATCGAATGCGGCGTTTTCGAACCGAAGACACCAATTCCTTTCAGACGAAGGTTAAATGGCTTTCTTCCAATATGATCAAGTGCGTGAACGAGTTCATCAGCAATTTCATTGCTCATGTCACCGAAGAAGCGCAATGTGATATGATAATCCTCCACTTCGATGAAACGTGCACCAGGTAAACCGCCTCGCAACAGTGACAAGGACAATGCGGCATCATGCGGCACTTCCAATGCGGCAAAAAGTCGGGGCATCATTATTCCTTACGCGTTGTGGGTGACGATGAAATGAACGCCGGAAGGTGATTTCCGGCAAAAGCAATATTCATCGTTTTAATAATCTTTTTCATAGAAAACACCAACACTTGAATCACCTTGTGCGCCAAGTGCGCCTTTGGCTTTCAAGTTTTTGGAAATATCCAGATTGACTGTTCCCTTTGTATTGCCACCGGAGCCAGCTTCGACACCGAGATAGATATTATCGCGAATATAGCGACCCGCTTTAACACCGGTATTTCCCTGTTTATCTGTCACAACATCAAGATCATCAAGACCTGTGGTCGAGCGTAATGAACCGAGAAGCGACGTATTGGTAACACCGGCAAGTTCGGCAGCAGCCGACGCAAGTTGGGCAATCTGGAAGGGCGACAGTTCGCTGATAGAGCGATTGAAAATCAAACGGGCGAGAACTTCGTCCTGAGGCAAGACAGGAACCGAAGTAAATGAAACACTCAATGCATTGATTGTACCGCTAACGGTTACCGTTACTGTAATATCGCTTCCTTGCGTGGTTGCAACAAAATTGACTTCAGGATTGAGATTACCGACAAGTGTTACCGTTCCTTCGGTGAAGGTAAGGCGTTGAGAAAGAATTTCAAACCGTCCCCGCAACATCTGGAAACCGCCGACAGGATGAATTTCATTCACCGGCCCGAACAAACCGATTTCGCCACCCAATTCGACATCAAGCCCCATGCCACGAACAAAAATCTGATTCGGTGCACGGATATGCAGTTTTAGCTGAACAACGGAAGGTTTTGCGGGTGCCGTTGCAACTTTGTTTTTGCCGGTATCGATTTTTGCGCGTTCAAGCGTTGTTTCGATATCTTTTGTAAGATTCTTATGTTTGACATCAATAAGAGCAGCCCCTCCGAAACGATCCGGAACGGTAATTTCTGCCTTCTCGATTGTTAAATCACCGCCAATCACCGGATTATTCAACAGCCCACCTGTGACTGTTAAAGTGCCATCAACCGTCGCAACAACCATCTCTCCATCGCTATAACGTGTATGATTGAGGCGAACAGTCATATCGGCGGGCATGCCAGCAGCAAAATCTGTCGAGATAGAACCATTTGCAGAAATTGTTCCTCCAGCAGATGATGAAGCGTTAGCACGATTAAGCACAATGCGCTCGCCACTCAAACCGGCATCAACCACAATATTGTTCAGCCGCAAATTGCTTTGCGGGTCAATGAATGTGCCATTTGAAAGAGCTAAATGACCATTAAGCTCCGGCTTTATGAAGGAACCTCTAACGGTTGCATCAACATTTGCCGAGCCGGAAACTTGCGCTCCACGTTCAGCGAGGAACTGGTTGGCAATCCCCATAGGTGCCGAGCCTTTGACGTGAAGATCGATACCGTCGCCTTTGACCGGAATGCGACCATTCGCCGACATATTAAGTCCTTGCGGCCCGTTGGCGTTGAATTGTTCAAGATTAAGAACATTATTTTCATAATGCGCCTCAGCATTCAAACTGATTGGCGTAAGGCCATTTTTTGCCAACAAATCGGCTCTCAAGCTCTGGCCTGAAAGATTGAGTGTTGCCGTCGGTGCTTTCAATTGTCCGCCAATATGAGCGTGACCGGAGACCGTTCCTCCAAGATTCTGATTGGACACAAAACCATTTGCGAGAGCAACGGGCAAATTTTTCAAATCAATGTCAAGATCAAGATTTCCTGCATCCAGCGGTACTTTGCCACTGGCTTCAACATCAAGGCCGGAACCGGAAATTCTGGTATCAATATTGACCAATTTGCCATTGGTTCTGCCCTTTGCATCAAGTGCAAATGGTGCGATCTTTTTGTCTTTCAAAAGGCCAATCGACAGACCTTCGCCTTTAACATCAAAGGCGACATCAGGTGTGTCCGGCGTTCCTTTTATATCGGCTTGACCGGTTAAAGTGCCGGTTGCACGAAGATCCGGTTTTATCAGATTGGCAAGTGAAACGGGCAAATGATCCATTTGCAACTCTAAATCGAGTTTTGACCCGCCATCGCCTTTTAGAGAAAATTTCCCGCCATTCACATCCAATATCAAAGGTGAAATGTGATAGCTGTTATCAAACAAAATCACAGAAGCCGGATTTAATAGTTTCGCATGAACCGTATCCTGCGTGACGTTCAAAGAATCAAATTCGACCGTCAGCCGCCGGTTATCCCCTTGTCCGTTTTGCCCGTCGTCCCCGTTTACTGCAGGATAGATCAAGAGACCGGCTAGGTCGGCCTTGATAGTATTCTGGACATCTGCCGAAACCTGGAAAGCGGTTTTTCCATCCATATCTTTTGCTGTCGCTTTTATGGTATTGGCGACAAAATTGGCAACACGAATATCCGAAGCATTGACAAAGCCATTGACACGGAAAGCACCTTTCGGGTCATCGAGCGTCAAATTCATATCAAGGCTTTGAACATGATTTTCGCCAAAAACCAGTTTGTCGACGTGGGCTTTCAGACGACCGCTTTGTTTTCCTTCACTTTCGCTTAAATTAAAGTCACCCGTCATAGCGCCATGGCCGTCAGTGAGCAAAAGCGCACTCAATGTTGAAATATCGCGTGCATCAATATGGATATTTCCGTCAATCAGCCCTTCCAGATTTTGCTTCAGATTGCCGTTCACATGGGTTTCGCCAACGAGAATGTCCAGATTGTTCAGACTTTTGAACTGGTCATTATCGAAAAAACTTCCGCTTAGTTTCAGTTTTTCACCGCCAAAAAGGCCGGTACCGTCTACCGAACCGCTCAAATAGGTGGCGACAGGAGAGGTGTTATCAAGAACAGCATTGGCAAAAATTGCCGTATCCTGCATTTTCTGACCCGACAAAATTGCTTCTTTTATCTTCGCTCCGAGACTTAAGGCAACAAGACGGTTATGGCCGCGAGCGGCGCCCCGCAATTGAACGGCCCCATGCATACGGGAGTTGACGAGATTAAGGTCGGAAAGCGCAAGCTGATAGTCCATATCGGCTTCATCACTCGAGAAACTGCCATTGGCTTCAAGCTTGATATGATCGTTACCGATCAACAGGTCACGAGTTGTGATCCCGTGTTCGTCGCGTTTTATTCCGCCTGATAATTTTACATCGCCCGCCAGCAAACGATCCAAAGTCTCATTGCCGGTTTTCAAAGCGACAGTTTTTCCGGAAAGATCAAGATCGAAAGAACCACCGACAAGGCCGATGATACCATTTGCCTCAATATCGGCCGCACCCGAGAGCGGTTTTCCGCTCAACATTGCCAAAGGTTCCAATGTATCGGCTTGAATGCCGAGATTTCCCTTGAATTCAAGCTTTTCGACTTGCCCCTTCAGCCACAAAGCAAGGCCGTTAGCGGAAAGATTGACAGTGCGTATAGTAACCGGTTGACGGGCAAGAATATCGGCATCGACTTTCAAATTGACCGATTTTCCCAAGGCCTCCGAAATCTTGCTCTTCGGCGTTGCCATACCGTTGATTGCGCCGGTAATCTGCAACCCGACATGACGATTATTGACGTCATCAAGATTTTCCTCGTCCCCGCCCATATCGACGGTTATATCGTGGGCAACGAAATTTTCGTTTGCAAAATTGTTGACGATAAATTGGCCACTCCACATCGGGCTATCATTGCGTCCATAATCGATATTAAGCGCGATATCGTCAGCACGCGTATTACCGCCTGCAACCGGCAAAATAAGCGAACCACCTGTTTGCGCTTTGACCGATGCTTTTACCGCCAAACGGCGTAAAAAACCGTCTGACAATGTTTCTGCATTTGCAGCTATATGAACGCCTTCACCATTGATCGAAAATTTGTCAAGACGAAAGCCGCCGCCGTGTTTGAGTAACGCATCAAGCTCAAGCTCCGTTCTTGCCCCGAAAAACGCCCGATATTCGTCCGGCATCAAAAGAACAATCGGCCCTGACAGATTAACATTTATCGATTTTCCGCTTTCTGTGCCCTGAAGCTTGAATTTACCATTCAGTACCGGATCGGCACCAGCTTTCATCGCAAGACCGAGCTCGAAATTATCAAGTGGTCCTTCGCCTTTTGCAATCAAAGCGAGCGAAGGACGATTTTTTATTTTTAACAGATTGGCAACAATGCCGTTTTCCGGCTCCGAGACTTCGATATCAATTTTTGCCTTATTGGTGCTGTTCGAGATATCGGCCAATACATCAAAATCACCGGATTTATCCAACCGTTTCATGACAAGTCGCGCTGCAAGATCGCCATCGGCAAGAGTTATGCCGCCATTCAACGACACTTCGGAAGGAAGGCCGAAAAGCGCCTCTCCAAACGCAACTTTCTTTGCATCAAGTGATTTGATGCTTATTGCAACTGGCAAGTCCGGTATAGAAAAGCCTTTCGACTGTGGGCTTGGCGCAGAAGAATCAGGCAAAGGTTTCCTGAAAATATCAATCTTCTCGGCTGACAATTCATTAATGGACACTTGTCCGCGTAATAGTGCCAAACGATTCCAGTCAAGCTTGGCATTGGTGATTTTGAGCCAGATGCCTTGTCGATCGGCAACCGTAATCGAGCCGATCGTGGCGTTCGACGATAAAGCTCCTTCAATACCGGTAAAACGGATTTGCCGGTTAGGTGAGGAAATCTTGCTTTCGATGAATGACAAAACCCATGATTTTTCAGCCGCAGCCGTATCATGACCGGAGGGCAAAGAAGTCTCGGCGAAACCCGCCGTCAAGCCTGCAAAGATCAGGAACAACGCGGTCATCAAAGCTGAAAGTGAAAAATTTTTCATCATCAGAACGCCTGCCCTATGCCGATATAAAAACCTAAATCAGGGTCGCCCACTGCACCATCAAGAGGTGCTGCCACATCAAACCGCAATGGTCCAAGCCCTGTCATGTAACGAAGACCGATACCGGCACCCACTTTGGTGTTTTCCGAAAAATCGGGTGTGGAATCAGCGCCGACAACACCGGCATCGACAAAACCGACGAGACCGATTGTATCGGTAACCATTGTGCGCAATTCTGCCGAACCCTCGACGAGCGAACGACCACCAATTGTATCACCGGTATCGGTTCTGATACCGATATTTCGATAGCCATAGCCACGCACCGAACCACCGCCACCAGCAAAGAATAGCATATCGGAGGGGATTTCGCGCGCTTCCGGACCGGTAATCGAACCGATCTTTGCCCGCGTTGCAATGACATAGCGATCTTTTGCATCAAGCGAAAAATAGGAACGACCTTCCAATGTCATCTTGCCGATAAAGTTTCCATAATGAATTTCGTAGATCGGCTCCAGAACAGCTTCACCATAAAGTCCGTGTTTCGGATCGGATTTATTGTCGCGGCTATCATATAATAATCCACCCAAAAACCCGACCGGCGTAAAATCACGGTTGCCAAAATAATCATCTTCCGACTTTGTCTGGGCAGCATTGAAATAAATCCGCCCTGAGAGCTCATCGGTAAATATATGTGTTAAACCCAGCTGTCCGGTAATGCCTGTCGTGGTATAATTATCCAGAACCTCACGTTGCCCTTTGAGACTTGCAACAAAATCGGTGTCGGGCGTAATGACACCCGGGCGAGTGAAAGTGGTTCCCAAAAGATAGCCGAAGTTTTTCGGGTTATAAGAGTCATCCTGACTGCCGCCAATACCGGTAATCTTTGCGTCAAATCGCAAGCGTTCCGCATGACCGAAAAGGTCGCGGTGCATCCAGTAAGCTTCAAGCCCCGCGCCATCAAGTGTCGAATAGCTACCGCCAACACCAAAACGATGGAGCGGCCGTTCCTGAACTGTGAGATTAAGCGGTAAACTGCCGTCCGCCTTGATCTTGTCGGCTTCCCTCACATTGGCAGCACGAAATACATCAAGTCGTGCCAACCTTTTATTGGCTTTGGCAATATCGTCGGGGTCATATTCCTGCCCTTCTTTCAATCCGGTCATCCATGCGACATAGGCTGAATCCATCCTTGGTTTGTCGCTGACATTTTTGACTGTCAACGGACCATAACTGGCTTTCTGACCCGGTTGAACCTCGATATTGGAATCGATTGTATTTGTTTGGTGATCGGCTATAACTTCACGGTTTTTTACGCTTGCCTTGGCATAACCTTGTTGACGCCACCCCTCGATGGCAAGCTGTTCTGCCTTGAAGACAGAGCTGGATTTGGCAACATCACCAGTTGCATAGCCTGAATCGGCAGGAAGAGGAACCTTGTCCTTCTTGTCATCGGTTTTTGGCGCCAGGTCATGAACACTGGCAATGCCGAAATGGTATTGCGGACCGGTATCGATTGTAATGACAATATCGGATTGATCGGGCAATTCCGCATCGGGTCGAATATTGGCTGCCTCCGCACCATTGACTTGAATACTGATCGTACCGCCGTAATAGCCTTCGGCATAAAGAGCGGCTAAAATTTTCCTGTAATCACCACGCGCTTTGGCGAGAAGACCCGCAGAGCCAGAGGCGGGCTTATCATCGTCTTCAACAAGCGAAGAAGCTGCTTTGACAATTTTTACGCCTGCTTGCGGAGCACCCTCGGCGGCGACAACTTTGACCTTATAATGTTTTGGAACACCAATAACATCGGCGTTTTTATCATTCTGATCTTTTTTACCCCATAAATGGATACCAAAGAGATCAAAAGCACTTGCTTCCTGTGGATAAGAAAAAGCGAACGCAAAACAGGCTATGATAGCGACAAGAGCGCTTCCTGCTTTCAACGTCGATTTTTTACCCGATATCACCAAAACACTTAACTCTTGACCGTCAGACTCTTGAATTTACCCGTTTAATCAATTCGAATATAGCGCCCTTGAAAGCCGAACCCACAGTTTATCTCATCAGATTAAACAAAAGGCACTGTTCTAAAAACTTCTCTCCCCCATGCGTTAGCATAGGCTACTTCTTATTCATACACCGACAACCATGATTTTGCTTCATTTTCGTCAAGGAAGTGTTAAGCGATAATTTTTGTCATATCATGACAACATACATATTTTTAACGGATGTTCTTGAAATGTTCTTGATTTCCACCCGAAAAAATGATTGTTTCATTTTGACACAACGCAGGTGAGAACAAGACAAATGGTTGCACGTATTACGACTGTTGCCTTTTCCGGCATCGAGGCTTTACCCGTCGATGTACAGGTTATGATTGCCAATGGTAAAATGGGAATGTCCATTGTCGGCCTTGCCGACAAGGCAGTTGCCGAAAGCCGCGAACGTGTGCAAGCAGCACTTCATGCCTGTGGATTATCCATGCCGGTCAAACGGATTACCGTCAATCTTGCTCCCGCTGATTTACCCAAGGAAGGTTCCCATTATGATTTGCCGATTACTGTCGGGCTCATGGTCGCAATGGGGCTTCTTCCGACAGAAGTCGAACAGGAATATGTTGTTCTCGGCGAATTGGCACTTGATGGTTCAATCGCACCTGTAAGTGGCGTCTTGCCCGCAGCTATGACTGCTGTTGCTTCCGGCAAAGGACTGATTTGTCCGGAAAAATGCGGACCGGAAGCTGCCTGGGCAGGTTCAGACATAAAAATTTTGGCTCCTTCAAGTTTGCTTGCACTGGTCAATCATTTCAAAGGTTCCCAATTTTTATCGTCTCCGCAACCCCGCCAATATATTATTCAGGATAATCTGCCCGACCTTGCCGACATCAAGGGACAAAGTGCAGCCAAACGTGCGCTAGAGGTTGCCGCAGCCGGACGCCATAATCTTCTGTTTGTAGGTCCGCCCGGAGCCGGAAAATCCATGCTGGCCGAACGTTTGCCATCCATATTGCCACCTCTTGATGCACGCGAACTTCTCGACGTTTCGCTCATTGCTTCGATTGCCGGTGAAACAACGAATGGTTCTGTTTCCATTCATCGACCTTTCCGCGCGCCCCACCATTCGGCATCTATGGCTGCCATGGTCGGTGGCGGTATCAAGGCACATCCGGGAGAAGTTTCGCTTGCTCATAATGGCGTTTTATTTCTTGATGAATTTCCGGAATTTTCGCCGCAAGTTCTCGATTCCCTGCGTCAACCGCTTGAAAGCGGGGAATGTGTTGTTGCGCGCGCCAACCGGCATGTCAGCTATCCGGCACGCATCCAGCTTGTTGCTGCCATGAACCCTTGTCGTTGTGGTATGGCGGGCGAACCGGGGCATGTTTGCGCCAAAGGCCCGAAATGTCAGCTTGATTATCAGGCACGTATTTCCGGCCCGCTGCTTGATCGCATAGATTTACGAATTGATGTCCCGGCTCTGTCAGCACTTGATCTCATCAAACCGGCAGAAGCCGAACCGAGCCGCGTTGTCGCCGAACGCGTCAGAAAAGCACGGGATATACAGGCTAAAAGATATGCAGAACTGGGAATGCCCCGAATCCGCACCAATGGCGATTGTCCTGCAAATCTGATCGAAAAAGTTGCTCTTCTTGATGATGCGGCAACAACGTTGTTGCAAATAATAAGTGAAAAAATGCGCCTTTCAGCACGCGCTTACCATCGTGTCCTGAAAGTTGCACGCACAATTGCCGATCTTGATGGTGCGCCACAGTTGACGAAACATCATCTTGCCGAAGCAATTTCCTATCGTTTAGGCAATGAGCGGCTAAAAGCTGTTGCTTGAATACTGTTGCTCGAAGCATGAAAATGACGTTCTATGCGCATTTTTTGCACTGTTCGAAATTTCCACAACTAGGCTCGCATAATTCATAGTTACATAATCCAGAATTACACTGTGAAAATGAAATATGGAGCTTTTTGTCGAAACAAAATGAACTTCCGAATGGTCTTCAAGCTTTTTCAAAAACCGGTTGATCGAACATGATGCGGTTCTAACAGCATCGACGCCTTTACCTGCGGGTGAATGATATGAAAATCAGGGTTCCGGATTTTGTTGCCGCTGTTTATTTTTAAGCAGCAACCGGCGATCAATGCATTCAAATATTTTTTAAAAACGCGAATATTTTGCAAAATTTCCGATTTGACTAAAATGACAAGAGCAAATGGATTCATAACGTTCAGATCACCTGAATACAGGTGCGCGCCCGGGCTTTCCGGCGCATTTTTTGCTTGATCAGTCGTTTATTGTCTTATTCATTTTTGACGGTTTTTTATCTTCCCTAAAAGATTGAAACAAAAGTTTTAAAAGTGCTGGACAGGTGCCGATCAAGTGATGAAATTTTCATAGGCTCCTCATTTTCCAGCTTGTCATCAAACGGATTGAAAGGCGCAAAATAAAAAGCTGAAAAACTTAGAAGTCTTCATTCATAAAAATATTTTAGTGAAAATCGCGGGATTTTGGCAAAGCACGGAACTGACGGGGATGACGGGCCACAGGTTCACTTTCAATCGCTGCAAAATGTTCGGGAATTTCGCTCAGATTGATAATGTCCATACTTCTATCTTCGATATAAGAGGCAACAAGATGGGTAACACCGGAAGAATCCCGTTGTATTTTACCTGTTATCAATAGGAGCTTTCCCCCCATGACCTCGCGGCGAAAGCGCGCCATTATTTTTGGCCAGACAACAATATTGGCAATGCCGCTTTCATCTTCCATTGTCAAAAAGACCACACCCTTGGCACTGCCGGGCTTTTGCCGGACCGTAACAATACCGGCAATTGTTGCCATAGAGCCTCCTGCAATTTCCATTGCTTCATGACAGGTAAGCACACCCTTTTTCACAAGGTCGTTTCGCAAAAAACTCAACGGATGGGCTTTGAGCGACAAACGCGTTGTCTCATAATCGGTAATGACATGCTCGCTCAATTTCATTGGCGTAAAAATAAGCGGGTCTTCTTCACCAAGATCGGATTGTTGTGCTGCTGCAAACAATGGCAAGTTTCCATGATCGGGCAAACGGCGCACCGCCCACAAAGCCAAACGTCGCTCTTTATTGATACTTAAGAAACAATCGGCATCGGCAAGAAGCTCGAAGGCGCGTTTTGGTAACATCACCCGACGATGCAATTCTTCAATCGACGAAAACGGCTCTTCGGCTTGTTGAAGCTCGATTCTTTTTCCCCATTCAATCGCAAAACCGTTGATTTGACGAAATCCCAATCGCAAAGAAAAACCGTTGCCGTTTTTTTCCAGACAATGGTCATAATGGCTATGATTGACATCGACCGGCAAAACCTCGACACCATGATTGCGGGCATCCCGAATAATCTGGGCGGGGGCATAAAAACCCATAGGTTGGGAATTAAGAAGAGCGGTCGCAAAAATTTCCGGATGATGACATTTGAGCCAAGCTGAAACATAAACAAGATGGGCAAAGCTTGCAGCATGGCTTTCAGGAAAACCATATTCGCCGAAGCCTTCAATCTGCTTGAAACAATTTTCGGCAAAATCGCGCTTGTAACCTCGTTTCACCATTCCCTCGACCATTTTTGCCCGCATGGTATGAATGGTTCCAACCCGCCGGAACGTTGCCATGGCACGACGCAAAAGATTGGCTTCATCGGGCGTAAATTTGGCAGCTTCTATGGCAATGCGCATTGCCTGTTCCTGAAAAAGCGGAACACCCAAAGTTTTTCCCAGAACACGTTGCAATTCGTCAGGTGGGCCGAATTGTGGTGAAGGTGAAGGATAAACCACTTTTTCCATATGGTTGCGACGGCGCAAATACGGGTGCACCATATCGCCTTGTATCGGGCCTGGACGGACAATAGCCACTTCAATAACCAGATCATAGAATTGTTTCGGTTTCAATCGCGGCAACATGTTCATTTGTGCCCGGCTTTCAACCTGAAAAACTCCGATCGAATCGCCTTTCGACAACATTTTATAGACGCTTTCATCTTCCCGCGGCACATCATGCAAGCCATGGCTGATATTTTTATGACGTTTCAAAAGATCAAAAGCTTTGCGGATCAAAGTCAACATCCCCAAAGACAAAATATCGACCTTCATCAATTTGACAGTGTCGATATCATCTTTATCCCACTCGATGAAGCTGCGGTCTTTCATGGCAGCAGGGCCGATCGGCACGGTTTCATCAAGCCTTTGCTCGGTCAAAACAAAACCGCCGACATGCTGTGACAAATGCCTTGGAAAGCCGACCAATTCATGAGCAAGACGTAGTGTCAAACCAATCATCCGGTTTGTCGGGTCGAGTCCTCTTTGAGCAATCTCCTCATCGCTCACTTTCTTGCCAGATGTGCCCCAGACAGTCGAGGCAATCGCACCTATAATATCTTCGCTCAAGCCCAAAGCTTTGCCGACATCGCGAATGGCACTGCGACTGCGATAACAGATGACCGTTGCAACAATTGCAGCTCTATGACGACCATAACGACGATAGATATATTGCATCACTTCTTCGCGCCGCTCATGCTCGAAATCGACATCAATATCGGGTGGCTCGTTACGCTCTTCGGAAATAAACCGCTCGAACAACAGATCAATCTGTTGCGGATTGACATTGGTGATGCCCAAACAAAAACATACTGCCGAATTTGCGGCCGAACCGCGCCCCTGACAAAGAATGCCTTGCGATTTTGCAAAACTGACAATGTCATAAACAGTCAGAAAATAGGGAGCATAGCGAAGCTTTTTGATAAGCTTCAATTCTTTTTCCAGAAGCGGTCTTACACTGCCATAAGCTGTTTTCGGGAACCTTTCAGCCATGCCTTTCCAGGTCAATTCTTCCAGATAGGATTGTGGTGTTTTACCGGCAGGAACCGGCTCGTCCGGATAGGAATAGGAAAGGTCATCAAGTGAAAAGGAAATGGGGGCTACAAAATCCTGTTGCGCTTTGATTGCAACGGAAAAATTCCGATAAAGCCGTTCTATTTCTTTCACCGGTTTCAGATATTTCTCGCTATTGGCTTGAAGAGCAAATCCGGCTTCGTCAATTGTTTTATGAAGGCGGATTGCTGTCAGAATATCTTGTAAAATGCGCCTTTCTTCACTGTGATAGAGAATATCGGCAGCAGCAATAAGGCCAACGTTAAAATTTTTGGCCATTCTTGCCAGATATTCGCCATAACGGGCATCTTTGCCGGTAAAATTCATCGGCAAACCAAGAAAGACTTGACCCTTTGCCACCTGTTGCAAGTTTTTCAACGTGTCTTCCAGTCTTTCGCCATCTGTGACAATGATCTGGAAACCGCGCGCACGAAACAAAAAATCTTCAAACTTTAATTGGCAGGCTCCTTTTTCGCCGGATTTTGCTTTTCCTTCGCTTAGCATCCGGCACAACATGCCGTAAGCTTTTCTGTCTCGTGGATAGACAACAAGATCCGGTGTTCCATCCGAAAACACCAACCGACAACCGACAAGATAGCGGAAAGAAGGGTCTAGTTTTAAAACTTCCCGTGCCATGGCAAAGCCGCGAACCACACCGGCCAATGTGTTTTCATCGGCAATACCGATACCGGCATAGTGAAGGCGCGCAGCCTCGCCCACCAGCTCTTCGGGATGGGAAGCCCCTTTTAAAAACGAAAAATTGCTTCTTACAGACAATGCAAACATGCTGCCGCCTTATTTTGTCTGGTCGCTTTCTTGGCGAAAAGATTTTTTTGCCCGACGTAAAGACATGTTTTTTAAAAAACCGGACTTTCTGGTAGAGAACAAAAACCCTGCATAATGCATAAACTTGCCTTTAAAATTTCTGGAAGCTGATAGATTTCAGGCAAATAAACCATGCAGAAACCATTTTGTTTGCGGATATTCGCCATAACGGAATAGCCAGAAACGTTCGCCATTTTCATCTTCCACGCGATAATAATCACGATCGGGACTCGAATGTTTCCACCATTCGGCACTGATACGTTCAGGCCCTTCGGCAAGGCGGATTTTATGGACAACCCGTCGCCAGCGAAAAGAAGCTGGCGGGTCATCCGGCAAAGCGGCAATGACATCAATGGGCTGTGGCGGGCAAAAAAGCCTGATAGGGCGTTCTGGCGGATTGGGACGAAGCGGGAAAAATCCTTGTGCTTTCAATTGCGCATCCAAAGCTTTCAAAGCTTCGGTGTGCGGTTTATGACGCTGTGCTATCCCCCAAAACGCTGCATATTCGGGAATATGACTTTCTTTTGTACCAGCCACCAGAACATGATCTGCCCCCAAACGGGTTGAAAGCCGATCAACCAGTTGCCCGATTTCTGCCGGTTCCAGATCGTCGTTGACAAGTCCGGTCTGAACGGGGCGAAGGGGAGCGGAACGACTTGCCGAAAGAGCCAATGTGTCATAACCGTATCCCGCATCAAGCGGTGTTTTCAAGCTTTTCAACCGTTCCTCAAGAAGCGACAGAAATTGTGTGGGGTCGCTCAAAGGGCGACCGGTCTCAATGCCTATCCGGTCAATATGCCCATCAACCCGATAAAGAATGATGTTTACCATCAGACATCCAAGACCGAGCTTCGTTAAACGCTTGAAAAATTCTTTTGCCAGAACAAAAAACTGTTTTTCAACCATTGTTACATCAATCAATGGTTCTTCCAAACGTAATGACAAATAAAGGGACGGGGGTGGGCTTATGAATGAAAGCGGTTCCTGTTTTTTTCCATAAAGCGCATCAAGGCGGGCAGGCAAAACCTCGCCAAAGCGCGCAGCCAGTGCTTTTGGTGAAACCGCCTGAATATCTTTGAGACAATGAAAGCCGGCACGGCGAAGTGCCAGTTGGACATCCGGCTTTGCTTCAAGTGCCGGTAATTTCAGCCGATCCAGTGTTAAAACAAAATCTTCTTTTGTGACAAAACGGTTGACGCCAAAACGGGCAAAAGCCCGTGCGGCTGCGGGTGTTATTGTCAGTGCCGAGAGTGTCTCAAGCCCAAGTCCCTTATAATAAGCGGTCACTTTTTCGAGCATTTTTTGTGGCCCCCCGAAAAGATGATCGCAGCCTGTTACATCAAGTATCAAACCAAAGGGAAGGCTATAGGCAACAAGCGGGGTAAACCGTCCGGCATTACGGGCGAGATATTGAAGATAGTCCTTGTCGGCTTCTTCTGCTTCATTAATCGTTTCTATTCGTTCACAAAGGCTGCGTGCATGAACCAGAGAAAGCCCCGGATAAAGGCCGACATGTGTCGCCGCCTCATTAACATGAACGAGCCTAAGTCCGTGTACAGAACGGCCGACCACAACAAAAGGTTTTGTGAAATCCGGCGTTTTTTCAGGCGGCAAAACCGTCTTCAGACGGTCTATCGGCAGGCGAGGAAAAGCGAGTGCCAGATAGAGCCGGTCGTGTATGCCGTATTTCTTGGGGTTTTGTAAAAATCTGGTCATGGATGTTCCATTGCATCAGCCAATGTCCGGTATATCCGGTTCTATTTCGCAAAAGTGTGATATCATAATTTGTTAATCCCGGTGCTTTTGCACCCGAACTTTCAGAAGGTGCTGCTTTGATTTGCCAACGTGTGGCAGCGTTGCTGTTTTTCAATGCTTCTTTGCCAAGCACCAGAACAACCGGCGAATGTGCTTTTTCTGCTGCCAGATGCAAACGTCGGGTGGCTGTAAAATCAAGTGCCCGACAGGCCCCCGAAAGGCTCAACAACAAACCGCCGACACGAGACGTTGCCAATGCATCATCAGCCGCTTTCAAAACATCTTCAGCCTTTGGACAACGCACCAGAATAAATCGCGCGGGATCAAGCCCGAAAGCAGAAATACCGACAGGATAAGGAATGCCATATTCTATTTCTGTGCTTTCTTCTTCCAGCCAGATAAAAGGGCAGTTTGCCTTTTCATTGCGTTTGAGAAGGCCGAGAGAAAAACCGGTTGCACTATTCATGGCAGCAGGCCCGGAAATAACTTCATGCAAAGCATAAGAAGGAAATGGACCGGCCTCGAAATCGGCAATTTCATGCCCGAGATAAAAATAGCCTTCAGGAAGAGCGTGTTTTCCCTTGCCCTTTCTATTGTCATCCATAGAAAAAGCGACAGTTTTTCCTTCCATGCGGGCAACAAGGCGACGTAACTGGGTTATATCCGGCATAAAAGACTCGCAACAATGTTCTTGTTTTGTTCTATTATGGAATCGAACATAAATCAGAGTCAAGTGGGAGATTTTGCAAAAGAAACTGCCCGCTTCAATTTTGGAATATCCTTTGAAAAGTCTATTTCGAGATGCCTCATGCAAAGGATTCCTGAAACCGGAAACTTGTAAAATTATACGCACTTCCTACTTCTATCATTGTTAATGAAGCGTGCTTTAAGAACATTTTTCCTGATGGGATTTTAAGATGGATAAAACGACAATCGACAAAATTTTGAAGCCCGAATCAGAAAAGACACAAAAGAGTCGTGCGGCAAAAGTACGTGCGGCTTTCTGGAAAACAGTTCGCAAAGCAGCTGGCCACATTCCTTTTATGGAAGATGTCGTTGCCAGTTATTATTGCGCATTCGACCCTAAAACACCGACACGTGTACGCGGCATTCTTCTTGCAGCACTCGCTTATTTCGTGATGCCTTTCGATCTCATTCCCGATATGTTGGCCGTTATCGGTTTCACGGATGATATCGCTGTTTTAACAATCGCGATTTCGGCAGTGCGTGCCCACATCACCGACGCGCATTATCAGGCAGCCCGCAAAGCATTGGAAAAAACCCCGATTGAAACACCCGAAAAATAGTTTTTTTGGGAGAAATTGTAATTTTTGAACAAAACTTCACCTTTTGGTAACCATAAACTAGTCAAAATTGCATGTAACAACTTTCGGTATATTGTGAGAATGATATGCCGGTTTTTAAAAAATCGCCGGTTTGAAGCCACATGGCTTTGCCAATCGAAAATAAAAAGTGAGCTGAGTATACGATGTTTGGAAAAACTTTTGTTGCTGCGTCTGTCATGATTATGGCTGTTGCCGGAATTGCTTCGGCACAAACTCCGACACGCATCAACCAATTTGATGCATGGGGCGCCTATTCCTATAAATCCGGAAACAACACAGTATGTTACGTGCTTTCCGCGCCAATCACTGCGGAACCCAAATCGGTCAACCATGGCGACAACTATTTCCTCGTCAGCAAACGCGCAGGCAATCCTGTTACTTATGAGCCGCAATTCATGGCAGGCTATGCCCTGAAGGACAAAGTCACTGTTTCCGTCGACGGCAAGAATTTTGAATTTTTCACCAAGGATTCATCTGCCTGGGCGGCTTCACCGGCCACAGAAAGCCAGCTCGTTGCAGCCATGAAAAACGGTTCCAACCTTTCTGTCAAAGCTGTTTCCCAGCGTGGAACAAATACAAGTTACACCTATTCCCTGAAAGGAATTACCGCAGCTCTCAATGCTGCACAGAAATGCAAATAACACAAATTTTATAGTTTTCACCAGTTTCAGGCACTGCATCATGAGATTGTCATGGCGCAGTGCTTGTTTTATGGCGCATAAGTGTGGTGACGTTGGCTTGCTTTTATGCTAAATCCGCCAAGACAGAACTTTATTCAGAGCTTTGGAAAGTATGAGCGTATCCTACGATCTTAGACCTATTGGCGCGACTTCGCTTTTGCGCCCTGCCAAAATGGATGAAACAAAAGCATCCCTTATTGGCTTGTCGCGCGCTGAAATGGCAAGCGCATTACAGGAGATAGGCGTACCGGAACGTCAGACACGCATGCGCGTGAGCCAGCTTTGGCATTGGCTATATGTACGCGGTGTTTCCAATTTTGATGACATGTTCAATATTTCCAAAGACATGCGTGAAAAAATGAAAAAGCATTTTTCCATTGCCCGTCCGGAAATTGTCGAAGAACAGATTTCCCGCGACGGCACGCGTAAATGGCTGTTGCGCTTTCCCGCCCGTGGTGCCGGAAAACCCGTTGAAGTCGAAATGGTTTACATTCCCGAAGAGGGCCGCGGCACTTTGTGCATGTCCTCGCAAGTGGGATGCACTCTCACATGTTCATTCTGTCATACGGGCACTCAAAAACTGGTTCGTAACCTCACAGCCGAAGAAATTCTTGGCCAATTGCTGATAGCCCGCGACCGGCTCGGCGATTTTCCGGATAAGGACACACCGGACGGTGCCATTGTACCGGCAGAGGGGCGCAAAATTACCAACATCGTCATGATGGGAATGGGAGAACCACTTTATAATTTCGAGGCCGTGAAAAAGGCACTGCTTATTGCTTCGGATGGTGAAGGGCTATCGCTTTCAAAACGTCGCATCACATTGTCGACATCCGGTGTCGTACCGGGAATTTTCAAAACCGGTGAAGAAATCGGCGTGATGCTTGCTATATCGCTTCACGCAGTTCGCGACGAATTGCGCGATATACTGGTTCCTATCAATAAAAAATATCCGTTGGCCGAATTGCTTGATGCCTGTCGTGCTTATCCGGGACTATCAAACGCAAAACGGATAACTTTTGAATATGTCATGCTCAAGGATGTCAATGACAGCCTTGATGATGCCAGAGGTCTGATCAAACTTCTGAAAGGCATACCGGCAAAAATCAACCTTATCCCTTTCAATCCCTGGCCGGGAAGCAATTACCAGTGCTCCGATTGGGAACAAATCGAACGGTTTGCCGATTTGATTAATCAGGCCGGTTATGCTTCACCGATAAGGACACCGCGCGGGCGCGATATTCTTGCCGCTTGCGGGCAACTTAAATCACAATCGGAACGTTTAAGAAAATCGGAACGGTTAAAACTTGAAGCCATGATGATTGCCGGACATGGCGACTGAAAATGGTGGCTCGAATAGGAAGTGACATGAAAAGTATTACAGCATTTCACATTACATGGATTTTAGTCGGCTGTATCTTTGCCGAAGCTGCATTCATGATTGTACAAATCGGCTTGACGGTTCTTTTACTCGAGCATGATATAACGTTGCACGATCTGTTATCGCCAAACAATCCTCTCTACGCAGTTCCGCCCCATTTCCTCATTGTGGGTGTTGTCTTCATTTTGGCAATTATCTATGGCGAACACCGCCATTTCTACAAAATGCACTATTATTTATTGTCAGCCCTCGTAGCCGCCATTCTTTATTTCATCTCTCTATGGCTGAGCGGAATGGCACTTTCATTTGGTGAAACTGTCATCAATCTTATAGCTTCTCTGGTTTCTGGCGGTGTTTACTGGTGTATCACACCGCGTCGCTATAATCGCCGCTCATTGGCAAGCCTCAAAAACAACTAGGCTTCGCGACTACGCCGTTCGACCGGGCTTGCAAAACATGCAAACCCGGTTTTTTTAGGCTGAATTTTACTCGTTTATATCGCCGGTTTTTATTTTATCGATTAGCAAATCTTTTTTTAAAGCGCACCCGATATACTTTTCCAAGCTTGAACTATTTTAAGCCTAAAGATCACTCGACATGATGCTTTGTCATGCCCCTATGTTCCAGTCTACAAAGCTGATAAAAGCTATTTCCCATTCTTGTAGAATTGAATCATATCTGGTCGTATCGCCGTTTCAGAATGCCGTTTTCTATCGTCTCTTTTGAGCCCTGTTATTTGGAGCTAGCCAAAAACCGTAAGACCTGCCAAAAGCCTTAAACCGGTTCATGAAAATTGGTATCCGCGAGCCACCAGACGCTGATGGCGTTCGGCCAGCCGGTCTTTCATCTTTCCATCTTTCACCATCTGGCGCAGTTTTTCAATGCGTTTACGACGTAATTTTGGCGAACCGCGACGCACCATTGGCCAAAGAATCCAAGGCAAAGCAAAGATATGAAACATTGCAAGAACAATAATCGTTGCGACTTTCGACGCCATAAGATAGTGCCCGCGCGCGCGCAAAATATAATAGGGAATGCTGGCACAGATGCCCACAATAACTGCCCACAAAACCGGTATGATAATGGCCAGAAGAAATACACCAAATTTTCCGAGATCAATAAAAAATGTCAAATTCCATGCATGAATAATCCAGTTCGAGATCCCGAGCAGACCAACCAGCAATGCACCATAGATGAAAATAACAAACATAATGAGGAAGGTAAGCGGTGCGGCTATACCCGGCTCGCGAAACCGATCATCATTCTGATGAGCCAAAGAGGTCATTATTTTATCCTGCTATTGAAAAACGCCGAACAACTGAATGAAAATCCGACGACAGAAAGCCTATCAGCCGTATCCCCGCCGGTCAACTCAAGATAACCGGCGAAAACCGGTTGAAGTGACAGGAATAGAATACCCGCATTTCAACTTCATGCGGGCACAAGCGGAATAGATTAAGCAGCGTTCGAAGCCGCTGGATGCTGCGTGAGAAAAGTATGGATGGCTGCCGCATCATGGGTGTTGCGCAATTTTTGAACCATATCATTGTCGCGCAAAACGCGGGCAATTCGCGATAGAGCTTTCAAATGGTCGGCACCGGCGCTTTCAGGTGCCAGCAGCAGAAAAACCAGATCGACCGGTTCGTCATCAAGCGCTTCAAAATCAACCGGCGTTTCAAGACGGGCAAAAACCCCGATAATATGATCAACATTGGCTAGTTTGCCGTGAGGGATAGCTATACCGTTTCCCACACCGGTCGAACCAAGTTTTTCTCGCTGAAGAATCGTATCTAGTACTGTGCGCTCGTCAAGACCGGTCAAAGACGCGACCTTTTCCGCCATGATTTGCAAAACCTGCTTTTTCGAGTTTGCTTTGAGGGCGGGAATAACTGCGTCCGGTGCTATCAAATCACTGAGATCCATGTGGTTTCCTTTTTTCCATCCCCAATTCTTTCCCGAGCCTGAGGGCCAAGTCCGGAGCATTAAAGGGCGTGGAGCATTCCCCTTAGCATCAAACTTTATAAAAGTCGAAAAAAAGGGGATGCCTCATTCAAGCTTTATTGGTAATGGATGACGGGTCAATCCAACCGATATTTCCATCAGCCCGCCGGTAAACAATATTGATTTTACCATCAGCAGCATTGCGGAATACCAGAACCGGATTATCCATCAAATCAAGTTCTACAACTGCATTGGCGACAGACATATCGCGCAAAGCCATCGACGTTTCGGCAACGATCGTCGGTGCGTAGTCTTCCGGCAAGCCTTCATCTTCATCCGGCACCGGTTCCATAATATGATAAGCATATTCGGCAAAAGTCGCATTGTCATTTTGCTTGTTGCTGCGTGATTTCAAACGCCGTTTATAACGACGAAGGCGCGTTTCCAATCGTTCTGCTGCGGCATCAAAAGCACCTTGCGGATCCTGTGCCTGACCGGTTGTCTGCAACACGGCACCGGAGCTTAGATGCAATACGCATTCCGCCGAAAAACGCGAACCGGATTTGACAACGGTAACATGTCCGGTCACACCACCGGCAAAATATTTTGAAATCGCATCGTTGATCCGGTCCTCAATCCGCGTACGGAAAGCGTCACCGATATCCATGTGCTTTCCCGAAATGCGCAAGCTCATTATAAACCTCGTTCATAATTCGTGATTTTTGCAGTTTAACGACATCTTCAAGAGGAAGCAACTCAAAGCACGCCCTTTTCTCGAAATGACGGAAAAACCACGTTTTCAAAGGGGGCTTCTATTCAGTTATCAACAATAAGTCAATTGACTTAAATCAATCTATAGTTGTTGCAAGTTTTGCTTTCTTTTCTCTGCGTCGTGTCACTGATGAGGAAATATTCATTACTTCTCTATATTTTGCCACTGTACGACGTGCAATATCTATATTTTCTTTTTTGAGCAATTGAACCAGTGTATCATCGGAGAGAATGTCATCTGCATTTTCGCCATCAATCAGGTCACGGATACGTTGCTTGACCGCATCTGCCGCATATTGCTCGCCGCCATTTGTTGATTGCAATGCCGCCGAAAAGAAACTGCGCATTTCAAAAATACCACGAGGCGTTGCGATATATTTATTTGCGGTTACGCGACTTATGGTTGATTCATGCATGTGAACCGCTTCGGCAACCATCGCAAGTGTCAGGGGTTTGAGAGCTGCAATGCCACGACGCAAAAATTCTTGCTGGTGGCGAACAATTTCTGCGCTTACCGTGATAAGCGTACGTTCCCGCTGATCAAGCGCCTTGATCAGCCAATTTGCATTTTGAACACAATCGCTAATAAAACTGCGACCGATATCGCCTTTACCTATTTTGACTGCATAATCCCGATCAATCACAAGCTTCGGCATTAAAGCGCGGTTAAGCTCGACAACAAATTCGCCATTCCGATCCACAGAAACAATCACATCGGGCGCAACAGGAACCGCCATTGATGTGCTATAGGCCGTTCCCGGTTTGGGATCGAGACTGCGAATTTCTTTCAAGATATCAACAACCTCACTTTCATCAAGACCGGAAAGCCTTGAAAGCATTGTAAAATCACGTTTTGCCAAAAGCGGAAGATTTTCAAGAATAACGCTGATTGCCGGATCAAGGCGGTTTTTTCGTTCAAGCTGCAATGAAAGGCATTCACAAAGCGAGGTCGCAAATATTCCCGGGGGATCGAATTGTTGAAGGTGTTTCAGAACTTTTAAAACCAGTGCTTCAGGCACTGAAAATTCTTCCGCCACTTTTTGGACAGAACCGGCAAAATATCCCGCTTCATCAAGATCACAAGCGAGATAACAGGCAATATCGTGTTCATTTTTATGTTTGAAGGCAAAGGCAATCTGCTCGCTAACGAAATCCTGTAGATTTGTTTTATCTGCAATCGTTTCAACAAAGTTGACATCTCCAATTGCCAAAGCTTTTGTCGCCGGTTTGTCCCAATTGTCCATGCCTATAAAGTCGGATGAATAGTCTCTTCCCGAACTTCTATCAGTCGTTTGGTTATGCAAAGAAACAGCCTCATCGGCGCCGTCAAACATGTTGGAAAGCGTTTCGGAATCAAATGTTTCAAATGTATCCTGATCGTTGGCGGCTTTTTCTTCCGGAATTTGTTCACTTAAATCGAATTTTCCAGTCTCTTGTCCGCTTTCGGCATGGAGATCCGTGTCTCCCTCACAATCGTCTGCATCCGATCGTTCAAGTAACGGATTTTTTTCCAGCGCCTCTTCAATAAATTGCTCGAGTTCACCTGCAGTCATCTGGAGAAGTTTGATTGATTGCATCAGCTGGGGCGTCATCACCAGAGATTGTGATTGACGTAGCTTGAATGACGGTGATAGCGCCATAACCTTACTTCCTCCCCGATGGACCCCTCGCGAAACGGCCAATGAACATCACACACAACCAACCGAAGTTTGAAACTTCGACGTGATATTTTAAAAAAATCTATTCCCTACCGAAACTGGTATGATCCTTGCTTGTCAATAAAAAAATGATAAAAAATCGAAAGCTTCAATCCTTGCTTTCATTTTCAACAATTTTTGTATCTTACCGGTTATCGAATTTAGTTGTCGTCTGCAATAAATGCCTCGACATTATTCCGTATGAACACGTTTTTGTTAAAAGCTGCTTGATACATGAATTGTAATAAAAACGCTCAAGCGCAGTAAATCACCCTTTCAACCCTCATTGTCCCCTTTCTCACTTGTTGCGACACGCAGGGAAAAACGCCAAAAAGAACAAAAATATATTTATACTGGAAAATATTTTAAGAATTTTATATATAATTAAATTAATACAAATTTTGTTTAATAAACTTTATTATTTTATATAATAAAAATTATTTATTTTATATTTTTGTTATAATTTTAATTAAAATTTTAAAACCATAAATATATTCTATATATTTTGATGCAATTTATATTCGACACTCGCGTCTGTATCTTTCAAGCGTGCTAACTATGAAGCACTGTTATTCGATACTACCAACATCGGAAATAAGTTATCAAAACCCCATTCATGATGAATAAAAACATGGACAAGCCGCGCCCACTAAGGCTGTTAATTATCCGACGTTGTTTAGAAAACACGAAGATCAAGCAACAGAAGATGCCTTGATACGTCCGGCGCCGACATCTCGCCTATTTCACATAAATATTGAAAAATCAGAGAGAAAACTGATCGCCGAGATAAAGTCTGCGGACATCCGCATTGGTAACAATATCGTCCGGTTGGCCGTGGGTTAAAACCTGACCATCGTGGATGATATAGGCACGGTCAACAAGCCCCAATGTTTCACGCACATTGTGGTCGGTCACAAGAACACCAATGCCGCGGCTTTTAAGGTGCCGCACCAATTGTTGGATGTCGGCAATCGCAATCGGGTCAATACCGGCAAAAGGTTCATCAAGCAGCATGAAGTTCGGGCGAGAAGCGAGTGCACGGGCAATTTCCAGACGCCGTCTTTCACCACCGGAAAGAGCGAGAGAAGGACTCTTGCGCAAATGCGCAATCTTGAACTCATCAAGAAGCGCATCAAGTTCTTCGGCACGCTTTTTGCGGTCTTTTTCGACGACTTCCAAAACCGCCTTGATATTGTCTTCCACCGAAAGCCCGCGGAAAATGGAAGCTTCCTGAGGCAGATAGCCAATGCCCAAACGTGAACGCCGGTACATCGGCATGTCGGTCACATCAAAACCATCAATTTCAATGCTGCCGCCATCAACTTCGACAAGTCCTGTGACCATATAGAAACATGTTGTCTTACCCGCTCCATTGGGGCCAAGAATGCCGACAATTTCTCCGGCACGCACGCCAAAAGAAACACCTTTGACAACTTTGCGCCCCCGATAGGTTTTTGTCAGATCGCGAGCAACGAGTGTCCCTTTGAGGCGTTCTTTGAGGCTTTTACCCGAACCATCTTCATAGGCTATTTCTTCAAAAGCCATTTGCGAATCACTTTGTGACATAAAACGCTCATTTTCCGTTTTGTTCGTTGCGATTCATAATGATCGATACCCGACCATTTTGACCCGCGGATTTACAGCTTTCGAGAAAAGCTTTGCCTGTATCCATGTGGGCAGTCAATTTACAACCGGTCGCCACATTATCACCATCTGCCAAAATGACGCGTTTTCCTGTCAGAACCATCAATTTCGATTTGCCGTCAAAAACACCTTCATCACCGGTCGCAACCTGTGTTGCCGTTTTGATATAGACTTTGCCGGATGCTTCCATTTTTTCAACACCCGTCGAACCGAGACCACCGGCACCGGCTGCTGCTGTTTTGGTGGCAGCATCCCCTTTTGCCTGATCGGATGAAGTGTTGCTTGATGCATCGGACTTGTCTTTATTGGCGTCTTCAGGTGCCTTGGCGTAATGGACTATCAATTTCGATGTCCGCAAAATCCGGTCGCCCTGAACAACCGAAACGTTACCAGTAAAAATTGCAACGCCGTCTTTGTCACGCATTTCGAGATTATCAGCGTTGAGCTCCACCGGCTCTTTTCCGCCGGAAAGATTGACACCGAAATTCGTCTGTTGAGCCAATGAAGGCGTTTGCCCGAGGCTCATGAAAGCCAATCCTGTTGCCATCACTGCACCAAGGTTAGAAAAATACTGCTTTAAAGGCTTCATTTTACAATCCTCAAATAAACGCGACACTGCTCATTTCAAAAGGCAGGGGTCTTTCGTTCCTTATTGCGCATTTGCGTTGTCAATGACAAGACTGACACCACGATTAAAAAACAACACTTGTCCATTATCACGTATTTGTAAACCGTTTGCCTTCAAATGTTGCCCGCCACGACGAATATCAACCGGTTGATCTGTGCTCAACTGGCTGGTTGACAAGTTGACATCGGCAGCTTCGAGTTTTGCCACCATTCCATCATTTGTTTTAACCTCAAAGGGTTTGTCGAATTGCAGTCGCCCGTTGACATTATCATAAAATGCGCCCACCGCATTGACCGCCGCTTCCCCGCGCTGCCCCAAGGGAAGAGTTGCGGCAATCTGTTGTAATTCGATCATACCGGGGTGATGTGGGTCCTGAATGGCTTTATTGGCTTTCAAAGAATAGGGCTTATTGGCCGATGTGTAACCTTCAAGCTTCGGATCAGTCATCGTCAATTGTCCGCCACTGCCCTGATCGCCATTCAGAACGACAAGATCACTCGTGCTTGGTGTAGCAAAAAACGTAAACCAGGAAAAAATCAGCGCGATAACAATGGCTGCCACCGGCAGCAGAAACTTCAATATATGGACGCGCACTGAATGACGACGTGCAGCATCAAAAACAGCATCAGATTTATAGCTCGGTGAAAATATTTCTGAACTGTCGTCCATTCTACCCCTAACAATCTTTCGAGTTTGATAAAAACAATCGCCTAGACGAAGTTCCCATATACCAGTTCAATATTTAGAGCAATTGTACCCGCCATTCAACTTTTCATTAAACGACCTTATTATTATATAGACCGACAACAAAACGTTTAAATCTGAACAAAACAGGCAAAAACGCTTTTTTTTCAACGGTTTTTAACGGTCTTGAATAATTTTTTGATCAAACAGCGTTGACGAAATGCAATAGACAGACAATAAACTATCACAGCAATTGAATATTATAGTGAATGGCAAAGGACAACTGGCAGAATTTTTGAAACGGAATTCGAAATGCCTGTCAGACATGGGATTATAAAATCAACGAATCGTTATGAGCCTTGATTTTGTAACGGGTCATTGTCACCAAGCCGATCAAAATTGGAGGCTGTTTTGATTAAATCGGAACTTGTGCAAATTATCGCTAACCGTAACCCTCATCTTTTCCAAAGGGATATTGAAAATATTGTCAGCGCTGTATTTGATGAAATATCCACGGCTCTGGCTGAGGGAAATCGCGTAGAATTGCGCGGATTCGGGGCTTTTTCGGTTAAAAACCGGCCTGCGCGCTCCGGTCGCAATCCCCGCACAGGAGAAACGGTTTCGGTTGAAGAAAAATGGGTTCCGTTTTTTAAAACAGGTAAAGAATTGCGTGACCGCTTGAACAACGAGTGAAATCATGAATCTGAAACAGATTGTTAGTTTGATAATACTGATCCCGGTTGGCATCATCCTGATTGCTTTTATCATCGCCAATCGGGCGAGCGTTGCTTTAAGCCTCAATCCTTTTGACACAACGGACACCAGTCTTGTTTATCACGCTCCGTTGTTTGTCTGGCTTTTTCTTGCACTTGCAATCGGTATTATTATCGGCGGAATAACAGTTTGGTTTACCCAACATCGCTTCCGCAAAGCCCTGAAAGACACGCAAACCGAACTGCAAGGGCTTAAAATGGATATGTCTAAGAAACCGGATTTGACGAAAACAGATCTTACAGTCGTTGACCATTCCTGAATATTAAGCCCCGTCGGGCAAAGTAGAATTTTTTCATTCATCTGCTTTTTGTATTCAACAATTTTTTTAAAATTGTAACCAGCGCCCTTGAACAGAATGACCAGGATTATAAGCGTTTGGCTTATCAATAATTTTATGCAAATATTTTATTGTTTTTTGCTCGTTTTTTTGGGTGATCGTTATCGATTGTTTTCGAATATTTGCGACAATAAAAACGGGACTATCAGTTTACGGTCCAATTCTCACTAAACCGCATAAGCAAAATGAAGAGCGATTATTTTGCCGGAATCTTTATTCGTTTTGATAGTGGAATGCGTTGTTCATTAGCCAAAACCGGTTTTGGAGCGTGCAAGAAAAATATACCTTTTTGAAAAAGATGTTTTATAAGCAAAGAACATCCTGAAATTTATGGAAAACGCCCGATTGTGAAAGCACAACACCCAAAAGAAAAGAAGCGCGGATCTAAAATATCACGCAACAGTGCTCCCTATAGTCTTAAAAAGGCCCTCGAAACAGGAGATAAGCCTGAAAGACGGAAAGCTTTGCGCGCCAATCATTCAGGAAAATTTCATAAAGCCCACACACCGGACGCCGCTGTGCAATCAGCTAAAGAGGTGCAACGCGAAGACAAGGGTGGAAACACAGTAGAAGTGAAAAACCGCTTTTTACCTCGCCCGTCGGGGAAAAGACCCGAAGAAAAATTGCCGGTCATTCTCGAAACAACTGCAAGCGAGAATTACGCTTTGATTGACAGCGGTAATGGCTTGAAACTCGAGCGTTACGGAAATTTGCGCATTATTCGTCCCGAAGGACAAGCTTTATGGCAACCCGCGTTAAGTGAAAAAGATTGGCAGGATGTTGATGCGATTTTTACCGGAAATACCGATGAAGAAGGGATGGGGCGCTGGAATTTTCCAAAACAGCCACTTGGCGAAACGTGGCCACTTTCATGGGATGGAATGTCATTTCTTGGCCGCTTTACCTCATTTCGCCATGTCGGGGTTTTTCCCGAGCAGGATGCCCATTGGCGTTTTATGGAAGAACTTATTAAAAAAGCAAACCGTCCGGTTAAGCTATTGAACCTTTTCGGCTATACCGGTCTTGCCTCGCTTATTGCGGCAAGAGCGGGCGCCGAGGTCACCCATGTCGACGCATCCAAAAAAGCTATTTTATGGGCCAAAGAAAATCAGGAAGTTGCACAGTTAACAGATCGCCCCATTCGCTGGATTTGTGATGATGCAATGAAATTTGTCGAACGTGAAGGGCGTCGCGGCAAACATTACGATATTATTTTACTTGATCCGCCGGCTTACGGACGCGGGCCCCATGGCGAGGTGTGGCAACTTTTCGATCATTTGCCCGAAATGGTCAAAGGATGCCGCGCTATTTTATCCGATAATCCGATTGCCGTGATATTGACTGCCTATTCAATTCGCGCTTCATTTTTTGCAATCCATGAATTAATGCGTGATGAATTTACCGGCCTTGGCGGACTTATCGAATCGGGTGAACTTATTTTGCGTGAAGAAAAGGCAAAAAGGGCGCTTTCGACTTCTCTTTTTAGCCGCTGGATTTTTTAAAATGACAACACAAAGACAACACGGTCAGGTTAAAGAAATTACCTCGCTCGCCAATCCGATCATCAAGGATATGAAATCCTTGTCACTTAAAAAAAACCGCGATCGTGAGGGCGTTTTTATGGCCGAAGGGTTGAAGCTCATCATTGATGCTCTCGATCTCGGCTGGACAATACGCACACTTTTGTTTTCCAAGGCGGGTCTCGGCAACCTGCTCATTGAAAAAACGGCAGCCCGCACGAAAGCCGCTGGTGGTCTTATCATCGAAGCAAACCAGAAAGTTATGGAATCCGTAACACGGCGAGACAATCCGCAAATGGTGGTTGGTGTTTTCGAACAACGCTGGCGTGACATGTCTACCTTCAACGCCAAGGGAGAGGATGTCTATGTTGCACTCGACCGCATTCGTGACCCCGGCAATCTCGGAACCATTATCCGCACAGCCGATGCAGTCGGGGCGAAGGGGCTGATACTCGTTGGCGATACAACCGACCCCTATTCGCTTGAAACAGTACGCGCAACTATGGGATCGATTTTTGCCCTTCCGCTTTTTAAAATGAGTGCTGACGAGTTTTTAAAATGGCGCTTGAGCTTTCATGGTCAAATCATCGGGACACACTTAAAAGGTTCCGTTGATTACCGCACAATCGACTATAAAAAGGGACCTATCATTCTTTTTATGGGCAACGAGCAACAAGGCCTTCCGGATAATCTTGCCGATAGTTGCGATCAACTTGCCCGTATTCCGCAAGCGGGACGCGCCGATTCACTCAATCTAGCTGTGGCAACCGGTGTCATGCTTTATGAAATCCGCCGTCATAACCTGACACTTGACCCGCGCGAGGCCCGTTCATGAAGGCAAAATCCCTCATCACACTTATAGTGGGGCTTATCATCACAGTTGGTCTTGACCAATTGATCAAATATTGGGTGGTCAATACGCTCGCTGTCGGGGAAGAAATCGACCTTTTGCCGTTTCTTTCACTTTATCATGCCCGCAATCCGGGAATTGCTTTTTCAATGTTGTCATCAGTCTCCGATTGGGGGCTTATCGCATTGACATTTTGCATCATCTGCTTCGTTATCTGGTTATGGAAAAACGCCGGTCCTGAAAAATCACTGTCGCGATTTGGCTTTCTGCTGGTGATCGGTGGAGCCATCGGCAATCTCATTGACCGCATACGTTTTCACTATGTCATCGATTACATTTCTTTCCATATCGACGATGTTTTCTCGTTTGCCATTTTTAACCTTGCTGACAGTTTCATAACGGTCGGCGCTGTCCTGATCGTACTGGATGAATTGCTGCACTGGAAAAGGGAAAAGCGAAAAGCAAACTAGAATAACCGCAAGCGGCTTGAAACATCCCCATTTATCGGCTCAAAAATTTAGAACGCCCGTCAGCATCTTTTCATCCATATTGTCTAAAGCTGAAAAATATTTTTGATTGCGCATTTATCAAAATCATCCGCTCTCTTGTTTCAACTTCAACGAATAATTCTATATCGAGTCGATATTATCAGCGTCTTTAATCTGCCGAGACTTCCGCCAAAACAAAAATAATTCGAAACGGATGCGCGCACTTTTTTCCAAAGCTTGTTGA
The DNA here is from genome assembly GCF_001952075.1 of Ditibartonella apis. Lineage (GTDB taxonomy): Bacteria > Pseudomonadota > Alphaproteobacteria > Rhizobiales > Rhizobiaceae > Bartonella > Bartonella apis. The sequence goes on from NZ_LXYU01000001.1 coordinate 360,398, forward strand.
AAAACGTCCTTTTCAATAAACCCGTCTTTTTTCAAATTAATCAGCTCCGTCTTTTCCAAAAATGGTTACGACAAAGCTGTTTCGATTGTCATCAGCCTTTACCCATTAACGGTTAAAAGGATAAAAATCATATCCATTTTTGATACATCCGCCCTCTAACATCTGCCTTTGCCATTTTTTTGACAGAAATAAAATTGCGGTTCTTAACCGGCTAAGCCGTTTCAAGCTCTTATAAACACAGAAAAAAGTCTATATTTACCAATTATTAATCCTATTTCAGGGCGATTGTGAATTGTCTTGAAAAAATCACTTTCCCGTCATTGTCATGCACCAAGAAAGTTCTAAATCGACAACAGAACATGATGTTGATTGATTTTAAATCAACAGCGCTTCAATAAGGAGCATTGAAATGACAGCTTGTGCAAGGACAGTTCTGAAAACACCGGATAATAAAAGTTGCGATATGAGCGATTCTCTCTTACTTGCAACATTCAGTTCTTTGGAAGCCCGTCTGCGGAAAGTCTCTGGTGACCTTGAACAAACGGTTCCGGCATCAGCCCAAAAAAATGTAACGGATGATCGCGACGAATGGGTGATGACTGTCAATGATAAAGCACACCCGCAAAATCCTGTTGCAAGTTGCCACATGACACTTACAAATGTTCTAGGTGCCAATCAAAATCTTGACGGGACGAGTCTCGGTGACAGTTTCGAACTCGAAGGCGACCAGACTGCGCCGGTGATTTTGACAATCGCTCCTTTTGAATGCTTTGACAAATCGAAGGCACATCGTGCTCAAGGCCTTTTATGGCAGGCGATTTCGCACTTCTGCCAGCTCCAGAATGTCGATTATGTCATTGGAAGTCTGGCATTCGACAGCCGCTATCCCGCTGCACATGCTCTGGAACTTTCCTATCTCTATCATTTTTGCCGGTCACAATCCGGACTTCATTTGCGTGCTGCCCATGGTGTGACCATGGATATTATGCCGGAAGAGGCAATCAAGCCCGATGAAGCATTTTCTTCGCTTCCGCCCATGCTGCGCTATTGCTTGCGTGTTGGAGCAAAAGTTGCCGATAATGCTGTGGTTGACCGTGCAAGCAACGAAACACGCGTATTTTTATTATTCCCAGCCAAAAAAATTGTGGGCTGAAACAATACCTATAAAAGGCAGAAATGTATTTTGCCCATAAACAAAAGTTCAAGAAACGGAGGCCGTAAAATGCTTCCGTTTTTTGACATTTTAGAGCTATTTAATATTCATCCGCTTGTAGCAACTGAAACCGCCTAACGAACTTACTTGATTTATTGACAGATTTTTTAAAAACGCGCCAAATGATATGAACCCGTTTGGCAAAACAATGGGGCATTGTTTTTGGCGGTTTCACTAATTCCATTCCGGTGCGTTAAAATTAGTGGCTATGTTTGGTTGGAGCATGTTTTTTATCATGATGTTTTACATCATCCGCCTTCAGCCAATGGGCGGAAATTGCATTATATTCGCCATTTTTCTGCATCAAATGCAACCATTGATCGACATAAAGTTTCCAACTGATATCGCCCTTCGGAAGCATGTAGCCCTTCTCGAAAAACTCCAAAGGCTTTTCCGGATTGACGGCGCATAATGTCGGATAGTGACGTTTTTGGTAAAGAGCTTCGGATGCATCAGTAATCATGACATCGGCTTTTTTATCAACAAGATTTTTAAAAATCGTCGTATTGTCATGAAAAAGCTCGAGTTTTGCATTCGGCATATATTTTCTGACAAACGCCTCATTGGTTCCGCCAGCGGGTTCGATCACACGAACATTCTTTTGGTTAAGTGCACTTAACGTATTATATTTTTTAGCGTCTTCACAACGTACAAACGGAATTTTGCCATCCACTCCAAGTGGTTCCGACATATAAACCTGTTGTTGGCGGGCAAGCGAAATGGAAATCCCGCCCATTGCAATATCGCATTTGTCATCAAGGAAATCCGCCATCAGCGTTTTCCAGCTTGTTTGCACAAATTCTACCTCGGCACCAAGCGATTTGGCCAGAGAATGCGCCATGGAAATGTCGATGCCTTCATAGGTACCATCGGTTTTCAAAAAGCTATAAGGTTTATAGTCACCAGTGGTGCAAACACGTAATGTTTTAATGTCAAGGACATCATTGAGTTTCGACGCATCGGCGTGTGTCAGCGTTAAAGCCGAACACCCCCAAACAAGCATCATAAGAATTTTCTTCATCATCGGTCCCATCCGGCAGTTCATTATTCGTCTGACTGTTTTCTTTCCCACATTGTTTTAACCTTATTGCTTGTCGGTTTAACCAAATCAGCCATCAAGCAAATCAATAAAAGCACCAACCGCTTTGGTTTTGAAGCGTTGCGGATTGAGTAACAGTAAAAAATCACGCTTTACGGATAAAAAATTCAACCTTTCAACAAGTCCTGCGGCAAGCAGAGCCGAAACTGCACGTCTTGAAATGGCCGTTAGAGCATTTAATGCCGCTACTGCCGACAGCACCGCTTCATTCGAGGGGAAAGTCTGCATCACTTCAAGATCTGCCAGTTCATAACCTTGGTTTGCAAGTGCCTGCTCGAAAATGGCCCGTGTTCCCGACCCCTTTTCACGCAAAATCCACGGAAAAGCTGAAATATCTTTAAACTTCACTGACGGTTTATTCGTAAGAGGATGGTTTTTTGCGGCAATAATGAACAATTCGTCATCAGCCACTTTTTGACGATGAAGGCTTTCATTTTTTATGGTTCCTTCGGCAAAACCGATATCTGTTATGCCTGATAGAACAGCATTTTCGACCTGTTCGGTATTACCGATCGACATTTTAACCGTTATCGCCGGATATAAATTGCGAAATTTTGCAATGACCGGTGGCAAAAAATAATTTGCGATTGTCTGGCTCGCATAGAGACCGAGCGCGCCCCGTTTAAGCCCGCTAAATTCACGCAAAGTTGTTTCGGCAAGTTTGACTTGCGCCAATGTGTGGCGGCAATCTTCCACAAAGACAGAACCCGCATCACTCAACTGGATACGCCGTCCAATGCGATTGAAAAGACGCACCTGATAATGTTCTTCAATCATATGGATGGCACTGGAAACGGCAGAAGGTGTCAACAAAAGGGCTTTCGCCGCTTCGGTCAAATGTTCGCGTTCGGCGACAGCCAGAAATATCCGCATCTGTTCAAATGTAATCATTGCCGTGCCATTGTTCGATCAAATCGAACAATTCATAACATATTTGAAAATTGATTACATGATTAAACAGCGCTAGCAGATTTTAAAAAAAGGATATTTCAATATGGCTAGCCGAGTTCAGGCAATTTTTTTTCGTTTTGCACCGGGCATCATATTATGCGCGGTTATTTCGGCTGTTGCCATTATTCTGGAAAAGCTTGAAAAACTCATCTTTGGCGAGGCCTGGCTTGAAAGTCTGGTTCTTGCCATACTGATTGGCGCCATCATCCGGACAGTCAAAGGCATTCCATCCCAATATGCGGAAGGAGTCGGATTTTCAGCAAAAATTCTTCTTGAATGCGCGGTTCTACTATTGGGTGCAAGTATCAGTGTGAGCGCGGTCGTCGCTGCCGGTTTCGGATTGCTTGTCGGCATTATCGTCATTGTGGCCTGTGTGATTGCCATAACCTATGCAATTGGCAGGTTTTTGGGCCTTGGCCCCCGTCTCGCCTTGCTTGTGGCCTGTGGCAATTCGATTTGCGGAAATTCTGCCATTGCGGCTGTTGCACCTGTCATCAAGGCAGAAGGCTCGGACGTGGCTTCGTCAATCGCTTTTACAGCCGCGCTCGGTATTGTTGTTATTCTGGTCTTGCCACTTGCTGTCCCCTTAGCGGGCTTAAGCTTTACACAATATGGCGTTCTTGCCGGTATGACTGTTTATGCTGTGCCGCAAGTTTTGGCTGCCGCAGCACCTGTATCACTTATCAGTGTCCAGACAGCCACGCTTGTCAAACTTGTTCGTGTGTTGATGCTTGGGCCGGTGATATTCGTGATTGGCCTCATTTACGGCCTCGGTGCCAACACAAAACTCAAATTCAGCAAAATGGTGCCATGGTTCATTATCGGCTTTGTCATTCTTTTGCTTGCCAATTCCTGCGCTATCGTTCCCCAATTGGCACTCGACGCCATGGCTTTTGTGGCAAAAATCCTGACCGTTATTTCAATGGCCGCTTTAGGATTGGGTGTTGATATAAAGGCTTTGAAAAAATCCGGACCACGAGTTGTCCTGACAGCTTTCATATCCATCATCATTCTGGCGACTGCAAGCCTGACAATGATCTCGCTCCTTCAATTGTCATAAATGGCCGGTAGTGCATTAGACGACGATATATCCAAAATAAAACAGCCCCGAAGGGCTGTTTTAATAGATTATATGCAATCTCTTTGTTTTGAAATTACAGAATAAACCGCGACAAATCGGCATTGGCGGCAAGGTCACCCACTGCTTTTTTGACATAAGCAGCATCAACCTTGAAGGTTGTTCCCGATTTATCCGGTGCTGTGAAGGAAATTTCGTCAAGAACGCGTTCCATCACTGTTTGGAGGCGGCGGGCACCGATATTCTCTACAGTAGAGTTCAAATCTACTGCTATATCGGCGAGAGCATCAATGGCATCATCGGTAATTTCCAGTGTCACATTTTCGGTCGCCATCAAAGCAATATATTGCTTGATCAGGCTGACTTCCGTTTCGGTAAGGATGCGGCGGAAATCTTCCCGTGTGAGCGCATTAAGTTCGACCCTGATTGGCAAACGTCCCTGAAGCTCAGGCAAGAGATCAGAAGGTTTCGAAACGTGAAACGCACCAGACGCGATAAACAGAATATGATCGGTTTTGATTTGACCATATTTGGTAGCAACGGTTGTTCCTTCAATCAAAGGTAACAGATCGCGCTGCACACCTTCACGCGAAACACCGGCACCAAGGCCGCCTTCACGGGCTGCGATCTTGTCGATCTCGTCGATAAAGACAATGCCGTCATTTTCAGTGGAACGAAGCGCTTCCTGAATGATCTGATCCTGATCGAGAAGTTTGTCGGACTCGTCTTCGATCAATGGTTTGAATGCATTTTTGACTGTGGTTTTCCGCGTCTTGGTGCGTCCACCCATCTTACCGAAAATATCGGACAAATTCATAATGCCCATTTGCGCGCCCGGCATACCGGGAATGTCAAATGTAGGGGCACTATTCGGGCTGTTATCGGCAACCTCTATTTCAATTTCGTTGTCATCAAGCTCGCCCTCACGCAATTTTTTGCGGAAACTGTCGCGGGTTGCAGGACTTGCGGTTTTGCCGACCAGCGCATCCAGAACACGTTCTTCTGCGTTGATATGGGCTTTTGCTTTCACCGCTTCACGTTTTTTTTCACGGACAAGATTGATGGCCACTTCAACAAGGTCACGAATAATCTGTTCGACATCACGGCCGACATAGCCGACCTCTGTAAACTTGGTGGCTTCAACCTTGACAAAAGGTGAACCTGCAAGTTTTGCAAGGCGGCGGGCAATTTCGGTTTTGCCAACGCCGGTCGGCCCGATCATCAGAATATTTTTCGGCATTACTTCTTCGCGCATTTCGCCTTGAAGCTGTTGACGACGCCACCGGTTGCGCAATGCTATAGCAACAGCACGCTTGGCATCTTTTTGTCCGATAATAAAGCGATCAAGCTCGGAAACTATTTCGCGGGGGGAAAATACAGAACTCATCTAAAAGTGCTCTCTCTTTCGCACTTCCTGTCAAGTTTAACGCTCAACCGACAAGAAGCGACATGGAAATATTCAATCATTATTCGGCATCAAGCGTTTCAACAATAAAGTTGCTATTGGTGTAAACGCAAATATCGGAAGCAATCTTCATGGCTTTGCGGGCAATTGTTTCGGCATCCATATCGGTGTCAATAAGTGCACGCGCTGCCGAAAGAGCAAAATTACCACCCGAACCGATCGCCATAATGCCGTCTTCAGGTTCAAGCACATCACCAAGGCCTGTCAAAGCCAGCGTCACATTTTTATCGGCCACCAGCATCATCGCTTCCAATTTACGCAAATAACGATCGGTGCGCCAATCCTTGGCAAGTTCGACACAGGCACGCATCAATTGGTCAGGATATTGTTCAAGCTTGGTTTCAAGCCGTTCAAGCAGGGTAAATGCATCGGCTGTTGCACCGGCAAAACCGGCAATAACCGATCCATTCTTGCCGATACGGCGGACTTTTCTTGCATTACCCTTCATGATTGTCTGCCCTAATGTCACCTGTCCATCGCCGGCAATGACAACCTTATTGCCTTTACGAACTGTAATGATGGTCGTGCCATACATTGTATCGGGCTTATGTTCTGTCACAAGTAAACTCCTTTTATCCACACGCTCCATCCTCGTTAAAAGCAATGAAAAGCGGCTATATAGAGTGCATATTTAGGAACTCGCACATTAAAACTCAACCATATTGACGAAGACATTTTAAAAACCTTCCCGATTTTTAAAAAAACATTCATTTTGGCAAAAGTCCGCTCGATTATAACTTGTCATCAAAGCGCATTGTTGACTTGATCAAATGCTGCTAAAGCTTGGCGAATTCAAACTCTCAAGGGAAAACATAAAATGCCATTGCCGACAGTTGCTATTGGTGCATTGGGTGGCACAATTGCCATGGTCGCCGGAACATCTGGCGGTGTGGAGCCGGAACTTTCGGCTGAACAGCTTGCAAAATCAGTTCCCGGCATTTCCGAACTTGCCACAATACATGCCAAAACATTGGCAAAACTGCCAAGCGGTTCCCTTTCCTTCAGAGTGTTATTTGATGCTCTTGATTGGGCAATTAACCAGATTGATGAAGGTGCAAAAGCTGTCATTCTGACACAAGGAACCGATACGCTTGAAGAATCAGCGTTTCTTCTTTCACTTTATTGGCAAAAGCCGCAGCCGCTCATTATAACAGGTGCTATGCGCGCACCTATGGCAGCCGGCGCCGACGGACCAGCAAATCTTTTATCTTCTTTACTCGTGGCAATAGATGAACAAAGCATCGGTCGCAGTGTCATGGTGGTGATGAATGACGAAATCCATTCCCCGTATTTTGTAAGAAAAAGTCATTCTCTCAAAGTTGAAACTTTCAAATCAGGTTTAATCGGCCCGCTTGGTGCGGTTGTCGAGGCAAAACCGGTTTTCTTCCGCTCTACCGATAGGTTACCAAAACCGTTAAGCCAACCGAAAACGCTTGATAAAAAAGTTGCTCTCGTCGAAGCCTGCCTTTCTTCGGGAAGTGACCATCTTGAACTCGTATTTTCAAGCGGCATTTATCAGGGCGTTGTGATTGCCGGTTTCGGATCAGGCCATGTAAGCTTCGAGGAAGCCGATATTATCAAAAATTATGCCCATAAACTTCCGGTTATTATGGCAACACGGGCCTATAGCGGTCCAACGAGTGAGAAAACCTATGGCTATAAAGGATCTGAAATCGATCTGATGAGAGGCGGCGTGCTGATGGGCGGTTGGCTTTCGCCCTTAAAAGCGCGGCTTTTATTATGGGCTCTTCTTTCAGCCGGTCATGATAAAGAGGAAATTGAAAAAGAATGGAAACACTGGCAAATCGGCTAGATGATAAAAAACTGCTTAAAGTCACAAAACCGATTGATTGATGAAAAAGACGTGAAAGCAATTGGATATTTTGCACGAATGATTTAACATTGCTACTTCAAAAGTGACGCTGGCAAAGCTTATAAATAATACTGCTTCATTAAGTCTTGTACTCATCGTCAGGTTTTGAAAATGACAACAAGTGGAGCATCTTTCAAGCTTCTTGGAACGGGAACAAAATGACGCGCTCAGCAACGATAAAACGCAAAACCAACGAGACAGATATTTCGGTTTCGGTCAATCTTGACGGGACAGGAACATTCGAGATCGATACCGGAGTAGGTTTTTTCAATCATATGTTGGAACAACTTTCCCGCCATTCATTGATCGATATGAAAATCAAGGCTGTCGGCGACACCTATATTGACGATCATCACACCGTTGAAGATTGCGGAATTGCGTTGGGCGAAGCCGTCAAACAGGCTTTGGGGGAACGGCGCGGCATTCGCCGTTATGCTTCGCTTGATCTTGCGATGGATGAAACCTGCACGAGAGCGGCCATTGATGTATCCGGACGCCCGTATCTCATTTTCAAGGTTGAATTTCCGACACAAAAAATCGGTTCGTTCGATACCGAATTGGTCAGAGAGTTTTTTCAGGCTTTTTCCCAGCATGCCGGAATTACGCTTCACATTGTCAATCATTACGGTTTGAATAGCCACCATATAGCCGAGACCGCATTCAAATCGGTAGCACGCGTTTTACGTGCTGCAATCGAGGAAGACCCGCGCCAGAAAAACGCTGTGCCCTCGACCAAGGGCACTTTGAAAGGCTAATAAAATGCAGGTCGCAATTATCGACTACGGCTCCGGCAATTTACGCTCGGCCACAAAAGCTTTCGAGCGTGCAAGCCATGACCATGGCATAAACGCGGATATTATCCTCACCAATCGGGCAGAAGATGTTATAAAAGCCGACCGCGTGGTTTTGCCAGGCGTCGGTGCCTATGCGGATTGTCGGGCAGGACTGGATGCCGTTCAGGGAATGGTTGAAGCTTTGAATGAACGGGTGCTCAAAGGTGGTTATCCCTTTATGGGGATTTGCGTCGGTATGCAGCTCATGGCTTCGCGCGGAATGGAAAAAACAGTCACCAACGGGCTTAACTGGATTAAAGGTGACGTTACTTTGATAAAGCCTCAAGACGATGCTTTGAAAGTGCCTCAGATCGGCTGGAACACTCTCGAATTGAAACGGAGCCATCCGCTATTTTCCGGCATCCGCACGGGTGAACACGGGCTTCACGCCTATTTTGTCCATTCCTATCAACTTAATTGTCAAAATCCTGATGAATTATTGGCGGTAACCGATTATGGAGGGCCGGTCACAGCAGCAGTTATCCGCGACAATATGTTCGGGACACAATTTCATCCGGAGAAAAGCCAGCGTCTCGGCCTTCAACTCATTGCCAATTTTCTGGAATGGAAACCATGATTCTTTACCCTGCAATCGATCTCAAAGACGGGTTTTGCGTTCGTTTAAAACTCGGCGATATGAATAAGGCAACTGTTTATAGTGCCGATCCTGCCGCACAAGCCCACCACTTCCAGTCGGAAGGTTTCAAATGGCTTCACGTTGTTGATCTCAACGGTGCATTTGAAGGCGTCACAGTCAACGGTTCGGCCGTTGATGCGATATTGCGCGCAACGACAAACCCAGTCCAGCTTGGTGGTGGTATCAGAACCCTTACCCATATCGAAAACTGGCTGGAAAAGGGTCTCGCCCGCGTAATTCTTGGCACTGTTGCCGTCAGAAATCCGCAACTGGTTCGCGAGGCTTGCAAACTTTTTCCGGGAAAAATTGCTGTCGGCATTGATGCCCGCGGTGGCAAAGTCGCCGTGGAAGGGTGGGCTGAAGAGTCCGAACTTTCCACCCTTGAACTGGCAAAGCGTTTTGAAGGTGCGGGCGTTGCCGCCATTATCTATACCGATATTGATCGCGATGGGATCCTCACCGGTATCAACTGGAATTCGACCCTTGATCTTGCCCGTTCTGTTTCAATTCCGGTTATTGCTTCCGGCGGTCTTGCATCAATGGAGGATATCAAACGGCTTTGTTCACCCGATGCTTCCATATTGAATGGTGCCATTTCCGGACGTGCTCTTTATGATGGGCATATTGATGCAAAAGAAGCATTGGCATTGATTGACGAGGCAAATAAAAATGCCGGAAAGAGTGGGCAATCATGACGCTCAAAGCGCGTATTATTCCTTGTCTTGATGTCAAAGACGGACGTGTGGTCAAAGGGATCAACTTTGTTGATCTCGTTGATGCCGGTGATCCGGTTGAAGTCGCAAAAGCCTATGACAGCGCCGGTGCCGATGAATTGTGTTTTCTTGATATTACAGCAAGCAGCGACAATCGCGAAACATTGTTCGATGTTGTCGCCCGCACGGCTGACCAATGTTTCATGCCTGTCACTGTTGGCGGAGGTGTGCGCACTGTCAATGACATTCGCAAACTTCTGCTTGCCGGTGCCGACAAGGTGTCGATAAACACCGCCGCTGTTAAAAACCCCGATTTTGTAGCCGAAGCGGCCGATAAATTCGGCAACCAATGTATTGTAGTTGCCATTGATGCCAAAGAAGTCGCAAACGATGGCAAAAACCGGCATTGGGAAATTTATACGCACGGAGGGAGGCGCCCGACCGGCATTGATGCAATCGAATTTGCCCGTCTTGTTGAAAAAAAAGGTGCCGGTGAAATTCTGCTTACCTCTATGGATCGTGACGGGACAAAAGAAGGCTATGACATTACTTTGACCCGCACCCTTGCCGATGCAGTGGACGTTCCCGTTATCGCGTCGGGTGGGGTCGGAACACTCGACCATCTTGTGGCCGGTATTCGTGACGGACATGCAACGGCAGTGCTTGCCGCATCGATTTTCCATTTCGGAACCTATAGCATCGGCGAAGCAAAACACTATATGGCAAAAGCCGGCATTCCTGTACGCATGGATGAATTTGGAGAAGGTGAATGACTGATTTTAGCTTGCATAGCCTTGAAAATACCATTGCCAAACGGGCAGTGGTTGACGATGGCAGTTCCTATACGGCAAGCCTCGTAAAAAAGGGAATGGGGCGTGCTGCCAAAAAAATGGGGGAGGAAGCTGTTGAAACTGTTATCGCCTCTCTTGATGAAGACGACAAACATTTCATCAGCGAGAGTGCCGACCTTATCTATCATTTGCTGGTTATGTGGCATATCCGCGGAATAAAGCTTGATGACGTCATCAAAGAGCTTGAAAGACGCACCGCACAATCGGGACTTGAGGAAAAGGCGTCCAGAAAGAATGGGTAACGCGTTGAAGCCTGCCAGTCAGTCCGGCGACCTTGGTGACTTCGTTTTCGGAAGATATTCACCCTACAGTGTTTTCACTGCTTACGAATGGTCTGTCTTTCGTGCCGATACGCCGTTGACCCTGACATTTGACGAGGTCAAACGGTTACGCTCTATCGGCGATCCGATCGACCTTCAGGAAGTTCAACGTATTTATCTTTCTCTATCCCGTTTGCTTTCGACCCATGTCGAAGCAATCCAGACTTTATTCCAGAAAAGAAAGCGGTTTTTGCGCACACAAAACACTGCAAAAACACCTTTTATTATCGGGATTGCCGGTTCGGTTGCAGTTGGTAAATCAACCACCGCGCGCATCCTGCAAGAGCTCCTTAAACGCTGGCCATCAAGCCCCAAGGTAGATTTGATAACAACCGACGGTTTTCTCTATCCCAATGCAGTCCTGAAGGCTGAAAACAGGATGGACAGAAAGGGGTTTCCCGATTCTTATGATGTCGGCAAACTTTTGCGCTTTCTTTCTGCTATCAAAGCAGGTATGGGCGATGTTGTAGCGCCACTTTATTCCCACGCAGCCTATGATGTTTTGCCAAATGAGCAAATTGTTGTCGACCGGCCGGATATTCTCATTGTCGAAGGTATTAACGTGCTTCAGGTCAGAGATTTACCGCGTGACGGAAAAGCTGTGCCTTTTGTTTCCGATTTTTTCGATTTTTCTATCTATATCGATGCAAAAACCGAAATCATCCGTCATTGGTATATGGAGCGGTTTCGCCGTTTCAGACTCACAGCATTCCAGAAGCCCGATTCATATTTCCATCGTTATGCAAAAATGACGGAAAATGAAGCCATGGCCGTTGCCGAAACGCTTTGGAACACAATCAATTTGAAAAATCTTGAAGAAAATATTCTGCCAACAAGACCACGCGCCGATCTTATTTTGCGCAAGGGCAGCGATCATCTGGTGGAATATGTTGCGCTTAGAAAATTATAGGTGAATTATGTCGCGAATATTGGCTCCGATAACGTCTTGTCCGATTGAATTTACAACAGAACAATCCGAACACAGCCACCCGATCATTCTGGTTGCCGAAAATGATGAATCCTTTGCTTCCGAAGACCCCGTTGCAGCCTCGTGGGCAAAAGCCAACCACTTCACCGGAAAAAGCGGTGACATATTGGTGGTTCCTGATAATGACGGGACGGCTTCCAGAGCCTACCTTGGAGCGGGCGACGGCAGCGATGCCTTTATAACCGGAAATTTGTTTAAACAATTGCCGGAAGGTGAATGGTATTTTGCCAATTTGCCGGAAAACCCGCTTAATCTTTTTCTGGGACTTGGGTTAGGAAGCTATAAATTCAGCAGATATCTTCAAACCGAAGGCCACAAAAAACTAAAATTCACCCTTCCGGAAAATATTGACCGCAGTGAACTCAAACGCCTTGTTGAAACAACATTTTTTGTACGCGATCTCATCAATACACCTACCAATGACATGCAGCCCGACACGATCGAGGAGGCAATACGCCAATTGGGAAGAACTTACGGTGCGAATGTTACAAGTATCTGGGGGGATGATCTTCTCAAACAGAATTTCCCGATGGTTCATGCTGTCGGCCGTGCCGGCTCGGTAGCCCCGCGCATTATCGATCTTCGCTGGGGAGAAGTGAACCGCCCGAAAGTGACTTTGGTGGGAAAAGGGGTTGCTTTCGATAGTGGCGGCCTTGATATAAAATCCGCAAACGGCATGTTATTGATGAAAAAAGATATGGGGGGAGCTGCCAATGTTATGGGGCTTGCCAGACTCATCATGGATGCAAAACTCCCTGTCCAGTTACGACTTATCGTTCCCGCTGTTGAAAATTCGATTTCGGGAAATGCCTTTCGCCCCGGTGATGTTTTAAAAAGCAGAAAAGGCTTGACCGTCGAAATCGGCAATACCGATGCAGAAGGGCGGCTTATTCTGGCTGATGCACTTGCCTTTGGCGACGAAGACAAGCCTGATTATCTTTTCGACATGGCAACCTTGACAGGTGCAGCACGTGTTGCATTAGGACCGGACGTTCCGCCATTTTATTGCAATAACGGGGATCTCGGCCGGGAAATTTCGACACTTTCGCTCAATATTCAGGATCCGTTGTGGCAATTGCCGCTCTGGAAACCCTATCAGAAAAAACTTTCCTCCCGCATTGCCGATCTCAATAATGTAACAACCGACGGATTTGCCGGCTCTATTACGGCTGCTTTATTTTTGCAAAAATTCGTCGATCAGGCGGTAAACTGGGCGCATTTTGATATTTATGGCTGGACACCTGCCGAAAAACCGGCATTTCCGATTGGTGGCGAAGCTCAAGGAATTCGTACGCTTTACACATTTCTGAAAGGCCTTTGATGGATAAACTTGATCCGCGTCTTCATGCTTATCGCCCTGACCTTGCCGACGAATGTTTGCGTGGCAAAGTCGAAGCGCGACAATTTGTGGCCGGCTCTTTGAAGCGCATTGTTGCGCCTGTTGCTGCTCTTTACAAAGTTCCGGACGCGCTGTCAGAGCGGCAAAGCGAATGTCTTTTCGGCGAGGATGTAAAAGTATTTGACGAAAAAAACGGGTTTTGCTGGGTTCAAGCTCAACAGGATGGCTATGTCGGCTACATCGAGCAATCAAAAATCGGATCTGCCGCAAATCACCCCACCCATCGGGTGAACGTGCCACGCACCTTCCAATATCGGGATGCGGATTTGCGCAGCCCCATGATAAGTCCTTTATCCATGGGAAGCCGCATCACTGTAGTTCAAGAAGCTGAAACACGCGGTACCCGTTATGCCAAGCTTGATAATGGAAGCTTCGTTGTTGCCAGTCATATTATGCCTGTCACCACTGTGGCAGATGATTATGTGACCATAGCAGAGTCCTTTATGAACACCCCATATCTGTGGGGCGGGAAAAGTGGTTTGGGAATTGATTGTTCAGGCCTCGTACAACTTGCTATGATGATGACGGGACGAACAGTCTTGCGCGATACCGATATGCAGCAAGCGACAATCGGAAAAATGATTGCACCAGAAGAAGGACTGCAACGTGGTGATCTCGTTTTCTGGAAAGGACATGTTGCCATTATGGTTGATTTTCGCACGCTTATTCATGCCAATGGCGCATCAATGAGCGTGAAAACAGAACCACTTGATGAAGCGATTGCACGCATTGCACGAAATCACGCGCAACCGACCTGCTATCGCCGTCCGGATTAAAGGAAGAAATTATCATGTTAGTGGTGTGGCTCAAAGATTTTCTGGAACTCGCCCGCACCCGTAGTTTCACCAAAGCCGCCGAAAATCGCCATGTTACCCATCCGGCTTTCGGAAGACGCATAAAACTTCTGGAAGAATGGGCCGGAGTTCCGCTCGTCGAGCGGAAAAAGCCGGTCGAGCTGACACCTGACGGCGTCATAGTGCTTGAAGCCGCAACCGATATATTGGAGACAATCCGGTTGCTCCATGGCAGGCTTGATGCCCGCAAGGACGATGCGCAACCGGATTTGAGAATAGCAACCGGTGTCGCATTATCGGTAACGTTCTTTCCCCAATGGTACAAGGAGATGAACGAAAAAGTCGGTACTTTCAGAACACGTGTCATCGCGGGAAGTAACGAAAGTGCCATCCAGTCGCTCGCAAATAATGAAGCAGACCTTCTATTGGCTTATTCCAGCTATCATACGAGGCTACGCATCAATCCGGCAAAATTCAACTGGCTGACGATTGCTCATGAAACACTTGTTCCCATTAGTGCCCCTGACAAAGAAGGAAAACCTGTTTTTACAGGAATGACTGAACAGTCCGATCCGTTTTTAGCGTTTTTACCGACAACCGCATTGAAAACAATTATCACCCGTCATCTCGCAAGCCTCGACGACAAGCCGAATTTACATGTTGTTCATGAAACCGACTCTTTCAGCTCGATTGTAGAACTGGTTGCAGCCGGATTGGGGATGGCCTGGCTACCCTATCAACTCTGTAAGCCCGCAATAGAAAGCGGGCGCATTGTGGAAATTGATAATCCCAAATGGCTTATGCCGGTTGACATCGCTCTTTATCGCAAAAAATTTTCGAGCCATCCGATCGTTGACAAGATATGGGCTTATTACGTCGGCAAAAGTTTAAAATAAGCACATACTTGTGCAAAATAAGCACGGGTATTTTGACCCCGCTCTAGTTTAGAATTTACCTAAATCGATTGATTGACATCGATCACATGAATGGATCACTACAATAACAATTCGATCAATCGTATAAAAGTGGTTTCAAAAAATTCGGACAAGTTGAATTTCAAAAACCCGAAAATGACAGAGGGAAAAATGGGGCAAGCCAAAAGCAAAGGAAAACGGTCAATCCGGCAAAGCATAAAAGAACATTGGCGTGAATTTGCTGCCGCAAGTGCCGGTAATGCGTTAGAATTTTATGACATCCTGATTTACGGTTATTTCGCGATTACCATCGGTCATTTGTTTTTTCCGAACAAAGATAGCGCCGTTTCGTTACTGATTGCTGTTGGCACTTTCGGCATATCATTCATTACCAGACCTTTAGGTTCCGTCGTCTTGGGAAGCTATGCCGACAAAGCCGGCCGTAAAGCATCAATGACACTTTCTATCTCGTTGATGGTTGTCGGCACGGCCATGATCACTTTTTGTCCGACCTATGAAACCATCGGGATCTGGGCGCCGCTCATCATCATTATAGCACGCATGTTACAAGGCTTTTCGACCGGAGGGGAATTCGGCTCTTCTGTTGCTTTTCTCGTTGAACACGCAGGCATCGACAAACGCGGATTTTTTGCAAGCTTCCAGATGTCGACACAAGGATTGGCAACCGTTTTTGCAGCCGGATTCAGTGCGCTGCTCTTTGCTCTTCTTACGCCTGAACAACTTAACGCATGGGGTTGGCGGCTCGCCTTTGCATTCGGATTGTTTATCGGCCCGATCGGCTTATACATACGCCGTAGTGTGGCAGAAACAGCCGATTTCGAGAGTGTAAAAACCTCTCGCCCGAAAAATACACCGCTGCACGACCTATTTAAATATAATTGGCGCGATATCCTGTTGTGTATCGGACTTATCGCAGCGGCAACGGCATTCAATTATGTTCATAAAATCTACATGCCGACCTATGCGATCAAGCAACTCCATTTACCGGAAACATTTTCCTTCATCGGTGCAATGATTACCGGCGTTATGTTGTTGATTGTCTCGCCAATGGTGGGTGCCATTTCCGACCGGTTCGGACGTATCCGGATTGTTGGCATATCGCTTATATTTCTCGGCATCACATCATGGCCGTTATTCTATATCCTCAATGCTATGCCGGTGCCTGCCGTGTTGTTTGCCGTACAAGCTTTTGTAGGTTTTCTCCTGGCCTGTAGTCTGGCAGCAATGCCTGCGCTTATTGCCGAAATATTCCCTACCAATGTACGCAGTACAGGTCTTGCCATCAGTTATAATCTGGCTGTTACGATCTTTGGCGGTTTTGCCCCTCTCATTGCAACATGGCTCATTCAAACGACACACAACAACATGTCTCCAAGTTTTTATGTCATGTTTACGGTTCTTCTAAGCCTGATATCGATATCTTTTCTTGCACATCGTCATCAGATTGCCGAGCCAAAAGAAAATTCTCAATCCAAAGCTTTGAAACAAGGAATTCAAGAATAGACTATGATGAATAACCTCAAACAATATCCGATCGAATTGTCCTTTCCGGACTTATCAAAATGGAAGCAGGGTAATTGTGGCGTCGACTACGTTTATCAGTTCAAGTCGGAGAATCCCGGCAAACACGTTATGATTATGTCGCTTATTCATGGCAATGAAATTAGCGGTGCTTTGGTTGTCGACAGGCTTTTGCGAGACAAGTTAAAGCCCGAACGCGGAACTCTCACTTTGGGGTTTGCCAATGTTGCAGCCTATGAAGCGTTCTCACCCGATGCACCTGATGCAACCCGCTTTCTAGAAGAAGATATGAACCGTGTTTGGGACGAGAAAGCCCTTGACGGTCCCCGCGACAGTCAGGAATTGCGCCGCGCACGTGCTTTACGCCCTATCGTTGATCAG
The DNA here is from genome assembly GCF_001952075.1 of Ditibartonella apis. Lineage (GTDB taxonomy): Bacteria > Pseudomonadota > Alphaproteobacteria > Rhizobiales > Rhizobiaceae > Bartonella > Bartonella apis. The sequence goes on from NZ_LXYU01000001.1 coordinate 377,449, forward strand.
GTTGATCTTCTTCTTGATCTCCATTCCATGCATGAATCCGATCCGGCAATTATGATGGGTGGCTATCTTAAAAAAGGTGAAGATCTCGCCCGCAAAATTGGCGTACCCGAGTATATTGTCATGGATAAAGGCCATAAAGCCGGAAGGCGGCTGCGCGATTATGGCGATTTTGGCAATCCGGAAAGCCCGAAAGCAGCTATTTTGTTCGAGTCAGGCCAGCATTTTGAAAAACATGCCTATCCGGCTGCGCTTGATGTTGCTGCCCGCTTTTTGATCGTTGCCGGCGTTGTCGACCGGAAAACAGTTGAAGATTACCTCCTGCCCACAACCGTTCAAAAACAGAAAGTGGTCGATATTACCGAGGCTGTTACAATCAAAACAGACAAATTCCGTTTTGCCGATGATTTCAAAGGTATGCAGCTGATAAAGAAGGCCGGTACAATTATCGCCTATGATGGTGATGAAGAGATAAAGACACCTTATGACAACTGTATTCTTGTTCAACCATCAATGCGCCATGCCCGCAAAGGCAATACAGCAGTGCGCTTAGGACATCTGCTTTAGTCCGAATAAAAATCCGAATACATAAAATGAATGGCGGCAATTTTGCCGCCATTTGATTTAGAAACCTTCAACGACAAGTTTACCGACCGAACGTTGGGTTTCGATCAGGCGGTGCGCTTCACGTAAATTGGCAGCATTGATGGGCGACAACACTTTGGACAATGTTGGTACCAGCTTTTTCTCGTCGATCAATTGCGCAACATGACGCAAAATCTCTCCCTGTCGGGCAATATTATCTGTCGTGAACATAGAACGTGTAAACATCGATTCCCAATGAACCGAAATGCTTTTCATTTTCAATGGATTGATGTTGAACGTCTTTGGGCCGTCAATTAATCCCAGCCGCCCTTCGGGTGCAAGAATATCGACGTATTGCGGCAAATAACCGTCAGAATTTGCTGTCGAGAAGATAAACGCCGGATGAGGAAAACCGATTTTTTCAAGCTGTGGTGCAAAATCTCTCGTGTGGTCGATAACGTGATGAGCTCCCATTTTCAGCGCCCATTCCTGTGACTGTGGACGGGAAGCGGTTGCAATAATTTCCACATCGGAGAGGTGGCGTGCCAATTGAATGGCTATAGAGCCGACACCACCGGCACCGGCAATCATCAATAGTGCATTTTTGCCCTTATGAACCGGCTTTAAAATATCAATCCGGTCAAACAACATCTCGTAAGCAGTAAGCGATGTAAGCGGCATGGCGGCGGCTGTTTTGAAATCAAGACTCTTCGGCTTAATCGCAACCAGACGGCTATCTATCGCTTGAAACTCACTGTTTGAACCTTGCCGGTTAATGGCACCGGCATAGTAAACTTCATCCCCCTCGTGGAAACCGGTAACATTTTTACCTAGTTTTTGCACAATGCCCGCGGCATCAAACCCCAGAATTCGTGGGCTATCCCCAAAAGGTTTTCCGCTTTGCCGTGTTTTCACATCAATCGGATTGACCGAAACAGCTTTTACTGCAACCAACAGGTCGTCGTCGCCGATTTCCGGCATATCAAGATTAAAATCCTGCAATGACCGATCGTCACTAATCGGCAAATTCTCATAATATCCGACGGCTTTCATAATGGCTTTCCTTTGGTGAGAAACATTTAAAACATCTATAAAATGACATAGATAGGAGGCAATCACCTCCTAAACTACCAATTTAGAGTGTTTTTGAAAGAAAGCCAATTGAACCGGACAAATCGGTTATTGCATTATTTTGCATCTGCCAGAGATAGCCCATGCAAAATGTAACCGGAATTACAAAGAACCCGAATTATTTGGCAATTTTTTTCTGATCTTTCGACGATGCTTCAATATGATCAACATCGTCAAAATCGGGGTCCTTAAATTGTAAATCGTGGAGATGCTTATAAAGGCCACCTTCAATCTGCAACAATTGATGTTGGGTTCCTTGTTCGACAATCTTGCCATTTTTCATAACAACGATTTTATCAGCGCGCGAAATTGTCGAAAGCCTATGTGCAATGACGATCGTCGTGCGGTTGGTTGTCAACCGTGCCAAAGCTTCTTTGATCAAGGATTCGGATTCTGAATCAAGAGCACTGGTTGCTTCATCCAAGATCAGAATTTCACTATTGCGCAACATGGCGCGTGCAATAGCAATGCGCTGTTTTTGACCGCCTGAAAGATTGCCACCATTATCACCGACATCGGTATCGTAGCCATTCGGCAGTTCCATAATAAAATCATGCGCATTGGCAAGCTTGGCAACCTGTTCGATTTCTTCTTCGGTTGCCCCTTCGCGCCCGAGCCCGATATTATAGCGGACAGAGCCTTGAAAAAGGAAGGTATCTTGCCCGACATAAGACATCAATTCGCGTAATGATTTGAAGCTCACATCACGGATATCTTGACCATCAATCAGAATACGTCCTTCTTGCGGATCATAAAGACGCATGATCAGATTGATCATTGTCGATTTACCTGAACCGGAAGGCCCGACCAAGGCAGTCATTTTTCCCGCCGGAATATCAAGATTGATATCATGCAGAACCATGTGATCCTTCACATAGGAAAAGCCGACATGTTCAAGCCGGACATCACCCTTCGAGCGGTCAAGATCAACAGGATTTTCTTTTTCCATAAGAGTGAGCGGATGATCAAGAATTTCGAACATCATACGCACACCGATCATGCCTGATTCAATTTTGACACGCACATTGGCAACCCGTTTTGCGGGTTCATAAGCCAGAAGGAGCGCAACAATAAATGACATCAGCTCGCCTTGAACGCCAACTCTTTGGGTTGCCATGTAACCGGAAAAACAAATAACCACGGCTATAGCAACACCGGCAAGCGTTTCCATAATCGGATTAGTTGCCGATTCGAGCATCGCAATACCATTCGAGCGCATTTCCACATCGGTAATAGCCTTTTCCATGCGCCGCTTCATCAACTCTTCCAATGAAAAGGCCTTAATGACGCGAATGCCGATTGTGGTTTCCTGCATAACTTTAATAATTTCGGCAATAGAAGAAAGTTCTTTTTCCATCAGTCCCCGAACGCGTTTGAGAACCTGACGAACACCGATAAAAGCAAGCGGTCCGACAGCCAAGGCAACAATACTCAGCAGAAAGTTCTGATAAAGCATAACTGCAAGAAGACTGACAACCGAAAAAAGATCACGCACAAATGTGGTTACAATCGTATCAATAATGCTGCGAGCGGCATTTGCGTTTTGTGTAACACGCACAAGCAAATCGGAGGAAGAATTATTCTGATAGAATGCAACACCTTGCTGCATCAGTCGCGAATAAATACGGCGCTGTTGTTCAGCAACAATACTATTGCCTGCTTTACTTAAAAAATAGGTCTGGGCAAAAGTGGAAAACCCCTTCAGAATAAAAATTCCCGCAACCGCCGCGGAAACCATTGCAATAATTTTAAAGTCCTTGGCTTCTATGATGTGATTAACTACATCACGCATAATCCACGCGCTAGCGCCGGTCGTAGCAGAAATCACAAGCATTGCGATAATCGCACAGACATACCAGAATGCATGTTTGCGGAAATTATCATGAAGCAAACGCATAATGAGTTTTTTATCAAATGATGATATCTGCTTTTTTTTTGCCATAAACAGCTGAACCTTTTTAAATGACTACCTTTCGTGAATGATAAATCGTTCCTTCACCAACAGCCACTATCACTATCCACGTTCCTATCCTGTTAAATAACTAGATGCAAGAAGTCCGTCCATTTTCAAATATATTATGTAGCCGATTAGCCGACTGTGCTTATATATGAGTGTAATTTTATGTCATCCGGATAAACAGGTTATCCCAAAAACAAACAGGCAAATGCAAACTGTCTTTACCGAAGAGTAAGACTATTCAACAACGCAAAATTTTTGTACATATTTCTGGCAGGTTGGGAAATTTTGAAGTGTCTTTTTATCAAAAAACAATAAACGTTTTTTTGCCAAAAACTGTCAGAAAAATCGTCGATCTAATTAATAGACCGGCGAGTTACCGGCGTTTTGATAAACAGCTTCCTACAGTTACCATCATATATGGTTCTTCAAATTCTACCATTGTTAGCCTGATTGATTATGTAAACGGATTAGCAGGCTGTTATAACCTCGTCCTTTTCTTACCCGAAGGATATACGGGCTTACCAGTTGAAGAACGGAAAAAATGTTGGCAGATTTACTACTATAATCCAGAAGATTTGCTTAAGCGTGTAAAACAGAAATTTGCGTGGTTTTTTCGATCTGTCCCTGACATGCATTTTGTCTTGGTCGACGCCTGTATCGGCCGCTTTCTGATGCGCTATCTGTGGCGTAAAAAAATAGCCAGTATATTGCTTGTTAACAAAAATTATCCTCTCAAAGGAAAGCCTTTAAATAGAGTACTCGCTTACGCAACGAGAGTTATTTACGATTCCTATAATACTTTTATGAAAACTCTCACTAACGAGCTCTGGGCATTTCCTGACAGTATAGACTATCTTTCTTTCGAAAAAGATGAGCGCCCACGAGAAGCCGAGGCTTATGTTCGGGAGATCATCGATATCTGCGAGAGGGCCAATAAGCAACTCGCTCAGGAAGACGAAGATGCGCATTTTTTAAGTAAATCGCCGGAGTTTGATATTCCGTATTGGACCGGAAAAAACAAACATGTCTTAAACCGCTTTCGTTATGCTCGGCGTTATATCCGTGATTATAAAAGCGGCGCCAATGCAGCTCGTCCCAAACCCGGCTTTCATCCGGGAATTTACGCGGAAAATCACGATCTTGGTATAACTCGAATTGATCCATTCGTAGATTATCTAAAGTCGGGTAAACCTCAAGGGCACTGGAATTGGCAAGTACTTACATCGCCAGACATTGTTCATTCTTTCATCGGCAGACAGAAAATTGCATTGCACATACATGCATTTTACCCGGATATGCTGGGGGAAATCTTTCAAAGATTGAAGAGTAATACAATACGTCCGGATATATTTATCAGTGTCAAAAGTGACAGAGATAAATCGGTTATTGAACCGATGCTTAAAGGATATGGTGACAGAATCGAGATCAAGCTTGTTCCTAACCGCGGAAGAGATATCGGTCCACTGTTAACGGAATTCGGACACAAGTTTGTAGAAGACTATGATATCATCGGTCATATCCACACAAAAAAGAGTTTGCACAAAACCAACCGCGAGATGGTCGCTGCGTGGAATAATTTCCTTTTAACAAATCTTTTAGGCGATGGGAAAAAGATACGGATGGCCGATGCCATCCTGAACTATATGCAATCAAATAAAAAAACCGCTCTTATTTTTCCTGATGACAAATATGCCGTTGGCTGGGCCCGCAATTATCAAGCCGCGGTTGATATAGCTCACCGTATAGGGTTAGTGAAATTGCCCAAATATGTTGTATTTCCAACAGGTTCAATGTTTTGGGTTAAAGCAGCTGTGCTAAAGCCATTTGTCGATCTCAACCTCACATGGGAAGACTATCCTGATGAGCCCCTGCCAACCGATGGTACGCATTTACATGCAATTGAACGGATGTTGACGTTAAGCTGCTATCAACAAGGCCTTGATATAGCTACAACCTATCTACCAGACACAATGCGATGAGCCTATTTAAGAAAAGATTGGTTCCAGACAATCCTTTTTTCAAAGGATGAACCGGAACCATATTTTTGTTACGACAAACGACGGAATTTAACGACTTTTGAAAGCCTTACTTTTTTTCGTCATTTCTCAGTTTTATGCTCTCGGCAGTTTTTTCAATCTCGTCACTATAGGCAGCCAATGTACCTTTTTCACCGGTTGCATGCATAAAAATCGGATGACCGTCATTACCAACCGCAGCATAGATAACGAGATCAACAGGATCACCCTTCATAAGGGCAGTTGCCTGTAAACGAAGTCCCGAATGGCCGGCAAATTTTGTCGTCGAGGTCTTGCGATGCTCGACATTTTTGACGGTATTCTGGATAGACTGGAGATAAGTATCAACAACCTTATCAAGGGGTGCATTCGGGGCAGTCTCGAGACCTTTTGTGACGATAATATCGGGCCGTTCGACATCTTCTTTTGTATAAGCCGGAATTGTGAGCATTGCCGAACTGTTCATGATCGATCCGACAAATTCGAATGGCGGTTGAGCGCCAAAGGTAAAGGGCAAAGCACTTAATTGATCAGTTTCGTCATTATGGCTGGCAAGTGAAACAGAATTGAAAATCTTCATGGCATCATCAGCCGAAAATTCTTCGGTTTCCGGTGCTTGCACCGTTATGACATAAGATGCATTCGACGTGAAAAGCATTGATGACCATTTGTCGAAAACATCATTTGCAGCCGCCTGCTTGCCCTTATAGACAATTAAATCATACCCATCGCGCGATTTTGTTTTGAGCTGCGTTGCTATGTCATAGTGCTGAGCACCCATTGCAGCTGTAAATTTGCTCTGATCGTTGAACAGCTCTTTCATCCTGTTACTTGCCGGAGGCATGGTCGCAACAAGAATGGAAGCCCCGGTTTTTTTGTCGACAAAGCCGCTAAAATCGGTTGTCAGAGTAAAGCTGTCAGGAACGCTGATATATACCGCTGTTCCGGGAACTTTCTGGTATACCGCAGCTCGAGTAGCTATCGGTGCCACGCATAAAGCAATAACAGCAGAGATGAGTCGTATTGATTTATACACTGTTCGGACCTCCAGTATTCTAAACCACCCAATGCATCAACGAGTTGAACCGCATATCTAATATAATACCTAGAACGATTATAAGATAGAAATGTTCAACAAAAAACACCCTCATGATGGATCAGTCACGGAAATGTGACGGGCTATGTTACTCTTTCTGTATCCGTAACAAAAATAGAACACGATTCCAATGAGGTTCCACAAGAGAAAATAGAACTGGGTTTTCGAAGGCAGGCTGAAAAACAGATAAATACACCCGATTGCACTCACCGGCCCGACAATCCATACGAAAGGTGTTTTGAATTTTCTGGGAATATCTGCCGCAGTTTTACGCAAGACAACAAGACAAATACCGACAGAGGTAAAGGCGACCAACGTTCCGGCATTGGCCAATGCCGCGATTTCATCAAGACGAAAAAGCCCGGCAATGGCAGCAATGATTATCGCTGTGAAAATTGTTGTCGTAACCGGCGTACCGGTTTTTGCACTGACGCGAGAAAGGAAACCCGGCAAGGTACCATCACGCCCCATAACAAAAAATATGCGCGTCTGACCGTAAAAGAATGCTAATAAAACAGTTGGCAAGGCCACGACAGCAGCAATACCGATGATGCCGGCAATACTATTGGAATTGAGACTACGCAAAATATGTGCAAGTGGCTCCTCGCTATGGGAAAATGCCGTGTAATGAAGTGCTCCCACTGCGCCGAGACCGACGAGAACATAAATAATGATACAGACAATCAGCGAACCGACAATGCCGATAGACAGATCACGACGTGGTTGCTTGGTTTCTTCAGCAGCCGTTGCAATTGTATCAAAACCATAGAAGGCGAAAAATATAATAGCGGCCGCAGCCATCACACCGCGTTCGACGCCATCAGGTGACATGACTTTGGAAAAGCCATTCGGCATGAAAGGATGAAGATTTTCAATATTGAAATGCGGCAGCGTAACAATAATGAAAAGCACAAGAGCTGCTATCTTGATAAGAACAAGGAACAAATTCAACGTTGCACTTGCTTTGGTGCCAATAATCAACATTCCGGCAATAACGAAAACAATAAAAACTGCAGGAAGATTGACAAGCCCATGAAGTTGGGTTGCGGGATCAACAGAATTATAACCGGCTGTCAGCCAGAACGGCAGATGAATGCCGATGCCGTGCAAAAAACCTGTTGCATAGGCCGACCAGCCGACAGCAACAGTACTTACAACCAGCGAATATTCGAGAATAAGACTCCATCCGACAATCCAGGCAATCAGCTCTCCTAACGCAGCATAGGAATAAGTATAGGCACCTCCGGCAAGCGGAATAAGGGTAGCAAGTTCGGCATAGGCAAATGCGGCACATGCACAAATAACACCTGCAATCACAAAGGATAACAGCACTGCCGGCCCTGCTCTATCGGCGCCAATGCCGATCAAAGTATAAATGCCGGTACCGACGATCCCTCCAACTCCCAAGGCAACAAGATGATGCCAACTTAATGTTGGAATGAGCTTACGCTCGTTATCCGAAGTTTGTTGAACAACCGGTTTACGTCTAAGCCATTCTGACACTCTATCTACTCCCTACTCCTACCGCCTTACAATGCTCTCAACAGATTGGAAGCATGTATCCCTTCACGGTATAAAACGCGAAACTCCAACTTTTTTGTTCTATAAATATAAAAATAAAATGCGATGTTTTTACTATTTCATTTATTGGCTAACAATTGCAACAAAAAAAGGTAATAAAAAAGCACCGTTTATAACGGTGCTTTTCAAATTCCATCGCTTTATTTGGGTGCGATGACCATCATCATCTGTCGCCCTTCAAGCTTAGGCTCGGCTTCCACTTTCGAAATACCGGACGTATCTACTTTTAAACGTTCAAGAAGTTGCATACCCAATTCCTGGTGGGCCATTTCACGGCCACGGAACCGAAGGGTAATCTTGACCTTGTCGCCACCTTCAAGAAATTTTGCGATCGCCTTCATCTTTACCCCGTAATCGTGAGTATCGATGTTCGGCCGCATCTTGATTTCTTTAATTTCCACGGTCTTCTGCTTTTTACGAGCTTCAGACGCTTTTTTCTGGTTCTGATATTTCAGTTTGCCAAGATCGATGATTTTACAAACCGGAGGTTCTGCATTGGGAACAATCTCTACAAGATCAAGACCAGCCTCTTCAGCCATTGCCAAAGCATCGTGCGTTGAAATAATCCCGTGATTATGCCCTTCATGATCAATAAGCTGTATACGAGGAATGCGAATATCCTGATTGGAACGCGGCCCATCTTTTGGGGTTGGCGTTGATTTAAACGGTCGGCGAATGGTCGGTTCTCCCTATAATAGTTTCAATTCTTCAGCCTTGACATAAGCTATCCGTTAAAAATAGGCGGGGTGACTTGATAGAACAAAGTTTCCTCGCCGGATATATGTTTTATATCCGGATAAACTTATATCTTCTCTGTCATATACAAATTGACGTTTGAAAACAACCGAAATGCTAGGCTTTTAACGAATATTGCCGTGAAAGAGCTATTAAGGGTTTAAGTTCGCAAATTTCCGGTTAGAATAAAACTGTTCGAAATAAATCCGGGCTTTCAAACTTTGCAGGGAGTTTTTTATGGAAAATGGTGATCTTGAATTTCTGACTGTAGGCCATCAAAAACTCGCTATTCGCGCTTTGAAGGGGAGTAAACATCCCGGCTTGATGTGGTTGCCCGGTTACCGTTCACATATGATGGGTGGCAAAGCTCTTGCATTGAACGAATTTGCAAAAAGCAACGATTATCCTTTTTTACGTTTTGATTATTCGGGAACTGGCGAATCAGAAGGTGATTTCCATCAGGGTAGTATTTCCAAATGGTTGGAAGAAAGCCTGATACTTTTTGAAAAATTTTGCCAAGGACCGCAAATTATTGCCGGCTCGTCAATGGGTGGTTGGATCGCGCTTCGCATGGCACAAATTCTTGCCAAAAAAAACATCCCGCTTGCCGGTTTGTTACTTTTGGCACCTGCACCGGATTTTACGCGCGATCTTGTTCGCCCTCAAATGACAGATGAACAGAAAAAGGAACTTGATAAACAGGGCTTTTTTGAAGTTCCTTACGAAAAAGATATGGATCCCGTACCTTTTACAAAAATTTTCCTTGATGACGGGGATAAAAATCTGGTTATGGAAGGGCTCATTGATATCAACTGTCCCGTTCACATCATACAGGGAATGGCCGATAATGAAGTTCCCTATCAACACACCCTCGAACTTGTCGAACATCTTCCCTTCAATAATGTCACGCTGACGTTGGTTAAAGACGGCGAACATCATCTTTCCAGACCCGAAGATATGGCTATAATTCTGGATGGTTTGAAGATGTTGATAGAAAATCACGACCACTGAAAACAATGTTTTGATGATCAAACGGAAAATCCGGCCGGTTTTCTAATCGGCAAAATCCCGTTAACAACGGAAAAGCAAATTGGCGAGAATTGCCGTGAAAATTGTTTGTCTTCAAAATTAACAAATTGAATGCAAAACAAAAATTCGCCGAATGTTTTTGGAGCGAATTTAAAGCAAATCTTTCCGTGATATTTTTACCTATCTCTTCAAAAAATGCTTTTTGTTATTAAATAAAGGCCATGTTTTTTCCCAAGCCTCGCACTCACTATTTTGAACCAGAAAAATTACAGCTGACGCTGCAATTGTCGGATCGTGCCTTGCCGCTTACGATTGTAACAAGTGCGCGAGCAAAAAGGCTGACATTGCGGATAGAGGCCGGTGGAAAAGGCGTGCGTGCAACTATCCCGCCAAGAACATCTGAAGAAGAGGTCTTAAACTTCGTCGAGCGTTATAAAGGTTGGATAGAAAACCGCATTTCCCGTTTGCCTCCTCCACAGGAGGCCCCGATGTTGAGAGCTGGTGCCGCCATACCTATCCTCGGTTATCCTTATGAAATTATTCATCAAGAAGGGCGCGGCAATGTCACTATTATTCAGAATGATAATGGCAAGGGCGGGAAAATCATTGTTTATGGTGATAGCCGGCATTTGCCGCGACACATCAGTGAAGCACTGAAGAAACAGGCAGCCCGCATTATCGGCCCGCTTGTCGAAAAACATAGTCAAACGGTCGGTCGCAAACCGGTTTCCATTCGCTATAAAGATACCAGAAGCCGCTGGGGGTCTTGCTCGGCCGACGGTCATTTGTCGTTTTCATGGCGCATTGTCATGGCACCCTTGGGTGTCATTGATTATCTCGTTGCTCACGAGACTTCCCATCTTATAGAGATGAACCATGGCCCCAAATTCTGGGCGTTGTGCGAGAAACTGTGCCCTCGCACAAAAGAATATAAGGCATGGCTCAAGCGCAATGGACAGGCACTTCATGCGATCGACTTCAAATAATTGATTGAAAAAACGCGATCATTGTTGCGGCCTTAAAAAAATCACCGTCTTCGCGGAAAGACGATCCTGAATAGATTGAGATTGACGAAATACGCTGTTGATGTCGCCTGCAAAATAACGTTGAAAAGCCGAGGATTCATTAAAACACCAGCACCTTGGGGAATGCAGAAAGGTTAGGCATCAAGCCCCATTTGCCAAAATTCGGTTTCAAGGCGGGTTGCCGTGTTGAAAATTTTTCTCAAGCGCTCAAACCGCACTTTACTGTCTTCTGCCGTGGCAAGTTTGTTAAAACTTTCAAGAAAAGACCGGACACCATTCAGATAGTCTTCGCTCTTATAATTATTGATCCATTCCGAATAGGGATTGCCTTTGAACACTGTTTTATCAGAGTTGACGAGATTAAGACCGATTTCGGCGTAGCCTGCAACACAAGGTATCAAGGCTGTCATTAAATCAAGTCTATCGCCCGAATATCCGACATCCAGAACAAAACGGGTATAGGCAATGGTTTGAATTGCTTCTTCTGCCCGGCTCATCTCCTGTTCCGATAGTCCCCACTTTTTTGCATAGGCGACATGAAGCGGCATTTCCTCTGCAATGGCTTTGAGCCCGTCAAGCGCCTCTCTGACATCGGAAATATTTGTAGATTTTGCTGCAAGAAGCGCATAGCCGCGAGAAAAATGAACAAGAAACAGATAGTCTTGCGTTAAAAACTTCCTGAAACATTTTTCAGGCAGCGTTCCTGCAGCCAATTGGTTGACAAAAGGATGACAAGTATAAGCCTGCCATAATGCGCCCGCGTTTTTTCTCAATTGTCCAAAAGAACCTTGTTCGAAATCGGGGTTTTTCATTCATCCTCCTCTATATCTGACTGACAGGACTGTAATACGACTTTATCTGTTTTTGACTGCTCGTTGTCTTTATAGGTCCCGTTGTCTTTATAGGTAAGGACTGCCTCATTACCTTTTATATGAAGGCGATAATTATCTTGTTCATCAACGGCAATAAAAAGTTTTCCTGGAAAAAGCTTATCCGGATTTTTAGGCTCCTCACGCATTCCGACCAATTTTCCATCAATGGCAACAACTGCATAATCGCGTTCTTTGTCTTTGATAAAGACAACCTGTAACGACACACCGCGCTCGCAAATATAGGTCTCATTATGTACGGACGGGTCTTGTGCATTGGCCGCAATAAAAGGGAATGCCAAAAACAAAGCAACCGTCACGAAAATCGTCTTCAACATTTTTCAGGACCTTTTAAACAGGATAATTTTTTGGAACTTTATGTGAGACCATCCGTTATGAAGGCACCAGGAACGAACCTGGTACCCCTGGGTGCCCGATAGAGTTGCCCCCGCTTGTCTAGGTCGGGCACCCGTTCTTCTCATTATACGCCTCCTCCCATATAATGAGCACTAACCTACTACAATCGGTGTTCCGACAGGAACCCGGTTGTAGAGGTCTATGATATCCTGGTTCATTAATCTGATACAACCTGAAGACATTGATTGTCCGATGGACCACCATTCCGGCGAGCCGTGGATTCTATAGCCGGTATCACGACCATTCTGATAGATATAAAGAGCACGCGCACCAAGCGGATTTGTCGGCCCCGGTTCCATGCCGTTACGATATTCGACAAGCTCGGGTTTTCTTCCGATCATTTCGGCAGGTGGTGTCCAGCGTGGCCATTCACGCTTGAATTGGACATTGGCACGCCCCGACCATTGGAAACCGGCAGCACCAATGCCTACGCCATAACGCAGAGCATCGCCATCCGGCTGGATAAAATAGAGGAAATGATCTTTCAGGCTAACAACAATGGTTCCAGGTGGTTCGCCAGTCGGATTTGGTACAATCTGCCGTAAAAATTGTTTCGGAACCTTGTCATAAGGTATGGCGCTGAGCGTATAAGGGCCTTCGTGAACGGCCGCGTACATAACATCAGGTGATGTAAAGCCTTTATCAATTCCGATCGGCGGGCGAGGAATTGAACCGGTGGTCATATTATTATAACCACTCCCCAAAATTCCGCTGCTGGTGCAGCCACTCAAAACCCCGATAAATGCTGTTCCGCTTCCAACAAGGAAAGTGCGACGAGACAAAGAGGGGCAAGATTTTTTCATAAAGTGCGTGAACTCATCTTCAAAAAGTTGCAATTCCGAACGGATTCAATTTCCGATAATTCCGTTCAATCGATATTCAACTTTTTCGATAATGCATAAGGATGGTTTCCGATTGGTTAATGCTGTTTTAAAACTGCTTCCACAAGTGCACACCAGAAAATTGCTCCGTCTAAAAGATTGCGATCGTCGAAATTATAGTGTGGACTATGTAGACTTGCACTGTCGCCATTACCGAGAAAGAAAAATGCTCCCGGACAGGCTTGCAGCATAAAGGCGAAATCCTCGCTTACAGTGGTTGGTATCTCGTTTTGGACGATTTTATCAGCTCCCAATCTCTGTTTTGCAATATAGAGAGCAAAATCGCTATATTCAGCATGATTGACCAACGCCGGAACCAGCCGGTCATATTGTACATAAGCGCGCGCCCCGAAACTTTGCGCCTGCGCTTCAACGATTTTTTTGATCCGGTCTTCAACAAGATTTTGAATATCTGCTGAAAAACTACGCACCGTTAATGAAATTGTCACACTATCCGGAATGATATTGAATGCTTCACCGCCATGTATCGAGCCGGTTGATATAATCGCCGAATGAAGTGGCGGAACATTCCGCGCGACGATAGTTTGTAATGCTATGACGATCGAAGACGCAACAATAATAGGGTCGATTGCAGTTTCAGGGCGGGCTCCATGACCACCTTTTCCATGAACAACAATTGTTACGGCATCGACAGAAGCCATCATGGCACTTTTGGTAAATTGTATTTTACCTTGGTCCAATCCCGGCCAATTATGCAGTCCATAAACAGCATCACAAGGAAATCGTTCAAACAATCCGTCTTTAATCATAGCCTTTGCTCCGGCACCAATTTCTTCAGCCGGTTGAAAAATAAGATGCACTGTTCCGTCGAAATTCCTTGTAACGGCCAAAGCACGTGCAGCTGTAAGAAGTGTTGTTGTATGGCCATCATGGCCACATGCATGCATCACTCCTTGATTTTTACTGGCATATTCCAGATCTGTTTCTTCTTTTATCGGCAAAGCGTCCATATCGGCACGAATACCGATAGACTTTTTTCCATTGCCATTTTTCAATGATGCGACAATACCGTTTCCACCGACGTGACGTGTGACTTTATAACCGTATTGTTCGAGAAGTTCGCCTACACGAGCCGATGTTACGGTTTCCTTTCCCGACAATTCCGGATTTTTATGCATAGCATGCCGGAATGCTGTCATTTCCGGCAAATAGGAGAGAATCAAATTTTCAATTGATTTGTCAGCCATCTTTCCTGTCCCCGTTGATAGTCTTACCTATTATGGATTTTGCAAAAGATGATTATCAAGAAATGACCAACCAAGTTTTCTTTTTGCCGCGCTATTTTTTTCTTCTTAACCGAAGTTTCCGGCTATGTTGCTGTTAAAAAAAATCCGGTCGATTGCGATTGCAGTTAAAACACGTCAAAAATAATTTTTTTGAATAAAAAACCCGCCTGTTTTTGAAATACGCCGATCGGCTTTTTTTAAACAGACGGGTAAATAATGTTGATAAGCTGGTTTTTGCGGCTGGATGCAATGAATAATCATTGAATATCCGACCGGAAAAAAGGCAACTTAAGATCTAAATTCTTCAAGCTTTGGCAAGATATTTCTCAACCAGTGCACCCCAGAAACTTGCACCGACAGCAATGCCATCATCATTGAAATTGTAATGTGGCGTATGCAGACCCGAGCTATCACCATTACCCATAATAATGTATGCGCCCGGTACTTTTTGCAGCATATAGGAAAAATCCTCGCTCGGGGTCAACGGCTCGGCATTCTCGACAACATTTTCGTCGCCGACAACGTCTCTTGCAACGCCTAAAGCAAAGTCGATTGCATCCGCATCATTTACTGTAACGGGATAACCACGCTCGTAATTGATAATGGCTTCTGCACCATAGCTTTCAGCCTGTGATTTGGCGATTTTACAAATCCGTTCCTGTAGAAGGTCACGCACTTTTGCCGAGAAACAACGGATCGTCAGATCCATCTTTACTTCATCAGGAATAATATTGGAAACGCTGCCGCCCTGAATCTTGCCAACCGTAACAAGTGCTGCCTCAAGCGGGGGAACGTTACGGGAAACAACTGTCTGCAAGGCCATAACGATAGAAGAGGCTGCAACAATCGGATCAATTGTGGTTTCCGGCCGTGCACCATGACCACCTTTACCGTGCACTGTAATATAAGCAGTATCGACTGAAGCCATCATCGGCCCCTTGGTAAAGCGCAATGTTCCGGCAGGAAAGCCCGGCCAGTTATGAAGCCCATAAATACGGTCACAGGGGAATTTTTCAAACAGACCGTCTTCAATCATGGCTTTACCGCCACCATAATTTTCTTCAGCCGGCTGGAAAATAACGCGAACTGTGCCATCAAAATTCTTTGTCTCGGCGAGATAACGGGCTGCTGTCAGCAGGGTTGTTGTGTGTCCGTCATGTCCGCAGGCGTGCATGACACCTTCGTTCTTACTGGAATATTCAAGATTTGTTTCTTCCGAAATCGGCAACGCATCCATATCGGCACGGATACCGATGATTTTTTTGCCGTTTCCGACCTTCAATGTTCCTACAATACCGGTTTTTCCGATTCCGCGAGTGACTTCGAAACCCCACTTTTTCAAAAGTGCGGCGACTTTATCACCCGTCTGATGTTCGTGATAGCCAAGCTCCGGATTCTGATGGATCGAATGGCGTAATTCGATCATTTCATCGATCGTTTTATTAATATGTTCGCGAATATGATTCATTATCTTTTCTTTCTAGCACGCGTTTTCTGAATGAGCCTTGTGCAAATTTTCGTCCGGCTCAAGTCGGAATTAACGCAAGTATGTTTCCACCAACTTGACCCAATAACAACCACCCAACGGGATCAAATCGTCGTTAAAATTATAATTCGGACTATGAAGAGACGCACTTTCACCATTGCCGATCAAAAGATAGGCTCCGCGCTTTGCCTGAAGCATAAAGGCGAAATCCTCGCTGACAGAAGGAGGGGTCAATTGCGCATCAACCTTTTCTTTTCCGAAAGTATTACGCGCAACGCCAACGGCAAAATCGGTTTCTTCCTTATGATTGAAAAGCATCGGGTAAAGCCGATGATAATTTACCTCTGCCGTGGCGCCGAAGCTTTCTGCCTGTGATTTTACCAGTTTTTCTATGCGGTTTTCCAACAAATCGCGCACATCCGCGCTGAAGCAGCGTACGGTGAGCTCCATTTCGGCTGTGTCCGGAATGACATTATTGGCAAAGCCGGCATGAAAGCTTCCCACCGTTATGATAGCAGCTTCAAGCGGTGGCACATTACGTGAAACGATTGTTTGCAATGCTGTAACAATGGCAGCACCTGCTGCAATCGGGTCAACAGCCTTTTGTGGAACAGCTCCATGCCCCCCCTTGCCAATAACGCGGATTGATACATTATCGCTTGCAGGCATAAACGGACCACTATTAACCGCAATTTTTCCTGCAGGAAGATCCGGCCAATTGTGCATTGCATAAACAGCATCACACGGAAATTTTTCAAACAAACCATCGTCGATCATGGCCTGCGCACCGGCAAATCCTTCTTCGGCAGGTTGAAAAATCACATTGACCGTGCCGTTGAAATTTTTAGTCTCTGCAAGATACCGTGCAGCCGTCAACAACATGGTTGTGTGCCCATCATGGCCACAAGCATGCATTTTTCCTTCGTTCGTACTCGAATATTCAAGATTGGTCAGTTCATGGATAGGAAGAGCATCAAAATCAGCCCGCAAGCCGATCGAATTTTTACCATTTCCTACCTTCAACCGTCCGACGACACCGGTTTTTCCGATGCCCGTTTGAACTTCATAGCCCCATTTTTTTAACAGCTTTGCAACAATATCTGCCGTGCGGTGTTCCTCGTAAGCGAGCTCCGGATGGGAATGAAGGTCGTGTCTCAAGGCCACCATTTCCGGCAAATATTTGGAAATTGCACCGAAAAGCTTTTCGCTTTCCGGTGAAACTTTTTCACTCTTCATTATAAGTCTCCTGATAGCGCCTAAATATTATAACGCTTCTCATCGAAGAGGGCCAATGCGATAGCTCCGATAACCAGAGAAGTCCCGAGATACCAGAACGGCGCCATGTTATTGCTATTCGAATACTTCAACAGAAGCGTCACGATCATTTGCGCTGTGCCACCGAAGATCGAAACCGAAAAAGCATAGATAACCGCAGTTGCTGTTGCACGGATTTTTTGCTCGAACGCCTCCATAACCATCAAAACAGAAAATGTTAAAATAAGTCCGAGGCACCCGACCGCTATAGTGTGGAAAACAAGAAATATGCCGATATGCGAAACAAAGCGGAAAGCAAAATATGACGAAATAAACGCAACCGCGAGAATGATAATGCCGCCGACTTTGCGTCTTTCGAGCTTGTCGCACAAGAAACCGGAAGCAAAAGTGGTTATGAGCACAATAACGCTTGCGTAACTCGATATCAGAAATGCGGTAGAACTGTTGATGTCGGTTACCGTTTTCAGATAATTCGGCATATAGAAAACCAGAATATACATCAAAGCGGTGACGGGAAGGATGAAGAAAATCCCTAAAATTGTCTGTTTCCCGTGCTGCGTTATAAGCTCTTTAAACGGGTGGGTTGTTTTGTTTTCGACAACCGGTGCTTTGAATGTTTCACAAATATGCGCCCGGATATAAAGGCCCACCGGTATAATAACCAATGCAAAGATGAATGGAACACGCCAGCCCCAGCTGTGCATTTGTTCGGGCGTTAGAAAGCCCATCAAACCTGCTGCAAAGAGCGAACCGGTCAAAGAACTCAACCCCTGTCCGAAAAACTGCCAGCTCACAAAAAATCCGCGTTGGTTACGATCGGCTGATTCCATCAACAATGTTGTGGCGGCACCGATTTCTCCACCTGCCGAAAAGCCTTGCAACAAACGACCGAGAACAATGAGGATAGGTGCTACAACTCCGATTGATGTATAAGGCGGAGCAAATCCGATGATAGCGCTGCCACATGCCATGAGAATAATCGTAAGCAACATGGCCGCTTTGCGCCCATGCCGGTCAGCATAAGACCCGATCACAATCGAACCGAGTGGACGCATCACAAAACCGACACCAAAAACCGAAACCGAAATTAACAGCGAGATAAGTGGATCACCCGAGTTGAAGAAAACATTACCGATAATTGCAGCAAAGAAACTGTAAACGGTAAAATCGAAAATCTCGAGAAAGTTTCCGATACCTGCTGCAACAATCAATTTTGTTTTGTTGCCAACAGGATTTAGGGCAATATCGCCCCCGCCATTATCAGGCGTATCGATTAATCCGGCCATAACTGCTATCCCTTGATTTTTCCCCTATTGAATGTTTTTTATTCGCCCAAAGAAATTCGGGCATATAATTTCTTTAGCATCCTATTGAAAATATTAACAATATATTTTCTTAATTATTATCATATCGGTTAATAACTATTGCCGATAAGTTTTCAAACAAAGGACAATCGCTGTGCTGTCACTCAAAGATCCGGTCGCTTTAACGCAGGCACTCATCAGATGTGCATCGGTAACACCACAAGAAAACGGAGTTCTTGAAACCGTCCAATTGTGGCTCGAAGCTATGGGATTTACTGTAGAAAGACCGGTTTTCACAGATAAAGACACACCTGATGTTGAAAACCTTTATGCCAGAATCGGCAAAGGAGGAAAAAACCTTGCTTTTGCCGGACATACAGATGTTGTACCGACAGGCGAACCCCGATTATGGCGTCACCCGCCATTTTCCGGCATCATTGAAGAGGGTAAAGTTTTCGGACGGGGCGCTGTGGATATGAAAGGCGGGGTTGCAAGCTTTATCGCAGCACTCGCACGCTATCTCGAAAGCAATAAACTTGAAGACAGTATCAGCCTTATTATCACCAATGATGAGGAAGGTCCCGGAATCAACGGCACAATCAAACTTCTGAACTGGGCAAAAACAAAAGGTGAAAAATGGGATGCGGCAATCGTCGGAGAACCGACGAATCCCGACCGTTTGGGCGATATGATAAAAATTGGGCGACGTGGTTCACTTTCCGGTATCATTACCGTCACCGGGCATCAAGGCCATGTTGCCTACCCTGAACGAGCAGCCAATCCACTCGATCTTGTTGTAAAATTATGCGAAGCGCTTAAAAATCCGGTTATAGACACGGGAAGCGAAAATTTCGAACCGAGCAATCTCGAAATAACAACCATTGACACGGGAAATCCGGCGACCAACGTCATTCCGCAACAAACTATTATCCGCTTCAATGTGCGTTACAACGATAATTGGACCGCCGAAACCTTGAAACAGGAAATAAAAAAGCGGCTTAACTCGGTAAAAATTGAAAAAACAGGAAAATTTGTTCCGACATTCAAAATCGATTGGGTTATAAGCCCCGGTGGCGTTTTCTTAACAAAGAATGATGAGCTCGTCGGGTGCTTGAGCAAAGCGATCAAATCGGTTACCGGACGCACGCCTGAATTATCAACCTCCGGCGGCACATCGGATGCCCGTTTTATAAAAGATTATTGTCCCGTCGTTGAATTCGGGCTCGTAGGGAAAACCATGCATATGGTCGATGAATGTGTAGCAACCGATGATCTTGAAGCACTGACAAAAATTTACGAAAATTTCTTGAAAGCGTTTTTCCAATCCTGAAAAATTAGCCAAATTTCCGGATAAACGACAGACAAAACAGACACCGGTTGAAAAACCGCTTTTCAAAGTAGCTTCCTGCTTTTCAAAATTGCGTTGAAATTAGCGAGCTTGGCTTCTTACATACATGTCCTATCGGCTCGTTTAAAATGGTCGATCGCTTGAAGAGCCTTCCAACCGAACAATAATGCCCTTTAACAGCTCTCAAGACAACACAAGTCGAGCCGACCTTACCAATCTAGCTTTTCGGTGTGGTATTATTGTTGCCAATACCTTCAAAGAACTCTTTCATACGGGCAAAAAATCCATGTGACTGCGGCGAGTTTTCATCGACCGAAAGTTTTTCGAATTCTTCGAGAAGTTCACGTTGCCTTTTGCTCAGCTTTTGTGGCGTTTCGATTGCAACCTGAATATAAAGATCGCCCGTTGCCTGTTGGCGCAAAACAGGCATTCCTTTACCCTTCAGCCGGAACTGACGTCCATTTTGCGTGCCTTCCGGCACTTTGACGCGTGTTTTCAATCCATCAAGAGTTGAAACTTCAAAATCTCCGCCAAGAGCAGCAGTTGTCATCGAAATAGGAACACGACAATAGAGATCGGCACCATCACGCTGGAAGAATTCATGCGGTTTGATAGATAGGAAAATATAAAGATCACCAGCCGGTCCACCATGACTTCCCGCATCACCTTCTCCTGCCAGACGGATGCGTGTGCCATCTTCAATGCCGGCGGGAATATTGACCGTCAATGTGCGCTCTTCTTCAATGCGTCCCTGTCCATGACATTTCGGGCACGGATCCTTGATGGTTTCGCCGCGCCCCTGACATGTCGGGCAGGTTCTTTCAATCGAGAAGAATCCTTGGGCACTGCGAACCCTTCCGGTTCCACCACAGGTTGCACAGGGTTGCGGTTTCGAGCCTTTCTTGGCACCGGTTCCCGAACAAAGATCACAGGTGATCGAACCCGGCACCCTGATTTGCGCAGTTTTACCATGGTAAGCCTCTTCCAGAGTGACTTCCATATTGTAACTCAAATCGGCACCGCGCTCTCGTCCGTCGGCACGCTTGCGCCGTGCGCCACCCATCATTTCTCCGAAAAAATCCTCGAAAATATCGGAAAAACCGCCCGCAGCAAAACCACCGCGTCCGAATGGATTTCCGCCACCGGCACCGCCATTTTCAAAAGCAGCATGACCAAAACGATCATAAGCCGCACGCTTTTGCGGATCCTTTAAAACTTCATAGGCTTCGCCTATTTCTTTGAATTTTTGTTCCGCCTCTTTATCACCGGGATTTCTGTCCGGATGATATCGCATGGCAAGTTTCCGAAATGCAGATTTGAGCGTTTTTTCATCGCATTCTCGTGAAACGCCCAATGTTTCATAATA
Source organism: Ditibartonella apis (assembly GCF_001952075.1). Classification (GTDB taxonomy): domain Bacteria; phylum Pseudomonadota; class Alphaproteobacteria; order Rhizobiales; family Rhizobiaceae; genus Bartonella; species Bartonella apis. Next base: position 398,796 of record NZ_LXYU01000001.1, read on the forward strand.
ATCAACTTTCATCGCTTATTCCTGCAGTTCCTCTGCCATTTATTGACGAGACGACATTTGCCATATTCAAAATTCGCTCGAACGATTGTCGCCGGTTTTAAAAAACCGTTGTCATTTTGGCTTTTATTACGAGCATATTGGCTGTTTTATAACAAAGCCCGCCCTTTTGATAAAAGGTCGGGCTTTTTTCAATTTTACAAGGACATAAGATCAATTATTTCTTGTTCTTCTTATCGTTGTCGTCGACTTCTTCAAAATCGGCATCAACAACATCGTCGTCCTTATGTTCTTCTTTTGCAGCATCATGGGCTGCATCGGCTTCAGCTTGCGCCTTTGAAGCGGCATACATCGCTTCACCAAGTTTCATGCTGACTTCAGACAATTTCTTGGTTTTTTCAGGAAGACTATCAACATCATCCGACTCGATAGCTTTCTTGACATCCGCGATTGCAGCTTCAATTGCCGACTTGTCTTCAGCCGAGACTTTATCACCATAGTCGGCAAGCGATTTCTCGGTCGTATGAACCAAAGCTTCCGCCTGATTCTTCGCCTCGACACCTTCACGCCGCTTCTTGTCATCGGCAGCATGGGCTTCAGCATCCTTGACCATCTTGTCGATATCGGCATCACTCAAGCCGCCAGAAGCCTGAATGCGGATCTGGTGTTCTTTACCGGTGCCTTTATCTTTTGCCGAAACACTGACAATGCCGTTGGCATCAATATCGAATGTAACTTCGATCTGCGGAACGCCACGTGGTGCCGGCGGAATGCCTACAAGGTCAAACTGGGCAAGCAACTTGTTATCAGCTGCCATCTCGCGTTCACCCTGGAAGACACGAATCGTCACAGCATTCTGATTATCTTCGGCAGTCGAGAAGGTCTGCGATTTCTTGGTCGGAATCGTTGTATTGCGTTCGATCAGGCGTGTGAAGACACCGCCCAATGTCTCGATACCCAAAGAAAGCGGTGTAACATCAAGCAACAGAACGTCCTTGACATCACCCTGCAAAACACCGCCCTGAATGGCAGCACCCATTGCAACAACTTCATCCGGGTTAACGCCTTTATGCGGATCCTTGCCAAAGAAAGTTTTTACAATTTCCTGAATCTTCGGCATACGGGTCATACCACCAACGAGCACGACTTCGTCAATATCGCCAGCGCTCAAACCGGCATCCTTTAATGCAGCCTTACATGGATTAATCGTCCGTTGAACCAGATCATCAACCAATGACTCGAATTTTGCGCGGGTCAACTTCATGGTCAAGTGTTTAGGACCAGTTGCATCAGCAGTGATGAACGGCAAGTTGATTTCCGTTTGCTGCGAAGATGAAAGCTCGATCTTGGCTTTTTCAGAAGCTTCTTTCAAACGTTGCAAAGCAAGTTTGTCTTTTCTCAGATCAATGCCGTTTTCTTTTTCGAATTCTTCGGCAAGATAAGTGACAAGACGCATATCAAAGTCTTCACCGCCAAGGAATGTATCACCATTGGTCGATTTAACTTCAAAAACGCCATCGCCGATTTCGAGAACAGAAATATCGAACGTACCACCGCCCAAGTCATAAACGGCAATTGTCTTACCGTCTTTCTTGTCAAGGCCATAAGCCAAAGCAGCTGCCGTAGGCTCGTTAATGATACGCAAAACATCAAGACCGGCAATTTTACCGGCATCTTTGGTTGCCTGACGCTGGGCATCATTAAAATAGGCAGGAACTGTAATAACTGCCTGCTCGACTTTTTCGCCCAAATAGGATTCTGCCGTTTCCTTCATTTTCTGCAAGACCATTGCAGAAACCTGGGAAGGTGAATATTTCTTGCCTTCTACTTCAACCCAGGCGTCACCATTTTCCCCTTTTACAATTTTATAAGGAACAAGCTCTTTGTCCTTGGTAACCATCGGGTCGTCGAAACGACGGCCAATCAAACGCTTGACCGCAAAAATAGTGCCTTCAGGGTTGGTTACAGCCTGACGTTTGGCCGGCTGTCCAACAAGACGCTCGCCACCCTCTGCAAACGCTACAATAGAAGGTGTTGTGCGAGCACCTTCCGAATTTTCAATAACTTTTGCGTTTTTGCCGTCCATGACAGCCACGCAAGAGTTTGTCGTACCTAAATCAATACCGATTACTTTTGCCATATATCTACTCTCCATCCAGCAAGCTGTCGGGACCTCTACCGAGCATTCCCCAGACAGCTCCTTATCATATGAAAAGCTCGTAATGGCCACTCAAAAATCGGCAACCATAACGAACCTCGTTGACGCGTATATAAGGGCACCCCAATAGACGTGCAAGAGATGTTGGCAAGATTCATATGATAAAGCGTTTTTTTGATATTTTTTGATGGCTTCGGAGCTTTTTTGGCAGCCAAACTGCGAGATTATCCGTCTTTTATGTCACTTGAAGGTCATTTTTAACAAACAAAGCTTGTCTGGTATAAATCCGGCTCTAAAATTCCGACACAAATTCGAACGTATATGTGTGTAAAAAACGAAGTACGACATTTGCAAATAAAACCCGATTATGTTTCTATACGAGTGTTACAAAGTAAATGCGCTCGTATAGCTTTGTAACTTGAATAAAGCACTGTCAGGGCCATTTCTTTATTGATAATTTAACGATAAGAGTAGAACCAAAGCGGTGTGATGACATGAAGCATCAACGCTTCAAAACAGGAGAAATGAAAATGAAAAAGATTCTTGCAGTCTCTTTGGCTGGCCTTTTGGCAGCAGGATCGATGGTATTGGCAGCTGAAGCCCGCAATGCTTCAGGTGACGGTTCAGTTGAAGATAGCTATGTAGAAGGCCAAAAGGAAAAGGCGCCGGAAGCTGACGTTCATCATGATCATGGTGGCAAAGCTGGCCGTCATTTTGGTGACGGTTCACGCGAAGACAGCTACGTACCGGGTGAAAAGAAAGATACACCTATGGACAAAACTGTCATTCAGGACGATGAAAAAGGTGAATCCGACGACGGCACACCGAGAAAATAATCCGATTTTATGCGATAAAGCGAGGCGGGCTTTGACCCGCCTTTTTTATTTTTTAAATGCGTTGCGACTTTTCAATTTTTAAACCGTTCTTCCGGCTGAAAAACGTCCTTAAACGCGAAGAAATAATCTTCTCATTTTCTTTTTTCGGTTAAAAATTAAAAGACATGAAATCCGAAACAGCTTTTCCTGACCAAGAGGCTTGAGGAAAACGGTGATTGCCGCGACCGGTTTGCGACTTATGAAGAATAATCAAACTGCTGATGCCCGAACTTTCAAACTAAGAAGTAAGAAAACTCAGAACCGATCGCCCTTCAATTTCAAAAGAAATGTCCCGCATCTTTTCCCGAAAACAGAAGTAACAAAATCTACTCGCGCATTTTAAAAGCTAAACTATCCCGACGACAATTTTCTTCTACACCGACCGAAAAGCCCCAAGGAAAAAATTGCTTTCAGGATGATGCATCGGACTTTCGGATTTTTATAGCTTACTGTTTATCCAGCTCATAAAATTCACGAATAATCGCCCAACCTTCTTCGGCACTTTCAACATAATTGACGAGTTTCGCATCATCAGGTGAAATCGTCCCTTGTTCGGCAAGATAATCAAGATTGAGAACATTTCTCCAGAATTCACGGCCGAACATCAATATCGGTACACGTTTCATACGACCTGTCTGGATGAGTGTCAGAGATTCGAAAAATTCATCCAACGTACCAAAGCCGCCGGGAAATATTGCGATAACCTTTGCGCGCATAAGAAAATGCATCTTGCGCATCGCAAAATAATGGAAATCAAAACAAAGATTGGGCGTCACATAAGGATTAGGTGCCTGTTCATGAGGCAATACGATATTAAGCCCGATACTGGGAGCACCGACATCGGCCGCACCGCGGTTACCCGCTTCCATTACGCCCGGACCACCACCAGTTATGATGACAAATTCATGATGGTTGGAAGAAGCAGAATATTGCGAACAAAGTCGGGCAAATTTGCGTGCTTCGTCATAATAACGGGAGGCTTGTTCAAGATTTTTCTTCTGTTTCGAATTTTTTGCCGCACGCGCTTCTTTACCCGGTTCGGGAATACGGGCGCCACCAAATAGAACGACAGTCGATTTGATGCCATGCTCGACAAAACTGAATTCGGGCTTCATCAGTTCCAGACCGATTCGTACAGCACGTAACTCGCGCCGCATCATGAAATCTTCATCTACATAAGCAAGGCGATAGGCAGGTGAACGCGTTTGGGCGGTATCGGGAACTTCATGAACTTTGCGGGCATCCTCTTTCGAGTGCGGAAAAGGTGTCCAACCGTTTTTTTCGCCATTAGCCATTCAGGATCTTCCTTTTCATTGACCACAATTGTTTCTTGCATTAGGCCGGAGAGAATAAATGCTGATGCTTTCGACTTACTTAACGGAGACCTAATGCCATGACCAATCTGTCCCAACTGGAATCCATCATTGAAAAGGCGTTTGATGAACGCGAAAAAGTGAATATTTTGACAAAAGGGGAAATACGCGAGGGAGTTGACCATGTACTCGACCTTCTCGACAAGGGAGAACTTCGTGTCGCCGAACGTGAAAATAATGGCAATTGGAAAGTTCACCAATGGTTGAAAAAGGCTGTGCTTTTGTCGTTCCGGCTTAATGCTATGGGACTTATTTCCGGCGGACCCGATCAATCAAATTGGTGGGACAAAGTGCCATCCAAATTCGACGGCTGGAACGCGGATAACTTCGAAAAAGCAGGCTTTCGTGCGGTACCGAATGCGATTGTGCGCCGTTCGGCCTATATTGCACCAAGTGTTGTTTTGATGCCGTCATTCGTCAATATCGGTGCTTATGTGGATGAAGGCACAATGGTCGATACATGGGCTACTGTCGGCTCATGTGCACAGGTTGGTAAACACGTTCACCTTTCCGGCGGCGCAGGCATCGGCGGTGTGCTTGAACCATTACAGGCCGGCCCGACAATTATCGAGGATAATTGTTTTATCGGCGCACGTTCCGAAGTCGTGGAAGGATGCATTGTCCGCGAAGGGGCTGTGCTTGGCATGGGTGTTTTCATTGGCAAATCAACAAAAATTGTCGACCGCGCAACCGGCGAAATTTCCTATGGCGAAGTACCGCCTTATTCGGTCGTTGTTGCAGGAACCATGCCCGGAAGACCGTTTCCGAATGGCGAACCCGGTCCTAATCTTTATTGCGCAGTCATTGTCAAACGGGTTGACGAAAGGACGCGCTCAAAAACATCGGTCAACGAACTTTTGCGCGACTGAAAGCGACTAAAAGTGCTGCCAAGCAAGCTAAAGCCCCCGTCTTTTCAAATGCATTGATAATGCCAAACCGAGAAAGGATGGGGAGAACCGATATCCGGCAAAATTCAACACATTCATAACCATTCGGGCACCTCTATTGCCCGAATGCACAATCCATCTCAATCAATAATTGTCCGAAACAATAATTAAATGCAAAAACAGGTGAAGAGCCGGCTCGCGTCCTCACCCGTTTTTACATTGAAAGAGTGCAGCAGAGTATGCGGGGGTGTAACTCTGCTGCGCCGGGTCATGGTCATAAGAAAGACCAAAACCCAACTGGTTATCAGCCCCTTAAGGTCTGAAAATCAAAACCTTGTGTGAAATTTTATGTGGCAAACTATTAATCGGCTTATTACCGGCCGTCAACTCCCAAAAGTGGATAATTATGTGAAATATTTTTAATCCAGCACTTTATGATTGAAACGGCCGATGCGACACAAAACAGAGATTGCATAGTTCGACATCCGGTCAAAATTAAAAAGCCGAAAACCAAGAAAATTGATAATCAAATCAATGATTTTTCAAAATACGAATCAACGTAGAATTGAATCGTCAGATCGTAAACGCACCTCTATCACCGCGTTTAAAGGATAAGATACATCAAACGCACGACTGATCGCAATTTCAAAAACCGGAACTTTAAAATCCTCATTCCGGCTAATCTTATCACTTGCAGATGGACGTGAAAATGAAGGTTTAGCGAGGAATCTTATTCCTGTTGATTGCAGCAACAAAAACGCCAATTACAAGAAGTTATACGCTACTTTTCGATGTTTTCAGTGACCTTTGGTTACGCGCATTTTCTATTTGTCTCACAAAGACCATATAGAATTCTTGTTGTTTTCACATACAACTTCCACATATGATCATCGTAATACTAGGTGATCAATCGGTCATCTTCAAAGCCTGAATGAATGCTTCTTGAGGTATTTCCACCTTACCGAATTGGCGCATGCGCTTCTTGCCTTCTTTTTGTTTTTCAAGAAGTTTACGCTTACGGCTCACGTCGCCACCATAACATTTGGCCGTAACGTCTTTACGCAATGCACGGATATTTTCACGCGCAATAATCTTGCCGCCAATAGCTGCCTGAATGGGAATCTGGAACATGTGTTGAGGAATAAGTTCTTTCAATTTTTCACACATTGAACGGCCGCGTTTCTCGGCTCCGGACCGGTGCACGAGAATAGAAAGTGCGTCAACCGGTTCACCATTGACCAGAATACTCATTTTGACGAGATCACCTTCCCGATAATCGGTTACGTGATAATCAAAAGAGGCGTAGCCTTTGGAAATCGACTTCAAACGATCATAGAAATCGAATACGACCTCGTTGAGCGGCAGATCATAGGTAACCATCGCGCGTGTACCGACATAGGACAGGTCTACCTGAACCCCGCGACGATCCTGACAGAGTTTTAAAATTGAACCGAGATATTCATCCGGCGACATAATTGTGGCGCGTATCCACGGCTCTTCAATGGAAGCAATTTTAACAACATCAGGCATATCGGCCGGATTATGCAACTCTTTCACCGACCCGTCGGTCATATTGATGCGATAGACGACAGAAGGAGCCGTGGCAATAAGATCGAGGTTAAACTCGCGTTCAAGCCGTTCTTCAATAATTTCGAGGTGCAAAAGCCCTAAAAAACCGCACCGGAAACCGAAGCCAAGAGCAGCGGAAGTTTCCATTTCATAAGAAAAACTGGCATCATTCAAACGAAGCTTGCCCATTGCCGCACGAAGATCGGCAAAATCATCCGCATCAACCGGAAAAAGTCCGCAGAAAACCACCGGTTGCGCGGGCTTGAACCCCGGCAAAGCATGGTCACAAGGACGATGATCTTCCGTAATTGTATCGCCAACGCGGGTATCCGCCACTTCCTTGATAGAAGCGGTAATGAAGCCTAATTCACCCGGCCCCAAGTCTTCAATCGTTGCCATTTTGGGAGTGAAAACACCCACCCGCTCGACCGGATATTTTGCGCCGGTGCCCATCATGCGGATTGTCTGGCCTTTTTTCAAAACCCCGTCGATCACGCGCACAAGAACAATCACACCGAGATAGGCATCATACCAGCTATCGACCAGCATTGCTTTAAGCGGCTTGTTGAGATCACCTTCACGGGGGGCTGGCAGTTTATGGACAATAGCCTCGAGAACCTTGTCGACGCCCATGCCGGTTTTTGCGGAAATCTCTATTGCATCGCTTGCATCAATGCCGATCACTTCCTCAATTTGTTCTTTGACACGTTCAGGCTCGGCCGCAGGCAGATCAACCTTGTTGAGAACAACAACGATTTCGTGATTGTTGTCGATTGCCTGATAGACATTGGCCAGAGTTTGCGCTTCCACACCTTGCGACGCGTCGACAACAAGAAGTGACCCTTCACAGGCAGCAAGAGAACGCGAAACCTCATAGGCAAAGTCGACATGGCCCGGTGTGTCGATCAGATTCAAAATGTAGGTTTCACCATTTTTTGCCTTATAATGGAGCCGCACCGTTTGTGCTTTGATGGTGATGCCACGTTCGCGCTCGATATCCATCGAATCGAGCACTTGTTCTTTCATTTCCCGCTGGGCAAGACCACCCGTCATCTGGATGAGCCGGTCAGCCAGAGTTGATTTTCCGTGGTCAATATGGGCCACGATGGAGAAATTCCGAATATGGTCGCGATCTACTGTCATGAAAAGCGATTTAGCAAGGAACGCAAAGAAACGCAAAGCCGAAATGAATGTTGGATAGCAAGTTTGCAGAAATCTTCTTCATTCCACAGACGAGCGCATAAACATTGCCCGATTTTTACCTGAAATTCCGATTATTTTTTTCGTTTTGAGAAAACTTCTTTAAACAACGACACAAACCGGAAATAGTGCAGTTTCCGGTTTTTTATAAAAAGTCATGACTTTTCGAGTGAGCCGCTTTCATTAAATCGTCTACGTCTATTTTCTTAAAAAGGAATTTTTTGTTTTTCCGGCAAGCTTTTTATCATTCTTGCGCCATTGCCCGCCTTTTCGGCTTCAATTCTGAAACGAGAATGCCCACAATGATGCAAAATGCCCCGAGAATTGCAAGATGTGGCAGGCGTTCGCCGGCAATCCAGCCGACGAGGCCTGCCCATACCGGTTCACCGGTATAGATGATTGTTGCGCGCGTTGGTGAAACCGATCGTTGCGCCCAATTCATTGTAAGCTGGATGAGAGCACTCATTGCAGCCAAACCCAATCCTGCCGACGCCCACCCCCAAGAAAATGCCGGAACGGTTTCGCCGTTAAACGGCATTGCAGCAAAGGAAAGGAAGCCGGCGACAAAAAGCTGAACAACAGTAACACGCCGGCTATCAACCCGACCGGCAAAAAAGCTGATAAAGACAATTTCCGAGGCAATTGCAAAAGCCGATAAAAGTGTGAGAATTTCGCCCTTTGAAAAATCTATTGCATGAATTCCTTGCCCTGAAACCAGAAGTAAACCGATAAACGCAAAGCTTATACCGATAAAACTCGTCAAACGTGGTTTTTTACGTAAAACTATCCACTGCAAGAGCGGTACAAGTGGAACATAAACAGCCGTAATAAAAGCCGATTGGCTGCTTGCAATCGTCTTCAATCCAGCAGTTTGTAAACTATAGCCGAAAAATATCGGAACGCCGATGACTGCACCGGCGAAAATATCATGAATTCCAAGATTTTTGAGACTTTTCCGAAAAATAACGCCCGCAAAAATACCGGCAAGAATGAAGCGGAACCCGACAAAGAAGAATGGTCCGGATGAACGCATCGCCAGATGCACGATAAGAAAGGTTGTACCCCATAGAAAAGTTATGCCGATCAAAGCGAATTCTTGTCTCGTCAGGACAAAGAACGCTTTTTCTTTCTCTTCTTCCATTCAGCCTGCCCCGTTCAGGCGCGCTACAAGATTATGGAGAAAACTTTCAAGTTCCGGTGCTTCAATATCAACGAAAGCCGGAATTTCTTTATCCTCTTTGTGACCAACCAGAATTGTCGTCATGCCGAGTTCTTTACACGTTGAAAGATTGGCAAGATTGTCTTCAAACATTGCCGTTTTTTCCGGATCGATTGAAAAATGCCCCAAAAACCGGTCATAAGCCTGCCGATATGGCTTGGGAAGAAAATCGGTAAATGTGACATCATAAATGCCATCGAAACATCCGGTTAATCCGCGGTGGGCGAGAACACGCTCTGCATGAGCACGGTCACCATTTGTGAAAATGAATTTGCGGCCGGGCAAGCTTTTAATATCTTCGGCAAGCTGCGGATCTTTTTTTAATGGCGAATAATCGATATTGTGAACATCTTGCAGATAATCTTTAACATCGACGAAATATTCTTCGATCAAACCACGTAAAGCGCCGCCGTAATTTTTGCGGAAATATTGCCGAAAACGGTTGACCTCTTCATCATCGTCAAGTTCGAGCTGTTTTTTGACATAGGCGCTGATACGTTTGTCAATCTGCGCCCAAAGCCCGCTTTCTCTCGGATAAAGTGTATCATCAAGATCGAATACCCAAACATTGACGGCTTCGAACCTGGACAAAATTTCTTCGTTCATCATGGCACAATCAACGTACCTGCACCGTGTTCAGTGAAAAGTTCAAGCAACACCGAATGGGCAGTTTTACCATTCAGAATGACAACGCCTTCGACACCGCGATTGATTGCCTGAATACAAGTTTCGACCTTGGGTATCATACCACCGGATATAGTCCCGTCTTGAATAAGGTCTTCACATTGCTTGACTGTCAGCTCTTTATAGAGTTTGCCGGCGTTATCAAGGACACCGGGCACATCTGTCAAAAATAGCAAGCGTTTGGCTTTAAGAGCACCGGCAATAGCACCGGCAAAAACATCGGCATTGATGTTATAGGTATTGCCGTCCCTTCCCGGTGCAACGGGCGCAATGACCGGTATCATTTCCGACCGGGCAAGCAAATCAAGAAGTGTACGGTCAACCTCGACCGGTTCGCCAACATATCCCAAGTCGAGAATGCGCTCGATATTGGAATCGGGATCGATAATCTTTTTCCGGGCTTTTTCGGCAAAAACCATATTGCCATCCTTGCCGCAAAGACCGATTGCCCATTCGCCTTCGGCATTGATCATTGCAACAATTTCCTTGTTGATCGAACCGGCCAGAACCATTTCGACAACCTCGACAGTTTTTGAATCTGTTACACGAAGTCCGCCTTCGAACTTCGATTCAATCCCCATTTTCGAAAGAAGCTTTGCAATTTGCGGCCCACCGCCATGAACGACAATCGGATTGATGCCGGATTGTTTGAGAAGGGCAATATCGCGCGCAAAGGCATGTCCGAGTTCAGGATCTCCCATGGCATGGCCGCCATATTTCACCACAACCGTTTTGTTCTCATATTTTTGCATATAGGGCAAAGCTGCAGAAAGCAGCGCAGCCTGTCTTTCGGCAACTTCGGCAGCATTGGTTGTCGGTTCATCCATTAAAATTGCCCTCCTCGGAAGTACTGCAGGATCGATACTGCCTTTTAATAACAGGAAATCTTATTGCCTAAAACTGTTAATACACAAGATAAAGTTATCGCGATCCGAGATATTTTTCTATTGATACAATTTAGCACTAGACAAGAATTTTTTACCCGCTAGATTTCGCGGCGGAGGAATTTGCAAACTGGGAGGGTTGCATAATGTCGTCTTACAAACAGATTTATGATAAGTGTTTAAAGCATCCTGAAGAATTCTGGGGTGAAGCTGCCCGTCTGATCGACTGGTTTGAACCGTATGACAAGGTGTTTGATAAAAATGCCGGAGTTTATGGGCGCTGGTTTACGGGCGGAAAAACGAACGCTTGCTACAATGCTGTTGACCGGCACGTGAAAGCGGGACGTGGCGCTCAAGTGGCCATCTATTATGATAGTCCGGTAAGCAACGGTAAAAGAGCGATTACCTATCAGGAACTTTATGAAGAAGTGCAGGCTCTTGCCGCCTTTATGCAGGATATCGGCATAAAAAAAGGTGACCGCGTTCTCATTTATATGCCAATGATTCCGCAGGTTTTTACTTCGGTTTTTGCCTGTGCACGCATTGGAGCCGTGCATTCAATCGTTTTTGGAGGATTTTCTGCAAAGGAACTTGCCATCCGCATTGATGATTGCAAGCCGAAACTTATCATTGCCGCCTCTTGCGGTATCGAGCCGAACCGCATTGTTCCTTATCAGGCTATGGTCAATCAGGCTATAAAAATTGCAAAGCATGAGGTGGAACATTGTATTGTCCATGAAAGGCCGATTACCCAAAAAGCCCCCGAGGGGCTTTTTACTTTAAAAGAGGGGCGTGATTTTGATTACGCCAAAATACTCAAGGAAAATATCGGGCGCAAAGTCCCGTGTGCCGAGCTTTCGGCAACCGACCCGCTTTATATCCTTTATACATCCGGCACCACCGGAAAACCTAAAGGGGTCATGCGCGATATAGGCGGTTATATTGTAGCACTGGCATGGACAATGGGGGCTGTATTCAATGTCAAAGCCGGTGAAGTTATGTTTACCGCTTCCGATGTCGGCTGGGTGGTAGGGCATTCCTATATCCTTTACGCGCCACTCATCGTCGGGGCAACAACTGTACTTTTCGAAGGAAAACCGATCGGCACACCGGATCCGGGGACATTTTGGCGTATATGTGAAGACTATAATGTACGCTCGTTTTTTTCTGCTCCGACCGCGTTTCGTTCAATAAAACGCGAAGACCCCGACGGGAATTATGCAAAACCTTATAAATTATCCAATTTGCAAGCCATGTTTGTAGCCGGAGAACGCGCAGATCCCGATACATTACAATGGGTAACCAATCTTTTTCACGTACCGGTCATCGACAATTGGTGGCAAACGGAAACCGGTTGGCCGATTGCAGCCAATCCGCTTGGATTGGGCCTTTTGCCTATCAAACCCGGTTCACCGGCCTGCCCGATGCCGGGCTATGTCATCGACGTTCTTGATGATGACGGCAACAAGGTCACACCGGGTACATTCGGCAATCTGGCATTTCGTCTTCCTCTTCCGCCCGGTTGCTTGCCAACTTTATGGAATTCCGACGAACAATTCAAAAAAACCTATCTTGAACGGTTCCCCGGTTATTATAATTCTTCGGATGCAGGCTATATCGATGAAGATGGTTATGTGTTTGTCATGAGCCGCACCGATGATATTATCAATGTCGCCGGTCACAGACTTTCTACCGGCGGTATGGAAGAAGCACTGGCAGGACATCAGGATATTGCAGAATGTGCGGTTATCGGCATTAAAGACAATCTGAAGGGGCAAGTTCCTTGCGGTTTTATTGTCCTCAAACATAATGTCGAACGGGAAGACGCCATCATTGAAAAGGAATGCATTGCCCGCATCCGCGAGATTATCGGACCGGTTGCAGCATTCAAACTCGTTATGACAGTACGCAAATTGCCGAAAACCCGTTCGGGTAAAATCCTGCGCGCTGTCATACGGCAAATTGTCGATGGTGAAAAATGGTCAACGCCGAGCACAATTGAAGATCCTTCAACACTTGTGGAGATTCAGGAGATGGTAAAAACCCGCCATTTTTGAAGGATAGGTGAATTCAACGACTTGACCGGAATAACAAGCGGGAAGGTAGCCAAAACGGCTAACTTCCCGTTTTATATGAAAATATACGTCCGTTTTTAAAAAGAATTCAATGCGAGAATTTGTATTGTTTTTTTGAATAACATAACCTGCGATGATCGATGCTGATGGTCGAATTGCAGTTTTGAATGGCTGATCGTCACAAAAAATATCTTGGGATATAAACAAAGAATATGCATGAACAAACAGGAGTGCCACTTGGGCGCTACCTTGATAGACATCATGTTCAAACCGAAACCGTTACCGATGTTTTTTGTCGCTGTTGCATATTTTCAAAATATCAAATCCGGTGTCCAAGTTTTGCTCGATCCGGCTTTTTGACATGCCGGATCAACGATTATGCGCAATAAAAAAATCGATAAAAGCACGCAGTGCCGCCCGCATTTTTTGTTGCGGGTAATAGATATAAAATCCTGGAAAAGACGGCGTCCAATCTTCCATCACTTTGATAAGCTTACCTCCCTTGATTGCGTCCTTCACGTAATTTTCGAAAACATAGGCAAGTCCGGCATGCTGAAGCACTGCATCAATCACCAATTGATGGTTGTTGAGAATAAGTTGTTCAGGTGGTGTAACGGTGAATTTTTTCCGCCCCTTTTCAAATTCCCAAACATAAGTCCGCTTTTCGTTAAACCGATATAAAATCGCTTTATGGTTTTTCAACTCGGTAGGATGACGGGGAGCCGGATGCGTTTCGAAATATTTTGGCGTTGCCACCAGAACGCTTCGCAAATCTCCACCTATTTTTGCCGCTATCATATCCTTTTCGACTTGTTCATGGATACGTATACCAGCGTCATAACCCGATTTGACAATATCAACAAAACGATTGTCGATGACGAGATCAAGGGTGATATCGGGATAAGCTTCGCTGAACGCCCCCAAATAAGGCGCGATAACAAACTTGGCTGCCGAATAGCCGGTATTTATGCGCAACAAACCCGAAATCTTGTTATGGGTTGCTTTGGCGGCATTAAAGCCATCCTCGATCACCCTGAGGGCAGAAGCCGTTTCATGCATGAGAACTTTGCCGGCTTCGCTCAAACCAAGACTGCGCGTCGTACGGTTAAAAAGTTGGACACCCAGACTTTCTTCCAGTTTTCCGACGGCATAAGATACTGCTGACGGCGCAATATTCAGCCTTTTCGCCGCTGTCCGGAAACTGCCTTCTTCCACCACTGTCTCGAAAATGAGCAAATGGGAGAGTTGTTGCCTATCCATAAATTCCCTGCCCCTTTATTGTTCTAATTTTTAGATCATAATTAGCGAATTAAATAGTATAAACAAACAATAAATATTCCTCTAGAGTGTTGAAAAATAGGCAAACAGACAAAAATAAAGAGGAATTGAAGCATGAAGAAACGCAAACTCGGTGTATTGAGTGTCTCGGAAATCGGGCTCGGATGCATGGGCTTTACACATGCTTATGGCGGCGATGATGAGCAATCGGCGATCAAAACATTGCACCGCGCAGTCGAGCTGGGTGTGACCCTTTTTGATACGGCAGAAATGTATGGCCCTTTCAATAATGAAATTCTCGTCGGCAAAGCATTAAAACCTTTTCGCGATAAAGTGGTCATTGCCACAAAATTCGGTTTTAAACTCGAAAAGCAACCTGATGGCCACATTGATGCCACCGGCGTTGACGGCCGTCCGGAACATGTGCGTGAAGTTGCTGAAGCCTCTCTCAAACGTTTGGGCATTGATGTGATTGATCTTTTCTATCAGCATCGGGTTGACCCAAATGTTCCGATTGAAGAAACAGTCGGTGCTATGGCCGATCTCGTTAAAGAAGGCAAAGTGCGTGCGCTTGGCCTTTCGGAAGCAAACAGCGAAACAATAAGACGCGCTTACAAGGTTCATCCGATCAGTGCACTCCAAAGTGAATACTCGCTCTGGACGCGTGATCCCGAAAAAGAAATTTTGGCAACATGCCGCGAGCTTGGAATCGGCTTTGTCCCGTATAGTCCTTTAGGACGCGGTTTCTTTGCCAGCGGTTTTACAACCAAAGGTTTGGGCGCTAACGATTTTCGCCGCCTGCTACCACGTTTTCAGGAAGGTGCTTTCGAAAAAAATCGGCAAATCATTACCGAAATGGAAAAAATGGCAAAAGAGAAAAATGCCACCGTTGCCCAGCTAGCACTGGCATGGGTTCTAAGCCGTGGTGATTTTATCGTACCGATACCAGGGGCAAGAAAAATCCGCCATTTGGAAGACAATGTTGCAGCCACCGAAATTCATCTTACAAAAGACGATTGCAAGCGGCTGGAAAATATTGTCAGCCCGGAAAAAGTTGCCGGAAAACGTTATGATGACAGCCGGTTGAAATTGGTTGATAAATAACTGTTATCCGATTTTGAAAAGCCGGTTGATCGGGCTTTTTAACCCTTTGTCATTAGACGATTGAATAAAAATGATCGAGGGTGTGAATGACCATGCAAATTATGGGATTCACACTCTCGCTTTATAAATTTGAAGACCGGCTTCATCGGTCCACTATGCTGTTCATAAAAAATGTAAATAAGCAGCACCCGTTTCCACGTGTTTTAAAAACGGGAAAAGCCAAGTCTGGTGCTAAAAAAGAAATATCTTGAGCATAATATAAGCTAACAATACGAGGGGAGATATATCTCTCCCTTTATAATCTTTTCATTGATCAAGGTTATTGCCGCAACCGTCATTCATATTGATCAAAAAGTGAACGAACGCTTGGCTTATTTAGCGTGCATTTCTAATGATGGACGACCTCGAAAACTTCATTTAAGCCGTCCGGATTTTTAATATTTTCAAAACAATTTTTCTGGAACGACCAACGCTATCAAAAAAGGTTCAGTCGTTCCTGCATTTATGAGCTGAACCTTTCCAGAGCATCATTAATTGGCAAACAGGTTTAACCGATTTGCTCCAATGTATAAGGTAATACATCGCGCTGATTATAATTGACCGACAGTTTATGCTTGAGAGGTGGAGCTGCCCGACTTGGACATGCCGTGCGTGAACAGATCCGGCATGAAATACCTATCGGCTCATAGGCGGCGTTATTCTCGAGATTGAGACCATCAGCATAAACAAATTGTGAAGCATTCGATATTTCGCAACCGAAAGCCAGCGCATAATGGGGATGTGGACTGTGATAACCACCATTCCTTTTCACCACCTGAACGGCCAGACAAAGATAACGCACACCATCCGGTGTTTCGGCAAGTTGCCGTATGATATTTCCGGGAGTTTCAAAGGCCTGATGGGCGTTCCAGACGGGACAAGCCGCACCATAACGGCCGAATTGCAATTTCACGGCGCTATGCCGTTTGGTTATATTGCCTGCGCGGTCAATGCGGGCAAAGAAAATCGGTACCCCTTTTTCACCCGGGCGCTGCAAAGTCGAAAGCCGGTGACAAACCTGCTCCAATGACACGCTGAAACGGGCAGCAAGCAATTCGATATCATGACGCAACAGATTGGCGGTACGCAGAAAAGGTTTATAGGGCAAAACCAGTGCACCGGCGAAATAGTTGTAAAGTCCGATACGGCAAATCTGATTGGCTTCTTCCGATTTGAAAGAAGCTTTTTTGATAATCTCGTCGCAAAGTGGGTCGGCTTCAAACTGTGCAAGTTGGACTGCCAGCTGGAAAGTGCGTTGTTGCGGAGCAACATAAGGATTTAACGTCAATACACGGCTCTTGGGGTCAAACTGGCGAACCATGCCATTGTCATCCGTGCCCCAGCGTACAAGAACCTGATGGCGTTCTTCAAGTCGTTGGATAATGGCGGAATGATTGTCACTCTCACCGATACCTATCTCGGCGGCGAGTCGTTCGGCACTACGGTCGAGATCATCGATATAGTTATCGACAAAATGGAAAAAGTCTCGCACCTCTTCATAAGGTAAAACTTCCGTGAGGCCGCTTGCCTGCAACCGGCCATCGGTACTTGCTAATTGTTCAGAAGCCAGCCGATAGGCCTGATGACAAGTAATAAGTGCACGCGCAAGACCCGGCGCATTTTGTGTAATAAGCCGTAATTCCTGCATGCCTGCCCGATTATTTTTAAATAACGGATCGCTCAGAGTTTCACTCAAAGCAGAGAGCAAACGGTCATCCTCTCCGGAAGAAAGACTGGAAATATCAATGTGGAATTTTTCAGCCAAAGATAGGAGAACAGCAGCCGAGACGGGCCGCTGGTTATTTTCGATCTGATTGAGATAAGAGGTAGAAATGCCGATACGCTCGGCAAAATGGGCTTGCGTCAATTGCTGGTCTTCACGCAATTTGCGCACTTTCCGCCCGATATAGAGTTTTCCGATAGCCATTTTTTCACAATTTCGCAATTTACAATTTGCATTTTTATAACTTATGCATTCGCACACGATCAAGCTTTATTATTTTTTTGACTGTGATAGCTTCGAATCGTGGAGGAAAAAGGCTTTGCCTTTATTGATCGGATACATGTGGGAGGAAAAGAAAAGGCTGCGGTTGGAGAAAACGCGCCTTTTCTTTTTTTTGAACCGATATCTGTTCCTCGCACAATAGCATCATCCAGAAATGTAAGAGGATGCGTTTTAGCGGTTCTTGAAGACCGAGGGAGGAACAATGCTTGCAACTTTGCAACAATTGGAAGAACGGCGCCAGAGTGCCCGTCTTGGCGGTGGGGAGCGCCGCATAGACGCTCAACATAAAAAAGGCAAACTCACAGCGCGCGAACGCATAGAAGTTCTTCTCGATGCCGGTTCCTTTGAAGAATACGACATGTTCGTCAACCACCGTTGTACCGACTTCGGCATGGACGAACAAAAATACGCCGGCGACGGCGTGGTCACCGGCTGGGGAACAATCAACGGCCGACAGGTTTACGTTTTTTCTCAGGATTTTACCGTTCTCGGCGGTTCGCTCTCTGAAACGCATGCACAAAAAATTTGCAAAATCATGGATATGGCTGCGCGCAATGGTGCGCCGGTTATCGGCCTTAATGATTCCGGTGGTGCACGCATTCAGGAAGGTGTTGCCTCGCTTGCAGGTTACGCCGAAGTTTTCCGTCGCAATGTCGAAGCTTCAGGTGTGATACCACAAATTTCCGTTATCATGGGACCTTGTGCCGGTGGAGCCGTCTATTCACCGGCAATGACCGATTTTATTTTTATGGTTCGTGACTCATCCTATATGTTTGTCACCGGACCCGATGTGGTAAAAACCGTCACCAATGAAATTGTCACTGCCGAAGAATTGGGTGGAGCAACAACCCACACCAAAAAGTCTTCCGTTGCTGACGGGGCTTTTGAAAATGATATTGAAGCACTGGAAAATATCCGGTTGCTTTTCGACTATTTGCCGTTAAACAGCAAAGAAAAGCCGCCTGTGCGGCCTTTTTACGATGATACCGAACGGCTTGATATGAAGCTTGATACGCTCATTCCCGATTCATCCACAAAGCCCTACGACATGAAAGAGCTTATTTTAAGTGTTGCCGATGAGGGCTCGTTTTTCGAGATCAAAGAGAATTTTGCAAAAAATCTCATAACCGGTTTTATCCGTATTGAAGGACGCACGATCGGTGTTGTTGCAAACCAGCCAATGGTGCTTGCAGGGTGTCTTGATATTGACACTGCCCGCAAAGGTGCACGCTTTGTACGCTTTTGTGATGCTTTCAATATTCCGATCCTGACACTTGTCGATGTTCCCGGATTCCTGCCCGGTACTTCGCAGGAATATAACGGCGTTATTATTCACGGCTCGAAATTGCTCTTTGCCTATAGCGAGGCAACCGTTCCGATGGTAACGGTCATTACCCGGAAAGCCTATGGCGGTGCCTATGATGTGATGGCATCAAAACACATTGGCGCGGATGTCAACTATGCCTGGCCAACGGCGGAAATTGCTGTCATGGGAGCAAAAGGGGCCACTGAAATTCTCCACCGGTCACATCTTGATGACAAAGAGGAGATTGCCCGCCTGACGCAAGAATATGAAAAACGTTTTGCCAATCCTTTTATTGCTGCCGAGCGCGGTTTTATTGACGAAGTGATCATGCCTCATTCCACCCGAAAAAGAGTGGCGCGGGCATTTGCTGCCCTTCGCAATAAAAAGGTCGAAAATCGTGATCGCAAACATGACACTATCCCGCTTTGAGGCTTCAAATGATTAAAAAAATCCTGATTGCCAATCGTGGCGAAATCGCTTGTCGCGTCATTCGTACAGCAAAACAGATGGGCATCAAAACGGTTGCTGTCTATTCGGATGCCGATGCCAATGCTCTTCATGTCCGCCAAGCCGATGAAGCTATCCATATTGGCGCCTCGCCTTCATCCCAATCCTATCTCGACATCGAAAAAATCATTGCTGCAGTCAAACAAAGCAATGCCGATGCAGTTCATCCGGGCTATGGCTTTTTGTCGGAAAATCCTGTTTTTGCCGATCGTCTGGAACAGGAAGGGATTATATTGATCGGGCCACCGGCAGATGCCATGCGCGCTATGGGGGACAAGATTACTTCCAAAAAATTGGCAGCGGAAGCCGGTGTTTCGACTGTTCCCGGACACATGGGGCTCATTGATGATACCGATCATGCGGTAAAAATCG
This sequence comes from Ditibartonella apis, assembly GCF_001952075.1. Classification (GTDB taxonomy): domain Bacteria; phylum Pseudomonadota; class Alphaproteobacteria; order Rhizobiales; family Rhizobiaceae; genus Bartonella; species Bartonella apis. The sequence goes on from NZ_LXYU01000001.1 coordinate 418,328, forward strand.
CGCGTGAAATCGGCTATCCGGTCATGATTAAAGCCTCTGCCGGTGGCGGTGGCAAAGGCATGCGCATTGCATGGAATGACGAAGAAGCAAGAGAAGGATTTCAAGCGTCGAAGAATGAAGCCAAATCATCCTTCGGAGACGACCGCATTTTTATCGAAAAATTTGTGAGTGAACCGCGCCATATCGAAATCCAGATCATGGGCGACAAGCATGGCGACATTATCTATCTCAATGAAAGAGAATGTTCCATCCAGCGGCGCAACCAGAAGGTGATTGAAGAAGCTCCCTCACCTTTTCTTGACGAAAAAACCCGCAAAGCCATGGGAGAACAAGCAGTTGCGCTCGCCCGTGCCGTCAATTATCACTCCGCCGGTACGGTGGAATTTATTGTTGATGGCAAACGGAATTTCTATTTTCTGGAAATGAACACCCGCTTGCAGGTTGAACATCCGGTTACCGAAATGATTACCGGACTTGATCTTGTCGAACTGATGATCCGTATTGCTGACGGTGAAGCTTTGCCGCTTTCCCAAAATGATGTTAAACGGAATGGCTGGGCGTTGGAATGCCGGCTCTATGCCGAAGATCCCTATCGGAATTTCCTCCCCTCTACCGGAAGACTGACCCGTTATAATCCACCTATTGCAACCGGTGACAATGATGAAACGAGAATTCGTAACGATGGCGGCGTTTATGAAGGGGGAGAAATCTCGATCTATTATGACCCGATGATTTCGAAACTCGTTACATGGGGAAAAAATCGCCAAACGGCAATTCAAACCATGCAAGAAGCGCTCGACAGTTTCGAACTTGAAGGCATCGGAAACAATTTGCCATTTCTTTCGGCTGTCATGCGGCAAAAACGCTTTCAGGAAGGCAAATTAACCACCGCCTATATTGCGGAAGAATTTCCGGATGGCTTTCATGGCGTCTTGCCAACGCCGGATGAAGCGCGTTCCTTTGCAGCTATTGCCGCGTTTATCAATTGGAAATTGCAAGAACGGGCAGCCATGATTTCCGGCACGCTCGACAACCACCGGCGTATTGTAAAAAATGAATGGGTCGTGTCGATCTTCGACCAGTCTTTTCCCTTGGTTATTGAGGTTGATAAAGCCGGAGCCAAATTGGAATTTGCCGATGGAGAACAAATTACCCTTGAAAGCCATTGGCTACCTGGCATGACTATTTGCCAATTTTCTGTTTCGGACCTGTCGAACATGGTTGTGAAGGTCGATGTCAAAGGAACAGCCATAAGGTTGCGCCATGGTGGCATTGACGCAATTGCCCATGTCAGGGAACCCAATATTGCTGCCCTTGCAGCACTCATGCCAAAAAAATTGCCCCCCGATACATCCAAAATGTTGTTATGCCCGATGCCCGGCGTCATTACCGCGGTTTTTGTCAAAAAAGGCGATGAAGTCGAAATCGGCCAACCTCTTGCGATCGTCGAAGCGATGAAAATGGAAAATATGCTGAGGTCTGAAAAGAAAAGCAAAATCAGCGAAATTTCGGTGAAAGTCGGACAAAGTCTCGGTGTTGACGAAACCATCATGGAGTTCGAATAGACATGGCCGGAAAAGGAGATATAAGCGAGTGGAAAAAACTTGCCGAAAAGGAGCTTAAGGCTTCTCCCGACACACTTGTCTGGCATACAGCCGAGGGCATTGATGTCAAACCACTTTATACTAAAGACGATCTCGCTCACGACGATCTTTTGGACACATTACCGGGGCTAGACCCGTTCTTGCGTGGCCCGAGAGCGACAATGTATACCGGAAGGCCGTGGACAATCCGCCAATATGCCGGTTTCTCCACCGCCGAAGAATCGAATATCTTTTATAAAAAAGCCCTTGCGAGCGGGCAAAAAGGCCTTTCGGTCGCTTTTGATCTTGCCACTCACCGCGGATATGACTCCGATCATCCGCGTGTTGTGGGAGACGTAGGAAAAGCCGGTGTTGCGATTGATTCAGTCGAAGATATGAAAATTCTCTTTGACGGTATTCCGCTTGATAAAATGTCTGTTTCGATGACGATGAATGGCGCTGTCATACCCATTCTTGCGAATTTTATTGTTGCTGGCGAAGAACAGGGCGTTGCAAGACGCGATCTTTCAGGAACAATCCAGAACGATATCCTCAAAGAATTTATGGTACGCAATACCTATATCTATCCGCCCGAAGCATCTATGCGCATCATTGCCGATATTATCGAATATACCGCCAATGAAATGCCCCGCTTCAATTCAATTTCCATTTCCGGCTATCATATGCAGGAAGCGGGAGCCACACTTGTACAGGAACTGGCCTTCACACTTGCAGACGGGCGGGAATATGTGCGTGCAGCCCTTAAAAAAGGGCTTGATGTTGACCAATTTGCCGGCCGACTTTCATTTTTCTTTGCCATCGGCATGAATTTTTTCATGGAAGCGGCAAAATTACGTGCAGCACGTTTTTTATGGTCGCGCATTATGCACGAATTTTCACCTAAAAAAGCATCTTCCCTGATGCTGCGCACGCATTGTCAGACGTCCGGTGTTTCCTTGCAGGAACAGGACCCGTATAACAATATTGTGCGCACCGCTTACGAAGCATTGGCGGCTGTTTTGGGTGGAACACAATCGCTTCATACCAATTCTTTTGACGAGGCGATTGCATTGCCCACCGAATTTTCGGCACGCATTGCCCGCAATACGCAGCTGATTTTGCAAAATGAAATGGGCCTTACCAAGGTCGTCGACCCGCTCGCCGGCTCCTATTATGTCGAAACGCTCACCAAAGAACTCGTCGACAAAGCATCCGCTCTTATTGACAAGATAGAAGCCATGGGCGGCATGACCAAAGCAGTGATTGACGGCTTGCCGAAACGCCTCATCGAAGAAGCGGCAACTGCCCGTCAGGCGGCGGTTGACAAGGGGGAAGAGATTATCGTCGGGGTTAATAAATTCCGCTCCGATGAAGAAAAGAAAATCGATATTCTTGAAATTGACAATACAAAGGTCCGCGCCCAACAAATTGCCCGACTGGAAAAGATCAAACAAACCCGCAATAGCCGGAAAGTCACTGACACATTGAAGAATCTGGAAAATATTGCCAGAAGCAGAAACGGCAACCTGCTTGAAGCCGCGGTGGAAGCCGCAAGGGCGCGCGCAACTGTCGGTGAAATATCGGACACAATGCGTAAAGTTTTCGGTGACCATTCGGCCAAGCCCGTTGTGGTCAAAAACATCTATGGAAAAGCATTCTCGAACGAGCCTGAATATAAAACATTAAAACAGCGCTTGAGCGATATCACCGATACAACAGACCAACGCCCGCGCATCATGATTGCCAAACTCGGACAGGATGGTCACGATCGCGGAGCAAAAGTCATTGCTTCGGCATTCGGCGATATGGGATTCGAAATCATTGCCGGACCACTTTTCCAGACACCGGAAGAAGCAGCCGAAATGGCTATTGAAAACAAGGTTCAACTCATCGGTGTTTCTTCGCTGGCAGCCGGTCATAAAACCCTGTTGCCTCAGCTTGTCAAAGCATTGCAAAACCACAATTCCAATATTATCGTGGTTTGTGGCGGCGTTGTCCCCCGACAGGATTACGAATTTTTGAAAGAAAACGGAGTTGCTGCTGTTTTTGGTCCCGGAACCAATGTGGTTGAAGCGGCCAGCAAAATCCTTGATCTTTTACAAGGGAAATTACGTAATATCTGATGAGACCAATTTATATTTCTTCGCTCAATAGGGAGTTTTTCCAGTGTACCACTTTGGCCGACTGAACCATGTCGCAATCGCCGTACCGGATATTGAACAGGCTGCCGAACTTTATCGTTCCGTGAACAATGATGTTTCTCCTGTTCAGGACCTGCCTGAACATGGCGTCAGAATTGTTTTCGTCAAACTGCCCAACACAAAACTCGAACTGATGAGCCCACTGGGAAATAATTCACCTATCGCAAAATTTCTTGAAAAAAACCCGAAAGGTGGCCTCCACCACATCTGTTTTGAAGTTGATGATATTCTAAAAATGCGCGACCAGCTTGTTGCCGAAGGAATTAGAATCCTCGGCGACGGAAATCCTAAAACTGGCGCACATGGGAAACCCGTTCTATTCATCCATCCGAAAGACTTTGATGGAACATTGGTAGAGCTTGAAGAGGTTTAAGGCCAAAAACGCTTCCAAAACTTCTCATTATCAATTCAAAAGCAATTTTTATAGAATTGATCTTTTCTATTTTGCTTTAAATAGAAACCGATCGAATCCCGAAAACCGGATAAAATTTCTCACGCGAGTTCGCTGATAATATAGTTTAAAATCACGCGGCCTTTTCTGGTTGCACGGATACGGCTATTGCCCACCATTTCTACAAGACCTTGTTGTTGAAGATCGGCAACTTTGCTCTGGTTCAATCCGTGATTTGCCAGTTTCTCGTAGCGGGCAAGATCAAGCCCCTCGGTAAGCCGCATCCCCATGAGCAGCATTTCTTCTGCCTGCTCACTTTTTGTCAAATGTTCTTCTTCCGCAATGCCGTGGCCCTGTTTTTCAACGAGTTCCAACCAGCGTTCGGGGATTTTTTCGGTGATCGTTACCAATCGCCTATCCGGAAAATCAACATTTGAAACGGGAAGAAACCTGCCATGTGCTCCCGGACCAATGCCGACATATTGCTGGTAGCGCCAGTAAATGAGATTATGTTGTGACTGCGCATTGGCGGACGCATGATTGGATATTTCATAAGCCGGAAGCCCGTGACTTTCGGTTATCTCCTGTGTGAGATCATAAAGATCGGCACTCAAATCCGCCTCCGGCAATTTGAGCTTTCCGGCTTTATAGAGCCTGTCAAACCCCGTCCCTTCTTCAATGGTCAATTGATAAAGCGAAAGATGGTCGGCTGCGAGATCAATTGCTTGTTCCAGCTCATGTTTCCATGATTTCAATGTCTGGTTCGGGCGCGCATAAATAAGGTCAAAGGAAAGCCGCGGGAAAATCTCACGTGCAAGACCAATAGCAAAACGTGCCTGTTCAACATTATGAATGCGCCCCAAGCGCTTCAATTCTTCGTCGTTTAATGATTGAACGCCCAAAGAAAGCCGGTTGACACCGGCTGAACGATAGCCATGAAAACGCCCGGCCTCGACGCTCGAAGGATTGGCCTCCATTGTAATTTCGGCATTGTCCACAATCGGCCAATAGCGATCAATGCTTTTCAAGAGTGATTCGACTGTTTTTGGCGACATTAGTGATGGCGTACCACCGCCGATAAAAACAGTCGTTGCCTTATGGGCTCCTGTCCATTCACGCACCGTTGCCATTTCTCTTGCAAAAGCTTTGGCAAAACGGTCTTCATCCACGCCTTTCAACCGGACATAGGAATTGAAGTCGCAATAAGGACATTTGGCGGCACAAAACGGCCAATGGACGTAAATACCGAATGGCGCGTCCATCAGTTTTCCAGTAACGCTTCGGCAAATTGTTTAAAAGCCCGTGCGCGGTGGGACAAAGCATGTTTGTCGCCCGGCTTCCAACCATGTTTTTCCTCTGCCGTCATTTCGCCGAATGTTTTGTCATAGCCTTCCGGCTGGAAAATAGGATCAAAACCGAAACCCTTTTTGCCACGCGGAGGCCAGACCAAAGTCCCTTCGATTTCACCACGAAAATATTCCGCATGACCATCCGGCCAGGCAAGGCAAAGCACCGAGACAAAACGGCCATGCCGTTTATCTGGCGTTGTTGCACCTTTCTTTTCCAATGCATCTTCAACTTTTTTCATCGCTTTGTCGAAATCACGGTGCCCATCAGGTTGAATAGCCCAATCGGCAGTATAAACGCCGGGTGCCTTGTTAAGAGCATCGGCCTCAAGTCCTGAATCGTCCGACAATGCCGGCAGGCCTGTCGATTTGGCAGCAAAAAAAGCCTTGATATAGGCGTTTTCTTCAAATTTCGTGCCGGTCTCTTCCGGTTCTTCCAATCCCAATTCGCCCGCCGATGTGGTTTCAAACCCGAACGGGCCAATAAGATCGGCTATTTCCCTGAGTTTGCCGGAATTATGGGTTGCAACAACCAGTTTTTTCCCTTCAAGCTTTCTCATCGATAATCACCTTTCAGGAAGCTATCACTTTCTTCTGCAATTCAATCAAATCATGAATGCCACCTTTAGCGAGTGACATCAAAGTTGAAAATTGCTCTTCACTGAACGGATCACCTTCTGCTGTTCCCTGTATTTCAACAATTCCGCCTTTGCCGGTCATCACGAAATTGGCATCGGTTTCGGCGTTGGAATCTTCTGCATAATCAAGATCAAGCACCGGCATTCCCTGATAAATGCCGCAAGAAATTGCCGCAACATGGTCTTTCAGCACTTTATTGCGCAAGACCATCTGGCGCGTTTCCATAAAGCCCAGACAATCATAAAGGGCAACCCATGCTCCGGTAATCGATGCCGTGCGGGTTCCGCCATCGGCCTGAATAACATCACAATCAATCGTAATCTGCATTTCTCCCAAGGCTTTCAAATCAACAACCGCGCGCAGTGAACGCCCGATCAAACGCTGGATTTCCATAGTGCGCCCACCCTGTTTGCCGGAAGCAGCCTCGCGGCGCATTCTTTCACCGGTTGAACGGGGCAACATGCCATATTCGGCTGTAACCCATCCTTTACCAGAATTGCGCATCCAGTTGGGGACACGTTCTTCAAGGCTTGCGGTACATAAAACATGGGTATCACCGAACTTGACCAAACATGACCCTTCGGCATGTTTGTTCACATGACGTTCAAATGAAACGGCGCGCATCTCGTTGCTGGCACGATTGGACGGACGCATAAATTTTCCTTTCCGTGAAGTATTGTTTCAAGCATCTTTAGACCATTTGACCCATCTTTGGCAAAACTTATATAGAAGGAAAGAAATTCTATCGTTGAAGGAATATGATGAAACACGCCGCCATTCCGGATGAATTAAAAAGTCTCGACGAAAGATCCCGCGATATATTCAGGCGTATTGTCGAAACCTATCTGAACGAAGGAGACCCTGTCGGGTCGGCCAATCTGTCACGACAATTGCCACAAAGCCTCTCGCCGGCAACCATCCGCACAATTATGAGCGATCTCGAGCATTTAGGGCTTATCTACTCGCCCCATATTTCTGCCGGTCGTATGCCGACGCAATCGGGTTTGAGATTTTTTGTGGATGCTTTTATCGAAGTTGGCGACCTTCCGGCAGATGAACGCAAAGCCATAGAAACACAGGTTGAAGAAGCAGGGCATAGCCAATCGGTTGAACAATTTTTGACTGGTGCGAGCCAGATCCTCTCCGGTCTGTCGCGCGGTGCCGGACTGGTTTTGTCGACAAAAAATGAAGGAACACTCAAACATATCGAATTTGTGCGTCTTGATTCATCGCGCGCCATGGCAGTTCTCGTAACCCAAAATGGTGACGTAGAGAATCGTATTGTCAATTTACCCGAAGGGGTAACATTGTCACAATTGAGCGAGGCAACAAATTTTCTCAACGCACATATTCAGGGACGCACCTTAAGCGAAGCCAAAGCAGAAATCTCGAGGCAGAGAGAAGAGACCAAGGCCGCTCTTGATGAATTGTCGCAACATCTCGTCGATCAGGGGCTTGCCGTTTGGGGAGGCGAAGATCAGGGCCGTAAAACCCAGCTTATTGTGCGCGGGCGCGGCAACCTTCTGGAAGATGTGAAAGCTGCCGAAGATATTGAACGTTTGCGCCATCTTTTCGACGATCTTGAAACACGTGAAAGCATGATGCAGCTTCTTGACCTTGCCGAGGAAGGTTCAGGCGTTCGTATTTTTATTGGTTCGGAAAACAAATTGTTTTCGTTATCGGGCTCGTCGCTCATCGTTGCGCCTTATTGCGATTCAAACCAGCATGTTCTTGGCGCTCTCGGCGTTATCGGCCCGACCCGCTTGAACTATGCCCGCATTGTTCCGATGGTCGACTATACTGCCCAGCTTGTCTCGCGACTTCTCAAATAGATGTATTCGGGTAAATGTTTTAAAACTTCAGCTTCTATTGCACTTATCGGTTAGAGATGGGATACTTTCCGGATAGGCCCTGTCATTGTCCGCCCTTTCCGCAAGCCGCATCTGTTTTATCGGCTGCATTTGTTTTACGGAAAGTACAAAGGAGAGCATCCCATGAAAGCAGTTTTCATTCATGCCGTTGTACTACTCAATGCGTTTTTATTTTTCGCTATATCCGGATTGGCCGAACCTGTGCATTTTGTCCTGGCGCTCGCCCGCAGTACAACAACGCCGGCGGAAGAGACATTTACCTATGCCATACCCAAACAACTCAGTTATTTTTTAGAAGAAAATATCAATCCGACATTGCTTTATACTGATGGCTCCACGGCAGCGCTCCAAGCTGTTGCATCCGGTTCTGCCGATATTGCCTATGCATCTTCTGCCAATATTGCCGCCGCTGTCGACAAAGGTGTGCCACTCAAGGCATTTGCCGGAATAACGGTCAGATGGCCTTATTTTATCGGTGTCCCGAAAGGCTCAACTATCAAATCCATTGCCGATCTTAAAGGAAAACGGGTGGGCGTAATCAGTCTGGCTTCGGCTTCTTATGCCGATTTACGGGCGAATTTGAAAATTGCCGGCTTGAAAGAAAGTGACATTACAATTGTCCCCGTTGGTGCAGGTGCGCGGGCGGCAGCCGCGCTCAATGCGAGGGATATCGACGCAGTCGACAGCTATTCCGACAGTTTTACCGTTATGCGGCAAAACGGTGTTGAATTCGATCTTCTGCAACGTCCTGAAGAAATGAACCGCCTTTTCAGTGTTACTATGGTCACAAGCCAGAAGATATTCGATGACAAGCCGCATGAACTTTCGGCTTTTGCACGCGCTGCCTATAAAGGCATGATCTATACCAAACTTTATCCCGATAGCGCCTTGAAACTTGCTTTTAAAGAATTCCCCGAACTGGGAGGTTCTGATAATCCGACCGGACAGGATGCCAAAAATACTGCCGAAGCTATGGCCATAGCACTTGCCGATTCGGTACCGGCTGACAAACCGGATCCGGCAAATTGGGGAAAATGGCTTGATATTCCTGATGAACGCTGGCAAGCAGTTTTGTCTTTTGCGCATCAAACAGGTTCAACCGAACGCCTGCTTACTGTAAAGGATGTCTGGAACAATTCCTTGATGCCGGAAATTTATAATTTCGATATCAAGACAATTGTTAAAAAGGACTAACCCGTTTAAAGCGAAGGCTGTCGTTCTGAAGGATTGAGAAAACGTCTATGCCGTCTATCAAAAAGCCCCTTATCACCATCAAGGGATTGCACAAGAGCTATATAAGCAAAAAAGACGGCACGATTGATGCGTTGAAGAATGTCAATCTGGAAATTGCCGAAGGCGCTTTTATTGCACTTGTCGGGCCATCCGGCTGCGGCAAAACAACGTTACTCAAAATCCTCGCCGGTCTTGTGGACAATTTTGTCGGTGATGTGATGCTTAACGGCGTTGCCGTTACCCGTCCTTCGCCGGAAGTGGGATTTGTTTTTCAGGATCCTACGCTGCTCCCTTGGCGCACAATCCTGCAAAACATCCTGTTGCCGGTCGAATTGATGCATCTCGACAAAAGAGAGTACCATGACCGTGCTTTGATGTTGATGGAAACGGTGGGACTTAAAGGATTTGAAAACAAATTGCCAACCGAGCTTTCAGGCGGAATGCGCCAACGTGCCGGTATTTGCCGTGCCCTCATTCGAGACCCGAAAGTTCTGCTTATGGATGAGCCATTCGGGGCGCTTGATGCAATGACCCGCGAAGTTTTAAATGGCGAATTGCAAAATATCTGGCTTGAAAGCAAAAAAACTGTGCTTTTTGTTACCCATTCCATTCCGGAAGCGGTATTTCTTGCCGATAAAGTGGTGGTGATGAGCCCGCGCCCCGGTCATATTGAGGAAATTGTCGACGTCAAATTGCCCCGTCCGCGTGAACTTCAGGAATTGACAGATAAAAAAGTCGGAAAAATTTTAGGTCAAATAAGACAGCATTTTGAAAATTTTAGTATGAATTGTTGAACTGCTGTTGCATATCCATCAAATCCTGTGATTGAGAAATCGGCAAAACCGCAGAAAGGCTGGCAATGTTCAAAAATGAAAAAACACTTCAAGCATTGCTTGTTGTCGTTGTTTTTATTCTTGTTGTCGGCTTCTGGGAAACTTCGGTCCGGCTATGGGAGGTTCCTACCTATCTTTTGCCGCCCCCCAGCCTCATCTTCTACCAGCTTGTCCGGCTGATAAAGTCGACTCTTTTCTGGGATAATCTTGGTGTTACCATGGCTGAAGTTTTGCTCGGCTATATTTGCGGCATAGTGCTTGCGGCAATTCTTGGCGTTGCCATTTCGCAGGTTCGCGTTTTCCAGCTTGCGTTTTTGCCCTATATTATCGCCTTCCAGACGATACCGACCGTTGCTCTCGCCCCGATTTTTCTGCAATGGTTCGGCTATGGCATTGCATCAAAGATTGTTATGGCCGCACTTATTTCGTTTTTCCCGATGCTTATCAACGTGATCGCCGGTTTACAATCGGCCGGACGGGAAGAAATCCAGATGCTCAAGGCTTTCGGAGCCAACGAAATACAGATTTTGCTGAAAGTAAAATTGCCGGCTTCCCTGCCGTTTGTTTTTGCAGGTCTCGGCCTTGGCATTATCTTTGCCCTGATTGGTGCTATTGTTGCCGAGTTTGTCGGTGCGCAAAAGGGTTTGGGCAAAATGCTTATGCAATTTAACGAGCAATTCAACATTGCCGGACAATTTGCCATTCTGGTCATTCTGGCGCTTATTGGCGTTATCATGCATTTGATAGTCGGTTTTGCAAAACACAGAATCATTTTCTGGGGTGGACAAAGATAATCCGGAAATTCCACATTAGCCCTGCAACATATCACTTCAAAAAAACGTTATAATTGCCGCGCGAGAAAGAGAATTATTTGTTCCTTTTCCTGACATTTTAAGGAAAAATTGCCTTAAAATTTGAAAATGACACCCCGAAGCACAATTTAAGTGAAGAGAACTTTCTTTTATGCGCAAGTTGAGTTAGATACTCTTAGAAACGCTCTAAAGAGCGTCGAGTTTGATTATTGGAATTGACGGAATAGGCTTAGAGTTATGCGGATAAGGCTTGGAACACGGAAAAGTGCGTTAGCGCGCGTGCAAGCGGAAAGTGTGGCTAAGCTTTTGCGGGAGCTTGACCCTACATTAACAGTCGAAACGGTATTGCTTGGCTGTGTGGGAGACAAAGATAAGCACACAAGTTTTCAGGATATAGGCAATGTAGGGGTTTTCACAAAGAGTGGCGAAGAAGCTCTGTTGAACCGTGAAGTCGATGTCGTTGTCCATTCATTGAAAGATTTGCCGACCGTTCAGCCGGAAGGACTTGTTCTTGCCTCTGTGCCAAAACGTGAGGATCCGCGTGATGTTCTCTGCGGCTTAAAATTTGACGATATTCGCAGCAACCATCACAAAATCGGCACCGGTTCCATTCGTCGTGCCGCCCAGCTCAGGTCATTTTTTCCGGATATCGAAATTGTGCCGGTTCGTGGCAATGTACCGCCGAGATTGCGTCGCGCCGTTGATAAAAACGGCATTGATGCAACAATTCTTGCTGCTGCGGGATTGAAGCGGCTTGGTCTTTTTGAAGACAGCATGGAATGCCTCAATCCGCAAATGTTCCCTTATGCCGTTGCCCAAGGGGCTCTTGGTATAGAATGTCGTCAAGGCGACAGGGATATTTTGCGGCTTCTCAAAGCAATCGAATGCAAGAAATCGCGTGCAGAAACCGATGCCGAACGGTCATTGATGAAATATCTTGAGGCCGGATGTAACTTGCCTGTCGGCGTTTGCTCGACATGGAAAAATACGATGCTTTACATGAAAGCTACGGTAACCGGTGTCGACGGTTTGAAACAGGTTGTCGATTACGCAACGACATGTACTTACGGCGTGGAAGAAATGGGCAAGGTTCTGGCGGAACGGTTGCTTGATAAGGGTGCCGGCGAGCTGCTTCGTGCCTGCACGGCAAATAGCGACAAAAAAAAGGTTGAAAGCCTGCTCAAAGCTTAAATCCCTAAAAAATTCCACCCTATTGTCAATTAACGGTTAAAAGCAGGGGGCTTAAGGGTATTTGCGCCTTCCTTTTGCTGTTTGCCTCTTGATTTTTCTCGCTAAAATTTCGATATCGAATTTAACAACTATTATCGAGAAGTAGGAATCCTATGTCTGAGGAAAAAAAGAAGTCTGGTGAAAACGATATCAATAACCGCGACATAAAGAATCCGGCTGATAGAGATGCATTGAAGCGCGCAGCCGATGATTTCCTGAAACAACGGAAAGACGAAGCAAAAGCGGAAGTCGAAGATGATCAGGTTGCCGATGAAGGTGCTGATCCGGTTGCAGCTATGCAAGCCGAAAACGACGAATTGAAAGATCAGGTTTTACGCCTTGCTGCCGAAATGGAGAATTTACGCCGCCGCACAGCTCGTGATGTTGCCGATGCGAGAGCTTATTCCGTCGCCAATTTTGCACGTGATATGCTTCAGGTTTCGGATAATCTTAACCGTGCTTTGCAGGCGATCCCCGACGGTGCACGCGAGAAAGACGCCGGATTGAATGCTTTGGCAGAGGGCGTCGAAATGACAGAACGTGCCATGATGGCTGCTCTGGAGCGCAATGGCGTCAAAAAAATAGAGCCGGAAGGGCAAAAATTCGACCCGAATTTTCATCAGGCTATGTTTGAAATTCCGAATACCGATGTTCCAAGCAATACGGTTCAACAGGTTGTTCAGGCGGGTTATGTCATTGGTGACCGTGTATTACGTCCAGCAATGGTTGGTGTTTCCAAAGGTGGCCCCAAAGAAACAGCTGTTAAAAACGATTCGAACGACACTCACGATGAAAAGAAAGCCGATTAAAAGAAGGGTTTCATTCCAACCACAGGTCGGATTGTCTGCTATCTTATTCGTAATATTCTTTACAGGCGGGGATTTTCTCCGCCTTTTCATTTTGATATTTTTTCAAAGAACTCTTAATCAGAAACCGGATGACATGTTCCTGTCGTTACCTATTATCGGGCTCAAGAAATCTGGCCGGCAGAGCAATACCTGATCAAACGGTAATTATTTTGATGAATAACAATCACTCAGCAAGTGGATGACATTGGTAACGAAAAACCAACGTGATTGATATTGATAGCAAGTGATAATGTTCGTTTTAAAATCCTGACATGAATGGCGAGCGTTAAATCAGCCAAAAAGCATGCACTTTCCTGTTCTTTTCAGGCCCTTATTCAAGTTTTAAGCGCTGCCTGAATGCGTTCTTAATCTCAAAAACTTCAAAGTCCGAAAATACATAACCCCCGCAGCAACGACATTAAGCACGTTCTGGCTATAAACGCACGTTTTGTTCTTCAAAGCTTTTGCTTTGCTCAAAAAAGTTTGACCACGGTTTTAGTTTGCAACAACGAAACAGGAATAAGCTTGAGCGGTTATTTTACCACAGGCTGCATTTGCTTCGCTTTCACTTCTGAACGAACCAAACCGGACGCGATAAACTTGTTTGCCGTCCACATTTGCCGGCTCGACATGACCGAGTGATGCCACTTTCGAATCAGTCAAAGATTTTTTTACTGTCTTCAAAAAGCCTTCAGCTGAACTTTTATCGGGCAATGCAGCCACCTGCACAATGTAATTTGCCTGAATTTCGTTTTTTAAAATTTCGGTCACAGTCTTTTTGCCATCATCGGCATAAGCCATTGTTGTCGGCGCGGTTTCCATCTTGACCGTTTTTTTAACCGGAATGGAGATTGTCGAACGCGTTTCAACTGTTGTTTTCGCTGTCTCCGCGGTGCGATTGCCACGCTGTGAAACCGAGGCTGTTACAATCTCTGCATTTTTCGCGTCAGATTGCGCAATTTTCGGCTGCGGTTGCCCCCGCCAAGCCGATTGGGCGACATTCCATTGTGCGAAAATACGCTTTTTCGTCGTGCGACTTGCGCTATTCATATAAGCATTGGCAAGCAAAACAACGACATCATCACGCTGACGACCGGATGTGCCACCAAGCACAACAATAACCAGTTTTTTCCCGTCCTTGGCAATGCTCGTGGTAATTGTAAAACCCGCAAGCCCTGTAAATCCGGTCTTCAACCCGTCTGCGCCGTCGATTCTATCAAGTACTCTGTTATGGCCTTTATAGACCTGACCACGGTAAGTGAATTCGCGTTGACTGAAAAGGTGATAATATTGCGGAAAATGATCGCGCATGGCAATTGACATCAAGGCAATATCACGAGCTGTCGAAACATGGCCTTGCGCAGGCAAGCCATTCGGGTTTCTGAAAGTGGTATTGCGCATACCGAGGCTTCTTGCCTTGAGTGTCATAACCCGTGCAAAATTCTCTTCGCTGCCACCAAGATACTCGGCCACAACAACAGCTGCATCATTGGCTGAAAGAACAATCATCGCATTGACTGCATCGCGTACAGAAAGTCTGGAACCGGCAGGCATACCAAGTTTCATACGCGGCCGGCTTGCGGCATGTTTGGATACCGGCATTTCCGTGTTCCAACTCAATCTGCCACTCTGGATTGCATCAAAAACGAGATAAAGAGTCATCACTTTGGTGATAGATGCAGGGGGACGAATCTCGTCGGCTCTGTTTGCAAACAGCACGTTACCGGTGTTGGCATCGACCACAATTGCCGGAAGTTCCACTGAATTCGATTTGGCCTGAACTGGTGCAAGAGCAAAAAACAGGATGCTTGCAACCGCAATAAACACCGCGATCGAAAACCGTAAAATTCTAAAAAGATGCATCAGTCTACCCTGCCTGAACCTAAGCAATATGAAATAACAAACGCAAAGAACCTAGCTCTTTATATCATGCGGCATAAGAACGTTTACGTTAAGACCCGGTCCTGTAACAACGTTAATTTTTAGTAAATAACGCCGGTGAGTCGTATTTCATAAATTTTGTTATACAGGATTCAAGATGATAATCAACCTATCGATTTTGACACTCATAGGAAATTCCATATAAACAGCATTCATTACTCTATATTTTATATTAATTTTAAATATAGAATTCTTCTATATATATTTTAATTTATGGTTTTTAACCATTAAAAATTTATATATTATTTTTAAATTACTTCATCACTCATATGCTTCATTGTAACAAAACTTGAAGACACGCAGGATAAAAGCTGTCCTTTTATCAAACACAATGCTGCCACAGCTTTATAATTTTTCGTTTTTTTGCTAATCCTGTCAGCCGATAGTTCAAGGCTTAAAAGAAGAACCTACTCATGGGTAAATGACCTGCCGAACTTCATTTGTTGATATATTTTTTTAGAGTTTTGCATTTCCAAAAATACTTCCCCCAAAATAATCGGGTTAGCAGAAATATGAAAAACGATGCCTCAATCCTGTAAATGCAAAAAACTGCAAGCTTGCTGCAAAATGACGACACCGTTCTTCCAAATCAGCATCAACAGCGGTCGCGGGTAAAACAAACTCCCGATCATCTTTCGGATTGACCGGCGAAGGAATTGAAAACAAAATTCCCGAATATAAAAGCCTCTCAATTCACAGTTGAACAGGTTTATTAACGGCTGGAATAAACGTTCCCTTTTCGAAGAAAAACACGATGGTGTCCGCGGTGGGATTCGAACCCACGACCCCAGGATTCATACCACTTCGACTTTCATCGCCGGTCAAAAAATTTTCGACCGTTTGTGGTCTGGACTGTCCCTTCACCATCGGCAAAAACCATAAGGTGCTGCCCGTCCAGTCTCTACACCTTCCCTTTGTGAGGGCTTGGCTCGGGATTGGCAATGGCCTGAGCCATAAAGCGTTCCCCGACTTTGAGCAGATCCGCTTCAAAAGTTTCCTTGAGAGGCGCCCAATTTTATTTCAGGAATCCTGTGCTCTATCCTGCTGAGCTACGCAGACTTCATCGTAGTTGAAGCATTAAACAATATAGCCGCCACGATCAATCATTTTTCGCCAAGTTTCTGTTTAAGAAACGTCAACACTTTTTCCGGCGGCACATTTTTTGCAATGAATGACAGGCCCAATCCGCGTGTGAGAATAAAAGTCAGGCTGCCATGCTCGACTTTCTTGTCTTGCGAGATAATTTTCATCAATGTTTCGGCATCGGGTACGCCACCCGGCACATCCTGCAAAGCCACAGGAAGACCAACACTATTCAAATGGGTTTCAACACGCGTTGCAACATCGGCCGGACAAAGTCCCAGAAAGTTTGAAAACTGGTGTGCGAGAACCATGCCGATCGACACGCCCTCCCCATGCACAAGCCGGTTCGAATCATAATTTGTGACTGTTTCGAGTGCATGGCCGAAAGTGTGCCCCAAATTCAATAGAGCACGCTCACCTGTCTCACGTTCATCATGAGCAACCACATCGGCTTTGGAACGACAGGAACGGGCTATTGCCTCAACCCGTTCATGCCCGCCAAGAAAAATTTGCTTCCAGTTTTTTTCTAACCATTCAAAAAAGTCGGGCTGATTGATCAATCCGTATTTGGCTACCTCGGCATAGCCGGCTCTGAATTCACGTTCGGGAAGCGTATCAAGAATTTCTGTGTCGGCAATCACCAGTTTTGGTTGATAAAACACTCCAATCAGATTTTTCCCCTGTCGGGTATCAATGCCGGTCTTTCCCCCGACCGACGAATCAACCTGCGCAAGGAGCGACGTAGGAATCTGGATAAGATTCATGCCTCGACGAACTATTCCGGCTGCAAATCCCGCGAGATCGCCAACCACACCACCGCCAAATGCAATGACAAAATCGCCACGTTCCATTCTGTTATCAAGAATGTTACTTGTCACAGCTTCCAAAGTTTCAAAACACTTCGATTTTTCGCCAGCCTTGACAACAATTGGAACCACATCAATGCCACTATCGCGCAAACTTTGTGTCAGCATACCGAGGTGCAATGCCGCAACATTTTCATCAGTTACGACAACGACACGTTTTCCCGGAAAACGTCGTGCAATTTCTTTGCCTGCCGAAACAACCAGACCGGAGCCTATCAGAATATCATAACTGCGTTTGCCCAATGTGACTTCGACTGTCTGATTTTGCATTTTTAAGCTGTCCTTTATTGTTGTTTTCCGGGTTTTGAAAGATAGCCGTCGACAGAACGCACAACAGAGCGTGCCACCACGTCGCGACGCGTTTTCCGGCTGCTTACCCGAATATCTGCCAAAGCATAGACCGGATAACGATCGGCCATAAGTTTTTCCATAAAGGCACGTGGATCAGGCCTTTGCAATAACGGCCGATTCTGGCGATGGGAAACCCGCTCCATCAATACATCAAGCTCGGCGTGAAGCCAGATAGAAATGCCCTTTTCGGCAATTGCTTTACGCGTTTCCTCGTTCATATAGGCGCCACCGCCCGTGGCAAGCACCATCGGGCCGTCTTTCAACAAGCGCAAAATAACCCGTCGTTCAAGGTCACGAAAAGCCGGTTCACCATAAGATTCGAATAATTCCGGTATCGTCATACGAGCCGCTTGCTCGATCTCGTAATCTGCATCATGAAAGGGAAGTTCCAACATCGTGGCAACGCGTTTGCCGATTGTAGATTTGCCTGCCCCCATAAGACCGACAAGAACAAGCGAACGCCCGTCCAGATGCGAGATCAGACGATGCGCAGTTTTTGCCATGGGGCCATTTTTTGAAAATCTGCTTTTCATGGTTTCGTTTCGACATTTATCGCAGAATAAGTCAATCCCTGTTAATCTTTATAAGGCATGATAGTCTTTAAAACTTTTTCAATTTTGGATAATTTTCTGCTGCTATGCCGACTCTTACCCGTTTATTGCTTGCCTTGATCGTTTTGGTTGTGCTGGTTTACAGTGCAATGGTCACACTCGTCTATCTCGTTAAACCGGTTACAACCGATATCACGATCGAAATCCAGCCGGAAAATCTGCATCTGCGTGACCGGTCTGCTACTTTGGAAAATGCGACCCCGCAACAACCGGCAAATGGTGAATCAAGCGAAACAAAAACACCTGCCGGTCAATCACCCGCCATGAATGACCGGAAAGTTGATCAGCTGAACACATCAATGCCTGTAAAAAATAACCCTGATTTAAAAGAATCCGATAAATCCGGAGATGAGCAGTCAGCCGTTAGACAAGAAGACAATAAAACAAAAAGTTCTGCCACTTACTCGCCTTCAAAAACCTCGCCTTCGAAAACAAAGAAGGATGACAAATGAATCTTGCGGCAACAATTGACAATTTCCTTGAAATGATGAGTGCCGAACGTGGCGCTTCAAAAAATACTCTTGAAGCCTATCGACGTGATCTCTTTTGGGCGAATGAACAACTCGCCGCTTTCAAAACAAACCTGCTTGAAACAGGCAGAGATCAACTTGTTAAAATTTTGGCATCCATGCAAAATGACGGCTTTGCAGCAACTTCACAAGCAAGGCGTTTGTCGACTATACGCCAGTTTTTCCAATTCCTTTATGCAGAAGGTCTCCGTGATGACGACCCTTCGGGTAATATCGACACCCCGAAAAAACGGGCGAATTTGCCAAAGATTATCAGCGAGAAACAGGTTGATAAGCTGCTTGATCTTGCTGAAACATATGCCAAACGTGCAGATGCATCACCGGCTGAACATAAAAGAGCGATGCGTCTTCACACCATTGTTGAACTGCTTTATGCCACAGGTTTACGCATTAGCGAGCTTGTAAGTTTGTCTGCCCGTGTTGTTCGTGGCGGACCGGAATTTTTACTGGTGCGTGGCAAAGGCGCAAAAGAAAGAATAGTTCCGCTTTCCGAAAAAGCCGGACAAGCAGTCAAGGAATGGTTGGAACTACGTGACAAAACGTCCGACAGTAATAGCCCTTATCTTTTCCCTGCCCATGCCGGTCAGGGCTATATCGCCCGACAGCTTGTTGCGCGCGAATTGAAAGCTCTTGCTGTTGAAGCCGGAATCAGCGCCCATAACATTTCGCCGCACGTTATAAGACACGCTTTTGCCAGCCACTTGTTGCAACATGGTGCAGATTTACGCGTTGTACAACAATTGCTCGGCCATTCCGATATATCAACAACACAAATCTATACCCATGTTCTTGAAGAAAAGCTGCAAAGTCTCGTAAATGAGCATCATCCGCTTGCCGAGCGGTCTCATGCAGAGTAAAGAAAAAAGTTATGTGCTTTGTAAGAAACCGTAAAAGCTTGCAATAAACTTGAAAATGGTACGATAAAAAGCCGAAGAGTACGACAAAAGTTGGAGCCTATGTACAATTACCTTGATTTCGAAAAGCCGGTTGCCGATCTGGAAGGGCAAATCTTCGAACTGAAAAAAATTGCCCAGGAAAAGGGCAGTGTTGACATGGGCGACGAAATCCCGCGTCTGGAAGAGCGCGCGCAAACAGCCTTGCGCGATCTTTATAAAAAACTGACACCTTGGCAAAAAGCCCAGGTTGCACGCCATCCTGACAGGCCACATTTCCTTGATTATTCAGCCGAACTTTTTACCGACGTGACACCGCTAGCCGGTGACCGCAAATATGGCGAAGATGAAGCAATCCAGGCAGGCTTTGCCCGTTTTAACGGTCAGGCAATTGCCTATCTCGGTCAGGAAAAGGGTTACGACACCCAATCGCGCTTGCGCTATAATTTCGGTTCGGCCCGCCCCGAGGGATACCGCAAAGCCGTACGTATTATGGAATTGGCCGACCGCTTTTCGCTTCCCGTTATCACGCTTGTCGATACTGCTGGTGCCTATCCCGGGGTAAGTGCTGAAGAACGTGGGCAAGCCGAAGCCATTGCCCAGTCAACGGCAGAAACCTTGCGTCTGAAAGTACCGGTTGTCTCGGTCATTATCGGCGAAGGTGGTTCGGGTGGCGCTATAGCCATTGCTGCTGCCAATAAGGTTTATATGCTTGAACACGCCATCTATTCGGTTATTTCTCCTGAAGGAGCCGCCTCGATTTTGTGGCGCGATGCTACCCGCGCAAAAGATGCCGCAACGGCTATGCATATTACTGCACAGGATCTTTATAAGCTGAAGATCATTGACGGTATTATTCCCGAACCGCTCGGTGGCGCCCATCGCAATAAAAAAGAAGCGATTGATGCAACCGGCCAGGTGATCGAAGCGGCCTTAAAAGGTATGGCCGGAAAAGATGGTGATACCTTGAAAAGAGAACGCTGGGATAAATATCTCGAAATCGGGCGTTCACTGTCGCAAAAATAGCGATCAGAAATTTGTAAACTTTGCTCTATTAATGGCGATAGAAAAACAAACATTGCGATCATTGCAATGATGTTCATGTAAAAATCTATGTTTCACGTGAAAACATGGATTTTTATATTTTCATTTTCCAATATTCGAAACCCTGTTTCCATAAGCTCGGAAAAGCCGACCGATAATTTTGAAATTTTGGCGATGAATATTCACTGCTATCCATCTTCATCGTCTGTCCAAGTTTAAAAGCCTCAAACTCCGAACCGCTTGCGATTTTGACGGTTCATGTCCGATAGATAAATAAAAATCTGATGGCACCTCTTCAAACGGGAAAAAGTCATAGCCCTACTCAACTCTCCACAATCCTTAGATAATCACGCCAAATTTATAAGCCCAAGAATATTTCTCGACACACGCAATTCATTAGGACAACAAACAGAATGGCAAAACGGAAATCATATTTGTTGTTTTTAAAGAGAGATGTAGCTTTTGCCAAAAGGTGCGTTTTCGACCCATGGAATTAACGAGGCGAGAGACGAAAGAAAGTCACAGCCTTTCGCTATTCCTATTCAGATTCGAGATTGGAATTTGGTGATTTTCCTTAATAAATCACGCAATTTTCTCGCCGACTCATTTTCATTGAATTGTCTTTTTATCGAGTGACAAGTGCGGGTTGCGACCTTGTAATAGACCCTAGGGTTATCAATTTGGTTTCGCGTGAAATAAAGGGTAAAATCCGTTCCATTGTACGTCTGGAAACGGCAATACAGCCTTCAGTCGGCGAAAAATCCGGCCGTGCAAGATGAAAAAAAATAGCACTGCCGCAGTTTTGAATCCTGCGACGGATATTCCAATCCGGTATCAATACGATGTCGTAAAGGCCATCACGGCGACACAGCCTTTCAGCACTATTTTTGTAAGGTAGTCTCACTGGACGATTATAATTTGTGTCCCATGACTGATCACACCAACCATCAGATGGTTTAACATGGTGGAGCTTCAGCAAATGATGTGGTAAGTTAGGAAAGTTATTTTTTTTAAACCCTCCGAGAATCGGCATGACAGCAATGGGTGTTGCACCGTCTCCTTCCCTTTTTCGGGTGGTCAAACCGTTTCTACCCAACGCGCAGGGGAAACGATATTGACCGATTGCCAATATCCCTTGCGTTGTGACACCGCATTTCTTGCGCACAAAAATAAACGGAACAATTTTTGGTGTTTTTAACGGATTTCTGATTAAAGGCACTTGCATGATGTTCAGTTTTTCGTGATTGTGACTGCAATTATTACATAACGCTTGATAGCGTTTTTTATAAGGACAGAAAATGACCGATCGCACCCTTTTGATTGTAGATGATGACGAGGATCTGCGCTCTATTCTGGTAGAGCAACTACAAATGCACGAAGAATTCAACGTTCTTCAGGAAAGTACGGCTGCAAAAGGTCTTGAAACCGCAAGAAACGGGAATGTCGACCTTATTATTATGGATATCGGTCTGCCTGATCTTGATGGGCGCGAAGCTGTAAAGAAATTGCGTCAGGAAGGATTCCGCGCACCTATTATTATGCTTACAGGCCATGATACCGATTCGGATACAATTCTCGGTCTTGAAGCCGGAGCCAACGACTACGTAACGAAGCCGTTCCGATTTGCTGTTCTTCTTGCCCGTATTCGTGCCCAATTGCGTCAACACGAGCAAAGTGAAGATGCAACGTTCCAGGTGGGGCCTTACACGTTCAAACCCGGGCAGAAATTGCTAATAGATGATAAAGGAAGCAAAATCCGCCTGACCGAGAAAGAAGCGGCTATTATTAAATTTCTATATCGCGCAGGCGATAGTGTTGTCAGCCGTGATACGCTTCTGGAAGAAGTGTGGGGCTATAATTCGGGTGTAACAACGCACACGCTTGAAACCCATGTTTATCGCCTCCGCCAAAAAATTGAAAAAGATCCTGCCAATGCGCAGATATTGATAACTGATAGTGGCGGATATAGATTGAATCCTTGAGTTTTAAGCGAATCCGGATTGACCTGATTTGCGAAAACAGATGCGGATGAAACCTTAAAAATGAATTGTCCTTTCGGATAAGGACAGTTCGATAAAACAGGGAGTTTTCGTTGGCTATAACCGACGACATTGCTTTGCTGAAGAAATTCGATTTTTTCAGTAAGATGACAACAGAACAGCTGCGTTTGTTGATTTTTGGTGCCGAGCGCAAAGAATTTGCGGCTGGCGAAATAATCTTCAAAGAAGGAGATCCCGCTGAAAGCGCTTATGTAGTGCTATCGGGAACAGTCAACCTCTACCGGCAAAATCATCCCGACCAGCCGATTGATATCGTCAATAAAAATGCACTTCTCAACGAGCTTGCTTTAATTACTGAAGTCAGTCGTCCATTTACAGCCATTGTGCAAACCCATTCGACTGCATTGAAAATCGATCGGTCTGTCTTTTTGCGTTTGATAAACGAGTTTCCTGAAATAACACAGAATATTTATGACTATGTAAGCGAACGTATTCGTGAACTTGCAAGCAATATCAATCATTTGCAAGATGTCCAGCAGGATTGAAGCGGTTTTTTCAATACCCCTTGGCGCCTCGAAATCGATAAAATTATGAATCCGCTGAAAGCAGTTTCTCAAAGAGATTGATTGTGCAGTGAAGTTTTAACACGTCTTCCTTGGCACATTCCTCGGCATGGTCGAAATACCGATCGGTAAACAAACCTCATAACCAAAATTTTTAATAAAATACCGGCCGTTTACAAAGAAAATAGCAAAGGTGCGACTTTCAAAACTTGGCTGCTACCAAGCCAGAACTTGCGCCATCAAAGTTTCGATACCCGATTGGCACCGTTTTTCTTGAACGATTGACGTTTCAATGCTGGTTGTTCCTGACTATATCCGCAGGTTGAAACGATTTACGATTGGTGATTTGTGGAGATAATGCCGGTATAAACACACGACGGGATTGGCGACGATGTATCAGCAACCCTTGGAACAGGCGTTTTTGTGCTTCGCAAATAATAATGCCGCCAAAATAAGGGAAAAAGTTGCGCGCCAAAGGTTCATAGATTGCAGAAAAACCGCGTGCCAGTGCGCCACCGGATGGTGAAAAATAGAGTGCCTCACCGATATTGACCACGCTGAAATTGGTTTCATGCAATAACTGTAATAATTGTTGGCGACTATAAGGTTGGCCACTGCCAAAAGGCGTGTGGTCGTTGCGCGCCCAAAGACCGCGGCGATTGGGTATGACAATGAGAATCCGGCCATTCGGTGCCAGAACACGCCACATCTCGCTCAACATTTCACGCGCGTTTTCAGCAAATTCCAGAGAATGGATAAGAATAATCCTGTCGACTGCCGAATCCGGTAATGGCAAATCCTCTTCAAATACCAATGCTGTGGCAACTTTGTCTGCCGAAGGCCATACGCAGGCTCCCTGATGGGCCGGCATGAAAGCAAAGCATCTTTCAGCGCGGCCGCGTAAATATTCCAGATAGGGGGTTACATAGCCAAGCCCCAATACGCGTTCGCCCGCAACGTCAATAGTCTTGAAGTTGAGCTTGTTTGTAATGGTTGAAAAAACTTTTTCACCAAGTGGTGTTTGATAGAAGGATCTGAATGTCAGTATATCCAAATAAGGTCCTTACTCCGCTTATTGTATGGTCCACCTATTGTAACTCGACAGGTGCTGCGACAGATGACTGTGGCTGAACCGGCTGGTTTTGAACTTGAGGCTGCGACGGCTGTGCCTGCTGCACATTTCTGTCCCAACAACCGAGATTTTTCCCACGCAGATTATGAGCATCAATGTCAACGAGAGCACGCTGGTCGTCTTTCATCATATAGTAACGCGTTCTGGTTTTCACATTGATTTTTTGCCAACCGGCACATTCTGTCGGTAACTCGACTTTTTGTGTAGTAATTTTTTCCGTCCATGCTGTCGCTTGGGTTGCACATCCCGTAAGCATCAGGAAACATGGCAGAAATAATGTTTTTGCTGATATAAAACGATTCAAACTGCCCATGAATTTTAATCCGATCATTCGATGTTCACGTCATTCTCCGGAAAATGACAATAACAAACTCTGCCCCGATAACAAAAACAATCGTTAATTTAAGGTTAAAATCTGACAAAAGCATGAAAACATCAAAAACCCGTGAAACGCTTTTCAGTAACTCACAAACGTGACTACTCTTAAGGAACGAGTTTTCGCAAACGTACCGTCTACGTTTCGATATAACAGACAACCATTGAAAGGACGTCTCATGAAACATCGCGCTTTAGGAAATACAGGTTTCAACATCGTGCCACTCGTCTTTGGCGGCAACGTCTTCGGTTGGACACTCAATGAGAAACAGTCTTTTACCATGCTTGATGCAATTGCCGAAAGCGGACTTAATGCCATTGATACAGCCGACGCCTATTCGACCTGGGTTGAAGGAAATAAGGGGGGTGAGTCCGAAACCATTATCGGCAACTGGTTGAAACAAAATCCGTCAAAGCGGGATAAATTCTATATTTTTACCAAAGTTGGTTCGGATATGGGGGAACCAGGGCACAAAGGTCTTTCTGCCCGCTGGATTGAACAGGCGGTTGAAGATTCTCTTCGCCGTTTACACGTCGATTTTATAGATCTTTATCAATCGCATTGGTTTGACCCCGAAACCCCTTTTGAAGAAACACTGGAAGCCTATAGCAAATTGTTGAAAGCGGGAAAAATTCGCGCCATCGGTTGTTCCAATATAACGGCAGAACAGCTCGAACAAGCAATGACGGCGGCAAAAAATAACAATCTTCCAAGCTATCAGACTTTGCAACCCGAATATAACCTTTATGACCGGCAGTCCTTTGAAGGACCGCTTGCCGATACAGCGCAGAAATACGGTATGGGCGTTATAACCTATTACAGTCTGGCATCCGGTTTTCTTTCAGGAAAATATCGCTCGAAAGAAGACCTTGCGGGTCATAAGCGTGGTTCGCGTGTAGAAAAATATATGAACCCTCGCGGAATGCGGATTTTGGAAGCCCTTGATACAATTAGTGAAAAGCATAATGTGACACAGGCTGAAATTGCCCTTGCATGGCTTATAGCTAAACCGGCTGTTACTGCCCCTATTGCCAGTGCAACAAAGATTGACCAACTTTATAGCCTCGTCAAAGCGACCATGATCAATCTGAGCAAGAACGATATCGATACGCTCGATCAGGCAAGCAGTTATTAGAATTATCACTTCAAGAGCTGGAAAGAAGAGGAATTTTCATTGAAAAATGGACGACGCCCTTCTTTCCGACTTTATAAATTATTCCATAATAATCATTATTATTAGAATGTTTTTTTAATTCCTACCTATGAATGACATATTTTAGCTATATCATTCTATGATTTGGCTCTATCCTGATAATAAGCAAGCGGGAGCGGGAAAAACCGTTCTGCTTGAAAAAATTTCACGACAATCATTCAGGGAGACCGGTCATGGCGGATAAACATTCAGGGAAAAAAGGACGTGGCATCGTTTATAATTCTGTATTGGAGACGATCGGAAACACGCCACTTGTCCGCATCGACCATTTTGCCAAAAATAAAGGCGTAAAAGCCAACCTTTTGGCAAAACTTGAATTCTTCAATCCATTGGCAAGTGTCAAAGATCGTATCGGACTTGCTATGATCGAGGCACTTGAAAAACAGGGAAAAGCCCATCCCGGCAAAACTGTTCTAATCGAACCGACATCCGGCAATACCGGTATTGCACTTGCTTTTGTTGCAGCTGCCAAAGGTTACAAGCTGATTTTGACAATGCCGGAAACCATGTCAATCGAGCGACGCAAATTGTTGAAGTTTCTTGGTGCCGAACTGGTATTGACGGAAGGCGCTAAGGGAATGAAAGGTGCCATTGCCAAAGCCGAAGAGCTGGCTGCCGGAAATCCGGACGCTATTATTCCCCAACAGTTTGAAAATCCGGCGAATCCGGAAATCCACCGCCAGACAACAGCTGAAGAAATCTGGAATGATACTGATGGTAATGTCGACTTTCTGGTTGCCGGTTTTGGTACGGGCGGCACTATTACCGGAATTGGTGAAGTGATAAAAAAACGTAAACCCGATTTTAAAATCGTTGCGGTAGAGCCGAAAGATTCGCCGGTTTTATCGGGTGGACAACCCGGTCCACACAAAATCCAAGGTATCGGAGCGGGTTTCATACCGAAAATACTCAATACAAAAATCATCGACGAGATTGTAACTGTTTCAAATGACGATGCATTCAAGAATTCGCGGGATCTTGCCCATCTGGAAGGAATTCCGGTTGGCATTTCTGCCGGCGCTGCATTGACAGCTGCTGTCGAGGTTGGCAAGCGTCCGGAAAACAAAGGGAAAAACATCGTCATTATCATTCCCGATTTTGCTGAAAGATATTTGTCTACCCAGCTCTTTGACGGCCTTGATTGAGCCACACCGATCAAGCCTCAAGTGCAGCATTCAAGTTTAAACTTATTGGTAACGATCGGCCGGATAAAAATAATCCGGGCGAGATGTTACGACAGAATGGAAATGTTGGATTGGTTGTTTGCACTTTTCCCGAGCCAAAGGTGATGTGCATCAGCCGTTCGAAAAATGGTCCAATAAAAAAAGAACAATGGCTATACCCATCGAAGTTAGCCTGAACAAGTCGGACTTTTTCCGAAATCGTTACCGAAACCGGTTATTACTGGAGAAGCGACGTATTAAATGCGTCAAACAATATCCTTCTCCAGCTATAACCACGTTCGGGTAATTTATTGCTTATCATTGACCTTAAGCCAATCCTGCATTTGGCTTATTTCTTTCTGTTGGGCCGCAATAATCGTTTCAGCAAGCTTGCGTGCCTCCGGATCTTTTCCGTATTTCAATTCAACTTCTGCCATATCGACGGCACCCTGATGATGGGCAAGCATCATTTTAATAAAATCGACGTCTGCATTGCCGCTCATTTTGATAGACATGTTTTTCATCATGGATTCATTGACTTTATCCAAAGCTGATGAAGATGCTGATAAAGCTTGCGAGGCAGTCGAGGCTGCAGTTTTTGCCATATCTGTCACGTGACTGTTTTCACTTTGAGCTGCTGCATAGCAAATTGAAGCACAAGAGATACATAAGGCCACTACCAATTTCTTCATATTAAAAATCCTCTTGGTTATTTAAATTCTGTCTTTAAACATAGTTTAATTTAACAGATGGGCAAGCTGGATTGCCGATGAAAATATAAAACGACGTTCCGAACGACCTTCATCACAAAAGCAGATGAAGACCGAAAATGTAATGGAACAATTGAATTTTGAGGAATGAATGTTTTAAACATGAAGAAACAAGAATTTTTAAAATTCAGTGAATTGATTGATCTCGTCACGTCTTGAACAAAATTCCGACGTTTATGAATAAGTCTGGATTTTTATTGACTTCAATGCCTGAAAATGTTTTTTAGCTTTTCAAAATAAAATATTTCCGCTTAATTTGTTGGCTAACAGTTTCGCCAACTTTCCGGTTTTTGCGATATATAGTTTCCCAGTTAAAAACCCGTTTTAATACACACAATATGTCAGACTGTCATGCGTTCCGCATGAGGGGCAAAAATACTTTGCTCTCAAAGAAATTCTGCCCCCATGAAACCGCCTGAATTAGAGATAATTGAAACCATTGTAAAACGCCTGATCGCATGGCCTCTCTCTGTCTGAGGAGCCGGCATCAAGAGGTTCGTCAATCAAACTTCAACAAACGTTCAAGATAATCTTTTTCACTTTCAGGCAATGCGGATTGCCCCAATTTTTTCCGGATTTCATCAAGAATGCGACGGGCACGCTGCATATCGCTTTCTTGCGGAATTCCGTTCTTTTCCGACTGATGTCCTGCTGAGCCCAGTTTACGCCCGAGAGGATCTTTTGCAGCTGCGTCGCCATTTTCGTCTTTTTCGCCATTTTTCTTCATGGCCTGCTGCATTTCCTGCATCAGTTCCCCCGCCCCATTGCGCATCGCATCCAAAGCTTGCGACTGTTGATCGGCAGAGCCACCCGCATCCCCCTGCTGAAGCGACTGGCCCGATTTATTCATTTTATTTTCGGCATCTTTCAATCCGTCACCGGATTTCAAGCCTTTATCGGATAAGTCTTTGCCGAATTTTTTCAATTCCTGCTCAAGATCATCTTGCCGTCTTTTTAATCCATCAAGGTCTTTGCGGTATTCTTCGGGTGTTTTTTCCCCGCGCTCACGCTCATCTTCAAGTTTATGGGTGTCATTTAAAGTCTCTTGTTGCCTGCGCATCAAGTCGCCAAGCTTATCAAGCTGCTTTTGCATCTCCTCCATCTGGTTTCCGGCTTCTCCCGAACCGCCGTTCCCGCGATTGACCTGAAGATTATCCATGAGCTGTTCAAGTTCGTTTAAAAGCTGTTCAGCTGCACTGTGGTTTCCCAACTTGGCCATATCCTCAAGCTGTTCGAGTTTTCGGGCAAGTTCATCCGGTGAGAGATTTTGTGCCTTTTCAGAAGGCTTTTGGCCAAGGCCATCGTTTTGTTGCTGTTGGGCAAGTGCGGCAATATAATCATTCATTGCCTGACGCAAGGCGTCAGTCAGACGTTCGATTTCCTCAGGCGAAGCGCCATTTCTTAAAGCATCCCGCAGAGCTGCCGCGGCTGCCTTCAAGTTTTTTTCTGCCTGATTGACGTTGTCTCCCTCGATACCGATTGCTGTTTGCCACATAAAATCGGCAACATTTTTCAAATCTTCATCGGTTTCTGCCAGATGAAGTCGGGTCCAGATGCTACGCAATGCCAGATAATGGGAAAAATTGTTAATCGTATCTTCCGGCCGCAAAGTGAGAGCTGACAACATATCAAGTACATGATCGCGGGAAAGCGTATTAAGTGCCAATATCCGGCGTTGTTCAACCACTGCACGGGCAAGCGGATTGCCGAAATTTCTTTGCGGCAATGTCATCGTACGCGTTTCGCTTCTTCCCTGATGACCGGCGCCATCTTCTGCAACGAGTGTTAACCGCACTTCCGAACCTGCCCACGGATGGGTGCTGACATCCTGCACGGTGCGCGCATCACCTTTGCCGCCGCGCGGAATCATCAATTTGATTTCCGGTGCATCATAAAGTGGGTGACCGGTTTCCTTGATAGCCGATGTAGGCGTTATTTCCACGTAAGCTTTCTCTACCCCGTAATCATCATCAAGCGCATAATCGAGTTCCAGCGAACCATTGAGAATACGTCCCGGTTCCTTGGTAAGCCTGATAGTGGGCGCATGATCGGCAACAACATCAAAATGCCAGTTCTTTTCATAGTGGCGGGTTCTTAATGTCATATCTCCCGATGAAGAAAGAGTGGTCTCGAATGTCTTGCTATTGCTTCTGTGTGTTCCTTCGTCGAGAGCACCGATATTTACCATTTTTCGAGTTTTATTATCGCGCAATTTCAGTGTCGCATCTCCGCCGTCAACCAAACGGATAGTGACCTTGCTTCCTTCCGGAACCTTGGCGTTCAAAAGATTGCCTTCTGTCAGATAGATAGGCGCTTCGCCGGTATAAGGCGGCGGTGTTACCCATGCGTCCATTCGCATTTTCGACAAATTGACAGGTTGGGAAAAATCAAAAAGATCAGCAATCCTTCCGCCTGACGTGCCTGAAGAATAGGCAAACGCTGTTACCGTAAAAAGCACCACCAGCGCCCGCAATGCCAGCGGATCAATCCGCGTAATCCCTGTTTCCGGTGCGCCTGTTTTCAGGTTTTTAAGGGCACTTGCCATACGGCGCTGATGTTCGGCCCAAAGAGCTTTGGCAAAAGCATTATTGGCGTCATTGACCGGCGCATCATAAAGCGTTTCGAGAGGCTGGTTTTTCAGGCCGCTTGCCTGTTCAATCCGGTGGTCGATATCCTTTCGGGAAGGAAAATGAAAACCGGAAATAAAAAACAGCGAACCGATTGCTATAAAAAGCAGTGCCCAAAGTACAATCACATGCGGCCAATAGGAAAGGTAATTGAAAACACCAAACCACGTGAGCGACAACAAAATCAACAATACAAGAACGCATGTAATGATACGTGGCCACACGCGTTCAAATGTCAGAACACACCAGGCAACAGCTCTTGCTTTGGCAAGTGCTGCCAGTCGAAACCGGAAAGTGCGCTCATCGTTCAGCAAGGTTCAAGTTCTTCCCTTCGCATTAATTTGATTTATCATCGCAATAAAACAGCAAAGACAAAACCCTTTGCCAAAAATGTCTCGCCAATTTTAACTGAAAACCGGCGAGCCTGATATCAAGAATTTTCTACCCATTCAGGCACCCGATCAAGCCCGATCATTTCCTCATACGAAATACGCGGGCGAACGATATCAAAACGCTTGTCACACACCAAAACTTCGGGAACCAAAAGTCGTGTATTATAGGTGCTTGCCATAACTGCACCATAAGCTCCTGCACTGCAGACAGCCAGCAAGTCACCGGCTTTTGGTGAGGGAAGAAAGCGACCCAACCCCATGTAATCGCCCGTTTCGCAAACCGGACCAACAATATCGGCCTTCATTGGCACATCATTCTGCCTTGGCTCTTTTACCGGTACAATGTCGTGCCAGGCATCGTATAAAGTCGGGCGGATCAGATCGTTCATTGCCGCATCGACAATAACGAAATTTCTTCCTGCCCCATGTTTTATATAGATGACAGAGGTTACCAGAATACCGGCATTGCCGACGATATTACGCCCCGGCTCCATGATGATCTGGACATTGAGTGAAGCAAAATGTTTTTTGACAATATCTGCATATTCGGCCGGCGAAGGCGGGGGCATATTATCCTTGCGATAGACAATGCCAAGTCCACCACCGACATCGACATGACGGATATCATGCCCCTCATCCCGCAGAACATGGACAAAATCGGCAACAAGTGAAAAAGCATCGTCAAACGGCTGCAACTCGCAAATCTGGCTACCGATATGGACGTCAACTCCATGGACATCGAGACCCGGGAGTTTTGCTGCCCGTTCATAAACCTCACGTGCAACCGCAATAGGAATACCGAACTTGTTTTCCGACTTTCCGGTGGCAATTTTCTGATGTGTCTTGGCGTCGACATTGGGATTGATGCGCAAGGAAACACGTGCTTTTTTCCCCATTGCAACAGCGCGTGCGGATAACTGCTGTAATTCGGGTTCCGATTCGGCATTGAAACAGTGGATATCATGACCAAGGGCAAAATCGATTTCTTCAACGGTTTTCCCGACACCGGAATAGACTATCTTGTCGGCAGGAATACCCGCCTTGAGTGCGCGACGCAGTTCCCCGCCCGACACGACGTCACCACCTGCTCCTTTTTTTGCAAGCAAGTTCAAAACCGCCTGATTGGAATTGGCTTTCAGCGCAAAGGCAACAAGCGCATTGGTGTCGGCAAACGCATGGCGATACTGTTCAAACTGTTGCTGAATGGCTGTAGCCGAATAGCAATAAAAAGGTGTTGCTAATTTTTTCGCTATATCGGCAATCGCTACATCTTCTGCATGTAGAAAGCCGTTACGATATTGGAATGGCTGCAATTAATGCCTCTGTTTAATCAAGCGATCGAGGATAAACGGCTTATCGACCTTGGGTTTTTGAACCATGTTACCGTTTGCATCTTCAACCATTGTGGATGGTGGCGGTTCAAGCGGACCTTTGCGTCCGCAACCGGCCAAGGCCACGCCACAGATTGTGACAATCATCAAACCGGCCAGAGTTTTTTTCATGATCGCGTCTCTTTCCAAAAAGCTTGTCCCATTTAAAAATAGCAAGCGTTACGCTCTTTCCGAACTATTTTAAATCTATTCCCATTCAATCTATTCTTTGTGTAGCGTTCAAATTCAGGCTTTGGCAAGGCGTTTTTTCCAATAGTCGATTTGGCGACGCACTTCTTGCGGAGCGGTACCACCATAACTTTTGCGACTTTGAACAGACTTTTCAACGCTTAAGACATCAAAAACGTCTTCCGTGATATCCGGATAAACAGTCTTCAAATCTTCCAAAGTCAGATCGGAAAGATTACATTTTTTCTTTTCAGCCAAAGCCACTGCGTGACCGGTGATATGGTGGGCTTCACGAAATGGCAGACCCAATTTTCTAACAAGCCAGTCAGCAAGATCGGTTGCAGTCGAATAACCGGAACCGGCAGCTTTTTTCATAACGTCGCGATTGACCTCAAGATCGCCAATCATACCTGCCATTGCGGCGAGCGATAATTCGAGCGACTGGGCAGCATCAAAAACCTGCTCTTTGTCTTCCTGCATATCTTTTGAATAGGCAAGCGGCAAACCTTTCATAATGGTCAATAAAGCAATCAGTGATCCGTTAATCCGTCCGGTCTTTGCACGAACAAGTTCTGCCGCATCCGGATTTTTCTTTTGCGGCATAATGGATGAACCGGTCGAAAAAGAATCAGGCAAATGGATAAAGTTGAATTGTGCCGTTGACCAGATAACAATCTCTTCGGCAAGACGCGAAAGATGGATTGCGCAAATAGCTGTTGCACTTAAAAATTCCAGCGCGAAATCACGATCGGACACACTGTCGATCGAATTTCTTGTTGGCTCCCTGAAACCCAAAGCCTTTGCTGTCATGAAACGATCAGTGGGAAAGCTTGTACCGGCAAGGGCGGCTGCCCCCAAAGGCGATTCGTTCATCCTTTCACGTGCATCATGCATACGCGACAAATCGCGACCGAACATTTCGACATAGGCCATTAAATGGTGACCAAGAGTAATCGGCTGGGCAACCTGCAAATGCGTAAAGCCCGGCATAAGTGTTTCAACTTCCTGATCGGCGCGATCGAGCAATGTTTCAATCAGATGTCTGATTGACTGTATTGTCTTGTCGGTTTCTTCCCTGACCCAGAGCCGAAAATCCAAAGCGACCTGGTCGTTTCTCGAGCGGGCAGTGTGGAGTCTTCCTGCGGCCGGACCAATCAGTTCGGCAAGGCGGGCTTCAATATTCATATGAATATCTTCAAGCTTGCGCGAAAAGACAAATTTGCCGCTCTCGATTTCGGCAAGAATGGTTTTCAAGCCTTTTTCGATCTCGTCATAATCGGCCGCCGATATAATGCCTTGCGCAGCCAACATAGCGGCGTGTGCCGACGAACCTTTAATATCTTCTTTATAAAGTTTTTTATCAAAGCCGATCGAAGCGTTGATCTCTTCCATGATGGCTGCCGGACCCGAGGCAAAACGGCCGCCCCACATCTGGTTGCTTGATCCATTGTTCTTCATATATGTTAGCCCCCATCGAAAGGACGAAAAAATGGTTGCAAGAATTCTCGAAAAAGCAAAATTTTCCGGTAAAATCCGGAAAATAATTGCCACTACTACACTTGGTGCACTGAGCATATACGCGATAATGATGGGGTCTGACAACCAAGTTTACTCTTTTCCTTCGCTGATTTCTGTTGCCCATGCCGACGCGGCATCTTCCTGCACCGTCAAACCTGAAAAAATCGACAAGCTCAAACAAGCGGCAAATGGTTTTTTCAAGAATATGCGTTTTGCAGACGAACCTTATGATGTAGCCAAACTCAACTTCAAGGATGAAGCGGGCAAAGATCATACATTGGCAGAATTTTCCGGCAAAACCCTGCTTGTCAACCTGTGGGCCAGCTGGTGTGTACCCTGCCGCAGCGAAATGCCTGAACTTGCCAATCTCAAACGTTCCCTCGGCAATGACGCATTCGATGTCATGGCTATCAACATTGATAAAACAGCTACCGACGAAAAAGTGAAAGACTTTTTGAAAAGCATCAAAGCAGATAATATTGTTTTCTATCGCGACCAATCCATGGATGTTTTTAACGAAGTGCGCAAACAGGGTCTCGCTATGGGACTTCCCATCACCATGTTGATTGATAAAAATGGATGTTTGCTCGCTTCCTATAACGGTTCGGCACCATGGAGCAATGCCGATTCGAAAAAACTGATGAAAGCTGCAATGGAAGTCGATAAAAAAGACTGATCATCCGCTTTCTATTCTCGAAAATACTTAAAAAAATAATCAGGATATGAAATTGACCGGTTGCAAACCGGTCAAAGCCGTTTTTTGGTAAAATCGGATTCATAGCCTTGACGTTTTTTTCGTTGCACGGCGAGATCGATTGCCCCAAGAAATGCCGAACGGTCACGTCCGGAAAACGGGCGTGGACCGCCTGTTACGACACCGCTTTCCCGCAAATTTTCAAACAAATTGCGGGTAGCCAATGCCGCACCGATTGAGGCTGCATCAAAGAGCCTGCCGGAAGGCGAAATAGCAACCGCCCCCTTTTTGACCACACGATCGGCAAGTGGCACATCATTGGTAACAACAATACTGGCCTCATCGGCTTTTTCTGCAATCCAGTCGTCTGCCTTGTTGAGCCCTTGATCGACAATAACAGCCTCAAGAAAATCCTCGTTCGGTATTCTCATGAAGCTGTTCGAGACAATAAAGGTTTTGATATGATAGCGTTCGGCTACCCGATAGGCTTCAGCTTTGACAGGACAGGCATCGCCATCAAGAAACAACTTTATAATCGTTTTGTCTGTCATCGTTTTGCTGTTTCAGCCCTTCTTCTTTTTCCTTGTTCTGTTCTATTGCGCGCACCAATTGGCCAGGCTGTTGCTGGCGGTTACGATAAAACATAATGGCTGCGTTGATTTCTCCACCGAGAATAAAAATGGCACTTAACATATAGAGGAAAATGATTGCCACCATAATCGAGGCGAGCCCTGCATAAGTGGAAACATAATTGGCAAATGTTGCCAGATATTGTGCAAATAACATCGAGGCTAAAACCCAAACCACCATAGTTACGCCAATGCCGGGCAAAATATCAGCCAATTTCCGTTTTCCGGCAGGAAGCCATTTATGGGCAATCAACAAGCTGACCAAAAGGACTACAACTGCAATGGCATAACGCCAGAAGCGGATTGTGCCAACATATTGTCCGATAACCGGATAATCATGTTGAAGAATATTGATAACAAGTGGCGCCAGCACCAGAAGAACACTGATAACCATCAATCCTATCGTACCGACAATGACAAAAAACAGGCTTTGAAACCGGCAGAAAAACAGGCTGCGCCTATCGACCACGCGATAAGCACGATTAAGCGCGGTTCGCAATGCTTCTACGCCGTTTGAAGCAAAATAGGCAGTTCCGATAACCGAAATGGTCAACAAACCACCGCGCTGAATGGTCATGACATTGACAACTTCCTTGACAATTGGTCCGGCAATTGCATCAGGCAGCATTTTCAAAAGCGCATTGACGCTTTGCTGGGTATAGGCACGTGCCCCGATAAAACTTGCAAGTGATGTTGCAAAAATCAGGAAAGGAAACAGCGCCATCAAACCGGACAAAGCTATATGACTGGCAAAAGCGCTGCCAGAATCACGGAAATAGTGGCTGACAGCGTTATATAAAATGCGCCAACAAAAGCGTAAGGGTCTCGGCTTCAAATCAATGTCTTTCCCGTTAATCAATCTCAATACATGAGGCTGACCGCACAGATTATCTGTATAAAATTATTTTAATTGAGAACGCAATCTAAACAAGCGCTACAACAGCTATTTCAGTGTTTTCCTGTCATTTGATAATGTTACTCAACTTTAATGGAATTTGCCACAAGCCAATCTATCTATATTTTTAAATGAGACAGACGATTTCTCGAGGAGTCCAAAATGGTCAAAATCAATAAAATCTATACGCGTACTGGTGATGATGGAACAACAGGTCTTGTTAATGGCCCGCGGCGCTCGAAAGCCGATTTACGCGTTGATGCTTATGGCTCGATTGATGAAACCAATGCAACAATCGGACTTGCCCGTCTCGAAACAGTCAGCGATCTCGACAAGATGCTTGAAGAAATACAAAATGATCTGTTCGATCTCGGAGCCGATCTTGCAACCCCGCAAGAAAGCGAAAATAAAACAGATTTGCGTGTTCTTTCCACCCAGACGAAACGGCTTGAGGATGAAATCGACAGGTTGAATGAAAAACTCTCGCCCTTGAAATCCTTCGTTTTACCAGGCGGGTCCAAAGCATCCGCCTATCTACATCTGGCCCGCACTGTCGCAAGACGTACCGAACGGACTATTGTTGCATTGAGCGAACAGGAAAATGTCAGCAAAGATGTTCTGGGCTATATCAACCGGCTTTCGGATTTTCTGTTTGTTGCTGCCCGTTATGCTAATGATTGTGGTAAAAATGATGTATTATGGGTGCCGGGAAAGAATCGCTAGAGGAGGAACCAGCGCATGATAAAGACGGTCGCTATCGTCGGAGCAGGGCAAATGGGTGGAGGAATTGTCCAAACTGTTGCGACTGCCGGTTTTAAGGTTCTTCTTTACGATATTTCGGCCGAACAGGTTGAACATGCCATCTCGACGATCAAATCAAATCTTGCCCATCTCGTTAAAGCCGGAAAAATGAGTGAACAACACCGGCTTCAAACAATTGAAAAGCTTTCAACCCGATTGACTATCGACGAGTTGAAAAATGCCGATCTTATCATTGAAGCTGCAAGCGAAGATGAAAATATCAAAAGGGATATTTTTATCAGTCTATGCGAAAATCTTGCGCCTGCAACCATTCTGGCCACCAACACCTCGACCATTTCGATTACCCGTCTTGCTGCAACCACAAACCGGCCGGAAAAATTCATTGGCACGCATTTTATGAATCCGGTACCACAAATGAAGCTTGTTGAAGTGGTGCGCGGCATCGCGACCAGCGAAGAAACCTATTCGACGATTTGCGATTTTGTCACTTCTATCGGCAAAACTTATACCGTTACTGAAGACTTTCCTGCCTTCATCGTCAATCGTGTCTTGGTGCCGATGATTAACGAGGCGATCTACGCTCTTTATGAAGGCGTAGGGGATGTCAATGCAATTGATACTGCTATGAAACTCGGTGCCAATCATCCGATGGGGCCATTGGAACTTGCCGATTTTATTGGACTCGATGTCTGCCTTGCGATTATGCATGTTTTGCATCAGGGATTGTCAGACTCGAAATATCGTCCTTGCCCCTTATTGATAAAATATGTCGAAGCAGGCTGGTTGGGGCGCAAAAGTGGCCGCGGCTTTTACGACTATAGCGGTGAAACACCAGTCCCCACACGTTGAGTTTTCTTGAAAAGCGAGAAGGCATAAAGCGC
Organism: Ditibartonella apis; assembly: GCF_001952075.1. GTDB lineage: Bacteria > Pseudomonadota > Alphaproteobacteria > Rhizobiales > Rhizobiaceae > Bartonella > Bartonella apis. Next base: position 455,808 of record NZ_LXYU01000001.1, read on the forward strand.
TATCAAAAATTAAACGCGACAAAATAACGGCTTTGAACGTCAGAAATCTCGCAACTCGTAATGCAAAAGAGACCCTTGCCCCCCTGGAAAAGAGTTAAAGCCGCTCTTTTCCGGTTTCCGGACAAAATTCTTCAATGACCCGTTCATGAAAAACAAAAAGACTCGTCTAAAAAGCCTTTACCAACGGGTTTTCAATCCTGCATTTTTTTGAAAGCAAAAAGATATTCCACTTCGGGAAACTAATGACCGGAAAAGCTGATGACTTTTGAAAGTTAGCTTAACCGCAAAAAACATGGTCACTTTTAAAACCGGCTAGCGACAAAACATAGGTCACTGAACTCAAGCGTTTTCAAGTCATAAAGTTTGGCAAGATGCGTCGAATCGAGTGCCGTAAATTGGCATCCAAACCGCTTTTTTCAAAGGTCAAAGGCTCGCTATAAAAGACTTAGTTACGCAATTTTTCAGGAATAATGCGATCGGGTGGACGATGGTGATCGATAAAAGCTCTGATATTGATGATGACTTTTTCCCCCATATCAATCCGGCTTTCCACCGTCGCCGATGCCATGTGCGGCAGAAGCACCACCTTGCCTTGCCGCGCCAATTTGGCAAGCGACGGACTGAAATTCGGTTCTTTTTCGAAGACATCAAGGCCTGCGCCGGCAAGTTTGCCATTTTCTATCTGGTGGGCGAGGGCATTTTCATCAATAATTTCACCACGAGCCGTGTTAACGACGTAGGCTGTTTCCTGCATCAAAGCAAGGCGTTCGGCTGAAAGGAGATGGTAGGTGTTCTCGGTAAGCGGGCAATTGATTGAAAGAATGTCAATCGTCTTCAACATATCATCAAGATCGGCCCAATAGGTCGCGTCCAGCTGTTCTTCAATTTTTTCGCTAACGCGGGCGCGATTATGATAGTGGATCGAAAGACCGAATGCTTTGGCGCGGCGCGCAACTGCTGTTCCAATGCGACCGAGACCGATAATACCGAGTTTCCTTCCATAGATACGCCGTCCCAACATCCAGTCCGGCGACCAACCCGGCCAGATTCCGCTTTCATTGAGTACATCGGCACCCTCGACAAGACGGCGCGGCACTGCCAATATCAGTGCCATTGCCATATCGGCTGTATCTTCTGTTTGAACATTCGGGGTGTTGGTCACTAGGATGCCACGACCGGTCGCCGCCTTGATGTCGATATTATCGGTACCATTGCCAAAATTGGCAATCATCCTGAGATTATCTCCTGCCTGATCAATAAGGTCCTTGTCGATGATATCGGAAATTGTCGGCACAAGAACATCCGCACGTTTTACCGCATCGACCAGTTCCTGTCGTGACATCGGCCGATCTTGTTTGACAACCTCGGTATTAAAAAGCTCGCACATGCGTCTTTCAACCTGTTCCGGAAGCTTGCGTGTCAAAATGACCAACGGTAATTTTTTCCCCTGCATAGAAAACCTCGAAATATTTCCGCTATTTTTTGCGATTATTGAGACCTCTTTAACCAGCACTATGGCATAGGATCATCAGGCTGTCATGAGTCTGGTCTGCTTATAGCAGAAAAGAATCCAATGAACACAAGAGAAGAGAGGCACACACGGTGGACAGTTTCAGCAAATTCCGTTTTTCGAACCTTGGAAAAATGTTTTGCTTTGCAAGCATTTGTTCGGTTCTGACGGGTTTGTCTTTACTATTTTTTCCCGCTTCCAGCTTTGCAGAAGAAGCGGCTCAGGAAGCTTCCCAAAATGTGGGGCCTAGCGGTTTGCCATTGCCGCGTTTTGTTTCCATCAAACCGGCGCGGGTTAATGTGCGCGTTGGTCCCGGACGTAATTATACGGTTGTGTTCTCTTATCAAAAACAGGGTCTACCCGTAGAAATTACGCAGGAATATGACCAGTGGCGCAAAATTCGCGACTCGGATGGTGATGAAGGTTGGGTCTACCAGTCCCTTTTGTCAGGCCATCGCACAGCAATGATAACACCTTGGCAAAAAGACAAATCCAAGCTTGCCCCCATGCGTCGGGAACCAAGCGAAAATGCACCACTTGCTGCCGAACTCGAACCCGGCGTCATCGCCTCAATTCATAAATGTGACGGTAAATGGTGCGAACTCGATGTCAACCATACACGTGGCTATGTAGCACAGGATCAACTTTGGGGTGCCTATCCCGGCGAGACCGTCAAGAACTGATGCCCCGGCACTTAATTAACAGCTTTTAAATTACTACCGTCGAAATCGTCCGGTTTTTATGTCCATCTATATTCACAATGTTTCGGGAAATCGGTTTAACGTTCACAATTTTTGGAAAAAATTGTCCCGCCTTTTCGGGATACGGCTTTTGAAACATACACACATTTTTTCCTAAAACCGTTTCACACTTTTTGGGATGTAGCTTTTAAGTGCACGCACATCTTGTCCAAAAACCGTTTCACACTTTTTGGGATGTGCGTGTGCATCCCCCCGCCTTCAGCTAACTTTCACCACCAGATCATCCAGCCCGTCAATATGGCCTACCAATTCATCACCTTTTTGCACCGGCCCCACGCCAGCCGGCGTTCCCGTCATGATAATATCACCTGCCTGCAGCACAAATAATTGCGACAAATAAGCAATCATTTCAGGAATTTTCCAGATCATCTCGTTCAAATTGCCCGACTGGCAGCATTTGCCGTTCACCGAAAGGGTAATCGAACCTTCATTCATGTCTTTGGTTTCAGATTTTTCAGTCAAAGGAGAACATGGGGCTGAATGTTCAAAAGCCTTTGCCGTTTCCCATGAACGCCCCGCTTTTTTAAGTTCTGCCTGTAAATCACGTCGCGTCATATCAAGGCCGACAGCAAAACCGAACACGCAATCCTGCGCCTCTTGCGTTGTCAAGTTTTGTCCTCCTTTTTGAAGAGCAACAACAAGCTCTATCTCATGTTCGACATCATGACTTTTCGGGGGGTAGGGGAAAACACCATCAAACACCAGATTATCAGGATTTTTCTGGAAAAAGAACGGTGCTTCCTTTGACGGATCATGCCCCATTTCTATCGCATGATTTGCATAATTACGACCAACGCAATAAATCCTGTGAACCGGAAAAACTTTATTACTCCCTTTAATCGGGATGCCGACAATTGCGGGTGGCGTAAATATGAAATCACTCATTTCTTTGTCCTCTTATTAAAAGAAACTATGCGGAACGGAAAAATCCGGATGACCGGCCTTAATGAAAACTTCAATATAAAGTTTTAAACCGGTTTTCCCGGCTAAAATTTGTTGCAATCGTTAATTTTACAGTCAGTCCTCGACTAATTTTGGAGTCTACATTCACTTGACTTCAGTAACCAGCAGCCGGACTGCAAAAGCTGTGAAAATTCCGGCCATTAAATAATCAAGTATTCTTACAAAATGCGGGTTTTCCTTTAAGGCTTTGGCAAATTTGTCAGCCGCCAATACCATTGAAACGGTGAAAGGAAGGGATATCGGAATGAAAGAAGCTCCGAGAAAAAATATCTTTTCAGGCGCATGCGGGTCGAGCGCATCCACAAATTGCGGTAAAAAGGTCAAATTGAAGAGAAGAACTTTTGGATTTAACAAATTGATCGCAAGACCGGTAAGGTAATTCCGTTTTACACTGAGTTTTTTCTGCTTTTTCCCGTCGACAAAAAAATTCGACCGGTTCAAAAGCGCTTGTAGCGCAAGCCATAAGAGATAGACCGAACCGGCCACTTTGAGGATAAAAAACGCTGTTGGCGAGGCTATTATCAATGCCGAGAGGCCGACAGAGACCGCAAAAACCTGAATTAGAATACCTGTTGTGCAACCGGCAATGCAGGCAAGACCTGCCGCTTTTCCCTGCGATATGGCGCGGCCGACAAAAAGCGCCATATCGGGCCCCGGAATGAGCGTTAAAATGATTGCTGCACCGGCAAATTCCAAAAACACATGGGCGTCTGGCAAGAAAGACATGATAATGATCTCTCGTTAATCATCTTTGTCTTATTGTTTTATCAAACCATTTCAATCTGTTTTTATAAGTTTTATGTAAGAAAAAATTTTTGATTGCTTGCATGGTTGCTATCTCCTGATAAAACAGCTCATATCAATTCAATAGGGTCAATCAATTGGGGCCATTAATTATCGGACAGAAAAAATGGAAAAGTGGAAAGACGTTAAAAAAGTTGTACTGGCCTATTCAGGCGGCCTTGATACTTCAATCATATTGAAATGGCTGCAAACCGAACTCGGTGCTGAAGTCATCACCTTTACGGCCGATCTGGGGCAGGGCGAAGAGCTTGAGCCGGCACGCCGCAAAGCCGAAATGCTTGGTGCCAAACAGATTTTTATGGAAGACCTGCGCGAAGAATTTGTTCGCGATTTCGTCTTTCCGATGTTTCGCGCCAATGCGGTTTATGAAGGTGTCTACCTTCTTGGAACTTCGATTGCCCGCCCGCTCATTTCAAAACATCTGATTGAAATTGCCAAAAAAACCGGTGCCGATGCAATTGCCCATGGCGCGACCGGTAAAGGCAACGATCAGGTTCGTTTCGAACTTTCAGCTTATGCTTTGAACCCCGATATCAAGATCATTGCGCCATGGCGTGACTGGAATTTCAAGAGCCGTACAGAACTTCTGGATTTTGCCCAGAAACACCAGATTCCTGTGACCAAAGATAAACAAGGCGAAGCACCGTTTTCGGTCGACGCGAATTTGCTACACTCTTCTTCAGAAGGCAAAGTATTGGAAGATCCGTCACTTCCTGCTCCCGAATATGTGCATTTGCGTACTGTCTCGCCTGAAACGGCACCCGACAAACCGACCATTATCACCATCGGCTTCAAGAAAGGCGACGCTGTTTCAATCAACGGTAAAGAAATGTCGCCGGCAACATTGCTGACCGAACTCAATAAATATGGTCATGATAATGGAATTGGTCGTGTCGATCTGGTTGAAAACCGCTTTGTCGGCATGAAATCACGCGGCGTCTATGAAACTCCCGGTGGTACAATCCTGCTTGCAGCCCACCGTGCTATTGAATCCATCACGCTTGACCGCGGTGCAGCACATTTAAAAGACGAGCTAATGCCGCGTTATGCCGAGTTGATTTACAACGGTTTCTGGTTCTCTCCCGAACGCAAAATGCTACAGGCAGCAATCGATCTGTCGCAAGAAAATGTTGAAGGGGAAGTCAAGCTGAAACTCTACAAGGGTAATGTCATTATTCAGGGGCGCAAGAGTGACAAATCGCTCTATTCAAGTTCTCTTGTAACTTTCGAGGACGACCACGGTGCCTATGACCAGAAAGATGCTGCCGGATTCATCAAATTGAATGCTTTGCGTCTTCGCACCCTTGCTGCACGCGACCGCAAATAAGCATTTTTATTTATGATTTTACCAAAGCTCCGGAATGAATTTTCCGGAGCTTTTTATTGTCGTTTTGTCGCCTGCATAATTTCAGCCATGATTCATGAAATACGCTTTGAAAAACAACCAACAAGCCAATAATCAAGCAGTTTTCATGAACTTCCGCCCATGTGTAACAAGCCAAAATAAGTGCGGATGGATTGTTTTTTTCCTTATGCAGGCCTAAATCTACAAAAGAACTAAATTGGAAAGGCTTCTCGGATGGCACAAAATCTTGGTAGCGTTGATCGCATTATCCGTATCATTATCGGTATTGTTCTACTTTCTCTTATTTTCTTTCTTGATAGCGGCGCACGCTGGTTTGGCTTGATCGGCCTTATTCCACTTATCACCGCAATTATCGGTTTTTGCCCGCTTTACAAGATATTCGGCCTATCAAGCTGCCCATTGAAACACTGAGATTTCTTTAAATAAGCAAGATTGGACCGGAAACTTCTCACCCTCAACGGGTCTCATGTTCCAAAAGAGCGGGCATTTGGTCAAGGCTCGGATAAGTAATCAACATCATTCCGGCAATAAAGCTTAACGCGAAAATAAGTGTTGCAACGATGATACCTGTTGCACCATTCATGAATGCCGGCGTGCCAAGCGGGTTCCGGCTGATCTTTTTTTCTTCTCTGTCTTCCGGATTATCATCAAGCGTGACAATGAATAAACCGAGATTGAGAAGCGGTATAACCAGAAGCCAGGCAGCGCCTTTTTTCCCGAATCCGTCACGCGCGCGGGACACAGAAAGATACATCGTAAGATAGCCGAACAGGAAAGGCGCCACGGCTGCGAATAAAGCCATAAATACCGGTGGCAATGCACCGTTCAATCTGAACAATACCAAATTGATTGCATAACTTAACAAAACATAGCCCAAGAAAGCACATGCAAACATAAAAAGATAAGGAATACGATAAAGCGTTTTGGGGCTGATATTGGTAAAATAGGCAAGCACAGCACCAAACAGGAAAGCAAGCACGAGTCCTTGCAAAGAAAGAACGAATCCTTGAATAGAAAAAACGTAGCTCAACATTTCTATCACTTCTTTCTTCTGTGATACTTTGTGAAATAATCAAACTCTGCCGGATTTACGTGGCTTTCAAATTCCTGTTCAATTGAAGAAGCGCCTTGCTTCTTGAAAAACCAGAATGCGAGAAAGGCATATCTGCACTATTCCACGCAATTTTCCCACATAAAAAATTTGCCTGAACAAAGAGGTTGTAACCATAAAACTTATTATGGTTACAAAACATAATCGTCTTACGCTTTAAAAATCAATAAATGCTTTTGCGTTGCTCCTGATATTAATGACGATCGACCGAAACGCCATTTTTATCAATTGTCATTTCGACGCCGGATGGTTTTTGCTGTTGTTTCTGTTGGTAAGTTTTATAACCCAAGCCCGCAACAACAACGATAAGCACGCCGATAATAAGAAAAAGGAAATTCCGATTCATAAAATTGCTCCCTACTCAAAGTAATAGGGAGCAATATGGAGCAATAATTTCCATTTCAAGTGCAGCATAATTCGGTTTTCAATTCAGAATAACCTGAATAACACTTTCATTGAAGCTTCTTTTAATGTGCTTCGTCCCAATTTTTAGCAGCGCGCGCATCGACTTTAAGAGGCACAGATAAGGACAGAGCTGGCATAGTCGCATTCTCCATCACATTTTTTACAAGAGCGGTGGTTTTTTCAACTTCGTTTTCAGGCAATTCGAAAATCAGTTCATCATGAACCTGCAATAACATTTTAGCCGACAAGCCGGCTTCCTTCAGCGCGTCATCCATTTTTATCATCGCACGGCGGATAATATCGGCGGCGGCCCCCTGAATTGGTGCGTTGATTGCAGCTCTCTCGTTGAAAGCCCGCACTTGTGCGCTTTTGGAATTGATATCCGGATAATGTGCACGCCGTCCGAAAATTGTCTCTACAAAACCATGCTCGTGCGCAAAAGCTTTGGTCTTTTCCATATAATCTTTAATGCCCGGAAAACGTTCGAAATAGGTGCGGATATATTGGGCTGCCTCCTCGCGCGGAATCGATAATTGGTTGGCAAGTCCGAAGGCGGAAATGCCATAGATAATGCCGAAATTGATCGCTTTGGCACGGCGGCGAACTTCCGGTGGCATACCCTCGATCGGCACACCGAACATTTCCGATGCCGTCATTGCATGAATATCAAGGCCGTCTGCAAATGCTTTTTTCAAAGCTTTGATATCGGCGACATGGGCAAGAACACGCAGCTCAATCTGACTGTAATCGGCAGACAGTAGCAAATTTCCGGGACCGGCTATAAAAGCCGCACGGATTTTTCTTCCCTCCGGTGTGCGAACCGGAATATTTTGCAAATTCGGGTCTGACGAGGCAAGTCGCCCGGTTGACGTTGCAGCCATTGAATAATTCGTATGAACGCGCCCCGTATTAGGTAAAATATAATTCGGAAGTGCATCGGTATAAGTCGATTTCAATTTTGTGAGCTGGCGCCAATCAACAATCTTGCGGGGTAATTCATGCCCCTCTGCTGCCAGATCTTCAAGAACCTGAGCCGATGTTGACCATTGGCCGGTTTTGGTTTTCGAGCCTCCGGGCAAACCCATTTTGCCGAATAAAATTTCTCCCAGTTGCTTGGGCGACCCGATATTGAATTTTTCTCCGGCAAGTTGATAGATTTCATCTTCCAAAGCGGCTGCCGATTGGGCAAGCTCACCGGATAATCGTGACAATAATTGCCGGTCAACCAGAACGCCGCGTTCTTCCATGCGGGCAAGAACGGTCACCAAAGGCCGCTCCAGACGCTCATAAACGCGGGTAACACCGCGGGCGACAATTTGTGGTTTTAAAACCCGCCAAAGTCGCAATGTAACATCCGCATCCTCGGCTGCATACTGCGTTGCCCGCTTCAAATCGACGGCAGCAAAACCGGTTGCCGTTTTTCCACTTCCGGCAACCTCTTTGAATGTAATCGGCTTGTGCCCCAACCAGCGCTCGGAAAGTGCGTCCATTCCATGGGTCAATGTTCCTGCATCCAGAACATAGGAAAGCAACATCGTATCGTCGAATGACCGTATTGTGATATGATACTGTCGCATCACCAGCCAATCATATTTCATATTTTGCGCAATTTTAAGAATCGCGGGATTTTCCAATACCGGTTTCAATAAAGCGACCGCTTTTTGTGTATCAATTTGTCCCTTAAGGCGGCCGCCACCCAATAAATCATTGCCACCATCGACATGATTAAGTGGCACATAGGCCGCTTCACCGGGATTAAGACCAATAGAAAAGCCGACAAGTTCCGCTTGCATCGGGTCAAGCGAGGTCGTTTCGGTATCGAATGCAAAGAACCCTTGCCCCTTTGCCCGGTCGAGCCATTGTTTCAGTTCGGCTTCGTCCGTTATCGTGTGATAAGCGGTCGTATCTATTTTTTCTGTGAGTGCTTCTTTTTTACGTTTTTCTGCCAGAAGCTGCGGGGTGTTTTCCGCTTGTGAATCATCAGAATCACTTTCTTGTTCTTGTCGAGCATTACCACCAACTTCCGGCGCTCCGCCAACATCGGAACCTTCCTCAAGATCCGGTCCATGGGCACTTTTGCCCCATTCGACATCAAGCTCCACCGGCTCGATCAAAGCCGCATCACAATTGGTCGCTTCTGCAACACGACGCGTCAAAGAATTGAATTCCATTGCCTTTAAAAAGCCGATAAGGCGCGGTCCATCAGTTGGTTCCAACAGGAGACCGTCAAGACCGATTTCAAGCGGAACATCGGTTTTTAATGTTACAAGCTGACGCGCCAATCTCGCCTGATCGGCAAACTCGATAATATTTTCACGACGTTTTTTTTGTTTGATATCGCCGGCATGAGCCAACAGCGTATCGAGATCACCAAATTCTCCAAGGAGCTGTGCTGCCGTTTTCGGGCCAATACCCGGCACACCGGGGACATTATCGGTGGAATCACCGGTAAGCGATTGCAAATCAATCATCTTTTCAGGTGGAACGCCCCATTTTTCAATAACTTCCGCAATGCCGATCGGGCGGTCTTTCATACCATCATACATCCCGACCTGTTGATTGACGAGTTGCATGAGATCCTTGTCGGAAGAAATGATTGTCGTTTTCGCACCGCTTCGGGTGGCCGCAGAAGCATAGGTTGCAATAATATCATCTGCCTCATAACCCTCTTTTTCAATGCATGGCAGATTGAAAGCGCGGGTAGCCTGCCTGATAAGGCTGAATTGGGGAATAAGATCATCAGGTGGGGTAGGGCGGTTTGCTTTATATTCGGGATATATCTTTTTACGAAATGTTTCCGACGAATAATCAAAAATCACAGCAAAATGCGTGGGCACGACGCCAACTGCAGTATCACGCGCATCGCACAACAATTTCCAGAGCATATTGCAAAAACCGGCCAGTGCGCCAACCGGTAAACCGTCTTTTTTTCGTGTTAATGGCGGCAAAGCGTGATAGGCGCGAAAAATATAACTTGAACCGTCAACGAGAAAAAGGTGATCATTTTTTTGCATCGTCAATCCTGACATCGAATTTTGAAAACATTATATAAGTTAAAAAGCACATTGAACACGAAAAGCCCATCAGCAAACAATAGAAAATGTGGTGCGAGCAAAATTTATCGTTAGGCTCTTATAGGTTCTTTTCACGCATTTGTTACAAAATGTTAATATAGTTGCCCTTGAAAAGCCATTTTTAAATTCTTTTATATGATCTATCGACACTGCGTCGATATGTCCGGTGTTCCGGCTTTGTCCCCCGCCGTTTACCGGATACAACAGTCTACTTTCCCTCTCCGGACTGTTGAGTGAGTGCAGTAAAAAAGGCCGTTGTGGTTTCCCCCTCTCCACAACGGTCTATTTTTAAAAAAACTTCCCGAAGATAAATTCCGAAGACATTGATCAAATCGACTTGCAATGAAGCGCAATTCTACGAGGGGATGCATTTAAAAATCATCATCCGAGTTTGAATGTCGAGTTTAAAGTCGAAATCTACTTTTTCCCAGATTTTTAAACACGATATCCCTCAATCATGAACCCCAAATAGTCCTAATGTCGGGTATATTCTTCATTGAAGATTTTACGAAAACCAACCCGTTTGGCTACAGGATGTTTCAGTTTATCCCATCGTCCGATTTTTCCCGTTGGTTCAATTTTTGATGTGGCTCCACATGGCTTTTTCGCCAATTTTTGCAAGCAAAGCATCATGGGCCGCTTTATCTTCTTCGCTCAAACGGCTTGGCAATGGTTCAGGGCGAGCTTTGAGAACAATTTTCTTCTGATCCTCGTTTTCATTGGATTTGCTATCGGTATTAGCTCCGTCAAATCCCAGAGCACCCTGTTTGCCGCCGATAAGTTCGATATAAACATCGGCGAGAATTTCAGAGTCAAGCAAAGCTCCATGCAGCGTCCTGCGTGAATTATCAATGCCGAAGCGTTTGCACAAAGCATCCAGAGAATTCGGGCCCATCGGAAATTTCCGACGAGCCATCGCCAATGTATCGATAATACGATCAACACTGATAAGCGGTTTATGAATACGCCCCAATTCCGCATTCAAAAAACCAAGGTCGAAGTTTGCATTGTGGGCAATCAATGTTGCGCCTTCGATAAAGGAGAGAAAATCATCGGCTATTTCTTCAAATTTCGGCTCGTCCTTGAGGCGCTCATTGGTAAGTCCGTGAACTGCTACAACCTCATCAGGGATGATTACGCCTTGCGGATTGAGATAGACGTGAAAAGTTTTATCGGTAAGATAGCGATCAACCATCTCCACACAACCAATTTCGACAATACGGTCTGTTTCTTTGTGAAGGCCTGTTGTTTCAGTATCAAAAATAATTTCTCTCATAAAAATTTGCTCTCATCTACTCTTTAACGTGCATTAATTTGCATTGGCCTTTTTTAAACGAATGGTCACTTCAAACCGGATTGTTTCATATTTTTCTAGCGTTTCGGGGAGACAATAAACAACAAATAACGTTTCCAATGACTATATTCGCTCACCTCTCCGGAAGAGTGGCAATCCAAAATAATCGACGCAAAAAACATTTTGATGACTCTTACATCTTATATCTGAAAGAAATTATGGATAATCCGGATATAACGGCGCAAAAATCCGCCGATAACCTCGTCATTTCAATTTTACAAAAACTCACCAAAAAATACTATTATTTTTATGGACAGGCGGTCTACTTGCCAATCAAACGGGAAATCAGATGTTTTACCTGTTGTCTGGCATCATCAAGACTCTTGCCCGTATCAATAATGAAATCCGCACGCCGACGCTTTTCTTCATCTGATATCTGGCGTGACAAAATACGGTCGAGCTTCTCATCATCCCAGCCGCTGCGGGCAAGTACACGTTGCCGCTGGATTCCGGTTGGTGCCGAAACAACTGCTATCTTGTCAACCCGTCCTTGAGGCCCTTTTTCAAATAATAAAGGAATATCGAGAACCACCAGCGGATCACCCCGATCGCGGTGCATTTTTACAAAATCTTTTTCTTTTTTGCGTACCAGCGGGTGAATAAACTTTTCCAAAAGGACAAGTTTTGCCGGATCCCTGACAATTGTTTTCGATAATTTTGAACGATCTATCCGGCCATCTGTCAAACAATCGGGGAAAATACGGCTTAAATTTTCAATAACCTCTTTATTTTCGTAAAGTTCATGGACAGCCCTATCAGCATTATAAACAGGAATGCCGGCTTCCTCGAAAAAGCCGGCTGTCGTCGTTTTTCCCATGCCGATAGAACCTGTAAGCCCGAGGATAATCATTTAATGGCCCATTCTACCCAGAATTTCTTGTCGTAATTCGTTGTCAACAACAGGTCTTATTCCAAACCACCGTTCAAACCCCGGTACAGCCTGATGAAGCAACATTCCGATTCCATCGACATAATTGAGGTTTCTAGCTTTGGCTTCCAAGAGAATCGGCGTCATCAAAGGAGTATAAACAATATCTGTCACCAGGACCGACGGCTTTGCCTGATCAAGGTGAATAAACGGTTCGCTGTCTTTCACTACAAGATTATTTGTCATTCCCAAAGATGTCGTATTGACGATTAAATCCGCCAGAGGAACGAGATCATCTATTTCGCTCCAATTGCGTGCTTTTACCTGATTGCCAAAATAACCGGCAAGCTTGTCGGCACGGGATTTCGTCCGGTTTACAAGATAAATGTTCTCAAAACCGCGTTGTTCAAGCGTATAAATAATTGCGCGCGCTGCACCTCCGGCGCCGATGACAAGCGCCGCATTTCCACCCCAACCGGGAGCAAAATCGTTAAGATTGGCTTCAAAACCATAACCATCGGTATTGCTTGCACAAAGTGTGTTATTCTCGAACCATAATGTATTGGCGGCTCCTATCCTTGTTGCAGCGTGATCTTTTTTTTCAGAAAGGCGAAAGGCTTCTTCCTTATGAGGAAGGGTAACATTGCCGCCGCAAAAACCTTTTTTTTGCAGCGAACTGATAAATGTTTCAAAATTTTCCGGCTTTACCTCGACTGCATCATAAGTTCCGGCCAAGTTATATTTTTTGAGCCAAAAGCGATGAATTTGCGGTGAAAGCGAATGTCCGACCGGATAACCGGTTACAAAAGCATGGGGTATTTCTGTTGTTATGTTTTTCATCTTATCGAATGATGATTCCTGTCTCGCGTAATTTCTGCAACAATAATAAGAGGGGTAAACCGATAATGGTAAAATAATCACCATCTATTTTATCAAATAGCTGGATACCCAAGCCTTCAACCTGATAGGCACCGACACTTGATTGAACATCTTCTCCTGCTTTATCGATATAATAATCAATAAATTCGGGAGATAATGACCGGACTGTCATTTTTGTCGTTGAAAGCCCGACCCAATCGGCTTTACCAGCTTTTGCCAGAGCGATGCCGCTATGGAGATAATGTGTTTTACTTGATAAAGAGAAAAGACGATCACGCACTCCCTCAAGATTTGCCACTTTATGAAGTGCATTTCCTTCAAGCTCCAGTGTTTGATCGCATCCGATAACAAGCGCATCCGGAAACCGGCTGGAAACATCTTCAGCCTTTTTCATTGCCAGTTTTTTAGCAAGTTCCTGAGGCGTGATTTTACCTAAAGTTTTTTCGAGCTCGCGCTCATCTATTTTTGCTCCTTCAACATCGAATTCGAGGCCGGCATTTTCCAAAATCGATTTTCTGAATGGGCTTAAAGATGCGAGAATAAGCGGTTTATGAGACATAGTTTTTCTTTTTATGAAGTTCAGATTTGATGATCGCGCAGGTAAAGTTCGAGAATCGCAGTTGCTGTTTCTTCAATAGAACGGCGTGTAACATCAATAACCGGCCAATTGTTGCGCTGAAAAATCTGTTTTGCATTATTGAGTTCCTGCGTGATGCTTGCCCTGTCAATATAGCTTTCGATTGTGAGACCCCCGCCAATATTGCGACTTTGCCGCACCTGACTTATCCTGTCAGCAGAAGCAATAAGACCGACAATCAATGGCTTTTTTGATAGGAAAAGCTCACTTGGCGGTGAAACACCGGGAACCAATGGAACATTGGCTGTTTTGATACCACGATTGGCAAGATAAATACTTGTCGGCGTTTTTGATGTTCTCGAAACCCCGACGAGAATCACATCGGCATCTTGTAGCCCATCGGGTAGTTGGCCGTCATCATGTTCCATTGTGTAATCCAGTGCCTCGATGCGTTTGAAATAATTTGCATTAAGCTCGTGCTGGGCACTGGCGCGCCGGTTTGCCGGCAATCGCAAAAATGAATGGAACGCTTTGAAAACCGGATCAAGAACAGAAACTGAAGGAACATCCATTTTTTCACATGCCGAATGCAGTAGATGCGCCATTTTTTCGTCGACAATTGTGTAAAGCACAATTCCAGGTTCCCGATTGATCTGGCCGATCACTTCCTGCAACTGGGCTTCGTTGCGAATAAGTGGATAGACGTGTTCGATAGCGTTAGCTTCGACATATTGAGAGGCGACTGCACGCCCTGCCGAGAGGAGAGTCTCTCCGGTTGCATCAGAAATCATATATAAATGAAAGTCCAATTTTTGTTTTGCCACAGGATTCACAGGCCCTTGTTGATAGATGTGCAAAGAAACGAGCATTTTGTGCACACCAAAAAAATCAGAGGATAAGTCTATAATGTTATACACAAGCCAATGCGTTGTGGGAAATTCAAATTCAGACTTATGAATTATGGGGAAAACTCTTATTCATTTAAATTGAACGGGTTTTTGACAATTCATCATAAAAACCGCGAATCCATTTGATTCTATAAATCATTTTTTATCTTTTACGATGAATAGACGGGCGTTGGAAAACGCCATTTCCTGATTTTAAAAAATATCGCCAAATCTGTGGATAAAATAAGGTTAATAAATAATTAACAGAAAACACAGACTCTAAGAATCAGAATCCCGATTCAAAATAATTTCTTTCTTGAAACCTCCCTTTGGAAAAGCCAACATAAGCCATGACAAAAAAAGTTCTTGAAGTTCTAAGTGGTAAAACACTTTCTCCACCACCAATCTGGTTGATGAGACAAGCCGGAAGGTTTTTACCGGAATATTGCGAAGTCAGGGAAAAAGCAGGGAGCTTTCTTGATCTTTGCTATAACCCCAAACTTGCTTTTGAAGTCACAATGCAACCGGTCAGACGATTCGGCTTTGATGCAGCAATTCTGTTTTCGGATATACTCGTCGTTCCCCATGCTTTAGGCAGAAATCTACGTTTTGAAGAAAAGAAGGGACCGATTCTTGATCCTCTATCGGTAAACGAAATAGAAAATTTAAATGTCGAAAGGGCTCAGGAAAGACTAGCCCCAAGTTTTGAAACTTTATCTCTTCTCAAAACCGCTTTACCTCGTGACACAACGCTTATCGGTTTTTGTGGAGCTCCATGGACCGTTGCAACCTATATGATTGCTGGACACGGCACTTCAGATCAGGCTCCTGCCAGACTGTTCGGATTTAGCCACACCGAAGCTATGAAAACACTTCTCGAAATTCTTGCAGATGTTTCGGCAGATTATCTTATCAATCAGGTAAAATCGGGAGCCGAAGTTCTACAGATTTTTGATTCCTGGGCAGGTGTTCTGGATGAAGAAAGTTTTGATAGCTATGTCATTTATCCAATAAACCGGATGGTTCAGCGTATCAGAAAAGTTTTTCCGGAAGTTCCTATAATAGGTTTTCCGAAAGGTGCAGGTACCCTTTATGAAAATTTTGCCAGGAAAACGGGTGTTACAGCTCTTGGACTTGATTGGTCTGTGCCTCTTTCATTTGCTAAAAAATTGCAACAAATAACACCGGTTCAGGGAAATCTTGATCCATTGCGACTGGTTTCGGGTGGTGTCGCGCTCGAAAAAGGAATAGAGACTATTCTGGAGAATCTGGGGCAGGGCCCGTTGGTTTTTAATCTGGGGCATGGAATAACACCACAGACACCTATCAAAAACGTCGAAAGACTGGTCAAACTGGTGAGGAATTTTAACAAATGACAAATTCTAAAACGCACATGACAACAGGAACAATCTGGCTTCGCGCCATCATTTCAATACTGATTGTTGTGGTTGTTTTATGGGCATTGTTTCACGTGAATCCGGAACAATATCCGGATGCAACGTTGTGGATCAAATCTTTCCATGTGATCTCTATCATCTGCTGGATGGCGGGGATGTTTTATTTACCGCGCCTTTTTGTCTACCATTGTCGGGCCGAAACCGGTTCAAAGCAATCCGAAACGTTCAAAATAATGGAACGGCGGTTGTTGCGGGCAATTATCAATCCTGCGATGATCGCGTCGTGGATAACCGGGCTCTGGTTGGCATGGGAAGTTTATGCATTACAGGGTGGCTGGCTACATCTGAAACTTCTCGTCGTTGTTATACTTTCTGGCTATCACGGATTGTTATCACGCGGGGTTCGCCATTTTGCCGAAGATAGAAATAATATTTCGGAAAAGACCTGGCGTGTTTTAAACGAGGTACCAACAGTGCTGATGATCATCGCTGTAATTGATGTCATTGTAAAACCGTTCTGAATGAAAATGGCTTGATTTCTTAATACAAGGGGGGTAGATGGAATTTACCCTCCTTTCTTATTTTCCAAAGTTTCTGAACAAGGCGCTTTTTCGAGGAAAATAATTTTTCCATAAATATAAGAGTTTATATTGGATGCAGAATATTCAACAGATGAAACTACAAGAGCTGAAAAGTAAAACTCCGGTTGAACTTGTCGCTTTTGCCGAAACGCTTGAGGTAGAAAACGCTTCATTAATGCGCAAACAGGAACTGATGTTCGCCATTTTGAAGAAACTTGCCCTTCAGGATGTTGAAATTATCGGTGAAGGTGTTCTGGAAGTTTTGCTCGACGGTTTCGGGTTTTTACGCTCGGCCGATGCCAATTATCTTCCGGGGCCAGATGATATTTATTTGTCACCATCCCAAATCCGGCGGTTTTCATTAAAAACCGGCGATACTGTGGAGGGACCGATACGCAGCCCTAAAGAAGGCGAGCGTTATTTTGCTCTGTTAAAAATCAATACAATCAATTTTGAAGATCCGGAAAAAATCCGTCACAAAATTCATTTTGATAATTTGACACCTCTCTATCCGAACGAGAGGTTGAAAATGGAGTTAAGTGACCCGACAAATAAAGATATGTCGGCAAGGGTCATTGATCTCATCTCTCCTTTGGGTAAGGGGCAGCGTGCACTGATTGTTGCACCACCAAGAACCGGTAAAACAGTTCTCCTACAGAACATTGCCCATTCAATTACGGCCAATCATCCGGAATGTTTCCTGATTGTGTTGCTTATTGACGAACGTCCGGAAGAAGTTACCGATATGCAACGTTCGGTCAAAGGTGAAGTTGTTTCGTCTACATTCGACGAGCCGGCATCACGACACGTTCAGGTTGCTGAAATGGTCATTGAAAAGGCAAAGCGCCTTGTTGAACAGGGGCGCGATGTCGTCATTCTTCTTGATTCGATCACCCGTCTTGGTCGTGCCTATAACACAGTCGTTCCTTCATCGGGAAAAGTATTGACCGGTGGCGTTGACGCAAACGCGTTGCAACGACCCAAGCGTTTTTTTGGTGCGGCCCGTAATATTGAAGAAGGCGGTTCGCTCACAATTATTGCCACGGCTTTGATTGATACAGGAAGCCGTATGGATGAAGTCATTTTTGAAGAGTTCAAGGGAACAGGTAACTCTGAAATCGTGCTTGACCGGAAAGTGGCTGACAAGCGAATTTTCCCGGCAATGGATATTTTGAAATCCGGAACCCGCAAGGAAGATCTATTGGTTTCCCGTCAGGATTTGCAAAAAATATTTGTTTTGCGTCGCATTCTCGCTCCAATGGGCACAACCGATGCAATCGAATTTTTGATCGACAAATTGAAACAGACGAAAACCAATGCGGAATTTTTCGATTCAATGAATACTTAATTGGGGAATACCTAATTTGGAAACACCTGATCGGGATGGTTACACCTCGGATAATATCGGGGATAATGCCTGACGGGTGTTTTAAAAAAATTGATGTAACAGTTTTTTCCGTCCGGAGAGTTTCTCGGACGGTTTTTTATTTTTGGTCCGGCCAAATAACATCTTGAGACAAAGTTGAACAAAGTTATGCAAAAAATGGATGGTCTCTTCTACTTCAAATGCCTTATAGAACATTTGTCGAACTTTAGAACTTTTGGCCGTTTAAAATGAAGCGGGAGAGATTGGAAGACCTATTCCACAACGAGGATGACGACTATGGATACGATTTTTGCTTTATCAAGTGGAAAGCTTCCCTCCGGAGTAGCGGTTATCCGCGTTTCGGGAAATATGACTAAAGCAATCGTCAAGACGTTGCTCGGTCGAATTCCGACGCCCCGCGTTATGACATATGGAAAGCTGGTATCCCAAGACGATGATTTTCTCGATAGTGCATTAACGGTGTTTTTTCCTTCTCCTCATAGTTTTACCGGTGAAGATTGTGCAGAATTTCATCTTCACGGGGGCAAAGCCGTCGTTGAACGGTTTTTGAACGAACTTGCGAAGTTCGATTCATGTCGTTTGGCAGAACCGGGTGAATTTTCGAGACGCGCGTTTTTTAATGGTAAGCTCGATTTAACGGAAGCCGAGGGATTGGCTGATCTCATTGAAGCAGAAACCGAAAGCCAAAGGCGACTAGCCATCATGGGGGCAAGCGGTAAACTTGCGACGCTTTATCGGCAATGGCGAAGCGATCTTATTAAAGCTCGCGCCATGATAGAGGCAGAGCTTGATTTTTCCGACGAAGAAGACGTTCCGGGTTCTGTGAGTGACATTGTTTGGAATAATTTACGAGCTTTAAGCCATTCGATCGCGGATTTTATTGAAAAGAGTGAACGTGTCGCATCCATGCGCGATGGTATAAAAATTGTCATTGCTGGTGCCCCAAACGCTGGAAAATCTAGTATTATCAATAGGTTATCAGGTTTTGATGTCGCCATTGTTACCGACGAAGCAGGCACAACCCGCGATGCTTTGGAGACGCGTATTGTGATTGATGGCTATCCGATTTTGCTAACCGATACGGCCGGATTGCGAGAAACGGATAACAAAGTTGAAAAACTCGGTATTGAAGTCGCTTATGATCGAGTGAAGGATGCTGATCTTGTTTTGGTTGTTGATGATTTGGCACATCCGCTTCCGATAGAGCTTCCCGAAACCGATGCAGAAATTTGGCATATCGGAAATAAATGTGATTTGGTAAATGGTTCACCAGAAGAATGGCCAATCCAGTTTTCGACAAAAACCGGTGAAGGATTTGATTCTTTTGTAAAAGCGATTGCTTCGTTCTGCTCGAATTTTTCATATGACGTCGGAGAAGTGGTCACTGCTCGCAAAAGGCAATTAACATTGTTGAAAACTGCTGTCTCCGAGATAGACAATGCGGTTCAACATTCAAACCGCGATTTGTCATTGAGAGCCGAACATTTGCGGTTGGCTGCGGATTCGCTTGGTAGAATTACCGGTGATATTGATGTTGAAGACATTTTGGATGTTATTTTTTCGCAGTTTTGTATAGGAAAATAGGTTGTCTTGTACGGTTGATGACTTTTTCCAAAAAATTGATTCACGTGAAACAGTAAAGTGATGATTCACATGAAACAGAGGTTGAATTATATGTTCAATCTTCGAAAATAATGATTCACGTGAAACATTCTATGTGTTAGACAGATTGTTAAATTGATGTACCATCCAAGAAGGTACAGTTCTTTTGTTTCACGTGAAACGTTATAATTTTAACGGTGTTAATATAAAATTGGCTGATAAATTCGATGTAATTGTTGTCGGGGGCGGACACGCCGGATGTGAAGCTGCTGGTGCGGCTGCACGTACCGGTGCAAAAACCGCGCTGGTCACCTACCATTTTGCTTCAATCGGAACGATGTCATGTAATCCGGCAATTGGTGGTCTTGGAAAAGGTCATCTTGTGAGAGAAATTGATGCACTTGACGGACTGATGGGACGGGCGGCAGACGAAGCCGGAATACAGTTCCGACTGCTTAACAGGAGAAAAGGACCGGCGGTAAGGGGACCACGCACACAGGCGGATCGGAAGCTCTATAAAAAAGCCATGCAGGCGTTAATTACGGAGCAGCCCAATCTTACGGTTATAGAAGATGAAGTCATTGATCTTATTGTAAAAAATGACGCAGTTTCAGGCGTTGTTTGTAAAACTCATGGACAAATTGAAGCCGGTGCTGTTGTCTTGACAACGGGTACATTTTTGCGTGGACTTATTCATATAGGTGAAAAAACATGGCCAGCCGGAAGAATGGGCGAAGAACCCAGTAATCTTCTGGGAGAACATCTAGAACAATATGGTATCCACTTGGGACGGTTGAAAACCGGTACTCCTTCACGCTTAAGTAAAAAAACGATTGATTGGGACAATCTTCCAAAGCAGAGTGCTGACGAGGATCCTGTACCGTTTTCTTTTTTGACAGAAACAATTAGTCAACCGCAAATAGATTGTGCTGTTACAAGAACCAACCACAAAACCCACCAAATTATAAAAGATAATATTCATCGTTCGGCAATGTATTCGGGTGCGATCAAAGGCATAGGACCGAGATATTGTCCCTCGATTGAAGATAAAATTGTAAAATTCGGCGAGCGTGACGGACACCAGATATTTCTGGAACCGGAAGGATTGGATGATGATACGGTTTATCCGAACGGTATATCGACATCTCTGCCGGAAGAGGTTCAACTCGATTTTATCAAAACCATTGAAGGGTTGGAACACGCAAAGGTTTTGCAACCGGGTTATGCAATCGAATATGATTTTGTCGACCCGCGGCAACTTTATGCAACGTTGGAATTAAAAGCGCTTCCAGGTCTTTTTCTGGCCGGCCAGATCAATGGAACAACAGGTTACGAAGAAGCAGGGGCACAAGGTTTGCTTGCCGGACTGAACGCTGCAAACAAAGCTTCAGGTAAGGAACAGGTTACGATCAGCCGGTCAACCGCCTATATCGGGGTTATGGTGGATGATCTGATTACACGTGGCGTCAGTGAACCTTACCGTATGTTCACCTCTCGTGCCGAATTCCGTTTGTCTTTAAGAGCAGATAATGCTGATGAAAGATTGACACCTTTGGGATTAAAATGGGGAATTGTCGGCTCGTTACGGCAACAGGCTTTTCAACATAAACAGGATTTGTTGAAAACAGCCCGTGACCTTTGTCAATCGATAACAATCACACCAAATGAGGCCACTGAAAAAGGATTGCAAATAAAACACGACGGAATTCGCCGGAATGTTTATGATTTGCTTTCTTATCCAGAAATGTCACTTTCCCGTTTGAGTGAAATTTGGCCATCGATTAACGAGATTGATAAAAAAACAGCTGAAACACTCGAGATTGAGGCCCAATATGCGGTTTATCTTGAGCGACAAGCTCAAGACATTGCTAATCTTCAGCGTGATGAACAACTCCGTATTCCAGCAGAACTCGACATTGATGTGATTTCCGGCCTTTCCAATGAACTGAAAGGAAAAATCCGTGCCCGTGCTCCCCGATCAATAGCCGAAGCACAAAAAATCGATGGCATGACACCAGCAGCTCTGTCTCTTATTATTACCCATATTCAACGTTTACACCGCGAAAATCGGAGAAGCGCCTGATGACCGAATGGGCAGAAGAAAAATATCAATCAATACTGCAAATTGTGCCTACGGTTTCACGTGAAACAGCGGGAGCTTTGATGGCTTTTGAAGAAGCAGTTAAAAAGTGGCAATCCCATATCAATTTAATCGCAAATGCTACTTTGCCCGAACTCTGGACACGGCATATTCTTGATAGTGCACAACTCGCAAAATTCAAACCACAAGCAAAAAACTGGTGTGATATTGGTTCGGGTGGCGGTTTTCCCGGAATTGTTATCGCAATTCTTTTGAAAGAACAAAGCGGTTTTCACATCGACCTTGTCGAAAGCAATAACAAAAAAGCCGCTTTTTTAAGAAGTGTGAGCGCCGAGTTCAATTTGCCTACAACAGTTCATACCAGCCGCATTGAAACAAGTTACATACACATTAACAAACCGAAAATTATCACGTCACGCGCCTTGGCATCGCTTGAAAAGCTTTTTGAACTGACACAACCCTGGTTTGAGCAAGGCGCAACCGCCCTATTCCAGAAGGGCCGTGATTATAAGAAAGAAATAGCCGAAGCAGAGAAGAACTGGAAATTCGATTTTGAAGTTCATCAAAGCAAGATTGATAAGCAGTCAGTTATTCTCGAAATTAGCAAGATCGATTCACGTAAGGGGTGAGAGAAATGAGCGACACACGTATTATCGCCATTGCAAATCAGAAAGGCGGAGTTGGCAAAACAACAACAGCTATCAATCTTGCTACTGCGCTTGCGGCAATTGGCGAAACCGTATTGGTGATGGATATTGACCCACAGGGTAACGCCAGCACCGGACTGGGAATAGATCGTAACAAACGCCCGCTATCGTCTTATGATGTTATCGTTTCGGGTGCATCGGTCAATGACGCCGCATTAGAAACAGAAGTGCCAAACCTTTATGTTGTGCCTTCGACACTCGATCTTCTCGGAATCGAGATGGAAATTGCCCCGGCAACTGACCGTATTCAGCGGTTACAAAAGGCCTTGCGAAAAAACCCTATGGTGACCGAGAAATTTTCATATATTCTGATTGATTGTCCCCCTTCCCTCAATCTTTTGACACTTAATGCAATGGGCGCAGCCGATTCCGTTCTTGTGCCTCTACAATGCGAATTTTTGGCACTTGAAGGCTTGAGCCAATTGTTGGAAACGGTAAAACAGGTTCGTGGTTCACTTAATCCTGCACTGGAAATACAGGGTATTGTGCTTACCATGTATGACGGCCGCAATAATCTTTCCAATCAGGTTGTGGAGGATGTACGGTCCTTTATGGGGGACAAAGTCTATCAAACTGTTATACCGCGCAATGTTCGTGTGTCGGAGGCGCCCTCCTTCGGTAAACCGGCTTTGCTTTATGATCTGAAATGTGCAGGCAGTCAGGCCTATTTGCAACTTGCTTCCGAAGTCATTCAACGCGAACGCCAGTTGCGCGCCGCTTGAATTTTTTAACCTATTGAATAATCAAGGAAATAAATATGAGTGACGATCAATCGAAAAAACGGCTTGGACGTGGTCTCGCGGCTCTTATCGGCGATGTTGATCTTGGTATTGATAAACCTGTCACTACCCGGAAGACATCACCGGAACGTCAGGTTCCAATCGAATTTATTTCCCGTAATCCGCAAAATCCGCGGCGCCACTTTACCGAGACCGAGCTTGATGACCTTGCCCAATCCATCCGTGAACATGGCGTGGTTCAGCCGGTTGTCGTACGTCCCTCACCCGACCACCCGAACCGGTTTGAATTGATCGCCGGTGAACGTCGCTGGCGTGCTGCCCAGCGGGCAAACCTCAATGAGATACCGGTTATTATTCGTGACGTCGATGACCGCACGGCTTTGGAACTTGCCATTATTGAAAATGTTCAAAGAACCGATCTTAATCCACTGGAAGAAGGCATGGGCTATCAGCAGCTGATCGATGAACATGATTATACCCAAGCCGATCTTGCACAGGTAATTGGCAAGAGTCGCAGCCATGTTGCTAACACATTGAGATTACTGAAACTTCCGGCCAAAGTGCAACAATTCATCAATGATGGACAGTTGTCGGCCGGGCACGCCCGCTGTCTGATAACAGTCGAAGACCCTCTGGCTTTAGCAGAAAAAATTATCCGTGACGGCCTATCCGTTCGTCAGGCTGAAGCTTTGGCAAACGGGCAATCAAATGGAAAAACAAAAAAACGCACACCGACCGAAAAGGATGCCGATACCAAGTCGCTGGAAAAACTACTTGCCGATGTCATAGGCATGAAAGTTGCCATCAAACACGGCAAAAAAGGCGGGGATGTTAAAATTCATTATTCTTCGCTGGAACAGCTCGACGATATTTGCAGGCGTTTACAGAATTAGAAGCGCTTGCCGTCAATCTCTCACCCCGATTGATCGGGAGACACGATCCTCGACGTTATCCAGCTTTCAAAAAGAGAGTAGCCGCATCTATTTTCGTGTTTTGCGATGTCTTTTCCTTTTCAGAGACTCAGCAAAACCGGTCTTACCGGCGTGAAAACTCTTTGTAAGTTTGCTTATAAAACTGACACGCTGTTTATCCGGATTTTAGTAAAATAATGAAGTGGCGATAACATAGAACGCAAATCGAAAAATATTTAAGTAAAATCGTATAACTATCTCGCATCATATTATATAAAAACACATCTACAGAATGTAAATATTTATATTTTTTAAAGTATTGTTAAAAATCACGTTGTCATAAATTATAACAATCTTATGTTATTTCTTAATAAAAATATTTTTCTTTAAGTATAAAAGCTTTGACTAACTGCGCGGCGAAAAAGCGTAGGGAGGTGTTGCACCAACCTGTGTTATCGAGTTTATCTGATTTAACGGTAGGCAATAAATTCTATTGTTCGAGAACCTTACGAATACGATCGGCGAATTGTTTTCCGAATTCGAGATTTTCTTTTGATACTGTTGTGCTATCGTCAAATATTGCATCCTGATCTTCAAGCGAGGATGCAGCAGCAAGGCTTGCTTGTAATGCCAGATAACCGACAACATAATCTTTCGGTTCGAGCGCGTTTTTTTTCAAAATGTTCATGACGCGCTCATCTTTTGAAATGGTTTTAATGAGCCCGTCAATACTACCATCATTACCGGTTTCGGATTCCGAAAGCCTGATCGTGGACTCCGACATTTCCTTTTGGACATTTTCCATCTTTACCAGAAAAGCTTCATTCAAAGGATATTCCGCTATAATCTTCGGATTACCCGTCGGAGAGAGATAGAATTCGTTTTGCTTGTCATCCTGCTTTGGAGCATCTTTGCCAAAAGCGGCAACCGGAAAGACAATCAAACAAAGGGCAATGACAAATCGCTTGATAAACATTCAGAAATGGTCCTTGCGTTTTCTTAATTCGGCAAAAACAGCGACATCCGAAGCATTTTCCATCTTCAATGTGCGGCGTATATCGGGGTTATTGCAGCGCAAAAAGGGATTTGCCGCTTTTTCGCTTTTGATCGAACTCGGGAGTGAGGTTTCTCCAACTGCGATAAGCCTGTCAACAGCAGCAGCCCGATTGATAAGCGCGACATTATCCGGATCGACCGAGCGTGCGAACCGCGCATTTTCTTTGGTGTATTCATGGCCGCAATAAAGCTTGGTATCGTCAGGAAGAGCTTTTAGCTTTTCGAGCGAAGAAAACATCATCTCGGCTGTTCCTTCAAACAGTCTCCCGCAGCCCAGAGAAAATAACGTATCACCGGTGAAAACCAGTTTGTCTTCAGGAAAATAATAGCAGACGGAGCCAAGCGTATGACCGGGGGTTTCAAGCACTTTCACATCGAATTTTGCGAATTTACAGCCTGATTGTTCATTGACCCCTTCATCAAGTCCACCAATTTTGTCGGCTTCACGTTCCGGCCCGATGATTTTCGTGCCATAAACGGCTTTAAGTGCCGCAATTCCCTCGATGTGGTCCATATGATGATGGGTAATGAAAAGAACATCAAGCTTATAACCTTTTTGGTCAAGCTTTTCACGGATTGCCTTTGCGTCCGGCGCATCAATAGCTGCAGTCAGCCCGCTTGCCTCGTCATGAAGCAGCACTCCGAAATTATCACTGCGGCAAATGAACTGTGTAATTTCCATTGTTTCAATCCCATCGGTTTTTGAAATTCTCGACTTATTCGTCAAGCTTTGTCTGTTTCACACCTATCGGCGAGGTTGCATGTTTCATAACAATCGGCATTTGCGCAATCATAAAGATAATAGTGATCGGCATGACACCGAAGACCTTGAATGTCGTCCAGAAATCATTGCTGAAATTGCGCCATACCAATTCGTTCAACACGGCAAGAAAAATAAAAAACCAGGCCCAGCGACGCGTTAAAATTTTCCATCCCTCATCATCAAGTTGAAAGGCAGAATCAAGCACATAGCCGAGAAGCGATTTATTGAATGCCAGACCACCAAACAGGATAAGGCCGAAGAGTGTGTTGATAATTGTCGGCTTCATCTTGATGAATGTATCATTATGAAGCCAAAGCGTTAAAGCCCCGAAAATCAACACAAAGACGCCGGAAATAAGCGGCATGATCGGGAGTTTTCGTGCAATAATCCATGAGGCAACGAGTGCAATAACAATGGCAACCATGAAAATTGCCGTGGCAGGAAAAATCGGTTTTTCAAATCCCTGAAACAGGCCGACATGTTTGATAAGCCATTCGCCCTTGTAATTGGCAAAGAAAAACACCACCAGTGGCCCCATTTCCAGAATGAGTTTGAGCGCCGGTGACATATGGAGCTCTTTTACCGCTTTGGTATCTTCCGGATCGGGTTCAAAAAGTGAATTGGTCATTCGTGTTTTCCTGCTATTGCTTCGGCAAAGTCCGAAGCTGCGAAGGGCTCGAGGTCATCAATACCCTCTCCTACCCCGATAAAATATACCGGTAACTTGTATTTTGCCGCAATGGCAACAAGGATGCCGCCGCGCGCTGTTCCATCAAGTTTTGTCATGACAAGGCCGTTCACACCGGCAACGTTGCGGAATATTTCCACCTGGTTTAGCGCATTCTGGCCGGTTGTGGCATCAAGTGTTTGCAAAACAGTGTGTGGGGCATCCGGATCATGCTTGCTTAAAACACGCACAATTTTGGCAAGCTCGTCCATAAGTTCGGTTTTATTCTGCAAACGTCCTGCCGTGTCAATGATAAGAACATCACTTCCGGCAGCTTTAGCTTTTTCATAAGCGTCATAGGCAAGGCTTGCCGCATCGGCACCGAGTTTGGTCGAAACAACCGGTGCATTGACCCTGTCTCCCCAGATATGGAGTTGTTCGATAGCAGCCGCACGAAAAGTATCACCAGCCGCCAGCATCACTTTTAATCCGCCGGCGGTTAGCTTGGCTGCCAATTTTCCGATTGTTGTGGTTTTTCCGGTTCCATTCACACCGACAACCAATATGACATGCGGCTTATGGCTCAAGTCAAGTTCAAGCGGGCGGGCAACCGGCTCAAGTACTTTTTTGATCTCGTCACTCATGATCGTGCGTACTTCGTCGGTTGATATATCTTTGCCATAGCGGCTTGATGCAAGGGTATCGGTGATACGGAGAGCGGTTTCAAGACCAAGATCGGCTTGAATGAGTACATCTTCCAGATCTTGCAATGTCGCTTCGTCAAGTTTGCGCTTGGTAAAAATGGAACTGATGGAATCACCAAGTTGGCGGGAAGAACGGGCCAAGCCCGATTTCAACCGTTCAAACCATGACATTTTTTTGGGTTCATGGAGCGGTAAATCCGGCTTGACGACCTTGTTTTCGGTTCTCGTCACCTTGTCGGTAATTGTTACGGTTTTGTGAGCCGAAGTGTTTGTTTCGGCCTCTGTTGTCTCTATCGTTTGTGAACCGACAAATTCCGCTTCTGGAACTTGTGGTTTTTTTGAAGGTTGCCTTTCCTCCTTTTTCTTTTCGGCTAAAGCGGGTTCTAAATTTTCTGATGAAGTGTCTGGCCGCTCTTTTTTCGCTTTGACCGGTTCGTTGTTTTCAGTGTTGGTGGCTTCGCTCTGTTTTTTTTCCTGAGCTGCCTTATAGGCTTCAAAGGGTGACAAAGCGGGCGTTGCCGCTTCTTTTTTCACATCATTGTCTGAATCCGTTTTCGGGTTCGAGCCAAAAGAAAAAACTTTTTTAAATAAACCTTTAGCCATAAAAATCCCCGGTCAGGCAGCGTTACGTTCGTCGAGCTTGGCAATAA
Source organism: Ditibartonella apis (assembly GCF_001952075.1). GTDB lineage: Bacteria > Pseudomonadota > Alphaproteobacteria > Rhizobiales > Rhizobiaceae > Bartonella > Bartonella apis. Next base: position 483,633 of record NZ_LXYU01000001.1, read on the forward strand.
GTTTGTCGCCATCCTGGCCGACAATGTGGCCTTTAACGATGGTTCCGGCAATTGCACCGTCGATTTTGGTCAGTGTGAAATCCTCCGTGCGGCCGATTCCATCATGTTCGACAAGAATCATGTGTTCGGTGTTTTGTAAATGCTTGAGATGGTCGTTATAGGCTTTTTGCCCCTTTTGCCTCAGTTTTTCTGCTCTCAGTTTGACAATATGCCGATCAACCTGTGGCATACGGGCAGCCGGTGTGCCTTCCCGCGGGCTATAGGGAAAGACATGAAGATGTGTCAGTTTACAATCATCAACGAGCGCCAATGTATTTTCAAACATCGCATCGGTTTCTGTCGGAAAACCGGCGATAAGATCGGCGCCATAAACCATTTCGGGACGCTTGTCGCGTAAATCGTTGCAAAACCGGATTGATTGATCGCGTAAATGGCGCCGTTTCATGCGTTTCAAAATCATATTGTCACCAGCCTGAAGTGAAAGGTGCAAATGCGGCATTAACCGTGGTTCATAAGCCAGTAATTCCATCAATTCATCATCGACTTCTACCGAGTCTATTGAAGAGAGGCGCAAACGCGCAAGATCGGGAACGTTTTTCAAAATTGAATGAACAAGTTTGCCGAGAGTTGCCTTTCCGGGAAGATCAGGTCCATAGCTTGTAAGATCAACGCCGGTGAGGACAACTTCCTGATAGCCGTTTCCGTTAAGGCGTTTTATCTGTTCGACGACTGCACCCATTGGAACGGAGCGTGACGGCCCCCTTCCATAAGGAATAATGCAAAATGTGCAGCGATGGTCACAACCGTTTTGCACTTGCACAAAAGCCCGCGAATGCCCTTCTATCGAGTCAACCATATGGGGCGCATTTTCTTTCACGTCCATGATGTCGTTGACTTTGAGTTTTTCGTAATTGTTGACACCGAAATCCGGAAGCTGACGATAGGAATGGGCATGCAGTTTTTCTTCATTCCCCAAAACCAGATCAACTTCGTCCATATCGGCAAAATTCTGGCCCATAGTTTGGGCGGCACAGCCTGTTACAATGATACGTGCAAGCGGGTTTTCGCGCCTCGCTTTGCGAATTGCCTGTTTTGCCTGACGAACGGCTTCGGCCGTGACAGCGCATGTATTGAAGATAAATGCGCCGTTTTCCAACTTATCAAGACCGGCTTCAGCACTTTCTTTGCGCATGACCTCAGATTCAAATGCATTAAGTCGACAGCCGAAGGTGACAATTTCAGTTGCCATTATGAAATCCTTTGATATTCGCCCGAAACCGGATCGAACTTTCCGCTAAACTCGAATTCCGTCGGTCCCGTCATGATGATATGGTTGTCTTTATCCCATAAAATGTCGAGTTTCCCACCTGGTAGAGTTACAGTCACATGCCTTTTTGTGAGTGCACGTCTTGATGCGGCAACAGTTGCGGCACAGGAAGCGGTGCCACAAGCGCGTGTAAGGCCTGCTCCCCTTTCCCATGTCCGCAAAGTCAAAGAAGTGGGCGATGTGACGTGCGCAATCGAAATATTGCAACGTTCGGGGAAAAACGGGTCATGTTCAAGTTCGGGACCATATTTATCAAGGGCTATTTTCTCGATATCATCGCCAACGAAAAATATTGCATGTGGGTTTCCCATGGAAACCAGCGAGGCATCATGAAGTAGCCCGCGACCGATATCGGCGTGGTTTGTGTCGGCAATGGCATGTGACACCGGTATTTCCTGCCATTCAAGATGCGGAATTCCCATATCGACCGATACCAAACCGTTTTCACGGCGCTTTGCCCTGACAATACCGGCAACCGTATCCAGTTTGAAATTGTCGCCCAGATTTTGCTTATAGAGCCATTCAACAACGCAACGTGTACCGTTTCCGCAGGCCTGAGCTTTGGATCCATCCGAGTTCCATATGACAATGTGGTAATCACTACCGGATTTAATTGGCTTATGAACCGCCATTATCTGGTCGAAAGCCGTATCGCGTTTTTTAGAAAGAGCGATAGCAGCTTTTGGTGTTATGTCTGTTTTGGTCTCGCGCATATCGGCAACAATTATTTCATTGCCGAGACCATTCATTTTTTCAAAAGGGATCATATTTGCCATCTACCTGATGTTTATTACGATAATATGGCTGAAAATCCAAAAAAATTCCAGCGCAAGCACGATCAACAATCGGAATAGTTCAGCGACTAATAAAAACCGGAGATTGATGAAAATCCAACTATTGATCAGAATATTGGAGAATTTTGAAAATGATCGCCATTTTCAGCGTTTACGAACTGATTTCCGATTTAATTTAGCGCCATTTCTAAAATTCTCTATTTAAGGTAAATAAATTCCGGTCATGTTTGTGTTTAAAAATAACATTTAAAAACAATATGTTAAACAATAATTTTATGGGCAAAAGTTTTTACTCAGGAAATCGAAGCTGCATCCGGTCCCCTCTTTTGTTCATCAATCATGAAGAAGAGCAGATGTTTTTCTTTTTTTCTCACACTTTTTTGCTATGTATAGTCTTTAAGTAAAATTTAACCATCGTGCCTTTCGTCTGTACGGTATCACTGCGCAATCATGCGATGAGGAAAGTAGGAATATGACAGTCTCGAGGAATTCACTTCTGGTATTGACAGTTATGGCAACAATGCTTGCCGGTTGTGCGAATTCACGATTCGGCAACAATGGTGGTGGCGAACCGCCGCAGGTGGTTATGCCGGGGCCGCCAAGTTCGGGTGGTGTCAGCCAGTCCGAGTTGCCGCCGCCGGATAATTTTCCGGCAGCACCCAATAATAGCGTGAGTAGCAGTGCCCCACAGCAACAACAGACCGAAGTAGCCAGTCTTCAGCCGCCTGCAAACGCTTCGGATTTGACTCCCGGAGCGATTGCCGGTGTCTGGAAAGCTTCGGTTGGCGGGCTGAATTGTCAGATTGCAACACCGCAGACAAAATATGGCCAAGGCTATCGCGCGGGACCGTTGCATTGTCCGGAAGCCTTCTCGAAAGTTGCGTCATGGGCAGTGAGTGGCAAACAGCTGAATTTCTATGACGGCGCCGGAAGTGCTGTCGCTACGCTTTATTCTGCCGGTCCTAGCCGGTTCGAAGGCAATACAGTGAACGGTCAGGCGGTTATTTTAAGCCGCTAATAAAATTGGAAGAGGTCGCAGTCATCAGGCCTCTTTTATTTTCTTCAGCACAAGAAGGGGCTTGTCGATGGGAGCAATGCGTGAGCGCTATGATGCTTTGGTTGAAAACGGTGAAATCGACCGTGATGAAGCGCAAATTACCCTGATCTCGCATTTCGACCGGCTTCTTGACGAGCTTGCTGTTAAGCGTATGTCGCAGAAAAGCTCTCCACTCGGCTGGCTTTTCGGCAAACACAGGGATAACCGAACCGGTGTGCGTGGCCTATATGTTTATGGCGAAGTTGGCCGTGGCAAAACCATGCTTATGGATTTGTTTTTTTCCTGTCTGCCCGATGGTGACAAAAGGCGCGCCCATTTCAATGATTTTATGGCCGATGTGCATGATCGTATAAATCGTCATCGGCAGGCATTGACGCGTGGCGAAACCAAACAGAACGATCCTATTCCCCCCGTCGCGACAAGCCTTGCCAAAGAAGCCAAAGTTCTCTGTTTTGACGAGTTTACTGTGACCGACATTGCCGATGCAATGGTTCTTTCAAGACTCTTTACCGCTCTTTTCAAGGAAGGTGTAACACTGATTGCAACGTCCAATGTTGCGCCTGATAATCTTTATAAAAACGGTCTCAATCGGCAGCTATTCTTGCCTTTTATCAAGATTCTCGAAGATAATGTCGAGGTTTTTAACCTTGATGCAGATACCGATTACCGGCTGGAAAAAGCCGATCGCAAGCCTGTCTATATTACTCCTCTCGGCCATATTGCGCAGGAAAAGATGGACGCTGCATGGGCACTCGTCGAACAAGGAAACACCGCCAAGCCGGATGTTGTCGAAGTTCGCGGACATCCCGTTCAAGTGCCACGTGCAGTAAATAATGCGGCCCGTTTCGACTATATTGATCTTTGCTCCATTCCGCTGGCTGCTGCCGATTATCTCGCCTTGTCGGACCGTTATCATACATTTTTCATTGATAATGTGCCGATTATGGATGATGAACACCGAAACGAGACAAAACGCTTCATTCTGCTGATTGATACGCTTTACGATCGCCACATCCGGCTGTTTATTTCGGCTGCTGCAACTCCCGATAAACTCTATCAGGGAACAAACCAAACCACAGAGACATTCGAGTTCGAACGGACTTCATCACGTCTTTTTGAAATGCAAAGTGAGGAATATTTGGCCAATTGGAATGAAAAACAGGTCAAATAAAGCCTAAAAACCAGTAAACACGCATAAATTGTGTCAATTTGACGCATAAAAGTGAAGAAAAATTGACGTTTACGTAAAGTGAATTCAATATAACCGATTGAATTTATTAGCTTTAGATAATTCTATTGTAATTTTCTACGATTCAGCCTATCGACGATAAAGGTGTAGATCTCATGACTGCGGTTCGTCGCAGCTAAAATCTATACGGGAGTATTAACAAACCCGATTTTTTATTTGGCTTTTCAAGCCGTAATAAAATTGAGGGGCGTTTGGATCATGTCGGCGAGGAGCAAATTCCGCTTTATATTCCGACACTATTTTTAGGGAAGAAACCAGAATGGCACGCAATAAAATAGCACTCATCGGTTCAGGAATGATCGGGGGCACATTGGCACACTTGATTGGATTGAAAGAACTTGGCGATGTTGTCTTGTTCGATATTGCAGAGGGTGTGCCGCAGGGTAAAGGTCTTGATATTGCCGAATCTTCGCCAGTTGAAGGTTTCGACGCAAAATATACAGGCGCCAATGACTATGCAGCAATCGAGGGCGCAAACGTCATTATCGTTACAGCAGGTGTTCCCCGTAAGCCCGGAATGAGCCGTGACGATCTTCTTGGTATCAACCTCAAAGTTATGGAACAGGTCGGTGCCGGAATTAAGAAATATGCCCCTGATGCATTTGTTATCTGCATCACCAATCCGCTTGATGCGATGGTTTGGGCACTGCAAAAATTTTCAGGCCTTCCGGCAAACAAGGTTGTCGGCATGGCCGGAGTTCTCGACTCCGCACGTTTCCGCTATTTTTTGGCAGAAGAATTCAAAGTTTCGGTTGACGATGTGACAGCCTTCGTTCTTGGCGGTCATGGTGATTCGATGGTGCCGCTTGCCCGTTATTCGACAGTTGCCGGCATTCCTTTGCCGGATCTCGTCAAAATGGGTTGGACAACCGAAGCAAAGCTCGAAAAAATTATTCAGCGTACCCGCGATGGTGGTGCAGAAATCGTTGGTTTGTTGAAAACCGGTTCGGCTTATTATGCTCCGGCAGCTTCGGCTATTTCGATGGCAGAAGCCTATCTGAAAGATAAAAAGCGTGTTGTACCGGTTGCTGCGCATCTTTCCGGCCAGTACGGCGTTAAAGACACATATGTTGGCGTTCCTGTTGTTTTGGGTGCTGGCGGTGTCGAACGCGTTATCGAAATTGAACTTGATAAGAAAGAAAAGGAAGCTTTCGATAAATCTGTTCATGCTGTTCATGGCCTTTGTGAAGCCTGCGTAAAACTTGCACCAAACTTGAAATAAGTGGGGGTCACCCCACTTTTTCATTCACATAAGTCGGATATACCGATTTTCCGGGACCGGACTTTCGGCCCACAATAGAAAAGGAAAAATGAATGAATATCCATGAATATCAGGCCAAGCGTCTGCTTCATGAATATGGCGCACCGATAGCAAACGGTGTTGCTGTCTATTCTGTAGAGCAGGCAGAGGAATGGGCAAAAAAATTGCCCGGACCGCTTTATGTCGTTAAAAGCCAGATTCACGCTGGTGGGCGCGGCAAGGGTAAGTTTAAAGAACTTGGTCCCGATGCTAAAGGTGGCGTCCGTCTTGCAAAATCGGTTGAAGAAGTTGTTGCCAATGTCAAAGAAATGCTTGGCAAAACACTCGTCACCAAGCAGACAGGACCGGCCGGAAAACAGGTAAATCGTCTTTATATTGAAGATGGTGCTGATATTGAACGCGAACTTTATCTGTCACTTCTCGTTGACCGTACGGTCGGAGAGGTTGCTTTTGTCGTTTCGACAGAAGGCGGTATGGATATTGAAACCGTTGCACATGATACACCTGAAAAAATTCTCACCCTCCCGATTGATCCGGATAAGGGCGTTACCGCTGAAGACAGCGCAAAACTTTGCGATGCTCTGAAGCTTGATGGTGTTGCTCGTGAAGACGGATTGAAACTTTTCCCGATTCTTTACAAAGCTTTTGTCGAAAAAGACATGAGCCTTCTTGAAATCAACCCGTTGATCGTCATGAAAAACGGTCATTTGCGGTTGTTGGACTCGAAGGTATCGTTCGACAATAATGCACTTTTCCGTCACCCCGACATTGTCGAGTTGCGGGATACTTCAGAGGAAGACCCGAAGGAAATCGAAGCTTCCAAACACGATCTTGCCTATATTGCTCTTGATGGCAATATCGGTTGCATGGTCAATGGCGCAGGCCTTGCCATGGCAACGATGGATATCATCAAGCTTTATGGTGGAGAGCCGGCAAACTTTCTTGATGTTGGTGGTGGTGCTTCCAAAGAGCGCGTGACTGCCGCTTTCAAGATTATTACAGCCGATCCCCATGTACAGGGCATATTGGTAAATATTTTCGGTGGCATCATGCGTTGTGATGTTATTGCCGAAGGTGTTCTGGCTGCGGTCAAGGAAGTCGGTTTGAAAGTGCCTCTGGTTATTCGTCTTGAAGGCACGAATGTTGATAAGGGCAAAGCTCTTATCAATGAAAGTGGTCTGAATGTAATCTCGGCGGATGATCTTGACGATGCCGCCAAGAAAATTGTCGCAGCCGTGAAGGGAGCTTGAAGTCATGTCGATTCTTATCAACAAGGATACCAAAGTTCTCGTACAGGGTTTGACCGGCAAAACCGGTACCTTCCATACCGAACAGGCACTTGCCTATCATGGGACCAAAATGGTCGGTGGCGTTAACCCGAAAAAGGGCGGCGAAACCTGGCATGGTGCCAATGGTGAAGAATTGCCTATTTTTGCAACTGTTGCCGAAGGCAAGGACAAAACGGGAGCCGATGCATCGGTTATCTATGTTCCGCCGGCAGGTGCTGCTGCTGCAATCATGGAAGCTATTGATGCCGAAATTGGCCTTATTGTTTGTATCACGGAAGGTATTCCGGTTCTTGATATGGTCAAGGTCAAGGCAAAATTGAGAAAATCGAAGTCGCGCCTTATCGGCCCAAACTGCCCCGGTGTTCTTACACCCGATGAATGCAAAATTGGCATTATGCCGGGATCGATTTTCAAGAAAGGTTCGGTCGGTGTTGTGTCGCGCTCGGGCACTTTGACCTATGAAGCTGTTTATCAGACAACAGTCGAAGGTTTGGGCCAAACAACAGCCGTCGGCATTGGTGGCGATCCGGTCAAGGGTACCGAATTTATTGACGTACTTGAGATGTTCCTTGCAGATGATGAAACCAAGTCGATCGTTATGATCGGTGAGATCGGTGGTTCTGCAGAGGAAGATGCTTCCCAATTTCTGATCGATGAAGCCAAGAAGGGGCGCAAAAAACCGGTTGTCGGTTTTATTGCCGGTCGTACAGCGCCCAAGGGCCGCACAATGGGGCATGCCGGTGCTGTAATTTCCGGTGGCAAAGGAGGAGCCGAAGACAAGATCGCTGCTATGGAAGCAGCCGGTATTCGGGTTTCTCCGTCACCTGCGCAAATCGGCAAGACGCTCGTTGAGGTTCTTAAAGGATAATTACAAAAAAGCCACTCGGGCGACTGGTTCGGGTGGCTTGATTTTTTTAACAGAAGCGAATGCTTCTTCAACACCAATTCGTAGGGTGTTCCCGCGGATATTAAGGAGACGGAACAGGTGTTCCGGCAGAATATATGGCAAGGCAGGACCAGACAAACGATCTTTTTGAACAAACTTCGTTTTTATATGGTGGCAATGCTGATTATATAGATCAGCTTTATGCCGAGTATGAGAAAAACCCCGCCGGCGTTGATCCGCAATGGCGTGAATTTTTCGATAATTTAAAAGACAATAAAGAAGATGTGCTGAAAAATGCTGAAGGCGCATCCTGGCAGCGTGACAATTGGCCGGTAAAGCCGGTAGGCGAGCTGGTATCAGCTCTGGACGGTGATTGGTCCGCTGTTGAAAAACATATGGGCGACAAGCTCAAAGGCAAAGCAGCAGAAGCAGCCAAAAAAGGCGGTTCGGCTGTAAGCAATGCCGATATCATTCAGGCAACCCGCGATTCAGTGCGCGCGATTATGATGATCCGCGCCTATCGTATGCGCGGCCATCTTCATGCAAAACTTGATCCGTTACAATTGCGTGAAGCACCGGAAGATTATAACGAATTGTCGCCTGAAACCTATGGTTTCACAACGGCTGACTATGATCGCAAGATATTTATCGACAATGTTCTCGGGCTTGAATATGCAACAATCCCGCAGATGTTGGAGATATTGAAAAACACCTATTGCAATACAATTGGTGTCGAGTTCATGCATATTTCCGATCCGGCAGAAAAAAGCTGGATTCAGGAACGCATTGAAGGCCCGAACAATTGGGTGTCGTTCACGCCTGAAGGTAAAAAGGCTATTGTTCATAAGCTTGTAGAAGCCGAAGGTTTCGAGAAGTTTCTAGATACAAAATATAAAGGAACCAAGCGTTTCGGCCTTGATGGCGGTGAATCGCTTATTCCGGCTCTTGAACAGATCATCAAGCGCGGTGGTGCTCTTGGTGTGGAAGAGATCGTTTTCGGTATGGCTCACCGCGGACGTCTTAACGTTCTTTCGCAGGTGCTCTCCAAGCCCCATCGCGCGATCTTCCATGAATTCAAAGGTGGCTCATATAAGCCTGACGATGTTGAAGGTTCAGGCGATGTGAAATACCATTTGGGTACATCTTCCGATCGTGAGTTCGATGGCAACAAGGTGCATTTGTCACTTCTTGCCAACCCGTCCCACCTCGAAATTGTCGACCCTGTTGTGATCGGTAAAACCCGTGCAAAACAGGATTTGCTTGCCGGTCCAAGCCGCAGTGATCTTGTTCCGCTCAGCGAGCGGGCAAAAGTTATGCCGGTTCTTATCCATGGTGATGCAGCATTTGCCGGTCAAGGTGTTATTCAGGAAACATTGGGTCTTTCGGGACTGAAAGGTTTCCGTGTTGCCGGCTCTATCCACTTCATCATCAACAACCAGATCGGCTTTACCACCAATCCGCGTTTTGGTCGCTCGACACCTTATCCGTCAGATATTGCCAAGATGATCGACGCGCCGATTTTCCACGTCAATGGCGATGATCCGGAAGCAGTTGTTTATGTTGCCAAGGTTGCAACAGAATTCCGCATGATTTTCCATAAACCGGTTGTTATCGACATGTTCTGCTATCGCCGGTTTGGTCACAATGAAGGTGATGAACCTTCCTTCACGCAGCCATTGATGTATAAAGCCATTCGTGGTCATAAAACCACTTTGGAACTTTATGGCGAGAAGCTGGAAAAAGAAGGCCTTATCAAAGCTGAAGAACTCGACCAGCAAAAGCGCGAGTGGCACGACAAACTTGAAAAAGAATTTGAAGCAGCCACTTCCTATAAGCCCAACAAGGCCGATTGGCTTGATGGTACATGGACAGGCTTGAAAGCCGCCGATAATGCCGATGACCAACGTCGCGGTGCAACCGGTGTGCCAATCAAGACACTGAAAGAAATTGGCGAACGTCTGGTTGACATTCCCGCCGATTTTCATGTTCACAAAACCATTAAGCGTTTCCTTGATAACCGTGCGAAAATGTTTGCAACAGGTGAAGGAATCGATTGGGCGACCGGTGAAGCTTTGGCTTTCGGTTCACTCGTTATCGAAGGTGCACCGGTTCGTCTTTCCGGTGAAGATGTCGAACGTGGCACATTCAGCCAGCGTCATTCGGTTCTTTACGATCAGGAAAACGAAAACCGTTATATCCCGTTAAATAATCTCAAAAAGGGTCAGGCCATTTATGAGCCTGTCAACTCGATGCTTTCGGAAGAAGGTGTATTGGGATTTGAATATGGATATTCACTGGCACAACCGCTCGGCTTGAACTTGTGGGAAGCCCAATTCGGTGACTTTGCGAATGGTGCACAGGTTCTTTTTGACCAGTTCATTTCCTCTGGCGAGCGCAAATGGTTGCGTATGAGTGGCCTTGTCTGCCTGTTGCCACATGGATTTGAAGGTCAGGGACCGGAACACTCTTCAGCCCGCCTTGAACGTTATCTGCAACTATGTGCAGAAGATAATATGCAGGTTGCCAATTGTACGACACCGGCAAATTACTTCCACATTTTGCGCCGTCAGATCAAACGCGATTTCCGTAAACCGCTGATCTTGATGACACCGAAATCCTTGTTGCGTCACAAACGCGCCATTTCTTCGTTGAGCGATATGGGAGCCGATACAACGTTCCATCGCTTGTTGCTTGATGACGCCCAACAGCTCAAGGATCAGGCAATCAAGTTGCAGAAAGACAACAAGATCCGTCGTGTCGTTCTCTGCTCCGGCAAGGTCTATTATGACCTTTACGAAGAGCGCGAAAAACGCGGAATCGATGATGTCTATCTGTTGCGTGTTGAACAGCTTTACCCGTTCCCGGCAAAAGCCTTGATCACTGTTCTTTCCCGCTTCTTGCAAGCGGAAATCGTCTGGTGTCAGGAAGAGCCGAAAAATATGGGTGCCTGGTCATTTATTGAACCGTATCTTGAATGGGTACTGGCTCATATCGGCGCGAAATATCCTCGTGCCCGTTATGCCGGTCGTCCTGCAAGTGCTTCGCCTGCAACCGGGCTTATGTCGCAACATCTTCAACAGCTTGCCGCGTTCCTTGAAGACGCGTTGGCTTAATTCTCAAATCACTCTGACGTATGGAAAAAAATTATGGCTAATGAAATCCGTGTTCCTACTCTGGGCGAGTCCGTTACTGAAGCAACCATTGGGAAATGGTTCAAAAAAGTTGGCGATGCTGTCGCTATGGACGAGCCCTTGGTTGAACTTGAAACTGATAAAGTAACAGTCGAGGTTCCCTCGCCTGTCGCAGGAAAATTGACAGAAATTGTTGCCAACGAAGGTGACAATGTCGAAGTTGGCGCGCTTCTCGGCTCGATTGAGGCTGGAGCTGCCGGCAATGTTGCTCCGCAGCCAAAGCCTGCCCAACCGGCACCGAGCGCTCCTGCACCACAACCGGCAGTAAGTGCACCTGCAGCCGCTTCCGGCTCGATGCAGCCTGCTCCTTCAGCAGCCAAGCTCATGGCTGAAAACAATTTGTCAGCCGGTCAGGTTGATGGTTCGGGCAAGCGTGGTCAGGTCCTCAAAGGCGACGTTCTTGATGCTCTTGCAAAAGGCATTTCGGCCGCTGCTCCGGTTGCTGCACCGCGCGCAGCTTCCCAGCCGCAAGATGCAGCACGTGAAGAACGTGTCCGCATGACAAAATTGCGCCAGACCATTGCCCGTCGTTTGAAAGACGCACAAAACACCATGGCAATGCTCACCACTTTCAACGAAGTGGACATGTCGGCTATTATGGACTTGCGTAAACGCTACAAGGAAATGTTCGAGAAGAAACATGGCGTCAAACTCGGCTTCATGGGCTTCTTCACCAAGGCTGTTTGCCACGCATTGAAAGAAGTTCCCGCTGTTAATGCCGAAATCGACGGTACCGACATTATTTACAAAAATTATGTCAATGCCGGTATTGCTGTTGGTACAGCCAAAGGCCTTGTTGTTCCGGTTGTTCGTGACGCAGACCAGCTTTCAATTGCTGGGATCGAAAAAGAAATCGGTCGCCTTGGACGTCTCGCACGTGACGGCAAGCTCGCTGTCGCCGATATGCAGGGTGGCACATTCACCATCACCAATGGTGGCGTTTATGGTTCATTGATGTCCACACCTATCCTCAATGCTCCTCAATCGGGTATTCTGGGTATGCATGCCATCAAGGAACGTGCTGTCGTTGTCAATGGCGAGGTTGTTGCCCGTCCGATGATGTATCTCGCTCTCTCTTATGACCACCGTATCGTTGATGGTCAGGAAGCTGTTACATTCCTCGTTCGCGTTAAAGAATGCCTTGAAGATCCGGAACGTCTCGTTATCGATCTTTAAAATAGGATAGTCGCAAATGAATGCACCAGCAGCATTATTGGCCATAAGCGTCATATTGTTGTTGGTGCATATTTTTTTGCAGGCTTTTCTCGCAACACGTGAATTGGGACGAAGCTGGAACGCCGGACCAAGAGATGGCGGTGAGGCGCCAAAATCGGTTTATGCCGGTCGGGCAATGCGTGCGAGCGTCAATTTCCGTGAAACTTATCCGGCATTTCTGGCATTGATGTTGCTTGGTGATTTTGCCCCAAATAACATTATGTTGACCGTGGCAGGTGGATCCATATGGGTCATAGCAAGGATTATCTATATTCCGCTTTACCTCTTGGGCATCCCCTACATCCGTAGCATCGTCTGGCTAATTTCCATCCTCGGATTGGTCATCATGCTTGTCGCCGCTTTCTGGAGTTAGATGATGGCTCCTTATTTTGTCGAATGGTCAACATTGATGGCGGTATTCGCAATTGCGGCAATAACGCCGGGAGCCGATTTCGCATTGATTTTGCGCCAATCGTTGGTTCATGGGCGTGAGGCCGCTTTTGCGACAGCTTTCGGCATCGGCGCGGCTCTGCTCTTTCACGTAAGTTACACGATTCTGGGACTTGGATTGCTCATTTCGAAATCCCTTATTCTGTTTAATGTCGTTAAGTGGCTCGGTGTTCTCTATCTTCTCTATATCGGCATTAAAAGCATTACCTCGCGCGGTATTGCGGGTGAAAAAAACGAAAACGGAAAAAGTAGGAAAACACGGCAAAATTTGAAAAAAGCATTTTTTGCCGGATTTACCGTCAATGCTCTTAACCCCAAAGCGGTGTTTTTCTTTCTTTCGATTTTCTCGACATTTGTCGCACCGGTAACGCCTATAGCAGTTAAGTTTTGCTATGGTCTATCGATGTCGGCACTTCTTATAGGATGGTTCGTTTTGGTTGGCATTTTTATGACGACCCCTGCCATTCGCTCATTATATCAACGCGCCGCCAAATGGATTGATCGCCTTTGCGGAGCTGTTTTCATCGCATTCAGTATCAGGCTTATGTTTCAGAAAGCCTCGTAAGTTTTAAAATTTTCAGGTCTCTGCGGCCGTAACGAAAGGAAAAAGAATGTCTTATGATGTCGTCGTAATTGGAGCAGGTCCCGGTGGATATGTTGCAGCAATCAAGGCTGCACAACTCGGGCTAAAAACCGCAATCGTGGAAAAGCGCGATACATTGGGTGGTACATGTCTTAATGTCGGCTGTATTCCTTCCAAAGCGCTGCTCTATGCTTCCGAAATTTTTGCCTCGGCTCAACACGGTTTCGAGGCTTTGGGTGTTTCGGTTTCCAAACCCAAACTCGACCTTGCCGGCATGATGGCCCACAAGCAGAAAACCGTTGATGGTAACACAAGCGGTGTCGCTTTTCTGATGAAGAAAAACAAGATTGACACCGTTTACGGCACGGCCAGAATTCTTGGTGCAGGCAAAGTCGAAGTTGCTGCCAAAGATGGCTCGAAACAGACTCTTGAGACCAAAAATATCATCATCGCAACAGGTTCCGACGTTGCCGGTATTCCGGGAATGAAGATCGATATCGATGAAAAAGTTATTGTTTCCTCAACCGGTGCTTTGTCGCTTCCCAAAGTACCTCATCACATGGTTGTTGTCGGCGCCGGTGTGATCGGTTCTGAGCTTGGTTCGGTCTGGAGCCGGCTTGGTGCAAAGGTAACAGTCGTCGAATTTCTCGACAAGGTTCTGGGGCCGATGGATGGCGAAGTGTCCAAGCAGTTCCAGAAACTCATGGAAAAACAAGGTATCGAATATAAACTCGGCGCAAAAGTAACCGGCGTTGAAAAAACCGCATCTGGTGCAAAAGTTACCTTTGAACCTGTTAAAGGTGGTTCGGCTGAAACTCTTGAAGCCGATATTGTTCTCGTTGCTACTGGTCGTCGTCCTTATACCGAAGGACTTGGTCTCAAAGAGGCCGGTGTAGCACTGGACGAACGTGGTCGGGTGAATATCGATTCACATTGGCAAACAAATATTGCCGGAATTTACGCAATTGGCGATGTTGTCAAAGGTCCGATGCTTGCCCATAAAGCGGAAGACGAAGGTGTTGCTCTGGCTGAAATTCTTGCCGGTCAAAAAGGCCATGTCAATTATGATGTGATCCCGAGTGTCGTTTATACAGAACCGGAAGTCGCATCTGTCGGTAAAACCGAAGAAGAGCTTAAAGCAGCCGGCATTGAATATCGCGTTGGCAAATTCCCCTTTTCTGCCAATGGTCGTGCCCGCGCTATGTTGAAGACTGACGGATTTGTCAAAATCCTTGCTTGCGCCAAGACCGACAAGGTTCTGGGCGGCCATATCCTTGGCTTCGGTGCTGGTGAAATGATTCACGAAATTGCTGTTTTGATGGAATTTGGCGGCTCATCGGAAGATCTGGCACGGACCTGCCATGCTCATCCGACAATGTCGGAAGCTGTGAAAGAGGCTGCATTGGCCGCTTTTTCAAAACCGATCAATATGTAAGCGATTTAACATATTATTCAAAAAGGCTGCCTTCGGGTGGCCTTTTTATTGCAATCAAACCGGATTTATATGGTCACTCCGGAATTTTCAGGTCAGACTGGAATGGGAATGTCGATTTTATTTCATAGTCGGGATTTAATCACGAAAATACGTCGATACTATCCATATTGATGAATGCGATGGCAAAACTTTGCTTTGAGTTTTTTCGCTTAAAGAAGCCATTGTTGGTTTAATAGAAATGACAGGACTGGAAAAAGGGAAAAAGCGTTATCCGGTACACGTCGTAATCAGATGCGTGAGACGGCAATTTCTCGCCTTCATAAGCGTATCATGCCGTTAGCAAAAAACTTTTGCGGATTTGTTGCTTTTAAAATTATCAAAGTTTTATCGGGCTGACATGATAGCCATGTTTTCGTAATTGTTCGACAAGGCCACTATCGTCAACCATATGTGCTGCACCAACCGCGATGAAACTGTTTCCTTGTTCAATCAAAGGAAGCGCGCGTTCAGACATGCGTAAGTTGCGTTTTGTCATCAGGATATCTTTGAAAATTTCCTGGTCTTTTTTGCTGATCGTTGTTTTGAACAGAGTATCAAGAACGAGAATTTCGCCAATACGACTTTGTTTATAAAGTTGCGTTTCGGTATAAAACATATCGGCGTAAAATTTGGGGTTGTCGAGGTAATCTTCGATTGACCTTGCCTGAAAACTTATAGGTAGTTTTTCAATTGCAGATAATTGTTCATCAACTGTTTCAAGACCGATGACCTGTTTTCCAAGTTTTTTGGCGTTTTGCCCGATTTCTACATCAAGTGCACGGTATCCATAGGCTTCCCGACGCGCCTCGCAGGCCGGTAGGCTCAATGTCATCCAGATGAACCATGGTTTGTTATTGGCAATAAGTTGAAAAGGTAGACCGTGGGTTTCAAATGCGGTTTTAAGCTTATGGAATTCTTGCCGCGAAAGTCCATCCTTGAAACTCTCGCCTTTTTTGGCAGTCAGAAAATCGGGTGAGGCAGCAAGTTTTGCTGCCATTGCTTTACCGTTATCATCCGCCGCTTCACTCAACTCGAGGACAATACGGTCTGCATTTTCGAGTGCTGTTTTGACCTTTGGAGCGAGATTGACAATTTCCGGATCGGTCACATGCATTGTGCCGAAAAGATAGGATGGCTTGGTCCCTTCTTTTTCAACCTTCCAGAATCGTGCATTGCCATTTTTTATTTTTTTTGCACGGCTCAAAAATTTCCGGTTTTCTTCTTTTGAAAGTTTTTTGGTTAAATCCTCACCCGAGCAGACAGGTGGCTCCGCCTGTTTTTTTTGTTCAAGCAGTGCTTTCGGTAAAAATTTTTCAAAAAATTTTGGCTGTGGAGGTGTCGCGTCTTCACTCAATGCCGGTGAAGAAAGGTAAAAAGTGCCGGCAAAAAGAGCAAAAAGAAAAGCAAAACGTTTCGACAATCTCGCGATCGTTTTGAAATATATTCGGCTTTTTTTTTGCATCACAGCCTTCCGCTTTGTCGGCACTTTTCAGTCATTAAAGCTATAAAACAAGCTTTTTATCTTCTTTTCCTTCACGAATTCTGGTGGGAAGTCCCATTTCATCAAGTCTTTTCAGGAACGGTTCCGGTGGCAATTCTTCCACATTGGCCATGGTTTTTACATCCCAATCGCCAAGTGCCACCAATATGGCAGCGGCGACAGCCGGAACCCCTGCCGTGTAGGAAATTGCTTGTGAACCTGTTTCGAGATAGGCTTCTCTGTGGTCGGCGATATTATAGATAAACACCTCGCGGTGTTTGCCATCTTTTTCACCTTTGACGAGATCGCCGATGCAGGTTTTACCGGTATAATCAGGTGCGAGCGAAGATGGGTCCGGCAAAACAGCTTTGACCACTTTAAGCGGAACAACTTCCAAACCTTCAGCGGTTTTTATGGGTTGTTCGGATAAAAGCCCAAGATTTTTCAACACATTGAATACGGTAATATAGCGTTCGCCGAACCCCATCCAGAAGCGGATATTCGGCACATCAAGATTTTTTGACAAAGAATGGATTTCGTCATGACCGGTCATATAGGTGTTGCGCCGACCGACAACCGGCAAATCCCATTCGTGCCCGATTTCAAACATTTTGTTTGAAACCCATTTGCTGTTTTGCCATGACCAGACCTGACCGGTAAATTCACGAAAATTGATTTCCGGGTCGAAATTGGTGGCAAACCAGCGCCCGTGACTACCGGCATTGATATCGATAATATCAATATCGCTGATTTTGTCGAAATAGTCCTGATGGGCAAGCGCTGCATAAGCGTTGACCACACCGGGGTCAAATCCTGCTCCCAGAATTGCGGTCACTTTATGCGATTCACATTCTTCGCGGCGTGGCCATTCATAATTGCCATACCAGGGAGGCGTCTCGCATATTTTTAGCGGATCTTCATGAATAGCTGTGTCGATATAGGCTGCACCGGTCTCAATACAGGCCGACAGAACGGACATATTAAGAAAAGCTGAGCCGACATTGATAACAATCTGGCTTTTTGTTTTACGAATAAGATCTGCCGTCGATTTTACATCCATTGCGTCGAGATGGTGCGTTTCGAACACACCTTTTACCTTCATGGATTTTTTCTCTTTGACGGATGCAATGATCGACTCGCATTTTTGCAGTGTTCGTGATGCGATATGAAGATCACCGAGAATATCGTTATGTTGGGCGCATTTGTGAGCAACCACCTGAGCCACTCCGCCTGCGCCAATAATCAGGATATTCTTTTTCATTCCCGGTTTGTCTCCTAAATTTTGCTTTCAAAACCCTTGTTAAATCTGGAGCCTTTTTCAAGAAAGGCTTTCACAATAGTCTTTATACCCGAATTCACGTTGAACACGAATGGTTCCATCCAATTCTTTTATCGCAATAGCGGGCATATTAAGACCATTGAACCAATTTTTTTTCACCATTGTGTAACCGGCCGCATCTTCTATCGACAAATGGTCGCCTACTTTCAATTTTTCAGGAAAACGGAATGTTCCGAAAATATCTCCGGCAAGGCATGATTTGCCACAAACCATAATTTCATGAGGTCCCTGATTTGGCGAAATTTTCGCTTTTTCCCGATAAACAAGAAGATCAAGCATATGAGCTTCGATGGAACTGTCAACGATCGCAAGATCCTTGCCATTATGCATTGTGTCAAGAACGGTAACTTCAAGTGTTGCGCTATTGGTAATAGAAGCTTCACCCGGTTCAAGATAAACCGTAACCCCGTATTTATCCGAGAAACGCTTGAGCCTGTCGGCGAAAGCTTCAAGCGGATAATCTTTACCGGTAAAATAGATGCCGCCGCCAAGGCTGATCCATTGAACGTGGTGAAAAAGTTGACCAAATTTTCGTTCTATATCGGAAAGCATCCGGTCAAACAAAGCAAAGTCGCCATTCTCGCAGTTATAGTGAATCATGAAACCGTTTACGAGCGGCAAAACCGCTTCGATCTTTTCGTAACTTGTTTCGCCAAGACGACTGAAAGGGCGGGCAGGGTCGGCAAGATCGAAGCCGGAACAGCTCATTCCCGGGTTTAGCCGCAAACCTCTTTCGATATGTTCAGACTTTTTTGCAAATCTGTGAAGCTGGTTGATGGAATTGAATATGATTGTATCGGCATAAGTGATCGCTTCATCAATTTCATAGTCGGCCCAGGCGACAGAATAGGCATGGGTTTCTTTGCCGAATTTTTCTTTTCCCAGACGCAGTTCGTAAAGCGATGATGACGTGGTGCCATCCATATAGCGCGCCATAAAATCGAAAACGCCCCATGTTGCAAAACATTTCAATGCCAAAAGCGATTTGGCACCTGAGAGTTCACGCAACCGGGCGATTATTTCCATATTACGCATCAACTTCGATTTATCGACAAGGTAATAGGGCGTTTGAAGCATTTTTTAATCCTGCAATATTCGGTTTTTCCGACGGCTATCAAAGCCTCGACCACATATAGAAACACATTTCTATAAGAGCAAATATGTTCTTCATTAACTATAGCAAAAAAGAGTGCAGTTTTCTCGATTTGATGTCTGCTATAGTCCTGATGTGTCGTTCTGGGAAGGATTCTTAATGCGTAAATTCAATAAACCTTTTTGCTTGTTTGTCGGACTGCCAGTGATCGGTCTTGTCGCCGCTTTTTCTTCATTTGCTGCTGATCTCAATGAAAATCTTGTGGTTGCGCAAAACGCCAAAACAACAGAATCCTCTGCCATTACAAACACGAGCCGTGGCGAATTGAACGGTTTCAAAGGCTATCGCCATCACCGTACCGGTTATAAAAAGCATACTGATGGCTGGTGGTATCCGGAAGCAGCATTTGAACCGGGAGCACATGCCGACAGCACCAATGTGAAACCTAAAAAACCGTCACAAAAATCCAAAAAAGAAGATGACAAGCCATGGCTTATCAAAAACCATGTCGATTTTTGTTTATCAAAATATAAGTCCTATACAAGTTCCGATAACAGCTATCAGCCTTTTGACGGTCCGCGAAAACAGTGTGTATCGCGTTATTATAGTCCGAAATGAAAATCGTCCGATTGATGACAATCGGACGACATAAACGCCCCATTCCGGTGAAATGAGAAAAATTTAAAAAAAACGGCAAAATTTTCTGGGTTAGGCCATTGAAAGGGCTTGCGTGTGAGGCTTTAAAACATCCAATATAGAATTAGGTGATACCGATTCATTTTCGGTGACCTATATAGAAACGAGGCCCGAAAAACAGGATGGTGTGCAGATAATGACAACACGGGAAGCAATCTTGATATTGCTGGTAATACTTCCCTTTGTCGGTAGTGCCATTATCGGTTTTTTTCGTTCTACAGCAAAAAATAATGAAGCATGGTTTGTCGGTGCAATCGCACTTATGGCACTGTTTTCTACAATCATGCTTTATCCGGCTGTTTCTGCCGACAATGTTATAAGACTTGATATTATCTGGCTGCCGCAATGGGGGTTGAACTTCACTTTGCGGATGGACGGCTTTTCATGGCTGTTTTCACTTCTTATAACAGGTATCGGCCTACTCGTGGTCGTCTATGCCCGTTATTATATGAATCCGGCTGATCCGGTGCCGCGGTTTTTTTCATTTCTGCTTGCCTTTATGGGCTCGATGCTTGGAATGGTGTTGTCGGGCAACATTGTTCTCCTCGTTATTTTCTGGGAACTCACCAGCATTTTCTCGTTTTTGCTGATTGGCTACTGGTACCATAATGCAAGTGCACGTGATGGTGCGCGCATGGCCCTGACTGTGACGGGATTTGGCGGCTTTGCGCTTCTTGTCGGTATGTTGATTATCGGCCACATTGTCGGCAGCTACGATCTTGATGTGGTGTTAAATTCTGGTTCGCTCATCAAAGCGAGTCCGCTTTATATTCCGGCACTTGTCTGCGTGCTTCTGGGAGCATTGACAAAAAGCGCACAATTTCCGTTCCATTTCTGGCTTCCTAATGCAATGGCTGCGCCGACACCGGTTTCTGCCTATCTTCATTCGGCAACAATGGTCAAAGCCGGTGTGTTTCTTATGGTGCGGTTCTGGCCGGTATTGTCGGGGACAGAAGCATGGTTCTGGATTATCGGGCTTTGCGGTTTGATTACGCTTTTGATCGGTGCCTATTTTGCAATGTTCCAACAGGACCTTAAAGGTCTGCTTGCCTATTCGACAATCAGCCATCTGGGGTTGATAACCACGCTCTTAAGTCTTGCAAGCCCGCTTGCTTGCGTTGCAGCAATTTTCCATATCGTCAACCATGCTATCTTCAAGGCATCGTTATTTATGGCAGCGGGCATTATTGACCATGAAACGGGAACGCGCGATATGCGCAAATTGTCGGGGCTTTTCCGTTATATGCCGTTTACCGGAACATTGGCGCTGGTTGCAAGTGCTGCCATGGCAGGGGTGCCGCTTCTCAATGGCTTCATATCGAAGGAAATGTTTTTTGCCGAAGCGGTTGAAGTCCACATGGAATCCTGGCTTGACAAGATTACGCCTTATCTCGCAACGTTAGCGGGATTATTGAGTGTTACCTATTCTGTGCGTTTTATTCATGGGGTATTTTTTGGCGGAAAACCGCATGATTTACCAAAAATTCCGCATGAACCTCCGCATTTCATGCGTTTTCCAATCGAGTTGTTGGTATTTTTGTGTCTTCTCATCGGTATATTTCCGAAATTTGCAATCGGTGGCATTTTGGGCACTGCCGTTCATTCGGTATTGGGGGGCGAGACGCCGCATTATGATCTCGCTTTGTGGCATGGCGTTAATACCCCGCTTGTCATGAGCCTCATTGCTTTGATAGGCGGGCTTGTACTTTATATTCTCACGCGCAAATATCTGAAATCATGTGAAGGTGGCCCGCCATTTTTCAGACATTTGAAGGGGCAGCGTATTTTTGAACGCGTATTGGTAACAATATCCTGGAAATGGGCGCGTTCGGCCGAGGCTTTCCTTTCCACGCGTCGCCTGCAAGTAGAGGTGCGCTGGATTGTTCTTGCGCCAATCGTTGCACTCTTATTGTTGATCGCCGGCAATCAATGGATTGATGCGGGTGCGTTGCCGCTTTTCCCGCTTGATCTGCCATTTTTAATTATCTGGCTGATCGGGGGTGTTTGCGCAATATTGGTTGCATGGCAGGCAAAATTCCACCGCTTCGCTTCACTTATGCTTCTGGGCGTTACAGGGCTTATGACATGCGCCACATTCTTGTGGCTTTCAGCCCCCGATCTTGCCTTGACACAACTGGTTGTTGAGGTTGTCACAACTGTTCTTCTGCTTTTGGGGCTCAGATGGTTGCCCAAACGCTTGCAGGCTCCCGATCCTATGCCGAGCGGTTTTACGCCATGGTTGAGAAGAGGCCGCGATTTCCTTATTGCTGTCGTTGGCGGTGGTGGGCTTGCCTGGCTCTCTTATTGTGTGATGACCCGTCCCCAAGGCCAAACGATTTCAGACTTTTTCCTCACCCATTCCTATTCCAATGCCGGTGGCCGCAATGTCGTTAATGTGCTTCTTGTTGATTTTCGTGGCTTTGACACAATGGGTGAAATAACGGTGCTTGGCATTGTCGCGCTCACCGTTTTTGCCCTTTTGAGGCGTTTTCGTCCCGCAGTTGAAAGTATCGAGGCACCGGCGCAACAAAAGCTTCAATCAGCTTTTGACAAATCGAGACCCGACCGCGAGGTTGGTGATACCGTTTCCGATTACCTTGTTATTCCACGCATCATCATGCATTGGCTTTTTCCGGTTATTATGGCCTTTGCGGTCTATCTTTTCATGCGCGGGCATGATTTGCCTGGTGGCGGTTTCGCCGGCGGTGTCACTATGGCCATCGGATTTATTCTGCAATATGTGGCTTCGGGAACGCGGTGGGTGGAAAGTCATCTTAAAGTTTTACCGCTGCGCTGGATCGGATTCGGTATTCTTCTGGCTTTGGTAACAGGCATCGGCTCGTGGTTCTTCGGCTATCCCTTTCTTACCTCCTATTTTCAATATACGAAGATTCCTTTTATCGGACAAATGCCGACAGCCACAGCTATGGCGTTCGACCTCGGTGTTTTTTCACTCGTTGTCGGTGCAACTGTGCTGATGCTCATTGCGATAGCGCACCAATCAATCCGGCATTATCGCATTGGTAAACGCACAACCCGTAAAGAGGAGGAACACTGATGGAAATTGTTCTTTCTTTGGGGATTGGTGTGCTCGCCGGTTCGGGAATCTGGCTTCTTTTGCGGCCAAGAACCTATCAGGTCATTCTAGGGCTTTCACTTATTTCCTATGCGGTCAACCTGTTCATTTTTTCAATGGCACGTCCCCGCTCGAACGCGGCACCGATCGTTGATCCCTCCAATCCTGTCAATCCGGCAAATTACGCCGATCCGATACCGCAAGCGCTGGTTCTCACAGCCATTGTTATCGGTTTCGCGACAACCGCATTATTCCTTGTTATTCTGCTGGTTTCACGTGGGTTAACCGGTTCGGACCATGTCGATGGGAGGGAAAATAAATGATCGAAAATTTTCTCCGCCATCTCGTTATTCTGCCTATTCTTCTGCCCGTTGCGACTGCGGCACTTCTGCTTTTTTATGATGAAAGACGCCGCAAACTCAAATTATGGATAAGCCTTTCATCGATAGGACTACTCGTTCTTGTTTCTATCGGATTGATCGGGCGGGCTATTGATGTCTCCCCCCATGCAGAGGTTTATAACCTCGGCAATTGGCAAGCGCCTTTCGGAATAGTTCTGGTGCTTGACCGGTTAAGTGCGGTCATGGTCTTTCTGGCAACTCTTCTTGCGGCTGCTTCATTGGTGTTTTCGGTCGCCCATTGGCATAAAGCCGGTCCCCACTTCCATTCTCTCATGCAATTTATGATTGCCGGTGTAAACGGTGCTTTCCTGACCGGAGACCTGTTCAATCTGTTTGTGTTTTTTGAAGTTATGTTGACAGCATCTTACGGGCTTGCCCTTCACGGTAGCGGGCAGGCGAGAGTGCGCGCCGGCATGCATTATGTTGTGGTCAATCTTATTGCTTCATCGTTTTTTTTGATTGGTGCGGCGCTTATTTACGGTGTCTGCGGAACATTGAATATGGCCGATCTTTCATTGAAACTTCAAACGCTCAAATCGCCCGATCGTATTATTTTCGAGTCCGGCGCGGCAATTCTTGGAATTGCTTTTCTGGTCAAAGCCGGTATGTGGCCACTCAACTTCTGGCTGACACCGACTTATAGTGCTGCGGCTGCACCGGTTGGAGCCACATTTGCTATTTTAAGCAAGGTCGGCATTTATGTTGTTTTGCGGCTCACCTTGTTGGTTTTCGGGACTGATGGCGGAACTTTAACCGGTTTTGGCAATGACATATTGTTTTATGGCGGGCTTGCAACTTTAATATTCGGTTTTATCGGAGTGCTTGCAAGTCAGGCTCTGGGACGGCTTGCTTCTTATAGCGTTCTGGTGTCGTCGGGAACGCTGCTTGCCGCTATCGGAACCGGTAATGCTTCGCTCACCGCTGGCGCGCTTTTCTATATTGTTTCCTCCACTTTGTCGCTTGCAGCATTTTTCCTGCTCGTCGAACTTGTCGAACGCAGTCAGGACACAGCCGCCAATGTTCTTGCGGTAACAATGGAAGTTTATGGCGAAGACGAGGAAGATGAAGAGGATGAAGTTGGCACTTATATTCCGGCAACGCTTGCAATTCTTGGAGCATGTTTCGGAATAACGGCTATTCTCATTATCGGTATGCCTCCATTTTCGGGGTTTGTCGCAAAATTCATGATGATTACCGGTGTTTTCAATCCGGATGGACTAAATGGCGATGGTTACCAACCAAGTGCGCGGGATTGGACTTTTGTCGCTCTTCTCATCTTTTCGGGGTTTGCCGCACTTATCGCCATGACGAGAACCGGTATCCGCACTTTCTGGGCTTCAATTGAAGGTAAAGTGCCACGCGTGCAAGTAATAGAATTTGCGCCCGTTGCGGGTTTGCTCGGCTTGTGTCTTCTATTGACCATTGCTGCCGGTCCGGTAGCAAGCTATCTCGGAAAAGCCGCTGAAGAACTGCATCATCCGCAAAATTATATCGACAGTGTTTTGCCGCAGGAAACCGTAGCAGTGAGCCCGATCCCGTCACAAGAACTAACAGCGGGACTTATCGATAATGTTGACGCTGAAAGGGGTATGAAATGAAACGCATAATCCCCTATCCATTGTTGACCTTGTCGCTTCTTGTCATGTGGATGATTTTGAACGGCTTTACCTTGGGGCAGGGTCTCATCGGCATTGTCGTCGGAATTGCGGGAGGCTTTCTGATGCGGTTATTAAAACCGCAGAAGGTACATATCCATAATTGGGGCTCGGTTATAAGGTTGTTTTTTCGCGTAACGATCGATATCGTCAAGTCGAATTATGATGTTGCTCTCTATGTGCTTTTTAGCGGTGCAAAACGGAAACAATCCGGTTTCATCACGGTTCCGCTTGAACTTAAAAACCATACAGCACTTGCTGTATTATCCTGTATTATGACTGCAACACCCGGGACTGCCTGGATTGCCTATCATAGCAAAGATAGCAGTCTTCTTGTCCATATTCTTGATCTTGATATGGATAATGAAGATTATTGGAGAGATTTTATTAAAAACCGTTATGAAAGTCTGCTTCTGGAGATATTCCAATGAGTATTGTTATTCTTTATTGGGGCATCAATATTGCGCAATTGTTTCTGGGACTTGCGATGATCTTGTCGTTTATTCGCCTGATCCGTGGACCACGCGCTCAGGACAGAATTTTGGGTCTTGATGCACTTTATACGGCTACTTTAATGTTGTTTGTCACTTTTGGTATGCGCACCGGCACAACAATATATTTCGATTCCGCATTGGTGATCGGCCTTTTGGGCTTTGTTTCAAGTTCGGCTTTGGCCAAATTTCTGATGCGCGGGGAAGTGATCGAATGATTGAAGACTTTCCTCTCTGGCTTTCTATTGTCATTGTGTTTTTCCTGCTTTTAGGCTCGGGGTTGACATTGATCGGCGCCATCGGTCTTAATCGCGCCAAAAGCTTTTATGAACGTTTACATATGCCAACGCTCGGAACAAGCTGGGGTGTCAGTGGCATTATCATTGCCTCGATCATCTATTCAACGGTAAGCGGTCACAAACTCATTTCCCATTCTATATTGCTTGCAATATTTATTATCGTAACAACTCCGGTCACCCTGATGTTGTTATCGCGGGCAGCCATGCAGCGCGATCAATCCTCCAATTCAACCGAATTGCCGGAAAAAATGCGCTATCAAAAGATTGACGATTCTTTGCCGACGCCGCAAGAGCTTCTCGAAAAAACGCCGAGCCTTGATGATTTCAAATAATGACAAATGGTGAAATGGCTCAACGACTGTAGAGGCGAAACGGCACATTGATTAAGCCGATATAATCGAGCCGACTCTGGCACAAAAGAAATCCGTATTAACAAGAAGGCGCCCTATTTTCTTCGTCAAATATGGGCAATCATTGCTTATCGCTTGTTGCTTTTTGTTTTGAAAGCCAGTTGAGCTAGACGAATATGAACTGCTCGTTTCAGACAAATCCGGTTATAAGAGATAGTTAAAAGAAGCGCGTTTAATTTTGGCAAACACGCTTCTTTGTGAAGTCCGGTTATTTTTTTAAATCTTCGGGGTGTTTGCGAGCAACCTGACGACCGAAATCGGGTGCATCAACTTCCTGCCCCGCATCAATAATGCCGCGTCTTACGGCACGTGTACGCGTGAAAAGATCAAATAGAGCTTGCCCATCTCCCCAGCGGATTGCGCGTTGGAGCGAAGCAAGGTCTTCACTGAAGCGTCCGAGCATTTCAATGATAGCGTCTTTATTGTTCAGGCAAATGTCGCGCCACATGGTCGGGTCGGAAGAGGCAAGGCGGGTAAAATCACGAAAACCGGAAGCCGAATAGGCAATGACTTCGGAATTGGTGACTTTTTCAAGGTCGCTTGCCGTGCCGACAATGTTATAGGCAATAAGATGTGGCAAATGCGATGTAATTGCCAGAACCAGATCGTGATGTTCGGGATCCATTCTGTCAACTTTTGCACCACAGGCTTCCCAGAATTGGGTCAATTTGGCGATTGCTTTTTCATCCGTATCAGGAAGCGGTGTCAAAATGCACCAGCGATTGATGAAAAGGTCGGCAAAACCGGCATCGGGACCGGAAAATTCGGTACCGGCAATAGGGTGACCAGGGATAAAAATGACATTATCGGGCAATTCCGGTTTCATCTGGCGGATAACCGATGCTTTGGTAGAACCGACATCGGTAACAATGGCACCGGGTTTTAAATGCGGTGCAATTTCCTTTGCAACCTGACCGGATGAACCGACCGGCACCGAAACAATAACGAGATCGGCATCTTCAACCGCTTTGCCATTGTCGGTTGTATAGCTGTCACCCAGTTTAAGTTCGCGTGCCCGTTCAAGCGTCGTTCCTGTGCGGGTGGAAATGGCGATATGATCGGCCAATTTTTTTTCCCGAATAACGCGGGCAAGAGAAGAGCCGATAAGACCGATACCGATAAGGGCGATTTTTTTAAATTTCACTTCAGACATTTTTCTACTTCAAAAAATTTTTCAATGTGGCGATAACGCCGCGATTTGCTTCTTCGGATCCAATGGAAAGGCGCAACGCGTTCGGAAATCCGTATCCGGTAACGCGGCGCAAAATATACCCGTTGGCTTTCAGATAATCATCAGCCTGAGCGGCCGATTTTTCCTTGTCTGCCGGAAAATGGATGAGCAGAAAATTGGTGACAGAAGGCGTAACCTTAAGCCCCAAAGCCTCGATTTCATGTGTGAGCCAGGAACGCCATTTTGAATTATAGGCTATAGCATTCTGGATATAGGCTCTGTCGCGAAAAGCAACACTTGCTGCGGCTTGTGCCGGTACACTGACATTGAAAGCTCCGCGAATACGGTTAACCGCATCAATGACATGAAGGGGCGCATACATCCACCCCACACGCAAACCGGCAAGCCCGTAAATTTTTGAAAATGTGCGTGTCATGACAACATTTTCGTTGGCAGAAACAAGTTCTACGCCGGTATCGTAATCATCCTCGGTGACAAATTCGGCATAGGCACCGTCAAGGACTAAAAGCACATTTTTAGGCAGCCCTGCATGAAGCCTTTTGACCTCGGTTGCTGTCAGATAGGTGCCCGTCGGATTACCGGGATTGGCGATGAAAACGATTTTTGTTCTTTCTGTTACTGCGTCAAGAATGGCATCAATATCAATTCGGCAATCTTTTTCTTTCACAATAACAGGTTTTGCACCGGTACCTCTGATTTGTATTTCGTAAACACCGAAGCCGTGCTCGGTCATAATACCTTCATCACCGGCTGTAAGATAGGTATTGGCTAACAGCCCCAACAAATCATCCGATCCGTTTCCCGCCATCAGATTGCTTCTTGCAAGCCCTGTCACTTCCGAAATGGCTTCAAGAAGCGGTGTGGCCGAACCATCCGGATAGAGTTCAAGATGTGCTGCTGCCTGCCGATAAGCATCAATTGCTGCCGGGCAAGGACCAAGCGGCGACTCGTTCGAAGAAAGTTTAAAAACTTTCTTCGTATTTTTTACCTCGCTTGATCCGGGAACGTAAGCTGCAATATCCAGAATACCTTTTCTAGGCTGTGGACGGTCAACAATAACATCTTTTTTCATCGATATTTATCCGGTCTGGTAGTTTAATATTTAAGGAAATACCCTTGCTTTCATCTGAAGTCGAGAGAAAATCTTGACATTTATCAGAGGAGACGACTAGCTATTATTTTTCTTTCTAGACGGTGCAACCGATATGACACAAACAAGATCGACCGGAAAATCTTCCGGCGCGAAAAATTCCCAAGCCGATTTTCCTGATAGTAAAGTAGCGCTGTTCGGGCCAGACGAGCCGCTACAGCTTGATAGCGGCGTTGTTTTGTCGCCGTTCCAGATTGCCTATCAGGACTATGGCACATTGAATGAAGACAAAAGCAATGCCATTTTAATTTGCCATGCCCTCACCGGCGATCAACATGTTGCCAACACCCATCCGGTGACCGGAAAACCCGGTTGGTGGGATATATTGGTAGGCCCCGGTAAAATTATTGATACCGAACGCTATTATGTGATCTGTTCTAATGTTTTAGGGGGATGTCTCGGCTCTACCGGTCCGGCATCGAAAAATCCGAAAACGGGAAAACCCTATGCACTCGATTTTCCTGTTATCACGATAGGAGATATGGTGCGCGCACAGGCAATGCTTGTTGAAAAACTGGGAATCAAGACATTGTTTTGTGTGGTTGGTGGTTCCATGGGCGGAATGCAGGCATTGCAATGGGCTGCAGCTTATAAGGAAAAAGTTTTTTCATCCGTCATTCTTGCGACCGGTGCGCGCCATTCGGCACAAAATATCGCTTTTGATGAAATTGGCAGACAAGCCGTTATGGCCGATCCCAACTGGTTGGGCGGGCGGTATCTCGAAGCAGGAAAACGACCGACAAAAGGTTTGGCTGTTGCTAGAATGACAGCCCATATCACTTATCTTTCGGAAGCGGCACTTCATCGCAAATTCGGGCGGAATTTACAAAATAGAGACCAGATAACATTCGGTTTTGATGCCGATTTCCAGATAGAAAGCTATTTGCGTCATCAGGGTATGACATTTGTCGAACGCTTTGATGCCAACAGCTATCTTTATTTGACACGTGCCATGGATTATTTTGATCTTCAAGCCGAATATGGGGGCCATTTGGCCGATGCCTTCAGGGGCTCGCGCGGGCGGTTCTTTGTCGCTTCATTTTCCAGCGATTGGCTGTTCACCACCGAGCAATGTCGCACCTTTGTCCACGCACTCAACGCTGCAGGGGCACGGGTTTCTTTTGTTGAAATCAAAACCGATAAAGGTCATGACGCTTTTCTGCTTGATGAACCGGTGATGTTTTCTGCCATTCACAGTTTCCTGACAGCGGCTGCAGAACAGAGGGGATTGACGGCATGAGCGAGAATGACGAATTATTGTCGGCGTTAAAATCCCGTACCGATTTTGAAGTGATCGCCAATTTTATAAGGTCGGGTGCCCGTGTTCTTGATGTCGGTTGCGGCGATGGCAGTCTGCTTTATCTGTTGCAAACGCGGCGCAATGTTGATGGGCGCGGTGTGGAATTGTCGCAACAAGGTGTCGATCAATGTTTGCTTAAAGGACTTTCTGTCATTCAGGGAGATGCCGATAGCGATCTCGTCTATTATCCGGATTCGTGTTTCGATTATGTTATTCTCTCGCAAACCTTACAGGCAACGCACAATCCGAAGGTCGTGCTTGAACAACTTTTACGCATTGGCGAGAGGGCTGTTGTCTCCATTCCCAATTTCGGTTATTGGCGCGCCCGCGCTCATCTGCTTTTTCTTGGCCGTATGCCGGTTACCAAAGAGCTTCCCTATAGCTGGTATGATACGCCGAATATCCATTTTTGCACGATTGAGGATTTTGTTGATCTCGTTAAAGAAATAGGAGCGGAAATAGAAGAAGCGGTGGTATTGAATCGGCAGGGAAAGCCCGTCAAACGCAAACTGCCTTGGGGGGCCTGGAATTTGTTCGGGCAACAGGCAGTGTTTCTGTTACATAGATGATAATTGAAGCCGAAAACAATCTTCCGATTTTGATAAAGGATAATCTTGCTTGTTGGGATATTCCTGAGAGTGCCCGCATCGACCTCCTTACCATATCGGAAAATGCGACTTTTCGGGTAACTTTCGGGAACGAGACAAGAATTATCCGGATTTATCGGCCGTCCTATCATCAAAATGATGAAATCTTATCCGAACTCCTTTGGCTTGAGGCAATCGAGCAATCCGGCATTGTGACAGTTCCACATCTTTTCATTTCCCGTTTTGGAAAATTGTTTGTCGAAGCGGGCATTTTCAGACTTGCCTGTTTTTCTTTTATACAGGGACAAGAGCCTCAAGCTGATAAGGCGCTTGTGCACCGGTTTTTTGAACTTGGCAAAATTTCCTCCAAACTGCATCGCCAATCCATGAATTGGGTGAGGCCGGAAAGCTTCATTCGTAAACATTGGTCCTATGAAACAATGATCGGGCGAAATGCTATCTGGGGAAATTGGCGAGAGGCTGAAAATCTTTCATCTCAGGATCGTGAAATTCTTGAAAACTGCGATAGAACGCTCGAATATTTTTCTTCAACTTTTCCGAAAGATAAAGCCCATTACGGTCTTATCCATGGCGATTTGCGGCTTGCAAATCTATTGATTGACGGCGAAAAACTCGCCGTAATCGATTTTGATGATTGCGGCTTTTCATGGTTCGGATTGGATCTAGCCAACTCATTGAGCTTTATAGAAGATAATCCGTTTGTGCCAAGCTATATCAATGCATGGCTTCAAGGCTATGGCGAGGTGATGCCGGTAAACCGGGAAATGGCAGATATGATTGTCCATCTCGTTATGATGCGCCGTTTGCAACTGACTGCATGGCTTGAAACGCACAATCAAACGCCAACAGCCGAAAAACTTCGCAAAACTTTTTTGAAAGGCACGGTTGAACTTGCGAGAGCTTATCTTGAAAAAGTTAGCCCTCTTGCTGGTCGATCAGGGCAACGCCTTTAATTTGGGTATAAACATCCATTCCTTCCCTAAGCCCTAATATTTGCCATGAATGGCGTGTGAGGCGTGAAAGAAAATGCGCTCCCTTTCCATTATCACCCAATTCCAGTTTGACCAGAACTTCAAAATGCCCCTGTTCCCGCATTGTTAGAATGCGCGCCGGCATCACATTGAGTATCGAGCTTTTCAGCGGTTTTTCGACAGCAAGGCTTACATCATTGGCCGCAATACGAATGCGCATTTTTTTCCCCCTTACCAAAGGTGCAGACGGGGCAATGAACGTGCCACCCGGTACATCCACTTCGACAAGGCCGGTATTTTCGTTGTAGGATTTGACATAACCGTCAAGATTGACGGCGGCTTCGCGAGTATTGGCAAGCGGCAGATCGGGATTTGCTTCGATTTCTCTCAAACTGCCAGAGGCAATAACTTTGCCACTATCCATCAACACCAATGTGTCGGCCAACCGTTCGACTTCGTAAATATCATGGGTGATATAGATGATTGGCATTGAAAGACGGTCACGCAAACCAATCAAAAAGGGAAGAATTTCATCTCTCGACCGTTTGTCGAGTGCCGATATCGGCTCATCCATAAGGAGAATCTTGGGATGCGACAGGAGAGCACGGCCAATCGCCACACGTTGACGTTCGCCACCGGAGAGATTGTGCGGCGCACGATCAATAAGGTGGGCAATATTCAAAAATTCCACAACTTCGTCGAAAGTCGGCGAGAGATTGTTTTCGCCTTTTGCCATAGCAAAGGTAAGGTTCTTTCTGACAGACAAATGCGGAAACAAACTGGCTTCCTGAAAAACATAGCC
Organism: Ditibartonella apis; assembly: GCF_001952075.1. Classification (GTDB taxonomy): domain Bacteria; phylum Pseudomonadota; class Alphaproteobacteria; order Rhizobiales; family Rhizobiaceae; genus Bartonella; species Bartonella apis. Next base: position 515,372 of record NZ_LXYU01000001.1, read on the forward strand.
GAGGGGACGTTTATAAACGGGAACGAAGCCGGTTTCATTTTGCCAGCATTCGCTGCCGATCTCGACTTTTCCCGAAAAACGGTTAAGTCCGGCAATGCCGCGTAAAACGGAAGTTTTCCCGCATCCGGAAGGGCCGTAAAGCGCAATGACGCCGCGAAGCGGTGCGTGAAACGTGCAATCGAGCATAAAATTGCCCAGCGTCCCTTTAAGATCAACAGAAATGGTTCCACTCATAATGTTCGTGCCTGCATGAATTTCTGCAAGAGTGAAACAGTAAGAATGATGCAAAATGAAAAGATAACCATAATGATTGATAGAACATTGGCTTCATGCATCTGACCGGCTTCGACATAGCTCATAATGGTGGTCGAGATCACGGCCGTCTTACCCGGCAGGTTTCCACCGATCATTTGAACAACACCGAATTCGCCAACAGTATGGGCAAAACCCAAAACTGCGGCAGTCATAAAACCAGGGCTCGCAATCGGAAGGGCTACTTTCCAGAATGCTTTCCATGGTGACGCACGCAACGTTGCTGCAACTTCCATCGGCCGCCTTCCCATAGCCTCGAATGAATTGCGAATGGGCTGAACAACAAAGGGCATGGAATAAATGACCGAGCCGATGACCAGCCCTTCAAAGGTGAAGGCAAATTTATCCATGCCGAACCATGGTGCAATAAAGCCACCTGGTCCATTAGGCCCCAGAAATACCAGAAGATAAAAGCCCAGAACCGTTGGTGGCAAAACCAAAGGTATGGAGATAATGGATGCGACAATTTCTTTTCCATAGGTTTTGGATCGCGACAGCCACAAAGCAATCGGCGTTCCGATAGCCATCAGAAAAAATGTGGTTACCGTCGCCAATTCGGCCGTCAGCTTGATCGCGGTCCATGTCTCATTGGAAAGTAGCATCATGCTTTCTACTTTGTTTCCGGCAAAGCGTAGCCATATTTTTTGATAATGGTTGCTGCTTCCGGACCTTTGAGGAAGCTCACAAAAGCCTTTGCCGCTTCATTATTTTCACCGGTTTTCAAAAGCACGGCATCCTGACGGATCGGGTTATAGTCGTTTTGTGGAACAATCCATTTCGAGCCGCCTTTTTCATTGATAATCTGCGAAAGTGCAACAAAACCGATTTCGGCATTTCCGGTTTTGACAAACTGGTAGGCTTGCGAAATATTTTGCCCTTCGACAAGTTTGTCCTTGATTTTGTCGTGGACTTTTAGCGCATCCATTGTCTCGACAGCCGCCTTGCCATAAGGAGCCGCATCAGGATTGCAGAAGGAAATGTGGGTAATCTTGCTATCCGTCAAAGTTTCAGGACCCTTTACAAGGTCGTCTTTTGCACTCCACAGCACCAATGTGCCGATTGCATAGGTAAATTCTGTTCCTTTGACACCATAGCCTTCTTCAACGGCTTTGGTCGGCCTTTCGGTATCGGCTGCAAGAAATACCTCGAAAGGAGCGCCATTCTTTATTTGTGTATAGAAATTACCGGTGGCACCGAATGAAAGTGTTGCCGTGTGTCCGGTCTTTTCTTTGAATTGTTCGGCAATTTCCTTGACGGGTTCGGTAAAATTGGCGGCCACCGCAACAACGGTTTCACCGGCATGGGCAAAGGTTACACTTGCCAGCAACAGACCTATCGATAAAGCGAGTTTGGATTTCATTGCTTTCTCCTAACATGTTGCAATAATGATGTTTTCAGCCTTGATAAGCGCAAGAACAGGTTGATTGGCCTTAAGTCCATGAAGTGCGGGGTCGTCCGGTCTCATCGTTGCAATGAGTATTTTGTCCTCACCAATTTCAACGTTAAGCTCGACACTTTTTTTGCCAATCGTTATCGATTCCAGAATTCCCGGAATCCGGTTTTGTTCAGAAAAATTGTCCTTGTCTTCAAAAGGTACGACCCTCACAAAGGGTGCTTTGATAAGAGCTGCAACCTGACGCCCCTTAACAAGTCCAAGCCGTTCGACACTTTTTTCAGTAATTTCGGCTTTGATGTCGATTTTTCGGGAAATACTGATGGTTACAAATGCGGCTGGCGGCGCACTTTTGATGGATAAAATGTGGCCCGATAAAACATTGCGTGCCGATGTTCTCATCATGAAACCTTGTAAAAGCCCTGTCGAACTCAAACCTATTTCCGACAAATTTTCGGAGGCTTGCTTCATCATTGTGGCAAGTCCGGTTTCAAGATGGTGAAAAGTTTCGATGAGTTTTAACGCTTCTGGTGTCAGGGTGGCACCACCGCCATTTTTCCCGCCGATATTCTTTTTCAAAAGCGGTTTTGCAACGAGGTTTTGCATGGCGCCAATGCCATCCCATGCCGCCTTGTAGCTAAGCCCGACAGAACGGGCGGCGGCAGAAATCGAACCTTCACGGCCGACAGCCTCGAGAAGCTTGATGCGCTCGCGCCCGACCGAGCCGATATGATCTTCTGTGAAAGATAAGGTTGCTTTGACCGACATAAATATACCATTCTGTTATATAGATTAACTATATAACGATCATGACGAAAGCAAGGTTTCCGCACCAATTTTTCTAAAGCCGGTTTTTGGTGGTTTTTCTGGTGTTTTATCGAACAACTATTTGAGTGGCCGTTTAATAGCCGCGCATCCGGTTGACTGTAGGCGGCAATTTTCCGGTTTTTCGCCAATTCGCTATATTTTTTACCACTATTTTTGCGGCACTTTCTTTGTTTGTTGGCGCCGAGATATGGGGAAGCACGGTTATATTTTGATTCTGCCATAAGGGCGAATCGGGCGGCAAAGGTTCCTGATCGAAAACGTCAAGAACCGCGTGATCGAGCTCACGTTTATCAAGAGCGTCAACAAGAGCGTTGGTATCAATAACAGGCCCTCTGGAAAAATTGATCAGGCTTGCTCCTTTTTTCATATGGGCAAATTCGTTCTTTCCGAGAAGCCCTATTGTTTCATTGGTGAGCGGTATAAGCAGAACGACAATATCGCTTGTTTCAATCAGCCGCATAAAACCGGCATTTCCACTCAAACATGTGACATTGTCGAGCGTTTTTTGGCTCTTTGACCAACCATTTATCTGAAATCCGGTAAGTGTTAGCAATTTCGCCGCAGCTCTTCCCAATTCACCTAAACCGAGAAGGCCGATTTTCCATTGTGAGGCAGGCTTATAGCTATGTGGTTGCCAGAGGCGTTCCTGTTGCTGGCGATGATAGCACGGCATATCGCGGGTTAAATAAAGCGTCCATGCAAGAACAGCTTCGGCCATGGCTTCGGTTAAAGCGGGATCAACGAGCCGGACAATCGGTGGCGCATTTTCGGGTAATTCCTTCACCATCCGTTCGACACCTGCCCATAGGCTTTGTATCCATTTCAGATTTGTGAGTTTTTTCAATTGGTCGGGATCAGGGTTTGCAACAATGGCAAGTTCGATTGCGCCATAATCTTCCGGTTTCAAATCGTTGAAATCTACAATCTTTTCATCGCCTAAATTTTCGGACAGGATTTTTAACCAGTTATCCCTTTCGGTTTGTTCACTACGGCTGACAAAAGCAATCGGTTCTGCCATCAGTTATTTTCCTTATGAAAAAAGCGGCACGAAATGATTGGCCGCGACATCTCTGCTATTGCTGCTCTGTCAAATCTGCCTTAAGTTTAGCCAAAATTCCATAGTGATTTTTAAACGCGGAAAATGATCGTCCGGAAAGAGTTGAAGGCTTCCGGTTTCTAAAATCGGAATATCCGGATTCTCTCCGGCATGATAAATGTTTTTCGCTGGTGAATGATGTTGAAGAGGTAAAAATACAATGACACGCACCGTTTATGTCAACGGCGATTGGTTTGATGAAACAAATGCCCGGATTTCAATTTTTGACAGGTCTGTCATGTTTGCCGATTCCGTTTATGAAGTCACCTCTTTTCTTGACGGAAAGTTTCTCGACTTTGACGGACATATCAAAAGGCTTAAAAATTCTCTGAAAGCGCTGGAGATAGAATTCAACGTGGATAGGGATGAATTTCTCAATATTCATCGCGAGCTTATCAAGCGAAACGGTCTTGATAACGGCACTGTCTATCTTCAGGTTTCGCGTGGCGCCGGTGATCGTAATTTTGTTTACGACAATAGCGAATTGAAGCCCTGCCTTTTCATGTTCACGCAGACAGGCATTGTCAAAAATCTTCAAAAAATGCCGCAGTTGAAAATGATATCGGTGAAAGAGGGCCGCTGGTGCCGCCGCGACATCAAGACGACGCAGCTTCTTTATTCGTCTTTGACCAAGACTCACGCCCATGCCGAAGGCGTTGACGATGCTGTCTATGTCGAGGATGGCTATCTGACCGAAGCAACCTCGTCCAATTTCTTCATTGTCGATCGTCAGGGGACACTTGTCACCCGCCAGTTGGATCACTCCATTTTGCCCGGTATTACCCGCGGTACCATTCTGGAGCTTGCGCGCAAAAATGGCATTAATGTCGAAGAACGGCTTTTTACATTGGAAGAAACCTATGCCGCCAGTGAAGCGTTGATTACTTCGACAACCAATTTTGCAGCTCCTGTTTTGAGCGTAGACGGGCGTAAAATTGGCGATGGTAAGCCCGGAAAAGTAACATTGCGCTTACGCGAACTTTATATCGAACATGTCAAACGCAGTTAAGCTCACTGTTTAAAATCGAAAACTAGTTCTGGCGCTTCGATTGAACAGCAAGCGCCAGAAGTGCCTGTCGGATAATCGGTTCGGCAAGGGCCGTATTTTCGCGGCTTTCAAGAACGGCTTTTTGTAGCCGCTCCATTGCTTCCGCAATTCGCTTCAATGTCCAACGGGTGAGTGCCTGTTCAATGATTTTTTGTCGGCGAAAGAAAATAGGCGGGCGCGCCGAAGAAATGGCAGAAGAGGGCGTTTTCCCATCGATTTCCACTTGCTGGCGCAAAAGTTGCAATTGTTGGAATTGTCTCTCGGCAGCGCTTAATATCAAAAAAAGCGCATTGCCGGTTGCAACCTGACGGTCGAAACGGTTGTTGAAACCGACAAGATCTCCAATGAGAACAGCATCGATAATTTCATCGTAAGTGAGGCCGCTTACATCACTCACAGCAGCTTTTACATCATCAAGTGTGATCTCGTCCTTGCCCATTGCATAAAGGCAAAGCTTGTCCAATTCACTACGCGAGATAAGCCGGTCTCCCCCCAGACTCTCTTTGAGCCATTTTCTTGCTTCAAGCGAAATGGCAAGGTGATATTCACCAAGAACCTGATCAATCAGCCCTTCAAGCGAGTGTGCATCGTCGGCATAACAGGGAAGCGCCATGGCTGACGCTGCCGTTTCCACAGCCGAGCGTAGACCTGCACCTTTTTTAAGGTCTCCGGCTTCTATCATCAGATAAACATTTTCAAGGCCGGTTTTTGCAAGTTTTTTGACGACTTCGGTGAGATTTCGTCCATTGCCGGCGTTTTTTATCGAGATGAGCCGTTTTCCGCCAAACAGCGAGACCGTATGGGCTTCGTCAAGAAGGCGCGTAGGGTCGCGTTCAAGATCGGCCGCTTCAAGCCTGATATTGGAAAACGGGTCATCAAGTTTGACGCCGGTGAGCTTGGCAAATTTCGACGCCCGTTCGGAAACGAGCCCCTTATCGGGACCGTAAATCAGAACAATGGGGTATTGCGCTTGTAAACGTGAAAGGAAACCGTCGACCTCATGTGCTTTTTTCTGCGCCATGTTAATCCATCAGCAGCTTGTCATCGTCGAGCGCTTCACCTCTGACCTTCTGGAACATGCCGACAAGGTCGCTCACATCAAGACCTTTGCGTTCTTCTTCGTGCACATCAAGTATCACCTTTCCACCATGCAGCATAAAGGTACGATCACCATAATCAAGTGCCTGTCGCATAGAATGGGTAACCATCAAAGTGGTCAGATTGTTTTCCTTGATGACTTTTTCAGTCAGTTTCATAACAAATTCGGCCATTCCCGGATCAAGTGCGGCCGTATGTTCGTCAAGCAGCAAAACATCGGCATCCGACAGGGTAGCCATAATCAACGCCAAAGCCTGACGTTGCCCGCCGGAAAGACTGTCCATCCGGTTCTGGATGCGGTCTTCAAGTCCAAGACCGAGAGCGGCAATGCGGGCGCGGAATATTTCGCGATTTTCTTTGGTTAAAGCCGACCGTAACCCCCGCCGTTTTCCGCGACGGGCGGCAAGGGCGAGATTTTCTTCAATAGTGAGTGATCCGCAACTTCCCGCTAGCGGATCCTGAAAAACCCGTGCGATCATGCCTGCCCGTTCGGCTGTCGATTTTCCCGAAACATCAATATTGTTGATAATGACTTTGCCTTCATTGGGCAAAATATCTCCGGCGAGAACCCCAAGCATGGTCGATTTGCCAGCACCGTTGGAACCGATAATGGTTACAAAGCTGCCACGCTCAATTTTTAGGTTGAGATCAATAAGGGCCTGTTTTTCCAAAGGGGTTCCGGCTTTGAATGTAACGCCGATGTGTTGCAGTTCAATCATGCTTTTTTGCCCCCAGATAATGCGGCAAAACAAGAGTCAATACCACAATCAAAGCGGTAATAAGCTGCAAGTCTGTCGATGTATCAATGCCAAGACTGCTGCCTTCAAATGCGAATTGCACAGCAACACGATAGAGGACAGACCCGACAATGCAGCTTATGATAATCAGTAAAAGATTTCGGGTTCTGAACAATGTCTCGCCAATAATAACGGCAGCAAGCCCGAAGACGATGGTTCCTGCACCTCCTGTTATATCGGTGGCAATAGCGGTCTGGATATAAAGTGACCCGCCAAGAGCAACGAGACCATTTGATAATCCCATACCGGCATAGATGAGAAGCGCGGTTTTGATTCCCTGAGCTTTCGCCATACGTTGATTCGTTCCGGTTGCCCGCATGGCAAGGCCGATTTCACTTTCCAGAAAACGCCAGACAAGAAAAGCAACAATGATGACGAGAATACCGACGAAAAGCGGGCGGATAATCATATCGGGCAATCCGAACAGATTATAAAACGGTGTGAGTGCGGTATCTGCCAAACCGAGATTGACATTCGATACCCCCATAATTCCCATAATGCGAAGATTGATGGTGTAGAGCGCCGACATTGTCAAAATGGATGCAAGGAGGTTTAAAATGCCGAATTTCAAATTCAAAAGTGCGGTAACAAGTCCGGCAATCATTCCTGCAATCAAAGCCGAAAACATGCCAAACCACGGATTGAAACCGCATAGAATCATGACACCGCAGACGGTCGAGCCTAACAGAAACGAACCGTCCACCGTCAAATCCGGAAAATCGAGAATCCTGAACGATAAATAGACTCCGATAGCGACAAACGCATAAACAAGCCCGAGCTCGACAGCACCGGTAAAGGCAAACATACTCATGAGGCAATAGCCCCGCTTGCAATTATGTCAGTATCGAAAAATTCCACCGTCAGGATACCTTACTTGTTGATAATTTTTGCCGCCCGACCAAGGACCGGCTGCGGGATCGTAATTCCCATTTTTTCCGCAGCTTGAAGGTCAATCGCCACATTTTTCCCTTCCGGTGTGACAACATCAATGTCTCCGGGTTTTTCACCTTTTAAAATACGAACAACGAGTTTACCGGTCTCGAGCCCCGAATCATAATAATCGATTCCCTGGGCTGCAAAGGCACCATGCCCGATCGAACTCGGATCAGCCGTAAAAAGCGGTGTTTTTGATTCGGCTGCTACTTTCGTTGCACCTTCAAGCACCGAGATAATTGTATTGTCTGTCGGCACATAAATCATATCCACCTTGCCAATAAGGGCGCGGGTTGCTGCCTGTACGTCGGATGATTTCGGTGCAGCCGAGGGGATAATTTCGATGCCGTCTTTTTCTGCAAGCTTTTTCAAAACATTCAAGGTCGAAACCGAATTTGCCTCGGCAGCATTATAAAGGTAGCCGAGTTTTTTCAGATCAGGTTTGATTTCTTTCAAGAGTTTTATGTGTTCTTCAACCGGCGAGCGGTCGGATACGCCGGTAATGTTTCCACCGGGTTTCTTCATATCCGGTACGAGCTTTGCTTCAACAGGGTCTGAAACAGCCGAAAAAACAATCGGTATGTTTTTGGTTGCTGCAAGCATGGTTTGTGCCGAAGGCGTTGCAATGGAAACAATCACATCCGGCTTGTCTCCGACAAATTGGCGGGCAATCTGGGTTGCTGTGGAAATGTTTCCTTGCGCTGATTGGAAGTTGAGAACGAGATTCTCGCCATTCTTGTAACCCTCTTGTGCAAGGACATCCTCTACGCCTTTGCGCACGGCATCCAAAGCCGGATGGGCAACAATCTGTGTAATATCGACTTTCACTTTATCGGCTGCAAAAGAAAAATTTCCCAATGCCAGAATTGCTGCGGCTGCCAGAACCAAACGACGCATAATCACTTCTCCCTCTAAAACCTCTTAAAAGCTTTATTGGAGCCATAGTCGGAAATCAACATTTTCAACGATTTTTAAAGCATGAAAAACGAATATTGAAAGAATTTTATTTTTTATGTTGCAATCGTCGCAAGGTTGGGTCATATAGGCACGACCGAAGCGAAGCGCTTCCGGTTTGTGAGCGGGTGTAGCTCAGGGGTAGAGCACAACCTTGCCAAGGTTGGGGTCGTGGGTTCGAATCCCATCGCCCGCTCCAATTTTCCCGAAATTTGAATATAAAGATATTTTGCTTGCATGGGGCCTTGCCACAAGCTTGAAGAGCCCATTTCAATATGCGCGCTTTCGTGTTTTATCCAAGACAGCGTTTATCGAGATTTTCCGGCTTCCGCTTTAAAGCGTCAGATTGAAGCGGAAATTCGTCAGTCGACGAATCTTCATAGAAATTTTCATGCGAAACCGATCTAAAATGCTTTCCGATTCGATTGACATTGAAAAGACGTTTTATTTCTTGCTTGAATGAGAAATTTTGAAAACGAAATCGTTTTCGTAAAAGATGTAATTTCTCTGAAAAACCTGTTTGCGAATTTCATCCCCTCCTTCGAATTTTTTGTTAAGTGAAAGACGGTAAAACGACTTGTCAATCAATAATCAAGTCTGACAGTCCGATTTTTTCATAATAAACGAACTGTGTCGCACGATTAAAACTGTCGAAGAACACATGTTTTGTCTGACAGATCGCTTCTCTCCGTAAGATATTTGCAACTATCAAAACAACCTATTATTGAACTTTCGAGTGTGATTGCTATGTAGAAAGCAGCTACTTTCAGAGAATAAATTTTGCCGAAATAGCTTTGGCAGGTTGTAGAACAGGAACAATACGTAATGACAAAAAAGATAACCCAATTTTCAGGCGTTAATGCTCTTATGATGGGAGTTTTTGATGGTTTATTTCCGATATCGGAAATTAAAAAACATGGAAATTTCGGTTTGGGATGTTCGGAAGGTTTGACCGGAGAAGCTATTATTGATTGTTGTCATTTTTGGGATGCTAAAGGTAACAGACCATTACGAATAATGGATGACACTGAAAGAATGCCATTCGCGCAAATCACGACATTTGCCCCCGAGGCAAGTTTTGCAATTTCACACGTTTCGAAAGCGACATTATATGATGAACTTTCGAAACATCTGAAATTCGATAATGTGTTTCTTGCAATAAAATTGGAAGGCAAATTCGATCATTTGAAGGTGCGGAGACCGAGGGAACTTGATCAGCGTTTTAAAAACGCAATGGAAGTGGCCGAACACCAAATCGTTGAAGATATCAAAGACATTGAAGGAGAACTTATTGGGTTCTGGACACCGGAATTTTTTCAGAATGTTTCGGTTGCCGGATTTCATGTTCATTTTGTTGACAAAAACCGGACAACGGGTGGCCATGTGATCGATTTTTCGATTGAGAAAGGTACGCTGTCTTATGAAACCAAATATGGTTTGGATATCGAGCTATCCGATAAAAAGGCCTATCTCAATCATGATTTGAAAGTTGCCGATATGGACAAAATCATCAAGCAATTCGAAAATTGAGGCGTGTGCCATTCGTTTTATCAGAATGGTTGGAAAGCCTTAAATTTTGCTATGTGTTTTAATATCGGGTGAGTAAGTTGGAAGATATTTACTTACCCGAATTTTTATCGAAGTTTTCCCCTTCTGTTTTTCTTTGTCTCCAGTCACGACATACTAATAATGAAGTTGCCGAAAGACCGGTCAAGATTGCTTGGCAACTATCAGCATTGCATTCGGAAAACATAGTTACACGCTGCCGGCAATTTGACATGAACCGGATATGATTTTGAATATGGCAACCGTTCATTTGAAGACAAAGGCACTATGCGAAGCAGATTTTTTGAAACACCTCTTCTTATATAGACGGCTTGGTGAACTTTAAGAATGGACAGAAAAAACAATTATAGTGCGGGCGAAAAATTTGGCCGATCAGGCGGTCAATATCTGGTGTGCATCGGATATATCCGAAGAATCGCTTGATCGTTTCAAACCGGAAAAACCGGTTTTGAAATCATATACAATTGCAGATCATGCGTTTTTACGAAGTGGCATTACACGGGAATTGTTTGAGGCCTTTCGCAAAGAGATACTCAACCTTGATGATAATGTGCGAGAAGAATTCTTGAAGCACTATATCGCCTATAAAGCGGAAACGAATTTTGTCGATGTCGTGCCGCAATCAAAACAGTTAATTTTACATCTCAATATCGAGATAAACGAACTTGATGACCCACGTGGTCTTTGCCGTGATATCTCACAGATCGGTCATTTTGGAACCGGTTTTGTCGAAGCCAAATTCAGGTCGCTGGATCAGCTTCCTTATATGGTTGGCCTTGTCCGTCAGGCGCTTGAAAAACAATTGGGCGTTGATGGTTGGATTTGAGCGGGCTTGTTAGCTCCATCTGCTTTGCACTAGATCAAACACAACATTTTCTCGGAAAATTAAGAATATGACTTCAAGCCAACAACAGCGTCAAGCATTGCATCGCGAGATCTATCAAATCGCCAATGATGTGCGTGGTTCGGTTGATGGTTGGAATTTCAAGCTATATGTGCTGTGCACATTGTTTTATCGTTTTATGAGTGAGAATTTTTGCGATTACGTCCAAATGGCTATAAAAGTTTCAATTACGCGAGAATTGCTGATAACGACATTCCTATCGCTATGAGATTTCACCGTTTTTCGTTTCAAACTTGGATAATGTGGCAGGAAATATCATATTGTTGCCAGTTTTACTCGAAGTGATATGAAGAAGTAGCTACTTCGCGGGGGTGACAGTGCTTTTAACTGGTCAACAAACCGGGATATTCTATATAACACCCTTACTGGAGAAGCCTTCATAAAAGGATTATATTGATGCAATCCCTAAGCAAACTGAACCAGAAACTATCGGAATACGTACCTTTTCGTATTATCCCTGGTATTATTTGTGTGCTCATTTATTGGGCTTTATATATGACTCCGAAGCCGGCCGGTCTAACAGCCGAAGCTTGGCATTTTGTGGCCATTTTTGTGGCAGCAATCCTCGGAATTATTCTCAAAGTTATGCCGCTTGGTGTTATGTCGATGATCACAATTGCGGTGGTCATGTTGTCGAAAGTGACATCACCGACATCGCCGAAAGCTGTCGCCGATGCGCTTGGTTCCATGGACAATGCGCTGATCTGGCTTATCGTTATTTCGGTCATCGTTTCACGTGGCCTGATTAAAACAGGTTTGGGCGCGCGAATTGGCTATTATTTCATTCGACTTCTCGGTAAACGGACGATCGGTATCGGTTACGGGCTCGCACTTTGCGAATTATTGCTTGCTCCCTTTACCCCCAGCAACACTGCGCGCTGCGGTGGCATTATCCACCCGATCATGCGCTCGATTGCTCTTGCCTATGATTCTATTCCCCAGAAAGGAACGCAAAGCAAAGTCGGCACTTATCTTGCGCTAGTCAATTATCACGCAAATCCGATTAGTTCGGCAATGTTTATTACAGCGACAGCCCCGAATCCGCTAGTTGTCAATTATATTGCCGAAGCAACCCATCAAGGCTTTACCCTTTCGTGGAGTACCTGGGCACTGTGCATGTTGGTACCGGGCATTGTTGCCATGTTGCTTATGCCGTTTGTCATTTATCTCATCTCCCCGCCAGAACTGAAAATCACTCCGAATGCTGTTACTTTCGCCCATGACGAGTTGCAGAAATTGGGCAAGATCAAAGCCCCGGAAATTATTATGCTGCTCACATTCGTCATTATGCTTTTGTTGTGGGCAGGTCTTCCGGCAGCATTGTTCGGGCCTTCCTTTTCGGTTGATCCGACAGCCGTCGCATTCGTTGGTCTGGTAATTTTGTTGTTGTGCGGAACACTCACCTGGGATGATGTGCTTAAAGAAAAAAGCGCATGGGATACGCTTATCTGGTTCGGTGCTCTCGTTATGCTTGCCGGTCAGCTTAACAAACTTGGCGTTATTGCCTGGTTCTCTGACGGACTGCGCTTTGCTATCGAATCAAGTGGCATGAGCTGGCCCGCAGCGATGGCTATATTGATCCTGACATTCATGTATACCCACTACGTATTTGCAAGTACGACTGCTCACATCAGTGCAATGATGCTGGCTTTCCTGATGGTTGGTGTTCACCTCATTCCCGGTGATTACATTAACCTGTTCATGTTGCTGATGGCTGCTGCCTCGGCAATCATGATGTGCTTGACCCATTATGCCACTGGTACATCGCCGATCATTTTCGGTTCGGGTTACGTTACTCTGGGCCGCTGGTGGGGCGTGGGCTTTGTGATGAGTGTCGTCAATCTTCTGGTCTTCGCAATTGTTGGCGGTATCTGGTGGAAAATATTGGGCTATTGGTAAGCCTGTAAGATGACCGTCTCTCTATGGTTTTGTTGATCAGGGGAGACGACATCTCTTATGAAAAACAACACAATAGTGCAGCACGAAGGCTGTTTATGTTGAAATAAAATGCCGGTTTATACCGGCATTTTTTTTGAAAAAATATCCAAGAAAATCTATCTTACCGCGATTAAAAATTGTGGTTCGCAATAGTTTGTCAGGATTTCTGTTTTGCTTGCCATTCACGGATAAGTTTTCTCCGTTCGTCAGTACTATTTTCCTGTTGAAGTTGCTCTACCAGTGCCTTTGGAGCTTTCTCAGGTGTTCCACAATCAAACGGTGGCTCGGGATCATATTGCATGAGCAATTGCGTTTTTTTTGCGGTGTCCTCGCCTAAAAGTTTTGCAACAATGACCAAGCCGAAATCCATGCCCGCAGTGATTCCTCCGGCTGTTATGATATGACCGTCAACAACCACACGTTCCTCAACAGGAATTGCTCCGAAAAGTGGTAGAAATTCCATAGCGCTCCAATGGGTGGTGGCTTTCCGTCCTTTGAGTAGGCCGGTTGCACCCAGAATAAGCGAACCGGTACAAATCGATGTGAGAAAGCGCACCTCATTTGCTTCTTTACGGATAAAATCGAGAACCGGCTCGTTGTTTAGAAACCGGTTGACGCCATTTCCTCCGGGAATGCACAGGACATCAAGCGGAAGAAGTGTGCCGATATCATAATCGGGTGAAAAGGATAACCCGCCCATCGTCGTAATCGGCTTCAAGCTTTCGCCGATAAGAGATACTTCTATATCAGGAGTTGAACTAAACGCATCATAAGGTGCGGCAAAATCCAATAATTGCATTTCATCAAAAATAAAAAATCCGGCTTTTACAGTCATTGATCATCCCTTTTTTAAAATGTGCTTCAAAAAACTATAGATCACGCTAGATTGGCAGTTATGACAAAGACCCCACATTTGAAGCCAAATAAAAACGGTTCGATTGATTTTCCGGCAGCTATTGCGCCAAAAACTATTGCTATTGTCGGCTTTGACGATGCACAGTTGCTTGATATCACAGGGCCAATGCAGGTTTTTTCCAGCGCCAACGACCTTTATGAAGGTAGTGTGAAGCCTTATCGGCTTTTGACAATTGCCGAAAATGACAAGATCAGAACGACAAGCGGGCTGGAATTGGCAGTAGAACCTTTGTTCCGGGCTCCCGATCACCTCGATACGCTTATCATCAGCGGTGGCCCCGGCATCAACCGCTTTGCCGGAAACAAAGCCATGCTTCAATGGATTGATATGATGAACCGGAAAACGAGGCGCATTGCATCGGTCTGTAGTGGCTCTCTGGCTTTGGCGAAGCTCGGGTTGCTTGACGGGAAAAAAGCGGCAACGCATTGGAGCAGAATAAGCGAGTTCGAAAAAGATTGTCCGAATGTTTCATGGACGAATGATGCAATCTTTATTCGCAATGGCAAAATCTGGACATCTGCCGGTATCACGTCCGGTATAGATATGGCTTTGGCAATGGTAGAAGAAGACTTAGGCTTTGAAATTGCAAAATCCGTTGCTCGTGAACTTGTTGTCTATCTTCGTCGTCCGGGTGGACAAAGCCAGTTCAGCGAACTTCTTGATCTCTATTGCGAGGACGAACGATTCAATGCCCTCAATCAATGGATTATGGAAAATCTTTCCCGCCCCTTGTCGGTTGCCATGCTTGCCGAAAAATGTGGTATGAGTGAACGGAATTTTTCCCGCCTTTATACCCGTGATACCGGATCGTCACCGGGCAAAGCCATAGAGCTTTTACGACTTGAAGCCGCAAGACAATATCTTGAACAGAACTGGTCGATAAAAAAGATAGTTCGCCAATGTGGTTTCGGCAGCGAAGAAACGTTAAGACGCGTTTTTCAACGTCACCTTCATGTATCGCCGCAAAATTATCGTGACCGGTTTTCGAGACTGTCGGAGGAATGACAGTTTAATCGCCGGTCATCCCGTCTCGCCATAATTCATAAAAATGATGAACAGGCCCATGCCCGTGTCCGACTTCGAGTTTATTTGAAGCGGCAAGTGCACCGGTCAGATAGCGTTTTGCAAAACGTACCGCATCAACAAGTGGCGTTGTCGGTAATAAAGCGGCAATGGCTGCCGAAATTGTGCAACCGGTGCCATGGTCATTTTTCGTTGCAATGCGTGATGCTTCAAGTTCGATAACGCCGTGCCGGTCACAAAAAATATCAGGGCTCGTCGGGGTTTTGAGATGCCCACCTTTCAAGAGCACAGAACGACATTTGAGTTCAAGAATATCGGGTGCGCATTTGCGCATTTCTTCGAGTGACCATTCCGGTTTTGTTTTAAGAAGGACCCCTGCTTCCGGTAGATTGGGTGTGATAATGGCAGCCATTGGAACAAGCACATTGCGGATAATTTCTATGGCATCGTTTTCAAGCAATAAATCGCCGCTTTTGGCCACCATGACGGGATCAAGAACAATATTGCTTGCGCCATAATGGATAAGCTTATCGGCAATAACTTCAGCTATTGCAGCATTGGCCACCATGCCGATTTTCACCGCATCGACTTTGATGTCTTCAAAAACAGCATCAATCTGGTCGGCGACAAAATCGGCATCCATGGCTTTGAATGCCCGAACACCTTGCGTATTTTGTGCAACAACAGCTGTGACAACACTCATGGCATAAGTTTTCATAGCCGAAAAAGTTTTGATATCGGCATGCATTCCCGCACCTCCGGAAGGGTCGGTTCCGGCAATTGAAAGAATGCGGGGAATCACAGTTCCGTTTTTCTTAACTGGTGACGTCATTGCAGCGTTTTCCTGTCCAAGTATATCGGGGAACGTTCATACCTGTTCCCCAAAGGCCATCAAATTCATC
Organism: Ditibartonella apis; assembly: GCF_001952075.1. Taxonomy (GTDB): domain Bacteria; phylum Pseudomonadota; class Alphaproteobacteria; order Rhizobiales; family Rhizobiaceae; genus Bartonella; species Bartonella apis. The sequence continues at coordinate 531,080 of NZ_LXYU01000001.1, forward strand.
AAATTTTTCGTCAAATTTCCAGATGGCAAGCCCGGAACCATATTTATCTTTCCATTCGACCGATCGTTCACGACCTTGCTTTTTTACAAGTTCTTCGACAGTTCCCTTGGTGACATTATCGCCATCGCGATAAGTCATGGTGCCGATTAAGCGGCCATCTTCAGTTTTGCCGAGCACAACTTCGGAACGGACAATATAACCGGCATTATAGACGAAACCGCAATAGCGACCTTCGGGTTCGGAGGACAGGGTTCCGGCAGAAGAAAAGACGAGCGAGCATGCCATCCATAAAGGGGCGAGCACGAAAACTATCAAGTGATTCTGTTTCACGAGAATATCCCCCCTTTTTCAAACTTTTAACGAAGCATAAACGAAAACAAAAAAATAGAAAATGGATAAAGATAACAACGTTTAAAAATGTGACAATCAACTGAAGGTTTATCACTTTTTCGGAGCTCACGGTCTTGTTGCTTAAATCTTGCCATAATTCGTGTAACGAGGGCACAGTATTTCGCTCGTGGAGGTATTTATGACACGAAAAAATTTGAACGCAACCAACCTGTCCATTACGAGGCGGGGCCTTCTTATTGGGGCAGCAGCATGTGCAGCTGCCGCATTATCGGCCCGTCACGTTATGGCACAGCCACAGGGGCCAGTTCCTTTGCAAAACTATCAGCGGTCTTTCTTCAACGCTGAAGAATGGGCTTTTGTGATGGCCGCTACTGCCCGAATTATCCCGTCAGACGGGAAAGGACCCGGTGCTTTGGAAGCACGTGTTCCGGTTTTCATTGACAAGCAAATGGCTGATCCCTGGGGGCAAGGGGACCACTGGTATAGACAGGCACCTTTCAATCGTGATGCGCCGCGTTACACAGGTTATCAGGCAGAACCTTCACCTGCCGAAGCCTATCGTATTGCTATTCCGAAGATCAACGAATGGTGCAAAGCACAGTATGGTGCAATTTTCGCAGAGCTTCCCGCTGAAAAACAGGATGAAGCTTTGAAACGTATCGAAAAGGATGAAGTCGAAATTGCTGAATTGCGTTCTGGCGATTTCTTCTCGTTCCTTGTGCAGAATACCAAGGAAGGTTATTTCGCCGATCCTCAATATGGTGGCAATTATGACATGGCTGCATGGGTTTACATCGGGTTCCCCGGTGCACGTGCAAGCTTCCTCGAATGGGTCGAAAAGGATAATGTTCCTTATAAACTCGGGCCCGTTTCACTCTCAGGTCAAAGGGCTTAAATCATGACACAAACAATGAAGAAGAAAGACGTTGTCATCATCGGCCTCGGATGGACCGGCGCAATCAGTGGCATCGAACTTGCAAAAGAAGGTTTGGAAATTGTCGCACTCGAACGTGGTGAAGACCGCGATACAGTTCCGAGTTTTGCTTATCCGAAGCCGGCTGATGAATTGAAATACGGTGTCCGTCTCGGTACCGCTGTTCGTCCGCGCGATCATACGGTAACGATTCGCAGAGGTCTTGACCAGGTTGCTCTCCCCTATCGCCAATTGGGTTCTTTTCTTCCCGGTATCGGCGTTGGTGGAGCCGGTATTCACTGGAACGGCATGACATGGCGTGCACAACCGGAAGAGCTCAGAGCCCGTTCCTATATCGAAGAAACTTTCGGCAATATCATTCCGGAAGATATGACAATTCAGGACTGGGGCGTAACCTATGACGAATTGGAAAAACATTTCGATATGTTTGAAAAGGTCGCAGGTGTTTCAGGTACTGCCGGCAATTTGAACGGCAAGATTCAGGAAGGTGGCGATCCTTTTGAAGGCCCGCGCAAGAACCCCTATCCTATGCCGGCTTTGCCCTATACTTATAATGGGCGGCTCTTTGCAGCAGCTGCAAAGAAAATCGGGCTTCACCCGTTCCCATGCCCGTCGGCTATTGCTTCCGAGGCTTATACAAACCCTTACGGTATGCAAATGGGGCCTTGTAACTATTGCGGTTTCTGCGAACGCTATGGCTGCCTCAATTATTCGAAAGCTTCACCACAAGTCAGCGTTCTGGCTGCCTTGAAGCGTTATAAGAATTTTGAATATCGGGTTAAATCGGAAGTTTTGCGTATTGAAAAATCCAAAGACGGCAAGACTGTAACCGGTGTTACCTATGTCAACGAAAAGAATGAAGAAATCTTCCAGCCGGCAGATCTCGTTATTCTTGGCGGTTTCATGATCAACAACGTTCACCTGTTGCTGCTTTCCGGTCTTGGTCAACCTTATGACCCGATTACCGGTGAAGGTGTTATCGGCCGTAACTACGCCTACCAGACTGCTATTGGCGGTGGCACATTGTTCTTCAAAGACAAAGTGTTCAATCCGTTTGTCGGTACCGGTTGTAACGGTTCTTATCTTGATGATTACAGTTTCAACCAGATTGATATGGCTAAAGAAGGCTTTATCGGTGGCAGCCGTATTTCGTCAGGCCAGACCAACGGCCAACCAATTCGCAATATGCCGTTACCGGGTGGCACACCGGCATGGGGTGCCGAATGGAAAAAGGCTGTTGGTGATTGGTATGGACATGCAATGTCGATCAGCCAGCACGGTTCGGTTATGTCCTATCGTGATGCCTATCTTGATCTTGATCCGACTTATAAAGATAAATTCGGCCGTCCGTTGATGCGTATGACGTTCAACTGGCACAATAATGAAATCAAGATGTCGCAATACATCACAGACAAGATCAACAAGATTGCCGATGCAATCGGTCCTGATAAATATCGTCAGAATCCGGCGATGAAAGAAGGCCAGCAATATGATACCCGCGTCTATCAAACAACCCACACTGTGGGTGGTGCGATTATGGGTACAGATCGCAAACGTTCGGCATTGAACCGTTATCTCCAACACTGGGATTACCACAATCTGTTTGTTCCGGGTGCCAATGCATTCCCGCAGAACATCCAGCATAATCCTACAGGAACGCTTGGTGCTTTGACCTATTGGATGCTTGAAAATATCAAATCCGATTACCTCAAAAACCCGCGGTCTTTGGCATAGGAGAAAAATCCGATGAAACGTTTAGTACAAATTATTATTGGATTGGTAATCCTTGCGATTATTGTCATTTTGGCAATCATGTTTGTGCCAATCAAACGAACCGGCCCGACAGAAGCTCTTTCTCCGGACTTCAAACCGGAACAGGGACGGGGCGAATATCTTGCCAGAATGGCCGATTGTGCAGCCTGCCATACCGCACCCGGTGGTCAACCTTATGCAGGTGGTCGTGAAGTCAAGAGCCCGTTCGGCATTATCTATTCATCCAACATCACGCCGGATGAAAACGGTATAAAGAATATGACACTTGACCAGTTCCGTGATGCTTTGCGTGACGGTATCGGCAAGAATGGCGAGCTTCTTTATCCGGCAATGCCTTACGAAAACTATCGCAAGATCAGCGAGCCCGACATTGTTGCGCTTTATGACTATTTCATGCACGAAGTGAAACCGGTTAGTGCCAAAGTCAAGGAAACCAATCTGTCATTTCCGTTCAACCAGCGTTGGGGAATCCGTCTTTGGAACCTCTTTGCCATTTCCGGCAAAGCTGGTTTCGAGCCGCGCTTCAACGATGCGAAACTTGATCGCGGTGCCTATCTAATCGAAAGCTTCGGCCACTGTGGTGCTTGCCACACGCCGCGCGATTTCATGTTCCGCCAATCGGGAACGAACAGCGATAGCAACAAATTCCTGACCGGTGAAACAATTGACGGCTTCTATGGGCCGAATTTGCGCAGCCCGAATTCGTCCGTTGCAAATTGGACGGCAGATGATTTGAAGGACTATTTGCAGACAGGTCGTAACAGCCATTCGGCTGTTGTCGGTCCGATGAAACTGGTTGTCGAAGAATCAATGCAATTTGCAACCGAAGACGATCTTGATTCAATCGTTGCATATCTTAAACATATTGCACTTCCTGGTGACGCACCAAAACAGGTACGTGATCCGAAAAAGACAACAGATATGCTCACTGAAGCAAAACCGGATATGGCCCTTGGTGCCCGCCTTTACATGGATAACTGCAATGCTTGTCACTTTGTAAATGGTAAAGGTGCGAAAGGCGTCTTCCCGGAGCTTGATGGTGCAAAAATCGTCAATGCGAAGGATGCAGGCGGGTTGCTACGCGTTATCGTTAATGGTTCGCGTATGCCATCGACCGAAAAACGCCCCGCAGATCTTGCAATGCCGGGCTTTGGCTGGCGTATGAATGACGACGAAGTTGCAGCACTTGCCAATTTCTTGCGGTCGAGCTGGACCAATGATGCTCCGGCAGTTACTGCTGCAGATGTCGCAAAGGTTCGCACGAAATAATAAAGTGTGAAAATTACAAACAAATTTGAAAACGGCCTACGGGCCGTTTTTTATTAAGGTGTTTTCTCGAAACATTTTGCTTTATAAGCAGAATTGATTTGAATAGCTTGAAATGGAAACATTATGGTTCTTGCAATCCGGTCAATCCTGTTTACGGCAGCGTTCTATCTGACAACTTTTGTCCAGATGATTCTTTATGCGCCGTTCTATTTTTTTCTTCCGCGCAAAAAAGCATGGATTGTTCCCAAAACATGGGCGCGGGTAAATTTATTTCTGCAAAAACATATAGCTGGAACCGACTTTGAAATCGAAGGGCTCGAGAACTTGCCAAAGGGTGCCTATATCATTGCGCCAAAACACCAATCGGCATGGGAAACGTTCGGTCTTGTTCCTTTTCTTGACGACCCCTCGCTTATTATGAAGCGCGAATTGACGTGGATACCGATTTTTGGCTGGTACATGTTGAAAACCGGCATTATTCCCATTGACCGCGGCTCGCCTTTGAAAGCCATGAAGGTAGTTTTGAACGGCGCCAAAGAAAAAGCGGCAGAAGGTCGCCAGATTCTGATTTTTCCGGAAGGTACGCGCCGTCAACCGGGGGCTGAACCCGCCTATAAACCGGGCATCGTTGCCATTTATAATGAACTCGGTTTGCCGGTTGTGCCCATTGCCCACAATGCAGGGCTTTATTGGCCACGTGGCAATTTTCGCCGTTATCCGGGTAAAATTCGTGTCCGCGTGTTGCCACCTATTGAAGCGCACCTCAATAAACGCGAATTTTTACCACGCCTGATAAAAGATACAGAAAGTGCTTGTGACGAACTGCTTTTAGAGGCTGCGCGTGATCCGAATCCTCCTGCTATGCCTCCGACAGCAGTTAAAAGACTGAAAGAACTGGGGCTTGATTGGAAAGGACCAACCCGCGACTAGACGACTTAGCATATCCGGTGGGTATATCCGGTGGTTCCGGCTCAATCAGCCGGAAAAATCCTCAATAATCGGGAATTCAATTGCAATGATTGAGCTTAAAAATGTTTGTGTCGAGGCGGGCGGCCACAAGATACTCGATAATTTGAATTTGAAACTAGCCGAGAAGCGGATTGCTATTATTGGTGCCAATGGTTCGGGTAAAAGTACCTTTTTGCGATTGCTCAACGGTTTGCGATTGCCAACATCGGGAGAAGTGCTGGTCGATTCACTCGATAGCCGCAAATATGGCAAAGACATCCGTCGCAAAGTGGGTTTTGTCTTTCAAAATCCGGATAACCAGATTGTCATGCCGGTGGTTGAGGAAGATCTTGCTTTCGGCTTGAAGAATATCGGTGTTGAAAAAGCCGAAATTTCAAGACGGATTGATTATGTGCTTGACCGTTTCAACCTTCAGGCGGCGAGGTTGCAATCTGTCCAAAGTTTGAGTGGTGGCCAAAGGCAGCTTGTTGCACTTTGCGGTGTGATTGTCATGGAGCCGGAAGTCATTATTTTTGATGAGCCCACCACGCAGCTTGACCTTTCCAACAAGCGCAAAATGACAGAAACAATTTTTGGCCTTTTCCAGCAGGTCATTGTCGTCTCTCACGATCTTGACATGCTCAAAAATTTTGATCGGGTCATTGTCATTGATCATGGTAAAGTCGTTTACGACGATATACCGGAAAAATCGATCAGCTATTATGTGGAGAAGATGGCATGACCGATCCGAGCTACGGGACAACATTTATTCATCGGCTTCCGGCAGGATTGAAACTTTTTGTTGTTTTTTTCGTAAGCATCGGGCTTTTTTATTTTGCATCGCTTCCACTGGCGATTGTTTCTCTCGTTATCGTCTGGTGTCTTTTTTTTCTTGCCGGCTTTTCATTTTTTAAACCCGTTTTCGAACTTAAGAAAATTTCGTGGCTTCTAGTAGCTTTATTCATCATCCAGTATTTTTCGGATAACTTTGAAAGTGCTCTGCTTATAGTCATAAGGTTATCAAGTCTTCTTCTTCTTGCAACGCTGGTAACCTTGACGACGCCATTTTCCAAAATGATGGCCTGTTTTGAAAGACTGTTTTCATTTACGCGGCTTTTTGGCGTAAATCCCGCAAAAATATCGCTCGGGCTATCACTGACTTTGCGGTTTATTGCGATCTTTTCCGATATTACTAAAGACGTGCGCGAGGCACAAAAAGCACGGGGATTGGAAAACAGTGTATTTGCTGTCATTATGCCGGTTCTGATAAGAAGTCTTAAAGTTCAGGCTGATGTGGCAGCCGCAATCGAGGCGCGTTGTTTCGATGAAGATGTGAACAATAAAAACGGGAAAAATTAAGCGGGGGAGAGAATGTCTATTCGTGATATTGTAGCGGTTGCTCTTTTTGCGGCCTTTATAGCTGTTTTGGGATTATTTCCGGCCATACCTGTGCCCGTCATACCGGTACCCATTACTGCCCAGCTTTTAGGAATTATTCTTTCCGGTGCAATTCTGGGTGCTAAAAAAGGTTTTGCCGCCTGTCTTCTGTTCCTGATACTGGTTGCAGCGGGATTGCCACTTTTATCCGGCGGGCGTGGCGGTATATCGGTATTTTTTGCGCCCACAAGCGGCTATCTCATCAGTTTTCCTTTTACAGCAGCCTTTATCGGCTATTTCTTTCATGTCTTTCGCAAACAACTGACACCTGCCAAACAGATATTGATTATGATGGCGGGCGTTTTTTGTATCGATCATTTGTTTGGCATTGTCTGGCTCGCTTTGATGAGCGGTCTTGATTTTTCAAAAGCTTTTATAGGTGATCTTATTTTTATTCCCGGAGATATGGTAAAAATTGTTCTTGCCTATTTGATTGCGAGCAGGCTACGCAAAGCTTTGCCGGATTTGATGGACGGAAATAGATAAAACAATGTAGAATAACAAAAAGCGAGCATAACGCCCGCTTTTTAACGAAAATTAATTTTTGATCCTTATTTGATAACCATAACCGGACGTTCACTCATTGCCAGAACTTCCGAAGCCTGACTGCCAAGAATGAGCCGGTTAACGCCCCGACGACCATGCGAGGCAATAATAATAAGGTCGGCATTATGCTCGTTTGCCGCATCGACAATGCCGGCAGCAGCAAGCTGGTTTTCCGCATGAACGCCTTTTGCTTTAACACCCTGTTTTTCAGCTTTGTTAAGTGCACCCTCTAGAATCTTGCGTGCGCCGTCATCCATTTCTTTGCGGAATTCATCGAAAGCTCCGGGGCTTGAAGCCCATTCGGCACCCACAACAATGCCGTAAGACGGCATCAGGCTTGTGACGGTAACAACGAAAAGCTCGCCACCCGTCTTTTTTGCAAGTTCGACAGCTGCATCAACGCCACGGCCAGCAAGCTCGGAACCGTCCGTTGCTACAAGAATACGTTCATACATATTTGTTTCCTTCCCTCTTCAACGCGGACTTATGCCCTAATATGCAAATAAGAACTATCTCGCTCCGCTTCAATATTTTTAGAGCCAAACTTTTCCAAAGTATACTATATTTTGTCAGTCTATTGTACTCCAATTGTAGAAACCGGTTTATTCACAGGCAAATGACTGGTTACCGCCTGTCCGAAAGGGAAAAAATCCTATCAACTTCTGTGTTATCGGCCATATTTTTATGCGATTTTGAATTTTATGAGCTATAGAGTTAATAAGCACTATCGGTAAAGAAAAAGCTTTCATTCTTCTCCGGTAAGAGACCGGTTCGAAGAGAACCGGAAATGATAAAGATACGTCCAATTTGGATCACATGATATGCGTAAGATAACGGGTGTCATTGCCCTTTTTTTATTGTTTTTTATGAGTCTGGCTGTGGCAAGAGCCAACCCATATCTATCCGTCGATGTCGCAACCGGCCGTATTCTTGCCCATAACGATGCATTCGACCGATGGTATCCGGCCTCATTAACAAAAATGATGACAGCCTACGTTACTTTTCGCGCTCTCCATAATGGAGAGGTGACGCCACAAACAAGGGTAACCGTGAGTGCTGCTGCAGCAAAACTTCCGCCTAGTCATTCAGGGTATAAACCGGGTTCCGTTCTTGATCTTGATACAGCATTGTCGATCACTTTGGTAAAATCCACCAATGATCTTGCAACAGCAATTGCCGAAACCGTTGGTGGCTCGGAGCCAGCTTTCGTTGTTCGTATGAATGAAGAGGCACAGCGCCTTGGCATGTTCGGAACACATTTTGCCAATGCCAATGGCCTTCCTAATCCCGACAATTATTCGACAGCCCGCGACCTTGCCGTTCTGGCAGTACAGATCCGTCGGGAATTTCCGCAATATGCCCATTATTTTTCAATTCCTGCAATCGATTTCGGGGGAGGGCGCAAAGTCGAACAGAATTCGAATAATCTGATAGGGCGTTTTTCCGGTGCTGACGGCATGAAAACCGGTTTTATCTGTGCATCAGGATTTAATCTTGTTGCATCGGCGACCCGCAACAAGCGCACGATTATAGCCGTTGTTCTTGGTGCTGATCGTATTGATCAACGTGAAGCTTTGGCAGCCAAACTGTTAAATGATGGTTTTTCCAATCAGGGCTCATCACAGACAACTCTTGCAACGTTGCAGCCTTACGGAACAAAACTCACACAGGTAAGCGATATCAAGGACAGAATATGCAATGACGATGCCTGGAAAGCACGTATGCAACATCGTGATGAAAAAGGGAAAGTCATTTTTGATTCACCTTATATTTCTGCGCGGCCACTTGATGTAACGCCGTTGCAAGTGCGGCTGATTTCGGCTCCGGCTGCTGTTAAACCGGGTGAAATACCGGCGTGGAAAATTCCGGTTCCGACACCTCGTCCACAGACAATGGATGCACAATGACTGATTTTAAAAACCGTATAGCTGTTACAATTTTTACCGGTTTTCTGGGATCGGGCAAAACCACCTTGCTTAATTGGGTTCTAAAAGACCCGCTGCTTGCCGATACAGCTGTTATTGTCAACGAATTCGGTGAGGTAGGAATCGATAATCTTCTCGTTGAACAAGCTGATGATGGCGTTATCGAATTATCCAATGGCTGCCTTTGCTGTACAATGCGCGGTCAGCTTGTCGATAGCCTTGCAAGTCTTGTCGACAGGCTGCAAACGGGCCGTATCAAACGCTTGAATCATGTGGTTATTGAAACCACCGGTCTTGCCGATCCGGCACCTATTCTGCAAGCTCTGCTAGGCCATCCGGCAATGGTTCAATCTTTTGTCATAGACGGGGTTATTACCACTGTTGATGCGATAAACGGATTGGAAACTCTGGCAAGGCATAAAGAGGCACGAAATCAGGTTGCATTTGCCGATCGGATTGTTCTTACCAAAACCGATCTTGTTGCTGATAAAAAAACTCTTGAACCATTGATGAGCGAGCTTGGCAAACTTAATTCCACAGCCGAAATTCTTTATTCCGATGCTGCCCATTGTCCGCCATCGGCACTCGTCAATATCGGTGTTTTCGATTTGAATAAAAAAGCGCCGGATATCAAAAACTGGCTCGGTCAAGAAGAACACGAGCATCATCATCACCATCATGATGTCAATCGGCATTCCGACACGATTCATGCTTTTTCTCTCACCCATGACAGGCCTGTTCCCTATTTTGCGCTGGAAGCTTTTATAGACCTTTTGCGAGCCAATCATGGGGCACAAATGTTGCGCATGAAGGGGATTGTCGAACTTGAGGAAGATCCGTCACGTCCGGTTGTCATCCACGGTGTCCAGACATTGTTTCATCCTCCGGTCCGGCTGTCCGGATGGCCGAATGACCGTCATGAAACCCGCCTTGTTATGATTACCGACGGGATAGATGAAACGACAGTGCGTGAAATGTTCGATGCTTTTTTGGGAAAACCTGTACTCGATAAGGCTGATCGGGCAGCAATGATAGATAACCCGCTCGCAATACCGGGGTTGAAATTCTAGTTTAACAGTTTTTTCGCCCCCGAAGATTTCTGGTTTCGTTTAGCCGGTTCGCCGGTTTTTGCTATCTATTTTTTTATGTTGTTTGTCATGATACGGGACTGTGAGTGGGAACCCTCGGGGAGAAGATAATAATGTAAAATAGCGCGGTTCATGTTGTTATAGACGTTGTAAGTTTTTGACAGGAAACTTCAAGCAAGCAAAACATTGCTGGTTCCGAAGAGATTTTGCGTGAAGTAAAGAGCTTGAAAAGCAAGGGAAAGTGCCTGCAATTCCGGTAAAAAGCGGAAAAGCACGTTCCCGCGCATAACCGGAAATATTTTTCTGGCCAAATGCAAAAAAAATTATCCACCGCTTGCTAAATCCGGATTTCAGCAAGGCTATCGAAATGACCGGAAGCACATGCCCTTAGACAAGGGGCAAGGAAATTTGTTTTTTATTCTTTTGAATAGGTGTCATTTTTTCAGGATTTTCCGTGTGGTATGATGGCAAGGTGATGAATGCCGTTTTCGAGGCTTTTTTCAAAGCCGTAATGATACTGGCGGCAATAATTGGCAATATCCAAAGGTGCCAACGGGTCATCGCTCAATATAACAAGCGTCACACCCTCCGGCAGTGTGGTGCGCTTTTTTCTTGTCTTTAAAAGAACAAGCGGGCATTTGAGCCCGCGCAAGTCATATGTGAAACTTTTTTCAACCACCGAATAATTTCCAGAACGGTTTCTTGGTCGGTGTCTCACTTGCCGCGGGAGTAACCGGAGCACCGGAATTTTGTGCTTCTTCTTCGGCAAGCGATTGGCCACCGGTTTCCGGTTTCGGAGTCGGCACTACAGTGCTTGCCGATTTCCCGGTCGGGTTGGTAGCCTTGGATGCAACTGCGTTTGCAGGTGCTATATCCGGCGCGTTGGGGGTTTCTTTCGATGCCGGCGTTAATGACGGCGGTTCACGCGAAACCTGTACCCCCGAAGCACGTTTACGGCTCCAATCGGCAACGAGAGATGCTTCCTCTACCCCTTGGATTGTTGGAGCCGGTGCTTTCATTTTCTTTTCACGGGCTGAAGAAAATGCATCGTCATATTTCTTTTGGTATGACGCAAAAGCTGTTTCTAATGATGAATCTGGAATTGCAGCAGGACATACGCCAGCCGGTGTCAAAGCCTTACCGTCGGTATTGCGATTGAAAACATAGCGTTTTTCACAAACGTCGACCTTTGGCGGGCGTTTTGTTACTTCAAAAATGTCATAGCCTTCTTTGAGCATTGTCCAGAATTTATAATTCGGGTCATTGCGATAACGAGCCATATTTTCGGCTGTCATGCGGAACGGAAAAGCTTCTAACTGGAATTCGCGTTGCCCACCTTTGAAAGAGTCGCGCCCGAAAGCGTAGATCTGTGCAATGTTTTCGTCGCTCATCGAATAGCAGCCGGATGAGGAACAGGCCCCGTGCACCATCAGATGTTGGCCGGTGCGCCCGTTGACCTGATCGTAAGCATTAGGAAAGCCGATATTGAAAGCGAGATAATAGTTTGAATTCGGATTCATCTGGCTTGGACGGATTGTATAGAAGCCCTCCGGTGCCTGCCTGTCGCCTTCCATATATTTGGGTCCGAGTTTTCCCGACCATTTACATATGTTATAAGTAGAAATCAGGTCATATTTTCCGGTTCGTGTCTGCTTCCAAATCTCGACGACACTTTCTTCCTTGAAAACCCGCACAACGATAGGCGAATATTTTTCCATATTCTTGGCGGCCATCTTGTCTTGGAGCTTTTTAGGCAATTCCTGGGTAGCTTTGCCGATTTGCGGCAAATTGGATGACTGCTGGCAACCACTCAAAAAAGTCGCAGTCAGAAAGAAAGAAGCAAGAAGTGCGGTTCCAAATTTCATTCACAAAGCTCCGGATGAGCAGGTTCACGAAGGTTAAAGTTTTGTCAAGTGACGGGATTTCGTCAGTTGAAAAGTTGAACTTGAACCAATTCTATTTACCATACCATAATAGCAAAAAAATTAAACTTCCCCTAAAAAGGTGCGGTTCACCTGAGTCAAAAATGGTTGAAACGATTTTTTTCCATTAACCATCTCCGCTTGGCAGTTCTCCTGCAGATTTCCATCGGCATGAATGTTGCTTTTATGTTGTCTTTCATCTTCGGCTTCATATTTGGCCGAAATTGATATCTTCGGCAAAGCCTCACTTGAATTCGTCATGTCCTACTACAGCTTTTCAACAGCTGGAAATCGCAGGAAACGAAAAACAAGACATCAATCGCTTGCTTCGTTCTTGTTGTGTTACTGATAAAAATATCGCCCTACACACATGCGAAAAAAGCGAAAATGCGAACCATAAGTACTCCCGTCTACCCGTTTATATCCTTTAGGGGCGGTTTCCCTTCAACAATTTCACGGTAACTTTTTTGAAAAAAAGCCCGCATGATCAATCACCAACGATCATGTCCTACCACTTCCTATAATATAATGATTGGCTAAACGACTTCTAAGGGGGGGCTAAACAATTTGTTTGGCGCTCACTGAATAATGGTGGACGAGTGTCTCATACCGACCTTTTTAGGCAATGTTGCAAAGGCCAGTATTAATTTTCAGATTTTTACTTGCCAGATTGTTACGTCTTTTGAACTTTTATCTTCTATTGCTTTTGAAACACGAAGATTGAATGTTGCTTTTCTTTCCAGCAATTTTTCGGGAAGGTAAGCGCGGGCGGGGTCACCAACGAATATAGCGGTCCTCGACCGGTCAAAACATTGAAACCACTTGATGACGGTTTCACTCATTATTTTGTCATAAAAGACATCGCCGGCAAGGATAACATCGAAAGCGTTTTGTAACGCCTCGCCTTTATTGATAAGATTGTCGTTTTCGATCGTCACGGACACATTATTGAGGCAGGCATTAAGCTGGATTGCTTCACATGCAAAAGCATCAATATCATTGGAAAGAACCGATAAAGCGCCCGCCTGTTTTGCAGCAATGCCGACAAGGCCCGAACCGGAAGCGAAATCGAGCACTTTTTTGCCCTTCACTATTTCGGGGTTTTCCAGAATGTAAAGCGCTAATGCCTCGCCACCTGCCCATGGAAAAGCCCAATAAGGCGGCGGAAGATCTATTTTTCCCATCTCGGCTTCAGTCATATGCCAGAGTTTGTGGACTTCATCGGCCTGATAAAGTATTATCGAGGGGATGTTGAGACAAGCAAGCGGAGAGGTGTTTTCGAGAATGAATGTTTTTTTGTCCATCGCGGTGGCGAATTAAATATTTTGCCGAAATTATCAACTCCTGCCGAAATTTTCAGGGAGCCGGTGAAAGCCCTCCCATCCGGCAGACTTCTTGCCACTCATCATCGCGCACCGGCTGCACCGAAAGGCGCATGGACGTTACCAAGGACATATTGGCAAGTTTCGGGTTGGCTTTAACGGCTTTCAAAGTGACGGGCTTCGGCATATCGCAAACAGCGCGGATATCGACACATTCCCAACGCGGATCATCAGTCGTCGAATCGTGGTGGGCAGTTTTGCAAACTTCAACAATTCCAACGATTTCCAGTCCTTCATTGGAATGGTAAAAGAAACCCTTGTCACCAATTTTCATAGCACGCATATTGTTACGAGCCTGATAATTGCGCACGCCGTCCCACTGTTCGCCTTGGGCACCTTTATTTTTTTGCATATCCCACGACCATTTGAATGGTTCGGATTTGAATAACCAGTAAGCCATTCTACATTTCCTCGGGATTGTTAACGCTCCAGCGCCATGGACGGATTTTGACCTCACTGAACAGTCCTGCTTGTGCATAAGGATCGTTTTTTGCAAAGCCCTCAGCTTCTTCTGCCGATTTTGCTTCCACGACCATCAAAGTGCCGTTAGGCTTGTCATTACCATCAAGAAACGGGCCGGCGAATTTAACCGTTTTGCCGAGACTTTTCAGATAGTCGAGATGTTTGGGACGTATGTCGAGACGAACATGCAAATGGTCTTTTTTGTCATTGCTGATAACGGCGTAAAGCATTGTCTAGTCCTCCGATTTCAAGGGGCGGGTAATAAGCATGGTGACAGCTTGGTCAATGGTAATGCGTCTGTCAAGCAGAGCGGCGACGGCATCAATCACCGGTGCAACGATATTTTTTCTGCGACAGAGCCCGGCTGCCCCGGGGGCAGTGGCAACACCTTCGGCAAGTTTCAAACCGTCTGTCGATTTGCCTTGTCCGAGTGCAAAGCCATAAGAAAAATTACGTGATTTTGCTGATGAACAGGTAAGGATAAGATCTCCCAATACCGAAAGGCCGGTCATGGTTTCAGCTTTCGCACCCATGGCCTTTCCGATGCGACGCAACTCGGCAAAACCGCGGGTTACAAGAGCTGCTTGTGCACTTGCACCAAGGCCACGTCCGGCAGCAGCACCGGCCGCAATTGCAAGCACATTTTTTAACGAACCACCAATTTCCACGCCGACAATATCGTCGCTCGCGTAGCACCGGAAAACAGGTCCCGAAAACAGATGTGCAATCTCTTTGGATAATTCGATGTTTTTTGCGGCAATTGTTACAGCCGTTGGCAGACCACGGGCGACATCTTCGGCAAAGCTCGGGCCGGAAAGTGTCGCCATTTTATGATTGGGCAAAATATCCGAAACAATGTCGGACATGAAGCGTCCGGTTTTTTGTTCTATGCCTTTGGCGCAAAGAATAATCGGGGCTTTTTCAGGAATAAAGCGGGCAAAACTATTCAAGGCAGAGGAAAAAACCTGTGCTGGAATGACAGCAAGAACAAAATCGGCAGAAGCGAGTGCATAAGCCACATCAGTCGTGGCGGAAAATCCCGAGGGTAAAATCACATCCGGCAGATAATACGGGTTGATATGATGATTGTTTATTTTTTCGACAGTTTCGGGATTGCGCCCGTAAAGCGCTACATTGTGCCCGAGATTATGAGAGAGAACGGCAAGCGCTGTCCCCCATGCACCGCTTCCCATCACGGCAATTTTTTTGCCCGTTTTGTTCACGCTTTGGCTCCCCGACGTCCGGCACCGATCAATGGTGATGAGTGTTCATCAAGCGGCCAGCGCGAACGCGGAGCAATATTGAAGGACGAGCGGTCACCATGAATAAAATGTTGAAGTCCTGCATATGCGATCATCGCGGCATTGTCTGTGCAAAGACTGATTGGCGGTGCGATAAATCTGAATCCATGTGTGTCACACAATTTTTGCAATGAATTGCGAATGGCTTTGTTGGAGGCAACACCGCCAGCAACCACAAGGCATGCCTCTTTATCAGGATAATCGTTTTTGAAAACAGCAAGCGAACGTTCGACGCGGTCGCTCAATGTGTCGGTCACGGCAAGTTCGAAAGAAGCTGCAATGTCGGCGATATCTTTGTCACTCAAAGGTGCCATTTCCATAGCGATTTGCCGCACCGCAGTTTTAAGGCCGGAAAACGAGAAATCGAGCCGTTTTTCACCTTTCAACGGTCTTGGCAGTTCAATTCTTTGATTATCACCTTGAGCGGCCAGTTTTTCGATAATCGGTCCACCGGGATAGGCAAGTCCAAGCAGTTTTGCCGTTTTGTCAAAAGCTTCGCCCAGAGCATCGTCAATTGTTGTGCCAAGGCGTTTGTAATCCCCCAATCCTTTGACCAGAATAACCTGTGTGTGACCACCTGAAACAAGAAGCAGAAGATAGGGATAGTCAAGATTATTGGTGAGTTTTGCTGTCAGTGCATGGCCTTCCAGATGATTGATGGCAATAAAGGGCTTGTTTGCGGCAAGCGCCAGTGCTTTTGCCGTCATCAAACCGACAATTAATCCGCCGATCAGTCCGGGGCCACCTGTTGCGGCAATGGCATCAATATCCTTGAGTTCCAGTTTTGCTTCTTCAAGGGCGCGTTTGACGAGCCTGTCCAGAATTTCAACATGGGCACGTGCGGCAATTTCAGGAACAACACCACCATAAGGAACGTGGTCTTCAATCTGGCTCCAAACGATATTGCTTACGATATGGGCTTTATCACCCTCGTCGCGTTCGACGATAGCGGTAGCCGTTTCATCACAACTCGTTTCAATTCCCAAAACACGCATTTTGCGCCTCAAGTTCCTTTCTATAAGCCATTTCAGGCAAGGTTCGATCTGTTGCCAAGAGCCTTTACGCTTATTGTCGGCAAGGCCTTTTATTGTCAGTTTTAACTTTTTTCGCTATTATTGAAAGAGCAACTTTAAAACCGGTTTTACCAAATAGCCAGTTCTATCAAATAGAATCTGTGAAGTCTTGAAGAAAAGCGATAAAGCTTGGGTTCAACCGTTCGTTTTAAAGAGAGGGAGTTTTCCTTTATGGTCATTCTGGTGACGCGCCCTGAACCCGGAGCAACGCGAACCGCGGAGCATTTGCGTCATTTGAAGTTATCTCCGTATATTTTGTCTTTGTCGAAAACCGTTCAATTACCGGTTCTCCGGCAGGATTTTTCCTGTGACGCCGTTATTGCAACAAGTGAATCGGCATTTTTATATGGAAACCCACACCTTATTGAAAAATTGCGTGGGAAGCCGCTCTATGTCGTTGGAAAACATACAGCAGAGGCAGCAAAAAAAGCCGGTTTTTCCGATGTCGTCCTTGCCGCACCCGATGCGAAAACACTTGGACACAAAATCGAAAGAGCGCCGAGCGATCGCATTCTTTATCTTGCCGGTCATGTACGTCGGCCGGATCTTGAGGATGATTTGCGCCAGAAATACAAATATTTCGAGACAATTGAACTATATGATACAATACCGATAAAGCTTGACGACGAACAAAAACTGAAGATTCCGCAAAAAATCGATATCGTTATGCTCTATTCAGCTATGGCTGCCGCTGGTCTTAAACAAATTAGCGGCTATATTAATCAGTCAACAGTACTTTTATGTCTTTCCGTGCGCATAGCAAATGCTGTTCCAAAAACGTTTTTGAATGCGCCGGTTATAGCATATGAACCGAATGAAGATGCGATGTTGGATGGGGTGAAGGCAATATTGGCTTAAAGTATTTTTCCTATTTTAATGATATAAACCATTCTTTCATTTCACGCCGGTATTCTGGTCACGGACTAAACAAGGAAAGCGAGGAGCTATGGCAGAGCCTCAAAAACCAAAGGCTAAACTTCAACATTCGGGTAAAACCCGTAAGCCCCCATTGGTCGATCTTCATGCAGAAAAAACCGAGATTCCGGAAGCCGAACCTGTTGTTATTGACGCCAATCAGGAAAGCTTTCTAACAGAAGCCCAACGGCAAAGTGATAAAACTTCCGGTGCTAAAATATCCGCTGAGCCTAAGACCGAAACCAAAAAGTCTGCTAATCAGGATGCAACATTAAAGCCCGCCGACACGAAAACGGCCTATGGAACCGATAGAGAGAAAAGTGGGGTAAAAATGGCAAGTGACCAGATCTCCCATAAAGGTGGAAAGAATAATAATGGCTCACCATCTTTCGGACAAGAAAGCGTGAGTGGAACAAAAGGGGGGAGCAGCCTCAGCCACTTTGCTTCGGGTGTCGCCGGAGGTGTCATCGCTCTTATCGTCGGAGCAGGCCTGCAATGGAGCGGTTTATTGCCAGGTTTTTCAGAGCAGGATAGGTCTGCGCAAACCAAATTGGCAAATCTTGAAAACGAAATTGTAAGTCTCAAACAGAATGCGGTGGATGGTGCAACTGTAACAGCAGAGCTTTCTTCTGCCGATCGGCAGGCGCTTGATAAAGTTGTGGCTCATGTCAGTGAACTCGACAGTAAAACAAATGCTATGGGCGAACAATTGTCGGGCGTGATTGATAATGTTGAGACATTGAACAATGTTGTCAATTCTTCCGTCCGCGATAACACCAATCCGCAGGCAGCCGAAATTCTGACAAACAAATTTACCGACATTCAAAACCGGTTGCAAACTCTGCCCGCGATTTCGGAAAAATCGGTTAAGGCTCTCGATCTAGCTCAAGAGAATGCTCAAAATATAGATCAATTGCAGAAGCAGGTAGAAGAGATAAAAAGCGAGATCAAGACGCCCATTCAAGGTAAAGATGTCGCGGCAATAACAGCGGCAAATGCGCTTAAGAATGCTATTGATCGCGGTGGTTCCTATGCGAACGAACTTGGCACACTTGAAAACACTGCTCCAGATATGACTGTGCTTGATAATCTCAAGCAATATGCCGACAAAGGTGTACCCAATCAGGCCGAACTTTCAAATGACTTTGCACGTGTTGCCGATCGGATTGCGAAAACAGACGATAAACCGGCAGATGATGCAGGGTTTGGTGAAAAATTATGGGCTAGCGCGAAAAGCCTCGTCACTTCTCGCCCTGTCGGCAATGTCGAGGGAAATAGTGCCGGTGCGATTGCTGCAAGAATGGAAGTGGCAATCAAGAAAGGTGACAATGAACGTGCCTTGAGCGAATGGCAAAATCTGCCACAAAGTGCCAAGGATGTTTCATCCGATTTTGTCTCGAAGTTGAAAATACGGCGTGATGCCGATGCGGTTTTATCGGAGATATTGAATAGCCTTATGTCTTCGTCTACGCCGCAAAACTTGAATTAGAGGGGTATGAAGAAAAATGGTTCGCGTACTCTTTTACGTTCTTGTAATAGCAATTCTTGGAGCCGGTTTTGCCTGGCTTGCCAATAATCCCGGCAATCTGGTGATGGACTTCGGTTCAAGCCGGGTCACTGTTTCTGTTTTGACAGCAGTGATTGCTTTCGTTCTGCTGGTTGTTGTCGTTTTGTTTTTGCTCTTCATCCTGAAATCGGTTTTTTCAGCACCTTATAAACTCTCCCGTCACCTTGAGGAACAACGGCAGAAAAAAGGTCGTGAAGCATTGTCAAGCGGACTTCTTGCAGCTTTATCGGGCGATGTCGATACGGCCAAACGCATGAACAAGCGTGTTGCCCGTTATCTTGATAGCGAAAATGAACCTCTTGCCAAATTTCTGGACGCAAAAACATTACTTATTGCAAATGATGTTCCCGGTGCACTTCGCGTTTACGAGGAGATGAGCAAATCTCCGAAAACACAGCTTGCGGGTTTTTATGGGCTTTATCGTGAAGCAATGAGATCGGGTGCCTATGAAGCCGCCGGTCAATATGCTGAAAAAGCAAGTTCGATAGCCCCATCGCTAACATGGGCCAATCAGGCAATGCTCGACCGGTTATGCGCTGAAGGTTCGTGGGAAAAAGCGCTTGAGCTTTTTGATCGGGAAGTTAAATCTCTGCCGCGGGCTGAACGGTCTGATAAAAAACTCATACATAAGCGTGTGGTTCTTTTGACCGGTCAGGCCAGAGATATGTTCGAATATTACCCTGATGAAGCAAGGAAAACTGCGCTGAAAGCCCAAAAACTCGACCCGTCATTTGTGCCTGCAACACTTGTGGCAACCGATATTCTCTATCGTCAACATGAAATCGGCAAAGCCGACAGGCTCATTGAGAATTTATGGAAAAAGTCACCCCATGCCGATCTGGCAACTCTTTATCTCAATGGTGAAGAACGTGCTGTTGACCGCTTGAAAAAAGCAAAAGCTCTTGCCCAAAAAAATCCGCAAGCCTTTGAATCATGCTTCATTGTTGCCCGCTCGGCTTTCGATGCAGGCGAACTTGGGCTTGCCCGTGATCAGGCGGAAAAGGCGGTAAAGATTGCACCCCGCGAGAGTGCCTATCTTTTGCTTGCCGATATTGAAGAAGCGCAAAGCGGAGATCAGGGGCGGGTACGTCAATGGTTGTCTCTGGCAGTGCGTGCTGATCGTGATCCGGTTTGGATGGCAGATGGCAAAACTTTTGACAAGTGGCAACCTGTCTCGCCCATCAGCGGCAAATTGGATGCATTTCGGTGGCAGGCTCCTTCACGCACTCCGGGATTGACCTTAAATCCTGATGAAGTCATTCCCGCTACAATCGAACAAGCACCGGTCAAAATTAAAAAAACTGCTAGTACGGATCGTGGCAACACGATGAATGCCAACGTTAGGTCAACAAATTTAAAAGACAGGGAAGACAAAAATAAGGGAACACAGACATTCCATACCAAACCGGTTATGATTGTCGATGCTGTTGACCCGTCAAAACCGGAAACTCCTGTCGATGCGACCCGCATCAATGTTGATGATCCCGGTGTGCATAAGAAATAATGCGTCCGTAAGAAATGATATGTGCGCAAAAAAGTATTTGGGAAAATTTGATCGTCGATCATATCTTCCGTTGTAACTCGTTTTATAACTTCTACGAGAGCGGGAATGATCTGTTAAGCGGCATGTCGGAACATATGCCAAGCCTATTGAGAAATCCGCATGAACACAAAACTTGAATAGTGAAGTTTTTTAAAGAAAATTTATGCAAAGTAACATGCATGACAACTCTAGAAGCGAGGACAGGGATTGATATTAAAGCATCTGGAAGACTTTATAAGATCGCTTGGGAAAGGTGGTCCCGAATTTGGCAACGATGATCCGCGGGTAGCAGCGGTTGCTCTGGCTTTTCACATTGTTGATGCCGATGGTCAGGAACAGGGTGTCGAGAAAAAAGTCCTCTATGACATCGTCTCCCACGAATTCGAACTCGCTGAACCGGATGTGAAAGCCTTGATTGAAGCTGGTAAGGCAGCCAATCGTGACAGTCTCGACATCTTCAACTTTACCTCGACATTAAAACGCCATCTTACAAAAGAAGAATGCATCAAATTTATCGGCGTGCTGTGGGAAATTGCTTATGCTGATGGTTATATTTACGAGTTGGAAGATACGCTGATCTGGCGGATTGCGGAAATGATTGGCGTTGACCGTAAGGATCGACTGGAATTGAAGAAAATGGTGGGCCAAAGGAAACAACTTCCGGAAAAACCGAAAGGCCTGCCAGAAACTAAATAGGTTATTGGGATAGAATGTCATTGGCGGATGAAAAAATTTCCCCGAAAGAGGAAAAGCAAAAAATAGCGGTTGTTTTGCATCAGGCCTCTTCAAGTACCGGACGCATCGGCCAAATCTTGCAGAAGAACGGCTTCGAGTTGAGCATTTACCGGCCGGTGTTAGGAGATTGTCTTCCAACAACATTGAAAGATTATGCAGGAGCAATCATTTTTGGTGGCCCGATGAGTGCTAATGACAATGAGCCGTTTATCAATCGCGAAATGGATTGGATATCGGTTGCGCTTAAAGAAAATAAACCGTTTCTCGGTATTTGTCTCGGGGCACAATTGCTTGCACGGAATCTTGGTGGAACAGTCAAACCACGTAGCGATGGTGAAGTCGAAATCGGCTGGTATCCGATTGAAGCGACTGGAAGTGGCAAACGCGTCATGGACTGGCCAAAAATGGTTTATCATTTCCATAGCGAAGGCATTTATGATTTGCCACAAGGTGCGGAGCTTCTGGCCAAGGGGAATACTTATCCTACACAAGCTTTCCGCTATGGTGAAAATGCGTGGGGTTTGCAATTCCATTCCGAATTGACGCGTGCCATGATGCAGCGTTGGGTGGTGCACGGTGCCGAACGTTTAGAGTTGAAGGGCGCCCAATGCGCAAAGTCGCAACTGGAAGGACGTTTCATCTATGATCCGGCGTTACGTCGCTGGATCGAACAAGCACTTGTCAAAATGTTCGGCAAGCCGAAGTAAAACATTCAATCCTGACCTGTAATATCGAATGCGGTTTTAAAGGTTGTAGATTGTTTCAAGTCGATCAGTCTTGGAGAAGTTTTGCAAGCTTTTCCAGGGACTTGTCGGGAATGCCCATTTTCCTTAAACTTGCGGCAGTATTAACCACGTAATCAACGTTGGAACCGGCAAATCCATGACTTTGGCGGATAATGAGCGCCATATTTTCCCGATCAAGCTTTTTGGCATATTGTTCGTGCGAGTGATCTGCAACAAAAAACAATCCGTTGACTATGCGGCCGTCTTTCAGGTGGATCGGCTTCAACTTTTCTATATAGACACTGTTTACCTGTTCGCGCCTGATCAGATAATCATAGGTTTTTTTTGTGTCTTCCACCGGAACGTGAAAAGCGAGCCCGTCGCAACATCCGCCGCGATCAAGCCCCAGAACGAGACCCGGATTTTCGACAGTTCCGCGATAATGGTTGGAATAGATACATAAGGAACGATGATAGCCGTAAAGTCGGGCAGGCGACATAAAATCATAGGTAAAACCCGGATTCCACATCAAAGAGCCATAGCCGAAAACCCAAAAATCGTGCATTTGTTGCTCATCCTCATCACATGCACTTTTACATGGTTTTGATATATGCACTAAAAAAAACATAAATGTCTATGGAGATATAAAGACTTATTCTCTATGATCGGCAAAAATTTTTCATGGAAATTGCGAGTAAAAACTTCAGATGTCTTCATTCGACTTCGAGCCTCAACGCAAATCGGTCAATCACAGATATATTGTTCGGGGTGTATTTGCCGTTGTGGTAATTGTTATACTCTACACAATCGTCTGGTATTTTCTGGCAAATAAAGTCGAAGAAAAAGTTGCCAATCAATTGGCCACCTATAATGAAAGCGGCTTTGTCGTTTTATGCGAGAATATGCATAAAACCGGCTATCCGCTCAGAATTGGTGTTTCCTGTGACACAGTCAATTTGCAACAATTGATGAAAGGTTTTGCCTTTTCGGGTGAAAAAATAATTGCCGGTGCACCTGTTTATGCACCGCGTTGGCTCGAACTGTCATTGACAGCACCCATCTCTCTCGAATTTCCGGGACTCGTTCCACTTTCGGCAAAATGGAGCCAAATGGCGATTGAAACCGATATGAGCGGGAAAATCCCCGATGCAGTCAGTTTGCGCACAGACAATTTAGAAATCGGCTCGAAAGCGGAAGCCGGCCAATTGATCGATAGAACAACAGCAAAGTTTTTGCGTTTTGATGCGCATGGATTGAATACCAATCTTGATGCCAGATTAACGTTTGAAAATCTGGTTCTGCCCTTGATAATTCCGCACGAAAATACACCTGTTCCGGAAATGAGCGGAGATATCAGATGGTCAATCGACCAAGCTTTTTCGCTTTTTGAAGTGAGTGAAGACGAAATCGATCCGCTTCAACGCATGCGGGGTCATAAGGGCTTTTTGAAATCGTCGACAGTCCGTTTTGAAAGCGGTGGTTCGATAACCGTTTCGGGGCCTTTTTCATTCAACGATGAAGGGTATCTCAATGCAAAATTCGATATAGCCATTAGTGACCAGAACAAGCTGTTGCAAACAGCACGTAATGCATTTCCCTCTCAGGCTGACAATCTTAAAACAATCTTTTTTGCGTTAAATGCCATGCAGAAGAATGACAAAGGCGATCCGGTTTTGCAGCTTTCGATAAAAAATGGCGAGGTCCGTTTGGCCTTTTTCAAAATCGGGCATATCGACCCGATTTGATATTTTAAGTTTCCGCACGGGCGTAAAAGGATAGATAATTTGCCATCATTGATGACGCGTTTCCTTCATGCCTTTCGCGTTATAAGTTGTACTATAAGCCGGAATTATTTCATTTAAAATGAGCACGAAAATTTTATTCTAGATTATTTTTATGTAAATAAATCAATGCTTTATAAAAAGCAATGGATAAGTCGGACAACGGTTCACTAAAACTACCTGGGATATACGTTTGCGCGCTCGCGAATTTTAATTCCGGTTCTAGCGGGCTCGATATTCTTGGCACCAATCATCACTTTCGCACTTGTGACAGGGGGCAACAGGTTTTAAATAAAAGCTTGTTTTATAAAGAAGGCATTGTTGATGAGCAATTCTGGAAAATCTGTTCTTGTTATTTCAAGCCACGTTATTCGCGGTTCGGTTGGAACGCGTGTGAGTGTCAACGCTCTTGAACAAATGGGGTATGCTGTCTGGGATATGTTGACCGTCAGCATGACATGGCAACCGCGTCATGGTCCATCCCATCGTCTCGTTGTGCCGGTTGCAGATTTCAAGGCATGGGCTGATGATATCATCCGCTCGAAATGGGTAGGAGAAATTGCAGCGGTTATGACCGGCTATTTCGGAAGTGCCGAACAGATCAAGATTACAGCCGATCTTATCAAAACGCTCAAACAGAAAAATCCGCATCTTGTCTATTTTTGTGATCCGGTTCTGGGCGATGAAGGTGGGCTTTATGTCGGAGAAGACATTGCCAAAGAAACAGTCGAACAACTGTTGCCACTTGCCGATATTTTGAAACCCAATCGCTCGGAACTTGAGTGGATTGTGTCAAAAAAACTTGAGACCAATCACGAGATTATCGCCGCTGCACGAAAAGTGGGGTGCAAAACAACTCTTGTTACTTCTGCCTGGCCACTTTTAAAAAATGCTACCGGCAATCTGCTTGTAACAGATAAATCAATTCTGCTCGCCGAACATCCGTTGGTGAAAGATCCGGTCAATGGTCTGGGCGATCTCACAGCTGCACTTTTCCTTGCCCGCATTCTTGATGGTGACAATGAAGAAGATGCTCTCCGTTTTGCTACGGCTTCTGTTTACACATTGCTTATGGAAACAACGAGGCACAATGCTTACGAGCTGATGCTTGAAAGCGGGCTTCATCGTTTAGGAACACTCGCCGAGCGCGTTACGTTGCGTTATCTCAAAGATACGGCGGACATGTCCAAGAATAAGTAACAGGCGAAGAACGCAGATACCGCCAAGTGATGATTTATGTTTGATTTTCCCGAAAAGCTTTTAAATGGCTATCATACGTTCATGAACACACGGCTTGTTCATGAACGTGAGCGCTATAAACAATTGGCTTATGAAGGGCAAAAACCCGAGACAATGGTTATAGCCTGCTGCGATTCACGCACTGCGCCCGAGACAATTTTCGATACCGATCCCGGTGAAATATTTGTTATGCGCAATGTGGCCAATCTGGTTCCACCTTTTCATCCCGATAAAGAATATCATGCGACGTCGGCCGCGTTGGAATTTGCGGTCCAGTCATTGAAGGTCAAAAACATTGTTGTACTTGGACATGCACGCTGTGGCGGTATACGTAGTGCACTTGACCTTGAGGGAAAGCCGCTTTCTTCTGTCGATTTTATCGGCAAGTGGATGGGGCTTTTGACACCGGCTGCCGAAGCTGTTGCAACCAATACATTGATGACTTCAAGTGAACGTCAAACAGCACTCGAGCGGATTTCCATCCGCTATTCGATAAATAATCTGCGTACGTTTCCGTGGATAAAACAGCGTGAAGAACAGGGAAAGCTTACGCTTCATGGTGCATGGTTCGATATTGCAACAGGTGAATTATGGATTATGGACCGGCGTAGCGGTGACTTTACCCGTGCCGAATAATGATTTTCGTTTTTTGAACCGGCTAGCCGGTTGAACAGACTATTAAATATGATAAAGCCTGCCGATCAGGCAGGCTTTTTCCATTTTTTAAAATATTGAAGCAATAACGGGTCAATAACTTCTACTTGTCATCGGCAGAAAACAATTCCGACCGCTGCTATTTCACGGTAGGCCGTTTTATCAATTGCCGTCTATCTGTTTACCCATGATAGCAATTGATTGTTGGTAAACGCTTGCATCATTCCAACCTTGGATGGCCGCAAAATTGGGTTCTCCAGGTTGATAACCCTGTCCTGGTTTCCAACCATGGGCGCGCAAGAAATTGAATGTCGAAGCAAGGGCGTCGGCCTTCGAATTGATCATGTCGATATGACCGTTACCATCACCATCGACGCCATAAAGCAGAACGTTTTTTGGCAAGAATTGTGTTTGCCCGATCTCGCCATGCATAGCACCGATAGAATTCGGATCGAAATCTCCGCGGTCAATCAGCTTCAAAGCTGCATAGAGCTGGTCGGTAAAAAAGGCGCTACGCCGACAATCATAAGCCAATGTTGCAACGGCTGACAGCGTATGTTGTTTTCCCATAAAGGAACCGAAGCTCGTTTCCATACCCCAAATGGCAATGACCGGGCCGGATGCAACACCGTATTTTTTCTCAAGCCGGTCAAACAGTGCCGCATTTTGCTTTTTCATCACTCTGCCACGGGCAACAATGGTTGATGAACCACGCTTCTTCATGAATTGATCAAGGCTTAGTTTGAAACTTTTCTGGCCGCGGTCTGCATTGATGGTTGCTTGGGCATAGTGCACATTATCCAAGGCGGCTATACCACGCTTGCCAATTCCGTTTGCTGCGGCTTCCTGCTTGGTTGCCTCTACCCAGTTTTCAAAACCGGCCGAAGTACTTCCGCATTTTGGAGCTGCAAGGGCAACTCCGGTGGTTGCGGCAAATGCCAAGCCGATAAAACCGGCCTTTATCGCGCTTTTACAAAACATTCGAGCTGTTCCTTCTTAAAAAACCTAACCTTTGTGCAGGTAAAATGTTGTTTATCGCTTATAACAAGTTGGTTCTGAAACCAAGTAGGATTACACTTTATCAAATACATTATGCATAAACCTTGACAAGATGCTCCTTTTGCTGTTTTAAGACGCTTTAAATCTGCGACAAGCTTATCAGACTTGGAGCCACCGACCGGGACCCGTAATGGTATAAAGAGATCCCGGAGGTCAACATCCGACAGCGCGATGCGCCCTCGGGTGCGTGTTTCGTTTGGTTCGGGTTTGTTGGCTTATTAAAGAGGTAGACAATGTTTGATTCCTTACAGGAACGTCTGGGCACCATTCTGAACAATCTGACAGGGCGGGGAAGCCTGTCGGAGCAGGATGTTGCAACCGCTCTGCGTGAGGTCCGTCGTGCGCTGATTGAAGCCGATGTTGCACTTGATGTTGTGCGCTCCTTTACCGACCGTGTCCGTGAAAAGGCGGTTGGTGCCAATCTCTTGAAATCAATCAAACCGGGGCAAATGGTTGTCAAACTCGTTCATGACGAGTTGGTGGAAATGCTTGGCACGGAAGGCATTTCAATAGACCTTAATGCACCTTCACCGGTTGTTATCATGATGGTCGGCCTGCAAGGTTCAGGTAAAACCACAACTTCGGCAAAAATTGCCAAACGTCTTACTGAAAAACAGAACAAGAAAGTCTTGATGGCTTCTCTTGATACGCGTCGTCCGGCAGCTCAGGAACAATTGCGCCAGCTCGGCGAACAGATTCATGTGCCGACATTGCCGATCATCGCCGGCCAGACACCGGTGGAAATAGCTGCCCGTGCTGTTCAGGCGGCCAAACTTGGCGGTCAGGATGTTGTTATTCTCGACACTGCCGGTCGCACCCATATTGATGAGCCGCTCATGGTCGAAATGGCCGACATTAAGGCCAAATCCGCACCACATGAAATATTGCTCGTTGCCGATAGTCTGACCGGTCAGGATGCTGTCAACCTTGCCCGTTCGTTTGACGAGCGTGTGGGCATTACCGGTATCATATTGACACGTATGGATGGTGACGGGCGCGGTGGTGCTGCTCTTTCCATGCGCGCTGTGACCGGCAAACCGATCAAGGCCATTGCAACCGGCGAAAAAATGGAAGCGCTGGAAGAATTCCATCCTCGTCGCATTGCCGATCGTATTCTAGGTATGGGCGACATTGTTTCGCTGGTTGAAAAAGCTGCCGAAACAATAGATCAGGAAAAAGCCGCCGCACTTGCCAAAAAAATGCAAAAGGGCAAATTCGACCTGAGCGATTTGGCCGAACAGCTCAAGCAAATGAAAAAATTGGGTGGCATGGGCGGCATTCTCGGTATGATGCCAGGTATCGGAAAAATGAAAGACCAGATTGCGGCTGCCGGTCTTGACGACAATCTTTTTAACCGCCAATTGGCCATTATTTCTTCCATGACCAAAGAAGAACGTGCCAATCCGGATCTTTTGAAACATAGCCGCAAACAGCGCATTGCCAAAGGGTCGGGTACCAATGCGGCCGACATCAACAAACTTCTTAAAATGCATCGCCAGATGGCCGACATGATGAAAATGATGGGCGGCAAAGGCAAAGGCGGTCTGATGCAGAAGATGATGGGCGGCATTGGCGCCAAATTGGGATTTGGCGGTTTGGGTGGTGGTCTTCCCGATCTTTCGTCAATGGATCCCAAGCAATTGGAAAAAATTCAGAAACAGGCTGAAAGTGCAGGCCTTGGAAACAAACTTCCCGGTCTTGGTGGCGGGACATTACCCGGACTGCCTTCAAGCGGAACAAAATTCCAAGGGCTTCCCGGCCTGCCGAAAAAGCATTGAAAAACGAAGAAACGTTGAAGATTATGAGTGATACGAAAATTCCTGAAGAGCTTTTGCAACTTCGTGAGTCGATTGACAATTTTGATGCCGCACTTGTGCATATCCTTGCCGAACGGTTCCGCTGCACCAAAGCTGTCGGAGTATTAAAGGCAAAATACGGCCTTCCGCCCGCCGATCCGTCACGTGAAAAACGTCAGGTAGCTCGTCTGCGCAAGCTTGCAGAAGAAAGCCATCTTGATCCTGATTTTGCAGAGAAATTCTTAAGTTTTATTGTCAAAGAAGTTATTCGTCACCATGAAGCGACAGCTTTGAAACTTAATTCGAAATAAGAAAACAATTCTGCCGGAACACGAAAAGGCCGGCGGCAACCCGATTGGTTAAAAAACCAAAACCGACAATAGGAGATAAAACATGTCGTTGAAAATTCGTCTGTCACGCGCAGGTTCAAAAAAGCGTCCTTACTACCATATCGTTATCGCCGATATCCGCAGCCCGCGTGATGGCCGGTTTATCGAACGTGTCGGTTTCTGGAATCCGATGCTTGCCGACGAGAATGATCGCATAAAGATGGATAACGAGCGCATTCAATATTGGCTTAGTCATGGTGCTTTGCCGACAGATCGTGTTGCACGTTTCCTTGATGCCGCCGGTCTTTTCAAACGCAAACCACGCAACAATCCGAATAAAGCGCTTCCGGGCAAAAAAGCTCAGGAACGTATTGCTGCTGCCAAACAGGCTGAAGAAGAAGCCAAAGCTGCCGCAGCTGCTCCTGCCGAGGAAGCAGCCCAGCCAACCGAATAAGATTTTAAAATTGAAGTTTTCGAGACTTTTGATAAGTCAGGAAAAGAAATTAAAAAACGGGCGCTTGAGGCCCGTTTTTTGTTGGAATCCTGTGTGACTCATAAATGAAGAATTGAATGATTTTTTTGCGTTCTTCATTTTATCTCGCGGTGTAAGTTTATAACCGGAATGGATTGCAGCAACGGCTCTAAACCGGCAGAAAAGCGGTTGATGATCAATCATTTGCGGCAAGCAATGAACAAAGCTTTTTAAAAAAAATGCCAAAACCTGTCTGATCAAGCCGGAAAGGCGCGAAAGCTTTCTGTATTGTCCATTACCGAATGGAAAGAACGACGAAAAAGTTCAGGCTCAAAATAAAAATTGATGGAACCCGAAACAACAGCTTGTAAAAGCCGGTTTTGAAAATTTGTGTAACAAATTGTTTTAAGAATATTAAAAGAGCAGTATTACGCCAAGCGAGCCAATATCGCTTGAAACGAACTGAGTTGTTCAATGAAGTCAGGTTAACTGGATCAACTTTCAAAAATTAGAAGTCGATAGCCCGTCCCTTTATTTCCCAATCTCCATAGCGTGAAGGATCGTTGCCACCACGGCCACCAATTTCCTTGGGCGCGTCGGTTTTTTTGGCTTTTTTACGCCGTTCTTCAGCCTCTTTCAGTGCTCTTTGTGCAGCAGGCGGAAGTTCTTTTTTTTCAGATTGTTCGTTATTCGCCGTTTGTTCTTGTTGCTTGTCAGTCATTTTTAATATGTCTTCCATTGAAGAAAATGGAGATATTCACCATCATATAAGGACGAATATGCTTTATATCGGAGTTGTTGACAATGAATTTTATGCGTACCGCCATGCTTCTTGCTTTCATGACGGCACTATTGATGGGCGTCGGTTACCTGATTGGCGGCGGTAATGGTGCAATGATCGCATTTCTCATTTCAGCCGGAATGAATCTGTTTTCCTATTGGAATTCGGATAAAATGGTTTTGAGTATGTATGGTGCACGTCAGGTTGATGAGCGCAGTTCCCCCCAATATTACCGGATTGTCAGCGACCTTGCCAGAAAAGCCGGTCTCCCCCAGCCGAAAGTCTTTGTGATTGATGATGCCCAGCCCAATGCTTTTGCAACAGGACGCAATCCTGAACATGCTTCTGTCGCGGCCACAGCGGGTCTGTTGAACGCCCTTAGTCCGGAAGAACTGGCCGGTGTCATGGCGCACGAGCTGTCACATGTGCAAAACCATGACACACTGACAATGACGATAACGGCATCGATTGCCGGTGCCATTTCTATGCTTGGCAATTTTGCATTGTTTTTCGGCAGTAGTAACCGCGATTCCAATGGCAACTCCAATTCATCCGGTATTATCGGTACGATTATCGCGATGCTTGTCGCGCCTTTTGCTGCTATGCTTGTGCAAATGGCGATCAGCAGAACACGCGAATATGCGGCCGACAAACGTGGCGGGCAGATATGCGGAAATCCGCTATGGCTTGCTTCGGCTTTGAACAAAATTGCCCGTGGTGTTGAAACTATTCCCAATGAGGAAGCAGAGCATAATCCGGCAACGGCACATTTGTTTATCATCAATCCCCTGAATGGCAGCGGAGCGGATAATCTTTTTTCGACCCACCCCTCGACAGAAAATCGTATTGCAGCTTTGCGTAAACAGGCCGAGGAAATGAATATTACGACAACAAGCGGTTCCCCATGGGAAAATATGCGCCGCACTGTTGAACGCCCGTCATGGATGCGCAATAACACACCAAAAGGTCCATGGTCATAATGAGTCGATATTGGCAAATAAACGTAAAATAGATCAATCCGGTTTGTCAGAGAAAAAATCTGTTTCCGCTGTTCCGGGACTTCCGGCAAGACAGGCAGCAGCCCGCCTTCTTTCGGCAGTGATTGACAAAAAGACTTCGCTTGATGGCCTCACTGATAATGAGCACGGACATCCCCAATATTTGGCACTTGAAATGCGCGATCGTATGCTGGTGCGCGCTATTTTGGGGGCAGCACTTCGCCATCGTGCCGATATTGAAAGAATCTTTAAGTCTTATCTTGATCGGCCTTTGCCGCAAAATGCCCTGTCCTTAAGGCATCTTCTCCATGTCGCGGCTGCACAAGTGCTCTATCTTGACGTTCCTGACCATGCGGCAATTGATCTTGCTGTCACGGCCGCTAAAAGCGACCCGCGCAATCAGCGTTTTTCAGGACTTGTCAATGCGATTTTGCGAAAACTTGCCCGCAATGCCGATAAGGAACGGACGCAAAGTTCAGCAACGGAAAATATTCCGGCATGGTTTTCGGAAATGCTTGTTGAAAACTATGGTCGTGAAAAGGCAGCGAAAATTCTTGCCGCACAGGCAAATGAACCACCAATCGATATTTCAGTCAAAAGCAACCCTGAAATATGGGCGGAAAAACTCGGCGGGCATGTTCTCTTCAATGGCACAGTCCGGCTTGAACATGTCGAAGGGGCGGTAAGCGATCTTGAAGGTTATCAGCAAGGGGAATGGTGGGTGCAAGATGCGGCCGCCTCTCTTCCCGCCCGTTTGCTCGGTGATATCAAAGATAAAACTGTTGCAGATTTATGTGCAGCACCCGGCGGAAAAACGGCAGAACTTGCCATTCAGGGAGCCCGTGTAACGGCAATCGATCTTTCTGAAAACCGCCTGAAGCGTTTACAACGCAATATGGAAAGGCTCGATTTGAAGGTTGCAACATGGGCTGGCAACCTTAAAGACTTCCAACCGCAAGAGCTTTTCGATGCTGTTTTGCTTGACGCGCCCTGTTCTTCGACCGGAACGATCAGAAGACACCCTGATATTTTATGGACAAAAGATATTAGTGACGTTGAAAAACTTGCAAAATTACAGCGTGAACTTCTTGTCGCTTCCATTTCGCTTGTCAAAATTGGCGGCTTGATTGTTTTTGCAAATTGTTCAATTGCCCGACAGGAAGGTGAAGAGCTCGTCAATAACGTCCTTTCAAGCCGCAATGACATCAAGCTCGTGCCAATCCGTGATGAGGAAGTGGCGGGAAGAAAAGAGCTTTTATCAAACGGTGTTTTGCGTACAACCCCCGCCGATCTTGAAGGACAAACACCATCATTATCAGGGATGGATGGCTTTTTTGCTGCCAGATTCCAACGTATTTCCTGAATTTTCCGTTACGACGCTATTATTTTCAATTTTTGTGCCGCTTTGTCCTGACAAAAGAGAAATCGGCAAGTGTAAATTCTTGAAGCCTTTAATTTATTCTATTTGCGAAGTTAAAATAGCAAGTACAAAATTTGCAATTTTTATCGCTGACATTTCAAGGCTGAACGCATGGAAACCGGCATAAGACCTATGCTTTTTTGCGGGAAATTGATGATAAGATTTTCCATCCTTTGAAGAGGGGGGATCAGCAGTTTTTTATTAAAATTAACCAATCATTCACCTTAATCAAAGAAAATACCCTCAAATTTGTTTTCTTGGAGTTCCGATCGTGTCCACTACAGTTGATCAGCAATATAAAACGTCGCCGGCGCTCTATGCTGCGATGCGTTTGTTGCGGCGTCTGTGCGTCGGACCATTATTTCGTTGGCGTTTTTCGGGCTTTCGCCCGCAGCGCATTCTTGCCGAACCGGTCGATCTTCATTTGGCCGATCCGGAAATGGCGCATGAATTCTATCATGGCCGATTCGCACTTGCCGGACGGATTGTGCAAACAGGGTCAATCTCGCCTTTTGCAATCGAACCGCCAACACCGGCTTGGGAAGCGGCACTTAACGATTTCAGTTGGCTCCGGCATCTTGATGCGGCACGCACTCCTCTTGCCAATGCCCATGCCCGTTCTTTGCTCAATGATTGGCTTGAACAATCCGGAAAACATGTCAAAGGACCTGCTTGGTATCCCGATGTTGCGGCACGAAGACTGATTTCCTGGCTTTGCCATGCACGAATGTTGCTTGATGGAGCAAATGAAAATTTCGAACGCCGGTTTTTGCGTGCATTAGGTTTTCATGCACGGTTTTTAAGAACAGCTATCCGCAATATGGACGAGGATGAAAACCGTCTTGAGGCGGCAGTTGCTTTATGTTTTGCGTCCATTTGTTTGCCAGTGTCTCCTTCAATGAAGAAGGCAGCACAGGCGCAGCTTACCCGCTCGTTGACCCGACAAATATTGCCGGATGGCGGGCATATTTCGCGCAATCCCGCAACATTGCTTTCGCTTTTGACCGATCTTATCGCACTGCGTCACCTTTATGCCCACAGCAAAGAGACGGCACCGAGAATATTGGTTGATTCGGTTGAACGCATGTTACCGGCTTTGCGGTTTTTTGTTCATCAAGATCAGACACTTGCCCATTTCAACGGTGTCGGACCGGTTTTGCCGGAACGTTTGGCGGTCGTTTTGAAACTCGACGAGACAGCCGGTATGCCTTTTTCACATGCTCCCTATTCCGGCTATCAAAGACTTTATGCCAATAACACAACGATCATTGCCGATACCGGAACCATACCGCCGCGTCAGGTTTCCTATCAGGCGGCCGCAGGTTGCCTTTCCTTTGAAATGTCCTCAGGTGCCGACCGTTTTATTATCAATGCGGGAATCGACCCTTATGGACCGGCCGATTATGCTTTGATGGCGCGGGCGACTGCAGCCCATTCGACGGCAACATTGAATGATACATCGTCCGGTAAATTCCATAAGCGCAAAGGTAACAGCCCTGCGGCGCTCATAAGCGGCCCGACTATTGTCAATATAAAGCGCGTTGAAGAACCCGACCGTGTCGGTTTTGTAGCAAGTCATAACGGTTATCTCGGATCATTCAACATGATCCACGAGCGTGGATTGCTGCTAATGTCCAATGGCAATATTATCGACGGTTATGACCACTTTTTTGCGCCTGCCGGCAAATCCATCAAAAGCGATGGCCGTGATAATGTAGCGGTGCGTTTCCATCTTCATCCGCATGTCGAGGTGAGCCATGATGGTAGCAGCTTGCGTCTGGAAGTTGTGGGAGGAGATGCGTGGAATTTTATGTCGCCCGATGCCGATATTCAACTTGAAGATTCAATAGATTTTGCAGATGTGAATGGCCCTAAACGGACACGTCAGATTGTCTTGAATTTTCGACCGGTTTTAACCGAAAAAATCCGTTGGCGGTTTACACGTATTACCGGAGCAAGCTAAGTATTTGGCTCGAAAATGAAGGTATTTTGAAAAAAGCTTATCTAAAAGTTCCAAGTCAAAACCGTTCACTTTTCTATTCACAGAGTGTTTTTTCCAACTTCCTGTGCTATGGCAGTCAAGGTTATTTCTTCTGCGTAATTATCAGGAACAATACTATGACTGTGACATCGAAACACATTCCCGCGCCCGATTTGCTTCGGGTGCGTCGGGCACTTATTTCCGTATCGGATAAAACCGGTCTTATCGAATTTGCAACGCGACTCCACGAATATGGTGTCGAGCTTATTTCGACAGGTGGTACTGCAAAGGCTCTGGCTGAAGCCGGCTTGCCTGTCAAAGATGTTTCCGAAGTAACCGGTTTTCCGGAAATTATGGATGGTCGGGTCAAAACTTTGCATCCGGCAATTCATGGAGGCATACTTGCAATCCGTGATGATCCCGAACATCAGGCCGCGATGAAAAAACACGGAATTGTCGGCATTGATCTTGTTGCTGTCAATCTTTATCCATTCGAGGAAACAAGACTTTCCGGTGCCGATAATGAAACTATTGTCGAAAACATCGACATTGGTGGTCCGGCAATGATTCGTGCGGCGGCAAAAAACCATGCCTATGTTACGGTTGTAACAGATTCGGATGATTATAATCTGGTATTGGCTGAACTTGATAAAAATGAAGGCAGTCTGAAGCTTTCCTTCCGTCGCATGCTGGCTGCCCGTGCTTTTGCCCGTACAGCTTCATATGATGCAGCAATATCGAACTGGTTTGCCGAAAAGCTTGAAATTGATACGCCGAAATGGCGTGCAATCGGCGGCGAACTTGAAACGATTATGCGCTATGGCGAAAATCCGCATCAAAAGGCCGGCTTTTATCTTACTGGTGAAAAACGTTTTGGTGTATCAACAGCACAGGTTTTACAGGGAAAACAGCTTTCCTATAACAATATCAATGATACCGACGCAGCCTTTGAAACCGTTGCCGAATTCGATCCGGAAAAGAGTGCAGCGGTCGCCATTATCAAACATGCCAATCCTTGCGGGGTTGCCAAAGGCAAAACGTTGAAAGAAGCTTATCTCAAAGCTTTGGCTTGCGATTCTGTTTCGGCTTTCGGTGGTATTATTGCGCTGAACCGTCCGCTTGACGAAGATTGTGCTACGGAAATTACCAAAATTTTTACCGAAGTTATTATCGCACCGGATGCTACAGAAACGGCCCGCGAGATCATTGCTAAGAAGAAGAATCTGCGTCTTCTGATTACCGGTGGTCTGCCTGATCCGCGTGCTCCCGGTTTGACAATGAGAACCGTATCTGGCGGCATGTTGGTTCAGACGCGCGACAACGGTGTGATTGACGATCTCGAATTAAAGGTAGTCACAAAACGCCAACCGACCGAAGCTGAAATGCGCGATCTCAAATTTGCTTTCCAGGTCGCCAAACACGTCAAATCGAATGCCATTGTCTATGTGAAGGATAATGCAACAGTCGGTATAGGTGCCGGTCAGATGAGCCGTGTGGATTCCGCCCGTATTGCCGCTCATAAGGCTCTCGATGCAGCTAAAATCGCCGGCAGGAGTGAACCTTTAACCAAAGGTTCGGTCGTTGCCTCCGACGCTTTCTTCCCGTTTGCCGATGGATTGTTGTCGGCTGTTGAAGCGGGTGCAACAGCAGTTATCCAGCCCGGCGGTTCTATCCGCGACGACGAGGTGATTGCAGCCGCCGACGAAAACAATATTGCAATGGTCTTTACCGGTATGCGGCATTTCCGTCACTGAATGGATGGAAAGAACAAAGATTTCATACAAGGAAAAGCTGCCGGATCAATTCCGGCAGTTTTTTAATGCTACGACTGTTTCTGATACTTGCCGGAATTGAACAGAAACTACGTTGGCCAAGCTTCAAAACGGAAGCATCGGAGAAAAATAGCGATTATTTGGGTGAAAATATTTTTAAAGCAGGTTATGCGTTGTTTTGATGGATTCACCTGATGTTTTTATAAAATTGGCTACTTTTCTTGAATAGGCGGTGTAAATATGACGCATGTCGCATTGGAAATGTGGCAGGAATAATTGCAATGCATATAAGCCTCGATTGAATGAAACGGATACAGCGTTCCTTGCTTGAGATAGTATCGAGACTTTAGACGATAGCCGGATTAGTCAATTCTCATATCAACAAATTATTTGCCATCGACAACAATATATTCATGTCCGTGGAGCTGGTTGCAATTAACGAAAAATTAACCATGATTTAAGAGTTTTGTTAGAAAATATCTTCATCCTGCAAGTTGTTTTGAAAAGGAAACTAGAATTTCTTTCGTTCAAATTTGTAATTTGGCTTAATTTAAAACAATTCTCATGAAATTTTTGATAAGAATTATGGCAAGAGCCAGCGTTTTATTGCTTAAATAAGGCCGGATGTCGCGAAATGAGGCAAAAAGCTGACAATTCTTAACGAATTGTGACTAAAAAATATGCAAAATGCTTAAACGTTGCACAGCAGCTATGCAATCTTGTCACTCCTCAATTCAGAAAGGCAAGACTATATACGCCTCAACAAATTCCAACATAGTAGTATTAATCAGGTGAGTGTCATGAACCTCCTTCGTAGTTTTAATAAATGGCTCCGTTATCGCACGACCTATAATGAATTGAGTCGTCTTTCTGCTCATGAATTGAACGATCTCGGCATTACCCGTTCCGAGATTGCGGAGATAGCTCGCCGTACAGCACGCTAAAAGCTCACAGAGCCTTTTCCCCTCGGGCTCTGTGTGGAAAGCCTTTCCTTCCCTTGAGGCTTTCCCTTCGTAACGTCTGCTGCCTCCTCCCGCAGCAGGCGTTTTTTTGATCGTAAACACTAGTTTGGCGCTTTAGGTAAAATCAGCTCCGTTCTCACATCCTGTGGGCCAAGCGTTTTTTGTTTCCGAATTTTATTTTAGTCTTTGTAATCAATACATCAGTATGGTTTATAGCTTGTCT
Organism: Ditibartonella apis; assembly: GCF_001952075.1. Lineage (GTDB taxonomy): Bacteria > Pseudomonadota > Alphaproteobacteria > Rhizobiales > Rhizobiaceae > Bartonella > Bartonella apis. The sequence goes on from NZ_LXYU01000001.1 coordinate 568,443, forward strand.
ATATTAGAGGGTCTCTCGGCATGGGGTCACTGATTGCAGAGATTATTCTCTCCGTAGAGAAGGCTAAAAGCTCGCGAGCTATTTCCCTCGGGCTCTATCGTGGGAACTTTTTTACAAATTTGGTTCATGGCTCTCCCGCACTATTAAAGAGTTTTCAGGATTGAATGAGAAAATCAGGATCACAAAAGGAAGAAAACGCCTGATTTAAAAGTGTGCACTTTGAAAGCACAATGATATCTCGGTGTAGATAGCGCCAAAAACCTACAAAACCATTGAATCAACAGCACCTTTCCCGATGAACATGGTCTGGCAAGTCTGCCCTAAGATGCGGGCATTATAATATTGTACATTCTCCCGATTACATGCATTTTCAACTTTCACTTTTCATTTCAAGCGAAGAATTCTTAAACGGGATGAGGGGTGGATTTCATCATTTTTGTGGTGTGGCGTTTTGTGGCGTTGTTTGAGTGTGCTGATGCTTTTCGCGCATGAAAGTTAACAGGCTTGAAGCCATGATAAGGATAATGCCAATGATCATAGGAAGATCAAGATGGTCGTTGAAAATGAAGTAGCCGAATAATATCGCCCAGATCATCTGGCTATATTGAGGGGTGGCAATAGCTATGGCGGGAACACGACGAGCCGCAGCCATAAGGAAAAGCGCGCCAAGAGCGGCAAATAATCCATAACCGGCAAGGTAAATCCATTCGAAGTTATGAGGTTCGATATAACCGGGGAGGCTCAATAAACCACAAATGACAATCGAACCGATAATTCCGCTGGAATAGAGAGTGATGCGTTTTTCACGTCCCCCCATATGGCGGACAATAATAATGGAAATAGCACCGCTCAAACCGGCAAAGACAGCTCCCACATGTCCGATATTGAGTTCACGAAAGCCCGGTCGCAAAACGACAAGCACACCGATAAAGCCGATGATGATAGCCGACCAACGTCGCCACCCGATGGCTTCTTTTAAAAATACCATGGAAAGGATGCTGACGAAGAGGGGTTGCAAAAATATAAGTGTAAATGCCTCGGCCATTGATAAATGTGTAAAAGCTGTAACACTGCCAATAACGCCGAATGCACCCGAGATTGTTCGCAAAAACCACATTGGCCAGTTTTGTGAACGCACAATGTCTATCCATTTATTATCTCGATTTTTTAAAAATGGAATAACAATGATACCAATGAGCGCGCCATAAAAGGCTGTTTCATAAGGCGGGAGCGCACCGTCAATAAATTTGACGCAGGCGTCGCTCATTGCATAGGCGGCATAAGATGCAAAGGAAAGAAAAACTCCATAAAACATGCTTGATCCTTCCTTCGGCATTTACCTGTTTTGCCTGCTTGTTCGCATTCGCCTATCCGCACCCGTATCCGAATGAGCCCGACTGGATTCCCCTTAATCGAATTCACTTGTTAAAAAATGATCGGCACATCCAGATTATCAGCACCTATTTACGAGTTTTAATTCAGTAGTTGCGCGAAGTTGCGGGTCTGTCGGTTCAAAAATATCAATATGATAAAAGATGAGAAAAAGAAAAGGGGCAGAAAAACAGTTTGTTCGTGAAATGTATTTATAAATCTTCAGGATAAAAGACTACGAATAGCGCCGGTATTTTATGTGCATTATTATTTTATTTATTTAAATCCGGAAGGCTTTCATCGAAAATGATTTTTTCGGAATATTTCTGCATCAAAAAAGTATTTTCATTAAGTTTGATAGATCGAATCTTTATCAAATATGCAAGTCCCTTGAAGGACTATAAAATTTGATTCCGATGACAGGAAAATGTTTTTATCGAAAGAAGAATGATTGTGATTGATCACCGTTGTTTTCTATTCGGGGATTGATTGTAGTTTCGATTTGAAAATTAGCTTCTTGGAAGCAAGGACAGCACCGCCTGTAATGAGAAGACATGCTGCCAATAAACGCCATGACGGCTCTGCAAGTCCCGTCGCCACCATGATAAGTGTCGAAAGCAAAGGTGCGCTATAACTTGCGACGCCTAAAAGCTGGATATTGCCCTTTTTGATACCAAAATCCCAACAGTAAAAAGCAAGCCCGACAGGGAAGAGTCCTAACAACAAAACGGACAGCCATTGTCCGCCGGTTTCAGGCAGAATGAACGGTTCGGAAAAAATGAAGTGACAAAGGAACGCCAAAATAGACGTTATAATGCAAAAGGCTGCGACGACAGTTGTTGGAACTTTTGACAATCGACGGGAAAGAAGCGAATAGGCCGCCCATGCAAAAGCGCTTCCCAATGCAACGAGATAGCCAAAGATGTTTTTTTCATCAATAACAAACCCACCTTTTCCGGCGATGACCAGTACCATTCCGGAAAACCCCAATAATGCACCGAGAACATGGAACCAGCGCAGTTTTTCCCCCGGCATAAGTGCAGAACCAAGCACAATCAACAACGGCCATAAATAATTGATCAATGCTGCGTCAACAGGCGGTGCATTCCGCAATGCTGTAAAATAAAGGAAGTGGTAGCCGAATAGGCCACCAATGCCCACGACCCAGACGATGAGGGGTTGTTTCAGATCTTTTAGTGTTTGAGGATGTCTGATCCAGATTACCACCCCCGGTATTGTGCCGATGAGAAATGTCATAGAAGTCAACAGGAGAGAAGGAACCTTTCCGGAAAATGCCGTCAATGTCGCCAAAAGCGACCACATAAGGATTGCCAGAAAACCAATTCCTGTTGCTTTATTCATAAACGATACCGCGCCGACGCCGTTTTTCAGAAATAATTAAAAATATAGATGCTGCAAATACACCGGCAGCCAAAGTAAACCAGGTAATAGCATAGCTCAAGTGATTATTAGGAAAGCTTACCACAGTTAAACCACCAATCGGTAAACCGCCTGTATTTGGTGTTTTATCGGCATCTATAAAATATGGGGCAACGTTATCCAAGCCGACTTTCTTTGCCATAGCAGGCAATTGCCTCGTATACCACAAATTACTATCCGGATTATTTTTACGCGGGAAAAAACCGCCACCTTCGCTCATACGCAAAAGACCGGTAACTGTCGTTTTACCTTCGACAAGTCCGGCTGCCCGTGTTTTCTGGTCGCGCTTATCCATGGGGACAAATCCCCGATTGATGAATGTGATTGACCCGTCTTCTGTTTCCATTGGTGTTAGCACCCAATAACCTGTGTCTTCATCGGCAACAGCCGTTACCAGAACTTCTTTGTCATTCAAAAAACGGCCAGTCAGCGTGACAGGGCGATACTCGTCATTATCATATGTTACCTTTCCCCATTCACTTCTTGTTGGTGCAGCAATTGGCGCAAGGTGGATGCGTTCGTTGGCATTTTTAATCAGATTTTCTTTCCAGCCAAGCCTTTCGACTTGCCAGACTCCCAATGCCGAAAAGGCACAAAAAAAGAAAAGACACAGGAAGCCGAAAATGCCCAAAAATATCGGGGAACGGCCGCGAGAACGGGGTGTATCTGTTTTCATATCACTCATCATGGCAATTCTTTTATCATATCCTTTTCAAAAAAACAGATTTGTTACGTTTTAACCTTCATCTATCATATGAAAACTCTTGACCTTTTCGTCTAGGCCCCCTATAGAAACGCAACTTACCAATTTTTGGGAAGCCAATCTATACGCGTGTTCATTGGAAATTTAACATGCTTGTCGGTTGCTTCTATTAGAATTTAAAGGTGAAACCTATGTCCCGCGCCTGCGAATTGACTGGAAAAACAGTCCAATATGGCAACAATGTCAGCCACGCAAATAACAAATCGCGTCGCCGTTTTTTGCCAAATCTCTGCAATGTTACATTGATCTCGGATGCTCTCGAGCAAAGCTATCGTTTGCGCATTTCAGCAAATGCTTTGCGTTCAGTTGAACATCGCGGTGGTCTTGATGCTTTTCTTTTGAAGTCCGGTGACAAGGAATTGTCGCAACGGGCCCGCTTGTTGAAGCGTCAGATTGAAAAGAAGCTCGCTGAAGCAGCAGCCTGATCTTTTTCAATATACGATTCGTCTTGAGGGCCGATTTTCGGCCCTTTTTTCTGGTTCCATCACCCAGGTTAAAAAAATGAAACAGACCCGACATCTTATTTTTGCGGTTTTTGCAATGTGCGTCGCGGTGACGGCATCCAATGTTCTGGTGCAATATCCGTTTCACTGGTTCGGATTGGAACATCTTCTGACCTACGGTGCATTTACCTATCCGTTTGCTTTTCTCATCAACGATCTGACAAATCGTCGCTACGGCCCCCACGCTGCACGACGTATCGTTTATGCTGGTTTTATTGCCGGTCTTCTTGTTTCCTGGATTCTTGCAAGCCCCCGATTGGCAATTGCCTCGGGAACAGCTTTTCTTTTTGCGCAGTTGTTGGATATTCTGGTGTTCAATCCATTGCGACGCAAAACCTGGTGGATCGCGCCGCTGGCGGCTGCAATTACCGGTTCGGCACTTGATACCGTATGGTTTTTCGCTGTTGCTTTTTCCAGCCATTTTTCGTTTATCGACAAACTCACCGGTTATAGCGATAGCTCGATTCCTACCATGACAAATCTGATGGGGCTTGAGGTGCCTGTCTGGCTCTCATTATCTTGCGGCGATTTCGGCGTAAAACTATTCATGGGGCTATTTATGCTTTTGCCTTATGGTGCCATTCTGGCCATTTTCATGCCGGATATTTATCACGGAAAAATTCACGAAAATGGCGATTCGGCTGTCTGACGAATGTCGACATTGATGTTGGGCGTAGATAGCTTTTTGGCAGCCTATTTCTGAAGACAAGGTTTTTGAAGACCGGTGTTCTCAATCGGATTCGAGCGGCTGGATGTGACAGAACCGGTTCTTGAAGAATGCCGATTTGATGATTGCATCACCCGGTGAAAGGAACTCATGCTTAAAAAGCATGGTCATGGATTGCCACTGGAGGGGCATTCTTGTGTAGTGGTTCGGGGGCAAAAAGAATCGTCAGGATAAAGCCTTCAGAATATTTCGTCGCTTAAGCCTGAGAAATGTCAGGTCCGGATAGAGCGGCAGTGCAAATTCCGATGTTACTTTTGTTTCGATAAATTTTTGAGGTAATGAGTGGAAACAGGATTGAAAGTTTTCGGTCTTTCTGCGGTTAACCGGTTGTTTTTCAAAAGCCAAAAAATAAAGAAAAATGAACCGGATCATTGGAACAAAGCAGTTTTGGAAAAAGTCGAATGAACGCAAATTTCCGAAAACGCATTAACGTTTAAACAAAGATATTGGAAAACGTTGTGATAGCGTGATTATTTGTCATGAAATTCTGATTGAAAAATAAAAATCGAAAAACCGCAGCGTGTAAAAGATAGCACCTGTTAGCGAGTTTTACGGGATTCATCTTCGTCAAACAGGCTTGCAAGTTGTTCCGTCATGGCGCCAGCAAGTTCTTCTGCATCGACAATTGTCACAGCGCGCTGATAATAGCGAGTAACATCGTGACCGATACCGATTGCTATGAGTTCAACCGGAGAATGTGTCTCGATTTCGTCAATGACAGCGCGCAGATGTTTTTCAAGATAATTACCGGGATTGACGGAAAGTGTGGAATCATCAACCGGAGCACCGTCAGAAATCATCATCAGAATGCGACGGTATTCACGCCGGCCAAGTAACCGCTGGTGAGCCCATATCAAAGCTTCTCCGTCGATATTTTCTTTAAGGAGCCCTTCGCGCATCATCAGTCCGAGATTGCGTTTTGCACGCCGCCAAGGCGTATCGGCGCTTTTATAAATAATGTGGCGCAAATCGTTAAGCCGTCCGGGATTGGCCGGTTTGCCGTTGGCAAGCCATTTTTCACGTGATTGGCCACCTTTCCATGCTTTTGTGGTAAAGCCCAGAATTTCAACCTTCACGCCGCAGCGTTCGAGCGTCCTTGCCAGAATATCGACGCAGGTTGCAGCAACAGTAATGGGGCGCCCTCTCATAGAGCCGGAATTATCAATAACCAGCGAGACGACGGTATCACGAAAATCGGTATCGCGTTCCTGTTTGAAAGAAAGTGGTTGCGTCGGGTCGATTACGACACGCGGCAATCTTGCAGAATCGAGATAACCTTCTTCAAGGTCAAAATTCCACGATCTGTTCTGTTGAGCCATCAAGCGCCGTTGCAAGCGGTTGGCGAGCTTGCCGACAGCGCCTTGCAAATTGGTAAGCTGCTTATCAAGAAAGGCACGTAATTTCGTGAGTTCTTCAATGTCGCAAAGTTCGGAAGCTTCGACTTCCTCGTCAAATTCGCGCGTATAGACTTTATAATCGCCAAGCTCGTCCATATCGGAAAATGGTGGTTGCGGGCGCTTTGTTTGTCCGGGAGTCTCCTCGGTGTCTATCTCTTCTGAATCGCTACCATCTTCTTCCGAAGAATCGGACGCTTCCATATCGCCGTCTTCGGCATCTTCATCAACATCATCAGAAGGTTCGCTTTCCGTCTTGTCGGAGCCTTCCTGTTCTTTCGAATCGTCGTCCTCGTTTTCCTGAGGCTCGTTGTTTTCATCCTCGTTTTCGCCATCGCTATCAGTCTCGTTCTCTTCGAGACTTTCAGCAAGTTGCATGGATGCCAACATATTACGCACAATGCGGGCAAATTTGTCCTGATCATTGATATTTTTTGCCAGATTATTGAGGTCTTTTCCGGCTTTTTCTTCAATCCACTCACGCCATAGATCGACGACCGGCCCGGCTTCTTCGGGTGGTTTCCGTCCGGTAATCTTCTCGCGCACCATCAGCGCAAGTGCTTCTTCAAGGGGAGCTTCTTCCTTTGTGGTGATTGCCTGATAGTTTGCCCTTTTATATTTGTCGGCAAGCATTGCATCAAGGTTTTCTGCCATGCCTTCCATAGCAAGTGTGCCGATTGCTTCAACACGTGCCTGCTCGACAGCATCATAAACAGCACGTGCTTCGGGGACTTGCGGAGCGAGATTGGAATGGATTTCACTATCATGCCATGCTTGACGCAAAGCCATTGAATCGGCAAGTCCGCGCGTAACAGCATAATCATTATATGTCGGGTGGCGGGGAATATCGGGAAGCCGTGCATGACCCGCCACTATAGCGGGGCGGTCTTCACCGAAAACTACATCAAGCTCATGATCGCCAGAGACCGCACGCATGCAAACAGTTGTCGCCCGTTTGAAAGGTTCACTGTCAATCAGTCCCGAAGGACGTTCTCGCGTGTTGTCTCCTGCTTGTGCGGTCATAAATGTTTTCCTTACGACAGAACCGCATGGGCCAGTGATTCAGGCAATTCCTTACCAAAAGCCCGTTGATAGAATTCAGCAACAGTCGGGCGTTCCAGTTCGTCGCACTTGTTTAAAAATGTAAGGCGGAATGCAAATCCCAGATCTTTGAAGATTTCGGTATTTTCAGCCCATGTAATGACAGTACGCGGGCTCATAACTGTCGATAGATCGCCATTGATAAAAGCTTGTCTGGTCATGTCGGCAACATGAACCATTTGTGAAACAGTCTCGCGGCCTTCTTTAGTACGGAAACTCTTGGCTTTGGCAAGGACAATATTGACTTCGTTGTCATGCGGCAAATAGTTCAAAGTCGTCACAATCGACCAGCGGTCCATTTGCGCCTGATTGATCTGCTGTGTGCCATGATAAAGTCCGGTTGTATCACCAAGACCGATTGTGTTTGCTGTGGCAAACAGGCGAAAGGCAGGATGTGGCGCAATAACACGGCTCTGATCAAGCAAGGTCAAACGTCCGGATGATTCCAGTACGCGCTGGATAACAAACATCACGTCAGGACGACCGGCATCATATTCATCAAAAACCAGAGCAACATTTCTTTGATAAGCCCAAGGCAGGATGCCATCCTGAAACTCTGTCACCTGCATGCCGTCTTTGATAACAATCGCATCCTTTCCGACAAGGTCGATACGACTGACGTGGCTATCAAGATTGACGCGGATACAAGGCCAGTTCAAACGCGCCGCAATCTGCTCGATATGGGTGGATTTTCCGGTGCCGTGATAGCCTGAAACCATCACACGGCGATTGTAAGCAAAGCCGGCAAGAATTGCCAAAGTCGTTTCCCGATCGAACAGGTAATCCGGATCAAGCTCGGGCACATTGGGATCTGTTTCGCTGAACGCTGGAACCTGCATATCGGTATCAATACCGAAAAGTTCGCGTGCCGATACTGTTATATCAGGCACATTATCAATACCCAGATCGTCCTTTGTCATCATGCCTCCATACGGATAAAACCGCTGTCCGAATTAAATATGAACACACCATATAGCTATAATGTGTTTTAAATTGAAGAGCTACAAGCTCTAGAGTTGTTATCAGACTATCGGACAAGAATTTCAATGTTCCATCGAAAAGAATTGTCTTTTCTTCGTCTTCAGTCCGGTGTCAGCAAAAACCGGCATTTTTCAACAGGTTGTATGCCTGTAATACTTCACGCAAACGATCTTCGGAAGACCTATCACCACCATTTGCATCAGGATGGTGAAGCTTCACCAAAGCTTTATATTTGGCTTTGATATCGCGGCTTGTGGCATTGGCTTCAAGCCCCAATGTCATGAAAGCCCGCGCTTCCAGTGTTTTCAATTTCCGCGGTGCGTTGGTTGAACGGCTTTGCTGGCTGAACATATGAAGAGGGTCATTCACCCTGTTTTGATAGGCAGCAGAACCGGAACGGATTCTGGAAAAATCGGCAGCAGGTCTGGCTGCGGCATTAACACCCGATTTCCATGTCGGGCGGTGACCTGTCAGGGCGTCTTTCTGGAATTTGGCGATTTCTTCGTCTTTCAGCCCTGAAAAATAATTGAAATTTTTGTTATATTCGCGCACATGCTCGAGGCAAAAATGAAGATATTCACCTTCATGATCGCGCCCCGCTGGTGCCCGATGTGTACCAGGTTTGGTGCATCCCTCCCATTGACATTGGGGAGCCTGTGGCTCCGCCTTCTTTTTTCTGTTGGAACTGATGCGGATTGAATCAAATAATTTCGATGTGGTCGTCATGTTTCCGGCTTAATGCAAAACATATGCGTTTGACAAGAATTGACTTTAGGGATTTTTGTTCCCACATGTCTGTCACCGATTTTTATCAAGCAAGAATCGGGTCAAACTTACCGCTCACATATGGGGTTAAAAGAAGAAAATGTCCAGCACAGTTGCAGAAACTATCAAGAAAAAGCTACAAGCTGCCTTTTCTCCATCTGCTATTGAAATTATTGATGAAAGTCACCTTCACGCCGGTCACCAGCATGATGATGGTCAAACCTTTGATGGCAAAGGTGAAACGCATTTTCGCGTCAAAATTACCGCGAAGGCTTTTAAAGGTATGAAACGGGTGGATATCCATCGCGCAATAAACCACGTGCTCAAGCATGAACTTGAAAGTGGTATCCATGCCCTGGCCATTGAAGCCAAGGCTGAATGACGGGAGATAAGATTATCCGGTTTTGTTTTACAAAACAGTAAAACTTTTAAAATCATACCGGATCAATCTTTTTCCTCAGGATGATTGTTGAACAAAATCCTGAATTGCAGATATTCCCGAATTTTAAATGCTAAACTTAATGACCGTTTATTAACGGTAATTCGGCAAGCATGTTTTTAAGATGGAGTGCATCCCACGGGAGATGTTCGGCAATTCCGACACCGACGATAGTGGTTATTTCATTGACGTCTTTTACCAGCTTTACAACATTATCCATCGTCAGACGACCTTCGGCAATGCCCGCATATTTATCAGCACCGACTCCGGGTTCGGCCATCAATAACGCATGAAAGAGGTGAAAATCGAGGACATCAAGGTCGATATGGATAGCCAGATATTTGATATTCTGATTCTTGATCCACTCTAGAACCGGTTGATCGGATGTTTTCAATTGTTCCGGTGAAATCATAGCAATATCATGATCTTTCAGGAACTGTTTTTCATAATCTGTCGGATGGTGGATACCTGCAATCATCACCTTTCTTGCGGGCACGGGTGTTTTGACATCTTTAATAAGGTCAGGATCGCCATTTCCCATAAGTGCTCCCAAAACGTGGGCGTGGGAATGGGCAAATTGTTTCGGCGTCATAACGTCGGGATGGGCATCAATCCACAATATACCGAACGATTGACCATAAACCGTGCTCAGATATGAAAATGGCGCCAGATCGACCAGACAATCGCCGCCGAACATAACAATTTTATCAGGCTTTTCTCTGTTGATAATCGCATATGCACTTTGAAGCTGCTTGACGATTTCTCCTCTTCCCATGATGCCGTTTTCATTTTTGAGTGGCATGCCCGGTTTGGTAACAGGAACAGTAAAGGATGGTGTTTTTGTGCTTGGAGCAAGATAATCCAACAATTCTGCACCAAGGTGATAAAGCGGATTATCTCCACCTTGCCATTGCGGCATAACAAGACGGATCGTTTTTGATTGGGTCATAACATCCTCCAACATGGTTTGGAGCCCGATATTCGTTTTGAAGTCGGGGTTTCTTTTTATAATTTTATCAGCTGTTTTTATATCATTAAAAAGGCTGTATCAGCAATTGACCGGCCTGATGTTTTTTTCACAGTCAGAGGCGATTCTCAACGTGGATGGGCCTTTTTATAAACTTCCATTAAACGGTCCGTATCAACACCGGTATAGATTTGCGTGGTTGAAAGGCTTGCGTGACCGAGCAATTCCTGAATGGTGCGAAGATCCCCGCCACGCGATAAAAGATGCGTTGCAAAAGAATGCCTGAGCGCATGCGGTGTGACACTATCAGGAAGGCCGAGACTCGCTCGTAATTGTTGAACAGCGCGCTCGACAATTGCCCTTTGTAATTTTCCGCCACGCACACCGCGGAACAAAGGTTGATCGGGGGGAAGAATGAATGGACAGCAGGACAGATAATCCTCTATTGCTTCATGGACAGCTGGAATAACGGGGACAAGACGGGTTTTCCCTCCCTTGCCGGTTACGTAAATGCTGGTAGCGTTTTTGTCGCTAAAATCCGCAGGCGTTAGCGACAACGCTTCCGAAATTCTTAAGCCACATCCATAACAGAGAGTGAGAATGGCAGCGTTTCTGGAAGCAACCCAAGGCTCGTCGTCAAGCTGGGTTTTCTTGTCAACGATGTGTAAAGCGTCGGCAATATTAAGCGGTTTTGGTAGCGATTTTGGTTGTTTCGGCGTGCGCACAATGCGTGCTGCCGGCACGTCGGCAAGTCCTGCACGTGTCAAAAAATTGAAAAACGAACGTATGCCGGCAAGACCACGGCCGAGTGAACGCGAACCGACACCCATATTGCGTCTATAGGCAAGAAATGATCTCATATCGGCGACGCGAAGTCCGGAAAGATCGGAAATGTCTGGAATATGGCCCAGATGTTGACAAAGAAAGCTCAGAAACTGTCGGCTATCTCTTTCATAGGCTTCGACAGTGAGTTTTGCGATGCGACGTGTTTTTTGAAGCTGCTCGAGCCAGTCTTTGCGCGCAGACAAAAGCTGCGGTGTTGCTTCCAGTAATGGAAGATCGGAGGGCAATATCTCTGTCATGGCATCAATCTACCATGACAGAGTTTAACAGCGGGTTTCTCTGTCAGCTCAACTTTAATTGTTTTTTGTCGAGACAGACTTTTCGTTTTTTAAAGCCTCGCCGGTTTTATCCGACGCCGCTTTCGGTGCATTCAATGCATTTTTCATATGGGCGAGATGGAGCCCCATGAGATTTGGAAGATTATTCATCGACATCAATTCTGCAAAGATCCAGCCAAGAAATCCTTGTTTATGGAGTTTTGCAAGTTGGTCGCCTGAAAGCTTGTTGAATTTCTCGGTGTCGATAATCCAGAAATTTTCGAGCCTTGCGGTTTGCCCGCTTTGCGAGCGTATGTCGATAGACTGTTTTTTGAACAGACCCATTTTGGCAACGGTTTCCAAAAATTTGCTTGTCTGTTCCATGCTGTTTTTGAATGCGTTCAGGAAGTTGATACGATCTTCCATGAAGGGTGAAACGCTGCCATCGCTGTTAAAAAGGTCAATACCTTCAACTTCATTGAACATGCCTGATTCGGAATCGAAGCAAACAGTCAGTTCTTTCTGGTCAGGCGCTCCTGCCAATACAAATGGATAACGGCGGACGAATGCCGGAATATATGTGTCGGGCCGCCACTTTTTATCTTTGTCGAGATAATCGTTTTCCTCATTTGCCAAACCGAGCATGGCAACGGCGGTATAGGTGATTTTACCTTCTTTATCTTCGGCACCCATAAACAATATAGGGTAACTTAATGCAGCCTGATAAAACTCTTCGCCAGCCAAGGGAACCCAATGGGTGTTTGCTGCAAAGTCGAGATTTTTCGGTGCACTGAATTTCAGCTTTTTGTGTGTTTCGCGTGAAATGGGGACAATATTTTTGTAAAAAAGCATAACTGTTGGCATAAGTACCCTCCTGAGTATTTTGTTTATATGGCTACGTTTTGCAAATTTTTGACCCCAAAGCCGCCATTTTCGCTTTTCAATCGGGATTCGACGGTTTGTTTTCTCTCGATCCCTATTGAATATGGTAGATGAACCATATTAAAGCGAACGGCTTGAATTCTGAGCGGGTATTATTAAAAAAGTCTCAAACTTGAAGTAAATTTTTAAGAAAAGCCGATTTTTAAAAGCCGAAAGCCGCAAATTGGAGCAAAAGCAGAATTATATGGAAAAAAGCAAAAATAATTTGGTGCGCCTTGCAACCATTGCGGCAGCCCACGGTATCAAAGGTGATGTAAAGCTTATGGTGTTTACCGCCGATCCTCTCGGACTTTCGTCTTATGGTACGGTATTCGACGAAAATGGCAGGTCTTTCAAAATTGAACATATAAGAAAAGCGGGCAACGCCATTATTGTCCATTTTTCAGGCATTGACGATCGCAACAGTGCCGAAGCGCTCAATGGAAAAGCCCTTTATGTCGATCGGCAACAATTGCCGGATGATCTCGAAGAAGACGAATTTTATCAGACCGATCTTATCGGTTTGCGTGTCAGAGACGAGACCGGCCGAATGATCGGCAAGGTCAATGCATTCTTTGATTTTGGCGGTGGTGATATCCTTGAACTGAAAATTGAAGGTGAGGGCCTCAAACTCATTCCATTTTCAAAGGCTGCGGTTCCTGAAATCAATATCGGACAGGGTTTTATTGCCATTGATCGGCGGGCTGCAGGTCTCGTCGAGGATGATTCCAATCCGGAACGTGAGGAAGGATAATGAGTTTCAAGGCACAAGTACTTACCCTTTATCCGGAAATGTTTCCGGGGTTTCTCGGCCATTCTATGGCCGGTCGTGCACTGGAAAACGGCATCTGGTCGCTTGATAAAATCCAGATAAGGGATTTTGCAGCTGACCGTCATCATAGTGTGGATGACACACCGGCAGGCGGTGGCGCCGGAATGGTTATGAAGCCCGATGTGCTTGCGAAAGCCATTGACAGTGTTGACAATCGTTATCCCCGTTTATTGATGAGCCCGCGCGGGTGCACTTTTGACCAGAAAATGGCACATGAATTGAAAGATGGCGGGGGTGTCACCCTTATTTGCGGCCGTTTTGAAGGTGTGGACGAAAGGGTGATCGAAGCCAGAAATCTAATTGAGGTTTCAATCGGCGATTACATTTTATCCGGTGGCGAGGGGGCAGCACTCGTTATACTTGATTCGATTGTGCGGCTTTTGCCCGGTGTGATGGGAAACAGTCAATCGGGTGAACAGGAAAGTTTCGAGACAGGGCTTCTTGAATATCCGCAATATACACGCCCGCAAATATTTGAAGGCAGATCAATTCCCGAAGTTTTGACATCAGGAAATCACAAAGCAATAGAAAATTGGCGTAAAACCCGTTCGGAAGAAATAACAAGGTTAAAACGACCGGATCTTTATTCGGTTTACGAGAAAAATAACAGGAAAGCTTGATTCAGTTTTAATGATAGTGTATGGGCAAACCACGTTTTCAGATGGTACGTCATCTGCATCCGGAAATTAATGGATGGTGAACCCGCTCCTGCCGCAAGGCATAGCCGAAGGAACAAGGTTTCGAGGGCAAGAGTCGAGCGCTCTGACTGTTCGAGAAGAACATGAAGGATTGATGAGATGAATATTATACAACAGCTCGACGCCGAGCAGCGCGCAAAAATTGAAGAAAAGCGCAAACTTCCTGCCTTTCAGGCCGGTGATACACTTCGCGTTTCGGTTCGCGTTACTGAAGGAACACGTACCCGTGTTCAAGCTTATGAAGGTGTTTGCATTGCCCGTTCGGGTGGTGGTCTTAACGAGACATTCACCGTTCGTAAAATTTCCTATGGTGAGGGTGTAGAGCGCGTGTTCCCCGTTTATTCACCACTTGTCGAGGGTGTCGAGGTTGTTCGTCGCGGTAATGTACGTCGTGCCAAGCTTTATTATTTGCGTGGCCTTACCGGTAAAGCTGCCCGCATTTCCGAGAAAAGAGACTACCGCAAGAAGTCGGTTGATGTTCCGAGCACTGGTGAAGCCGAAACTGTCACTGTTGAAACAGTTGCTGCACCGCTACCGGAATCTGGTGATAAGTCAGAATAAAAGCCGGTCTGGTTCGATATGAAATAAAAGCGGCTTTAAAGCCGCTTTTTTATTGCATCGGGTTCTTTATGGAATTCGATGCGGGCTTTGCAAAATCGTGTGATCGTTCTTATCTCATATCATGTTCATTGACTTTTGGAACAATCGCCGAATAATGGCCCGTTTGAAAGTTGGAAACGCTTAATTTTTAATATTCAAGGACAAAAAAATGAGTGCCCCGCGTACGCTTTATGACAAGATTTTCGAAGATCATATTGTAGACCGTCAGGAAGACGGAACATGCCTACTCTATATTGATCGCCATCTTGTCCATGAAGTCACCAGTCCTCAGGCTTTCGAGGGCTTGCGCATGGCTCATCGTGCCGTACGGCATCCGGAAAAGACATTGGCGGTTGTCGATCACAATATTCCGACATCTCCCGATCGTGCGAAAGGCATCAAGAACGAGCAAAGCCGCACGCAGGTCGAGGCTTTGGCAAAAAACACGTCCGAATTCGGGATAGAATATTTTAACCAGAACGACAAACGTCAGGGTATTGTCCATATCATAGGACCCGAGCAAGGCTTTACTCTGCCCGGCATGACGATTGTGTGCGGCGATAGCCATACTTCGACACATGGAGCTTTTGGTGCTCTTGCCCATGGCATCGGTACGTCCGAGGTCGAACACGTTCTGGCCACACAGACTTTGATCCAGAAAAAATCCAAAAATATGCTGATACAGGTGAACGGGACCCTCCCGAAAGGCGTAACTGCGAAGGATCTTGTTCTGGCTATTATCGGAAAAATCGGTACGGCAGGCGGCACCGGACATGTTATAGAATTTGCCGGTGAGGCAATACGTGGCCTTTCTATGGAAGGCCGGATGACCGTTTGCAATATGTCGATTGAAGCAGGTGCACGTGCCGGTATGATTGCACCGGATGAAACCACTTTTGATTATATCAGAAGTCGTCCGCGGGCACCGAAGGGTGAAATGCTGGAGAAAGCAATTGCCTATTGGAAAACACTGAAATCGGATGAAGGCGCCCATTACGACACTGTCGTCACACTTGACGCGAGCGAGCTTGTGCCATCGGTTACCTGGGGCTCGTCGCCGGAAGATGTTGTTCCGGTTACCGGCGTTGTTCCCGATCCTGAAGAGATTGCCGACGAAACCAAACGTGCTTCCAAAATGCGTGCACTTGAATATATGGGGCTGAAGGCTGGCACGAAAATGACCGACATCAAGATTGATCGGGTCTTCATCGGTTCTTGCACCAATGGACGTATTGAAGATATGCGTGCGGCGGCCGCAATGGTTAAAGGGAAAAAGGTTTCTCCCACCGTTTCGGCAATGGTTGTTCCAGGGTCAGGTCTCGTTAAGGAACAGGCAGAAAAAGAAGGGCTTGATAAAATCTTCAAGGATGCCGGTTTTGACTGGCGGGAGCCCGGTTGTTCCATGTGCCTTGCGATGAATGATGACCGGTTGGAGCCGGGAGAGCGCTGTGCCTCCACGTCGAACCGTAATTTTGAGAGTAGACAAGGTTATAAAGGGCGTACGCATCTGGTTTCTCCGGCGATGGCGGCTGCGGCTGCAATTGCCGGCCATTTTGTCGATGTCAGAGACTGGAAATAGTATTGTAAGAGACCATAGGCTCAAACAACGACCCTTTACGTTTTAACCAAGTCACTTTAAACATAAATGAAGTTAAAACGCCACCAAAGGGAGTTCGGGTGTTATGGCAGACAATAACGAAGACCGGCATGATGTCACAATTAACCTGTTACATTTGAATGACGCACGTTTACTTGCTCCTCTTCTTGCAAGTTATACCCAGGCATTGAAGCGTGGCGCGCCACGTCGTCCTGATGAGTATTATGCCGAACAGTTATTACAAGACCGGACGGCAGAAGTACTCGGTGCCCATGTTGATGGCGAGCTTGTCGGCTTTGTTATTTTTTATGACCATCCCGAGCCTGTTTCGGGCTTGCGGGCAGGACAAGTCGATCACATCCATGTCCATCATGCCTATCAGGGTAAGGGCATTGCCAAAGCCATGATTGATCTGCTTTGCGATAAGGCCGAAGAGCGTGGCTGGACGAAGTTGATTTTGAATGCTCCCCGCGTTCCCGAGGATGGACGCAAGCTTTATGAACAGATTGCTGTCAAAGGGGATTGGACAGGCTATATCATCCGTTTCGACTGAGACAGCTAAAGCTCTTTTGCTTCGGTTGCTTTGATTAATCAAAACAAACTTAAGGAAACCGTTTTGTTTGAAAATGCAAAACGGTTTTCTGTTATTCGGGGAATGTTTGTGTAAATGGAGCAACAAACGAGAATCAGTTCATGTGTTTAACGCCAAAGCGGGGCTTCCATAAGGTAAAATATGACTATATTTATCATATTTTTAAACGATTAAAACAGGTTTTAAGGTAAAAACTATTCCCAATCCCAATGATTTGATGACAAGAATGTGCTTTAGAGCTTTGACGTGGAGTAAAATCCGCATTAGAAGAGATAACGTTCTATAGTTTTGACTAAAGAACATTCGGTTGTTTTTGGGTGTGACCTTTAATCCGCTAACCGAAATGGCCGGCCTGTAGTATTGGAGGAAAACTATCATTCCAATGCATTGAGAGTTATTTCCAACCTGTTTGCAGTGTTAATGCAATACAGACGGGAGGAATGGCGGGGATGGTTAGTCCATTTTCGCAGTCAAAACCAGGTCAGGAAAGCCTATGACAGATACGACAACAACAAAAACGCGTCCTCTTTCACCGCATGTCAGCATTTATCGCTGGCCTATTACGATGGCAATGTCTATTGCGCACCGTATTACAGGAGGTGCTCTTTATGTTGGCACTTTGTTCCTTGCAGCATGGTTGATGGCAGCTGCTTCGGGTGAGGGGGCATTTGAAACAGTAAACGGCTTTTTCAACTCGTTTATCGGGCGCTGCATTCTGTTTCTTTACACATTGGCTCTTGTTCATCACCTTGTTGGAGGTGTGCGGCATTTTTTCTGGGATACGAGAACCTATCTACTTGAAAAGCATTGCGCGACCAAAACAGCTTGGGCAACAGTCTTTATTTCCATTATCGCGACGCTTCTTATCTGGATCGTCGGTTATTGCGTCCGTTAATGGCAGGGAGATATTTATGAAAAAAGATTTCAGAACAGAGCTCGGAAAAGTTCGGGGCTGGGGAGCTGCACATACCGGAACAAGCCATTTTTGGGCACAGCGTATGACTGCTCTTGCCAATGTTCCGCTATTCATTTTTTTTATTGTGCTTGTTGTCTCTCTCGTTGGCAAGGATTACGCAACCGTACACGCAACACTGGAAAATCCGATTGTCGCTGTCGTGATGGCTTTGATGATTCTTTCCGGTATTTATCATATGAAACTGGGTATGCAGGTCATCTTGGAAGATTATCTTCCGAATGAAGCGACGCGTGTTTTGATGTTGGCACTCAATACGTTCTTTTGTTACGTGATTGGTGCCGGTCTGCTTCTTGCCCTTCTGAAAATTTCATTGGGAGGTTGATCTCTATGGTCACCACTTCTTCAAATAGTTCCACAACGAAAAGTGGAAAAGCCTACCATTATGTCGACCATAAATTCGACGTTGTCATTATTGGTGCCGGCGGCTCCGGATTACGTGCGACACTTGGAATGGCCGAGCAGGGGTTGAAAACCGCCTGCATTACCAAGGTTTTTCCGACACGTTCACATACTGTGGCAGCACAAGGCGGCATTGCGGCATCGCTATCCAATATGGGGCCGGACAATTGGCAGTGGCATATGTATGACACGATCAAGGGGTCCGACTGGTTGGGCGATATGGATGCCATGGAATATCTGGTACGCAATGCACCAGCGGCTGTCTATGAGCTTGAACATTACGGTGTGCCGTTCTCACGTACCGAAGATGGTAAAATCTATCAACGGCCGTTCGGCGGACATACAACAGATTTCGGAGCCGGTCCGCCCGTTCAGCGGACTTGCGCAGCTGCCGACCGCACGGGGCACGCTATTTTGCACACGCTTTATGGTCAAAGCTTGAAGCATAATGCGCAATTCTTTGTTGAATATTATGCAATCGACCTCATTATGACCGACGGCGTTTGCACAGGCGTTGTTGCCTGGAATCTTGATGACGGAACAATCCACCGTTTTTCGGCCAAAATGGTTGTTCTGGCAACAGGTGGCTATGGTCGTGCTTATTTCTCGGCAACCTCTGCTCACACTTGCACAGGCGATGGCGGCGGTATGATTGCCCGAGCCGGTCTACCGTTGCAGGATATGGAATTTGTTCAATTCCATCCGACCGGTATCTATGGTTCGGGGTGTCTGATTACCGAAGGTGCCCGCGGTGAAGGTGGCTACCTCATCAATTCGGAAGGCGAGCGTTTCATGGAACGCTATGCTCCCTCATTCAAGGATCTTGCTTCGCGCGACGTCGTTTCGCGTTGTATGACGATTGAAATAAGGGAAGGGCGTGGTGTTGGTCCTAAAAAAGATCACATCTATCTCGTCCTTAGCCACATTGATCCGGCCATTTTGCATGAGCGTCTGCCGGGTATTTCTGAATCAGCCCGCATTTTTGCCGGTGTTGATGTCACGAAAGATCCGATACCGGTCATTCCGACAGTTCACTACAATATGGGCGGCATACCGACCAATTATTTCGGCGAGGTCTTAAACCCGACGGATGATGAGCCGGATCGTGTCCAGCCCGGTTTGATGGCTGTTGGCGAAGCAGGATGTGCATCGGTACACGGTGCTAATCGTCTCGGCTCGAACTCGTTGATCGATCTTGTGGTATTCGGCCGCGCAGCCGCCATTCGTGCCGGCGAGGTTATTGACCGTAAATCGGAAATTCCGCCGATCAATGAGCAGGCGGTTGAAAAGATCATGGATCGTTTCGATCGGATCCGTTATGCGAATGGAGCAAAACCGACAGCCAAGTTGCGTGAGAAAATGCAACACGCAATGCAGGAAGATGCTGCTGTTTTCCGTACGGAAGAATCGCTTCAGCAAGGTTGCCGACGCATTTCGGAAATCTGGAAAGAATTGCCGGATGTAAAAGTAACCGACCGTTCGCTTATCTGGAATTCCGATCTAATGGAAACATTGGAATTGGAAAACCTGATGGCCAATGCGATTTCGACGGTTTATTCTGCCGAAGCCCGTCATGAAAGCCGTGGTGCTCATGCACGTGAGGACTACCCGGAGCGTGATGACAAGAACTGGCGCAAGCACACACTTTCGCGCTTGTCTGAAGACGGGAAAGTTACGCTTTCCTATCGTGGTGTCCACCTCAACCCGTTAACCAAAGAGGAAGACGGTGGCATTTCGCTCAAGAAAATTGCGCCTAAGAAGCGCGTTTACTAAGGGGAGATACTGATAATGGTTCATATGGCGCTTCCCAAGAATTCACAAGTCAAGCCGGGTAAGGTCTGGCCAAAGCCGGCTGATACATCGAAACTGACCGAGTTTCACATTTATCGCTGGTCGCCGGATGACGACCAGAACCCGCGTCTCGACACTTATTATGTCGATCGCAATGCGTGCGGGCCGATGATTCTTGATGGACTTCTATACATCAAGAACAATGTTGATCCGACATTGACATTGCGTCGCTCCTGCCGTGAAGGTATTTGCGGTTCATGTGCGATGAATATTGACGGGTCAAATACCCTTGCCTGTATTACAGGCATGGATGAGGTCAAGCATCCGATCAAGATTTATCCTTTGCCATCGATGCCGGTGGTAAAGGATCTTGTTCCGGATCTTAACCGTTTCTATGCCCAGCATCGGTCGATCGAGCCGTGGTTGCATACCGTTTCACCGGTGCCCGAGAAAGAATGGCTGCAAAGTCACGAAGACCGTCAGAAACTTGATGGCCTTTACGAATGTATTCTTTGTGCCTGTTGCCAGACATCTTGCCCGAGCTATTGGTGGAATGGTGACCGGTACCTTGGGCCCGCAGTGTTACTGCAAGCCTATCGTTGGATTGCCGATACGCGTGATGAAGCCAAGGGCGAACGTCTGGATAACCTTGAGGATCCGTTCCGGCTTTATCGTTGCCACACCATCATGAATTGTGCGCAAACATGCCCGAAGGGGTTGAACCCTGCCAAGGCTATTGCCGAAATCAAGAAATTGATGATTGAACGGCGCGTATAACGATCAAGCTGCGGAACTTTGTTTTTTTAAAAGCCGTGTAAAAATTTACACGGCTTTTTATTTTACCTCCATTTTCCACATTTTTGAAAAATGAGAATTTTTTAAAAAGCAGCGTCGGCTTAAAGCCAACCTGTGTGCAGGTTATAAAATTAAGGTTGTCACTCCCTTTCATGAAGGGCTGGAGTAACCGGTTACACATATAGATATATTTTTCGAAGTTGTGTCATTTTCCGTATTGCTATGAACATCCGTAACCTCATTTCAGGCATAGATTTAGTGGAGTAATACGCACTTTCACTTGTTGGTTTTGAAGGCCGCCCGGGTCAATTTCTTATGTCTTTAAACATACGCATTGTCTTGAAATGTAATGAATTGAACGGAGGCTTTCCTGAGAAAAGCGATAAGGCATCGGGGAAAATTATCCAACAAAATCATTATAAACAGGGTCACAACGGAATTACGTTGAAGGGTGGAAAGTGAAAAAACACAATTCAGGAACCGTAAGACGCCGATTGAAAGCTCAACGGATCAGGCGAATCTGGATTCGCCAGCTATTCCGCTTGTAGATTTCGGTTTTGCAACCGGACCCGTTTTCGTAATCAGATCCGATTGTTGTGATGTTCAAACGGTTAAATGGGTCTCAATAACAAAGCCGATCGGCTTTTTACGGCATTTGATAAAAAGGGATGGGGCTCATCTCTAAAGTGCTTCACCTAAAAGAAGTTTGGGGGAACCATCAGTAATTCCGGCAGCTTCCTGAATGAAATAATTTTTCATCTTTGGCATCCGTTCGACGAGGCCAAGACCAACGTCGCGCAACAAACGTATTGGCGAAATGTCATTGGAAAACAGACGGTTCAATACATCCGTTGTTATTCCCATGCGAACTGTCTCGAATCTGCGCCATGCCTGATAACGCTCCAATCCGACACTTGAACCGATATCAAGGCCGAGGCGGGCAGTTTCGACAATAATCTGGGCAAGCGCTGCAACATCGCGAAAACCAAGATTCAATCCCTGCCCGGAAATCGGATGAATGCCATGGGCGGCGTCTCCGGCAAGTGCGAAACGCGGTTTGACGAAGCTTCTTGCCAAAGTGAGACCGAACGGAAAGGCGCGTCTGTCACCAATAAGTTTCAAAGCACCGAGATGATGCCCGAAACGGGCTTCAAGTTCGGCTTCAAAAACAATATCGTTGGCATCCATCAGGCGCTTGGCGTCTTTGTCGCGCTCGTTCCAGACAAGTGAAGAACGATTGCCTTTTAGTGGCAGAATAGCAAAAGGTCCCGAGGGCAGAAAATGCTCCTCCGCGCGTCCATTATGTGGCCGCTCATGTTCGACTGTGCAAACAATTCCCATCTGGCCGTAAGGCCAATAGAGAGTTTTGATATCGGCGATATCACGGAGTTTAGAGCGCACACCATCGGCAGCGACAAGAAGCCGGCTCTGCAACGAACTTCCATTGCTCAAATCAATAAGCATCTCGTTACCATTATTGGTAAAATTGCTGACGCTTACTTCTTCCAAAACCGGTATTTCCAATTCATTCGCACGGCGATGAAGTGCAGCATTCAAATATTTGTTTTCAACCATATAGGCAAAAGGCTCGCCCGGAGCGACATTGCCCTCAAAGGTGAGGAAAACCGGTCTCACGGGATCACTATTGCGTGAATCTGTAATGATCATATCATTGATCGGTTGTGATAATGACTCTATTTCGTCCCAGCATTGAAGTTGTCGAAGCATACGAATGGCAGCAGCAGCAATTGCCGAAGCGCGCGGGTCTGTTTTCCAACTATCCCTCGGAGCCGCGTCGATTACAGCTATTTTCAGGGAAGGTACAGCCTGTTTGACAGCAACAGCCAAGGAAAGGCCGACATAGGCACCTCCTGCAATGACGAGATCCAGAACTTTTTCAGTAGGGGTTGCAGAAGAAGACATAGGGCTTCCTTTCGTAAGTTTTTATCAGCTTGACGGTTGTTGACAATCATCTGCTTTCCTGTTTCACCTATCCGGTTATGTGTAATCGTTTAAGTGAATATGGCTCATGACCGATCGACTTCAACATCTTTTATCCATACTGGATTTAGAAAAAATTGACCAGAATTTGTTTCGCGGTCAAAGCGGAAATTCGCGTTGGCAGCGTGTTTTTGGTGGCCATGTTATCGCGCAAGCGCTGGTTGCTGCCCATCGCAGTGTAGCTCCTGACAGATTCATCCATTCGCTTCATGCCTATTTTATTCGTCCGGGTGATCCGGACCGTCCAATTATTTACGAGGTTGAGCCACTTCGCGACGGAAGAAGTTTTTCTGTCCGGCGTGTGGTTGCCAAGCAGAATGGCGTTGCCATTCTTTCTTTTTCATCATCCTTTCAAGTCGATGAGCCGGGGCTTGATTATCAACGCCCGATGCCGAAAAATTTGCCGCAACCCGAAACATTGAGTGGCGAACATGCGATCGATCAGGCTATTCTTGAATCGGCACCGGAAAATATCCGCAACTATTGGAACGAGCAGCGTCCATTTTTAATTCGTCCAATTGATCTTGAAGATTATCTCACGCGCGACAAACATCAGCCGGTTCAACGCTGCTGGTTCAAACTTAACGGAAAAGTCGCCAGTACGAGAAGTCTCAATTCCGCTCTGCTTGCTTATCTTTCCGACATGACGTTGCTTGATACCTCACTGATTGTTCATGGATTATCCATCTTCACACCCGGCCTTATTCCGGCAAGTCTCGACCATTCCATGTGGTTTCATCGTCCGTTCAGTCTTGATGACTGGATGCTTTATGATATCGAAAGCCCGAATACACATGGAGCACGCGGTTTAAGTGAAGGATATATTTATACCCGCGACGGAAAATTGATTGCAAGTGTAGCACAGGAAGGGCTTATCCGTCTTGTGGAGCCAAAATCATAACAGATCAAAAATTGAATGCGGCAGAAGTAGAATTTTCGCTCATTATGCCGCGTTCATCCTTATCTCTTGGCTTGGTGCAGCTATCAGGTATTTTAGCTCACTAGAAACGATATCTTGTTTTGACGTATAAGGCCTTATCCATTTTTGCTATTCGGTTACAAATATCGCTGACTAACGGCTGTTTTCCGGTTCTTTATTATTATCATTTTATGAAATATTTATATTGAGTATTTTTCCAGCCATTATAGCGGTGTTAAAGATGCGGTTTCGCAATATCCATTTTTTCGAAAATTCGATATTTCTTCAGCTTGAAGTATACAATTCTCTTTCGCAATTTTCCTGAAACATAATCCGGTCGATTTCAGCTTGTTACGTGCGTAAAGCGGAAAATAGCGACTATTATATTTTGATAAATCAAAAGAGTTATCGCTCTCGTTTCCATATCATCTTGGTGTTGGGAAAACCGTTATTTTAAAATTCTTTTGTGTCCGATCTTCAATTGGCATGAACCTTGAATAGCTGATCCTGTGGTTGAAAATTTTCAGATTATTTTTGGTCGAACCAGTTCGAGGAGAAGACAAACTATGAAATTCATTTCTGCAATTATAAAGCCATTCAAACTTGATGAAGTGAAAGACGCTCTTTTAGGTATGGGGATCGATGGGCTCACCATTACCGAGGTTAAAGGGTACGGGCGCCAGAAAGGACACACCGAAATCTATCGCGGTGCCGAATATGCAATCAGTTTCTTGCCCAAAATTAAAATAGAAGTTGTTGTTCCTAGCGACCAGCTTGATCGGGTACTTGAAGTTATTACAGAGGCAGCCCGAACCGGACAAATTGGCGACGGTAAAATATTTGTCTGGTCTCTTGATAGAACTTTGCGCATACGTACCGGCGAAACCGATGAAAATGCGCTCTAAAGGAAAACTTTGCAAAAGCACAATGCCTAAAAAATAGGCATAAAAGTTAAATGATCAACAGCTAGGCGTGTTTGTGCAGGGAAAACGGCAAGGAAAAGCAGTTGGCATGAAACTTGTTACAGATTGAAATGAGTGAACGTAGCGAAGAGTGAAGGTGGTGCACGTTCTTTTCCGAATGGAGAGATTTTATGAAGAGTTTTCAAAAATGGGCGCCGGTATTGGCGGGTGCGTTTGCATTAATCGGAGCGAATGCGGGCTATGCGCAGGAAGTTGAAACGGTAACCGAAGTTGTAACCGAAATTCCGGCAAAGCTCGATTCGGGTGATACAGCATGGATGCTTGTTTCGACGGCATTTGTTTTGCTCATGACAATTCCGGGGCTTGCCCTTTTCTACGGCGGCATGGTGCGTAAGAAAAATGTTCTGGCAACAATGATGCAGAGCTTTGCAATATGTTGTCTGATCAGCGTGATCTGGTTTGTTGTGGGCTATTCTTTCGCTTTTTCCGGAAAAAATCCCTATTACGGTGATTTTTCTCTAATGTTCCTGAAAGGCATTTCTATTGATGACCTTAATGGAACATTTCCGACCTATCTTTGGGTCGCTTTCCAGATGGCCTTTGCCATTATCACACCGGCATTGATTACCGGTGCATTCGCTGAAAGAATGAAGTTTTCGGCAATGCTGTGGTTCATGGGGCTATGGTCGCTTCTGGTTTATGCACCGATCTGCCATTGGGTCTGGGGTGGCGGGTTCCTCGGAAAAGACGGGGTACTCGATTTTGCCGGTGGTACGGTTATTCACGTCAATGCCGGTGTTGCCGGTTTGATTACCGCGATTGTTCTTGGCAAGCGTCAGGGATATCGTACAGTCAATATGGCACCCCATAATCTGTCACTTTCGATGATTGGTGCTTCGCTTTTATGGATTGGCTGGTTCGGGTTCAATGCAGGGTCTGCGGGTGCTGCCAACAAAGTTGCAGCCATCGCAATGTTGAATACGCAAATTGCAACAGCTGCTGGGGCCTTGTGCTGGATGATTGCCGAATGGGCCGTATCCAAAAAGCCTTCGGTTTTGGGAATTATTTCCGGTGCAGTTGCCGGACTTGTTGCCATTACTCCGGCTGCAGGTTTCGTTGAACCGGGTGGCGCTATTATCATTGGCATTGTTGCCGGACCGGTGTGCTATTTTGCTGCAGTCTTTGTGAAGCGTGCATTGGGATATGACGATTCGCTCGATGCTTTCGGAGTTCACGGTGTGGGAGGTGTTATCGGCGCACTTTTAACGGGATATTTTGCTTCCGATATTTTCTTCACCGATCAGGAAGCCTATGCGAAAGTTTCTGTGCTCAATCAGGGGTTCGGTCTTCTCGTGGCCATTATCTATACCGCCATTGTAACGACCATTATTCTATATGTCGTTAAGGCCGTAATCGGATTGCGTCCGACCAAACAACAGGAAATCGAGGGGCTGGACATTTCCCTTCACGGTGAAACAATCCAGTAAAATCTTTTTAAAAAGAAGTAAAATTCCAAGCCCGCTTTTTAAGCGGGCTTTTTATTTTGCCTGTCGTTTTTTCGATTGGTTAATAGCCCGTTAACTCTCTCGTTTTATAGTCGCTCCTAAAAATTGTCTTTCGATTATTTTCGGGTTTTTCAGGTTAGGTTATGCATCAGGATTCATCCCCCTTTGATTTGACAACAGATGGAGCTTACCAAAGCCCGCATCTGGTGGAGATGTTTTCCCGGCAGATCGGCTCGTTTATCGGCATCGGTATTTTGGTGTTGATCGGGCTTGCTGCAGCTGCTCTCGCAACATGGAATGTTGCAGATCCCTGCCTGAGCTATGCCAATGATAATCCGGTTACAAATGTCATGGGGTGGCCGGGTGCTGTTTTCGCCGATATCGCTATGCAATTTTTCGGGCTTGCAAGTGTTGCAGCCCTTCTTCCTCCGTTTTTTTGGGCAGTTCTTCTTATTGCCCAGAAAGACATAGGAAGGCTCGCACACCGGATTTTCTTCTGGCTGATTTCGGCATTCTGTTTTTCCGGTGTTATCGCTCTGGTGCCGCCTTTTGCACATTGGCCAATGCCTATCGGGCTTGGTGGAGTTTTTGGCGACAAAATTCTGAATTTCGCCTATCTGTTTCTTGGTTCACTTCCTGCGGTTGTTTCGACGTCGATTATTGCTGCAATTTTCGGCCCCTTGGCATTCTGGACAGCTGCTATTGCCGGTGGCGTCGTCGGTCGTCGTCGCCTCAAGAAAAAAGTAAAATCCAGAAGACGCAGGTCGGACACGTGCATGGTGATGGATGATGATGACGAGCCGGCACGAGCCTCTCTGATAGTGACTGTTCTTGGCGGAACGATGCATCTTTTCTATTTGCTGAGAGCAGAAATCGGCCGGATTTTTCATCGCAGGGAACCTATGTTTCCGCCAGTGCCGGATGTTCGTGTAAGCGGTTATTCCGGTCGGGGACGTGTTGAACCGGATTTTTCGGCACCTTCTGACGAGAAAGGTGAAATGCCGTTTGTTGAAGAGGAAGAGATTCCTCAAAATGAGCCGCAACGCAAAGCCAGCCCTAGACAAACCGACGGATTTGAATTGCCGAGCGTCGACTTTTTGGCCGAACCCGAGCCGGTAGACAAGAGCGATGTTCTCACACCCGAAGCGTTGAAGGACAGAGCAGGTCAGCTTGAAAGTGTGTTGGAAGATTTCGGTGTCAAAGGACAGATTATTAACGCACGTTCAGGACCGGTCGTAACACTTTTTGAATTCGAACCGGCTCCGGGTATCAAATCGTCACGCGTTATCGGCTTATCCGACGATATAGCCCGTTCAATGAGTGCCATTTCGGCTCGCGTTGCAGTTGTTCCGGGGCGCAATGTTATTGGCATCGAGCTTCCCAATCCGAAACGCCAGATTGTTTATTTACGTGAAATCATTGCAACACAAGATTTCTACCAGAATAAAGCCAAGCTTGGACTTGCTTTGGGCAAGACAATAGGCGGTGAAGCCGTTATAGCCGATCTTGCCAAGATGCCACATCTTTTGGTTGCCGGCACGACCGGCTCAGGTAAATCGGTTGCAATCAATACGATGATTCTTTCGCTTCTTTACCGGATGACGCCGGAGCAGTGCCGGATGATTATGGTTGACCCGAAAATGCTGGAATTATCCGTTTATGACGGAATTCCGCATCTTTTGACGCCGGTTGTTACCGATCCGAAAAAAGCCGTTGTTGCTTTGAAATGGGCGGTGCGCGAAATGGAAGAACGCTATCGCAAGATGGCGAAAGTCGGTGTCAGGAATATTGACGGCTTCAATGAACGGGTAAAGGAAGCCGAACGCAAGGGCGAACAACTTTCACGCACAGTTCAAACCGGTTTTGACCATGAAACTGGCGAACCGATTTACGAGACCGAAACTCTTGATCTTACAACTATGCCCTATATTGTTGTCATCATTGATGAAATGGCAGATTTGATGCTGGTCGCCGGCAAGGAAATCGAGGGTGCTATCCAACGCTTGGCACAAATGGCCCGTGCTGCCGGTATCCATGTGATTATGGCAACGCAACGTCCATCTGTCGATGTCATCACCGGTACAATCAAGGCGAATTTCCCGACGCGTATTTCATTTCAGGTTACGTCCAAGATTGATAGTCGCACCATTCTTGGTGAACAGGGCGCAGAACATCTGTTAGGGCAGGGAGACATGCTTTTCATGATGGGCGGCGGCCGTATCCAGCGTGTGCACGGACCGTTTGTCGGCGATGAAGAGGTTGAACAGATTGTCCAGCATTTGAAGACCCAAGGCGTCCCCGATTACCTTGAAGCAGTGACCGAAGAAAGTGACGATGACAACGCTGATGACGTTTCCGGCGGGACGAGCCATTTTGAAGATTCGCAGGATCCCTACGATCAGGCAGTTGCTGTTGTTCTAAGAGATCGTCGTGTTTCAACTTCCTATATCCAGCGCCGTCTGGGGATCGGTTATAATCGTGCCGCAACAATCGTCGAGCGGATGGAGGCAGAGGGATTGATAAGCCCTGCTAACCATGCCGGAAAACGCGAAATTCTGGTTCCTGAAGAGGGCGAAAATTTCTAAAATTTTACTTCTGATAGCGGCTGACGGGCCGTCTGTCATAGTGATGCCACAGGTTACTGCAAAGATGAATGCAGGAGATGATGAATGACAAAAAAATGTGCTTCCGTTTTCAAAGGTCTTTTCGTTGCTGCTGCTTTTGCAACAGCGGGGATCGCAACATCGGCCATAGCGATGCCGGCAGCGTTCGCCCAGAATACGAATTTGGCGGCGCATGCACAGGATATTGCCAATCATTTTGCTGCAATACAGACAATGACCGGCGATTTTGTCCAGTTCAGTCCGAAAGGTGAAATGACCGAAGGGACGTTTTATCTTGAAAGACCCGGAAAAATTCGTTTCAGTTATAAGAATTCACCTGTGCGTGTGATTACAGATGGCAAATCGGTTGCGATCAACAATCGCAAGCTCGACACTTGGGACCTTTATCAATTGTCACAAACGCCGATGAAAATGTTGCTTGATACGAAGATTGATCTTTCGGACGGAAAACTTCTAAACGTCAGTCAGGATCAGGGGTCAACCACAATTGTTCTTGCCGATAAAACATTGGGCAAAGGCCAAATCCGTATGATTTTTGATTCAAAAACTTACGAGCTTTTGCAATGGACAATTGTTGACAAGCAAAATCTCGAGACAACCGTTCAGGTGACCAATGTGCGGACCGGAGTGAGATTTGCCAAAGGGATGTTCGATATTCCTTATCAACGTATTTCTATGAAAAGAAATGGCAATTAATTGCGATAATTTAAACTCGAAATCAGTTAAAATAAATAAATTATCTATATAAATTTTATTATAATTTGTATAATTGTGTTTATATATTTTAATAAAAATATTTTTAAGTTAAATATTAAAGTAATTTTTATTTTAATTTTTCAGTTTTAATATTGTAATTTAATGAATCTAATTTTTCAGATAGATTCGTTACATTGATTTATTAAAGTTACATTGATTTGGAAAAGTGCCTCATTGTTGGGGAAATAACTTTCCAAAATTGCCGGAATTCATAGTCTGCTTCTGTTTTAACAATTTCCGGAAACAATGCTGGTTTGGCTAAAACTGGATTTTGTCTCCTTTTGCGCTTAAAGAACTCACAACTGCTAAATTTCAATCAAGGTATGAGTTTGATGAGTTTTTCAATTGCTACATGGAATATCAATTCGGTGCGTTTGCGTTTGCCGCTTGTTCTGCAAATTTTGCAGCAAGAAAAACCGGATATTTTGTGTTTGCAGGAAACCAAGTGTCCGGATGATAAATTTCCCTATAAAGCTTTTCGTGCGGCCGGATATGAACACATCGCTGTTCATGGACAAAAAGGTTACCACGGCGTAGCAACTCTATCGTTGCGGCCATTCGAGGAGGTCGAAAAAAAAGAATTCTGCAACAAGCATGATTGCCGGCATGTTGCAGTTGTCATAAAGGCGGGTGACAAACATATCCGCATACATAATTTCTATGTTCCCGCCGGTGGTGATGAACCGGACCCCGAGATCAATCCGAAATTTCGTCATAAGCTCGATTTTCTGGAAGAAATGAAAGCTATCAAAGCCGATATGGGTGACGGGCTTTCAAGCATTCTCGTCGGAGACCTCAATATTGCACCTTATGAAAATGATGTCTGGTCGCATAAACAACTCTTGAAAATTGTCAGCCATACGCCGATAGAAACCAGAACATTGATTGAACTTTGTTCTCAAGGCGGGTGGGTCGACCTTATGCGCAAGAAAATTCCCGAACCGCAAAAGATTTTCACATGGTGGAGCTATCGGGCCAAAGATTGGGCCTCCTCCAATCGCGGGCGCAGGCTGGATCATATCTGGTCATCTCCCGATCTTGTACCACATATGCAAGAAATGGAAATATTGACTGAGGCAAGAGGAATGGAAAAACCATCCGATCATGTGCCGGTTATCATGCATTTCGACCTTGCATGAAAAAGGTGTCATTGTTTCTTCCTGCTTGTTGAATTTGATTGAACATGAACAAAATTTCACGGGATTTTCATTGCAGTTTATGGAATAAGAAGCGCGATAAAACGTTTGTCTGGCTATATGGTTTTTCGATCGGAGCAGAAAAATAATGCAGAAACGCCGTTTGCAAACTGTCGGCCGGTCAACTCTTTCTTTGGCTGTGTTTACGGGCTTTTTTTTGCTTTCGGGCTGCCTTGTCGGACCTGACTATCAAAAGCCGGTTTTCAAGCTTCATTCCAGGTGGAGTGCCGATTCACGTGAAACGCCTTCAGCACCGCCGGAACTTGCCGACTGGTGGCAGCGGTTCAATGATCCGTTGTTGGATAAACTCGTGTCTGATGCGATTGCCGGTAACAATGATGTCCAGTCGGCAAAAGCAAGGGTGCGTGAAGCAAGAGCAACTTTGTGGCAGACAACCGGAACATTATTGCCAAGTATTGACGGCTCTGCTTCGGCCAACCGGAATAAATCGGCAGGGGGACCGGAACGAAGCCAGTATCGTGGTGGGCTCGATTCAAGTTGGGAGATTGATCTTTTCGGCGCCAACCGGCGGGCAGTCGAGGCGGCAAAATACGGGCTTGATGGCGCCAAAGAAGATATGCGCGCAACAATGCTTACCCTCATTGGAGATGTTGCAACCAATTACGCGGAAATACGTGGGCTACAACAGCAGATAGCACTTGCCCAACGCACCGCGATTGCCCAACGGCGCACGGCACAATTGACCAAAGATAAATTTGCCGCCGGCGCAGTTTCCCAGCTTGATGTATCCAATGCCGAAGGACAGGCTGCCACTACCGAAGCCGGTATTCCGCAGATGGAAGCCAATCTTGCAACAACGATCCATCGTTTATCTGTTTTAACAGGTCAAAGCCCGATAGCTCTTGATGATATAATGGCAAAGACGGGTAAAATTCCTGAACCGAGATGGCCGATACCGGCGGGCGTTCCTGCCGATATTCTGCTTACACGTCCGGATGTTCGTCTGGCTGAACGCCAATATGCGCAGGCAACAGCTCGCGTCGGCCAGAAGGAGGCCGACCGTTATCCGTCTTTGACGTTGACCGGTAATATTTCAACCTCGGCTACCCAACCGGGAGAGCTCGGGAAAAGTTCTTCAATCAGCTGGTCCGCGGGACCGGGCTTGAGTATACCGATTTTTGAAGGTGGGCAGAGAATTGCAGCTGTCGAGGTTGCCCGTGCCCAGCGTGACCAATCTTTTATCAATTATCGAAGCAGCGTGTTGACGGCATTGGAAGATGTCGAGAATGCATTGGTGTCGATGAGCAAAGAAAGACAGCGCTCGGCAAAACTTGCCATTGCCGCCAATTCTTACGCCAAAGCACTGAGCTTGTCCCGTTCGCTATACCAAAGCGGCAATACCAGTTTTCTTGAACTGTTGAATGCGGAGAGGTCGCAGTATTCATCCGAACAGTCGCTTATTGAAAGTCGGGTTTCGATTACCAAGGACTATATTTCACTCATGAAAGCTTTAGGTGGAGGATGGGATGGTGCAGTAGACGATACGAAGCCGGAAATTGTCGACGGTTATACAGGGCCGCACATCAGAAAAGTTGAAACAGAGAGCAAAACGCGATGAAAGCAAAAAAAACAGTCACCATTATTATTGCTGTGATTGCACTGATCGTGCTTTTGATATTTATCCATTCGGCGTTTTTCTCCACGACTGCGCCAACCTATATGACGTCGAAGGTCAAAAAAGGAGATATCGAGGTCAGCGTTCTTGCCAACGGTACAATCAAGCCGCACCGGCTGGTTGCTGTTGGTGCACGCGCAACAGGTCGTATTGTTTCGATGAAAGTAAAGCCCGGAAGCATTGTCAAGCAGGGTGATTTACTTGCCGAAATCGATCCGACAACCCAGACAAACGATTTGAAAAGCAAGGAAGCAGCTCTTGCAAATTACCGCGGAAAACTCGCCGAGCAGGAAGCGCAACTTGTTCTTGCCAAACAGAATATGAACCGCCAGCAAAACATGATCTCTTCGCATGCGGTTTCCAAAGCCGATTTCGATGATGCCGATGCGCAAGTCAAAATCCGTGCCGCACAGATCGACCAGTTGAAAGCCCAGATTGTGCAGGCGGAAGTCGATGTCGAGACAGCCAAAGTCAACCTCGGTTATACGCGTGTAACGGCACCTTCCGATGGTACAGTTCTTGCCACCGTCGTTCAGGAAGGCCAGAACGTCAACGCCGTGCAGTCGGCACCGACGATTGTTATTCTTGGCGATTTGTCGGTCATGACTGTTCGTGCCGAAATATCCGAAGCCGATGTCATCAATGTCAAACCCGGTCAGGACCTTTATTTCAATGTTTTAGGCAATCGTACGCGGCGCTATGAAAGCCGGTTGGAAAAAATCGAACCGGCACCGGAATCCATCCGTAATGATATCAGCTTCAATTCATCCTCGACGGCTTCTTCAAGCTCGTCGACTTCACAAGCCATTTATTATAATGGCACGTTCAATGTGCCGAATGATGATGGAGTTTTGCGCACTTATATGACAGCGGAAGTCCATATTATTCTGGGGCGTGCCGAAAAAGTGCTGCTTATACCGAGTGATGCATTGAATGATGTTTCGGGCAAAAAAGCGGTGGTCAATGTTCTTGACAAAAACGGCAAGCTTGAAGCCCGCAACATTGAAACCGGACTCAATAATAAAGTGATGGTCGAGGTTGTTTCAGGACTTGAAGAAGGCGAAACGGTTGTAACCGGTGTCAGCAACGGCACCATGCCTTCTGCATCCGGAAGCCGTCACCGGATGGGGCCGTTCTGATCAATGGAAAACACTCACAAAGATGCGGTCATTGTTTTGAAAGATGTCGTACGCGAATTTCCCGCGGGCGAAACCAGTGTGCGTGTCCTGAAAGGCCTTAATCTCACTATCTATCGTGGCGAGATGGTGGCAATTGTCGGCGCATCGGGTTCGGGCAAATCGACCTTGATGAATATTCTCGGCTGTCTTGATCGGCCAAGTTCGGGAAGTTACAAAATTTCAGGTAAAGAAACCTCGCAACTTTCCGCTGATGAACTTTCTGCACTTCGTCGTGATCATTTCGGCTTTATTTTCCAACGCTATCATTTGCTTGGTGAATTGACAGCGCTTGATAATGTCGAAATTCCGGCCATTTATGCCGGACGTTCTCCCCATGAAAGGGAAAGGCGTGCGACTGCACTGTTACAACGTCTCGGTATGGGCGAACGCATCACCCATCGGCCGGGGCAACTTTCCGGTGGTCAACAGCAACGTGTTTCGATTGCCCGTGCATTGATGAATAATGGCGAAGTTATCCTTGCCGACGAGCCCACGGGCGCACTCGACAGCCATAGCGGTGAAGAAGTCTTGCGCATTCTGGAGGAAATCCACGCAGAAGGGCGCACAATCATCATTGTGACGCATGATATGTCGGTGGCCAAAAAAGCCGAACGGATTATCGAAATCAGTGACGGGGAGATTCTGTCGGATAAACCCAACCGCCCGACAGAAGTAGCCACTGGACACGCCGACGAAGTTGCAACCGAAGTTGTCAGCAACAAAAAAATCGGAATTCTCAGATCCTTTCTTGACCGCTTCCATGAAGCTTTCCGCATGGCTTTGTTGTCAATGAATGCGCATCGTATGCGCACATTTTTAACGATGCTTGGGGTGATTATCGGTATAGCAGCGGTTGTTTCCATGGTTGCTTTGGGAAATGGTACGCAAAAACAGATTCTTGAAAACATCAATAGTCTGGGAAGCAATACATTGAATATCTTTGCCGGAAAGAGCTTTGCCGATATGCGATCGGGCAAAGTCACGACATTGGTCGATTCCGACGCGACAGCACTTTCCGAACAACCTTATGCCGATGCAGTCACTCCGAGTGTTACAACATCTTCCACTGTCCGCTATGGTTCGATCGAATCCAATGTGACCGTTTATGGCGTGAGCGACCAATATTTCAAAGCACAAGGCGCAAAACTCGTTGAAGGGCGCCTATTCGATTCCGAAAGTGTGGCTTCACGTGCCACCGATCTGGTGGTTGAAAAGCAGGCTGTGCCAACACTTTTTCCCGATAGCCACGAAAGTCCGATCGGACAGGTCGTTCTGGTCGGCAAAGTTCCTACCCGTATTGTCGGCGTTATCGAATTGCAGCAAATGGGGCCGCCATCCGACACTTTGCAACTTTATTTGCCTTATACCACTGTGCAGACACGTTTTCTTGGCAATAAGACCGTTCGTTCGATTACCCTTAAAGTTGCCGATAATGTTGATTCACGTTTGGCGGAGGCCGCGGTTAAACGCTTTCTCATTATGCGGCATGGCACAGAAGATTTTTTCATTCGCAATTCCGAAGAATTTCGTGAACAGGTTATTGCAAGTACACAGGTTTTGACTTTGCTGGTTGCATCCATTGCGTTGATTTCACTTCTGGTCGGCGGCATCGGTGTAATGAATATCATGCTTGTAACAGTCTCGGAGCGTATCAATGAAATTGGTGTGCGTATGGCTGTGGGAGCGCGACAGAGTGATATTCTCCAGCAATTTCTGATAGAATCTGTCCTTGTTTGTCTGATTGGTGGTGCCTTGGGGATTTTGCTTGGTCTTTCTGTCGGGTGGATTTTTGCAGTAAGCGGCGCACCGTTTAAACTTGTTTACTCGACAGGTTCGATTATTATAGCTTTTGTTTTTTCCACGCTTATCGGCATCGGCTTCGGTTTTCTGCCTGCACGCAATGCCTCTAAACTCGATCCCGTTGCCGCTTTATCGCGCGACTAGCTTTTCTTGATCGAATGGATGCGTTGATAAAAATAGAATTTGAAGGAAGTCTAAAGTGTCAAAAACCACTCCGGCAACAGCCTTTCTGGATCATAATCATATCGAATACGAGTTTATTACCTATCAATATGATCCGCATGCCGATCGTGTGGGAATGCAAGCGGCAGAAGCTGTCGGGGCTGATCCGGAAACCGTTTTCAAAACACTGATGGTCAGCGTTGACGGTAAACCCCATGTTGCAGTTTTGCCGTCCGATCAGGAAGCCAATATGAAAAAACTTGCTGCCGCTTTTGGTGGAAAACATGCCGAAATGTTGAGCGTCGAGGAAGCCGAAAAACTTACCGGCTACAAGGTTGGCGGTATCTCGCCTTTCGGGCAAAGGCGGCATTTACCAACGGTTTTCGAGAAAACGGCCGAATTGTTTGATAAAATTTATATCAATGGTGGTGGCCGCGGTTTTCAGGTGAAAATGCGTCCCAATGATGCGATTGATGTCATTTCGGCAAAAGTTGCCGATTTCAAGCGCTGAATGACAAAAGTCTGTGGCCATTAAATCCTGAAGCTTCCTCAAGCCATCTGAAAGATATGCCTCAAAGAAAATTGTTTCGAGTTTTCAGAGATAGGCACGCAGTTCAGCGCCCATGAATTTGATATATTCGCTTGCAAGCAGTCGTAATTCGCCCAATTGCCTAAGCAGACTTTGTTCGCCTGCTCCTTCGCTGATCGGGTAGGCGATAAAGTTGATATCCGGCATCAACCGGTTCAGTTCACGCAAAGATCGTGGCATGTGATAGTCGTTAGTGACGACATAAACCTTTTGATAATGGTTTTTCTTGATCCAGTCTGTGGCTTCTTCTGCATTGCCGATTGTATTGATTGCTTCACGGCCAAGATCGACACAGCATTCAAAAAGTTGCGGATCACTATGGGTAACGCGGATCAAAGCCTGCTTATTGGTTGACGGATTGACACCGCTGATCAATAACCGTTTGCCCAATCCCTTGGCAAGCAGGCCAACACCTGCCTCTACCCGCCGTTCGCCACCGGTGAGCACAATAATTCCATCCGCTTCGACTAACGGATCGGGTGGAACAAGGCGATATACTTTTTCGCTGAAATAGAAAAAACCGGCACTGAACAGGATAATGCAAACGAGTATAAAGATACTGACCGGAGGAAGATGTTTGAAAAAACGCCTTTTCCAACGCAGCAATCTGATCTGGCGAAGCTTTTTTTGCTTCTGCTCGGGATCAGCCAATTGTGCATATAAGGTGTATTCACTCATCGTCAGAACAGATCACTTTCCCTGCGGTCGATGGATTTTAATTGGCTCAAAATTGTCAGGCGGCTCGTTATCATAGTTAAAAGTGCCACGAAACCGATCAATATGAAAATTTTGATATCACTTGCAAGGCCGA
Organism: Ditibartonella apis; assembly: GCF_001952075.1. Taxonomy (GTDB): domain Bacteria; phylum Pseudomonadota; class Alphaproteobacteria; order Rhizobiales; family Rhizobiaceae; genus Bartonella; species Bartonella apis. Next base: position 605,295 of record NZ_LXYU01000001.1, read on the forward strand.
GACTGAAACGACCGAACAGTGCAGAAGCCTGATCGCTTCCCGCAGTGCCCGCGGTAAAACGCGTCCACAATGAAAATGCGAGGAAAACGACAATGCCTGCTACACCCCCCAGGAGAGCGCCTTTGAAACCGGTTTTGAAAAAATGAAAGTCGAACTGGCGGGCAATGAAACCTGATTCGGCGCCGATAAAGTGCAACACTTCGACAATGTGTTGATTGGCTGAAAGGGCACTGCGTGTTGCAAATATGATTGTGAGTGTCAAAGCGGAAATGACAAGTGCCAATATGACGAGACCGATAATAATTGTTGCATGTGCCATCGTGACAAGCCGGTTGATCGCGTTGCGGTGGTCATCAAAACTGCCACCGGGTACTTGTGTCGCAATGGCATCGCTGATCATACCGAAATCGGCGGTATTGGTATCATCAAGTGTCACGACAATAAGACGGGGAATGGGAAGTTCTTTCAATTCCAGTCCCGTCCCGATCCAGGGTTCGAGTAGCCGTTCAGTTTGAGTACGGTCGATGATTTTCGCCGACTTCACCCCTTGAAACCCTTTCACAAGTTCGACAGCATAATTCAATGTTTTTTCGATATCGAGACCGTCAGTCGGCCGGACTTGAATTGTTGCTTCGCGTGATATCTGGCTTTCCCAATTATGTGCGGAATAGGCAATGAGATCGACGCCGCCGATTGCAAGGGACGCAAGGAATGTCATGATCGCAATAACAACAACAAGTGCTTGCCCGGCAACGTCGGAAGCAGGTACTATCGAAGTTTGTGCAGGAGTATTTTTCTTTGGCCAGAACCTTGTCGGGTTTTGCGGTGATGAAAGCTCAGTCATAAAGTTCAAGCCTTCCATCATTTAATACCATGCGCCGCGCATCAACCTGTTCCATCAGATTGACGTCGTGGGTTGCAATAATCACAGCTGTGCCCGAACGGTTAAGCTCGATAAAAAGCCGCAACAATCTGCGCGCAAGAACGGGGTCGACATTACCTGTCGGTTCATCGGCAAGCAATATTTCCGGCTGGTCAATCAATGCGCGAGCTATCGCCACACGCTGTTTTTCACCGCCGGAAAGAACTGGCGGCAATATATCCATACGCTCACCCAACCCCACCCATTGAAGAAGCTCTTCGACCTCGGCCCGATAGGTTGCTTCCTCACGGCCTCTTACACGTAAAGGAAGTGAAACATTTTCATAGGTTGTCATATGGTCAAGCAGCCGGAAGTCCTGAAAAACAATGCCGATCCTCTGGCGTAATTTTGGCATATCCTGTCGTTTTAAAAGTGCGGTATCGTGACCGAATATGTTGATAAGACCGCGCGTCGGCTTTAATGCCAGAAACATCAAACGCAGCAGGGTGGTTTTGCCGGCCCCTGATGGCCCGGTCAAAAACTGGAATGATCCGTGGGGAATATAAAAGCTTATATCACGGAGGACTTCCGGCCCCATGCCATAACGCAAGCCTACATTTTCGAAACGAATCACTCTTAAATTACCTGTTCTTCCCGCACGAATGTTAATCCGGCATGGCCTTGTCGGCCGCCATTTCCTTTAAAGACAACTTTTCCGATCATATAAAGGCACCTTGGAAACCTTGACCGGATAACCTTATTTTTCCTATCCTTAACGAATATGGTTAAGTCGCGGTTAAAATTTATTGTCGTCAAAAGCTTTCTTAGCGCGAATGTCTGTGTTAGGCCGCAACCATAAATTTTTATATGGATCATAAAATGCCTGTTATTGATGGAAAGTCGATTGAAGTTCTTTTTTCTGAAGAGGATATTGCAAAACGCAACCGTGTCATAGCAAGCGAAATTGCAGCTAAGAGGCCGCAAAATCTGTTGGTGCTGCCGGTTTTAAAAGGCTCGTTTATTTTTGCCGCTGACCTTATAAGGGAGCTTCACCGCGTTGGTGTAAGCTCGTCAGTCGAATTTATCACAATTTCAAGCTATGGCGCCGGTCAGGAAAGTGGAGAAATCAAACTTCTTCATGATTTTGATAGCGATATTACAGGGCGTGATATTTTGTTGATTGACGATATTCTGGAATCAGGAAAAACACTCAAATTTGTGCGCGATCTTTTGAGAAATCGCGGGGCGGGGCGCATTTTCATTGCAGCCCTCCTTGATAAAGCAATGCGCCGCAAAGCCGATATCGAGGCTGATTTTGTAGGCTTTTCCTGTCCGGATCAGTTTGTTGTCGGTTATGGAATGGATGCCGGACACGCATTTCGGCAATTACCTTTTGTCGGTGTGATCGAAAAATGAATGGCGAAAAAATTTAATTCATAAAATAAGAGATAGCTTAAAAATCATTTCCGGATTGTTTAATTGATACAATTTCAAGTTATTATCTCATAATAATAAATAAAATATTTATGTTACATAATATTTTAAATTTTATATTATATTATCATAATTAAAAGAAATATTTTTAACAAATTTAATGTGAAATTAATCATTTTAATATTGTTGAGGTAGAAAATATCTTCGTGTGAAGCTATCGAATGGGGTTATGAACAGTGCGATGGTTTACTGCTTATTGTCTGTTGAAAGATCGTTTGGCGGGGAAAATCCATTGCGGGCAATTGACTGTAAAGATCAAATACAAAGACAGTCATTCTCAAATAATTTTCCCCGTTTCAATAAACGGCAACCCGATTGTGAAATGCCTATAAAATTCCAAAAACATCATGATTTAAAAATAGGCTGTACGAATATTTTTCTTTCATTGATCAGGAAAATTCTGAACGGTTTTGGGAGCAAAAAGCTCGAATGAAAAACCGTCCGGATCGTAATTCAAATCGGCATGACCGTTAAAGCGTGCAGGTAAGAGACGTTTAATCAACTTGCTACCAAAACTGAGTTTTGTGGGCTCGTGAACTATAGGGCCACCTTTTTCGCGCCACGAAAAATGGAATTCGTTTTTTTCGATTGTCCAATTGATTTCCACGACGCCAGTTTTTGTAGAAAGTGCACCATATTTAACTGCATTGGTGCTCAATTCGTGTAATGCCAAAGCCATGGAAAGAGCTGTTTGTGGCGATAGGGAAACCTGCGGGCCCGAAACGATAAATCTTTTTCCGGTTTTGTCATGGATATCAAGGCTGCTTTCGACAATCTGTTGGAGATCGGCACTGTTGGCTGCCCCTTGCGTTAAAATATCCTGCGCATGGGCAAGTGCATTAAGACGCACAGAAAAATTCTGTAGCGCTTTTGTCATCGACGTTTCTTCAGTCAGTGTCTGATTGGCTATACTTTGGACAATGGCCAGAATGTTTTTCACACGGTGGGCAAGCTCGCCGGAGAGAATGGCTTGTTTTTCCTGCGCCTCGCGTCTCTCCGTCACATCTTGCAAAACGCCTAAGATGCGGTGCTTCATTGAATTGCCGACATCTTTTGGAGCAGCTTCGGCCCAATAGCCGATCCAGCGTAATTGATCGGTATCTTTGCGCTTGACCTGGAATTCGAGATGCGTGATCAAACTTTCATCTTGCCTCGTTTGCAACATCTGTTTTGCAATGTCGCGCGGATTGTCAATGATAACCGAATAAAAGTCACTTAACGGAAGCTCGGGACTTTCCTTAAAACCTAACAATTTCAAAAATTGTGGTGTCGCTTCGATCATGCTGCGATCACGATCAATTTCAAAAGCTCCGATACCCGCTGCCTGTTGGGCAAGCCGCAGCCGCTCTTCGCTTAATCGTAATGATTCTGAATGGCGTTGTTCATCAGTCCGGTCACGAACAATTTTTAAAAATCCTTGTTGTTTGCCGTCATCACTATAAAGAGCCTGAAGGTCGCCCGATGCCCAGAATGTGCTTCCGTCTTTTCTTTGGTGAAAACGTTCAACAGCATCAATGCGATGAAGGCTGGCCATTTGTTGACGTGTTTCGGGAAGTTTATTCATCCGGTCTTCTTCGGTGAAGAGAATATCAAGAGGCTGCCCGATAGCCTCTTCGGGCTTCCAACCGAAAAGTTTTTCCGCCCCCGGACTCCAGCTCATGATGAGCCCGTTCATGTCTGCCGTCAATATTGCATAGTCCAAGGCATTATCGAGAATAAGCTGGTTACGCCAACCCTGTTTTTCAACACGCTTCATCATGGTTATCCAGACTCCATTTTAATAACCTATGAATACTGTCATGTACAAACAGGTGTTTAACGTCATCCCGCTGTTCCCGTTAAGTTTTATATCATACAGTCAAAGATTTGTTAACTCTCTAACCAAGAAGTTTATTGTAAAAAATGAATCAAAAATAGGAATTTTTACATTTTAAAAATTTATCATTCCTGTCAAAAAGCGGATTGTTGCCAATTCTAATTCCAATGAAGCATAGAAAAATTTAAAAACATTTTTCCATAAATAACATGATAATTGATATAATTTTTTAAATTAATATTATTATCAAAACAAAATGTTATTATAACGAATGTTATTACCAAAAATTTTTGTATATAAAATTTTGGTAAAACATATTGATACATACAGAATTTACTGACTTTTATAAGTATTATCAATTTTTATCAGTTTATAAAAACTCAATAAGAGTATTACATTGTAAAAAATTAATTTTTATTTTCAATAGAAAAGTATTCAAGAAACATTATTGGAATCGACATGAAAGGTTTGATCAGCTTTACATATTTATGTTCGGTGATTCGTTTGAAAGAAGAAAAATAGATTTTTTCGTGCCATTATTCATTTGGTCGTGGAGCTTTGTGGGGCCTGAAGGCATTTCCGGAAAAATAATAGCTATGTTATTAAACATATATTTTTTGGACCTATGAAGGCTTTTGAATAGTGATATTTTTTAATCACCGGTTCGGTTTTCATAACGCTTTTGCATTTCTCATTCGAATGTTAATGTTTAGCGAAAATCAACATAAAGATAGCTATCACCGAAGTAATAATCGGTGACTTTCAGTTTAAAATCTGCGCCAGAACAGGATATTTTTATGAGCGGTTTAGCGTTGATGAAATAATGCTATTTTATTTGACACAAAAATCTGGTCATGTTTCTCTCGGAATTAATTAATATAGCATGAAAAGAATTCGGGTTAATTTGGTTTGCTGATGAAACGGCTGTAAAATACCGGTTTTGAAAACCGGCTTTTAAAGTGAGGATATAATTATGGTGCCGAAAAAACATGGACGTTATGATTCCTATCTTGAACAGGCACGTAACCTTCCTCCGATCAAAACAGGTGTTGTTCACCCCTGTTCAAAAGAAGCCATGCTTGCCGCTATTGAAGCCTCGCAAGAAAAATTTCTGGAGCCGGTTTTGATAGGGCCTGAGCAAAAAATTCGCAATGCAGCCAAAGCCGCCGGTGTCAAAATCGATGGTCTGGAACTGGTGCCAACCGAGCATAGCCATGCTGCCGCCCAAAAAGCCGTAGAATTGGCAGCCAGCGGAAAAGTTCAGGCCCTTATGAAAGGTTCACTCCATACAGACGAATTGTTGAGTGCGGTGGTCAGTGCCCAATCAGGGTTGCGAACAGAACGGCGCATCAGTCATGTTTATGCGATGGATATACCGGCCTATTCCAAGCCGCTCCTTATCACCGATGCGGCAATCAATATCCGGCCCGATCTTGATGATAAACGCGACATTGTCCAGAATGCGGTCGATCTTATGCGCATTCTAGGGCTCGAAAAACCGCTTGTTGCGGTGCTTGCTGCGGTAGAAACCGTTAATTCGAAAATGCCGGCCACCCTTGATGCAGCAGCCTTGACCGTTATGTCGATGCGTGGGCAAATTACCGGTGCAGTCGTGGATGGGCCGTTGGCGTTCGATAATGCGATCAATTTGAAGGCGGCAGAAATAAAAGGCATTGTTTCACCGGTCGCCGGAAAAGCCGATATCCTTTTGGTGCCGGATCTCGAGGCTGGCAATATGCTTGCCAAACAATTGATGTATTTTGCCGACGCCGGTGCCGCTGGACTGGTTCTCGGGGCACGTGTTCCAATCATTCTTACCAGCCGATCGGACAAAGTGGAAGTGCGCCTTGCTTCTGCGGCACTTGCAAAAATAATGGTCGAGCGACGTTTCAAACTGGAGCACGCACACCATGAATAACCGGATTGTAACATTCAATTCCGGTTCTTCGTCGTTAAAGATCGGACTTTATGAAAATAATGGTGGCCGTGCAGAACGTCTTGGTAAAGGGTCGATTGATCTCAGGCGTAATTGTTTTTCATTCCGTATTGAAAAGACCGGCGACCAGATAGCGGCAGCACCGCTGCCGGAAAACGCCGATGACAAAGAAATGCTCAAGCAGGTGTTCGGCTGGCTTACTCAAAGAATGGAAATTGGAGATATCAAAGCTGTTGGTCACAGGATCGTTCATGGCGCCGATATCTTCAGGAGTGCTTGCGTCGTCAATGATAAAACATTGGATTATATGGAATCACTTATTCCGCTTGCTCCGCTGCATCAGCCTGCCAATCTCAGATTGATTTATCTTGTTAAAAAACTTTATCCTTCGCTCATGCAGACGGCATCTTTCGATACGGCTTTTCATCAAGGCCAAAGCGACAGGGTAAGACGCTTCGCTATCCCGCGGATTTTACATAATCGTGGTATCAAAAAATATGGCTTTCACGGCCTTTCTTATCAGTATATTGCCGAACAGCTCCCGAAATTGCCAAAAGATGTCAGAACGCAAAACGTTGTTGTTGCCCATCTTGGAAGTGGTGCCAGTCTCTGTGCATTGAAAAATCATCAAAGTGCAGAAACGACAATGAGTTTTACGACGCTTGATGGCGTGCCAATGGCAACGCGTTGCGGGGCGCTTGATGCGGGAGTGCTCATACATCTATTGCGTAACAATCGCCATAGTGTCAGCGATATGGAATATATGCTTTACCACTCCAGCGGCCTGCTTGGCATGTCCGGCATCAGCGCCGATTGCAGAGATCTGGTAAGTTCCGAGTTGAAGCAGGCAAAACAGGCGCTTGATGTTTTCAACTTGCGTATCGCTCAGGAAATTGCACGTTTGGCTGTCACGTTGCAAGGGCTCGACACCATCATTTTTACTGCCGGAATCGGTGAACACCAACCAGAGGTTCGTGAGGCTGTATTGGAGCAGTTGCGGTGGATGGGCATCGAAATCGATTATAAAGCCAATAATGCCAATCAATCACGGTTGACAACATTCAACAGTCCGATTGCAGCATTTATTATTCCGACAGATGAAGAACAACGCATCGCCGATGATGCTGCCCGTCTGATTGACGAAAGCGAAAAAACGCTGAATTGATTTTTTCATGTCGGCTTGAAGGTGTAACCAAAATAAAATGTGGTCAGCTTTTTCCGGAGGAAAACCGTTTCATCCTGTTAGCGTCCGCTTTTACGCTGGAATATTTTTAAAAAATAAAAAGCGAAAAGCCTGACCAATAGTGTGAGAGATTGAAAATCCCTGTTTCGTAACAAAGTGTGGCTACGTGCCTGTTTGTTCATCACGTAGTCGGTTAATCCGCTGAACGGTTTTGATAAAATCGCCGGATTATCCGAAGGAGTCTCAGGACTTTATTTTTTAAATCCGTCAGCGCAATTTAATGGTGATTTTTATTGTCAGCTGTGTTCCCGTCATTTGTAAAAAATAGATGAACCGCCAAATTCCGGATCAAGCGGTTGAAAAGCTATTTTCAAAAACCGTTATTGCCTTTGTTCGTCCTTTCAAGAATCATTGTCGGCACCGATGGGCATGGGCTATCCTTTATCCAAACGGCACTGAATATGCTTGCGCGTTTGAAGTTAATGGAAGCAGATCAATGGAAGTTCGTGCTATCACCGGATAGTTCCGGTGATAGCGTTTTTTACTCAATGTTTGTTCAAACGGTTGGCAATAAGGTCTTCGACCACCTGTGGTTCGGCAAGTGTTGAAATGTCGCCTAAATTTTCGAATTCATCTTCGGCAATTTTTCTGAGAATTCGCCGCATGATTTTGCCTGAACGCGTTTTTGGCAAACTTGGCGAAAACTGGATTTTATCCGGTGTGGCAATCGGTCCGATCTCGTTTCTCACATGTTTGATAAGATGTTGGCGTAATTCTTCGCTTGGTTCAACACCTTCCATGAGTGTCACATAACAATAGATTCCTTGCCCTTTGATCGGATGCGGATAACCGACAACCGCCGCTTCCGAAACGTTATGATCGGAAACAAGGGCCGATTCAACTTCCGCTGTCCCAAGGCGATGTCCTGAAACATTCAAGACATCATCGACGCGGCCGGTAATCCAGTAATACCCGTCATGGTCACGCCGGCAGCCATCACCGGTAAAATATTTGCCTTTATAGGTAGAAAAGTAGGTTTCGACAAAACGGTTATGGTCCCCATAAATCGTCCGCATTTGTCCAGGCCAGGAGTCGATAATGCATAAATTACCGTCGTTTTCACCTTCAAGCACTTCTCCTTCAGTGCCTACAAGTTCGGGTTTGATACCAAAAAAGGGAAGTGTTGCCGAACCGGGTTTCAAATCGGTTGCACCGGGTAAAGGCGTAATCATATGGCCACCGGTTTCGGTTTGCCACCACGTATCCACTATGGGGCAGCGGTCATCACCGACTTTATGATAAAACCAGTTCCATGCTTCCGGGTTGATCGGCTCGCCAACCGATCCGAGGATGCGCAGCGACGTCCGTTTTGACCGTTCGACATATTCGTCACCCGCTCCCATTAACGCACGGATAGCTGTCGGTGCGGTATAAAGAATATTGACCTTATGTTTGTCGACAACTTCCCAAAAGCGCGCCTGATCGGGGAAGTTCGGGACACCTTCGAACATAAGAGTTGTGGCACCGTTGCATAAAGGTCCGTAAACGAGATAGGAATGCCCGGTCACCCAGCCGACATCGGCTGTGCACCAATAAACGTCGCCGACATGATAATCGAACACATATTCATGTGTCATGGAAGCATAAACGAGATAGCCACCTGTTGTATGTAGGACACCTTTCGGCTTTCCGGTCGAACCCGATGTATAAAGGATAAAAAGCGGGTCTTCCGCTTTCATGCGCGCTGGCGGGCACTCGGTTTTCGCATTGGCCATTTCCTCATGATACCAGAAATCACGGCCCGGAGCCCAACCGATTTTGCCGCCAGTTCTGCGCACCACCATCACCTGATTGACCAGCACATATTGACGTGCGGCTATGTCAATTGCATGGTCAACATTTTCTTTCAGCGGAATAGGCTTGCCGCCACGTACGCCTTGGTCGGCCGTAATGATAAAGGTTGATTCACAGTCAACAATACGTCCGGCAAGTGCTTCCGGCGAAAATCCGGCAAACACAACCGAATGTACTGCACCGATACGCGCGCAGGCAAGCATCGCATAGGCCGCTTCAAGGATCATCGGCAAATAGATTGTTACGCGATCGCCTTTTTTAACGCCCCTTTTTTTTAAAATATTGGCAAACCGGCAGACGTTTTCGTAAAGTTCTTTATAGGTGACTTTTTTATCAATATAGGGGTTGTCACCTTCCCAGATCATGGCGACCTGATCGCCACGACTTTTCAAATGTCTGTCGATGCAATTATAACTGACATTGGTAATACCGTCTTCATACCATTTTATTGATACTCTTCCGCGAAAACTGGTATTTTTCACTTTTGTAAAAGGTTTGAACCAATCAATACGACGGCCATGTTTCGACCAGAATGCATCGGGATCTTTTATGCTTTCATCATACCATTGAAGATATGTTTCACGATCAATCAGGGCATTTTTCTTGATATTATTAGATACGGAATAGACATTGTCCGACATTTTCTCCTCCTTTTCATGTTGCAATTCTCCTCGCGCAACATGTTGTTTATAAAACTTTCATCGGGAATGAATGTTTTATACTTACAGTAAATGTTATCTTCGTTTTTATTGAAAGTTTTTAATTGATGTTTTTAAAAAACTTATTGTGAAGATTTTGAGAGAGGAAAATAGAAGAATTATAAATTATCAATTTTTGTCTGTTTTTTACTGAAAAAAATCCTTCAAGGCATCGATTTTCTGAAGCCGGGCAGTAGTTAAAATAATGAAGCAATAGAACTTCTAATTGTGCTCGGTAATTGAAAGGAAAAAATTATGTTGGATGAAAAATTGATACTTTCGCGTGAAGAGGCGCTTGAAAGTGGAACGGGTGGTGAAGGCAAGCGAATAGCGACGAAATCTGCGTCAAAGGCTTCGCTCGAAAACCCGCTTGATGCTTATCCCCGCCCACCTTATTCGACAGAAAAACAACAAGCTCCGGGACTTGCATCAAAGTTGACGCCAAAGGCCGATCACGGAGAAAAAAGTTACAAAGGCTCTGGTAAACTTCTAGGCCGGAAAGCCTTGATTACCGGCGGTGACAGCGGCATCGGAAGAGCCGTGGCAATAGCATTTGCTCGCGAAGGTGCCGATGTTGCTATCAATTATCTGAAGGAAGAGGAGTCAGACGCACAAGAAGTCATTAAGCTTATAGAAGAGGCTGGCCGTAAGGGATTTGCAATTCCCGGTGATTTGACCGATCGGCATTTTTGCGAAAAATTGGTTGAGGAAGCAGTCCAAAAACTGGGCGGGCTTGATATTCTGGTCAATAATGCCGGCCGTCAACAGGCGGTGGAAGCCCTTGCCGATCTCACAGACGAATCTTTTGACAAAACGATGAAAACCAACATTTATGCACCTTTCCGCGTAACCAAAGCCGCGCTGCCTCATATTCCTGCTGGCGGTTCCATCATTATTACGTCTTCGGTACAGGCATTTGATCCGTCTGCAACCTTGTTCGACTATTCACAAACCAAGGCTGCCAATGTTGCTTTTGCCAAATCGCTGGCAAAACAGCTCGCTCCGAAAGGTATTCGCGTCAATGCCGTTGCCCCCGGTCCATTCTGGACACCGCTACAACCGGCAGGTGGACAGCTTATGAAAGCCATGCCGCAATTTGGTTCAGAAACACCTATGAAGCGTGCAGGCCAGCCGGTTGAAATTGCGCCCCTTTATGTTTTGCTTGCATCCGAGGAAGCAAGCTATTGTTCGGGCCAGGTCTTCGGCGCTGCCGGTGGCAGTGGCATGGATAGCTGATTATTGGTGAACAATCGGCGGACGATGACCGAATATTGCCGAACCGACGCGCACACTTGTGGCACCAAAGGCAACGGCCGTTTCATAGTCCGCCGACATTCCCATTGATAATTTTTTCACTCCCGCTTCGTTCGCCAATTTTGCAAGAAGGGCAAAATAGGGACCGGGATTTTCACCAACCGGTGGAATACACATCAATCCGATAACATCAAGATGATGGTCGTTCTTGCAGTGTTTGACAAACTCGACTGCCTCGTTCGGCGCGATACCGGCTTTTTGCGGCTCTTCTCCAATATTGACCTGCACATAACAAGGAAGCCTGCGGTTTTGTTTTGACATTTCTTCTTGAAGAAATTTTGCAATTTTTTCTCTGTCAACTGTTTCGATCACGTCAAAAAGTTGCACTGCTTCTTCCGTTTTATTCGATTGTAACGGCCCGATAAGATGAAGTTTGAGATCAGGAAATTCTTCGCGCAATTGCGGCCATTTGCTTTTGGCTTCCTGAACACGGTTTTCGCCGAAAACACGTTGTCCTGCTTCAAGAAGCGGGTGGATTTCTTCAATTCCGAAAGTTTTTGACACTGCAATGAGCTGAACATCCTCTGGTGCGCGCCTGGAATCAATGCACGCTTTGGCGATGTTCTCTTTGACTTTTTGCCATTGGGCAATAACCGTTTCCATAGTCATTTTCCCTTCTTCATCGATTTAAAATGAATAAAAGCGCATAGAAATGGTTGACGCTTTCCTTAATCCGTGGTGAAGCACGTATTGAGTTTTTTGACTACATTTTGCAAGAGTATAATTGTAATGGCAACCGAACGCTACAATCCACGCGCGACAGAACAGAAATGGCAATCAATCTGGGTTGAAAAAGAAGTTTTCAAAACCGACAATGACGACCCGCGCGAGAAGTATTATGTGTTGGAAATGTTTCCCTATCCATCGGGACGCATTCATATGGGGCATGTACGCAATTATGCAATGGGGGATGTGGTTGCCCGTTATAAACGCGCCCGCGGATTTAATGTTTTGCATCCGATGGGGTGGGATGCTTTCGGCATGCCGGCGGAAAATGCCGCTATGCAACATAAAGTTCACCCGAAAGACTGGACCTATCAGAATATTGCTTCCATGAAAAAGCAGCTGAAGTCCATGGGGCTTTCTCTCGACTGGTCGCGCGAATTCGCAACCTGCGATGTCGAATATTATCATCGCCAGCAGATGCTTTTTCTCGATATGTATGAAAAAGGCCTTGTTGACCGCAAAACGTCCAAGGTCAACTGGGATCCGGTCGATCATACAGTGCTTGCAAACGAGCAGGTCATTGACGGGCGCGGTTGGCGTTCGGGTGCATCGGTCGAACAGCGCGAACTTACGCAATGGTTTTTCAAAATCACCAAATTCAGTCAGGAACTTCTGGATGGTTTGAATGGTCTTGATGAATGGCCGGAAAAAGTTCGCGTTATGCAACGCAACTGGATCGGCAAGTCCGAAGGAGCGCTGCTGCGCTGGAAAATTGCCGGCGACACACAGGTTGACGGATTTAACGAGATCGAGTGTTTTTCAACCCGTCCCGATACAATATTCGGTGCGTCGTTTATTGCTATTGCCGCCGATCATCCGATTGCCCGCAGACTTGCCGAAAAAAATGCGAAACTCAAAGATTTTATCGACGAGTGTCACCGCAAAGGAACTTCGACAGCGGAGATAGAAACCGCCGAGAAAAAAGGCTTTGATACCGGCTTGAAAGTCGTCCATCCCTTTGATGATAAATGGGAAATACCTGTTTATGTGGCTAACTTTGTATTGATGGAATATGGTACAGGTGCAGTTTTCGGTTGTCCTGCCCATGATCAGCGCGATCTTGATTTTGCCAATAAATATGAATTGCCTGTGCGTCCGGTTGTTTTGCCTGAAGGTGCGGATCCTGATAGTCTTGTTGTAACGGAAGAAGCCCATACCGAAGACGGTATTATGATCAATTCTAGCTTTCTCGACGGATTAAAGCCGAAGGCTGCCTTCGAGGAAGTGCTCAAACGTTTGTCAGGACAGATGTTGAATGGTCGCCCACAAGCCGAGCACAAAGTTCAATTCCGTTTGCGTGACTGGGGTATTTCGCGGCAACGTTATTGGGGATGCCCAATTCCGATTATCCATTGTGATGATTGCGGGGATGTGCCGGTTCCACGTACCGATTTGCCGGTAAAATTGCCTGAGGATGTCACATTTGATAAACCGGGTAATCCGCTTGATCGCCATCCGACATGGAAATTCGTTAAATGTCCACGTTGTGGCAAACCCGCACGGCGGGAAACCGATACGATGGATACATTTGTTGATTCCTCGTGGTATTATGCCCGCTTTACCGCTCCGTGGGAAAATGAGCCGACGAACAAGGAAGCGATAAAGAAGTGGTTGCCGGTCGATCAATATATCGGTGGTATTGAACACGCCATTCTCCACCTGTTGTATTCGCGCTTTTTTATGCGGGCGATGAAGATGACCGGACACGTCAATATTGACGAGCCGTTCAAGGGGCTCTTTACACAAGGCATGGTTGTTCACGAAACCTATCACAACAAGGACGGGTGGGTAGCGCCTGCCGATATCCGGATAGAAGAGAAAGACGGCGTACGTCGTGCAACACTTTTATCCGATGGTAGTCCGGTTGAAATCGGTTCGATCGAAAAAATGTCGAAGTCGAAGAAAAATGTCGTCGACCCGGACGATATTATTTCCTCCTATGGTGCTGATACTGCACGGCTTTTCATGCTTTCCGATTCACCGCCCGAACGCGATGTTATCTGGACCGAAGCAGGTGCGGAAGGTGCCCACCGTTTTGTGCAACGTGTCTGGCGGTTGATTTCGTCAAGCGCCGAAATATTGGCAAATGTCAAACCGCAAGCCGGAACAAAAGGGGCAGCACTTGATATTTCCAAAGCGGCTCACCGCACACTTGCGAAAGTGGCAGATGATATTGAAAAGCTTGCTTTCAATCGTGCAGTGGCACGCCTTTATGAACTCGTCAACAAGCTCGCTCCCGAGTTGCAAAATCTGGAACAGGCCGATGACGAAATGAAGGCTGCTTTGAGACAAGCACTGGATTTCTTCATCATCATGATTTCGCCAATGACACCACATCTGGCGGAAGAATGTCATGCAGCTTTGGGAGAGAAAAATCTGGTTGCCCAAATGCCGTGGCCACACTACGATCCTGCTTTAATTGTGGATAACGAGATAACTATCCCGATCCAGATTAACGGGAAAAAGCGTGGTGATTTGACAATTGCACGCAATGCGGATCAATCTACCATCGAAAAGGCTGTTCTTGCGCTCGATTTTGTGCAATCAAATCTGGCAGGCAAGAAGCCGAAGAAAATTATCGTAGTTCCACAGAGGATCGTCAATGTTGTTGCCTGACCATATTCTGAATAGCATCAGACCCATAACAACTGCTGTACTATTGGGGACAACGCTCGCCATATCGGCCTGCACTGTTCAGCCTCTCTATCACGGGGACTCGAACGGGGCGGCGCAAATGAATGTTTCACCGTCCATCCGCTCCAAATTGTCAGGTGTTGTGATTGACGCGCCGACCGACCGGTTTAACCAATTGGTTCGTAACCGGTTGATTTTCTTGTTGAATGGTGGTGCAGGAGAGCCTTCTGCTCCAACCTATCAGCTCTCGCTCGGCACAAGTTTCAGTATTCGTACTGCAGTCCAGATGGATATTGGCGATACGACCGATCGTACGGGGCGTGCATCTGCCGGTGCTGTCGATGGTCGTTCGACTTATGTCTTGAAAGATATGAAAAATAATCCTCTCGCACGGCGGACACGGACTGTCAGTGCTTCGTTCGATCGGCCTCGTCAGGAATATGCAAACTTGCAAGCAGAAGAGGATGCCAAGAAACGTGCAGCGGAAGAGCTCGCCGAGCAAATCTTCTTGTCTTTGGCTCAGGATATGTCGAAGTTGAAATGATTCGTTATTCCGGCAGATGAAAAACACTGCCGGAATTTTTTTAAAAAATTTTACAACCAGGTTTTTTTAAACCTTACTGTCGCGTGAAGTTACACTGTTTTTATGCGGCAGTGAGAAATAAAGCTATTTTATCCCATTCAGTCCGGTAGCTTCCGGTCTCTTTCCGATCCTTGCGCTTTACCTCTAAATCTTTCCGTTAAAAGCCGTTGAGAAAATTCGCAAACATGGTTTTGCTTGCTCCTGCAATTCAAGAATTGGCTGCATCAATTGTGCGAACGTGGCGTCTCTGTCAAAACGCCGTTGTTTATTGCAAACAATATCCGTTGCTAAAAAGAGTGATCAAACAAAGCGGTATAAAGTCAATGATATTCGTTCTGGAATTGGCTATGTGACACGGAATGATTTTCGGCACATCTGTATTTATTATTTTGTGCGCGGCATAACGAAATTTATCGGATAACCAACCTGAATCTGTAAGTTGTTTCAAATATGCGGTTACAGCTCGGTTCGAGTGGATGTCTGTTTTTAGAAAGTAAATTAACAACGAACGTTATTTTAATTGAAAAAAGCAATTCGTTGAACGTGAGGTCAACTAATAAATTATGACGCTTAGTAAAATATGAATTTTAGAGTTATGAAAAATATTTCATAAATAATTCAATTATGAAAACGTAAAAACAAAAGTGGTAAAAGAATTTATTTTCTATTTACCACTCTCATTGATAGCCAATTGAATTCAACTGTTATCTGTTTTTATTGCAATAATATTCATCCGATAGTCTGGCCGGTTTTTTCCCAGTCTTTCATGAAAATTTCAAGACCTTTGTCCGTAAGCGGGTGTTTTATCAGCAATTTCATGATTGAAGGCGGGATTGTTGCGACATCGGCGCCGATAAGGGCAGCTTCCTTGACATGATTGACTGTACGGATAGAGGCAGCGAGAATTTGTGTCTTGAAGTCATAATTGTCAAAAATTGTCCGGATTTCACCAATGAGATCCATGCCATTCAATCCGATATCATCAAGCCGTCCGATGAAGGGGGAAACGAATGTTGCACCGGCTTTTGCCGCAAGCAATGCCTGATTGGCGGAAAAACACAAGGTCATATTGGTTTTCAAGCCCTTGGCGGAAAGAGCTTTACAAGCTTTCAATCCGTCAAATGTCAGGGGAAGTTTGATGCAAATATTGTTGGCAATTTTTGCCAATATTTGCGCCTGTTTCATCATTCCGTCAAAATCGGCAGCGGTAACTTCCGCAGATACTGGGCCGTCAACGAGCGCACAAATTTCTTTCGTTACCTCGATAATATCACGTCCGGATTTCAAAATAAGTGATGGGTTGGTTGTTACACCGTCGACAAGCCCCAGATTGTTAAGTTCCGAAATTTCCTCAATAATGGCAGTATCAACAAAAAATTTCATGGGTTAGCTCCTGAGCTTTCTTATGCAGCCTGATATTTGGCGATTTGCTGTGATTTTCTTGTTATGATCCATTGTTTTATGCAAAAGCAAGTCCAACATGACGCTAGCGATGACAAAAACCGAATCAAAGACACCAAAAACCGTTTCAGTGTTGGTACCGATGCCGGCAGAAACAGCCTATAGTTATTCGGTGCCGGATAATATGGAAGTCCAAGTCGGTTCAATCGTGCGTGTGCCTTTGGGACCCAGACAAGTTGCCGGTCTTGTTACCAACGAGGCCAACAGCAATGACAAAGTGTCGGTTAAAAAATTGCGGCCGATTTCCGAATTGTTCAATTGTCCGCCACTGCCGGCTGACATGATGCGTTTTATCCATTTCGTTTCCGACTATACTCTGTCGCCTCCCGGAATGGTGGCACGCATGGCTTTGCGCGTTCCTGCGGCATTCGATCCGGAACCGGCCATTTCAGGATTGCGCTATTGTGGTGGTAAAGTCGAAAAAATGACGGCTGCACGCAAACGCGTTCTTGAACTCGCACAAAATGGTCTGGCCTGGACAAAATCAGGGCTTGCCCACGCGGCGGGAACGTCGACAAGTGTTGTAGAAGGGTTAAAAAACTCCGGTGTATTCGAAGAGATAGAAATGCCGCCACCTCCTGTTGTGGCGCTCCCCGATCCGGACTATTCAAGTCCGATACTCGAGAAAGCACAAAAGCTTGCCGCCGATACACTGATAGAAGCTGTTGACGGAGATCGTTTTAAAGTTTTGTTGCTTGATGGCGTTACCGGTTCGGGCAAGACGGAAGTCTATTTTGAAGCTGTCGCGCAAGCCCTTAAAAAAGGTAAACAAGTCCTCATTCTCTTACCCGAAATAGCGTTGACGCAGCAGTTTCTGGATAGATTTGAAAGCCGCTTTGGTGCGCCGCCTGCCGAATGGCATTCCGATCTTACGCCTAAACAGCGCGAACATGTCTGGCGACAGGTCATTGAAAAGCGCGTGCAGGTTGTTGCAGGAGCGCGGTCTGCCCTGTTTCTTCCCTTTGAAAATCTGGGACTGATTATTGTCGATGAAGAACATGATACTGCCTATAAACAGGAGGACCGTGTTTTTTATAATGCGCGTGATATGGCCGTGGCACGTGGCTCGTTTGGCGGTTTTCCGGTTGTTCTATCTTCTGCAACCCCTTCTGTAGAAAGCAAAGTCAATGCTCTTCAGGGGCGCTATCAAGCAGTTCATCTGCCTTCCCGTTTCAGAAAAGCGGCTATGCCGGATTTGCGTGCTATCGACATGCGTAAAAACGCTCCCCCCTCGGGTAGATTTTTGTCACCACCACTTGAACTTGCCATGCGTCAGGTACTTGATCGCAATGAACAGGCGCTGATATTCCTTAATCGCCGCGGTTACGCCCCTTTGACTTTATGCCGCGTTTGCGGACACCGTTTCCAATGTCCGAACTGTTCAAGCTGGCTAGTGGAACACCGTTTTCGCGGCCAGCTTATGTGTCACCATTGCGGCTATCATGAACCGATACCTGAAGCTTGTCCCGAATGCGGGACACTTGATCATCTGGTTGCCTGTGGTCCGGGGGTTGAAAGAATTGCCGAGGAAACATTGAAGCTATTTCCCGAGGCACGCATTCTGGTTTTGTCAACCGATCTGGTTGGCGGCGTCAAAAGATTAAGGCTCGAGCTTGAAGCAATTTCAAAAGGCGAGGTGGATATCGTTATCGGAACACAACTCGTTGCCAAAGGCCACCATTTTCCGGGTATTTCACTCGTCGGCGTTGTTGATGCGGATTTGGGACTTTCAAATGGCGACCCGCGCGCGGCCGAACGTACATTCCAGTTGTTGTCCCAGGTTACCGGTCGCGCTGGTCGTACAGGGCTGAAAAGCCAAGGATTGATACAAACTTATCAGCCCGATCACCCCGTTATGCAAGCCATTATTTCGGGGGATAGCGAAGCTTTTTATAAAAGAGAAATTGACGAGCGGGCACGCCATAATCTTCCGCCTTTTGGACGTCTTGCAGCCCTTATTGTTTCATCGGAAAGCCGCAGTGACGCTGAAGCCCATGCACGTGCATTGCGTCAGGCTGCGCCATCAGCCGGTGAAATATCTGTTCTGGGACCGGCTGAAGCGCCCTTGGCATTGGTTCGTGGAAGATACCGTTTCAGACTGCTTTTGCAGGGAAGTCGCCGCGCCGATATGCAATCTTTTATTCGTGCGATGCTTGCCCGCGGTCCAAAAATTCGTGGTACAATACGGGTGCAGGTTGACATTGATCCGCAAAGTTTCATTTAATGCTCTTGCTTTTGACTTGAAGTAACGAAATGGTATCGGTTGGAAAAATTTTAAGCTGATGCGTTGGCAAATCGTATCCAGAGGATCGTAACGATGCGTTTTTTATTGGTGTTATCGGCGTTATTGTTTTCGATAAGTCCGGTTTTTTCTCAATCCGTTTCCGAAGTTATCGGCCACGATAGCCAGAACAATAAAAAAAGTGCCGATGTTACAGTTTTTGTCTTTGCCTATAGTATGCTCAAAGAATCGGACAAAGTGTTTATGCCGATGATTGAGGAACCGGCTAACAGCATGATGAAAGTCTGTAAAAAACCGACAACCAAAGCCAAACAATGGGTCTATATGAATATTGTCCAGCAATATGATCATATTTTGAAAGAGGTTTATCAGCTCGAAAAGGGATTGAGTATCAACGGAAAAGCTGAACCGGGCCCGGCTGCGAGTCGCATGACAACAACTTTGAGCCAACGCCGTGATATGATGGAAACGGCCCGTGCACTTGATCTTTCTGCCGAAGTGGTGGAGGTGCGCATGGAAGCCAATGACGCGTTGATGGATAAGGCATTGATCGAAACCGGAGATACTGTCGCTTCTTCGGCGTTTGATACTTTCAAGGAAACCAATACTGCAAAAATAAAATCCGTGCCTCAGGATATCGAGAAAATGTTGCAAGACAACTGCCTGAAAGATCCGGGGGGAGAAGAAAATTTTATAACCTCTCCTGCGCAATAATATCCATTCCTATTTTCTTTTGCAGGAAAGCATGCATATAGAATTATCATATATGCTTTTTTTAAACGTGTGCGAAATTCGGCCTTTAGAGGATCTGATGGTGTGTAATCATGATTGAACTTTACTTTCCCCAAAGTTGCGGAGAATGGCTTGCATGGCTCGTGGCATGGGGGTTCGTGTTTATCGGCATATTCTATTTTTTCTGGCCGAAAGTCGCTATGCGTATGTTCTGGACCTATCCTCAACAAGAATCAGCATCATTGCTTGCAGCCGTACGGGGAAATATGGGGGGTGTTCCGCTCGGAATAGGAATCGGTTATTTATTGTTTGCACAACCTTTTTTAGCCGTCGCGCTATTTTTGGCAGCATTTTTCGCTCTCGTCGGGCGGCTTGCCTCATTTATAATTGACAAAAGCTTTTCTGGCTTTAATGTCATTGCGCTATCAATCGAAATAGTGTTTTCAATAGCTAGTTTTGTTTATGCTTTCGGTTTTGTAGCTTAAATATTAAAAAAATAAGGCGTAGTTTTAAAAAGCAGCCTGTTGCGGTGTTGCGAGTCGCAATTGTGTATGCTAGATGCCTATCAACTTTTAATATTTGAATAGCGGTTATATACCGGCAACGTAAAAAGTTATCTGGCATTACCGGGTTGGCAGGTTTTTCAAGTCAACTCTCTGCTAAGGGGAAAGACAGGATAGAGTGTCAAAATCGTCTTCGCTAACATCTGCAGTAGCCGAGCGTTATGCTACATCACTTTTTGATCTGGCACATGAATCCAAGTGTGTCGATGCAGTAGAAAAAGAACTGTCTTCATGTCTTTCATCGATCGAATCAAATAGCGATTTGAAACGTCTGGTTTTCAGCCCCGTTTTTTCGTCAGTCGAACAGGAAAAAGCGGTAGCTGCTTTATGTAAAGAAGCAGGTATGGGCAAAAATACCGCCAGTCGTTACGTCGCCAATTTTTTATGTGTTGTTGCATCGAATAGGCGGCTTTTTTTATTGCCGGCCATTGTTTCTGCCTTTCGTGGTCTTGCCGCAAAATTCCGCGGGGAAATATCGGCGGAAGTTGTTTCGGCACAGAAATTGAGTTCAGCTCAGGAAAAAGAGCTGAAAGCAACATTGAAAGCAGTGGCAGGCAAAGATGTCAGCCTGCGTACAACTGTTAATCCGGATATATTGGGTGGCCTTATCGTCCGACTCGGTCCGCGTCAGATCGATACGTCACTGTCATCGAAATTGTCTTCGCTTAAGCTTGCACTGAAAGAGGTCGGCTGATGGATATTAAACCGTCGGAAATATCTAAAATCCTGAAGAGTCAAATCGAAAATTTCGGTAAAGAGGCCGAAGTTTCCGAAGTTGGCCAGGTTCTGTCTGTGGGTGACGGTATCGCCCGTGTTTATGGCTTGGATAATGTTCAGGCCGGTGAAATGGTCGAATTTCCCGGTGGTGTGCGTGGCATGGCGCTCAACCTCGAGAGAGATAATGTCGGTGTTGTTATTTTCGGCTCCGATCGTGATATTTGTGAAGGCGATACAGTCAAGCGTACGAAAACAATTGTTGATGTTCCTGTTGGTCCGGAACTTCTCGGTCGTGTTGTTGATGCTTTGGGCAATCCGATTGATGGCAAGGGTCCGATCAATGCCAAAGAACGTCGCCGTGTCGATGTAAAGGCGCCGGGCATTATTCCACGTAAATCGGTTCACGAACCGATGTCGACAGGTCTTAAGGCTATCGACGCTCTTATTCCTATCGGGCGTGGACAGCGTGAATTGGTGATCGGTGACCGTCAGACGGGTAAGACTGCTATTCTGCTTGATACATTTCTCAACCAGAAGCCCGCACATGACCAGAATATTGAAAAAGACAAACTTTATTGCGTTTATGTCGCCGTCGGACAGAAACGTTCGACTGTTGCCCGCTTTGTAAAAGCGTTGGAAGAGCGCGGTGCACTTGATTATTCGATCATTGTTGCTGCGACTGCTTCCGAACCGGCTCCGATGCAATTTATTGCACCATTTGCCGGTTGTGCAATTGGTGAATATTTCCGTGACAACGGTATGCATGCTTTGATCGGTTATGACGACCTGTCGAAACAGGCGGTTGCTTATCGTCAAATGTCATTGTTGCTTCGCCGTCCGCCGGGGCGTGAAGCTTATCCGGGCGATGTCTTCTATCTGCACTCCCGTTTACTTGAACGCGCAGCCAAGATGAACGATGCCCACGGTGCCGGATCATTGACAGCACTTCCTGTCATTGAAACACAGGCCAATGATGTTTCTGCCTATATTCCGACCAATGTTATTTCTATTACAGATGGTCAGATATTTCTTGAAACAAATCTGTTCTATCAAGGTATCCGCCCGGCAGTGAATGTCGGTTTGTCGGTCTCGCGCGTCGGCTCTGCAGCCCAGATCAAGGCAATGAAGCAGGTAGCAGGTTCGATCAAGGGCGAACTCGCTCAATATCGCGAAATGGCGGCGTTTGCCCAGTTCGGTTCCGATCTTGATGCTTCAACGCAGCGTTTGCTCAATCGTGGTGCACGATTGACCGAGCTGTTGAAACAACCGCAATTCTCGCCATTGAAGACAGAAGAACAGGTTGCTGTTATTTTTGCCGGTGTGAATGGTTATCTCGACAAGCTGGCGGTCAATCAGGTCAGCAAGTTCGAACAGGGACTTTTGGCGCTGATGCGGACCGACCACAAGGATGTTCTAGACGGTATTCGTAAAGAGCAAAAATTGACCGACGAGCTTAAAAATAAGCTGACAAGCATTTTGCAAGCTTATTCCAAGAATTTTTCTTGACCTAATGATGGGACGGTTTAATGGCTTCGCTAAAAGATCTTAGAGATCGTATTGCCTCGGTTAAGGCGACGCAGAAAATTACCCGTGCGATGCAAATGGTCGCTGCGGCAAAGCTGCGTCGCGCCGAAGAGGCAGCAGAAGCAGCGCGTCCGTATGCGCAACGTATGGCCGCGGTGCTTGCCGATCTCGCTTCACATATTGGAGCAGAAGATGCACCCAAACTAATGGTTGGGACCGGCAAAGACGACGTTCACCTTCTTATCGTTTGCACCGCAGAACGCGGTCTTTGTGGCGGGTTCAATTCCCAGATTGCCCGTCATGCGATAGAACATATCAAGCTGCTTCAGGTTCAGGGCAAAACTGTAAAAATTCTGACTGTGGGGAAAAAGGGGTTCGATATTTTGCACCGCGATTATGGTCGCTTTATTGTTGACCATGTGAGCTTGCGCGAAGCAAAGCACCTCAAATATTCGCACGCCAAGAATGTTGCTGATAAAGTTATCGAAATGTTCAAAAAAGGCGAATTTGACGTCTGCACTTTGTTCTATTCCGAGTTTGTGTCGGTTATCAATCAACAACCGACCTCCCAACAGCTCATTCCGGCTCCGAAAGATGAAGAGGATGAAGACATCCAGAACCAGAAAGTTGTTCCTGCGGTCTATGCTTATGAACCGGATGCAGCAACAATTCTGACTACGCTTATCCCCCGTAATATCGGAGTGCAAATTTTTCGGGCTCTGTTAGAAAACGGAGCAGGTGAGATGGGCGCCAAGATGAGCGCGATGGATAATGCAACACGCAACGCCGGTGAGATGATCAATAAACTGTCGGTCACATATAACCGTCAACGTCAGGCTCAGATCACGACAGAACTGATAGAAATTATTGCGGGCGCAGAAGCGCTCTAATATGGAAGGTAAGGATCGATGGCAAAAGCGGCGACCTCAAAGACGGCAGCCACAAAGGCTGCGGAAAAGAAAGTAACAGCAAAAGCTGCTGCCAAACCGGCAGCCTCGAAAGCTTCAGCCAAAACGGCAGCTCCGCACGCGGATACGAAGTCGGCATCTGCTGGTGAAAATAAAGGTACCTATAAGCTTGATACAACAAAAGGCGTTGTCGGACATATCACGCAGATTATCGGTGCTGTTGTCGATGTCCAGTTCGATGGTCATTTGCCGAAGATTCTGAATGCTTTGGAAACAGCCAATCTCGGTCATCGGCTGGTTCTTGAAGTTGCCCAACACCTTGGCGAGAATACAGTTCGCACAATTGCGATGGATACAACCGACGGTCTGGTTCGCGGACAAGAAGTCGTTGATACCGGCGCTCCTATTTCGGTTCCGGTCGGCGAAGCAACGCTCGGCCGCATCATGAATGTTATCGGTGAACCGGTTGACGAAGTCGGACCGATTAAATCCGACAAAATCCGTGCAATTCACCAACCGGCTCCCGCTTATGTTGATCAGTCGACAGAATCGGAAATTCTGGTTACCGGAATCAAGGTGGTTGATCTTCTCGCGCCTTATTCAAAAGGCGGTAAGGTCGGTCTGTTCGGTGGTGCCGGTGTTGGTAAAACAGTTCTTATTATGGAGCTCATCAACAACATCGCCAAAGCACATGGCGGTTATTCGGTTTTTGCCGGTGTCGGTGAACGTACCCGTGAAGGCAATGACCTTTACCACGAAATGATCGAGAGCCACGTGAATGTTGATCCGAAAGAACATGGTGGATCTGCAAAAGGCTCGAAATGTGCTCTGGTCTATGGACAAATGAACGAATCACCGGGAGCTCGCGCCCGTGTTGCACTTTCCGGCTTGACGGTTGCCGAAAGCTTCCGCGATGACGGTCAGGATGTTCTGTTCTTCGTGGATAATATTTTCCGCTTTACTCAGGCAGGTTCGGAAGTTTCTGCTCTGCTCGGCCGCATTCCTTCGGCCGTGGGCTATCAGCCGACTTTGGCCACCGATATGGGTGCTTTACAGGAACGTATTACAACGACCAACAAGGGGTCTATTACGTCTGTTCAGGCGATTTATGTTCCTGCCGACGATTTGACCGATCCGGCTCCTGCGACATCATTTGCCCACTTGGATGCAACAACTGTTTTGTCGCGCTCAATTGCTGAAAAAGGCATTTATCCTGCTGTCGACCCGTTGGATTCCTCGTCTCGTATGCTTGATCCACTGGTTGTCGGTGAAGAACACTATAATGTTGCTCGCCAGGTGCAAACGATTTTGCAACGCTACAAATCGTTGCAGGATATTATCGCCATTCTCGGTATGGACGAGCTCTCGGAAGAAGATAAGCTTGTTGTCGCACGTGCCCGCAAGATTGAACGTTTCCTGTCTCAGCCATTCCATGTTGCAGAAGTGTTCACAGGTGCTCCGGGCAAGCTTGTTCCTCTTGAAGATACGATCAAGGGCTTCAAAGGCCTTTGTGCTGGCGAATATGATTATCTTCCGGAATCAGCCTTCTATATGGTTGGCTCGATTGAAGAGGCTGTTGAAAAAGCACAGCGTCTTGCCGAGCAAGTTTCGTAATAAAAATTGGTTCTGTCGCCTTTTTATACTGGCGGCAGAACCGTTTGCAGTGCTTTGCCCGCGTGGGAAAATCTGTTTTTGCACTGCAAATAGTTTGAAATCTTCCGGTCTTTAAGGACTTTGCGGATTTTACTGTTTGTCGTTAGGGTAAGGTGACGAAAGATATGGCTAAATCATTTTTATTTGAGCTGGTTTCTCCAGAACAATTGCTGCTTTCGGAACAAGCACAGGAAGTTGTTTTGCCTGGCAGTGAAGGTTATATGACCATTCTTCCGGATCATTCACCTGTTATGACTTCGGTAACTCCGGGGGTCATCACGGTAAAAACGGCAACCGGTCAAATGTCTTTTGTTGTCTATGGCGGTTTTGCCGATATTAACAGGCATGGGTGTTCGTTACTCGCCGAGTCCGCTGTTTCGCTTGAAAAATTCGATGAACAAGATTTGGAACGTCGTATCAATGAAGCGCGAGATGTCTTTAACGAGGCAGAAAACGACGAAGCGCGCAATAAAGCAGAAGACTTCCTCCATCAATTGACATCTGTCGAAAACGTTATATCGACGATCTGATCATTCGGCGCTATTTAACAATTGTCATTTTACTTTTTTCCGGCATTGTCCGATTGTGCCCCTTTGCGCATCATACGTTCACGATTTTTCTAAGACGCAAATATTTCCGGAATCAAATTCTATCTCCGAACCTATCTCTCTTTTTCCTATGTCAGCTTACAAATAGCCGGATATCTACGCGGAACATTCTGTTTTGTTTGGCATCATTTTTTCGCTTTCAAAACTTCCTTGATTCTTTTTTGAGGGCGGAAGGGCAATGTGAATAGCGAAGAAGAAAACCGTCAATCGACAAATTGCTATTGTGATATAAACTGTTATTGACAACCTCACGCATCGGCGGCTTTCGACGAACGAAAAGCGCGAATTCAGTTGCATTCAACAAAATAATTTGTCCTCGGTGAAGACAGTGCATTCTCGGAAAAATTGTAGGCAGCGGAGCTTATCATCAACAGGCCGTTCATTTTTCCTAAAAAAGAATTCATCTTGATATATTTTTGTACATTGAAGCAAAATCGAATCTCGAATTGGAGAAATCGGATTTTTGTCATAGTTTTTCAACAGCCGCTTGAGATTGTCGGTTGCACATTGAAATAAGCAAAAACCTGATGTTGCGCCTTGACCTCCTGCTGGTAATTCAAGCAGAACTTCATCAACGAATTGGGGAAATGCCATTTCAAGATGTGCTGTCACCTGAATTGCAAGAGCAGGCGACATGGTATTCGATTCATTGATGCGGCTGAATTCTGCAGACGATTGTCTATTTGTTTAACCGATGTTGCGGAAAGGCGAGCCACTTTATTCCGCGTTGTGAAAACAGCAGAATATTATGTGACAGAAACGACGTAGGATTATTTATTTTTCCGTTTTCAATTATTGACCAACAAATGCCACAATCAGTGCTTGAATAACGAGAGCCGGTTTCCGGCATCGAACAAATAAAAATCCCTAACCGATGAATGAGAACAACTGCGTTCCATGTAAATGGCGGTTGCAATCAGCTTTCAAAAACCGGTTCAACCCTTTGTGAGCAATAAGGAAGTGAATTGCGAATGTTATTTTAGACTTATATATGTCGCATCATAATCATTAGCATCCTACCTAAATTCTCCGGAAAAGATAATGAAAAACGCCACTCAATCAGTGCTGTTTATCGATTTGCTATTCAAAGTGAGCCGAAAATTGAGAAATCTGCTGGACACGCGCATTCGTGATCACGGTTTGACTTTGGCACGTGCATTGACCTTGTCAGCATTGAAAGATCAGGACGATTTTTTTCAAAAAAACCTGGCCGAAGAATTGGGCATCGAACATGCGACATTGGTCCGACTTATCGATGCATTGGAAGAGCAGGGGTTGGTCATAAGAAATGTTGCTGAAGATGACCGGCGTGCCAAACGGGTTACCCTGACGCCAAAGGGCAGAAAACTTGTCGAGGGGATAGAAGCTTATGCAGCCGAACTCAGTGAAACAGTGATGTCGGATATTCGGGAAACGAGTGTCAAAGAGGCGATGGATGTTCTTGAGCATATAGCCGACGCTGTCGAGAAAGAAGGACGCATATGAGTACGGGCGTTCTGCCACTTCCCGATGACGAACGGGAACCGCCGTTTCCGAAGCCTGGCAAAATTTTCGCCGGTCCTATCCACCGGTGTCTGATTTATATTTTTGCGGCAAGTCTTCTGCAATGGGTCTATGGACTTGGCGCCAATATGGTGCAATCCAATATTACCCAGTTGACAGGATTTTTCCACGCCACCGTCGAAGAAACGACATGGCTTGTCGGCGCCTATATGGCTCCCAATGTCAGTCTTGCTATTTTTCTTATCAAAATTCGTAACCAATACGGCTTGCGGCTTTTTGCCGAGTTGTCGATTATCGGCTTTTTATTAACCTGTATATTGCATTTGTTTGTAACAAGCCTGCAATCAGCCATTATAATCCGTTTCTTTGCTGGTATTGCAGCGGCACCAATGTCGTCGCTCGCTTTTTTCTATATGATCGAAGCATTTGCTCCGGCCAAGAAGCGCACAGTCGGCTTGAGCCTCAATTTGATGAATATTGCCCTTGCCGTACCACTATCGAGACTGGTTTCGCCGGCATTAATTGATCACGCAGGCTTCCATGCATTATTTGCTTTGGAAATGGGGCTCGCTCTCATCGGTTTCGGATGCATTTTCTATTTGCCGCTAACGCCGATCAAAAGAGCCAAAGTCATCGAAAAAATAGATTATTTGAGCTTCGGCTTGATTGCCATCGGTCTCGGTATCAATGCAGCCATTATGCCGGTCGGTAAATTATACTGGTGGCGCGATGTTTCTTGGATGGGCTGGTGGCTGGCGATTGCGGTTTTCTGCCTTATGGCGGCGGCCGTTATCGAGCTCAATCGCAAAAATCCGTTGATTGATTTGCGTTGGCTATTCAGCAAGGAAATGTTGCACATTGCAATCGTTCTCCTGATGTTCAGGATTCTGCTTTCGGAACAAGCAACATTGGCATCGAACTTTTTCAATTTGTTCGGCCTTCTCAACCGCGAAATGGAAGTGATGCACGCAGGAGTCGTTGTCGGAACCGTTCTCGGGGGACTTGCCTGCGCAATATTTTTCAAGCCGGGTCGAGAGGACCTGTTTCACGTCATCGCGCTTATTCTGCTTGCCGCCGGTTCGTTTATGGATAGTCATGCAACCAATCTTACGAGGCCCGACCAGATGATTTTAAGTCAGGGCATGATCGGTGTGGGCTATGCATTATTTTTGCCTCCGTCAATGTCGAAGGGGTTGGCAACAGCAATTGCCAGAGGTCCCCAATATATTTTGAGTTTTATTGCGGTATTCCTGTTTACCCAAAATACGGGCGGGCTAATGAGCTCGGCCTTTTTTGGCAGCTTGCAAATCGTATTCGAAAAATACCATTCCAATATTCTGACCCAGCAAATTGTTATGAGCAATCCGATTGTGGCAGCTAATGTCGATAAGCTTTCTCAAGCTTACGGACACGTTATCAATGATCCGGTTCTGTTACATGGTGAAGGCTTGGCCGAACTGGCAAGAAGATCGACACTCGAGGCCAATGTGTTGGCTTATAATGATGTGTTCCGCCTTTATTCCTGCATCGCTCTCGTTGTTCTGGTGATGTTGCTGATCAGAATGGCGTTGCGGGGATTTAAAACAATGCGTGACAAAAAGGCCCAATTATCGACACAACCAGCCTGATAAAGCTCAGGCACGAAAATGCGGATGAATTAGAATGATACGATATTTACGTTCCAAAGCGACGGCTGTTTCCATTATTGCCGGTGTTTGCGGGATATTGTTGATATTATGGGCATGGCAATTGCCGCCTTTTATCAGCAGTATCGAAACCACAGATAATGCCTACGTCAAAGGTTTCGTAACGATGATCAGCCCGCAAGTAGCCGGCAATATATCAAGCGTGAAAATCAAAGATTACGAGCGTGTCAAAGAAGGTGAGCTTCTTATCGAAATAGAAGATCGTATTTTTAAACAAAGGGTCGAACAGGCGGTAGCAGTACTCGATTCCAAAAAGGCAGCGCTTGCTAGCTCCTACCAACAGGAGGAATCGGCAAAGGCCGATATACGTTCGGCAGAAGCAGCCTTCACCAAATCGGAACTCAATTGGAAACGCGTCGAGCCATTAACGCAACGAGGCGTGTCATCGCAAAGCAGCGAAGATTCTGCCCGTGCCGACCGTGACCAGAAAAGTGCGGAACTGGAAGTCAGAGTGCAAGCTTTGAAAAAAATCCTTGTTGATCGGGAAGGTTTGAAAGCCGATGTTGAAAGCGCCGAAGCGGCCGTCGAACTTGCAAAAATAGATCTTGATCATACCAAAATCTATTCTCCACGCGATGGACGGGTTGGTGAAGTGGGTGCCAAACTTGGCCAATATGTCACAGCCGGAACCCAGCTTCTGGCCGTCGTCCCCGATGATGTCTGGATTGTCGCCAATTACAAGGAAACGCAATGCGCCAATATGAAAATCGGCCAACCTGTGGTGTTTTCGGTTGACGCTTTGGACGGATACAAAATGAAGGGGCATGTTGTCCGTTTTTCACCGGCTGCCGGTTCGGAATTTGCGGTTTTGAAACCGGATAATGCTACAGGAAATTTCACCAAGGTTGCCCAGCGTATTCCTGTCCGTATCGAGGTTGATCCCGACCAGAAATATATCGACCGGCTGATCCCCGGCATGTCGGTTATTCCTCACGTCGATACATCTGTCGATCCGGTAAAAGATAAGAAATAATATGCCACATTGAAGCACATTCCATAGATTCATTGATTGAAAACTTTAGAAAAATTAAAAAATGCTATGAAAGCGCGCACGATTGCGTTAATTCGTATTCCTGCCATTTGCTTTCAGCTTGACAGTTGGTATTGTGAAATCAGAAAAATAACATAGGGGACACACACTCAATGGATTATTTTTTTCAGCAACTGATAAACGGAGTTGCTCTGGGAGCTATTTATGGGCTGATCGCTATTGGCTACACCATGGTTTATGGCATTTTGGGCATGATCAATTTTGCTCATGGTGATGTTTTCATGATCGGCGCCTTTATTGCAATGATCGTTTTCATGATGTTGCTGACATTGCCTGCGGCGGTACCTATTGCCTTGGCACTGCTTATCATGCTGATTGTTTCAATGGTTTTCACATCTGTCTGGGCTTGGGTTATTGAACGGGTTGCCTATCGGCCGTTGCGCGGCTCTTTTCGTCTTGCACCATTGATCACAGCTATCGGAATGTCTTTTGTTTTGCGTAATTTTGTTCAGGTCGAGCAGGGCCCACGTAACAAGCCTATTCCTGAAATGATCAGTGGCGGTTTTGTAATCCCCGGAACAGATGTTTTTGTTTTGAACAAGCAGCTTCTTGTTGTTGTGGTGACCGCAGTTCTGCTTTTCATTTTTTCGCATATTGTCAGCAAAACACCTCTCGGACGTGCCCAACGCGCGGTCGAGCAGGATGGTAAAATGGCGGCTCTTTTGGGAATCAACGTGGATCGGATTATTTCGGTGACCTTCATTATGGGGGCAGCCCTTGCAGCAATTGCAGGCACACTTTATCTGATGAATTACGGCCAGATTCATTTTGCAGACGGTTTTATTCCCGGCATCAAGGCCTTTACTGCAGCAGTTCTTGGCGGAATTGGTTCTTTGCCCGGTGCTGTTTTAGGCGGTCTCCTTATCGGTTTGACCGAAGCCTTATGGCAAACCTATTTTCCTCCTGAATATAAAGACGTCGCAGTC
Source organism: Ditibartonella apis (assembly GCF_001952075.1). Lineage (GTDB taxonomy): Bacteria > Pseudomonadota > Alphaproteobacteria > Rhizobiales > Rhizobiaceae > Bartonella > Bartonella apis. Next base: position 635,989 of record NZ_LXYU01000001.1, read on the forward strand.
TTTCTCATTCTTGCAATCGTTCTTGTGTTTATGCCATCCGGTATTCTTGGACGGCCCGAAGTTGAAAAGGTCTAGACTGCGGCTATGAACCAGATAAATTCCTTGCCAAACGCCGGAAGAGTTGACATCAAACGCGCTTGTCGCGAAGGTGTCGTCACGGCTTTCATCGCGTTTTTGCTCTTCGCCTTTATCGTCGGTTTCAGGGCTGATCTCAATTTAAGAAACGAGATGACGCTGACTCCACAAATCGGTTATCTCATCAATTATGTAATCATTGCCGGTGTCGGGCGTTTTACATGGTGCCTTTTCGGTGGTGGTACAAAAGGGGCGGTTTTTGCGCTTGTCCCTTCTGTCATATTGTTTATTGCCTATCGTGCATGGCTTTATTACGAAGAAGCCACGGCGCAATCGACCTATAATTTGTCGGCCCAAGCCCATCAGCTATTGATTGCCGGAATTGTTGTTGTTGTTTTTGTACTGCTTGCCATTGTTTTTCTTTATGCCAAAGGTCTCCAGCAAGCGATCAGAATAACGGTAAGGGAAGTAACGCCGGGTTTTCAGAAATATGCTCCGGGGTGCATTCTCGCCTTGTTGCTTGTATATCCGTTTTTTGTCACGACCTTTCTCGTTGATAATCTCGCCCAGTCACAAAAATGGATCGACAATTATGCGATCCAGATATTGATTTACGTCATGCTCGCTTGGGGACTCAATATCGTTGTCGGTCTTGCCGGCTTGCTTGATTTGGGATACGTCGCTTTTTATGCAGTGGGTGCCTATACGGTTGCACTTCTCGGCAATCATTTCGGGTTTTCATTCTGGTTGTGTTTGCCTCTGGCCGGTATTTTTGCAGCTCTTTGGGGAATGATGCTCGGCTTTCCTGTATTAAGACTGCGTGGTGATTATCTTGCGATCGTCACTTTGGCTTTCGGTGAAATCATCCGCACAATCTTGCAAAACTGGACACCGGTTACCGGCGGCGCTGCAGGCCTGTCGGTTCAAAAGGCAACCTTTTTCGGCATTCCCTTCACAAGGGGCGAAGGTGGATTTGCCGCACTCTTCGGATTAAATTTCCAGGCCGCCCATTATAAAATATTCCTTTATTACGTCATTCTTGTCATGGTTGTGATAACCGCCTGGGTCGTTATGCGGTTGCGTCGCCTGCCTATCGGGCGTGCATGGGAAGCCCTGCGGGAAGATGAAATTGCCTGTCGGTCACTCGGTATCAATACTGTTACAACGAAATTGACAGCATTTTCTATCGGCGCCATGTTCGGCGGATTTGCAGGAGCATTTTTTGCGGCAAGACAGGGGCGCGCCGATTATACCAGTTTCATTTTTGATGAATCGGCCATTATTCTGGCAATTGTTGTACTGGGTGGCATGGGGTCACTCGGCGGGATCGCTGTTGCTGCTGCTGTCATGATTGGTGGTACGGAACTGCTTCGCGATGTTCCGGCTTTGCAAATGATATTCGGTCCTGATTTCGACCCACCACAATATCGCATGTTATGGTTCGGTCTTGCCATGGTGTTTGTTATGGTCTGGAAGCCGCGCGGCTTTGTCGGAAAACGTGAGCCAAGTGCTTTTCTGAAAGTGAAGAAAGCTGTTTCAGGCGATTTTACCAAAGAAGGAAACGGCTGATGGCTGACGATAATACCCTTCTCCAAATCGAGCACCTCAGGATGCAATTTGGTGGCCTCGTCGCCGTTGATGATTTGAGCTTCAATGTCGAGCGGGGAAAAATTACGGCTTTGATCGGACCGAACGGTGCAGGTAAAACAACTGTTTTTAACTGTATTACCGGCTTTTATCGGCCAACCGGAGGGATGCTTTCTCTTCACACGAAAGGGGGAAAAACCTTTTTGTTGGAACGGCTTGCCGATTACGAAATCACCAAGAAAGCAAAAGTTGCCCGTACTTTCCAGAATATACGTTTGTTCACCGGTTTGACGGTTCTCGAAAATCTGCTTGTTGCCCAGCATAATGAATTGATGCGCGCTTCCGGAATGACTGTGCTTGGTCTATTCGGTCTTCCGTCTTATAAGCGGGCTGCCAAAGAGGCGATCAAAAAGGCCGAAACCTGGCTTGAAAAAATAAATCTTGTCCATCGCGCCGATGATCCGGCTGGAGATCTTCCTTATGGTGATCAAAGACGTCTCGAGATTGCGCGCGCAATGTGTACCGATCCGCAACTTTTATGTCTCGATGAACCGGCTGCCGGTCTCAACCCGAAAGAATCGCTTGAACTTAACGATCTTCTTTTGAACATACGGGATGTGGAGCATACGTCTGTGTTGCTTATCGAACATGATATGTCGGTGGTGATGGAAATATCCGATCATGTTGTTGTTCTCGAATACGGATCGAAAATTGCTGACGGAACGCCCGAAATGGTCAAGAACGATCCGAAGGTGATTGCAGCCTATCTCGGCGTTGACGAGGATGACGAAACCTCGGAAGCGGGGCTTCCGGACGATGTTGTTTCAAGTTCGGTCCAAATATCCGAAACGGAAATCATTACTGCCGACTCGAAAGAACAAGAGGGAAAGCGTTCATGAGTAGCGAAGCACCAGCACTTCTTAAAGTCGAAAATATTGAAACTTATTACGGTGCTATTCAAGCTCTCCGCGGCGTCAGTGTCGAAGTCCGGCAAGGCGAGATTGTCACTCTTATTGGTGCCAATGGTGCCGGTAAATCGACATTGATGATGACCATATTCGGCAAACCGCGCGTAAGGTCAGGTCGTATATTCTTTGATGGTCATGACATTACCTATATGGAAACGCACGAAATTGCGCGATTACGTATTGCCCAATCACCGGAAGGGCGGCGAATCTTTCCGCGCATGACCGTCCTTGAAAACCTGCAAATGGGCGCAAGCATTGATAACCTCAAATATTTTGATGAGGATGTCGAGAAAATGTTTACGCTATTTCCGCGCCTGAAAGAACGTTTGCAGCAACGTGGCGGTACATTGTCCGGAGGTGAACAGCAAATGCTTGCTATAGCGCGCGCCCTGATGTCGCGTCCGCGGCTATTGTTGCTTGATGAACCCTCGTTGGGCTTGGCACCTTTGATCGTCAAACAGATATTCGATGCTATCAAAGTCCTGAACGAGGAAACCGGTTTGACCGTTTTTCTGGTTGAACAGAACGCTTTTGGTGCATTGAAACTTGCCCATCGCGGCTATGTTCTTGTGAACGGTGTTGTTACAATGAGCGGAACAGGTGCAGAACTTCTGGCCAATCCGAAAGTTAGGGCAGCCTATCTTGAAGGTGGTCGACATTAATCAGGATCTTCAAAACTGTTGTGGGTGTTTCAAGCTTTAGGGAGAAAAAATGCAAGGTATCCTTTATGAAGAGTCTTCACTTTTTGTCTTTGTTCTGGTGACCTTAATCCTCGGTGGCTGGGCAGCGTGGATGACGGGGCGTGCTTGCGCGCTGACGTGGCACGGATTGAAAGTCGCTCTGATTTCAATGGTTCCGCTTGCCGCAGCTATCCGTTTTATCCATTATATTCCGCCCTTTAACGGCACATTATTGTCGCTCCACTATTATCTTGTCGATCTTGTCGTTTTGTTGATTTTCGCAAGTCTCGGTTTCCAGTTTACGAGGACGAACCAGATGGTTCGCCAATATAGTTGGCTTTACAAGAAATCTTCACCTTTTACCTGGCACAAGAAATAACAATTTCTTCTATGTTGTCTGGAAAAAATACTTTAGATGTTTTACAACTGGTGAAGAAAAAAGAGGAGAACGAATATGAAGAAGGCATTATTGGCAACAGTTGCAGCAATTGGTCTTGGCGCATTCATGAATAGTGCCTGGGCTGATATCAAAATCGGCGTTGCAATTCCGGCTACCGGACCGAGTGCAGCAATCGGGGCACAGATTCAGCATGGCGCCGAGATGGCCGTCAAAAATATCAATGACAAGGGCGGAATCAAGGGAGAAAAACTGGTCATTGAAATTGTCGATGATGCGTCAGACCCCAAACAAGCTGTTTCGGGTGCCAACAAGCTTGCCGGTGATGGCGTGCAATTTGTTGTAGCCCACTATAATTCGGGTGCTGCTCTTCCGGCTGCAACGGTTTACGATGAAAACGGCATGCTGGCAATTTCAGCCGGTGTTACCAATCCTAAATTGACTGAATCGGGATATCCGATGCAGTTTCGCGTTTGCGGACGCGATGACCAGCAAGGTTCCTTTGCCGGTGAATTCATAAAAAAACATGTCCCTGATCCGAAGGTCATGATTATCCATGATAAAACCGCTTATGGCATAGGAATTGCCGAAGAGGTTAAAAAGACGCTGAACAAGCTTGGCGTTACCGAATTGAGCTTTGACGGCGTTAATGTGGAGGACAAAGATTTTTCGGCCATTATTGCAAAAATGAAACAAAGTGGCGCAAATGTTGTCTATTTTGGCGGGCTTTATACGCCGGCCGGATTGATGTTGCGCCAAATGGCGGAACAGAAAGTTAAACCCGTCTATATCGGTGGGGATGCCTTTGCCAGCAACGAACTTGCGGCAACGGCACAAGATGCCGTTATCGGCGTCATGAATACGTTTAACGCCGATCCTCGTGGCAATAAGGACAATGAGGAATTGGTAAAATCTTTCCGGGCGAACGGATTTGAACCGGAAGCATTCACACTTTATTCCTATGCAGTTGTGCAGCTTATGGCCGAAGGCATTACTGCCGAAGGACAGAATCCGCAAAAAGTGGCTCAATACTTAAAAACAAAAGGGCCGTTCAAAACCGTTCTCGGACCCTTGGATTTCACCGAGAAGGGAGATCCCAAGGAAGGGGGTTTCGTTATGAACCGCTGGTACAAGGCTCCGGACGGAAGCTATAATTATTCGGAAGTTAAAGACTGAAGAAGAGGGTGAACGGGCAAATAAAAGGCCCATTCCGGTTTTGAAGGAAAATAAAAAGCGCGTCTAACGCGCTTTTTATTTTTATCAGTCAATCAATTTCTAACTCTATTGCAATTTTCAATTATATTAATTGACCGGATATTTGCAAAACGATGTGAAACCTCATTTTGCGGATTTTAAAAAACTTGCGTTCAGCGTTTTTTTCCGCGTGAACGCATATTGGAAGCTCTTAAATCGAGCCCGTTATTTGCGGCGTAACAAAAAATAAGCTGCCAGTCCCAAAACGCCAACCACGGCCAACGCAGTCTTCGGATAGTTCTTTGTCTGCCGTGTGATGTAGTGAGCTTGCTCACCGACGACATCAAGTGCCTGACGGCCTTTGTCTTTTATGGTTTCGGCAATTTCACCGGTATTTTCAAGGAAACCGTCGCCTTTTGTAAGTGATTGGGTAAGCGATTGGATTTCACTTTTAAGATCCTGAATGCGTTTTTCAATTTTTTCTTTTGCGTCGCCGCTGTTGAGAAGATTAAACATTGTTTTTTCCTTGCGCTAGAAGCCCCGTATAAGTCGAACACAAGGCTGTAACTACACCATATAGTAGAATAGATAATGCGCAGAAAAATTCCTTCCAGTACCAAAGATATTTTGTCAGCTGACGATTTTTAAGTGAAACAGGTTTTTAATTCGCGGCAAAAGATTGATTGTCAGACAGTTTATAGAAATATCGGGTGGAGGTTTAATTCTTTTGTTGTCCAGTTCTCACGTCGATCACACGATCGAAATCTTGATTGCGCGCCTGCGTTGCGAGCCTGAATTGTGAACATGGATTGTCAACTCGAAAAAGTGACAAGCTTTTTTAATTTCCGGTTGGGAAAATATCATTATAATAGTTATAACAATTGATGCGTTTATGTCGATCAGACAATAAAAGAGACACTATCCGAAAATGACCAAGCACGAATATTTTTCCAAACCGTTTCCTCGCCGCAAGTCTGTTGCCGTCAATGTTGGCGGTGTTATGGTGGGGGGGAATAATCCGGTTGTCGTGCAATCAATGACCAATACGGATACGGCAGATGTTGATGCAACAGTTGCGCAGGTTGCAGCGCTTGCCAAGGCAGGTTCGGAGCTCGTACGCATTACTGTCGATCGTGATGAATCGGCAGCCGCCGTGCCAAGAATAAGGGAGCGGCTCGACAATCTTGGTATTACAGTTCCGCTCATTGGCGATTTTCATTATATCGGCCATAAATTATTGGCCGAATTTCCCGACTGTGCGAAAGCCTTGGCAAAATACCGCATCAATCCGGGCAATGTCGGGTTTCGCGAAAAACGTGACAAACAATTCAGTGAAATTATCGAATTTGCGATTCGCTATGACAAGCCGGTCCGAATCGGCGTGAACTGGGGTTCGCTTGATCAGGAATTGCTTACGCGTCTGATGGATGAGAATGCTGAAAAAGGGGGGCCGCTTTCAACCGATGAAGTCATGCATGAAGCGGTGGTGCAGTCTGCACTTATTTCTGCGCATCTTGCTGAAGAAATCGGCCTTGGACGGGATAAAATTATTCTGTCGGCAAAAGTCAGTCAGGTACAGGATCTCGTTGCGGTCTATACCATGTTGGCCGAGCGCTGCGATTATGCTCTTCATCTGGGGCTCACCGAAGCCGGTATGGGAACGAAGGGCATTGTTGCATCGTCGGCAGCTCTCGGCATTTTGCTTGAACAGGGGATTGGCGATACTATCCGCATTTCCTTGACACCCGAACCGGGTGGCGATCGCCGCCGCGAAGTGCAGGTTGCAGAAGAACTTTTGCAGGTCATGGGATTCAGGCAATTTATACCCACTGTTGCTGCTTGTCCCGGTTGCGGGCGCACCACTTCTACGGTGTTTCAGGAACTTGCACAGAAAATTCAGGGTGATATTCGCAAAAACATGCCTGTCTGGCGGAAAAAATATCCTGGTGTAGAAGCACTCAATGTTGCGGTCATGGGCTGTATTGTTAATGGACCGGGGGAATCGAAACATGCCGATATCGGTATTTCACTTCCAGGTACTGGCGAGATGCCGGCTGCACCGGTTTTCATTGAGGGCAAAAAGGTCAAGATATTGCGTGGCGCGAATATTGCGGCTGAATTCGAGCAGATGGTAGCCGAATATATAGAAGAGCGTTTCAAATAGGTTTGGCTTCGATAATTTAAAAACCAAAGCGATGAAATTGACTCTTGAAATAAGCCTGCAGCTTTGAATGGCGCGTTTTGCTCTCGCGGTTTCACACAAGTAATGTGTATCTGTGCTTTTCAGTTGCCACCGAAAAACTTTAAAAATTCATGTAGCCTTACGGCAGGATTGCAAAAGCTTCGAAGTGTTTAAAGATTTAACCCGTGTTAAAAGCGTTGTTTCACTTCAGAGGATATTTTTTCTCATAAAACAGAAATAAAACAGATCAGAGGCAGATTGCAGAACAACCGGAACGGTTGTCTTTCAAGCGGAAGTAATCATCTTTCAAAGTGTTTTCTGATAGGTTTTTCTTCGATTGAGTGAAACCGGACAAAAGGTTGAAGCCACATTGGCGGAAATCTTGTCTTCGGCAAGAGCTTCTATAAAGATGTATCCGAGCAGGAGTTTTCGCACTCAATCAGGATTTTGCCGTTGCTCAGGTCTTTTATCCGGTCAATAAAGTTTTGTCGTTCAGCTTTTGGCAAACGGAGTGTCAGTTCACATCCTTTATCGTCAAAATGTCGATTTTCAATTTGTGCAAGGAAATTTTGAAGTTCATTTTCGATAATGGGTAAAAGATTGAAAGGGCAGTGAAAAGTCAAAATCTGCCAATCAACAAGTTCGACAAGTTCGGCCTTTTGGAGCGCTCTTGTTGCACCGCCCCCATAAGCACGAACAAGGCCACCAGTGCCAAGTTTTATCCCTCCGAACCAGCGCGTAACAATAACGAGAACACAATCGCAGTCTCTGCCTTCAATGGCATTAAGTATCGGTTTACCGGCAGTCCCTGTCGGTTCACCATCATCATTGAAGCGGTAATTTAAATGGAATTTCCACGCATAGCAGTGATGTGTCGCTTCTTCTTTGCGGATCGTTTCAATTATTGCTTCGGCTTCGGTTACGGAATTGATCGGAAAAGCACGCGTTAAAAAACGGCTTTTTTTAATTTCTTCCATAAGCTCGGTTGCAGAAGCAATGGTAAAGGCCATGAGTATTTTCCAAAGTCGTTAGTCTTGACAAAGTGGGTATATCGACAAATTTGGCGTTTTCAAAACATTGGGCTTTTTAGTGTTTAAAATGACAAATCGTTTGCGAAAGACGAATGCCGTTCTTGCAAATGTTTCGTTGTCATTAGCTTCTTTTCAGGCCACTTTTTCCGTCCCGTCAGTTTTTCCCCTTGTCAATTCTTTTGTTCACCTCTCAATTCTTCCGTTCTATGACAAATCTTGCTGTCGCCCTTAAAATATCGGCCTTGTTTCCGAATGGCTCAAGCAGGCCATCAGCCTGTTCCATCAGGCCTTCCAGTTGGTGTTTTGCCCAATCTACACCGTGCAGGGCTACCAAAGTTGCTTTATTGGCTGCAATATCTTTGCCGGCCGTCTTGCCGAGTGCGTTGGTATCGGAAGTTACGTCAAGGACATCGTCGGCAAGCTGAAAAGCAAGGCCAATTGCCGCGCCGAATTCGGAAAGTCTTTCGCGATCTTCTCGGGTTGCATTGGAAAGAATAGCACCGGCTTCACAGGCATAGCGGATAAGTGCACCGGTTTTCATCGCTTCCAATGTGATAATGCCGCTTTCATCAGGTTTTTTCGTCTCCGCTTCGAGGTCGAGAACTTGCCCGCCAACCATGCCACCAAGACCGGCACTGCGGGCAAGACCGTTTATCAGTTGAAGCCGGATTTTTGCATCAAGCTCGAGTTTTTCGTCGGAAAGAAAATCAAAAGCAATTGTCAATAATGCGTCACCGGCAAGTATCGCTGTCGCTTCGTCAAATGCTTTGTGGACAGTGGGCTTGCCACGTCGCAAATCATCATTATCCATGGCCGGTAAATCATCGTGTATCAATGAATAGCAATGGATTGCTTCAAGTGCTGCGCCAACGCATCGTGCCGCTTCGATATTGGCATCAAAAAGTCGCGCTGTCTCGATAACAAGAAAAGGCCGCAATCTCTTGCCACCATTCAAAACACCATGCCGCATTGCAGCGAGAAGACGTGGTGGGCGGGCAATTTCTCCGGACTCGATATGATTAGAGAGTTTTGCATCCAGCATTTCACCAATCTGGCGGGCATTTTTGGCAAGTAAATTGGTAAAATCTTCCATTGAGAATTCCTCTGATCTTTGCAAGATGGAAATGAAACATTCCAACGTCGCCGTCAACGCTTATGAGTTTGACACTATTGATATAAACGAAGGTTGTTTATTAAACGAGGCATAATTGTTGATTGAAAGCGAAAATCGGCAAATCCGCTCTGATAAAATGCGTTCAGGAAAACTGCGCTTGACGCTTTACATATTGGTGTTTTTGCTAGCTTTGCCGTTTTTAATGATGCTTCTTTATAAGCTGCCTTTTATTCACCCGCTTTCGACCTTGATGTTGCGCGATAAAATCACTCAGACACCTTATGAACGCCAGTGGACGCCTATCGAAGATATTTCTCCCCATCTTGTCAATGCGGTGATTATGTCGGAGGACGGGCAATTTTGTTTTCATAATGGCGTCGACTGGGGTGCTTTAAAAACAGTTATAACGCGCGATGGCGGGCCAAAAAGAGGTGCATCGACTGTTACTATGCAAATGGTGAAGAATTTGTTTTTGTGGCATGGTCGGTCTTACCTTCGAAAAGGTCTCGAGATTCCTTATGCCACAGTCGCCGATGCTTTTTTGTCAAAACGGCGGATTATGGAAATTTATCTCAATATTGCAGAATGGGGTCCCGGTATTTATGGTGCAGAAGCTGCTTCACGACATTTCTTTAAACGTTCGGCAAAAAATCTCACGCAAAGACAGGCCATCTATCTTGCAGTAGCATTGCCCAATCCGAAATTGCGCAACCCTGCGCGCCCTTCGATGAATATGACAAGACTTGGACGGTTGATCGAAAAACGCTTGCAGCAAGCGGGTACTTACACGCAATGTTTGCATGAATAAAGGCAGGTTTTGTAAAAATTAAAGGGAAGTTTGCTTAAAAACAAAAAGCCGGATGATGCTTGAGTCGGTGCGATCAGTCGTGTCGTTTTCACGTGGCAGAGTGACATTTATAATTTTTAAAAAAATTATGACTGAACCGTTTATTTTAAAATTTTTCCGCTCATAATGGGCACAATATCGGCCTATTTCATAAAAAATGCTGATTTCAGTCTGGTCAAAGCCTGATAATCAGTGTATAGGCACGCCAAACCTTCTATTATTTTGTCTGCCGATATAGCTTCGGGTTATGGTGGCAGATACGTTTTAAGCAAATTTGGAGTATATTTCCATGGCTGTACCTAAACGAAAAACGACCCCGTCAAAGCGCGGTATGCGTCGTTCTGCCGATGCCCTCAAGGCTCCGACCTATGTTGAAGACAAAACTTCCGGTGAGCTTCGCCGCCCGCATCATATCGATCTTAAAACCGGTATGTATCGTGGCCGTCAGGTTTTGACACCGAAAGACTGAAGTCTTTTTTGAATTTAAAGAAAAACCGGTCTATTGGCCGGTTTTTTTGTGTCCGGATTATACAAAGATTTTTACGATTGCGGTGAGCCGGTTTTGTGAAAATTTCTGTAACCGGTTTTTGTGAAGCTTTATTATTCGAGTGGCTTCAAATGTTATTGACAGCGTCGCCAAGTCATGGCCATCCGGATTAATCATAAAGGCTTTCCGGTAAAAATCGTCCGGTAGCCGGCGTTCGTCTTATGTTATTTTATTTCAGTCTTGACTGAAGTTAATTTCTTCAATGACCCGAATGATTTTCCTTGATAGGCTTTTTCTGTTTTCAAGCTTTTTAAGCTGACCAATCTTCAAAACTTCGACGCCGGTTATCGTTGGGCTCTCATCTCCCAAACACCTTGTTTTTAAAACCTGTCACAAAACCTTATTGCCCATATCGGAATATATTGCCAAAAACCATTTGCCGGCGACAAGCGCGGTTAGAGACACTGTAAGCGGGAGACAATTGAGCGGAGACACTTTACACTCGCGACATTCTAATCCGGCGTGCCAAAAAATCTATGGGTAGCTCGACTGGCCAACTTGCGATTCATCCAATATTACCGGTCTTGAACGGATATAGTGTGCCATTAAAGGAAACCTTTGGTGATTATAGGATATTTTGAGGCTTGATAGAATTATGACTGTTGAAGCTTCGTTGTGTTGCCGGATTATGGTTAATCGGAATGGCCCCGTTTTTCCGATTTAATCTTGACCTTATTGCTATATTTTGTTTTCTCATCTTGTAAGGACACAGTATCTGGTTAGAACATATCAAGAACATGATAATGTCAGCGATTCGTCGCTGATTCGTTCCGGTACTGTTCCAAAGGTTAAGAATTATGGTTAATGTTTTGTAAATGACGAAGCTTGCTTGTCGTTCGATAAGGCGTTAAGGCGTATTTTGGCGGCTATGTCCGGCAAAATTTGATAATTTGGAGTAGACGATGGCTAAAGCCCCTCTCATCCTTTCGGGGCGTGATGTAACAGCTGTTCTGGGGCCGACAAATACTGGCAAAACCCATTTGGCAATCGAGCGTATGCTTGCCCATGACAGCGGAATGATCGGGCTACCGTTACGACTTCTTGCACGGGAAGTTTATAATCGTATCAGCGAAAAAATTGGCCCCGACCGGGTTTCTCTCATTACGGGGGAAGAAAAGATTATCCCTCTTGGTGCCCCATATTCTGTTTGCACTGTCGAAGCTTTGCCACGTGAAACCAAAGCATCTTTTGTTGCCATAGATGAAGTGCAGCTTGCCGGTGATCTGGCGCGTGGCCATATTTTTACCGATCGGATTTTGCATTTACGTGGCACTCAGGAAACAATGCTGCTGGGTGCTTCGACGATGCAAGGGATTTTGCAAAAACTTTTGCCCGGTCTTAATGTTATTAGTCGTCCTCGTTTTTCCCAACTGCTCTATGCCGGTTCAAAAAAGTTGACCCGTTTGCCGAGTCGCACGGCAATAGTCGCTTTTTCTGCCGATGATGTCTATTCCATTGCCGAGCTCATCAAACGGCAGCGTGGCGGGGCAGCGGTGGTTATGGGGGCACTTTCGCCACGCACAAGAAATGCGCAAGTTGCCCTTTATCAATCGGGCGATGTGGATTTTCTTGTCGCGACCGATGCGATCGGCATGGGACTTAATCTTGATGTCGATCATGTGGCTTTTGCCCAGACAAGAAAATTCGATGGCTATCAGTTTCGCGATTTGACAGCAGCAGAAATGGCACAAATTGCCGGACGCGCCGGTCGTCACATGCGTGACGGTACTTTCGGCGTTACCGGTCGGGTAGCCGATCTCGACAAGGGTCTTGTCGAGCGGATCGAATCACATCACTTCGATCCTGTAAAAGTTTTGCAGTGGCGCAGCGAAGACCTCGATTTTACAACGCTTGACAGTTTAAGAAAATCACTGGAAGCGGCTGCCCCTGTAGAAGGGCTTGCCCGTGCTTTACCAGCTGTGGATGCACAAGCTCTGGATAATCTCTCACATGATTATGATATCGCCCGTCTTGCTGACCGGCCAGAACGCGTCGCATTGCTTTGGGACGCATGTGCACTTCCCGATTATCGCAAAATTGCACCGGCACAACACGCAGAAATTATTGCCAATATCTATCGTGATCTTGTAAAACGTGGCAGCGTCAATGAAAACTATTTGGCCGAGCAGGTATCCCAAGCCGATCGAGTCGATGGCAATATTGACACTTTATCGCACCGGATTGCCCAGATAAGAACCTGGACATTCGTGTCACATCGACCCGGATGGCTTACCAATCCGCAACACTGGCAAGAAAAGACGCGAGAAATTGAAGATAGATTGTCGGATGCGCTACATGAGAGGTTGACGAAACGATTTGTAGACCGCAGAACAAGCGTACTTATGAGGCGGCTTAGAGAGAATGTGATGATGGATGCCGAAATAGTTCAAACTGGCGATGTTCTTGTTGAAGGACATCATGTTGGAAAACTTGATGGGTTTCGTTTTATTGCCGATGTCAATGGCGAGGGTGCCGATGCAAAAGCTCTAAGGGCTGCTGCAGATAAAATATTGGCCGGTGAATTCGAAAAAAAGGCAGATCGTCTGGCCGCTTCGGCCAATAGCGATTTTGCGATCGGGTCGGATGGTGTGGTTCGCTGGATTGGCCAACCTTTGGCAAGTCTTGCTGCAACCGACGACATTTTAAAACCGCGGGCAGTGTTACTTGCCGATGAACAGTTGACCGGGCAGGCGCGTGAAACAGTTGCCGAGCGGGTTGACCGTTTTGTCAGCTTCCATTTTGAAACAGCATTGAAGCCGCTTTTTGATCTCATCAATGCGGATGCGCTTGTGGGTATGACACGCGGACTTGCGTTCCGTCTGGTTGAACATCTCGGGGTTCTGCCGCGCCGCGATGTCGCCGAAGAAGTCAAAAGCCTTGACCAGATTTCACGTGCAGCCTTAAGAAGGCTTGGTACGCGTTTTGGTGCTTTCCATATTTTTCTGCCGATGATGTTAAAACCGGCACCGGCACAAGCTATTACACTTCTATGGGCTTTGAAAAACCATGCACGGGATTTGCCGGGCTATGGCGATGTTCTGCAAGTATTGGCAGCCGGTCGAACTTCGGTTGTTGTCGACCCGACTTTCAACCCGACCTTTTATCAACTTGCCGGTTATCGGATTCTGGGCCGTCGCGCCGTACGTGTCGATATTCTTGAACGTCTGGCAGACCTTATTCGCAATGCAGTGAACTGGAAGCCTGGTAGCGGGCCGCGTCCGGACGGTGCTTATGACGGGCGCCATTTTCTGGTTACTCCGGCAATGATGTCGATACTTGGTGCAACAGCCGAGGATATGGAAGAAATTCTGAAAAGCCTGGGTTACCGTTTTGATAAAAAAGACAAGGCAGAGATTGACGCCAAGCTTCAGGAGCTTGATGCAACAAAAGATGAAGCAAAGCCTGCTGCAGTCGTCGAACGTCCGGCCGAACCGGTAGGTGATTTTGCAACTACGTCGGTGGTTGAAGAAGCCGCAGCAACGGAAGAAGTAAAAACACCGGATGCAGAACCGGTCGGGCCTCATTTCGGTAAGAAGACTACTGAAGAAGAGGAAAAACCTGTATTGCTTTGGCATTATCAGGGCCGTCACGATTACCGTCAGTCAAGGCAGAATGGTGACAAAAAGAAGCGTTCTGCACAGCGGTTTGAAAAAGCCGGTGAACGAACAGATAAATCGGGCGAACCACGGCGAGACAAACAGCGTCCGCGTAAAAATTCGTCTTTCAACAATCCGAAAGCGGATGCGTCTTACAGACAGCATAAATCGAAGTCGCAACCGAAGCCGATTGATCCTGATTCGCCTTTTGCAAAGCTTGCTGCTTTGCGCGACCAATTGAAAAAATGAACGAAGAGACCGTTTCGAGACAGCGTCTGGACAAGTGGCTGTTTTTTTCGCGAACGGTCAAAACGCGTAGCCTTGCTGCCAAACTCGTCGAGGGCAGCAAGGTCAGAGTTAATCGTGTGAAGATTGACAAGTCGAGCTATCCGATAAAAGTCGGAGATGTTCTGACTATCCGGCTGGAACGGTCAGTCGTTGTTTATAAGGTAGCTGGATTTGGCGTGCGTCGGGGGCCGGCAGCTGAAGCCCGATTGCTTTATGAAGATTTGACTCCGGACGAAGTTGTAACAGACAGGCAGAACATCATTTCATCGGGACCTCGACCGACAAAACGCGACAGACGGCAATTAATGCATTTTTTAAAACAGGAAATGTGAACAAATTGGTTCAAATGCGGGGTTGAAACCGCCCGTCAAAAACGTTAACTCATTGCTGTTATCGTTTCATTTCCGTTTAAAAGTGTGACAGGCTTTTGTCGGAATGCGCTTGACGTGAACACTGGAGATTGAACAATGACCTATGTTGTGACCGACAATTGCATTCGCTGCAAATACACTGACTGCGTTGAAGTTTGCCCAGTTGACTGTTTCTATGAGGGGGAGAACATGCTTGTTATCCACCCCGATGAATGCATTGATTGTGGTGTCTGTGAGCCGGAATGTCCGGCTGAAGCAATTAAGCCTGATACTGAACCCGGACTTGAAAAGTGGCTTGAACTTAACATGGAATATTCGGCCAAATGGCCAAATATAACGGTCAAGAAGGATCAGCTTCCTGAAGCAACCGAAATGGATGGCGTGACGGGAAAACTTGAGAAATACTTTTCTCCAAAGCCGGGAACCGGTGACTAGCCATATAAACAGTTGAACTTGACTGGCCAATGATTGATTTCTTTGGTTTTTTGTGTTATGGTTTTTTCGTTAAACCGATAACCGGATGTCATTGGCGTTTCTTTTTCTCATCGAAAGGTGTCTTAATCTGACGTAATTCGTGTCGAATAGTGGACGGCTTTATTGCGTCCAATTGAATTATGTCGAGGTTTGCGGATTTATTATCGCATTTGCTTTGCATTTGCGAAGAGGTGAAGTCCTCTTCTGCACCTTGAATCAAAAGTAACGTCCATTCTTCCGGAAATCGGATAAGGCTCTCTGTTTGCAGAGCTTTCAACCTGTGTTTGTCGGCAACAGTGCCGAGCACAAATGGAGTTGGTTAAGAATATGTCATCCCCCAAGAAAAAATCCCCGGCTCGGCAGGGGTTCAAGGCTCAAGAATACATCGTTTATCCCGCTCACGGTGTTGGCCAGATTGTTGCTATTGAAGAACAGGAAGTGGCCGGCGTAAAACTCGAGCTGTTTGTTATCCATTTCGAAAAAGACAAGATGCACGTCAAAGTGCCGGTTGCCAAGGCTATTTCTATTGGTATGCGCAAATTGTCAGAGACAGATTTTGTCGAACGTGCCTTGAAAGTTCTACAAGGCCGGGCTCGTATCAAGCGGACAATGTGGTCGCGTCGGGCTCAGGAATATGATGCAAAAATCAATTCGGGCGATTTGATTTCTATTGCAGAAGTCGTTCGTGATCTTTTCCGCGCTGAAAATCAGCCGGAGCAATCTTATTCGGAACGTCAGCTTTATGAGGCTGCGCTTGACCGGATGGCACGTGAAATTGCTGTTGTTAATAAAATTTCGGAAACCGAGGCTGTCCGTGCGATCGAGATCAATCTTGCCAAAAGCCCCAAGCGGAGCGTTAAAAGTGAGGCTGAAGGGGATAGCGAAATCGAAAGTGATGTTGATGGCGAAGACAGCGAAAACGTTGCTGCTTGATTAAAGTAAACAAACCGGATTTTATTTGTTAATCCCTTTTTTCAAAAGCCCGCTTTTATAGCGGGTTTTTGTTTTTTGACACTATACATTTATCAATCAGGTCAAAAATGGTCGTTAAAAAATATATCAAAAGTTGAAAAAATAAAACTTTTAGTTGTTTTTTACGGAACCAACCTTCGCGATGTGCGTTTCCCAATCTGAAAGCAACATAGGTGTTGCTCTTTAAGATTAACGAGTTTCTCATCGAGGGGGCAGATCATGGCCAGCATACCGACGTCAACGCAGTTAACGACAAATTTCAATGCCGGCACGGACAACACACTTGGCCGTAATATGATGCGTTCAGCAATGAAGGCACCCTATCTCGAGCGCAATGACGAACACGATCTGGCACTGCGCTGGAGAGACAAAAAAGATAGTGTGGCAATGCATCAGATTGCAGTTGCACACATGCGGCTTGTCATTTCAATCGCGGGGCGATTCAAACATTTCAAACTACCGCTGAGCGATCTTGTTCAGGAAGGCTATGTCGGACTCCTAGAAGCGGCAGCACGCTTTGATCCCGAGCGCGAGGTGCGTTTTTCTACCTATGCCACATGGTGGATCAGGGCTTCCATACAGGACTATATTTTGCGCAACTGGTCAATCGTACGTGGTGGTACCAGTTCGGCACAGAAAGCGCTTTTCTTCAATTTGAGACGGTTGCGTGCAAAGCTTGCCAGCGAAGACAGAAATATGAGCAAGCAGGATATATTCCGCAGCATTTCGGAAAAACTTGGTGTCTCTGTTTCTGATGTCGAAACAATGGATTTCCGTTTTTCGACGAGTGATAATTCCTTGAGTGCTCCGATGATTGCCGATGACGAGAGTTCGGGCAGTAAAATGGATACGCTGGTCGACGATCATCCTCTTCAAGACACGCTTGTCGAAGATGAAATCGACGGAAATCGGCGTTCGAAGTGGTTGCATGATGCGCTTCAAATATTGAACGACAGAGAGCTCCAAATTATTCGTTGCCGTCGTCTGAACGATGACGGGGCTACTCTTGAAGCATTGGGAGAAAAAATGGGAATTTCCAAGGAACGTGTACGCCAGATCGAAGCACGTGCCATGGAAAAATTGCGAAATTATCTTCTTTCTGTTAATAGTGTCGATGCTTATCAGGTTTAATCGCCAAGGGAATATGTGACGATTGCGTTTCGTTTTTTCGGGCGGTCGTGCCGGTAGCTAAAACCAATACCTAAAAGGCTTGCCCCGAAAAATTGGCCACGAGAACTGGCCTGGAGAAGTTGTTTGTCACCGTTTGATAGAAACGCACATATCGAACAAAAAATACTTGCATATTCAATTCTGGCTACAATCCTTCTGGCTGTTGCAGGTATTATTACCGGAATTCTGACAGGTGCATCATCTATTATTTTCGACGGAATGTATTCGTCGATTGATTGTGTCTTCAGCATTGCAGCGCTTCTTGTTGTTCGACTGATCGAAATCGACGTCAACCGGCGAAGCCGCAAAGCACCGAAATTTGTCGAGCGTTTTCAATATGGTTTCTGGCATCTCGAACCGATGCTTTTGGCAATCAACGGGTTATCCCTGATGATTGCCGTTATCTATGCGTTGTTCGAGGCTGTAGGAAAAATTTTGAACGGCGGCAAACTTCCGCATTTTGATGCTGCAATCTGGTTTTCGGTTTTCGCAGTCATCCTGTGTTTCGGAATGGCGTTTTACGAGCATTATTTCAATCGCCGTATAAAATCGGCCTTTATTACCATTGATGCGAAAAGCTGGATCGTATCGGGCGGAATAGGATTGGCTCTCTTATGCGCTTTCAGTTTTGCCACCCTCATTGAAGGTACAATTTATGAATGGGTTTTGCCTTATATCGATCCGGTTGTTTTGGCTTTTATTGCGATAATCATGTTGCCAATGCCGGTAAAAACGGTTCTGCATGCCATGCGGGATATTCTGATGATAACGCCCGTTGATTTGGACGAACATGTCAATGGTGTAGTTGACGAAATTGTCGAAAAATACGGCTTTGTCGGTTCCCAAAACTATCTTGCAAGGGTCGGCCGCTCCACAATGATTGAAATTCATCTCATTTTGCCGGAACATTACAAAATTGCCGAGGTCGAGGAGCTTGATAAAATCCGCACCGAAATTGGTGACCGAATAGGCCACGCAGGGCCGGATCGGTGGCTCACTGTTTCTTTCACATCAAGTCCGCATTGGGCGTTTTAATCGACCTCATTACGTTATCCCGATCAGGCTATTCCGAGATAATCTTGATTCTGTCACCTGCCGATAAATTTGCGGTTGGTGGCAAGGCATTGATGATACGCAACAGTTTTTCTTTTGCGTTGGTGCCTTGCATCCGTAGAGCAAGTGATGCGACAGTATCGCCCGAGCGAACATTGACAACGCGAATGCGCAAAGGTTTGAGAGAAGAAATCTCGCGCGACGATAATGTTTTGAATGACGAGGTTGTTGCATTCGACACAGCATCAAGTTCGTTCGAATTTTTGGGGGCTGCTGTTAAAAATCTGAAGACACGGTCTTTAACAAAAATAACCACGACATCGAATTGCCAACGATCATTGGCAGCATGGGCACGTGCAGCTTGAAGGCCGTTGATAGTGACAGGCACAATCGAAGTTTGGTCAAGTCCACTTACCCAGCCGCTTTTGATGTAGTCGACCGGAGTTAGTCCGCGGGGAAGTGCCACACCGTCGAAGCGCACAGCAATGTCATTATTGCCGCTTGCAATAACAGCATTTGACGAATTATCGATTGTGAAATTCTGCGGAACAGAAAAAGTAATCCCGAGTTTTGGGTGAATGAACTGGTTACCACGAATGTAACCTTCGTCGGCTGTATCACCAAAAATCATTCCGTCAATACCGTTGAGAAAATCATCTCGGTCGGTCTTTCCTACACCTGGAGCTCCCACTTTGCGTGCCTGATCGGTTGCGAGCTGGATCCGCTGCGGCGTGGAAGGATGGCTGGCCAGAAAGTCCAGGGTTGCATCGGTTGCTCCTGAAACATTGCGATAGGATGCATAAGCTTCCATTGATTGTAAAAAGCGTGGCGAGGCGAACGGGTCATACCCCGCCTGTCCTAACATTTTTATGCCGATTGCATCCGCCTGCAATTCCTGATTGCGCGAAAATTGGGCAAGGCGCAGTTTACCGCGAATAGCTGTTTCCCGCTCGGCCGAATGGTCTTCCAGAACTTCGCTAACAACCTGATTTGTAAGTTCTACCTCTGCCTCTTTCTGTTGACGCAAAATACCGTGATTGGCTGTGACGTGTGCCATTTCATGAGCAAGAACAGCCGCCACTTCGGACGAATCATTGGCGAGCGCAAGAAGCCCGCGCGTTACATAAACGTAGCCACCGGGAAGTGCGAAAGCGTTTACATTGGGCGAGTTTAAAATCGTAATCCTATAGGTCTGGGCGGGGTTATCGGAAACCGCTGTGAGCCTTCCGACAATTTTGGCAACCATGCGTTCAAGCTTCGGATCACTATATTCGCCGCCATAGGTTTGTAAAATTCGCGGATGCTGGGACGCACCCAATTGTGCAAGAGAATCCCCTTTGCTCACCTTGTCGACAGTGACCGGTGCGCCGGAAGGCATAAGGCCTCCATCGGGCTTATTGTAATCGACAAGTTGGCAAGCTGTTAAGCCGGAAAAAATAAAGCTTAAAAAAATGGTAAAACCTGTCGTTTTGACCACACGCTTGGAAACATGTGGCACTGAATGCAGGTCTGAAATGGCCATTGTTTTGCATTTACTCATCGCGACCGATGTTTGATCCTCATTGCGGCAAAATATAATCCCGTACTATAAGGCTGAAAAACTTTGAAAATAACAAGCTTTTTCAAAATTTCCCCTATAATAGAACGAATAGAAGCGAGTTGTTGTGACATATCAATGATCACAGAACAATCAAATAGATACCGATTAAAAATTAAAATGGGCTATTTACGTAAAAAAGCAAATTCGGGGTGGTCATGAAAACCTACACTATTCTTCTTGACGGTGATCTTCAGGTAACCCCGCGGCTTTTGGCAGAGATAAGAAAAAGCAATGTCATTGTTGCTGATGGTGCGATACGTTATGTCGGACCCCTTGGTGTAACACCCGAATTATGGGTCGGGGACTTCGATTCGGCCGATCCGGCGCTGATGGTAAAATATCGGAATATTGAGCGGCGGTCTTTTCCTGTTGCCAAAGATAAAACCGACGGTGAACTTGCAATCGACTTCGCTTTGGAAAGAGGGGCAAACCGTATTATTTTATGCGGTGCATTGGGGGGAAAACGGTCCGATCATGCATTTTTCCATTTCGTACACGCTTTGGCGATGAAACAGAACGACATTGATGTGCTACTCACAAGTGGTAACGAGGAAGGATATGCTATTCTTCCGGGTCACTATTCATTCGATTTTCCTGCAGGCACAATTTTCAGTATCATCGGTTTCGATGACCTTGGGGGCTTGACAATCGAAGGGGCAAAGTGGCCACTTTGTCGCAAAAACGTGCCCTTCGGCTCTTCATTGACACTTTCCAATGAAGTCGTTGGTCAATTGCATTTAACTCTTTCCTCGGGACGAGCAATTCTCGTTGCTCAATTCAATGCTCATTGACGGGCTTTAGAAGACATTCAAGGGTAGCTTTGTGAAAATAATTTTCTATATCCATATGTAATAGTAAGGATGAGGTCGAGTGTTCGTTTCCGCCTTATCTTGGTTTCGCCTTATTATTACGACACAGTATCGGGAAAATCATAAGAGAAAGAGTGAGGACATGTTTAAACGAATTTCTGTAATAGCCATGGTTTCGGCTTTGGGGTTGGCGACCGTTGCCTGTTCGCCGAATGAACAGCGTACTGCCGGATATGGCGTTGGTGGTGCAGCCTTGGGTGCACTTGCAGGTGGTGCTATCAAGGGGAATGGCAAAGGCGCTTTGAGGGGTGCTGCAATCGGTGCAGCTGCAGGGACACTGGTTGGCGTCGCAACAAAACGCAATGGCGTCCAGTATTGTAATTATCGCGATGCTTATGGTCAGATGTATCAGGCACCTTGCAATCAATACCAATAAGGTTTTAAAGACCTGAAAAATGAAGGGGTCGGTTCTGCTGGCCCTTTTTTATTTTTACGTGTTTTAAAGTTATATTTTGCTATTAAACTGATCAATAGCTACATGGAATCATAATGGCGCCTCCTCTTTTACGTCTTGATCATATTTCACTCACCTTTGGTGGTACACCATTACTCACCGACGCCGCACTATCCGTATCGAATGGCGATCGTATTGCGCTTGTTGGTCGTAACGGTTCGGGTAAATCGACACTTCTTAAAATTGCAGCCGGACTTGTCGAACCGACAGATGGCGAGATTTTCCGGCATCCCTCGGCAACAATCCGTTATTTGCCGCAAACACCCGATCTTGAGGGTTTTAAAAATGTGCGTGCCTATGTCGAAGCGGGCCTCGGGCCTTTGGATGATGTCCACCGTGTGAGCTATATGCTTGATCATCTGGGTTTGACGGGAGAAGAAAAGCCCGACCAGCTTTCCGGTGGTGAAGCGCGCCGCGCCGCGTTGGCACGCGTTATTGCACCCGCTCCCGACATTCTGCTTCTTGACGAACCCACCAACCACCTTGATCTCACGACAATCGAATGGCTCGAAGGTGAACTCAAAACAATACGTTCAAGCATCGTGTTGATTTCGCATGATCGCCGTTTTCTGGAAAACGTCTCGCAATCGACAATCTGGCTTGATCGGGGGGAAACAAAGCGTCTTGGTAAAGGATTTGCTTTTTTCGAGGAATGGCGTGACAAACTTCTTGAAGAAGAAGAAATGGAGCAACAAAAACTCGGCCGCCAGATTGTGCGTGAAGAGCATTGGTTGCGTTATGGCGTGACAGCACGGCGCAAACGCAATGTGCGTCGTCTTGATGAATTGCAGAAATTGCGGCAGAAATACAAGAGTTATCGCGGGCCGCAAGGCAATGCTGTCATGGAGTTAAGCGATTCACAGGAATCCGGAAAACTGGTGATCGAAGCCAAAAATATCAGCAAAGCCTATGGCGAACATGTGCTTGTCGATCATTTTTCAACCCGTATCCATCGTGGTGATCGGGTAGGACTGGTTGGTCCCAATGGCATTGGCAAGACGACATTGTTATCCATGTTGAGCGGGGTTTTGACACCCGATAGCGGAACAGTGAAACTTGGCGTCAATCTCGAAATCGCCACGCTTGATCAAAAACGTTCGCTTGATGAAAGTGAAACGCTTGCCCATTATTTGACTGATGGGCGAGGCGACAGTGTTATCGTCAATGGCGAACAACGTCATGTTGTCTCTTATATGAAGGATTTTCTGTTTTCGCCTGAACAAGCGCGCACACCGATCAAAGAATTGTCGGGTGGTGAACGTGCGCGGTTGATGCTGGCGCGCGTATTATCGCGTCCTGCAAACCTGTTAATACTCGACGAGCCTACAAATGACCTTGATATGGAAACGCTTGATCTTTTGCAGGAACTTGTAAGCAATTTTCCGGGAACTGTTTTGCTTGTCAGCCACGATCGTGATTTTCTTGATCGTACGGTTACCAGTATTATCGCTCCTGAAGGTAATGGTCGTTGGCTCGAATATGCCGGTGGCTATAGCGATATGATTGCACAACGAAAAGGTCGGGAAATCGAACAGAAAAAACTTGTGAAATCGTCTTCGCCGCAAACATCCGGCACAGCTGAACGGGGCAAACGGGAAACAAAACAGAAGCTATCCTATAAACAGAAATATGCTTTGGAAAAATTGCCATCGGAAATTGATGCGCTGCATCAGGAGATTGCAAAGATGGAACACGAATTTTCCGATCCTGACCTTTATTCCAAGGATGCCAAAAGATTCGAGGAACTTTCGCGCCTTCTCGAACAAAAACGCAAAGACCTTGAAACAAAGGAAAACGAGTGGCTGGAGCTTGAAATGCTGAAAGAAGAACTCGAAAAATAGCTTTATTTTTTAAAGCTATAAGATGAGCTTCAACGCGAATTTTTTGGCATTGATAAATGGGTTGAACCGTAAAATACAGATAGTGGTTTTAAGTGCCATATAATACCGGTAATCAGCAATAGATAACAAAAAGCCTTCCGGAAATGGAAGGCTTTCGAGTTTTTGGAAATTTAGAAATCAGCTCATGCCAAGCGCATCTTTATAGAGCTGGATCATGGCCTCTTCTTCCTGACGCTCATGGTCTTCCTTTTTACGCAAACGGATAATCGTGCGTACGGCCTTGCTGTCGAAGCCACTTCCTTTAAGCTCGGCATAAACCTCTTTGATGTCGTCGGAAATTGTTTTCTTTTCTTCTTCAAGGCGTTCAATACGCTCGATGAAAGAACGCAACTGGCCAACAGCCACTGCTTGTTTTTCGTCTGTCACTTCACTCATGGAAATGGCCTCCAGATAAATCGTGTTCGAACGAGTCGTTTAGTCGATCGTCCAGTTTCCTGTTGATGTCCGAGTCCTGCCCTCGGAGTCAAGATGGCGGCTTTAATTTTTCGCATCCGTCTTGCAGCGTCAATATCGCGCTTTAAGTGTGATGAAGTAAAATTACTTGTCCGCACGCGAGGGAAAAACCTGTTTCATGTGAATCATCGGCGCTGCATTTATTTTACGAAACAGGGGTTCCAGATAGTCAGCCCATTCGGTCACACCTTTTTCATTCCCGATCAAATCCTGCCTGACTTCAATCAGAATATGCGCAATGCCTTTTTTTGTACAATGGCGATACATTGTATCGCCTTTCAGCGCACCATCATAAGGTTCATTATCACCGACCTTGATATGTCCAATCCTGTTCAATCCTTCAAAAAGCGGATCGAATACGCGTCTGTCGCTATCCCATAAAAGGCCGATATGCCAAGGGCGGGCTTTGCCGCGCCAAACCGGTGTGAAAGAATGGACAGAAACCACAAAAGGGCTTTTTCCGCTTGCTTGCCCGACATTGGCAATGAGCTTGCCGATTGCCGTGTCATAGGGCTTGTAATAATTGTCAATGCGGCGTTGTCTTTCGTTTTCGCTCATCGGATAATTTTGTGCAATCACCGCGCCGTCGGATAATTGCATGATAAGTGTCGGGTCATCTTCACCCCTGTTAGGGTCAATCAAAAGTCGTGAAAAATGGCTGATAACTGCCGGTGCATCAAGGCGTCTTGCCAATTCACGGGTAAGTAGCTCCGCACCTATATCATAAGCGATGTGGCGTTTGAACTCGGCCGGGTCGAGCCCGAGTGAACCGTATTCAGCCGGCAGAACATTGCTTGCGTGATCACAGATTAATGCAAGACCCGTCTCCATATTGCCGGGGATTTCTTCAAAAGAATAGAAATTTTCTTTCTGTTTCATTTTTCTATCATCACTTTATAATATGAGCTGATTTGAAAGTCTCTGACATTGACAAAATTTACGAAACTAAACAAAACACAATTCAAGTGCAAAAGATGAACGGTCGCAACGAAATAAACCGAAGGTGCCAGAAATGTTGTTGAAAAAGATTCTGATTGTTCTCTTCGGTGGTATGTTTGCGTTCACCTTTCAAAACGCAACGAAAGCGGATTTTCGTGTCTGCAACACAACTCAGGAAGTTATTGGTGTGTCTATCGGATACCGTGCGAAAACCGGCTGGGTTTCCGAAGGCTGGTGGGTCGTCGGTCCCACGCGTTGCAAGACGATTATTGATGGGGCTCTGGCATCGCGCTTTTATTATCTTCATGCGGAAGATGCCAAAAATCACGGGCGTTGGGATGGGCCTATCAATATGTGTGTGAAAGATTCCGAATTTACGATTAATGGCGTGAACGACTGTTTTGCACGCGGCTTTCAAAAAGCTGGTTTTCAAGAAATCGATACAGGTACCCAGACAAGCTGGATGGTGCAGCTTACGGAACCGGTATCCAATAATCCGGCGTTGAATACGCCGCTTGTTACAGGAGCTCCTACAAAATGAAACGTAACCGTAAAGTAAAGATTGTTGCTACGCTCGGGCCTGCTTCGTCTGACGAAAAAATGATCGAAAAACTTTTTCTAGCGGGCGTCGACGTTTTTCGCATCAATATGAGCCATGCCGACCATGACACGATGCGTAATCTCGTAAAAATTATTCGTAATATCGAAAAAAAGCAGGGGCGGCCGATCGGTATTCTTGCCGATTTGCAGGGACCGAAGTTACGTGTAGGGGAATTTGCAAATGGTAAAGTCGATCTTGTAGCTGGTCAGACTTTTACGCTCGACAATAAAGATGTTCCGGGCGACAATACGCGTGTTTACTTGCCTCATAAGGAAATTTTCGATGCGGTCAAGCCGGGAGAACGGCTGCTCATTGATGATGGCAAATTGGAGCTTCTGGCACAGAAATGCTCGCATACCGCTATTGAATGCAAGGTTGTTGCGGGAACGCACATTTCCGATCGTAAGGGCGTAAGCCTGCCCGACACGCTGCTTGGCGTGGGTGCAATGACAGAAAAAGATCACAAAGACCTGCTCGCCGTTCTTGAACAGCCGATTGACTGGATTGCACTTTCCTTTATCCAGCGTCCTGAAGATATTGCCGAAGCCCGCAAAATTGCCAAGGGTAAAGTGGCGATCCTTTCAAAAATCGAAAAGCCGCAAGCGGTTCGCAGAATTAACGAAATTGTTGATTTATCCGACGCTGTTATGGTGGCACGTGGTGATCTTGGTGTCGAGATGCCGTTGGAAACAGTGCCCGGTATCCAGATGGATATTATCAAATTGTGTCGGCGTGCAGGAAAGCCGGTTGTTGTCGCAACGCAAATGCTTGAATCTATGATCTCGTCGCCGGTTCCTACCCGTGCAGAGGTTTCCGATGTTGCAACAGCAGTTTATGAAGGGGCTGATGCCATTATGCTTTCGGCTGAATCGGCTGCCGGCGCCTATCCGGAAGAAGCAGTGCGCACGATGGATAAAATTGCTTGCAAGATCGAACGGGATTCCAATTATGAACCGATGATTGATGCCCAACATCCGGATCCCGAACCAACCGGTGCCGATGCAATTTCACTTGCAGCAAGGCAGATTGCCGAAACGCTCAATCTTTCTGCCATTGTTGCTTATACGGCCTCTGGCGCAACGGGTATTCGTGCATCTCGTGAGCGGCCGATGCCATCAATTATTGCGCTTTCTCCGATTACCGAAACAGCACGGCGCCTTGCCCTTGTCTGGGGACTTCATTGTGTTGTCACAGACGACGCTCACAATCTTGACGATATGGTCGAAAGAGCCGCAGCCATTGCACTGCGCGAAGGCTATAGCGTTCCCGGAGACAGAATTATCGTAACGGCCGGTGTGCCGCTTGGAACACCTGGTGCAACCAATATGTTGCGCATTGCCTATGTGGAAAAGGAAGACGGCAAGCGCAGATAATAGGCGTTGAACCGGATCATTCCGGTTTTAAAAATAATGATTCAACGGCGGAACAGATTCATCATGTTCCGCCGGCACATGCCTTGAACCGCTTTGCATTCAAGAAAAACGTTTCAAATATTTTTTGAACCTGTCTGAAAGGCCGGCGGTCAAGCGCTGGTTCCTTGATGTATTTCTTGACCCCATGTAACACCGGCCAAATATATAGGCCGAAACATTCGATAAATGTCAAAACAGTTACTATAAGTCGCAACATTCGGGACAATAGCAGATTGCCGCATGTTGTTTTGCCAATAAAGTGATTTCTGCTCTCAGCCCGCATGAAAAAGCCATGTTTATTTATCCCGAGTGTTAGATAAATTTCATTGACACCTTGAATTCCGGTGACCTCTCAAGGAAAACGTGTTTTACTTTTATATACGGATTTGAAACCCGCTAGATTTATGAAGTTCACAAATTTTGAACGCTTCTGATTGTAAAAACAATCGACAAACGTGTTTCTCCGGATAAGCGGTTTTTAGCCAAATTGATACCGTTACTGGTTTTTTACGAGTTGGCGGGCAAGCGCATCAATATGACTGGCTGCACGATCAATCGCTTTGGCAGCAACGGTTTCATAGCGTTCGCAAGCATCTGTCAATTGTGCATTTTCCTGCTCTAAAGCTTCATTCTCCTGCTTCAGGCTTTTTAGCTGACGCCGCGCTTCGTCAAGCTCGTCCATAACCATGATGCCTGCCATAACAGAAAGACGATGATCACCGATCTCGCCGAAATTCGATTTCAAATGGCTGATGTATTGGTCAAGCTGATGGGCAAGACCGGCAAGATGGTCTTCTTCGCCTTCATCGCAGGCCATGCGGTAGGTTTTTCCATCAATCGTGACTGATACAGTTGCCATATTATTTGCCCTTTACCGGTCAACCACTGTTCGTATCGTTTCCATTGCAGTGATAAGGCGGCGAGATACTTCCTTATTGGCTTGTTCAAGACGTTCAGCGCGCGATTCAGATGTATCAAGTGCTTGTGCAAGACGGCTGCGATCTGCATTCATGCGCTGGATTTCTTCCTCGAGTTCGCTGGTGTCGTATGAATCTTTATTGTCATTGACAACAGCATTTTCAAGCGTTTTAAGAGCGTTTTCCAGACGATTGATCGCTTGATCGAGAATTGATGTATCTTGTGGCATCGAGTTCCAGATCCTTTTATAAAAGATAAATTCAAAAACGAATCATTCCGGCAAATTTTATCCTGTATTTGTCATTCTTAAATGTCTTCCGGCCTTGTGGCAAGAAATCCACCGCATCAAAGCTGGTGACAGTGGGATTTTATTGACTCGCACAGTTTAAGTGATATTTGTCAAAAGAAGCATTAGACCGAATTTTTTACCGATCAAAGAGTAGCCAATTCTCATGAAAAATACCGACAAGCAAAACCAGATGGCCAATGCTATCCGTTTTCTTTCCATTGATGCAATCGAGAAAGCAAATTCCGGTCATCCCGGTCTTCCGATGGGTGCTGCCGACATTGCAACAGTTCTTTATACCAAATTTCTCGCCCATGATCCGAAGAAGCCGAATTGGCCCAATCGGGACCGGTTTGTTCTTTCGGCAGGCCATGGTTCCATGCTGCTTTATTCGGCCATGTATCTTTCCGGATATGAGGATGTCACAATCGACGAGATAAAGAACTTTCGTCAGCTCGGTGCGAAAACAGCCGGTCATCCGGAATACCGGCATATCAATGGTGTCGAAACAACAACGGGTCCGCTGGGACAGGGCATAGCCAATGCCGTCGGAATGGCACTAGGCGAACGGATCATGAATGCGCGCTGGGGCGATCTGGTCGACCATTATACTTATGCACTTGTCGGCGACGGTTGTCTGATGGAAGGTATCTCTCAGGAAGCAATCGCTTTTGCCGGCCATATGAAACTCAACAAACTTATTGTCTTCTGGGATAATAACCATATCTCGATAGACGGTGCGATTACGATATCCGACAATACCGACCAATGCGCACGCTTTGAAGCGTGTCAGTGGAACACAATCAAGGTGGACGGTCACGATCAGGACGCAATTGCCAAGGCAATCGAAAAAGCAAAAACTTCTGATAAACCGACGCTTATTTCCTGCCGGACTACGATCGGCTTTGGTTCACCTCATAAAGCCGGTACCAACAAGGCTCACGGTTCACCGCTTGGCAAGGAGGAAGTTGCCGAGACACGTAAGGCGCTCGGGTGGGAAAGCGAGCCTTTTGTTGTTCCTGCCGAAATTCTTGATAACTGGCGTCTTGCCGGCCTTAATGCTGCAAAAAAACGTCAGGAATGGGATAAAAAATTCGAAGCCCTTGATCCGCAGAAACGTGCCGAATTCGAGCGTTTGATGCGTGGCGACCTGCCGGGAAATTTTGATAGTGTTATCAGCGATTACAAAAAGAAGCTTGCTGCCGATCAACCGAAAGTGGCAACGCGTGTCGCCTCCCAAATGGCACTTGAAGTGATCAATGGTGCTGTCAATGAAACAATTGGCGGTTCCGCCGATTTGACAGGTTCGAATAACACCAGAACCAGCCAGACCAATGATATTACGCCGGATGACTTTTCCGGCCGCTATATCCATTACGGAATTCGCGAACATGCCATGGGCGCCATTATGAACGGTTTGTCGCTTTATGGCGGCATTATTCCTTATTCGGGAACGTTCTTGTGCTTTTCCGACTACGCCCGTCCGGCAATGCGGCTTTCCTCATTGATGGGCATCCGTGTCATCTATGTCATGACACATGACTCAATCGGATTGGGTGAAGACGGTCCGACCCACCAGCCGGTGGAACATCTGGCAAGTTTAAGGGCAATTCCCAATCATCTTGTTTTCCGTCCGGCCGATGTCGTTGAAACAGCCGAATGCTGGCAGTTGGCGCTGAAATCCAAAACAACACCATCGACTTTGGCTCTGACACGCCAAGGGTTACCGACCTTGCGTAAAAATTATGAAGAAGATAATCTTTGTGCATTGGGTGCTTATGAGTTGATGACAGCCAGTGACGAAGCGAAAGTCACGATCTTTGCTTCGGGTTCGGAAGTCGAAATTGCTGTAAAAGCTCGTGAAACGCTTGAAAATAAAGGCATTCCGACAAGAGTTGTATCGGTCCCTTGTTTTGAACTGTTCGAGCGCCAAGTAGAGTCCTATAGAACGGCATTGATAGGAACTGCGCCGGTAAAAATTGCTATTGAAGCAGCTATTCGTCAAGGATGGGATCGTTTTATCGGATCAGATGGCCTATTTATAGGTATGCATGGTTTTGGTGCGAGTGGTCCTATCGGCGCACTTTACCAACATTTCGGGATTACACCCGAAGCCGTCGTTGCAGCGGCGGAAGCAAAGCTTTAATATTCAAATATCTCAATTAAAGGGAGAGATAATATGGCAGTACGTGTAGCAATCAACGGATTTGGACGTATTGGGCGTAATGTTGTGCGCGCAATCATTGAAAGCGGTCGCAAAGATATTGACATCGTTGCAGTTAACGATTTGGGGCCTGTTGAAACAAATGCCCATCTGTTGCGCTATGATTCAGTCCATGGACGTTTCCCTCATGAAGTAAAGGTATCGGGTGATACCATTGATGCCGGCCGCGGGCCGATCAAAGTTACGGCTGCTCGTGATCCTGAACAATTGCCATGGAAAGAACTTGGCATTGATATTGCGATGGAATGCACCGGCATTTTTACAGCCCGCGAAAAAGCTGCTGCCCATCTTGATGCAGGTGCCAAGCGTGTTATCGTTTCCGCACCGTCAAAAGGTGCTGACCTGACGGTTGTCTATGGCGTCAACCATGACAAGTTGACCAAAGAGCACAAGGTCATTTCGAACGGATCCTGCACCACCAATTGCCTTGCTCCGGTTGCCCATGTCCTCAACAAAACTGTTGGCATTGAAAAGGGCTTCATGACGACTATTCACTCTTATACCGGCGATCAACCGACATTGGATAAATTGCACAAAGACCTCTACCGCGCACGCGCTGCAGCTTTGTCGATGATTCCGACATCAACCGGTGCTGCCAAGGCAGTCGGTCTGGTCTTGCCGGAACTTGCCGGCAAGCTTGATGGCGTTGCTATCCGCGTTCCGACTCCGAATGTTTCGGTTGTCGACTTTACCTTTATTGCAAAGCGTCCGGTTACGCCGGAAGAAATCAATGAAGAAATCCGTGCTGCTGCAAATGGTCCCATGAAGGGCATCCTCGGCTATACCGATGAAAAGCTTGTCAGCCATGATTTCAACCATGATCCACACTCTTCGATTTTCCATACCGAGCAAACAAGGGTTATGGATGGAACCTTCGTTCGCATTCTTTCATGGTATGACAACGAATGGGGCTTCTCTAACCGTATGGCGGATGTAGCTGTCGCATTTGCAAAGACCATCTGATGAAAGCAATTCGGGGGCGTGAAGCCCCCGAATTCGTTTGAAATGCGAGGCTTTGCCGAGCACTTGTTTTTAGCCTTGCTATGAAAAGTAAATGAGCGGACTGTTTGTGAAGAAGAACGGTCGTTTCTTGGAAAAATCTGGAGAAAAATATGGCTTTTCGCACCCTTGATGATGTTGATGTAAAATCGAAACGCGTTCTCTTGCGGGTCGATCTCAATGTGCCGGTCGCGGACGGGAAAGTAACCGATACCACCCGTATCGAACGGGTAAGACCAACCATCACTGAATTGAGTAGAAAAGGTGCTAAAGTTATTTTGCTTGCCCATTTCGGGCGTCCGAAGGGCAAGATTGTTGCTGAATTTTCATTGAAGCAGATTGTGCCGACTGTGGAAAAGGTATTGGGCAAACCGGTTGCTTTTGCTGAAGATTGTATCGGCGAAAAGGCCAAGGCTGCTGTTGATACCCTGAAAGATGGCGATATTGTTCTTTTGGAAAATACACGCTTTCATGAAGGCGAAGAAAAGAACGATCCGGCATTTGTCAAAGCATTGGCTGAAAACGGCGATATTTACGTTAATGATGCATTTTCGGCTGCCCACCGTGCCCATGCGTCGACCGAAGGGCTTGCCCATGTTTTGCCAGCCTATGCCGGTCGTTCAATGCAGATGGAACTCGAGGCACTGGAAAAAGGCCTTGGTCATCCTGCTCATCCGGTTGTCGCCATTGTTGGTGGCGCCAAAGTTTCGACGAAAATCGATCTTCTGAACAATCTGATCGAAAAAGTAGATGCACTGATTATCGGTGGCGGTATGGCCAATACATTTCTTGCAGCCAAAGGAACAGGCGTTGGCAAATCGCTTTGTGAACATGAACTTGGTGAAACTGCCCGTTCTATTCTAACCAAAGCAAAAACCGAAAACTGTTCAATCATTTTGCCGGTTGATGCCATTGTTGCCGAAAGTTTTGAAGCAAATTCTCCCAACCATTCTTATGGCGTTGATTCAATTCCCGCCGATGGAATGATTCTTGATATTGGAGAAAAGTCTATCGAACGCATCAATGCAGCCATTGACGATGCTGCAACACTGGTCTGGAATGGACCACTCGGAGCTTTCGAACTGCATCCTTTTGATGCCGGTACCGTCGCTGTTGCCAAGCGTGTTGCTGCACGCACAAAACAAAAGAAGCTCATTTCTATTGCCGGTGGTGGTGATACCGTTTCAGCTCTTCATCACGCCGGTGTTGCTTCCGATTTTACCTATATTTCGACGGCAGGTGGTGCCTTCCTCGAATGGATGGAAGGCAAGCCATTGCCCGGAATTGTCGCACTGGAAAAATAGGTCGAGAGAGCGGGGGTTCTTTTCATGAGGAATTTTCCGCCTGCACACCAGAATATTCGAAACGGGGGTCACCGTTTCACTTTGCATGTAATGTTATTATTGTCTGGCTATTAAAAAAGAGGAGCCACCCCAATGAGTGAACGTATTGAGGATATTGCAATTGCTATGACGGCAGGAGGAAAAGGTCTGCTTGCTGCTGATGAAAGCACCAGTACTATTAAAAAACGCTTTGACACGATCAAACTGGAATCGACCGAAGAAAACCGTCGCGATTATCGCGAAATGCTGTTTACGACCAAAGAAGCCATGGAAAAATATATTTCCGGCGTCATTCTTTTTGACGAGACAATCCGCCAGAAGGCTTCTGATGGCCGCATGTTGACCGATATCATCAAAGCTGCCGGCTCAATTCCCGGTATCAAGGTTGACGAGGGAGCAAAGCCGCTTGCAGGCTTCCCCGACGAGACGATTACGGAAGGGCTTGATGGCTTACGCGGGCGTTTGAAAGAATATTATGAATTGGGTGCCCGTTTTGCAAAATGGCGCGGTGTCATTTCTATTGATAAGAGCAAATTGCCGAGCTGGGGTGCGGTTCGTCAGAACGCCCAGGCTTTGGCTCGCTATGCTGCACTTTGTCAGGAAGCACAGATTGTGCCGATCGTCGAACCAGAAATCCTTATGGATGGCAAGCCCGGCGACCATTCTATCGATCGCTGTTATGAAGTGACAGAACATGTCTTGAGGACAGTTTTTGATGAGCTGTTTGCCGCCCGCGTCAAGATGGAAGGCATGATTTTGAAACCCAATATGGTGATTGATGGCAAAAAAGCCCGTAAAGCCTCGGTTGAAGAAGTGGCGGAAAAAACCGTTCGGGTTTTGAAAACGACAGTTCCTGCTTCGGTTCCCGGAATTGCATTCCTTTCTGGAGGCCAGTCGGACGAAGAAGCAACAGCCCATCTTTCGGCAATCAACGCAATAGGCAATCTTCCTTGGAAAGTTACATTCTCTTACGGGCGCGCTCTTCAGGCTGCAGCGATCGAGGCATGGAGCGGCAAAAAGCAGAATGTTGCAGCCGGTCAACGTGCTTTTGCCCATCGTGCAAAGATGAATTATCTGGCAGCACTCGGGAAATGGACACCAAAAGACGAAAAGGCAGCCTGATTTTCTTGAAACCTTATTTTAAAGCGTTCGATAAAAGCCCGAAGCTACGGTTTCGGGCTTTTATCAGATTAAGTGTATCATATTTGTTACAGATTGTTTTTTAAAAAGCCGATACAACTCATATGACGATTAAAAACTTGAATAACTTGTTCAAGTTTGTATAGATGCACAACGTTATAGATTTGCCCGTTGCAATTTGCATGGACATGACGGGCGAGGGAACAGAAATGTCCATATCAATCAGTGGATTCTTGATGGATCGCAGTCGATAAGCAAATTTTCGGGGCAGTTATGAAAAAAATTTTTCAAGTGTTACTGGTAACATCAGCAACTATCGGAATTGAAACAACAGTGGCAAAGGCAGCAGATGTCGCCTTACCTGAAGCAGAGCCGGTTGAATATGTTCGTGTTTGTGATGCTTACGGAGAAGGATATTTCTATATCCCCGGAACAGATACATGTTTGAAACTTGGTGGTTTTGTCTATGCGCAGGCAAAAGGCGGAGATGATGTCTATGCCCGCTCGCGCAAAGATCGCGATATGAAAACATGGCGCGATGAAGTGCGTGCCCATTTGCTGGTTGCAACAGCATCCGAAACCGAGCTTGGAACCTTGAAAACCCATATCGAATTGCGTTCGGATTTTGATGATGGGTCGGATGCATCCTCTTCCGAATTGCGTTTCGGTTATATTGATCTTGGCGGTTTGCATATCGGTGTTGATGAATCGGCATTGAATACGTTCTTCGATTATTATGGCAACTTCATCAATGATGATGTTGTTCTGGGCGGTGCCTATCGTACCAATATGATCCAGTATCAACATTCATTTGCCAACGGTTTGACTGCGTTGGTTTCGATTGAACAGGGCGGCGATGAGGATACCGACTTTAATGGAACGATAAAGGATTATACGCCGGACGTTATTGCCGGTTTGAAGTTCGAACAAGGTTGGGGATCAATCACCGGTGCCGGTGCCTACGATGCCGTCAATGAAGCCTGGATTGGCAAGGCCAAAGTCAATCTGAAGATTACCGATGCATTCAATCTATGGGTGATGGGTGCATATAAGGACCTCAAAGACACCTACTATGACGATATCGAAGATAAGGATTCAATCATCCGTGATGGTCATCGTGGTATTCGTGCGGTTGACAGTTTCTATGGTACATGGGGTGGAAAATGGGTTGGTTGGCTCGGCGCGTCTTATAAATTCACGCCGAAAACAACAGGTAACTTACAGTTGACTTATGAAGGCGTAGGCAACACCTACACGGCTGCCAATGTTGCTTATGAAATGCTTCCCGGTCTTACCGTTATGCCTGAAGTCAACTATCGTAAATGGAACGATGTCCATTCCGATTTGCATGATCAGGATGCTATTGGTGGAGCTATCCGGATCCAGCGTGATTTCTGATTATTCGAAACGTTTTGATAAAAGCCCCGAAAGGGGCTTTTTTTATTTAAGAAGAATGATTTTGCTTGATGCCCGGTTATCAGGCGACAGGTATGACGGGCGAAGACCAATGCAGCCGGTATTTCAACCTTGGCATTCTGTTCCGCTGGTTTGTTTTATCCGGATTGTTATTTCCATAAAAAGAGCTAGAGGAGAAAGTAGGGTTTGACAACTGTTAGCAGCAATAACCGAAGGTAACATATGTGGTTATACGTGTTTGTTATAAAATGACGATCGAATATCAATAAGCTCAACGCAAATACGATTGACGATCAATATTATAGTTTAAACCGACAAGGTCTTCGGGAATAATGGTTTTCACAACAAAAGAGCTGTCATTTGTTTTTAAACTCGCTCATCAAGAATTTTCAAAATAACGGCATTCGTTCAAAAGCGATTGGAACGAAAATGTCTTTGGAATATTTGCCTATCCCGATATTTGAATCGAGCGAGCAATAAAATTTCCAGCGGATAAGCTAGTTTGTTGAATGTTCCGAATTGAACAGAATTTCAAGTGCAAATTGCCGACTGTAGAACGATTTTCACAATAATGGCGGACAAAATGAAATAACGCCTTTGTTGCGGGTTTGAAGAACTCATAGTTCAATTTTTTAACGATCTTGCACCGCAAGACATTAATCTTCGGAGAGATATTGGCATTCGGGAGAGGTGTAATGGGGTGTATGAGTGTGGACCCGTTTCAATGAAAAAGCCCTAACCGCATGAATCTAATTTTTAGGGAAAATAAAAAACGTCGGTCAGAGTAGGAAAACTCACGCCGATGAATGTCTAATTAAAACTGATACCAAACCGAATTCAGTAATTCAGGATTTCAATGCGGATCAATGCCGAACCATTTTTTATAAATCGTCGCATAGGTACCATTGTCTTTCAGATGTTTGAGTGAAAGATTGTAACGTTCAAGCAATTGACTTCCTTGTGGGAAAGCCGCTCCATACGTTTGTTCTTCAATATCTGTGCCAACGGTTTTTACTTTGCCTTTGCCCGTGGTGGCGGCATAATGCAATACAGCCGGCGTATCAAACAACACAGCATCGACATTGCCTTCGGCAAGATCTTCATATGCTCCGTCTATTTCAGGAAATAACCGGCGTTGGGTGTTTGGCAAATGCTCGATCGCATAGGGAAAAGCGCTTGTCCCCATTTTTATGGCAAGGGTCTTTCCCTTTAAATCTTCAATAGATTTGATATTGCTATCATCGCGAACCAATAACATCAGGCCGCCTTCATAATATGGTTTGGAAAAATCGACAACGTTCGAGCGTGTTCTGGTAATAGTAAGCCCAGCCATGGCGACATCAATCTGCCCGATATGCACATCCGACATAATTGTCGAGAAATCCATAGGCGTGATTTTGTATTTGACACCCATGTCATTGGCAATCGCTTGCCATAGTTCAACATCGAAACCTACAAGTTTTCCATCTTGCATAAAGCTGAAAGGAATATGATTATTATCAGTTGCAAATCGGATTTCTTGAGCTTCCGCAAGCCTCACAAAGCTTAAAGTTGCCAATAAAATGACAACTCTAAACATAAATTTGATAATCATTAGCCACCCCCTCATTCACGAATCTATTTAAAGTGTTCGAAAAGTACGCCTTTGCTTCTAAAGAATTTTTCAACATTAAAGTTTCACAGTATAGAAACGGAAACGAACAAAAATCTACATCAACAAACATTAAGATTATACTTATACCCTTAAAAAACTAACACCTTAAAACGCCTTGCTCGCATCCTGAAACCGGTTCAATGTCCTTATCACACGCTAAATGTTATGTCCCGATTAAAATTATTTGTCCATTGTGGTGTTTTCCCAACTTTCGATAAACTCGTCCGGTATGCGAGTCGGCCGACCTTCGGAATTGACCAAAGCCAATTGAACATCTGCAGAGACAAGTAATAGGTCGTTGCGAATAATTTCCTGCGCCATGACAATTCGTGCGCCTGTCACTTTTGTTATCTTCGTCCGTATATCAAGTATATCGTCAAAGCGGGCAGATTTATGGTAGTTGACGGCTATTTTATGTACAACCCAACCTAATTTTTCGTTTTCTTCGGTGTCGTGCGGTTGTTGGTGTTGAGCCCTGTTCAATCTTATAAATTCCGATCTCCCACGTTCAAAAAATTCCAGATAACGGGCATGGTAGACGACGCCGGTAAAATCGGTATCAGCATAATAAACACGGGCGAAAAGATGGTGTACATTACCGATAAATTCGCCACAAAAAGGAACATTCTCAATCATCAGATTCGCCAAAAAGGTTTGCTTGCATTTGGTCTGCAGACTTCGGGGGATTTAACCCCATATGCGTCCACGCTTTTGCCGTCATTATTCTTCCCCTCGGTGTTCGTTGAATAAAACCTTGCTGGATCAGATAAGGTTCAATGATATCTTCGATCGCATCACGAGGTTCGGATAAGCCGGCAGCTATTGTTTCAATTCCGACCGGTCCGCCGCCGAAATTTTCGGCAATCATTCCAAGATAGCGCCTGTCGAGTTGGTCGAGGCCGAGCTGGTCGACTTCTAGACGCAACAAAGCCTTGTTGGCAATGTCTCTGTCTATTGTGCTCGCTCCCGCAACAGAGGCAAAATCCCTGACGCGACGCAAAAGACGGCCGGCAATACGCGGTGTTCCGCGTGCACGACGTGCAATTTCTCTTGCGCCATCTTCGGCAATCGGCATTTGCAAAATATGGGCGTTGCGTTTGACAATATGTTCAAGCTCTTCGACCGTGTAAAAATTGAGTCTGATCGGAATACCAAAACGATCACGCAAGGGTGTTGTCAGCAATCCAAGTCTCGTCGTTGCTGCAACAAGGGTAAATTTTGAAAGATCAATTTTGACAGAACGTGCGGCAGGCCCTTCACCGATAATAAGATCAAGCTGGAAATCTTCCATGGCAGGATAGAGGATTTCTTCAACGGCGGGACTTAACCGATGAATTTCATCGATAAAAAGAACATCGCGTTCCTCAAGATTTGTTAAAAGCGCGGCAAGGTCGCCAGCCTTGGCAATAACCGGCCCCGAAGTCGAATGGAAATTGACACCAAGTTCTTTGGCCATAATTTGCGCGAGCGTTGTTTTCCCGAGGCCGGGGGGGCCGACGAACAGAACGTGATCCAAAGCTTCATTACGACTTTTTGCTGCTTCGATAAAAACCTTCAGATTTGCCCGTGCAACTTCCTGACCGACAAAATCATCAAGACATTGCGGGCGTAGCGAAACATCGCCATCTTCATCGCGTTTATCCGCCGTAATCAGGCGTTCGTTGTTTTCCATGCCGCCAGTTTACCTTGAAAGTTCTTTTAAACCAAGCCGTATCAGTTTGGCTGAATCGGCATCGTTGCCAGCCTCACGTAACGCGCTCGCAATTGCATTTGCAGCCTGATCGCGCGAATAGCCAAGATTTTCCAATGCCGACACCGCATCCGATATTGCTTGAGAGGCGCTTCCTTCGCCAATTTCCTGTTTCAGTGCTATGTTCTTGTCATTGCCGCTGAATTCGGGAACCTTGTTCTTAAGTTCACTGACAATGCGTTCGGCAACTTTCTTACCAATCCCCGGTGCGCGGCAGATCATTGCAATGTCTTTGAGCGCAATTGCATTGCCAATTTCAGCCGGTGATAATGTACCAACCAGTGCAAGCGCGACCTTTGCACCAACACCCTGAACTGTTTGTAAAAGTGCAAACCATTGTTTTTCGGCTTTTGTTGTAAAGCCGAAAAGCTTGATGGCATCTTCCCGCACTTGTGTTTCAATAAAGAGTGTCACGGGCTCGCCAATTTTAGGCAGGCTTCCCAGAACGCGGGGACTTGCGAAGACAATATAGCCGACGCCATTCACATCGACGATCAGATGATCAGTGTTGATTTCGTCAACTATGCCTTTCAGTTTTCCAATCATGCCAAGGCTTTCAAACGGTTTTCAAGGCTGTTGCGATTATGGGCGTGGCAAATTGCAATAGCGAGAGCGTCAGCTGCGTCACTTGAATCGAAATTGGCTCGCGGCATCAAAACTTTCACCATCATATGGATTTGCTGCTTTTCGCCGTGCCCCACACCGATAACCGCTTTTTTTATCGAATTCGGCGCATATTCGGCAACCGGCAAACCAGCCTGTGCCGGCGCCAATAATGCAATGCCACGGGCTTGCCCGAGTTTCAATGTGGCTGTCGCGTCCTTGTTGACAAAAGTTTGCTCGACAGCTGCTTCTTCGGGCATATAGGAATGGATAATTTCCGAGAGCCCGTCATAAAGCGTCGATAATCTTGCTGCCAAGCTCAACCGGTC
The DNA here is from genome assembly GCF_001952075.1 of Ditibartonella apis. Lineage (GTDB taxonomy): Bacteria > Pseudomonadota > Alphaproteobacteria > Rhizobiales > Rhizobiaceae > Bartonella > Bartonella apis. The sequence goes on from NZ_LXYU01000001.1 coordinate 675,426, forward strand.
ATCCGACCGGATTGTGCCGGATGTGATAAACTTCAAACTGTTTCCCGCAGTTTCTATGACGCCATATCCTGTCCGTCTTAGACCGGGATCTATACCAATAATACGAATCGCTTCTGCCATAACCAATGCATAAAAGTTTTCACTTCGTTTTTGTAGCAGAATGTGAACAAAAAGGAAACAAAATGAAAAGCTGGTTAATTATGCTGAAAGGCCGCTTTGATCCGGTCTATTTGTTTGCTCACCGGATTGGTGGAGCCATTCTGTCCGCTCATAACGCCTTCAACATCGTGGTCCATATGGCGCACACGTTCTTCTATGCGTAGTGACAGTTCTACCAGCTTCTTGAATTTTTCCGGAAGTTCTTGAAAATGTGCATTTTCTCCGATCAGCGAAGGAGTGTCGAGACAGACTTTTGCTTTTTCCTGTGCAATCTGTTCTTTGGACATTTCTTTTTCGCGTGCCGCCCGAAACAATAACAACCAGGAAGCCACCTGCATAAGGCGTGTGCTCATGCGCATGGCTTCGGCTGCATAAAGTGATGAAGCCTCGCCTGAGAGAGTGCGTGAAGCGATTTTACCTTCGCCGTCGATATAGGCAGCTGTTTGTTCGATTAATGACATTCCCTCATCATAAAGGTGGGAAAATGCATTATCGAATGCTCCATGCTCGAACATGACAATCATGTTGTCGTTATGAGAATTTTGCGGTTGCAACCCACTTACTCCGACTTTTCTTAATCAATGGATACAATAGCAGATTAAAGATCTTTTCGGCCCATTGTTCCATCCGGTTTTTGCAGCAACGGAAAATTGCACTTTTATTGGCGTTTTCGCAACGAAATCCTTAATGCAAGGTTAACAAGCACAAAGCTATAGTTAAGACGGATGTTTGAAAGATTTATCCGAACCATGTCGGGCTTTTGGGCATCTATCGGCTTTAATGACCGGCACCCAAGTTTATTTTGTGGGTGGTTGGTTACCCATCACCTGATGTTTTATCCGGCACTTTTTTGAAGGGCAATTTTTATCCGCATTGTTTCAGCAAAATCATCTTGCTCAGGAAAATATTTGGGCAATCATTTTCAAGCTTTTTGCCAATCGTTTCCGGTGATGTTCGCGTTTATAAGATTTGCGGGCTCGGCTATGCCAGGTGCTTTCACGTCAGCGGGAGTGGAAGAAACGACTTCGAGCCGCTTTGTCGCAAATTTTATCCATTCGAAATAATAGGCAACTGCGAACTGGATAACAATGCCGGTGGTCAACAACAGTGTGTCATAGGAAAGACCGCCAGGATTGACGACTTTCAAAACCTGACCGGCCATTGCAAGAACTGTACCGGTTACAAAAACCGCAAGGCTATGTTTGCCGAGTATGGCAAGCGGATGGTTGGCATCTACTTTTGCTATCCGGTTCAACGGATAAATGGCAACAATAAGATAGGCGAGAGCGAGAATATGAAAAAGACGAGGCAGAGAAAGAAAAGTTTTATTGAAACCGGCAAGCGTTGAGGGAAGTCCCATTGTCGGATTAATCCACCACCAGCCAAGGCGAACCCATAGACATGAAATGACAAGATAAGCGCCTGCAATTACCAGAAACAAAGGGTGACGGGGCAAATATCCGCCCCTTTTGACATAAAGCGTCACCGAAAAACCGATGACAAATAATAATTGCCACGAAAGCGGATTCAAAAACCATACACCTTTTGTCGGGTAATTATGTGGTGCAATGCCGTAAAACCCTGCAATAATATAGATTGCGACAGATAAAATTATCAATAATTTGAGTGATTTATTGGCAAGATAGAGTATGAAAGGTGTCGCAAGAATTAAAACCAGATAGAGCGACAGAATATTATTATAACCGAGTTGGTGGCCAAGTGTTACGAGCCCCAGCAATGACTGTGCAGGATCTTTCAACAAGGATGGTATATTGTTGACATTCAAAAATTCCGGCCGGTGAAAAAATGTAGCCGCACTGACGAAAATGGCCAGACTGACCAGAGTTGTCAGAATATGGGCGGAATAAAGGGTTACCGAACGGCGCAAAAGTTTCAATGAAATAAGTAGGCGATTTTGGCCAAAAAATTTACTGCCATAGGCCAGAGCAACCGAAATTCCCGAAATCAGGACAAAGGCTTCAGCAGAATCGGAAAAGCCGAAATGTTTATGGGTGAGCCATTCAAAGATCGTACCTGGCACATGATTTATAAAAATCGTTAACAACGCCAATGCGCGAAACACATCAATACGGGTGTCTCTTTTGGACGTTGTCATTTGCGCCATGGAATTGAAATCCCTATTTACTGCTATTAATCAGATAAAAAACGTTTCTGCGTCATTATCCGATTTGTAGCCAAATTGGAGTCGATATTGAGGAAAGCACAATCACATTTCTTTCCAGACTGAAATCATTGTAAGAAATGGTTAGGGGGAAAATGCTACAATCGCCCTAATTCGTCCTTTTTATAGACCTAAACGATATTGCTATGAGTAAAGATACAAATCGCCTATTTCCTAGACTTGTGATGACGCTTGATATGCGCCGCAATATAAAAGCGGATTTTCTCATGGATGTTCTGGATAATGGCGATTTTGCCAGTCTCATTGTTTATGATTCGCAAAATGACCCTACATTTTTGCAACAACAGGCAGAATTGCTTGTTGATAGAATTGAAGCAAAATCTGTCGCTTTTCTTGTCGCCAATGATAGCCGGATTGCCGGACGTATTCATGCTGATGGTATCCATCTTGAAGGCAAGGTTGAAGAACTCCGCTCCCTTCTTGATCGCCGTCACGATTCGATGATTGTCGGCTTTGGAAATTTGCGCGACAAGCACACAGCAATGACAACCGGTGAATGCGAGCCTGATTATCTCATGTTCGGCAAACTCGGTGCCGATAAAAAACCGGCTCCCCATCCGCGTAACATCACACTTTCATCCTGGTGGGCGGAAGTTATGGAAATTCCGGCTATTGTCCAGGCCGGTTCCGATATTGCCACTTTCCCTGAAGTTCTTGCAACGAAAGCAGAATTTATTGCGGTGGAAGAGATGATCTTCGGCCATGACAACCCACAACATATATTACGCGAGATTACCCGCCTGATCGAAGAGAGTGGCGGCTTCGACGGGGAGCTTGTTGAATGAAGTTATTCGCAAGTAAACTGTTGGGGCTTTTTTTGTTGGTGTCTTTGGCCGGTTTTCAATTGGCTGAAGCTCAGGAAGCACGTTCCGATAAGGGGGCGAAACCCGTTTTACCCAAACAGACAGGTGAAGATTATCTTAAAGCCGGCCAATATGACAGTGCTTATGATAATTATATGGCGGGAAATTATAAAACAGCATTTCTGGAAGCCTTGAAAAGGGGTGAAGAAGGTGATGCTACCGCTCAAACCCTTCTGGGTCGGATGTATATGGAAGGTTATGCCGTTGCAATTGACGGGGCACGGGCGGCATTATGGTTTGGAAGAGCAGCTAAACAGGGCGACCCGCAGGCAGAATTGCGTTACGGGCTTTTGCTTATTAACGGAACTTATGTTCCGAAAGACCCGTCAACAGGCGAAGAATATATCAAACGCGCGGTTGATGCCGGTGTACCGGAATCCTATTTTTATTACGGCCAATTATTGTTGAACAAATCCCAAGACGATGATGCTTTGGAAACAAGCCTCGGTTATTTCCTGAAAGGGGCTTCACGCGGTGATCCGGATTCTGCTTTCGCAGCGAGCCAGATTCTTGCACGAGGTACACCGAAACGCCCGCGTGATGATGATAGTGCGCGCAAATTGCTGGAAACAGCTTCGGCAAAGGATCATGTTCCCGCACAAATTACATTGGCCAAATGGATGGTTGAAGGACGCGGTGGTCCGCAAGATTATGAGGGTGCATTCAACCTGTTGCTGATGGATGCAAGCAGGATGATTGCGCCGGCCCAGATTAATCTTGCAAGGCTCTATCGCGACGGGATCGGAACCGAAGGGGATATTGTAAAAGCCGCAGCTTGGTATATGGTAGCCAAACAGGCTAAAATGGAAGCCCCCGATCTCGAAACTATGTTGGAAGGCATGTCAGATGAGCAATTGGCAACAGCCCGCCAAAAAGCTGAACAGCTTATGCCGACACTTTAAATTTCAGGCATGTCCTTAAATTTGAAGCCGCCCCTTGCTTAAAGCCTTTTTTTATGGTCTTGAACACGTTAATTGAGGGCATTTTCAAATGTCCTTATTCCACAATAATCTAATGTCGGATGAAAAATATGAAGATTAATGGCAATGAAATTCGCCCGGGCAATGTGATTGAACATAATGGCAGCCTCTGGGTTGCAGTCAAATGCAATGCAGTCAAACCGGGAAAAGGTGGTGCATTCAATCAGGTCGAATTGAAGAACCTGCTTGATGGAACAAAATTGAATGAGCGTTTCCGCGCAGCTGAAACTGTTGAAAAAGTAAGGCTCGAACAGAAGGACTATACTTTCCTTTACGAGCAGGGTGACGCACTTGTTTTCATGGATTCGGAAACTTTCGAGCAACTTGAATTGCAGAAAGATTTTGTTGGCGAGCGTGCAGCGTTCCTTCAGGATGGCATGAAGGTCACGGTTGAACTTTATGAAGAAAAGCCGATCGGCATTGATTTGCCCGATCAGGTCACATTGACGATTACTGATGCAGATCCGGTCGTTAAGGGGCAGACAGCTGCTTCTTCCTATAAGCCGGCCGTTCTGGAAAATGGTATCCGTATTCTTGTTCCTCCGTTTATTTCGGCAGGCGAGAAGGTGGTTGTCGATACAAACGAGCTTAGTTATCTGCGTCGTGCAGATTAAGGATTGGTCTGATGGCGCGTTCAGCGATAATGAATGTCATGGTACAAGCGGCAATGAAAGCGGGGCGGTCGCTTGCCCGTGACTATGGTGAGGTACAAAATCTTCAGGTGTCTTTGAAAGGCCCGGCCGATTATGTGAGCCAGGCCGATCGGCGCGCCGAAGATATTGTCAGGACAGAGCTTTTGAAAGCGCGTCCGGATTATTGTTTTCTTATGGAAGAATCGGGCGAGATTAACGGTAGCGACTCCCAACATCGTTTTATTGTCGATCCGCTTGACGGAACAACCAATTTCCTTCATGGCATTCCTTTCTTCGGCGTGTCGATTGCATTGGAACGTCAGGGGCAGATTGTTGCCGGTGTGATTTATAATCCGGCATTGGACGAACTTTTCACTGCCGAACGCGGTGGTGGCGTGTTTTTAAATGACAGACGCATGCGTGTTGCCAATCGTCGCAAGCTTGAGGATTGTGTTATCGGAACAGGTATTCCCCATCTTGGTCGTGGCCACCACGGTGAATATCTTGTCGAATTACGCAATGTGATGGCCGAAGTGGCAGGTATCCGGCGCATGGGTGCTGCTGCAGTCGATCTTGCCTATGTTGCAGCCGGTCGTCTTGACGGTTTTTGGGAAGATAACCTCCAGCCATGGGATATGGCGGCTGGCCTTTTGATGGTTCGGGAAGCCGGTGGCTTTGTCAGTGACAAGGATGGCGGGCAGAATATCTTCGGGAAAAAGAATATCGTTGCCGGAAACGAGCTTATTCATAAAGCACTGATGAAGACGATCAAAAAACCGATTTGAACAGTAAGCTTTGTTGAAAAATTTTTATCAGGTTTTATTCCCGCTTTTTTGAAAGCGGGAATTTTTTTTAAGCTAAATCCTGCGCACACTTAGTTCTTGCAAGTTACGCCCACCTCATAAATCACCGCCAGCAGCGGCCTGTTCTTTTTTCAAACGGTATCGGGCAACAAGCGAACGTATCGGATCGGGCACAATAAAGCTCGGATGACTGTTCTCGCGGATGAAGCGGATTTCTTCATTATCATCACCAGAAATAAAGTCCGCCGCATAAAATCCGAGATATGTACCTTTTGCCACGCCAACGCCGTTACAACCATTCAAAACCATGATGTTTTCGGCAGGTTTATGGAAAACATAATTCTGGTTAAGAGTAACGGCAATCATTCCGCCCCATGTGTATTCAAACGGAATATAGGTTAGCGCGGGAAAACGGCTCTCGAACGAATGCCTGTGGTGGGTCAAGGCGGAGTTGAGATCATCTTTTGAAGTCGTCAATGTCGGGGCAAAACGCAATATATTACGAATAAAAATGCGGTGGTCGGGAGTATAGCGCACTGTTGTACCTGCCGGATGAGCCGAGGTAATGCCCCACGGTTTTACATTGGAAAAATGCTGTTCCAAATCGTTGGCAGAAAGCGGTTTTGTCAGGCTGGCATAAGTATAAACGGGCGCAAGACGGTGCTTTTCATAGCCGAATTCACTGTTGAAAATATTGCCTGCCTCAAAGATAAATTTTGCCGTAATAGGCCCGCGGGTGGTTCTAATCACATGCTTGGAACCATAAGTGATTTCTGTAACGGGCGTTTGTTCATAAAGGCTGACAGAAGGTGGCAAGGCTTTGGCAATACCGCGGACCAGTGCGGCAGGATTAACAAGAACATTGCCCGGTGTATAGATTGCCCGTTGATAATAGGTAGTTCCCAATCGTTTCGACAAATCGTCTCCGGCAATATCTTGATAGTCGAACCCGTCATTTTTGAGTTGGTTTTCAAAATGGTCAAGATTGCCGAGGTTGCTTGTTTCATGGGCGGCCATATATTTACCGCTCTCTTGCCAATCACAGGAAATGGCATAATGGTCTTTAAAATCACGCAAACGCTTTATGGCAAATTTATTCAATGCATAAAGCCGCCGGTCATGATCAGGAGTTGTTTTGCCGCCATCCACATTGTGTGGAACATCAATGATAAAGCCGGCATTTCGTCCCGAAGTTCCTTCGCCGATTCTGAGTGCATCAATGACAGCAATCTTTGCGTCCGGTTGCCGTTCGGAGAGCCGATGAGCCAATGAAAGGCCGATAAAGCCTGCTCCGATAATCACAAAATCAAAGTCTTTATTTTCTTCAAAATTTTTGCCCATCGTTATTTCATGATCGGGCGATGTGGCAAACCAACCTGAAACGCCGTCGATTTTCGGCTCCACGCGAATCTGAACCATAATCTGGCCTGTTTTTAAATTCCTGTATTTTCTTTTCCCGTAATTGTCGTCAATGCGAAAATTGTAGTTTCGCCAAGCGCGCATAAAGGCCGTTTTGAGCAACCAGTTCGTCATGCGTGCCTTCTTCGACAATAGCACCTTTATCAAGAACAACAATTCTGTCAGCTTTTAAAACTGTTGCCAAACGGTGGGCAATAACCAGCGTTGTGCGATTTTTCATTAAGCCTTCAAGTGCTCTTTGTACAAGCATTTCGTTTTCCGCGTCGAGTGCAGATGTTGCTTCGTCAAGCAAAAGAAGCGGTGCATTGCGCAAAATTGCACGTGCAATGGCTATGCGTTGTTTTTGTCCGCCTGAAAGAGTGATGCCTCGCTCGCCGACTTGCGTGTCAAAACCATCTCTCAAATTGTGGATGAAGTCGAGTGCATGGGCAGCCTCTGCCGCTTCTTCGATAGCTTTATTATCGGCCAAAGGATTACCAAAAGCGATATTTTCCCGCAACGTTCCATCAAAAATGGCGACATCCTGCGGTACATAGGCAATGCGTGAGCGTAAATCCTCAAGCTTGACTTTGGAAATTTCTGTACCATCAAAAGTAATATTGCCGCTATCGGGATCATAAAAACGCAAGATCAATGAAAAAATTGTACTTTTGCCGCCGCCGGACGGGCCAACAAAAGCTACCGTCTCTCCGGCTTTGATGGAAAATGTCAAATTGTGTAAGACAGGTTGGGATTTTCTGGTCGGATAGGCAAAATCGACATGATTGAAGTCGATCGCACCCCGTGCCGGTTCCGGCAGTTTCAACGGGGCGGCGGGAACAGTAATTGTAGTTTTTTCAACAAGCAATTCGGCAAGTCTTTCGGCAGCCCCTGTCGCCTGTGCGAGCTCCGCACCAACTTCCGATAACTGACCGAATGCACTTGCACCGAAAACCGCATAAAGAACGAATTGCCCTAATGTTCCGGCAGTCATGGTTTTGTCCAGAACATCATTCGAGCCAATCCATAACACGGCTACAACACTACCAAAGACAAGAAAAATAGCAAAAGCGGTTAAAAATGCACGCGATAAAATCGACCCGCGTGCCGATTGGAAAGCGCGTTCGATCAATTGGGAAAACCGTTTATTGACATTTTGTTCAGCCGTAAAAGCCTGAATGGTGCGGATAGCGCTTACCTGTTCGGAAGCAAGTGCTGTCGCGTCGGCAAGACGGTCTTGTGCAAGGCGGGTTCTTTTGCGCACTTTGCGACCGAAAACAATGAGCGGAATAACAACAATGGGAATTGCCACAAGCACCATTGCCGACAGTTTCGGACTGGTTACAATCATCATGATAATGGCGCCAACAGCCATGATAATATTGCGTAAGAAAACCGAAGCTGTAGCACCGACAGCCGATTTTACTTGTGTTGTATCGGCTGACAAGCGCGAGATAATTTCACCGGAACGGGATTTATCAAAAAATTCCGGTGACAGACTGATAATATGGGAAAAAACATCACGCCGGAGATCCGCCACCACATGTTCACCCAAAGTAATCACCGAATAATAACGACCGGCTGAAGCAAGAGCCAGAATTGCAGCAAGCAGAAAGAGCACCGCAAAATAGGAATTGATCATGGTTCCGTTGCTTAAACTAAAGCCATGATCGAGCATACGGCGGATTGCAATGGGAAGCGCCAGCATGACAAGGGCAGCAACAATCAAAGAAACAGCAGCCGAAAAGGCAAGTTTTTTATAGCGGAATACATAAGGTTGCAGTGCTGATAATGGACGCAAACTATGTTTTTTCGGGGCAGATAGTCTTTTTTCGCCATTTTCCATGCTGTTCTTCTTATCCATATTCTATTGTGCCCTTGTGCTATCGTTCGTGCTGTTGTATAGGCAACACCAGATTTTTATCGAAGTCCGGCCACGCCCGGGCTTTGTTTACCAAATTGATGAACGGATGGCATCATGAAAATACACCATGTAACCGTTCGTTACCGTTAGAAGCAGGAAGTTCGCGTCATGAAAGCTGATATTCATCCCGATTACCACACCATCAAGGTTGTGATGACAGATGGCACCGAGTATTTCACCCGCTCCACTTGGGGCAAAGAGGGTGATACCATGAATCTTGATATTGATCCGAGAACACATCCGGCTTGGACTGGTGGTTCACAGACTCTCGTTGATCGCGGTGGTCGTGTTTCCAAGTTCAAAAACCGTTTCGGCAATCTCGGCCTTTAATAAGTTTCTATTTCCCTTTAAAACCCGCCAATCTGGCGGGTTTTTTATTTTTTTAAACATCACAGTTATTCTGATAGTTACGGTATTGTCTAACTGCACATCTGAAACGGATGTTGAAAGACTTGGTTGTCACCGCAGACAAGAAACTAAAGGTCGAGAAAAATTATAACTATCTTGAGGTAAAAACCTGCTCTCGAAAAGAAGCTACTTTTTAAAAAGCAACCGACTTTTGAGCAGGAGATAAATCCGACGATTGGAAGATAAATTCACCGCCTCAATAAAATCCTGTGAACGGGAGATAAATCCGTCGCCTCAATAAAAAACCGGCTTTCAGGGGGTACCCCCCCGAAAGCCGGTACAATTCAGTTTGAAAAACTTAAAGAATAATTTATTCGGCGGCAAGCTTTGCCATGACTTCGTCACTAACCTCGAAATTGGCATAGACGTTCTGGACGTCATCATCTTCTTCCAAAGTGGAAATCAGACGAAGAACCGATTCGGCTTTTTCTTCATCAATCGGCGTTGTTGTTGTCGGCTTCCAGACAACTTTGACCGATTCGGCTTCGCCAAGTGCGGCTTCAAGTGCTTTGGAAACTTCGCCGACATTTTCAAAAGCACAGGTAATGACGTGGCCATCTTCATCAGACTGGACATCATCGGCACCGGCTTCAATAGCGGCTTCCATAACTTTATCCGCGTCACCGGCTTCCGGTTTATAAACAATTTCGCCAACGCGATTGAACATGAAGCCGACCGAACCTGTTTCACCCAACGCACCACCTGCTTTGGTGAAAGCGGCACGAACATTGGAGGCTGTACGGTTGCGATTATCTGTCAAAGCTTCGACAATAACAGCAACGCCGGCCGGGCCGTAACCCTCGTAGCGGACTTCTTCATAATTTTCACCATCATTACCGGCAGCCTTTTTAATCGCCCGTTCGATATTATCTTTCGGCATAGACTGGGCTCTCGCATTTTGCACAGCCAAGCGTAAACGGGCATTCATCGCAGGATCCGGCACACCAAGCTTGGCCGCAACTGTAATTTCGCGGGCGAGTTTGGAAAACATCTTCGAGCGCATCGCATCCTGACGACCTTTGCGATGCATAATATTCTTAAACTGTGAATGGCCTGACATAGATCACCTTTCGGTTTTCACCGACAGCGAGCCTTGGAATGATCGAAGTATCCTGTCGGACAATGTTCTAATAAAAATCTGAATGAGCGCCTTATACGGAAAACGAGTGAAAAGGTAAAGAGTTGCGCATCTTTCACCAAAAATCCGGCAAGCATTCTTCCAATCGCGGTCCAAGTCGCAAGGCGGATACTTTTTCTGCAAGCCCTGTACGGTCGGAAATTTCAACCGCAAGTCCACAAATGGTTGCAGGCCCGCTTGCCGGTTCATAGCGGCCACGCGATATTTTGGTAACAAAACGGTTGAGCGGCTCTTCTTTATCCATACCAAGTGACGAATCATAATCACCACACATACCGGCATCCGACATAAACGCCGTACCGCCGTTAAAAATCTGATAATCGGCTGTCGGAACATGGGTATGAGTGCCCACCACCACACTGGCGCGGCCATCAAGAAAATGGCCAAAACATTGTTTTTCGCTTGTTGCTTCGGCATGGAAATCAAAAATCACGGCATCGGCCTGCTCGCCGAGCGGACATTCGCCGACAATGCGTTCGGCTGCCTCGAACGGGTCATCAAGATCAGGATGCATGAATACCCGTCCCATAACATTGGCAACAAGGACACGCGCACCGTTTTTGGCAATATAGACACCTGAACCTTTACCTACAGTCCCTTTCGGGAAATTTGCGGGTCTTAAAAACCGGTCGGCATGATCGGCATAATTTAAAGTTTCTTTCTGGTCGAAAGCATGGTTACCGGTGGTAACAACATTTGCACCGGCTTCCAGTGTTTCATTATAGATTTTTTCGGTAATGCCAAAACCGGAAGCAGCGTTTTCTCCGTTGACGACGACAAAGTCGAGTTTAAGACCGGATATCAGGCCTGGTAACTTCTGGAACACTGCCGTGCGGCCGGATTTACCAACCATGTCACCTAAAAATAAAAATCTCATAATTCTACTCTAAACATCTCTTAAAACGATCTTAAACCACTTTCGGTGAGTATCATTGCCAATTTTTGATCGTGTGGTTCGGCTGGAATTGACAAAACTTCCTGACAATCGAAAGCAAGTCCTATCAATAAAGGGTTATGCCCGTTTTCTCGCATGCTTGCAATTGCCCGATCATAGTAACCGGCACCATAACCAATCCTGTTTCCTGTGCTATCAAAAGCCGAAAGCGGAACGAGAAGTGTTTCGGGCTCGACGATTTTTGCTTCTTCAGAGGGTCCCACCGTACCAAAGCCCATATCAATGAGTTTTCTGTCATCATCGAAGATTCTGAAAACCATTGTTGTTTTATCAATGATCGCAGGTAAAGCCAGTGTAAAGCCATGTTCTTTTAGCGCCAACATGATCGGACGCGGGTCGATTTCGCTTTTGATTGGCCAGAACCCTGCAACAGTTTTGCCTTTTAAAATGGCAAGCAGCTTTTGAAGCTCATCGACAAGCTTTTGTGAAATGATAGTGCGTTGTTCTTGCCGCATCCGGTCGCGTCTTGCCAGTGCTTCCTGTCGAAGTGTTTTTTTGCTGATTGTCATATTTCCAGAAACTATTTGCATTTATGACGATTTCTTCAAAACCTGCCGGATGATTTGCAGGTCAAAATTCGGTTTAACGTTAACGATAATGGACGATCATCCGGTTTTGTCAAAGCTGTTTTACAAAATCTTGCCAAGAGAACAGTGGAAACCGGCAACGCTTATTGAATGATTGGTCATACAACATTGTTAGTTGGCAGGTGTTCCGGACATTACGATGGTGTCACAAAGCGGACAACTGTCTGGCAGCAAGCCGCATAATATTCCATCATTTTGGAAGACAGTAATTTTTAAACGACACTCGAATTATTTGTTTCGACAAACATAAAAGGGAAATTTGTTTATTGTTTTGAATGTTTTTTCATAAATTTCGGAATTCTCTCAAGAAATACCGACAAGAAAATAATCGGAAAATTGGCAATTCGATGGATAATTACGGCAATGGATAATGATGACAGGACGGAACAGCCGGTTACATAAAGTGCCTATGGAAAACATCAAGGTTCAAGTGAGCGGATAGAAGAAAACTTACGGAACCTGAAACGGGAAAGAATCTATGAGGGTAACCGAATGATTGCTTGTAAGGAGAGCGATTTAGAGAGAAGGAAGTGGCGATCCGCAGCAACCGGTGGAATGTATTTGATCCCGGGAAACCTACAACGTAGGTGGGCGCCATATGAAAAGGCCCACGAGCCTAATCAGGGACAGCTCCCTTAGAGATCAATAAGGCCCCGGGGATGCAGTTATTCCTGTCGAGAAGAGCAGAACGCCTCGGCCAATATAGGTCAAGTCAATGCTTGTTACCAGTCTGCTATGATGTTTTTGAAGAGTAATTTTCATTCGCCTCTTCACCTTGTCTGATTTGACGGAAAAATCAAATGGCTTGTCCTGTCTGGTCTTCAAGAATATCGGCAACATGTTTTTGTGCGCGTTGCATTTGCGGATAAATTTTCAAGGCATCTTCATAAGCGTGAAGCGCAAGTTTATTGCGTCCGGTCATTTCCAGAATCGATCCGACAAGAAACAGAGCGTTGTAATTTCGGGGTTCCAGTGCAAGTGACCGTTGTAAATCACTCATTGCGAGTTTCAGGTCATTCAATTGTACATGAACTGCCGCACGACGCGCCCATCCTTCGGCATAATCGGGCTTCAAGGCAACCACATTATCAAGAAAATCAAGCGCCATGGCGTAATCTTGTTCGTTAATTGCATCTTCCGCCCATTGCATCAGAAGATCAATCGTATCACTTCCCGATTGCGCCCATAGGCCCTGAATCTGGCGGCTTAACTTTGCCGCTTCCTTGTAATTGGGGGTTCGTTTCAAAACAGCAAGCAAACGGTCAAGCTCGGCCTGTTTTTTTTGTGCCGCGTTCTGATCTTTCCCAAGATCAGGCAATGCTTCTTCCTGAGACGGCTTTTCGGGAATCATATCCTCCGGTGACAAAGGCGGAGAATCAGGGTCTTCTTGTGGCGGCAGTTCCGGCAGACCTTGAGAAAAAGCGAAAGAAGGCGACAAAGAAATCGCGATTGATAGCGACATAATGAAAAAACGAATTTTCAATCTGTTCAACATCATTTCCTCTGTCGCAGCCGTTTCTTTCCAGGTTGTATGAAACCCGTGGCATATGATTTTGCCATAGAAAGTTTGCAGCAATATCAAGGTCTGCAACTATATCTGGCTGCGATCTTATATGGAGGAAAGAATCGAAGCAATGCTTGAAAAATCGAGCGTAATAAAAAAGGCTCCCGAAAGGAGCCTTTTTTAAACAATATATCAAATAATTAACCCTGACGGGCTTTAAAGCGCGGGTTGGTCTTATTAATGATGTAAATACGACCTTTGCGGCGAACCATGCGGTTGTCGCGGTGACGACCCTTAAGCGCTCTGAGCGAATTTTTAATTTTCATTTCAATCACCGTTTGTATAACCCGTCGCCGGGTAAAAGGATTGGACCCTTGACAGGGCTTGAATTTCGTCGGTCAAATAGCCTGACGATAGAGGGTTTGTCAACTGCAAATCACGCAAAAATAGTGTTTCTAGTGTCAAACTCTATCAAGAATTAAGCTTTTGGCGCGTTGATGCGTGCCTTTTATCCATTATCAGGCACGACCGGTCAGCCGGACGATATGGCCCATTTTCCTTCCGCTTCTTACCTCCGCTTTACCATAAAGGTCGATGAAGGTTTGCGGTTCGGCTAATAAATCGGGCAAGCGTTTCACATCTTCGCCAATCAGATTTTCCATAACACAATTGCTATGCCGCGTTGTTTTCCCCAAGGGAAGACCGGTGACCGCCCGTATATGCTGCTCGAATTGCGAGACAAGGCAGGCAGCCTCTGTCCAATGGCCGGAATTGTGAACACGCGGTGCCAATTCATTGGCTATGACCGAGCCATCTTCCAGAACAAAAAATTCCACCCCGATCACACCGATATAATCAAGTTCGTGAAGAATCGTTTCTGCTGCCTTTTGCGCCGCGTCAGCGGTTTTTTTGTCAATAGAAGCGGGAACGGTGGATGTCCTTAAAATTCCATCACGGTGAACATTTTCAGGGCAATCATAAAAGGCAACGTGTCCGTTGAAATCACGTGCTGCAATAACCGATATTTCTTTTTTGAATGGAACGAATCCTTCAAGAATGGCAGGCGCATTGCCGATATCGGCAAGGGCTTTATCAATTTCTTCCTCGGTTGGATTATCAAGCCGTACCTGTCCCTTGCCATCATAACCGAATCGGCGTGATTTCAGAATGCCTTTGCCGCCGACATTGCCAAGACCGGCAATCAGCATTTGCCGATTATCAACGAGAAACCAAGGGGCGGTTTTAATGCAGCTTTCATTCAAAAATTTCTTTTCGGTAAAACGATCCTGAGAAACTTCGAGCGCCGCCGGTTGAGGTAAAATAACTGCTTTTTTTGCCAGCCGGTCGAGGGAGCGAGCCGGAACATTTTCAAATTCGTAAGTAATGACATCGCATAGCTTGGCGAGTTCATCCAAAGCTTTTTCGTCGTCATAAGGTGCAACGATTTGACGATTGGCCGTCTGGGCTGCAGGACAATCCGGCGTGGGTTCAAGAATAATCGTATGAAATCCAAGCCGTGCAGCAGCACTCGCCATCATCCGCCCGAGCTGACCACCACCGATGATGCCGATTGTATCCCCTGGTTCAAGACTTTTCATTTTTTTACCTCATCGACTGGAAATTCCGGAACATTTGCTGTCTGATTGGCACGCCATTCGTCAAGCCGTTCGGCGAGTGCTTTGTCACTCAAGGCCAACACCGAGGCGGCAAGGAGTGCCGCATTAATGGCACCGGCTTTGCCAATGGCGAGTGTTCCGACAGGTATTCCTGCTGGCATTTGCACAATTGAAAGGAGCGAATCCTGCCCTGATAATGCACGCGATTGAACAGGAACGCCAAATACCGGCAGACTTGTCATTGCTGCAGTCATTCCCGGCAAGTGGGCAGCTCCACCGGCTCCGGCAATAATAATCTTGAAACCGGCTTTTTTGGCGCCTTTGGCAAAATTGAACAAACGATCGGGAGTGCGGTGCGCCGAAACAATTCTTGCTTCATAGCCAATATCGAGACTTTTTAGTGTATCAGCTGCATGATGCATTGTCTCCCAATCGGATTGGCTCCCCATAATAATGGCTACATCATGTTGTTTCGCGCTCATGGCTTTTCCTGTTACTTTATTTTATGCGATGATATCGGGAATAATACGATCTTCAAGTTTTTGCAGCTGATCTTTAATTGCCAGTTTTTTCTTTTTCATCCGCTGGATTTGCAATTGGTCACAGCCTGCTTTTACCATTGCATCAATAGCTGCATCATAATCAGCATGTTCCTGCTTCAGTTTGGCAACGGCCAACTTGACATCAACCTGTTCCTGTTCTGACATTCTATGGCCGTCCTATTTTGGCATGGAGCTTGTTCATCGGGCAGTCTTTAAAGCTTTCCATCAATTTTTTCGCCTATACCACGAAAGGAAAGTTGCGGAAATGTTTAATTGTCAAAATCTGTGGCAATTGATTTTGAAGTCGACAATTAATCTTAAAGATGCCAAGTTGTTTTTTGCCGATTGAAAAAGGCTTCGCAAGAAATATGAAGTTAATATCAAAGAATAAGGAGCATGGTTATGGCAACTGAAGCACATCTGGAATCTTTGGAACGCAAACACCAGCAGCTTGAAAGCGAAATTGACAAAGCCATGGCTTCGCCTTCTGCCGATGATCTTGCTATCAACGAACTCAAGCGCAAGAAGCTTGCACTTAAAGACGAAATTGAAAAGCTGAAAAATTTGTAAGCTCCATTATTGGCTTCTCTCTAACGGGGCACGAAGTTGTGTCCCGAACAAGATATGCCTGAAACAAACGGCATAGGCCGAAGCATGGACTTGGAACATGTTAGATTTTTTAAAGTTGAACGATATTTTCCAATAGCCAAGCCGAGGGTCTTGAAAAATTTCACAAATCACCCGATTCGAGGGATGATCGGGGTGGGCGTCAATAAAGGTAAAAAGCATGTTTCAACGTGCTATTTTACATTACAAAATGTGCACAGTTGAAAGTCCAACGCCGTATCGCGTCAAAGATAGGGAAGCTTTTTAAAAAAATTGGATATTCCGGTATAAATCTCACTCATCGGAAATAGATGTGATGAAGGGCATTGCCGAAAGCTAAAGCAAACGCCCGAAAATTGGCAAAAAGCGCAATCAATTCAAAGAAAGGGAACACGATGACTTTCTCTAAAAAGACAATGAGGGCTATTGAAATTGCCGGTAAGGGCGGGCCTGAAGTTCTCAAACTGGTTGAAGTCAATGTCCCCGATATCAAAGATAATGAAATTCTTGTGCGTGTTCATGCCGCCGGTGTGAACCGTCCGGATGTTTTCCAAAGGCAGGGAAGTTATCCGCCGCCGGAAGGAGCCTCGCCACTTCCGGGCTTGGAAATTGCCGGTGAAATTGTCAAACTTGGCTCTCAGGTTAAAAAGTGGAAAATTGGTGACAAAGTAACGGCTTTGCTTGCCGGTGGCGGTTATGCGGAATATGCGGCAGTTGCTTTCGACAATGCTTTGCCTGTTCCGGAAGGCTATGATTTTATCAAAGCAGCGGCATTGCCTGAAACTTTCTTTACAGTTTGGAGCAATGTGTTTGATCGCGCCCATTTAAAATCGGGCGAAGTTTTTCTTGTTCATGGTGGTACTTCCGGCATCGGAACGACTGCTATCCAATTGGCAAAAGCTTTCGGTGCCAAGGTGATTACAACAGCGGGGACCGATGATAAATGCGAAGCCTGTTTGAAACTCGGGGCCGATCTTGCAATCAATTATAAAAACGAGGACTTTGTGAGCAAGGTTCAGGAATTTACCAATAAAAAAGGTGTCAACGTAATCCTTGATATGGTCGGGGGAGACTATGCCAATAAGAATTACAAAATCGCTGCACCTGAGGGACGCATTGTCCAGATTGCCAATCTTTCCGGCTCTATGGCAACCGTCAATCTCAACTACATTTATGTAAAGCGGCTTATTCATACCGGCTCGACCCTGCGGGCACGTGACACAGCCTTCAAAGCTGCCATTGCCGCCCAATTGCAAGAAAAAGTCTGGCCGCTTCTTGAAGCACAAAAAGTTCATCCGGTTATTGATAAGGTTTTTTCGCTTGAAGAGGCAGCAAAAGCCCATGAACGCATCGAATCGAGCACCCATATTGGCAAAATAATTCTCGAAATTGATTGATCGGCTGCCGAGTTTTACCTGATGTCTTGTCGTTTTATAAAATTCGGTTTATAAGGCTTGGCGAATTCCCGGAAAATGTGGTCTATTCCACGTCCCGCCTCACCGGAGCGGGCGAACGAGAGGATAATGTTATGGCAACACAACTATTGATGCCCAAAGCCACAGCTGTTTGGCTGGTTGATAATACGGCGCTTTCTTTTGACCAGATTGCCGCTTTTTGCAAGTTGCATCCATTGGAAGTCAAAGCGATTGCCGATGGAGAATCAGCACAAGGCATCAAAGGGCTCGATCCGATTATTACCGGCCAGTTGACGCGTGATGAAATTGAGCGCGGCGAAAAGAATAACGATTACCGTCTGAAAATTTCCGAACCCAAGGTTCGCCTTCCGGAAAACAAGCGTAAAGGACCGCGCTATACCCCGCTTTCAAAGCGTCAGGATCGTCCGAATGCCATTTTGTGGCTGGTGCGCAATCATCCCGAATTGAAAGATGCGCAGATTTCCCGTCTGATTGGCACAACCAAGTCGACAATTGAACAAATCCGTAATCGTACCCATTGGAATTCCGCAAACTTGACTCCGATGGATCCGGTAACATTGGGGCTTTGCTCGCAAATCGAACTCGACATTGAAGTTGATAAAGCTGCCAAAAACCGTCCGGCTGTTACACCTGAAGACGGTACTTTGTTACCTGCATCGGCAACCGAAAATCTTGAAATCAATGAAAATAAGGATGAAGAGCTGGATGCCGACAAGGTTTTTGCCAAACTTTCATCTCTCAAAAGTAATAGTGACGACCAGACAGGTGATAACCGCGACGACAAATAGGCTCTGAAAAATTGGACAGGTTTATTTGCTGTTTAACTTGCTTGAGCAATGAATGAACGCAAAAGTCGGGCCTTGGCATGTGACACAATAAAATGATGTCGGATAAAAGGATGCCGCGTTTAAGGATGCCACGTTTAGGGATGTCCGAGTTATCAGAAGTTTGATTGTTTTGAATGACCCGCAATTTTTCAAATTGCGGGTTTTGTTTATTCTCGTACTACTGGTTTTATTTTTTTGGAAGAAATGCCTGTTTTCCTGAAAAATTTATGTCGACATGAATCGGATAATAAAAATTATCAATCTTGTTCTAGAAGGGTAATTGAAACGGGAAAGCCGAAAAAATAAGTAAAAGTCAATAAAAAAATCAGTAAAAGTCAACAATTAGCTTCGTCGGAAAGATAACAATTAAAATTCTTTGCGCTTATTAACTGTTGAGAAATACGATTAAGCAAACTAGTTGAGTTATTAATTTTCACCGGACAGTTTCATTTTTTTGCGATATTTTTACAATATTTGAATATCAGCACGAGGAACAGCTATCCGATCCCGCCAATATAACAATGCAAAAAGGTAAATCTGTATATTTATAGCGTTATCGAATTGTCATTGGATCAATAAAAAATTACCAAAAATTAACCATCTTTGTCTATCTATAGCGAGGAAGCGGAGGCACCGGAATCTTCCAGTTTTGGCCTTTGTTTCACCAAATTTAAACGTCATAGAAATGTCGTGAAGCATTATTAATAGAATTTTTTTGAATGCTTCGGGCGTTTAGACAGGAATTGAAGAGTTTTGCTAAAGGCCGCCCGGTAAAAGATGCCGGGCGTTTGGATTCAGGGATTAACACATTATGCCGGGAATAGAATTAGCAAGTCCAGCGTCAGTAGGAATCTGGAGCCTGTTCATGCAGGCCAATTGGGTTGTAAAAGCTGTCATGATCGGCTTGCTATTGGCATCTATCTGGAGCTGGGCAATTATTATTGATAAATTGATTGCTTATAGTCGCATTCGCCATGCGATGAACCGTTTCGAGCAGATTTTCTGGTCCGGACAATCGCTTGAAGATCTTTACAGAAATCTGAATGACCGACGGGTTTTCGGAATGGGAGCCATTTTTATGGCCGCCATGCGAGAATGGAAGAAGTCGCTTGAAAAGGGTGCACGTTCACCTATGGGCTTGCAAAGCCGCATTGATAAAGCGATGGATGTTGCACTCGCCCGCGAGAGTGACAGAATGGAATCGCGTTTGGGGTTTCTCGCAACAGTCGGTTCGGCAGGGCCATTTATCGGCTTGTTCGGAACGGTTGTCGGTATTATGAGTTCTTTCCAGTCCATTGCTGCATCAAAAAATACCTCTCTTGCCGTTGTTGCACCCGGTATTGCGGAAGCTTTGTTGGCAACGGCCATTGGCCTTCTTGCGGCTATTCCGGCAGTTATTGCATTCAATAAATTGTCGGGAGACGCGGGGAAAATCACCGGACGTCTTGAAGGCTTTGCCGATGAATTTTCAGCCATTCTTTCCCGTCAAATCGATGAGAAATTGACTTCTCGCCAGTCTTACTAAAAAGGAATTCTGAGATGGGTATGGCTGTAGGAAGTTCCGGTGGTTCGAGACGGCGTGGTCGCCGTGGCGGCGCACCGCGTCGTGGCTTGATGAGCGAAATCAACGTTACACCATTTGTCGATGTGATGCTGGTTCTGTTGATTATTTTCATGGTTTCGGCACCATTGCTTGTCAATGGTGTGCCGCTTGATTTGCCAAAGACGCAAGCCGGACCCGTCAATACCGAAACAAAACCTTTGACAGTTTCCATTAACGATCAGGGGCGCCTTGCCGTTAACGAAGAATATTACGATACGCCCGATGAAGTTGTCGCAAAATTGAAAGCTGTGACAGAATCAGGCGGCGACGCTTCCAAGCAACGTATTTTTGTTCGCGGGGCAAAAACAGTAGAATACCAGAAGGTTCTTGACCTTCTCGCAATCATTCAGAAAGCGGGCTTTACCAATGTTGCATTGGCAAGTCTGCCACAACAGTAAAATTGGCGATAGACTGATATTATGAAAGCAGGTCTGGCAACATCGGTAGCGGCACATGCCCTGATTCTTACCTGGGGGCTTATCAGCCTTTCCTCGCCGGCCGATTTTAATGCGGAGGTAACCGAAGCTTTGCCGGTTTCTCTGGTGCCGATTGCCGAAACAACTTCGATACAAAAAGGCGAGTTGACTGCATCCAAAGAGAATAAAGCCGCGCCGAAGCCGACCACAAAACCGGTTGAAAAGCCTGACGCCGAGCATGTCGGTGATGGCAAGGTTGATAATGAAGCACCACTAAAGCCCAAGGAAAAGGATCGCGACGTGGATGCAACACCGCCGCCTTCAGGCACACCCGACGCGGATCCGAATCCTGTTCCCCCTACAAAAACACCGGAAACAAAACCGGATAATACGCCAAAACCTGAAGAAAAACCGAAGGTAGAAGAACAAAAGCCGGAAGAAAGTGCAAAACCGGATCAGGCAGAGCCGAAGCCGGAAGAATCAGCTGATGCGACTGAACCTGCAAGTGAGCCGAAGAAGGATCCTTTCCCGAATCTGCCTGAAAAGGCACCTTTGCCGACAGCAAAACCGAAACCGGCAGAACCAAAGCCTGCTGTAAAAGCCAAAGGTGAAAGTGTCGACGATATTCTGGCAATGAATGAAAAGGCCTTGATTGATAAAACGCGCACATCCGGCGGTGGTGCTGCCCGTTCACAAGGTCCTGCGGGGTTTGGCGCCAAGAAAAATATCGGCAATGGTCAGGATGTTGGACAGACACTCGTTAATGCGGCAACAAGTTGTATCACCAAAAACTTGAAATTGGCGGCTCTTGGCGGTGGAGTTGCCGGAGAAAATCCGGTTGCAGAAGCCAAGTTTAATTTGAGCATCGAGGGTAAAGTTGTCGGTGAACCGATTATTACCGGAATGAGTGGTAACCCCAATAAAGTGGACTTGCTGATCAACCAGACACGTGCGGCCATATTTGCCTGTCAGCCGTTCGAGGATTTGCCACGTGACCAATACGACAAATGGGGTCAGGGATTTGATTTGAAAATCGACCCGTTCAATTCGTTCTGATTGTGTCGACGTATTTTGTGACGGGATTAAAGAAGGTAAAGAACTTTAGGAGAGATGACCGACTTTGCTATTCACCAATGGTGTTGATGAAATAATTTCTTCATGATGGCGGAAGACAGTTTCGATGTTCATGTTGTTTTCGGTTGCACATCCGGTTTCCGGCCTAACAAAATTATCTCATGGCAATGATGATAGTGGCAGAGGACAAGACGTTGCTCGAAAATGGTTTGAAGATATCGGGCAGTTGGTAACAATCTGATGCAAAAAGGCTTGGAACCGGTTTTTCAAAAAAGTCTTGTCATGATTGAAAAGCGGTTCATGCAATTGGAATAAACATCCGGAATTTTTACTATTCCGATACGAAAAAGACGTAACGTGGAATGCTTCAAGGCAACGGAAAGAAAATGGTTTCTTCGATGATTAAGAAAAATAAGCGCCTTTATATTTTTGTTTTTTTGTCAATGGTTTTGCCATTTTTAAGCTGGCATACCGCTTTTGCGCAATTGAAGGGAACTGTCTCGTCAGCCGATTTCAATCCAATCCCCATTGCGGTTACCGATTTTATCGCGGGTGACCAGATGGGGGTGCAAATTTCTTCAGTGGTGACCGCAGATCTTGAACGTTCAGGGCTTTTCAAGCCGATTGACAAATCGTCATTTCTGGAACGTATTTCCAATCCGGATGTACAACCGCGGTTTCCCGATTGGCAACAAATCAACGCACAGGGTCTGGTAACCGGCCGTGTGACAAAAGAAGCAGATGGACGACTGCGCGTAGAATTCCGCTTGTGGGATGTCTATGGTGGCAAACAACTTGAAGGCCGCCAGTTCTATGCAACGCCCCAAACCTGGCGCCGCGTTGCCCATATTATCGCCGATGCCATTTACACAAAGATGACCGGTGAAAAGGGGTATTTCGATACACGCATCGTATTCGTTGATGAAACAGGTGCAGCAAATGCACGTGTCAAACGTCTTGCCATTATGGATCAGGATGGAGCAAACCTCACTTATATCTCGAACGGCCGTGAACTCGTTTTAACACCGCGTTTTTCACCAAGCCGTCAGGAAATTACCTATATGGCTTATGCCGGTAACAATGTCCCGAAGGTTTATTTGCAACAGATTGAAACAGGCCAGCGTGAACTTGTCGGTACTTTCCCGAATATGACTATTGCACCACGTTTTTCACCTGATGGTCAAAAAGTGATTATGAGCCTCTTGCAGGATAATGGCAGTGCCAATCTTTACACCATGGATTTGCGCTCCCGTTCGACAACTCGCCTCACGACAACACCGGCCATTGATACATCGGCTTCCTATTCGCCCGATGGTACGCAGATTGTTTTTGAATCCGATCGCGGAGGAAAACCGCAAATCTATGTTATGAATACCGATGGCAGTAACCAGCACCGTATTTCATTCGGCGATGGTAGCTATTCGACACCAGTGTGGTCACCTCGTGGCGATTATATTGCCTTCACCAAACAGTCGCAGGGGCAGTTTTCAATCGGTGTCATGAAGCCTGACGGGCAGGGTGAACGCTTGTTGACATCGGGCTTTCATAATGAAGGACCGACATGGGCACCGAATGGTCGCGTTATCATGTTCTTCCGGCAAAATCAGGGACAGCAGCCAAAGCTCTATACAATAGATATTACGGGACGCAATGAACGTGCTTTACCAACTCCCAATGGAGCCTCCGATCCGGCCTGGTCGCCGCTTCTTGATTAGCAGGAATACCGCTATCTATCTTAAAAGGGCTTCAAGGTTTTATAATTCGGAGGTTTTCGGCTGATTGACCTTGTTAGCCTGAACAAGAAAAGAAATTGGTTTCAACGCCGCTTTGAAAGTTTTAAAGCGGCGTTTTTATTTAACGGTTTTTCCGTTTAACTTGCTATTGGACTTTTTACTCATTTCGCGCTAAGGAAAATCACATCTGCCGTCTTTCCGCCTCAATCAGCGAGCAACCGGTGGATTTGTATTTTTTATAAAAAGTGATGCGTAAGTATTCATTAACCATGCGTGTTGAGAGCTTTTTAAGCAAATCAAGCTAAAAGCCTTGAAAATCAACCGCTAACTTTTAAGGAGTCTCGGCACATGGGCCGTTTCCAAAAACTTGCTCGCAATCCGCTTGCTATAGCATTTGTCTTATCGCTAACTCTCGCTGGCTGCGCCAAACACGGCCTGAATGATCCCAATGCGCTTGGACTGAACAACGCAAAACCGGGATCAGCGCAGGACTTTACAGTCAACGTTGGTGACCGCGTATTCTTTGATCTTGATTCATCCAGCATTCGTGCCGATGCCCAGCAGACATTGACCCGTCAGGCACAATGGTTGCAGCGTTATCCGCAATACACCATTACTGTTGAAGGTCATGCCGACGAACGTGGTACACGCGAATACAATATCGCACTTGGCCAGCGCCGTGCTGTTGCCGCACGTGATTATTTGATTTCACAGGGTGTTGCCGCCAACCGTATGCGGACCATTTCTTATGGTAAGGAACGTCCGGTTGCAGTTTGCGATGCTCCGCAGTGCTGGAACCAGAACCGTCGTGCTGTTACAGTCCTGAACAACGCACGCTGATTTAAAGTTTTATTCACATTTGAAAACGGCCCTTTAAGAGGGCCGTTTTTTTGTGACAAATTTCCGCCGAAGTTGGCTGCTAACGGTTTTAATGACGCGAACATAAATAAAAGGACAGCACAATGGGTTTTCTTTCTTCCCCCCGTTTATTGACATGTTCGGTAAAACGTCTGGTTATTACAGCAGCTTTTGTACCGGCATTGTCATTTGCCGTACTCTCCCCCTGCTATAGTGCATCTGCCGATCAGGGTGGATCGTCTTTTGCAAACGGGCTTTTTCCATTCGGCAAGAAAAAAACTGTCGAAAGCCAGACAGTGCAGATGTCGCCCCAGCCGGATAGCCGTGTAACCGATCTTCAACAACAGGTGCGTGAACTTACCGGAAAGGTTGAAGAACTGAATTTCATGGTTCTGCAAATGCAGGAACAGTTGCGCCAATTGCAGCAAGGTGGCGGGGCAGCAGCGCCTTCACAGCAACCGGCACAGGAACCGAAAAAACAGTCACAGGCGGTGGAACCGCAATCGCCCGCAAGTGAAACCGGTGCCAAACAGGAAATGCCACGGGCGGCAAGCACAACTCAAAGTGCACCGGCACTTCCGGGTGTGGGAGCAGAAAAAACCGCCGAACAAAAGAATATAAATTCTGAAGAAGCGCCGAAAGATTTGGGGTCGATCGAATTTGACAAAAATGGCAATATCCTTAACGGGAGTGTCAACCAGAATGCGGTAGCAACGGGAGGCCAAGGGCAAGCTGCACAGACTGGCTCGGCTTTGCCAACTGCACCACAAACAACAAGCGCAAAAGAACTTTATGACATTGGTTATAAAAATATTCTATCCGGCGATTATCGTGCTGCGGAAGCAGATTTTCGAGCTTTTCAGGAGCGTTATCCGACCGATCCGCAAATTGCCGATGCAAGTTTCTGGCTTGGTGAATCTCTTTTTGGACAGAAGCGCTATCGCGAAGCGGCACAAGCTTATATTGATGTGCAGCGTAATCACAAAGATTCTCCGCGCGGGCCCGAAAATCTTTTAAAACTTGGAATGAGCATGGCTCATCTTGATGAACAGAAAGTGGCTTGCGCAACCTTTGCCGAAGTGACAAAACGTTACAAAACTGTAGATCCGGCAGTTCTGAAACGTGTCAAGGACGAGCAAAGTCGCAACAAGTGTCAATAATAGATTTCAAAAAACTCTTTCAGCCATCAGATTTCGAAAACTGCAAAATTGTCATTGCCGCTGTTTCAGGTGGCGGGGATTCGACGTCTCTTTTATTTCTTCTGCGCGATTATTTGAAAGAACTGGAAAATCCGCCCGAACTCATCGCTGTCACAGTTGATCACCGTCTGCGTCCCGAATCTGCGGCCGAGGCCGAAGAAGTCGGAAAACTGTGTAAGCGTCTTAACGTGAAACATGAGACCGTTTGCTGGGCAGATGCAAAGCCGCAAACCGCCTTGTCTCATGAAGCTCGGATCGCCCGTTATGGCTTACTCTTTTCTGTTGCCGAGAAAGTCGGGGCAAGCGTTATCATGACCGGCCACACTTTGAATGATCAGGCCGAGACATATGAAATGCGATTGCATCGCGGTAGTCATCGCGGTCTTGCCTGTATGCCGCGTGAATCCCTTCTTATGCGCAAAATACGCTTGATCCGGCCACTTTTGGGAGTGAAGAGACAAACATTACGGGAATATTTGCGCTCGATCAACCAGGATTGGATTGACGATCCGACGAATGAAAACCCTCATTATGAACGGGTGCGCATCCGCAAACGTTTGAAGGATGAAGATGTCGACGCTATTGCAAAAAAAGTCGAAGAGGCGGCAACTTTCAGGCGCGCTCAAAGTAAAGCTGCCGCTCGGCTTATTGATAAACTCGGCATAACAATGCAACATGCCTTATGTACGATAAGCGAAGTGTCGGACGAACAGTTGAATGATCCGCAATTTCCTTTTGTTATGGGTGTTCTTGCGTCAATCATCGGCGGCTCGCAAGTTCTTGCAAGTGATTCACAAGTCGATTTTCTGAAAAACCAGTTCTCGAAGAAACGCACATCTCTTTATCATTTCACGTTGCTTGGAACAGTCATCGAGCTCAACGGTAAAAATATCAGATTGTGGCGTGAGGCAAGAAACCAGACAGCAAGTGTTGCCGGTGCCCATTCTTCAATCATCTGGGATGGTCGCTATCGAATTGATAACCGGTCGGATAATGCTATACGGGTGAATGTTCCTTCACTTTGCGATATAAAAGCGGTGGCTCAAGAACAAAATATCAACAATCGGTCGATCCATTTTCTCTCGCTACAGACAGCGCTAGCGATTTTCAGCCGGTCGGGAATTGATATTCCAGCTCTTACCGGAAAACTTGTTCATGCAGAAAATCTCACCTGTAAAAGATTTATGCGTCCTTTCGGTTGGCTCATCTCGTCGGATGATTATCCGCTTTTTAAAATATTAAGCCGTTTTTTCGAAGTCACCTTGTCGACATCGCAAGAAAATGACCAAAAAGCTGGATGAAACATCATGAAAGCTCATCTTCAGCCTTGGCAAGGCAACTTCAAGCACATATGTTACATTAAAATTATCCAATAGAGCGTAATAGATCGAGTGGACCTAATATGAATCCAAATTATCGTTCCTTCCTGATATGGGGGATCATTGCACTCTTGCTGATTACTTTATTTTCGTTTTTTAACGGCAATAGTCAGCAAGCTGGCGCAGGAGAGATAACGTATTCAGACTTTCTGAAGCGGGTTGATAATAAAGAAATCAAAACCGTTACCATGCAGGGACAACGGTTGACCGCTGTTACAACCGATAACAGAACAGTTCTTTCTTTCGCTCCTAATGATCCCGGTCTTGTCGAACGTCTTGAAAGCAAGAACGTCAATGTCAGGGCGCAACCTGAAAGCACCGGAAACAGCACGTTTATGAATTTGCTTTTCTCGCTTTTGCCGGTTGTCATCCTGATCGGCGTATGGATTTTCTTCATGCGCCAGATGCAAGGCGGATCGCGCGGAGCGATGGGGTTCGGCAAGTCCAAGGCAAAACTGCTGACAGAGGCGCATGGCCGCGTAACATTCAAGGATGTTGCGGGCGTCGATGAAGCCAAACAGGATCTGCAGGAAATTGTCGAATTTCTGCGTGAACCGCAAAAATTCCAGCGTCTTGGTGGTCGTATCCCTAGGGGGGTCCTGCTTGTTGGCCCGCCCGGAACAGGTAAAACATTGCTTGCCCGTTCGGTCGCCGGTGAAGCCAATGTGCCGTTTTTCACAATTTCCGGTTCGGATTTTGTTGAAATGTTTGTCGGCGTTGGTGCAAGCCGTGTTCGCGACATGTTCGAACAGGCAAAAAAGAATGCGCCATGTATCATTTTCATTGATGAAATTGATGCCGTCGGCCGTCATCGCGGTGCCGGTTTTGGCGGTGGCAATGATGAACGCGAACAGACGCTGAACCAACTTCTTGTCGAAATGGACGGGTTCGAGCCGAATGAAAGCATTATTCTCATTGCCGCAACCAACCGTCCTGATGTCCTTGATCCGGCATTGTTGCGTCCGGGGCGTTTTGACCGGCAGGTGGTTGTTCCCAACCCCGATGTTGCAGGGCGCGAGGAAATTCTCAAAGTCCATGTTCGCAATGTGCCTTTGGCGCCGAATGTCGATTTGAAGATTGTGGCGCGCGGTACACCGGGATTTTCCGGTGCCGATTTGATGAATCTTGTCAACGAAGCCGCACTTATGGCAGCGCGGCGTGACAAACGTTTGGTCACCATGCAGGAATTCGAGGATGCCAAAGATAAAGTCATGATGGGAGCGGAACGCCATTCCGCCATGACACCGGCAGAAAAAGAGCTGACAGCTTTTCACGAAGCCGGACACGCCATTATCGCAATCAATATGCCGGCAGCCGATCCGGTGCACAAAGCAACGATTGTCCCGCGTGGTCGTGCACTTGGTATGGTTATGCAATTGCCGGAAGGTGACAAATATTCGATGAGTTACCGCTACATGATTTCGCGTCTGGCAATCATGATGGGTGGTCGTGTCGCCGAAGAATTGAAGTTCGGCAAGGATAACATCACTTCCGGAGCTTCTTCCGACATTGAACAGGCAACAAAGCTTGCCCGTGCGATGGTCACACGCTGGGGCTTTTCCGACGAACTCGGCAAGGTTACCTATGGCGAAAGTCAGGAAGATATGTATCTTCAGGGTGGCGGGCGTAACCAGCAGGTTTCGGAAGAAACAGCAAGGGTTATTGATTCCGAGATACGCCGTCTTATCGACGAAGCCTATCAGACAGCAAAACAAACTTTGACGTCAAAAAAGAAACAATGGGTTGCTCTTGCTGAAGGTTTGCTTGAATACGAGACCCTTACAGGTTCGGAAATTCAGGAAGTCATTAATGGCAAACCGCCTTCACGCGATATGGGCAAGGATTCACCGACACCCCATGTATCAAGTGTTCCGAAAGCCGGAAAAACACCTGAAAAACCCAAAGCCGATCATTCAAAGTCGGTTGTTGTAAGGGCAAAAGCTGTTTCCAATGCGGCCGACAAGGTTGATGAAAAGCGAGAGGCTTCCGACAAGTCCGAAACAGCAAAAACTGCGGTTGAGAAAAAGCCGACAAGGACCAGAAAGACGACGAAAACGTCAAAAACGTCAAAGTCTCTAAAGTCCGAAAAAACGGTAAAAAAAGCTGAAAAGCCATCAAACAAATCGGCTGAAACAGAAACCGACACCGACAATCCGGATGACAAAAAGGCCTGAACTTTATTTTAAAAACTTTGAAGCGGCTTGATAACCTCAAGTCGCTTTTATTTTGTTCAAGCGCTGTTATGTTAACCGTGTCTTGATAATTCCGGCCTTTATAACCTTTGTTTGGTGAAGCAATGATTGGTTTTTTTACTAAAAATTGTTAATCGGAACAAAAGAGACTGGTGTATGAGTGGCTGACAGAATTTTATCGAACTTGGAATTTTGTCGAAAAAGGAAAATATAATGGCGTTTAAATATTTCGGTACCGATGGAATAAGGGGGAAAGCCAATACATTTCCGATGACCGCGGATGTGGCTATGAAAGTCGGTATGGCGGTGGGTATTCTTTTTCGCAGCCAAGGGCGACCGGGAAGAGTGGTGATCGGGAAAGATACACGTCTTTCGGGCTATATGCTGGAAAATGCAATGGTTGCAGGCTTTACAGCAAGTGGCATGGAAGTGTTTCTTCTGGGGCCAATTCCCACACCTGCCGTTGCAATGCTTTGCCGTTCGCTGCGTGCCGATGTTGGCGTTATGATTTCGGCTTCACACAATCCTTTTTTCGATAATGGTATAAAATTATTTGGTCCCGACGGTTTCAAGCTTTCCGACGAAATCGAGTTGAAGATCGAGAAACTTATTGAAACCGATATGACCAACGAACTTGCCGGCCAATCGCAAATCGGTCGGGCAAAACGTGTTGAAGGTGACATTTATCGCTATATCGAATTTGCCAAACGTACGTTGCCGCGCGATGTCCGGCTGGACGGTATGCGGATTGTTGTCGATTGTGCCAATGGTGCGGCCTATAAAGCAGCGCCGCTTGCTTTGTGGGAACTCGGTGCGGAAGTTGTGACACTAAGCGATAAGCCGACAGGTACAAATATCAATGAAGATTGCGGTTCGACTCACCCGATTGCTTTGATGCGTAAAGTTCATGAAGTCAGGGCAGATGCGGGTATCGCACTTGATGGTGATGGCGACCGCGTGGTGATGGTTGATGAAACCGGTGCCATTATCGACGGAGACCAGTTGATGGCAGTCGTTGCCGAACGTTGGCTGGAAAATGGTCTGTTAAGAGGGGGCGGCATCGTTGCAACAGTGATGTCCAATCTCGGACTTGAAAGGTTTCTCGCCAAAAAAGGGTTGACCATGGCAAGGACCAAGGTTGGCGACCGTTACGTTGTCGAATATATGCGCCAGCACGGTTTTAATGTTGGTGGTGAACAATCGGGTCATATCGTGCTATCCGATTACGGCACAACCGGAGATGGTTTGGTGACATCGCTACAAATACTGGGATGTGCGAAAGAATCTCAAAAACCGATGAGCGAGCTTTGCCATCGCTTCGAGCCGGTTCCGCAAGTCTTGAAGAATGTTCGTGTTTCTGAAGGTAAGCCCCTTGAAGAAGCTCATGTCAAAGACGTTATTAAAAACGTCGAAAAGCGTTTGGGGAAAAACGGTCGTCTGGTTATCCGTCCGTCGGGAACCGAGCCGCTCATCCGTGTTATGGCCGAAGGTGATGATGAACGTCTGATCGGTAATGCGGTTGACGAGATTGTTGATGCGCTAAAGAAGGTGAGAGACGCCGCCTGACGGGTTTGTGAAGCGCCGAGAAAACCTTCGACATTTGCGAATTTTGAAAAAGCAGCCTTAAAATGGCTGCTTTTTTTTATGCTTTTTTGAGCCTTCATATGCATTTTATTTATGGAAAATAGATGGTTAAAAATTATGGTTAAGAACGTCTTAACCAATCATGTTTAAAAAGCCTCATGAGAAGATAAAGGCACTTGCGTCTTGTTTTGAGGCTTGAAAATGAAATTTTGCTTTGCGCTTATTGGAGCATTGTCGGTACTTGGTTCAACTCAGGTGCGGGCTGCGGATATCGACCTTGACAAGGTTCCCGAAGTTGCCATTACAGCTGAAACCATTCCCTTCTATGTGAAAGCATATGCCGGCGTAAGTATGGCTGATATCAATAAAGTCGATAAATTCGATTCGGGCGAAGCAAGCAGCAATTATCACTGGAAAAATAAAGGTGATATGGATAACGCCTTTCTTGGCGGGGTCGGTTTGGGTTATCGTCTTAACGATATTGTTCGCGTTGACGGCACAGTCGAATATCGCGCCAAAAATACAACAACTGCACGTGACCGCGATTTTGATACGACAAGAAAATATGAAGGTGATGTGGCCTCAACCGTCTTGATGGCAAATGCTTATGTCGACCTTGTAACTTATCATAATGTCACGCCTTATATCGGGGCAGGCCTTGGGGCAAGTGCCAATCGTGTGAGCAACTTCGAAGTGGATACTTCTAGGCAAAACTATCAAGCAGCATCAAATACCGAATGGGATCTTGCTTTTGCAGTTCATGCTGGCGTCGGTATCAAACTTTCCCGTCGTGTTATTTTCGATATCGGATATAGCTATAGCGATTTGGGCGACGCAAAAACTCAAGATATTTCCGGAAGCGGTTCTCTCAAGCTTGATCATCTGACATCCCACGATGTAAAAGTGGGTATAAGATATGCTTTCAATTAGGTGACCGGAGAATTGGATCAAAAAAACCGGCTGTTGTACAACCGGTTTTTTAAAAATCATTTTCTATTATAATTTTATGATTTCCGGTCTTTATCTTTATTCCGGAACATCAACGCTGCCAATCCGATAAGTGGAACTGCAAGCGCAAGCGTTTTTTTGTTTTTCAATATGGCAGGAACGGCAGCGACAAGAGATGCAGCCACAAGGTTGAAACGCTCGTCATTCATCTGCTCGTCATAGACTTTGCGTCTTTTGGCAGCGATGGAACGCCCGACTAAAAATACAACGAGCGCAACGATGAGCCAGAAGGCAAAAATAATAGTAGCCGATAAGATAGGCGAGACAACCCAACTCAGTGCAATAAATGCTATAACGCAAAGGAATGTCACTGCAAAAAACAGCGACAATCCGATCAGAAAATAGCAAATTGCCTGATTACGCGTCGATTTGACTGCTGTTTTCACGCTGCCATTTGCCAAACCGCCAATAAGCGGCGCGATAAGCCGCAACATATTTTAACGCCGCATCAAGAGAGCAAGAATAAAGCCGACACCGGCTGCTGCAGCGAGGCTTGCAATCGGTTTTTCACGTATACAATTGCACAATTGTCCTTGCACGTCGCCAATCTTTTCTTTCGCCTGCGAGATAGCTTCTTCACCATTTTCTTTGGCCGATGCGTAAAGTTTTTCGGCCTTTCCTTTGGCCGCGGTCATTTTTTCGGAACCCAAGTCATTCAATGAGGAATGGATATTGGAAACCTCTTTCTTCAATTGCTCGAATTGTTCTTGAAGACTTTTTTCGGCTGGTGTCGCATTTTCTTTAGGCATATTGTTTTCTCCTGCTTTTAAGAATGGATGATCGTGCGAGAGTTTTCGGACGATGTACTTTAATTACATAGTTATTGCGTTGGTTTTTTCCACTTTTTTTGCAAACTCGGGCAAGAATAAACTGTAAACGAAAATAAAAATCTGGGAAAAAGAGACGGAGAACTATTTTTCGGGAGGCAATAATTGACAAATACCGACGATCGCAAATTATTGCGCGAACTTTTTGATTGTGCAGTCGCTGCTGCCAATCCAGAATATTTGATGGAAAAATTTTTGCCGAAAAAGCCGAAGGGCAGGACAATTGTTGTCGGGGCCGGAAAAGGCGCGGCCCAAATGGCTTTGGCACTTGAAAAAATATGGGCCAAGGCCGGTTATGGCAAGCTCGAAGGTGCAGTTGTTACCTGCTACGGTTGTGGTGTGGAGCTTGGTTCGATTGAAGTTCTGGAAGCTTCCCACCCTTTGCCGGATGAGAACGGGCTAAAGGCTGCAAAAAAGCTGGTCAAACTTGTTCAAGGATTATCATCCGACGACGTTGTGATTGCTCTTATTTGTGGTGGTGGCTCGGCCCTGCTGCCGCTGCCGCTTGAACCTTTGACGCTTGCCGACGAAATCGGGATCAATGAGGCATTGTTGAAAAGTGGTGCTCCTATCGGTGCAATGAATACCATCAGGAAGCATTTGTCACAAATCAAGGGGGGGCGGCTTGCACTTTATGCTGCGCCCGCCCGCGTCACAAGTTTTATTGTGTCGGATATTCCCGGTGACATTGCCTCGCAAGTTGCTTCAGGACCGACAGTTGCCGATTGGTCAACACGAGAGGACGCACTCAAATTTATAAACCAGTACCATATTGCGTTGCCGCAAAAAGCTATCGAAGTTTTGAATAGCAAGTTTTCTGATGCCCCGACCCCTGATAATCCGGCTTTTGAAAGAAATGCAACCTATATTGTTGCATCGGCTGCGACATCGCTTCAAGCTGCCGCAAATTACGCGCGCAAAGCAGGATTGAATGCCGCTATTCTCTCCGATTCGATAGAAGGTGAAGCAAAAGATATCGCCCTGATGCATGCTGCAATTGCCCGTGAGGTTGCTTTGAAAAACCGGCCTTTCGAAAAACCTGTTGTCCTGCTTTCGGGCGGTGAAACGTCTGTTACAATTAAAGATGACCACGGCAAGGGCGGAAGAAACAGTGAATTTCTGCTGTCATTTGCTATGGCAATAGAAGGCAGACACGAAATTACAGCACTTGCTGCCGATACGGATGGTCGTGACGGGAGCGAATTCAATGCTGGAGCTTTTTGTGATGCTAACACAGTTGTGCGTCTCAAACAGAAAGGCGTTGACCCTGCGATTTTTCTTTCAAAACACGATGCGTGGACCGCATTCAATATTCTTGGCGATCTTCTTGAGACAGGCCCGACAGGAACCAATGTTAATGACTTTCGCGCAATTCTTGTCCGGTAGTTTTGACAAAACGGTTCGAGCTTTACATGAAAATTTTGTTCCGCGAGAAAATATGTTTGATATTTGTTTAAACATGACTTGATTTATCATATTAAATTTTGTTAATTAATCGCCATCGAATTGAAGTTCAGGAACGAGAACGATGATGAGATTTTTTAGAAGCCTCGCAATGACTGTAACATTTCTATGTTTGGTCGGCGGCTACGCATCAGCACAAACTGAAGTGACCGGGACGAATAATGGGCAGCTATTGCAAGCTGGTGACCAGGCCTTGCAAACCGGCGGAAATGTGTCGCAACCCGCGGCAAGGACCGTTCAAACCGGTGAAGATGCTTTGAAAGTAGGCGAACAAGCATTGCAATCGGCAGCTTCGCAGAGTTCGAATGCGGCTCAAGCAACGATCGAAACAGCCAAGCAGGCAGCTGACCACTTTGCAGCCTCCATTCCCCACGACCTCTCGCCCATCGGTATGTTCCTGAACGCAGACTGGGTCGTTAAAGTAGTCATGGTCGGTCTAGCACTCGCCTCGGTTGCGACCTGGGTTATTTTTATTGTCAAACTCATTGAAGTATCGGCTGTTAAAAGACGTGCAAGAAGAGCTATGCAGCAGGTCAATCGTGCGGGAAGTCTTTCCGAACTTGCCTTGGCAGTCAAAAATGACAAAGGCGTCGGCTCACGCTTGGTACAGGCTGCACAAGATGAAGTGGAAGCTTCGCTGGCAGCTGTGGATTCGGCAGGAACCGATGGCTTGAAAGAAAGACTGGGTTCGGTTCTCTCGCGCATTATTTCTGCTTCCGGTCGTCATGTCGCATTCGGAACCGGTGTTTTGGCAACAATCGGCGCCATCGGCCCGTTTGTCGGACTTTTCGGAACTGTATGGGGCATCATGAATTCCTTTATCGGTATTTCCCAAGCGCAAACAACCAATCTTGCTGTTGTGGCTCCGGGTATTGCCGAAGCACTTCTTGCAACGGCTATCGGACTTGTCGCAGCCGTACCTGCCGTCATCATCTATAATGTCTTTGCCCGTTTGATCACCGGCTATCGTCAACAACTCATCGATGTTTCTGCAGGGATTGAACGTCTGGTAAGCCGTGATCTCGACTTCCGTAAGGTCAAGCGTGAAACAGCAGCAAGACCGAATCTGTCGATTGCCGCGGAGTAGGACGAGATGGCGACAAAACTTTCAGATCTTGACAATGATGAACTTGATGTCAGCCATGAAATCAATGTGACACCGTTTATTGATGTTATTCTGGTTTTGCTCATCATTTTCATGGTTGCGGCACCTCTGGCAACAAGCGATATTCCGGTGCAACTGCCGACATCCTCAACACCTGCGCAACCAAAGCCGGATAAACCGGTCTATATAACATTGCAGCAGGACAAATCACTTTATGTGGGTGAAGAAAAAGCGTCACTGGAAAAACTTAAAGAAACGCTTGATCGGCTCACTTCAAACAATCATGAAGAAAAAATCTTCATTCGGGGTGACGCAAGTGTGGAATATAGCGGCATTGTGGCCCTTCTTAACGAATTGCGCGCGGCCGGCTATACAAAAATAGGTCTTGTCGGTTTGGAAAAAGCGCCGGCAGCACAGTAACTACGCTATCAAGAAACATCGCATTGAACGCTCGCACTTGAAGCTTGGATTGGCTTCAAGTGCGTTTTATTTTCGAGTTATCGAAATTGTATACCCGCTTTACAGCAGAAGCTTTTTGGTGAAAGGCGGCTGAATTTAATTCCTGGTTCAATTTTTGAAGGCCGTGTATTGCGACTTTTATAATTTTATAAAGAGTTGATCGCGACTTTTATAGCGAGCCCGTTGGACAAGACCCATTTTCCGGTTATAAAATTGAACAGATTAGAAAATGGAGTTCAATCAAATATGCCGCGCAATAAAAAATTCGAAGGAGATATGACCGAAGTTGGCCATATGCGCACGCCTCCTTTCGTCCGGCTTCCCGATATCAATACGTTATTCGAGGAACGGAGCAAACGTTTTGAAGAGCTTGCTCCTACAAGTCCGGTTAAAGATTATATCGATTTCATGACAGAATTTACCGGAGCACAGCAATTTGTCTGTAACGAATTTGCTGCAAGTGATATTCCGACAGCCGATCAGGATCAGGCGCAAAAATTCACAATGCCGCCGATTGACCGGCAGGCAATTATATCGGCCCCTGTTTTTGGAGAGATTGCCAATAGTTTTTTCAAGGTTCTTGGCAAAAGAAAGCTGAAAGGTTCAAGTCTTGTTGCCCTTGAGGATACACGAGCCAACGAAACAAAATGGGAAAACTGGGCGTCCGACATTATTGCGCATAAATTGCCGCAGGAAAACCTCGCCCAGCATATCTATGTGACCGGTGCTTTGCAGATTGCATTGACATTGGCTGCCGCAAAACTCGATCCTAAAAAATTACAGCCTATAGAAGGCAATCTTTGCCCCTGTTGCGGTGGTACCCATTCGGCTTCAATGATTGTCGGTTGGCCATCATCGGAAGGCATCAGGTTCTGTTCATGCCTTTATTGCGGATCCATGTGGCGCTATGTACGCATCAAATGCACGTTTTGTGAAGAAACCAAGGGAATCAGTTTCCGCGAGATTGATGAGGGGCCGGGAACGATTCTTGCCGAGACATGTGATACCTGCAAACGCTATTGCAAACAGATGAATCATCAAAAAGACAGCCATTTCGATGTATTTGCCGATGATATAGGCTCACTGGCACTTGATCTTTTGATGAAAGAGGACGGAACGTTTAAAAGAGGTGCATTCAATCCATTTCTGGCGGGTTATTGATGGTCGCGGATTTTTCCCTTCTACCTCCGGTCAACGCAATTCTTGCCGAACAAGCGGCAAAAGAAGCGGAAGCCAAATTCGGTCATAGTGCAACGGTTGATGCCATCAGGGCAACCCTTGCCGACGAGCGAATTCTCATTAAAGCAGGACGCACGCCGCGAACGAGTGCTGTGCTTGCAATGATGGCGCTTGAACGGCTGGAGGTGGATGCCCAGTCGACCATGCGTGCCGTGTTCAACCTCACCGGCACGATATTGCATACCAATTTCGGACGTGCGCAATTGCCGGAAGTTGCAATCCAGAATGCTGTTAATGCTATGCGCAACGCCGTTTCGCTGGAATATGATCTTGAAAGTGGCGAGAGGGGAGAACGTGACGACCATTTGCGCGAATTGATTTGTGAGCTTACCGGTGCGGAAGATGCAACCCTCGTCAACAATAATGCGGCCGCTGTTCTTCTGGTGTTGAATACGCTTGCTGGTAAACAGGGTGAAAGCATTATTTCGCGTGGCGAACTCATCGAAATTGGCGGTGCTTTCCGTATGCCGGACATTATGGAAAGTGCCGGTTGCAAGTTGATCGAAGTGGGAACAACCAATCGCACACACCTTGCCGATTATGAAAAAGCAATCAATGAGGAAACCGCGCTTTTATTGAAAGTGCACACATCGAACTATCGTATCGAAGGATTTTCTTCGTCAGTTACCACAAAAGAGCTTGCGGCATTGGCTGCAACGAATCATGTACCTTTCATGGAAGATCTTGGTTCGGGAACGCTCGTCAATCTCGTTGCTTTCGGTCTTCCCTATGAGCCGACCGTTCAGGACGTTATTAAAGCCGGTGCGGATATTGTCACTTTTTCCGGCGACAAATTATTGGGCGGTGTTCAGGCCGGTTTTATTATCGGCAAGCAGGAATTGATTGCGCTGGTGAATAAAAACCCCATGAAACGTTCGCTGCGTGTCGACAAGGTACGCCTCGCCGCTCTGGAAGCGGTTTTGCGCGCCTATCGGAACGAAGAAAAACGCAACACAACAATTCCGACCTTGCGTTATCTTTCGCGAAGCC
Organism: Ditibartonella apis; assembly: GCF_001952075.1. Classification (GTDB taxonomy): domain Bacteria; phylum Pseudomonadota; class Alphaproteobacteria; order Rhizobiales; family Rhizobiaceae; genus Bartonella; species Bartonella apis. The sequence goes on from NZ_LXYU01000001.1 coordinate 713,137, forward strand.
AAAGTGATATTGCCCATCAGGCAGCCGATTTATGCGCCAAAATTAGCGATTTTTTTCAACCTGCTTATCGCGTGGAAATTTGTTCCTGTAACAGTCAGGTCGGCTCGGGCGCTATGCCAATGGAAACTTTGCCAAGCTATGGCATATCAATAAGCCCGGTTGATCCGGCAGTTTCGTTGACAGAATTGGCCTATCGTTTGCGCCAATTGCCAAAGCCCGTTATCGGACGCATGCATGCCAACCGGCTGGTTTTTGATTTGCGTTGTCTTGATGATACAAACGGTTTTGTTAACAATCTCGAAAAACTATCATGATTATTGGTACAGCCGGTCATATTGACCATGGAAAAACAGCTCTCGTCAGAGCACTGACGGGCATTGATACAGATCGTCTGCCACAGGAAAAACAACGTGGTATCACTATTGAATTGGGTTTTGCCTATCAGACATTGAAAAACGGCGAACGGATCGGTTTTGTTGATGTTCCGGGGCACGAAAAACTCATTCATACTATGCTGACAGGTGCCGGTAGCATTGATTATGTCATGCTGGTCGTCGCGGCCGATGACGGCATTATGCCCCAAACGCGTGAACATTTCGAAATATTGAAGCTTATGGGGTTAAAACACGGGGTTGTTGTCATTACCCGCATCGACCTTGTTGATAAAGAGCGTGTTGAAGCATTGAAAGCGGAATTACACGAATTTCTCAAAGGTTCGTTTCTGGAAAATGCACCGATATTTCCTGTGTCGTCATTGACCGGCGAGGGCATACCGGCCCTTCGGGAAGAGATAGAAAACGCCGCTTCGCATTTGAAAAAACGTGTTTCCTGTGGGCGGTTTCGCCATGCGATTGACCGGTGTTTTGTGCTTTCCGGCGCCGGCACCGTGGTGACGGGAACTGTGCTTTCTGGCGAAGCATCCACCAATGATCTTATGGTCATTGCACCTGATCATCTGACAGCACGGTTACGTTCGATCCATGTACAGGATGAGGTTTCTAATAAAGCAAGAACGGGCGACAGGGCAGCACTCAATATTGTGGGCGACGCTATCAACAAGGATACAGTCAAACGGGGAATGATGGTCATTGACCCGTTTCTTGATAAGCGGAGTCAAAGGTTCGATGTTCGTCTAACGATTCTTCCATCCGAACCAAAGCCTTTGAAACAATGGTTTCCTGTTCACTTGCACCATGGTTCTTTAGAAACCAATGCCCGCCTTGTATTTTTGTCGCAAGACACAATGAAGGCCGGTGAAACCGCTTACGTGCAGATTATTTCCGATAAAGCTGTGATTGCGGCAACTGGCGACCGCTTTGTTATTCGGGATACATCGGCAAGCCGCACAATTGGTGGTGGTATTATTCTTGATCCACTAGCACCCGAACGGCACCGCCGCGCGCCGGAGCGGTTCAAATTTCTTGCCGCTATGGAAAAGGAAGATAACCTTCAGGCATTATCGGCAATTCTGGCATTGCCGCCCTATGGCATTGACTGGCTTTATTTTTGCCGCGCGCGTAACCTGTCTGAAGTTGAGGCGGGCAAACTTCTTTCGAGCGGTCATTTTGTCGTTCTTGAACATGGTCAAGAACGGTTTGTTATGGAACAACAGCAGGAACAGCGCCTGCAAAAAGCAATTGTCGATTATCTTGTCGAATTTCATAAAAACGAGCCTGATCTCTTCGGCGTTGGTCTTGAAAAATTGCGTCGTGACGTTGCCCGCGAAATCCGTGCCCCTTATTTTCGTGATCTGTTACAAAACGAAATTGATAAAGGCCGGTTGAAAATTCGCGGCGCCTGGGTTGGTCTTGCCGGTCATGAAGCCAAACTATCCCCTGAAGATGAAGCAATCTGGCAACGTGTCTATAAAGTTTTAAAAGGTGAGGAACGTTTCCGCCCGCCGCGCACGCGCGATTTTGCGCAAGAACTTGGAATTGACGAAAATCATATGCGGCAAATCCTGAAGTCTTGCGCACGGATGGGGCGTGTTTATGAAGTGGCGCAAGATTATTTCTTCCCGCGCGAAGTGCTGGCTGAAATTATTATGATTATGCGGGATATTGCCGAAAAAAAGGAAAAGCACGAATTCGTCGCGGCCGATTTGCGTGACCGGCTGAATAATGGCCGCAAGGTTTCCATTTTTCTGCTGGAATTTTTTGACCGCCACGGTGTGACAATCAGAAAAGGCGATATCAGGCGGTTAAATCCGCATCGGCTTGACCTGTTTGCCGATAGTTAGACTTGCAGTTTTTGCCTAAAAGCAGCATAAGACAATCGGAAGGGCTTTTCATCCGGTGATGGATGCGGCCTTCAAAGCCGTAAGGGGCCGTGAGACGGTCTTTTATGGGTTCGACTCCCATGCTCTTCCGCCAATTATTTTCAATTGAATGACGTTCAGTTGAAGCACATTGCTTATCATTACTGTTTCCGGATTGTTTTTATTGCCGTGACACATCAAGCGTCAGGAAAGGCATAAGCTATTGAGCTTCGGAAAAGAAGAAAAACAACGAACGTTAGAAACGTGTTCGGCCAAGTTCGTCATCTGCAAAGCAGCATCCATCAATAGAGTATTTGAAATCGGCGGAGTGTGCGTCTGCAAAATTCTCGAAACTCGAACAGGAAAACCGGTTTGCCAGTAACAGGAAAGTAGAGAAGGTTAAGGCACGACCAAAAAGGCATGCAATAAGCAAAGAGCACGAAAAAACAAAAAAGACGGGCAAATAGCCCGTCTGATTTGATGAATATAATAGAGTGGCTCAGGCTTCCTCTTCAGCCTTTTCCACTTTCGGCTTTGTAGTGCGTCTGCGACGCGGCTTCTTTTCAACAACCTCTTCGGCTTCAACCGTCTTTTCAACCGATGCTTCAGGGGCTTTCGCCTTTTCTTTTGCTTCCTCTGCGGCTTCGTTTTCGCCAGCATCATCAGAACGATTTACCGGAGCACTGCGACGACGCGGTGCACGACGGGTTTTCTTGAGTTCAACGACTTTCCCGACTTCCCCTGTATCTTCTGAAAGAGCGACTTCGGCAGGGACCCCCTGAATTTCCGGTTGCGGGCCACTTCCCGCAGCTTCATGTTCCTCATTCAATTCCAAAGACACAACCGGGGAGTTCTCATCCTCTTCATCGTCATCAATCAGTTCTTCACGCTGGATCGGCTGAGGCATTTGTGCTTGGGCCGCCAGAATAATGCGAACATAGTGTTCGGCGTGTTGAAGGTAATTTTCTGCCATAACTCTGTCGCCGGCAGCCTGAGCATCCCGTGCCAGAGCGGTATATTTATCTGCTATATGTTGTGCATTACCACGAATTTTTACATCCGGTCCGTTGCTTTCATAATTGCGTGAAAGAGGATTTGGACCGCGACGATTATTATTATTGTTGCGTCCACGGATGCGCCTATTTTGTTGTGGCCTCATAATGATCTCTTTAAGAATATGTTTTATCTAATTTTATTCAGTTGATTTTCAGACAAGAATATTATGGCGTTCGCGCCAATATCCGTTTTGATTATGCTTGTTGACAAGCCATCAAGCTCAAATCAATTTTTTGAAAATCTCAAAAAGCCTATGGAAACGACTCCAACAGCTATGTTCCACGACGATTTATTTGATATTCGGCAAATTAGCGTTCTTCAACCGAATTGCCAAGTATTTTTTTAAAAAATCATCATCTTATTCAAATGAAAAGGGAAATTCGTTTGTGAAATTTGTTCATATCATCGAATTAACGATCATTCGGGCGGGAATTGACAATTGCCAACCCGCCCGTTTGTGAAAAACCACTCGAATCACTCTTCGATAACAACCTTTGGAGTGCCATTGCGCACTTCGCCGATAATGGTGGAAAGCGGATAGCCCTGGCTTTTGGCATAGGCGACGACCGACTGTGCTTTCTCCGGCGAGATTGACACAAGAAGGCCACCGGACGTTTGCGGATCGGTCAACAGAAAGCGTTTATAATCAGGATAATTTTCCGGCAATACAATGTGTTCGCCATAGCTATCCCAATTGCGACGTGAAGCACCGGTAAAGCAACCGTCTTTGGCAAGGGCTTCAGCCTCGGTGAGGAAGGGAATTTTCGAATAATTTATGGCAATCTCGACATTGGAGCCTTGTGCCATTTCAAGGCTATGCCCCAAAATTCCGAAGCCGGTTACATCGGTTAACGCGTGAACATCCGGATTCTTTCCGAGTTCTGTGCCGATTTTATTAAGAAGCGTCATTGACGCAATCATTTCCTGATAGGCTTTGTCAGAAAGTTTTCCGGTTTTGAATGCATGCGAATAAACGCCGACGCCGATACCTTTCATGAGTACCAGTTTGTCGCCCTCATGGGCGCGGGCATTCAGTTTGATCTCGCTTTTTTTGCAAATACCGATAACCGCCAAACCATAGACGGGTTCGGGATTGTCGATCGAATGGCCACCGGCTACAGCTATTCCGGCTTCGGCTGCTTTTTGTCGCCCGCCTTTTAAAATTTCACCGACAATTGCCGGATCGATTTTATCAACCGGCATGCCAAGGATTGCGAGCGACATGATAGGCTTTCCGCCCATAGCATAAACGTCGGAAATAGCATTGGTCGCAGCAATTTGGCCAAATGTGACGGGATCATCCACCATCGGCATGAAAAAGTCTGTGGTAGCAATAACACAAGTGCCGTCGTCAAGCTCATAAATAGCAGCGTCGTCACTTGTTTCGGTTCCTACCAATAGATGTTCAAATGGTCCATACTCCGGCTGGTTTTTCAGCATTTTCTGCAAAACGGAGGGTGCCAGTTTACAACCGCAACCCCCACCGTGAGCAAGACTTGTCAAACGGAAGGGTGTCATCGAAGTTTCCTTTTTAAATATTCAATTTTGTGTGGGTATCAAAGATATCCAACAGTTTGACAATATTAGCATTTGTCAAACATGCGTGCAATGTAGCTCATTTTTATCACGATCATTCGCCTGTGTTCACAAAAACGTCAACGCCATCGGGAAAGCAATTGCATTATCCTCTTTCAGGATCCATATGAAAAAGCTGCGAATGATCTTCCCCGATCAATAGAATCCGCTTTTGTAACAACAGGGCATCAAGCAGACTTGTTTGAAGCTTGATTGGTTGCTATGGAACGATTGTTGATCTAAAATAAACAGCGTGTGGGACGATCAAAAATACAAGAGGAATGCCCGTATGAATATAGAGATTTCGCGTCGCGCCTTTTTAAAGGGTGCTGGTGCGGGTGTCGGCGCAACAGCATTGGGTGCGCTCGGTTTTAGTGAGGCTGAAGCAACAGTTGTTTCGGCTATAAAACCTTTCAGGTTAGCTTCAACAACCCAGACCCGACAGACCTGTACTTATTGTTCGGTTGCTTGTGGCATTATCCTTTATTCGAAAGGATCAATGAAAGACGGCACTGCGAAAGTTATCCACGTTGAAGGGGATGTTGATCACCCGACCAATCATGGTACTCTGTGCCCGAAAGGTGCAGCCCTTCTTGATACAATCCATTCAAAAAACCGTTTGACGAAACCGAAGGTTCGTCGCCCCGGTTCCGATCACTTTGAAGAAATCACATGGGACGAGGCACTTGATAAAATTGCCCGCTACATGAAAGATGACCGCGATGCCAATTTTGTCCAGAAAAACGAAAAAGGCCAGACAGTCAATCGCTGGTTGACAACAGGATTTCTTGCAGCCTCTGCAGCAACAAACGAAACCGCATTTGCGACTTACAAGGTCGTACGTTCATGCGGTATGCTGGCATTCGATAACCAAGCACGCGTTTGACACGGCCCCACGGTGTCCAGTCTGGGCCCAACATTTGGTCGTGGCGCGATGACAAATCCATGGACGGATATCCGGTCAACGGATCTCGTCATTATCATGGGTGGTAATGCTGCCGAAGCACATCCTTGTGGCTTCAAGTGGGTTACTTATGCAAAAGAGCATCGCGGTGCAAAGCTGATCGTCGTTGATCCGCGCTTTACCCGTTCGGCTTCGGTTGCCGATTTTTATGCACCGATCCGTCAGGGAACCGATATTGCCTTTTTGTCTGGTGTCATCAACTACTGCATAACGCATGACAAAGTTCAGTATGAATATGTCAAACATTTCACCAATGCCGGCTTGATCGTCAATGAAGGTTTCGGTTTCAAAGATGGTCTGTTTACCGGATATGATGAAGCCAAACGTGATTATGACCGTTCGACCTGGTCCTATGAAATGGACGAGAACGGTTATGCCAAGAATGACGAGACTTTGACGCATCCGCGTTGTGTCTGGCAGCTTCTTAAAAAACATGTTTCGGTTTACACGCCTGAAATGGTTGAAAGAATTTGCGGCACTCCAAAGGATAAGTTCCTCAAAATCTGCGAGATGATTGCAGAATGTTCAAGCCCGACAAAGGCGATGACATCCATGTACGCTCTCGGTTGGACGCAACACTCCAAGGGTGCGCAGAACATTCGCACAATGTGCATGTTGCAGCTTATTCTTGGTGATATCGGTGTTCGTGGTGGCGGTGTGAATGCACTGCGTGGCCACTCCAATATTCAAGGCCTTACAGATGTCGGACTGATGTCCAACCTCATTCCGGGCTACATGAATATTCCGATGGAAAACGAGACAGATCTCAAGACCTATCTCTCGAAACGCAAGTTCACGCCTACGCGGCCGAATCAGGTCAGCTACTGGCAGAATTATGACAAGTTCTTCATCTCGTTCATGAAGGCAATGTGGGGCAAAGCCGCAACAAAAGAAAACGACTTCGCCTATGATTATCTGCCGAAGCTTGATATCGCCAATTACGATATTCTTAAAGCTGTCGACATGATGGATCATAACCAGATGAACGGCTATTTCTGCCAAGGGTTCAATCCTGTTCTTGCTTTCCCGAACCGTAAAAAGGTCGAGCGTGGCTTGAGCAAGTTGAAATTCCTTGTCGTGATGGATCCGTTGGAAACAGAGACTGCACGGTTCTGGGAAAACCACGGTGATTTCAATGATGTCAATACATCCGAAATCAAAACGGAAGTTTTCCAATTGCCGACAAGCTGCTTTGCAGAAGATGAAGGAGCTGTTGTCAATTCGGGTCGCTGGTTGCAGTGGCACTGGGCAGGGCAAAATCCGCCGGGTGACGCAAAGCACGACACATGGATCATGGCGCAACTTTGGTTAAGGCTGAAGAAGCTTTATGAAAAAGAAGGTGGTGTGTTCCCCGATCCTATCGTCAATCTTCATTGGCCATATAAGGATGCAAGCGAACCTCAGCCGGCAGAACTCGCCAAGGAAATGAACGGTTATGCTGTTGAAGATCTTTATGATCCGAAAGACCCGACCAAGAAAATCCTTGAAAAGGGCAAACAGGTTCCAGGCTTTGCTTCGTTGAAGGCCGACGGAAGTACCGCTTCGGGCTGCTGGATTTATTCAGGTAGCTTTACTGAAGACGGAAACATGATGGCACGGCGTGATAACACCGACTATGATGGTGCCGGACTTTATCCGAAGTGGACATTCGCATGGCCTGCAAACCGTCGTATTCTTTATAATCGTGCATCTGCCGATTTTGACGGTAAGGCTTGGGATCCGGAGCGTAAAGTTATCGAATGGAATGGCGAGAAATGGACGGGATTTGATGTTCCGGATATTCCGCCGGCATCCGATCCGCACGCTGTTGGTCCGTTTATCATGAATGCGGAAGGCACTGGCCGGCTCTTTACACTTGCCGGACTTCGTGATGGACCGTTCCCGGTTCACTACGAACCGTTCGAATCGCCGATCGTCAACCCGATTGCTCCGAATGTTCGCGGTAATCCGGCTGCTCGTATCTTTGATGAAGATCTTGCACAATTGGGAACAAGTGATGAATTCCCTTATGCTGCAACCTCTTATCGCTTGACCGAGCACTTCCACTATTGGACGAAGAACAACCGGATCAACGCTGCTTTGCAGCCGCAATTCTTTGTCGAGATTTCGGAAGAACTGGCTGCTGAAAAAGGCGTTGTAAAAGGTGATTGGGTCAGAGTCTGGAACAAACGCGGGCAGGTTTTTGCCAAAGCGCTGGTTACCAAACGTATCCGTCCGATCATTTGCGATGGAAAGCCTGTCCATGTCATTGGTATTCCACTGCATTGGGGCTTTATCGGTGAGGCGAAGAAAGGTTTCGGGCCTAACTCGCTTACACCATTTGTTGGTGATGCCAATTCCCAGACGCCTGAATTCAAGGCATTTCTGGTGAATATGGAAAAATCGAAGGCACCGGTCGATGAGAATGGAAAGGCGGAACAATGATTAATATCAATCCTCCAACCCAGGACAAAATCGAACCGCAGATTGGTCCGGATGACTACATCCGGATTTCTGCCTCGCCAGCGCCGAAGCCGAAGCGCAAATTGGAAGAAATCGCCAAGCTCATAGATGTTTCACGCTGCATCGGTTGTAAAGCTTGCCAATCGGCCTGTTCGGAATGGAACGAATTGAACCCTGAAATTGGTGACAATGTCGGTGTTTATGATAATCCGCGGGATCTTTCTCCGGATGCGTTCACAATCATGCGGTTTACGGAATGGGTTAATCCCGAGACCGATACACTTGAATGGCTTATCCGCAAGGATGGCTGCATGCATTGTTCGGAGCCGGGATGTCTTGCTGCTTGCCCGTCACCCGGTGCGATTGTGCAATATTCAAACGGTATTGTGGATTTTATCCATGATAAATGCATCGGTTGCGGTTATTGCATAAAAGGCTGTCCGTTCAATATTCCTCGGGTTTCGCAAGTTACCCACAGAGCCTATAAATGCACTTTGTGCTCTGACCGTGTTGCTGTCGGGCAAAAACCTGCTTGTGCAAAAACCTGCCCGACCGAAGCGATTATGTTCGGAACAAAGGCCGAGCTTAAAGAGCACGCCAAGGAACGCATTGCCGATCTGAAAAACCGCGGTTACAAGAATGCCGGCCTTTATGACCCGCAAGGCGTTGGTGGAACGCACGTCATGTATGTTCTTCACCATGCCGATCAGCCGAGCATTTATGCAAACCTGCCGGAAGACCCGCATATTTCACCGATTGTCAAAACGTGGAAGGGCATTTCCAAATATTTCGGACTTGGTGCTATTGCTGCTGCTATCCTCGGAGCAGCTGCACATGGTATCTTTATCGGACGTACAAGAGTAACCAAGCACGATGAAGAACGTGCCGAGAAAACCTTGAAGGATATCGACCATGACGCATAAGCTTTATGAAAAATACGATTATGTCCATAAAGGTGACCCGGTTATTGTCGACCGCTATACAAAAGGCGCACGTATCAACCACTGGATTGGTGCCATTTCGATGATTCTTTTGGCGTTTACCGGTCTGATGATGTATTGGCCACCGCTTTTCCCGCTTGCAAATCTCATTGGAGGCGGGCAGGTGGTGCGTACCATTCATCCTTATATCGGTGTTGTCATGGTTATCAGTTTTGCCGGACTTTTCTTCCGCTTCTGGCGCCTCAATATCTGGGAAAATTCCGATTTGAAATGGATTGTCGATATCAAGGATGTTCTTGAAGGCGATGAAGAAAGACTGCCTATGATCGGAAAATATAATTTTGGTCAAAAATGTATTTTCTGGTCGATGTCTATAGGGCTCATCATATTGATTGTGAGCGGCTTTATGGTTTGGCAGGCTTATTTTGCACCTTTTGTTCCTATTGAGTGGCAGCGTTATGCACTGCTCACCCATTCACTGGTTGCCGCATGCATTATCGCTGTATGGATTTTCCATGTTTATGCAGGCTATTGGGTTGCCGGTTCGATCGGAGCAATGATTAAGGGCAAAATTTCAGGCGGCTTTGCATGGGCTCACCATCGCAAATGGTATATTGCGCTTTTGCGCGCAAACCGTATTAAAGACCGCTAAGCTTTATTTTAAAGCTTCAATAAATTTAACCGCAATGTTTGGAAAAACATTGCGGTTTTATTTTTCTGCGTTGTTTATCCGTTGATGATGCAAACGCAATATCGGTAATGGCAAAAGTGTGATTAAAAGGAGCTCATGAGCTAAAGCGAATCAGCCGATTGCACCTTTCTTCACAATTATTATCTTAAAAATCTTGATGGATTTCGGTTCTCTAGTTGTGTCCGGTCGAACCGAACCCTTTTGTGCCACGAATTGTTTCGGAAAGGGTTGTGGTTTCCACGATGGCAATTTGAGGTGCCGGAGAAATGACAGTTTGCGCGATCCGCATACCGCGGGTAATTTTGAATGGTTCTTGCCCGAGGTTGATGAGTAAAACTTTTATTTCTCCGCGATAATCGCTGTCGATTGTGCCGGGTGTATTCAAGCAGGTAATCCCATTTTTGAAAGCAAGACCGGAACGCGGGCGAATTTGCGCTTCGTAACCTTCCGGCAATTCGAATATCAAACCGGTAGGAACGAGCGCACGTTCACCGGGAGAAAGAACAATTTCTATTCCCTCTTCCAATGCCGCCCTCAAATCCATTCCGGCCGAGCCAGCAGTTTCATAGGCAGGCAATTTCAGCCCTTCAGAATGAGGGAGCCGATGGATAGCAAGTGTTACAGGGCAATCTTTATGCGACATGAAGAGCCTTCAAAACGAAATAATTATTTAAAATCTTTTTAAAGAGGATGGCCGAAAGTTACAAGTTCCCTTGGAGCCGATCTTTTTCAGGCACTACCAATAAGAATACCGGTAGCAAAAACCAATGCCCCACCAACCACCACCTGCAATGCCGCACGCCAGAACGGTGTTTCCATGAACTTGTTCTGGATCCATGCAATCGCCCATAATTCAAAGAACACAACCGCAAATGCAATGGCAATCGCAATATGAAAATCGGGAATAAGAAACGGCAGCGCGTGGCCGAGGCCACCCAGAGACGTCATAACACCATTGGCAATGCCGCGTTTGATGGGCGAGCCGCGGCCGGATAGTTTTCCGTCATCATGGGCAGCTTCTGTAAAGCCCATTGATATACCGGCGCCGAGTGAAGCCGATAAACCGACGAGAAAAGTCTGTCTTGTGTCACCGGTAGCAAAAGCAGCCGCAAAAATTGGTGCAAGAGTTGAAACAGAGCCATCCATCAAGCCGGCAAGACCAGGCTGGATCCATGTGAGAAGTGTTTGCTTACGTTCTTTCGCCCGTTCCTGATCTGCGACAGATTTCGGCGTGTATTTTTTTTCAAGCTCGATTGCCACATCTTCATGGTGCTTTTCTTCAAGAGCAAGATCGCCTAAGAGTTTGCGGATTTCTGCATCCTTGGCATGGTCTGCAGCCTGTTCATAAAAGCGCGCCGACTGGTCTTCCATTTGCGCAACCGAATCACGCACTTTATCGATTCCGAGCGGGCGAACCAACCAATCCGGTTTACGATCATAAAAGCCGCTGACATGTTCACGCCGGATAAGCGGAATCATTTTGCCAAAGCGTTTTTCAAAAATCTTTATAAGCCTATCGCGGTGGCTATGTTCCTCATCGGCCATTTTTTCGAAAATCTTGGCCGTTGCTGGAAACTCGTCACGCAAACCGTCGGCATAGTTGAGATAGATGCGCTCGTCGTCTTCCTCTGAAGAAATGGCAAGGGCAAGAATTTCCTTTTCGCTAAGCGAAGAAAACGGCTTCCGATAGGATGATGCAAAAAGTTTTGAAAACATGGGAGACCTATAATTTAGAATTATTCTAAATTAATAAAGTTGTAGGAAAATTCAATTGCAAAAATATATCATGCACTTGAACGTGAATTGGTTTAGATTTTCAAAATCACCGATCCATATTGTTTGTGATGACAGGCGATTTTGAAAGAGTGGAGCGAAAACGTTGCGCGTTTCTATCTTGGTACTGTGATAATTAATCCGGATAGCCTCCTCATTTTCTGCCAATCATTCGTTTTGATAAGTTTTGTTACCCTTATCTTTTCTAGCCTCTTTTGGCTGGAATTCCCCTTGCATCCGGTTGTTACAAAAATGACAGGAAAAGTCACCTTCTAAATTTCAAAAAAACTATTCCGGATTATTCTATAAGCCCGTCAGGCACGCAGATGCAGCCATATATGCAGGCAAATAATTGCCGCCATATTCCAAGAATATGCGAAAGAATAGGTACAAAAACCATTTTTTGTTAAGTGCAGGAACGAGGTGAATATTATCTGGTAACTGTCTAGAGTGTGGAAAACAAAAGTGGTTTTCAAGGCCAGGAGCGGTGGAATGAATACACGGAACAAAAAATCTGTTCGAACCGGCGACGAACTTTTATATCTACAACACTTACAACTTGACCGAATAACGTTTTTATAAAATTCTCTGCATCAACACGAGATTTAGCCATTGTCCGGCTTTTCTGCCGACCTCGGGCATATGTCCAGTGATTGTAAAACCGAAGGCTTTATGGATGGCAATGGATGCCTTGTTTCCCGCTTCAATGCCGGCAACAAGCACATGGATATGGTTTTGTTCAGCATGGGTAATCAAAGCGCCAAGCAGTTTTTTTCCAATACCTTTGCCACGTTCGGTTTTTTCAATATAAATGGATATTTCAGCAGAATAACGATATCCTTCGAATGGTCTGAACGGGCCATAGCTCGCATAGCCAACTGTTTTGCCATTATCTTCTGCAACGAGAACAGGATATCCTGCGGCATTTCTTGTTTTCAGCCATTCTCGACGGTTATCAAGATCGACAGTTTTCTCATTCCAGATAGCAAGGGTATTCTTTACCGCATCGTTATAAATATCTTTGATGGTTTCAAGATCACGTTCTTCTGCCGGTCTTATGGTAATCATTTTTAAAATCCAACGAATATTATGATTTCAAACCCTAATCGCTTTTTAAAAGCGTGGGAAGAGGGGGAGGCATTGCAACGACTAAAATTCTGGCAACAGAGAAATGATATCTTTAGGCGTAAACCCCTGTTCGCGTAATGAGTGCAAACTTGTATCCTTGTTGGATTTTGATAATTTGTGCCCGTCATCACCAAGAACGAGCGGGTGATGATAATAAAGCGGCGGTTTATAGCCGAGAATCATCTGCAACAACCGATGAACCGAAGTTGCTTGAAAAAGATCGGCTCCTCTTACGACATGGGTGATCTTCTGAAGAGCATCATCAACAACCACCGATAAATGATAACTTGTGGGGATGTCTTTGCGCGCGATGATAACGTCGCCCCAAAGTTCCGGACGGGCTATAATCTTCTTTGTTTGATTGCCATGAAATTCGTACCAAAAAAGATGACCGCCTGCAAAATCGATTGCAAGGTCCATATTGAGCCGCCAGGAAAAAGGCATACCAGCGGCAATCATCTCGCGTGCTTTTATTTTTGAAAGCGAACGTTCATCAGTCGGATAAAGTGGAGTGCCATCAGGGGCACGCGGCCAATTCTTTCCCTGTCGTTCGGCCGTAACAATTTTTTCTTTTACTTCTCCCCGCGTTAAAAATGCGGGATAGACAAGGCCAAGTTGTTCAAGTTTATCCAGTGCTTTCTGATAATCTGAAAAATGTTCCGATTGTCGGCGGAAGGGCGTTTGAAAATCAAATCCCAGCCATGAAAGGTCTTCAACAATTGCATCTTCAAATTCTGTTTTGCAACGGGTTATATCAATGTTTTCCATGCGCAAAACGAGTTCGCCATTCAGTCTTCGGGCAATCTGCCGGTTGACAAGTGCAGAATAGGCGTGCCCCAGATGCAGATATCCATTGGGACTAGGGGCGAAACGTAACCTTATCGATTTAACGTTCACCACTTTTCCTGAAAGCACAAAATGCGCCGGCAAATCCCAAAATAGTCAGAAAGAGACTTGCAACACCATTCCATCCGGCAAAGGAAAGCCCGAGAAAATATCCTAATGCTTTATCGCATGAAGGAGGGCGTTTGCTGTTCAAATTGGCAAGCAGATCATTTGCATCAGTAGTAATTGCAGTAGCGGCAGCCGAGCAGTCGGTCGGTCCTGGCCAGAATTTATATTCTGCACCGGCGTGATAGACAGATAACCCGAAATTATAAAGCATCAGAAGCGCGGTGATTAGAAACAGCGCACGGATGAGAAGGCCGGGCTTCCCCTTTAAAGACAGGGCAAATGTTACAATCATCAAAGGAATGCCGGTATAATAGGGGATGCGTTCTTCGAGGCATAATTTGCACGGCATAAAGCCGCCAATATGTTCGAAGCCGAGTGCGGTTCCGATAGCGATCACCATAAAGATTAGCATCAAACACGACAGGATAGTTTGAAGTTTTCCGGATAGATGAATGGGTGAAGCAAAAGTAATCACACAAAATCCCCCTAGACCAGTATTTTATAGAAAATATAGGCAATTATCAGGATAGTGCAAGCAATGGCGATAACCCATTTTAATCTCGGCAAGAGATATTCGAGCACCGCCGCACCATAACGGCTTATCAACCAGGCGAGGGCATAGAACCGTGCACTGCGAGCGATAATTGCGGACAGGATAAAAATCCATATATTCATGCCCACGACACCTGCGAGAATTGTAACGACCTTGATTGGTGGAAGGTGTGATATTCCCGAAGTAATGAGCAACAGCAGAATAATTTCCATGCTGGTATTGCTGCGCAATGCTTCGAAAGTCTCGAATTTTCCGTAAAATTCAAGAACCGGTTTTGCTATAGCTTCATAGGCAAAATGGCCGATCAGCCAACCGGCTATTCCGCCAAGGACTGAAAAGAGCGAAGCGATAAACGCATAACGGTAGGTCTTTTCTTTATTGATAAGCGACATCGGGATAAAAAGGACGTCAGCCGGAATGAGGAAGACAGAACTTTCTACAAAAGCGATAAATGCCAGCCAGTATTCGGCCGAGCGGCGTCCTGCTAGAGATAATGTCCAGTCTCCAAGCTTTTTGAGCATTTTTCATTCCTTGTCAATGACGCTACCTCTAATGGGGGTTAAAGCGTTAATCCAGTAGCTTGAACAAATTTTTTAAGATAATTGTGTGTAAGGCAGTTGACGAGACCTCGGTTCTTAATATAACTCAACAAATCCGTGACACATGGTTTGTGTCCTCACTTCATCGATGCGGGTGTGGTGGAACTGGTAGACGCGCCAGACTCAAAATCTGGTTCCCAAAAGGAGTGTCGGTTCGATTCCGACCACCCGCACCATTTGAACTTTCCTTCTCCTTTATATTTTCTTTTATTCCTTCTTTAGCGGTGTTTTTTGGAAAGTTCCTCGAAACAAATTTCTTATTTATAACTACCGGGTTGTTAATAATTTTATCTGGGCCAAGAAAACAGATGTTTTCGCTTCGAGCTATCCAGTCTATTTGCTACCTGTCTATCTGTTAAAACGGAATCACCGATGATCCGCATTTCTTTGTACTTTCAGGTTAATTACGGAATATCCGGTTTATTTTTTTCCTATTATTTTCGTCCAACCGACCGGTTTTGATGAAAAAGCATGTTGAAAACATAACTTTCGATGCCACAAATGGTGCAAATGAAAACACGAGCCGGTTTCACCTAAAAAATTGAAAAAGAATATCTTCACCAAATCTCCTTAGTCCATGTTAAAGCTATTGGTGAAATATTAAAATCAGCAAAGGGCCAATTCATGCAAAATACCGATGTCATTATTTATCATAACCCGCGTTGTGCAACCTCACGCAATGTAGTCGGTCTTGTGCGTGCCATGGGTTATGA
The DNA here is from genome assembly GCF_001952075.1 of Ditibartonella apis. Taxonomy (GTDB): domain Bacteria; phylum Pseudomonadota; class Alphaproteobacteria; order Rhizobiales; family Rhizobiaceae; genus Bartonella; species Bartonella apis. The sequence continues at coordinate 728,783 of NZ_LXYU01000001.1, forward strand.
ACCCCATATTATTGAATATCTGAAGACGCCGCCGACACCGGAAATGCTCCTTTGGCTCGCCAGCCGCGCCAATGTTTCCATCCGCGATTTTTTAAGGACAAAAGAGCCTGCTTATAAAAAGCAAGGTCTGGACGATGAAACATTGCCGGATAATGTGATTGCCAAAAAAATGCACGATCATCCCGAACTCATCAACCGGCCGATTGTTGTTTGCGCCAAAGGTGTTCAACTGTGCCGTCCGGCAGAAACAGTAACAAACCTTCTGATTTTGCCTGAAGACTGAATTTTTCGAAAAAAAGATTTTTTTAAAAGATAAAGAAAGCTCATGAGGGCTTTCTTTATCGCTGCCAACCTTATTGCTGCAAATATGATTTTTAGTACATTCGCAATAAAAATTATCGAATATCAATTTTGGAAAATCAAGCATGAAAAATTCATGTAATATTTTGAATATTCTATAATTTAATAATGTAATTGTAATTTTATAGCGAAGAAGCGATCTCGCACATCTGAATGCAATCGCAAAATCATAAATATTTTTTTATTGAAACGATAACGTTTTCTTTAAAATTTAAAAGACCTGTCATTTTCCATATTTTTTGAGCAGCATATTTGCAAAATCCGGCACTGTTTTTGTTGCCGGTCCGGAAATGATTTCATCAAATAATGAATAGGAATTCGGGTTGGCCGCAAGGTTGAGTTCGAAACATTCGGCACCCGCCTGTTGTGCAAGCACTACAAATCCGGCGGCCGGATAAACGACACCTGACGTGCCGATTGCAGCAAAAATATAGGCTTCAGCCAATGCCTTTTCGATTTGTTCCATATGAAAGGGAATTTCACCGAACCAGACAATATCGGGTCTTAGCTTTGCCTTGGCATGACAATGGGGACAGATACTTTCTTCTGTCACATCCCCTTTCCATTCTGCTCTTTCATGACAGGAAAGGCATAAAACGTGGTTGAGGGTGCCATGCATGTGCAGAACATTTCGTGATCCTGCTTTTTCATGCAGATTGTCTACATTCTGTGTAACAAGCAGGAAAGAATCGGGAAAATGCTTTTCGAGTGTTGCAAGTGCCAGATGCGCTTTGTTGGGGCGCGCTTTCGCCGCATCGCGGCGGCGTTCGTTATAGAAATCATTGACGAGACGTGGTGATCGTGCAAAAGCTTCAGGTGTCGCGACATCTTCGACCTTATATTTGTTCCACGTGCCATCGCTGCCACGAAAGGTTTCCAAGCCGGATTCTGCGGATATACCGGCACCGGTTAAAATGACAATATTGGGTGATTTATTCATTTGTTACTCGTTCGTGACAGGGGTATTTCTGTTTAATAAACAATGCATATGCTACAAGGGTTTTTAAATAAAAGGAATCGTTCACTTGGCCTTGGATAGTGATAGCAAAAAAACACTCCGCCAGAAGGTTGAGGATGCAGATTTGGCATTGTCACTCAAACAACGTGCCAAAAACGATACGTCATGGGCTGAAGCCCAGATTGAGCTTTCCGAAGCGCTATTGGCACTGGCCGATGCAGAAGAAAATGAAGACGATGCATTAACCCATTATAGCGAAGCTGCATCCGGTTTTGAAAAAGCTTTACAGGTTTTTACCCGCAAAAGCAATTTCACCCGTTGGGGAGGCATTGTTGTTTCCTATGTGAGGTGTTTACGTAACTATTCTTTGCGTGAAGGTGGCGAAATTGCTGTTTTGCGGTTGAAACGCGGACTCTCTTTACTCGACCAGGTCTATAAAGCTTTGCCGAAGAAGAAAGGGGCCTTTGATCGGGCACTCATTTTAACGGAAAAAGGCCATGTCTATCGTGCTTTGTCCGATATTGATTTGGCAAGACCTCGTGCAGAAAGACTGAAATTGGCAATGGCAGCATTTGATGAAGCCATTGCTATTTTACGGGAAAAAGAAAATTTCCATTATTGGTCGCTCGCCGTTTCTGCAAGTGCGCTGGTTGCAGCAGAATTGGCACGGATTGAGCCCGCTGAAAAGGTTCGTGGCTATCTGGAACTTGCAATCGAACGATTCGAGACAGCACTGGTATTTTTTAGCGGGGACGATGCGCCGCAAGACCTTTCCTATGTTTATTTCGAAATGGGGCGGGCATTGATGCAGCTTGCAACAATAAATAGCCCCGCAAACGTAGACCTTTTGGAAAAAACACTGATAGCCTTTGACAAAGCGAGTGACGCATTGAACGAAGATAGTGGAACTCAGGCTCTCTTTCGGCTTCAAAGTGAAACGGCATTGGCGCTTTCACTTCTTGCCCAGCAAAAAGATCGAGAGAATGCAATTGTGCTTTTGGAAAAATCGGCTTCACTCTATCGGTCGAATATAGCTTTGATCAAAGACCAGAACGAAGCTTTAGGGCTTGCCATTGCTTACGGCAATTTGGGAAAAGATCTAACGCAATTAGCGAATCTGGCTGCTTCACCTTCAGTGGAACTTGAAAAAAGATATGAAGCAATTTCCGCTTTGCGAAATGCAATCGGCAAAGAAATAAAACTTGCCCGTCCACTTGACTGGCTTTCCTTCTTTATCGAGTTGGGAGCAGCCCTTCAGGCGGCGGCGAATGTCGAAGTGCCGGAAAAACGTGGGCAATTGCTGCGGGAAGCGGTCAAGTTTTATAATGAAGTTCTCGAGACGATCAAAGGTCAAAAGAATGACAAACTCGTCAACCGGATTTTGCAGTGGCGCGCGCTGGCACGCGCCCGACTTGGTGAAGATGAAAAAAGTCGTCAGGGTTTGATCTGGTTAAAACAGGCGGAACTCGATTTCCGTCTGGCAATTTCCAAGCTTGACCTTGAAAAGGATAAAAGTGATCTTTTCCGGCTTTATAGCAATCTGTCTCACGTTCTCTATTCTATGGCCAGACGGAAAGATTCCGAAATACCGGTTGATTTGTTGAAATCTGCCAATATTGCTGTTGAAACGGCTTTTCAACTTGTCTCTGACGGAGCTTCCAATAACGATGACGAGAAATTGGAGGCCCGTTCCCATCAGGCGCTCATTTTGTGGCGGTTGGGATCTTTTGGCGGCGTGCTTGATGCTTTTGAGAAATCACAAGCAATTTACGAGGAATTGCTTGTCTCGCCTCTAATGGAAAGCAAACATGGCAAGCTTGCAAATATAAAAATCAATTACGCTTTGATGTTGAAAGATCGGGCACAAAAATTACCGGCAACACAAGCCCGTCCACTGCTTGAAAAAGCTTCAAAGCTAATTGGTGAACTGAAAGAACAAGCACACGATAATAATGATAAGAAAGCACTCGTCCGGTATGATGAAGTGTTGACAGATATCAAGTCGAGCAGCGATGCACTTGCCAAAAAGCGGTTTTTCAACTTTTGGCCATTCAGCCGCAAATAACAACTTTTTATTTTGCGTATGGATAGCCTTGATTGATGCTTCAAGCATCAATCGGTAAAGTGCACAACAACACCGGGTTTAACCAGTTTTGCCAGCTCTTCTGCATCCCAATTCGTCAAACGGATGCAACCGTGACTGGAGGTCTTTCCGATTCGTGAGGGATCGGGTGTGCCATGAATGCCATAAGTCGGCTTCGATAGCGCTATCCAGACTGTTCCAACCGGTCCGTTTGGCCCCGGTGGAATGGTCAGAATTTCATTGTTGCTTCCCTGCTTGAAATTGACTTTCGGATTATAAGTGTAATTCGGGTTGAAGGCGATGCGTTCAACCTGTACCGTTCCTGATGGGGATGGATTATCGGTCGAACCGATTGTTGCCGGATATGCCACAACAAGCCGACCTTCAGCATTATAGCCGCGTACCTGTTTGCGCGCCTTGTCAGCGACAATCCGGTCTACACTTTGCCGTTTCGGCAATTCCAGATTCGGTACCTTGATGGTTTCTCCGGCATGGGAAAAATGCGCCTGCGGATTGAGCTCTTGTAAAAAACTCTCATCAACATGGAAGCGTTCGGCCAACATTTCTCTTACGGATGTGTAAGCCATGGCAGGCATTTGTGCCTTCATCGCGTAATCGGCAGGAATCGAAGAAACATATTGCCGGTTTATATCGGCTTCGGTAATCGTATATTGGGTAAAAGCCGGACCGCCGGTTGCTTGCAGGGCCGAATCAAGGCGTTGTTTGTCATTCGGGTCGATAAAACGACCACTGATTTCGCTGGCCGCTGCTGCCGCCTTGTCGAAATTGCTTCCCGCCAGGCCATCAATTGCTCCCGGAGAGGACCCGAGGCGGTCCATCAGAATTTGTACGGCCGCAACTGTTTCACGTCCCTTCGGCACGTTGATTGCCGGCGTATGTTCGGACGGCATTTCGCCAGCCTGATAGCGAGGAGGATTTTTTCTGTAGGAACGCGGATTAACTTGTCCGTTGTCATGATAGGGCTTCGCGTCGGGTGCTTCCGGAACATCCCGATCATCATAAGGGGCACCGCCTTCCATTGGTCCCTGATTATTGGTCCCATAAGGCGGTGGTGTAACACCTTGCGGATAATTCTGCGGTTCTTCTACCCTTACGACCCGTCCATTTTCATCAACATAAATACGTCTTCCATATTGGTCCTGATAAATGCGCAATTGTTGATGGTGACGGGGTAAATCGGCAGGGTCATAAAGTTGCGCCAGTTCTATTGTTTCGTTTCTTTGTGCGCCACTTGGAAAAGCGGATGCCGTCGACGTCAGGAAGACAACGATCGTCAGGTAGGAAACTGAAGACATGTGGGAAGAAATGGAAGACATATGCAACATAAAAACCGCACGAACCTATACTGGCAAAACCCGGTTGATCAGACGAATTGGCATTTCTAGACCAATTTGACGGCAGGAAAAAGGCAAGTTTTATGCTCTTTCCGTTAAATTATTTTAATTGATTGCGTTTTTATCAATAGGCCGTTCAAAAGGTAAAATGTATTTCTGGAAGAAAAGCGTGAATTTTGTTTAAAACAAAATGCATCGGTCCCTGACCGGTAACATTTTTTATGTTTCACGCTTTGTTTTGAACCATGAACGGTTTTTAAAAGCCATTTGAAAACTGAAGTGATCTTAGCCGGTAAATCGTCGTTCTATGTAAAGGATTTGGCTTTTGTCAGGCATGGTTCTTTCCGGTTCATGCCGATATCGCTCTAATGACGACAATTGAATAACAATACTGGTGAACAAAAATACCGGTGAAGAGGAATTCAGGCCTGAAGGAGTGCAGGAAATTCTGGTGCTGCGAGAGAGGATTGAACTCTCGACCTCTCCCTTACCAAGGGAGTGCTCTACCACTGAGCTACCGCAGCTAAGAAAAATAGTTTTCGGGCGGCGTTCTGCCACATTGTAAAGAAATAGGCAAGCGGACATTCACTTTTCTTATAAGAAAAATCAAGGCAATATTCTTTGGCTGGCAATTTTTTAAACATGGTGTTATGACCGGAACCGTTTTTTTGAATATTCAACAGGTTTGAAGGATGGCAGATTCAATCGCGCAGCAACGTCGGCAAATGCGGCTGGCACAACAATTGCGCGCCAATCTTTTGCGACGCAAGCAACAGGCGCGGGAACGCGACGGGGCAAGTGAAGTTGAACACCACGAAAAGGCGGACGACTCCCGACATTCATCGGCAAAATAAGTTTGAAACACCTTGTTGATCGACCACTTTCTGTCCGGTTTGATCCTATTTTAAATATTATAGAAACCGTTTTCGGATAAATGTGTATCGAGTCCAGTTTACGCCATGTTTTGTTACTAAAGGCTAATTGGATAAACCGACAATAATCATTAATTGAAACCTCAGGAAAGGTCTTTCGGTATGGATCGTATCAAAATTATCGGCGGGAACCGTTTGAATGGTGTGATACCCATTTCAGGTGCAAAAAATGCAGCATTACCGTTGATGATTGCCTCTTTGCTTACCGATGATACATTGACGCTGGATAACGTTCCCCACCTTGCCGATGTCGAACAACTTATCAGGATTCTCGGCAATCACGGTGTCGACTATTCGGTGAATGGTCGTCGGCAACATCAGGATGGCGCCTATTCCCGCACGGTTCATTTTACCGCACGCCAGATTGTTACAACGCGCGCGCCCTATGAGCTTGTATCAAAAATGCGTGCAAGCTTCTGGGTAATTGCACCATTGCTCGCACGTATGGGGGAAGCTTGTGTCTCGCTCCCCGGTGGCTGCGCAATCGGAACGCGTCCCGTCGACTTTATCCTGCTGGGACTTGAAGCACTGGGTGCAGAAATCAATATCGAGAATGGTTATGTCCATGCCAAGGCACCGAAAGGATTGAGCGGAACGGAATTTACTTTTCCAAAAGTGACAGTTGGTGGCACCCATACCATGCTGATGGCAGCAAGTTTGGCAAAAGGCGAAACCGTTCTTCACAATGCTGCTTGCGAGCCGGAGGTGGTCAACCTTGCAGAATGTCTCAACGCAATGGGAGCAAAAATAAAGGGTGCCGGTACACCGACTATTTATATCAAAGGTGTAGATGGGCTTTCGGGCGCCCGCATCAAGGTAATTTCCGATCGTATTGAGGCCGGCACCTATGCAATGGCTGTTGCCATGACCGGCGGTGATGTGATGCTCAAGGATGCACGTCCTGATTACTTGCGTTCGGTGCTTGATACGCTTGCCAAGACCGGCCTTGAAATCAAAGAAAGCGACGAGGGCATCCGTGTTGCAAGAAATGGTCTTGATATTGTTCCGACCGATATTGAAACACACCCTTTCCCCGGTTTTCCGACAGATTTACAGGCGCAATTTATGGGGTTGATGACACGTGCAAAAGGTGTTTCCCACATTACCGAGACAATTTTTGAAAACCGGTTCATGCATGTTCAGGAACTGGCAAGGCTTGGCGCCCATATTTCGCTATCAGGGCAGACCGCAACGGTTGAAGGCGTTGAACGGCTGTTAGGCGCACAGGTTATGGCAACCGATTTGCGCGCTTCGGTTTCTCTCGTTATTGCGGGGCTTGCCGCCGAGGGGGTTACAACAGTCAACCGTGTCTACCATCTTGATCGCGGTTTTGAACGGCTTGAAGAGAAGCTTTCAAATTGTGGTGCGCAGATTGAACGCATCAGTGGATAATGCCAATATCTTTCCTGTATGAAGAAGGATAATATAAAACAGAATGGGGTTGTAGGATGCCGCTTTTGAAATTGATAGCCATGGATGATGAAGATCTCGAGATCTTGTCAGCGCATTTGCAGGATGCGGTGGTCAAGGTTGCCGATCTTGATTGGCGTTGTGGTGAAAAGCGTTTTATTGCGGCACTTAACCGTTTTGCCTGGGAAGAACAGATGAAGGGCGGGCTGTTTTCGCGTGCGAAAACCGGCGAGCGCCATCGCACGGCTCTGCGTTTCGATCGTGTTTTAAGTGTCAAAACCCGCGGGTTCGATCGCGAGAAAAAAGACAATGTTTTGTCACTTCTAACAATGCAATTCCAACCGACAACAGCCCCCGCCGGTATTGTAACGCTGATTTTTTCCGGTGAAGCGGCAATCCGCCTTGAAGTGGAATGTATTGAAGCGCAATTGACCGACCTTGGTCCCGTTTGGCAAGCCAAGGCCAATCCCCATCACAGATAGTTTTTTCGACAGGAAAAAGAATGGCTCAAATTCTTCGTCAATCATCGGCAAATTTCGAAAACGAATTTCGAAAATTCCTTGATTCAAAACGTGAAGTTTCCCAAAGTGTTGATGACACTGTGCGCGACATTATCAAAACGGTTCGCGAACAGGGTGATCAGGCTTTGATCGACTTATCGGCTAAATTCGATCGCGTAGACCTTAAAGAAAAAGGTTTGAAAATCAGCGAGAATGAAATTGATGAAGCGATGAAGCGCGTTTCACCAAAGACACTTGACGCTTTGAAGCTTGCCCATGATCGCATCGTTGTTTACCACCAGAAACAATTGCCAAAAGATGAACGTTTTGTTGATCCTCTCGGTGTCGAACTCGGTTGGCGGTGGACCGCAGTCCAATCGGTCGGGCTTTATGTGCCAGGCGGCACAGCAAGCTATCCAAGTTCGGTGCTGATGAACGCTGTTCCCGCTAAAGTTGCGGGTGTCGAGCGCATTGTTATGGTGGTGCCGACACCGGATGGCCATCTTAATCCGCTGGTTCTTGCCGCTGCAAAACTTGGTGGTGTGAGCGAGATTTATCGTGTTGGCGGAGCACAAGCTGTCGCAGCCCTTGCCTATGGTACAAAAACCATAAAGCCGGTGGCAAAAATTGTCGGGCCTGGTAACGCTTTTGTTGCTGCCGCAAAAAGGCAGGTCTTCGGAAAAGTCGGCATAGATATGATTGCCGGGCCTTCCGAAGTGCTGGTGATTGCCGATAAACTTAACGATGCCGACTGGATTGCCGCTGATCTTCTGGCACAAGCCGAACATGATACGGCTGCCCAGTCAATTCTCATGACCGATGATGAAGCTTTTGCAAACGAGGTCATGAAAGCGGTTCAAACGCAGTTGAAGACATTGAAACGCGGCAAAACCGCTTCTTCAAGCTGGCAGGATTTTGGTGCGGTTATTCTTGTCAACGATCTTGAAAACGCCTTTCCGCTTGCCAATCGCATCGCACCGGAACACCTTGAACTGGCGGTTGAAAATCCTGATCGTTATTTACCTCTCGTTCGTAATGCCGGAGCCATTTTTGTGGGGCGCTATACACCGGAAGTAATTGGCGATTATGTTGGCGGTTCCAACCACGTTTTGCCAACCGCCCGTTCGGCAAGATTTTCATCGGGTCTTTCCGTCCTTGACTATATGAAACGAAGCTCCATTCTGAAACTTGGTGCAAATGAATTGCGCAAACTCGGGCCGTCGGCAATAGAACTTGCCAATGCCGAAGGGCTGGAAGCACATGGACGGTCCGTTGCAATAAGGTTGAATCTATAGCTTATCGGGGAGGGGGAGTGTGGAGAAGGCGCGGCTCATTGATGTCGAACTTGATGAAACCATCGGGCGCTCGACGCCGGAGATCGAACATGAGCGTGCGGTCGCTATTTTCGATCTTATTGAAGAAAATAGTTTCATGCCTGTGGGTGACACAGGAAGCGGCCCCTATAAACTGAAATTATCATTGGTTGACAGAAGGCTGGTTTTTGACATTTTTCGTGAAAATGGCGACCAGGTTGCCACCCACATTCTGTCGCTTGGACCATTCCGCCGCATTGTCAAGGATTACTACCTTATTTGTGACAGCTATTACGAGGCTATACGCTCTGCTTCTTTGTCAAAAATCGAAGCCATCGATATGGGGCGTCGGGGCTTGCATAACGAAGGTTCAACAACCCTGCAGGAACGTTTACGCGGTAAAATAGATATGGATTTGAAAACCGCACGGCGCCTTTTCACCCTCCTTTGCGTTTTATATTGGAAAGGGTGACAATGTCTGACAACCAGTTTTCGGCGAGCAAGCATCCCTCATCTGTTCTTTATGTCTGCGGGCAGAATTCTATACGCTCGCCAATTGCGGAAGCATTGACGCGTAAAATGTTTCCCGACATCTATGTTGCTTCTGCAGGCGTTGTAAAAGGCAATCGTGATCCTTTTGCAGCCGCGGTTATTGCTGAAGACGGGCTTTCCATGGAAGACCATAACCCGCGCGGATTGGAGGAATTGTCGGACGGATTTTTTGATCTTGTCATCACTCTTACCCCGCAAGCCCATCATGCGGTTCTTGAACGTATGCGGGGTTTTTCGGTCGATGTCGAATATTGGCCGACACCTGATCCGGCACTTGCAACGGGTTCGCGCGAGCAAATTCTTGATGCTTATCGTGATATCAGGAAAAATTTGAAGAAAAGGATATCCGAACGATTTGGCAGTAAATAACGCCCATACACTGAAAAACCGGCATAAACTATGATGGCCTTTTGATTCAGATGTTCACAAATGGCCGAGAATAGGGTAGGTTTGCCGCCGTTGGATGGGCAGTTCAAGCTGCCTGTCGGATTTTGATCAAAATAAACAGTCTAGAAACAGGTAATTTATGGCCAAAGAAGAAGTCTTGGAATTTTCCGGCGTGATTACAGAGCTTTTACCCAATGCGATGTTTCGCGTAAAACTCGATAATGATCACGAAATCATCGCCCACACGGCAGGACGCATGCGCAAAAACCGTATCAGGGTACTCGCAGGCGATAAGGTTATGGTGGAAATGACACCTTATGACCTGACAAAGGGTAGGATTACTTACCGTTACAAATAAAATGATGACAGATTCTGTTATGCCGGAAGAAGATACGTTGGCAAAAACCAAGCTTGTTCTTGCTTCGGCTTCTCCGAGGCGTTTGGCATTGCTCCGTCAAATCGGTGTTTTCCCCGATCATTTGCATCCCGCCGATATTGATGAAACGCCACACCTTCTTGAACATCCACGTTTTCTGGCACGGCGTCTGGCGAGAGAAAAAGCTGAAAGAGGTGCCAAGCTCGTTCGCAGTCTGCCCGGATTGGAAGAGGCTCTCGTTCTTGCTGCCGATACGGTGGTTGCTGTCGGGCGCAGAATTCTTCCCAAACCCGCCGATGAAGATGAAGCACGCGAATGTTTGCGCCTTTTGTCGGGACGTACCCATAAGGTTTATACAGGTGTTTGTCTTATCAATGCGAAGGGCAAAAGCCGTCATAAGCTTGTAGAAAGCAGAGTGCGTTTTGAGCGTCTTGGACGCGAAGTTATAGAAGCCTATCTTCTGTCGGGCGAATGGCAGGGTAAGGCCGGAGGTTACGCCATTCAGGGGCGGGCCGGTTGTTTTGCCTTGCAAATATCCGGTTCCTATAGCGGCATTGTCGGGTTACCGCTTGCCGAAACAGTAGAATTGTTGACAACGCAGAATTATCCCGTATTTGAACGTTGGCAGAAAGATGAGGTCTGAAAATGGCTACATCGGATAAAGATGAATCCCGGGCAACCGCAAAAGTGTATCCGCTACGCCCGCCAAGGCCGTGTCCGGAATGTGGTAAACCTTCAATCCGTGAAGCCTATCCGTTCTGTTCGGATCGTTGTCGCGCGATTGACCTTAACCGGTGGCTCAAAGGCGCTTATGTTTTACCGGGTAAGCCCTTTAACAATGCGGATGAACAGGAATGAAAACGGTAAAACCGGTTGCTATTTTTGATGCAGGTATCGGCTCCTATGCCATTGTGGATCTGTTACATAAAAGGCAGCCGAAGCGCGATATCCTCTATTTTGCCGATCGGGCGCATTTCCCATATGGAAAAAAGACAGCTGACGAGCTTGTCGGAATTGTCAAACAGACGTTCGAACGATTGATGCGCTATGACCCGTCGGCTATTATTATGGCTTCGAATGCGCCTTCTATCATGGTGTTTGATCGCGTCAAAGAGAGTTCACCCGTGCCACTTTATGGTGTGTTTCCGCCGCTTGAAGAAGCAGAAAGCGTAAGCCGCAGCGGCTTTGTGGCAATTATGGGAGTGGCTTCGATGGTGGCAAGCGAAATGGGCAGAGCGTTTGTCAAAAACCACAGCAAAAAGCCGGAAAATGTTGCTCTCGTGAATGCTTCGGCGATGGTTGAATTGGTCGAGAGTGGAACTTTTCTTTTTGATCCTCAAAAGACACAGGCAGAAGTCACCCGTTTCATGGAAGACTTGCTTGCACGATATCCTTCGGTTGATACATGCACGCTTTCAAGTACCCATCTACCATGGCTTAAAAGCTTCTTTGAAAAAGCAGCACCGCAATGTCGTTTTCTTGATCCAGCGGAAAGCATCATTGCAAAACTTGATAAAAGTGATGAAGGAAGCGGCTTTATTCAGGGGCTTGTAACCGAAAGTGCCGAATATCGGCTGCGCGATTTCGAAAATATGTTGCATAAGCTTGATGTCAACATTCCTTTGGAAGTTGTTAGAGACAACCGGAATTTTTCTTAAAAACAATTTTCCCCGATTAAAGAGTGTTACCGTGATTCTTGCGGGCTTGCGCATTTTGTCGTTTTTCAGACTGTTTTTGATCTTGTCGAATTTGAATGCAACTCCCATATCAGGTGACGAGTACGGCTTGCCTAGAAGGGAGCTTGTCACTTCAACCCCGTAATGCCGTTTTATGGATTATGGGAAAAGGAGACGAGAATGAATTTAGAAAAATATACCGAGCGGGTGCAGGGGTTCCTACAATCTGCACAAAACTTTGCCTTATCATCAGACAATCAGCAGTTTGTACCGGAACATCTGTTAAAGGTATTGCTGGACGACAATGAAGGCCTATGTGCATCATTGATCGAGAAGGCGGGTGGCAATGTAAAAGCAGCAAAAGATGCTTTGGCAACAGCGCTAGCAGCATTGCCTAAAGTCAGTGGCGGCAATGGACAGCTTTATATGTCCGAACCGATGGCAAAGGTTTTTAACCGGGCTGAAGAATTGGCTGAAAAAGCCGGTGACAGCTTTGTGACAGTCGAGCGCCTTTTGCAAGCGCTCCTGATGGAACCGAACGCAAAAACAGCAGACATTCTTTCCAAAAGCGGGATCACGCCAACGGCGTTAAATAAGGCGATCAATGAAATGAGAAAAGGACGCACAGCTGATTCGGCTAATGCCGAAGCACAGTATGACGCATTGAAAAAATATGCACGCGATCTGACAAAAGATGCGCGCGAAGGGAAACTTGATCCGGTTATCGGGCGTGATGAAGAAATCCGCCGGACAATTCAGGTGTTGTCACGGCGCACCAAAAACAATCCGGTGCTGATTGGTGAACCGGGCGTTGGTAAAACGGCAATTGTCGAAGGACTTGCTTTGCGTATTGTGAATGGTGATGTTCCTGAAACTTTGCGTGACAAATCGCTTTTGGCCCTTGATATGGGAGCATTGATTGCCGGTGCAAAATATCGTGGCGAGTTCGAAGAGCGTTTGAAAGCTGTTTTGACAGAAGTTCAGGCAGCAAACGGCGAGATCATCCTGTTTATTGATGAAATGCACACTTTGGTTGGTGCCGGTAAATCCGATGGCGCTATGGACGCATCCAACCTGTTGAAACCCGCCCTTGCCCGTGGCGAACTTCATTGTGTTGGCGCAACGACACTTGAAGAATATCGCAAATATGTTGAAAAAGATGCGGCTCTTGCCCGTCGTTTCCAACCGGTTTTTGTTGATGAGCCCAGTGTCGAAGACACCATTTCGATTCTTCGTGGTATTAAGGAAAAATACGAGCAACACCATAAAGTCCGTATTTCGGATTCAGCCCTTGTTGCGGCTGCAACTTTGTCCAACCGGTATATTACAGACCGGTTTTTGCCGGATAAAGCGATTGACCTTATTGATGAAGCGGCTTCAAGGCTGCGTATGCAGGTTGATTCCAAGCCGGAAGAACTTGACGAAATTGATCGTCGTGTCATGCAGTTGAAAATCGAGCGGGAAGCTTTGAAAGCCGAAACCGATCCTGCATCGAAAGACCGTTTGGAAAAACTCGAAGATGAATTGGTCGAGCTTGAAGAACAATCGCATGAAATCACGGCAAAATGGCAATCGGAAAAACAGAAATTGGGTCATGCTGCCGAGTTGAAAAAACAGTTGGAAGCAGCACGCAACAATTTGGCAATTGCCCAACGTAACGGTGAATATCAGAAAGCCGGCGAGCTTTCCTACAGCATTATTCCACAATTAGCGAAGCAGTTGGAAGAAGCTGAAAGTCAGGAAAATCACGGTTCAATTCTGGAAGAAACTGTCACACCCGACCACATTGCACAAGTGGTATCGCGCTGGACCGGTATTCCGGTTGATAGCATGCTGGAAGGCGAGCGTGAGAAACTTCTGAGAATGGAAGACGAGCTTGCCAAACGCGTCGTTGGACAGGGCGAGGCGATTCAGGCTGTTTCGCGGGCGGTACGTCGTGCACGTGCAGGCTTGCAAGACCCGAACAGGCCGATCGGCTCGTTCATTTTCTTAGGGCCAACAGGTGTTGGTAAAACCGAACTCACCAAGGCTCTCGCAAAGTTCCTGTTTCAGGACGAGACCGCAATGGTTCGTATCGACATGTCGGAATATATGGAAAAGCATTCGGTTGCCCGTTTGATCGGTGCTCCTCCGGGATATGTCGGCTATGAAGAAGGCGGTGCTTTGACCGAAGCGGTCCGTCGTCGGCCCTATCAGGTCATCCTGTTTGATGAAATTGAAAAAGCCCATCCGGATGTTTTCAACGTTCTGTTGCAGGTGCTTGATGACGGGCGTTTGACCGATGGGCAGGGGCGCACTGTTGACTTCCGCAATACGCTTATCATTATGACATCAAATCTGGGTGCCGAATATTTGACAGCGCTTGATGATAATGAAGAAGCTGAAAAAGCCCGTGACGATGTTATGGCTGTTGTGAAAGCTGCTTTCAGGCCGGAATTCCTCAACCGTGTCGATGAAATCATCCTGTTTCACCGGTTGCACCGGAAAGAAATGGGAGCCATTGTCGATATCCAGTTGCAACGTTTGCAATCATTATTGTCGGATCGGAAGATCAAACTTGTTATTGACGATAGTGCTCGTGAATTTCTTGCCGACAAGGGTTACGACCCTGCTTATGGTGCACGGCCTCTTAAACGGGTTATCCAGAGAGAAGTTCAGGATCCACTTGCCGAAAGGTTGCTGATCGGTGATATTCTTGACGGCTCTACAGTCAATATTTCACGTGCTTCCGATCGTCTGATTTTTACGCCAACTCCGGCTCATCCTGTTGATGAATCGAAGGTGGAAGAAAAGGAAGCCGAAAGCACGGATAACAAAGACGACAAAAAGAAATCCGATGCAAAACAAAATAAGCCCAAGAAATAATAGCTTAGGCTCATGAAAAAAGGCCACTTTTCACAAGTGGCCTTTTCTTTAGGTTGAACTTTGATTTTCTTTATTGGGCAGGCGTTGCTACTGGTTCTTCGACCGGCTGTTTGGCAACCGGCGAGGTGTCGACCGTGATACCGGCGACAAGATGACCTTTACGATAATCGTAGATAACAAGTTCGGTGTTGCCCTCAGGTGTCAATGTTTCAAGCGCAATCATATCGTTCGAAAGGCTTTGCGAGAGGATACGGGTTCCTTGTGGCAAAGCAATCGAACGTTTGATGAATTCAGGAACAGCGGGTGCCGGTGCTTTTGCGTCACTTGCTGCATTATTGTCAGTCTCTGCACCGGGAACCGGATTTGCCTCTGTTTTTGTGACTTCAGCAGGTGTTTTGTCAGATGGCGAGGAAGTTACCTTGTAGATGACTGCTGCCAAAATAATTAAAATCAGAATGATTGTTATGGCGATTGAAACAATCATCAAACGCATAAGCTTGCGTCTAACTTTTTCGACCGCAGGATCCAATTGCGTTTGTGGCTGCGCAGGCTGTTGGTTATACGGATCCTGATAATCCATATCCTCAAAACCGGACTGATAATCATCGCGCATAGAAAATTCTCCATTAATAATGCCCCGCATTTACGAGTTTCGCGGCCATCTTTCAATGGAAAATAAATTTTTTAAGCTTTGGTGAACAGTTCGCTAATTTAACAAAAAACACTTCTTCACTTAAACTTTATGTCAGAGTAATTCTATTTACTCATCATTACGCTGCCGGCTTGGTGGCGACTTTATCATTCGAGGCAATCGGTTTGTCTATTTTTCGAAGAGGTACGGTCAACTCTTCATCGTCACTGTCATCATTGGTCATTTCGACGATGAAATCGCCGTTCTCATCGACTCTCCAGTAAATGCTCAAGTCACCATTGACGAAATCCGGATCAGCTTTGATACATTGTCCGAAAACCATTTCATTGGTTTTGCCGATGTGATTGACAGACGGCAATAAATCCGCTTCGCATGCTTCATGCGTCGGGTATACTTTGACCATGTCGTCCGCAGCATTGCAGGCCGAAAAACCATCTGTGCAGGAAACAAGCAACATTACGGCGATGACGGAATTCATGATCGACCCCTTCAGGAAAAAACTTTAACAAGTGGATGATTTTATCTTATTTGTGCAAGTATAACGGCTGTCGAAGCAATTTGTTCCGAAACAAAACACTTTTGATGGAAAGCGGTTTTATTATGTCTGAATTAAGTTGAATTTTACGGCAATAATCACCGTGAAATTTAAAAACAGCCGAGCCGTAATCAGTTGTAAAAATCGAAATATGTGTCCGGCAAAGCAAGGTGATAGACAACGCCATCGCCAGTAAATTCGAGACTTGCAGTTCCGCCTACGGAAATCGGAACAATCTTTTCCAAAACAGCGCTGCCAAAACAAGCCTTGCGGTCATCATCCGGCGTATGGCCTGGCGCAAACACTTCATACCAGGAAATATAAAGCTGCGAGGGACGCCCTTCGTCTCTTTTGATTTCACTTGTCACACGGACCAGTCCTTCAGGCTTTGAAAGTGCACCGTAGGAAAGAGAATTGACGATAAGTTCGTGAAACGCCAAACCGATATGCAAGGCTGCACCGGGAAACAGATAAGGATCTTCTCCCTCGACAGTAAACCTTTCTCGTTCCTTTCCAAGGTAGCTTGATGCCTGACTGATAAAAAGCTCGCGAAAATGGGCGCCACGCCAATTGGAATCTGTAACGAGATCCTGAGAATGCGAAAGGGATTGGATACGCCCCTGGAATTTTCTTAAAAAAGTTTGCAGCGAATCGGTATAGCGCGCAGTCTGGCCCGCAACACTTTGGATAATAGCCAGAAGGTTTTTCGAACGATGGCTTAATTCCCGCAATAATGCTTTGAGAACTTGTTCGCGCCGTTGAAGTTCGGTGATATTCACGCCGGTTGTCAAAAGGCCAATAATTTCGCCTTCATCGTCACGGTGGCAATCAATAATAAATCTATACCATGAAATCCGGTGCGACTTATTTTCGAAACGGGCTTCAATGGTTTCCATTTTACCTGTCTTGAGCACCTTTGATTTGATGGATTTCAGCTGATTGGTGAGCGGTTCTGGTAGAAAATCGCTGTCAGAACACCCGATGCGCCATTTTTCTGCAAACAGTTGAGGCAGATTTTCTGCCCAGCGATAAACGAGATCGGGCGTCTCAAAAAGAACAAAAACATCAGCGCCGTGAATAGCCTGCACCAAGGCATTCACATGCGTTTTCTCAACCGCAAGAGCTGATTTGGATGCCGATGTCATAAGGATTTTGAGACCTTCTCTTCTTTTCTGTTTTCAAGATAAAACGTGTTATTTCTTTGACGCATTTTCCTGAAAGAAGAGCGCCTGTGAAATGAGTGCCTTGACCATATCGGGATTGAACGGCTTGGTGACAAGAAAAGTCGGCTCCGGCCGCTCGCCTGTAAGTAACCGTTCCGGAAATGCGGTAATAAAGATGACCGGAACTTCATGAGTCTTGATAATGTCGTTAACAGCATCAATACCGGAACTGTTATCGGCAAGTTGGATATCGGCAAGGATCATTCCGGGATTTTCCTTCTCTGCCATGGCAACAGCTTCGCTGCGCGTACGTGCAATGCCGACCACTTGATGGCCGAGTGATTCGACAAGCTGCTCGATATCCATGGCTATCAAAGGCTCGTCTTCGATAATAAGTATACGTGTTGCCACCTGTTCGGAAATGTCGCGCGAAGCGTCGTTCAGCAAGGCTCTGAATTCATCAGAGTCGACATCCATAATTTCGGTGGCTTCTTTATCATTAAAGCCCTCGACGGCAATAAGAAGAAATGCCTGACGTGCTTTCGGAGTAAGATAGGAAAGTTTAGCCTTGGCTTTTTGTTCAATACCGAATTGAGGCAAGGGATCGGCAACATTCGGTGTCGTTTGGTCGAACAATTGACAGAAAAGCCGATAAACGCTGATACGATCCGAAGAGGATTCCGGAAAAATAGATGTATCGGCTATCAAAGCTTCAAGCATTGCAGCAACATATGCATCACCTGACGTTTGTGATCCGGTAACGGCACGAGCAAATCTTCTCAAATAAGGTAGATGCGGCGCGATGCGTGTTGATAAAGTCATGTAATAAACTCCTTCTGCCCCTGAAAGGGTGGCCATGACGGCTACCTGTGAATGATTAATTCACGAATAATAAAAAAGTTCCAGCCCCTTGGAACTTTTTACTTGCTTCTATATTCTTTATTCGATGCGTGTTTTTATACACACTGTTATGAATTAACCGATGGCGTCATTTTTAAGGGACTGAAGATGGATGACAGCAAGGAAAAAAACGGATCCGCGTTTACCGGTCCGCAAGATGATCTGCTTGGATCCAATAGTGAAATAGCGATTAAACTGCGGCAATTCTACACGGCAATTCAGGACGAAGAAATCCCCGAAAAGTTTCTCGATCTTCTCGAAAAACTCGATAAAGCCGAACAAGAGAACCAAAATTAATATGGGAAAGTAAAACCCATGAGCCCACATAATCCTGATTTCAAACGTGAACTTCTTTCAATTTTACCATCTTTGCGTGCTTTCGCTGTTTCGTTGAGTGGCCAGCACGACAAGGCGGATGATCTCGTTCAGGACACAATCATGAAAGCTTGGGCAAAACAGAATAGCTTTGAGATTGGCACGAACATGAAAGCCTGGTTGTTCACAATCCTGAGGAACGAATTTTTCAGTCAAATGCGCAAAAAGGGGCGTGAAGTGCAGGATAGTGAAGGGGTATTCACGGAAAATCTTGCCGTTCATCCGTCCCAATACGGTTCCCTTGATTTGCAGGATTTCAGAAAAGCGCTTGATCAATTACCCGATGATCAGAAAGAAGCAATTATCCTCATCGGTGCTTCCGGTTTTTCCTATGAAGATACAGCCGAAATTTGCGGATGCGCTGTGGGGACAATCAAAAGTCGTGTCAGCCGTGCCCGCACCCGTTTACAAGAATTATTGGGCGTCAACGGGCAATCCGACTATGGTCCCGATGCCGATTCAGCTTCCACAACTATGCGTTCATTCACCAATCCCCGCTAAATCGGATAATTACGATAAGTCTAAGATTATTATCTTGTCATTTTCAGCCTTTGAGAATGATGTGTTGTCAAACTTCAATATCAAGTTCGAGAGTTCACGAGGTCTGTTGTTTTTGAAGCTTTGTCGCGGTTATGTGCCAGGAACGTATAGTTATTGGCAGCAATACCGGAATATCTGTCAAAAATGTTAAAACAGACCGGCCGGCTTGAAATAATAACTTGAAATAATGATCAAATATCCGACCGTGGATTGCGGCCCTTGTCGTCCGTGTTGACAGTTGCTGCAAGTTTCTGGTCATCCTGCCCGTTGATAAGTGCTTCCAGTTTGTTCCGATCACGTTTGAAAGCTTCGAGATCTTTTCCATGCAATGATTTTGCATCGGGAAGACGAATGCGCATCGGATCAACTTTGGTATTGTTGACGGAAACTTCGAAGTGACAGTGAGGACCTGTCGCGAGACCGCTCGAGCCGACATAACCGATAATTTGCCCCTGATGAACCTTTGCGCCAGCTTTAATGCCGGGAGCAAAACTGTTCTGGTGAGCATAGGAGGTCACATAGCCATTTGCGTGGCGAATTTCTGTCTGATTGCCGTAACCGCGCACAGGTCCGGCTTTTGTAACGACCCCGTCGCCCGCAGCGACGATCGGCGATCCTCTCGGTGCACTCCAATCAACACCGGTATGCATGCGAACATAGCCAAGAACGGGATGTCTTCTGGGGCCGAATGGCGAACGGAAAATGGCGTTGGGCACAGGCTTGCGCAACAGAAACTGTTTTGAACTGCGACCTTGCGAATCATAATAGTCAATCGTTCCGTCATTTGAACGGAAACGATAATATTTGCGTGTTACACCGCCAAGTGTGGCGCTGACAAAACGAATTTCAGGTTCCGAACTTTCTGCTTCGTCTTTATTCGGCGTTGCATAAAATACTTCGAGCGTATCATTTGGAGATACCTGATCTTCAAGGTCAACATCATTGGCCATGACGCGAATGAGTTGGCGTGCCGTCGTTAACGGCATGTCATAACTTAAAACCGACCGATAAATTGCATCATAGATTGTCGGTAAATTCGACGCATTGATATGGGTGAGCGGTACGCCGCCTTCAAACGCGGTTTTTAAAACCGGAGTCATTTCCGGTTCATCGCTTCTTATAAATTCGTTTTTGTCGTTTAACGAAATGGACAATATATGGTGCATGCCATGATAAATGCTGGCACGTACGAGATGGTCATCATCTTTCGAATCGGTTTCTATTCCGATTCGTAGAACGCTGCCGGCGCGAAGTGTGTCGGAGCCGTTGAAACGGGCGAGTGCCTCGGCCAGCCGGTCGGCATCATCACCTTCATAATTGGCGTCATTCAAAGCGTTGATAATCGTCTGGGCTTTTCTGAACGGAATGATGTCTTCGGCATATTCGGCAGAATTGTCGGCTTGCGTTGCACGTGGGGAAATACTCACATTTTCCTGAATGATTTTTACATCCGGCATTTCGGAAAATTTGATGGAACCGAAATGACCCAATTGCGCAGGATCCAGATAATGGAGGGCGGCGACTCGTGTAATATTGTCGCCAAGGACAAATCCCGCAGCGCGAATATTCTGTTCGGCCTGTTCTGACGTCAGTGTATCAGAATCATCAAAGGTTGCCGTATTGACATCGAAGTCAACGCTATGAAGCGTAATTTCCGTTTCGACCTTGGTGCCATAAATTTGAAGATTGTTTTCCGGCTTGTCCCCTTGTTTGACTGACTGGTCGGTAAAAATCGTCAAGGCATTAAAAGGTGGATATTTCAAATTGCTTGGCCGGTCTTCTGCAAGCGCCATGCGCACAAGTTCAAAAGGTTGAGTGCGGATGACTTCCTTTTCACCCTGCTTTTGCATGATAGATAGATCGAAATGGCGCCGGTCATCAAAATTCTTCCGCGGTACCACCTGGGCGATTCGATCAACTTTTTTCTCTTCCGATTCTTCTGCCTCGATTGTCGGAAGTTCTGCCTGCGTCATCAGTTCGGGGGGCGTTGCCAGTTGCTCACGTCCATCAAGCGCTACAAACAGAGCAACCCCCATTAACGTACATGAAGTAACACCGGTCAAAATCGTACCGGCAAGCCAACGGATAGAAATTTGTCGACGATCAGGTTGCCGACGCCCGTCGGCGACGAGCGCAGGATCTTCTCCCGGATCATTGGTAAAACGTCGATCTTCTAACATAAATTCAACAAATGGTTTCCAAGAACAAAATTGGCAATATTCTTTTTCCGGTTTCTTTCATGCCTAAAACTGAAAGAAGTTATAACATCAATAGAAAGAAGAATTC
>NZ_LXYU01000001.1:752500-887500 GCF_001952075.1 Ditibartonella apis
CGCGCGCTTGATAAGCGTGAGGTCGGAGGTTCAAGTCCTCCCAGGCCCACCAAGAATTGCGCTTCGCCGAATGGAGACATTCGGTGAGAGGCATGAAAGTCTAAGGGGCCATAGCTCAGCTGGGAGAGCACCTGCTTTGCAAGCAGGGGGTCGTCGGTTCGATCCCGTCTGGCTCCACCAAGACTTTTGGCTGGGAAACGGGAAGACACATCATCTTAAGAAGAAACAAGTTTGCGGACTGTTCTTTTAGAAAAAAGGAAAGTCTGCCTGTTCTATTGAAATCGTAAAGAGAAGATATATTCGGACAATTGCTCCGGTGCTTTTAAGGAAGTTATCGGCGTGTCGAGCGGTTTTTGAGATCACCTAAAGTCTTGAAAATTGGCTGATGTGAAAAGAGGCAATTTGTGTCGCAGAGGAATGCTCAAAGCCTCTGCAAATGATTGGAAGCTTAACCGCGCCATCGAATATATCTCGAGAAGCTGGTCTTTCTGCTGATATTTATAGCGATGTTTTGCACAAGACATTGCAAGAAGATGAATATTGGCAATGAGAACGATCAAGTGTCTTAAGGGCATTTAGTGGATGCCTTGGCATGCACAGGCGAAGAAGGACGTGATACGCTGCGATAAGTTACGGGGAGGTGCGAATACCCTTTGATCCGTAAATTTCCGAATGGGGCAACCCACCTTTGATGGCTAGAAAAGCTAAGTTGTTCAGTGATGGACAATTTAGGTTTCTAGCTATCTGAATAAAGGTATCTGCACCTGAATAAAATAGGGTGTAAGAAGCGAACGCAGGGAACTGAAACATCTAAGTACCTGTAGGAAAGGACATCAATTGAGACTCCGCTAGTAGTGGCGAGCGAACGCGGATCAGGCCAGTGGCTTAAGAGAGAAAAGTAGAACGAGTTGGAAAGCTCGACCGAAGAGGGTGATAGTCCCGTAAACGTAAATTGATCTTAAGTCCTTGAGTAGGACGGGACACGAGAAATCCTGTCTGAATATGGGTCGACCACGATCCAAGCCTAAGTACTCGTGCATGACCGATAGTGAACCAGTACCGTGAGGGAAAGGTGAAAAGCACCCCGACGAGGGGAGTGAAAGAGAACCTGAAACCGAATGCCTACAAACAGTCGGAGCCCAAGATTAGTTCTGGGTGACGGCGTACCTTTTGTATAATGGGTCAGCGACTTAGTCTAACGAGCAAGCTTAAACCGATAGGTGTAGGCGTAGCGAAAGCGAGTCTGAACAGGGCGTTCAGTTCGTTGGATTAGACCCGAAACCGAGTGATCTAGCCATGAGCAGGCTGAAGGTAAGGTAACACTTACTGGAGGGCCGAACCCATATCTGTTGCAATAGATCGGGATGACTTGTGGCTAGGGGTGAAAGGCCAATCAAACTCGGAAATAGCTGGTTCTCCGCGAAATCTATTTAGGTAGAGCGTTCGTTGTATTCTCCAGGGGGTAGAGCACTGGATGGGCTAGGGGTCCTCGCAGGACTACCAAACCTAACCAAACTACGAATACCTGGAAGAACTGACGAGCAGACACACGGCGGGTGCTAACGTCCGTCGTGGAGAGGGTAACAACCCTGACCACCATCTAAGGTCCCCAAGTTATGGCTAAGTGGGAAAGGATGTGAGGATCCCAAAACAACCAGGATGTTGGCTTAGAAGCAGCCATCATTTAAAGAAAGCGTAACAGCTCACTGGTCTAAGTAAGGGTCTTTGCGCCGAAAATGTAACGGGGCTAAAGCCATACACCGAAGCTGTGGATACGTCGCAAGACGTGTGGTAGCGGAGCGTTCCGTAAGCCGGAGAAGGGATATCCGTAAGGGGTCCTGGAGGTATCGGAAGTGAGAATGCTGACATGAGTAACGATAAAGGGAGTGAGAGACTCCCTCGCCGAAAGTCCAAGGGTTCCTGCTTAAAGTTAATCTGAGCAGGGTTAGTCGGCCCCTAAGGCAAGGCCGAAAGGCGTAGTCGATGGGAACCACGTTAATATTCGTGGACCTGTGGGAAGTGACGGATTGTGTAAATTGTAAGATCTTAATGGATTGATCTTGCTTTGAAGCAGTCCCGGGAAATAGCTCCCACGTATAGACCGTACCCGAAACCGACACAGGTGGACCGGTAGAGAATACCAAGGCGCTTGAGAGAACTACGTTGAAGGAACTCGGCAAATTGCACGCGTAACTTCGGAAGAAGCGTGACCCTTTAGCGGGCAACCGTTAGGGGGTGGCACAGACCAGGGGGTAGCGACTGTTTACCAAAAACACAGGGCTCTGCGAAGTCGCAAGACGACGTATAGGGTCTGACGCCTGCCCGGTGCTGGAAGGTTAAGAGGAGATGTGAGAGCATTGAATTGAAGCCCCAGTAAACGGCGGCCGTAACTATAACGGTCCTAAGGTAGCGAAATTCCTTGTCGGGTAAGTTCCGACCTGCACGAATGGCGTAACGACTTCCCCGCTGTCTCCAACGTAGACTCAGTGAAATTGAATTCCCCGTGAAGATGCGGGGTTCCTGCGGTTAGACGGAAAGACCCCGTGCACCTTTACTATAGCTTTACACTGGCATTCGTGTCGGCATGTGTAGGATAGGTGGTAGACTTTGAAGCAGAGGCGCCAGCCTTTGTGGAGTCATCCTTGAAATACCACCCTTATTGACATGGATGTCTAACTGCGGCTCGTTAACCGGGTTCAGGACAGTGTATGGTGGGTAGTTTGACTGGGGCGGTCGCCTCCTAAAGAGTAACAGAGGCGCGCGATGGTGGGCTCAGAACGGTCGGAAATCGTTCGTCGAGTGCAATGGCATAAGCCCGCCTGACTGTAAGACTGACAAGTCGAGCAGAGTCGAAAGACGGTCATAGTGATCCGGTGGTTCCACGTGGAAGGGCCATCGCTCAACGGATAAAAGGTACGCCGGGGATAACAGGCTGATGACCCCCAAGAGTCCATATCGACGGGGTTGTTTGGCACCTCGATGTCGACTCATCGCATCCTGGGGCTGGAGCAGGTCCCAAGGGTATGGCTGTTCGCCATTTAAAGCGGTACGTGAGTTGGGTTCAGAACGTCGTGAGACAGTTCGGTCCCTATCTGCCGTGGGTGTAGGAATATTGACAGGATCTGTCCCTAGTACGAGAGGACCGGGATGGACATATCTCTGGTGGACCTGTTGTGGCGCCAGCCGCATAGCAGGGTAGCTATATATGGACGGGATAACCGCTGAAGGCATCTAAGCGGGAAACCCACCTGGAAACGAGTATTCCCTGAGAACCGTGGAAGACGACCACGTTGATAGGTCAGGTGTGGAAGTGTGGTGACACATGGAGCTTACTGATACTAATCGTTCGATTGACTTGATCGTTCCCATTACAAATGTTCATCTTTGCTGTGCAAAGATTACTTTACTGCGCTCACGGGCGCAGCCCTCCGCGGGGGCGGCCAAAAGTGGCCGACGCGCGGTCGCACTTTTAAGTGAGAGTAAAAGAACAATACCAACAGAAAGATATTCGGCTTCTTGAAAAATTGTTGCGCTTTGCTGACCTGGTGGTTATAGCGGAGCGGCTGCACCCGATCCCATTCCGAACTCGGCCGTGAAACGCTCCTGCGCTGATGGTACTTTGTCTTAAGACACGGGAGAGTAAGTCGCTGCCAGGTCTGCCAAGTGCAACAATAGCTTCTCTGATCTTTACGATGTTTAGCCTCGTGCTTCCTCTTCAATTGTTATTTAACGGGCAGACCACTCTTGAATGGTCTGTTTGAATTGTTATATTGAAATTAGCCAACAGGCTTTTTTAATATTCCGCTATAACGTCTATCTTCTTATAGCGGTTGGGTTTTGCGGTATCTGTTCTCGGGCCTCTCGGTGCCCCTTCCAGCTTCTCGTAAAACGCTTATCCTTGGCGCGGGGTGGAGCAGCCCGGTAGCTCGTCAGGCTCATAACCTGAAGGCCGCAGGTTCAAATCCTGCCCCCGCAACCAATCTCCCCACACACCTTCCAGATTTATATCCGCATTTGATAACCGCTGCACTTCATGAAGCCTGCGGTTATGATAACGTTCAAACATTCGTCGTTTGCCTTGTAGTGTGGTAATGTAGCGCGGAAATCGCGACCGTTATAACGCTATCCCCGAATATCAGTATGTGAAAACCAAAATCTGGCTTCGGGAAAAAGCAAGCTTCGGTACTTGCTATCATCCGCCCTTCAAAAACATTCTGATAAAACACCTCACAGAACTTGAGGTAATTAAATTGCCTCCTTCAAAAAGGCCGCTGATCGTTGGGTGCAAAATAAACCAAGTTACCCGTTGTTGCTCGATAAATCGTGTTCTGGAAAAGCAGGTCATCGCTAACGGCGTTTAAACTGGTCATCTCTGGTTCAAATGAGAGCTCTCTACTGAGTCATTGGTTTCGTTGCCTCAAGTTTAGATTGATCTGCGTAACGTCATTAAAAAAATGGTTTTAGGCGTCATAAAAATAGAATATGCAACGTGTCATTGCGCGCCGGCTTCGTTTAACGCGTTCCCCAACTTTCTCTGAGACGATAAGAATTGGTAGCGGTTGCATTAGCAGCCTCTTTGTCGTCAGACAGCATAGGCATGGCTATGATAGGGAAATATCGTCCCTAACGCTATCCGATATTAATACGCCACAATAACCGCTCGCCATAGGAAATAAAGAGAGGTTCTAGATTTACTCAACGGAATTCCTCGGGAAATTCCTATCGGCTAAAGCCTCTCATAGAACTATGTTTTGCTAGTATGCCTGAGTTAAACTAACTGCAGACCATTGGACGCGAAGTGGATCCAAGTGAATTTGCTCGCGTTAACAATCAGCGAACATGCGGTCATATGCGGTGAATCTTTGGGTAATTTCTATAATCGTAGGTTGTCCGTCGGGATATGATGGATCATTTTATATTTGAAATTATTGAGGCCTCTAATTGGAAAAAATATAGGAAAACGAAGGCCCGTTCTTTAGAATAACATTCAGGACATTGACCGGTTTATCCGCTTAAAATAAGCTATAACTATATAATTTGGAAAACTGGAGTATTGGAAATTGAGAGAACAACTTATCAAGTATGTGAAATCAAAATACAATACAAAGGAAGAACATCCGTGGAGAAAATATCCCGACTATGTAGTCTTACGCCATAGCGATAATAATAAATGGTATGCCCTCATAATGAATGTTCCAAAATACCGCTTGGGGTTGACGGGAAACGATGAGGTGGATGTTATCAATGTAAAATGCCCATCAGTCATGATAGGTAATTTACGTCAGTCAGTCGGCTATTTGCCCGCTTATCACATGAACAAGGATAGTTGGATCACTATTGTTCTTGATGGAACCGTACCTATGAAAGAAATTTGCGATCTCATAGACCAAAGTTATTCTCTCACTCATTAAGCCGGATTTTACGGTAAAAATAGGGAAATTATTCCTGAGCTTTTTAATCCCTTCGGCCGTAATTGGTGCTTAAAAATATACTTTGAGTCCACCTCAAAAACTGTCTGAATTGAGAACAATAGAGACCAACCCTTTCCATTGAAATCTTTTCAATTCATTATATGCTTCAAATCTCCCGCTTGGAAACCCGCTCTCGTCTCGCCAAAGTAAGCTGATGGATGAACAAAAAGTTTTTTATGGCAGTCTTGTTGAGCAATTGTACAAAATGAAGGATTAGGAGCCGCCTTTTGATTGCAGAATTGTGGTTGAAGGCTCAATGGCATTAGGCCATAATGAAGCTGTGAACCGCCTTTTGCGAAAGGAGCCTAACCGGCCAAATCCTTTTGCTACTTATCTCAAATTACTGTTCCAAAAATAAATTCCTTGAAAGGTTGGAGCACCGCGATGTTCTATACCATTGTCCATTTAAGCACTGTCATTGTGCTTTTTTTGATTGCCTTGACACATTACTATTGGGTATTGAAACCCGATGCTGAACCATCATCAAAAGTAATTCCCTATATTGAGGGTGTCCCGGCTTTCCATGCAAGCAAATTAGGTACTTTTCTAGTTGCCTCGGCACTGTTGCTTGTTACATTGTTCGTAATGGAATTGGGAGCAGGGATTATCGGCTTGCTGCCAACTTATATATTAAAAATAGGTGGGACTTTGCTTGCAGTTGTTTTTATTGTCAGGGCAATTGGCGATTTTCGGCTTGTCGGTTTTACCAAGAAAATAAAAGATAGCACATTTGCTTACTATGACACGCGCTACTGGTCTCCACTATGTGCATTGATCGGGCTATCGCTGCTTTATATAACGTGGGGTTCCTGACAAAAGATGACACGGTTTTTAAGCTGCAATCTGTTAGACGATTGCAGGCTACATGCTTAAGCAGAAGAACAGTGATTTTGAAAAGTAGTTTATTGCTGGCTTATCACATGAACAAGGATAGTTGGATCACTATTGTTCTTGATGAAACAGTATCTATGAAAGAAATTTGCGATCTCATAGACCAAAGTTATTCTCTCACTCATTAAGTCGGATTTTACGGTAAAAATAGGGAAATTATTCCTGAGCTTTTTAATCCCTTCGGCCGTAATTGGTGCTCAAAAATATATCTTGAGCTTACTTAGAAGATTGGCTGAATTGAGAGCAGAATTATAGAAAACAAACTTTTCCAATGGCACCTTGTCGGTCCATTGCATGGCTCAAATCTTTCGCTTAAAGGAAAACTTAGCCGCTTTCGTCTCGCAAAAGTAGGCTTGTTGGTGAGATACGGCAAATTTTTAACTCAACACGTCGGCTGTGTCCGTCTGTTAGACTGATATTCGATAACTCATTTCACTTTATAAGCTATGTTTGAGCCAATAGTTGGCAGAAAATGTGGGAGCAACGAGTGTTCGGCATTTAGAGGTCACCAAAACCATTTTGTTGTTATTTTTAAAAAAGGCTTAAGGCTCAATAAGATGGAATATTGTGGCGATCGAAATCAAGAGAACAGATTATCGAATATTTCAGATCAAAATATTGGACAAAACGTGAGGCTTGCAAATAAAGAGAGGGAAAAAGATTCCCATTAAAGGTGCGAGGATGAATGCGTTTCATATAAAAATTCCGGTGTCATAATAGCGCAATTGAAATTGACTTGGTTTGGGAAGCTAAAAAAGGTATCTCTTTACATAAAAGACGGATGATCAACGATAATCGGCCGATGAGGCAATTCAAAAGCGTTAGAACAATTGGAACGCTTTTCTATTCTCTTAGTCGAGAGAATAATTAATAAAAACATTAGGATAAAAAGGTTAAAAATTGAGATGGTGCCCAGACGCGGAATTGAACCACGGACACGCGGATTTTCAGTCCGCTGCTCTACCAACTGAGCTATCTGGGCACGTCCGGTTTTTTAACCGGAGCGGTTGGGTTTATAACATTAAAATTCCGAGTGTCTAGCCTTCAAAATAAAAATATTCAAAATTTGCCCTGATAAGTTCATTTTTTTGGGGATTTGGCATTGCTCTTTGAGTAAACAAGGCTTATTAGCGGCTCTACACCGTGCGCCTATCGTCTAGCGGTTAGGACGCCGCCCTCTCACGGCGGAAACAGGGGTTCAAGTCCCCTTAGGCGTACCAATTAATTTTCCCGAATATATTTCTCTGTGAAATTTTATAGAAAAATTCTGGCAAATATTTTTATTCTTTGAATAAGCCCTTTGAAACCATCAACCTTGTTCGTGCGTCAGTAAAATTTTTTAAGACGTGAAAAACGTTTTTCATGTGGGCGTTTGCTTATTTACCGGTTAAAGCCGCCTGCCTGTTCGATAAATCGAATAATGTCCTGAAGCCCGTCACGGCGCAGCATATCCGTGAAAACGAAAGGTTTGTCGTCGCGCTGGATTTTTGCATCATGTTTCATAACATCAAGATCGGCGTGAACATATGGGGCTAGATCTTTCTTGTTAATGATAAGCAAGTCGGAGCGCGTAATAGCAGGACCGCCTTTACGCGGAATTTTTTCGCCTTCTGCGACCGAAATGACATAAAGTGTCAAATCGGCAAGGTCGGGAGAAAATGTTGCTGCGAGATTGTCTCCGCCTGATTCGATAAATACCATATCAAGGTCAGGATGACGTTTAACCAGCTCGTCAATTGCTTGCAGATTGATCGTTGCATCCTCGCGAATAGCAGTGTGAGGGCAACCGCCTGTTTCCACGCCGATGATGCGGTCTTCCGGCAGTGCCTGAACGCGATTGAGAATCAGGGCATCTTCTTTTGTGTAAATATCATTGGTAACGACGGCGACCGAGTAATGCTCGCGCAAGGCCTTGCAAAGCATTTCCGTCAAGGTTGTTTTTCCGGACCCGACAGGGCCTCCAATACCGATACGTAACGGGCCGTTTGGTGAATAAGAAGATGTCATGAGCGGAAGATCCTTGAATAGAGTGTTTCGTGGCGCATTGCCATGATGTCGGATAAAAGACAGCATGAACCGAGATTATCGAGCGTAAGCTTATCGCTTTGCATAACAAGTGAGAGGACGCGCTCTTCCATTCGTGCCATGGTTTTGACGCCGTCGCTTTGTCCTAACGGAACAAGTCTTATTGCTGCTTGAACGAGGTTTGATATAAACGCATGAAGATAAGCCATAAGTAACGATGGCAGTTTGATTTCCAACCGGTATCCGAGGACGCCCACTGCAATCGGATAGGGAAGAGCTTTATAGATTTTGTTTGAAACCTCCATCTCGGTAATTGCCTTACAAAAAGCCGCCCCTTGCAAATCGATTTCCATCAAGCGCTCTTTCGAGGCAGCATTCGCATTGGCTATTTCAACAAGCGCAATAATGGATTTTTCTTGATCGGTTGATCTCCACGCTTCGGCAATGAAAACCGCGTCATTATGGAGAGATCCGTGATTGGCAAGAGCATCAAGCCAATCAAACAAATCTTCGGCATTTTGAATAAAATTTTCATGGACTGCCTGTTCGAGACCATGGCTATAGGCAAAGCCACCGACCGGAAAGACGGGTGAAAAAAGCGTCATCAAACGCAGTAAAGAGGCATCACCCTGCAACATTAATGATGGTGCCCCGCATGGTCGTGATAAGCTCCGTGGAGAGGTTGAAAAGGAGCTTCAATCTCTTCAATGGTCGCTCCTAAACCTTCAAGCATAGCGCGTATAACCGGATCACGAGATAGAAGAATCGTATTTTCTTTAATTTCGACAGCTTGATGACGATTGCCCAAATGCCAGGCAAGTTGTGTAAGCTCCAGCGGTGTGTTCGCCGTTACAGAATAAAGCGGTTCGTTGGCTGCATGGATGAGAAAATATTCGCCGTTTTCTGCTTCAAGAACATCCCCTTCCAAGAGATGGACGGGTTCTTTCAAATCCACCATTATCATATCGCCATTCACAAAATGAAGTAATTTCCGGCGGATATGGCGCTCGTCATGGGAAAGTGAAAGAGCACCCGAAGTCTCAACCCCTTTGGCATTGGACGCCGATATATATTTTGTTGCTCGAAAAGTTTTATAGGACATTTAAACCTCAATAAAGGAAATAGCGTTGTGCCATCGGAAGTATCTTAGCCGGTTCGCAGGTTAATAATTCACCATCTGCACGCACTTCGTAAGTTTCAGGGTCAACGTCGATATGCGGCGTTGCAGAATTGAGTTTCATGGATTTTTTGGAAATTGTGCGGGTGTTTTTGACGGCAACGAGTTCCTTTTCAAGCCCAAGCTTTTCGGCGAGCCCGTTATCAATAGCGGCTTTGCTGGTAAATGTGACAGAGGTGTGTTTGACCGCCTTTCCGAGAGCGCCGAACATTGGCCGGAAGTGAACCGGTTGCGGTGTTGCAATTGATGCATTGGGGTCCCCCATTGGTGCCGCAACGATCATTCCGCCAAGCAAAACCATCTCCGGTTTTACACCGAAAAAGGCGGGCGACCAGATGACAATATCGGCACGTTTACCTGTCTCTATCGAACCGGTGACATGGCCGATTCCTTGTGCAATGGCCGGATTGATTGTGTATTTTGCAATATAGCGTTTCACGCGCTCATTATCATTGAACCCGCTATCTTTCCCCAAATAACCACGCTGTTTTTTCATTTTATCGGCAGTCTGCCATGTGCGGATAATGACTTCTCCGACACGTCCCATCGCCTGACTATCCGACGCGATAATAGAAAAGGCACCAATATCATGCAGGATATCTTCTGCGGCAATTGTTTCCTTACGTATGCGGCTTTCGGCAAAAGCGACATCTTCGGGTATTTTTGCCGACAAGTGGTGACAGACCATGAGCATATCGAGATGTTCGGCAATGGTGTTTTCCGTATAGGGGCGTGTCGGGTTGGTGGAGGCAGGCAATACATTTTCAAACCCGCAAACACGGATAATATCGGGAGCATGACCACCACCGGCACCTTCTGTATGGAAGGCGTGGATTGTCCGGCCTTTGAATGCAGCAATTGTATCTTCGACAAACCCCGCTTCATTCAATGTATCGGTGTGGATCATAACTTGCACGTCATAATCATCGGCAACGCTCAAACAATTGTCGATTGCCGCCGGAGTCGACCCCCAATCTTCATGAAGTTTGAGCGAAGAAGCACCGGCATTCACCATTTCGATCAAAGCATCCGGTGAGGATGAATTGCCTTTACCGGCAAGACCGATATTCATTGGTAAACTGTCTACCGCCTGTATCAT
Organism: Ditibartonella apis; assembly: GCF_001952075.1. Lineage (GTDB taxonomy): Bacteria > Pseudomonadota > Alphaproteobacteria > Rhizobiales > Rhizobiaceae > Bartonella > Bartonella apis. Next base: position 763,164 of record NZ_LXYU01000001.1, read on the forward strand.
CCGTGCCAAATGCCAAGGTCCCGGTGTGCAGGTGGTCGCAAGCGTCCCGTGCGCGGGCCCTGTGCCACCGCCAAACATTGTTGTAACGCCGGAATAGAGCGCTTCGTTAACCTGCTGGGGGCAAATGAAATGAATGTGTGAATCAATTCCGCCGGCGGTTACAATTTTTCCCTCCGCTGCAATAATTTCGGTTGCAGGGCCAATGATGATATCGACATCGGGCTGAATATCGGGATTGCCAGCTTTACCGATTTTTTCGATAATCCCGTCTTTCAAACCGATATCGGCTTTATAGATGCCGGTATAATCAACAATAAGGGCATTGGTGATAACTGTATCCATAGCCCCTTTTTCCCGTGAATACTGGCTTTGCCCCATGCCATCGCGGATAACTTTACCGCCACCGAATTTGACTTCCTCGCCATAAGTTGTCTTGTCATCTTCGACAGTTACGAAGAGGTCCGTATCGGCAAGGCGGATATGGTCACCTGTTGTAGGCCCGAACATTTGGGCATAAGCCGCACGTGAAATTTTGTGGGTCATCAAAGATCCCCCTGAATTTTTGCACGAAAACCGAAGACACGCCGTTTTCCCGCTAATGGTATGAGTAAGACATCTTTTTCTTGCCCCGGTTCAAACCGGATAGCGGTACCAGCCGGAATATCAAGGCGCATTCCACGGGCTTTTTCACGGTCGAATTGAAGGGCAGAATTGGCTTCATAAAAATGATAATGCGAGCCCACCTGAATAGGGCGGTCACCGCTATTGCCTACTTTGAGCTTTATTGCAGGACGGCCGGCATTCATTTCAATGTCGCCTTCTTTTGTGATGATTTCACCGGGAATCATAATGTTTCTTTCCGATTGTTAGAACGGTTACTTTTGTCAGCATTATTTACGCAGAAAACGCCATATAAACGCCGGCAAGAAGGGTAGCGATGCCTCCGATGCGGATGGCTTTTTTGCCGTTCAAGCTGCCAAAAATTTTACCGGCTCCCAAGCCGATTGCGATGCCTGTAGCATGAAGAAGTGCGGTTGCGAGAGAAAATCCGGCGGCGTAAGCATAAGCGCTAGCGCTTTCGAGTTCGCTGCCATGTGCATATCCGTGGAAAATTGCAAAGGCACCAACAACCAACATTGCCGGCATAACGGGAAGATGAATAGCCATAGCTGCAAAGAGCCCCATTGCAATGACCGAGGCAAGAATGACGGGTTCAACAAAAGGCAGTTCGACACCATTCAAAGCAAGCAAAAAGCCGAAAGCCATAAAGAGAACAAAACTTGCCGGAACTGCAACAATCGATTTTCCACCGAGTTGAGCTGCCCATAGGCCAACTGCAACCATCACCAGAATATGATCGAAACCGGTTAATGGGTGTAAAAAGCCGCTTGTAAAAGAGCTATGGTCATGTGGAACACCTGTAAGGTGGGCAAAAGCCGGTGTGGATGTAAAAATCATCAAACCTGAGATAAGTGTTGATCTTGACACGAGTTTCATGAGAGTTCCCCTCTTTGTAGTTTTATTTTTCCAACTGTTGGGCTTAACGTATAGGATGGTGGACAGTGACAAGTTTTGTACCGTCGGGAAATGTTGCTTCAACCTGAATATCTTCAATCATTTCAGGGATGCCTTCCATGACCTGGTCGCGGCGCAATACATAAGCGCCTTGTTCCATGAGATCGGCAACGGTCCGACCATCGCGAGCGCCTTCGACAACAAAATCGCTGATGATAGCAACCGCTTCCGGATGATTGAGTTTGACACCCCGTTCGAGCCGTTTCCTTGCGACTATTGCTGCCATAGAGATCAACAATTTGTCTTTCTCTCTTTCGGTAAGTATCATTGTTCACCTTTACCTAAATTGACCAAAATTTCGGCACACCTGCCCCTTTTGTCAGCAGATTTACCAAAGGAACCAACCTTTTCTTCAGAAAATAGGAGTCCTTTTCTATAATCCTTGCAAGAAGCTTGCCATTCCACGCAGAGACCCCTCCGGATTGCCCGATAATCTCTCTCGCTGCCTCTTTTTTGCTTTGATAATCATCAGCAATGTAAAGAACACTGGCAATGGCCTGATTGCCGTTAAAAATTGCGGGACGAGTGGATTGTTGCGCGATATCGCCAGCGATTTTAAAAGCTTCGAAATGGACAAGTTTATTGCCAAGGCGGATTTGCCAACGATCGTCAAGAGAACCGCTGTTGACCGTTTCACCCATCAATTTCCTACCGAAAACAAAACTTTCAACCATGAGGAGTTTTGCATTTTCTTCCATCTTGACAGTGATGTTGCGTTGGAGTGCGCTTTGATCGAAGAAAATCGTTTCCTGAGGCAGCCAGAAAAGCGTAGCACCTGACTTCAATTCGAGTGAAACATCTATTTCAACGGGTTGTCCATCAAGCGAGCGGTATATTTTTTCCGCGGCTTGGGTGGTGATTGTTGCTTGTGTTTTTTCGCCGAGCTCGCATTTCCAGAAAAGCTTGTCTCCGCCGGTTGCGCCGCCGGCTGTATTGATTTGCACAGCCTCGAAATGTTTGTCCGGATAAAGCGGGAACCGCAGTTTTAATGATCCCGATTGATAAAGCTTTTCCAATGATGAGTGGTCATCGTTATAAATCGTGCTGAATGAAGCACTGCCTTCCATACGCTGCATAGCGATTTTTTTAAAAGGCGAGTTTTGCAAATTAGTGCTCTTCCCCAAGTTTTTGTAAAAATATTGTTTTTATAACTGCTATATGACAGCAGTTTTTTAAAAAAATGCAATTTTTATCTTGAACTTGAAGAGACCAACTTGTTGAAAATCTATTTTGCAATAACCTCGGTTACATCATAAACTTTGGTCGATTGTGCTTCGGGCGTATGCATCATGGTGACAACCCAATGGATGCGGCGCGTATTCAACGGCAAATCCATTGAAATTCCACCTCCTGTACTGTCAGCGCCAGGGTCGGAAAAACCATAAGGATCGCGTCCGTAATTAATGCCAAAAGTCGGCATTTTTGAAGTCTGGGCACCTTCGGATGTGTCATTGATTGTAAAATAACGATAGCCGCGACGTTCTGCCGTAAAAGCGGCACGCCTCAGGACATCGGCCGGAATGCCAACTTCATTTGTCGGGCGGGTGTTGAACTCGTAAATATTATCGGGTGATTTGAGCTTGGGAACCGATTGGCAACCGCTTAAAAACAAAAGCGGAATGATCATAAGACTTAAGCTTTTTATCCAATGCAATTGTTTCATCCTGCACCCGTCCCGTTTGAAAGCTCATCATAGTTTTATTAGCTCTTCCCGACAAGAATGATTATCGTTATCTGATAGGCTAACGGTTTTTGAAAGAGAGGTGAAACATGTTTGTCGTGATGGGTGCAACCGGCCATATCGGTTCGGAGCTCGCAAAAAATCTGCTGCGTTCGGGGAGGGATGTGACGGTGATAACCCGTTCCGGAAAACGTGCTGAAAACCTTGTCAAGCTTGGCGCCAGACTCGCAGAAAACGATATTTCCGACCACCGCTCGTTAAATGAGGTTTTGAAACAGGCAAGCGGTGTTTATATCCTTAATCCGCCCGCGAATTCTGTTCATGATGTTGATGTTGAAGAGCGCAGAACAATTGCAGCGATTGCGCGTGCTCTTGAAAACACGAATCTTGAAAAAGTCATTGTGCAGTCAACTTATGGTGCTCAAAAAGGTGACCATATCGGAGATTTAGGAAGCCTTTATTCATTGGAGGAGAAGGTTAAAGAGATTTATCCGGAAGCGCTGATTGTTCGGGCAGCGTTTTATATGTCCAATTGGGATTTTGCACTTAATGGGATTGTCGAAAAAGGATGTCTGACCACCATTTATCCTTCGCATTCTATCATTCCAATGGTCGCTCCCCGCGATATTGCCGATTATCTGACAAAGCTTGTCGAAAATGGAAAGGCTGGCATTCATTATATTGAAGGGCCGGAACGTTACACGGTTCAAGATGTCGCATCCGCCTTTGAAGCGGCACTCGGAAAGCCCATAAAGCTCGAAGGAGTGAACAGGGAAGATATTGAAAAATATTATCTTTCTTTGAGATTTTCGAAAACAAGTGCAATGTCTTTTACTCGAATGGCGCTAAAGACAATAAGTGGAGATTGGCCGCCTTTGAATAAAACGCTGAGAGGAAAAATAACACTTAAACAATACATTGAAAAACTTTGTCTAAAAACCACTTAGGCTAAATAATTTGTGATAATCTATTTTTTTACTTGTATTGATAGAAGCTTTCGGATAACCACGTGAGCGGGCCACCTCTTCCCAACGAGAGGCGAGCTATCTGAAAGGGTAGATTAATATGACAAATTTAAACGAGCCGGGCGTGCGCCCGAACAATCCCAATTTCTCTTCTGGTCCCTGTGCAAAGCGTCCCGGTTGGACGGTTGAAGCGCTTGCTGATGCGCCGGTTGGTCGTTCACATCGTGCAAAAATTGGTAAAGCCAAGCTGGCAGAGGCAATCAACCTTACCCGCGAAGTGCTGGAAGTTCCTGCAAATTATCGTATCGGCATTGTTCCCGCATCCGATACCGGTGCTGTTGAAATGGCACTTTGGTCGCTCCTTGGAGCCCGCGGCGTTGACATGCTGGCATGGGAAAGCTTCGGTTCCGGCTGGGTTACAGATGTTGTCAAACAATTGAAATTGACCGATGTGCGCAAGTTGGAAGCGCCTTACGGTGAATTGCCGGATTTGACCAAAGTCGATTTTGATCGTGATGTTGTCTTCACATGGAATGGAACAACCTCCGGCGTGCGCGTTCCCAATGCCGATTTTATTCCGGCTGATCGTAAGGGGCTTACGATTTGCGACGCAACATCCGCAGCATTTGCACAAAATCTCGATTTCTCGAAGCTTGATGTTGTAACATTCTCCTGGCAAAAAGTGCTGGGTGGCGAGGGTGCCCACGGTGTGCTTATTCTGGGACCACGCGCGGTGAAACGTCTTGAAACCTATACGCCGGCATGGCCGCTGCCAAAAATTTTCCGCATGACAAAAGGCGGAAAACTCATTGAAGGTATTTTCGAAGGCGCAACAATCAATACGCCGTCTATGCTTTGTGTTGAGGATTACCTTGATGCGTTGAAATGGGCGAAGTCGATTGGTGGCTTGAAAACACTGATGAAACGGGCTGACGAGAACTTTGCTGTTCTTGACAAATTCGTTGCAAAAACTCCGTGGATCGAATTTTTGGCCACAGATCCGGCAACCCGCTCGAATACTTCAGTATGCTTCAAAATTGTCGATCCCGCAGTGGTTAACCTCGATGCCGACAAACAGGCAGCATTTGCCAAAGCCATTGTTAACCGTCTCGAAAAAGCCGGTGTCGCTCATGACATAGGGGCCTATCGCGATGCACCGTCAGGTTTGCGCATCTGGGCAGGTGCCACTATCGAAGCTCACGACCTTCAGGCATTGACGGAATGGCTCGACTGGGCTTTCAAGGCTGAAAAAGCAGCTCTTTAAAAATTCCCTTGTAGCGGCTTGTTTCAAGGCCGCTCATTCCCCCATTTTACAAAATTTTTGGAGGCCATAATGGCACCTCGTGTACTCGTATCTGATAAACTATCCCCGACTGCTGTCCAGATTTTCAAAGATCGCGGCGTTGAGGTCGATTACAAGCCGGAACTCGGTAAAGACAAAGAAAAGCTTCTCGAAGTTATTGATCAATATGATGGTCTGGCAATCCGATCGGCAACCAAGGTAACGGAAAAACTTATCGCTGCAGCGAAAAACCTGAAAGTTGTTGGTCGTGCCGGTATCGGTGTTGACAATGTTGATATTCCGGCCGCTTCACGGCGCGGTATTATTGTCATGAATACGCCATTCGGCAATTCGATAACAACCGCAGAACATGCCATTGCATTGATGTTTGCTGTTGCTCGCGAATTGCCAGCTGCTGATAAATCGACCAAAGCCGGCAAATGGGAAAAAAGCCGGTTTATGGGTGTTGAAATTACCGGCAAAACTCTTGGTATTATCGGATGTGGCAATATCGGTTCGATTGTTGCAACCCGCGGTGTCGGATTGAAAATGAAAGTGATTGCCTATGACCCGTTCCTCTCGGATGCCCGAGCCAAAGAACTTGGTGTCGAAAAGGTTGAATTGGACGATCTGTTGAAGCGCGCCGATTTCATTACTTTGCATACACCGCTCACCGATAAGACCCGTCATATCATCAATGCCGAAACGATTGCCAAGATGAAGGATGGCGTAAGACTTATCAATTGTGCACGCGGTGCGCTGGTTGTCGAAAAAGACCTCGTCGACGCTTTAAAGTCGGGCAAAATTGCAGGAGCCGCAGTTGACGTCTATGAAGTCGAGCCACCGGCTGCTGATGATCCTCTTTTCAGCCTTGATAATGTCGTTTGCACACCGCACCTTGGTGCGTCGACAACAGAGGCACAGGAAAACGTTGCTATTCAGGTTGCCGAACAGATGTCGGATTATCTCATCAACGGCGCTGTCAGCAATGCAATCAATATGCCTTCAATTACGGCAGAAGAAGCACCGCGTTTGAAGCCGTTTGTCAAACTTGCCGAAGTTCTCGGTGCATTTGTTGGTCAATCGACCGAGGAAGACATCAAGGAAGTCGAAATTCTGTTTGACGGCTCAACCGCTGCCATGAATACGCGCGCGCTCATCAGTGCCGCATTGGCCGGTCTCATTCGTCCGCAGCTTGCCGATGTCAACATGGTATCAGCGCCGGTTCTCGTTAAAGAGCGCGGTATTATTCTTTCTGAAGTCAAGCGCGATAAATCCGGTATTTTTGATGGCTATATCAAACTGACGGTCAAAACATCGAAGCGCACACGTTCTATTGCCGGAACCTGCTTTGTTGACGGCAAACCACGCTTTATCCAGATCAAGGGTATCAATCTTGATGCCGAGGTCGGCCCGCATATGCTTTATATCACCAACACCGACACACCGGGAATTATCGGTACAATCGGTACGATTTGCGGGAAATCCGGCGTGAATATTGCAAACTTCGCTTTGGGACGCAATGAACCGGGCGGAGATGCAATCGCGCTTCTTTATCTTGATGCACGTATTCCTGATCAAGTGCTTGATGAATTGCGCAAGATAAAGGGTATCAAACACACTCAACCTCTGGAATTCGATGTCGCTAACGGTTGATCGAACCGTGAAATATTGGCGTCCAATGAAACAAAGCGATCTGGCAGATGTCTGCCGGATCGCTTCACTTTGTCATCCGGATTTTCCGGAAGAGGATGCAGTGCTCGAAGAAAAGTTTAATCTTTCTCCTTCGTCCTGCTTTGTATTTTCCGACGGAAATCCTGCCTCCGGAAACATTTCAGATAAAAGTTCAGTCTCCGGAACAAGCACAATCTATGGTTATTGCCTTGCCCATCCGTTCAAAGTGAATTCCATTCCTGCTCTCGATCGGTTGCTGCATAAACTTCCGGAAAAATGTGATACGCTCTATATTCACGATCTTGCTTTACTGCCTGAAGCGCAAGGCGGGGTGAATGGCAAAAAAGCGGTAGAGCTACTGTTCAATGTAGCCAAGCGGAAAAAACTCGAAACACTTTCTCTTGTTGCTGTTCACGGATCACAACCCTTTTGGCAAAAGAACGGGTTTAAACAGGTGGAAGTTTCAGAAATATTGAAACAGAAATTGCTGACTTATAGCGAAGATGCCCGCTACATGGTGCATCGACGCTGAAGTTTTGTAAATGATGCCGATTTTCAGCTTTATCAGTCCCGTCTCGTCGGTCCTGTCAACCAAGTCCATTCTTTCAAATCAATATCATTTTTTACCGATGTTCTTGTATTAAGATTTTAAAAATAATTATTTGTCGAGTTCTTTATATATCGGAATGAAATGGAATTTCTGATTTATTTTAACCGTGTCCTGTTTCGGCTTTTTATTTTTAAAAATTCAATTTTGATTATATTTTAAAACAATCTATTTAACTGTCCGAAAATTTCAAAATATCATAGGGTTCATCCATCCATTCTTTGAACTTTCTTTATGCGGAAAACGATTGGTCGTTACTAATTGCGTTTTCGCTCGCTAACAAAGAAAAATGATGAGTTCACACATGGAAACAGCATGCGTTGTTCGCATTTTCGATAAAATATTTAATTTTTTGAAGAGTAAAATTATCTCAATTCTTGATAGAGAAAAAATAAAAGAAATATCGCTTTTAAAGCATCTTTTATCTGAAGTTATCTGATCGTTGTAAGAAATCACGAATTGAAATTTTTGTAGCGTAAGAGGTTATTGTTTATGAAACGCTTTGAAATGACAAAAGCGCTTGCACCCGCACGACCGTCCATTTCAGGATTGGTGTTAAGAAAAGTGTGATAGATTTAACAAACGCTTCAACAGTTATGCGACAACCGTTATCGGGAAGAGTGGAGCCAGATGAAACGCGTGTAAGAGAATTCAAAATCAGAAACAGATGGGATGAGCGTTTCAAATCTTTTGATAATCATAACAAAAAGATATTTGATTAAGTGAGGATTTCCCATAGTTTTACGGGAAATCCTTTCTTTTATAAACATCACGGATGTGAATGGAGATAGCTTACCGCTTTATCAGGAAAGTCGGTGAACAATCCGTCGACATCGGCTTGCCGATACAACGCATCGTAAAGCTCGTTTACATCTTTTGCGTAAGGTGGCAACTGGTCGGCTCTTACTGTGAAAGGATGAACTTCTAGTTGATGCTCATGCGCTTCCTTGACCATTCCGTTTATGATTATATGTCCGTTGGTAGAACTATCGGCTATCAACATATGATAATCGGGGCCAATACCATCGGCATATTGCGCAATTTTCTCCATGGCACCGGGTTCCAACATCCAGTCATAGCTGTAGTTTACCCATTTACCATCGGGCTGTTGCTCTTCGGTCTCATTCCATTTTGTGTAGGCGATGAGCTGCACCAGCTTCAAATCCATGCCCATTTTTGGCTCAAGTTCGTTGCGAATGCGTTTCAACTCGTTGGCATCAAAACATTGGAGATAAATTTTGTCAGATTTTTTGGTATAACCGTATTTTTTTAAAACTTCCAAAACGCGCGTGGCTATATCCTTGCCTTCCTGATGATGAAACCAGGGCGCTTTGATTTCGGGATAGAGACCGATATTTTTTCCGGTAGAATGATTAAGTCCCTGAATGAATTCGATTTCTTCCTCGAAAGTGTGAACCCGAAAATCGGATTTTCCCATCGGAAAACGACCCGGAAAAGTTTGCACTTTCTTGCCGTTTTCTACCGTGAAACCTTCGCTGAATTTCAGTGATTTGATTTCAGCCAATGTGAAATCGATCGCATAATAACGTCCATCCTTACGGGCGCGGTCGGGAAAACGGTCCGCAACGTCTGTTACGCGATCAAGGTAATGATCATGCAAGACCACCAACTGGTCATCCTTTGTCATGACCAGATCCTGCTCAAGATAATCTGCTCCTTGTGCAAAAGCCATTGCTTTTGCCGGAAGCGTATGTTCGGGCAGGTAACCGCTGGCTCCGCGGTGTGCAATAACAACTTTGTCATCGGCGTTGGCGGTGGTGCTGAAGGTTGCCCCCATCAGCACCAGTCCGGCCATCAACATGCCTAATAGTGTTTTCATAATGCACTTACTTTCTGTGACAGACGCCACTTTATCGGATTAACGCCGATCAGTGTGCCTGCTCTTTAGCATGCTGCTTGCGTTCGCCAATCATTTCGATTGCAAGAAGGATGACAGCTACGACACCACCACCGATCATGAGAAGGAAACCACCGTTCCAGCCGAAATAGTCGACGGTGTAGCCAACGATTGCGCTTGCAGCAACCGAACCACCAAGGTAACCGAAAAGACCGGTAAAGCCGGCAGCAGTACCGGCCGCTTTCTTTGGTGCCAATTCGAGAGCATGAAGACCGATCAGCATAACAGGACCGTAGATCAAAAAGCCGATAACGATCATGCAGATCATGTCGATATTGGGGTGGCCTTGCGGGTTAAGCCAGTAAATAACAGTGGCAATGGTCACCAATGTCATGAAGAAAACGCCGGTTGCACCACGATTGCCCTTGAATACCTTATCGGACATCCAGCCGCACAGAAGAGTGCCGGGGATACCTGCATATTCATAGAAGAAATAAGCCCATGACGATTGGTCGACTGCAAAGTGCTTGACTTCTTTCAAGTAAGTCGGTGACCAATCAAGAACGCCATAGCGCAGCAGATAAACAAAAACATTGGCAAAAGCGATATACCAGAGCAGCTTGTTCGGCAAAACATATTGGGTGAAGATCTGCTTGGTCGTAAGCTCGACTTCGTTCTTTTCCGAATAGTTTTCAGGATAATCGTTTTTATATTCTTCAATTGGCGGCAAACCGCAAGATTGCGGTGTATCGCGCATCATTGCAAAGGCAAAAATGGCAACCAGAATGGCGGCAAAAGCCGGCATATAAAAGGCTGCATGCCAATCATTAAACCATGCCATACCAAGCATGAACAGGATCGGAGGAAGACCACCACCGACATTGTGGGCGCAGTTCCACAAAGAAACGATACTGCCACGTTCTTTTTGTGACCACCAGTGCACCATTGTGCGCCCGCATGGAGGCCAACCCATTCCCTGGAACCAGCCGCAAATGAACAGCAGCACGAACATGACAGCAATGCTTGATGTTGCCCACGGAACAAAGCCCATAATCAGCATAACAACTGCCGCAAGAATCAAACCGACAGGCAGGAAAACACGCGGATTGGAACGGTCGGATACCGCCCCCATAATGAATTTTGAAAAACCGTAAGCGATAGAGACAGCCGATAAGGCAAACCCCAAATCACCACGGGTAAAGCCTTGCTCGACCAAAGAAGGCATTGCCAAAGCAAAGTTTTTACGTACGAGATAATAGGCGGCGTAACCGAAGAATATCCCTAGGAAAATCTGCCAACGCAGACGACGATAAAGCGGGTCGATCTCCGCTTCGGGGACACGCGGCTTATTCGGCGCGTGTTTAAAAATGTTTAGCATGAACTGCCTCCCATAGATATCGACAGAACGCAACCTGAAAAACTATGGCGTCTCATGTTCACGCAGGCAAATCCCCCACCGGATGGACAGGAAAACGTCGCACAGATGTTACATTCCAATGACAATGTGATCCAATTTGTGCACAGTAACACGTTATATTTTCTTTGTGAGTTCAATTAATTTCAATATTGAACAATCCACAATTAATTATGAATAAATGGTTAAGACCGAAAAGACAATCTTAATTAGCCGGTTTATTTTTTAAAACCGGATAAACCACTGGGCTGAATTAATCGGGTAATGTTTAATAAGTCATTGTTTTATATATCTAAATTAATTTAAAAATTTTATGAATTGATACCGTAATTTTTAAAAACAAACGACAAATTTTGTGGAGTTACCGCACTTTTGCTGTTTTTCATTTTGCCTTTTATCAAGGCTAGAAATTCACCTTTTTGAATCAGAAAACTAAAATGTTTTCAACAGGATAACTTTCAAAATTGGACGTATCCTACAATCTTTTAAAATTGTTGAACAATGCAAAATATGGCTCGCGTCGAAACAAGGGGAAAAGTGTCTTTTCAAAAATTTTTGATAATAAAATCGCACTTTCAGAAAATAATGTACCAATACGGAACAAGTGAAGAGAGAATCACGCAAGTTTCCGCGGGGTGGATTTAAATCGATTTAAAAAGAATGAAAGAATAGTTCATATTTTAAATGTAAAACTTCTTTATCGGTTTTAAATCCGATGAAATGCAAATAAGCCTGTTAACCGTTGTTCCATGGCGGCAAAATCAGAGTCAAAATTTTTAAAATTTGCAGGGCACTTGGCAACTTTGGTCTAAATGGCTATCGCCTATTTTTTTAAAATCGCAATGTTTAATCTGCTTGTTGCGGTTGTAGAAAAGCACTTTATCGTTCAGGAGATAGAAAAAGGGAGATCGTTCGAAAAATGTTGAGGAGGGTGACCATTTTTTTTAAGCTTTTTCCTATTGCTTAGTGTTTTTGATTGATTGTTTTCGAGCTTGTTTTTTGGTGTAAAAGTTCAAAAATTTCGGCGTAAAAGCCTAAAAGAAGAGTCGCACTCGAGACTATAGTTGGGTATAAGAAAGCCGTTTATTTCTGAAGGAAGGTTAAAAACCTTCAAATAGGACGGAGAAGATTATGGCCAATGTAGTGGTTGTCGGCGCACAATGGGGCGACGAAGGAAAAGGCAAGATTGTTGACTGGTTATCCGAGCGTGCAGATGTTGTTGTACGTTATCAAGGCGGACACAACGCCGGACATACATTGGTTATAGATGGAACAAGCTACAAATTGTCACTTTTGCCATCCGGCGTTGTTCGAGGTAAACTTTCTGTCATCGGCAATGGTGTTGTTGTTGATCCGCACCACTTTGTGGAAGAGCTGAAAAAGCTCAGAGGGCAAGGAATTACTATTACACCGGAAAATTTGCGTATAGCAGAAAACGCACCGCTTATTCTTTCTCTTCATCGGGATCTTGATGCAGCCCGGGAAGATGCCACATCAAGTCTTAAAATCGGCACGACCAAGCGGGGAATAGGGCCGGCCTATGAAGACAAAGTCGGCCGTCGTTCAATCCGTGTCATGGATCTTGCGGAACCCGATACTTTGATGGCGAAAATTGAACGTTTGCTTGCCCACCACAATCCGCTCCGTCGCGGTATGGGGAAGCCGGAGATTGATCCAAAAACACTTTATGACGAGCTCATGGAAGTTGCAGGCGATATTCTTCCCTTTATGGACCGCACATGGAAATTGCTCGATGAACAGCGCCGTGCCGGTTCTCGAATTCTTTTTGAAGGTGCACAAGGTGCACTTCTTGATAATGATTTCGGCACTTATCCTTATGTCACCTCTTCCAATACAATTGCCGGTCAGGCTGCGACAGGATCAGGTATGGGGCCGGGTGCAATCAATTATGTTCTGGGTATCGCCAAGGCTTATACTACACGCGTTGGTGAGGGACCGTTTCCGACCGAACAGAAAAACGAAGCGGGTGAATATCTTGGCACACATGGACACGAATATGGCGTTGTAACCGGACGCAAACGCCGTTGTGGTTGGTTTGATGCGGTTTTGCTGCGCCAGATGATTGCTGTTTGCGGCATTAACGGTATTGCTTTGACCAAACTTGATGTTCTTGACGGACTGGATGAAATCAAATTGTGTGTCGGCTATGAACTTGACGGTAAAAAGATCGACTATATGCCGTCATCTATGGGGGCTCAGGCACGCTTGAAGCCGATTTATGAAACCATGGAAGGCTGGAAAGCAACGACCGCAGGTGCCAGAAGCTGGGCTGATTTGCCAGCCAAGGCGGTTAAATATGTCCGCCATATCGAGGAATTGATCGGCGCACCTGTGGCGCTTCTTTCAACCAGCCCCGAGCGTCTCGACACTATTCTTGTAACCGACCCGTTTGAAGACAGATAAGACAGGTTTGAAGTGCGTGGCGGCAAAGGACCGCCAACTTATCCCGAGATAGAGTAAAATTTGACGATTGTTTTGTTAGACTATATCTATTTTTTATGAGGGATAAACTTACCGGAAAAGGTTGTTCAAGAACAATATCGGTCAACAATCTGAAGTAACCGGCAGAATAAAGACCTGCCGGTTGTTGTGGATATTTAGAAAGTAAAGAAACCGATGGCGAATTTCGCAGGGTTATTAAAAAAAACTATCGATGCCCAGAATAATCCGACACCACAATTGCGGGCACGGGTTTATGCTCGCGCACGTGAAACTGTCGAGCGGAAACTTGCCGAAACCAATGTTCCTGAAAATGTGGCAGCAGCACAATTGAACGCGCTTGATGACGCGATCAAAAGTGTTGAAGCCGACTATGTCGCGGTTGAACAGGAATTGCTTTCTACCATTATGGTTAGAAAACCGGCTGAAGAAAAACCGGCGCCTGCCGGCGAAGCATTTCGTCCATTTGCCTCTCCACAAAATCATCAGGAACCGGAGCATATCGAGGCCCGAACACCATCTTCCATTCATCCGCAAGAGAATGCCGACGACATGCAAAGAAAAGCTGGTGAACAGCGTGATCTGCAACAAACTTCACCAACAGACTATCAGGGTGTTGCAAGCGGGCTTGGAGACAATAGAAGTTTGCTTTCTGGAGAAACGAAACGAGATGACTCAACTCCAAGCAATGATCTAGGCGAAAGGGCAACGGCTTCTTCCCGTAATTATTTAGGCGAGAATAAAACATTTGCCACTAACAGCAATGGTAATGAAGCAACGCTCAAGTCGGACGACGCTTTTTCGACCAATTCTACGAATGTAAAAAAAGTACCGGACGCCGAGCCGGTCAATATGGAAGACATTATCGCTGCGGAAAAGGAAGCCGAGAAAGAACAAGCTGAAAAAGAACAGCAGTCGGCAAAAGCCTTGGGAAACAACCAGCAAACCGGCGATTATGACATCGTTTCCGATATTTTTGTGCAGGCTGCCAAAAGGACAGAACGCCGTGCTGCGAGAAAACGCGCAATTGTAATCGGTTTATCAAGTGCGGTCGTTATCATTGTTGTGGTGGGTGTTTTATTGACAGCCTGGAGTTTTCTTTCAGGAAAAAACAAGTCGCATGAAGCGGAAAGCCATATTGCGGAGAGCAATGCGAACGAGCAACCGAAAGAAAAATTTACCCAGCGCCTTCTGGCTGATGGTAGCGAAGTTGACGAAGGGCCTGCAAAAACGGCAGCCAAACCCGGTGAAGGGACGTCAACTTCAGCCGGAACAACGGGAGCTGCAAATCCCCAGGAACAACCGGGAGAAGCAACATTCTATCAGGCACGCACCGATCAACAGGATGAAAAAGTTGAAACCGGTTCGGTTCAATGGTCGGTGGTTAAAGATAAAGCCACTGCGCAGCATCCGGAAGAAATTGCGGTGCGTGGTAACGTGACAATTCCTGACGAAAAATTGTCATTGAGGTTGACACTTCGGCGCAATACCGATCCGTCATTACCGGCAGCCTATCTTATCGAGGCAATTTTTATTGTTCCCGACGATTTTGAAGGTAAAGCGATTGATAATGTTCATGAGCTGACATTCAAGGATAGCGAGCAGGCTCCCGGTCAACAGTTGACCGGAACAGTCGAAGCGAAAATTGATGATGATTTCTTCCTCTTTGCATTAAGTGGAGCCAATCCTTTCCGTGATCGTAATCTTCAGCTCATGAAACAATTGGGATGGATCCGTCTTGTCATCACCGATAAAAATAAACGTGTTTCGGAATTGACCTTTTCAAAAGGCCCGAATGGTGAGGCTATCTTCAATCAAGTGATCGATAGTTGGCTCAATCAAAACAACAAGCCGACGCTCTATGATGAGAAGCAGAGTTCCGATGGTAGCAATGCAAATAATCCGACGGCACAAAGCAACGAAAATGGCGTGACAACTGATAATCCGCAAGCTCAGGGGCAAAGCGAAGATAATGCTGAAGGAAACGGCATAAATCGGTCCCCGACAACAGGTGCCCAACCGGATTCCGATGCAGTGGAACCAAGTACTGGTGAAGCGGGAGCAGCTAACGCGCCGAAAGGTGATGGACAAACAGCGACCGATGGCAATCAATCAACTGATACAGGTGAAGAAGACACCGAATAACAGTTTGATCGTAAAAATTAGATTGCCGAATTCGAAATAACGCGGTTGGACTTTTTTTACTACCAATGCATATGGAAAGCCGGGGACGCGAAGCCGTATCCGGTACGAATAACCTTGGGGTAAAAGGGAACGCCTAACTCCTGTTTTGTATCTCATTGACGGAGGAAGGGTGGAAAATATACGCATGAAAAACGGTAGCAGTTGAAATGCTACCTGATTGAAATTTCCGCTCATTGTTTACTCAAAAAACCACCGAATGCCCGAATGCAAATTGATCAGGCTGCTGATCCAATCGGTGAAAAAGAAGATCGGTATAAATGCGTTACCGATATGCGAGAGATCAAAATATCGGTCAGTCAAACGCGTTGAACAGATACCGGCATTTCAGGGACTTCCGGAAATTGCATGAAAGAACCAGGCTTTCATATCAACGTCCAAACATTCATGTAAATTCCCGAATATTCATATAAATTCCCAAATATTCACATAAATTCATTGTGTCTGGCGGAATTTTCAACAAGCCGGAGCGGAACAATGAAAAATAAAAAAGGCTCTTTCGAGCCTTTTGCTTTTATTTTTTCGGTTTCGTCCGAAGTTTTTCCGCTGCACCAAGAAAAATCTTCGTTATCCGATAAAAACTGTCGACAATAACCGGAATACTTTCCGGTTATGTTTATTTGGTCGCCGCAGGTGCAAGTTTCTTGGGTGTTGTCGGAAGCAATGCACGCTTTTGCGCGATGGCAGCAGCTTTCACGGCATTCTGTACTTTTTCGAATGCGCGCACTTCAATTTGGCGAACACGTTCACGACTGATACCGAATTCGGTTGAAAGTTCTTCAAGTGTCACAGGATCTTCCGAGAGACGGCGGGCTTTGAAAATGCGTTTTTCGCGATCGTTTAAACCTTCCATTGCCTGTTCAAGCATGGCACGGCGATTTTCAAGCTCGTCTTCTTCAATCAATAGCTGTTCCTGACTGCTTGAATCATCAACCAGCCAATCTTGCCATTCACCACTTTCACCTTCACTCGCACGGATTGGCGCATTGAGTGACGTGTCACCCGACAAGCGCCGGTTCATCGAAATGACATCTTCTTCACTGACATTAAGACGGGTCGCAATTTCCTTGACCTGTTCGGGGTTAAGGTCGCCATCATCCAAAGCCTGAATTTTGCTTTTGACTTTTCTCAAGTTAAAAAACAGCCGCTTCTGATTGGCAGTGGTGCCCATTTTTACAAGGCTCCACGA
This sequence comes from Ditibartonella apis, assembly GCF_001952075.1. Classification (GTDB taxonomy): domain Bacteria; phylum Pseudomonadota; class Alphaproteobacteria; order Rhizobiales; family Rhizobiaceae; genus Bartonella; species Bartonella apis. Next base: position 780,071 of record NZ_LXYU01000001.1, read on the forward strand.
GCGCAAAACATATTCCTGAATGGACGCTTTGATCCACCACATGGCATAAGTTGCAAGCCTGAAGCCGCGTTCCGGTTCGAAACGTTTGACAGCCTGCATCAGGCCGACATTTCCCTCGGAAATAACTTCACCGATCGGCAGACCATAGCCACGATAACCCATTGCAATTTTTGCAACGAGCCTTAAATGACTTGTAACGAGTTTATGTGCTGCCTTCGGGTCATTATGCTCGCGATAACGTTTTGCAAGCATATATTCTTCCTGTGGCTCCAGCATAGGAAACCGGCGTATCTCTTCCAGATAGCGGGTAAGTCCCCCATCACCGTTAGCAACTGATGGTAAATTTGTCTGGGCCATAAAGCACCCTCCTTTAGCGCGTTCTCCCATTAAAGGCGAAAACGAAAAATATCCTTTTCGTACAGGATGTAACAAGCATATTACACCGTCTATATGGCCTTTTTAAGAAACAAGCATCCGTCCGGTTGACGTTCAATCAAACAAACCCGCCAAAGCCAAAATAGTTTCACCTAAATTTCCGAAATGCCCCGATAAGATTGAGCATATCAGTTGGCAGGCTACTCGTAAAGCGCATGATTTTTCCGGTAGACGGATGTTCAAAGACAAGTGTCGCAGCATGAAGAGCTTGACGCGGAAATGCACTGACAATTGCTTTTAAGTCATCGGGTAACATATTGGCTTTTGTTTTAAAAGCATTGCCATAGACCTGATCGCCGACAAGCGGATGACCGATGTGAGCCATATGCACACGGATCTGGTGTGTACGTCCTGTTTCCAATCGGCATTCAATCAGACTTGCAATCGCTTCCTTTTCATTCGTTTCCCCGAAAGATTCCAATAGTCGGTAATGTGTTACGGCATGGCGCGCATCCATCTGGGTGGGCGAAACAACGGATCTTTTTGTACGATCACGCGAAGAACGTCCCAGATAGGTGTCAACCACACCGGCCTTTTGCGCAAAGGCACCCCACACCACAGCCTGATAGCTGCGTTCGAGAGGACCTTGTCGACCGTGATCAGCAAATTGTCGGCTTAAAACATTATGTGCATGGTCATTTTTTGCAACAACCATAACCCCGCTTGTATCTTTGTCGAGACGGTGCACAATTCCCGGACGTTTTACGCCCCCTATGCCCGAAAGCGAAGAACCGCAGTGGTAGATCAGGGCATTGACCATTGTCCCCGTTTCGTTGCCATTGCCGGGGTGGACAACAAGGCCTACCGGTTTGTTGATAACTATAAGATCATCATCTTCATAGAGAATTTCAAGGTCTATTGCTTCCCCTTCGGGGCGTGCAGCAACCGGTTCCGGCAGAAAAACTTCAATTGAATCGCCAACTTTCAACCGGGTTTTTGGTTCGCATATAACAAGTTGATTTATTTTCAACTGCCCTTCACGAATGAGTGCCTGAAGACGCGAGCGCGACATTTCGGGACAATTCTTTGCCAGCCATTGATCGACGCGTTGACCTTTGGCCGTGTCATCACTTACCAGTCTGATCAAATGAAGCCCTATTGAAGTTTAAAGTTGCGAAATTGAGCCGCTTCGGCAAAGGGAATGTTCCCCTTGCCGGAGACGGATAATCATTATCTTACCATTCGGAGATGGCTTTTGTATCAAGAAATTGCTTGATTCCCCAGATACTACCTTCACGGGCATGGCCGGAATATTTGACACCACCGAAGAAGCTTTCCTTCGGCAAACTCTTACCGTTAACTTCGACCATACCGGAACGCAAGGCCGTTGCAACACGGTGGCATTTTTCCTTGTCTCCGGATTGGACATAGTTGGTCAGCCCATAATCCGTGTCATTGGCCATTGCAATGGCTTCTTCTTCACTGTCAAAAGGAATCATCGACAGAACCGGCCCGAAAATTTCCTGACGGAAAATTCTCATATCCGGTTTGACATCGGCAAAAACGGTCGGGCGGACAAAATAACCGCGCTTGAAACCGTCAGCCAAGCCGGTACCACCGGCAACAAGTGTTGCGCCTTCGTCGATACCCGATTGGATAAGGCCTTGGATCTTGTCAAACTGGGCTTTTGATACAACCGGTCCCAAATGGTTTCCGTGTTCGCTCGCAACAGCAAGTTTGACATTATTTGCTACGTCTTTCGCAATTTTCTTGGCTTTTTCATAAATTGAACGCTCGACAAACATGCGGGTCGGTGCATTGCAACTCTGGCCGCTATTGTTGAAGCAGGCCAGAACGCTCCATTTGATAGCATCTTCACGGGCATCGGCAAAAACCAGATTGGCTCCTTTACCACCAAGCTCCAGATCAACATGTTTTAATGTGTCGGAAGCATTTTTGGAAATTGCTTTGCCAACGCCGGTAGAACCGGTAAAGCTTATCATTGCAATATCGGGATGGCCGGAAAGACATGTTCCAACACCGGCGCCATCACCATTGACAAGGTTGAACACGCCTTTCGGAAGTCCGGCCTGATCAATAATATCGGCATATAAGAGACCAGAAAGCGGGGCAATTTCGGAAGGCTTCAAAACCATGGTACAACCGGCAAGCAATGCCGGAATAACCTTCAGGTTGATCAGGTTCATTGGCCAATTCCATGGCGTAATGAGACCGACGACCCCGACCGGCTCATATTGAAGCGCACTATCTTTATGACCTTTGACAAGTTCGGTCTGGAAAGAAAAATGCTTGAAACTATCAATAAAGCCTTCGATAAAGTAAGCACCACCTCCGACTTGTTGTTCCAAGGCCATATCAATCGGGGCACCCATTTCTGTTGAAATAGCTTTCGCCATTTCTGCTCTGCGCTGATTATAGATGTCCAATATTTTTTCAACAAAAGTTAAACGCTTTTGCGGGTCGGTATGCTTCCATCCGTCAAAAGCTGCCTTTGCGGCTGCAACTGCACGATCGACATCTTTCGACGTACCATTGCTGATGACAGCACAAGCTTCTTCCGTCGACGGATCAATCACTTTGAGGTCATGTGCCTCGACTGGCTCAACCCAGGCACCATTTATATAGAATTTGCGTTTATCTAACATATTTATCCCTTTAAGCCCACGCAGGGCAATTTTATATCGGTTTTCCTTTTTCCCGAAGCCATAGACATCCATATTGGAAAAACTTTTTTGTCGTTCAAAAAGTTGGAAGAACCGGAATTTCCGTGCAAACGGCTTTTTTAAAAATACGGTTGCCCCTATTATTTAAAAAGTGATCCTACGTATTAAAGTGTTGTCGTTTATTTTTTTTAAAAAAGTCGCAATAAGGCAAGACACACGAAAGCCGTGTTGAAACAATAAAAATCCGGCAAGCTTTAAATGCTCTTATAAGCCAAAGGTCTTTCAAAGAGGCCAATATCGGGAGGAAAAAACGGAGGAGCAGATCACGGCGTTGACTGAACCGTCTCGTTATCATTGCCGGAATAGACCACAAGGCCTGCCGGTTTGTTGATAACTATAAAATCATCCTTTTTATAAAGGATATCAAGGCCTATTGCATACCCTTTGGGGCGTGCTGAAACCGGTTCCGGCAAAAAACTTCAATTGAATCGCCAATTTTCAACCGCGTTTTCGGTTTGCGTATAACAAGTTGATTTATTTTCAACTGCCCTTCACGAATGAGTGCCTGAAGACGCGAACACGACATTTCCAGACAATTCTTTGCCAGCCCTTAATCGACGCGTTGACCTTTGGCTGTGTCATCACTTACCAGTCTGATCAACTTCCATCCTGCCCATTTGCAAAAGTCGGAAATTTGCCTTTCCGGCAAAAAGTAAATGGCTTTTTGCCGGAAAGGGTAACCTTATTTTATCATTCGGATTTTACCATTCGGAAATGGCTTTTGTATCAAGAAATTCCTTGATTCCCCAGATACCACCTTCACGGGCATGGCCTGAATATTTGACGCCACCGAAATAGCTTCCCTTCGGCAAGCTTAAACCGTTGACTTCAACCATGCCGGAACGCAATGCCGTTGCAACGCGGTGGCACTTTTCCTTGTCTTCGGATTGGACATAGTTGGTCAAGCCATAGTTCGTGTCATTGGCCATTGCTATGGCTTCTTCTTCACTGTCAAAAGGAATCATCGACAGAACCGGTCCGAAAATTTCCTCGCGGAAAATTCTCATGCCCGGTTTGACATCGGCAAAAACAGTCGGCCGGACAAAATAACCATGATTGATACCTTCGGGTAAGCCCGTTCCACCGGCAAGAAGTGTTGCACCTTCGTCGATACCCGATTGGATAAGGCCCTCAATTTTATCGAATTGGGCTTTTGATACAACGGGTCCGAGATGGTTTCCGTGTTCGTTTGCCACAGCGAGTTTGACATTATTGGCAACTTCTTTTGCTGTCGCTTTGGCTTTTTCATAAATCGAACGCTCGACAAACATGCGGGTTGGTGCATTGCAACTCTGGCCGCTATTATTGAAGCATCTTAAAACACTCCATTTGACAGCATCTTCACGGGCATCGGCGAAAACCAGATTGGCTCCTTTGCCTCCAAGCTCGAGCCCCACACGTTTTAGTGTTTCTGCTGCATTTTTGGAAATTGCCTTACCTGCGCGGGTGGAGCCGGTAAAGCTTATCATGGCAATGTCCGGATGACCGGAAAGACATGTTCCAACACCGGCACCATCGCCATTGACAAGGTTGAACACACCCTTCGGAAGACCAGCCTGATCAATAATATCGGCGAATAAAGATGCAGAAAGCGGAGCAATCTCGGAAGGCTTCAAAACCATGGTACAACCGGCTAGCAATGCCGGAATGACCTTCAATGTAATCTGGTTCATCGGCCAGTTCCATGGCGTAATGAGACCTACAACTCCAATCGGCTCATATTGAAGCGCACTATCTTTATGACCTTTGACAAGTTCGCTCTGGAAAGAAAAATGCAAAAAGCTATCAATGAAAGTTTCAATATGGCGTCCACCAGCCGCAGCCTGTTGTTCTACAGCCATATCAATCGGGGCGCCCATTTCGGTTGAAATAGCCTTCGCAATTTCACCCCTGCGCTGATTGTAGATGGCCAATATTTTTTCAACAAAGGTTAAACGCTTTTGCGGGTCGGTATGCTTCCATCCCTCAAAGGCTGCTTTTGCAGCTGCAACTGCATGATCGACGTCTTTTGACGTGCCATTGCTGATAACACCACAAACTTCTTCAGTTGATGGATCAATCACATTAAGGTCGTGTGCCTCGACAGGCGCAACCCAGGCGCCATTTATATAGAATTTGCGTTTATCTAACATAGTTTATCCCTTTAAGTCCTCGCTTGGGTATTTTATACCTGTTTTCACCCTATCCAAAGTCATAAGACGTTTTATTGGCAAAACTTTTTGTCATTGGAAAAATAGTAGAACCGGACTTTGGCGCAAAAAAGTTTTTTAAAATTACGATCGTCTCTATTATTTAAAGAGCGATCACATCTGTTAAAAGTATCATTGTCCGGTTTTTTAAGCTAGCGTACGACAAAATCAGCAAAAGCGGTATTGGAACAATAAAAATCAGGCAAGCTCTAAACAGTCTTATAAGTCGGGCGGTTCTCTAATGAGGCCCGTTTTGCAAAACCCGTTTTTCGACTTTTATCGGCAATAGTTTTGCAAAAGTTTTTTATTTATCTGGTTCCACGCTTTCAGATTTCTCGGGTTCAGGACTTTCAGATTTCTCGGGTTGGGAGCTGTTAACCGGTTTGTCCTCGCAGCTTGATACCGGAATCTCCATCTTGGCCTTTTTATCCCCATCAATAAAGATGACGTAATAGGATTTGATCGTCAAATCAAAATATTGCTGATTGGTTTTGCGATAAGGCAGCGCTTGTTCGGCCTTGAGTATTCCACAATACTTTACGAGATTTTTATTCAGATAAGAATTGGCATATGCTTCGAGATCGTCTTTTGTGTATCCTTCGGCCAATGGAGTGTTGTTTTTCACGTTAAGTGTAAGTGAATGGGCACGTACCTTGACATGGGTGAGTGTCACATTTTCGAATTTCAATGGTGTTTGTTCGAATTGCCGGTCAAGTTGTTTTTGACGTTGAGCGAGATTTATCAAGGGCTGAACCGGACTGGGGCCATCAGTCTGGAAAGCCATATAAGCTGCCATTGCAAGAGCACCTGTGGCGATCACCATAAGTTTTTGCGGAACTTTCAAAAGCCGCATGACAATAGAAAACAAGACCAGTGCCACAATAAGAATTGTAACAACGATCTCGATTCCGTGCAGATCGAATGGCAATATATAGATCAGTTCTTCCATGGCTCAATCATCATTAAAATTAATTGCGTTAAAGTATAAAACAAAATTCTTAATCATAAGATGACGACCGACAGAGATTGGTTTTCGACAGCTTCAAGTTGAAAAGACATATCCACATCATAAGTTCCATCTTAATGCTCGACTTGTTATTTTTGATTAAATTATCTATACTGGACTCCTCATATATGTGATTTTGGTTGACGGTTATTGATCTGGCCCTAATTTTCAAGATGGTCATTATCGTTGTTGTGGGCAATTATTCAACCGTCTTTAGCCCTTTATCGAATTTCCGGTTATGTTTAACCCGGGATTTGATGGAAGCAAGACTTGATTGTCTTTTTTAAGAAAGGGCAAACCTCGGCATCGTGAGAATTTGGTATGAAACGACCTTCATCGTCGCGTTTTAATGCGCTTCAATGAAGGGGTATGTCTTTGGCTCGAAAAGGAACTTTTGGTCAAAAAGAACGTGGGCTCGAAAAGGGGCGGGCCTTTTTATTCAAAAGACATATCAGGAATAAGGAAGAACATATGTCAGAAACGACACTGCAACCACTTACTGTCAAAGATATTCCGATTGTCGGAAACAAAGAATTGCGAAAAGTTATCTGCGCAGCGGGGCTTGGAAATGCCATAGAGTGGTTTGATTTCAGTGTCTACGGTTTTCTGGCAGTCATTATCGGACACACGTTTTTTGCTTCCGCTCCCCAATCGGTTCAATTGATTGCATCCCTTGCCACTTTTTCCATCCCGTTTCTGTTCAGGCCGATGGGCGGCGCCATTTTCGGTTATCTTGGTGACAAATATGGTCGCAAAAACATTCTCTCCTTTACAATCATTTTGATGTCGGCAAGCACATTTGCTATCGGCCTCATTCCCTCTTACGCGACAATCGGGGTATTCGCGCCACTTTTGCTGCTTCTTGCTAAAATCATTCAGGGACTTTCCGTTGGTGGTGAATATGCCGGTGCGGTGGTTTTCGTCAGCGAATATTCACCGGACAGGAAGCGCGGCTTTATGGCAAGCTGGCTCGATTTCGGTTCCATTGCCGGTTTTCTTGTCGGTGCTTTGGTAGTGTCGACGATTTCTCTTGTGATCGGGCAGGATGCAATGGGCAATTGGGGCTGGCGTATCCCCTTCTTTATTTCACTGCCGCTGGGGTTGGTCGGCCTTTATTTAAGAAAATCGTTAGATGAATCGCCCACTTACGAGGCACAAAACAACAATTCGGCCGAGGAGGAAGAACAGGAAAAGGTCGAGACAACATCTGTCGGTACCATCATCAAGGAAAACCTCAACGGCATTGTTATCAGTTGTCTGTTGGTGGTTGCGGTGAATTCGACCTATTATATGTTGCTCACCTATATGCCGAACTTTTTATCCGTCAATCTCGGCTACAGTTATGACCATGGTGTTCTTATTATCATCGTTGTCATGGCTTTCATGCTTCTGGTGCAACCTCTTGTCGGTTTTTTAAGCGATAAAATCGGTCGCAAACCATTTCTGTTTATCGGTTCTGTCGGTCAATTCTTTCTCGCTATTCCCGCTTTTTATATGGTCATGCACCACAATGTATTTATGATCGCAGGTGGAATTGCCATTCTCGCTGTTCTTCTTTGTTGTTTCATCGGTGTTATGGCCTCTATCCTTCCGGCACTTTTCCCGACTGATGTACGTTTCAGAACACTTGCGATCTGCTTTAATATTGCAGTGTTGATTGCCGGTCTTACACCGCCTATTGCAGCCTGGCTTGTTGAAACTTTGCAATCTCTTTATATGCCGGCCTATTATCTCATGGTGGTTGCTGTTTTCGGCTTTATCGCAGCCGTCAAAATGCCGGAAACGGCCAATCGTCCGCTAAAAGACGCAACGCCGGTTGCTTCGTCCAAAACCGAGGCAAAAGAAGTTTTGCAGGAACATTTCGATTATATTGAAGATCAGGTCAACGAGATTGAAAACAAAATCTCCGATCTCGAGGAACAGCGGCAAAATCTTGTTGACCAGCATCCGAAGCTGAATTGATTGAGAAATATGGTCGTTTCGCTTTATGGTTAATTGACCGGCTTTTAAGCTCCAAACCTCATATTGAGGAAGCTGATGTATAAAGGGCAGGTGTTAAAGGTTTCCGGTATATCGATTAACGCCTGAAACCGGCATCTACAACATTTTGCATAACTACGAAGGTCGATGTACTCGCGACATAGGGCAAGGTCGAAATTTTTTCGCCAAGAACGATACGGTAACGCTTGATGTCACTGGTTCGCACTTTCAAAAGATAGTCGAACGAGCTTGCAATCATGTGGCATTCTTCCACTTCCCGTATTTTTTTAACCGCGGCGTTGAAAGCCCGCAAAGCTTCTTCTCTTGTGTCGGAAAGTTTCACTTCCGCAAAAGCGATATGTTCAAGTCCCATTTTTGCAGGGTTGAGCACGGCACGAAAACCGGTGATATAGCCTTCATTGACAAGCCTTTTTAAACGCAATTGGCAAGGTGTTTTTGAAAGGCCGACTTTCTCGGAAAGCTCGGTAATAGACATACGGCCATTTTCAACAAGTGCATCAATAATACGATTATCGATGCGGTCGATTTCACTATTTTTTTCTTCCATTGATGTAAAAAATCCTAATACTCAGGCTTAAAACAAGAAAAAACACTATAAAATACATTTTTTTGTGCAAGAAGTAAACTATAGCCGGTGCTATGATCGTTGCATAACAAGCTTTAAAAGCATTTTTTCAAAATTTTTCAAGTTCAATAAATCTTATCCAGAGTGGAATGAAATCATGACCAGAACACAAAAGCCGTTTGCCGAATTTGCGCCTCCCATCTCCAAGCAGAGCGAATTACGCAAAAAAATCACCGCAGCCTATCGTCGTCCGGAAACCGAATGTCTGAGACCACTTCTCGAGGCAGCAACGATTGACGATAAAACCAAAAAAGACATTGCTGCTACTGCTCGCCATCTCATTGAAACGATGCGGGCAAAATATAAAGGTAATGGCGTTGAAGGTCTGGTTCATGAATATTCTTTGTCGTCACATGAAGGCGTGGCGCTCATGTGTCTGGCAGAAGCGCTGTTGCGCATACCCGACAAAGCAACCCGTGATGCCCTCATTCGCGACAAGGTGGCAGGCGGTGACTGGAAAGCGCATTTGGGTGGTGGAAAATCGCTTTTCGTCAATGCTGCGACCTGGGGACTTGTGGTTACCGGTAAACTATCGGCCAATTTCAGGGAAGGCGAACTGTCTTCCTCTTTGACTGGTCTTATCGCGCGCTGTGGCGAGCCGGTTATCCGCAAAGGAATGGATATGGCCATGCGCATGATGGGCGAGCAATTCGTGCGCGGTGAAACCATTGAAGAAGCGCTCGAGCGCTCGAAACCACTGGAAGCACGCGGGTTTCGTTATTCCTATGACATGTTGGGAGAAGCTGCTACAACGGCTGATGATGCCGATCGCTATTATCGCGATTACGAGATGGCAATTCATGCTATCGGTAAAGCCTCGAACGGGCGCGGAGTCTATGAAGGGCCCGGTATTTCCATTAAACTTTCTGCACTTCATCCCCGTTATTTCCGTTCTCAGGCTGATCGTGTGATGGGCGAACTCATGCCGCGCGTCAAACAATTGGCTTTGCTTTGTAAAAATTACAATATCGGGCTTAATATCGACGCTGAGGAAGCCGACCGGCTCGAGCTTTCACTCGATATTATGGACAGTCTGTGTTTTGACCCTGATCTTGACGGCTGGAATGGCATCGGCTTTGTTGTGCAAGCTTATGGTCGTCGTTGCCCGTTTGTGCTTGATTATCTCATTGATCTTGCCCGCCGCAGTCATCATCGTTTGATGGTGCGCCTCGTCAAGGGCGCCTATTGGGATGCTGAAATCAAACGCGCGCAGGTTGACGGACTTCAAAGTTTTCCCGTCTACACACGTAAAGTTTATACGGATGTTTCCTATGTTGCCAATGCCCGAAAACTTCTTTCGGCTCCCGATGCCGTTTTCCCGCAATTTGCAACGCATAATGCCCAAACCATGGCAACGATCTATCATCTGGCGGGGCCGGATAAGTACACTGTCGAACAATTCGAGTTCCAGTGCCTCCACGGCATGGGAGAACCGCTTTATGACGAGGTTGTAGGCAAAGATAAAATGCAGCGCCCTGCGCGCCTTTATGCACCGGTCGGAACACATGAAACTTTGCTCGCTTATCTGGTGCGGCGGTTGTTAGAAAATGGTGCCAATTCTTCTTTCGTCAATCGCATTACCGACAAGTCTATATCGGTTGATGAACTTGTTGTTGATCCGGTTGATGTGGTGCGTAATATGCCCGTTCCCGGTGCCCAGCATGACAAGATTGCTTCGCCTGCCGATCTTTTCGGAAAAGACCGTCGCAATTCCGACGGCTATGATTTATCGAATGAAACAGTGCTTGCAGAACTGACGAAAGAATTTGAGAAAAGTTCAGCATTAAGCTGGCAAGCAGCACCGGCGAATGTCGAAAAGGGTGCAAAATCACGCCAAATTGCCAATCCCGGTGACCACCGCGACAAAGTGGGCGAAGTTATCGAGATTGATGAAAGTGAAGCCAGAAAGATGGTCTCTCATGCTGAAAAAGCGTTTTCATCATGGGCAAAGACTTCCCCTCAATCGCGCGCCGGAATTCTTGAAAAAGCAGCCGATCTTATGCAGGCGCGTATGCCTTCACTTCTTGCGCTTGCTGCACGGGAAGCGGGAAAATCTATACCGAACTCTATTGCCGAAGTGAGAGAAGCAATTGATTTCTTGCGCTTTTATGCCGAACAATTGCGCACAACTTTTAAAGGCAATGAAGAACCTTTGGGACCGATTGTTTGTATCAGCCCGTGGAATTTCCCGTTGTCGATTTTTATCGGTCAAATATCGGCTGCATTGGCGGCGGGTAATACTGTTTTGGCAAAACCGGCAGAAGAAACACCGCTTATTGCTGCTGAAGGTGTGCGCATATTGCATGAAGCGGGAATCCCGAAGGATGTCTTGCAATTCTGTCCGGGAGACGGAAAAATCGGTGCGGCACTTATTGGAGAGAAAGCGACTTCAGGTGTTATGTTTACCGGTTCGACAGAAGTTGCGCGGCTTATCCAGAAGGAGCTTTCAACCCGCTTGACAAAAGATAAGAAACCCATTCCGCTCATTGCTGAAACCGGCGGGCAGAATGCCATGATTGTCGATTCGTCAGCACTTGCCGAACAAGTTGTGGGAGACGTTATCGCCTCGGCTTTTGATAGTGCAGGCCAGCGTTGTTCGGCTTTGCGGGTTTTGTGTTTACAGGAAGAGGTGGCAGACCGCATTCTGGACATGCTTAAAGGCGCAATGCAGGAATTGCGTATCGGGCGCACAGATTTCATCGGTACCGATATTGGCGCGGTTATTACCGCAGAAGCCAAGGATAATATCGAAACGCATATCGAAACAATGCGCGCAATGGGGCATAAAGTAACGCAAGTTCCCCTTCCAGATATTGCAAAAGAGGGAACATATGTAAGCCCCACTCTTATCGAGATCGACTCGATTGGCGAATTGAAGCGTGAAGTCTTCGGGCCGGTCTTGCATGTTGTACGTTATAAACGCAAAGATATTGAAAAGCTTATCAACGAAATCAATTCGACAGGATATGGTCTCACCTTCGGGCTTCATACAAGACTGGATGATTTTGTCGATTATGTTTCAAGCCATATTCGGGTAGGCAATATTTATATCAACCGCAATATTATCGGCGCGGTTGTCGGCTCGCAACCATTTGGCGGAAGGGGATTATCCGGAACCGGTCCGAAAGCCGGTGGGCCTTTATATATCGGCCGCCTCGTCAAACAGGCTCCCGACCTGCAATTTTCTGTTGGGCCAAGAAAAAATGAACTCATCGACAGTTTTTTGAATTGGCTCCAAAAAAACGGAGACTCATCCGATGCAACCTTTGCAAAATCATTAAACGGCAAGTCACCGCTTGGCGTCGCCATCAATTTGCCGGGGCCGGTGGGGGAAAGCAATGTCTATTCCCTTCACAGTCGCGGAAAAATTCTCTTGTTTCCGCAAACAAAAAGCGGGCTTTACCGGCAGCTTGCCGCGACATTTGCAACCGGCAACATTGCCGTGATTGACGTAGCTTGCAAATTGCAAAATTCGCTTTCGGATTTGCCAAAACAGCTTGTCCGGAATGTCAAATGGTCAGAAAATCTAAACGCCGATGGTCCTTATGCGGGTGCGCTCATAGAAGGCGATGAAAACAGCATTATCGAGAAACAGAAAATTATTGCAGCCCTTTCAGGGCCTATCATTCTCACCCAAGCGGCTACAAGCGAGGAGCTTACATCAGGTGAACTCCTCTATAATCTCGGTTATCTTAGCGAAGAAGTCTCGACTTCGGTGAATACCGCCGCAGCCGGTGGCAATGCAAGCCTGATGACAATCGGCTGAAGACCGGCAATTATTGTTATTTATAGCAGATCTATTCATTACCACCGGAATATCTGTCCCGGTGGTTTTTTTGTTGATAAAGCGACTTTGGCAAAAGGTTATTAACTTTCGCACTTTAACGTTGAAAAGATGAGTTTCGTTAAGAGGCAATCTTTAAAAATTGCCGCAATCTAGTTTGAGTGCCATGCGTAATCTGAAAACAAATCCGGTCTCTTTAAATCCTGTTGCCAAGCCCGTTTCCGGCGCCACTGCAAAGCCAGAAGAAGCGGTGGCTAGCGCACAATCACAAACGCAATATCCCACCATATGGAAAAAAGCTTTTGCCCTCGGACAGAATGTACGTTTTACACGCACGCCGGAAGTCGAACTTGTGCGCAAACGGGTTGAAAATGATCCCGATTTTGCGGAGAAATTGAAGGCTTTCGAGCTCGAACAAAAGCAAAAGCGTGAAAACGTGGCCTTGAAAGAAAATGCTCCGGAAAATAAAGAACCGGTGACACTTGATGGAACCACGCCCTTGCCGCAAGGACAGACACAAGTTCGCTCCTTGCAAGACGAGGTGATTGCTTCTGTCAAACGCAAAAATATCGAACAGAATTATAGCGTCAAATCTGTTTATACACGCCCTCAAAATAGTGGCGCTCCTCAAATCCGGAATGAAACTTCTATGCAAGAAGCGGCGGTCGAGGTGGAAAAACCGGCATCCGAAATTAATAAGCCTGCCGATATCAAGCCGTTTTATCTTTCCGATTCGGCATTTTTTGAATGCGGGCCGGACATTCTTGAAAATCTGGCAAAACTTACGCCGCAAAATGAAAGCGAGCCGCAGTCGGTTGAAACGCCGCTTGCAAGTGCAAACACTATTGTTCCGGAAACAAGCTTGAACACGACTGCGCCCGAAACAGATGCAAACGCTGTTGCAGTCGAAAAGAAGCCCGTTGTGACTGTACAAAAAATGTCACTTGATGGGTCGCTCACGTCGGGTGCGTCCCAATTACCGCCAGTCGCTTCGACTTTGATGACGGGTAATACAACCGAAGAAAAAAGCGCCGCCAAGGTTGAAGAAAAATCTATTGCCGATCTTTATCGGGTGCTGGAATGCCGTTTCCCGAAAAAGAGTGGAAATGGTCCGGAAAAGCCAACGGGAAAGGTTGAAGAAAAAATTGAACAGCAAGTGGCGACACCGGACATAGTTCAACCAACAAGTACTGAATCAGGGGCTTCAGCTCCGGTAGCAAATGATGCGACGGTTCAAACACCGGAAACATCGGAAGCGGCGGGCGTGGAAAATACCAATGCCGTTATTGTTGACGCGGCACCGCAATCAATCATCAATCAGACAGCGGTAACAGAAAGTGTATCGTTATCAAGTGTTAGTCCGGCAATCACTCCCCGACTGACTGAAACGCCTGTTCTACAAGTGGTAACACCATTGCCTGACAATTCTGTTGTCACTACCTTTAACAATCAGGGGCAAGTGGTGATTGAAAATGCCGGTGTCGAGAAGAATACCGAAAATACGGCCGGTGACGCACAAACGAGTAAATCCGTTGGCGGCACAGTGTCTCAAGCGGCATCGCAAAATCCGGTTTCTGTTTCCCCGGCGGGACAGGAAAATTCGGTTGCTCCATCTGCCGGAATTATCGAGGATATAGAACCGATAAAAACAGCCAACACCCAGTCCGCTGCAGCACTTCCACAGGCCATAGCACCTCAACATAGCGGAGAAGAAAAGGCTCCTGAACAAAAGGAAAAAACGCAAGCTGTTGCACCAATTGCAACAACTGAGCAAACCGCAACAACCGCGCAAAATGCAACAATTACGCCGACTGCAACAAAAGCGACGATTTCTGCACCATTTCGCACGCTCAATCCGGCTTTTATTCCGAGCCCCAAATCCCAAAGCGACGATTCATACATTTTTCCTTCAATCGACCTTTTGCAGGAGCCGGAACATAAAGATGGTGCGGTGATTTCTCAGGAAACACTTGAACGCAGTGCCGGACTTCTTGAAAGTGTGCTGGAAGATTTCGGTATCAAAGGCGAAATCATCCATGTCCGTCCGGGGCCGGTTGTCACCATGTATGAATTCGAACCGGCAGCCGGTGTCAAATCATCGCGCGTTATCGGTCTTTCTGATGATATTGCCCGTTCGATGTCGGCGATTTCCGCACGTGTAGCGGTTATTCCGGGTCGTAATGTTATCGGCATAGAATTGCCGAATAAAGTGCGCGAGACAGTTTATTTACGCGAGATTATCCAGTCGAAGACATTTCAGGATAGCAATTACAAGCTGCCGCTTGCATTGGGTAAAAATATCGGTGGTGAACCGGTTATCGCAGAACTCGCAAAAATGCCGCATCTGCTTGTTGCCGGTACCACGGGTTCGGGTAAATCGGTGGCAATCAACGCCATGATTTTGTCTTTGCTTTATCGTTTGAAGCCGGAGCAATGCCGCCTCATCATGGTTGATCCCAAGATGCTTGAATTGTCTATCTATGACGGCATACCGCATCTTCTAACCCCGGTTGTTACCGATCCTAAGAAGGCTGTAACGGCATTGAAATGGGCGGTGCGTGAAATGGAAGATCGCTATCGCAAAATGGCAAAACTCGGCGTGCGCAATATTGACGGCTTCAATCAGCGTGTCAGTGCGGCAGCCGAAAAGGGCGAAACCATTACCTGCCGTGTCCAATCCGGTTTTGATAAGGAAACCGGCGAAATGCTTTATCATGAAGAGGCAATGGATCTTACGCGTCTTCCCTATATCGTCATTATTGTTGACGAAATGGCCGACCTGATGATGGTTGCAGGCAAAGAAATCGAAGGTGCAATCCAGCGCTTGGCACAAATGGCGCGTGCTGCGGGAATTCACCTTATCATGGCAACACAACGCCCCTCCGTCGATGTTATTACCGGCACGATCAAGGCGAATTTTCCAACCCGCATTTCATTTCAGGTTACCTCCAAGATTGATAGCCGTACGATCCTTGGCGAACAGGGGGCAGAGACATTGCTGGGGCAGGGCGATATGCTTCACATGGTGGGTGGTGGCCGGATTGTCCGTGTTCACGGCCCCTTTGTTTCCGATGAGGAAGTCGAACATGTTGTGGCTCATCTGAAGACACAAGGCACGCCCGACTATCTTGCAACAGTGACGGATGGTGAAGACGAAGAAGAAACCATCGAGGACGCCGATTCCATTGCGGACATTGTGGCTGCTGGCAGTGCCGGAGAGAATATGGAAGAACTTTACTTGCAAGCTGTCAAAGTGGTTATGCGCGACAAGAAATGTTCAACATCCTACATCCAGCGCCGTTTGAGTATCGGCTATAACAAGGCAGCAACACTGGTTGAACGCATGGAAGCTGAAGGCATAGTCGGTCCGGCCAACCATGTCGGTAAACGTGAAATTCTTTTAAACCATGGCCATGAACTTTGATAATCGGTTGAGTTAACCAATTCGCGAGAAGGCGTAGACGGTTATGTCTGCGCCTTTTTGCTATAGATAGACAAAAACGTTATTTTCTAAAAGGTAGAAACGCTTTATCCATAAAAAGAACTGAAGAAATGACGGTCAATCCATTGAAGTGATTGACGAGTTTCGAGCATATTTGAAAGATATCTTTCAACCGAAGTTTCAAAAAATTTATAGCGGCCGACAAGGATGTTTCCTGATTTCTTTTGAAACTTTTTGCTCTTTCCTGTAAAAGATTGAATTAACATTTCTTTAACCGGTGGAGCAATCCTTGGCATTTCTGGATTTTCTGTCTCAAAGTACAATCAGAAACGCATTTTTGAGCGGCAAGTGTTCTTTTGTGCTTGACCGTAACGCATCGGTTTTATTGTGGCTTGATGGTGCTGCTCTTTCATTTTTCGGCTTTTCATCACTTACCGATGCACTTGATCGGGAAGAAATTTTCGATAGTGCTGTTAAACGTCAGATCGAAAATGGCGTTAAAAGCGGTCGTCCGGTTCATTTGCGCGGAAAAAACGGAGCGCGGTCTTTCAATCTGTCACTTATATCCGGTGGTCATGCATCAAATGAAACGTATGGGGAAAATGCGCAAGACGAACAAAACCGTTTTATCTTTGCCGCCGAGATCAATTCGGCAAAAACAACAAACGAGGCAGGCAAAGCAGCAAATGATACAAATCGGAATCTTTCAAGCTCTCATCCGGAAGCACTTCTTGTAGGGCTTGAAGGCAAAAATATTTCGGCGGCTATTTTTGACGACGGAAACAAAATTCTTGCGAAAACAGAAAATCTTCAGCCACTTGGCGATGCACTCCAAATTTTTCTTTCTTCTATTGACGGGTTTTCACCCGTTAAAACATTGATGAAGGCTGGCAGGGGAAAAGTACAGGTCAATGCCATTCGCTTGAGCGAAATGCCACAACGTTTTCTCGTTCTTTGCTTCAATGTCACGGCAATAGAAGAAAACGCGGACGATCGGAACAACTTGAAGACACATGTAAAGCCGGAGCGTTTTACATGGCAAATGGACAAAAACAGTGCGTTCATCAATTTTTCCCGCGAGTTTTATGATCTTGGGGGTGACGCTGAAAAATTGCTCGGCAGGCCGCTTGCCTATCTTTCCAGTGAACACAAAAATTCCGGTTTTTTAAACCTTGAAAAAAACATTTCGCAATGCACCGCCTTTCAAGATGCGGCGGTTTTTTTCCCGGCCAAAGGGGAACGTGCGAATTTGGAAGTCCATTTATCCGGCCTCCCCATTTTGTCGCTTGATGGAAGGGTTGACGGGTTTCGCGGTTTCGGCACGGTGAAGGATCTGGTGAACGGGCAGCCAAATCCGGAGAGTGGAAATCGGGTTGCCGATTCTGTCGCAACTGTCGGGAAGGAATTAACTCCAGTGCCGGAAAAGCCGGTTGAAGATGAAATAATTCAATCGCAATTGTTGGCAGATCATATTGCGCCGGAAGACGCAGAAAAATCGGCATTTCCTGTGGAAGAAAACCAATCTCATCAAACTTTGCAAGAGCGCGATAAGGACACGAGTTTGAACAGTTCGGAGCGTTCGGCTTTTCGTGAAATTGCAGAGCGTCTGCGCAGCGAATTACAATTGCCTGACGTTTCACGGCCGCTTTCAAAGGCTGCAAATACAGATAAAACAGCTCATGACAACACATTGTCCGCCGACAGCAAGTTTACCCCCGAACAGTCTTCCCTTCTCAATTTGCTGGATACAGCAACTGATGGTGTTGTCTTTCTTGATAATGACGGCTCAATAGAAGGTTTTAGCGCAGCCGCGTCGGCTCTTACCGGTTACGAAAGACAGGACGTGACCGGTAAACCTTTTAAAAGCTTGTTCCGCCCGACATCCGAAGAAGCGATAGATAATTATCTTGCCGCACTTAAAAGCGGTGGAGCAAAACGCTTATTCAACCGTGGTCAATCGGCCGATATTCAAACCAAGGGCGGTGATGACATTCGGGTTTTCGTCACTCTCGTACCGCTTTCCAACCAAAAAGGATATGCAGGGCTTTTGCGCGATATGACGAATGTGTCAGCTCAAAGCCAGCCTATCTATGATAACGAGGTTTTTGCACAAACCATCCACGAGATCAGGACGCCGCTTAATGCCATGATCGGTTTTGCCGATATCATGCGGGAAGAACGTTTCGGCCGAATAGAAAACGAGCGTTACCGTGGCTATTTGCGCGACATTATTTCTTCGGGCAAACATATATTGTCACTCGTTAACTCTTTTCTTGAAAAGGCAAAATCGCGTTACGAAGAAAGATCGCATTCCGGTGGACAGAGTAACGCGCAGATAATCGACAACCGTCAATCTGCAGTGCCGGGTTTCGACGTTATCCAGCAATTGAGGAAATCGGTTGCGTTGTTTGAAAATCAGGCAAACGAAAACGGCATTATTATTCGCATCATTATGCCGCCAAAAATACCGGTAATCAGGATTGATGCGCAGGAATTCAGGCAGATTATTTTCAATCTTTTGTCAAATGCTATCCGTTTTACCCAAAGTGGCGGTCAAATTGTGGTGCATCTTTCTTCAACGGACAAGAATTTGGTGAAATTGTCGGTAAGCGACAATGGTATCGGTATGAACGAGGAAGAAATGGCACGCGCCCTTCAGCCCTATGGGCAGGTTGCAAGAAAGGACGGGCGCGCGGGAGACGCTGTGTTTACCGGTACCGGTCTTGGCCTTCCGACAACAAAAGGGATTGTCGAAAAAATTGGCGGGCGGCTCGTTCTCTTATCAAAACCGGGACAGGGAACAACAGTGGAAGTGTTTTTTCCCATTAACCGCTCGTGAAAAAGCGTATTTTTGGAAAAACGCTATCGAGAAGTCCAACCCGAAAAGGTTGTGTAAATAAAGCCGATTTATGAAAACACAACTTTTGAAAACACATAATTTACAGGGACCTCAATTATAAGCGCATTGGAAAAAATTGAGCTCTCTCGAAATAGGTCAAAAAATCGGATGCCGCATTAATATCACTGATGTGTCGAGAACCATATTTCTTATCGAAAATTTTGTTTTCTTGCAGGTGCATTAAACTCGTCACACACTTCAACATTACCGGCTTTGCGGAACATTTCGGGGCAAATCTGACGGGCTGATTGTTACATTTGTTTTAAATATTGTCATACATTGCCCCGCGTGGCCTTTCTCTTTTTTGAGCTTATTTTTTCGCGGCCAACAGATCGCGTATTTCGGTTAGCAATACCTCGTCACGCGGAACCGGCTTTGGTGCAGGTGTTTGTTGCTCTTTACGATGCATTGCATTGATTGCTTTGACAACAATGAACAATACCCATGCAATGATAAGAAAATTGATGAACAAAGTAATGAAGTGACCGTAGGCTATTGTGGCACCGGCTTCACGCGCTGCCGCAAGGGTTGTCTGTTTTTCACCGGCAAGCTGGATAAACATATTGGAGAAATCTATGCCACCGGTGATGAGCCCGATGACCGGCATGAGTAAATCATTGACAATCGAATTGACAAGTCCGCCGAAGGCACCGCCAATAATAACACCAATGGCCAGATCAATCATATTGCCTTTAAGTGCAAATTCCCGAAACTCTTTTAGCATCAGCCTCTTCCTCGCTTGTCGTTGATCGTTCTTAACTCTGGCAATAATCGTTGACGATTATGCTCTGACCGTAAAATATGGCACGATTACCATAAGAAAAGACTTTTATTATTATTTCCTGCGCGACCTAAAAAGCATCGCGGAATTTTCAGGATTTAAAGTTTATCAGCGCCATTATCAGGGGCAGTTTCGTTATTTTTGAAGTCGTTTTTAAACTTGTCGAAGAAATATTTCATTGTGTCATAAGCCTGATCCATATCCTGTTTGCTGGGCAGGCTCGTTTTGGCTTTATTTTGTTGAAGCTCGGCAATTTTATCTTTCAACGTCTTGATTTCCTGTTCGTAACGTGCGCGATCGTCATTCGAAATAGAACAGGTTATTTTCCCGTCCTTATCAAGACATTTGTCGATGCTGCCGGTATCGCCATCAAAACGCAAATAACCACCATCGACTTTTTGAAATTCGAAACGATGATCGGATGCAGATCCGATTGTTGTCAAACCGATGGTGCAGAAGGATGCCAGAACAAGTGTTTTTAGAAAAGTCGACATTTTTATTCCTTGGTTGAAACTCTCACATCTTTTATATAGGGATGAATAAGAATATTTCCCGTCTCATGGGCGCTTACGTCTGGCGGAGTAAGAATGTTAGGCTCGAAAGATATGGCCTTGATTTATAAGATTGTGTCGAAAGACGAATGGAAAAAAGCCGAGGAAACGGGTGTTTTTTCCGGTGCTGCAGTTGATATTGCCGACGGTTTTATACACTTTTCAACTGGCGAACAGGTGGCAGAAACGGCAAATAAACATTTCAAAGAGCAAAAAAATCTCTTGCTTGTAGCCGTTGATGAAGATGAGCTTGATGAAGAGGCACTGCGTTATGAGGTGTCTCGCGGGGACGCGTTTTTCCCTCATCTTTATGGTGAATTATCACTTGAAGCTGTTGTCGGTGTCAGTCCTTTTGAAGCCGACGAGAAAGGCACATTCCATTTCAGCGAGGTTTTGCCATGAACCTCTATCGTTCTTTATTACGCCCGTTGGTTTTTTGCCTATCACCGGAAAATGCCCACAGGCTTTCTATTCTTGCTTTGAAAGCTGGCCTCGGTTCAGGGAGTGAGTTCCGTGACCAACGTTTGGGTGTGAATATTGCCGGACTGGAATTCCCGAATTTTTTAGGCTTGGCTGCCGGATATGATAAAAATGCGGAAGTTCCCGATCAAATATTGCACTTGGGCTTCGGCTTTAGCGAAGTTGGCACGATCACGCCGCGCCCGCAGGCGGGCAACCCGCAACCCCGTCTCTTTCGTCTCTGTGAAGACGAGGCGGTGATCAATCGCATGGGGTTTAACAATGAGGGGCATGAGGCCGCTCACAAACGTCTCGCCATGCGCAAAAAGCAAGGCATTGTCGGGGTCAATATCGGAGCCAACAAGGATTCCGACGATCGTATTCTCGACTATTCGCGCGGTGTTCATTGTTTCTATGATGTTGCAAGCTTTTTTACTATCAATATCTCTTCACCGAACACACCGGGTTTGCGGAATTTGCAAGCCCGTGACAGTTTGAGAGAATTGCTTTTGTCGGTAAGCGGTGCAAGAGCGGAAGAAAAGCAGAAGACGGGCGTTCATGTACCGGTCTTTTTAAAGATAGCACCTGATTTGACTGAAGAAGGGCTTGATGATGTTGCCGCCGAGCTTCTCGACTCCGATGTTGACGGGCTTATTGTTTCCAATACAACTCTTTCAAGAACCGGTCTTGAAAATAAAAGCTTCAGGAGCGAATCGGGCGGGCTTTCCGGAAAGCCGTTATTTGAACGCTCGACAATTGTTCTTGCCAAGATGCGCAAGAGAGTACAGCAGAAAAAAGCAATTATCGGTGTTGGCGGCGTTTATGACGAGAAAACAGCACTCGAAAAAATCAAAGCCGGTGCCGATCTTGTCGAACTTTATAGTGCGATGGTTTTTGAGGGTGCAGGGCTTGCGAGACGCATCCTGAAAAATGTGATTGGAATCATGGAAAATGATGGTGCGAAAAAGATAGGGGAGTATCGCGACCTGTCTTTGGATGAATGGGCCAACCGTAAAATCCCTGATTAAGCGCGTTTACTAAAAACTTAGGTTCTCCAAAAGTGCCCAAGCAGTGCCTAAAAAGTGCGAAGCGGTTTTTAGCATAAGCACTGCGACAAGGAAAGAGTACGGTTTTGGGATAGGAACCGCGTTTACTCAAAACTTGGTTCCCCAAAAGTACCCTAGCAGTGCCTGAAAAGTGCGAAGCGGTTTTCTTCAATAACGCTGCGACAAGGAAAAAGTACGGTTTTAAAAAACCGTTGATTGAAAGTTTTCTATAAAAAAGAAGAGACGCATTTTGCGTGTGTTTTAACCCGCATGCATTGTCGATTTTGTAAGTCTCGCCACATTGACAAGCAAAAATTTCAGGAATTTTGAAGTTTGGCAAAAACAAAAACGACTGAAAATGCCAATAAATAGAGTTTAAATGCGCTTAGGCACTTGCAAAATTGTTCGATCTTCCGTATGTCACCCGTCAGAATGTTTAATTCTGACGATGCGGTTGTAGCTCAGTTGGTTAGAGCGCTGGTTTGTGGCACCAGAGGTCGTAGGTTCGACTCCCACCAACCGTACCATTCCCTTCAAGCTTTCTTATTTGTCCAGTCTGATTGAAGCTTTAAGCTTTTCGTATCTCCTCATATTTTTATCAATAATGGAAAGACGTCGCTTTTATGCGCCAAAAATTTCGGTGATTGGTCGGAAACGAAAGCCCTGTTGAAAAAGCGTGAATACGCTTTTGTTCGCGACGAGCGCCTTTAAACGAACAGCGAAAATAAAAATGTGAAGGCCGGTTTTTGATCTCTCGTGAGATAACCTCTTTATCGAATAAAGATAGTTCGGGAATTTCCCAATTTTCGACAACCGCAATTCATACAAGAGAGAGTGCGGGATAACGGCTTGCCGCCAGGAGAATGGCAAAAAGTCAGGATTTTTAAATAGGCAAGCATGTCTTGAAAGACTCGAACGCCTATTAACGAGACGTTTTAAAGGTCCTTTGCTTCAAGAAAAAGTATTTTTCTCGCCAGATTGCACAGAGCGCAAGTTTGCACAAAGCGCCGGATTGACGGCGGCAATAGGAAAGTGAAGGGCAATGTTGACAGGGTCAGCTTCAGGCAAGACCGCAACAATAAATTATAGTAGGTTATAATTGGTCCTGATGGTTCGATGCAAGGCGATTGAAAGGCAATTGTCAGGTTGACAAATGATTGTGCCCGTCACAATTTTTCAGAATTGATTGTTAATATTGATTAGACGATACACATTTCAATTTGGTGTTTTATGACTGTGAAAAAAACAAAAAAGACAAAAGACAAAAATACAAAAATACAGCACGCTTATCTCAAGAATATTTATGGCGTGAAAAATTGGAAAGAAGCGTCGGAATGGCTGGCCTTTCGCGGTATTGAAGACATTGAATGTATTACACCCGATCAGGCAGGTGTCGCACGCGGCAAAATGATGCCGTCAAACAAATTTACTTCCGATACGTCGCTTGCTCTGCCATCAGCTGTGTTTATGGCGACAATTTCCGGCGATTATCCCGAGGATGGCAACGGTTTCCATTATCCTGCCGATGATGGCGATTTGCGGCTGGAGCCCGATCTTGCAACTTTAAGCGTTGTCCCTTGGGAAGATGATCCGACCGCGCAGGTTATTTGTGATATTGTCTACCAGACAGGCAAAAGGGTGGAATTTACGCCGCGCAATGTTTTGCGCAATGTGGTGGAAGCATACACAAAGTTGGGGCTGAAGCCGGTGGTGGCACCGGAAATCGAATTTTATCTTGTCCAGAAAAATCCTGATCCAGATTATCCGTTGACACCGCCCGTCGGCCGCTCCGGTCGCGCAATCGGTGGAGGGCAGGGGTATTCTATTGCCGGCGTTAACGAATTCGACGAATTGATCGACGACATGTACCATTTTTCCGAAGCGCAAGGCTTGGAAATTGACACATTGATCCATGAAGAAGGGGCGGGCCAGCTCGAGATCAATTTGCGTCACGGTGATCCGATCGAACTCGCCGATCAGGTTTTTCTGTTCAAGCGCACCATTCGGGAGGCGGCATTCAAGCATGATATGTATGCAACCTTTATGGCCAAACCCATAGAGGGTCAGCCCGGTTCAGCCATGCATATCCATCAATCTATTGTCGACGTGAAGACGGGAAACAATATTTTTACCCGCGAGGATGGAAGTGAAAGTGAAGCCTTCCGGTATTTTCTTGGGGGCTTACAAAAACATATGGCAAGTGCAATGGTTATGCTTGCGCCTTATGTCAATTCCTATCGCCGTTTGGTGCCCGATCTTTCGGCGCCGGTCAACCTCCATTGGGGGTACGACAATCGCACAACGGCATTTCGTGTTCCCCGTTCGGCACCTCAGGCACGTCGGGTAGAAAATCGTCTTCCGTCTTCCGATGCCAATCCTTATCTCGCACTTGCGGCATCACTCGCCTGCGGTCTTATCGGGCTAATCGACAAACTCGAACCTGATGAACCGTCGTCAAAGACTGTTAATGCCGATCGGGTCGATTTGCCACGCGGACTTGTAGAAGCTGTTGCGTTGTTTGACGAAAACAAGCGGTTGCGGTCGGTGTTGGGGGACGCATTTGTCAACACCTATGCTGCGATCAAACGACAGGAATTCGAGACGTTCATGGAAGTTATCAGTCCTTGGGAGCGGGAATATTTGCTGCTTAATGTTTAGGATATCAGTTGATGTTTCACGAGAATTCCATTTCGCCGGGTATATCATGGTATGAATTCAGTGTTGCCAATCGTCCGTCGTACCCCTCTCTTCACGAGAAAAAAGATTGTGACGTGGCAATTATCGGAGGTGGCTTCACCGGACTTTCGGCAAGCTATCATCTGGCAAAAGCTGGACTTCGTGTTGTGCTTGTCGACGGTGCACGATTTGGCGATGGAGCCTCCGGCCGCAATGGCGGGCAACTCGGGACCGGTCAACGGCAATGGGTAGAAAAGCTTGAAAAAAATCTTGGATACGAGCGGACAAAGGCTTTGTTCGATTTGGCTGAAGAAGCCAAAAAAGACATCATCAACCTCGACAGCCAAATAGCCCTCGACTATTTTCCCGGACAATTATCACTTATCCATAAAAAGCGCGAAATTGCGGCCTATCAGGCGCATGTCGAAAATATGGCGCGCTATGGCTATGAGCAATTGTCGTTCATGGACGGGAAAGAGACAAAAGAACGTTTGGGTTCAAATTTCTATTATGGCGGCATCCGCGATACCGGCACCGGCCACATCAATCCGTTAAAACTGGTTGTCGGACTTGCGTCTCTTGCGTCGGAAGCCGGTGCGGAACTTTATGAAAAAACGCCCGCTACGTCACTTGAAAAGAGGAATGATGATTGTATCGTTACAACGCCGGATGGATATATCAAATCGAAATACGTCCTGCTTGCCACCAATGGTTACAATCAAGGGCTAAAAGGTTTTGTAGATCGCACCATTGTTCCGATACGTTCATATATCGGCGCGACAGCTCCGTTGCCGATTGATAGTGAAATTTTACGTGGTAGAGAGTCCGTAGACGACTCGCGCTTCGTCGTCCGCTATTTCAGAAAAAGCATTGATAATCGCCTGCTTTTTGGCGGTGTCGAGAGCTATGATAATGCGGTGGCTGACCATCTTGGCGATCGCATTCGTGCGCAAATGGTGGAAATTTTCCCGAAATTAAAGGAAATCGAAATAACCCATTGCTGGGGAGGAACCGTGGCGATAACGGTCGAACGCATGCCTTATATTCGTGACATTATGCCAAATGTTACTTATTGCGGCGGCTATTCGGGCCACGGTGTTATGCTTGCTCCGTTTATGGGAAAACTTTATGCGGAAAGTATAACAGAAAAAGGCGATCGTATTCGCTGTTTCAAAGATTTGAAAATTTCGCCTTTTCCGGGGGGCAAAACTTTAAGAAGACCGTTGCTTTGGCTTGCAATGCGCTTTTTCGCATTGATGGACAGATTTTGATGTTTTTTAAAGTTCTATCGGCCTGAATATTATCGCGTTGCCGGTCGATACGCGGCGGAAAGAGGCGGAACGAGCGAAACGAAAAATGTTAAGCCATCAAAAATCGGCAAGAAAAAAAAGCCGATTGTTTGTGCGACACCTTTAAAAAAAGCGTTTCTGATAAAATTTAATGACTTGAAACACAAAATTAATGGTGAAGTCATTGCCAAATTAACAGCTTATTCAGCACCTCAAGGCATATATAATATGATATGAGTGAAAATTAAGACTTAAGGTAAAGCGTCTAAGGACTTTGGTATTTTCATGGTAAGTAAAATAATTCCTATACCCCCGTTTGATTGCATCGTGTTTGGCGGTGCAGGCGATCTTGCCGAAAGAAAACTCTTTCCTGCGCTCTATCATCGCCAATGTTCGGGACAATTCAGTGAACCGACACGTATTATCGGTACATCACGGTCAAAACTGACCGATGAGGAATATCGCAATTTTGCCCGTCAAGCGATCGAGAAACACGTTTCTGCCGCTGATATCGACAAGGGCGAAGTCGACCGTTTTCTCAAACGGCTGAGTTACGTTCCCGTCGATGCGACAACCGATGACGGTTGGGATAAGTTGAAAAAAGCAATCGAGATCCCCTCGGCTAGCACGATCAGAGCCTTTTATCTGGCGGTCAGTCCGGCACTTTTCGGTAGCATTGCCGAACATTTGGGCAAAAATGGTCTGGTCACCGACGAAACCCGCATTATCGTCGAAAAACCGATTGGACGGGATCGTGAAACAGCAACCAAGCTTAACGATACATTGGCGCGGGTTTTCCACGAGAACCAGATTTTCAGAATCGACCATTATCTTGGCAAGGAAACTGTCCAGAATTTGATGGCATTGCGCTTTGCCAATGCTCTTTATGAACCATTGTGGAATTCCGCCCACATCGATCATGTCCAGATAACAGTGGCTGAATCAGTGGGGCTTGAGGGACGTGCCGGTTATTATGACAATGCAGGCGCCCTTCGCGACATGGTGCAAAACCATATGCTGCAACTTTTGTGTCTGGTCGCGATGGAACCTCCTTCAGCCAATACAGCCGATGTTGTCCGTGACGAGAAACTTAAAGTTCTGCATTCGCTTTCGCGCATTGACAGCCATAATGTAACAACCCACACGGTACGCGGGCAATATATGGCTGGTGCTTCGACAAGCGGACCTGTCGGTTCCTATCTCGATGATCTAAAAAAAGATAAAAGCAATACCGAAACATTTGTTGCTTTGAAAGTTGATATCAACAATTGGCGTTGGGCGGGGGCACCCTTCTATTTACGCACCGGCAAACGTCTTGCTACAAGAATGTCGGAAATTGTCGTCACTTTCAAACCCATTCCGTATAACATTTTCGGCAGCGAGGCTGGTGAAATCGTACCCAA
The DNA here is from genome assembly GCF_001952075.1 of Ditibartonella apis. GTDB lineage: Bacteria > Pseudomonadota > Alphaproteobacteria > Rhizobiales > Rhizobiaceae > Bartonella > Bartonella apis. The sequence goes on from NZ_LXYU01000001.1 coordinate 807,341, forward strand.
CCGGCTGGTCATCCGTTTGCAGCCTGATGAAGGTGTCAAACAATGGTTGATGATCAAGGATCCGGGGCCGGGTGGAATGCGGCTTCATCATGTGCCGCTTGATATGACATTTGCCGATTCATTTCCGGTTCGCAATCCCGATGCTTATGAACGCTTGTTGATGGATGCTGTACGCGGCAACCAGACGCTGTTCATGCGACGTGACGAAGTCGAAGCTGCCTGGGGATTTGTTGACCCTATCGAAGAAGGATGGGAAGCGACAAAAATGCCGGTGCAAGGCTATACCGCGGGAACATGGGGGCCATCAAAATCGATTGCTCTGATCGAGCGGGATGGTCGTACATGGAACGATACAGTTTAGGGTATTTGTTATGAGCTTGATGGATACAAACCGGCTGAATTTCGATACGCCTTCGGCATTGGCTTCAGCGTTGGCTGATCGGGTTGCAGCGGAATTGAGTGTTGCCATAGTTGAACGCAAACAGGCAGTGCTGGCAGTGTCAGGTGGTAAAACGCCGGAACTTTTTTTCCATTATCTCGCCAAGGCAGATATCGACTGGAAAAATATTCTCGTCACTTTGGTGGACGAACGTTTTGTACCGGTGACAGATGATCGTTCCAACGAGCGTCTTGTGCGTTCAAGCCTATTACAAAATTTTGCCTCGAAAGCGCGCTTTTATGGCCTCTATAACCCGTCTATTACTGCAGAGCTTGCGGCATTTTCCGCAGCAAGCCGCATCAACAGCCTGCCAAGGCCTTTTGATGTGATCGTGCTTGGTATGGGAACCGACGGGCATACAGCTTCGTTCTTTCCGGGCGGCGACCGATTGAAACAGGCCATTGACACCGAGTCACGTGCACTGGTCTTGCCAATTCATGCACGTGGCTTGAAGGAAGCCCGCCTGACACTTACATTGCCGGTGATCGTTGAAGCACGCTTTATTGCTCTTCATATTGAAGGTCAGACGAAACTGGATGTTTTTGAACGGGCTTTGCAAGATGGGCCGGTTGAAGAACTGCCTATTCGCGCTGTATTGAAAAATACGCGCCATCCTGTTCAGGTTTACTGGTCGCCGAATGAAGAGGAAAAGCAGATCACGGATGGAACCCATTCGTTATTTGATACAGTTTCAGTTTAGGAGAAATAGAGAAGATGTCTCTTTCAGGCACAATTGCTGCCGTGACAGACCGGATTCGTGAACGGTCCAAAAAAAGTCGCGAAATCTATCTTGACCGCATCACCCATGCAGCACGAAATCGCCCGCGTCGCAGCTTTTTTGCCTGTGCCAATCAGGCGCACAGCTTTGCCGCCTGCGTACCGCTTGATAAAGAACGGTTGAAAGAAGATGTCGTCGGTAATATCGGCATTATTACAGCCTATAATGACATGTTGTCTGCGCATCAGCCCTTTGAAGTTTTTCCGAAAATTATCAGGGAAGCAGCACGTGAAGCTGGCGGTGTAGCCGAAGTTGCAAGCGGTGTTCCGGCGATGTGTGATGGTATTACCCAAGGTTATACCGGCATGGAACTGTCGCTTTTTTCACGTGATGTGATTGCTATGGCAGCAGCTGTCGGTCTTTCGCATGATGTGTTTGATGCTGCACTTTATCTCGGCATCTGCGACAAGATTGTCCCGGGACTTTTGATAGCCGCGTTGACGTTCGGGCATATCCCCGCAATTTTTGTGCCGTCGGGCCCGATGACAACCGGTCAGGGCAACGACAAGAAAGCGGAAATCCGCCAGCTTTATGCCGAAGGCAAGGTCGACCGCAAAGCGTTGCTGCAATCGGAAGCGACATCCTATCATGCACCGGGAACGTGCACTTTCTATGGAACGGCCAATTCCAACCAGATGATGATGGAAATGATGGGGCTTCATATGCCAGGAGCCGCATTCATCAACCCCAATACGCCGTTACGCGATGCATTAACGCGCGAAGCCACCAGACGCGCCCTCAAGATTACCGCCCTTGGTAATGAATATACGCCGGTCGGTGCGATGATCGACGAAAGGTCGTTTGTTAATGCCATTGTCGGATTGAATGCAACTGGTGGTTCAACGAACCATACAATCCATTTGATTGCTATGGCTCATGCCGCGGGTATTGATCTTACCTGGGGCGATATTGCCGAAATTTCGTCGGTCGTTCCGCTTATTGCGAGGGTTTATCCCAACGGTCTTGCCGATGTGAACTATTTCCATGCCGCTGGCGGTATGGGCTTTGTGATTAAACAATTGATTGAAGCGGGTCTCGTTCATGAAGATGTCCGCACAGTCGTCGGCGAGGGCTTGAGTGCCTATGCAACCGAACCGAAACTGGGAAGTGACGGACAAGTGGTGCGCGAACCGGCGCCGGAAAAAAGTGGCGATGAAAAGGTGCTCGCCGGCTGGCGGAAACCCTTCCAACCGGATGGTGGTATTCGTGTGCTTTCCGGCAATATGGGGGCGGCTATTATCAAAGTATCGGCAGTCAAACCCGAACGCTGGTTGATTGAAGCACCGGCGCTGGTTTTCAATGACCAGTTGGAACTTCAAGAGGCTTTCAAAGCCGGCAAACTTGATGGCAAGGATTTTGTTGCAGTTGTGCGCTATCAGGGACCAAAAGCCAACGGCATGCCGGAATTACATAAACTCACAACAGTTCTCGGCGTGTTGCAGGATCGCGGACAAAAGATTGCTCTTGTTACCGATGGTCGTATGTCCGGCGCATCCGGCAAAATTCCGGCTGCAATCCATGTCACGCCCGAGGCACTGGACAACGGGCCGATTGCACGGTTGAAAGACGGAGATATGATCCGGCTTGATGCCAATGACGGAACATTGACAATTCTTGTTGATGAAAAGGAATTCAACAATAGACCAATCAAACACCCTGATCTTTCAGCCAATGAATTCGGAACCGGACGCGAACTTTTCCGTGTCTTCCGCGAATTTGTCGGGCGGGCCGATCAAGGAGCAAGTGTTGTCGTCGGGCCTTTGAGCAAATAGCTGGTCCAAACTTTTCTATTCATAAAAAACGCTCCGGATTTGAACATTCCGGAGCGTTTTTCGTTTATTTCATGAAATGACATCCATCCAACAAATGTTGGAAAAGAAATGTTGCAATCACATCAGAACTTTGGCAATGGCAAATTGTTTGCTTTGCACGCAGCTTTCAACGTATTTGCCATTAACATTGCAATTGTCATCGGACCAACACCGCCCGGAACAGGGGTAATGAAGCCCGCCACTTTTTCTGCGGTTTTATATTCGACGTCACCGACGAGACGGGTTTTCCCCTGACCTTTTTCAGGTGCGGGAATGCGGTTGATGCCGACATCAATGACAGTTGCACCGGGTTTTATCCAGTCACCTTTGATCATTTCCGGTTTACCGACAGCGGCCACAAGAATATCGGCGCTACGGCAGACATCATCAATCTCGCGGGTGCGGCTATGGGCAATCGTTACTGTCGCATTGGCAGCAAGAAGGAGCGCTGCAACAGGTTTTCCAACAATATTCGAGCGGCCGACAACTACGGCATCAAGGCCTGAAAGATCTTTACCCAGTCCATGTTCAACCATCAGCATGATACCGGCGGGAGTGCAGGGAACGAATGCATCTTCGATTGCACCGGTCATAACTTTACCTGCATTGATATAGTGAAAACCGTCAACATCCTTATCCGGAGAAATTGTCTGTATCACATGATCGGCATTGATATGCGCGGGCAATGGCAATTGCACCAGAATACCGTGAATATTTTTGTCGGCATTCAATTCCTTGACGAGGGCAAGCAAATCCGCCTCGCTGGTTTTTTCATCCAGTTCATATTTGTTGGATAAAAAACCACATTCTTCAGCGCGCTTTTCCTTGGACGCGACATAAACTTTACTGGCAGAATCTTCCCCTACAATAATAACCGCAATTCCCGGTTGGATATCGTGTTGTTCACGTAAAACAGCTGTTTCCTGTTTTACCTTGGCAAGGATATCTTCAGAAAGCTTTTTCCCGTCAATCACATTGGCCATAAAGGAATCCTTTCACTAGGCTTTTTGTTCTGCTTTAGAGCATTTTCCTGAACTAGAACAGGTCATTGTGTCAAGATTGTACATGTTTGGCACAAAGGAAGTGGAAAATAACCACTTCAAGCACAAGTGCAGCGCAAGTGCGGGAAAAACCGGTTCAGCTTTACCTGATGTCGTTCATTATCCGGAAGGCATAAAGGGCACCGGTTGCTATTTTAAAGAGTGGTCAAATTTTAAAGGATCAAAAATCCATTCTTTTCATACCGAAAAATTTCCGGAATTGATTTGAAAGGGGCAAACCTTGCTGGCCCGATAGAAATACAGCAAAGGCTGAATAGCAAGACAGCAACCGCTATTTTTAGTGCAAATTGGCGTTATGGGAGATCTGTGTGAAAACGAATATCACTCAACAAACGAAGATATGCGATTTTTATAAAGAACCGCATATCTTTTGTTCTATTTCAAAAGCCACCCGAGAATCGGTGCCAACAAGACGTTGACAATACCGACCATCACCATAACGAGGCCGGCAATCGAACCCTCCTCGCGTCCCATCTGGTGGGCGCGGGCGACACCTGCACCATGCGCGCCCATGCCGAAAAGGGCACCGCGAGCAATTGAAGAGCGCAGCGGCAAATATTTGACAATAACCTCGCCTAACGCTGCTCCGAGAACGCCGGTCAACACAACAAATACTGCTGTCAAATCCGGAATGCCGCCAATGTCGCCCGAAACTTCCATGGCAAAAGGTGTACTGATCGAGCGCGGCATCAAACTTAGCCGCAAAGCAGGGTCCAATTGCATAAGTGTTGCAAGTCCCCATGCTGACATCATCGAGGCAAAAGAACCGACGATAATGCCAATAGCGAGAATGAACCAGTTTCTGGCAATGATGCGGCGTTGCTGCCAGATCGGAACTGCAAAGGCAACGGTAACCGGCCCCAGAATTGCAACCAACCAATGCGTTGCTTTGATGTAATGGGCGTAATCGCCTTTAAGCAGAACAACAACAATCATCAGCAGCAGTGGCGTTACTGCCAATGGTGTCAGCCACCAGTAAGAAAAACGACGGTAAAAAGCTTTAGCCGCCATATAGAGGAGAATTGTAACGAGTGACCAGAAAACAGTTTTGAAAACCGGGCTCGTATAAAGCTCGATATCCGCCATATAGCGTTCAAGGTCGGTTTCAATGTTTGACATGGCGCATTAACATCCAACGGTAACAAAGGTCTATGGTCAAGGCGGTAATGCTCATAACAACAAAGGTACCGCCCAAAATAACGACCAGAATTTTGATACCTAATAATCCGATAAATTCTTTGTGATTGAGAAGGGCCAGAACAGCCGGAACGAAAAACAAAAGCATTTCGGCAATAAGCCAATCGGCAGCACGTTTCATGCTTAATATGCTAAGTTTCCCGCTAGCCAGTGCAACGAGCGCCAGCACCATGCCGATAATTGCCCCCGGAATCGGTAGGTTAAATGCCCAGGTAATAATTTCGCCAATAATCCAGAACACGCAAATGAGCCCGATCTGGGCAAATATGTTGTGATGAAAAAGATGGCGCGTTTGAATTGCTAGACGATGTATCATTTTGTACTCCTGACGGAGCGTTAGATAAGTGATCAAGTGCCATTCGTAAAATGAATTGAATTCATGTTAACTATTCCTATATAGCATAGTCATGCAGATCAGAACCCTTGAAGCTTTTGTAGAAATTATTCGTCAAAACGGCTTTTCCGCTGCGGCGAAAGTTTTGAATGCCACTCAATCAACAATTAGCAAATCTTTGGCCCAGCTTGAAAATCAGTATGGAACCAAATTGATCAATCGCAACAAGGGAAAAATGCAACTTACAGCTGCGGGTGAATATGTCTTTCGGCATGCCCAACGGATACTTGCCGAAGAAACGGCGATAGAACGCGAGATTGCCGAATTGAAGGGCTTGAAACGCGGTGTGTTGAAAATCGGACTTCCGCCGATTGGCAGTTCGGAGCTTTTTGCTCCGGTTCTTGCGCGCTATACGTCTTCACACCCGCAAATCGACATCAATATTGTTGAACACGGAAGTAAAAAATTGGAGGAACTGGTGCGGACGGGAGAAATCGAACTTGCGGGTTCTCTGGTGCCGATTGCAAGTGGCTTCGATTATCAGGACGTGCGCAACGATCCCGTTGTCGCGTTAATGCCTGCAAGCCTTGCAGGAGATCGTAAAAAAATCACAGCCAAAGAGCTTGCCGAATATCCGTTCGTGCTTTTTGCAAGCCAGTTTGCTTTAACGCCGCTTGTGATGGAGGCATTTCACGAAAAGGGGCTGGAACCGGTGGTCTCGGCACGCTCGAGCCAGATCGACTTTTTGTTCGGCCTTGTTGCAGCCGGTATGGGGGTGGGGTTTTTGCCAAGGATGATTGCAGAAAAACGCAATGTCAAAAATGTTAAAACCGTCGAAATCACCGATACAGCGATCGAATGGCATATGGCATTAATTTGGCGCAGTAACAATCACCTTTCCTATGCGGCTCGCGAATGGTTGCGTCTATCACGGCAATATCACGGCACGCCGTGATCAATATGGTCGAACGAAGTTTGTGCGAAAATTCGACAAAAGGTGGGCTGTTTAATTACAAATATCGGGAAGTTGCTTTTAAAAATTTTTTAGAAAAGCTGTTATTATTTTGTTTTTCTTTTAATAAAAATGCCGTAATCCTTTGTTCTTTCCATGAAAAACGGTCACTATAAGCATTGACATCAATGCATTAAAAAAGAACGGGCGAAAACGTCATAATTGGGATCAGGCGTATGAAAACTCAAAAACGACGGTTTATTGTTGTAGGAAATGCCGATTTACCGCGAGATCTTTCTCGTGAAATAGACAGTGCCGACTATGTTTTACGCTTCAATCAGCCACGTTTGCTTGATGGTTGGAGCGGCTCGAAGACAAGTTGTTTGATGATGTGTAATTCTGGCAAACCGATGCAGGAAAAGCTGGAAGACCCGACTTTCCTTGAAGGCAAGTTTTTCAAACAGGCAGAATTGATTACATTTGTCTACCATCCCTATATCATGAAAACTTATTTTGCCCGTCCGCGTTTGCTGTCGCAATTATTCAAACATCGTCGGGTCGATTGGACAAAGCAGGCAATTAAAGTCCTCGGTGAAGCGGGTAAGGATATTCTGATAAAATCTGCACAATTTTACCTTGATGCCTGTGCCGAAATTGGCATTAAAGACGAAAAGTTGAAGGAATGGTTTCCTTCAACCGGCTATCTCGGAATCTGGGATTTCCTACACCACTACGATTTGACCGAGTGGGAAATTTACATTTGCGGCTTCACCTGGAAAGGTTGGAAACATCACGCTTGGAACGCGGAAGAAAGATGGGTTCGCGAACGTGTCAATGAAGGAACATGCCATTTCCTTGAATAAGCGATTTTAAGAGCAAGCGGCATAATTCACATTGTTTTCCTTTCCATTCGTCCCTAGTATGGAAGCCGGGCTTTAACCGCCCGTTTTTAAAACTTTCGGGTCGAATATGAACGGTTCAGAGAAAACCATCAAAGCGCTGATTATCCATCTTGATCGTGCGGATGAGCGACAGATACAAGTTGAATTGCTCGAAAAAATGCTGCCTTGTCCTGCAATGGTGTTAAGAGCTGTTGATAGTCTTGACCTTGCTGACAAGACGATTATCCAATTTTACAGAAAACATCTCTATCGTCCTTTTTATCCCTTTGCTTTGTCAAAAAACGAAATTGCGTGTTTTTTGTCGCATAGACGCGCCTGGCAAAAAATCGTCGACGGGGGAATGGATGCAGGATTTGTCATTGAAGACGATGTTGCTCTGGACGAGCGATTTGATGAAGTTTTCCGGTTTGCTGTTGAGGAAGCCAATGAAGAAAGTTTCATCCGTTTTCCTTTTCGGGTGCGCGAAACAGGAAAAATAATCGCTGAAAAAGGCGATATTAAACTTATCAGGCCGACAGAAATCGGTTTGGGGCAGGTTGCCCAACTGGTGGGTCGTAATGCTGCCCGAAAACTACTTGATGCGACAGCCACATTCGATCGTCCCGTTGATACGACCGAACAATTATATTGGAAAACCGGCGTCCATCCGCAGGTTGTTTTACCTCCGGTGGTTCGCGAGATTTCAAAAAAACTGGGTGGTTCGACGATCAAAAGCAAACATTCTTTTTTGGGCCGCCTTTATCGAGAAATAGCCCGCCCGCTCTACCGGCAGCGCATAAAGGTTCTATCGAAACGTCAGGAAGGTTGATATGGCTGTTCCCATACTTCTTTATCATCATATAGGTACGCCGCCCAAGGCAGGTATTCCGGGGCGCTCCAATTATGTTACGGTTGAAAAATTTATAAGGCAAATGCGCGTTCTGAAACGTATCGGCTTTCAAGGATTGTCACTCAAAGAAGCAATGCCTTATATTCGGGGCAGCAAAAAGGGAAAAGTGGCGGCGATAACTTTCGACGACGGTTTTTTATCTGTTTATCAGGATGCTATGCCTGTTCTTGATGAATTGGGGTTCAGTGCAACCAATTTTTTTGTCTCTTCGCGTATGGGGCTCGACAATTCATGGGATAATGAACGTTCACAGCGCGACAAGATAATGACATTCGACCAAATGAGCGATTGGGCGGCGCATGGGCATGAAGTCGGTGGCCATACAAATGACCATCCGCATTTAAAAGATATTCCGATTGAGGAAGCAGAGCACCAGATAATAGAAAACAAGGCAAAACTTGAAGAAGAACTTGGCTCGCCCATTATATCTTTTGCCTATCCCTTTGGTGACGAAAATGAAGCCATCCAAAAAATCGTAAAAAATGCCGGTTATCGTTATGCCGTTACAACAGTCAAATCGCGTGCACGGGGAAACGAGGGGGATTTTGAATTGCCCAGACACAGTATTCGCCGCAATGACACGATTTTGCATTTTTTAGCCAAGTGTCTTCTGCGCTAGCGGGGCATAAGTTACGCTTTCACAGCATTTTCATTGTTGTTGGAATAAAATTCGATTAAAAAAATGCCGGGCAATAAAACCCGGCAAAAATTTAAACAAGGGCATTTCAGAAACAAGCTTTCACTGGAAGCCGAAATGTAATTCGGTTTTAATCATTTATGGTTAATAAAAGGTAAAGGGACGAGGTGCACAGAAAAAACGTAAAATATGTCGGCGCGCTGGTTGTGCTGTTGGGACTTATCGTTGTGGCGATTTTCCTGCTGTTGCCGGCTCTCGTTTCGACCGATGCGATCCGCATCCGCCTTGCACAGGATTTAAGTGCATGGACGGGTTATAATGTGCAATTGCGAGAAGCGCCGAAACTTGATCTTTTCCCTTATCCTAAAGCATCATTGGCCGGTGTGATACTCACGCCGACAAATGATGATACGGCACCACTTATGGAAGCAGAGCGCATTGAAGTCGATTTATCACTCATTGATGCTTTGTTCGGGCACATCACATTTTCGCAAACCCGCATTATCAATCCACATTTTGTTATGGAAGAGCCGGTCAAAACAGTTACCGATTTTTTTGACGCACTTTCAAGGTCGCAAGGTAGTTTCGGAGCAGCCGTTCGTGAAGCCCGCGAAATTGTTAACAAGAATCCTGATCATCCTGATATAACCCGCCTTCTTAATCAACCATTCGGGCGGATAGTGATTGACAATGGAGAGCTCCTCTATCGCAAAAACCTCGGAGGGATGGCAGAAAAAATTACGGCACTTAACGCTGTGCTTGAATGGCCGGAATCAACAAGAGCGGCAAGTTTTCGTGCCAATGCCATGTGGCACGGAAAAGCAACCGATTTGCGTATTGATGCGATGCAGGCACTGATATTTTTTTCCGGCGGTACCAGCGAACTTAGAGCCAGCCTTAATTCTTTAAGCGGCGGTATTACTTTTGAAGGAAAAGGGCGCCTTTCCGAAAGCTATATTTTTGACGGACGAATAGCAGCCCGTTCTCCGGGCTGGAACAAGACCATGGATTGGCTCGGTTACCGTCAGGTGCTGGGACAAGGATTGAAAGCGCCGGTTGTCTGGGAATCGGATTTTTCTGCCCAACCCGGTCATATGCAATTTAACAATGTCAATTTCAAACTGGGAAATGATAATGCCCGCGGCGCACTCGCCACCGGCTATCAGGATCATCTGCCTGTCATCAGCGGGTCGCTTGCTTTTGACAAGCTCAATCTTGACACATTGGTTGCAACATTTTTCCCGGATGAAGAAAAAAACGAATTTCTTGATCTTTCGGTTCTTGACCTGATTGGTCTTGATATCCGCATGTCGGCACCGGAGGCACGGCTTGGAACAATAACTCTCAATAATCTTGCAGCTGCCATACAGATCAGAAGCGGGCGGGGAATTTTCGATCTCGGCAATGCCAATGCATTTGGTGGAGCCATCCAATCCAATATCCAGATCAGTCGTGATAATGATAACGCCAGCATTGAAGGCCGTGTTTCAGGAAATTCTCTCGACCTCCAATCAATAGCGCGGGCTTTCGGTCATCCTTCCTTTGTCAATGCAAAAACCGGTCTTATCTTGACAATGCATGCCCCGTTCAGCCGGTGGTCGGAAGTTGTTTCCAAAATGCAAGGCCATCTGACGTTGAATATGTCGCAGGGCAATATCAAAGGATATGATATTGAAAAGCTGCGGACAGCAATAGGCGGCGGTGATGAAGCGCAGATTGAAAATTCCGCGGATGCGTCGACGGATTTTGACAGATGGGATATCGAAACAACGATTACCGACGAAAATCTTGTTATTGATAAATCGGTCATTCAAATGGGCAATTGGCAACTTTTGACCAAAGGAACGGCAGATCTTCAAACTGAAGATAATAAAAGCAATGGTTACGAAATTAAACTTGATGCGGTCTTGAAAAAAGTGCCACGCTCCGACAAAGCTTGCTCCGATGTTACCTGTCTGATGAACAGTCTTGTCAAACCATTAGGTTTTTCAATGTCTGGCAGACGATTTCCATACGGCATCGTCGATCTTCAGCGCAATAATGCGTCAGAAGGGAAACTGGACTAAAAGCAATTTCGAGGCATAACCACCAGCACCTATTATTATCGGTTTTAAAAAAATGGTAAAACTTTTGGCACTGTCAGTTGGTCCGATAAAAGCAATAGGACCAGAAAACTTGCAAAGCGGGATTGACAAAAAACCGGTTGACCGACCTTTGTTTCTTACCAAAACCGGTTTTATTGGTGACGAACAGGCAGACAAGAAACATCATGGTGGAATGGAAAAGGCCGTTCATCACTATGATTTTGACCATTATGCTTTCTGGAAAAACGAGCTTGGGCATAAAGCGGTCTTTGATACGCCGACTGCCTTCGGGGAAAATCTGTCAACCTCCGGTTTGAGCGAGAAAGATATTGCTGTCGGGGATGTTTATCGTCTAGGGAAAGCGATCATAGAAGTTTCGCAAGGAAGACAGCCCTGTTTCCGGCTCAATGTCAGGTTCGGTGTAGCCGATATGTCGGTGCGCACGCAAAAAAGCGGGCGAACGGGCTGGTACTATCGTGTGTTGCAGGAGGGGGAAGTAGCTCTGCAAGACGAGCTTCAACTTATCGAACGGTTGCACGAAGAGTGGACGATTTATCGTTTATGGAAGGCTTTTTATGTAACCAGAACCGATTATGAAGAATTGTCGCATATTGCTTCATTGAACGAATTATCACCAAGCTGGCGCTCTCTTGCCCAAAAGCGGTTGGATAATCACGAGATAGAAGACTGGACAAAGAGATTATATGGAGCAGCGAAATAATAATCCGGTATGCGCTTTTTCGCTTCAGTGCTTTATTGGTGATCATAGCTTTTACTTGTCTACACCTTCAGCCTTATTAACGTGGAAAATAACAAGAGTTTTCATGTTTCCTTGCGGGGTTTGATGTTGCTATCCGCAAAATAACGCGTTGCGGGTAAATTGGAATTTGCTTCAGCGTTTGTCACCTGTTCGTTATATAAACATCGTGAAAAGCCAAGGGATCAAGGCATTTTGTTGCAACGGCTGAATAAGCCGGTTTTGAAAAAAAATGCGAACCAAAAATGACATGTCAGGCGAAGCACCTGAATATCTAAAGGAGTCTGAAGGACGCATAATTTTAAAATTTTTTGAAAAATTAAAAATATAAAAGAATATTTTTTGAAGATGTTTTTATAAAATATAAAAATTCACTTAATTTAATCGAGATGAAAAATAGTCATGGAAAACAAAATATTCCGATTTGAATTTTAACGTTTAATTGTTGAATTTAATCGGAATAACATATTTCAAATAAGTTATGCTATGCACATCACTTTTTATTTTTGAATTCTGTTTTTACCTTACTGTCAATTCAGGTGATTATGCATTATGATCTACTCCAATGAAAATCCATGAACGTCGCTGACGGGATGGAGTGTGGTTCATATTGCATAGGATAATCAAGGAGAATAGATGTCAGAACTTTCACAAAATAAATCGGTTCCCTTGCTTAAGATGAATGATGGCTTGTTCATTCCACAATTGGGCTTCGGGGTTTTTAAAATTCCCGAACGCGATACCAGAGACGCTGTTAAACAGGCAATAAAGACAGGCTACCGGCACATTGATACAGCCAAAGCTTATGATAACGAAGAAGGTGTCGGGCTTGGTGTTGCCGATTCAGGCATCGACCGCAAAAATATTTTTATTGCCACCAAAGTCTGGAATAGTGACCAAGGCTATGACAATACGATGCGCGCTTTTGAAGAAAGTGCAAAGCGGCTCCGCATGAACGCGGTTGATCTTTATCTTATCCATTGGCCCTTGCCAGCGCGTGATCTGTTTGTGGAAACGTGGAAAGCTTTGATCAGACTCAAACAGGAAAATCGTGTCCGGTCTATCGGCGTTTGCAATTTCCGTATTGTCGATCTTGAACGGCTTATCAAGGAAACAGGTGTTGCCCCCGCAGTCAATCAGGTAGAACTGCATCCGCATTTTCAACAAAAGCAATTACGCATTTTCCATGATAAAAACAATATATTGACCGAAGCATGGGCACCTCTCGGACGCGGCCAATTTTTTGATGATCCTGTGCTGAAAAAAATTGCAGATGAACATCATAAAACTGTCGCACAAATCATTTTGCGCTGGCATATGGAAATGGGCACGATTGCAATTCCAAAGTCCAGCTCTCCGGAACGTATGGCCGAGAATTTCAATATATTCGATTTTGCGCTTACCGCTGCAAATCATGACGCTATTGCCGCGCTTGATAAATTGGATGGGCGTATGGGGCCGGACCCTTCCGAATTTCAGGCATGAATCTTATGAAAAATTCAGGCTGAAAGTTTTGAGAAAACAGAATTTTAAAAGCGGAAGCTGTTTCAAGCTTTTGCTTTTTGTTTAGACATCAAACGTCCGATTTTCGGCGTGCTTGCTTATATTTTATTGCCAAATAATTTCCTCAATTTTTACAATCTTGTTTGATGAGAATGCCGTTGCCGATTGGTGATATAGTTATCTAAAATCCGATAATTGATGGCCTTGTTCCGATCACTGTAATGGGAGTGTGCCCCCGCGGAATTTGAAAATGCTTGGCGATAACAAAAGCAACCATATTCGACTTTTTAATTCAGGAAAAATCGGGCTTTTCACGTTTGTGAAGTTCGATTTGTTTACCGACAAAACGGATAATCAAAATTTATGAAATTCCGCAAGCCGCCTTCAATCGGCGGAAAGAAGATTCCACAAAATTCAGCCGGTAAATTGAAACGGGAACAAACAGACTTATCGGAAACGGACGAAGAAATCATAAAAAGAAGGGGCCTGAAGGCCCCTTTTAAAATTATGACTGCCGGCTTTAGTTTGACAAGGTAATCCGGTCAGATAGTTCAGATATTAACGCATCGAGCTATGAACACCATAACCGTCTTTGCTCATAAACTCGTTATTTCCGGCACCGACCGAACCAATTCCGGCAGCAACTAGAATAAATGTGAAAAGAGCAGCAACAGTCACCAAGGTGGCTCTCTTGGCTGACATTTTATCTCTCCGATCAAATGTGATTATCAAGTTTTAAATTGTGTGTTGTCATATAGCGAAGTTTCTTTTTCGACAATGAATGAACAGCGCTTTATTCGGAGTTTTTGCCGATTAAAGTAAAAAAAAGTTAAATCTGTTGCACTTAAGTGACGAAAAAATCTTGACGAAAATCAACCGGTTATTTCTTGTTTTCTTCGATTGCGACACTGACAGTGCGTCCCGAAACAAGGTGGATATTGTCAGGTACCGGATCAAGTTTGATACGCACCGGTATACGTTGTGCAAGGCGAACCCAGTTGAATGTCGGCGCAACATTGGCAAGCAGGCTTGTGGTTTGCGTGCGCTCACGATCTTCGATGCCTGCAGCAAAACCTTCAACAACGCCGGTCAACACAGTGCTTGATCCCATAATGTGGATGGTTGCACGACTGCCGATATGAATGCGGTCGAGTTTGTTTTCTTCAAAATAGCCGGATGCATAAAACGAATCGGTATCGACAAGCGCGGTAACCGGTTTGCCTTGCGTAACATATTCACCAGGTTCCAGAGAAAAATTGGTCAGTTTACCATTTACAGCAGCACGAACTGTCGAACGTTCAAGATCGAGTTTTGCCGTATCAAGCTGGACGATTGCCTTGCGCAATGTCGCTGCGGTTTGCAATTCTTGCATAGCGGCTGTTTCCAATTGTTGGCGGGTGATGGTTTTGTCATCCAGTTTCTGGTCACGCTCGAGATCGCGTTTTGCCTGATCGTGAGCAGCTTTTGCATTGTCAACCATGGCTTGTGCATCTTCAAAAGCTAGAGAAAAACGTGCCTGATCAATCTTGAAAAGAACATCGCCCTTTTTGACATGTTGGTTATCGACGACATTGACCTCGGTTACAAAACCGGAAACATCAGGCGCAACACGAACAACATCGGCACTTATTTTACCGTCTCTTGTCCATGGGTCATTCATGTAATAGTTCCATAACTGCCAGAGGAGAAGGCCGGCCACCAGAGCCATGACAAGGGTGAAAAATATACGACCGGAATTGGCTATAAGCTTGTTCATATCCGTTAAATCCGAGTTACAATGAAAGAAAGAATACTCAAAATGATGAAATAGGTTGCCGCTGCAAAAAGCGCATGGTGCCAGATGAAGCGTTCCAACCCTTTGCGCAAGATGAACCGCTGGAGAGCAACATTCAAAAAATAGCTGACAAGTGCCAGAATTCCGATTGTCGGAATATAGACACCATAAATATCAACCTCGGGGTTCATGAGTCATGTCCTTTGAAAATCGGAGGCAAGACTGCTTTGTAAGGCTTTGCATCACCAAACAAATTTTGCCGCAATCCGGTTAATGCAAACGAGATCTTCTGATGATCTTCCGAATCCGGAAGTGCAAGAGTCCAGTTGAGTGTTGTATCAATTGCTTCTAGCAATTCTTTGCCTTCGGGCACGTCGGTGCTACTTACTTTTACGCGATAGTAGAACGCGAGTTCCTCCAAAACATTGGCAAGATTTTGTCGATTGGTTGGCCCTTGTGAATCCTTCAAATGTTGCAGTTCGATTGTATCAAGCCCCACACGGACATCTTTGAGAATATCGGTCTGGCGAACGCGTGAATGGATCGGGATCAAGGCATAACGGGGCGCAATCAAGCCATAGCGGTAAAGCATACGATGTAACAATTCGTTATAGGCTTTGGTATTTGTCGGCCTTTCGGCAACCTCGATAATATCAAGCCAGCTTGCACGGATGAGGCGAAAAGCGCTCCATTCCGCACCGACGGAGCGTACGATGGAAGCCGTTGCTGCTGCAACAATAATTCCCAAAATCATTGCTGTATTGATATTGATGAAATTATAAAAATCTCCGCTTAATCGAGATTGCAGCAATAACAGATTGGGCAGGTTGACTGTCATTGTCATGCCCATGGCAAATTTTGAAGGGATCGCCATCATGATGCCGGCCGGTATCAGGACAAGTGCCAGACAAAGCATGAGCGGCAAATAGCCGTCGACAAGTGGCAAAATACCGAATTGCAGGACAAAGGCAATAACAAGAACCAAAAGAATTTGTTTCAGCATCCCGCGAATTGCCGGAACAGGGTCGTCTTTCGTTGCAAAAAGGCTACTAAAAATACCGGTCATCATTGCAGCAGTGGCGCCTTGTGTCCATTCTGTCATACGCCAGAGAGTGACAATAATGAAAATGGCAAGGATTGCAGAAAAGGCTGAAAGAAAGGCAATGCCGAAGTCATAGTGGATAGACCGGACTTCGCCCAGAAAATCGAAACGGTGCCAACGCAATTTGTGTTGGGTGCCGTTGACGATATCATTACGCAAATGCAGACAGTCGGAATAGATTTCCATAATATCAACAAGGCGTAATGTCAGATTGCGCGAAACAAGATCAAGCCACACTTTCGAACGGCCAATATCATCCAATATGGATTGCTTCAAAGCCTTGATGCGGGCGATGCCTTCCGGCTTCATCGGCTCGTGGGTTTTAAGCCAGGCAGCGGTTTCTTCAATCAATTCGTCAAGTTTGGTGCTGTTGCTTTTGCCATCACATTGCTCTGTAATCAATTTGTTGCGCCGGTTGATAAGAT
Organism: Ditibartonella apis; assembly: GCF_001952075.1. Lineage (GTDB taxonomy): Bacteria > Pseudomonadota > Alphaproteobacteria > Rhizobiales > Rhizobiaceae > Bartonella > Bartonella apis. The sequence continues at coordinate 823,986 of NZ_LXYU01000001.1, forward strand.
CGTTACAGCTTGCAACCATCGGCAATAAAGAAACCATGCGGCTTTGCAAAACGCGCATGGCATTGACAGTGGATGGCAATGTCGAAGAGTCATAAGTGACATGCGTGGTAAAAGCGCGCAAATCAACGGCATCAATTGCAAGTTTTTGGCGTCTTTTTAATGCGTCTTCGCTTTTGCCTTGTCCTCTAATGTACATAATTGCAAGATCGGCACTGTTTCTGAGCCATTTATCAATACGCTCTGCCAGAACCGGCCCTGCATGACGGGGAAAAACAAGGCGGCCAACTAGCGCGGCAGAAATGATGCCAACGCCGATTTCTTCCACACGACTTGCCGAATAATCAAAGACTGTTTCCGGCGCGTCGACGATCATAAATCCGATAATGCAGATGCTATAGCCGGCAAGCATCGAGACGTAAGCGCGCGGTGACCGGTCCAATACGCTGATGAACAGGCATCCGCCGAGCCATAACGCAAGTCCCAAAGTTGTAAGCTCGGGTGAGGGGATAAGCATGGGCAACATGATAACGGTTGCCATGCCGCCGATTACCGTTCCAAGAAGTCGATAAAATGCTTTGGAAGTCAAAGCCCCGGATAGCGGATTGGCAACAATATAAACGGCTGTCATCGTCCAATAAGGGTTAGGAAGATCGCATAAAAAGGCGATATAAAGAGCCAAAGCCGCGGCTGCAAAAGTTTTCAGGGAAAAGACAACATCCCAAACAGTCGGTTGTTTAACGCTAACAGTCATAAATTTTCAAACAAACACAATAAGCGGGCAAAAAGACAATTCCCCTTTGTCCGGAATAACACAATAAAGCTGCTTTCCTACGAGATCACTAATCTGACAGCGTTGAGAGAAGGTAGTTTCTTCTCATATTTAGTTTTATTTTTTTAAAGTTTCTAGTCACCTTTATGTAAAAAGTAACTACGAATTTTGAAACACTCACTATATTGTTGAGCTTGATTTTTTTAAAAGGCTGGAAAACCGGCCTTAAGAGCCCCTATCGACCGGCATTTTGAAAAATTCCCGACGGGTGGATAAGTTGGTGGGTGATGGGGCATTCGGAAATTTTAAAAGCTTTTTTAAAAAAGCACGGGCAGAAAAGTGAGAAGCAATGCGCGCCAATTATAAATTACAGAGGCTTTTTGTCGAAGAACCGTTGTCAGCCTGCGGGAAACTGGATCTTGATGAAACCCGTTCGCATTATCTTAAAAATGTACTGCGGATGAACGAAGGAAGCGAGCTTCTGCTTTTCAATGGAAAAGATGGCGAATGGCGTGCAAAAATTTATGAAATCAAAAAGAAAATTGTAGTGCTGGAGCTCGTTTCAAAAGAGCGTGGGCAGGCCGCACCTGCCGATCTCGTCTATTGTTTTGCGCCGCTTAAACACGCCCGCCTTGATTATATGGTGCAGAAGGCGGTGGAAATGGGGGCATCGGTTTTGCAACCGGTTATCACCCGTTTCACACAAGTGACGCGGCTGAACGAAGAGCGTATGCAAGCTAACATTATTGAAGCATGTGAACAATGTGGTGTTCTTTCTATCAGTTCTTGCCGCAGTCCGGTTTCACTCGGAGAGCTTTTGAAAAATTGGCAGCAGGAACGGCATCTTATTTTTTGTGATGAAGCTGCTGATACGCAAAATCCGCTTGAAATATTGAAAAAGATGCCGCGAGCTCCACTTGGTGTGCTTATCGGGCCGGAAGGTGGTTTCAGTGATGAAGAACGCTCTCGACTCAAGCAATTTCCGTTTGTTCATGCGATCCCCTTGGGACCCAGAATTTTGCGAGCGGATACCGCTGCGGTTGCTGCCCTTGCAGTTATCGATGCAACTTTGGGTGATTGGCGCGACGACGAGCGGTCTCTGATATGAGGGCAGTGGGACTTGAAATTGTGGTACTTGAAAGAGTGATGAAAACGATTAAAAGATAAGATAAATTACAAAAAATTGGAAATTGTGAGTTATGGCGCGCGACATTGAAGATGAAACAGCAATCAACGGTTTTGATGATCTGGTAAACTATCTTGCGGGTGGCGCGAAAACTTCCGATAAATGGCGAATTGGTACCGAACACGAAAAATTTCCGTTTTTTGTCGAGGGTAACCGCCCTGTCCCCTATGAAGGTAAAAGGAGCATTCGTGCCTTGCTTGAAGGCATGCAAGCCATGCTCGGTTGGGAACCGATCCTTGATGAAGGAAAAATTATCGGATTGTTAGAGCCGACGGGTGCTGGCGCCATTTCTCTTGAACCGGGTGGGCAATTCGAACTTTCGGGTGCACCACTCAAAACAATTCACCAGACTTGCCGCGAAGTAAATGCCCATCTTGCACAAGTCAAGGAAATTGCGGCACCTCTTGGTATCGGCTTTCTGGGACTCGGCGGTAGCCCCAAATGGCGTCTTGACGAAACGCCCCAAATGCCCAAGTCACGTTACCATATTATGACCAACTATATGCCGAAAGTGGGCAAGCACGGTCTTGATATGATGTATCGGACCTGCACAATTCAGGTTAATCTGGACTTTTCATCGGAAACAGATATGCGCCGTAAAATGCAAGTTTCGATGAAATTGCAATCAATTGCCACAGCACTTTTTGCCACTTCGCCATTCACAGAAGGAAAGCCGAACGGCTTCATGTCATGGCGTTCGGAAATATGGCGTGATACCGATAACCGTCGCGCCGGCGTTCTGCCTTTTGTTTTTAACGAAAATTTCGGTTTTGCCGATTACGCCGCATGGGCCCTTGATGTGCCTATGTATTTTGTTGTTCGTGACGGACATTATCATGATTGCACCGACATCACATTCCGCCAATTCATGGAAGGTGCTTTAAAGGGAAAAGTTGACGATTACCGCGCCAATATGGGCGATTGGATCAACCATCTTTCAACATTGTTTCCGGAAGTTCGGCTCAAACGTTTTCTGGAAATGCGTGGTGCCGATGGTGGCCCGTGGCGTCGTATCTGTGCACTGCCGGCTTTCTGGGTTGGCTTACTCTATGATAAAGAAGCACTCGATAGCGCCTATGAGATGACAAAAGATTGGGGCTATGAGGAAGTTCTTGCTATGCGCAACCTTGTTCCCGTCGAAGGGTTGAAAACACGTTTCCGCAATACAACCATACTGGAAATTGCCCGTCAGGCCCTTGATATTTCCCGAAAAGGTCTCGCCAACCGTAAAAAATTGAATGCCGATGGTGACGATGAGACATGTTTTCTCGACCCGCTCTTCGAGGTGGCAACGACCGGAAAATGCGATTCGGAAAGACTGATATCCAAATTCCATTCGGTTTGGGGTGGTTCGGTTGATCCGGTCTTTTTAGAATATGCATATTAAGCTTTTGGGTAAAGTTTAAGCGGGTGGCATCAATCTGCCTGGCACTCGCTTTTGAACTGTGCTTGGTTTTGGTACTGCATCCGCTTTTGGAACTGTCTTCGCGTAATTTTAAAAACCGGAACGGGAAAAATAAGCATTTTATCACCTTCTATTTTTGCGGTTTGTTCAAAGCAAATCCGGCTTTAATCAACAAAGAATGTTGATTGTCCGGATTTATGAAGAACCGCTTTCCCGATCCTGTAAAGTTTGCGGGTTTTGAAAGTGGTTAAAAGCATTATTATAGAAGTTATTTTTTAAAAAAATCCGGATTATTGCATTTTTAAGAAAAATAAAATCCCGATTGTCTTGTTTTTGGACATGTCGAATGCCCATATCAATATTGAGTAAACAAGAGAGGAAAGGGATTTCTCAATGCAGCATGTCGATATTCCATCAATGACGGATTTTAACAAATTGCGAGAGGTGAGAGCTGATGCATGTGTATCAATATACTTGCCGACTACACCGATTACATCCGAAATTGGTGCCAGTAAAATTGAATATGCAAATCAGGTGAAGGAAGCGTTGGCGCAATCCCAGTCTTTGACTGACAAAAGACGTCTGGCAGCGATGGAAAACCTGTTGACCGGTCTTTCCGATTATGAGGAATTCTGGTTGAAGCAGGCACGCAGTCTTGCAGTTTTGGCAACCCCCGATCACATCTGGACTTTCCGCCTTGCAAACCGGTTGAAGTCTTTTGTCGAAGTGGCCGACCGTTTTATGCTGAGCCCGCTTCTTCGTTCGATTACTTTTGCCCATACGGCTCATGTCGTGGTTATTTCTGAATCAACCGCGCGTCTTATTGAAATAGCAAATGATATCGAACCATTCGAAGTCAAGGTGCCGGATATGCCGAAAAATATGAATAGCGCAACCGGTACGGGAAACGAGAAAATCAGTTCCAATACGGCAGGCCGTTTGACCCAATATTGTCGTCTGGTTGATTCTGCTTTGCGTCGTTATTTGACGCGGTCGGACATTCCTTTGATTGTTGCCGGAAGTGATGCGGCAATCAATGCTTTCCGTTCCGTTTATAGCGGCAGCAACCTGATCGGAGAGATTGTGAATGCAGGGCTTGACCGCGCAAATCCGACGGAAATCGGTGATCTTGCCCGTCCGGTTCTTGATCGCTATTATGAACGGCAAGTTGCCGATATCCGCTCGCGTTTCGAACATTTGACGAACGAGGGGCGTACCACAACCGATATTGCACTTGCTGCACGTGCAGCAACATTCGGCCAGATTGATACTCTGCTTGCCGATATGGATGAAATGGTTCACGGCACTGTTGACGAAAAAACCGGTGCGGTTACTTTCGGTAAGGAAGGGCCGGATACCTATAATGTGGTGGACGAGATAGCAAGCCGCGTTCTTGCCAATGGTGGGCATGTGCTTGCAGTGCGCAAGAGCGATATTCCCAATAACCAATCGCTTGCAGCGATTTTCCGTTTCAGAATGTAGGAAATACAATTTTTCTGGTGCCGCTCCTTCGTTGAAGGGCCGGCTTTTTCAAAGCTGTAAATTCTTTTAAAACACATTGTCAATTCAGAGCCTGAAACAAATTTTTGTTTCAGGCTTTTTGATTTTTCCAAACAGGCTGTCATGTGCCCACGGATTGATTGAATTGCGGGCATAAATAGAACAGCAGTGATGGACTTGCTAACGAAGTCGGATAATCACCCACGCGTACGGCGTTGTCCTTCCTTTGCAGGCTTGAAATTCGGATCAAGGGTGACTGCCTTTGTGTAGGACGCGTAGGCTTTCTTCTTCTCGCCGCGATGTTCATAAACCATTGCCTGGTTTGACCAACTTTCAGCAATGTTGCTATCAAGACGTATTGCTGCATTGAAATCATCAAAGGCATTATCCCAGTCGCCAAGTGCGGCATATGAAAGTCCGCGTCCGTTATAAGGGGCGGGAGCATTCGGCTGGCGCGACATGGCTGCACCAAAATCCGAGATTGCCTGCTGCTGATCACCACGAGCCTGTTCGATGAGCGCACGGTTGTGCCAGGCACGTCCATCGGTTGTGCCAGCCTGAATGGCACTGTTGAAATCGTTATAGGCAAGATCAAGCTTACCGCTTAAACGGTAGACATTTCCGCGTCCGATCAATGCAACGTCATAATTCGGATTGATTGCCAAAGCACGGTTATAATCGGCAATTGCAGCCGACATATTTCCCATATTGCGATAGATCAAAGCACGATTGGCATAGGCGTTATAGAAATTCGGGTTAAGTGAAATGGCCGAGGTAAAGTCGGCAATTGCTTCCTTGTTACGGCCGGCGCGCCCATAAGCCGAACCACGCACGTTATAGCCTGCTGGGTCACGCGGATTGGCCTTGATAACGGCAGTGAGCGAAGAAATATTCTCGTGCGAGCCTTGAGCAACATCATCAGGATCGAGGACGTTATTGGTCGAGCTGCATCCCGCAAAAACGACAGCACCTAAAAGAAAGAAAGCAGAAAGTTTCAATTTTTTCATCGGGTACGATCCTGTTCAAGACAAATTCACGGTTGCTAAATCACCCAAATTCGACAACTAAGATACAACAAAAAAGTGGAAATGCGTTCTGCATCTCCACTCGTATGAGGCGAAAATTCAACTTCGCAGAATCCATCTTTTGCCAAAACACTTTACACACCGCGAGAGAAACCCCACACGTTCGATAGAATATTTCAGCAACTTCTGAATATCAGTGAGCAGAACCGCGGCCGCTCACCAAACCTTCACGCTGTGCGCGTTTGCGTGCCAACTTACGGGCACGACGGATAGCTTCAGCCTTTTCACGGGCGCGCTTTTCCGACGGCTTTTCATAATGGCCGCGCATCTTCATTTCACGGAAGATGCCTTCACGTTGCATTTTCTTTTTCAGCGCACGGAGCGCCTGGTCAACATTGTTATCGCGAACGAGTACTTGCACGTTTAATCCTGCTTTGTTTTCAATATCTCAGTTAAATGGGTAAAACCCAGACGTACCAAGCCAGCAAAGGCATGGTTTCAAATGATTGCGGTGCAAATACCACAAAAAAGGCGTGCTTGTCTATATTGCTTTTCCAAAAGCTGTGTTTTTTAAAAAATTTATTGGTCTTTATTCGCTGTGAGTGATGAAAACACGAAAAAAGAGCCAAAACAATCGCTTATTTTACTCGATTTTCTATAGAAACGACCCAGTTTCAAAAAAACTTCAAACAAAAATATCGCAAAAATTGTTCCCGATAGAAAGGAAACATCAAAGAGCGACTCGCTTTTTAACAATTGCGATTTCGATGATATTTCCTGAAAAGAGGCGGTGAAAAGTGACCATTTCGATGAAATTCCGGAACTAGGATTAAATTGCCAGAATTAAACAGAATGAAATAACAAAAAGAAGAGTTGAAAAAAATCTAATAAAAGTCGGATGAAACTTGTAAACGCAATGCGACAAGTGTTGCATGAAAATGTCGCTTTTATCGGGAAATGATATTGTCTTTACCAGCATAAACGGAGTTTTATCGGCGTTAGTGCGGAATTTTTAAGCGATATTGCCGATCTATCACATGTTGAAAAGCTCCGACCTCAAAACGATTTCCGTTATCTCGTCTTTTTCAGACAATTCTCGAAAAAGCGGTCTTTAGCAAAAGTTCCCAAATGACATGAAAATTATGAATTCCGGATGAGCTCTCCCCGATCTTCAATAATTGTGAATCTTGTTGGGGGAGTGCCATAAAATCGGCCAAACTCAAGAAGCTTTTGGGGGAACCATAGCGATTGTAATCCAGTCGGCAGTCAAAGCCGGTTTTTTCACATTTTCGATTTCAAGGGTTACGCCATAATGAAAAACGATTCGGCCGGAAGGGCGAATTTCCGCATTGGTCAAAACAAAATGGGCGCGAACCTTTGCACCGGTCTTGACGGGGCTCATCAACCGCACTTTGTCAAAACCGTAATTGATACCCATTGTTGTCCCCTCAAGCTCGGGAAGGGCCTCGTAGGCCAATGTCGACAACAGCGAAAGGGTTAGAAAGCCGTGGGCAATTGTGCCGCCAAAGGGCGTTTCTTTGGCTCGTTTTTCATCAACGTGGATCCATTGATGGTCATCGGTTGCATCGGCAAACTGGTTAATCATTTCCTGCGTGACAGTACGCCAATTCGAAACACCTACTTCTTTGCCGATTGAAGCGGGAATATCATCAACAGTCACTTTGCCGGGCATGAATGTTTTCCTTATCAATATTTTGTCGCGGTCGCCTTTCATCGGCGAAAGGCCGCTTATTTATGAGCTCAAGCTGCTTATACAGGCCAAATAATTTTCGCGCAAATTTTTGTTTGGAAAATGTGGGGTTTTGTTATTCTGCTCTCTGCTCTCTGCTCTCTGCTCTCTGCTCTCTGCTCTCTGCTCTCTGCTCTCTGCTCTCTGCTCTCTGCTCTCTGCTCTCTGCTCTCTGGACTTTGGCATCGACCAATCACGAGCCTTGCAATTTTTAACTGTTGTTATTAGACCTTTGAAGAAAAGATTATGCGCTGAACGAGTGGCAAAACCCGATTTTAGAAATATTTTATCGGGCTGATGAATGACCGTTTTTTACCGGAGAATTTTTTGAAATGACAAGCAATGTAGCCCTTATCGGTTTGGCCCGCGACCTTAAAAAACGCGAAGAAAGTGGCAAGCCCATCCGTATAGGGCTTGTCGGTTGCGGGGAAATGGGAACCGATCTGTTGACAGGTGTCGCCCATATGGATGGCATCGAGGTTGCAGCGGTTTCGACACGCACGCCCGAACGGGTGCTTGATGCGGCAAGAATTGCTTATGACGAAACGGGGCATGCAAAGGAAGTTTCCAATGCGTCGGAAATGACCGCAGCAATCGAAGAAGGAAAAATTGCCGCCACCGATGATCTCGATATGTTGCTAAAAAACGAGCTTGTCGATGTTATTGTCGATGCGACAGGCTATCCTGAAGCAGGTGCGGAAATCGGTTATAAAACGCTGCAAAATAACAAGCACGTCGTTATGATGAATGTCGAGGCGGATGTAACGATTGGTCCTTATCTTAAACATGAAGCTGAAAAACGTGGTCTTATCTACACGCTTGGAGCCGGTGACGAGCCATCTTCCTGCATGGAACTTATCGAATTTGTTTCAGCACTCGGACACAATGTTGTTGCTGCAGGCAAGGGCAAAAACAATCCGCTCGATTTTGATGCAATTCCCGATAATTATGAAGAAGAGGCAAAGAAACGCAATATGAATGTGCGTATGCTTGTCGAATTCATTGATGGTTCAAAAACCATGGTCGAAATGACGGCGATTGCCAACGCAACCGGCCTTGTTCCCGATTGCCCCGGTATGCATGGCCCGAAAGCCGATATCGACCGGCTAAACAAAGTGCTTATTCCGGAAAAAGATGGTGGCGTTTTGTCAAAATCCGGCGTTGTCGATTATTCGATCGGGCGGGGTGTTTCACCGGGAGTTTTTGTGGTTGCAGAAATGCGCCACCCCCGTGTTTGGGAACGTATGGAAGATTTGAAAATCGGTGAAGGACCTTATTTTACATTCCATCGTCCTTATCATCTCACAGCAATGGAAGTGCCGCTCACCTGCGCACGCGTCATGCTTTACGGAAAGGCCGATATGGTGCCACTTGATCGGCCGGTTGCCGAAGTTTGCGCCGTTGCCAAGAAAGATTTGAAACCCGGAGACAAGCTCGATTTTATCGGACTTTATACCTATCGTGCCTGGAACATGACAGTCGAGGATGCACGGAAGCACCAGGCAATTCCTTGTGGTTTGCTTGAAGGGGCAACCGTTACCGCACCGATCAAGAAGAACGAACTCATTACGGCAAAAAATGCTGCAATCAATGAAGACCAGTGGATTGCACGCTTGCGTAAAAAACAGGATAAACTCATTTACGGCTGATCGGGAGTTTTTAAACACCGCCGCTAATAAACGATAAAAATACAGTTATATCCACCATTTGATAAGGCTTTGTATTTGACAAACAGGAAAGTTGGTTTTTTGCCAAATGTGAAGCCAAGTGTTTGTTTTTTGCGTCAGACAACGTCTCTCGTCGAAAGGGGCCTATGCTTATGCTATTGAGGTTTTCAAAGCCCTTGACGCCGTAACGTTGCCGGATAGCAACCGTCGAAAAGGGGAAACGGAGAGGCATAATCCGTCATCTACTATCTGAATTTCTCATGTGCCTTGGCCAACAAGACGGACTTCTCTTTATCAACGACACGCAATATCAAAGACCGGCAATTTTCCGTTTGGTCGCTTTACTTTCGATGATTCATGCAGTCGAGATTCCCATAGTTTCAAATTCCCGTTGGAATGAAAAAGGCCAAGAAAGAAGAAAAAGCGAACAAAGCGGGGCGTTCGAGAATAAGTGTAACCGTTCTTGACACTACAAGTTTATTACGCTGCGAGGTTATGGCTGCTACTGCGGTTTTTAAAGTGGACTTACGCGGCGGTTTAAGAACCGGAAAAACAGAATTTTCGTCAACATGATTCAACCGCAAAGGCATTCTTCAACAAGCGCAATCACGAAAATCAGGGCGAGAAGAAGTCCTACATGATCGTTTTATGAAATGCCGGTAGGAACCCGCTTCTTCACATTGTGTGATTTCAAAAACGGAGACCGACCGTTATGTTGGCTGTGAAAGCTTTTGAAATGCAATCAGGCAAACACTTTAAAGGGAAATTGCGTTTTGCTTATCCCGATAAAGACCATCAATTCGGAACGCGAGGTTTGCGTGGTTTGGTGAGGACATTCCAGTAAAGCACAACGAACCCCAAAAAAGCCAGAATCCATAAAGTTCCGGCAAGGTGAAGCGTTGGCAGATTGTTATTGGCAATGCCTGCAAAAAGCCTCAGCCAGACCGATAGGAAAAGTGCGAGGTAAACCAGTACGACCGGCCAGGAAACTGTAAGCGGGCGGCCTGCGTGACCAAGGCTTGCACGCGTCATAACGGCCATTGTCATCATACCGATGCCACCGACCATCCATAAATGTTGCACAGGTGCGCGTCCCCCCGGAATAATTCCGAATGTACCAAGAGCCAAAGCGATAAACCCTAGCGGAATAAACAGGAAGCCGACATGAAGCACAAAAACCAGCGGTTCTTTTAAAGTTGCCAAACCACGCCACCTTTTAAGCCGGTAAAGATTGGCAATGCCACAAAGGCCGCACAATAGGGCGGTCAATTTTGTGTCGGGAAAGAGAATCCACAGAACGAGGCAAATAGCCGTAAAAACCATGATGGTTTGATCAACGCGCCCGTGCGGGGCAGGTAGTTTTGTTTCCCCGCGTTTGGCAAGCCAATTGCGTGTAAAACTTGGTACAATCCGTCCACCGATAATGGCAATAAGGAAAACCGCAATGGCAAGGGCAAGACGTGCTCCATAACCATCGGCAGCATAACCATTATTAAAGGCTTCCCAATCAAAAATCAGATTGGCGCAGAAAAGCAAAACAAGCAAAATAAGCACTTTGAGATTGCGCCAGTTTTTTCCATATATAATTTCGCGCCCGATTGCGATGGTGAAAAGAAGCGGAAACAACAAATCAAGGCCAACTGTTACAGTCGCCGGCAAATCGGATGACAGCACCATGGCAATGCGCCCGATAAGCCAGATGGATACGAGGCCCAAAAGCGGCCAGCCGACAATTGGCAATCGTCCGGTCCAATTGGGAACGGCAGTCATCAAAAAACCGGCAATGACAGCCCATAAATAACCGAAGAGAAAGCTGTGGGCATGCCAGGAAAACGGATCAATCCCGATTGCCAGCACATCTTTGCCGGAAAAAAGGAAAATCCAGATAAACAGACTGAATACAGCCCAGATACTTGCGAACAAAAAAAATGGCCGATAGCCATAACTCAAAAGTGCCGGGCCTTGCCATGCTCTCATCTGTTCGGCCGAACTTGCCATGATCATGTCCTCAAAAAAAATGCCGCCTTAGTGGCGGCATCTTAAGGTTTATTCCATGGCTTTGACAATGCTTTCGACCATTTTTTTGGCATCGCCAAAAAGCATCATAGTATTGTCACGGAAAAACAGCTCGTTTTCAACGCCTGAATAGCCTGTTCCCATGCCACGTTTCAGAAACAGAACTGTTCCCGCTTTCGACACGTCGAGAATCGGCATGCCATAAATCGGCGAAGAAGGATCCGATTTGGCAGCAGGGTTGGTCACGTCATTGGCACCAATGACAAAAGCAACATCTGCTTCGGCAAATTCGGAATTAATATCGTCAAGCTCGAAAACTTCGTCATAGGGCACATTGGCTTCGGCAAGCAGCACATTCATGTGGCCGGGCATACGACCGGCAACCGGATGAATGGCATATTTGACTTCGACGCCGTTTTCCTTGAGCTTGTCGGCCATTTCACGCAGTGCGTGCTGAGCCTGTGCAACAGCCATGCCATATCCCGGTACGATAATGACCTTGTTGGCATTTTTCATAATGAACGCCGCATCGTCAGCCGACCCCTGTTTGACAGGACGGCGTTCGACTTCGTTATGTCCGGCAGGACCGGCACTTTCACCACCGAATCCGCCAAGGATCACGGAAATGAACGAGCGGTTCATGCCTTTACACATAATGTAGGAAAGGATGGCACCGGAAGATCCGACCAGTGCACCGGTGATGATCAAAGCCATATTTCCGAGAGTAAAACCGATACCCGCGGCGGCCCATCCCGAATAGGAATTGAGCATGGAAACAACAACCGGCATATCAGCGCCACCGATCGGCACAATCAGTGTGACACCGATAACAAGCGACAAAAGAACAATAAGCCAGAAAACCAGATGGCTTTCGGTTCCGACAAGTGCGGCGATGAGAACAACGATTGCCGCTGCAAGAACAATGTTGATCAAGTGCCGGTTCGGCAAAATGATCGGCTTACCGGACATACGTCCATCAAGTTTCAGGAACGCAATGATGGAACCGGTAAAGGTTATCGCACCGATTGCGACACCGATTGCCATTTCAACAAGTGCCCGCCCGTGGATAGAGCCGATTTCGCCAATGCCGAATGAATGCGGCGAATAAAGTGCACCGGCGGCCACCATAACGGCAGCAAGACCGACGAGCGAATGGAAAGAGGCAACAAGTTGCGGCATTGCCGTCATGGCAATGCGGCGGGCAATGATAGCACCGATAGCGCCACCGATGGCAAGACCTATAATGATGAGGACAAGGCCACCGAAGCTTGGACGGGCAAGCAATAGTGTTGTGATGATGGCAACAGCCATGCCGACCATGCCATAGGCATTGCCCTTGCGGCTTGTTGTCGGATGGGAAAGCCCGCGCAGCGCCATGATGAACAGGACACCGGAAACGAGATAAAGAAAGGCGGCAAAATTAACACTCATAGTTTCAAGCCTCACTTATCTTTTTTCTTGTACATGGCAAGCATGCGTTGGGTAACGAGAAAGCCGCCGAAAATATTGACGCTTGCAAGTACCAGTGCGATGAAGCCGAAAGTGCTTGCAAGGCCTGAAGACGAAAGACCGACAGCAAGCAGCGCACCAACGACGATAACTGAAGAAATCGCATTGGTAACAGCCATCAGCGGTGTGTGGAGAGCCGGCGTGACTGCCCAAACAACATAATAGCCGACAAAAATCGCCAGTACGAAGATCGCAAACTGGAAAATGAACGGGTCAATAATACCGCCGGTCACATTGTGGACGGCATCAACGGCATTACTGGAGATTTGGCCGCCTGCTTCGCGCACAGCGGCAATGGCCTGATCCAGACCTTGAAGGGCTTTGTCGAGAGCCTCGTTAGACATTATCTGGCTCCTTTTTCATCTGTTTTTTTATCCGCTTTGGCGGCTGGTTCTTTATGTTTCGAGGATGTATGGTTTGCCGTTTTTTCAGCCTTTTCATCCGCTTTTTTTGCCGGAGCCGGTTTTTTATCGGCGGCTTTTTTCTCTGATTCTTCTGCAAAGCGGGGATGAACTATGTCGCCATCGAAAGTGAGCAATGTCGCTTTGACGAGCTCGTCATTCCGGTCGATAGTAAACGCTTTTGTCTCCTTGTTTGTCATGATATCGACAAAGGCATAAAGATTGCGCGCATAAAGCTGGGAAGCGGTAGCGGCAATACGACCCGGAACATTGGTGAAGCCGATAATCTTCACCCCTTCAACTTCGACAATCTTATTAGCGACAGCGCCTTCGACATTGCCACCTCTTTCAACGGCAAGATCAACCACGACCGAACCTTGACGCATGGTTTTAAGCATCGCTTTAGTGATAAGGCGCGGTGCGGGACGACCGGGAATCAATGCGGTTGTAATGACGATATCCTGTTTGGCAATATGCTCGGCAGTCAAAGCAGCCTGTTTTTGCTGGTATTCCTTCGACATTTCCTTGGCATAGCCGCCAGCAGTTTCAGCAGCTTTGAATTCATCATCCTCGACGGCGATAAATTTTGCACCAAGGGAAGCGACCTGCTCTTTTGCGGCAGGACGTACGTCATTTGCCGTGACCGATGCACCGAGACGCCGTGCAGTGGCAATGGCCTGAAGACCGGCAACACCCGCCCCCATGATGAAAACCTTGGCAGCCGGAACGGTACCGGCAGCGGTCATCATCATGGGAAGGGCGCGGTCATAATATTCGGCTGCATCAATCACTGCCTGATAACCGGCAAGATTTGCCTGTGATGACAGAACATCCATGACTTGCGCACGCGTAATGCGCGGCATGAATTCCATTGAAAAGGCATTCAATCCGGCTTTGGCCATGGCCTTGACATCATTCTCATGGCCGAATGGATCGAGAATGCCGATAAGGCTTGCACCCTTTTTATATTGCGACAGTTCCTTGGCATCTGGACGGCGCAATTTTAAAATGATGTCGGCTTTGCTTGCCTCGTTTGCACCAACGATTTTTGCACCGGCTTCCTTGTAGTCCTCGTCACTTATCAAGGACTGGAGACCGGCACCTTTCTCGACCGACACATCATAGCCGAGATTGATAAGCTTTTTGACAGTTTCAGGAGACGCGGCAACGCGTGTTTCCCCTTCGGCTGTTTCTTTGGCAACAAAAACTGTTTGACCCAAATGTTATCTCCTTGAGTTTCAGGGAAGACAAACTGTCTAACGACAGTCTCTTCTCCCCACCTATTCACAATGCCGGATTATTTCAGAAAAATTGAAACGATTTAGTAGTAACGATAAAACCACATCATTTCCAGTGGTTTTGCTAAAATTTCATTTTTCAAGATTTCTGACCGTGAAAAGTTCAGGGAAAATATTTTTAAAAACACCTGTCTGAATGGAAATAGGGCATTTGACAAACCCCCGTTTTCTTTGAATATTGACCGGATAATATATAAAGGGAACACAAATGGCTGATCGTTTAAAGCCGCTTGTTGCGGTACCCTCCGATTGCCCCGAGTTTGACGGTTATGTCTGGAATGGCACGCCCGTACAATATCTTGAGGCCGCGTCAAAGGTCGCTGATGTTGCGCCCCTTATCGTGCCGTCACTTGGGCGAGATGCCGATATACAATCCATACTTGCGGTTGTGGACGGTGTTCTTATCACCGGAGCGAAATCCAATGTAAATCCCGCGCGCTATGGCGAAGCCGCCACGACAGATCATGAGCCGTTCGATTTTTCTCGTGATGAAACGTCGTTTTTCCTCATCCATGCGGCAATCAGGCTAGGTTTGCCGCTTCTTGCCATTTGCCGCGGTATACAGGAACTCAACGTCGCTCTTGGGGGGACATTGTCACCGGCGCTACAAAAAATACCGGGGAAACTTGATCATAGAGCCAATGATAAAAGTGACAGTGATAAAAAGTTCGCCATAAGACAACCGGTGCATGTGAGCGAGAATACGTCGCTCGCAGAAATTGTAGGAACCGGCGAAATCATGGTGAACTCCGTTCACCAGCAGGGAATCAACAAGCTCGCGCCACGTCTTGTTGCCGAAGCGATAGCCGCCGATGGCACGATTGAAGCAGTCAGTGTGAAGGATGCGAAAGATTTTGCCCTCGGGGTACAATGGCATCCCGAATATTGGGCAACAAGCGATATACCATCAAACAAGATATTTAAAGCATTTGGCGAAGCGGTTCATCATCATAATGATAAGCGGCTTGAAAAAAACGGGTGCCGTAAAAAAGATAATCACCTTGAAAAAGGCAAGCCGTGAAAAAATAGGAAACACTTATTCCAAAAAATATCGGCTTTCGTAAAAGTTCGCTATTGGGAAAAATTATGGAACCTTTTTCAAGTTTATGCGCAAGATCCATTTTGTTATGGTTTTTGAATGCAAGATTTTTTTGTTTTTGTTGCAGCATTTTCAAAAATTGTTTTGATGAAGCCGGAGCAACCATTCCGGCTTTTTGAAACAGAGTGGTATCCGTTACTGTGTCCGAAGAGAATGGACGCACCAACCGGAAAAAGGTTTTGCTGTTTTTACACCGAATTCCGCCCCATATTCTGTTTTAAAGTTATGTATGGAACTGTCGGAAACGCGAAAAAACAACCGCAGTTTATCATAAAGCGAAAGTCACCTTATGATGTCAGAATCATAGATTATCGGAAACGGATATCAGAAAATTAAAGTTTTCAGTCTTTTCGCGGAACCATGCGACCGGTTGATTGGCGAATGTGCAATTCCGGTTTGATAAGATCGTGACCATTTTTCACTTCGATACCGTTCAAAAGGTCAAGAAGAGCACGCGCTGCACGCCTTCCCACTTCCCTTTGTCCATTCCAGACTGTGGTGAGTGCGGGTGTGGCAATTGCAGCTTCCTCGAGATCATCATAACCGGTGACAGAAATATCCCGCCCTGCAACGAGGCCTGCACGGGCAATTCCGTTCATCAAACCGATTGCGGCAAGGTCATTGAAACAGACAGCGGCTGTCGGTTTATCTTTGAGTGCCAGAAATTGTGGTGCAATTTCGAAGCCGGCCTGTTTGGTCCGCGGTCCTTCAAGGCGCCATTCGGGTTTTGCTTCAAGGCCTGCAAGCTGCATGGCGTGGCGATAACCTTCATAACGGTCATGGCCTGTCGATGTGTAATCGGTGCCGCCAACCATAGCGATGCATTTATGCCCGAGCGAAATAAGATGGTTGGTAGCAAGAGAAATACCATAAGTATCATCGCCACAAAAAACCGGAACATTTACCCCTTCGACATGACGGGCGACAAACACAACAGGCAAACCGTTATTTTGCGCCATCTCGATGTCTTTTGCGGGAGTTCCGATTGCCGGTGACATGATGACGCCATCAGCTCCGAGCTGGAGTAACGTTTCCAGAAAATTGCGTTGCTTATCCAACTGGTCATAATGGTTGGAAAGAATGAAGGTTTGCCGCGACCGGTCGAGTTCAGTTTCGATCGAGCGCAATATTTCGGCAAAAAACGGATTCATAATGTCGTGAACAACGACACCGACAATGCCCGAGCGTGATGTGCGCAAGCTTGCTGCGCGGCGGTTATAAATATAACCGATATCACGAGCATAATCCTTGATTCTGTCACGCGTGTCATCTGCTACAAGCGGACTGTCACGTAGCGCAAGTGAAACCGTAGCTGTAGATACATTCAATGCATCGGCAATGGTAGAAAGCTTGATTTTTTGTGACAATGCCCCTCATCCTTCAAAGATAAAACAACAGCAAGCTTCTGTTACCTTCAAGAGGATTGAATGAATACCCCATTGGGAGGTTCCGGAAAAGCCTGAAACGTTATTTTCACCTGACAGGTGATAATAAATTTAAAAGGCTTGTCCAAACAAAACTGTGTTATTTCCGGTACCAGACCGCAAACATAGACAAGTCGCAAAACATCAATGCACTTGAAAGAGCTCACGCCGAATGAAACAAATACGGAAAGCTTGATCGGATGGTAAAACCGGTCATTTGATAAGCCGGTGGCTATGTTCTTTCCTTTTTTAGGAGTTTGGCTCCATCATCAAACTAGAGCACGTCGTTTTCGCCATCAATATAAAGGTTGGAAAATTCCACTTGTTGTTCCTGAACATTTTTTTGAATGCGCCCCAGCAAGGCAAGCAGCATCAAATGTTCCCCCTCGTCAAGGCCATTTGTGATATCTTTTTCAGTATCGGCAATGGCCGACTCGATAAGCTTGACAATTTTATGGCCATCTTTGGTCAGAAAAACGTGAAGTTGGCGCTGATCTTTATGGGAACTGCGTTTTGTGACAAAGCCTTGTTCTTGAAGCCGCGCAATTGTTTTGGTGATTGTGGGAGGTTTGACGCCCAGCTGTTTTGCAAGATTCCCGGGCGATTGCCCGTCTTTTAATGCCAACGAAAGAATGATTCTGTCCTGGCCTGCGTATAAGCCGAATTCATAGAGTCGGCGTGCCAATAATGTTTTCATCATTCTTGCAGTGGATTGAACAATATCCAATGCAGGTATCTGGTTTTTTTCGACCATTTAAGTTATGTCTCCCCGAAGACGTTTTAAATGAATTATCTGGTTTCTTGTAGTATTCCTGTATGATTCGTATTTTCACTTAGAATTTCATATTCTTCTATAGTGAAGAAAGATAACAAATTCTTGCATAGCGAAGATAGATAACAAAACTCTGTATAAAAAAGAAGAAAATATTTTATCGGGAATTTTAGCATTGAAAGAAAAAGATAAAATTATAGCCATTTTGCCTCTCGGATCGTATGAATATCATGGACAGCATCTGCCTCTTTCCACGGATGCTGTCATTGCAACAGCATTTTCGAAAAAACTTGAAAACAAAACTTGTATTGGAAAAAAGGTTGTTGTTCTCGATAGCGAAGATATTGGTTATTCTATTGAACATGGCGGTCGGGGGGGGACAAAAACACTTGGATATTCTCAAGCAATAGACAGGTGGATCGAAATCGGCGCTGACTGTTACAGAAATGGAATAGACAGATTTCTTATTCTCAATGCTCATGGAGGCAATTCACCATTGATGAACATTGTCATCACCGAATTGCGCAATCGCTTCAAAATGCTTGCTGTCGCAACAAGCTGGGGACGCTTCGGTCTTCCCGAAGGAATGATGACAGTTGAAGAAAAAGAGCTTGATATTCATGCCGGCTTTATCGAAACTTCGCTCATGCTTTATCTTGCACCTGACGAAGTAAAAATGGGCAAAGCACAAAATTTTGCCAATTGGCAGAAAGAGCTCAAAGAAAAATTCAAATATTTAAGAGCCTATGGACCATTTCCTTTTGGCTGGCAAATGGCAGATCTTAACAGAAAGGGTGTTGCGGGAAATGCGCTTGCCGCGAATAAAGAGGCAGGAAAGGCAATTTTCGATCACGCCCTGAAAGGTTTTCGCGAGTTACTCGAAGATATGTTTGCGTTTGACGTTGATGATCTTTCCTAGAAAGCTCCGGTTCAAAAGGTAGAAATCGGTATTGAGAAAGCCTATATCGACAACAGTAAAAATTCCCGTCATTTGAAAGGTCATGCTATGAGCGAGACTGAAAAAACACCCCGTAAAATTCCGGTAACTGTTCTGACCGGTTATCTGGGGGCTGGTAAAACCACGCTTCTTAACCGGATTTTGACAGAAAATCATGGCAAGCATTACGCTGTCATTGTTAATGAATTCGGCGAGATCGGTATTGACAATGATCTGATTGTCGAATCCGACGAAGAAATTTACGAGATGAATAATGGTTGTATCTGCTGCACAGTGCGCGGCGACCTGGTCCGTGTTGTTGATGGTTTGATGCGCCGTCCGGGCCGGTTTGACGGTATCATTATCGAAACAACCGGTCTTGCCGATCCGGTTCCTGTTGCACAGACATTTTTTATGGATGATGATGTCAGGGCAAAATCGCAACTTGATGCTGTTGTCGCGCTGGTTGACGCAAAACATTTGCCGTTGGAGTTGAAAGATAGCAGAGAAGCAGAAGACCAGATTGCTTTTGCCGACGTGGTCCTTTTGAATAAGACCGATCTTGTCAGCCCGCAGGAACTTGCCGATGTCGAAGCAACAATACGTGCAATCAATCCTTCTGCTGTTATCTTTCGCACTCAACGTTCCAATGTCGATTTGAACGAAGTGCTTGATCGCGGTGCGTTCGATTTGAGCCGTGCTCTAGAAAATGACCCGCATTTTCTTGATCATGACGAAGAAGAGGAAGAACATGTTTGTGGGCCAGAATGCGATCACGATCATGATCATCACCACCATCATCATGACCACGACCACGAACATCACCACCATGACGGGGAGGAGCATGTCCATGGGGCAGCGCTTCACGATGTAACAGTGAAATCCGTTTCCTTACGGGCGGGCGAGCTTGATCCGGGCAAGTTTTTCCCTTGGATCCAGCAAATCACCCAGACTCAAGGGCCGGATATTTTAAGACTGAAAGGCATTATCGCTTTCAAAGGTGATAAGGATCGTTATGTCGTACAAGGTGTCCATATGATTCTGGAAGGCGACAGCCAGAGACCCTGGAAAGAAGGCGAAAAGCATGAAAGCCGTCTGGTCTTTATCGGCCGCAAACTTGATGCCGAAAAGCTCAAAGCCGGCTTCGAAAATTGTGCCTGATTTTTGAGAGGATTCTATGCCGACAATTGCACATTGTGACCTCGACAGCTATTGCCTGTTGGCGGGGTTTTTAGATGATCAGCCGGTCTTTGTGACGGCAAGTGGTGAAATCACCCTGCTTGGCGACAAGCAAAAGGTAGTCGAGGCGCATCAGGGGATTGCCTCTGTTGCTTTATCGAGAGACAAGAAATCGGTTATTACCGGCGGTGAAGACGGCCGGATTTGCCGCACGAAGAGTGATCTTCAATGCAGCGAACTTGCCCATCACGAAAAAAAGTGGATCACTTCGGTTGCAGCCGGTCCCGACAATGCCTATGCCTTTGCTTTTTCACGCACTGCATGGGCCGATGGCGGCAAAGGGCTTCAGGAATTTGACCACGAGCGCAGCGTTGAAGATCTTGCTTTTGCACCAAAAGGCCTAAGATTTGCGGTGGCACGATATAATGGCGTGACATTGCATTGGCTTGGTGCTGACACCAAGCCTACCGACCTTACATGGAAAGGCGCACATTTTGCCGTTACATTTTCGCCGGATGGCCGTTATGTCATTTCGTCGATGCAGGAAAATGCCTTGCATGGCTGGCGGTTGAGTGATGACCAGCATTTGCGCATGAGCGGCTATCCTGCAAAGGTCAAAAGTTGGTCATGGAGCGCGAAAGGTAAGTGGCTTGCCACGTCCGGTGCTCCGGCTGCCATTGTCTGGCCGTTTCAGGCTAAAGATGGCCCGATGGGAAAAGCTCCCCTTGAACTCGGCACTCGTGCCGATGCCATGGTCACATGTGTGTGCTGCCATCCGGAAGAAGACATTGTTGCTGCCGGTTTTAATGACGGCATGATTTTGTTCATCCGCTTTGCCGATGCGAAAGAAGTGCTTTTGCGCCGTCCCGGAAAAGGTGCTATTTCAACCATGGCCTGGGATGATAAAGGCTATCGGCTGGCATTCGGCTCGGAAAGTGGTGAAGCAGGCATTATCGATATTTCTGCCTGAGAGCGGAAACGGAACTTTTTTGAATAAAATAAAACCACCTGCTTTACGCAGGTGGTTTTTTATTGGAAAGCTAAAACCTGTCACCCCAAAGTCGGGTAATCGGTATAGCCTTTTTCATTGCCGCCATAGAGCGTTGTCTGGTCCACCTCGTTCCATGGAGCATGCTCCTTGATACGACGGACAAGATCGGGATTGGCAATAAATGGACGGCCGAAAGACACAATATCGGCATAGCCGGATCCGACGGCTTTTTCAGCCATTTCGGCGGTATAGCCGTTATTGACCATCCACGCACCATTGCCGCCGGCATCGCGATAGACGTGTTTCAAACGCTTATAGTCGAATGCATAATCGGCTTCCGTATAATTGCGGTCGCCTCCTGTGGCGCCTTCTATCAAGTGGATAAAAGCAAGTTCATAGGCTGCCAAAGCATCGACATAAAAATCAAAAAGCGGCTGCGGGTCCGGATCATGGGCATCATTGGCGGGCGTGACCGGAGAAATGCGGATACCTGTTCTGCCACCGCCGATTTCTTTTGCAACGGCTTCGGCAACAAGGAGCGGAAAACGGCAACGGTTTTCAATCGAACCGCCGAATTCATCGGTGCGGTGGTTCGATTCGGAGCGTAAGAACTGGTCAAGCAAATAGCCATTGGCCGAGTGAATTTCCACGCCGTCAAAACCGGCAATATCGACAGCATTGCGCGCGGCTTTGCGATAATCGTCGATAATACCGGGAATTTCCGATGCGTCCAAAGCACGTGGTGTCGATGTTTGTACAAATTCACCCTGACCATTCTTGTCTTTGATATAGGTTCGGGCTTTTGCCTGAAGGGCAGAGGGGGCGACAGGCGGTTTACCTGCAGGTTGCAATGAACTGTGGGAAATACGTCCCGTGTGCCAAAGCTGGGCAACAATTTTGCCGCCCGCTTCATGAACGGCATCGGTTACTTTTTTCCAGCCGGCAAGCTGGGCTTTTTCGTAAAGCCCCGGAACGTCGATATTGCCTTGTCCCTGTTGTGAAATGGCCGTACCTTCAGAAACAATAAGGCCGGCGGTCGAACGTTGGCGATAATAGACAACGTTCAAATCATTGGGTGTTGCATTGGGCGAGCGAGCGCGAGTCAACGGCGCCATGGCAATGCGGTTTTTTAGAACAAGGTCTCCTGCCTTGATCGGGTCAAAAAGTGATGTCATGAAAAGCCCCTTTCATATTGGCTGCAAATTTAAACATAAGGTGAACCGGCCCGATTAAAAAGGGCTTGATTAATTTTTATGAGGGGAAGAATTACAGTTGCGTTCCGGTTTGCAATCCGTAATCTCTCCTCAAAATTGAAAGAATCTGGTAAATAGAATGACTACAATTGCGCAATCAATCTGCCAAACAATTGCTGGTGATATCAAGGCGAGTCAATCTCAGGTTGCTGCCGCTATCGGCCTCATTGACGAGGGGGCAACCATTCCCTTCATTGCCCGCTATCGCAAGGAAGTAACCGGTGGCCTTGATGATGGCCAATTGCGCCTGTTGTCGGAACGGCTCATTTATCTTCGTGAAATGGAAGCACGCCGTGAAGCGATTATTCAAGCTATTCGCGAACAGAACAAGCTTAGTCCGGAACTGGAAGAATCTTTAAGAAAAGCAAGCTCGAAGGCAGAATTGGAAGACCTTTATCTGCCGTTCAAGCCGAAGCGGCGCACCCGTGCCGAAATTGCCAAAGAAAACGGATTATTGCCGCTTGCCGAGGAAATTTTGAAAAATCGAAACGAAGAGCCGGAACTTCTTGCCAAAGATTATATCAATGACAAAATTTCCGATGTTAAAGCTGCTCTTGACGGCGCTCGCGATATTATTGCGGAAATCATGGCGGAAAATGCCGAACTGGTCGGAAATTTACGTCACTATATGCAATCACATGCCTTTATCCATGCCAAGGTTGTTGCCGGTAAAGAAGAGGAAGGTGCGAAATTTTCCGATTATTTTGACCATAGAGAAAAATGGTCGACTGTGCCAAGCCATCGCGCATTGGCAATGTTTCGCGGGCGTAATGAAGAAATTCTAAATGTCGATATTGAAGTCGACGAGGATATTCCGAATGGCGAAAAACCGGCCATAAAGCTTATCAAACAGGCCTATCAAATCGGCGATCAGCTTCCCGGAGATATTTTCCTTGTTAATGTCGCCTTATGGGCATGGCGCGTAAAGTTATCTTTACATCTTTCGCTTGATCTCATGCGCGATTTGCATGAGCGCGCCGATGAAGAAGCAATTTCTGTTTTTGCCCGTAATCTCAAAGCGCTTTTATTGGCTGCACCGGCGGGTGAAAGAGCAACAATGGGACTTGATCCGGGTATCCGCACCGGTGTCAAGGTTGCAGTGGTCGATAAAACCGGAAAGCTCAAGGAAACTGCAACCATCTATCCGTTCCCGCCGAAAAATGATGTTCGCGGTGCAGAGGCGGTGCTTGCCGCCCTCATTAAAAAACATCAGGTTGATCTCATCGCTATCGGTAACGGCACAGCAAGCCGCGAGACGGAAAAACTTGTTGGCGATTTGTTGAAACATATGCCAGCGCCGCGTCCGACAAAGGTCATTGTTTCGGAAGCCGGTGCTTCTGTCTATTCGGCTTCCGAGCTTGCCGCAAACGAATTTCCCGATCTTGATGTGTCATTGCGCGGGGCAGTGTCGATTGCACGGCGCTTGCAGGATCCGCTTGCCGAATTGGTTAAAATCGAACCGAAATCTATCGGTGTCGGGCAATATCAGCATGATGTCGACCAGTTCGAGCTTATGCGGGCGTTGGACGGCGTTGTCGAAGATGCGGTGAATGCCGTGGGCGTTGACCTTAACACCGCTTCGCCATCTCTGCTTGCCCGTGTTTCGGGGGTAGGGGCATCATTGGCCGATGCAATTGTTGCTTATCGTGATGAAAATGGTCCATTCAAAAATCGTAACGGGTTGAAGTCTGTACCGCGGCTCGGTGCAAAAACATTCGAGCAATGTGCGGGTTTCTTGCGTATCCAGAATGGCGACGAGCCGCTTGATGCTTCGGCAGTACATCCGGAAGCCTATAGCGTTGCACGTAAAATTGTTGCTGCATGTGGCTGTGACTTGCGTTCATTGATGGGCGATAGTGCAGCTTTGAAAAAACTCGACCCGAAAACATTTATTGACGAGCGTTTCGGCTTGCCGACTGTTAAAGATATTTTGAGCGAATTGGAAAAACCCGGCCGTGACCCGCGGCCGGAATTCAAAACAGCGACTTTTGCCGAAGGTGTTGACGAAATTTCCGACCTCAAACCGGGGATGAAGCTTGAAGGAACCGTGACCAATGTCGCCAATTTTGGGGCATTTGTCGATATAGGCGTGCATCAGGATGGACTTGTCCATATTTCGCAACTTGCCGACACTTATGTGAGTGATCCGCATAAAGTGGTAAAAGCCGGAGATATTGTTTCTGTGATAGTGCTTGATGTTGATCCAGCACGTAAACGCATCTCGTTGAGTATGAAAAAACATCCTGATAATCCGGATAGTCGCACAAAAGCCGCTTCGCCGGAAAATTCGGGACGCAATCATTCGCGTAATATGAAAAATGAAAAGCCGGTTTCCCAAGAGGGCAGTTTCGGTTCGGCTCTTGCAGAAGCATTGCGCAAACGCCATTGAAATTGCGCAAATGCTATCAAACGTCGAGAGGCAAAGAGGGCAGGCGAGGAAGTTTGCAGGATGTTCTTTTTGCCGAACGAAGAATGATTGTGTTTTAAAAGAAGAAATTTGCCTGTTTTGAAAACTGCAAAAAAATTTATCGGACAAGACTGTTTATGAACGGACAAAGCCTTGCACTCAATCATAACAGGGAAAGGCTATGCCGTCCGGTTTTATACCGAAAGGCATTTGTCTTGTTTATTAGAGCTTGAGAAGGTCACCGTTAATCAAAACGTTTTCATGTTGAAGATTTGAAAGCTGAAAGCAGATCAAGCTTAAGGAAAAATCGAAAGGCTGTTAGGCGCGTGTAACTGCACACATACCCGCCCGCGAAACTTCTCAAACCACGATGAAAATTGACGTTGTTTCAGGAAAACCGAATTTCTATTTATAAAGCCGGTGTTTGTTCTTTTGCCCGTTTTGTTACATTCCGATAGCAAGCAATCATGAATAAATAGGAATGCAATAAAAACAAAAAGCCGGTTTAACCGGCCTTTTATTATAATCAATTCATTTTCCGTTTATTTCTTTTGTGGCTTGGCCGCTTTTTGACTGTCAAGCTGTTTATAGGCTTCCGTCAATTCCGATTGCATGGGAGCACAGTTTTTGGTGCGTGCGATTTCCTGTAATACGCCGTTACGGTTGCGCAATGCATCAATTTCCACTCTTTCCGGCGATTTCGGGTCCATAAAAAACCACGCAGGAAAGAAGAAAATGCCGGCCGCCCCTAATGCAACATTCTTTCCTTGTGCATTTGTGCGCTCATGGATGACTGCTTTAATCTGGCGTTCATTGGCGTGGAATTCTCGTGAAATACCTGCACAATCCATGACACTGTCGTTCGGATTGGTTAAAGCGACCGGATGGGCGTCGCGTCCGCCACAGCCGGAAAGCAGCATGGAAGTGGCAATTAAAGTGGCAATTGGAGCCACAGACACAAAATTTGTTATCCGGCTTTTATTATCTTTCATCATTCTTCCTCCCCTTTTCCAAGTGAAATGAGCTAACGTTTCGAACGGTCAAGCTTGCGCGCCAACCGGTCGCCACAGGATTGCACAACCAGATTCATGATAATCAGAACACCGATAACAATGTTCATAATCTCCGGATTATAGCGCTGATAGCCATAGCGGATAGCCATGTCACCAAGACCACCACCCCCGAGAAAACCGGCAAGCGACGTTGCACTGATAATTGAAATAACCATTACAGTAAAGCCGGTCACAAGGCTTGAAAATGATTCCGGTACAATGACATTGGTAACAATTTGCATGCGTGACGCGCCCATTGAGCGGATAGCTTCGACAAGTCCCTTGTCAACCCCACGAAATGACAGTTCTGCCAAACGCGCATAAAGTGGTGTCGCCGATAATATCAGCACAAAGATAACAGATTTGATCCCGACACCGGTGCCGACAACAACGCGCGTCACGGGAAGAAGGTAAAAAGCGAAAATGATAAACGGAATGGCGCGCACACAATTGACAAGGAAGCTTAATAACCGGTTAAGATTTTCCTTGGGAAACAGGCTTCCCTTTGCCGTCATATAGAGGATAAGCCCGATCGGCAGACCCAGAATGAGCGCCATCAGCGAAGAACTCACCGTCATGATGATGGTGTCTATAATCGCTTTCGGCAATTCTTTTGAAAGTACATCATACATAACCGAGAACCTCGCAATAACGGCCATGCTTGATAAGCCAGGAAACCGCCTTGTCAAGTTTGTCTTTGTCTTTCGCCGGAAGGCCTAGAAAGAAACGGCCGACCGGTTCTCCCTGAATCGTATCAATGCCGCCATGAAGAATGCGCGGGATCAATCCGCTTTCATATTCTATCAAATGCAGGAATGGTTCTCTTGCTACGTCACCGGCAATATTGAGCTCGATAACAGCTTCATCGCCTTCGGGCTTCAACCTTTTGGCAAATTCGGCCGGTAATTGTGGTGTCACAATGCGCAGCATCGCAATAGTGGTATCATCTTGGGGAGAAGCAAAAATATCTCTTACCTGACCTTCTTCGACAATTTTTCCCTTATTCAGCACGACAACGCGGTTGGCAATGGAACTTACGACTTCCATTTCATGCGTAATCAGAACCACTGTGAGATTGAGCCTTTTATTGATATCGGCAATCAATTCAAGGATGGATTGGGTTGTTTCCGGATCAAGTGCCGAAGTTGCCTCATCGGATAAGAGCACTTTCGGATTTGCAGCCAAGGCTCTGGCAATGCCGACGCGCTGTTTTTGCCCGCCGGAGAGCTCGGCCGGAAAATGTTGTTCTTTCCCTTTGAGGCTCACAAGCTCGATAAGTTCCATAGCCCGTTCACGGCGTTTTTCTTTCGGCACACCGGCAAGCTTTAATGGCAATGCAACATTGTCGATCACACGTTTGGACGACAACAAGTTGAAATGCTGGAAAATCATGCTGATGCGTTGACGATAGGGCGCCCATTCGCTTTCGCTTAAATGCGAAACATCATGGCCTTCAAAGAAGATTTGTCCTTCATCAATGCGTTCAAGACCATTGAGACAGCGAATAAGCGTAGATTTACCGGCGCCGCTGCGCCCGATAATTCCAAGAATTTCGCCTTTTTCAATATCAAGTGACAAATGGTCAACGGCCGCCGTTTGGGAAAAACGGCGGCTGATATTTTTAAGTGATATGATTGGTTCGGATGTTGAACCCATGTTTGAATTTACCATAATGGCTGGGCAGTTACGCCAAATACTTCCTTGATTTTTGCGCGAACCGGTTCCGAATTATAGGCAGCAACGAGTTTTTTCACCCATGGTTCGTCTTTATCGGCGGTGCGCACGACAATAATATTGTTATAGGGATTATTTTCGGACTTTTCCCATGCAATCGCATCTTTGTCGGGTTTAAGCCCGGTGGTCAAAGCCCAGTTGGTATTGACGACGGCAATGTCGAAATCATCAATGGCACGACCGAGCATACCGGCATCAAGCTCGCGAATTTCAAGTTTTTTAGGGTTTTCGACAATATCAAGCTTGGAAGCAAGAACATTGTTCGGGTCTTTGAGTTTGATCAATCCCATATCATTTAATAGACGGAGCGCGCGGCCACCATTTGACGGGTCGTTGGGAACGCCGACGACAGCACCATCACGAAGCTCTTTCAAGTCTTTGATTTTGTGGGAATAGACGCCCATCGGGAAAAGCACTGTATAGCCCACGACGGAAAGCTTGTAACCGCGCTGTTCGATTTGTGCATCAAGATATGGCTTATGCTGAAACGAATTCGCGTCAATATCACCGGCATTGACGGCCTCATTCGGCAAGGCGTAATCAGAGAAAAAAACAAGATCAATGTTGAGGCCCTGTTTTTTGGCTTCCTGAACAGCAACCTTCCAAACTTCCGATTCTTCACCTTCCATCGTTCCAAGCTTGATGCTGGTTTTATCTTCGGCATAAGCGAGAACCGGTGCCAAAGCTGAAACACTTGCAAAAGTGGCAAAAGAAAAAGCAAGCCCGAGAACTGTACGTCTTTTGATTTTATCAAGAAACATTATTGAAACCCTTCATGTTCTTTTCAGGATGTTTCATCTCAAAACATAGGCTGAAAAATTTCCGTTCATTCATTGGTTTTAAAAATTCTGAATGCCGGTTCTAACAGGGCCCAAGATTTTCTAACCAATATGCCGATCAGTTTTACCGGAAGTGGTATAAAAACCAAGCAACATTTTCAATAGACATTAGTCATGTGGCAGGATGATTTTTTTATAAATAATCAAATAAAGGAAAATATTTTTTTGTGTATCAGTGAGAGTGCTTGCCGTTGTGAAAAAGTTGAGGAAGCAGCCAACACAAAATCGAGAAGAAAATCAACATCATTAGTGCGACGCCCATGCGGATGAAGTCAAAATTCGTTGCGTCTTCAGGAATAAAAAGTGCGGTGATATAACCGGCACAATCTAGTATAGCCTGTGCAACAGCGCGTATCATTTTTGCCTCCACATATTACCGGAAGATTGACCGGTATTTCTGCATGGTTTTCTTGATTTAGTTTTATATACAATCATGAATGTTGCAAAGATAAAAAACTATCTTTTGGTAAAAAAGGCCGATTTGCAGCATTTTTGTTATTTAAAACGGTTTTAAATTATCTATCAGGTGCTATTGACTCTCGAAAAACGCAGTTTCTCTGCAATTATCTCTCCATCTTCATCAGTCTTCATGAGTCGCTGGATTTTTGCGACTGGAATCTCGCGATATGTGTGCTTCCGCCGAAAGTTGTCATTCAATCCCGTGACAGTATGAGTGCCTGAAAAACGCTTCCATAAATATCGGAAAATCATCGCCAAGTGGTCTATTGGCTTTAGAGGTGTTGGGTTCCGGCGTGGTTCATGATGGTGCTTGTTCCTGTTTATGTTTCAAACTTGAGTAAAGCCGCCCTGACTATCGAATGATATTTTATAGCTTTAAAAAAATGCCCCCGCGAGAAAACCTCGGCAGGGGCATTTTTAGCTTGTTAAAACAGCTTTAAAGCAGGTAAAGACTGAATACTTCTTATGATTACAAGATTTATGCTTTAGCTTTTTTCGGTGTAATCAGATTGCGAGCAATCAGAAGTTCGGCAATCTGCACCGCATTAAGAGCTGCACCTTTGCGCAAATTATCAGCAACAACCCAGAAAGACAGGCCATTTTCAACAGTGATATCCTCGCGGATGCGGCTGACAAATGTATCATCTTCTCCGGCTGATTCATAAGGCGTCATATAGCCGCCGTCCTCATGCTTGTCGACAACCTGACAGCCTGGAGCATTGCGCAGGATTTCGCGTGCTTCATCGGCACTGATAGGCTTTTCAAACTCGACATTGACTGCCTCGCCATGGCCGATGAAAACCGGAACACGAACAGCAGTTGCAGTAAGCTTGATTTTCGGGTCGAGCATTTTTTTGGTTTCGGCAACCATTTTCCATTCTTCTTTGGTGTAGCCGTCTTCCATGAATACGTCGATATGGGGAATAACGTTGAAAGCAATACGTTTCGTGAATTTACGTACTGTAATAGGATCTGCCACAAAAACGGCGCGTGATTGCTCGAATAGCTCGTCCATTCCTGCCTTGCCGGCACCGGAAACAGATTGATAGGTTGAAACCACAACACGCTTGATGGTTGCAGCATCATGAAGAGGTTTTAGAGCAACCAGAAGCTGGGCTGTCGAGCAGTTCGGATTGGCGATAATATTATGTGTTTTAAAACCTTCGATTGCATCCGGATTAACTTCCGGAACAATGAGCGGAACATCAATATCATAACGCCAGGCAGAAGAATTATCGATAACGACAGCACCCGCAGCGCCGATCTTTGGTGCCCATTGTTTGGAAACATCGCCACCGGCTGACATCAGGCAAATATCGGTATCGGAAAAATCGTAATTATCAAGAACTTTGACCTTCAGTGTTTTGTCACCGAAAGAAACTTCTGTTCCCAATGAACGATGCGAGGCGAGTGGTACAACTTCATCAGCCGGAAAACCGCGCTCTTCAAGGATGTTGAGCATTTCTCGCCCAACATTTCCTGTAGCACCTACAACAGCAACCTTAAAACCCATTTAATCAGAACTCCTGTCTCTCTCCGTGTTTTGTGAAGAAGCCCGGCGGCCGTCAGGCTTACCCCCCGGGCCGCACCCGGGAGAGAGCAGGTTGGCCAAGGGACGTCAGATAATTTTCTTTGTCGTTTTTTTGTGGCCAATAATTGTCAAGGATGCGCAGCAGTCATCAAAGCCGCGATGGCAGCTCGGAAACCGATTGATATGGAACCCGTAAAAGCCCATTTTTAAACTCCTTGATTGCATTGGTTTTAGCGTATTTTCAACCTCTGTCAAGAAACACGATAGCAATCAACTATTTTTCATAGTGAATTCTTGTGGTCTTAACAGGTTGCATAAGAAAATCTTGCCATTTTATCAGAGGTCGAGACGAAGATTTGCATATCAGGAAAGCTTGAATTTCAAGCACTTGAAAGGAGAAGCAGTTAGCAGCAAAAATTTTTGAAAGTTTCAAGGCTGATGAAACCGGTTCTGAATATCTAAAAGCAATAAAACTATTGAAAAACAGTCTAAAAATCGCAGCTTCCCGCCGTTTTCGGGGTTTATCTTTATTCAAAAAACAAAGTTTATTGATACTTGGCCGACGCCACTTGAGCTTGACCGGAATTAATCCGGTCAAGTTTTTCACGAAAGTCCATTCATCAATCCCGTCAGGAAAGCGGGTTTCATGCAACCATGGTTTTGAATTTTTGCAAAATGGCATCCCCCATTTCACTGGTTGAAACTTTTTTCATGCCTTCCGAATAAATGTCGGCTGTGCGCACACCATCATCAAGAACGGCAGAAATCGCTTTTTCCAGCCGGTCGGCTTCTGCCCCCATGAGGAAAGAATAGCGCAGACACATAGCAAGTGACGCGATCATTGCGATAGGATTGGCAATGCCTTTTCCGGCAATGTCGGGAGCAGAGCCATGAACCGGTTCATAAAGCGCATGGCGCTTGCCGGTTTTCTTGTCTTCTTCTCCCAGCGAGGCAGAAGGCAACATGCCGAGCGAACCCGTGAGCATAGCTGCAATGTCGGAGAAAATGTCGCCGAAAAGATTGTCGGTCACAATAACATCGAACTGCTTGGGCGCGCGCACCAATTGCATTCCGCCGGAATCGGCCAGCATATGTTCAAGCGTTACATCCTTGTAATCCTTGTCATGGACTTCTGTAACGACTTCGTTCCAGAGAATGCCGGTTTTCATGACATTGTGTTTTTCAAGAGAAGTCACTTTGTTTTTGCGGGTGCGCGCAAGGTCGAAAGCAACCCTTGCAATGCGGTCAATCTCGTAAGTGTCATAAATCTGGGTATCAATTGCGCGTTTTTGCCCATGATCGAGTTCGATAATTTCTTTCGGCTCGCCGAAATAGACGCCGCCCGTGAGCTCGCGTACTATCAAAATATCAAGTCCATCAACAAGCTCGCGTTTAAGCGACGAGGCAGAAGCAAGCGAGGGGTAGCAAATGGCCGGTCTCAAATTGGCAAACAAACCGAGATCCTTGCGCAGCCGCAACAACCCGGCTTCGGGTCTTACTTCATAAGGTACTTTTGCCCATTTTGGACCACCAACAGCACCAAAAAGCACAGCATCGGCTGCCAAAGCCCGTTTCATATCGTCTTCGGAAATTGCCGTGCCATAAGCATCATAAGCGGCACCCCCGACAAGCCCTTCTTCACACTCGAAATCAAGCCCGAGTTCTTTATCCATATAAGCAATGATTTTTTTAACTTCGGCCATCGACTCAACGCCGATTCCGTCTCCGGGAAGAAGAAAGAGTTTTCTGGAAGCCATAATGATTGTGCCCTCTCAAATAATCAAAACGATTGGACAACAAAATTCCGTGCGGTCTTGATAACAATATAAAGGATCACCCGCCTTGAATGGAATAATGTGACCATAATTTACGTTATAGCATGCTCTTTCGAAAGCGAAATAAGGTTTTGGAAAAATTATATTTCGTTTTCTTCCAACGGGCGAGCCTCGGAGGCGAGCATAATCGGTATGCCGTCACGAATAGGAAAAGCGAGCCTCGCCTTTTTGGAAACAAGTTCCTGCCGATCTTTGTCATAGTGAAGCTCGCCCCCTGTTACAGGGCATATGAGGAGTTCAAGCATTTTCGGGTCGGTCGTATATGTGACCATCAGTCCATGTCCAATTATTCAAACCGCTAATGGCATTCAATTGAGCGGTTTATCATCACCACTGTGTTCCATAAGCGAGCGTTCTGTCAGAGCAACGAGGGTCGCCGCGCGGGCGACAATATCGGGTGCCTCAAGAAGTGCCTGCTTTTCGGCAGTTCCGAAAGGCGCCATGATAGAAAGCGCATTGACGAGTGATTCTGTTGGTGCCTGCATGATCGAATCCCAATCGGCTTCCATTTCGTGGGCATCAAGAAATTTTTCAAAAGTATCAAGAAGCTCTTCGCGATTGATTTTATCGCCTGTATCCAGTTCTACAAGGTCGCTCTCATCAATCGAAATTTTTGCAATCCGGTAAGGTTTGTCACTTGCAATTTCTTTTTGAAGTTTGAAACGACAAACACCTTGTAAGCCGATCATCAGCCGGCCGTCCCCCGTTTCGGCATAACTTGTGATGCGCCCGATACAGCCGGTTTTATAAAGCTCCGGCTTTTCGGGATTCTTTGATTCCGGTTCGGGCTGGATAATGCCGATCAACCGGTTTCCCTTCATTGCATCTTCAACGAGTTCCAGATAACGCGGCTCGAAAACATTAAGCGGCAAATAGCCATTTGGCAAAAGAAGAACCCCTTCAAGCGGAAATAGACCGATTTCGTCGGGCAGGTCTTTCACCTGAATATAATGGGCATTTCCAGCTTTCATTGTTTTTTATCGTCCAGAGCCTTAACAGATTACAATATTTTTGAGGAGACGCATTTTCAACGTCCCGATAATGATAAAGTCTTGATGGGAACGCAAAAAGCACCTTATCAAGAAAACAACAAAGATGACAGTTTTCTGCGCGCGGTCAATGTCGCCGGATCCATGGCGCCCCAAGCTTCAAAAAACTGCAATAATTGTTTTCTTGCTCCGTCATCATTCCAAGCCCTATCCGCTTTCATGATGCCAAGCAACAGATCGGCTGCATCGTCGCGCTTGTTTTCGGCATTATAAACAAGAGCAAGATCATAAGCAGCCTGATAATCTTTAGGATTTTCAGCAATGCGTTTTTTCAAAGCTGTCGGGTCGCCCAATTTTGCGGTTTCCTCTTTAAGGGCGATTTTCGCTTCGACAGCGCGAATTGCCGGGTCGGACTTTTTAGCGTCCGGTACAGCTTTGAGAATGCCTTTGGCCTGATCAATTTCGTTATGCTCGACAAGCATATCGGCAAAAGCGGCGATAACTGTGACGTTATCAGGCGCCTGTTTTAAAACCTGCGCATAAAAAGTAGCAGCACCCGTCACATCGCCACTTTTGCGCAATTCATTGGCTGTCTCCAAAGCTTCGTCAATTGCTGCTTCTTTTTCGTTGCCCGTTAGTTTTGCAACAAATTTCTTGACTTCGCTTTCCGGCACCGCCCCCATGAAACCGTCAACAGGGTGCCCATCAACAAAGGCAATGACGGCAGGTACGGAACGTATTCCCATCTGTCCGGGAATAGCCGGATGTTTATCAATGTCGAGTTTGACGAGTTTGACAGCACCTTTTGCTTGCCGGACAACTTTTTCAAGAACAGGCCCCAATTGCTTGCACGGGTTACACCATGTTGCCCAAAAATCGACGATAACAGGTTGCTTTTTTGATTCGACAAGGACATCCTTTGAAAAATCGGCCGTTGTTGTATCCTTGATGACAGAATTATCTGCTCCGCCTGTTTGATTGGCCAGATTTACATTTGCATTCATTCGCCCGCCTTGTGGCGCAAAGGGATTGTCACTCATTCTCAAGTCCTGTTTCTTACGAAATGTCTGTTCGTCCTATCCTCAAAATCGTGCCTGAGGGTGCGAATTTCAACCCTCTTCCTCTGAAACCTGAATAATAAGCGGTTCATGATTTGTGGCGCGGACAAATTTTACAAGATCTTCGCGCGCAATCGACGTTGTAGCTTCGTTGGTCATCGGGTGGCAATTGATAACAGGGTGATTGTAAAGGGCCTTATCAAGAATAAAGGTCACATGATTTTCCTTGTCATTTATGAGGCCGAAAGCGCTGACCGCACCCGGATAAAGGCCGAGATATTCGGAAAGTTTTTCAGGGCTGCCAAAGGAAAGGCGCCCCGATGCACCGATTTTATCATGAAGATGTTTAAGGTCGACAACCGAATGGGCACCCAATGTTACTAGAAAATAATGTCCCTTCTTGTCTTTCAGAAACAGATTCTTGGTATGGGCGCCGGCGATGCTTTTTTTAATATCCTCGCCGTCTTTGACTGTAAAAACAGCCGGATGGGTTGTTGTTTTGACATGAATGCCAAGTGTTTTTAGAAAATCCAATAATTCCTGTTTTCCCGCTGGCATTTTTAGTCCTTTATTTTGTTTTTTTTGGCATTCTGTTTTAAATCGTCATGCTAATTTACTGCATTTAATTTCCAATTCGGCATTTTATTTGATGCTGGAGTTGAAATATTTTTTCTTCCTTTAAGGAGATTATCCGATGACTGCAACATTATGGGTGGCTTTTGGCGGTGCACTGGGCACGGTTTTACGTTACTGGTTATCGCTCCTCATGGTTCCGGTCAGTAAACATCTGCCATGGGGAACAATTCTTATCAATATTGTCGGGTCTTTTGTAATCGCTTTTTTTGGCGTTATCACTCTTGCAGAGGCAAAATGGCCAGTGAGCGAGAATATCCGGCTCTTTGTCATGGTGGGGATTTGTGGCGGCTTTACAACCTTTTCTTCCTTCAGCTTGCAAAGCTTCGAGCTTTTGAAAAAAGGCGCAGTCGGTGAGGCCTTTTTCAATATTATTGTTTCGGTTGTCTTTTGTCTTTTCGCGACAGCTTTGGGATTTTACCTCGGCAGCAAGATCAATCATTAAGAGTTTATAGAAAACAAAATTGTTTTAGCTTTATTATCACAATAAATTGTCATGACCATATGGGGAATTGTTAGGAGCATGGGGGGCTAAATGCCCCGATATAGTCGGGGGAAATGATTTTTTGAGGATGACTTCACTTTGAAGATCGGCTAGAACCGGTTTTATGTCAGGGAGGGGTAAATTTAACCCTTTCTCATCTTTTTGCGGGAGAGTGTAAAAATACAGTCAACCGTGTTTTGGCCGCCGAAGGGGAAAACAGCCCGTAATCTCTCAGGCACAAGGAACCGTAAAAAGATCAAGACAGCTCTGGAAAGTCGGGTTTGTCCCGCGCCGAAGGTGTAAGTGGAGGGGGAGAGCTTTCCACAAGTCTCTCAGGCTCAAGACAGAGGGGTGTGAAATAGATGCATTGTGTATCTATTGGCGCAACCTCGGAGCAATTTATGGGCAACTCTCAAGAAGACCTTAAAACTTTGCCGCTTTTTCATATGCATGAAAAAGCCGGAGCCAAATTCGGCAATTTTGCCGGATGGAACATGCCGCTCACTTACCCGCTCGGTGTTATGAAAGAGCATTTGCATACGCGTGCCCATGCGGGTTTGTTCGATATTTCTCATATGAAACTGATACTGGTTGAAGGAAATGGTGCAGCCGACTTTTTGTCAAAAGCCCTGCCACTTGACGCCGAAGCACTGCAAATCGGCCAGTCACGTTATAACTACCTTTTGAATGAAGAGGCGGGCATCCTTGACGATCTCATTGTTACCCGTCTTGGCGAGAAACGTTTTATGGTTGTTGCCAATGCCGGCAATGCGCATGCCGATATTGCCGAACTTCAAAAACGCGCGCATGGGTTTGACTGCACAATCGTACCGCTCGAACGCGTGTTTCTGGCACTTCAGGGGCCGGAGGCTGCCGATGTTATCAAAAAAGCAAGCTTACCGGGAAATGAACTTCATTTCATGCATGGTTTCGAGCCGAAGAAAAACTGGTTTATGACACGTTCGGGCTATACCGGCGAGGATGGATTTGAAATCGGTCTGCCCGTCGGTGAAGCTGAAGCACTAGCCGAAAAATTGTTGAGCGACCCGCGCGTAACATGGATCGGCCTTGCCGCACGCGACAGTCTGCGACTTGAAGCGGGCTTGTGCCTTCATGGCAACGACATCACCGCAAAAACCAATCCGGTTGAAGCGGCAATTACCTGGGCGGTTACCAAAACGGTACGTGAGAAGGGCGATTTTTTCGGTGCCAAGGCTTTTCTCGAAGCATTGAAAAATGGTGCAACACGCCGCCGCGTCGGTTTGATGCCTGAAACACGCCAACCGGTGCGCGCCGGTGCAGAAATTTTTGACAAGACGGGCAAACTCGTCGGTCATGTTACATCAGGCGGTTTCGGCCCGTCATTCAATGGTCCGGTTGCAATGGGTTATGTTGCAATCGACCTAGCAAAAGCCGGAACCGAGCTTGAAACAGAAGTTCGCGGTAAGAAAATACCGCTTGTTGTCCACACACTTCCCTTTGTCGAACATCGTTATTTTAAAGGATAAAACACATGGTTAAACTGTATTTCACCGAAGATCATGAATGGATCAGTCTTGATGGTGATCTTGCAACGGTCGGTATCACAAACCATGCTCAGGAGCAGCTTGGCGACCTGGTTTTCGTCGAATTGCCGGAAGTCGGCAGCACGGTCAAAAAGGGCGACTCTGTTGCTGTTGTCGAATCGGTCAAGGCTGCATCCGATGTTTTTTCACCGGTTGATGGTACGATCAGCGAAGTCAACGAAGCTTTGAGCGATGATCCGGCACTGGTTAACCAGAAGGCAGAAAAAGAAGGCTGGTTGTGGAAGATGAAAATCTCCGACGCAAGCCAGCTCGACAGCTTGATGGATGCGGCAGGTTATGTCGCAATGATTGGATAATACAATGCAGGAACTTCCATTTTCATCACGCCATATCGGGCCGAGACCCGAAGAGGCAAAGGCAATGCTGCATAAATTGGGACTCGGTTCTCTTGAAGAACTGGTCGAACAGGCAGTGCCTAGCGCAATCCGTCTTCACCACCCGCTTCAATTGCCAAGAGCTGTGAGTGAGGGCGCTGCTCTTCACGAACTTCACGCTATGATGGAACAGAATCGTCTCCATAAAAGCTTTATCGGACAGGGCTATTATGGCACTTTTGTTCCCTCGGTTATTTTACGCAATCTTTTTGAAAATCCGGCTTGGTACACCGCCTATACTCCCTATCAGGCAGAAATCAGTCAGGGGCGGCTTGAAATGTTGTTCAATTTCCAGACTCTTGTCTGCGAATTGACAGGCTTGCCGATTGCGGCAGCCTCGCTTCTTGATGAGGCAACATCACTTGCCGAAGCGAACGCCGTTGCCGTGCGCTTTTCACGCAATAAAAAAACCGCGATTTCTGTGTTTGGCGAACTTCACCCGCAAACTTTGGCGGTAGCTCAAACAAGGGCTGAAACACAAGGTTACGAGATCGGGTTAGAGAGCGAGATCACCGATAAGACAGCGGCAATCGTTTTGCCATGGCCCGACACAAAGGGGCGTTTTATCGATCATAGCGATATCATCAAAAAGGCCAAAGCCAAAGGTGCATTGGTTATCGTTGTGGCTGATCCTCTGGCTTTGACAATCATGGAAGCGCCTGCCCTATGGGGAGCCGATATGGTTGTGGGCTCTATGCAGCGTTTCGGCGTGCCAATGGGATTTGGTGGTCCTCATGCCGGTTATCTGGCAGTCAGCGAAGCCCTGACACGCATGATTCCCGGGCGCATTGTTGGACAGTCGATTGATACCAAAGGGCGGGTTGCCTATCGTCTTGCTTTGCAAACGCGTGAACAACATATCCGCCGCGACAAAGCAACGTCGAATATTTGTACCGCTCAGGCACTCCTTGCCAATATGGCAACAGCTTTTGCAGTCTGGCATGGTCCGGAAGGTTTGCAGGCGATTGCCAATCGCGTTCATGATCTTGCAAGCCGGTTCGGTGACAGTGTCAAAGATGCGGGCTTTACTCTTGCCGGCGACCATTATTTCGATTGTGTTACCGTGAATGTTTCCGGCAAAGCGCATGAACTGCAACAAAAAGCGGAAAGTGATGGCCGTCTCATACGCGTTATCGACAAGGATACCGTTTCCATCAATTTTGATGAACTTTCGGATGAAGAAGACGCAAAAGCACTTGCCAAGCTTTTCGGTGCAACACTCATTGATAAAGCTCCGTCAAAACTTTTCGGCAAAAAACGCGATGGTTCTTTTTTAAGCCAGCCGTTTTTCCATGCTGTGCAATCGGAAACCGAAATGATGCGCTTTTTGCGCCGCCTTGCCGACAAGGATCTGGCACTGGACCGCGCTATGATTCCGCTTGGCTCCTGCACCATGAAACTGAATGCGGCTGCCGAGATGATGCCTTTGAGCTGGCCGAAGGTTGCAAATCTTCACCCCTTTGCCCCGAAGACCGATAGTCGCGGCTATCAGCAACTAATTTCTGAACTTGAAAAATGGTTGTGTGAAATTACCGGCTTCAGTGCCATTTCATTCCAGCCCAATTCCGGCGCACAAGGTGAATATACCGGTCTTCTTGCTATTCGCCGCTATCATGACAAAAATGGCGAACATAATCGCAATATCTGTCTTATTCCGGCTTCTGCCCATGGTACAAATCCGGCTTCGGCACATATGGCCGGTATGGAAGTGGTTGTGGTCGATTGTCTTGGCGACGGAGACGTTGATGTTGAAGACTTGCGCAAAAAAGCAGTCGAACACAAAGACAATCTTGCTGCTTTAATGATTACCTATCCGTCAACCCACGGGGTATACGAAGAAAGTATCAAAGAGATTTGCAAGATTATTCATGAAAATGGCGGGCAAGTCTATTTTGATGGCGCAAATCTCAATGCGCTGGTTGCTCTTGCCCGTCCGGCTGATGTCGGCGCGGATGTCTGCCACATGAATTTGCATAAAACTTTTGCTATTCCTCATGGCGGCGGTGGTCCGGGTGTCGGGCCGATCGGCGTTTCAAAGCATCTTCAACCATTCGTTCCCGGTCATGCGCTGTTTTCGACAAGCCATGCTGTTTCGGCAGCACCTTTCGGCAGCGCTTCAATCCTCACCATCACATGGATGTATATCCGTATGATGGGCGCGGAAGGGCTGAAACTTGCGACCGAAAACGCAATTTTGAATGCAAACTACATTGCAGAACAGCTTTCTGCGGCCTATCCGATCCTTTATAAAGGAAAGAGAGGGCGTGTTGCGCATGAATGTATTGTCGATACGCGTGTTCTCAAGGATAATTACGGCATCACCGTCGACGATGTAGCCAAACGTCTGATCGATTATGGCTTTCATGCTCCGACTATGTCGTTTCCGGTTCCCGGAACATTGATGATCGAACCGACCGAATCCGAGCCGAAATCGGAAATTGACAGGTTGTGCAATGCCCTTCTTGCTATTTCCGAAGAAGCCAAAAAAGTAGGCGAGGGTGTCTGGCCGAAGGATGATAATCCGCTCGTCAATGCGCCGCATGTTCTGGCAGATACCATTGATGACAATTGGTCACATGCCTATTCGCGCAAAATTGCGGCACTTCCTGATCCTGCTCAGGATCCCGCAGATAAATATTGGCCACCGGTTTCGCGTATTGATAATGTGGCCGGTGACAGGCACCTCATTTGTTCCTGTCCTCCACTTTCCAACTATCGTTAAAAAAAACCGGCTTCGGCCGGTTTTTTATTTGGTTTTCTATTCGGATTTTTATTCTTTTTGGTTTTTGGGTGCCATCTTCGGTGCTGCTGCAATGATGTAGAACTATTGGTGAAATGACCAAAACGGAAAGATGAAAGCTGCGGGCTTTTCGCTCTGTCTATCTCTGTTTATTTTTCATAAAATTTCTGGAAGTTTCGGAAGCGACAAAGAGTAAACTTTTAAAAGATAACGGACAGGCCAAGCGCTGAAAAAGAGTAAGCAAGCGGACCAAAGAATCAACCGGACAGTCTGGAACAGAAAAGCGCATGACCGCCGGAACAGAAAACCGAATGAAAAGCCCCCTAAAGACGTAACGAATAATCCGCAAAATGCAATTCACGGACTAGAAGAGGCAAACCGGATAGAGTGCACATGAAAGGCCGCAACAGGCTTTTTCGGGGGTAAGAAGAGCTGTTGCAGCGCATCTAATGCTCAATTGATCGAAAAATTATTGATACCGGCTGATGTCCAGTCCTGTCGGGTCAATTTCAGGCTTGTTGCCGCTGATAATATCGGCAATCAAATGGCCACTTCCGGTTGACATTGTCCAACCCAAAGTACCATGTCCGGAATTGATAAACAGGTTTTCATATTTTGTTTTACCGATAATCGGAACACTATCAGGTGTCACCGGCCGTAAACCTGACCAGAGCTGAGGCTTGAAGTCTCTATCATAGGAGCCGGAAAACATCATTTCCAAAGCTTCTTGCAAGGTTTTCAGGCGTGGTTCGCTGAGCTTTATTTCATAGCCTGAAACTTCTGCCATGCCGCCGACGCGGATACGGTTACCCAATCTTGTAACAGCGACTTTGTAAATATCGTCAATAACAGTTGAAACCGGTGCTTTCGCCTCGTCGGTGATCGGTACTGTAATGGAATAGCCTTTCACCGGATAGATTGGCGCATGAAGTCCGAGATCGTGAATAAGAAAAGGCGTAAAAGACCCCATGGAGACGAGATAGGCATCCGCACGCATCAAGCCACGTGACGTTTCAACGCCGGTAATTTTACCGCCTTCAACATCAAGTTTATTGATTATTGTATTATAGGAAAATTCAACCCCTTTATCGGCCGCGAGTTTTGCAAGCTTGGTTGTAAACATCTGGCAATCGCCGGTTTCATCTTCAGGGGTTTGCAATCCACCAACGATTTTATCTTTTAACGGCGCCAATCCGGGTTCTGCGGCAACGCAACCGGCACTATCAAGCATCTTAAAGGCAATTCCATCGGCTTTGAGAACTTCGACATCCTTATTGGCCGCTTCAAGCTGGTGGGGATCGCGGAAAAGCTGAATCGTGCCCTTCATGCGTTCATCGTAATGGATAGATGTTTCTTCGCGTAAGGCCTGAAGGCATTTTGCGGCATAGTCGGATACGCGGACCATCAGGGATTTGTTTTTCTTGTAACGGTTTTCATTGCAATTGATAAACATTGCAAAGAGCCACTTCATCTGGTCGAGGCTGAAAGTGGGATGAATAATAAGCGGCGGATTGGCCTGCCGCATCATTTTCAATGCTTTGAGGGTCAGCCCCGGTTGTGCCCACGGGGTTGTATATCCGAACGAAACCTGACCTGCATTGGCAAAGCTTGTTTCCAATGCAGGTCCTTCTTCACGATCAATGACCGTAACTTCGTGGCCTGCTTTGTTGAGATACCAAGCTGAAGTTACACCAACGACACCACTTCCCAGAACAAGCACTTTCATTTTTTGTTTCCCTCGCGATTTTTCACATAGATGCGCTGATAACGATGACTAAGCGACGTTAGAATTTCATAAGGAATTGTGCCTGCATCGCGAGCAACATCGTCAAGCGATTGGTGCTTGCCGATGAGTTCGACAAGATCGCCGGCTTTTGGTGCATTTTCACCAAGATGCGTTGTATCAAGTGTGATGGAATCCATCGAAACACGGCCAACAATCGGCACGCGCTGCCCTTTGAAATAGACCGAACCTTTATTGCCGAGTGCCCTTAGCCAACCATCGGCATAGCCCACCGATATTGTTGTGATTGTGCTTGGCCGTTCGGTTATAAATGTTCCGCCATAGCCGATTGCCGAACCGCGGGGAACGTGGCGTGTCTGGATGACATGGGCATCGAGGCTGACGACGGGTTTGATGACTGTCGGGCTTTTGCCGAGCGGGTCTACACCGTAAAGGGCAATGCCCGGACGCACCATGTCGAAATGATAGTCGCTCTTCAAGAAAATTCCGCCAGAAGCGGCAAATGCAACTTTTGAAGCCGGAAGTTTGGCAAGTGCCGTTTTCATCGCTTCAAGCTGGGCAGGATTTGCAGGGCTATTTTCCTCGTCACTTTTAGCCAAATGGCTAATCACCAGTTTTATATCGGCGTCGTTAAAAATCGATGGATCGGCGATAAGGCGGTAAAGCTCGCTATGATCAAGCCCCAAGCGGCACATGCCGGTGTCTATTTGAATGATCGCAGGAAAACGCTTTGCTTCACTCTCGCATAATTTTTGCCAGTCAAGAATCGCCTCCCAGGAATTGAGAACCGGAATTATACCGGCCGCTGCCGTTATTTTTTCCGCACCCGGTAAAATGCCATTCAAAACAGCAATAGAAGCATCTGTCGGCAATTGATCTTTGAGCCGGAATGCCTCGATAAGTTCAGCCACAAAGAAAAACCGGCATCCTGCTTCATAAAGCACAGGGGCTATTTTTTCTGCACCAAGGCCATAAGCATCCGCTTTGACAATGGCGGAACTTTGTGCCGGAGCAACCATTTTTTTTATGGTGTTATAATTTTCGACAATGGCATCAAGGTTGATTGTGAGAATTGCCCCATAGGCTAATGTCGGAATTTTATTGTCGTTTTGAATTTCACCCATTTCATTATTTCCCAGATAAATCCGGTTAAAAATCCGGATGTCCGTTTGTTCCCCTAGCATTGTTCCCGTGGCTTTTTTGCCATTTAATCTTCGCTATCATATGTGAAGAGCATTCGAATGTTGTATCTATTTTTGAAATATTATAGATATTTATCGTTGAATATTGAGCGTAAATCCGAAAAATTGAAATAATATGCAAAATCTTGATGCGATAGACCGTAATATCATCCGCCTGTTGCGCCGTGACGGGCGCATGAGCAATGCAAATCTTGCTGCCGAAGTGGGGCTTTCGCCCTCGGCATGTTTGAGGCGTGTAAAATTATTGGAAGAAAGCGGCGTTATTCGCGGCTTTACTGCCATATTGGGAAGTGTCGAAGGAGAAGACCGCCTCA
Source organism: Ditibartonella apis (assembly GCF_001952075.1). Taxonomy (GTDB): domain Bacteria; phylum Pseudomonadota; class Alphaproteobacteria; order Rhizobiales; family Rhizobiaceae; genus Bartonella; species Bartonella apis. The sequence continues at coordinate 867,148 of NZ_LXYU01000001.1, forward strand.
TTGCCATTATCCAGATTACACTTGAAAAACAAACGGAAGAATATTTGAACCGTTTCGAGGCGGCTGTGCGTCGCCATCCGGAAATCAAGGAATGCTATTTGATGACGGGGGATGCAGATTATTGGTTGCGTGCGGAAGCAGAAAATGCCGCCGCTTATGAAACCATTCACAAGGAAATATTGTCACGCCTGCCAGGTGTCGCGCGCATTCATTCGGCCTTTTCCATTCGCTCTATTTTGATGCAGCGATGAATAAAATTATGTGAATTATTCTTCTCACCCGAGTTTCAGGCAGAGCTCTTCATCAGGCAGAGCTCTTCATTATGTGAGCCGTTCGGGCATTTCTGAAAGCAGCATTTGTTTGCTCTACCCGACTTTTGTTTTGCTATACGTTTTGGTTCATCAAAATCAGCTTTATCAATCTTTGGACTGAAAACCGGTTCATGAAAAGCCGAAGAAGAGCTATTTTAAGCTGGCATTTCATTCCGCTTCCACTGTTAAAACAGGGTGTCATAAGAGAAGCGCTGAAAGGTGCCGTGACATCTCGAACATTTTGGCAAATCCGTGTGCTATTAACGCGATCAAGAAATCGGCGTTCTTTAACGCTCATCAATGATAAAATCGGGTCAATTGCAAAATCAGGTGAAATATTGCAAAATTAGGTAAAATAAAGAGTAAGCCTTTATACCAGAATTCAATGTGGATTTTTTCATTGAAAAAAGCGGGATAACAGGCAGCTTTGCTGCTGTTTGAAGGTTCGTTTCGGTTATGTATTGCGTGGAAACCGGCCATTTCAGTGCCGGATTTTAAATAATTTTCATTGTTTGCTTTTCATCGTTTTTAGAGTTCCAAGAAAAATCGCTTTTTAAAAAAATCACCGTTAAAAAAGTAAAAGCATTGAAAAAAGCCGGGCAAAATGCCCGGCTTATCCAATATCGAATTAAGCTCTTCGTTCAGCGTTTTGGCTTTGAAGGCCTGAAATCATAAAGGACATCATGGGTGAGATCGGCAATTTTCTTCTTGCCGCAAAGTGCCATGGAAACATCAAGCTCGTTACGGATAATTTCCAAGGCTTTTGTGACACCCGGTTTGCCCATGGCGCCAAGCCCGTAAAGAAATGGACGGCCAATAAAGGTGCCTTTGGCACCAAGCGCCAAGGCCTTCAACACATCCTGACCGGAGCGGATACCACCATCAAGATGGATTTCTATTTTATCTCCGACAGCATCGACGATTTCAGGCAAAACCGAAATGGTTGAAGGTGCGCCGTCAAGCTGGCGGCCACCATGGTTTGAAACCAGAATGGCATCGGCACCGGTTTTGACAGCCATTTTGGCGTCTTCGACATCAAGAATGCCTTTCAGGATAAGTTTACCACCCCAGATCTTCTTGATCCATTCGACATCGTTCCAGTTAAGCTTCGGGTCAAATTGCGAGGCTGTCCATAAACTCAAGGATGAAAGATCGGTAACGTTTTTGGCATGACCGGCAATATTACGCAAAGTCCGTTTATCAGTCTGCAGCATATCCATGCACCATTTCGGGCATGTCATCATCTGCCAGAGATTTCTTAATGTAAATTTTGGCGGGGCAGACAGATTGTTGCGCAAATCCTTGTGCCGTTGCCCCATAATTTGCAGATCAAGTGTCAATACCAAAGCACCGCATTTGGCAGCCTTGGCACGATTGATAAGATCGGCAATAAAGTCGCGGTCTTTCATCACATAAAGCTGGAACCAGAACGGTTTCTTGGTTACCGAGGCGACATCTTCAATCGAGCAAATGCTCATTGTCGACAATGTAAACGGCACGCCGAATTCTTCAGCAGCCTGAGCGGCCAGCATTTCACCATTGGCATGTTGCATTCCCGCCAAACCGGTTGGCGACAAAGCAACAGGCATGGCAACCTTCTGGCCGATCATTTCGCTTTCAAGCGAGCGATTGGTCATGTCGACCAGAACGCGCTGGCGCAGTTTTATTTTTTTAAAGTCTTCTTCATTGGCGCGATAAGTGCTTTCTGTCCATGCTCCGGAATCGGCATAATCAAAAAACATTTTTGGAACGCGTCGTTTGGCAAGTTTTTTAAGATCGTTGATCTCGAGTATTTTACGCATGTCAGATCTCGTTCAATTTTTAGTGTGTCATGTGTAATATTCTTCACGCACAATAAAAAGTCTTTTCTTTCAAATCGCTAATTTTTGACAAAAGAGCCTTAAATGTCTTTTAACTTTGCGTAAGTCTGAAGATGTGAAAATTATTTAAAACCAAAGACCAAAAAACGTTTCCGGTTTTACAACTTTTTATATTTTGATTTTAACCGGCTTTTTGGGGATGCTCTTCCAAACGCTTGCTGCACGACGCTAAAAACGCGAAAACTTTGATAAAAATCGGGGCAAATTGCGTCCCACTCAAAAAAGCTAACATGCGTTCAATCAATGGCAATGATGGCTTGATCCGGCAAGATCTTCCAGAATGGGGCAATCGGGCCTGTCATCGCCATGGCAGTGATGGACAAGGTGGTCGAGTGTATTAATCATTACCTGTAGGGAATCCATTTTTTCCTGCAAAGCTTTGATATGGGAAAGTGCGAGTTTTTTAACTTCGCTTGAAGCGCGGCTACGATCTTTCCATAATCCGAGGAGAACGCGGATATCTTCGGAAGAAAAGCCGAGCAGTCTTGAGCGGCGGATGAAACGCAAGGTTTGAATATCGTCATCGGTATAAACGCGATAACCATTGCTGCTACGATGAATTGGTGAAATAAGCCCTGTTTCTTCATAATGACGGATCATTTTTGCGCTAAGACCCGATTGTTTTGCTGCTTCACCAATATTCATTTTTCTCGTCCAATCCGGATTTTGATCAAATAGCATTCCGGTTTTTCATTTAATGCCGTTATTGCATATAATTGTTGTTTTAAAGCCAACAAGATGTTTTCTTGCGAGAACTACACCAGACAATCTTCCTGTTTTAAAATTGTATCATCAAGGGATCAATGAATACTCTTATCGGTCAAAAAGCTTGCTTGCTGGTGGATAAATGCTATTCCCCGCCAATTAGGCTTGACCTTTCTTCATCAATCCTCAACTAAAACGCTAACATGAAGATGTCCTTCAATGTTCACGCATCATTTATGCTGACGGAGAAAGCCGATGGAGAACCGGAAAACGCATAAAAAATCGGGTGATCTCGTTTTTGAAATGAATGACCATCCTCACGCGCCTGTCGCATTTTTGGCTGCTCTCCAGCATTTATTGGCAATTATTGTGCCAATCATTACGCCGGGCTTTATCATTTGCAGTGCTGCCGGTGTGTCGCCGGAAGATACGGCCATGGTTTTATCCATGTCGCTTATTATTTCGGGCATTGCAACTTTTGTGCAATGCAAAAAAATTGGTCCCTTCGGTGCCGGTTTGCTGATCGTGCAAGGAACCAGTTTCAATTTTGTCGGGCCGCTTTCAGCCGGCTCCGCTGCCATGGTTGCAAGTGGTATTCCGGCAAACGAGGTCATGTCGGCGGTCTTCGGTGTGGTGATTGCCGGTTCGTTTATCGAAATGTCGGTTTCGCGCATTCTCCCCTTTATCAGCCGCATGATTACCCCTCTTGTCACCGGTATTGTGGTTCTATTGATCGGCCTTACCCTGATTAAAGAGGGACTTGTCAGTATGGGGGGTGGTTATGCGTCACTAGGCGAAAAGGGAAGTTTTGCAAGCTTACAAAATCTCGCTTTGTCATGCACGGTCTTTGCACTCATTATTTTTTTAAACCGTGTGACGATTACATGGGTGCGCTCCAGTGCCATTATTCTTGCCCTTGCTGTCGGCTATGCCATGGCAGGCTTTATGGGCAGGCTTGATTTTTCCGGTTTTGAACATTCCGCACTTTTCGCCTTGCCAAGGCCGCTCCATTTCGGACTATCTTTTTCATGGTCGCTCTTTATTCCGCTCATCATGATCTATCTTGTCACCTCTCTTGAAGCGGTTGGCGACATTACAGCAACAAGCAAAATTTCAAGCGAGCCGGTTTCGGGGCCATTATGGATGAAAAGAATAAAGGGTGGTGTGCTTGTTAATGGCGCCAATTCTCTTCTTGCCGGTTTCTTCAATACATTTCCAAGTTCGGTCTTTGCGCAAAATAACGGGATTATCCAGTTGACCGGCGTTGCAAGCCGCTATGTTGGCTTGTGGATTGCAGCGATTCTCGTTGTCCTTGGTCTTTTTCCGAAAATTGCCGCTCTCATACAGGCGATGCCGGAACCGGTTCTTGGCGGTGCTGCCATGATCATGTTCGGCTCGGTTGCCGCTTCCGGAATTAACATCCTTTCGTCAATCAAGCTCGACCGTCGGGCACTTCTTATCATTGCAATCGCTTTGAGCGTTGGCGTCGGTGTGCCGCAAGTACCGGCTTTTGTGAGCCACCTTCCGACATTTATCGCCGATATTATGAAATCGGGGCTTGCCGCTGGTGGTATTACGGCAATCATCCTCAATTTGCTTTTGCCCGAACAGCAACGGGGTGATGAATAGAATTCTTCTTTCAATAAACCGTCATGTTAAAAGCCGATTTGAAGAGAGAATAGTTTCCGCCCGAATGCGGGGTAGAGCCACGTAATGAAAGGTTGAAACAATTTTCAATTGACCGTGCATTGGCCACATCCGGTTACCGGGCATTGGCTAAATATCGCGTAAGCGCCTAAATCAGAACAAACTCATAAACAGCAAAATAAGAAGCTAACAAAAATATCGTTTTGACGCGCGTGTTGTTGGAGATAACCAAGTTTTTTAAAAGCAACGCGTCGCTTCCGTTCTGGAACCTGAAATGAAAACAGTACTTTTTGAAGCACATAAGGGAGCGGATAATATTAAAAAAGCAGCATCGGATGAAACCCGGTACCGCTTTTACTGTAAAGAAACAGAAATTGTAAAGAAATGGAAATTGAGGGACGTCAAAGCTTCTGTGTCATGGCAGTAACGACCGCTTCCTTGTAGCTCATCTTTGTCAATTTATCGATAATGCGAACAAAATGTTCGGTTTTGCTATGTGCGTCGAGGGCGCCTTTGTCTTTCCATGTTTCAATGAAAACCATGTGTCCTGTATCGCCTTCAACTTCAAACAGTTCGTAGGAAATGCAGCCTTTGTCTTTACGGGATTTTTCTACGAGTTCTTTGAAAAGAGCGTCGGTCTTTTCAACCAATTCGGGCTTGATATAAAAATGCGCAATAACCTTTATCATGATGCTTTCTCCAAGGTTCGAGCAATGTTTTCAAGCCCCCATTCGAGAAGCTTGTCGGCCTGTTCTTGCGAGGCCGCTTCGCTATAACACCGCAATTCCGGAGCATTACCGGAAAGGCGGAAATGCACAATATCACCATTGTCCATGATGACACGCAAACCGTCAATCACATCCCAATGTTTGATCGTTCCGAGCGGATGGAAAAAATGCACACATGTTGCAGCGTCTTCAAGATCATGCAAAACTTGTTTTGCTTTTTCTGTGTCAATATTTGACAGCCGGTTGCTGGCTGTGAAGCGCCGCGGAAGAGAACCCTGAAGCGCCTGAACGGAAGAGCCGCGCAATTGTGCAAATCCTAGTAAAGCCAGAATAGGAAGCATTGCATCGCGTGTTGCCAATTTCTTCAATTCGCAGGTTTCGCTTGAAATATCGCTTCCTAAAAGAACGCCGCCATTGGCTTCAAAACCGACAATTGTATGATAACCGTCGTTTAATGCCTGTTTCATACCGGCAATAACATAAGGTGAGCCGACAGAGGTGCGATAGACATGCTCGAAAAAATGGCTTGTCTCGACCGCCGACGTAGAGGTGACAGGGGTGACCACCGCATCGGCAAAAAGATATTTTGCGGTGAGCATTCCAACCACATCGCCTTTTAAAAATATTCCGTCGGAACCGGCAATTAATGGCCGGTCTGCGTCGCCATCGGTCGACACCAACGCATCAAGCCCATATTGACGAACGGCATCAAGAGCAAGCTTGCGGTCAAAATCGCGTAATGCTTCGGTATCGACCGGAACAAAATGGTCGGCCCGCCCGATTGCAACAGTTTTTGCGCCAAGAGCTGATAAAACTTCAACGAGAAAATCGCGCACAATGGAACTGTGTTGATAGACGCCGATTTTCATATCCTGAAGTGCGGATTTCGGCAAAATGGAAAGACAGCGTTTCCGGTAAAGTTCAAGAACATCCGGAACAACGGGAGGGGATTGATAGTTTTCGTCAAGGTGATAGGGCGTGTCTTTTTCCGAATGCCCGCCTTTACCGGATTTATCAAGTTCATTGACAATGCCCCGCTCGTCCTGCTTGGTTATTTCTCCATCAGGACGATAGAATTTCAACCCGTTGCGGTCATCGGGAATGTGGCTTCCTGTAACCATAATTGCCGGATAGCGAGAATTGAGTGAATAAAGCGCAAGGGCAGGTGTTGGCACCTCACCGGAATTGATAACAGAAAAACCCTGATCTTCGATTGTTTTAACGACAACGTTTTTTATATGCGGACTCGACGAGCGCAGATCATAGCCGACAATCACGCTAGCATCCTTGCTCGTCTTGCCGATTTTTTCCAAATGTCGCAAGAATGCGCATGTGTAGCGCATGATAATATCATCGGTTAAATCGCTTACCAGACCGCGCAAGCCACTTGTTCCGAATTTGAGTTGTTCTGTCATAATGTGGTTTATTCCAAAACGGCCATTTCCGCTTTTCTATATGTGGTTACAATAGCCGTTTTGTCCATCGGCTTTGAAGCAATTATTTTGCATAAACAACAGACTATCTACAACTGTCATTTGACGAAAACAATTTTGTTATTATAAAGAAACTTCGCTTTATGATGTTGGCAGATAATTTATTTAGCATTATATCATGCCTAAAATTGTCAAGTTTATCTGCTAAAGTTTATTAAGGAAGAATTCCGATGACTACGCCTGTCGACAATGCGGCCTCGAATGCGACTGCCACGCCGTCTTCATTTCCGATACCGGCAAATGTTTTTGCTTTAACTGTACAGGATGTCAAACATTATACCGATAGGCTTTTCCGTTTCCGATTGAACCGTCCCGACAGTTTCCGTTTCCGTTCGGGCGAGTTTGTGATGATCGGCTTACCGAATGCCGAAAAGCCGGTTTTTCGTGCCTATTCCATTGCAAGCCCATTCTGGAGCGAGCAATTGGAGTTTTTCTCGATCAAGGTTCCGAATGGCCCGTTGACCGAGCATTTGCAAAAAATCAAAGTGGGCGACACCGTGCTCATGCGCAAAAAAGCGACCGGCACTCTGGTGCTTGATGCGCTTTTGCCGGGTAAACGGCTTTATCTCTTTTCGACTGGAACAGGTGTTGCACCTTTTGCAAGTCTTATTCGTGATCCGGAAACTTACGAAAAATTCGAAGAAGTTATTCTTATCCAGACAACACGGCTTGTTGCCGAACTCGACTATGCGCGTGAACTTGTTGCGGACCTAAGAAATGATCCTCTTATTGGCGAATTTTCCAGCCAGTTGAAATTCTATCCCATGACCACACGCGAGCAATCCGAGCATATGGGGAGAATTACCGACACAATGCGCAGTGGCGAGTTTTTCAAGCGTACCGGTTTGAAAAAGCTTGATCCGGAAACCGATCGCGCGATGATTTGCGGCTCTATGGCAATGCTGAAAGATTGTGCTGCTATGTGTAGAGAATTCGGCCTTGTCGAAGGTGCGAATAACGCCCCCGCTACTTACGTGGTTGAACGCGCTTTTGTCGATTGATAAAAGAGTAAAGCTGTTTTTGGATAGGCTCCAAGGCTCGAAGGCTTTAAAGTTTTAAAGGCTCGAAGGCTGCCTGTTTATCCGCAAGTCCGGTTAGTTTTGCCAAGCCCTTATATTTTAATGGGCTTGGCCTGTTGTTTTCCCAACGGCTTTTCAGGCAGTCAACTTTGTTGCGTTTCTCGCAAGTTCGGTAATGGCTTTAAAATCGCCAGCATCAATTAATTTTTTCGGTGCCACCCACGAGCCGCCAATACAAACGACATTGGGCAATTTCAGCCAATCGGCTGCATTATTTTGCGAAATACCTCCCGTCGGGCAAAATTTTACCTCGGCAAAAGGTGAAGCCAGCGATTTGACAAAATCAATGCCGCCCGCTGCCGTTGCAGGGAAAAATTTTAAACATTGATAGCCTTCTTCAAGTGCTCCCATCAATTCGCTTGGTGTGACTGCTCCGGGAAGAAGCGGAATATCGCTATCCTCGGCAGCGTCGATGAGTTCGCCCGTCAGTCCGGGGCTGACAATAAATTTTGCTCCCGAACTTTCAGCCGATGCATATTGATCGCCGTTTAAAATTGTGCCTGCGCCGACAATGGCATCAGGCACATCTTCAGAAACTGCATGAATGGCATCAAGGGCTGCAGGGGTGCGCAGTGTGATCTCGATAGCTTTTAGTCCCCCTTCGACGAGTGCACGTGCTACCGGCACCGCATCTCCCAATCGTTCAATGACAAGAACCGGAATGACACTTTGTCCAAGCAAAATAGGTAAAAGACGTTCGGTCTTCTGAGACATTGTTGTTCTCCAAAAAGCTTTTTTAATTCTTATAAGCGTAAGGCAAGCTTTAGAAAAGAGTGTTCAGGCAAGTTTCCTATCGGCTTTGTCAAAAAGCGGGAATGTTCTCAAAAAGGTATCGTAACCACAATGAAAAGAGAAGATTGAAACGATCCATCATTAAAAATTCAAAAAACAATATCCGGTTTTTTAAAGTTTAAGAGGCTGCTTTAAAAAACTATCGCGAAAAAGACGAGGCGGGAAAAGTTCAATAGTTCGAGCCGGGGCTCGAAAACCGACGCGTTTAACAAGACAGGCAACGAGGTCGTTTTGAAAAATGAAATGGCGGGGCTTATCCGATTTTTTGAAATGATGTTCAGAAAGCCGGTCATGGCATAACGGAAAAATATTGCCGTTTTATCGCGCCGTTCAAGGGGGATATTCTTTGGTATTTTCGCATCATTTTTGCTTTTGGAAAAGCTTGTAATAGTGCTAGCGGGCGCTATCTCTTTTCATCAAAGAAGCGGGAGTTTCACAAAACGGAGACGACGATGATTGATACCAAACAGATTTTTAAAGATTTGCTGACCCCCGATAATTCCGCTTCAAAAGCTGCTACAAACCAGTCGACTTCCTCGACGCCATCTTCTCCCTTTTCGGTCGTTGATCTCATAGGCGGACTTTTTGCCGGCAACGAAAAAGGCAATATTCTTGAAGGCTTGATAAAAGGTGGCGGTTTGGCGGCCGTTGCCAGCGTTGCTTTCAACGCTTTGAAAAATTTTGAAAAACATGATGATAATGCCAATTCCAAAGTTGATATGACAGAAATCGGTCAAACCGGTGCCGATCATAATGGTGATTTTGCCCTGACATTGGTTCGGGCAATGATAACGGCTGCCAAAGCCGATGGTCATGTCGATGACAAAGAACGGGAGTTGATAAAAAACAAAATTGCGAGTTCGGGAATTGACCAAAAAACAGCCGCTTTTCTGATGGATGAGTTGAACAAGCCGGTTGATCTCGACAATCTCGTCAGCAATGTGAATAGTGACGAACAAAAGACCGAACTTTATGTCGCTTCCCGTATGACACTTGATCCGGAAAAGCCTGATAACCGCAAATATCTTGATAATCTTATAGATAAACTCGGACTGCCGAAGGATCTCGAACAACATATCGAACAGGCAATTGTAAGCTTTTTACGCTAGTTTTCTTGACCTTCGCATTGTCGGTTGTAGTGAGCAAAAAACTTTAAAGCAAAGGCACGGCTAAAATATTGTCGTCAAAAATGTTGCATTCTGCTCATGAAGCAGAACGCATGGAAATGGCTTCGTCCTTTTTTACTGGCCCCCCTTACTTGGCTCCCTCTCTTACTCGCCCCTTTTGAAGGGCCGGAAATAACCGGAACAAATAAATAACTGGACCAAAATTTTTCACTAACAGGCTGCGAGTGCCTATTATTTGTTCAAAGGTTTTGTGTGGTTGAAAAATCGGGACTGTTTTTTAACCGGATGCTCGATCGGGCAGTTTGTCTTGTTTCGAGCCGTCCGGTTTTCCTTGAAACTTCCGGTTACATGTTGGCATTTTCTTTACTGAAGGAGCGGGTTTTATTGAAAGGGCGAACGTGTTTTACGAGTTGGAAGCATCGTTTTTTGTTTTCCCCTTTTGTTCATAATTCTTGAACCATTCGACCAGATAGTCGATAAACATGCGCACCTTTGCCGGTAAATAGCGTTTTTGTGGATAGACAATATAAAGGCCTGCACCGTCCGGCATAAAATCATCAAGAACAGTTTTGATAAGGCCATTCCGCAATTCTTCTTCGGCTATAAAACGCGGAATTTTGGCAAAGCCTATACCGGCAATGGCAGCGCGCTTTGTAATGACCGGACCGTTTGCCGCCATGCGTCCGGAAACGGCAACAGAGAAGGTGCTGCCTTTTTTATCCTTGAACACCCAGTGGTCGGAATTCAGGTTGTTTCTGTCGACAAGGCAGGGAAGCGATTTCAAATCGCGCGGTGTTTCCGGAACATTTATGTTTTTCAAGAGTTCGGGAGAGGCGACGACAACCGAACGGATATCCATAAGTTTTCGTTGGATAAGGGAAGAATCCTGCATGTCGGTAATGCGGATAGCAAGGTCGAAACCTTCATTCACAAGGTCGACGAACCGGTCATCAAGACTGATATCAAGGTGGATATCCGTATAAGCTGACAGAAAATCGATGAGTGATTGACCGATCGGAGCATCCGCGAAAGTGCGTGATGTACCGATTTTTATTCGCCCGTGAGTGGTTTTATTGGAGTGTGTAATTGTGTCATTAAGATCGTCGAGTTCCTTGATAATCTCCAAAGCACGTGGATAATAAGCCTGGCCTGCTTCAGTCAAAGATAATTGGCGGGTTGTCCGGTTCAAAAGGACAGCGCCCAATTCGTCTTCAAGTTCATGAACATGTTTTGAAAGGAGCGCTTTCGATTTGTGTGTCTTGCGCGCGGCCGCAGAAAAACCGCCGGCTTCGACCACTTCTATAAAGCCCCGTATTCTCGTCAATAGTCCCAAGAGTTTTACCCCTTCCCGAAACCACGTGCCCACAAGCTGTTTTTTTAAAAAAGGTGGGCTTTGTCTTTTATTAACAGAAACGCATGTCGTTTAACAACGACCAGTTTTTCAGAAAAACAAGCCCTGTTTTTGACTGTCAACGCCACCAATTTTTATTGCAAACAACAGAATGTCCAATATTGCAACGGGCCTAAATAAAATTGTCTGAAGGCCAAAAAAAATATTGAAAGGTGAGTCCATTGCGCTTATATGCATCTTTGCCCAAAGTCGCACGTGCCTGTGGGTGTCCGCCGGTCCTCGAATGGTGAGAAAAACCGGTACGGTACCTGGACCTAACCGCTCCAGTCATTCTTACGGCCAACCGGAAGAATGGGGACATCTTGAAGCAACGACGGTGCGGGCCTTTCTGGTGTCTTTCGGCTGTCCAAAAGTCGGAATTACTGAAGAGGCACACCTCATTGCCTTCCGTGCGGATGCGGTTTTCGTTATTCCAATCAAAAGGCAGACAAAGCGGAGCAATGCGTTAGCGCGCTGTTCCATCGCCGCAAGTTTTATCTAGTTTTTTCCGGTACCTCCAATAACCGGTTGAAACGAATATAGACCTTGCACTTTGTCCATGGGCTGATCGTGACTGATGCCACGAGAAGCAAGATTTGGGGAACCCGAAGGGTTTCCTAAGGAGAACCGAAATGGCAACTCAACGTATTCGTGATTTCCTCGCAACACGACGCCCTGAAGGCCCGTGCATGATTCTGGATCTTGATGTTGTGCGTGAAAACTATGAAGGCTTTGTCAAAGCACTTCCCCAATCACGCATTTTTTATGCAGTAAAAGCCAATCCGGCACCGGAAATACTACGTTTGTTGGTGTCGCTTGGTTCATCTTTCGATACGGCCACTGTCGCCGAGATTGAAATGGTTCTTGATGCCGGTGCAACTCCTGATCGTATTTCTTTCGGCAACACCATCAAAAAAGAGCGCGATATTGCCCGTGCTTATGAATTGGGTGTTTCACTTTATGCAGTCGATTGTGTCGAAGAAGTTGAAAAAGTTGCCCGTGCTGCCCCCGGTGCGCGTGTTTTCTGTCGCGTTTTGACAGATGGTGAAGGTGCCGAATGGCCGCTTTCACGCAAATTCGGTTGTGTGCCGGAAATGGCTGTTTCGGTTTTGCGCCGTGCCCACGAATTGGGTTTGAATGCTTGTGGCGTTTCTTTCCATGTCGGCTCACAGCAGACAAATCTGAATGCGTGGGATCGTGCGTTGGCAGATGCTTCCAAAGTTTTCAAAACACTGGCCAAGGAAGGTATCATATTGAAACTCGTCAATATGGGCGGTGGTTTCCCGACACGTTATTTGAAAGATGTGCCATCGGCACAAGCTTATGGCATGGCGATTTTTGATAGCCTTTCAAAACATTTTGGCAATCGCATTCCCGAAACAATCATTGAGCCGGGACGCGGTATGGTCGGAAATGCCGGTGTTATCCGCTCTGAAGTTGTTCTGGTTTCCAAAAAATCGGAAAATGACAAGTTGCGCTGGGTTTATCTTGATGTCGGCAAATTCAACGGTCTTGCCGAAACAATGGATGAAGCTATCCGCTATCCGATTGAAACAGCCAAGGACGATGATGAAAAAGTACCATGCGTTCTTGCCGGACCAACCTGCGATTCAGCCGATGTGATGTATGAAAAAACACCTTATCCTTTGCCGATTTCACTCACTGTTGGTGATGAAATCCTGATTGAAGGAACCGGTGCTTATACAACGACCTATGCTTCTGTAGCTTTTAACGGTTTCGAGCCGATCCGGTCTTATGTCATCTGATAGGTCAAAACCCGATATAAGCAGCAATTTACGCCCGTAGTTTTCTGCGGGCGTTTTTTTATCACTCGGCTTTAATCCTGCTCATGTGAGATATTTGAAAGAAGGAGGTCATTTTAGAGAAAAGATCTTGATAATGATCATCAAGCGAATGATCACAAATTTTTCCAATCTTTTTTTAAATCGAAAAATGACCTTCTATTTTTTTGTCTATCCGGTTTTTTTTCGTGAAGACATTTCCGGAGCAGGGTCTCAGATTGACTGGCCGAAAAGCGATAATAGTCGTGTGAGAGGATGATAGTTTGGAAAGGGGGGCAGGTAGTCGCAGTCAAGTGCAACATGTTGTGCTATTTTTTAAATGATGAACTTTCTTGTCCGCACGTGTGAATAAGTGAAAAAATCAAAAGGAATTTTCTTATTCAGGCTCTGATTGCGAAAACGCATTATCTATTTTTTGCGGTTCATTTTTCCGGCAATTGCCGCATTCAAAATGGCAAGCGCTGTTTTTTTGGAAAGCCGGACAGTTGGTTCATCCGGCCCTTGGTCTTCAACGGCGACATTTTCAATCAAGGCCTTGTCTTTTGCTTTGATTTTCTGATCTTTTGTCAAGCCTGCCAATTTTGTTGGGACATTGGCCGATTTTCGCAAATTCAACAGATGGCGGATAAAGCCGTTGAAACCACCTTTTATATTAAGGCGCTCGGCAAGCGTTGCAATTCTGTTTCCCACTGCCGACTGGTTATAAGCCACGACATAAGGCAAAAGAACACCTGCAGTCATGCCAAAATGGGTTTGGTAACGATTGCTTATCGATCGGGCGAGGGCACTGGTCATGCCTAAGCCTTTCTTTGCCGCAAGTGCACCGGTGAGCGAGGCGGATGCCATTGCCATTTGTGCTTCATTATTTGAACGGTCACTGACTGCTTTTGGTAAATAGGCAAAAACGAGGCGGACTGTTTCGAGTGCCAAAGCATCCGAAACGGGATTGAACGTCGGATAGCACCAGCTATCAATCGCATTGGTAAGTGCATGCATACCCGCGCCGGCTATAAAAATAGCAGGTGCAGACCCTGTTAAAACCGGATCGGCTACAACGCATGGCGGCATCATGCGTTTGTCATGTATTGTAAAACCGGTATTGTTGCTATTGTCGATAATGTAGGCGTTATCACTGATTTCTGCGCCGCTTCCGGCAAGTGTCGGCATTGCAACAAGCGAGGGGAGAGGCGTGTAAAGCGAGGGGACTTCAAGTGTTTTGACATTCGCTCCTTTTGCACAAAACAGGCGGGTTAATTTGGCAAGATCTATTGCTGCACCACCGCCAAAGGCAAGAATAGCATTGAAACCGCCGCTCAAATAAAGTCGAACAGTCAATTCCAATGTTTCTCTGGAAGCGGTTCCATCGAGCGAAGAAAAAACGCCGAACGGCAATTTCAATTTGTCGATGCGTTTGAGCAGTTTTTTCAATGCCGGTGATTGGCTAAGACCGCGATCGGTCAAAACCATAACGGCTTTGACACCGTTTTTTTCGAACACAGAGCCAAGTGCTGCAAGGCTTTTGGGCCGCAACAGAATATCAGTCGGAAATGTCCATTCGCTTGCAATTGTCATAAGCTATACTTACGCGAGAAGCGTAAAAAAAGCAAAACTCTTAATCGGTTTTTGCCTTTTTTAGCCTTTCGCACATTAATGCCCGCCAACTCCACCGCTTAATGTTTTCGGTTTTTTTACAGCAAAGACCAGAAGTGTCAGAATTGCGAACAAGAGGGTAAGAATAAAGAAAGCGTCGATAAAGGCCATGACTGTCGCTTGCTGGCGGACAATATTATAGAGCTGCATCAAAGCCGAATCTTTGGGGTTCAAGCCTGCCATATCAAGTTTGCTTGCCAAAGCATTCAACATGTCGATTGCCTGCCGGTTTCCCCATTGCACGCTTTCGGACAGTCGTTCATAATGAAAATCGGTACGCCGCATGATAATGGTGTTAATGATTGCAAGCCCCACAGCACCACCGAGATTACGGGTGAGGTTGAAAAGACCGGATGCATTTTTAAGCTTTTCGGCTGAAAGTGTGCCAAGTGCAATGTTGTTGATCGGCACCATACACAGGATGAGCGAGCCGCCACGTAAAATTTGCGGCCAGAACAGTTCCCAGAAATCCCAGTCTGATGTCATTCCGGTGACAAGCCAAGTTCCCCAGCCAAAACCCGCAAAACCAAGCCCCATCATTAAACGCGGGTCAAGCTTGGTCGAAAGAAAACCGGCGAGGGGAGCGGAAAAAAACATCATCAACCCGGAAACAAACATTGTTTCCCCGATCATCAAGGCATCATAGCCGCGAATTTCCCCAAGATAGAGCGGATAAAGATAGGTAAGCCCGTAAAGTCCGATGCCCATAACGAAAGAAAAGATCGACCCGAGTGCGAAATTCAGGTTTACAAAGGCCTTGAGGTCAACAATCGGGTTTTTCGCTGTCAGCACACGCCAGAAAAACAGAACGGCAGAAATGCCCATGACAATGGTAAAACGGAAGATCATTTCGTCTTCCATCCAGTCATTGCGCGGACCTTCTTCAAGCACATATTCAAGGGAGCCGAGAAAGGTTGCCATGGTGATCAAACCGAACCAGTCGAAGGATTGGAAAAGCGAACTATCACCTTTATCAAAATCAATGAGCTTCCATGAAGCAATGGTTACGAGAATGCCGAACGGCACATTGACAAGAAACAGCCAATGCCACGAAAAAGCATGGCTCAGATAACCGCCGACTGTCGGTCCAATCGTGGGGGCAAGTGTTGCCACCAACCCGATAATGGGAGAAACAATCGGCTGTTTTGAAGGCGGAAAAATGGTGAAGGCAGCAGCGAACACGCTTGGAATCATGCCACCGCCGATAAAGCCCTGAAGGGCACGGTAGGCAATCATCTGTTCAATCGAGCCGGCTGTTGCACAAAGGGCGGATGCAATAGTAAAGCCGGCAGCCGAAATTGTAAAAAGCACACGCGTTGATAACAACCGCCCCAAAAATCCCGATAACGGGATCATAATAACCTCGGCAATGAGATAGGATGTCTGCACCCAGGCTATTTCATCCGAGCTTGCCGAAAGTCCTGCCTGTATTTCCGACAAGGAGGCAGAGACAATCTGGATGTCGAGAATAGCCATGAACATGCCGAAAACCATGGCCACGAAGGCCACGATTTTTTTCGGTTCGATATGCTCTTCCATGTGGGGGAGACTGGCAGCGGTCATCAATACCTCACTTCGTTGCCAATGATTTTGCACCTTCCGGTTTTGTGCGCATGTCGACGCTGACAACCACGCTCATGCCGGCACGAATGCGCCCTGTTGCCAGAATATTTTCAGGTATCGAAATTCTGACCGGGACACGCTGGACAATTTTGGTAAAATTTCCGGTAGCATTTTGAGGTGGTAAAAGTGAAAAAACAGCACCTGATGCAGGCGACAATGAAACGACTGTGCCTTCAAAGCTTTCGCCATCAAGCCCGTCGACAGAGATGCGCACCTTTTCGCCACCATAGATCGAAGGAAGCTGGGTTTCTTTATAGTTGGCGTCAATGTAAAGCGCATTAACAGGAACCAGTGCAGCCAAGCGCTGTCCGTTGACGACATAATCACCTTTTTTACCGGCAAGATTTCCCAAAACACCGTCAAAAGGCGCGCGCAAAACGGTAAAATCAAGGTCGCGACGGGCCTTGTCGCGCGCAAGTTCAAGACTTTTGGTTTCGCTGACTGCCTCGTCATGTTGTGCTTCAAGAACCGTGATATTGGCAGCTGCTGCCGCAATTTGTGCATTGGCACGGGTGACATTGGCGACAGCTTGGTCGTAAGCCGATTGGGCGTTATCGACAGCCGATTTTGCAACGAAACTTCCGACATTCAGTTCTTTTGCACGTTTTAACGTAATGTCGGCATTAACGGCGACTGCATTGGCCGCGTCCTTTTGTGCATTGGCTTCGTCAAGCGACGTTTTGGAAGCGGCAATCTGCGCCTCAATCCGCGCAAGCGTACGGCTTTGCGTTTGAAGTTTTGCTTCTGCTTCGTCATAGGCAATTTTATAATCGCCATCATCAAGACGAAACAGCACATCGCCTTTTTTGACATAATGGTTGGTTTCAACCGGAATGTCATTGATATAGCCGTTGACCTTGGGGGCAATCGAGGCAATATCGCCTTGCACATAGGCATCATCTGTTGTGACCAGAAAACGCCATTCGGTCAGCCACCTAAACCCCAGCCACAAAACTGCAATGGCAGCAATAATTGCAATCGCTATCGCAATTTTTTTGTGCGGGCGTTGTTTGGCCTGAATTGTCTTGTTTGTGCTGTTAGAAAAATCTGTCATGGGACAAGGCTTCCACGTCTGATGAAAGAGTGCGGTGTTTAACCAAAACGGGTTCAACCGTCAATAAAATGGACACACCGACAACGCTTCAGACCCGCTTCGGGTTGCATCTGGTGCATATTCCGCGAATTTCGATCGTCGTTGTGCGCGGTAAAAAGCCTTCTTTTCGTGTCATTTGAAGAATATTTTCTGCAATAAGCGGATTTTCGATTTCCGCAACCCGATTACAGTTTTCACAAATGATAAAGACCGTAAGCCCATGATTATGCTGGTCGGGATGTGAACACGCCATAAAAGCATTGACGCTTTCGAGCTTGTGAACCAGTTTTGCGGAAACAAGTTTTTGAAGTGCACGATACACTTGCAATGGCGCGCGAAAGCCTTCTCCATGCAACCTGTCAAGTATTGTATAGGCGCTCAATGGCGCCTGTTCTTTTTCGAGGACTGAAAGCACCAACATCTGGTTACGGGTGAGCTTATCTGTCATGGGAAAATTCCTTGATTACTCCACTTATCAGTCGGCTTGCAATAAACAGGATAAACAGTGCAACAACAACGCTGGGGCCCGAACGGCTGTCAAACCGGATCGAGGCGTAAAGCCCGAGAACCGTTCCGATAATACCGATCAATGCAGCAAGAATGGCCATTTGTTCAGGGGTTGATGAAAAACGCCGGGCAGTGGCTGCAGGAATAATGAGAAGTGCCGTAATCAGAAGTATACCGATGATATTTATGGCAACCGCAATAACAATGGCCATAAGCAACATAAAAATGAAACGGGCGCGTTCCGGCTTCATATTTTCTGCCTTCGCCATGTCGATATTGATCGTCAGTGCGAGAAGCGGACGCCACAAGAGAAAAAGCACAACAAGAATGACGGCGCATCCGATCCACACCGTCAACACATCTGTGCGGGAGACAGCCAGAATATCGCCGAACAGGTAGCTATTGATATCAATATTTGTCCAGGTCATGAAGCCAATCAGGATAAGCCCGATTGCCAGTGTTGCATGGGCAAGGATGCCGAGAAGTGAATCGCCCGACAGTTTTTCTTTCGCCTGCAGAATAAAGAGTGCAATCGAAACAATGACTGCAACAAGGAAAACACCAAGTACCGTATCAATGTTGAAAAGTAAGGCAAAAGCGACACCGAGCAAAGCCGAATGGGCCATGGTATCGCCAAAATAGGCAAGTTTTTGCCAAACAATAAAACAGCCGAGTGGCCCCGCCATCAATGCCACGCCAATTCCCGCTAAAAACGCTCTTACAAGATAATCGTCAAGCATTGTCGTTGGCTCCGATATTTTTGGTTGTTTTTCCGGCCGGAGTGTTGATGACAGCACCGTGAATGTTATGCCGGTGGTTATGATGATGCTCATAAAGTGCCAGACCGTTTTCCGGTATCGCGCCGACAAGGCGCCCGTAAGCTTCGCTTTGTGCAACCTCGGTTGGTGCTCCGCTGCAGCAAATATGGCCGTTTAAACAAATCACGCGATCGGTAGCTGCCATAACAATATGAAGATCATGGGAGATGAGAAGAATACCGCAATCAAGTTTTTTGCGCAGACTGGCAATCAATCCGTAAAGTTCGGTTTCTCCATTATAATCGACTCCTTGTAGAGGTTCGTCTAGAACGAGAAGATCAGGCTTTCTTGCAATTGAACGGGCAAGGAGCACCCGCTGCAATTCTCCGCCCGAAAGATCGGCGACATTGGCATTTTCCAAATCGGCAACGCCTGTCTCGCTCAAAACCGATGTCAGTTTTTTGGCATCAAGTTTGGCTGTCAATGTCATGAAACGGCGAACCGTCAAAGGTAAGGATGGGTCAATCACCAATCTTTGCGGCACATAACCAATGCGCAAGCCTGCTTTTCTGGTCACAGTCCCCGCTGATGGCTTCAAAATTCCCAATGCCATTTTTGCTGTGGTTGATTTTCCCGAACCGTTCGGACCAATCAGTGTAACGATTTCACCACGATAGATATCGAGATCAATGTCATGGACAAGCCAGCGACCATTGCGTTCGATGCCTGCTTTTGTAAGCGACAACAGCCATTCTTTATCCATTTTTCCAATCCTCAAATCGTTTCATGCAATCGATCATAGTTTCTGCCAATCAGATTCTGCCAATCAAAGTTTTGACTTGTCATTACCCAATCTTCAGTCATGAAAATCAGCCTAAGCTCAACTAAGATTCCTCCTTCACTACACCAAAGTTTGACGGCAAACGCCTTGCACTTCTTCAATAACTGGCTTAATACAAAACTGTAATGTAATAAAGTAACATTTAAAGGGTAAAATTGTTTCGGTCTCTTTATTATATAATGGCTGCATGCGTGCTGATTTTCGTCTCCGTCATCAAAGCGCAAGCGTCTTCGGTCCCTCAGGTAGTGGTTTCCATCAAACCACTTCATTCATTGGTCGCCGCAGTTATGGGAAAATTGGGTACACCGGCGTTGATTGTTAAACAGGCCGGCTCGGAACATGGCTATGCGTTAAAGCCATCAGATGCGAAAATGTTGTCTGAAGCCGACATTATTTTTATAGCAAATCCTGATATGGAGCTTTTCCTTGCAAAACCGATAGAAAATCTCGGTGTCAAAGACCGGATGATTGCGCTTTCGGCTGCACCCGGTGTCGAGCTTCTCCCGATCAGAGAAGGCGGTTTATTCGAAAGCGAAGCTGAAAACCATAGTCATAGTGGTAAAGATGGCCACGCAATGGATTTCCATTTTTGGCTTGACCCCGAGAATGCCCGGAAAGTTGTCATTTATGTAGCCGATGTTCTTGCTAAAAAAGACCCCGATCATGCGGATATCTATCATAATAATGCGAAAGCCTATGATAAAGTGCTTGCCGACACCGAGCAGAATATAAAAGAAACTATTTCACCATTCCGTGACAAAAATTTTATCGTTTTTCATGATGCCTACCAATATTTCGAACATCGATTCGGCCTTCATGCAGTCGGTTCGGTGGCACTTGACCCTGAACGTCAGCCAGGTGCTCAACGGCTGAGTGCAATCAAAAACACCATCGGCGAGGAAAATGTCGTTTGTGTTTTTGCCGAGC
>NZ_LXYU01000001.1:892500-980731 GCF_001952075.1 Ditibartonella apis
GAAACCGAGTGATCTAGCCATGAGCAGGCTGAAGGTAAGGTAACACTTACTGGAGGGCCGAACCCATATCTGTTGCAATAGATCGGGATGACTTGTGGCTAGGGGTGAAAGGCCAATCAAACTCGGAAATAGCTGGTTCTCCGCGAAATCTATTTAGGTAGAGCGTTCGTTGTATTCTCCAGGGGGTAGAGCACTGGATGGGCTAGGGGTCCTCGCAGGACTACCAAACCTAACCAAACTACGAATACCTGGAAGAACTGACGAGCAGACACACGGCGGGTGCTAACGTCCGTCGTGGAGAGGGTAACAACCCTGACCACCATCTAAGGTCCCCAAGTTATGGCTAAGTGGGAAAGGATGTGAGGATCCCAAAACAACCAGGATGTTGGCTTAGAAGCAGCCATCATTTAAAGAAAGCGTAACAGCTCACTGGTCTAAGTAAGGGTCTTTGCGCCGAAAATGTAACGGGGCTAAAGCCATACACCGAAGCTGTGGATACGTCGCAAGACGTGTGGTAGCGGAGCGTTCCGTAAGCCGGAGAAGGGATATCCGTAAGGGGTCCTGGAGGTATCGGAAGTGAGAATGCTGACATGAGTAACGATAAAGGGAGTGAGAGACTCCCTCGCCGAAAGTCCAAGGGTTCCTGCTTAAAGTTAATCTGAGCAGGGTTAGTCGGCCCCTAAGGCAAGGCCGAAAGGCGTAGTCGATGGGAACCACGTTAATATTCGTGGACCTGTGGGAAGTGACGGATTGTGTAAATTGTAAGATCTTAATGGATTGATCTTGCTTTGAAGCAGTCCCGGGAAATAGCTCCCACGTATAGACCGTACCCGAAACCGACACAGGTGGACCGGTAGAGAATACCAAGGCGCTTGAGAGAACTACGTTGAAGGAACTCGGCAAATTGCACGCGTAACTTCGGAAGAAGCGTGACCCTTTAGCGGGCAACCGTTAGGGGGTGGCACAGACCAGGGGGTAGCGACTGTTTACCAAAAACACAGGGCTCTGCGAAGTCGCAAGACGACGTATAGGGTCTGACGCCTGCCCGGTGCTGGAAGGTTAAGAGGAGATGTGAGAGCATTGAATTGAAGCCCCAGTAAACGGCGGCCGTAACTATAACGGTCCTAAGGTAGCGAAATTCCTTGTCGGGTAAGTTCCGACCTGCACGAATGGCGTAACGACTTCCCCGCTGTCTCCAACGTAGACTCAGTGAAATTGAATTCCCCGTGAAGATGCGGGGTTCCTGCGGTTAGACGGAAAGACCCCGTGCACCTTTACTATAGCTTTACACTGGCATTCGTGTCGGCATGTGTAGGATAGGTGGTAGACTTTGAAGCAGAGGCGCCAGCCTTTGTGGAGTCATCCTTGAAATACCACCCTTATTGACATGGATGTCTAACTGCGGCTCGTTAACCGGGTTCAGGACAGTGTATGGTGGGTAGTTTGACTGGGGCGGTCGCCTCCTAAAGAGTAACAGAGGCGCGCGATGGTGGGCTCAGAACGGTCGGAAATCGTTCGTCGAGTGCAATGGCATAAGCCCGCCTGACTGTAAGACTGACAAGTCGAGCAGAGTCGAAAGACGGTCATAGTGATCCGGTGGTTCCACGTGGAAGGGCCATCGCTCAACGGATAAAAGGTACGCCGGGGATAACAGGCTGATGACCCCCAAGAGTCCATATCGACGGGGTTGTTTGGCACCTCGATGTCGACTCATCGCATCCTGGGGCTGGAGCAGGTCCCAAGGGTATGGCTGTTCGCCATTTAAAGCGGTACGTGAGTTGGGTTCAGAACGTCGTGAGACAGTTCGGTCCCTATCTGCCGTGGGTGTAGGAATATTGACAGGATCTGTCCCTAGTACGAGAGGACCGGGATGGACATATCTCTGGTGGACCTGTTGTGGCGCCAGCCGCATAGCAGGGTAGCTATATATGGACGGGATAACCGCTGAAGGCATCTAAGCGGGAAACCCACCTGGAAACGAGTATTCCCTGAGAACCGTGGAAGACGACCACGTTGATAGGTCAGGTGTGGAAGTGTGGTGACACATGGAGCTTACTGATACTAATCGTTCGATTGACTTGATCGTTCCCATTACAAATGTTCATCTTTGCTGTGCAAAGATTACTTTACTGCGCTCACGGGCGCAGCCCTCCGCGGGGGCGGCCAAAAGTGGCCGACGCGCGGTCGCACTTTTAAGTGAGAGTAAAAGAACAATACCAACAGAAAGATATTCGGCTTCTTGAAAAATTGTTGCGCTTTGCTGACCTGGTGGTTATAGCGGAGCGGCTGCACCCGATCCCATTCCGAACTCGGCCGTGAAACGCTCCTGCGCTGATGGTACTTTGTCTTAAGACACGGGAGAGTAAGTCGCTGCCAGGTCTGCCAAGTGCAACAATAGCTTCTCTGATCTTTACGATGTTTAGCTTCGTGCTTCCTCTTCAATTGTTATTTAACGGGCAGACCACTCTTGAATGGTCTGTTTGAATTGCTATATTGAATTTAGCCAACCGGCTTTTTTAATATTCCGCTATATCGTCTTTCTCCTTATAGCGGTCGGTTTTGCGGTTTCTGTTCCCCGGGCTCGCTTCGCCCCTTACAGCTTCTCGTAAAACCCTTATCCTTGGCGCGGGGTGGAGCAGCCCGGTAGCTCGTCAGGCTCATAACCTGAAGGCCGCAGGTTCAAATCCTGCCCCCGCAACCAATCATCCCCACACACCTTCCAGATTTATATCCGCATTTGATAACCGCTGCACTTCATGAAGCCTGCGGTTATGATAACGTTCAAACGTTCGTCGTTTGCCTTGTAGTGTGGTGATATAGGGCGGAAATCGCGACCGTTATAACGCTATCCCCGAATATCAGTATGTGAAAACCAAAATCTGGCTTCGGGAAAAAGCGGGCTTCAATACTTGCTATCAACTGCCCGTCAAAAATATCCTGATAAAACACCCCACATGACCATGAGGTAATTAAATTGCCTCCTTCAAAATGGCCGCTGATCGTTGGGTGCAAAAGAAACCTAGTCACCCGTTGTTGCCCGATAAATCGTGTTCTGGAAAAGCAGGTCATCGCTAACGGCTTTTGTTCATCTCTGGTTCAAATGAGAGCTCTCTAGTGAGTCATTGGCCGCTTTGCCAACGGCTAAAATTGATTTGACACTTGGCGGCAAACAGAACGGTTTTAAGTGTTACCAAATTAGAATCGACATCGGCTCATTGCCCACCGGCTCCGTTTAACGCGTTCCCTGAGCGTCTCATAGACAGTAAGAATCGGTAGCGGTTGCAATACAGCTTCGTTCTCGTTAATCATTGCCGGCATGGTTTAGTGGTCGAACCGATATTTGCTCAAATGCAGATGGTTGGAATAGTTTTGTTGGCGAGCAGTATATTAATACCTATAGCTGGCCGCTTGGCGAAAACTGACGCACAGCTCATCAATGATCAAATGATAAATGCTGATCTTTAATATCGGATGCCTTGGTGGTTTTGTTCTTGTCAATTTCTGTATGCCAAGGACATTTCAAAGGGGGGGGAGGATATCTCTGTTGTAGAAAATGCATTTTCAACTTTTTAGCGGGAGTCTACACCTTTTAGGTGTGCTGATATTGCGAATACAAATAATTATGGTTTAAAATTTCATGTTGGGAGTTGTAATAAACAATACAGGCATCTTAAAGTTGCCCAGTATTTATAAGCAATATGTGTAGGGGATTATTCTTGTGGATTTGTTGCTAGGCTTGGGACGGGGTGTAGTCCACGTTGTTTTGTTTGTTGCGGGGCTTGTGAAAAGCGAAGCATCACCTGGTTTAGTTGCTCTTGCTCTTGTGATTGCTCTGGTTATTCTTGCATTCGTTTTTTCTATCAAAGGTGCTCGTAAAATAAGAGCGATCAAATGGGTCCTCAAGGAAATCCGCCAAAATAGTAAAGGTGAAAAATTCGGAAGTGATATCACCGAAATTACCCGGGCTATTCACGCTTCTGCTAATGACGACCCCAAGAAACATCTGGAATCCGCTTGGGTGAATTATCGCGGAACATTTATCATTGAAGATAAGAAAGACACGAATGATTCTCTAGACATTATTGTGCATGGTGTCACACGGCCTTCTACTTTTTTCAATACCGAGGATCTGGGATTTGGCCTAGGTGCATGGCGCATCGTTCCGGGGCTTTTTGTTTCTATTTGACTATTCTTCACTTTTCTCGGTTTGGTCGCAGCCCTTTCGACAATGGGGCAAAGCAGTGAAATTACCAGTTCGGTGATGAGCCAACTGCTTTCAATTGCCGCGGCAAAATTTATCATGTCGCTGACAGGGCTCTTATGTTCGATTATTTTTACGATATGGATGCGTCGCTTATATAGTCGGCTTGAATATCTATTGCATAATCTTTGTCGCGAAATAGAGAAGCGAGTTTCGTACATAAATCTGGAAGATATTGCGATCAAGCAATTGAACGCGACTGTAGCACAGAAAGATCATTTTAAAACAATCGGTCTGGAATTGGTGGCAAAATTAGAAAGGCCGTTGGTCGAACTTCCCGATAAAATGAAAGAATCCGTAAATTCGGCGATTGAGCCGGTTATGGAAAAAGTAAGCCAAATGGGCACTCAAGGGGTCGGCGATATGGTGTCGGGCTTGTCTGCTCAACTGACCAATTCTGTTACAGCGGCTTTACAGGAAGCGAGTGTTAGAATTGCAGATGCCGGAGACAAACTCGGACAAGTGGCGGACCGGCTTGAGCAAAGTTCGGGAAATATAGGAAGTAATATGGAGGGGATTGTTGAAAGAGTTGTTAAGGGGGTTGATGAACTCAAACTTGCTTTATCGTCATTCAAACAACAAATCCAAACAGTAACGGCAGACGAGGCGACTGCAGCCGGAGAAAAGATGCAGGCTGTTGGCCATCAGGTGAGCGGATATATCGGCGATGCCGGTAAAGTTGTTGCTGACAGAGTTTCCAGTATAAGTAACGAGATTGCTCAAACGGTTGGAAATCTGGCTGAAAAAGCCGGGAAAGATCTGGTTGCACCTTTGGCGGATGTCGGAACAAGCCTGCAGAGCCTTATTGGACAAATTAACAACAGCACAAATAATATGGCATTGATGTCGGAAGGTGTAAAAGCAGGTGCTGATGCATCGTCACGTGCAGCAGTTACTTTCAATGGTACAGTCGAAACGTTGGTGGAAGCGGTCACACCGGTTCGCAATATTGTGGACGGAATGGGCACATCAATACAAAAATTGAATGAAAGCACAAATCACGTTGCAACCAGTGTTGTTAATTCCACGAGAGCAGCCGGGCAAGCATTGGAGACCGCAAAAACTATATTGAGTGATGAACGGAGTGCCGTTAATGCGGCTTTATCAGGCGTTAGTGAAATGCTGGAGCGAATGAAAAGGCAAGGCGACCGGCTTGACACCATGGACGAGAAATTGGGTACAGCTTTTGAACAATATGCTTCCCAAGTAGAACAAGCGATCAACACTATATCCGAGCACGTAAATGAATTACAAACCCGCCTGCAGCCTGCGTTGGAAACGATGCGCGAGGTTGTCGAGCAGGCCGAGACATTCATGCCTCAGCAGACGCGGAGCTAATCAATGCGCTTTTTTCCCCGCATGAAAGAGCCGGATGAAGAGCAGGAGAGTGTCTTCATATCTATGACGGATATGACGGTCAGTTTTCTTTTTATCATTATTCTGCTTCTTGCCTATTTTGCCCAGCAATATAGTGAAAAAACGACAGTTCCACGTGACATTTATGAAAATGTTGTCAAGGAACGCGATGAGTTGCGCGCCGAATTGGAGAAATTGAAAAAAATCGATCCTTTGGAAGCCTATATGGCCGCAACCGCAATGGAACGCCGTCGTATATTGGAAGAACTACGCAATGAATTGAAAATAGACTTTCCGGATCTTGACGTTGTTATCAGCGAGGAAACCGACGCATTACGGTTTCAGGGAGATGGACTTTTTGCCACCGGTTCGGCTGTTTTGCGCCCTGATAGGCAAGCTATTGTCGAAACATTATCAAAACGCTTAAGACAGATTTTACCCTGCTATTCTATCGGTAAGCTATCGAAATGGGCGCAAAATTGTAATCCGAGTAATGCGATTATTGAATCGGTTCAGATCGAAGGGCATACGGATTCAACCGGCGACTTTATGTCCAATCTGGACCTGTCAACAGCACGCGCCAATAGCACCTTCTCCAAGGTTATCAGCGTTTCTCCGGACCTCGTCGATTTTTTAAATTTTAAACATCAACCGATTCTTTCGGTTGCCGGCTACGGTGAGATGCGCCCTGTTAAAGACAATTCGACTAAAGAGGGGCGCGACACAAATAGACGGGTTGATTTGCGGATCATTATGTATACACCGACGCGATCCGCCGAAATCGAACGCATTAAGAATGTGTTGAAAGATAGCCGTTTTGGAGGTGATATCATTGCGCCTCACTGAATCTCTTCAACGTAAAATTTCGGCCAATTTTATACTGCCGGCTCCAGCAAAAGGTGTCTTTGACGAGATTGCCAAGATTCATCATGAATGGCCGGATATAACACCCGACATTTCTGAAGTAGATCAGGAAGAACTCATTCAGGAGATGCTTCGTCATCTTGAAAACGATGAATGGATCGACGTTAGAGTTTCTTTTGTCGTTAAGGTTGCTTATGCGGTGTTTTCGCCAAATAATCGAAACAGAGAAGATCTCGCTCCTCTCCGGCATTTTTATTATGAGGAAATCAAGGTATCTGACAGGCGATCTCTGCTCAATGCTTTTTTTAAAATATATCTTGAAAGCTTTCAACAAGAGAGCGAGCATACGCGGCTTCTTGCTGAAGCGCTTGGTGTTAACCATCAGTCCCTGGGAGTGACGTGGCAAAAACTTATTGGACTTGTTCCTGACATTTTAACCCCTCTTTCGGCACCACAAGTACTCGCCGATAGAATGATTGATATGAGTGACATTTACCAAGGGATGAAAGAACTTGGCATCTACAATCCTCATATGTTGGGACTGATGAATGAGGCTCATCTTCGTTTCTTGGCGATGGTGCATCAAAATCTTTATAAACGTGATGAAATGGAACGTATGATGAATTGGCTGAAGCCTGAAGGGCGGGAGGCCAAGGAAGTCGGTGCAGCTGAAGCAATAACAGCACTCATTCGTGTCTGGAATGGACGTTCACCTTCAAAAGACGATGTTTCCTTTCTCACAAAAAAGTTGGTTTCCATTTATGGTGATCCACGCATCAGGAAAACCAGTGTTTGGGGGCAAGTCCCAGAAGACGCGCGAAGAACGTTTTTTCGCTGGCTTGCCGGCAATGACATTCGCTTCTTTCTGGACGTTGTTTCAAATGTTGAAAGAGATGTGGAAGACGGCGGGAATATGTGGGAAACACGACGTAAGTTCTGGCTCGATCTTTTTGATGAAGGCCGTATTGACGATGCATGGGTTGCATTCAGTGATGACGGTTGGCGAGAAGCACGTCGTATCCGGCAATCCTTGCACGACGACACGACTATGCAATATGCCAAACAAATAGCCGGCGGTTATCGTGAAAAAACATCACTTCTCATAATGCGTATCGATCGAAAAATCGTCGTGGAAGGTTCTCATAATTATAAAGTTTACGTGTTTGACGAGAATGAACGAGAAGTCCCGAAAATGCATGAACGAAACTACGATTGTAACCGGATCCGTAATATCAAAGCGGATCAGGGCATTGTACATATCGGGAACTGGCAACAGAAAGTTCTGTTAAAAATATGAGGCGGATAAGATGAAATTCAAGCTTTCGTTAGATGAAAAAAACAATGTCATTTTAACAGTTGCGCCGCAACATAAGAGTATTTTTCAGAAACTGTTAGGTGCCTCCCAAACCGAAAGCCTTGATCACGTCGATGATAAGTTGGCCTTCGCCATTGATGAATTGCGTTTCTTGTCGGAAAAGTATTCCAACAAGGAACAGCTAGATATCACGCCGACACAAATCATTATGTCACCCCATCTTGCAGCCAGTCTTTCCAACGAAAGTGCCCAACAGCTCGGTTTGCCACTTTTTACGGATTTAACAATTGAATTTGATGCTAAAAATACATTCGGTAGCCCCGAATTCAGACTTGCTTATGAATGGCAACGCAACGGCATAAGGGAAGTGCCTTGTCGCAAAGGGGCTATTTTAGAGACAGAAAATGGAATGAAGCGCATTCCAATCTGGTTGTTGGAAGCAATCGAAATTGCGGACAGTCACCACGCAGGAAAAAGCCTCGAAGATGATTGGGAGGCTTTGGCAAGATTTCGTAAGAAACTTGAACCGGGTGTCACGCTTGATAACAGTCGCGATGCGCATGTATCAATGACAGATTTCTTAAGTGGTCTGAAGGTAAGCCTGATTGACCGTTTTTCTATATCGCCCGTTGGAAAAGATGATTTTACAATTATTCCCTTTGATGGCGAGCACCTGCGAGAGCGGCAATCGTCGAGCGGAAATGATGAAATTTCAGAAAATCAAAGTGAAATTGATGGTATCAATCTGAAACGGTTCAACCGCTTGGTCAAAGATCGTGGCTCGTTGACGGCTTACAGCATCCAAGCAGGCCATTTCGTCGTCATTGAAAAATCAGCCAAGCTTGCGCTTGACGTTATGGCAAGAAAACAAAAGGCGTCGTCTTCCGAGCGACAGGAATTCATCAAAAATCCAGGCTTGGAAATACGTAATGCCGTCATCGACAAATTGAGGAGCGACGGAAAACTTGATGGTCTTGCACCGGATGCAGAAGAAGAACTTATTGAACGTTCGAGCGATCATTTATTTGTTGAGACGAAAGAATATTCGGAACGCGTTACAGGAATTGGCCTATTTAAAAAACCCGATATTGGCGGCTTTATTGACAGCTATTCGACATGGGGGTTCGAGGATTTTGGCCAGTTGAAAGCAAGACTCGACGAAAAGTCGGTTGCAGAAATAGGTCATATAAAAGATGATATGAAAACGGCTATAGCCGAGGGAAAACAGGAAATTCAAATAGATAACTTTGATATCCCTGTTTCCCAGAACAGTTACGACAATCTTGAAAAATACTATGACCAACGTGTTGCAATTGCCAATGGCGAAGAAGGCCCGCTTCATGACGAAAAGTCAACCGGTAGAGACGAGCTTGATGAAAAACAAGGACCTTTTGTCCTGCAAACAAAAGACAATTTTGACGATTTGGAATGGTTGGCAAAGCTTAATCCACGCACAACGGATGTCCCCAGTACCATTCCCGATTCAATTGTTACGCCATTAAAAGAACATCAGAAAGAAAGTTTAAAATGGCAAATAGACGCTTGGAAAGCAGGCTTGCCAGGTATTTTGAATGCCGATGAACAGGGTCTCGGAAAGACATTACAGACAATTGCATTTTTAGCCTGGTTAAAACAGGTCAATGCGAAGAACGACATGAAAAAACCGGGGTCTTTTTTGGTTGTTGCCCCCACTTCATTGCTACAAAATTGGCAAGACGAAGTTGACCGCCACCTGATCAAGGGAGGTTTGGGGGCATGCATGAAACTCTATGGTGCTTCGATTAATTTTTTTAAAAATGCAGGTGTCAAAGGTAAAGATACCGATAGCGGAGAGGAAAAACTAAACTTTGAAGATCTGCATCAAGCGATCGAGGAGGGGCGGGGTCATCGTTATTGGTTCATAACCACCTACACAACAATGGGTGACTATCAGCTTTCTTTAGCAAAGATACCATTTTCCGCTATTATCTTTGATGAAATTCAAACATTAAAAAATCCGACAACACGTGTATCCAAAGCTGCCAGTTCAATGAATGCCGATTTCCGTATTGGCTTGACAGGAACTCCGATTGAAAACAGTGCCGATGATCTTTGGTCTATTATGGATCAGCTGTCACCGGGAACATTGAACACTCTTAAAGAATTTCGGGAACGTTATAAAAATGTCGATGAATCCAATATGGCAGAGCTTCACGACCGTATTTTCTTGTCACATAAATCAATACCGCCTTTGGCTCTGCGCCGTATCAAAGATCAGGTTGCAAAAGATTTGCCAACCAAAACGCGTCTGCTTCATCCGGAAATAATGCCGGATATCCAAGTTATAAATTATAATGAAGCGCGTCTGGAAGAGCTCAATAGTTCAAGAGGCAACAAACTCAAACTTTTACATCATATCCGCGCAGTATCGGTGCATCCCGATATTGATATGATGTGCGATGAAGAGGAATACATTGATGCTTCTGCCCGGCTTAAAGCAACGATGGAGATTTTGCGAAAAATAAAGGCAAAGCAAGAGCGGGCACTTGTTTTTATTGAACATTTGAAAATGCAACGC
Organism: Ditibartonella apis; assembly: GCF_001952075.1. Taxonomy (GTDB): domain Bacteria; phylum Pseudomonadota; class Alphaproteobacteria; order Rhizobiales; family Rhizobiaceae; genus Bartonella; species Bartonella apis. The sequence continues at coordinate 902,854 of NZ_LXYU01000001.1, forward strand.
CGTTTTATAGTTTTAGTCCAGAGGAAACTTGGTCTTAATAACGTTGGCCTCATCAATGGCGATACACCGATTGAACAACGCCAAAAAATTGTCCAACTTTTTCAAAGACATTTGCAACATGATGAGGGGTTTGACTTGCTTGTTCTTAGTCCGAGAGCTGCGGGAACAGGGTTGACTTTGACAGCAGCTACCCATGTTATCCATCTTTCAAGGTGGTGGAATCCCGCAGTTGAAGAACAGTGCAACGACCGCGTACATCGTATCGGGCAACAAAAACCGGTCAAAATACATATTCCGATGGCGATACATCCTCGTTTTCAAGAAAATTCTTTTGACTGCCACCTGCATAGTTTGATGGTGCGCAAACGCCATTTGGCGAGTGCGACACTCTGGCCTATGGGTGATGGTCAAAGTGATGTCACTGCACTTGAGCAGGGCATGACTGCTGAAGAATTTGATCAGACAGATAATCCGATCAAGAAAACAATGGAGAATATGTTCAAAGGTGACGGTTCGCCGAATTATCCTCCAAATGCGGACGGGTCTTATACATATGAATAAGGCAAGATAGGGCGGCCGGCGATAGTGTTAAGGTGGCTATTGTTTCGCACATTCAAGCCTGCTGCTCGGTCGATAGCCTATCGCAATTTTTTCAAAGAAGGCGTGACGCTAATGAAAAAGATACGCTCATGATAAAACTTGGTGTCATCGCAAAAATTGTCAGCAGCAAAACGGCTCAACAGACAAAAAGTTTTGATTGACGGTATCAATACCGATCAAAGATAAAACACTACATGGCTTATTATAGAAAATTCACGCAGCCCGATTTTAGATCGGCACTAAAAATGCTGAACATTAGATTCATTTATCCTGATAAATGAAGAAAAAGAGAAAAACGACTTATAATAATATAAAAAACAAAAATAAATTCCTCTCAAACATTTCCTTGTATAAATAAAATATACCCGAGAAAACAAACTACATCTGAAAAAAGGCCAATCCAGATAAAAAGGCCAATTGAGATAAGAGGAACAATCCGAATAAATTTGTATTTAAAGTTTACATCTTCAACACCGATATATGGGGGAATTTTACCGTCGGGTTAGAGATATTGTAGCGAAAGCCGGGAATTACATATGGTTTTGTGGGTAACAATCAGAATTTTTCAAGCTCTGATTATTGTATTTTTGATGTCTGTTATTGTTTTTATAGGACTGCATGCCATTGGTAATCCGGTTGATATTTTGATTGGTCAGGATGTGGTTCAAACCGAACGCGCACGTATCATTGCGGCAATGGGGTTGGATCAACCTTTATATTTACAATATTTTGATTTTTTAAAAGGCCTGTTCTCAGGCAATCTGGGAAACAGCTTTACCTATCACGTTCCCGCCGTAACACTGATTTTGCAACGTTTGCCAGCCACATTTGAATTGGTCGTGGTTGCTATGGTTTTTGCCGTCGTCATAGGCGTTTTACTCGGAACAATAGCCGGCTTGCAACCTGAACGCCCATGGTCGCGGCTCATTATGGCTGGAAGTATCTTCGGATTTTCTCTCCCGACCTTTTGGATAGGGCTGTTAATGATCCAGTTTTTTTGCGTCAATCTTGGTTGGCTTCCTGCAAGTGGAAGAGGCGAAACAGTCGAGATTTTTGGCATTAATTGGTCTATTTTTACATTGGATGGCTGGCGTCATCTTTTATTGCCTGCATTAACCATCTCTCTTTTCAAACTGGCAATGGTTATACGTTTAACACGTGCCGGCGTTCAGGAAATTCTGCCGCTCGATTTCGTCAAATTTGCACGCGCTAAAGGCCTTTCTCCGTTGCGCGTCATTATATTTCATATTTTGCGCAATACACTGATCCCGCTTGTTACCGTATTGGGTTTGGAATTTGGCTCTATGATTGCCTTTTCTGTTGTAACAGAAAGTATTTTTTCCTGGCCGGGTGCAGGAAAGCTAATTCTTGACAGTATCAATAATCTGGATCGTCCGGTGATTGTCACCTATTTGATGATCATTGTATCGATATTTGTTTCGATCAATCTCGTTGTTGATATTCTCTATAAAATACTGGATCCGCGTGTTCGTATCGAGGCGGGCCGATGAGAAATACCAACAATCAATTTCTGAAGGAAACACGTTGGAAGCGACATGTCGTTGATTATTTCAAGTCCCCTCTTGCCGCATTTTCATTTGTCATTGCGTTGTTATTTATTATAGCTGCAATCTTTGCATTTTGGCTTGCTCCGCAAAATCCTTATGATCTCGGCAAAGTTGATATTCTGGATGCTTTGCAACCGCCCGGAGCTTCGGGAGTGGCAGGAGATCAACGATTTCTGCTTGGCTCCGATGGACAGGGAAGAGATATTCTTTCAAGCATCATTTACGGCTTACGGACAAGTCTTATCGTCGGTGTGGGAGCGTCGACTGCCGCGGGAATAATAGGCATATTTTTAGGTCTGGTTGCCGCTTATTTTGGTGGCAAAACCGATGCATTCGTCATGCGGGCAGTCGATTTGATGCTATCATTTCCTTCTATCCTTGTTGCTATGATGATATTGGCTTTTCTAGGGAAGGGGCTTGAAAACGTTATTATTACTCTGATTTTGTTGGAATGGACCTATTACGCCCGTACAGCGCGTTCGCAAGCATTGATCGAGCGTCGGCGTGAATATGTGGAAGCTGCAACTTGCCTCGGTTTTTCCAATTTTAGAATTATGATGAGACAGATTTTGCCTAACTGTATGCCGCCGCTTATCGTTATCGGAACTTTGCAAATTGCCCGCGCAATTACATTGGAGGCGACGTTAAGTTTTTTAGGCGTCGGCGTTGACGTGACCGAACCCTCTCTTGGAGCTTTAATCAATAATGGTTCGCAAGAACTGCTTTCCGGCAGATATTGGATCAGCTTTTACCCAGGCATAGCATTATTGCTGTTATTATTATCGTTCAATCTCGTCGGTGACCGGTTGCGCGAAGTTTTAAATCCGAGGAGCAATTCATGACAGGATTGTTACCCTCTGTTCCGACATGCGGTGATGTGCTTCTCAATGTATGCGAATTAACGACGAGATTTTTAAATCGCGGTGTCAGTTTTCCGGCAGTTGACCAGGTTTCATTCACTCTCAAGCGCGGTGAAATACTCGGGCTCGTCGGAGAATCCGGATCGGGCAAGTCGGTGACCGGATTTTCAATTATGGGACTTGTTGACCCGCCTGGAAAAGTCGTCGGTGGAAAAATACTATTCAAAGGGCGTGATCTGTTAACGATACGGGAAAAAGAAATGCGATCATTGCGAGGCAACAAAATTGCAATGATCTTCCAAGATCCGATGATGACACTTGATCCTGTTATGCGCATTGAAAAACAAATGACCGAAGCAATATTTGCCCATAGCAAAGTGGGCAGGAAACAGGCTTGGCAATGGGCACGCGACACATTGGGTCTTGTCGGCATTCCCAGTCCGGAAGAACGCTTAAAAGCTTATCCGCATCAGCTTTCGGGTGGAATGCGTCAACGTGTGGCGATTGCAATTGCACTCTTGCATAAACCTGAACTGATTATTGCCGATGAACCAACGACAGCTCTTGATGTCACGATCCAGTCGCAGATCTTATCGGAAATTCAAAAACTGGCCACCCATTATGGAATGAGCCTGATCTGGATTTCGCATGATCTATCGGTTGTAGCCGGTCTCACAGATAAAATTGCCGTTATGTATGCCGGACGTATCGTAGAGCAGGGATCTGTGAGCAATGTTCTCGATCATCCGCAGCATCCTTATACATCGGGATTGATAAACAGTTTGCCAAGTCATAATGCGCGCGGCCATCACCTTGCCCAAATTCCGGGGATGACGCACAGTCTTGCAAATTTGCCTGAAGGATGTGCTTTTTTTGACCGCTGCCAAAGGGCAAGCGCGCTATGTCAACAAGCTAAACCGGAATTGACGAAGCGCGGACACGACCAATGGGTGCGGTGTTATCATCCAACAGATGATCTTGTTGCCCATAAAACTATGACGGATTATGTCGTCGCAGGTCGAGAGTTGTTGAAAAATGTCTGAATGCATAGAAAACACAAAAGCGACTGCGCCTCTGATCGCCCTTCACAATATTTCAAAAATATTCGGAAGAAGGAAAACAGGCTTTTTCGAGCGTCAATTTATCAGAGCCGGAATAGCGGATTCCCCTCCACAAACGCATGCACTTGATGGAATAGAGCTGGCTATCGAGGAAGGTGAAGTGGTCGGGCTGGTAGGAGAATCCGGTTGTGGAAAATCAACGCTTGGCCGCATCGCCGCCGGGCTTCTACACCCTGATAACGGAACAAGGTTGGTTAAGGGGAAAACATTGGAGCAGATGGGCAAGGCGGAGCGAATGAAAGCCCGCCTTGAAGTACAGATGATATTTCAAGACCCTTATGCAAGCCTCAACCCGCGTCAGAGGGTCGATCAGATTATAGGGGATGCTCCGCTCGTACATCAGCTTTGTTCATCGAAAAATGTGGACAATTATGTAGTGGAGATGATGCAGCTTACGGGACTTGATTCGCAGTTCCGTCAACGGTATCCGCACCAGTTTAGTGGTGGTCAGAGACAACGCATCGGCATTGCCCGTGCTTTGGCGGTGAAACCGTCTATGTTGGTTTGTGATGAAGCGGTTGCCGCGCTTGATGTTTCTATTCAAGCTCAAGTGTTAAATCTGTTTATAGATCTGCGAGAAAAATTCAATCTCAGTTATCTCTTTATCAGTCATGATCTGGGGGTAGTCGAGCATATTTCAGATCGTGTCGTGATTATGTATTTGGGGCGAATTGTTGAAAGCGCACCTGTCGAAGACATTTTTCGATTTGCTAATCACCCTTATACAAAAGCTTTGTTGGAAAATATTCCACGCATTGATCGCCGTAAACATGTGTTTGCGCCCCTAAAAGGCGAAATACCAAGCCCTAACCATCCACCTTCGGGGTGTCATTTTCATCCGCGTTGTCCGTTTGCAATCGAACGCTGCAAAATAGAACGACCAAAACTAAGGGAGGTGGCGCCGAAACATTTGAGTGCATGCCATTTGAACGATCAACTTTAACCGATTGACACGAGTAAGCCCGAAACAAATCGGACGAGGGCTGAAATGGAGAGACAATGAAGAAATTATTGACATCTATTGCGGCCACATTGTTGGTCGTTATGAATTATACTGCATCGGCAGATGATTTGAAGATAGGCTTTGCCGATCCGATCTCGTCAATGGATCCGCAATTGAACAATCACGCCGGTGACCGCTCGAACGATTTACACTTCTGGAATTTTCTAACGCAGATCAGAGATAATCGCATTGAGCCCGATTTGGCTTCGAGTTGGAAAACGTTGGACGACAACACATGGGAATTCAAATTACGAGATGATGTAAAATGGCAGGATGGTACGCCGCTTACCGCCGATGACATTATTTTTTCCTATCAACGGGCGCGAAACGTTCCAGGATCGGTCGCGAGTTTTTCCGGTTATTTACGCACGATTGCATCTGTCGAAGCCAAAGATCCGCATACGCTCATTATTAAAACAACAGTACCAAATCCCGATATACCTCTCAATGTCGCTTCTGTGCATATTGTCAGTAAACACATTGGCGAAAACGCAACCACCGACGATTATAATTCCGGCAAAGCGATGGTGGGCACGGGGCCTTTTAAATTCCAATCTTATGTTCCAGGCGACGTTGTCACCATGACACGCAATGACACATATTTTAATGGTAAAAGCCCTTGGGACAATGTGATTTACCGCTACATTGCAAATCCCGCATCGCGTACGGCAGCCTTATTGGCCGGAGATGTGGATGTTATTGATAAAATTTCTGCTTCCGACCTTGTCCGTTTGCGGAAAAACGAAAAAGTCAATGTCTACGAATATCCGGGTTTGCGGGTAATGCTGTTGCAACCGAGTTTCAATCCGGCTCCCAATGCCTATATCAAGGACAATAACGGCCAAGCTCTTGATAAAAATCCGCTAACAGATGTCCGCGTCCGTCAAGCCCTGAATATAGCAATCAATCGTGATATTATTGTTGATCGGGTTTTACAGAATTCGGCAACAGTCGCCAGCCAATGGATGCCGGAAGGCGCTCCGGGATACAATGCCCGCTTCAAAAAAATCGCGTTCGATGTTGATAAGGCAAAAAAATTATTAGCCGACGCCGGCTATCCCGAAGGTTTCCAGATGATTATCCACGTACCTTCCGATCGTTATCCTCTCGCTCCTGAGACAGCTCAGGCAGTGGCCCAGTTCTGGACACGGATCGGCGTAAAAACCAAGGTGGAAGTTGTGCCATGGGCGGTTTATGCCTCGAAAGCCCGTTCAAATGACTATGCCATGACAATGTTAGCTTGGGGAAATGGTACGGGCGAAGGGTCGTATGCTCTGGTCAATGTCTATGCTACAGTCTCTCCGGAAAAAGGTCTCGGCGCGTCGAACTGGGGACATTACTCAAGCGAAGCATTGGACCAAATTCTGGCAAAATATACCGAGACTTTCGACGAAACGGAACGCGCTAAGATCATGGACCGTGCAGTCGAAATTATCAATGATGATGTGGCCGCTATTCCCCTCTACCACTACAAAAATATTTGGGCAACGCGCAAAGGTTTAAAAGTGACACCTTTAACGAGTGATAGAACGGTTGCACAAATGGTAGAAAAAATAAAAGAATAAAAAAATTATATCTATAATATAAATATCAACTATTATTATAATTTTAATAATAGTTGATAATAATATACGTTACATTGAACATAATTAAACGATAAAATTGTTATAAAATTTAATAATAATTATAAATATAACAAATATTTATCAAAAAAGATATAGGCCCGAACTCATGACAACCGAATTAAAACTGATTATCGCCCCCAAAAGCGCATTGATCGACGAAAGTCGCCATATTCTGGTTGAGGGAGCCAAACCTTCGTCGGTTGTTGAGATCAATAGCCGGACTATGCGCAGGGAAAATTGTTGGCGTAGTCGGGCACTTTTTATTGCCGCACCGGATGGAACAGTCGATACCTCGCGGGATGCGCCATTCGACGGTGATTACACCGGAGTGAAGCCGATGGGGCTTATATGGTCACAACGGCCTGAAAATAAAAATATAACCGATATTTTTCCGCTGGATGTTCGTGATGAGCTCGTCACCCATTTTGAAGTCAAGAATAAAAATGATGTCGTTTCGGATGTGATGGTTCAATATTTATGCAAACCGGATATTCGTGTCGAACGGATTCATAAAAATGGTCTGGTTGGAACGTTATGTCTCCCCGCCGGAGAGGGGCCGTTTCCATCCATTTTAATTCTGAATGGTTCTGGTGGTGGTATAAATGAACCGAGAGCGGCAATTTGGGCTTCCCATGGTTATGCGGCGTTTGCATTGGGATATTTCAAGGTAGAGGGATTATCGAATTATATTTCAAATACGCCTCTCGAATATTTCAAAAAAGGTCTGGATTTTTTACATCATGAGGTTTGTCCTCGCGATAATTTTGTGGCAATTTCCGGTCAATCGCGCGGTGGTGAACTGGCTTTGTTAATTTCCAGCCTTTATCCCGAAGACATTTCCGCGGTCATTGCCTACCTTCCTGGCAGTTTGGTTCATAGTGGTCAAAACGCTTCCGATCCGGCAGTTGGCCGAAATGGTCCGGCATGGTTGAAAGACGGAAAGCCCTTAACGCATTTGATTGATGGTAACCGGACGGCCACGTGGGAGCCGTTTGACAATGGCCCTGAGCCGCACCGCCATGAATTGGCATTGCGCACAGCTTTGGCGGATGACGAAGCTGTGGAACGCGCGCGCATAAAGGTAGAAAATATTAAAACCCCGATCATTTTGTTATCTGCTACAGACGATGGTTCGTGGCCTTCAAGTTTCTATTGTTCCATGGTCGTAAATAGACTTGCAGCATCAGGCCACCCTTATCATGTTGAATGGTATGACTATTCGGGGGCGGGGCATGCCATCGTCTTTCCATATGTTCCAACCACTGCCATCTGTTATAGCCATCCGGTTTCCAAAAAGGTGAGTACCGGAGGCGGAACACCGGAGCGCAATGCATTTGCAAACGAGGATTCATGGAAAAAAGTATTATCTTTTGCAGAAAGCGCTTCAAAAGAGTAAAAATGAATAGAAGGTGAGGGAACGAGCTGGAAAGAGTTATTATAACTCCCATTTTGTCGGGATGGATCTATTTTACCCGTACACTGTTCACTTTATTTCTTTGAATTATCCGATGAGATATAGGGCGCAATTACCACCAATACTTTGGCCAGTTTTTGACCACGCCGATGTTGTTCACAACCAATGCGATAGTAACAAGAATGACAGAGCCGAGGAAAACAGGTGCGAATAGAAATGACCAACCGAGCCCCCCTGCCAAAAACACGACTATGGGATCCGCGCCGGCAGGAGCATGAATGGTTCTGGTGAACTGCATGAGACCTATAGCCAAACCGACAGCAAGACCCGTTTCCCAAAACCCGTGACCGATCAGGTGGAAAACAGCCAAGCCTACGAATGTCGAAAGAAGATGACCGCCTATCACGCTTCTAGGCTGCGCCAGCGGAGATTCGGGCAATGCATAGAGCAATACGCATGTGGCGCCAAAGGGAGCCATGATGAGCGGAACATGATAATGTCCGGCCATAAATGCCAAAATTGATATGCTGACCATGCCACCGACAAATCCTGTCAGAATTTGCAATGACGAAGGTCTGGCCGGTGCTTTCGAGGTAAGGAAAAGCGTCATTTGGCTTTTGGGGGCGTCGGTAAGATCACTCATTTAGCTATTTCTCCGGTAAGAGGTTGAATTTTGTATAAGAATGAGATTAATATTAATACTTAACAGACCTGTCTGTTATTTTTATAACTTAACAGACCTGTAAGTAAATTATCAATATGCCGCAATCATAGATGTTGCGTGTAAATAGAAAAATTTTTTTAAAAAAATGGCTTAGGGTAGAATAATGACACTAACTAAAGAAATGCCATCAAAAAAAGAGGCAGGGCAACGCGTAAGTAAAAGACAGGTTTTATTGGAAACCGCCTTGCGACTGTTCAATGAACATGGTTACGCCAATGTTGGTGTGGATCGGATAGTAGGGGAAGCAAAGATAGCAAAGCCGACATTATACACCCAGTTCGGAACAAAAAATGGTCTCATAGAGGAAGTGTTAAAGCTCCGAGATGATAATTTTATGGAAAGCTTACAAACTTATGTCGATCAAGCGCCTGACGGAGCCATTTCAAAAGTCACTGCTATTCTGGAGTGGCATAAAAAGTGGTTTACCGAACCCGATTTTTTTGGCTGTATGTTTATAAAAGCTTCGGAAGAGTTCGGAAAAACGAATGAACAGATTTCCGCAATCGTAAAAAAACATAAGGATTCTATTTATAACCTGATCCATCAGGTGATAGAGCCTGATTGCAAGGGAAAAACAGATCAAATCGCTTCAATAATCATGATTATACTGGAAGGATTGATTGTTAACTATAATATTTACGGTGACTTGAAGCCGTATGAAGTAGCAACCACAACTGTAAAAGAATTGCTGAACTCAATAAGTCCTCGACTGAACAAGGATAAAAAATAATGTATACGCTTCACATCGCAAATAAGAACTATTCGTCGTGGTCCCTAAGACCATGGGTTCTTCTAAAGACACTCCAAATACCATTCAAAGAAAGCCAACATTTTCTTTCAGGGGACACCACCTATCGCAATTTCAAAACCTTTTCTCCATCAGGTAGAGTGCCGGTTCTTTATGATAACGATACAGTCATTTGGGATAGTCTTGCGATAGTCGAATATCTTTTTGAAAAACATGACAGTGTTTGGCCAATGGATCGTCGTGCGAGAGCTTGGGCCCGAAGCGCAGCAGCAGAAATGCATTCTTCTTTTGAGGCGTTGAGAACACAATGCCAGATGAACTGCTCCGTCGAAGTGAAATTGGATGAAATACCCGAAAACCTCAAGAAGGACATTGACCGTATCGACGAGTTGTTTGAAAGTGGGCTGGATAAATTCGGTGGGCCTTATCTTTCGGGTCACGAATTTACTGCTGTTGATGCATTTTTCTGCCCTATTGCATTTAGAGTTCGGGCATATAACTTACCTTTAAATGCAAGATCTCGAAACTATCTGGATAAATTATTACAATTGCCTGCCATGCAGGAGTGGCTTGATTCAGCGATTAAAGAACCCCGATATGATGTCTACGAGCAGGTAACCAAACAATACGGCTCCATCATAAAAGACATGCGTATCTAACTTTTTATCTGACAGGCTGTGTTACATATATTTTCGGTACAAGCGCTTTTACTCCGAAAAGCTTCCAAATCACATTCCTTATTTTTTAAGAATTCGATATTTGAAGTGCAATTGACAATCATTTTGTTTCCTCTTGTCAGGATGAGGGGTAAAAATCATTCATAAACTTCCGATTATCAATCAACTTCAATACAATATCGTTGAGTGGCGACGAATTTTGTAAGTTTCGACATGAACGGGTTTCATGATAGATCGCTCTTACAAATCTCGAACAAGAATCCAAGTGGCTCTATTCTTGCGTTGAAAAACGGTTACCCCATTTAACGAGCGTGAAGCGAGGAAAAAATGTCGATACCGCAAAATAAAGATGAATTGCTGAATGCAATCGAAACGACTTTTTCCAAACTTGCTGAAGATTTGCGTAAAGTACCAGCAGATGTTTCCGGTTTGCCGCTCATGGAGGGGCATTCAAAAGGCGAGTTTATGAGTGTTTCAAATCTCGTTGCCTATCTTTTTGGGTGGAATAGGCTTGTCCTGAAATGGCTGGAAAGAGATGAAAAGGGCGACTCCGTCGATTTTCCTGAAACCGGCTTCAAGTGGAATGAACTTGGTGAACTCGCCAAGAAATTTTATTCCGATTATAAGAATGTTCCTTTTGTTGATCTTGTTGATCGGCTTCGCGCGGCAAAAGACCAAATTATTGTCGAAATTTCCAAACGAAATAACCAGAAGCTTTACGAAAAAGAGTGGTGCGGAAAATGGACAATGGGGCGGATGATCCAATTGAATACCTCTTCACCCTATTCCAATGCACGGAACCGCTTGCGGAAATGGTTAAAAAATCTCGACGTCGAATAAAGATGATTTCGGAGAGCATAAATTGGAAGGCAAATAGACCTGTTGGCGCACTTTTTAAAACGGAAATTGCCGAAGAAAACTCTGTGAGAAAAATAAAAATGCCGCGGAGAGCGTAGGCTTTCCGCGGCGATGATTTTTGGTTCTTTACAGGCTATTCGGATTTATTTTCGCCTTTATTTTGTTTGGCATTGTCTTCCGTCAATTCATACCACATCGCATTCAATATTGCGAAAGCGGCAGCAAGCGGAAGGCCGAGAGCCCATGAAAAATACCACATGGAATTTCCTTTCAAGAGTAGCAATCAATAGGATTGCTTGTTTCCTTCGATTGTTTTGACGCTGACTTTTCCCCAAAGGATTTTGTAGACCCAGCTTGTGTAGGCCAAGACTGTCGGAACAAAAATGATCGCGACAATCAGCATGACAAAGAGGGTGAAATGGCTTGAGGAAGAATCCCATACCGTAAGGCTCATCACCGGATCAATAGTTGAAGGCAGGATGAACGGGAACATTGCAACGCCAACGCTTGCAATAATGCAGGCAATACCAAGTCCGTTTGCGATAATGGCAAGGACCGGTTTTCTCATGGACAAGCATGCTACTGCCAATAGTGGTGCAACAAGTCCGATAATCGGAACAATCCACAAGATCGGTGTTTGATGGTAATTGTCAAGCCAACCCGAAGCATTGGTTGCAATCTGTTTCATCAACGGGTTTGAAGGACCGTTGGCAACCACACCACCGGTAATATGATAGCCGGTTGTTGCAACGTTCAACAAAAGCCCGCACAAACCATAAAGAATGGTTGTGAGAACACCCGTAATCATGCCGACTTTGCGTACACGGCTGAAAATAGGATCGTCGGTTTTGACAGCAAGCCAGCTTGCCCCGTGGGTAAGCAGCATGACAATCGACAGAACCCCACAAAGGATTGCAAACGGGTTCAACAGTCCGAAGAACGAACCATGATAGAAAATCTGCATATCGGGTTTAATCTCGAAGGGAACACCTTCAAGCACATTGCCCATTGCAACACCGAAAATCAGACTTGGCAAAAAGCCACCGATAAAAAGCAGCCAGTCCCAGGTTGACCGCCAGGTTTTGCTTTCGCGTTTGCTGCGGTATTTGAAGCCGACCGGGCGCAGAATAATGCCAACGAGCACGAGGAACATGGCAATATAAAAGCCCGAGAATGAAACAGCATAAAGCTGTGGCCAAGCGGCGAAAATGCCGCCGCCTGCCAAAATCAACCAAACCTGGTTGCCTTCCCAAACCGGTCCGACGGTGTTGATGACAATGCGTCGTTCAAGATCTGTCTTACCGACAAAGGGGAGCAACATACCGGTTCCCAGATCGAAACCGTCCATGACTGCAAAGCCGACAAGCACAATGCCAAGCAGCAGCCACCATATGATACGTAACACGTCATATGAAATCAAATCGTGCAAAATCATGATTTTTATCCTTTAAGATAATGCTGTGGCAGAGGCGTTGTTTTGAACCTCGCTGTGGTCATTCAAAACGTCCGGACCTTTTCTGATATATTTCAGCATCAAGCGGACTTCGACGACAAGAAGCGCGGTATAGAGGGCAACAAAGCCGCAAATTGTCAGGAATACTGTCGTAACGCCGAGGTTTGAAACCGCAACGGCGGTCGGAAGAATTCCTTCGATGATCCAGGGTTGACGTCCGATTTCGGCAACAACCCATCCACATTCGACAGAAATCCATGGAAGTGCGATAGCGCAAACAGCAAGTTTAAGCAACCAGCGCCTGTTTTCCAAACGATGACGTGCCGACAGATAGAAGAATGTCGCCATGATCAGGATGAGGGCAAAACCACAGGCAACCATGATACGGAAAGCCCAGAAGATAACCGGAACTTCCGGAACAAGATCCCATGCCGCTTTGCTGATCTGTTCTTCCGTTGCTGTACGCGGGTCGTCGACATAGCGTTTCAACAGAAGTGCATAACCGAGCGAACGACCGTTATTTTCAAACTGGTCGATTGTTTCTTGCGGAACAGCTGCGCCTTTTGCCTGTTGGATTTTTTCCAGTGCATCATAAGCAAGGATACCTTGTCTGATTTCTTTTTCAGATTGTGCAACGAGATCCTTGATGCCGGGGATCTGTTCGTCAAACGAACGTGTACCGATAATGCCCATTACCCACGGAATGTGGATTGCAAAATGGGTTTCACGGTTTTGAACATCGGGAAGACCGAACAGTGTGAAAGAAGCCGGAGCTTTTTCAGTATCCCACATGGCTTCGATAGCAGCGAGTTTCATTTTCTGGTGTTCGCCGGAAAGGTAGCCGCTTTCATCCCCGAGAACTACGACGGAAAGTGAAGCAGCAAGACCGAATGATGCAGCAACTGTCATCGAGCGTTTGGCAATTTCTTTATAGCGACCTCTCAGGAGGTACCAGGCGGAAACGCCAAGGACGAAAGCGGCAGCTGTTGTATAACCGGCTGAAACCGTGTGAACGAATTTCGCTTGCGCAACAGGATTTAAAATAACCGAAGCGAAGTCGCCCAATTCCATACGCATGGTTTGCGGGTTGAAGGTCGAGGCGACCGGATTTTGCATCCAGCCATTGGCGACGAGAATCCATAAAGCCGAGAAGTTCGAGCCGAAGGCCACGCACCATGTAGCAATCAGGTGTTTAACCTTTGACATGCGGTCCCATCCGAAGAAGAACAGGCCGACAAAGGTTGCTTCCAGGAAGAAAGCCATCAAAGCTTCGATAGCCAAAGGTGCGCCAAAAATATCGCCGACATAATGGCTATAATAGCTCCAGTTCATGCCGAACTGGAATTCCATAACCACGCCGGTTGCCACACCTAACGCAAAATTTATACCAAATAGTAGTCCCCAGAACTTGGTCATGTCCCGCCAGATCGTTCGACCTGTCATGACATAAACGCTTTCCATAATGGCAAGCAGGATTGATAATCCTAGCGTTAATGGGACAAACAGAAAATGGTAAAGCGCTGTCGCGGCGAATTGGAACCGTGATAGGCTGACAATGTCAATATCCATAATTCAAGTCCTTACATTGAGTGTTTGTCATAGTTGTCCTCGCGTAAACTTTCTAAAACGCGTTGATAGTTTTCGCTCGATCGCTCATAGTCGCCAGTGATGCGGGTGTGATCGAGTGTGATGATGCGGTCGCAACAGGTTGCTTCCCGTTTCAGGTGGGTGACAAGGAGCCAGCTTTTTTCACGCCCGTAGTGCTTCATGCGCTCGAGAATATCGCGGGCCGTCCCGCCGTCTATATTCTCTGTCGGCTCATCAAGTAGCCACAGGTCGCGTTTCTGCAGGAAAAGGCGTGCCAATGCAAAGCGTCGAGCCTGACCGGTAGAAAGCCCGGTCTGGTTTTCCCCAATGCTGCTGTAGAGGCCGTCTTTGAGATTAACGAGATAGTCGTGTAGTCCCGCACGCTCCATGGCCTCGACCATGTCGTCGTTAGAGGCGGTCACATTGGCAAGTTTCAGGTTCTCATGCAGAGTGTCATGAAATATATAGGTATTTTGTTCCAATAATGCTGCTTTTATTGCTGCAATTTTTCCCTCGACAATCATATCTTTTGTCATGAAAAGCGAAATGAGCGAACTTTTGCCTGCTCCGTTGGGGCCGACAAAGGCTATCTTTTCTCCTGAGCTGACGGTGAAATGAATATCGTTCAAAACTGCCGGCAATTGCGGCTCGTAGCTTGCCCGTTTGATGTCGGCTATCGCGACATAGCTACATGGTGGCAATTCTTCACGGGGTTTGGCTGAATTGGCACTTTCACCTTCGACAAATGGCGAAAGTCTGCGTAACGCCAATATATAGCGGCCAATCTCGCCGCAGCCCTGATAAAGCGGTTTGACAAGGTCATAAAGTGTCAATGCGGCCAATATAGAAAGTACAGCCAGTGGCAAACTGATCAATCCATATTGATAGAGTAGGATAGTTGAGAGAATAAGCCCGACAAAAATAAGCTTGTCGACAAAACCGCTGATTGCTTCAATGGCGAGTTGCCGTTTTTTCAAGGAAACGTCGCTTGTGGCAAGGCTGTCTTCCGTGTTCATGACATGGCTGGTGAAAGATTGTTGGCAGCCATTCATAACAAGGTCGGTCTGGCCGGAAAGAAGTGCGATCACACGTGTGCGCAGGCTTTCGCGCCGGATTGCGAGAGAGGCTGAACGTTTTTCGTCAAGTTTTATCGAAAGGCAGGAAAAAACAATGACGGTTGCAAAAACAATCAGTCCAAAGCCGAGCCCCAAGCCCAAATGAACGGAAGAAAGCACGGCTATAATTGTTAAAATTGCAACGAGTGCAACAATAGAAGGGACGATGAGTTTCAGATAGATGAGTTCGTAACTATCGATATCGCCGGTTAGACGATGCAACAGACGTGCCGGACGCATGGCGAGATCACGCAAGGATTTTCTTTGTGCAATTGTCTTGAAGAGTTGTAGCCGCAAGCCTCTACTCTGCATGAATGTTGCGTCATGATTGACGAGCCGCTCAGCGTAGCGCGCACCGGTTCTCAAAAGCGCAAAAAAACGTATGGCAGCCGAGGGCATAAAAACATCGAAGACGCGTGTTGCCGCAATCGTTAACCCCGCAATTCCGGTTGCCGTGATAAACCAGCCGGATAGGCAAAGAAGGCCGATTGTCGAAAGTGCTGTGAGAATGGCAAAGACAAGTCCCCAAAGCATTTTTTTGCGGATAATTCTGTCGCGCGGTGCAATGAGAGCAAAGATTTTTTTCATCTCTCGCTCTCCCTGCAATTCACTTCCGGCGAAAGTTCGATCACTCTGTCCATGCGCTTGAAAAGTTCCGGATCATGAGTTGTAACAAGGAGGCTCTTTTCTCCGGAAATTTTTATGAGTGCATCTATAACAATCTTTGCACTTTCAGGATCGAGATGGGCGGTTGGCTCGTCAATGAGAAGGACATTGCGGTCTTTTTCCAGTGCCAGCCGCACCAAGGAAAGGCGAGCTGCTTCGCCACCGGAAACACCGCTTCCGCCTTCACCAAGGCGCTGGTATTTGCGCTCATTGGCAAAATCTTTCAAATTGGCAAGATCAAGATAATCGTCAATATGATCGAATTTTCTGTTGAATGTTATATTGGAGAGGATTGACTGGTCGAACCAATAAGGCTTTGCACCCATCCAGCCGATTTTGGCTCGAATTTCATCTATATTGTTCCCGTCCACAGTCAAGCCGTTAACTTTGATTGAACCCTTGTCAGCCTGAATAAGACCGGCAATGAGTGAGAGCAGAACCGATTTTCCGGCGCCGCTTTTTCCAGTGAGCGCAACTTTTTCTTGCCTGCCGATTTTAAGCGAAAAGTTTTTGAAAACCGGTTTTTCGGGAATGAAGCCGAATGAGAGATTGTCAATTTCGATTGCAGTTCCATTCTGAGGCGAAGCTGTTTCTTCCGGCTTCGTATCATATGATTGTTGAACAATTGGCGATTGCGGAACATCAGAAGATTGATGAACTATCGTCTCGCCTTTGCCAACGAGTTTTGTGAAATTTTCCATAGCAGCTTTACCTGCAACACGGTCGTGCCAAACGCTTGCAAGTTCGCGCAATGGTTCAAAAAAACTAGGCGCAAGCAAAAGAATGAAGAGCCCTTCTGCAAGGCTAAGCTTGTTTCCCCAAAAGCCGATGGTAATGACACCTAAAAGATGAAAACCGATATAAACGGCCATCAAGGCGACACCGAGAGCCGAGAAAAGTTCCAGTACCGCTGACGACAAAAAAGCAATGCGTAATACTTTCATCGTGCGCGTAATGAGGTCGTCGGATTGGCGAGCAAGGCGTTTCGCACTCCAGAAGGTGGCGTCAAGAATGCGCAATGTCTTTATGCCGCGCAAACGATCCAGCAGATAGCCATTCATCTCGCCCATTTCCTGCCATTGTTCTTTTGCTGCTTTTTGAGCTTTGGCGCCGATAATGGCCCAAAATAGCGGAATGATCGGTGCTGTTATAAAAAGCAGCAAACAGGCAAGCCATGAAAACGGTAATATAAGGCAAAGGATGACAACCGGAATAACGGCAGCGCGCAACATCAAAGGGCGGTAGTTCGCGTTCCAAGAAACGAGTGTCTCTCCCTGATCGACAAGGATATTGGCTGCCTCGCCGCTTGGCATACGTTTTTTACTTAAAGGAGAAAGAAAATTAAGGTGGGTTAGGCCACGTTTGCGCCACTCATTCAAATTTTTACGGGAATTTTTGAAGAGGTCAAGTTGGCTATGATAATCAAGACAGGCTTTGATTGCAGCAAGGAAAACGATAGCAAGACATGCAATGATAATGGTCGACAACGCTTCACCCGCTTTTGCGACAATCAGGCTCAACAGTGCAGCTTCAGCTATCCAGAAGAGCGGCAAAAGACTGAATATGATTTGTGACAGGGTAAGTCTTGGCAGGAGACCGGCTCTTTCATGTTTCATATCAATTTGACCCGCTTTCACAGTCAAAACATATAAGATCGTTGCGGCAGTAATGCCGCAAATACTTACGTCCTCACGTCTTTAAATTTCAGGATTAGGCGTTATCGTATAAACGATTATTATATAGGTATGAGCTCATGAACTTTTTATACATGAGTGAAATCTGTTTTAAAAATTGTATTTGCAAATGTGATTTATTTCTTTAAGCTATAAATAATCAAAGGGAACACTTAAGGCGCATCACTTATGAACCTGGCACAATTGAACTATGTCCTGGCTGTTGCACAGACAGGCAGTTTTACTATAGCAGCAAAGAACTGCCATGTAACCCAGCCGACCTTGTCAAACAGCATCGCCCAGCTTGAAGACGAGTTTCAGGCGCGCATTTTCTCACGTACAACGCGGCGCGTTGGCCTTACGCCTTTCGGGCAGCACATTATGCCCTATATCGAGAAGCTGGTCGAGGCCAATTATGATCTCGTTGACGAAAGCAAAAAATTTAACAATCAGGAAACAAATGTTGTCAGGATCGGCAAATCGCCTTTGATGAGTTGCCAATATCTGGCAGCCGTCATGAATGATTTTCGCACGGAGAATCCGGACTCGGAAATTGTGTTATGCGAACGCAATAGCGGCGATCTTATCGACTTGCTGGAACGAGGTGAAGTCGATTATGTCTTTGATGTTGCAGCAGAAAAAAAGCCTACAAGGGCAAGCGAATTTCTTTATGAAGAGCCGCTCTATTTTATACCGAGCACGGCACAACCGATCAGAAACGTCAATGTGGTGCATTTTTCCGATATTTCCGACGAGGTTTTTGTCATGGTTGATGATGAATCCGGATTGAACAAATTTATCAGGGAAATGTTCGGGCACCACAATCATGTTCTGAAAGAATATACCGGTAAAACTGTTTCTTTTCGTGAACTTGAAAACTGGGCGCATTGCGGGCTCGGAGCGGCACTTTTGCCAAAATCGGCAATCACTGTGACATCAGGTCAGCGCTATATCTTGTGCGATCAGGACGAGCGCCCGATACAAATCCGTTACGAAGCGACGTGGAAGAAAAATATTCCGGTTACAAGCGGAAAATTGAAAAATTTCCTAAAGCAGTAATTAAAACGAGTATTTTGCACCAATAGCGAAACTTTTAGCTGTATTTTGGAAGAATATTTTTCCAAAAAATTATTTGGAAGTGAATCATATCCTTTTTTGCGGCTTTATAGAGAAATAATTATCCGGTTAAAGAATACAGCGGGAAGTGTGTTCAAGGCTGTCTATTTTTTAGAAAGGTCTGAAAGTACTGAAGTATTTTTGAAGTTGAAAAAATATCACGAATAGACAAATTTATCGGCATGAATTTATCGGGTTGGAAATTCGGTGTGTCTGAAACATTGATCGGCTGAAACACTGGCGAGCAAAAATACCGGCTTGTTCAAACTCTCGCTAATCCAATTTTCCTGTGAGCCCGCAACGCGTGATGACCTTGAATTGCATTGATCTTGACAATTTTTGCTAAAGGGAAAAAGGGGGGTGACTTTCCGTGGAAGTGCAGGCCTGTGATTATCCAATTGATTGCGGATTTTAGAGGTTTTTTGCCCCTTTGAGGGGGAAATGGTATTAAAACGGGCGACTTTTCATAGCTATCACTTCCAAAATAGATGAGGAATTTAGGCAGTCAATTTTGAAGTTCAGGTTTCCGACATCTGAGCTTTCGGAAATACCAGCCATTTCTTTTGTAGGGAGAGGGAGTATTAGAGGAGGGTGCCAAATGCCCGACAAATGGATTTGCAAGGTACCTTGAAAGTTGGCGCAGTTTTGACGTCTAGAAAATTTTATTCACCAGTATTGGTGTCGTCAAAGTTTCACACTCTTGTAACTTATTGGAAAATTTCCGAAACGAGAATTTTTATTAAAAAATCTGTTTAGTCGGCGGTCGTTTATGACCGGACATAGCCAAGAGTTCTGAATTCCATTTAGCTAAATCAAACGATTGTTAAAATAAATGGTCGGGAAACTTCTGTTGCAAAAATATATCGTGGTGCCGAGATGTCGGCCTCGTGGGAGCTATGAAACTTTTACCGCTACAAAGTCTTAATCATTGAAGATCAGGAAAACAGTACGGACACCCACTTTATTAAAGTGTTCGTGCGTCTTGGGCTTTTGAACGTTCCGGATTCGCAAATGGCATAAATTGACGGATAGCCCGAATTTACAGATGGTGCGGATTTGTTGATAAGGCGGAATTTCTGGCTAGATTGAATTTCAGGTAAGAAGGGCTTTTGAGTGGGCTTGTCTTTTTTCCTCGCCTTATTACGATATTGCCTCGTTGCTTTCGCCTTGAGGCGCAGTTTCGGCGGTTACTGATAAATGTTAACGCTCTAAAAAGGCGAAAAAGAGCGGGGACTTGTATGTCCCCGCCAGGCAATGGTTTAGTTTGTATTTGACGGGCAACATTCACCTAATTTCTGCTTTGCTTGATGTTTTGCAAAAAGGCTTGAGAGAAAAGCAAGGAAAAGTGCTGCAAAAGAAAGGCAAGCACCTGCCCAGTTCGGCGAGGCATAGCCGAAACCATAAGCGATCACCAGACCGCCGAGCCATGAACCCAGTGCGTTACCAAGATTGAAAAAGCCGATATTGACCGCCGAAGCAAGATTTGCACCGCCTGCGGCTTTTGCTCTATCCATAACAAGGCGCTGGATTGGCGAAACGCTGGCAAAACCGAAGGCAGCCATGAAAAATATAGAAAATACATCGGCAATTTTGTTGCCAATTGTAAAGTAGAAAAACAGCATCACTACGGCTTGAGCGAAGAGCGTAATATAAAGAACCGGCATGAGTGCACGGTCGGCAAATTTGCCACCCAAATAATTTCCGACAAACAATCCGGCGCCGAAAATGAACAGAAGAAATGTAACGCCCTGATCGGAAAAATGACCAAGCTCTTTGGCCATTGGCGCAATATAGGTAATCGAGGTGAAAAATGCTGCAGGGCCTAAAATAGTGATGCCCATGGCAAGAAGAACATGAATATCGCCAAAAACAAAAAGTTCGTTTTTCAATGATTGTTCATGATGTTTCGGCTGTTTTGGAACCAATCTCGACGTTGCAACAAATGCAACCATACCGATAAGAGTTATGAGATAAAAAGTGGTACGCCATGACGTTACATGGCTGAACCAGGTACCGGCAGGAACGCCGATGAAATTGGCTGCCGTCATACCGCTAAACATGAAGGCGATTGCGCTGGTTCGCTTATCTTGAGGGACGAGGTCTGCGGCAAGGACAGAAGCAATACCGATAAAAACCCCGTGACAAAGCGAATTGATAACCCGCCCGAAAATGGCGGTGGTAAAATTGGGTGCAAGAGCGGTCAGAAAATTTCCGACGATGAAAAATGTCAATGCAAGAAGCAGCAACTTTTTCTTTTCAACATTGCTTCCCAATATGATGATAATCGGAGTTCCGAAAAATACACCCAATGCATAGGAGGTTGCCAAGAAACCGGCAGCCGAGACCGAAATGTGAAAATCTGCCTGAATGGCCGGCAAAAGGCCGGAAATAATGTATTCTGTTGTGCCGATACCAAAAGCGGCAATTGCAAAAGCCCATAAAGCAGCTGGCATAATGATATTCCCTGATTTGTTAGATACAGAAAACAGCTAGGCTACTAGTAAAAAATATGCTAGAAGGTACTTAATAGGGACATAGATACTAAAAAGTGACTATTATGCCGAAAAACACCAATGAAAACATTGTCTTTGTCGAAACCTGTCCGGCACGAAGAATTATGGAATTATTTTCGGTCAAATGGAAAAGTATGCTTTTGCACGCATTGTTTCACTGGCCAAATGGCAAATGTCGCACTGGTGAATTGCAACGCGCTTTACCGGGAATTTCCAAAAAAATGATGATCCAGACATTGCGTGATCTTGAGGAAGGCGGGCTCGTTCACCGTCATGTCTATACCGTTGTTCCCCCAAAGGTTGAATATTCGCTCACCCCGCTCGGAAAAAGATTTTGCGAGCCGGTTGAAATGCTGTTTGATTGGGGAAAAAGCAACTGCGACGCATTGGAAAAATTTGAAAAAAATCAGCACAAGAACGCAAAACAGGATGAGAAACCCGCTCATTAACGAGTTGGTAAAATTATGGTAGAAGCCCCACGTAGCGTTAGTAGAACAAAGGACTATTTTTCCTTGTTTTTGTTAGCGGGGTACATCGGGGCGAGTAAGCGGAAAACTTGAAAAGTTAGACCATATGTTCTTGTCTTCCCCGCTCACCACATTCAGGATTTTCAAGGAACGTCGACTGCTAGCGATGCTTACGGTTAAAATCACTGCGGCTATTAATCCCACATCCGGTATGCCGGTTTTTTAATAACATTCAGATAAAGAAGGGGGACTTCCGCCCCCATCCTTTTAAAATCCGGTTTGCGTCATCTTCATCAACCAAGCCGTGGGTTAGATCAGCCAAGGCGGCGGGCGGCCGCGCGAACTAAGCTATCAAGCAAATAGCCGATCAATCCGATAAGCAATATGGTTGACATCAGCTCAGGATAAGCAAGCCGGTCACGTGTATCAAGAATGAAATAGCCAAGGCCTGCCGAGACGCCCAACATTTCACAAGGGACAATGATAATCCACGCAATGCCGATCGCAAGCCGGATTCCCGTCATCATATGGCTCAAAATTCCCGGAAAAACCACATAGAGCAATGTTTCACTTTGTGTTGCAGCAAGGCTTTTTGCAACCAGCAGAAAATGCCGATCAAGTTGTTTGACACCTGCTGCTGTGTTGAACATAATCGGCCAGACGGTTGCAAAGGTGAGAAGAAAGTAAATCGGCTTGTCGCCGATGCCGAAAACCATGACGGCAATCGGCATCCACGACAATGGCGAGATCATGCGCAGAAACTGGAATGCGGGGCCGGTCGCTCTTTCCACCCACGGCTTGGCGCCGATTAAAAGCCCGACAGGCACACCGATGATGAGCGCAAAAAGCAAACCGACAACAATGCGTTTAAGGCTGATGAGAGCGTGAAGAGTCAAGTCGGAGCTGGTCAACAAGTGCCAGAAAGTCGGCAATGTTTCCTCAACCGAAAAGCGGCTTGCAAAGCTGTTCTTGTCACTCAAAACATCTGTTCCAAGCCACCAGAGGAAAAGAAGCACGACAAGTCCTGACAAACCGGACAAATGGCGAAGACAGCTTTTCATCACGCTTTCTCCCCGTTAAACTTCAATCTCTTCATTGCGCACGAAACTGTCTTTCATGCCGAAAGCGGGAAGTCCGCCAACTTCGCTTAAGGCGTGTTTGACAAATTGGTCATCGACAAGGTCTTTGGCCGCAAAAGCCGGATCAAGTGTTTGAAGAAACGCGTTATCACCTTCGATCAAAGTGTCTTTCAGCCGTCTTACCAGTTCTTCTGTGTAGCTCGGATAGGGATAGGGTTGAAAATCTATGCGCTTCTCAAGCCAGTCCGGGTGGATGATTGCACCCGATTTTTCATAAAACCGGTTATCATCCTCGGTTGAAACAAGAACACGTTTGAGAACATCGGAACCGAAAGGCATATATTTGTTCGGATTTTCTTTGGAAAGAAGAAGCGCTGTTTCTTCGCGGTTCGTTGCTGTCCACAATTGTGCTTTGACCATGGCCGAAACCACTTTTTGCGACCATTCTGGGCGCTCTTTCAGGTCTTTTTCCTGCATACAGACAAGACAGCAGGCATGGTCACGCCAGACATCGGCCGTAAATCTTGCAAGCTTTGAAACTTTGGCAGCTTCACCTGCCGCATTGAAGGGTTCTGCAACGATAAAGCCCGAAACCTGACCATTAGCAACCGCCGGTATCATATCCGATGGGGCCATGATCACCATATTGACTTCATTTTTTTCAATTGTGCCGCTTTTTCTGGAAACGGGGGTCAAGCCGTTTTTGCGCAAGATCATTTGCAATACAACTGTGTGGATTGAATACCAGAATGGAATAGCAACGTTTTTGCCGCCAAGATCGGAAATGGAATTTATGTCATTGGCAACAGAAAAACCGGAGCCGCTCATATGGTTCCATGCAACGACTTTAAGCGGCGCCTTGCTTGAATAGCGTGCCCAGATAGCGATTGGCGAAAGAACATGCATCACATTGATCTGGCCGGCAAAAAAAGCTTCTACAATTTGTGACCAGCTCCGGAAGAGAACCGGTTTTTCGGCTTTCAAACCTTCATTTTCAAAAAAACCTTTACCATGAGCCACAAGCAAAGCTGTTGCGTCGGTGATAGGCAAATAGCCGACTTTTACCGGCTCATCCTTTTCCTGTGATTTCGCTCTTCCGATATTTAAAAACGGCAAAGCGCCACTTGCCGTCAATAAAGCGGATAGCCGCAAAATGTCGCGGCGGGAAAAATACTCATCTTTCATATTTCATCTCTTTTTTAAGTCCTGCATCTCTCAAAGCTGCAAGTATTTCGATACGGATTTTGCCAAGTTCTTCGACAAAATTATTGCGTGGCTTGGGGAAATTGATTGTCCACGTGCCGATAATGTTTGCCGGTTTTCCGCCAAGCAGAATAATGCGTTCGCTAACAAGCAATGCCTCGTCAATATCGTGAGTGACAAGAAGTGTTGAAGCGGAGAACTCTTTAACGAGTTTAATCAGCAGATTTTGCATATCCTGCCGCGTCAATTCATCAAGTGCGCCGAACGGTTCATCCAGAAAAAGCACTTCCGGATTTCTTGCAAAACAACGCGCCAATCCTGCCCGCTGTGCCATCCCGCCGGAAAGCTCGGATGGTCTCAATTTACGTGCATAATCAAGCCCAACTTCATGGATCGCTTTATTCACCCGATTTTGCCGTTCGCGTTTTTCAAGCTTCTCGCGGTTTTTGAAATCAAGGCCAAAGGCCACATTTTTTTCCAATGTCAGCCACGGCAATAAACCCGGATTTTGAAAGGCCACAGCAATATTCGGGTCAACACGGGTAAGCTCTTTGCCGTGAACAAAAATATGTCCGCCATTCGGCTTTTGCAGGCCGGAAAGCACACGTAAAAGGCTTGATTTTCCAACACCACTGGGCCCCAGAATGGAAACAGTTTCATTCTTTCCGATTGCAAGGTTGAAATTCTCAAGAATAGCGGGTGCATCGTCGCGATATCGCAAAACGATGTTTTTTGCTTCAAGAAGGGGGGCTTTTTCTGTCATGAATTTGAATGGATAAACGGGTTAATCATGCCAAGGCTTTTTTAAGCTGCGTGACACTGGGGGTAATAATGGGAACAAAACTTGCCTCGCGCAAACGACGGGGAAAACCTTCGGCAGTCTCAATGAGATAGGCACCACCGCCACGGGTTTCCAATTCAAGCAGAACCGCTTTCCAGAGCCAGTCGGTCAAGCTGATACGTAGCCTGAATAGGTCTTCGGGAGCGTCGACAAAATGGTGATTGTTTACGCCTTTGAAAAGTGCGTCGCGCAAGTTTGAAAGTTCTTTTTCTGTCTCGTCTATATCGCCTTTGAGCGACGCTCTTCGGGCATTGAAATGTTTTTTGGCTTCGTCAATAAAGCGCGCTGCCAATCCTGAAAATAGCCCGCATTGAAGTGCGATAAAAGCCGGACGCAATGTTTTCAGCCATTCGGCAATATTGTCATGCAAAATCCGGTCAGCCGTCAAAGCAACTTTATCCATGGTGATCGCTTTTGTACCGCTTGAGCGCAAAGCCAATAAATCGAGCGATTGGACCGTGACGCCTTTGTCGCTATTTTCGAGACTAAAAACTACGGCGCGTCCGTTATCAAGTTCCGCTGCACAGGCTGCAAAAAAGCCTTGGCAGTCGATATTGGTAATCCATGGCATTTTACCGGTAAGGTGATAAATGCCATTGTCAAGCGAGGCAAAATTTTCCATTTTTTCAAGGCCGCAAAGATGCTTCATCAAATTGGAAAGGCCGGCAGAACCGGCCATTTTCCCTGATGTCAGTAACGGCAATTGACGGCTTTTGAGCGTTTCATTCGGGCTTTGCAAAACGCATTCGATATAAGCGCGGTGCGCCCATAAGACGAAGGCAGCAGTGAACGAGGAATAGGCAATGTCGGAAATTGTCAAAATAGCATGGGCAATGGTTTTGCCATCGCCACCGAATTTTTCCGGCACACCTACGCCGGTCAATTTTTCTTTTGCCAAGCGCTCCAATATAATTTTCGAGGATTGAAACGTGGTGTCCCATTCCTCTGCATGGGCTTCAGCCCATGGATAGAGCTTATTGAAGCCCTTCAAACAAGGGGATAACATTTTTAAAATTGCCTGTTGATGAGGGGTGAAGAAAAAGACAAGCACCGCTTTTTCTCGCCGCTCTTGAAGAAAGGCGCGATTGAAAAAACGTTGAATTGTAAAGGAAGAGACATTTTAATTCCCCGCAAACTTGCTATGGACAAACCTAATATTTCTTCTTTTCACGAATTGTTCAACCTTTTATTTTTTTATTTGCGAAAAATATTTTCTCCCTTTTAAAAAAATTTAAATAAATTTTTTAAAGAGTTTTTTGAGCAAAATGTGAAAAATAACCCGTTTTCCCTCAGGAAAACGAGCTGATTTCCCCTGATTTTTGAAGGCAGAATTTTTCATTTGTTGAACAATTCTCGTTCAGTGACGTAAAAAATTTTAAAAAATAAATTTTTTAAAAAGTATTTGGATAAGGCATGAAATCCAAATTTTCATAATTTACCACGAGTAGCAAAAAGGCGATAGTGACAGGCAAGATCGCCAAGGACAAAGCTGAAAACGCTTTTTCAGTTTATCATTCAAACGGTGCAGGCAAATTGTGGTGAATAAATTGTGCAGGTCGAAGAGAGCGTCATAGTCGCTTGAATTTTGCCGTCTGCCATAATTTGAGGATAATGCTGCAAGGTTTAACATCCTCACCACTTGGAAGGTCGCGGAAGATAGGTGAAAAAGGTCACAAAGAGGTGCGATCGGGGGAGTGAGATCGGGAAGCAGGCGAAAAGAATAACCAGCCTTAAAAAAATAGGTATGACCAGCAGGGGTGGGGTTGGCATGGTGTGGGGGAGTTTCCGGACAACAGCCGGTAAGCGGTGTTATAAAGGGAATGAAGTTAAAAAATTTTTCAATTCATTTTCGCAGGTCATGATAGCAAACTAAAGGGCTGCAAGCATGATGTTGCCACACTCACAGTCCTTTTTATCAAAAGCATTTTTAAAACCCAAAAGAGAACAAGCCGCTTTGTGCGGTTCATGGAAAATCGACTTGTTTCATGCTTTTGCAATGTCGATTTTCAAGGCTGTTTTTCAATCTTTTACAAGCATATCCGCATTGATATCGGCAATTTTTTTGGCGCCTGTCAATGTCATTGCAACACGCATCTCCTTGGCTATGAGATCAAGCATATTGGCAACGCCTTTTTCACCTTCGGTTGCCAATGCATAAGCAAATGCACGGCCAAGCATAACTGTATCGGCTCCAAGTGCAATCATGCGCACAACATCAAGGCCTGAACGCACACCGCTATCAACAAGAACTTTGAGATCGGGTTTTAAGACTTCTGCAATTTTTGGTAATGCCCTGACAGTTGAAGGCACACCATCAAGCTGACGCCCGCCATGGTTGGAAACAATAACGCCATCAGCACCGAAACGCACAGCATCGCGGGCATCTTCGACGTCGAGAATGCCTTTGATAAGCATTGGACCCTTCCAGAATTCACGAATCCATTCAAGATCTTTCCAGCTTATCGAAGGGTCGAAATTGGCACCTAGCCAACCGATATAATCTTCCAGATTGGTCGGTTTTCCGCGATAGGTGGAAATATTGCCAAGGTCGTGGGGCCTTCCCATGATGCCGACATCGTAAGCCCAAGCTGGGTGAAGAACGGCTTGTGTATATTGGCGCAATTTGGCAAACGGGCCTGACATACCGGAATGGCGGTCACGATAACGGGCCCCCGGAACCGGCATATCGACGGTGAAAACCAACGTTTTGATGCCTTGGGCGGCCGCCCGTTCAAGAACATTTTTCATGAAACCGCGGTCTTTAAGAACATAAAGCTGGAACCAGATGGGGTTTGGAACTTGCGCCTGAACTTCTTCAATCGGGCAGACAGAAACAGTCGAGAGTGTAAAGGGGATACCGCGTGATTGGGCGGCTTTGGCTGCCTGAACTTCACCACGGCGCGCATACATGCCGGTAAGCCCCACTGGTGAAAGTGCCACCGGCATTTTCATTTTTTCGCCGAAAAGCTCGGTTTCAAGACTGAGCTCCGACATGTTTTTCAAAATGCGTTGGCGAAGCGCAATATCGGAAAGATCTGTTGTATTGCGTTGCAGGGTACGCTCTGCATAAGCACCGCCATCAATATAATGAAAGAGAAATGGAGGGAGTTTGCGTCGCGCACCTTCGCGATAGTCTGAAATAGAAGATATAATCATTTCTTTACCCGTCTTGTTAGTCGTGAGGATCAAAGTCCGTTACAAATCCGGCAAAGTGGTTGCCAAAAAAGTGCCTTATGAAAGAAATTATATTTCCAGTTAAATGCATTTCTGCGGAAGATCAGTCACATCTATTGTGATTGTTACTTCAGGAAATGCGAGTGAATATTCCACGGTGCCTGATCTATTGGTGTGGAATATTTCACTCTTTTTATTTAAACAGGAAACATCCGGTAAAAGTAAAATCAATATTACGGGATCATCCACGGAAGAACATATCCCTGAAGCGTTGTCATAATACCGGCAATGGCACAAAGCCCCAGCGAATATTTGACAGTATAGCGGAAAAGGTCGGATTCTTTCCCGACAAGTCCGACAGCCGCACAGGCAATTGCAATCGACTGAGGCGAAATCATCTTGCCGGTAACGCCGCCCGTACTGTTGACTGCAACAAGCAGAACATCCGAAACGCCGATCTGATGGGCTGTGGTTGCTTGCAAGGCACCGAACAGAGCATTGGAAGACGTATCCGAACCGGTAACAAAAACACCAAGCCAGCCGAGAAATGGCGAAAAGAATGTAAAACTTTTACCCGTCTGTGACAAAGCCAGTGCCAATGTGGAAGAAAGCCCCGAATAATTGGCAATAAAAGCAAAAGCAAGAACAATACCGATCGAATAAATCGGAAGGGCAAGTTCTTTCAGCGTCATGCCGAAAACGCCAATGGCGCGAGCGGGACGCATTTTTAAAACAAAAGTACTGACGACTGCTGCAAGGATAATTGCGGTTCCTGTTGCTGAAAACCAGTCGAATTTATAAACGGCGCTGATTTTGGAATCTGTTGCAACAATAGGCGCGGTTTTGACAATAATATTATTGAGGAATGATACGTCGAAACTTAACACCCAGCTTTCCAATGCCCCGCCTTTGGCAAAAAGTTTTTTGAAAGGCGCGATGCTCCAAACCATAACAAAAATGGTCAATATGATAAAAGGCGACCATGCCTTGATAATTTCTCCCGTTGAATAATGGGGAATTTCTTCTTTGGGGGCAGCTTCGCTTTCGTCAAAACGGAAAATGCGTTTTGGCTGCCAGAGGCGCAAGAAAAGCGGCAAAACAACGAGTGTTGCAATAGCGGCTGTAATATCAGGCAATTCGGGCCCGAAATAATTGGAAGTCAGGAATTGGACAATCGCAAATGTGCCGCCACCAACAAGCACAGCTGGCCATGTTTCGCGGACGCCGCGCCAACCATCCATGATAATCACAAGCATGAAGGGAACAAATACCGAAAGAAACGGCAATTGCCGTCCAGCCATCTGGCTTAATAAAAACGGGTCGAGATTTGAAACCTGTCCGGCAACAATAATCGGAATTCCCATAGCGCCGAAAGCAACCGGGGCAGTATTGGCAATAAGACAAAGGCCGGCCGCATAAAGCGGGCGAAAGCCTAACCCTGCAAGAAGGGCAGCAGTAATCGCAACCGGTGCACCGAAACCGGCAGCACCTTCAAGGAAAGCACCGAAAGCAAACCCCACCAGAATGAGCTGTAGGCGCTGGTCTTCGGTAATCCCCAAAATGGAATGTCGCACAATATTGAAGTCACCTGTGACAACCGAGATTTTATAAAGAAACACCGCGCCAACGATAATCCACGCAATCGGCCACAAACCGTAGAAAAAACCATAAATGGCGGATGAAATTGCCGGTCCAATCGGCATGCCATAGACAAAAACGGCAATTAAAAATGACAGGATAACGGTAATTGTACCGGCGACATGTCCTTTCAAACGAAGAAGTGTCAAAGCCAGAAAGAAAAAGATTATCGGTATTGCGGCAATCAGTGCAGATAACCATAGATTGCCAACCGGAACATAATTCTGCATCCACGTCATTGTTTTCTCCTCCCAATACGTGTGCGGTAAATGTTTGTTGGTAAATAATAAGGCTGAAGAAAACTAAAACGTCAATTTATTTTAGATTAAAATTTGCATATATGAACCAGAAATAGGCTTATATTTGAAAATATGTGAGTAATTATTATAAAAATTATAAAAATGAATATTTTTAAAAGCAAATCCGGTTTTAAGGCATTTTCCATAATGTTTTATGATTTTTTGAGGCCGAAAGCCAAGCTTTCAAAACAGGTTAAAAAATATCTTTGTTCTGCATTTGGTTACGCAGACAGGCGCTCATCAACGCATAGCGCCAGTTTTTGAATAAAATGCCGATCTACTCAAGAAGGAGTCTGCTATCGAAGAAAAGTCGGCTCTTGAAAAGTGATAGAGGCCGGTTTTTACGAGTGTGATTTTTGGGGGCTGGGTATGAGAATAAAAAGGGGACAAGAAAAATCCAATTCCTTTCACTTCTTTGACAGCCGATAAAAGCAGGGCAATTTTTAAAAACAGTTTAATAACTCAGTTTTTCAAGCCGGCACCGGCGACATACCGGCTTTTTTAAACTTATATTTGTTACCGCTCACCTTTCAAACGTCGGGGATTTATTATCGGTCGCTCTTCAGCCGCCGGGGAAATCTCGTGACTATAGGTGTTCCAGTGTTAGTCTCGCCACCGATCAAGCCGGAATGTCGAATTCATCAAAATCTTTTTCGGTTTTTCCCTGTGCAATAAGCTCGTTATAATATTTGCCGCGAATTTTCTCTATTTCCGAGCTGGCAAGCCCGAGACGCCAATATCCGATGGCTTTGATATTCTGCTTTTTCACATTGCAGTTCGCTATGAAATGTTTCCTGATTGCACGGGCTTCTTCCCGTTCGCAAGCAATCCAGATATGACAATTTTCGGCATCGGTGATCTTTGCAGACGAGTGAACAAGAAAACCGGTTTGCCCAGGATGTTCATCTTCCTTTCGCACATAGATATGTTTTTTGACTCCCTTTATATCGGGCAGTTCACCGGCTGCTTCTGCCGTTGCGGATTCGATATAGATTTCGGCTTCGGTATTTTCCGGCCAATGGGAAAGAATGGAAAAAATGGCCGGAATGGCGGTTTCATCGGCAAAGAGCTTCAGCTTTTTATTTTTATATTCTTCCGTTGAAAATTGTGGGCGCGGACCAATCAAATAAGCATGAGATGCGGCTTTCAAACTTTGAAGCCAGTTGATAGCGGGGCTTTCCCCTTCATGTTTGACAAAATCGACTTCGATTTCATGTGTCGCGGGATTAAAAGAACGGATTGTATAAATCCGGTAAACCTTGCGGCCTTGTCCGGTTTCGCCGATCTCGAAACGCACGGCAACATTTGCCTGTTGCCATTCAATCGGGTTTGTCGGGTTGATTGTTCCGGTCAGGCGGACGAGGTGGGAAAAAGGTTCATAAATCCGGTTGACCGTTAGTTCAAGACGCTCCATCCCGTCCATGTGGTTTTCCGGCGTGAGTTCAGCCGTATTCCTGTTTTTTGTCTTTTCCATCTCTTAAGCTCCCGCACCGATTGTTTTTTTGGGTTTTAAAAGTATAGATGAATAATAATGAATATAATAGTCAAGTTTTTAGTAAACCGGTATTGAAGAAAATATCGCTGTCTGTCAATCAGGTTTTTACATCGTTTACCGGCCTGCCGGAAGTTTGCCAGAATGAACAGTGCTTATCCTTGGATGACCGGCCATTCCAGGAAATAGTGAGTTCCTTCAAATTGCGCCTGTTGGCGGACAAGGTGACGTGTAATTTTTCTATACAAAGCGTGCTCTCCAATTTTCACATAAAGGGCATACTACTGCATTCTTTCCCGCAAAGAGCGTGCCGTTGTATTTGACAATTCTCGGGGACGAAGCTTGAAGATCAGCTCTTCGAGCCCGGAAAAGCTTGTAATTTCGAGTGTGATTGGCGGCTGCTGGTTTCGCTTTTTGTTTGCCTTAGGATCAATTCAGAATGGCTGCGTTATGAGGCAACACTCCACGTGCTTTATTCTGGTTGTTCCATAATTTTTGATAGAGGCCATCGGCTTTTACCAACGTATCATGGGTTCCTTCTTCAACGATTTTCCCATTTTTCAGAACGATGATGTGGTCGGCCCGACGAATGCTGTTCAGCCGGTGGGCAATGACCACGACTGTGCGGGTTCTGGTCAATGCATTCATGGCGCGTTGGATCTCTGCTTCCGCCGACGGGTCAAGGCTTGCGGTTGCTTCATCAAGAAGCAATATCGGGGCGTTTTTCAAAAAAGCACGGGCAATGGATATGCGCTGCTGTTCGCCGCCTGAAAGCGAGCTTCCATGTTCATCAAGCACGGTGTCATAACCTTCCGGCAATGCCATGATGAATTGATGAGCTTCGGCCCGTTTTGCCGCTTCGATGATTTCTTCACGGCTCGCATCTTCCTTGCCAATTTTGATATTGTCATAGACCGTTCCGGAAAAGAGAAGCACATCCTGAAACACCATGCCGATCAACCGATGAAGATTTTCGGTCCCTATGTCTTTAAGGTCTATACCGCCGATCGTGATTTTACCTTCCGTTCTTTCCCAAAGACGCGCGATAAGGTGGACAAAACTTGTCTTTCCGGCACCGCTCGGCCCAACTATTGCCGTTAATTCCTGCGGCCTGATCGTGCATGAAATATCATCAAGGACTTTGTTATTCGTTTCTTTTGCGTTGCCCGCTTCTTTTTTATCATAGCTGAACCCCACATGGTCGAAACGGATTTCATAGTTTTCCGGCATTTTTGGATGTTGCGGCTCTGTTAGGGTCGGTTCATGAAGTAGCGCTTCAATGCGCATGAGCGAACGGTTTGCCAGACGCAACATCAACATTGCCTGACCGACTTCATATAATTGGCGGTAGACGGGCAATGCAATGATAAGGAAAATCAACAATTGAGAGACGGTGAGCTTGTCATTTGCCAACCAATAAATGCCGAAAATAACCAGACTGATATAGCTCATTTCCAGCACAAAACCGAAGCATGACAGGAAAGGCGAGGTTCTAGTTTCGGCGTGGAACCATGCATTGCGCTGGTCGTCGAGAATTTTTACAAGTCTCTTCCAGCTATTGCCGAAACGTCCGAAGCTGCGAATAACAGTGATACTTTGCACATATTCAAGCAATGCCGATTGCACGGCACTATTGGCTTTTCCAAGTTTCACGCCTGCGCTTTTTCCCATAGCGAGCGTCCATAACAAGGCAAGCAAAGTCAAAGGAAAGCCGCAAAGCATGACAATTGCCAGACGAAAGTCGACAAAGAAAAGAAAAATAGTCAGAAAAACCGGCATTGAAAAACCGGCAACAAATGGCTGGATGAAATGCGACCACATATGTTCGACAAAAGTAATATCGGAAGTCAGTCTTCCTGCAAGGTCGCCGCTTCTTTGCTTGTTGAACCAACCCATGGGAAGTTTGCGCAAATGCTCTGCTACATTAAGGCGTGCCTCGCCCATCATTGTGAAAGCACCATTATATATTTTCGGCGCACCGATCGTACTTGCGCCGATGCGCAACAAAAAGCTCAAAACCATGCCGGCCCCGAAGAAAATAGCGGCTTTGAATGTCAGCTCTTTGGCAAAGGCCTGTGTCAACATCATAAAAAGGAAGACAAAGGGAAGAGCTGCAAAAAAACCTTCGACAATCGTCCATAAAATGCCGTGAACGAGTTGTTTGTCGCGCGTTTTCGACAGACGGAAACCGGACGTTAAAATATCAATTATCATGACTGCCCGCCTTTTTCTGCCAAATTATCCTGTTTTTTTGAAAGGGTTTTATTGTCTTGCCCGTTGGTGTCGGTTTTTTCTTCGGCTTCCCCCGCCTCTTCTCCGAGTGACCACGCGCCGGCCGAAAGCTGGTCTTGCCATAAAATCCGGTAGGTCGGGCAGTTTTTCAAAAGTTCTTCATGAAGGCCTTCGCCCGCTAGCCTGCCATGATCCATCACAATAATCTTGTCGGCAGAAACGAGATTTTGCAAATGATGGCCGACGATGACAACCGTACGATTTTTATAAAGTGTTTCAAGGGCTTCGTGGATGAGGTTTTCATTTTCCGGATCAAGACTTGAAGTCGGTTCATCAAGAAGCAGAATTGGCGCATTTTTCAAAAAAGCGCGGGCAATCGAAAGCCTTTGGCGTTCGCCGCCGGAAAGTTGCGAGCCGCGTTCCTGAAGGAGCGTATCGTAACCTTGCGGCAGGGCTTCAATAAAACCGTCTGCTTTGGCAAGGCGGCAGGCTTCCTTAAGTTCTTCATTACTCGCATCGGGTTTGGCAATACGCAAATTATCGGCAACAGTGCCATAAAGGAGTACTACATCCTGAAAAACAATGCTGGTTTTGTCGAGAAGGTCGTCAAGTCGCCAGTCGCGCACATCAAGACCACCTATGGTTAAATGTCCATGATCGAATTCATAAAGTCGTGCAACAAGTTTCAGAAGTGTACTTTTGCCCGAGCCGCTTGGACCCACCAATGCCGTTACTTTATCGGCTTTTGCGCTAAAACTGACATGGTCGATAGCGAGCCTTTTGCCGTAACTATAAGAGACATCGTCAAAAACAATTTCATAGGGGCCATCAGGCGTTTTGCTATCGTGATTTTCGATAAGCGGTTTTGCAGTTAAAACCTCATTGATATGATCCATCGCTTCGATATGGTTCATTTTCTCATGAAGTGCCCCTGAAAGGGTCAGAAGAGGTTCAAGAACCAGTGGCGAAAGAAGCAAAAATAACACAAAAGTAGCCGCGTCAAGGGAACCGTTCACATAGAATATGGCTCCGATTGGCGCTACCAGAACAAGATTACCGCGCAGTAAAATAGCAAATGTCATAAAGGAGCGCGTCACTCTGGCAGCAAAACTATGCGCCCAGTCCACCGCATTATGGATTGTCTTTGAAAGATTGCCGAAAGAACGCGTATCAAGACCAAAACTTTTGATAACGTGTACGCCACGGATAAATTCGCTGATCTCGCCTGAAATTTTTTGCTGCAAACCGATCCATTCATGCATGTCATCGCCCATGCCGCGGGTCATCCACCATTGGGCAAAAAAGGCAATCGGCAAGGGGATCAAAACAATAATGGCAAGCCGCCAATCGGCAAAAAACAACAGGATAAGAGCCGAGAGCGATACAATGGGAGCGGAACTCAGGCTTGGCAAAATATGGGCATAAAGGCTTTCAAGACTGTCAATATCATCGTAAAGTGTGCGCCTGAGTTTTCCTGAAGACTGGCTTGCAAAAAACGACAGTGGAACCTCGCCCAGTTTTTGCGCTGCTCTTTTTCTGAGTGTAAAGAGAATGGTGAAGGCCCCTTTATGGGCAAGCATGTCACTTAAAGATACGAATATCCATCTAAGCAGAACAAGGCCGGTTGCAACACCTGCAAGATACCAGATTCTAGTCGTGTTCACCGTTGGTTTCAAAAGCTCGCCGGCAATAAGCGAAATTACATAGAAGGGCGCAATGCTCAAAGCAGCAGCGATAATGGCCGTGATGATGGCGGAGCCGGTAAAAAAACGCGAATAGCGTAAAAGCCTCAGAAAAGTTGCAGGCTTTTCACTGTCATAAACTGTCGGATTGATGGATGGTTGTTGGCTCATTACGGCTACCGCAAAAATTGTTAAAAATGGACTATGACTTATTTTTGATAATTTATGTATAGTTTTATTTGCTTTATCCTTGGAAAACTTTTCTTATCCGTTTTTATGGTCGTAAATTTCTCATGTATAAATTTCGGCGTTCTCAGCAGAAAACCGGTTTCCAAATAGGGTCATTCTCTTAAAAAATGCGCATAAATTTTATGCGCTTTCCATCAGGCTTTTCAAACATGTATCACAATCAATCGCAAATATCGGACAAAAATTATTCTTTTCATCCATGTTCTTGAGTTCAGAAAAATATTTTGCATGAGAAAACTTCAAAGAATTGTCGGACAGGTGAAAGGCTATAAATCGGCGTTTTCAGCCATTAAAAAAGTTTTTGCTCAAGCCTGTAAAGTCGTTTGACCGTTTTGATGCCCCGTGGCTTCTAATTCCGTTGTTTTGTGAGGCATAATTTTTAAAAAATTTATGCCTCACAACATAAGCTCAAATATAATGGACAAAGTTTGATATTATTTGCCTTAACTTGACAAATGGATTTCAGAACTTGAAATCGGCTTTTGCCCAGAAGGTGCGCCCCGGTTCTCGCACTTGATAATGGGCGGGAAAACCAAAGCCGGCATCGCCATCGCGGTTCAGATGTTCGAAATAATCCTTGTTAAAGACGTTATCGACCCCGCCGGTCAAAGCCACATTTTTTGAAATCTTGTAGCTGCCATTCAAAGAAAAAACACCAAAGCCCGCGCTTTTATCAAAGTCTTTCCCCACAACATTGCCTTTGTTTTCGGCAATACGCGGTTGATTGGCAACAAGCCTCAAAAGGCCGCCAATGCTCCATTTTTCTTTTTGATAGGTGAGGCCGAGCCTTCCCTCCAAAGGTGGAATTTGCGGCAAAGCTTCATTGTCTGTGGTGTTTTTTCCCCACGAATAGGCAAGACTTGAATCAAACTTCCAGACATTGAAGAACATATGGGAAAGCCCCAACTCGCCCCCCATAATGGTGGCATCGACATTCGATGCTTTTGACTGCCCGCTTGAATAGTCGAAGAGAATATAATCATCAATCCGGCCGACATAAGCGGATGCCCAGATATTGCTGTTTTCCCCGCTATATTGCGCACCGAAATCAAGCTGGGTGGTTTTTTCGGGCTTTATGCCGTCAAATGCATTGAGTGAGTTAGCGTCGGATTGTTTGGGGGAAAACAGTTCCCAATAATCGGGGAAACGCTCGGCATGGCCAAGCCCGATATAGGTTGTAAGCGGTATTTGATCGAGGTCGCGCTCATAACGGAGAAAACCGCTTGGCAATGTTCTGTCGCGCTTGTCGCCATCTGTCGGACTTGTGTTTCGCTCATCCTTCGCAGAAGCCCAATCAAGTCTGCCGCCAAAAACAAGGCGTTGATTTTCGGCAAAGCTCCATGTGGCTTCACTGAACAGTCCGTAATTGAAAAATACCGCATCCTTATCCCAACCGTGAATGCTCATCATATTGCGGCTTTTTCTTTTGCGGTGGGTGTTGGTTTGAATATCAACTCCGCTCACGAGTGATAAATCGCCTAAATCCCAATTGGTGGTAAAGTGGCCGCCCATGGTGCGCCGGTCAAGGCGCGATTCCATCGGCATGGACGACATATCCATTGCGCCCATACCTCCCATTCCACCCATGCCGCCTATGCCATTCATGCCGCCCATTCCGGCCATCGGATTTCCGCTTCCCATCATATGGTTCATATCCATGGCCCCCATAGCGGACATATGCCCCATATGACCGGTGCCCGTTTTGCCTGTGCTGGTAATACCGATTGGCAGTGGGGATTTGATGGTCGCAAGGTGGCGCAAACGGAAATTATCCATAATGTGATCGGCATAATTATAGTAAAATTGCGCGTCGATCTTGGTAAGCTTGTCATTGATATTTTCTTTGATAAATTTGGCTCCAAGCGATTCCCGCTTGAATTGGCTGCCGTCCATGGCGCGGCCTGCATAGCGGGCTTCGCCATCACCGCCGCCGCCGGAAAGCTCGAACAATGTATTTTCGTCCGGAGTGAACCCCAAAAACATATCGCCATTCCATTTATCCCATTTTGAGGGAACACTATTGCCATCGCCATCATGGTAATCATGGGAAAGTGCTTTATTACCGATAATCCGGACATAGCCGGGGCGTGCCCCGACAGTGCCATCAAGGCGGGATTCAAAGCGGCTATTGGAACCGATGACAATGCTGGAATCGCCTTTAACAGTCGGTTTGTCAAAATGTTGCGGGTCGCGTTCAAACAAAATCGTTGCCGCCGAACCGGTGGGGCCATAGCGCACAGTTTCGGGCCCCTTCACTACCGTGAGCCGGTCATAGCTTTCAGGCGAGATATAGGATGTCGGATTATCCATCCGCCCCGGGCAGGCGCCCATAATCGTGCTGCCGTCATTGACAATATTAAGACGCGAGCCGAATTGGCCTCTAAAAACGGGATCGCCATTGGTGCCGCCATTGCGGATGGTTGCAAAACCGGGAATGGTTTTAAGATAATCGGCGCCGTCCGAAGCGGGAATAGGTTGGCGTGGGTCTTTCGGATTTGTAACAACAGTGACTGGTGAAGACATAGCAGCCGATGTAACGATCACGGGTTTTAGAACCATGTTTCCTTGGTTCTCGGCCTTTGCGGCCTCTTTTTGTTCGGGACTTATTGGCGGGGTTTGAATCGGCGTTATCGTGCTCTTTTCGTTTTTTATAGCCGTTTCGGCTTTTGCACCCGTCGGCATTATCATGAGCAGGGTGGAAAGGGCAGCAATGGCACCAATTGCGGCAGACGATGATTTTAGTGCGTCCGAGTACGCACTAAACCGTCTGTCGGTATGAAAGAGAGAATCCATTTTATAAAAATCCGTGAAGAAAAGTGGATTGAAACTTTGTCAGGCATGGAAAACAAACGGGAATTGCCATGAAGGACATTCTCCGAGCCTCGTTTTTTGTAAGGCTTTAAACCATGCGTTTTGACGGTTAAAAAACAGGCTGACCAAGTTTTATAATCACAATTGAAAACTTAAAAAAAATAGCAGCAATGACTTGCGCCACGTTGTTAAAAAGACGCGGCCATTTTTTTAAAAATTCGATGTTCTGATATGTTGAACCTGTCAGCTTATGAATGAAAATGGAGGTGAGCGCGGCGAGGCGTTGGATTTTACAAAAAAGGTGCCGAAGGTTACCGTGTCATAGGGCAGTAAAATCTCGACGAGGAAGAGGCTATGCGCGCCGATTTCAACGCTATCGGGCGGAGTGAGCATTGATGCGCCGATGCGGCAGGCATGACACGCACCCAATTCATGACATGAATTGTCATTATGGTGTTTTTTGCTTAATTTTTGCGGTTTTGAAGATACGTTTTTCGAGCAAATGTCGCTATCGAAAACCATATGGGAATGGTTCTGCCGAACGCTTTCATGATGGTGAGAAGAGGCGCTTGCAAAACTGTTCGGTGCAACCGGAAAATTTCGATTATGGGCAAAGGCGAGGTTGAGCAGTGCGAAAATGCACAACACCCTGATAACCACGGAAAATGGTTTGCTCGTCCCGATCATTTCCAAAAAAAACTTTCCCTTTTAAGGAAACTATTCTCCAGTTCGGTTTTTTTTGCAAGATAGGCCAAAACAACCAACAGGATTTTTTAAAAAAATTAGTAGTAGGGGGCGGAGTTATAAATCATCAGGAAGGAGGCGTCAGAAGAAAAATGCAGGATGAATGGGAGGAGAAATTTAGGCCTTTAGAGGAAAGAGAGAGGCTTGTCCCACGGTTTTTAAGCTGATGCCGTACTTTTTCCCTATATCTCCGTTCGAGTGTTATTTTTTGCGAGCTTTTAAAAAAGAACGTGTTTCAAGAAAAACTGCTTTTCCATTGATGAATTTTTCTAATAGGCCTTGTGAAAAAGAGGCCGGTTTATGAGCGGGCTTCAAGCGTTTATAGGTGAAGAAGACATTTCAAAGAGCCTTTGCTTATCTCGTTGCTCTTTCATGATTTTATTGTTCAAGGAGAAAATCATGCGCCCTTTTATAATTTGCCATATGATGACATCGATTGACGGAAAAATCGTGGAAGATCATTGGTCCGAGCCTTATGACGGGAGCAAAAATGATGAGACGACCATTTCCTATTATGACCTTAGCGACAGTTTCAAGTGCGACGCGGAAATGCTGGGGCGCGTTACAGTCCAAAGGCATTTTGCAAAGCAGGAATTCAATGCCCCTCATCCTGTAAGAGTGATTGACCCGCAACCTTTTATCGGTAAGCGCGAAACAAAACGGCTATGCATTGTTGTGGATCGCCATGGGCGCATCAAATATGAAGGCAACAAAATTTGCGGCGAAAACATTATCGTCATTTTGAGCCAAAAAATATCGCAAGCCTATTTGGAACATCTTCGTAGCTTGAAAATTTCCTATGTCTTCGCCGGTGATGACGGAAATGACCTTGTGGCAGCCATGGAAAGTCTCGGGCATTTTTTCAATATAAAACGAATTGTTTTGCAAGGTGGCGGCACGATTAACGGAGCATTTCTGGAAAACGGGCTTATAGATGAATTGAGTGTGATGATCTATCCCGGTATTGACGGGCGCAAAGCCGCACCTTCCTTATTTGATTGGTCACCTCGCACGGATAATAGTGCAACGGGAGAAAAGGTTTTGGTGAAAGCAAATCCGGCCGCCGGCCAGTCACTCGAATTGCTGGAGGCAAAAAACGCCGGTCAGGGTGTCATTGCACTACGCTATAAAATACACCACGAGAAAAATCGGGAATAATAAGCGTTAAAAGCAATGGATCGGGCTTTCGGCAACGTATTTAACAGTTGCCGATGAAAAAACGCAATCATTTAGCCGTTTGAGCATGAAGGAACAGAGCTGATAATTTTGTCGAACGCAATTGATCTTTTTGCTAAAAATGTTTCCCTTTGGCTGAAACGCATCTTCTGACTGAATCGGCAGTTCTTGATTTTCGATTTTGCCGGAGATTTACAAAAATTGCGATATAATCAGGAACGAGGGCATTTTATTCAAACACCTGTTTTATTATTCAGACACTGATTTTTATTGTCTTCAGACACCAATTTCAAAAAGCGTTGTTTCATCCGCTTAAAAATCGGTTGAAGCGGCAAGTTGTTCTTGCCCTTTGAAGTCTTCAAGCCGCTTTTTTAAAACCTCGATGGTGGTTTTTAAAGCACCTGAACCGAGCACCATACGTAATGGTGCGGGCGTTCTATCAACACTTTCGATAATGCGGGCGGCCATGCGTTCGGGATCCCCCGCGGCCAAACCGTTTTTCCGATCAAGTATTTTCTGGAAAGCATGGGCGGGCGTGTTGTCATAAGCTTTTATAGGCTTTGCAATTTTTGCGCTTTTATAGCGGAATTCGGTTCTTGCCCCACCGGGTTCGACAATCGTCACGCCAATATTGAATGGCGCCATTTCTTGTGAAAGCGAGTCACAAAATCCTTCTATGCCCCATTTTGTCGCGTGATAAAGCGAATTTCCGGCAAAAGCGACTTCACCTCCATAGGAGGAAATCTGGATGATACGCCCATGTTGCTTTTTCCTCATAATGGGCAAGAAGGCGCGAATGAAGTCGATCGAACCGGTGAGATTGGTTGCGATAATATCGTCAATTTCTTTATCCGACAATTCTTCGGCAGCTCCGAACAATCCATATCCGGCATTGCTGACAATCACATCGATTGTTGAAAACAATTCTTCGGCTTTTTGCCCAAGTTGTTTCACAGCTTTCCCGTCTCTCATATCGACAATTGCGACATTAAAATTATCAGGATAGCGGACAATCAAGTCTTCAACAGGTTGAGTTTTGCGCACAGTTCCCAATACGTTATCGCCGCGGCTTAAAACCTGTTTGATCATTTCATAGCCGAAACCGCTTGAAACACCGGTTATCACCCAGTTGCGTTTGACCATCTTTTGAAACCCTTTGACAAGATGCATTTTCAAATGCGTACAGTCTTTTATCGACTATGCGCGGCTACTTATTATGAGCGAGATTAATCCGAAAAGCACTTTTTCCGAAAGCGGGCGCAAGAAACTAGACTTTATGCAAAATTTTCATAGAACAAGCTGATTTGCCAATTTTTGGCCCTCGAAGTTTACCGGTCAAAAAAATAGTTTAAGTCGTCAATATAAAAAAAGAATCTCAGGCGGAGGTGGTAGAAATATCAGGGAAACAGGAAAACAAATCTGCAACAATGCAACACTGGGAGGTTTAGCGGACAGGATGAAAAACGCGATGGAAAAAACCGGAATCGCGCATGGAACGAACCTTTTTAGAGGCCTTCTCGGAAATTGAAATTCAAAATGTGTGGGCGCATAATCTTATAAAGCTTTATAGCGCAAACAATCGATAACCAGTTGAAAAGCAGCGGTGTGTTGGCGCCGTGTTGGATAATAGAGATAATATCCCGGAAAAGGTGGGCAATAATTTTCAAGAATGCGTTTAAGCCGACCGCTTGCTACCCGTTCGACCACAGCGTCTTCGGTTGTATAGGCAATGCCGAAACCGGCTTCGGCAGCATCCAATGCCTGATCGATTGTGTTGAAGCTCAATTGCCCTTCGACCCTTATTTTACATTCATGGCCATTTTCTTCAAATTCCCACACGTAAAAACCGCCGGATGTTGGCAATCGAAGATTGATGCACTGATGTTCAAGAAGATCACGCGGCGTTTCGGGGACAGGATGTTTTTCAAGATATTGTGGTGAGGCGACAGCTGCCATGCGGAGATCCGGCCCGATTTTTAGCGCGATCATGTCCTTTTCGACCTGTTCACCAAGCCGCACACCGGCGTCGAAACGTTCGGCCACAATGTCGGTCAAGGCATAATCAATCGAAATTTCGAGATGAATATCGGGATATTTTGCAAGAAGCGGGTAAAGCTTGGGCCATAAAATGGCTTTTGCCGCATAATCGGGCGCGGTTATGCGGATTGTGCCGGATGGGTGGTCGACTGTCTCACAAAGGTTTTTAAGCTCGCTTTCCATCTCCACAAGATGGGGCGTGTAAAGTTCCAAAAGCCGTTCGCCGATATCGGTTGGAGCAACCGAACGTGTGGTGCGGCGCAACAATTGTAAATGGAGACGTTCTTCCAGATTTTTTATCGAATGGCTCAAAGCCGATTGGGATATGTTGAGCTTCCGGGCTGCCTTGGTAAAGCTTTTTTCTTCGGCAACAACCATAAAGGCCATAAGATCGGCGATATTTTCTCGAAGCATAGGTGCGCCCTTTATTATCATGATAAAACGGGTCTGGCATGATTAACACATTGAGCTACTCCGTTTCGACAAAAGCAACATCCATATTTGCCTTGAAGCCGTTCCGGAAGCAATGCTGAACAGTTTGAATAAAACAGAATATATAAAGGACAAAGGCAAAATAGAAGTGAAAACCATTGTCACATTATCCTGCAATGAGAGGCGATATTCTATAAAGCAATGTGACATTCAATTTTTCATGCCGCAAATAATACGCATAGAATAACGGGTTGCGAAAATAACCGGCACTTGCGCGCAAAAACACGGTGAAGAATGCCGGTGTGAGATACACGACTTGAAATCACGAGCTGACATACACGCAGCAAGAGATAAGCCAAAGATAACAACGGAACGGAGAGAAGAGGGAGTTATTTTTGCAGTGCTCTATAGGCTCTGACAATCAACCTTTCGGATTGTTTGAGATAGGCCTTGAGAAGGCGTGCTGCTTTTTTCGGCTTTTCTTTTTTTAAGCTTTCGACGATATCGCGGTTCATGGTGATAAAAGGCTGATGGAGCGATTGTAAATCGGTAACCAGACCGAAGATTAGCCGCAACTCGATTGTGATTTCGGAAAATAACCGGTCAAGCCGCGGACTGTTGCCAAGGCTTACCAGCAATTGGTGAAATTCCATATCGGCAGTGCCGACATCCTGCCATTTTTCTTCTTCACAAAGTTTTTCTGCTTTTTCAACCACCTTGTCCATCAAAACGACAGAGGGATGAGGAAAATTTATGTTGCGCACCGCGCCCACTTCGATAATGCGGCGCGCATTGTAAACATCGATAATTGTATTGAAGTCGGGAACTGTTACAAAAACACCGCGATTGGCACGATATTCGACAAGTCCGTTTTTGGTGAGTATCCGGAATGCTTCCCGCAATGTATTCCGTGAAACCGACAATTTTTTTGCAAGCATTGCTTCGCTTAAATGCTCGCCCGGATGATATTGGCCATTGATAATGCCTGTTTCAATCGCTTTGACTGTTTGGTCTGTAAGCGATATTTCGTCTTTGCCGGTTTTCATAATCCTTCCCACTCCTCAATTTTTAACCGAGCGCAAGCGCTCGCGCAAAGTCTTGAATTGAAATGCATAAAACCTGATAGCAAAATCGCAATCCTCCCGTTTAAATATCCTCCAAATATATTTACAAGTTTATTTGAGAAAGAACATGATTGCAATGTCTAACAATCAAAGTTAGATTGTTCAACAATATAAAATAAACAAAAATCTATATTCTGCAAAAGGGAGGTTAGAATGAAATCAATTGATTTGAACAGCGATCTTGGTGAAAGTTTTGGTCCCTGGAAAATGGGCGAAGATAGCGAAATGTTGTCTATTGTTACCAGTGCCAATGTCGCTTGTGGTTTTCATGCTGGCGACCCTGCCGGAATGTTGCGCACACTCGAGGCAGCCAAGAAGAATAATGTGCGCGTTGGTGCCCATATCGGCTATCGTGACCTTGTG
This sequence comes from Ditibartonella apis, assembly GCF_001952075.1. Lineage (GTDB taxonomy): Bacteria > Pseudomonadota > Alphaproteobacteria > Rhizobiales > Rhizobiaceae > Bartonella > Bartonella apis. The sequence continues at coordinate 947,218 of NZ_LXYU01000001.1, forward strand.
GGCTTCGGACGCCGCAATATGGACCCGACCGATAGTGAATTGACGGGCGACGCCATTTATCAGATCGGGGCGCTCATGGGGCTTGCCAAAGCGGCAGGAACCAAAGTTTCATATGTAAAGCCGCATGGCGCGCTCTATAATACAATTGCCCATGATATGCGTCAGGCGAAAGCCGTTATCAATGCGATCAAAGCGGTTGAGCAGTCGCTGGTATTGATGGCATTGGCGGGCTCGGACATTATTCCTTTTGCGCGTGAAGCCGGAGTTGTTGTGGTGGCAGAAGCTTTTGCCGACCGTGCCTATAAGAGTGATGGTACACTTTTATCCCGCCGCGAAAAAGGTGCTGTGCTGAGTGACCCCGCTAGCGTTGCCGAACGTATGGTGAAATTTGTCGAGACAGGAAAAATTACCGCGATTGATGGCAAAGAGATTACCCTTGATGCACAGTCAATCTGCCTTCATGGCGACAGTCCGAGTGCCGTATTAATGGCCAAAGCTGTCAAAGCCGGTCTTGAAAAAGCCGGAGTTTCTTTAAAGCCATTTGTTGATTGAGGGGGTGTCTTTGTTCCATGCGCTTTCTCGGTGTCAATAATTCGGCCTTTCTGATCGAGCTTGCCGATCTTGAAGAAACATTGGCTTTGTTTGACCGTTTGCAGCAAGAAATTCGGCGCGGAGAGAAAGATCTGCAAGATCAAGAAAAACTTCGAGCTATTGTCGAAATTATTCCGGCAGCGCGGACCTTGCTTATCAGATTTGATCCCTTGCTTGCCGATGAAAACACATTGGAGACAAAAATTGCGGGATTGAAACTTGAAAAAGGGCAACAAAAAAGCGGTAAACTTGTCGAAATACCGGTTGTCTATGACGGGGAAGATCTTGACGATGTTGCCGCTCTTTTAAAAATTGACCGTGAAGATGTTATCCGTCGTCATACAGAAAGCCATTATCAGGTTGCTTTTTGTGGTTTTGCTCCCGGTTTTGCCTATTTGACCGGCGGCGATCCCGTTTTTAATGTTCCAAGACGCGCATCACCACGAAAATCTATTCCCGCCGGTTCTGTTGCACTTGCAGGGAAATTCGGCGGTGTCTATCCGCAACCGAGCCCCGGTGGCTGGCAATTGATCGGGCGGACAGACGTTAAAATGTTTGATCTCGATCGCGACCCGCCTTCACTTTTAAAACCTGGTGACAGAGTGCATTTTGTCGATGTGACGAAAGACTATTCTGCACATTCCAAAGGGACGACAAGCCTTTCTTTGTCACGAAATGACGAGGCCGGTTTAGCAAAAACGTGTGATAAAACCGAAGCAACAGAAATCGGGAAAGCAACGGGCATCGGGAAAACGGGCAGTCATGACAACGCCGGAATTTCTGTCCCCGAAACGAGCTTAACGCCTGAAGAAGATGCGGTTTTCAAATTGGTAACTACATTGATGCCGGTGACGTTTCAGGATCGCGGGCGCTTGTTCCAATCCTCGCAAGGGCTTTCTCCTTCAGGGGCGCTTGACCAGAAAGCAATGGCCAATGCCAACCGGCTTGTCGGCAATCCGCGTGAACAACCGGTGCTGGAATTCACCTATGGAAATGCGCGTATGAAAGCATTGCAACCATCGGTTATTGCTTTTACCGGTGCTAACCTGCCGATTACCGTCAAATCGGCTAAAAGCACGGTTTTTGTTTTTGAAAAAAACACGCCCCTTGCCATTGATGAAGGCGATGAAATCATTCTCGGACGACCATTCACAGGCTTTCGCAGTTATATGGCTTTGCGTGGCGGTTTTAAAGTTGAACCGGTTTTAAAAAGTGCGTCTTTTGACAGTCTTTCCAATTTGGGGCCGAAACCGCTCGTGGCAGGTGACAAGGTCTTTATAGCCAATGATAGCCCTTTGCAGCCGGTTTTATTGTCGCTTGATGATCCTTATTCCTTGCCGGAAGCAGGCGATAAAGTGGTGCTTGATGTGGTTATGGGGCCGCGTACCGATTGGTTTACAGAGCAATCAATTGCAATGTTTCTTGAAAAACCGTGGCAAGTAACGGCAGCTTCCAACAGAATTGGCATAAGATTACAAAGTGACGCCCGTCTCGAGCGCTCGCGAAGCGATGAATTGCCAAGTGAAGGCACGGTGACTGGCGCAATAGAAGTTCCTGCAAATGGCGAGCCGGTTTTGTTTTTGCGTGATCGGCCTGTTACCGGCGGTTATCCGGTCATTGCCAATCTTATTGAAGATCAGATCGACCTTGCAGCACAAATTCCGATAGGGGCTTTTATCTGCTTTCGCGCCGTCAAAAATTTTTATGATAGCGAGCAGAAAAGCTTGAAGAGCGGTGCCAATAAAACTTCAACAACATCATGAAATCCTATGGAAATAGCAAGAACCGGAAAACATAAAGGCGAAACACCGGCTTTGCGAAAAACAAGAGACAGGCTCGGTCAGAAAAATTATAAATTTACAGTAATGGGGACGTCCATGAAAAAAATATTGATTGCCAATCGTGGAGAAATTGCATTGCGCATTGTTCGTGCGGCACGCGATTACGGTGTATCTTCGGTTGCAATTTATGCCGATATCGACAGTTCGGCACCTTTTGTCAAAGAAGCAGACGAGGCTTTTTGTCTTAAGAGTGACAGGCCGGAAGAAACCTATCTTGATGGTAACAAGATTACTGAAATTGCCAAACGTTCGGGGGCTGATGCCATTCATCCAGGCTATGGCTTTTTGTCGGAAAGTGCCGAATTTGCGAAAGCCGTGATTGATGCCGGTCTCATCTGGATTGGGCCTGATCCGGAGGTAATTGATCTTTTGGGCGACAAGCTCAAAGCCCGCGCAGTTGCAAAAGAGGTAGGCGCGCCGCTTGTTGCCGGTAGCAACGGTATGATTACAAGTGGCAAGGATGTTATCGCATTTGCCGAAAAATATGGCTTTCCCGTTGCAATCAAGGCCGCGCATGGCGGCGGCGGGCGCGGCATGAAGGTCGTATGGAAACGGGAAGAGGCTGAAGAGCTTTTCCAGTCGGCTGTTCGTGAAGCGGTTCAGGCTTTTGGCCGTGGCGAATGTTATGTCGAACAATTTCTTGACCGTCCCCGCCATGTGGAAGCGCAGGTAATTGCCGACAAAATGGGACATGTTGTGGTGCTTGGCACGCGTGATTGCTCATTGCAAAGGCGCAACCAGAAACTTGTCGAGGAAGCGCCGGCACCGTTTATTTCAGAGGCAGTTGAAAAACGTTTGAAGGAAGCAGCTACGAATATTTGTCGCCACGTCAATTATAGCGGCGTCGGGACGGTCGAATTCCTGTTGGGGCGCAATGATGTTGTTTCGTTTCTCGAAGTCAATACGAGGTTGCAGGTCGAACATCCGGTGACAGAAGAAACAAGCGGGCTTGATGTGGTGGTTGAACAATTCCGTATTGCCGACGGTTTGCCTTTGACAATTGATAAAACGCCGTCACCTATCGGCCATGCCATTGAATTTCGCATCAATGCCGAGGATGTCGGACGCGGATTTTTGCCGTGTCCGGGAAAAATTACAAAGTTTTCGCCTCCCTCAGGCCCGGGTGTGCGGCTTGATAGTGGCGTTCGAGAAGGCGATGTAGTAGCCCCGCAATTTGACTCGATGATTGCAAAATTGATCATTACCGGAAGAACCCGCGAAGAAGCGTTAAAGCGTGCAGCACGGGCTTTGAAAGAATTTGAAATTGAAGGTGTTGCAACGGTTTTGCCGTTTGACCGGCTTGTTGTTCAACATCCTGATTTTATTGGAGAAAACGGCTTTAAAGTTTATACACGCTGGATCGAAAACGATTTTGCCGAAAAATTGGCTATGGAAAGCAGAGCCGATAAAATTGAGCCGCAAATCGAGCGTTTCGATATTGAAATCGACGGAAAGCGGGTGGAACTCGGTTTGCCCTTCCGGTTTTTGAAATTGCTTGAAGGGGCAGGAAACGCAGCAAATAGTGCACAAAATCCGCATTCCGATGATGGGAAACAAGTGAAGGCCGATAAGGGCGCTGGTGATATTGCTGCACCAATTCCCGGAACAATCAAGGCTTGGCTCAAAAAGCAAGGCGAAAAAATAGAAGAAGGCGCAACGGTTGCGGTGATGGAAGCCATGAAAATGGAGACTGAAATTAAAGCCGAAACAAGTGGAACACTGGAAATCGTGAAACCGGAAGGCAGTATCACCAATGTCGGGGAAGTGATTGCCCGTATCCGCTAGGAATCGCAACCTTTAAAAAATCGGTACTCGGAATTTAAAACCGTTTTTAAAACGGAGAAGCCAAGAACGGGAAAACTGCCGGTTTGGTAGTTAGGACAAGCGTGCCGAGAGAAAGACCAGCCTATAGAAAAAGGCTGGTTTTCTTTAAGAATGATGATTGTTACAAAATCGAACAATGTTGCCGAAATTTCGGGTGTCCATCCACACCATGATGTGTTTCGTGAGCATTAGTTACAAGTGCGAACGAAGCCCGAATATCGGCCTGCTTGCGCTTGAATAAATCAAAATTTCATGCCCGTTTTGCAGTTTTAACCTTTGCTGTTGTCAGCAACAGTGCGGTTTCCGATTTTGACCTTTCGGCGACGGAAGTCGCCCGTGCAAAGACTGCTCATTCGAGAAAGTTAATCATTCTTGCCGATCATTCAAAATTTTCCAAGCCGGAGCCATCCGCGGTTGCACCTATGGAAGATATTGATTATCTCGTAACTGATAAAAAGCCCGATATGATGTCGGATGAAAATTATAACAGTTTGGCGGCAAAGTTCTTGTGCGGCTCTTGATCCTTGTTGCCAAAACCGAATTGTTGTTTTGGCGTTCTTCGGGAACATTGTCGTTTCCGAAACCTTCACCAACAATGCAGGAAAGAGTTGGAAAGGTTACCCGTGTCACCTAAAAATAATTGTTCTAACCCTTTGCCGGAACATTATGTGACCCGTTATTATAAAAGTGGTCCGCTCAATGCGCTCACAGATGTTGCCGGTGTCAAAGTAGGCCATGTGACGATCAAGGAGGGGGACGCAATCCGCACCGGCGTCACAGCAATTGTGCCGCATTCCGACAATATTTTCCAAAACAAAATACCGGCGGGTTTTAGTGCATTTAACGGTTATGGAAAATTTGCAGGCTCTGTTCAGGTGGAAGAACTTGGAGAGCTTGAAACACCGATATTGCTCACCAATACGCTTGCAACCGGTCGCGCGATTGAAGCACTGATCTATTACACTTTGCATGAAAAGGGCAATGAATACGTAACATCCATCAATGCTGTTGTCGGTGAAACCAATGATTCACGGCTGAATAATATCCGTCTTTTGCGCCCGAGCTTTGATGAAATGCTCGAAGCTTTGAAAATTGCACGCCCCGGCCGGTTTGAAGAGGGGGCAGTGGGTGCTGGTACCGGCACAGTGGCCTTCGGTCTTAAAGGCGGTATCGGCACGGCCTCGCGCCTCGTAAAAATGGACGACAAAACCTATACAATCGGTATCCTTGTGCAGTCGAATTTTGGCGGGCATCTTGGAATTCTCGAAAAAAGCGACATAAATCACCCCGTACCGAGTGCGGATAAAGACGGGTCGATTATGATGATTGTTGCAACCGATGCGCCCCTTTGCCCAAGACAATTGAAACGGCTTGCCAACCGGACATTCGGCGGGCTTGCCAAAAGTGGAGCAGCTTTGAGCAATGGCTCGGGCGATTTTGCACTTGCCTTTTCGACGGCAAAAGAACTTCGTCATAGGGAAGAAGAATCGCATTTGGTTGATGTTCCCCATATTGACGATCGCGCTCTTTCGCCCATGTTCGAGGCGGTCATAGAAGCAACCGAAGAAAGCATTTTACGGTCTTTATGGATGGCTGAAGATATGTCGGGCGTGAATGCCGCAACCATGAAACCTTCGCATTTTACCTCGCTTGCCACACTTATCAACAGTGCCGCAACAGACTGATTTTTAAAGAAAAACAGCAAGCCCCCAAGCAATTTACATGCCAGTTTCAAAAGTTTTTAAAAAAAACACTTGAACGACAAGTACGATTTAGGGAATAAAACCGGCTTTGACGGTTTTAAAAAAGGTAAAGCAGGAATGTGCCCGCAAAAGACATATTCGGCGGCATTTTTAATCGTGAGCGATCTTTTCTTGTGTCCTAAGGGTCAAGACAGCGAGATTCTGGTGAGTGTGTCATAGCAAGACAGTTTAAAGGCGCTGTCGATGACAACGGGTTGCTCTGTCCATGGTTTTGCCTAAAACAACCATAGTGAGTGGAAAGAATTTGAGAAAAAACCTTTCGTTGAAATTTGAGTACGTTAAAAAAGCGGGTGGAGTCAGCTTTTTCAAACGCGTTCCGGAAAGCGGTTGAAATGTCGGAAGAAAAGAGGTTGGTCAATTTGGATGCGCCGCTATTAAACGTAAAAGGCCTTGATGTCGATTTCAAAACCGAAGACGGTAATTTCCGTGCGGTGAAGTCGCTTGATTTTTCGGTCAATGCCGGTGAAACATTGGCAATAGTGGGCGAAAGCGGCTCCGGAAAATCGGTAACGTCGCTCTCTATTATGCGTCTTATCGAATTCGGCGGTGGTAAAATTTCTTCCGGTGAGGTGCTCTTCAACGACAAGAGTGCTGTGCGCGATCTTACAAAGCTTTCCCAATCGCAAATGAATAGCGTTCGCGGCAAAAATATTGCGATGATTTTTCAGGAACCTATGACATCGCTCAATCCTGTTTTCACTATAGGTGACCAGATTGGCGAGGCAATCCGTCTTCATCAGGGGGGTACACACAAGGAAGTGCGTCAGGAAGCGCTTGCCATGCTTGAAAAGGTGCGTATTCCCGATGCCAAGGGGCTCCTTGATCGCCACCCGCACCAGCTTTCCGGTGGTATGCGCCAAAGGGTGATGATTGCAATGGCACTTGCCTGTCGCCCGCAACTTCTTATTGCCGACGAACCGACAACCGCACTTGATGTGACAATTCAAGCGCAGATTTTGCGCCTTATCCGCATGTTACAGGACGAGCTTGGCATGGGCGTGGTCTTTATCACCCATGATATGGGCGTGGTTGCCGAGGTTGCCGACCGCGTGCTTGTGATGTGTCGTGGTGACAAGATCGAAGAAGGCACGTCGAACGAAATTTTCAAGCATCCGAAACGGCCTTATACGCAAGCTCTGCTTGCCGCAGTTCCCCAACTTGGCGCACTCGCCAATGAAAAATTGCCACGTCCTTTCGATATACGCGAGCCTGGTAAAGATGCGGTTGAAGCACTGCCACAGGATACAGTGAAGCTTGATGATGTTGTGCTTGATGTCAAGAAACTCGTAACCCGTTACGATGTCAAAAAGAACTTTTTCGGCAAAGTGACAGGGCGGGTTCACGCCGCAGAGCAGGTGAGTTTTTCCATTAAAGCCGGTGAAACGCTGGCGCTTGTCGGAGAAAGCGGTTGCGGCAAATCCACAGTCGGGCGCACGATCATGCAATTGACCGAACCACGGAGCGGTGAAATCCTGCTTCACGGGCGCGACATTTTAAAAATGGATAATGCCGAGCGCCACAAGATACGCCAGAACATCCAATATGTGTTTCAGGATCCGTTTGCCTCACTTGATCCGCGCTTGACTGTCGGCTTTTCCATTGCCGAACCCTTGTTGACGCACAAACTCGTTCCCTCAAACAAGGTTGACGAGCGCGTGCAGGAATTGTTGCAGGCGGTTGGCCTGCCGCCACATGTGGCACGCCGTTACCCGCATGAATTTTCCGGTGGTCAGCGCCAACGCCTTTGTATTGCCCGCGCATTGGCTTGTGGGCCGGAACTCCTCATTGCCGACGAGGCAGTGGCCGCCCTTGATGTTTCCATTCAGGCGCAAATCGTCAATCTGCTGATGGACTTGCAAAGAAAATTGGGCCTATCCTATCTTTTTATCAGCCATGATATGGCTGTGGTGGAGCGCATTAGTCACCGTGTGGCGGTGATGTATCTTGGCCAGATTGTCGAAATCGGTCCAAGGCAAGCAGTGTTCAATCATCCGCTTCACCCTTATACGCAGCGTCTGCTTGCCGCCGTACCGATAGCCGATCCGGCGCGCCGGTTTATCAAGCGGCCGCTCATTGAAGGGGAAGTTCCAAGTCCTGTACGGGTACCCGGTGATGAACCTTTGGTCGAGCCACTCGTTGAAGTAGAGCCGGAACATTTTGTTGCCTGTCATCCGGTGGGCATTTTTGAACGCGTTGAACAATCCGGTCTATTGTTTGAAGGAGAGGGAAAATGAAGCTTGTTAAACGATATTTTGCAGCCGGACTGGTTTCGGTATTGGCAGCAATGCCGGTTTGGGCAGAAGCCAAACCGTTGGCTGTCGGTGTCGAATTCAACCTCACCAAACTTGACCCCACCAATATCAATGACACATTGACAATGACATCGCTGCGCACGGTCTATCAGGGGCTGTTGGGTTTCGACAAGGATTACAAGATTATTCCGCTTCTGGCCGAACGTTATGAAGCTTCCAGTGATGCCAAGGAATTCACCTTTTATTTGCGTAAAGGCGTCAAGTTCCATGATGGCACGGATTTTAACGCCGAGGCAGTGAAATTCAATCTTGACCGTTTGGCCAATCCGGAAAACAAATTGTCGCGGCGGGTGCTGATCTCGATGCTCGACCATGTCGACATTGTCGATGATTATACAGTCAAAATTTATCTCAAAGAGCCTTATGGGGCGCTGCCATCTTCGCTTGCCCACCCCGGCACAATGATGATTTCTCCAGCTGCGATCAAAAAATATGGCAAGGATATTGACCGTCATCCTGTCGGAACCGGACCGTTCAAGTTCAAAAGCTGGAGCGGTGATATTTTCGAGGTGACAAAAAACGAGAATTATTGGGGTAAAGTTGCCGATGTCGATGGCGTTGTGATCCGCTCGGTTCCCGAAAGTGGCGCCCGTTTTGCCATGCTTCAGGCCGGTGAATTGCAATTTGTTCCCGATTTTCCTTCCGAACTTGTTGAAGTTGCCAAAAAGATACCGACACTTGACGTAACAACAGCCCCGTCGATCTATGAATTCTATACGTCGATGAATGTCATGAAAAAACCTTTTGATGACATAAGGGTTCGCAAAGCCCTGAACTATGCCGTCAATAAGGAAGCTTTCTGCAAGGTTGTCCTGAACGGCTATTGTGAACCGGCAACATCGTCGATTCCGCCGCTATTACGCTTTTATACCAATGTCGGACGATATGAATATAACCCTGAAAAAGCCAAACAATTGCTGGCCGAGGCAGGCTATGCAAACGGTTTTGAAACAGAGGTTTTTTCAAGAAACAGCACGGCCGTTATTCGTGCCATGCAGTTTTTGCAACAGGAACTTGCCAAGGTCAATGTCAAGGTTACGGTAACGCCGCTTGAAGCCGGTGTTGAGGCTGACCGTGTCTGGGGTGCCGAGACACCTGAAAAATCCGACGTGCAATTGCTTTATAGCGGCTGGTCGGCTTCAACGGGTGATGCCGATTATGGCCTGCGTCCGCTTTTTGCCAGCGAAAGCTTTCCGCCCAATCTTTATAACACCTCCTATTATAAAAATGAAAAGGTCGATCAGGCTCTCGCCGAAGGCATAAAAACCGCTGATGATACAAAACGGGCGGAAGCTTATAAAATTGTCCAGCAAACGGTGTTTGAAGATGCACCGTGGATTTTTATGGGTGAAAAGCAGAATATTTCTGTAAAAACCAAGAAATTGTCAGGCGTTTACATGTTGCCGGATGGCGGTTTCTCGGTTGATGGCGCCAAATTTACCGGTGAATGACAATAAGAGTGGCAGCCTTGCTGCCACTTTTTGAAAACTTTTATCAACAAACCGATAAATCTCGACAAACCAACGAAATGGATGATTGATGTTGAATTTGAAACGATTGCTTGCTGCGGGGCTCGTCTGTACCACCATGTTGATGCCGGCTCTGTCAGAAGCCAAAACGTTGACGGTTGCCGTTCCTGTCAATCTGACAAAGCTCGACCCGACCAATATCAATGATACATTGACCATGACTTCGCTCAGGACGATTTATGAAGGCTTGTTGGGGTTTGACAAGGATTTGAAAATTGTACCGCTTCTGGCCGAACGTTATGAAGCTTCGGAAGACGCCAAAGAATTTACCTTCTATTTGCGCAAAGGTGTGAAGTTTCATGACGGCGCAGACTTTAACGCAGAAGCAGTAAAAATCAATCTTGAACGTCTCGCAAATCCTGAAAACAAATTGTCGCGTCGCGTTCTTGTCTCCATGCTCGATCATGTTGAAGTCGTGGATGATTATACCGTCAAGGTTATCCTCAAAGAACCCTATGGTGCTTTTCCATCTTCCATGGCGCATACCGGCACCATGATGATTTCTCCGGCGGCTCTAGAAAAATATGGTCGCGATATTGATCGCCACCCCGTTGGCACCGGCCCGTTTATTTTCAAAAACCGTTCAAGCGACACGCTTGAAGTCATAAAAAACGACCATTACTGGAATGGCACTGTCGGCGTTGATGGCGTCACTATCCGTTCGGTACCGGAAAATGGTGCGCGTTTTGCTATGTTGCAGGCACAAGAAGTGCAATTTGTTCCCGATTTTCCGCCGGAACTTTTTGCTGTTGCACAAAAAATGCCCAATCTGGTTGTGACGAAAGATCCGTCTATTGCGGAATATTATGTGGCAATCAACACAATGAAAAAGCCGTTCGACGATGTGCGTGTGCGGCAGGCAATGAACTATGCGGTTGATAAAAATGCCTTCTGCAAAGTCGTGATGAACGGTTTTTGTGAACCGGCCACATCACCTATTCCGCCACTCCTGAAATATTACACCAATGTCGGAGAGTATGAATATAATATAGAAAAAGCCAAACAGCTTTTGATAGAAGCCGGTTACCCGAATGGTTTCAATACCGAAATTTTTGGCAAAAACAGCACCATGGTCATTCGTGGTTTGCAGTTTTTGCAGCAGCAACTGGCGGCAGTGAATATCAAGGTGAATGTTACACCGCTTGAAGCCGGTGTCGAGGCTGACCGCGTCTGGGGGGCAAGAACACCCGAAGAATCGACAGTGCAAATGCAGTTTGGAGGCTGGTCGGCATCAACCGCCGATGCCGATTACGGAATGCGCCCGCTTTTTTCTAGCGAAAGCTTCCCGCCCAATCTCTTCAACGTTGCCTATTATAAAAATGCCGAGGTCGACAAAGATCTTTCAGATGCCGTCAAAACGGCAGATGACACAAAACGCGCCGAACTTTACGGCAAAGCGCAAAAGATCATCTTTCAGGATGCACCATGGATATTCCTTGGACAGAAAGACGTGCTTTCCGGCAAAACAAAAAACCTTGAAGGCGTTTACGCATTGCCGGATGGCGGTTTTCTTTTGAAAGATGCAAAGTTTACCGATTGAGACGGAGTTTTTTGAATTGAACCCGTGGTTATCCATTGGAACACGGGTTTTTAAACTGGATAATAACGGAGAATAGGCGCGTGTTCGCGCCGTTCAGCCTAAATTTCGGGATTTTCGATGTTTGCTTTTATTATCAAACGCCTGCTTTCCATCATACCGGTGATATTTGTTATATCACTCATCGTATTCGGTTTTGTCCGGCTTTTGCCGGGCGATCCTGCCCGCCTTGCGGCCGGTGTTGATGCCGATGCGGAAACGGTGGAAGCTATGCGCTCGCAACTTGGTCTTGATCGGCCGGTATGGGCGCAATATGTGACCTTTGTGGAAAACGCTGTTCATGGTGATTTTGGCGAATCCTTGAAAACCCGCAAACCCGTTTCGACAGAAATCGGCGAACGTTTTATGCCAACTGTCTGGCTCACCGTCTTTTCGATGATCTGGTCAACCATATTGGGGCTACTCATCGGTGTTTTTTCGGCGGTCAAAAGAGGGCGTTGGCAGGATTATACCGGTATGGTCGTGGCCGTTTCCGGCATTTCATTTCCGGTCTTCTGGCTTGGCCTTCTCTTGATTAATCTCTTTTCTGTGCGGCTTGGCCTTCTTCCAACCGGCGGTTATGGAACGGCACTTCATTTTATCATGCCGTCATTTACACTCGGCGTCGGGGTTGCCGCCGTGATGGCGCGCTTCTCGCGTTCGGCCTTTATCGAAATATCACGTGAGGATTATATCCGCACAGCGCGCGCCAAGGGGGTTCCCGAACGTCTGGTGACATGGAAACACACATTGCGCAATGCGCTTATTCCGGTCATCACCATGGTGGGCTTGCAATTCGGCTTTTTGCTTGGTGGCTCGATTGTTGTCGAAACAGTGTTTTCGTGGCCGGGGCTTGGAAGACTGTTGATCGATTCTGTGTCCTATCGCGACTATCCGGTTCTTCAGGCACTGATCTTGCTCTTTTCACTGGAGTTCATCCTTATCAATCTTCTGGTTGATGTTCTCTATGCTTTTGTTAATCCGGAGATCCGTTACTCATGAGTGCGAACACTTCATCCGATACACTTGTTGCCGAGGCAACGCGCAAGCCCTTCGGCGAATTTTTGCGCCGTTTCGCGCGCCAGAAAGCGGCAATTGTGGCGCTTGTTTTTCTGCTTTTGTTGATCGGCTCGGCTATTTTCGCTCCCTTATTCATGACGCTTGATCCCAATAGTGCCGATTATAATGCCATTTTGCAGGGATCATCTGCTGCCCATTGGGCGGGAACCGATGAATATGGCCGCGATATATTTACCCGCATCATTTATGGCGGGCGTATTTCTCTGGCAGTCGGTTTTCTGTCGGTTACGCTTGGCGGTCTTATCGGGGTGTTTCTGGGAATTCTTGCAGGCTTTTATGGCGGCTTTCTTGACTCGCTTATTATGCGCATTTCGGATGTGCTGTTTGCCTTCCCCGGCATTTTGCTTGCCATTGCCGTGATTGCCATTCTGGGACCGGGAATTGACAATGTGATTTATGCAGTTGCAGTGTTTTCTGTACCGGTTTTTGCCCGCCTTTCGCGCGGAACGACACTTTCGATGAAAAAGGCTGTCTACATTGATGCGGCGCGTGCCATCGGTGTTTCCGATCATATGATTGTGCTGCGCCATTTGCTGCCCGGAACCTTGCCTAATGTGATTGTCTATTTTTCCATGCGTATCGGCACGTCTATTTTAACCGCTGCAAGCCTTTCGTTCATCGGCCTCGGGGCACAACCACCAAGCTCGGAATGGGGAGCAATGCTTGCCGCAGGGCGCAGCTATATGGGCGTTGCCGACCACCTCACCCTTTATCCGGGTATTGCAATTTTCGTCACGGTTTTGGCCTTCAATGTTTTTGGCGATGGCTTGCGTGACGCGCTAGATCCGAAAATCGACGTCAATTGACCGGCGTCGAAACGCTATTTTTTAAAAATAGCCTGAAATGGTTTTTTGAAAGGACTTTAAAATGTCGTCTCCTGTAAAACCGGTTATCGCCATTCATGGTGGAGCCGGCACAATGCGCTCGAAAGATATGACGGAAGAAAAGGAAAGAGCCTATCGTCATGGATTGACATTGGCACTCGAGGCAGGGCGGGCAGTGCTAAAGGCAAATGGCTCGGCCGTTGATGCAGTCACCGCTTCCGTTATGGCACTGGAAGATGATCCGCTTTTTAATGCCGGTCGTGGTGCCGTTTATACCACCAAACGCACGCAGGAAATGGATGCCGCCATTATGGACGGGCGCGACAGGAATGCCGGTGCCGTTGCCGGAATTTTCGGGCCGCGTCATCCGGTTCTTGCAGCCCGCGCTGTTATGGAAAAAACCGAACATGTTTTCCTTGCCGGTGAAGGGGCCAACGAATTTTGCCGCGAGATCGGGCTTGAGATCAAACCGGCCGAATGGTTTTATACCGAACGGCGCATGAAAGCGCTTGAACAGGAAATGGAGCGACGCCGTAATGGTGGCGAAGAAAATGATCCTTCACGGCGCCACGGCACAGTCGGCGCTGTTGCCTGTGACGTTTTCGGCCATGTGGCAGCAGCAACATCGACCGGCGGAATGACTGCCAAGTTCCCCGGTCGTGTCGGCGATAGTCCGGTTATCGGTGCCGGTACATGGGCAGATGACAAAACCTGTGCAGTTTCGGCAACCGGACATGGCGAATATTTCATCCGCTATGCCGCAGCGCACGAAATCGACGCCCGTATCCGCTGGGGAAAAGAAACACTTGAAGAAGCCGCGCAATCGGTTGTCAAAGATCTCGCAAAAATTGGCGGCGAGGGCGGGCTTATTGCCGTCAATGCCAAGGGCGAAGTGTGCCTGCCTTTCAATAGCGAGGGAATGTATCGCGCATGGATGGGGCAGGACGGTGAAATCCATACCGGCATTTATTGATTTTCCGGCAATTGGTGATTGTTCGTTAAGTTTGTTAAGCGAAGGGCAAACTGTTTCCCTTTGCTTGGCATCTCTGCTTTGAAGTTGGTTTCAGAATTTCATTTCAATATCGGTTTGTCAGCTTTCTTTTCCGGAACATTTCTAAGCCGGAAAAACTATAAGCCCGCTTTGATAAAGTGTGCCAAGATCAATGTCGAAATTTGAAGCTTCACAATCCAAAAGCCGGTCTTGTTTTACCATTGAAAGCCGGTTATCCCAAAAAGCAAAAGCGGGGGAAAGCCCGCTTTCATAGTTCAAAAAAAGTTCAAGCTTTCTTTCACATGACCGAAGCGGCAAGTGCAGAAACAGCACTCATCCAGCCGATTGCATCACGAACCGAATTGCAGTCAAAGCCGATTGTTACCGCATCAATACGCTTGGCAGGAGGCAGATGTGCGGCCTGATCGGCAAGGGCAGGCAAAAGAACCTCGAATTTCACCATAAAAGGTGGGCGTATAATGAAGGGTTTCATGTCATGTCTGTTTTTGACAGCTTCAAAGGCGGCCGCTTTTATTTTTTCGCACGATTTTGTGGGCGAGAGCGAACGCGCAGCACGATTGGTATAAGCGTGTTTGACCGTTGCAAATCTCGCTTTGGGGAAGAATTCCCTGTTTTGTTCTTCAAGGCAATTGTCGCCGGTTAAAAGCCCGACAGGGATACCGAGTTCGCCCGCATAAGCGCCATAAATGCCGGGTTCTCCCAATCGTTTGTCACCAAGATAGACAGCACGGAAAGCGCGGCTGTTGGTGGTGTGGGCAAGCACGCCTTCAAGACTTGCTCCGGCATGGTGGCCAACAAGAAAAACCATGTCGAAACCGCCATCGGCAAGCCCGCAAGCCATATTTTGCGGTTTCGGTTTTCCCTGAATAAGTTCCGCATCGGGATGGAGGAGTTCGGGAACAAGATTGACCATTGCACCATGGGAATCGTTCACAACAACTTCTTTTGCACCGGCTTCAAATGCACCGGTAACAGCAGCATTGACTTCGTTGGTCATCAGGCGGCGCGCCCGTTCATATTCGGCATTGCCGGATGAACATTGCTGAGGGATAACCACACCGGCTACCCCCTCTATATCGGCTGAAATGTAAATTTTCATAAAATTCTCATTGTCCTGTTTTTTTAAAAATCCGCGACCGGTCGAAAGCCGCGCCAAAACAAACAAAAGGCTAAAACCTTCTGTTATAGAGACAAAGAGTATGACAGAAACTGAATTGGTGATGCAAGGAATAGAAGCGGAAAGTTGGATAAATTCGTTGTCGAAGACAGAAACTAACTTGTCAAAGACAAAAAGTTTTTCGTGAAATTTCCGCTTTAACTATTCCTTGCGATCCCCCGCTAAAGTTTTTTCATATGTCTTTCGGCAAGATAACCGAAACCGACACCGAGTATCAGCCACAATATGGCCTGAATACCGAAAGTCGCCATGCGGAAATGCCACAAGACATCAGCCGAAAAATCGGCCGGAACCTCGTTGACAACCGGCATAATGAAATAGACGATACCCATGAATACGGCATAGCCGATCATGGCAATAATCGCCGCATTAAGCCCGCCGAATTTCGCTTTAAGCCGGTTTGCCGCAATATAAACCAGAACCATGGCAAGAAGTGACACCAGAATAAGCGCAAAATAGTCTTCAGTACGCGAAACAATTGTTTCGGGTTGGCCGACCGCTGGCGGGTTGGATGGATATTTCAACTGCGGCACCAGTACCACCGAAATAAAGGCAGAAGCCGAAATCAGTAGACTTGTGGCCATGATGTTCAATTTTCCTAAACGGCCAAAGGCATAGCTGCAAAAACAGGAAAAAAGCCCGCCTGCACCGGCACCAAAAACCACAAGTGCAGTTAGAAGGCCAAAACCGGCCTGTGTTTTTCTGCTGACAACTTCTTCTTCAGCTTCATGGGAATGGCCACTTTGTGCTTCCTCTGCCGCTTCATGGGATTCTTCAAAAGCAATGGCACGATCAACATAAGGCTCGCCGTAAAGGCGGGCAAATCCGAACGCAATAAGACCGGCAACGAGGCCGACAAGCATGCCCCGATAAAGGAGTGAACCCATTATTCTATCTCCTCAGTGACATGGAAAGCCGAGAAGATGGCGCCCATCATGAACGAATTCATGAATGGTGGTGCCGCTGAAAAGCGACAATGCACCTTGCTCTGTGGTGATGAAATAAAGTGCGATGAGGCAAATAAGACCGCCAAATATAGCCCATGGCAAAATGGCTTTGACCGGAATGGTTTTGGTCGGAACAAATATGGTTTGCGGCGCATGCGCCGTTTTAATAGACATGAAACCTCCTTCAGGATAACGCGTCCTTGAGTTTAAGGGAAAAGCATCCAAATCGAAGTTCTGGCTTCTGTCCCATGATTGGTAGACAGTCACAGTGGCGCGACCGCCCCGGATTGACACCGGGTTCCACGAAGTTGAATGTGAGGTTCACCATAGTCTCAAGCAAAATCCCTGTCAAATTCTGTTTGAAACTACTAGATTACTGTCTGTGACAATATGAAAATTCATCATGTTTGAAAAAACAAAAAAGATCGGGAAGCGAAATGGCGGAAATTATTATGATGACTCATGGTATGACACGCGCCGAACAGCGTGGCATTTTTCCCGGTAATGAAAGTCTTGATAGCGATGTTCTTTTGCCCGAAAAATTTTCGGTTCAAAAGGGCATGAATATTGTTTGCGCCAATCTTACCTCGTCTATTCGAACGGTCGAATTATTGGGGCTGGAATTCAAAATAGATTTTTCAATTCCTGTTATAGATTACGGGCATTGGCACGCGAAAGCTTTAAAAGAACTCGCAAATGAAGAGGAAGACGAGCTAGAGCAATGGTTGAGTGACCCTTATTCAGCTCCGCATGGTGGAACCTCTTTCAAAACCCTTTATGACAAGACGGCAGACTGGCTTGAACACGTGAATTATGCCGAACCGACATTGATTGTCGCTGACGCCAATTTTTTGCGAATGGTTATGATTAACGTGTTGAAAGCACCACTTTCATCTTTGTTCAAAATTGATATTGCTCCGCTCACATCTATAAAATTTGTGAAACGTCACGATCATTCAAAAATTTCATTGTTCCCCTCGAATATGGAATGACTGACAGATCAATAAAACCGTGGCTTTAACCAGAACTCACGAGTTTCACCCCGCTTTTTTCACGACCGGGCAGGCGGCATTTTTACCGTCTTGAGTTATGAAGGCTAGCGGGCGTTCGAGATTTTGCTCTTTTCAAGTGTTACGGGAATAGTCTTCTGTTGGTCAAAATTTTCCATGCAACCGGAAAGTGTTCCCAAGTGAACGAGGTTTTCCGAAAAGCGGAAATCGCGCGTAAAAATGGCAAGATTACCCCAAGGAATATAATAGGTAACGTCACCTTTTTGGGGATTAAATCCTTTAGGCTGTGTTTTGACATCAAGTTTTTTCGGCAAGGTGGCAATTTTTTCCGTTTTGTTAAAATCTTCAAGTGTGAGTTCGAGCGGCAACTTACTTATTAAAACACGCGCTTCATCACTGTCATCAAGCTTGATCGTGCAGGTTTTTCCGGTATCGTTAAAAACAATATCGATCTGGTTCATGGCATTTTCACCTTTTATTGTTTGGCTTTGCGCTTCTTCACTTGAAACAGCTAGAAATGCGAGGCTTGTAAGGAAAAGACCTGAAAATAAACCGAAGAAACCGGTGGCACGCTGCCTTACAAATTGTTTCTGAAAACCTGCCATTCAAACAAGCCCCTCGATGTTGATGCGATAGGTTTTTGCTGCAACTTTATAAAACAGATTGTCTTTTTCTTCTTTTGATGCGCCCGAAACGCATAATTTCAACGCGTTCCATAGCGGCACATATCCGCATGAACGCCCGTCCATCGGATAATCGCTTTCCACCATCGAGCGTTCAACGCCGAAAGCTTCTATCGCTGTGTCAATATAAGGCCGCCAGAGTGTGACAAGCTCTTTACTGGTGACGACATCTTTACGTTCGTGCAAATTGAAACCGAAAAACGGCAGACCGAGCCCGCCAATTTTACAGACGACGTTTTGTCGTTTTGCAAGCTCTTGAAGATTGTTTCGCCATGTTTGAAGCGCTTCTTTCTTTTCTTTCTCGTCAAGCCCCAAAACCATAACGTGCCCCATATTGTTCAACACAATAACAAGGTCGGGAAAAGCATCGGCAAGCTTTGCAATCTGTGGCAATTGGTGGTGAAAAGCGCCAATGTCGAATGTGAGATGGCGCTTTTCAACTTCGGCAAGACCTTTTGTAAAATCGGGGTGGTTTACAAGGTCATGCGGTGGCCTATTGGTTACAAATTTGAATGGCAACGGGCTTTTATCATCAATAATATTTTGTCTGACACCTTTAAAGCGAGTGCCTGCCCGTTCAAGACATGTATCAAGGAGCGGTGCGATTTTTTCGCCGAAACGCAAGTCGGCATATCCGACAATTCCATCCGCTACTTTGATTTTGCCATAAACGCCGCTGTCGGACATTGCCGCTACACCATTCGCAAATTCCACTTCACCAACAGGGCGCATAACTTCCGGCCCTGAAGGAGATATGAAAGCCTGTGTTTCTACGTAAACCGAAGCGATAATATTATGACCGGAACGGGCATCTTCGAGATAGTTCTTCAAAAGATAGGTAAGCGGAGGACGGTCGAAAAGGTGATGATGGGCATCAATGATCGGCTGAAGCGGTTCGATAATAGTTTCATCCTTACCTTTGCCAATCTGGCTCATGAGAGATCACCTTTTCCTACCGTTAATTAATCGTCATCATGGTCGATGGCTTTGGCTTCTTCAGGCCCGTAACGGTCGCCGTGAATTGGAATTGCCGATAAAGTGCGGTTGATTTTTTCGACATCCGCATCATCCAATGTAATATCCACGGCCGCGAGATTTTCATTAAGATGGGCGAGCTTCGTTGTGCCCGGTATTGGCACAATCCACGGATGTTGTTTTAATAACCAGGCCAGAGCAAGCTCGGGGCCGGTGACACCTTTATCCAAAGCAAGTTTATCAAGTGCGTCCACAAAGGGGCGGTTCGCTTTCATGTTTTCTGCCGAATAACGCGGCTTGCCATAACGCAAATCGGTTTTCATAAATTTGGTGTTTTCGTTGAGAACACCTGTGAGATAGCCGCGCCCCAACGGGCTGAAGGGCACAAATCCGATGCCCATTTCTTCAATTGCCGGAAAAATGCGTTTTTCCGGTTCGCGCCACATTAACGAATATTCGCTTTGTAAAGCTGTGACGGGCTGCACGGCATGAGCGCGCTTGATTGTTTTGACACTTGCTTCCGAAAGGCCGAAATGCAAAACTTTTCCTTGTTTGATAAGGTCTTTAACAGTTCCCGCCACATCTTCGATCGGTACATCGGGATCCACACGATGTTGATAGAGAAGATCAATATAATCGGTGCGCAACCGTTTTAATGAACCTTCAACAACAGCGCGTATATGGTCCGGTTTGCTGTTGAAACCCGGTAATTGTTTTCCGTCTACAATGTTGAAACCAAATTTTGTTTCGATCACCACTTCGTTGCGGAAAGGTTCAACAGCTTCTCCAACAAGTGTTTCGTTCAGAAGCGGTCCATAAACTTCGGCCGTGTCAAAAAGTGTCACGCCTTGATCGAAAGCAGTGCGGATGAGCTTGACCATTTCCTGATGGTCGGCAATCGGCCCGTGTGCACCGGTCATGACCATGCATCCAAGCCCCATAGCAGAGACTTCAAGACTATTTGCACCAGAACCCAGAACACGTTTTTTGCTTATCATTGTTGTTGTCCCTTTAAAATTCTTATGCGACTGCAATTCTTGTGCTCGTGCAGCTTGCGGCAGTGCTGTGAAAAGTGGCGCTGCCATCAATAGAGCCAAAGCGGTGAGAACCTGCCGACGGTTGCCATTCAACGAATGCATGTTTTTTAATTGTTCCATCGTGTTCCATTCCTTCTAATTTTATTCCCTGCCTCAATTCCCTTAAATTTACGTCATGGGAAGAGGAATGTTTACCGAGGTAGAATTGTTTGAAGTGATGAATAGAATTCATGAAAAAAAAGAATATCGAGTGGAATACAAAATGAAAGCGTGAGGCAGAAAAGCGGAGGTAAAAACGTGTAGCACAAATTTTATTCAAATCGTTTTGCGACCATTTTGTTTGAAATGACTGTCGCCTCAGCCGGTTTTACAATTCATGAATATCAATCATAGCTTTAATAAAAAAATTCATGAAATCAGAACGATAAAATCTTGTTAAAAGTGGATTTTCGATGACCGGAAGATAGCGTTTTTCTTTCGCGATCAGTCGCGGGTTTTTAGAGGTTTTGGCGAAGATGAAAATAGCAATTGTTTATCATAGTGGCTTCGGGCACACAGAAAAATTGGCGCACTATGTCGAAGAGGGAGCGAAAGAAGTACAAAATGCCGAAACGTTTTTGATCGGACTTGATGAAAAACCGGTCGATTGGAACCTGCTTGAAAAAGTCGATGCGATTATTTTCGGCTCGCCCACCTATAATGGAACGGTGAGTGCACGTTTCAAACAATTCATGGAAGATTCAACCGGTCCGGCTTTTGTCAAACAGAAATGGCGCAACAAGATTGCGGCAGGTTTTACCAATTCGGGAGCTGAACATGGCGACAAGCTCAACAGTTTGATGACAATGAGCCTTTTTGCCGCCCAACATGCGATGATATGGGTCAATCTCGGTCTGCTTTCCGGTAAAACACGCAATGATCTGAATGGTATCGGAAGCTGGCTCGGCGCTATGGCGCAGTCTGATAATGTGTCACCGGATGTCACGCCGAAAATAGAAGATCTGAACACAGCCAAATATCTCGGACATCATGTGGCGGAAATCACCAAACAATTTTGTAACGGCAAATAAACAGTCCATTGTATAGGCACGTTTGAACCACGCGAAAAGCTTGACGCTTTTTAAACCAGCTTACTTGCGCATTCGTTTGGCATTTGTTTTTTCAAACTTGACGGGCAGAGGGGTCAGTTTAAAAAGCCAATGCGCGTGTTAGCTGTAAATATGCAGAGCAGGAAAATGCGCGGCTTTAAAATGCCGATTCATGTTTCAAGTCTTTTGCCGTTCGTTTGATCGTTCTTGTTTGCTGCCAGCGCGAGGCAGATTATAAAAATCCTGCTTCGGGTTGTATGGTCTGATTTTGTTTAACCGAATGACGTGGTTAAAATTGAAACTAAAAAGTTTTTGGTTTTCGGCGTTGACAGAAAAAACTTTCCGTTCGGTTTTGAGTTTTCGCAAAAAGTTATTACGGGAAATGCAAAATTTGAAACTGCAAATATTCTTAAAAAAATTGCAGGCAGAAGTTCATCTGCCCGCAAATATGCAATTAACTTAGTTCTTTGTTGCAGCACTCAAATAACGTTCGCCACTATCAGGAAAAATTGCAATAATCATTTTGCCTTTATTTTCTTCCCGTTCGGCAAGGCGGGTTGCTGTCCATAAAATGGCAGCGGCTGAAACACCGGGGAATATTCCCTCTGTAGTTAAGAGATCACGTTGAACATTAAGAGCATCCGCAGTGTCGAGTGAAAAAATTTCATCAACCACTTCTGCCGCATAGTTCTTGGGCAGAGACTCTGGAGGCACTTCGCTTACCTTGTGCACGCCGTCAATTTCATCGGGATATGGATTTTCTTCACTTGGAAGCGAGGTTTCTGCCGGTTCTGCAATAACGACTTTGATTTTCGGATTTTTCGATTTCAAATATTTTCCGGTTCCCGACACTGTTCCGCCTGTACCCATGGCACAGACCAGAATATCCACTTGGCCGTCTGTATCTTCCCAGATTTCAGGGCCGGTCGAGACAATATGAACCTTCGGATTATCGGGATTGGCCAATTGGTCGATAAAAAAGGCGTTCGGGTTTTCCGAAACGATGCGGGCAGAGATTTTTTCCAATGCTTCAGGATCCATAAAAAAAGCATTTTCAACCGCAATCACTTCTGCACCATAAAGCTTGAGAAGTTTTATTTTGTCGGCACTGATATTATCGCTTACATAGAATTTCGTTGCATAGCCTTTGGCTGCTGCCACAGCGGCAAGCGCAATGCCTGTATTGCCACTTGTAACGTCGACAATGGTATCGCCCTTTTTCAGCTTGCCGGATTTTTCCGCTTCATTAATCATATTCAAAGCGGCCCGGTCTTTTATACTGCCTGCCGGATTGAGATATTCCAGTTTGGCAATAATACGCGATTTTAATTGATGTTTTTTGCCGTAATGATGAAGTTCGACAAGCGGGGTCTTGCCAATAAGATCGGTGATATTGTGATGGATTTTCATGGGATAACGCCTCCACTATTCGTCAGCCATGCCTTCGGGATTGGTTTTTGAAACGTCTAACGCTTCATCTTCAACATGCCATCTGGCGAGGATTTTTCCGTAAGCGCCCGACTTTATAAGTCCGTTGATGGCAATAGTTACCGGTTCTGCAAGGCCACTTGATTTTCTGGTCACAACTGAAACATCCGACCGATTTGGCCAACCGGCAATAAGGGTTCCGGCTTTGCGCAAGTTATTGTCACGCAATGCCATATAAACGAGTTGCGCATGCGGGCCCACAATCACATCTGCCCGCCCTGACTGGAGAGCAAGAAGTTTTGCTGCACTATCGTCATAGTCCTGAAGCTCGATCGGTTTAAGTTTTTCACGGGTAACGATTTCATTCCAGCGCAACATAATACGTTCCTGATTGGTACCGCCACCGACGATAACCCGAAGTCCGGAAAGATCTTCAGGCTTTTCAATTTTTTTAATCGGGCTATCGCTTTTTACATAAAAACCGTGAATGCCTTGACGATAGGTCGAGAAATCGAACTTTTTCTTGCGGGCTTCAGTGACACCGATATTGGCAATAACGGCGTCATATTTGCCCGATGACAGGCCAAGTGACCAGTCAATCCACGGGATAGGAACAAGCTCGAGCTGTTTTCCCAAACTTTCAGCTATAGCCGAGGCAACGTCCGCTTCCGAACCGATGGGCGTTTTTGCGTCACTTGCATAAAACGATAATGGTGGATCACTCGGGGCAACAGCAATGGTCAGTTTGTCTTGATTGACGAAATGATAATCTTGCGGAATTGCTTTGATTGCATCGTCGTTTTTTTCGACGTGAATACGCCCCTTCTGTTCGGCAGAAGTGTCAAAAAAAGGCTTCTGGTCAAGCGCTGAAGCGTTGAGCACCGTTTCGGCGAGGAAGACGATGAAAAATAACGGAACGAAAATTTTGGTCTTCTTCATGGGAGGCCTCACGGTTAGGATGAAAACTTTATCTCTTTTGACCCGAGTTCGACTTGCGCCGAACTCTCTTTGTCCGGACTTTCATTTTGCCTAGCTTTTATTTGGCTTGCGGTTTCGGCAAACCGGGAGGATTGATTTGCGATTGCGAAATGCCTTCTTCCCAGAGGTTCCAACGTTTCAGGATTTTTTCATAGGTACCGTCGGCGATAAGGTCGTTGATGCAATCTGCAACCGGTTTGGTAAGCGCGCTGTTTTTAGGCAGACCGACGGCGATATCGGCGGTCAATGGCCAGCCACCATTGATAGTACCGACGAGCCTTGTTTTACCGGTTGTGGCCGCTACGAGTGATTGCATGGCGTTGACACTGAAAATGGCATCGGCGCGGTTGCTGTCGAGAGCCAGTGTTTGTAGGGCACGGTCGTCATAATATTGTACTTCAACCGGTTTTAAGCCGGCTTTCACATTTTGATCGTTCCATTGCAAAAGCAGTTTTTCCTGATTTGTACCGGCATCGGTAATTACGCGCAAACCGGCAATATCTTTTGCTTCTTTGATTTCTTTGATGGGGCTCGATTTCTTGACATAGATGCCGATGACGTCGTGGCGGTAGGTAGCGAAATCGAATTTTTCTTTGCGCTCTTCGGTCACTGTCAGATTGGCAATAACACCATCATATTTGCCGCTTGATAGACCCAAAGGCCAATCGGCCCAATTGATATTGATGATTTCGAGTTTTTTCCCCATACGTTCAGCGATGGCTGAAATAATATCGGCATCCGATCCTATCCATGTTTTTGCGTCGCTTGCATAGTCGTGCAAGGGAAGGCTGCTGTTTGTGCTGAATGCGATTGTCAATGTATCCTTTTTCACAAAAGGCACATTGGCAACTTCATTGGCGCGTTCCTGACTAAAAGTCGTATGCGGGCGACCGGTCTGTTCCACGGATAGATCAAGTGGCACAGTTTCCGACCAAGAAGCTTGCGAAAATGTCAAACTGGCCGCAATAAGTATGGTTCTGACGCCGAAATTATTACCGAATAAACTCATAAAAAACCTCATGATATTTGGCAAATTGCCGATTTTTCAAATTGTCGTATTATTTCAAAACCTTGTTTAAAAAGGCTTTTGTTCTTGCCTGTTTTGTGTGGTTGAAGACCTCGTCGGGTGTTCCGATTTCGTTTATTTTTCCATGTTCCATGAAAACAATTGTATCTGCGACATCACGGGCAAAGCCAATTTCATGAGTGACAACAATGAGCGTCGAACCGGAGCGAGCCAATTCTTTGATAACATCGAGAACCTCTCCGACAAGCTCGGGATCAAGCGCAGATGTCGGTTCATCAAAAAGCAGAACTTTAGGGCGAAGCGCCAATGCACGGGCAATGGCGACACGTTGCTGTTGCCCACCTGAAAGCTGCCGCGGATAGACACCGGCTTTGTCTTTCAAGCCTACCCGTTCCAGAAGATCGAGCGCTTCCTGAACAGCGATTTTATAGGGAGTGTGTTTGACTTGTGTCGGCGCCTCAATAATGTTTTCAAGAACAGTCAAATGCGGAAACAAATTGAAATTCTGGAACACCATGGCGATCTCTGCGCGCTGTTTCAGAATATCTTTTTCTTTCAGTTCATAAAGCGTATTTTGTTCTCTGCGATAGCCGATCAATTCGCCATCAACATCGATAAAACCGCTATCAACACGTTCAAGGTGATTGATCGTTCTAAGGAGTGTGGATTTGCCCGAGCCTGAGGGCCCCAGAATAACAGTTACACTCCCTGCCGGCACGCTAAGACTGACATTGTCCAACACCTTGTTGGAGCCGAAATATTTCGACACATTGTGAACATTGACTTCTGCACCTTCACCCGAATAAAGATTGCCGAAAGCAGTATGCTGGCACTCGTCAAGCGAGGGAGCTTCGCCCTCTGCCAAGTCTTCAATTTGATCGCTTAACGTCAATTTGTCTTTCGCTGCCGACGGGGTTTTGAAAAACGGAAAATGACGGGCAAGGTTACCGAGACTACGTTCAATCCGTGAAAAAGCAAGTTCTGACGGATTGCGCACGGCACCTTTGGCGTAAATGCTTTCAATATAATATTGAACAATTGAAAGCACGGTCATAATGACAAGGTACCAGACGGTTGCAACCATCAAAAGCGGTATGACTTCGAGATTGCGCCGATAGATAACCTGAACAGTGTAAAACAATTCCGGCAAAGCCAAAACATAAACCATAGAGGTTCCTTTGGCCAAACCGATAATTTCGTTAAAGCCGGTCGGCAAAATCGTGCGCATGGCTTGCGGCAATACAATGCGCAAGACTTGGCGTTTTTTTGATAAGCCGAGGGAAGCGGCGGCTTCGTGCTGTCCGTTATCGACCGACAAAATGCCGCCGCGAACGATTTCAGCAAAAAATGCCGACTGGTTAAGCGTCAATCCGATGAAAGCGGCAAGAAAAGGCGTCAATAGTGATACCATCGGGTAATTGACGAGTACTTCACCATTCAACGGATTGGTAAGGCGGACGCTTTCGTAAAGATAACCCAGATTGTTGAGAATAAGCAAAAGCACGATGAGCGGTATAGAACGCAACAACCAGATATAGCTCCATGATAGGCCGGAAAGCAGTGGCGATTTTGAAACACGTGCCAGTGCCAGACAGGTTCCGAGTATCGAGCCGGATATCGTCGCAAGAATGGTCAGCAAAATCGTCCGCCCGAGACCGGCAAGAACCGGTTCGGATAAAAACCATGTCGCGAAAACAGACCAGCCCCATTTTTCATTCGTGAAAACCGAATATAGAATGGCCCCGATAACGAGAACAGAAAACACCGTACCCAGCATTCGCAACGGATAACGTGCGGGAACAACCTTGCAATCCGAATATTGCTTTTCTTCAAAGTTGAAATTGGCAGATAGATCGGGGGTGTGAATATCTGTTGTTGATGACATGGTTACTCCTTTTCAAAGGCTTTTTGGCGACAATGCGCTTTGCGCTTTGACAGGCGAAAATGAACGAAGCCGGTTATCGCGTTCGTTGTTGTTTTCGGGGTGTTTATTGCTAATGTCTTTTTCAAACGGCAAATGCCGGTAGGCTTCCCAATCGCCATTCAAATCGAACAGATTGGTATAGCCGTTTTTCAAATAGAGATTGACAGCTTCCGGCTGGCGGAAACCCGTGGTGAGATAAAGTCGGCGATAGCCTTGCCGGCGCGCTTGCAATTCAAGTTGTTCGAGAATAAGCGCGGCAAGCCCTTGGCGGCGATAACCGTTATCAATCCAGATACGCTTGAGTTCGGCAGTCGTTTCATCGTAAAATTTGAAAGCACCGCCACCGATTGTCTCTTCTCCGTCAATCAAGAGAAGGAAATTTCCCCTTGGCGGAGCAAAATCTTCGGGCGGATAACGATCAAGCTCGGCTTTTGCACCTTCTTCATCATAAAAATTGCCGTAACGGCTGTCATATTCTTCTATCAGGGCGGCGCGCAGCCGCGCTGCTCGCGGATCCTTAAGGCTGGTAAAGATAAATTGTTTCATTTTCTTTTCCCCCCTCAGGAATTGGCCGCAAGGGGAAGAACATCGTTATTTTCCCTTGCCAGTTGAATGGTTGTTTTTTGACTAGCACTATCGGCTGGTTGTTTTTTGATGAAGGGCGTGAATTGGTTGACGGCTTTTTCAATACGGGCAATAAGATCCTGCGAGCGGATTTCATTATCCGGCCCGAAATCACGTGCTGAGGCATAAATTGCTGTCGGCAGACTATGAGCCATGAAGAAACCGAAAAGCGGACGCAATTGATGTTCAACCATCAACGCATGACGGTCGCCGCCACCGGTTGCAGAAAGCAGTACAGGTTTTCCATAAAGTCTTTCAGGCTCGATAAGATCGATGAAATGTTTGAACAATCCCGGATAACTGCCTTTATAGACGGGACTGCCGATAACAAGTGCGTCTGCCAATGTCAGTTCTTCGATAATTTGCTGGCCTTTCGGCTCAAGCTTATCGGCGCGTTGGGCAAGACCGAGTGTGTTTCCGACATCAAGAAGGTCGTATGTTACAACCTCTGTGCCGAATTTTTTAGCAACTTCTTTGCCAATATAATTGACAAGAGCGGTGGTTTTTGATGGCCGGTTGAAACTGCCGGAAAAAACAATCACTTTACCCATTTTCTTATCCTTCCGGCTTCAAGCCGCAACAATTTGCTGTTTTTCGGCATAACGGTTCGAGGGAATGGCAAGGCCGAGATTTTCACGCAATGTGTTGTGATGGAGCTTGCGATCGAAATAGCCGCGTTCTTCAAGACGAGGCAGAATTTCGGTAGAAAAGTCATCAAAGCCTTGGCCGCTTACCTGCATGGTCAGAATGAAACCGTCGGCCGCGCCTTTATCGAACCATTCGATGATGCGGTTGGTGACCTCGTCATAACTACCGATAAAATCACCGTGCTGGGTGGTTTCATTAAGTGCCACTTCGCGTAAAGTCAGGCCTTTTTCTTTTGCCTCTTGCTTGATGCGATCGCTCGTTGAACGGAAGCTGTTTTTGCCTATGTCACCAAGTTCGGGGAAAGGTTTGTCAAGGTCATATTGGGCGAAATCATGATGGTCGAAATAACGGCCAAGATAGGCAAGCGCATCTTCAATGTTGACGAGATTGCGTATCGCACGGAACTTTTCTTCCGCTTCATCTTTGGTGCGCCCGACGATCGGGTTTATGCCGGGGAAAATTTTCACATCATTGAGTGAGCGGCCATGTGCAACCGCGCCATCTTTGACATGTTTGGCATAGTTTTTTGCCCCTTCAATATCTTGAATGTGGGTAAAGACTGCCTCGGCATATTTGGAGGCAAAATGGATGCCGGATTCGGAAGCACCCGCCTGGAAAATGACCGGTTCACCTTGTGGAGAACGCTGGATATTGAGCGGTCCTTCAACCGTGAAAAACTTGCCGTGGTGATTGACGCGGTGCATTTTTTTCGGGTCGAAAAACTGGCCGGTTTCACGGTTGCGAACAAACGCATCTTCTTCCCATGAAGACCATAACCCTTTGACAACATCAATATATTCACTGGCAATTTCATAACGCAATGTATGATCGGGGTGAGGGCGGCCATAGTTTTTGGCTGTGCCTTCAAGCGGAGTTGTTACAATGTTCCATGCAGCCCGCCCGCCACTTAAAAGGTCGAGCGAAGCAAATTGGCGTGCTACTGTGAACGGGTCGCTGTAAGAGGTTGAAACAGTGCCCCCGAGACCGATTTTTGATGTATGAGCCGCAAGAAACGACAGCAGAGTGAGAGGTTCGAAACGGTTTAAAAAATGCGGGATCGATTTTTCATTGATATAAAGCCCGTCAGCAACAAAAACGAAGGCTAGCCCTTCGGCTTCGGCGCGTTTTGCAAGATCGACATTGTAAGCAATATTGACACTTGCGTCTGCCGGAACAGAAGGATGGCGCCATGAATTCATATGGCCGCCTGCACCATGAAGCATGATGCCGAAATTGATTTTATTATGCGTCATCTTACGTCTCCTCGATAGGGTTCAGGCAGCAATTTTTTCTTGCTCGAAAGCAAGTGCGCCTATTGCATCAATTCGTTCTTCAACACTGCTTGCAGGCAACTCCAACATGAATTCTCCGATACCGAATTGATGATGAAGGGCTTGAAGCTCTTTGTTTACTGTGGCTGCTGTGCCAGCGATAATTTGTGTATGGTGTTCTTCGATCGTGTAATCGGAACGGCCGGACAAACGCCCGAAATCTTCTGCCGCTTCCAAAGTGGTGAGGGAGAACACTTTGCCATCGGAAAAATGGATTTTATAAATGGAAATGGCATTGGCACGTTCTTTCGCGCGCTTGTCGGACTGGTCGATAACGGCTGCAAGTGCCAATTGTGGCACGCCGCCCGACGTCGCACGACGAAAAGTGGAAACAGTATTTTTCAACTTTTCTTCGCTGCCGTTCAAATGTCCGGCATAGCTGAACTGCCAGCCGAGACGTGCAGCCAATTTTGCACTTTCTGCACTTGCTCCAAGCAGAAATGTGCTTGCACGGACTTCAGGTTTGGGCGTTGCAGCCAACCCTTTGAAACGGCCTTCCTTTATTTCTTCCCCGCCAAGGAGTCTATCCAGAAGTTCCAACTTCTCTTCGAAACCGATACGTTTGTCATCGGAAAATTCGGCTTGCAAAGCTGCGGTTGTGTGTGGCAAGCCCCCCGGTGTTTTGCCGATGCCGATATCGACGCGCCCCGGTTCGATCGCTGAAAGCACATTGAAAACTTCCGCTATTTTGTAGGGGCTATAATGCTGTAGCATGACGCCCCCCGAACCGATACGGATTTTCCGTGTCGCTGCCAAGAGATAGGCAACAAGTATTTCCGGTGCACTTGACGCGAATTCTTTGGAATGATGATGTTCGGCAACCCAGAAGCGGCGAAAGCCTGCGGCTTCTGCAGCACGAGCTGTTTCAACAGCGTTTCTTAAGGCTTGACCGGCATTGCGGTTGACATCAAGCGGGCATTTATCCAAAAGGCTTAAATCATAGACCATTACATAATCTCCTGCCGGTTAAACTGTGTTCGAAGTCCTTTTTCTTCCGGACATCGTGTTGACATTTATAATCGGCGGAGATTTTTGATTTTGGTAGCCTAACTATTCTATAGATTCTGATAATGTTGAAAAACATTTCCCGCTTTTATTGATTATTTAAATTCCGATAATCATGAAGCGGTCAAACAAAGTCGTATAACTCTCTCACCCAAAATTTTATGTGAGGTCATCATGTCAAAAGACATTCTTTTTCTATTGCCAAAAGCGTTCAAAGACGCAAAACAGCCCGACAAAATTTTTTATTGCCCGCATTGCCTGCCGATAGAAGGCGCGCTTTCCTCTTATAAAGATAAGCTTCGCGAGCTTGATGTGCGTTATGCAGATTTTCCGCGCCCGCGTGAAGAAGTTATTGCCATTGCCGGTGAAGATAACCAGTCCCTGCCACTTCTGGTTCTGGGAAAAGGTCGCACAACCAGCCATAAGACAGGTGAATATAACGGCCACCAGCTTGTTGCCGGATCTGCCCCGATATTGGCGGCTTTAGCGGAGCTTTACGGCATTCCGGTCAGCCATTGAGGTTGGCTCGCCAAGATTTAATGGCAGAATGGCATGATGATCATGCTTCGGGATTGATATTCTGATAGCCATTAAAAATGACGGAACGGTAAAATCTGTCGAAGATCAAAAGATGGTGGCAACAGGAAGTTTTGAATTGCCACCATATTTCGTTAAAAAATCGCGCAATCCGATTTTTATGGTATGTTATTCTAGCAGCATGTTTCTGCTCTTACGTGGTCGCCCCTTTTAATTTTTTCGCTGCGACTTTCTTATCGAAGAAGTGATGATGTTTGAACAACGGGCAGAGGAAGCGGGCAATATTTCATGCATCATTTACAAAACCCGAACGCTTTTCAGGATGATCGACTGGAAAATGACAAATGTGTTTTTCACGCTTTCTACCTCTTTATTTGAATAAATTTTTTGAAGCAGAGCGCCGGTTCATCATGATATAAGATGGTTTTCAAAATCACGCTCGTAAAAATATATCAAGTGGTTGGCCTTTTTTTAAGCTTTCAAAACAGAATAAATGCACTGTTGCTTTCCAAGGATTTATCAGCCATTTCGATAGAATAACAACGATCATTATCGTTTCGGTTTTGCCATAACACATATGTTTTAACGGGTAGCGATAAAAGTTGAAATGCGACAATGAATGGTGAACAGGCATTTGCAAACTGTGAGTTGCAAACGGGACATTGGGCACGAGGATGGGGTTGCGATCACGAACGGGTGGCGGATAATCTATCATTCCCTTTGGGCTTGTGAAAATGATTAGCCTTTAGAACACAGATTTTGAAATATTCTATATTATTGCGGACAAGTTGAAAAATAAACGTTCGGAAAAATAAAACGCTTTTCTGCCAAGCTTTGGTCTGCTATTATGATAAACGATTTTCGTTTTCGTTGCAGCGGATAGATATTGAAATAATGTTTTGAATTTACAGAAGGTATTTCTTTTGTAAATAATGTAAAGTTGTTCTTATAATTTTTTTAAATAAAAATATACTATTTTTTTACTGCGTCATTTTTTCATCTTGTTTTGTTTCCTTCTAAACACTAACTGAAAAAGACATCTCGAATGAAAGGGAGAATTTTCATGACGAATAAAGTAGCTGTAGTCACAGGTTCCGGACAGGGGATTGGTCGGGCAATTGCTTTGCATTTGGCAAAAGACGGCTTCAATATCGGCCTCGTTGATGTCAAGAAAGACAAGATTGCGGCTGTTAAAAAAGAAATCGAAGCTTTGGGGCAAAAGGCCACCACAATCATTGGCGATATTTCCGTGCGTGAAGAGGTTTATGGCGCGATCGAACAAGCTGAAAAAGACCTCGGCGGCTTCGATGTGATGGTTAACAATGCCGGTATTGCACAGGTCAATGCTTTGGCCGATGTAACGCCTGAAGAAGTCGAGAAAATTTTCAAGATCAATGTTCAGGGAGCCCTGTGGGGCATTCAGGCGGCGGCCAAAAAATTCATTGCGCGTAAACAAAAAGGCAAAATCATCAGTGCTTCTTCTATCGCCGGTCATGAAGGCTATGCAATGTTGGGCATCTATTCGGCAACGAAATTTGCTGTGCGTGCTTTGACGCAGGCGGCTGCTAAGGAATATGCTTCCCATGGCATCACAGTTAACGCTTATTGCCCGGGGGTTGTCGGCACAGATATGTGGGTTGAAATTGACAAACGTTTCCATGAAACGACGGGTGCGCCGCTTGGAGAAACCTATAAGAAATTTGTTGGCGGTATTGCGCTTGGTCGCGCAGAAACACCGGACGATGTGGCAAACCTCGTTTCATTCCTCGCAAGTCCTGCTTCCGACTATATTACAGGTCAGGCTATCTTGACCGATGGTGGTATGGTTTACCGCTAAGAAACTGAAACATGTGTGTTTTTGAATAATTTCTAATAGGGGCCGTGAATATTTCACGGCCTTTTCTTTTTAAAAAAGATGTTTTTGAATATTTGGTGAATAAAAATAACGAATTTTATTAGCAAACTAAGTAATTATTTTAAGTAAAATTTAAATTAAACATTATTTGTAATTCAAATAGATAATTTAATATTACTATATTTGATATGTTTATCAATGTGAATATATAAATAAAAAATAAATAATTAAATAATTGATACTTATATTTATTTTTAAAAAACTGAATCCAATTGATAAATGTCTAATAAAGTATGGCAATAAGAAAATAAAACTAATAATAAGCAATATAAAAATTTATAGTAACGTAATTTTGTAATTTTTTATAAAAATTTTCTCTTATTTTTTTAAATATAGAAATTTGATTTCAGATCATAGATGATCAACCGATAATTGCAATCTTGAAAACACATTTAGAAGTTGTATATTATAAAATTCAACTGAAAGTATAAAAGCCTATTGGAAACTTGGTAGGTGACAGACGGAATTTGTCTTTTCGGCGGCAGGTTCCTTAAAGTGTTTTCTGCGGGGGAAATCACAAAATATTGGGTGCTGAACGCGTGGCGCATCAATGCCACAGTATAGCAATTTAGTGATGTAGGAAACAGAATATGACAAAGTCGGATATCATCAAGCAGCATCCAGTCGTCAAGTTGACCGAGGGAAGCGGGTCTGTTGATAGTGGTGGCAAGCCGCACAATTTTGTTCTTACAGCAGACAAGGAAAGCATCACCAATTATAGCCGTGCCGGTAATGATCTGGTTATTGATTTTGCAGACGGGAAGACTGTCCGCATCAACAACTTTTTCAGTGCGGGACATCCGATTTGCAATTTGATTTTCATTGATG
>NZ_LXYU01000014.1 GCF_001952075.1 Ditibartonella apis
ACGACTATGTTACCAGCGATACGCGGCCGACAATTTACATTAAGACCGACCATGCGCTCAGTGTGGCAAATGGTGAAAAAGTCCAGATCAATATTGGCGGGCAGTGGTACGACACAGAATATGATGCAGCAAACGACCGTTATTTCTTCCGTCCGGTAACAGCTTTGCCGGCAAGTGCCAATGGTAAAGATTATATCATCCAGACACGCATCATTGATGATTATGGTCGCACATCGGATATTGACGAAAAAACGATGACCATTGATAACGGTGCCCCGACCGGCACGTTAACACTGGATAAATTCATTGATGATGTCGGTGTTCCAGGCGAATTCAACAGCCATACCGATAGAAACTATACCGATGACCGCACACCTGAATTGCATGGAACAGTCACGGGTGCGAAGTCCGGCGATTATGTTGTCATTTATCTTTCGGATAAAAATGGCAATATTCTAAAAGACGAGAATGGCAATCCGATCAAGCTTGGTTCTGTCCGTCCGGATGGTACCAATTGGAAATTTACCCCCACTCTTGATGCAGCCCATTATGCGGATAATAAGGATTATTATTTTGTTGCCGTGCTTGAGGATACAGCAGGCAATCAGGGGGCAAAATCCGACCCTCTCGGATTGTTCCTGACGACTAAGGGGCCTGATTGGTCCGGCTCTAAGAGCTATGATGTCTATGACGATCAGGCTCCCGATGTCGGCATTATCGGGGAAAATAATAAACCGCACGTCACCGATGACAATCGGCCGACGGTCAAAGGCAAAGCGGGTTCCCTTGACCCAGCCAAGGTTGATTATGTGCTTCTTTATGATGGTGATCCGTCAAACAAGAACGCCCAGCCGATCGGCAAGGGACGGATCAACCCTGACGGTTCGTGGCAAGTTGAACCGGATAATCCGTTGATGCCGGGACATCACCATTTCTGGGTGGTTCCTGTCAACCATGCCGGCGTACCAAGTGAGACAAAATCGGATGAGTTCGACTTCGATCTTATCGGGCATGCTCCCGGTACTCCGTCGATCACCCAGCTTGGCCATGATGATGATCCGAATGTTTTGTTCCCGGATAACCAGATCCAGCAAAACGGGGTCACGCGCGACAACACACCGTTTATCAAAGGAACCGGTACAACAGGCTCTACTGTCAATATTTACGACCGTGTCGATGGCAAAGACGTGTTGCTTGGCCAAGCAAAAGTTGGTGATGATGGTCATTGGGAAAAGAGTTTGCCTGAACTTGCAGACGGTACCCATAATATCTGGGTTCAGGCGACAGATGCCGGCGGCAACAAGAGTTCGGCAACTGCTCCCTATCCGTTCGTGGTGGATACAACTGCGCCGGATGCTCCGGGACGTCCGACAATTTCGAGTGATGTGGAGCCAAATGTAGGGGATGTTACTGGTCCCGATACTACCAGTGGCAGCACCAACGACACAACGCCCACCTTCTCGGGCAAGATCAATAATCCGCAACCGGGTGATGTTGTGACCATTTATGATGGGGACAAAGCAATCGGCGAGACGAAAGTTAATCCGGATGGTTCGTGGTCGTTCACACCGACAACACCGCTTGGTAAAGGCGAACATCATTTTACCACTACGGTAAAAGATGCGGC
>NZ_LXYU01000015.1 GCF_001952075.1 Ditibartonella apis
TCACCGTATATGTTCCATCAGGGATAGGTTCCTTACTATCGCGCCAATCAAGTTCCCAGTTACCGGTTTTTTCATTATAGGTAAGGTCGCGCCATTGATTGTTGATGAAGGCTTGTACCTTGTCGGTATCTTCTACTTTTCCATCAACCTTGAAGCTGAAGAGCGGTGTATTATCCTGCGTATTGAAGTCGCTACTCTCAAAGCCTGTATCATCAGTAATACCGATGAGTTTTGCCGTTGCACTTGGTACATGTGTATCAACTTCGAACGCATGGGCTTGAGATGCCGGCCCTTCATTGCCAGCCGCATCCACCGGACGGGCTGTAAGAGCATGCTTGCCTTCGCCAAGCTTGGCATCGGAGTTTCTGCTACCTGCTTCCCAGAACCATGTATGATCTGCATTGACATCAACTTCGGCAATAAACTTGTTATTGTCATAGATGCGCACTTTCTTGGCGTCACTTGGTGCCGTTCCGCTGAAGATCGGGCTATTGTCATTGGTGACGTCATTTTGATTGATAGAGATAATATTCGGGCCATCTTCACCATTGGTATTGTTCGGCAGAGCATTATCCTGAACAGTCTCGCCCTTTATCTGCTCTGGCCCGGTAATGTCGACCTTAACAAGATATTCGTTTGAAACACCGCTGGTCTTTCCCTCCGCATTTTGCGAAACGGCCGTAAACTTGTGGTTATCTTCGGTAAGCATTGCTCCGGTTGTATAAGACCAGTTGCCGTTGCCATCGGCATAAACGCGGCCCAGTTCCTTGCCATTATCATAAATGATCACAAGGCTGTTCTTCGGTGCCTTGCCGATAATTGTCGGGTTGGTATCGTCGGTCGTGCCATTGTCGACACCGGAGCCACCATTTGCAACTTTACCCTGATTAAGGCCGACATCATCGATAACCTGGGTAATCGTCGGCACCTCCGGTGCACCATTATCAATATTCAGCTTGAAACCCTGTCCGGCAAGAACAGTGCCATCGGCACCTATTGCCTCAACATAATAGTTATGTTCGCCGGCTGTCTGTTCTGTCAAACCGATAGACCATGTACCATCCGAACCGACAGTGAACGGGCCGCCAATTATCGTTTGTTTTGTAGCATCGCTATAAACGTAAACACGCGAGCCTGCCGGTGCCGTGCCGTGAAGTTCGGGCGTTGTATCATCGGTATGACCGCCATTGGCAATCTGGCCTTTAATCGGATCCACATTGTCAACGGCATAATCAACCGTTACGGTATTTCCATTATCGGCAATTGTAATATCGGTTCCAAAGCCGCGATTGCTTTCATTGCCAGCCGCATCTTTTACCGTAGTGGTAAAATGATGTTCGCCTTTACCAAGCGGTGTTGTCGGTGTGAACGACCACGAACCATCCGGATTAACTTTCGTCTCGCCGATTGCTTTGTCCCCATCATAAATGG
>NZ_LXYU01000016.1 GCF_001952075.1 Ditibartonella apis
TCACCGTATATGTTCCATCAGGGATAGGTTCCTTACTATCGCGCCAATCAAGTTCCCAGTTACCGGTTTTTTCATTATAGGTAAGGTCGCGCCATTGATTGTTGATGAAGGCTTGTACCTTGTCGGTGTCTTCTACTTTTCCATCAACCTTGAAACTGAAGAGTGGTGTTTTATCCTGCGTATTGAAGTCGCTACTCTCAAAGCCTGTATCATCGGTAATACTGATGAGTTTTGCCGTTGCACTTGGTACACGTGTATCAACTTCGAACGCATGGGCTTGAGATGCTGGCCCTTCATTGCCAGCCGCATCCACTGGACGGGCTGTAAGAGCATGCTTGCCTTCGCCAAGCTTGGCATCTGAGTTTCTGTTACCCGCTTCCCAGAACCATGTATGATCTGCATTGACATCCACTTCGGCAATAAACTTGTTATTGTCATAGATGCGCACTTTCTTGGCGTCACTTGGTGCCGTTCCGCTGAAGATCGGGCTATTGTCATTGGTGACGTCATTTTGATTGATAGAGATAATATTCGGGCCATCTTCACCATTGGTATTGTTCGGCAGAGCATTATCCTGAACAGTCTCGCCCTTTATCTGCTCTGGCCCGGTAATGTCGACCTTAACAAGATATTCGTTTGAAACGCCGCTGGTCTTTCCCTCCGCATTTTGCGAAACGGCCGTAAACTTGTGGTCATCTTCGGTAAGCATTGCTCCGGTTGTATAAGACCAGTTGCCGTTGCCATCGGCATAAACGCGGCCAAGTTCCTTGCCATTATCATAAATGATCACAAGGCTGTTCTTCGGTGCCGTGCCGATAATCGTCGGGTTGGTATCGTCGGTCGTGCCATTGTCGACACGGGAGCCACCATTTGCAACTTTACCCTGATTAAGGCCGACATCATCGATAACCTGGGTAATCGTCGGCACCTCCGGTGCACCATTATCAATATTCAGTTTGAAACCCTGTCCGGCAAGAACAGTGCCATCGGCACCTATTGCCTCAACATAATAGTTATGTTCGCCGGCGGTCTGTTCTGTCAAACCGATAGACCATTTACCATCCGAACCGACAGTGAATGGGCCGCCAATTATCGTTTGTTTTGTAGCATCGCTATAAACGTAAACACGCGAGCCTGCCGGTGCCGTGCCGTGAAGTTCGGGCGTTGTATCATCGGTATGGCCACCATTAGCAATCTGGCCTTTAATCGGATCCTGATCGTCAACGGCATAATCAACTGTGACATTGTTATCAGTATTCTCGATAGTGATAACAGTTCCAAAGCCGTGTTCGCTTTCATTGCCGGCCGCATCTTTTACCGTAGTGGTAAAATGATGTTCGCCTTTACCAAGCGGTGTTGTCGGTGTGAACGACCACGAACCATCCGGATTAACTTTCGTCTCGCCGATTGCTTTGTCCCCATCATAAATGG
>NZ_LXYU01000002.1 GCF_001952075.1 Ditibartonella apis
CATCAACCTGATCAACTTTGTTCAGGAAAACAACAATTGCAGGAACACCAACCTGACGGGCAAGAAGAATGTGTTCACGTGTTTGAGGCATCGGGCCATCAGCTGCCGAAACAACAAGAATAGCACCGTCCATCTGCGCAGCACCGGTGATCATGTTCTTGACATAGTCAGCGTGTCCTGGGCAATCAACGTGTGCGTAGTGACGCTTCTCTGTCTCGTATTCTACGTGTGCAGTAGAAATCGTAATACCACGAGCGCGTTCTTCCGGCGCAGCATCAATCTGGTCATATGCCTTGAACTCGCCAAAATACTTTGTAATTGCTGCTGTCAGCGTTGTTTTACCATGGTCAACGTGACCAATCGTGCCGATGTTTACATGCGGCTTCGTACGTTCATATTTGCTTTTTGCCATCGCCGTCGATCTCTCGTCTTGTTTACACCCCAACTGGGGCTTCAGAACCGAACATTGCCGGAATAAAAATTCACACCGGCTAAAATCTAAAAAGACGGAAACTTCCGTCTGGTCACAATGGAGTTCAACCCCACATTTTAATTGCTTTATCGCCAACGACCGTCTGGAGCGGGTAGCGGGAATCGAACCCGCGTATTCAGCTTGGAAGGCTGCTGCTCTACCATTGAGCTATACCCGCACGTTGACTCCGGCTCCGGTAAATGGTGGAGGGGGTTGGATTCGAACCAACGTAGCATAAAGCAACGGATTTACAGTCCGTCCCCTTTAACCACTCGGGCACCCCTCCATTAAAAATACCTAGCGGAGTTGCGCGATAAGGCATATACAACCAGACCAAATACATAAAGAACTCGTTCTGTTTGTGTGGGGCGTTATGCCGTTTACCATTGCCTCTGTCAACAGGTTAAATTCCGTTCTTTTCAATTTCATAACAAAAAAGTCTTTTTCGACATTTTTTAGTATCGGATAAGCCGCGCAATCGGCTATAGAAAAGCATGAATGAAAAAACTCCCAAAGATTCCCATTATGCCCGCTTACGCCGTCAATATCGCGACAGAACGGGCAAAAGAGCGGAAAAAACCAATCGGTTAAAAGTAGAGCCATCCCCCTTCGGTGCCGGAGAGCTCAGACTTTACGGTCTTCATACCGTTGCAGCGGCTTTGCAGAACAAAAAACGTAAGCTTACCAAACTTTTTGCCACTAAAAATGCGTTTGATCGGCTTGGCATCGACGAATCAAAAATAAATTGTCCGATGGAAATTGTTAGCCCGAAAGTGCTTGATTCGCTTGTTGGTAGCGAGGCCGTGCATCAGGGTATCGTTCTTGAAACAGAGGCGTTGAAACCGCGTTCGCTTGACGAACTTTCGAATACCGATCTTGTCATTGTGCTTGATCAGGTCACTGATCCCCATAATGTCGGCGCTATCATGCGTTCTGCCGTTGCATTCAATGCCGGTGCTCTTATCACAACAAACAGACATTCCGCACAGGAAACAGGAGTCCTTGCAAAAGCAGCCTCCGGTGCGTTGGAGCTTATAGACCACATTACCGTGCGCAATCTCGCAGAGGCACTGGAAGAACTGCACAAAGCCGGTTTCACAAGTTTCGGGCTTGATTCGGAAGGTCCTCTTCCTCTTGAGCCAAGTTTGAAAGGCGGCCATATTGCTTTGGTTCTTGGAGCAGAAGGAAAAGGCTTGCGGCAAAAGACACGCGAAACGGTTTCAGTGCTCGCACGACTGGATATGCCGGGCGAGATAAAATCGCTCAACGTGTCCAACGCTGCAGCTATTTCGCTTTATGCTGCACGTAATCATCTTGATAAAAAATGATTCCAAAAAATCATAACGGATGGCCAAAGCATAACTCATGCACGATTTTTCGGGGATGCCTGATTTTGCGTGTTTTACATTTCGAGGTTTCTGCGACTATCGAATAATCCGATCAGAAAGAAGCCTGCCGCCAAGCCACCAAGATGCGCAACCCAGGCGATCGAACTCCCTTCTCCGTCTATTGAAGGAGTCGCAACACCAGTGATGATATCAATAACAATCCAAGTACCGATAAAGACAAGCACATTTTTCGAGGTCAATGATCGGGAAATGGACAGGATCGGCCCGGCAAATTCCGACCGTTGGTTTTGTCCGACGGTTTGCACCTGACGAAAACCATAGCGGGCAGCAGCCCCCATCATACCGGATATTGCGCCCGATGCGCCGACCATTGGCACATAACTGTCGCTATAAACATAAAGATGGGCAAATGCAGCGACAGCCGAACAAACAAACCAGAATACAATAAATTTTATGTTGCCGATCCGGTTCGCAAGAGGTGAGCCGAATATAACAAGCCACATCATATTAACTGCTACGTGCATAAGACTTGCGTGCAAGAATGAGTAGCTTACCGGCGTATACCAGAATTTCATGAAAGCAGACAGGAAGAAGTCGGGAACAAACGAAAAGTAAGTGCAAAAAATATCATATTGTCGCGGTGAAAAAAAATATTCCGGAACAATAAAACTCAATACACATATCGCAACGATAGTGACAATAACGGGAGGAATGTTGAACAGCGGTGTGTGCGTGTTTCGATTTCCCGTATAGTCATTAAAATCATTGTTCACATCCGCTCTCCTGATGCCTGAAATGCTTTTTTGCAAATAATGGTATAAGGCGCACATAAAAGACTTCGGCAACGAGTTCGACGCAAGTTTGCGTTAAAATAACGAGCGCTACCAAAGTTTGTGCACTTGCGGGTGTGATAAATAACAAAAGTGGCAGCAAAACGAGTGAATTGCGCGTTGAAACACTAAAACTCACCGCTATTGCCTGCTTTTCATGAAGCCTCAACAATTTCGCTGCCAAAAAACCGATAAATGGAGCAAGACACCCATAAATCCCATAAAAAACTATGCCGTAAAGAAGAGCGCCAAACAGTTTGTGGTTTTCACACCTCCCGTCAAAACCATCGGCGTGGGTGGTTAGCGAATCTCCGTTCGTTAGCTCACCGACAACATTGTGTGACGGCATTTCTGTTGTGAGCTCGTGGCAATCACCTCCGAATATCGAAAAAATCTCTGAAAAAGCATAAGTGGCAAGAATCACCAATGTGAGCGATGTGACGATAACAGCACTGTTTTTCATGAAGGAGTTAGAAACGGAAATCATTCGGTTGCGAGAGGAAAAACGCTGGAGAAACCAAGCAAGGCATATAGGAATAACCAGAACCTCGAAAACAGAACGCAACAAAATGCTTAAATTTTGGTGACCCAGCTCGGGAAGTTTTGTTCCCGCGAAAGGGCTTACAGATAAAAATCCAAAAAAACAAAATTGAAAGATCAACAAAACAGGAAGTGCCGCAGTCAAAGCTGCTATATCGCCTTTGCCCGAACGACAAAAGGATACAACATAATCGACACAAGGTGCACAAAGGAGCATGGCGCCGAAAGCGGTGAAATAAAGATATGGACCGTTGGCGCTTGTTAATTTCGACAAAGGTTGCATGTTTAACAGACTATTCAAGAATGACAGACCGAGCCAGACTAACACGAGAACGAGAATCGGGATAAAAACAAAATTCCCGATGAGCAGTCCGACTATAAATCGTCCATTCCTGAAACTCTTTATCACAGACGCAAAAGGCACCTGTAAAAACGTAACGAACAATAAAATGGGTAAAACGAGTTTCAAGGCTGCATTGGAGAACTTTGATATCGACGTAAAACAGGCTAAAGCGATACCAATGAAAATTGCTGCAGTATAAAATCTTGTTTGATTATTTTCGAAGAAATCTGGCCAATTACAGCGTTTGTAACCCATTATTTAATCACAATTTTCAGGTTCCCCAGCCCTTCTTCCTGCAACATTTTGTAGAGAATCTGGGCATTTGCAGTATTAAGACGTACACAGCCATGGCTTGCCGGACTACCAAGCCTGCTTACATACGACGTCCCGTGGATGGCATACCCCTCATTATAAAAAATGGCATAAGGCATAGGAGCATTGTCATATTTGCGGCTTCGCCACATTTTGTGCATTCTGACCGGTCTGAACGTGCCGCTCGGCGTTGCATAACCTTTGCGCCCTGTCGATACTTTCCAATGATAGAGTGTTTTACCATTCTTCTTAACAGTCATTGTTTGATCCGAGACATTAACCAAAGCCAATAGATTGTCGGCAGAAGCCAAATTCATCGCAGAAAATGAAAAAAACAACACCCCGATTAAGATAGAAGATAATTTCCAATACATCTCAGTCCACCCGCTCTATTTTCAAACAATTTTCTGAAATAGCTTAAAGCGTCAAGATGAAAAAAAGAAACAAAAAGTTAAAAAATAGTTAACTCGTTATCAGATAAAATGATCGTGAAGATTAATATTTTGGCATAGATTGCATTTGGTCCAGAACTTGTTGAAAAGCTCTTTTATCAAGGAAACCATCTACATAATTTCCGCGTCCAACCAGTTTAAAAATAAATCCGCTCACTGCATATTGGCGAAATTCATCTTCAGGAATAAAGATGCGTCCCTTTTCCGACATTGTGCATCCGAGAGTACATACAATATTGAGTTTTTCACGCGCGACATAGCGGTAGTTGCGTTTTTGCGACCATGCAAGACTGATATCAAGATCATTGCTGTTCGTTGACGTTGCTATTGTGTCGATCACATACCCCTGATTGCTAATCCACTTTGCCTGCATTTCCAATTGTATCAGCGGATTATTGGTAAAATAGAAACTTTTGGAACTAAGCTCGGTAACACGCGTATAATAATCATGCGTCGTGGACGGTTCGGTTGTCCACTGACAAGCGGTTAGACAAGAAGCCAAAATCAAACAGGATAATATCCTTTTTACCAGACGAAACGATGGCATATCCAGCCTTTCAACACTGTGATTGATTAATGGCGAGATTACCCCCCGACGCTTACGCCAAGCTTGAGAAGCTTTAATTTGGTTAAAAAGATATTGCTCCACTTCGAGATCGTCCATACATCCGGCAAAAGACCGAAAAACGCGACGGGCTTGGGAGAGAATATCCGCCTGCCTTCATGTGGGGCACAAACTTTCAGTGCACTTTTAACATTGTCTTGCTGTGACTGATGTTATCTTTGCGTGTTTTCAACCCGTTACATGAAATTTTCGCCAATCAAACCGACACTTGATTTTTTCGGCCCTATATCGGTCGCAAATTCCAGACCGCTTGACGGCAAACTGCATTCAAAAAGGGCATGATCCTGTTAATCCTTTGCCGGTGGATTGAAAGAGAACTGTTATCGGAAAAGTTTTTTCAACGAAACACAAATGCCGGAATTGCCTCACAATGCTGCAACGACATTCTAAGATATA
The DNA here is from genome assembly GCF_001952075.1 of Ditibartonella apis. Taxonomy (GTDB): domain Bacteria; phylum Pseudomonadota; class Alphaproteobacteria; order Rhizobiales; family Rhizobiaceae; genus Bartonella; species Bartonella apis. Next base: position 5,320 of record NZ_LXYU01000002.1, read on the forward strand.
ACTATATAATTTTAAAAACGATCATTGGGGAGCAGGAACTTTTGATTTCTGCTTGCAGTCTTTCAACCAGACATCATAGATCGGGTGTTCAACCGCATTAAGACCCGGGCTATCGGCAAACATCCAGCCGGTAAAAATACGTTTGATTTTTTTATCCAGCGTAATTTCGTTGACTTCAACAAATCCGTCCGTCCGGGTTGCCTCGTCTGCCGAGTTCGAATAGCAGACACGTGGCGTTACCTGTAACGCACCGAACTGATATGTTTCTCCGATATAGACATCGAAAGTTGTAATTCGTCCGGTAATTTTATCGAGGCCTGAAAAAACTGCAACAGGATTGCTCAGACGCGTTGTTTCCTGTGCAAAAGATGCACTTACACCGGAAAGGTAGCCAGTCAGGCATGCCACGGCAAACAGGCAATGTGTGGGTAACGGTTTAAAAAATTTCATAGCACCGCAACAATGACTTTAAAGTGGTTGCACGCTTAACTGACAATTATGGCAATACAACGGAAAGCAGAATGCATTCCCGTTGAACTCGTTATTTACCGGGTGTCCAAGCGTCATAATCGCCTGTAACATGCGGGCGCTGCCCATGGTGAGCAATCGACCCCTTCGGGGAATAGGCCTTGCTTGTACCGGTCATATTCGGGATATGCGGCTTTTCCCATTCACGAGCATGATAATCTTCTGCACTCGGCGGTGTATCGGTGCGATGGTGTATCCAGCCGTGCCAACCGGCGGGAATGGTTGAAGCTTCGGAGTAATTTTTATAAATTACCCAACGACGTGTATAACCATCTTTATGATGGCTACCCTCGTAATAGACATTGCCGAACTCGTCTTCGCCGACGCGCTTACCATTGAGCCACGTAAAAAACCGCGTATTAATGGTGTTTCCGTTCCACCATGTAAAAATCTGTTTCCAGATACCAGCCATTTCAGTACGAGCTCCTTCAATTCAGCCCATAAGCTTTAAACGAAAAAATAAACTTATCCTGTTATGCAGCCCAACCGCATTAAAAGCAAGTCATTATTCGTGTGATCAGAACAACGTCTTCTCAAGAACAACATCATCACCCGACTTGTTGTCACCACTTTTCCCGAGGTGCTTATAACCCTGTTCTTCAAAGAATTTTTGTGTCCGCACATCCTTTTTATTGAGTACCACACGAATTTTTCGGGCTGCCGGAAAGGCCTCTTCAAGTTCGATCAACAAACGTTGACCAATCCCCTGTCCCCGACTTTCAGGTTTAACGCATAAATGCAGTACTAGCGCTATCTCGGAATCGCCCTTTACCGCTCCTTGTGCAGCATAAGCCACGCCGTGAAGCATATCACCGTCGTCCGCCACAACATATTCGGATGCCGGACGGCTCAGCATTTTCTTTAACATATCAGTTGTGTAATCGTGGGCGATTTTACGATCTACTTCTTCACGCCCGACAAGATCATCTAATGTAGCATGCCAAGTTTCGACCAAAAGATCATGAATGGCATTGATATCATTCCTGGATGCAGTGCGAATCCACATGATCGTTATTCAATCCCGAGTTTTGCCTTTATCAAATTGTTCACGACTTGCGGGTTTGCCTTGCCACCGGTCTTTTTCATGACCTGTCCGACAAACCAACCTGCCAATGTCGGTTTTTCTTTGGCCTTAGCCACTTTATCCGGATTGGCAGAAATAATCTCGTCCACGGTTTTTTCAATAGCTCCGGTGTCAGTAACCTGCTTCATGCCACGTGCTTCAACAATTTTTGCCGGATCCCCGCCCTCGTTCCAGACGATTTCGAACAAATCTTTTGCAATTTTACCTGAAATTGTGCCTTCTTTGATGAGGTCAATAATTCCACCAAGCTGATCTGCACTCATCGGAGATTGTGAAATATCAAGACTTGCTTTGTTGAGTGCGCCCAAAAGATCGTTAATAACCCAATTGGCTGCAAGTTTGCCGTCACGGCCGTTGGCTACTTCTTTAAAAAAGTCGGCAATCGCTTTTTCACTTACCAGAATGGAAGCATCGTAAGCGCTCAAGCCCATTTCATTGATGAACTCTGATTTGATTTCGTCCGGTAATGCAGGCAGTCCTGCCTTGAGCTCGTCAACAAAAGCCTGATCAAAAACCAATGGCAATAAATCCGGATCGGGAAAATAGCGATAGTCATGCGCTTCTTCTTTGGAGCGCATCGGCCGCGTCTCGCCTTTAGCCGAATCAAAAAGTCTGGTTTCCTGATCGATTGTGCCGCCATCTTCGAGGACAGCTATCTGACGACGCGCCTCATAATCAATTGCCTGGCCGATGAAACGGATCGAATTGACATTTTTGATTTCACAACGGGTACCAAAATCTTCACCGGGGCGTCGTACGGAGACGTTTACATCGGCACGCATGGCACCTTCGTCCATATTGCCGTCGCATGTTCCAAGATAGCGAACAATCGTACGCAATTTTGTTACATAGGCTTTTGCTTCATCGGACGAACGCAAATCCGGCTTCGAAACAATTTCCATCAACGCAACACCCGAGCGATTAAGGTCTACAAATGACATGGTTGGATGTTGGTCGTGAATGGATTTTCCGGCATCCTGCTCAAGATGAAGCCGTTCAATGCCGATTTCCACATCTTCGAACTCACCTTTTTTATCGGGCCCGACAGAAATCGTAATTTTGCCTTCGCCCACAATTGGCTGTTCAAACTGGGAAATCTGATAGCCTTGAGGCAAATCCGGATAGAAATAATTTTTGCGATCGAATACGGATTTCAGATTAATTTTGGCGTTCAATCCCAATCCGGTTCTGACTGCCTGTTTCACACATTCAATGTTGATAACAGGCAACATTCCCGGCATAGCCGCATCAACAAGGGAAACATGGGCATTGGGTTCCGCCCCGAATTTTGTGGAAGAGCCGGAAAAAAGCTTCGAATTGGATGTTACCTGAGCGTGCACTTCCAATCCTATAATGACTTCCCAGTCACCGGTAGCTCCGGAGATGAAACGTTTCGGGTCAGCTGTACGGGCATCAACGAGTGTCATTAGAAATCCATCATTCTCTTTAAAAAATAAAATTATTACTATTGGCTAGTCCAAACAAGCTTCAAGTGCAAGCAAAGAGTGCGAAACATACAAAAAAGGCCCGGTAAAACCGGGCCTCGTTTATTTTTTTAAAAAGTCGATCAATCTTTTTTCGTTGTCTTTTTGGCGGCAGTCTTTTTAGCAGAGGCTTTTTCCTCGCTATCAGCCTTGGCCGGTGCTTTTTTATCGTCAGATTTTTTGCTCTCCGATTTCTTGCTTTCGGCCTTTTTCTTCGTGGCCGACTTTTTCGGAGAAGTTTCGTCTTCTTCCTCTTTTACCAATTCTTCCGCAGTTACCTTTTTATCTGTAACCTTTACCTTGCCCAGCAAGTGATCAACGACCTTTTCTTCAAAAATCGGAGCACGCAAATTGGCAACGGCGTCCGGTGTACGGCGGAAAAATTCGATAATCTGTTTTTCCTGTCCCGGATATTGGCGAACCTGATCATAAACAGCCCGCTGCAATTCGTCTTCAGAAACGGTTATACCGGCTTTTTCACCGATCTCTGATAGAACAAGGCCAAGGCGGACACGTCGTTCGGCAAGCTTACGATATTCGTCGCGCGCCGCTTCCTCGGTTGTCTCTTCATCCTCGAAAGTGCGGCCGGCCTGTTTCAATTCATTGGTAATTTGTGCCCAGATATTATTGAACTCGACGTTTACAAGGCGTTCCGGCGTTTCAAAATCATAATCATTGTCGAGTGCGTCCAGAATTTGGCGTTTTACTTTTTGACGGGTAATTGTGCCATACTGGTTCTCGATCTGCTCGCGAATGACATCACGTAGTTTCTGAAGTGATTCGAGTCCGAGCTTCTTTGCGGCTTCGTCATCGATTTTAAGCTCGTCAGGTTTTGAAACTTCCTTCACCGTAATGTCGAAAGTTGCTTCCTTGCCTGCCAGATGCTTGGCATTATAGTCATCAGGGAATTTTACGGTGATGACCTTTTTGTCTCCAGCTTTTACGCCAACGAGTTGCTCTTCAAATCCCGGAATAAATTGTTTCGAACCAAGAACAAGTTGTGCATCATTATCAGCACCACCTTCGAAAGGTGTACCATCAAGCTTTCCAAGATAGTCAATCGTTACCCGATCACCATCTTCGGCCTTGCCTTTCTTTTCGGTGTAAGTGCGTGTTGAGGAAAGGACCCTCTCGACCTGTTTGCCGACATCGGTCTCTGGTACTTCAACAACTTCGCGTGTGACAGCAATACCGGATACGTCCTTAAGGTCGAATTTCGGCAAAACTTCATATTTGAGAGTAAAGACAAAATCGGCATCGCCGTTCAGGACTTTTTCCGCTTCTTTTTCGTCTTCGCTCATATCGATTTCGGGCTGTGTAGCCGAACGTTCGTTGCGATCGGAAAGAATTGAACGCGGTGTATCCTTCAAAATCCCGTTGATGACATCAGCCATGAAGGACTTGCCATACATCTTTTTCAAATGGCTGACAGGCACTTTACCAGGGCGGAAGCCGTTCAGCTTGACCTTGTCTTTAGCGTCGTCAAGACGTTCATTCAACTTTGCTTCCAGATCTTTAGCGGGGACCACTACTTTGATCTCGCGCTTCAATCCCTTATTAAGCGTCTCGGTAACTTGCATCGAACAACCTTCATTTTTTCTGAGGACAAGTACTTAAGCCCTGTCCGATACCAATTCTGCTCTAACACTAAAGCGTCAGAATACCATGAAGCGGACTTCCGCCTCAAGCGGAACCCCGCAAAAATTCTCTTTGCATTCAAGGCCGTTGCTGTGGTGCGGATGAAGGGACTCGAACCCCCACGGTTACCCGCCAGAACCTAAATCTGGTGCGTCTACCAATTTCGCCACATCCGCAAATCCTGATAATCAGGTTTGCAACAAACCATAGGCAAGCGGCGTCTCTATATCATTCAATTTCTATCAATCAAAGGAAAAAAGCCGACTCGTGCAATTTTTAACCCATATTTGCAAAAAGAAACAGAACAAAAACCTGATGCGTAAAATTATAAAGAGAACAATCGGGGAAAACCTTGGGTAAGATCCCCCCATCAAAACGGGAATGAATAAACAGTTCCGAACGTTCTTACCACCTTCACTCAATGATTTCATGTTATTTAAATAGAATGGCAAAAGGCCATTCATTGTATTGCAACATGAGAAGTCTTGAATAGCAATTATTGCCGGTTTGAATGTTCAGTCGTCACACCTAGGTTGCCAGTCAAGCAGAACAAGTATTATAACCTGTCTCGCCCCTTCTCCGGACTGTCTTAATTGCATTTATCCATTACGAAAAAAATTCGTCTTATACCTGTTTTCCGACAGTTGCTCCAAAGGAAACATCCAGCTTCCACAAAATTATCGGTTGACGCCATATATTAAAAAAATCGTCCCCATTCAGGCACATGATTTATCGTCTGGAAGACCGACATAAATAGTCTGAAAAGCCGTCATTGTCTCCGTGCTTTTTGTACCATAAGGTGATATTGACCGGCTCACGCTTGATTTTTATGGTTTGATGCAAACAATTTTGATGCAAACAATGATGATGTCGAATTTTTCAATGAAGCCGCTTCACGTTATTGGCGGTGGTCTGTCTGGCAGTGAAGCTGCATGGCAAATTGCCGAAGCCGGCATTCCTGTTATTTTGCACGAAATGCGCCCGGTTGAACAAACGCCGGCACATAAAACTTCGCAGCTTGCCGAACTCGTCTGCTCCAACTCGCTTCGTTCCGATGATGCTTCCACTAACGCCGTTGGTCTTTTGCACGCGGAAATGCGCCTTGCCCACTCGCTCATTATGAAGGTGGCTGATGATCATCAGGTACCGGCAGGCAGTGCGCTCGCTGTTGACCGCGAAGCTTTTTCCAAAACAATAACAAAACTGATAGAAAACCACCCGTTAATTACCGTTGACCGCAGAGAAATTGCGACACTGCCGCCGGAAGAATGGGGAAACGTGATCATTGCCACAGGTCCTCTCACATCTCCCCGTCTAGCTGAAGCGATAACAAACATTACCGGTGCCCACTCGCTGTCGTTTTATGACGCTATCGCGCCGATCGTCTATAAAGATAGTATCGATATGGATATTTGTTGGTACCAGTCCCGTTACGACAAAGTGGGCCCGGGTGGTACCGGCGAAGACTATATCAACTGCCCGCTTGACAAAGAACAATATGAAAACTTTGTACAAGCGTTGATAGAAGGTGAAAAAGCCGAATTTCACGATTTTGAAAAAGTGCCTTATTTCGACGGCTGTTTGCCGATTGAAGTCATGGCTGAACGCGGGTGCGAGACGCTACGTCATGGCCCCATGAAACCGATGGGACTTACAAACGCCCATAATCCTACTGTAAAGGCTTACGCCATTGTGCAGTTGAGACAAGACAATGCATTGGGTACGCTCTATAATATGGTCGGCTTTCAAACCAAACTCAAATATGGCGAACAAACCCGCATTTTCCGTTCAATTCCAGGACTGGAAAATGCAGAATTTGCACGCCTTGGCGGCATACATCGCAATACTTATCTCAACTCGCCCCTTCTTCTCGACGAAACTTTGAGGCTGAAAAAACTTGAACGGTTGCGCTTTGCAGGTCAAATGACAGGCTGTGAAGGCTATGTCGAATCGGCCGCGATGGGGCTTGTGGCCGGTCGCTTTGCGATTGCAGATTATAAAGGATTGGAACAAAAATTACCCCCCGTTACAACAGCCTTCGGGGCGCTGCTTAACCACATAACGCGTGGTCATATTGCAATTGAAGATGGAACTAAACAATCCTTCCAGCCGATGAACATCAATTTCGGTCTTTTCCCGCCTATTGAAGTCGAGAAAAAAGAAGGTAAACGTCTACGTGGAAAAGAAAAAATTCTGGCTAAAAAGCAAGCTCTGACGGCGCGCGCACTGGCCGACTGCAAAACATGGTTGAACGAGGAGAAAATCCAATGAGTATCTCGCCCATAATTATCTTCGATCTTGATGGAACACTCGTCGATTCAGCACCGGATTTGCTCGATAGTCTCAATTTTTCTCTTAAACAAGACGGATTAAAAACTTTCACTCCCGATGACATCCGCCGCCTCGTCGGTATGGGTGGCCGCATCATGATAGAACGTGCACTGACTTTCCAGAAAATCAAACCCGACAACGCGCATGTAGAAAAGTTGTTAGGAACTTTCTTACGCCATTATGAAGAAAATATGCCGGGCAAAACGCAATTTTTCGATGGCGTTGATTTGGCACTCGATAAACTTTCGGAAGCCGGTTACAAGCTTGCTGTTTGTACCAATAAACATGAAAAACTGGCTCGCCACCTGTTGGAGGGCATGGGTGAGGCCAGCCGCTTCATTACGATTGTCGGCGGTGATACATTTGCTTATCACAAACCGGATGCACGCCACATCCTTTCCACAATCGAACGCGCCTGTTGCAACCCTGATAAAGCACTGATGGTCGGTGATAGCCAAGCCGATATTCTTGCTGCACAAAGCGCCGATATTCCGGTTATAGCTGTCGATTTCGGATATACAGATAAACCGGTCAGCGCTTTCAATCCGACAAAAATCATCAGTCATTTCAACGAACTCACCCCTGATCTTGTAACAAAATATATCAATTGAAAACACGAGGAAAAAAGCCGCGTTTAGTCGGAAAAACGGGAGCGGGATAAAGTCGTAATGAATAATATTCTTACCTTATCGAATAAAAAGCCTTTATTTGAAGGGTTGACCCGCTCGGTTTATATCGACGAGCAAGATCCCGATTATCTTGTAAAAGTCCCCTCACCGGCCTGGCGCAGTAAAATTGTCGGATTTTCGCGCCTAAGACAATTCAGAAAAGCAATTGACATCAATTCGCCCAACACCCGTGAAATTCGGGAATATATGCGGCATTTTGCCGATCCGGACATGGCTCGGGATGAAAAACATCTGATGCAAATTGCCGGAATCGTCTCGACAGATATCGGTTGGGGATTACTCGTCAAAGCCGAACGGGATTCGTCGGGAAACTACGCAAAACCTTTTGGTGTTTACCAAAACGAAATTCCGCATTACCGCAAGGAAATCGAAGATTTTATTTTCTGGGTCAAGACGACAAACGTCATTTGCTACGATCTTAAATTCGACAATATTCTTTTAAGCTTGAGGAACGGTCAGCCGACACTTGTATTGATTGACGGAATAGGCGAAACGGGACTTTTCCCGATGCGCAAATGGTTTCAAAAATATAACCACGCGAAAAATGTTCACGAACTTCAGGAATTCATTGACGCATTGAAGCCGTTTGTCGATTTGAAAAACCGATAATAACCTTAAAAATAAGACAATAAAAAGCCCGACATTCAAGATAAAGGTCGGGCTTTTTAAAAAGCTATTTATTATTTGTTGTTGACGGCGTCCTTCAAGCCTTTACCAGCCGAGAACTTTGGAACGTTACGAGCCGGAATGTTGATTTCTGCGCCTGTTGAAGGATTGCGTCCCTTTGTAGCTGCACGGTGGGAAACTTCAAATGAACCGAAACCGGGAAGACGAACGTCGCCGCCTTTTTTCAAAGCATCGGTAACGGAAGCAATGAATGCGTCCACGGCTGAAGCAGCCTGAGTTTTTGTGATGCCGGCTTTTTCAGCTACAGAGCTGACCAATTCATTCTTATTCATTGGATAATTCCTTTCTTTCTATCACCGGACAATATTGATTCAACCGGTTGGATGAGAGTTTATTGAAAACTATGGCAAACAGAAGCCAATTTTACTAAAAAAAGCCCGTTTTCAGGGGAAAATCACAGTTATTCACGGAAAAAATGCTACATTCCTCGATAGCGAAACAAAAATAAAAAGAAAAGGCGGCTTAAAACCGCCTTTTCTCGAACTTTTTAATCATTTCCTATAGCGTGATTCAGTGCGCTACAGAGCTGACACCATCCTCTTCGCCCGACCTATTGCCGGTCAGCGTTGGGGTCGTCGGCTCTACCCATTCGATCGGTTCCGGCCGACGAACAAGCGCGTGATCAAGAACTTCACTTGCGAAACTTACGGGGACAATCTCCATATTGTTTTTGACATTATCCGGTATATCGACAAGGTCTTTCGCATTCTCTTCCGGAATGAGAACCTTCTTGATACCGCCGCGTAATGCCGCTAGCAGCTTTTCTTTCAAACCGCCAATTGGCAAAATGCGCCCACGTAAGGTGATTTCGCCTGTCATCGCGATATCCTTGTGGACAGGTATACCGGTCAGAACTGAAACAATGGCGGTAACCATCGCAACACCGGCAGACGGACCGTCTTTCGGCGTAGCCCCTTCCGGAACGTGGACGTGAATATCGCGGCGTTCGAACAGAGGTGGCTCAATTCCGAAATCTACGGCACGGGAGCGTACATACGATGCAGCAGCCGAAATCGATTCCTTCATAACGTCACGCAGATTGCCTGTGACAGTCATTTTGCCTTTGCCCGGCATCATGACACCTTCAATGGTAAGAAGCTCACCACCGACTTCTGTCCAGGCAAGTCCTGTAACAACGCCGACCTGATCTTCACCTTCGATCTGTCCGTAACGGAATATCTTGACGCCAAGAAACTCATCAATATTGCTATCGTCAACCTTGATGGTTTTCTTTTCTTTCTTGACAATTTCCGTTACTGCCTTGCGAGCAAGTTTCATCAATTCACGTTCGAGCCCGCGAACACCGGCCTCTCTCGTGTAATATTGGATGATCGAGCGGATCGCTTCATCAGTAACAACAAACTCCTTCTTGGAAAGAGAATGCTCCTTCATGACCTTGGGCAGAAGATGGCGTTTGGCTATCTCCATCTTTTCTTCTTCCGTGTAACCGGCAATACGGATGATTTCCATACGATCCATCAACGGTTCTGGAATATTCAACGTATTGGCAGTGGTTACAAACATCACATCCGAAAGATCATATTCGACTTCAAGATAGTGATCCATAAACGTATTGTTCTGTTCAGGATCAAGAACTTCAAGTAGCGCCGATGACGGATCACCCCTGAAATCCTGCCCCATCTTGTCAATCTCGTCGAGAAGAAAAAGCGGATTGTTTTTCTTCGCTTTTTTCATCGACTGGATGATCTTGCCAGGCATCGACCCGATATAGGTGCGACGATGACCGCGAATTTCGGCTTCATCACGTACACCACCCAGTGACATGCGGACATATTCGCGCCCTGTCGCTTTTGCAATCGAGCGTGCAAGTGATGTTTTACCAACTCCGGGCGGCCCGACAAGACAAATAATCGGACCTTTTACCTTTGCAGCACGGCTTTGAACGGCAAGATATTCGACAATACGCTCCTTGACTTTCTCAAGACCAAAATGTTCTTCATCCATAACTTTTTCAGCATAGTTGAGATCATTCTTGATCTTGGACTTTTTGCCCCAAGGTATACCCAGAAGCCAATCAAGATAGTTGCGGATAACTGTCGCTTCAGCAGACATCGGAGACATACTGCGAAGTTTTTTGACTTCACCTTCTGCCTTTTCACGCGCTTCTTTTGACAGTTTTGTCTTTTTAATACGTTCTTCCAATTCAGAAATTTCGTCATGGCCATCTTCGCCATCGCCCAATTCTTTCTGAATAGCCTTCATCTGCTCGTTGAGGTAGTATTCGCGCTGGGTTTTCTCCATTTGCCGTTTAACGCGCGAGCGTATGCGCTTTTCAACCTGCAAAACTGAAATCTCGCCTTCCATAAAGGCAAGCGCCTTTTCCAGTCTTTCACGAACAGATAGTAATGCAAGCATTTCCTGCTTTTCGGAAAGCTTGATTGCTAAATGGGAGGCAACTGTATCGGCAAGTTTGGTTGCATCATCAATCTGGCTGACAGCGCCAATGACTTCCGGTGAAATTTTCTTGTTCAATTTCACATAATTTTCGAAGTCCGAAACGACCGAACGCATAAGCGCTTCAATTTCGACTTTATCTTCTTCCGGTTCATCAAGAGGCGTTGCATAAGCCTGATGATAATCGGTATTATCGGAAAAACCGTTGATCTTGGCGCGTTTCACGCCTTCAACCAGAACTTTTACTGTACCATCCGGCAACTTCAACAATTGAAGTACATTTGCCAATGTACCAACATCATAAATGTCGTCGGCCTTCGGATCATCATCAGAGGCATTCTTCTGGGTTGCCAGAAGTATCTGCTTATCCTGACCCATCGCCTCTTCAAGAGCACGAATGGATTTCTCGCGACCAACGAATAGCGGCACAATCATATGGGGAAAGACAACAATATCGCGAAGCGGCAAAACGGCATAAAGCTTTTTGCCGACATCCGTCGTCTTCTCTAAATCATGTTGCATAACAATTCCTTTCTGGAGCCTGAGGCTCGTTTGCAACGCGGGCACTCCTTACATGAAGCAAATGCCTGCGCACAAAGGGATAAGGTGGTAATTGACCACTGATAAATCAAGAGCCACGCAATGGTGAAAACTCGAAGTTGCCCGAAGCTTGATGCAATATCAGAGACAAATGAAAGATCACGCAGATGCGTTTTCTTTCGGATGGTCTCTTTCTGCATAAATATAAAGCGGACGGGCTTTACCTTCGACAACATCACTCGAAATGACCACTTCCTGAACGCCTTCAAGCGTCGGAAGTTCAAACATGGTATCAAGCAAAATCTTTTCCATAATGGAACGCAAGCCGCGTGCGCCTGTCTTACGCTCGATCGCCTTGTTTGCAATGGCCCGCAAGGCATCATCATGGAAAGTCAGTTTGACATCTTCCATCTCGAACAGGCGTTGATATTGTTTGACCAAAGCATTTTTCGGTTTGGACAAAATCTGAACCAGTGCATCGACATCAAGGTCTTCCAGAGTTGCTATAACCGGCAAACGACCGACAAATTCGGGAATAAGACCGAATTTCAAGAGATCTTCCGGTTCCAGATCATGAAAGATTTCTCCAATACGCCGTTCATCCGGTGCTTTGACTGTTGCACCAAAGCCGATTGAAGTCTTCTCCCCGCGTGCCGAAATAATCTTTTCAAGACCCGAAAAAGCACCACCACAAATAAACAGGATATTGGTTGTATCAACCTGCAAAAATTCCTGTTGCGGATGTTTGCGGCCGCCCTGAGGCGGGACAGAAGCAATTGTACCTTCCATAATTTTCAACAGCGCTTGTTGGACACCCTCGCCTGAAACATCTCGTGTTATCGAGGGATTGTCCGATTTACGCGAGATCTTGTCGACTTCATCAATGTAGACAATGCCGCGCTGCGCACGCTCGACATTGTAATCGGCAGCCTGCAACAATTTCAGAATGATATTTTCGACATCTTCGCCAACATATCCGGCCTCTGTCAGCGTCGTCGCATCGGCCATAGTAAACGGCACATCAATGATACGAGCAAGTGTCTGGGCAAGATAGGTTTTGCCGCAACCGGTAGGCCCGACTAGCAGAATATTCGATTTTGACAGCTCGATGTCATTGCTCTTCGATTGATTGGCCAAACGTTTGTAATGGTTATGGACAGCGACAGCCAGAACGCGTTTGGCATGCGATTGGCCAATTACATAATCATCAAGAACAGCCATGATTTCTTGAGGCGTCGGAACGCCGTCACGAGCCTTCACACCGGAAGATTTGTTTTCTTCACGGATGATATCCATGCAAAGCTCGACACATTCGTCGCAAATAAAGACTGTAGGTCCGGCGATCAGTTTACGCACCTCATGCTGGCTTTTGCCGCAGAATGAGCAATAAAGCGTATTCTTTGAATCGCCCCCGTTATTACCAATTTTGCTCATTACTTCTTTCCTTTCGCCCGAATTGCATAAAATATTTTGCCTTTTCGGTTAGACTTTTCAAGACCATTTCACCAAGAAACTAACACAAATAATAGGTTCAATCATCTATCTCGCTATTGTTTCCCATTCCGATACGTAAATGCCAAACGTTATTTTTCTATAAACCTCGAAAAACGGCTACAAAAAAGAACCCCGTTTTTGCGCATTTTCGTAGCCGTCAATCACACATCTTATGCCTGATCGTTTTTCTCTTCTTCCGCTTCGGCACGGTATTGGATCACTTCGTCGATCAGTCCGAATTCTTTGGCTTCTTCGGCTGTCATAAAATGATCGCGATCAAGTGTGCGTTCGATTGTTTCATAATCCTGACCCGTATGATGAACATAAATTTCATTCAAACGGCGTTTCATTTTGATAATATCCTGGGCATGGCGCTCGATATCGGATGCTTGCCCCTGAAAACCGCCAGAAGGTTGATGCACCATAACGCGTGCATTCGGCAATGCAAAACGATGGCCTTTTGCGCCAGCCGTCAATAATAGCGACCCCATTGAAGCGGCTTGCCCCATGCAAAGGGTAGAAACAGCGGGGCGAATGAACTGCATTGTGTCATAAATCGCCATGCCGGACGTAACAACGCCACCCGGAGAATTGATATAAACGCTGATTTCCTTTTTCGGATTCTCTGCTTCGAGAAACAGCAACTGTGCACAGACAAGCATTGCCATGTTGTCTTCAACAGGGCCATTGACAAAAACAATTCTTTCCTTCAACAAGCGGGAAAAAATGTCATAGGACCGTTCGCCGCGATTTGTTTGTTCCACAACTATCGGAACAAGATTGAGGGCAGTCTGGATCGGATCACTCATTTTCACTTCCATATCATACGAATCGTCGTTTATGACCTAAAATGTCGTTATAACTAGAATATCAAACTATTAGAAGATCAATAGATTGTTGTTTTGCGTCTCGGGCCGGATTTAGTCGAAATCGGACAAAGTCGACAAAGCCGACGTTTCTGCTATTTCAAACCATGAATTTTTAAAATTGTTGAGGGAAACCACTATATGTGCTTCACGCCCTGTGACTTCAAGCCTTTCCAATCTTTTGGTGGCGTGACTTTCTAATCTGAAATGCGTTATTTTCCAAAATAAACATCCGATTTTGAAAAAATTGAATGGGTGGTGATAACATACAAATTCATCAACAGCGGCGGATTACACATATTTCATTTACATTGACCAAATCGACAGAGCAGCAAGGTTGGACAAGCTGCATTATCAAACGCCCCCGTTCGCATGAATGAAGATCGAATTGAAAAACTCAAAACACCACGAACCAGTTCCAATCAGGCATCGCTTAAATCATTGTTTTCACTTTTTCTTGTGCGAGAATCCCGTCAAAGCCGGGAATCCTTTTTGTTGCCCAATCATAAAAGCTTCCCTCTTTTATCGGATCGGCCGTTCTTTCTTTCTTGTGAACATGAAAGCCGATAAAACGCGGATCGTTCAATGGCTCAAGCCCATAAGCGGGATCAAAAATGCGTTCGGTGTCGCGTCCGGTCCAGTAATAGAATGTTTCTTTTTCCTTTGCGTCTTTGAAAAAGCCATATCTTTTTGCAAGGCGCGAAATTCCATCATTGCCAAAAACCGTAATTCCCAAACGCCCTGGGACAACAGGCAATTTTTGTCTTTTGAGACGCCATGGAAGCCAAATACCACGGTGGAAACCGAGCCAGTTCGGTACCATTTTGCCGCTCTCGAGATAGTCGTCGTATTCTTTGATGATCGGATTGTCGGCCGGAAGATAAAGCGCCGAAACACCAACGCGCGAACGATTTTCGCGCGCAAGCCACACTTTACCTTCTTCCGGATGGAATTGTTTGACAAGATAAACATCGGTATCAAGCCAGACCCCTGCCCGATTTTTCATCAATCTTACCCGAAACAAATCGGAGAGCTGAACAATCGTGCGGATAGGCTTGAAGTCGGGGAACGCTGGGTCAATTCGATAAAGTGTCGAGAGCGGCAATATCGACTCTGCTTCCAAAAGTTCCACCCCTGCAGGCACATTCATAACGTTTCCGTGGCTATAGAGTTTGACATGCTGGCCGGTCTTCACCATGGAAGAAAGACATAGCCAATCAATGGGACGCAACCGGTCTCCATACCAAAAAGTGCAGATGTCCATCAAAAGCCCCTTTAAAAATATTCCAGACTGACCCGAAACAATTGTTCGACATCACGCACAGCATCAGCCATTGCAAATATAACGACCATATCGCCTGCCAGAACACGCGTATCCCCTTTCGGGCGTATCATCGTATTGTCACGATAAATCGCGCCGATACGTAAACCCTCCGGCAGTTCGAGTTCGGACAAAGGTTTGCCCACCAGAGGAGAAGTTTGCATTGCTTCTGCTTCGATAATTTCGGCTTCTCCATTCGAGACAGAATAGACAGAGCGGATGCGCCCCCTGCGCATTTGCTGAAGCACTTTGGAAATTGTAACGCTGCGTGGATTGAGATGGGAATCGATACCTACAGTTCTGGTAAATTCCTGAAAAGCCATATTGTTGATAAGCACCATGTTCGACTTGCAGCCGAACATTTTTGCCATAATCGCGCTCAGCACATTGACCTGATCCTGATTGGTCAATGTCACAATAAGATCTGCCTGATCGACATTCGCTTCCTGCAAAATTGCAGGGTCAAGAGCACTGCCATTCAGTACAACCGTACGATCAAGTTGGTCGGTAATTGCCAGAGCGCGTGCTTTATCTGCCTCTATAATGCGTAACCGAGCTTTGTGTTGGCGCTTTTCCATAGCATGGGCAACATAAAGACCGATATGCCCACCGCCTGCAATGATAATCCGGTTGGCTGCCTGCTCATCGTGACCGAACAACCCCAATGCTCGGCGAACCTGCGTACGTGACGCCACAAGATAGGTGATGTCGCCCACTTTCAATTCTGTATCGGCATGGGCAATGAATAGTTTTTTCCCTCTTTTGACAGCTGTAACAGTCGTCAAAAGGTCGGGAAAAAGATCGGTGAGCTGTCTAAGCGGTGTGTTGATGACGGGGCAATCTTCCATACATTCGAGAGCCAATGCCACAATCTCGTCATAACTGAAATAGAGAACGTCCAATGCACCCGGCAATGCAATGCGACGCAACACCATTTCGCCAACCTCGATTTCGGGCGAAATAACCACATCAATCGGCAACGCATCACGTTGGAACAGCCCCTGATATTGCGGGTCGAGATAGGATTGATCGCGAACGCGGGCAATTTTTGTCGGCACGTTGAAAAGCGCATGAGCAACCTGACAGGCCACCATATTGACTTCATCCGAAAGTGTGACAGCAATCAACATATCGGCTTCGTCAGCACCTGCAGAACGAAGCACATCCGGTCGCGCACCGTGGCCAACAATGCCGCGAACGTCAAGCGTATCGCGTACTTTTTCAATCAGTTTCGGTTCAATATCAATAACCGTAACATCATGTTGTTCACTGGAAAGACGTTCTGCTATTCCGTAGCCGACTTGTCCGGCACCACAAATGATTACGCGCATATTTTAAGAAACCCCGAGCGATTTGAGCTTACGGTGTAGAGCAGAACGCTCCATACCAACAAACTCTGCAGTGCGTGAAATATTACCGCCAAAACGGTTGATTTGTGCAACAAGATACTCTTTTTCAAAAAGCTCCCTTGCTTCGCGCAACGGTAGAGCCATGATATGTAGATCGGAATCTGTGGGTGCTCGCGGTAAAGTATCCCCGACTTCTGCAGGCAAAAGCTCGGCAGTAATCGGTCCATCTCCACCTTCGCCGCGCGCAAGAATTAACAGCCGTTCAATGTTGTTGCGCAACTGCCTGATGTTGCCCGGCCAGTTGTGAGCCTGCAGGATTGCCATTGTATCATCGCCGATTTCGCGCGGTTTTATACCGGCCTGTTCGGATATCTGATGGATAAAATAATGGACAAGTTCCGGAATATCCTCGCGGTGACTTGCAAGCGGTGGAACAGCAATCGGCACCACCGCCAGACGATGGAAGAGATCCTCGCGAAAACGCCCTTCGGCAATCAAACCTTCAAGATTTTGGGCGGTTGAAGAGATAACACGTACATCGACTTTAACGCGTTTGCTCCCCCCTACCCGCTCGAAGGTCTGGTCAGTCAGAACGCGCAGAATTTTATTTTGCGTCTCGCGCGGCATATCGGCGATCTCGTCAATATAGAGAATGCCACCATGGGCTTCCTCAAGAGCGCCGACTTTGCGTTCGCCACCATCCATTTCCGTTCCGAAAAGTTCGATTTCCATCCGTTCCGGCGTAATTGTTGCTGCATTGATAGTCACAAAAGGACCGTTCGCACGATTTGAAAGAGCATGGATTGCACGAGCTGTCGTCTCTTTACCCGACCCCGATGGTCCGGTAATCATAATGCGGCTATTTGTTGGAGCAACTTTTTCAATCGTTTGGCGTAAATGGTTCATAACAAGCGACTTGCCGAGTAATTCCGGCGTAACAGTCGATTGTTTGCGCAATTCACTAACTTCGCGCTTCAATTTAGACGTTTCAAGCGCCCGCTCGGCAACCAAAATCAGACGATCTGCTTTAAAAGGCTTTTCGATAAAATCATAAGCACCGCGTTTAATTGCGGAAACAGCCGTTTCGATGTTCCCGTGGCCGGAAATCATCACTACCGGTAAATCCGGATAACGCGTTTTGATCTTGTCGAGTAAAGCCAAGCCATCCAGACGGCTTCCCTGCAACCAGATATCGAGAAAAATCAATCTTGGTACACGATTTTCGATTTGCTGAAGCGCTTCATCGGAATTTGCCGCAAGTCGCGTTTCATGCCCTTCGTCCTCAAGTATTCCGCCGACAAGTTCGCGTATGTCCGCTTCATCATCGACAATCAAAATATCTGAAGCCATCTCACTTAACCGTCCTATTCCTCAACATCTACCTTAACAGCACCGGATTTTTCCGTTTCTACTGCCGGAAAGACCATACGGATCATCGCACCACGTCCATTGTAAAAATTCAGTGGTGCGTCATGTAATTCCATATAGCCTCCATGCTCCTCAACAATTTTACGCACGATCGCAAGTCCGAGCCCTGTCCCTTTTTCCCGTGTCGTAATATAGGGTTCCAATAGTTTTTGCCGCTGTTCCTTGGGAAGACCTTTGCCATTATCGATAATATCGGCAACGAGTTTATCCCCTTCGCGGTAAGAGCGTACAAGTATATGCCCTTCGACAGCCTTATCGGCTGCAATGGCATCAATTGCTTCACTCGCATTTTTTATCACATTTCCGAAAGCTTGTCCGATAAGGCGGCTATCAAACTCGCCCATTAAAGGTGTATCGCCCAAATCGCGCTCGAATTTAATATCGTGGCGTGAAACCTCGACAAGAAAAAACGCTTCTCTTAAAGGCTCACGCATATCAAGAAGGTGCATTTCCGGTTTAGGCATACGGGCGAAAGACGAAAATTCATCCACCATTCTGCCAATATCGCCGACTTGCCTTATGATTGTATCAATGCATTGATCGAAAACTTCCCGATCATCCAGAATGACTTTACCATAACGACGGCGTATGCGTTCGGCCGATAATTGTATCGGGGTCAGCGGATTTTTAATTTCATGTGCAATCCGGCGGGCAACATCTGCCCATGCACTTGATCTTTGGGCTTCAACGAGATCGGTTATATCGTCAATTGTCAAAACCCATGACTGCCCGTTCCCGTCGTTCTCCTCCATTGTGACCTGCACATTATAGACGCGGTTGCGCCCGTCTTGCGAAAGTGTAACCTGTTCCCGATGGTTTTTGCGTCCCGACGAGCGAGCAACTTCAAACACCTGTCCGATATCCGGATTGAGCGACATCAGACTTTTTCCGACAACCTTTTCCGGATCAAGATCGAACATCATCTGGGCAGCCCTATTGATCGTTGTCACATCGCCATTTTCGTCAATTCCTGCCACACCGGCATTAACACCGGCAAGCACAGCTTCTGAAAACCGGCGCCTTTCGTCAATCTGGTCACGCGCAGCGATAAGCTCGTTGCGCTGGCTTTTAAGTTCACTCACCATATAATTGAACGTTCTTGACAGCTGGCCGACATCGCCGTCTTTTGCTCTTACAGGAACAACGACATCCATATTTCCTGATGCAACATCATCGGCGGCACCGATCAGAAGCCGTATAGGCCGGACCAGCCGGTCAGCCACCGCAATGCCCGTCCAGATAGCCGAGATCAGCAAGCTCAGGAAAAGGCACAAATAAAGAACTGCAAAAGCAATCTGGGTCGGAATACGATTTTCGTTAAGATCATGATAACGGGCAGTATTTGCTTCGGTCAGGCGCAAAGCCGATAAAACACGCTGGTCAACATCCCGCACCAGATAGAGAAACGTATTCGGAATATCATTGAGCTTCAAAATAATGCCGAAATAATCGTGTTCACCCGGTTGGAAAGTAAAAGGACTTCCTTTTGTGGCCTGAACAATAAGGTTTGCTGGCGGGATCGGAAGCTTGTCCTCGCCACCGAGATTACTTTGCAAAAAAACCGTGCCGTTAGGGCTTAACAAAAATGCGCCTCTCAAGTCACGACCGGCTGCATGGCGGGTAAGTTGCAAACGATATTCAGTCGGATTCAAAGCGAGCAATTGTCTGTTGTCGAGTGCCAATGCCATAGCGTATGAAGAATTTTTCAAATTTTGTAGCGTTTCATCAGCATAGCCATTCGCCAGATCAATCGACGAAGCAACAATTTGTCTTGTTGTTGTGTCGAACCAGCGATCAAGCCCCTGATTGAGCGTGACACCGGCAACAATTGCAACCACAACGGCGGGAAGTGTCGCGACCAGCGCAAAAAGTGAAATAATTCTGACGTGCAGTCTCGAAGCTGCCCGCCGTGCCCGCCATGCCTGAATAATCGGCATCAATTCATAACAGGCGATTGCTATGAGTCCGAGCACCCAAACGCTATTTACGCCAATGAGAACAAGAGTAACAAAAGTACTCGGTATAATCGGCGTAAAGCCCAACATAATCGTGAAAGAGACGACTGCTGTCAGTAGCGCCAGGGCAATGACCATAATACCGAAAAATGCGTGCATATTGCGCCGCTTGCCGCTATATACGCTTTTTTCTACAGGCTTTGCCAATTTACGATTCTTCCCGTTTTAAGCAATTGTCGTATCAATGATGCAACACTTTGTGGCGAAAATGCAACAGAAACAATAGATCGACCATCAAATATACGCAAATTTCGGTATTCAAAATTGAAAACGATGTTTTTGCAAGCCGTCATATCTTTTTTCCCGAGCGTCGGGATTGTTGCCTGACCTGGCAAATCAATTCACTTCTCTACGTGTCGTCATCAAATTTTTCTACTTGTGAACAATAACATGGAAGCATTTGGAAAGTTCAGCACACCGGGTAGAGAAGCTTTATTAACAGCGCGATATTGGATTTGAACAAACTGTTTTGAGAATTCGGGGACCTGATGATGTCCTGCCCCCCTCTCCTTCAATTATGGAACTTTCCCGCCTGAATTAGGTTTTCTAGAATTATTTGGGATTTTAATTGGAATAAAAAACGCTTATCTGGTTGCACATTATTTCACGTACGAAGATTTTCATTCCTCTTTGTTAAATCGACTTAATGGTTCATCGAAAAACCGCTTGCACATTCCACATGCGCAATGTGTCAAAATTTGCCTCAACCCATTTTTAGGAATTACCGTTCGGATTGATTTCTGGTTGTTCACACTCAGTGAACGATTGAGGAGTTATAGAGCCGAATTTTGCCTTTCTATGAATGCATTGCCTATTAAACACCGTAAAGGTGTTAAAATTGAGCGGCTTAAGCAAAAAACGTTGTTTTATTAGATTCCCCCTCGAAGTGGGGGGTGGAATAGCCATTTCCGTTATGCTTTAGTAAAACCTTCTCAAAAAAGTAAAGAAAACATCTTCACATTTTTAAGAATCGTTCTAAATTATAGAGAGATATCTTTAAACTGAAAGGATCGGAAATGCGGCTCACAAAACAGACGAATTATGCCATCCGGATGTTGATGTATTGCGCAGCTAACGAAGGCGAACTGAGCCGCGTGCCGGAAATAGCTAAGGCCTATTCGGTATCTGAGCTGTTTTTATTCAAGATTCTCCACCCGCTGGTGGAAGCCGGCTTGATGCAGACGGTGCGCGGAAGGAACGGTGGTGTCAAACTTGCCAAACCTGCAGACCAGATTTTTGTTTCCGACGTTGTGAAAGTCACTGAAGAAAATTTTGCAATGGCAGAATGTTTCGAAAATGGCGCCATCGAATGTCCGTTGGTGAATTCGTGCGGTCTTAATGCAACCTTGAGCAAGGCGTTAAAAGCTTTTTTCGATGTGTTGAAGGCAACTTCTATAGCTGATTTGCAACGACCAACCTTCAGGGAGCGTCTCGGTATCCATGAGCATGATGAAAACGTGAAAGTATTGAACTGATATTTGGTTTTCATTTCATGTATTGTCGTTATAATTTCATGTTTTGTTGTCATAGTCGTGTGTGAAGGGGCGCATCATATCCAACGCAGCCATCATATTAGCCGCTGGTAGAGGTGAACGCATTGGTTCGCCCGAAAATGGCCCCAAACAATATCGACCGCTCGGCGGTCACGCAATCATTTTTCATACGCTCAAGCGTTTTCTTGATAGCGGGGTCTTTTCAACCATCATATTGGTCATCCATCACGATGACGAAATGCTTTGTCATAAAGCAATTGGCGATTTGGCAAACCATATTACTATTGTTCATGGCGGAAGCACACGACAGATATCGACCCTTTGCGGTCTCCGCGCATTGAATGCTTTGAGCGAAGCCAACAAACCTCAATATGTATTTATTCATGACGGTGCACGGCCTTTTGTTTCACATTCGCTTCTTGAACGGATTAATGATGCGCTGTCTCAAGATTTCGGAATCTTACCTGCTGTAGCCGTTTCCGATACACTTAAACGTGCCGATGATAACGGTATAGTTGTCGAGACAGTGCCGCGCGATCATCTCTTCGGGGCGCAAACGCCACAAGCGTTTCCTTTTCTAAAAATTTTAGCGTTGCATGAAGAAGCCGCGCAACAAGGATTAACCGGTTTCACCGACGATTGTGCCTTGGCGGAATGGGCGGGGTTCGGTATAAAACTTGTCACTGGCAGCAGTGAAAATATGAAAATTACCTGGCCTGCCGATCTTGCTATTGCCGAATTGCGTATGAAAAGGGAAGCTATGACAAATCAGGAAAATCAGACCTCCGCTTCTTTCCCATTTCCGGATGTTCGCACCGGTAACGGATATGATGTTCATCCATTCGAACCGGGTGATGGAGTGACGCTTTGCGGCGTAAAAATTGCTTATGAAAAGAAATTGAGTGGCCATTCCGATGCCGACGTTGCTCTTCACGCTTTGACGGATGCATTGCTTGCCACACGGGGTGCGGGAGATATCGGTACACATTTTCCTCCTTCCGACCCGCAATGGAAGGGTGTCTCGTCAGACATTTTTGTGCGTCATGCTGTATCCATTATAAAAGAATCCAAAGGGCGCATCGCCAATGTGGATATTACGCTGATTGCAGAAGCGCCGAAAGTTGGTCCACACCGCAAGGAAATGACCGAAAAACTCATGGATATGCTCGGCATATCCGCCGACCGTATTTCGGTCAAAGCCACAACCAACGAAAAATTAGGATTTGTCGGGCGCAAAGAAGGAATTGCTGCGATCGCAACTGCGACAGTTATCTATCCGGGGAGTGTTCCAGAATGACACTTATTGCTGAAGCCAAGGCAACAAAAGTTCTTGAAGCCTGCCGTTTACACCATTTGAAACTCGCAACTGTGGAATCCTGCACGGGCGGTTTGATCATCGGCAGCCTGACCGATATTGCAGGCTCGTCCGACGTTGTGGAATGTGGCTTCATTACCTATTCCAACGAAGCAAAAAATAGGCTTGTCGCTGTGCCTTCCGATATGATCAAAGCATTTGGTGCCGTGTCGAAGCAAGTCGCGATTGCAATGGCCGAAGGCGGTGTCAAACACTCAAGTGCCGATATTGCTGTTTCGGTAACAGGTGTCGCGGGTCCGGGTGGCGGCAGCGCCGAAAAGCCGGTAGGGCTTGTCCATATGGCTGTTGCTTTGACGAATAAGCCGACACTTCATTTTGAAGCCCGTTTTGGTGATCTTGGTCGCGAAAACGTTCGTCATGCAACTGTTGAACGGGCATTGGACCTCGTTCTTGAGGCAATCAACAGAGTTTAGCATTTTGATGATTGCTGTATGTCAAGTTCACCAAGCGGCCAGCACGATTTTCAGTTTGGTACGGAAGTCACTACCTTCCTTAGCTTTAATCGCAATTTGCGATTGAGATTGATTACCAAACGCCGGTTACGATCAAACCTCCTCGAGAAATTTAAACCGAACCGGAGGAAATCAAATACCGGTACTGATGAAACAAGCTTGGCTCAATTTATATTTGTTGCCGATTTTTTCGCCTGTAAAATAATGACAATAGCTCCGCACTCCCCTTTGGCAGGAGTTAAAGTTACTGGGTTTTATACAGGCCATCCCGATAGAGCCTTAAAATCGGAAAGAGGAACAACCTTGAACTATCCAATTTAATGGCTTTCATGATCAAGGTTGACCCGTTTTGACGATAAAATTATTCAACCTTTTGGAGCTATTGAACCTATCGCAGTTGAAATAATTCCCTATGAAAATGCTGACGGGCAAAGCCACTTTTAACCATGTCATCTTCCAGCGTTTCACCGAATTTTATAGGCCCGCAAAACCATATTGATGATTGTTTCCAGTTCACAAACAGCTGCCTCAACAAGGTTCCATTGAACCTTCCCTCTTCAGGCGTTAGCCAAATTTTCAATCTGACACCAGACGATTGCGCCAATTTTGCAAGCTTTTGTTTTTCGCTTTCACTGATCGCCTGCACAACATAAACAAAGTCAATTTGCGTTTTATTGCTTTTCTTTGATGAAGCCAACTCGTCAAGTCTTGCAAGAAATGGCGTAATTCCTATGCCTGCGCCAATCCATATTTGTTCGTGTGATTTGTCGTCGCTAAAGCAAAATTTCCCGTAAGGCCCGTCAATGCGCGCTATCCTACCGGTTAGATTCTGTTTTGCGAGTTTATCAGTGTAGTCCCCCAAATCTTTCACAAAAAACGTCAAAAAGGGTTTTTGCGGATTCCAATGGGAAGCTATTGTGAAAGGATGTGCGCCTTCGCCTTTATCCAATGTAACAAATGCGAATTGTCCACTTTTGTGACCAGCCCATTTATTGGAAACTTTTAAAGTCAAGCGTACTGCATCATTGGCTTTATCAATCGCATAGTCCGTGACTATCGCCGCAATGTGCCGGCCAAAGCCAAACCGTCTGAGCAAGACTGTAAGTGCAGCAACCGAACCGAAAACTGATGAAACACCTACCAGAAAACCGAATGGCTCGCCCCAATAGGCAAATTTTGTCAACACAATCGCATGAAACACTAAAACAAGATATACCGCTGCAAAAATTGTATGGACATGAGCAAAAAACCGGTAAGGAATAAGCTTTATCAACGCAACAAGACACAAAACGACCGCTATATAAAAAGCCCATTCCCCGAAAACTTCTGCATTTTTTCTAAAGATGGAAAAAACATATTCAAGCCCGACTTTCTGAGGCAAATTGGCTATATCGACATGTTGACGAACAGGCTTTACAAGCCATCCCCAGCCGACGGCCCATTTTGTACCCTTGGTGAGAAGAAAATGCCCGACAGCCGTTACCAATGCAGTAATGCCGAGCCATTTATGAAGCCGATAGGCTTTATCTAGCCCGCCCAATGCATCATCTATCACTCTAAGACGACAGGCGATCACCACGTCCATAGTCATTGCCACAAAGGCAAGAAGACCTGTGAGTTGGATAGCTTCTCGCCTGAACGCAAAATAACCATTATTGATACCGTAGAATTCGCCGGCTGCCAACCAAACCGCGATACAAATAAAAATGAATACAAAATACGAAATCTTCAAATTTCTCATCAAGAGCCATTACCTGTCTTCTGTTTTACCAAAAGATAGAATGGAACTGATAAAATTAAAACTTAAACATATTTAATATATTGATTTCATCAAACTTTCTTATTTTTATCCAGTTTAAAATTACATTTTGTAAAACTATTTTCAAAACTTATTAAAAATCAAATTACAAAAGCTGCAAACAAACCGGCTTCAGGCTTGTTGAGCCCCATAAATCTTGTCTGCCCGCATCTCGAATGCTTCTGTAAAACGTTTGAATGCTATATCGAACATAGCGCCCATAAGCATGCCAAGCATCCGGCTTTTAAACTCGTAATCAATATAAAATTCGACTTCGCATGATTTGCCATCGTCAAGGGGCTTGAATATCCAGCGATTTTCAAGGTAGCGGAATGGCCCGTCAATATAACGGACATCAATACGTCGCTCTTCTTTATCCAGCAGAACCTGCGTCGTGAAAGTTTCCCTGATCATTTTATAGCCAACTGTCATATCGGCAGTAAGCAGGGTTTTATTCCCCTTCTCTTCGCTCGAGCGAACGTTGAGGGATTCACACATTGGCAAAAATTCGGGATATCGTTCAACATCCGAAACGAGATTAAACATCTCAAGATCGGTATGCTGAACTTTCCGGTTAGTATTGAATTTCGGCATTCTTTATCCGCGTTCATGGGCAAGCTTTTCCGCCCGCGCTTTTCTCAGGGCTTCAAAATCCTCGCCCGCATGGTGTGATGAACGGGTTAGCGGACTTGAAGACATATGAAGGAAACCCTTGGTTTTGCCGATAATGGCATAGGATTTGAATTCTTCCGGCGTAACAAAGCGGATAACAGGATGATGTTTACGCGTCGGCTGCAAATATTGGCCAATGGTCATAAAATCAACATCGGCCGAACGCAAATCGTCCATCAATTGAAGAACTTCATTCCGTTCTTCACCAAGTCCGACCATAATACCGGACTTTGTAAAGATTGATGGATCAAGCTCCTTGACCCGCTGCAATAGTCTGATCGAGTGGAAATAGCGCGCACCCGGACGCACCGTCAGGTATTTTGACGGCACAGTTTCAAGATTATGGTTAAATACATCCGGCTTGGCCGCAACCACAGTTTCAAGAGCGCCCTCTTTATGACGGAAATCAGGTGTGAGGATTTCAATGGTGGTACCAGGTGACTTTCTTCTGATTGCATGAATGACATCGGCATAATGCTGGGCACCACCATCGGGAAGATCATCACGATCAACAGAGGTGATAACCACATGCTTAAGCGCCATTTGTCTGACTGCATCTGCAACGCGTTCAGGTTCATCCTTATCGACAGGAAGAGGTATACCGGTTGCAACATTACAAAAGGCACATGCACGGGTGCATATTGCCCCTAAAATCATAAAACTTGCGTGCCTTTGCGTCCAGCATTCGCCTACATTCGGGCATCCAGCTTCTTCGCAAACTGTCACCAGATTGTTATCACGCACAATATGACGGGTTTCGGCATATTGCCCACGCAATGACGGCGCTTTCACCCTGATCCAATCAGGCTTTTTTAAAACCTCTGAATCTGGTCGATTGGCTTTTTCCGGATGCCGGACCCGTTTCTGCGATAAAGTGTCAACAACGGTAACCATTTAGTACCTCACGCTCTTTCTCCCCTCATATGGAGTATAAGCAACAAGAATGCAATTCACATCTTGATGCTCGTCAGGCGTTCAAAACCTGACCATAAGCATCAAGGACACTTTCCTTCATCATTTCCGAAAGCGTCGGATGAGGAAAGACTGTATGCATCAGCTCTTCTTCTGTGGTTTCAAGATTCATCGCAACCACAAAACCTTCAATCAGCTCGGTTACTTCTGCTCCTACCATGTGCGCACCAAGCAACTGGCCGGTTTTTCGGTCAAATATGGTTTTGACGATTCCCTGATCCTCCCCCATGGCAATTGCCTTGCCGTTTGCCGAGAATGAAAAATGCCCGACCCTTATGTCATAGCCTGCGGCCTTCGCCTTTGCTTCGGTCAATCCAACGGAAGCAACTTGCGGTGTGCAATAGGTGCAACCGGGAATCTTTCTCTTGTCCAAAGGTTCTGCTGTTTCAAGGCCTGCAATATGCTCGACGCAAATAACGCCCTCTTCTTCAGCCTTATGGGCGAGCATAGGAGCACCCGCAACATCACCGATAGCATAAATACCGGGAACGTTGGTGCGTCCCCATTCGTCAATTACCACACAACCACGTTCGGTTTTCACGCCTAACGCTTCAAGCCCGATATTTTCTATATTGCCTTGCACACCCACCGCAGAAATCAGACGATCTGCAGTAACGGTCTCGGTTTTGCCATTTATATCAATGTGAGCTGTCACAGAATTGGACGTTTTTTCGATTTTCGAAACCTTTGCTTCGGTAAGGATTCGGATGCCTTTTTTCTCCAATTGCTTACGCGCAAATGCAGAAATCTCCGCATCTTCAACTGGCATAATCTGCGGCATCATTTCCACAACCGTGACTTCCGCCCCCATATCACGATAAAAGGAAGCGAACTCAATTCCGATAGCGCCCGACCCCATAACGACAATAGATTTTGGCATAGTTTCAGGAACCATCGCTTCAAAATAGGTCCAAATCAGTTTCCCGTCCGGTTCGATACCTGGCAATGTACGTGGGCGAGCACCGGTTGCTACAATGATATGTTTTGCCTGATATGTCCCCTCGCCCAAAGTGCCCTTCGGAATCGGGTTTTGTGGCTGCATAATTTTTTTGGTGATTTTGCCGACGACAATTTCACCAAGACCGGCGCCGGAAGCTGCCTTGGTGAGCTTTGCTTCACCCCAGATAACGTCGATCTTGTTTTTCTTCATCAAATAGCCGACACCGCCGTTAAGGCGGGCAGAAACAGTGCGGGAGCGTTGCACGACATCCTTGATGTCTGCATCAATCGAACCGTTGAGTTTCAGGCCGTAATCTTTTGCGTGTTCGCTAAAATGTTTGATTTCTGCGGTTCTAAGCAGCGCTTTTGTCGGAATACATCCCCAATTCAAACAAATACCACCAAGGTGTTCGCGTTCGACAATTGCAGTCTTGAAGCCCAATTGAGCAGAACGAATTGCGGTAACATATCCGCCAGGGCCAGAACCGATAACAATAACATCATATGAATTTGCCAATTTTTCCTCCATGGGGAAAGATAGAACTAAAGGCCGAGAACGACATGTACCAATGGTTGAAGCCCTTTGCCAATTGCTTTTGTGTTGTTTTCGTCAAGATGAACACCATCCAGCGGTGACGCGACTGCGACAGATGCAGCATCGAAGAAGGCACATTCCATCTCGTCAGCAAGATCCGAATAAAAAATCGAAAGCTTTTTGGATTCTCCAATAGCACCACTGAAACGCTCGCTACTTAAAGGGTGGATGGTCTCCGCCAGATGGGGCGGAGAAACAATAATAATTTCCGGCGGTTCGGTCTGCGACATATAGGGATAGGAACGGACAATATTGACAAGCCGTTTCATGCCCAGACATGCTGCCATTGCCGAACCCGCAACAAATTTTTTCAA
Source organism: Ditibartonella apis (assembly GCF_001952075.1). Classification (GTDB taxonomy): domain Bacteria; phylum Pseudomonadota; class Alphaproteobacteria; order Rhizobiales; family Rhizobiaceae; genus Bartonella; species Bartonella apis. Next base: position 33,799 of record NZ_LXYU01000002.1, read on the forward strand.
GTCATTAGTGCCAAGCATTATGATCACCAGATCGAGCGGATGCCGTGACCCCAAGACTGTCGGAAGGATTGCTGCGCCATTCCGGTCGTCGATTGAAGTTTTATCATCGAAACAGGTTGTGCGGCCGCACAATGCTTCCTCGATAACTTCAATCGAACCGTTGAATTGCTGTTCCAGCACACGCGGCCAACGAATTTCGTTGGTATAACGTGTTTGGTTTATCGGATTTAATCCCCATGTCAGGGAATCTCCATAAGCCAGAACAGTTTTTCGCATTATTACACCAGCATGCTCATCGGGTTTTCAATGAACTTTTTGAAGGCCTGTGCAAGTTCGGCTGCCAATGCTCCGTCTACTGCGCGATGGTCGGTTGATAATGTCACCGACATGACCGTTGCGATGGCCAAGGCACCATTTTTAACGACAGCGCGTTGTTCACCTGCCCCAATGGCAAAGATCGTCGCATGTGGCGGGTTGATAATGGCACAAAAATCCTTGACACCATACATGCCCATATTGGAAACCGCAGTCGTTCCGCCCTGATATTCCTCGGGTTTCAACTTGCGTTCCCGCGCCCGTTTTGCCAAATCTTTCATTGCATTGGAAATTGTCGAAAGCGATTTTTCCTCAGCATGTTTGATGATCGGCGTAATCAAGCCGTTCGGAATGGAAACAGCAACCCCCACGTCCACAAATTTGTGGCGCATCATCCCGCTATCAAGCCAAGAAACATTGGCATCCGGCACAGCCTTGAGTGCCAATGCTGTGGCCTTGATGACCATATCATTGACTGAAAGTTTGTAGGCCGGTTTTTCGCCTGCACTTGTTTTAACCATCGGAGCTGCTGCGTTCAATTCTGCACGCAATTTCAGCAATGCATCAATCTCGCAATCAATTGTTACATAAAAATGCGGAACTGTATGTTTTGATTCAACAAGACGTTTGGCAATGGTCTTTCGCATACCGTCGTGAGGTACGATTTCGTATTCATCGGTATTGAAAAGCTTCATTGTCAATTCGTCTGAAGACGAGCTTTCGGCCGTTGTAGCAGATTGCGCGGGCTGCGTTGCATTGGTTGCGGTCTTACCGGTACCGTTAGCAAGCGCACTATCAATATCACGCTTGATGATACGTCCATGCGGACCGGTGCCTGAAATAAGCGACAATTGAAGCCCGTTTTGTTTGGCAAGCCGCCGTGCCAATGGCGAGGCAAATATACGGTTGCCTTTTTCTGTACCCGGTGCTTGGGAAGAAGTGGGAGTCGCTTGTTTGGGAGCCGGAGACGCTTTAGCAGCTTGAACCAAGGTTGTATCTGCTTTTGCGGGTGCAGCGGGTGTCGTCGGCTGAGCCGGTGCCGGAGAAGATGAAGGCTGTTTTTTCTCTTCGTCTTCAATCGCTTTGATGGCATCCTCGGCACTTTCGCCGTCTTCTGCGAGAATACCGATCAAGGCATTCACTTTTACGCCTTGTGTCCCTGCCGGAACGACGATTTTTACAAGCGTGCCTTCGTCAGCGGCATCGACTTCCATCGTTGCCTTATCTGTTTCAATCTCGGCAACAGTATCACCGGGTGAGACTTTGTCGCCCTCTTTGATATCCCACTTTGACAAAGTGCCTTCTTCCATTGTCGGGGAAAGCGCCGGCATCGTGATTTTTATAGCCATAGTGCGTTCTCCTTCAGGCTTTGTAGGTGACAGATTTTACGGCATCAACAACCTCGGCAACGCTCGGCAAAGCAAGTTTTTCGAGATTGGCAGCATAAGGCATAGGAACATCCTTGCCTGCAATTGTAGCAATCGGCGCATCAAGATAATCAAACGCCTGCTGCATCACGCGTGTAGCAATTTCGGTTCCGACAGATGATTGTGGGAAACCTTCTTCGATCGTGACCAGACGGCCCGTTTTCTTCACCGATTCGATAATTGTCGGCAAATCCATTGGACGAACAGTTCTCAGATCTATCAACTCGACATCAATCCCGAGTTTTTCAAATTCCGGCAGCGCTTCAACCGCGTAATTCATCCCCATACCCATACCGACGATTGTTACATCGTTACCGGCTTTATGGATACGGGCCTTACCGATTGGCAAAACAAAATCATCGAGCTTCGGTACGTCGAACTGATGACCGTAAAGCAATTCATTTTCAAGGAAGATGACAGGATTGTTATCACGGATTGCTGCCTTCAAAAGTCCTTTGGCATCGGCAGCTGTATAAGGCATGATAACCTTTAAGCCCGGCACATGACTGTACCATGATGCATAGCATTGGGAATGCTGGGCACCAACACGAGCGGCCGCTCCATTCGGACCACGAAAAACCATAGGGGCATGCATCTGCCCGCCGGACATATAATGGGTCTTGGCGGCGGAATTCACAATCTGGTCGATTGCTTGCATGGCAAAATTGAATGTCATGAATTCAACGACCGGACGCAAGCCACCGAAAGCTGCACCAACGCCAAGGCCGGCAAACCCCTGTTCGGTAATCGGCGTATCAATGACACGGCGTGCTCCGAATTCATCAAGCAGTCCCTGACTGACCTTATAAGCGCCCTGATATTGAGCAACTTCTTCACCAATCAAGAACACCTTGTCATCACGACGCATTTCTTCAGCCAAAGCTTCGTTCAAAGCTTCGCGAACGGTCATTTTGACCATTTCTGTTCCTGCCGGAATATCAGGGTCTGATTGAACGACCGACTCTGCAGGCTTCGGTGCGGCTGGTGCAGAGGGAGCCACAGGTGCGGATGCCGCAGCTTGTGGTGCCTGTGGTGCCGCTTGTTTTGCGGGATTAACGGCGTTTTTAATATCGGCCGCTGTTTCACCATCTTCAAGCAGAACAGCAATAGGCGTGTTGACCTTTACGCCTTCTGTTCCTTCGGGAACAAGAATCTTGCCGAGTGTTCCTTCATCGGCTGCATCCACTTCCATAGTGGCTTTATCAGTTTCGATTTCGGCAATAACATCGCCAGCTTCAACCTTATCGCCCTCTTTTTTGACCCATTTAGAAATTTTGCCTTCTTCCATTGTGGGCGAAAGCGCCGGCATCAAGATATCAATAGACATAGTCGCTTTCCTCGCTATTAAAGAAGAACATCGGTATAGAGCTCGGATACATCCGGCTCGGGATCATTTTCAGCAAAATCTGCCGCATCTGCAACGACAGCACGAACCTTTTTGTCAATTTCTTTCAGCTCGTCTTCTGTTGCCCAACCCTTTTTAATACAACGGTTCTTCACCTGATTGATCGGATCATGTTCGGTCTTGACTTTTTCGACCTCTTCCTTCGTGCGATATTTGGCCGGATCCGACATTGAGTGACCACGATAGCGGTAAGTCTGCATGTCCAGAATAATAGGTCCTTTTCCTGAACGAGCCCAAGCCACGGCCTCATCGGCTGCCGATTTTACAGCGCAAACATCCATACCATCGACAACATAACCAGGAATTTCAAACGACAGACCACGACGCGAAAAATCGGTTTCGGCAGAAGCACGAGAAACAGCCGTACCCATCGCATATTGGTTATTTTCGATAACATAGACAACGGGTAGTTTCCAAAGCGAAGCCATATTGAAGCTTTCATAGACTTGCCCCTGATTGGCCGCTCCGTCACCGAAATAGACAAGCGTTACATTATCCCGCCCAAGATATTTATTGGAAAAAGCCAATCCTGTCCCTATCGGCACCTGTGCACCAACGATACCATGTCCGCCAAAAAAATTCTTTTCCTTGGAAAACATATGCATGGAACCGCCTTTCCCTTTGGAAAAGCCATCTTTGCGGCCTGCTAGTTCAGCCATAACGCCGCGAGGGTTCATGCCTGTTGCCAACATATGCCCATGATCACGATAGGAGGTGATAACCTGATCGCCTTGTTTGATTGCTTTGACAGTACCGGTTACTACCGCTTCTTGCCCTATGTAGAGATGGCAGAAACCTCCGATAACGCCCATACCATAAAGTTGACCGGCTTTTTCTTCAAACCGTCGGATCAAAAGCATATCATGATAAAATTGAAGTTCTTCTTCTTTGGTAAATTCCGCCGGCTCAGGTGATCTGGCGGTATTGGTTAATACGGTCTGCGTCTTTTTCGCAGAAGTTTTTTTAGCCCGTGCTGCCATATTAAACTCCCTTAATTGGTGTTTTAAAAAATACGCTTTCCCCGCCAAAGTTACAAGCACTATAAATGGTTGCAAAACTCTGTGTAAAATATTGATTTGATTGTTTTTTAGAAATAAACAGAATTTTTCCTAATTTGACAGATCACCTTGACCAGTCAGAATAACAAATTCATTCGGCTTTGAAAGATTAAGGTTTTTGCGGGCATATTCGTCAAGCATATCGCGCTCGATATGCCCATCTTTTAAAAGCGAAACCTTTTTTTCAATTCCCTTGCGTTGTTCTTCAAGGGATTTGAGCTCGCTATTGAGACTATCTATATGCTGTTCTACTTTAACGCGAGAATACAATCCATATTCTCCGTGATAGATGTGATAGCCAAAATAGCTCAGCACACCAATTGTCATGAGCGGCAATATAAACCGGCCCTTGATTGATCTGCGTTTCTGTTTCGTCCACATCATTTTTGTATTTCTGTCCCTATAGAGCTTTGATCATTGATGCATGATTTTGATTAAAGATAGATTACCGCAGTGGTAAATTCCTAAAAAACAAAATGACGAAAAGCTTTTGACAGTTGATTTTTGAAATTTTTTTAAAAATAACCGATATAGACATTTTAACCGGTGTTATTTCAACCACTTGCCGCGTGCTGACACATTGAACCCATAACTTCACAAAGTTCATCGCCTGACAGACAGTCGCAAAAATGTTCCCCTCTGTTTTCCGGTGTTGACCTTTCTAGTGATCATTTCCAAGTCAAAGATATTCGCTTGTGATCGGGTTTCCGTCTTTATCTTTGAATTTTCCCATGAGGATCAGAATAAAATCGATAATTGACCAAATAAATGAAATTATCGAGCCGATGACTGTGATTGTGAGCAGAAGCATCAATACACCGGTACCGATTTTTCCGACCATAAAACGATGAACTCCGAAAACCCCGAAGAACCAGCAGACGATTGCCATAACAACTTTCGAATGCTTGCTATCAATGCTTAAGGGAAAGATATTTTTGGCAATCGCTCCTTCTGCCACAAAATCGACCTTGATTCCGGCCGACGGTTCGCCTTGTCCACTCCAGTCAAGCCGCGTAAATTCGTAACGATTGTTATCAGCTCCCGAGATAAGACCTTTGTTCCTAGTGTAGCTTATAATCGAACCGCGCATAAACACTCCTGATCTTTTTTAAAAAGCAAAGTGCTTCAGTTGAGTGAGCATTCAGCTCTGCTTTTTGATAAACATTGTTATTTTGTGGGGTCAGACCATTGGTTTAAATAAGTTGCGTGTTTTAAAAAACTAGTCCGAGATAAAAATTTATATAAAAATGAACAAAGAGCGGACTCTAAAGTCCGCTCTTCAAAAACAGAGTTTTGGTATTGCTAGTCTTCAATCAGATACGAAAAGCCGAAATACCGGCATAGTGAGCCTGATTGCCGAGCTCTTCTTCGATTCGCATCAACTGGTTATATTTTGCAAGTCTGTCAGAACGGGCAAGAGACCCCGTCTTGATCTGGCCGCAATTGGTAGCAACAGCAAGATCGGCAATGGTCGAATCTTCAGTCTCGCCTGAACGATGCGACATAATTGCGGTATAACCGGCCTTATGAGCCGTTTCCACAGCATCAAGTGTTTCACTCAAAGTACCAATCTGGTTGACTTTGACGAGCAAAGAATTGGCAACACCCATTTTGATACCATCGCGTAAACGAGCAGAATTGGTAACGAACAAATCATCTCCAACGAGCTGACATTTTTTACCGATGCGGTCGGTCAAAATTTTCCAACCATCCCAATCGTCTTCAGCCATACCATCTTCAATTGTGATAATCGGGAAATCGCTAATGAGTTTTTCCAGATAATCGGCCTGTTGTTCGGCACTGCGTGTTTTGCCTTCGCCAGTGTAAACATAAGAACCGTTCTTATAAAATTCCGATGACGCACAATCAAGGCCGAGTGCCACCTGTTCGCCCGGTTTGTAACCGGCCGCCTTGATAGATTCTACGATAAATTCGAGCGCTGCTTCTGCGCTCTTGAGATTGGGAGCAAAACCGCCTTCATCGCCGACATTGGTATTAAATCCGGCGTCTTTCAAACGTTTCTTCAATGTGTGAAAAATCTCGGCTCCGTACCGGACGGCTTCCTTCAAAGTTGGCGCACCAACAGGCAAAATCATGAATTCCTGAAAGTCGATCGGATTGTCTGCATGAACTCCGCCATTGATAATATTCATCATGGGGGTGGGCATCAAATGGGCTTGTGTACCGCCGACATAACGGTAAAGCGGCAAACCGGCCGAATTTGCTGCGGCTTTTGCCGCCGCCAATGAAACTCCGAGAATAGCATTAGCGCCAAGGCGCGACTTGTTCGGCGTGCCGTCAAGTGCAATCATTGCCTGATCGATTGCTATTTGATCTTCAGCATCAAGCCCGCCAATTTCCTGCAAAATTTCCCCATTGACTGCGCTAACAGCCTTCTCAACACCTTTGCCCTGATAACGTGTTCCACCGTCGCGCAATTCCACTGCTTCGTGAGCGCCGGTTGAAGCACCTGAGGGGACCGCAGCCCGACCAAACGCACCATCTTCCAAAACGACATCGACTTCGACAGTCGGATTACCACGACTATCCAATATTTCACGGCCAACAATATCTATAATTGCAGTCATCTCACGGTTCCTTCCCGATAAGGGTTAGTTATTATTCAATTGAATAGACAAACTCTCTTCGCGAGGGAATATCTATTGCATAGTAAAATCGATTAAAGTTTTTTTGCCAACCGGTCAAACGCCATCAACGTTTCCAACAGATGTGGCAAATTTTCAAGTTTGACCATATTCGGCCCGTCAGACGGGGCATGATCGGGATCCTGATGTGTTTCAAGAAAAACACCGGCAACACCAACTGCTACAGCAGCACGTGCAAGAGTTTCCACAAATTCGCGTTGTCCGCCGGAAGATGTCCCCTGCCCACCCGGTTGCTGAACAGAATGGGTGGCATCAAAAATAACTGGTGAGCCGAATTGCGCCATTATTGGCAGCGCACGCATATCCGAAATCAATGTGTTATAACCGAAAGAAACACCGCGTTCACATGCCATAACATTGGGATTTCCGCTTTCGGTAATTTTTGCCAAAACGTTTTTCATATCCCAAGGGGCAAGAAACTGGCCTTTTTTAACGTTGATCACGCGGCCGGTTTTTGCTGCTGCAACCAAAAGATCGGTTTGTCTGCACAAAAACGCCGGAATTTGCAAAACGTCGACATGAGGAGCAACAATCGCACATTGTTCTTCTGTATGGATATCCGTCAATACCGGAATATGGAATTCCTGTTTCAGATCGTCAAAAACATCCATCGCTTTTTCAAGACCGATGCCGCGCTTGCTGTTCAAAGACGTACGATTGGCTTTGTCAAAACTCGATTTATAAACAAAACCGATGCCCAGTTTTTCTGTAATCTCTTTGATCTTGCCTGCCATATCGAAAGCGTGCTCGCGGCTTTCCATCTGGCATGGGCCTGCAATAATTGAAAGGGGCGCACTATTGGAAAATTTAACATTACCCACGGTGACAGTGCTATTCGGTTTCGTCATTTATTCCTCTAATCTAATCATTTTGATCTGATCTTCGCTGATTAGCAGACTTTACCTTATAAAATACAAACTGTTCAATACGATTAATGCGAAACATTTTTCAAACAGGTTCCGGCAAGATGTTTCGCATAATCTCCTGCATAAAACTTAAGCTCTCATATCAATGCCGGGCGAATATTCATGTGATGGGGGCATTACGATATTTTTAAACAAAACATGATTGAGCGATTCTGTCGGACTTTATGAAGCCTCTCGTTATCAGGCAAATAATGGTTCGGCTTCAAAGGACTTTAAAAAGTCAAATCGGGTTCAAGAAAATCCCTTTTATAAGGTGGGCAGCTCTTAGCATCGGAAATAGCCTTAGCCCCATCAAGCAAATGTTGAAATAGATTTATATTTCGCCAGAAGCCTTTTGTTTTTAATAAAAAACCCTGCAAAACCTGTTTCGAAGGTTTTTGCAAGGTTCAAGCTTCCAGTTTTCTAAACAGCGATTATACAAGTCTGCTCTGAACCATTGCAGCCTTGATAAATGAAGCAAAAAGAGGATGGGGTTCGAACGGACGGGATTTCAATTCCGGATGATATTGAACGCCGATGAACCAAGGATGATCCTTATACTCGATTGTCTCGGGCAAAACACCATCAGGCGACATACCGGAGAAAACGAGGCCACAATTTTCAAGCCGCTCTTTATAATCGATATTCACCTCATAGCGATGGCGATGACGCTCGAAAATGTCGGTTTTCCCATATATTTTTGCAATAGCACTGCCTTCTTTTAAAACAGCTTCATAAGCTCCAAGGCGCATTGTGCCGCCGAGATTTCCCGACTCTGCACGTCTTTCCAATGCATCCCCCTTAAGCCATTCCGTCATCAGTCCAACAACCGGTTCATCCGTTGGACCAAATTCGGTGGATGATGCATTCTCGATACCACAAAGATTACGAGCCGCCTCAATGCAAGCCATTTGCATGCCAAAGCATATACCGAAGAAAGGGACTTTACGCTCACGGGCGAAACGTATGGCCATAATCTTACCTTCTGCACCCCGCTCGCCAAAAGCGCCAGGAACAAGAATGCCGTGAACCTTTTCAAGATATGGTGCCGGATCTTCCTTCTCGAAGATTTCGGATTCAATCCATTCAAGATTGACTTTGACCTTATTGGCAAGGCCGCCATGAGTCAAAGCTTCATTGAGAGATTTATAAGCATCCTTCAAGCCGGTATATTTACCGACCACGGCAATCGTAACCTGCCCTTCCGGATTATGAAGACGGCGGTTGATTTCAATCCACCGATCCATTTTTGGCTCCGGAGCAGGATCAATACCGAATGCAGCCAGAACTTCCGAATCCAACCCTTCGCGATGATAGGCAATCGGAACATCATAGATTGCATCGACATCAAGCGCCTGAATAACGGCCGATGGACGGACGTTACAAAACAACGAAAGCTTGCGCCGTTCCGATTCCGGAATTGCGCGATCGGCACGTACCAGCAAAATATCCGGCGCGATACCGACAGATTGCAACTCCCTTACCGAATGTTGAGTGGGCTTGGTTTTCAATTCCCCGGCAGCGGGAATATAAGGCATCAATGTCAGATGCATATAAACCGTTGTATGGGGAGGTAATTCGTTATGAAGCTGTCTTATCGCTTCCAAAAACGGCATCGCTTCAATATCGCCGACTGTGCCGCCAATCTCGCATAGGACAAAATCGTAATTTTCATTCCCTTCCATGATGAAATTTTTGATTTCGTCAGTAACGTGCGGAATGACTTGAACCGTTGCACCCAGATAATCGCCACGGCGCTCACGCTCGATAATATTGCGGTAGATACGACCAGTTGTAATATTATCCTGCTTGTTTGCCGAACGACCGGTAAAACGCTCGTAATGTCCAAGATCAAGATCAGTCTCGGCGCCGTCATCTGTCACGAAGACTTCTCCGTGCTGATAAGGCGACATTGTGCCCGGATCGACGTTAAGATAAGGGTCTAGCTTGCGGATCCTTACACGGTACCCGCGAGCCTGTAACAAAGCAGCTAAAGCTGCTGCGGCAATGCCTTTTCCAAGGGAAGAAACCACGCCACCAGTAATAAAAACATATCGTGCCATGGGCTTATGGAGATAACCGTTCATTGATGATTCTTCCAGCAAAAAATGATGTTTTAGGCGAAATTTTTCGAAACTTTTGAACTCGGCTTTTTTGGAATTCGGATTAGCGATGAATCCCCACTTCACCAACGACAACAAGAGACTTCACAAAATGGTTGAAGAAAAGTTGATAAAATGATTCTTAAATCCGTGCTAACCATTTGGGATTATTCAACAAAAAAGCCCCGTCACTAACGGGGCTTTTAAAAGCTTATTATTGATGACTTTACAGAACAACAACCTCTGTGCCGACATCAACACGATCATAAAGATCCAGAACATCATCATTGATCATACGGAAACAACCGTTCGAGGCGGAGGAACCGATGGTCCAAGGCTGTACAGTTCCGTGAATACGAATATAGGTATCTTTGTCACCTTGCCAGAGATACAACGCACGTGCGCCAAGCGGATTGCCCGGTCCACCGTCCATTCCATTAGCAAATTTTGCATAATGTTCGGGGCTGCGTTTAACCATATCTTTGGTCGGAATCCAGCGTGGCCATTCACGTTTAAAACGAATATTGGCCGTTCCTTTAAACTGAAGGCCGATCCTTCCGACAGCAATTCCATAACGTCTTGCAGTTGTCGGTGTTTCAATCAGATAAAGGAAATAGTTCTTAGGATCGATAACAATTGTTCCCGGTTTATAACCGGAAAAAGATACTGTTTGAGGCCGATATTTCTCCGGTACATTGTAGCTCTTCACAGATGGAATCTGTATATGTCCGACAGGAGCAACCGAAGCGACCTGCGCATTATCCGCATCAAGATTATCAGTGTTATCAGCAATTTCTTCCGAAAAAGCTACATTACCTGACAAAAAGAACAAGCCGGATAGACCGGCGATCATTAAACGGTGGATCATTTCAATTTCATTCCGTGACGAAAGTTCGAAAGGTTCTTTTGCAATAGGAAAAGCTCTTTGCAATATGTTTCATTTTCATACGACCAAAATCGTATCTTCTCAATCTTTTTCAAGAAGTGAAATAAAAGATGATTAACTGCTATGGCAGCAATGCAACACATTGTTAAGAATTAACCGTCATCGACTTAACAAGCATACTTCATTTCCCTTGCGATATCCGGTTCATGAAAACAGGATATTCATCCGTTTTTAGCGTGACTTTTGGTCCCTTGAAACCGGACAGAACGGGGTGGTGTAAAATAATCATCCCTCTACAAATTCCGTTTGCTCTTGCTATCATCTAGTCCGCTTGTCGCCGGTTTCGTAGCTTCTGTTTGTTTTTAAGCTACGGCCTCGTCTTCTCTTGATCCAAGTTGTAAGCATCTGGAGCATCAACGAATTTTAAAAAGCCTTACAGCTTCTTCGCCATAAAAGTTTGCCGTCACAACAAAACAAAGTCTGACATTCTCATGTTAACATTATGATTTTTTTGATTAAAAGTTGGAATTCTATATCGCCCGAGAACGAAGTTATTCAAAACTGAAGCCTCAATTATCGACATTAAAAAAGTGAAGCTGCCTTCCATCAAAAAAGGGCGTTGATCGACGCCCTTTTACGTATTGAATTGATTTGACTTGTAAAACTTCGGAACCTGCAAGTTCCAGCGAATTAATTATTCGGGACAGGATTTTCAGGTTGTTGTGGAACCGGACTTTGTTCTGCCGGTGTTGCACCCGGATTTGTTTGCCCGCCTTTTTCATTCTTGCCGCCTAACTGTTCATAAACAGTCGGTTGCTTGGAATTAGCAGCAGGAGTTTTACCTGTCTCAGTCGAAGGAGCAGTTCCAGCCGGTGCTGTTGATGTTGATGTTGCCGGTGCCTTGGTATCATTTACCGGAATACGGTTGATAATATCGGCAGCCGGATTGGAAACACTATCCAACACAACAAGAGCAATAGATGTCGCAAAAAAGCAGATTGCAAGAATCGCTGTCAAACGCGTCAAAGCATTTTTTGTGCCGCGCGCCGTCATAAAGCCCGAGCCGCCACCAATACCGAGACCACCGCCTTCCGAACGCTGTATTAACACAACGCCGACAAGTGCAATGACAATTAAAAGATGGATGACAATCAATACTGTCTGCATAAGCTCTGCTCTAATGTTACTGTTCGCGGCTGTTTACACGTAAATCACAGATATTCCAAGGGGTGTAGGTGAAAAACTTTGCTTATAATTTGCGATAAGCACCACAAATTGCCAAAAAATCACTTGCTTTCAAGCTTGCGCCGCCAACCAGTGCACCATCAACATTTTCTACCCCTAACAACTCGACCGCATTGTTCGGTTTAACCGAACCGCCATAAAGAAGACGAAATTGTTTTCCCGACTGTGCGAAACGGGTAGCAAGTTTATCACGCATAAATTTATGCACTTCGCCGACATCAGCGGCCGTCGGAGTTTTACCGGTGCCAATTGCCCAGACAGGCTCATAGGCTATAACCGTATTTTGCGGCGTTGCTCCATCAGGAACCGAGCCCGCCAATTGCTTTCCGATAATATCGAGCGTCTTGCCATTCTCACGTTCATCAAGTTTTTCGCCCACACAAATGATGGCAACCAATCCGGCACGCCATGCAGCTTCGGCTTTTTGTCTAACGAGTTCATCGGACTCATGATGATCATTACGTCTTTCGGAATGGCCGACAATGACGTAACTTGCACCTGCTTCTTTAAGCATTGGTGCAGAAATATCGCCGGTATGTGCACCGGAGTCAGCCGTATGGCAATCTTCGCCACCCAACAACAATTTTTCGCCATCAAGACTTGCCGCAGCTCGAGACAAGAGTGTCGCAGGCACACAAATGAGGGCTTCGAACAAACGCCCGAGATCCGAGTTAACTCCGGCCGATATAGCCCGCAACTCGGTCAGAGATTCGCCGGTCCCATTCATTTTCCAATTTCCTGCAACAAGCGGTCTAACATTAGGCGTCATGATTTTTCCTCAATAAAAGTCTTAAAAACTGCGCATTAATAGCCTTAAGTAACAAATTGCCTCACTAAAGCAAGTCTTAAACCTTGCATATTGTGCGCCTTTGTTGCACATCCTAACAGAGCTTTTTGCTGAAATGAAGCCAATTAAAACGGAATTAGCCGATGCTTGATACAATACGAAGTGCTGTCAATTCTTGGGTAGCCAAGGTTTTCCTTGGTCTGCTTGTTCTATGCTTTGTGCTTTTATGGGGTGTGCCGGAATTAAGAAGAACCAGCGGACACGATTTATTCATTTCAGGAAAATCGACAATTAAAGCAGATACTTATAAACTTGCTTTGCGCGACCAAACAATGCGTTTTTCGGTGGCCAATCATCTGCCACGGCTGCTTTCGGAGGGTGAAGCACAACAATACGGTATTCCGCAATTGGTATTGGCTCAACTCCAGCAGGACGTGCTTCTTGATGAACAAGCCCGACTTATGAAAATCGGTGTTTCGAAAGATGGCATTGCCCGCGCCATCGGTGCTGACCGATTCTTCCAGCAAGAAGGACATTTCGATCGTAATCTTTTCAACAGCTATCTGCGCCAGCTCAATATTCGTGAAGGTGATTTTGTCGACTATTTTGCAGGTAAAGAAGTGCGTGACCAGATTATTTATCCATCGACCGACGGCATGAAAGCTCCTGATGTATTTTATGCTGCGCTCAAAAATTATAGGGGAGAAACACGTTCGGTCGATTATCTTGTTATTTCCCCCAAAGAGGCCGGAAAGCTCAAAGAACCGACAGCCGACGACCTACAAAAATGGTTTGATAGTCATATCAGCGAATTTCACGCTCCTGAATATCGTCAGGTCACACTTATGGAAATGACGCCGGACAGCTTGATAAAACCTGCCGATGTCTCGACTGACGAAGCCAAAGAATATTACACCGCCAATGCTTCACGGTTTGTTTCCCCGGAAGAGCGCACCGTCGAAATTCTGCGTTTCAAAACCAGAGAAGAAGCCGATAACGCTTCTGCAAAGCTCGGAAAAGGTATGACGTTCGAAGAACTCGTCAATTCCGAACACAAAACACTCAAAGATATCACCAAAGGCCCTGCCCCGAAGACAGGTTTCAGCTCGACCATTGCGTCTGACATTTTTGGTCTGGACTTGAATAAAGTCAGCGATGTGATCAATGACCTTGAAGGCCCCGTCATCATGCGTGTCGTTAATATTACACCGCAAGGGCCTATACCCTTTGAAAAAGCCGAACAAAATATTCGTGAGACCTTAGCCAAAAACAATGCGGCAAAAGCGATGCGAGACGACCATGATGCCATTGAAAATGCCCGCTTCGAAGGTGTTTCGCTGGATGAACTCGCTCAACAATATAAGTTGAAGCTCAGAAAAATTACAGTCGATTCCAAGGCACAGGCTCCTGATGGCCAAGCCGTAGCCGACCTTCGACAACAATCTATTCTGGTTGACGGAATTTTCCAGGCTGCGGAAGGTGCCGATCTCGACCCCATCGCCATACAGGGTGGTGGTTATCTCTGGTATCGCGTTGACAAAGTTATCAATGCTCGCGACAAGGCATTGGATGAGGTCAAAGACAAGGTTATTGAAGGATGGAAGGTTGATGAGCTGCAAAAGGCTCTTGATGATAAAGCTTCGCAACTCGAGACCGAATTGAACAACCATAAAACGCTTGATGATCTCGCAAAAGAGCTGGGAGTTACAAAAAAGACGGCACACGGACTCAAGCGCGGTGGTTCGGATGAAGTGCTCGGAGCAGATGGCGTCAATGCTGCATTCTCCGGTCCAAAAGGACACACTGGTGTGTCAAGAGCATCCAATAGCAATCAACGTATTGTCTATCTCGTAACCGAATCTGTCGAGCCTCTCAATACGGATGCGAACTCTTTGGAGCCGGATATAAAAGAAAACATAGATGCTATGATGGCTACCGATTTGCGTATGGAAATGCTGCAGCTTGCCAATGAAATGGCACCTGTCAAAGCCGATACACAAAACCTTAAAACAATAACAAACAGTCTCCAGTGAGGATATTATGAGTGACCTAAAACCTTTCATAAACAAGGTTGCAACAGGTGCTTCACTTACAAAAGATGAAGCTGAAGAAGCCTTCACAATCATGATGTCCGGGCAAGCGACACCAGCCCAAATTGGCGGTTTTTTAATGTCGCTTCGCGTTCGCGGTGAAACCCTTGACGAAATTACCGGTGCCGTTGCTTCCATGCGCAAGAAAATGCTGCGGGTCGATTCAGTGGATGGAGCAGTCGATATTGTCGGAACGGGCGGTGACCAGTCGGGTTCTTACAATGTTTCAACCGCTACCGCTTTTGTTGTTGCCGGCGCCGGCGTACCGGTGGGTAAACACGGCAACCGTGCGTTATCGTCAAAATCGGGTGCTGCCGACGCTTTGGCAGCCCTTGGAGTGAATATTGATGCCACTCCGGAAATGATCGGCCGCTGTATCCGTGAAGTGGGAATTGGTTTCATGTTTGCACCGACCCATCACTCGGCTATGCGTCATGTGGGGCCTGCGCGCGTCGAACTCGGCACACGTACAATCTTCAATATACTTGGGCCACTTTCCAATCCTGCCGGCGTTACCAACCAGTTGATCGGCGTCTTTTCACCCAAATGGGTGGTTCCGATTGCCAAAGTGCTTCAAGGACTTGGTTCAAAATCATTATGGGTTGTTCATGGTAGCGGTATGGATGAGCTCACAACAGCGGGTGAAACAGAAGTTGCTGCGCTTAAAGACGGTGTTCTCACAACTTTTACGGTTACACCCGAGGATGCCGGTTTGAAGCGTGTTACAATGGCAGAGCTTAAAGGTGGCGATCCGCAATATAATGCAAAGGCATTGCGAGCGGTTCTTGAAGGGCAACATGGTGCTTATCGTGATATTGTTCTTTTGAACTCTGCCGCAGCTTTCATCATTGCCGGAAAAGCCGACACATTAAAGCAAGGTGTCAAAATTGCCGAGCAAAGCATTGATCAAGGTAAAGCTAAAGAAAAGCTGGAACATTTGATAAAGGTTTCAAACGACCTTGGTGAGAATAATGAGTGATATTTTAAAGAAAATTGAATCCTATAAACTTAAGGAAATAGACAAAGCCAAAGATGCTTTGCCACTCGAAAAATTAAAAAAATTGGCTGCAAAAGCCGATAAACCACGTGGTTTTTATAGAGCGCTGAAAGCCAAGGAAGATAAAGGCCTTTTCGGTTTGATTGCCGAGATCAAGAAAGCGAGCCCGTCTAAAGGGCTTATTAGAGAAGATTTCGACCCGCCGGCACTCGCTAAAGCTTATGAGGAAGGCGGGGCAGCCTGTCTTTCGGTTCTAACCGATGCCCCGTCTTTTCAGGGCTCTCCGGAATTTTTGCGTGCGGCACACAATGCCTGTAAGCTTCCGGCATTAAGGAAGGATTTTCTCTTCGATACATATCAGGTCTATGAAGCCCGCGCATGGGGCGCTGATTGCATTCTTATTATTCTTGCGGCAGTTGATGATAATTTGGCCAAAGCGCTGGAAGATACTGCATTCGAACTTGGTATGGATGTTCTCATTGAAACCCATAATGAAGCTGAAGTCGAACGGGCATTAAAACTTAAATCGCCTCTTATCGGGGTCAATAACCGCAATTTGCGCAATTTCGAAGTTGACCTTGCCAATTCGGAAAGGCTCTCCCATATGGTTCCTCATGATCGCCTGTTGGTGGGAGAAAGCGGTATTTTTACCCATGACGATTTGAAAAGATTGGAAAAAAGCAACATCCGTTCATTCCTTATCGGAGAAAGTCTGATGCGGCAGAACGATGTTGCAATGACGACGAGAACCTTACTAGGACTATAAAATGAGCGATAAACTAACCCATGTGAATGCCAAAGGTGAAGCACACATGGTTGATGTCGGGGGAAAACACGAAACCGACCGGATAGCTATTGCCCACGGTTCTATAAAAATGGCAAGAGACACTCTCGAAGCAATCGAGAATGGCAACGCACCCAAAGGTGATGTTTTGGCCACTGCCAGAATAGCAGGTATTATGGGAGCAAAAAAAACATCGGAACTTATTCCGCTATGCCATCCGCTCATGCTTACAAAAATTGCTGTCGACATTACCGCCGATCACGATTTACCGGGCTATCAGATTACTGCAACCGTAGGTCTTAACGGCAAGACCGGTGTCGAGATGGAAGCTTTGTCTGCTGTATCGATTACGTGTTTGACAATTTACGATATGGCAAAAGCTCTGGATAAAAGCATGGTCATCAGCAATATCTGTTTATTGGAAAAGCGGGGAGGAAAATCTGGCACATGGAAGCGAGAAGAAAACAATGCCTCTCATCAATGTTGACGAATCTTTAAACCGTTTACTTACCGCAACGGACACACTTGAAAGTGTGCTTACGCCTCTAACCAAGGTCGGACAGGCGCAAGTTCTGGCTCAGGATGTCATTGCCGAATTGACTGAACCACCTTTCCGTTCTTCTGCGATGGACGGTTTTGCAATAAGATTTCAGGATTACCGGAAAGAAGCGAAATTCCATGTTGTCGGAGAAGCTGCGGCCGGCAAAGGCTATGACGGGAAAATCGGCAAAGAAGAAGCTATCCGGATATTTACCGGTGCTCCTGTTCCTGACGACGCCGATACTATAATCATTCAGGAAAATGCCGTTATTGACGGTGACATTGTCTCCTTTACTAAAGCGCCCGAACAAAATGCCAATATTCGTCCAAGAGGCGGAAATTTCGAGAAAGGTGATAGCGTCCTTAAAAAAGGTCGCATCATGACGCCTTCGGCCTTGGCACTTTGCGCGTCAACCGGCCATGGAGCGATAAAAGTCGTCAGACGCCCGAAAATTGCTGTGTTGGCGACGGGGAACGAACTCGTAGAAGCCGGAGAGATACCCGGTAAAGACCAAATCGTATGCTCTAATTCCTATGGTCTTAACTATCTGATACGGGCTCATCATTGCGATATTGTCGATCTCGGCATCGCCCGCGACAATGAAGCATCAATCCGCGAAAAGATTAACCGTGCGAAAGAAGAGAAAGTTGATCTTCTTGTCACCAGTGGTGGTGTTTCTGTCGGCAAATATGACCTCGTACAAACGGTGTTGAAATCGGAAGGTATGAAGCTCGACTTCTGGAAAGTTGCAATGCGTCCCGGCAAGCCCCTCATGTTCGGAGTTTTGCCGCATGACCATAAAATGCTGGTTTTGGGCCTTCCTGGAAACCCTGTTTCAAGCATGGTTTGCGGTCACATTTTTCTGGTGCCAATATTGGAAAAACTTTCAGGAAGAACTTACCGCCCTCACATTGAAGACGCGCTTCTTGCCGTTCCGCTGCCGGAAAATGGCCCGAGACGACATTTTGTCCGTGCCAACCTCAGCGTTAACGCAAAAGGCGAAAGATGGGTCACGCCGGTGCGGAGTCAGGATTCATCCTTGATACGGCTCATGGCCAATGCTGATTGTCTCATTATTCGTGAAGAAAACGGTACGCCGCTTCAAGTTGGAGAGCCATGCCGCATTTTCATTCCCGACGGCGCTGGCTTATAATATTTTCGGGGGCTATAGCAGCTCAAAGCCGCGTTGGTCAAAAAGGGGATAATGCCGCGGCATCCCATTTAAAATTCTAGCGCACGCGCTGTTTTTATTTTCGACGCCGAGGAGCTATGATATTTTCGGCATGCGTCCGGTTATGGCTGCTTTTGTAATAGCAAGATAATGGCGAAGCGGCGAAGGTGTGACACATTCCTTGAATGCCAGTGTGCCTTTCTTTTCAATTTGTCGTAGCGCCTCCGGTATGATTGCCAGAGGAAGAAAAACCGACCGCACGCTCACCGGCAAAGTTTTATAATGTTGATAGAATTCCCGATAATGTTTTTTATCAAGTTCGATTGCTGCGTTTAAAAGTTTTTTTTGCTTTTCTAATTCATCATGAGGCGCAGCGACAAGGAAATCCTCTGCCGTTGCTTCAACAATATTTTGCGAAAAATATTGGCGTCCATTTGCCTTTAACAAAGGAAGCGAACGTAAGAGCCGGCACATAAAATCTGCCATTCCACCGTGTCCGGATGCTTTCGCTGTCAATGACGAAGCATTTTTATCAAGAATTTGACAGGAAAGTTCCAAAAGCGTGCTTACGGTTTCACCGCAATAGCCTTCAAGGCTTGTTACGTCAGGCATTTGATCGTCATAAAAGTCGAATATACGTGCATCGCAATAACGTAATAACGCCGATTTCGGTAATGCATATTGATGAATTGTAGAAAGCAACGCACTTAAAACGGGATTGCCCTCGCCCGTTTTGTCGGCTTCTATTGCATCACGCCACCATCGCAAACGGATTTCACCGATCATCGGTTCGTGCACAGTTTCCGTAATACGATTGATCTCGACATTAAAAGCAAAAAGGCTCGCGAGCCCTGCACGATATTTCTGTGGTGCAAACAGGATGGAGAGATAGCGATCTCTATCGCTATCTTTTAAAAGTTCGAAGCAGTAGGCGCCATCTTTATTCATTCAACTGCATAAAGAAGTGCGGCAACCGCACGATCTTCCGCCAAGAGGACATTAAACGTTCGAACAGCAGCACCGGTACTCATCGTATCGGTCGATATGTGTTTTTTATGTAAAACTGTTCTCATATCTTCCGGCAACCGCAACAAATTCTCTCCTGTACCAACAAGAAATACTTCGATTTTATCGGCTTCATCAAGAACGTGTTTTATATCGTCCATCGTGGGCAGAGGAGCTTCCATATCAAGCCCGTATATTCCCGACGGAACACAGACGATCGAACCCCGATGGGACATATCGGCAAAGCGAAATCCGCCATTTCCATAAGCATCGATCGGCGCACGTCCGGGATAATGCGCTTCCCTCATTTTGATTGCATCAGACATTATGAACCTTTAATGCCGGTCTGCTTCGGCTTGACTTTCAAAAGCACAAGCATTGGGCCGGCTATAAATATGGAAGAGTATGTGCCGATGATTATACCAATGAGGAGAACCGATGCAAAATCTTTCATATCCGCCCCACCAAAATAATAAAGCGGAATATGCGCAAGCAGAGTTGCAAGAGAAGTTAAAATTGTGCGCGATAATGTCCGGTTGATCGCAATATCGACAAGACTGCGCATATCGATATTGCCACGTTTTTTGAGGAGCGAACGAACTCTATCGTAAACAACAATCGTATCGTTCAAAGAATAACCGATAATTGCAAGGAGAGCAGCGATGCTCCAAAGATTGAACTGCCATTGGAAGAGCAGAAATATGCCGACAAGAATGATAATATCATGAACTGTCGTCAAAACGGCTCCGATTGCAAATTGCCAGCGGAAACGCCATAAAACATAAATGAATATGGCAAGCAAAGATACGAAAATGGCAAGTGCACTGACACGGCTCAATTCTGATGAAACGGTCGGACCAACAATATCAAGACGCTGCAAAGTGTAATCATTGCCGAATTCGCCCCGAAGTTTTACTGCGACTGTTTGTTCGGCATCTTCACCATTCTCTTGGCTTGCAATTGTCAATTCGGCTTCCGAAGGTCTTTTGGTCGGCGAAACATTGACTCCCCCGATGTTGAGATCATTGACCCGCGAGGCAATGTCATAAATATCGGCCTTGCCGTTTTTAGCTTCGAGAACCGCTAATGATCCTCCGGCAAAATCGATCCCGTAATTTACTCCGGCTGTCACATAGAGGCCGCTAGTCAAAATAATCAGCACCGTGGACAATGCCAATGTTATTTTTCCAAGTTTCATAAAGCGGATACTGGTGTTAGGCGGAATAATACGAATGATACGTTGTGGTATTTCACGAGGATGAAATGTCCGGATCCACCAGCTGATCATCATCCGCGTAAACGTAAAAGTCGTAAAAAGCGACGTCAAAATGCCGATTGTAACTGTCAGTGCAAACCCGTGAATGGGGCCGGTACCCAACATGAACAAAACCAGTGCTGCAATGAAAGTTGTAACGTTGGCATCAACAATCGTGCTCATAGCACCCGAAAAACCTGCTTCAACAGCTTGGGTTACCGAATAATTATTGCGTCTTGCCTCGCGTACGCGCTCGTAAATCAGAATATTGGCATCGACCGACACGCCAATGATGAGAACGAGGCCTGCAAATCCGGCAAGCGTCAACGGCGTGCCAACAAGACTTAAAACTGCAACCAGCATCATCAAATTGGCGGCCAATGCAACATCGGCAGTTAGCCCCAAAAGGCCGTACGACAAAACCATGAAAACGGCAACGATAACAAGAGCACCAAAAGCAGCATGCAGACCGGCTTTTGCATAAGCCGATCCGAGATCACCCCCCACTGTTCTCTCTTCAATAAAAGTCAAATCCGTCGGGAGTGGTCCTGTTGTCAAAACAGTCTCGAGATTATGGGCTACATCATCCGGCAATGGCCCTACCCGAATATAGCCATCGTCGATTGGCACCGGAAATCTCATTGCTGCCAGCACTTCATTGTCAAACACAATGATAAGCCGTTTGTCAGGATTTTTTCGGGTAAAGTCGGAGAGTTTTTGTTGTCCTTCGCTATCCAGTGCGACAGTTAATAGCGAACCGTCTGTATTGGCGTTTTTTTCTGCATAAGCGCCGGCAATATTGTCATTGGTCAGAAATGGATGATCTTTCAACAAATAACTTACTGGCGGATCATCCATTGAGTAGGTAACGATTGTGCCTTCCGGACGGGCAACTTTGCCCATAACCACATCGTTTACAGAAACGGACGTGTCTTCTTCATAAAGTGAAAAACGGGCAGTTACGCTTACGATATCTTTAAGCAGCTGGACATCAAAAAGTCCCGGCACCTCTATACGGATTTTATCGCGGCTTTGTTTGGCAATGGAATAGTCTTCAAAACCTGCAGCCCCGATATCGAGCCGTCTTTTCATGACGTCTATCGTCGCATCACGCTCAGCGATTTCACTTTTCGGTAATTGGACCACAAGGCGGGAGCCACCTTGCAAATCGACGCCCATTGGCAAATGAAGCTTCGAATAGACTGTCGGCAACTGGTTAAGAAGAGCCTGCGGTAATATATTGGGCAGAGCCACGACGACGCCGATAATCACAACCAGCCAGACCAGAAGCCGTTTCCAGCGAGGAAAATAAAGCATAAGAAGGCTCCCGATTTTATCTCAAATTATGCGTCCCGAAAAACACAATTACCATTGCCCATGCTATTACCGGTGCCAATACACTCGTCCCTGCTAGAGATAAACTTTGCAAGCATGAGCAACCCTAATTCCAATAAAAGGCTCAATCGGCAATTTTCAATGGGACAATCAAAAATTTTACCATCTTACAAGAATCAATGATTCCCGTTTAACGGGAATCATCTTTATCAAACTTGAAAAAAACGTCAAACACCCGTTTTCTATTCGGTCAAGCTCCTGTCTTTTCCTTGGCTGCTTCGGCTTCGGCCTTGTTTCCGTCTTTTTCGACTTTAGTGGTATCGTTTTCGCTAGTAGCCTCGTCAGGTGCAGCAATTTGCGCAACCTCATCATTGCCGGACTTTGCACTATTATCGGATTGCTTTTTCTTGTTTTTACTTTTACCGGCTTTAATCGCTGGCTTGGACTTTTGTTCGCTGACCGGCTCACCCTTGACCTCGACAGTCAAGATTTTAGACCGCAATACGCGAACGCGGGTATTTTCCGCAATTTCGACTTCCACTTCACCGTTCGCATCACCAACAACTTTCGTAACGCGACCAATAAGACCGCCTTCGGTAACGACTGTATCGCCCCGACGAATGGCATTAAGCATTTCCTGACGCTTTTTCATCTGGTTACGCTGCGGCCGAATGATGAGAAAATACATGATGACGAAAATTAAAATAAAAGGTGCAAACGTCATCAAAGTTGACACTTCCCCTGTCGAACCACCAGCGGCCTGTGCATAAGCGTTGGTAATAAACATTAACTATCTCCTAGCTTTGATAGCGGGCATCACCCGTTTTGGACAATTTCGTTCAATAGATAAGTCAAACTTGACATTTAAGAGCATGTTGCTCTTTCAACCGCTTCTAGCGGTCAACATTCAATTCTAGGCATTAAAGCTTTGCCCTTGATAACGCAACCGACAAAGCTTTCAAGAAGAAAAATTTTGGATTTATCCGCGCCCATGCTAAAGATATGCGTTCATATAATGGCGGAAAGTTGAAATGACCAACGAAAATTTAGACCACAAACTGGATCAATTAATTGCCATATTATCGCGCATGGCTCCCCCGGAAATTAAACCCCTTGATATGGACCAATGCGATTGTTTTGTGTGGAACCCGGAAAAGCTCACTCTTAATCCCGTCAAACATGTCAACCGGATTGACATTGATCTCATCAAGGGCGTCGAGCAAGCCCGCGACGCACTTATTGAAAATACCCGTCAATTTGCAAATGGCTTGCCTGCCAACAATGTTCTCCTCTGGGGAGCGCGAGGCATGGGTAAATCTTCACTCGTAAAATCTGTTCAAGCCAAAATTAACAAAGAAAATGCCGGTAAACTTCCACTGAAACTTATTGAAATCCATCGTGAAGATATCGGCACACTTCCCATACTCTTGAGCGAACTTAGAAAAACGCCTTACAGATCTATTATTTTTTGTGATGATTTGTCTTTTGATCAGGATGATACATCCTATAAATCGCTCAAGGCAGCCCTCGACGGTGGTGTCGAAGGACGTCCCGAAAATGTTGTTTTTTATGCAACCTCGAACCGTCGCCATTTAATGCCTCGCGAGATGATTGATAATGAATCGTCAACGGCCGTTAACCCGTCCGAAGCCATTGAAGAAAAAGTCTCTCTTTCCGACCGATTCGGCTTATGGCTCGGTTTCCACAAATGTGGGCAAGACGAATATCTTGATATGATAGACGGTTATGTCCGTCATTACGGGCTTGATGAACCACTTGATAAAATCCACCATGACGCGCTCGAATGGGCAACTACGCGTGGAAACCGTTCGGGACGCGTAGCTTGGCAGTTTATTATGGGACTTGCCGGAAGATTGGGCAAGAAACTCGACTAAACGTAACGTCTCATACGAATAACAAAAAAGCCGGTAAAAAACCGGCTTTCGCATGAACTTCGGATTGTGGTCGCTCTATCAGTTTTCCAGATATTTGATCGGATTAACAGGGCTTGAATTCTTGCGCACTTCAAAGTGGACACGCGGTGTCGACGCATTGCCAGACATACCGGATTTTGCGATCTCGTCACCGCGGCGGACCTTCTGGCCGCGTTGGACGAGAATTTTGCTATTGTGCCCGTAGACAGTAACAATATTGTTTTCATGGCGGATAAGCACGGTATTACCGAATTCTTTCAAACCATCGCCGGCATAAATAACGACACCGTTTTCGGCCGCTTTAACAGACGATCCTTCTGGTGCCATAATATCAATACCGTCATTGGTGCTTGAGCCCTCTTTTTGGCCGAAACTTGAAAGAATGCGTCCCTGTGCAGGCCAACGCATTTTGGAAATACCTGTCGCCTGAGGTGCTACAACGGCTACATTTTCAGCCTGATTCATCGTCGTATCACTGCCTTTTGCGACAGCGGGCTCGGCAGCCGGTTTTGCCGGTTCATTCTGTGCGGTCTTGGTGGCCTCAGCTGCCGGCTGGGTTGCAGCGGGCTGGCTTGCCGCCGCGGTTTTTGTCGGCGTTGTCACCTGTTTTGTTTCAGGTAATGCTGCAGGTGTAGCAGTTTTCGCGGTTGCAGCAGATGGAGTTGCTGCAGCGACTTCAGTGTTATGACCACCCGGAACGATCAAAGATTGCCCGACACGGATTGCACCATTGCTCAAGCCATTGGCACTTTTAAGCGAATCGACACTTACGCCGGTTTTACGAGAAACACTGTAGAGAGTGTCACCGCTTTGAACGATATAGCTGCCATTTTTCTTTGATGCAGATTGTGAGGCGGTCAAGGAAGACGATGACGACATCTGACCGAGATTATGAGGCGGTGTCCCCATAACCTGACCGGCAGAAGCAACCTGTGTAGGCTGCGAAGACGCACCATAACTAGGTTGCGGCTGTGACTGGGCCGCCTGATAGGAAGGTTGACCAGCTACCGGCGGCAGATCGCTACTTTGAATAGAACCTGTCGTTTGCGGCATCTGCTGATAACCGGCTTGTTTATTGATTGCCTGTTGCTGATTAGCGGTTGCGCCAGTATAGAAACTGTCTGTAAAACGTTGGGTACCGGAACTGCATCCTGTGGCGAAACCAGCTAGGATGAACAATGCCGCTGTTCGAAGATAGCGGTGCGAAGCTTTACTCATTATTT
The DNA here is from genome assembly GCF_001952075.1 of Ditibartonella apis. GTDB lineage: Bacteria > Pseudomonadota > Alphaproteobacteria > Rhizobiales > Rhizobiaceae > Bartonella > Bartonella apis. Next base: position 58,930 of record NZ_LXYU01000002.1, read on the forward strand.
TCAAACGCATGTTTTTTGTCCATTTACCCGATACTCAACTAAAGGCATTAAATCGTGTTAATGTTACCCGACGGTTAAAATTTCGATTAAGGTTAAAAAAAATATTGCCCCCGACAAGAAAACCGGAATTTTCCACGCGATTATATTGAAACCACGATATATATATGGTTTTAAGCGAGCAAACACGCAAGTTGGTATTGGCAAACACGCGTTACTGATAGGGTGCTTTGAAGCTGCTATTATCGCTTTTTTTGTAAATCGTTTTTTAGCTTCTACAAAATTGCGGCAACACCTTCGATAAAAGGTTGGTAACGAACCCTGAACATATCCATTCTCTCGAACCTGCTTCCCGTCTTGCGGTAACGCACCACCATCTGTTCGCCTTCATCCGGTCCGATAGCTTCGATAAGCACGCCATTTGATGCCAAGAGTTCGAGAAATTCTTGCGGATCACGATTGGATGACGGCCATACCAAGATCCGGTCATAAGGGCCAGAGCCCGACAAAGCACGGCTACCGTCCATCTGACGCAAAACAATATTATCTATTTCGAGGGCGTGAAATCTTTGGCGGGCAATGTCACACAAAGTTTTATAGCGTTCGACCGTGGTCACACGCCCGGCAAGCCTTGCAATCAATGCTGCGGTAAATCCCGAACCGGTTCCAATTTCGAGTACGCGATGTTTCTTTTCGAGCGCGAGAGCAGAAATAATATATAATTGTTCCTCAAGCCTTTCGATGTATTCGCCACATTCTATCGGGATAACTTTGTTTTCATAGGCACTTTCAGTAAAAGGCGCCGAAACAAAGTCCCGACGCGATGTGCGCTCAAGGGCTGCAAACAAAGCCATATCATCAAGCCCCCTACCCCGCATTTTGAGGACAAGATTAATCAATTCCTCTCGCTCTGACAAAGGGGGCATTGATTGCATCAGCCTAGTTTCTCCCTAATGCAGTCGCCAACTCGGCAAGGAAGCCATGAGCCGTCAGATCAAGTTGGACAGGCGTAACCGAAACAGCCTTATCCTGAAGAACATCGATATCTGTCGTTTCTTTATTCTTGCCTTTTCCCCTGCTGAAATACATCCAGTAATAAGGGAAACCCCGACCATCTGCGCGCTTGTCAATGAGTATCTCGTGGCCACGGTTACCAAGGGGCGCAACAGACAAACCGGTGACTTCATCAACATGACAGGCAGGGAAATTCACATTTAAGAGAACACCCTCAGGAAGCGGAATTTTTACAAGCTTTTTCAAGATATCCGGAGCCAGAGACAATACGGTGTTCCAAGGCACATTTTGACAATTGGTTGCGTGGACAAATTCTTGCGACAAGGCAATCGAACGGATGCCTTGCATCATTCCTTCTACCGCACCCGAAACCGTACCCGAATAGCTCACATCGTCGGCAAGATTGCCACCGGCATTAACGCCAGAAAGAACAAGATCTGGCGCTTCCGGCATAACGTGCTTGACGGCCATAATAACACAATCGGTGGGAGTACCTTTCAAAGCAAAATGTTTTTCATCGATTTGACGCAAACGCAATGGCTCTGAAATTGTTAATGAATGCGAAACACCACTTTGATCTTCTTCCGGAGCGACAACCCAGACATCATCAGAGAGTTTACGGGCGATCTGTTCAAGAACTTTCAACCCTTCCGCATGAATACCATCATCATTGGTTAGCAAAATACGCATATTGAAGTTCCCTGAAATTTTTTATGCTTCAATCCGGTCCTGCCCGCCCATATAGGGGCGTAGAACTTCCGGTATGACCACAGAGCCATCTTTTTGCTGATAATTTTCCATTACTGCAATGAGACAGCGCCCGACAGCAACGCCCGAGCCATTCAGAGTATGAACAAAGCGCGGTGATTTTTCACCTTCTTTGCGGTAACGCGTATTCATGCGCCGAGCCTGAAAATCACCACACACCGAGCAGCTTGAAATTTCCCGATAAGTATTTTGTCCAGGAAGCCATACTTCGAGGTCATATGTTTTGCGGGAACTAAATCCCATATCGCCGGTACACAAAGTAATTGTGCGGAACGGAAGACCCAGACGTTTTAAAATATCTTCAGCGCAACCGGTCATGCGTTCCAATTCATCCAAAGAACTGTCTTCATCGGTAATAGACACCATTTCCACTTTCCAGAACTGGTGCTGACGCAACATACCGCGCGTATCACGACCGGCAGCACCGGCTTCGGAACGGAAGCATGGGGTCAATGCCGTGACGCGAATCGGAAGTTTTTTTGCATCCAGAATGTCGCCTGCAACAAGATTTGTGAGCGGCACTTCTGCTGTAGGAATAAGCCACCTTCCATCAGTTGTCTCGAACAGGTCTTCGGCAAATTTTGGCAATTGGGCAGTACCGAAAAGTGCGCTTTCACGAACGAGAACAGGAACTGAAACTTCGCGATAACCATGTTCCAGAGTGTGGACATCAATCATGAATTGGCCAAGTGCTCTTTCGAGCCGGGCAAGCTGTCCCGACAGTACTGTGAAACGCGCGCCAGAAAGTTTGACTGCGCGATCAAAATCCATTTGCCCGAGTTTTTCACCGATTTCAAAATGTTGTTTTGGCTCGAACGGGAAAGTCGGTGGTGTGCCCACCTTATAACGTTCGACATTGTCATTTTCGTCGCGCCCTACCGGCACATCGTCAAGCGGAATATTAGGAATACGTGACAGTGCGTCATCAAGCGCTGCTGTCAGATCTTTACCTTTTGCTTCCGCAGTTGAAAGAAATGTTTTGAGCTCGGACACTTCCGACTTCAAAGCTTCGGCCTTTTTTGCATCACCGGATGCCATAGCCTGTGCAATTTCTTTTGAAGCGGCGTTACGTCTTTCCTGTGCAACTTGCACGTGAGAAACGTGGTTACGACGCTCGAGATCAAGCGCTATCAGTTTCTCTGCCTGCGGTTCGGCATTGCGTTTTGCCAAAGCTTCGTCGAGTTTCTGCGGATTTTCCCGAATCCATTTGATATCAAGCATCAAGATATTCCTGTACAAATTTTTTTAATTCTATTTCTTTTCTTAAACCACAATGGACTGATCAGGAAGCCTTGTTATTTTCTTTTGCCTGTTTCTTTTCAATCCAGCGTGAAACGATAATAGAAACTTCATAAAGAAGAATTGTCGGAAGAGCGACGCCAAACATCGTAAAGAAATCGGAAGGTGTTACCATTGCAGCAACAACAACAGCAATCAGGATTGCCCATTTCCGTTTCGAAACCAGCATTTTCGACGTAATAAGACCGGCTTTTGTTAACAGGCTCGTAACAAGAGGAAGCTGGAAAATAAGGCCGAATATCAGAATGAAAGACTGCATGAAGCTCAGATAATCCGAGATACGTGCAATAAATTCAACTTTCAAATGAGAATCAGGCAATAATTGTTGCGATAATGAAAACCACAACATCATCGGTGCAAGCACACAATAAACAAATGCACCGCCCAAAAGAAATAATATCGGCGCACTGATGAGAAACGGCAAAAAAGCGCGCCGCTCGTTGCGATAAAGCCCCGGCGCAATAAAGCTGTATAACTGGAACGCAAGATACGGAAATGACAAAATGACACCGCCAAAAGCTGCAAGCTTCATTTTTGTCAGAAACGTTTCCCAGACCTGCGTTGATTGCAAACGGATGCTGTCAGGATTGCCGCCGGAGATTTTCATTGCCCATTGATAGGGCCACAACAGAAAATTCAGGATGTAATCTTTGACAAAAAAGCAGATAATAAAGGCAATAGCAAATGCAATCAAAGATACGATAATCCGATGTCGCAACTCTATCAAATGATCCAGCAGCGGCGCCGAGCTTGCTTCGACTTCGTCTTCATCCTCATGCACGATGATTTTTTCCTATTTCATTCAAACGTCGGCAACGGTTGTCTTTTTAACCCGTGAAGCAGCCCGTTTTACAGTTTTCTGGTTTTGTGCAGGAGCTTTCATAGCCCCTACTGAAGCGGTCTTTTCCGGCGATGACGACTTTGCTGTCGCTGATACTTTACGTTTTGTTGCCGTTTTGGGTTTCAACGCCGCAGTTTGTTTTGTTGTTATCTTGCCTTTAGACGCTTCTTCAGCTGTCGGCTTTCCTTCTTTCACTTCAAAGGATGTTGGCGTTGCCGGATGTTCCTCCGTTGCCACGCTATCACCTCCTGCAGAAGCTGTCGAAACCGTTGCTGATTGGAACTTTTCGTCATCAACTATTCTCACAGTGCTGGACGTGACGTCAGCAGACGACGAATGATTTGCCGATGTTTCGTTATCTTTATTACTAGAAGACTTATCAGCCGCTTGCTCTGAAGCAGAATCTTGCGGCTTCGACTGCTTATCGTCCTCCTGACTAACCTCGATACTCGCTTTCACATCCTTTGCAACATCGCGAATAGGATCGAATATTTCCGTTAGCTTCTTGCGAGGATCGAGGTCTTTGACGTCGGTGAGGGTCTTTTGCAAATCATCAAGCTCGGCTTCATGCATAGCTTCGTCGAATTGGCGACGGAATTCGTTTGCTGTCGTGCGCATGCGCGCAGTTGCCTTGCCAATAGCTTTCAGCATTTTTGGCAAGTCTTTCGGGCCGACCACAACAATCAGCACGATAAGAATGACAATAAATTCCGGTCCATCAATTCCGAACATTATTCAAAGACCCTTTCCGACAAGAAAGGCTTTTGCAAGAAAAGCTCTGACAACAAGAAAATATTACGATTTTGTTGTTTTACGTTGCGTCGTTTTGGCTTTTGGCTTGGATGCACGTGGTGCGGCTTTTTTTGCGGTTGATTTTCTCGTGTTTGCAACCTGCTTCACCGGTTCAATTGTTTCTTCCGGTTTAACATCAATGGTTTTGATTTCAGGCCGCTCGGCAGGTTGTTGAGATTCAACCTCTTCATCGTCCTCTTTCAAGCCTTTTTTGAAACTCTTGATACCTTTGGCAAAATCTCCCATAAATTCCGAAATTTTACCACGACCGAATAGGACAAGAATGATGAGTAGGATCACTATAAGGTGAACTGGTGAAAGGAAATTTCCCATTATGTACTCTCTTCGATGCTGGAACTGTCTTAATGTGTACTTTTAGACACTTTTTTCAAGTCTTTTAAACACAACCACGTGTATTTACATTTTTTATTCCCAAACAAGGTGATTTTAAGATTTTTCTTCCCGATCAAGTGGACTTAAAAGTCCTAATTGTTCCAAATTGATATCTTCAAGCGGTTCTTCTTCATCGGTCAGAATATCCGGATCGGCTGTCGGTGATGGCATACGGAAATTGGACGGTAATCTTGAAGACAGAAGACCTGCACCTTTCAATTCTTCCATCCCCGGTAAGTCCGAAATTTCTGGCAGACTGAATTCATCAAGAAAAGCAAGAGTTGTCCCGTATGTTACCGGTCGCCCCGGAACGCGCCTGCGTCCACGAATTTTCACCCAACCTGCTTCCATCAACACATCCAACGTACCTTTCGATGTTTCAACGCCTCTGACGTCTTCTAGTTCCGCACGTGTTATCGGTTGATGATAGGCAATAATTGCCAAAACTTCCAAAGCAGCACGGGAAAGTTTCCTTGACCTTTCTTCTTGTCTATTCAAAAGAAAGGAAAGATCGGGTGCTGTACGGAAAGCGTAAGCATTTCCCACTTTATGAAGATTAACGCCACGTTTTTGATAATCCTGTTTCAAAACATCCATAATCGCTGCAATATTGGCGCCTTTAGGAAGCCGTTCTTCAAGGGCTCGGTCGGTCACAGGTTCACTTGACGCAAAAACGATTGCTTCAGCCATACGGACAAGTTCGGGCGTTATGTTGAGCTCGCCATTTCTATTTTTTTCTGCGTTTTTTTGTTCAGCCATCTTAATTGCTTTCGGGCTTTGCCCCGCCCCCGATATTTATGGTGTTCGGCCCCTCAGCCTTTTTGTGCGCACGAAGATAAATCGGGGCGAATGGCGCAGCCTGTCGAATATCAAGCTGCTTTTCTCTCACCATTTCAAGACTTGCCGCAAAAGTGCTCGCTAAAGCTGTGCGACGTTCATGGGCGGTCGGAATAAAAGCAAATAAAAACTTGTCCAACGCCTGCCAATCTTTTGCTTCACCCATCAACCGCACCAATATTGCACGCGCGGCCTTTAGTGACCAGACTTCCCGCTTTCCCACTTCAACGCGTTTGACCGCCTGCCTTTGACGCAAACCGGCATAAGCCATCAACAGATCGTAGAGAGAAACGTCATAGAGATGCTTTTTTTCAACTACCACCATTTCCGGATTGGCGCGCTTGAAAATGTCCCGTCCTAAACGGTTACGGTTTACAAGCTGTCCCGCCGCTTCCCGCATGGCTTCAAGCCTCTGCAAACGGAATTGTAATAATCCCGCCAGCTCTTCGCCACTTTCCCCTTCATCATCCGAGCGTTGCGGCACAAGCAAACGGGATTTGAGATAAGCAAGCCAAGCCGCCATCACCAGATAGTCGGCGGCAAGATCGAGTCTCAATTCATGCGCTGTTTTAACGAAATCGAGATATTGTTGCACAAGTTCGACAATTGATATATGCGCCAAATCGACTTTCTGGTTCCGTGCGAGTTGTAACAGAAGATCAAGCGGACCTTCAAACCCCTGAACGTCGATAACCAATGTTGGCTCGCTAACGCCGTGTTCTTCTTCCCAAATCGATTCCATAGCCTTTTGAGCATGGTGTCCGTTCAGGTTTTTTCCGTTCGCATTGGATTTTTTGTCGTTTTGTGCCAAATCCGGTTCCCTCTAGCCGATAGCAAGGAGTTTTTGAAATTCCTCCCGCAACGCCTTTTCGTCAGCTTTATCCGGTTCTGTCACCCAATTTGTCGCATATTGCGCTCGCTCAAGTGATTTGCCTTCAAGCCAAGGCGTTGCTGCGGCAATTTTTTGCATTTCCTCTATTTCGCCATTGCAGTGTAAAACAAGATCGCATCCGGCTTCGAACGCCCCTTTTGCCAGATTGCCCAAATCGCCTGAAAGCGCCTTCATTGATAAATCATCCGTCATCAACAAGCCATCAAAGTCAATCTCTTTACGAATGATTTCGTCCACGACCTTTTTTGACAAGGTTGCCGGTTTTTCCGGGTCGACGCTTTCATAAACGACATGGGCAGTCATTGCCACCGGCAGATCGGATAATGCTTCGAACGGGGCAAAATCGTTACGGCGTAAAGTCTCTAATGATGCATCGACACGTGCGAGGCTCTTATGGGTGTCGCATAATGCACGACCGTGGCCGGGAATATGCTTCATTACAGGCAGGATACCGCCTGCTTTCAAACCTTCCGCAGCTGCGCGTCCCAACGCTATGACGGTTTTATAGTCATTGCCATAGGCACGCGTACCAATAACATTATCTGCTCCTTCAATCGGCACGTCTAGAAGCGGCAGGCAGTCGGCATTTATCCCCAACCGGCGCAGATCAAATGCGTGCAGACGTGACATGATAAAAGTTGCACGCAATCCTTTTGCTTTATTCTTTTTGTAGAGTTCACCCAATGTTGCTGCCGGCGGATAATCAGGCGCTAGCGGCGCACGCAGCCTTTGAACACGTCCACCCTCCTGATCGATAAAAATAAATACATCGTCGCGACCACTTGCCGAAACAAGCGAAGCAGTCAATTGTTTAACCTCGTCGGCCGAACCGATATTCCTTGCAAAAAGAATGAAAGCCCAAGGCTGGTTTTCTGCTATAAAATCTTTTTCGGCCGCCGTTAGGCTCAGGCCTGACACTCCGACAATCATAGCTTTCATATTTTGCATATTACTTAATTGTTTCGCCGTCTCGAGGCGCCTTTCCGAAATTGATTATAACGACTCTATATCATTTTTCGAGTGTTTTACGTGACTTTCTGATCCGTGTGTCCTAACGGATTTATCAAGCTTTTTCACCCAGACTTTTATGTCGTGTACCGCAAGTCCACCATTAGGCGCGGGTGAATCTGCTCCGGTCAAAACATTTATCCCTTCTCCCCGAACAAAACTTGAATTGGCAAACAATCCTTGAGAGACCACAACCCGTCTTTTCAAGCCTTCAAACAGTTTTGCATGAAGCGCCACACTACCGCGTTGATTGCCTATCTCGACAAGGTCACCATCCTTTATATCATACATCGCCGCATCATCGGGATGGATCATGAGCGTTGGGCGCACTTCTTTCAATAAAGACGTTGGCGATTCCGAAAATGTCGAATTAAGAAAATTATGTGCGGGTGATGTTACAAGTTTGAACGGATGTTCTTCGTCAGCTTTTTCAATCACATCCCACTGATCGGGAAAATCGGGCATTTCATCATACGGCCCTTGATAGCCCATTGTATCCGGGGGCGTATCGGGAGCTTTATAACCGGTCCATTGTGCCTTGAAACGGAATTTCCTGTCAGGCCAGGCAAAACCGTTCAGAAAATGGGCGCGTTCAAAAGACGGCTGAACGTCAAGCCAGCGTTTTTCCTTAAGTTCTTCATAAGTCCCGCGGTGTGACGCTCTCAACATATTATCGATAAGTTCAATAGCTGTCTTGTCAAACCCCGCCATATGACCAAATCCGAGCCGTTTTGCCAATTCGTTTATAACATAGAGATTGGGCTTCGGTCCGGTTGGAGGTTCAATCAATTTCGGCCCTAATAGAATATGTTGTTGGCCACCAGCCCGATAAATATCGTCATGTTCCAGAAACATTGTTGCAGGCAGAACGACGTCGGCCATTTTAGCCGTATCTGTCATAAATTGCTCATGAACCACGGTGAAAAGATCCTCGCGTGCCAAACCTTTGTGGATCAACCGTTGTTCGGGCGCAACATTTGCCGGATTGGTGTTCTGGATAAACAAAACGGTTACGGGCGGGCCACCATAAAGTGTTTCTTTATCACCAAGCAGGATTCTGCCGATTTTCGATTGATCAAGCGAACGAATTTTCGGATCAGCAAAAGCCGTTCCTTCAACTTCATTTTTGTTAAGAGCAAATATCGAAGCGTTGGAATAGAATGCGCCGCCACCTTCATATTGCCATGCTCCCGTAACTGTGGGCACCGAAAGTGCTGCATGCATTGCAACCGCGCCGTTACGTTGTCTCGTAAAACCGTATCCCAGCCGGAAGAAAGTGCGTTTGGTTGTGCCGACCCAATGGGCAAAGGTTTCTATTTCTTCAACAGATAGACCGGTAATTTCAGCCGCCCATTGCGGCGTTTTTGTTTTCAAGTGGCGCTCGAGCCCGTGCGGGTCATCGCTATAGCGTTCCAGATAATTCCAATCGGCAAAACCATCCCGAAACAATATATGCATCACAGCACAGGCCAAGGCTGCGTCGGTTCCCGGTCTTAAAATCAAGCCGAGATCGGCCTGACGCACCGTTGCACTCTCGAAAACATCAATAGCAACAATGCGTGCATGATGGTCTTTGCGTGCTCTGGTGACATGGGTCATAACATTGACTTGAGTACTTGCCGCATTGGTACCCCAGATCACCACAAGATCGGATTTTTCCATTTCCCGCGGGTCAACACCCGCAATCCTGCCGGTGCCGGCAAAATAGCCGGTTGCTGCGGTATTGGTACAAAATGTCGAAAATTGTCCGGAATATTTTCCTGCATGCCGCAAACGATTAATAGAATCGCGCTGCACGAGCCCCATAGTTCCGGCAAAAAAATACGGCCATATAGTGGTTGAATCGTATTTTTTCTCTGCCTTTTGAAAATTTTCGGCTATGAGGTCGAGTGCGTCACCCCATGTGACTTCCTGCCAGTTACCATCGCCTTTAGGACCTTTTCTGACAAGCGGTTTCAACAATCTAGCCGGATTGTGTACGCGTTCGCTATAGCGGGCGACTTTTGCACAGATAACGCCCGCCGTATAAGTATTGTCTTTTGCGCCCCTAATCCGGCCTATTCTCGTGGGGGACAATAATTCCACATCAAGCGCGCACGTTGAAGGGCAATCATGGGGACAGGCTGTATGGCCAATTTCTATATTGCTCATGGCAATTCCGACTCAATCAATGAAAACGGATGTATTTAGCAATTTTACTATTTTCAGGCTAGTCTTACAGCTATAACACCAAGAACAATGATGATTGAGGCAACAAAGCGCGGAGGGCTGACATGTTCACGCAAGACAAAATAGGATAAAATAACAGCAAAGACTATTGCACTTTCGCGCAAAGCAGCAACCAGTGCCACCGGCAACTTTGTCATTGTCCAAAGTGCAAGACCATAAGATCCAAGTGACAAAAATCCTCCAACAAGTCCGATAGACCAATAGCGTTGAAAGTGGATTAAAAATGGTTGACAGGTTTTATCATTGAAAAGTTCAAAAACAACTTTCACCAAACCAATCAGAAAAAATATCCATAAAATATAAGAAACCGGCGCTCCCGATAATCTGACACCAATCCCGTCAAGCAGAGTGTATAAGGCTATAAAAGCAGCCGTTAGCAAAGAAAGTGGAATGATGGAGGGCTCAATTTTATCGCTGCGTCTAACCGCTTCAAGCGCCAAGGTCAGCACTCCCGACGAGATAAGAATAACACCGCACCAAGCTACGATTGATAATTTTTCGCCGAGAATAGGCCCGCTAAAGAGTGCAACAAAAAGCGGTGCTACACCGCGCATCACCGGATAAGACTGGCTAACATCGCCTCTTTGATAAACGATTCCGACAAGCATCATATAGACGACCTGCACAAAGACTGAAATGAGCAAAAACGGCAGGCTCGCAAGTGACGGCAAGGATTGAAAAGGAATACCTGCAAGCGCGAGGATAGAAGAACCCGCCATAAAAACCGTGATATTGGTCTTCGCATCACCGGTTAATTTCAAAACCACGCTCCACAGTGCGTGCATCAATGCCGCCAAAAGCACAAGTGAAACCATCACGCCCGACATATGGCATACTTTCCGGTCAACAAGCCGATAAAAGGGAAGTTTATGAATAGAAATCCGAATTAATTCAAAAAAATTAGAAAACCAGATTCAAAGACCTCTATCAAGTCAGGTTAATTTTGTGTTAAAAGCTTCCCACACAAAAATTGATTTGCAGAAAAGAGTCGATGTCCATTTTCTTTTATCTGCTCATCAAACCTATTGAAGGATATTTGCTTTTTCCAATTACGACAGACCAAAATTTGCTTAATAATCTTACGGTCTGTCCGGGCTATCGAGATCTTTAAAATGAACAGACGCTTTTTCCTTCTCTCGGCACCGCTTTTCCTTGCCGGTTGTACTTTTCGCCACCCTTTACCCAAAATGGTTCCGATTGATACCGGCGAGCCGGTAACGACAACGACCTATGTTATAAGGCGACATAAGGCAAAGCCGAAGGTTACGCCCAAAAAGAAGAAGGTTAGTTACGGCGAATATCCGGTAAACGAAAAATACGCATCCATGTATGCGGCTACGACCGATAACGGTTTCCCAGTGAACGCTGTTGATACAAGCCGCATCAATCCCGAATATTTGCGCCATGAAGTGGCGTTCCATATGCCTTATAAGCCTGGAACTATTGTCGTCGATCCAACCAACTTTTTCTGCTATTTTGTACTTTCGGAAGGACGCGCCATGCGCTACGGCGTCGGTGTTGCGCGGTCGGCCGCTGCCGATTTTCAGGGGGAAGCAATAATCGGTCGCAAAGCGGTATGGCCAACATGGCATCCGACTTCAAGCATGGTACAAAAGCAGCCTCAAAGATATGGCCATCTGACTGATGGCATGAAAGGTGGCCCGGGCAATCCGCTGGGTGCTCGCGCCCTTTATCTCTATAGAGGCGGAACAGACACACTTTTCCGTTTGCATGGAACAGTCGAACCCTGGTCAATCGGCAAGCGGGTATCTTCGGGATGTATCCGTTTTCTCAATCAGGATATTATCGATCTTTATAGTCGTGTGCCGATTGGAACCCGTGCTGTTGTTTTGCCGCATAAAATCGGCCTCGGCTGATATCAGAAACGGTTAGAACAAAATAATGAATTATCGTCATATTTATCATGCGGGCAATTTTGCCGATGTGTTCAAACACATCATTATCGCCCGCATCATCGAATACTTAAAAAAGAAAGACCATGCTTTCCGCGTGATCGATACACATGCAGGGATCGGCGTTTATGATCTTTCTTCGGATGAGGCCCAAAAAACCGGTGAATGGATTGATGGTATCGGACGCATCCTTGATCGGCCGGTTCAACCCGACATCGAATTGCTGATCAAGCCGTGGCTTGATGTGGTCATTGGACTTAATGGCGAAAAAAGCGAATTGACCCGCTATCCGGGTTCACCTTACCTCGAGCGGAAGCTCTTAAGAAAACAGGACCGGTTAACGGCAATAGAGCTCCATGAAGCTGATTATAGGAAATTGGCTAATAATTTTGCCGGCGATTATCAGGCCCGTATCATCCATCTTGATGGATATCTTGCGCTTGGTGCCCACGTACCACCGAAAGAAAAGCGCGGACTCATCGTGGTTGATCCGCCATTTGAAAAAACAGACGAATTCGAACGGCTTATTGAAGGTCTCGAAAAAGCATACAAGCGCTTTTCCGGCGGAATCTACGCTCTCTGGTATCCTGTCAAACATTATAATGAACTCAATTGGTTCATGAACGAGTTGAAAAGCACTTCGATACCGAAAATCTTGCGACTGGAGCTTAGAATTAAACAACGCTCGGAAATGTCGGGACTCGACGGGTGTGGTATGATTATTGTCAATCCACCTTATGTGTTGCCCCAGGAAATGAACAAGCTCAAAGCATTTTTGCTTGAGCGCCTTGGCGTGGACAAACATGCACAATTAATCAACGAATGGATAAATGGTGAAGCTGTTTGACCTTGACGGATTTGAGACAATGAAACATATTGAACCCAGAAATGGTCAATGTGGAATAATCATGCAAAAGTCATCGTTCTTTAACGCAAGTTTTCGCAAAGTTTTGTCTTTCTCGGTTTTCGGGCTTGGCTTCTATGCCTGCGTGAATTCTGCAACAGCAGCCGATTTGGCGGCATCATCAGCTCCTCAAACGCAAGCTTCTGCAGTGAACGATGCCGGTGTGTGTGGTTATAAACGTACTTTATGGGAAGTCGGTTACAAGTTCCATCATGAAGTTCGTAATGTTCCGGGGTTACCGGACGTTCGTATCGAACAAGTTAAAGATATAACGATGGCACGGGGTGAAAATCCGGCAACAAAGCTTAATATCCCCCGTCAATTTTGTCGCGCTACAGCCGTAATGAATGACGGGTCAAGTTATCCTCTTTATTATATGGTGGAATACGGCCAAGGCTTCACCGGTGTGAGTGGCTATAATGTCGAATTCTGTGTTGAAGGTTTCGACAAATGGCGAATTCAGGACGGTAACTGTCGGGCAGTCAAATAATAGGAAGCCCGCTGCTGATCTTCCGCTCTTTTTCTAAAGCAAAGTTTGCTGAAAAATCGCTTTTCTACTGCTCTATCTCAATATAAACGGCGTCTATAAAGCATTTTGACGGGCTAACTTCAAAATAATCGTTTTTAGAAAATTCGTGGGGCTTAGCTCTCCCGATTGAGCATTCTTGCTATCGGTGCTCATGCAATAATTTCCGGCTGGAATTGGTTTCCAGTCCATCCCAAAAAGGTCGTTGGCTACAGGTTCGGTAAAACTTCAACAAACTCTTTCACAGCACACAACATCACTTTTATAGCCTCCTTGAAAGCCAAAAAAATGGAATGAAGTGTGGGAAAGTATAAAAGAAGATGGCCGCTTCTGACCTTCAGGCGCTTGGTTACAAACAACCATAGTCTTCAGAAAACAGGTGAGCTTTTTTTCGATCCTTTCGCACTGGTTTTCTGGAGCTCATTTTCCAAGTCTTGTAAGTTTTACAATCATCTGTCGATTGCAGCGGCGTTCCATTTTTAGCAATGCGCTATAAGCGTCTTACGGCTACATAAATTTGAAAATTCTTTTCTCTGTGCAACTGATTGGTTTGCTTTGTGATTTTACAAGCCTTGATTTCAGCAGAAAATATCGCCATTTTGGATTGTAAAAGTTCGAACTTGTCGAGAGTTCGGGCGTTACAAAAAATTGTCAACGGAAACTGTTTGATCAAATGGAAAAGAAGCGTCCTGTCGTTCTGATTACAGGCGGTGCCAAACGTTTAGGCGCCGCAATGGCGCTTGATTTGGCAAAACATGGTTTCGATCTCGCAATACATTATAATGAAGGTAAAAATGAAGCCGACGAGCTCGTGCACAAACTCGAAGCTTCCGGAGCCAAAGCATTATCTTTCCAATCCGATCTTTTGGAAACGCATGGCAAAGGCCTTTTGGAAACAGTGACAGAGGAGATGGGGCGACCGGTTGAAATCCTTGTCAACAATGCCTCTCTATTTCTTGATGACCACATTGGCGCACTTGATATGGATGTCTGGGATAAACATTTTTCAATCCATCTGAAAACCCCTGCTCTCTTGGCTGACCGCATGTTTTTTCTGTTGCCGGACAATTTGAAAGGATTAATTGTCAATATTATTGACCAGCGCGTTTTAAAGCTTAATCCCAATTTTTTGTCATATACCTTATCCAAATCATCACTCTGGACATTGACCAAAACCCTGGCGCAGGCACTTGCACCGCGTATCCGTGTCAATGCTATTGGCCCGGGACCAACACTTAAAAGTCCAAGGCAGGAGGAAGAGGATTTTTTAAGGCAGGCGCGTTCTGTTTTGCTTGAACACGGACCGGAATTGTCCGAATTTGGCGCAACGATACGTTATTTTTGGTGGCAAACGTCAATAACCGGACAAATGATTGCTTTAGATGGCGGCCAGCATCTTATGTGGCAAACGCCCGATATTGCAGGACGAATTGAATAATTATGAAATCCTTGAACGAACAAAACACTGAGGCCGCTAAAAATCAGGAAGCGAAATCGGATGACGATCGTCATTCGGCTTCTCTGACACCTGATATTATCTGGGATAAGGGTGGTTTCAAAAATGATGATCTGAAGCTCACCGGTGCACCGCTCATTCAGGAATTTGTAAAAAATTTGCCGAATAAACCGGGCGTTTACCGGATGTTCGACAAGGATGGTAACGTTCTTTATGTCGGCAAAGCGCGGAATTTAAAAAAACGCGTGTCGAATTACGCGCGTGGGCACGGACACAATAACCGCATCGCGCGCATGATACGGGCCACCCATTACATGGAATTTGTGGTCACCAGCACAGAAACCGAAGCTCTTCTTCTGGAAGCCAATCTTATCAAGCGGTTGCGCCCGCGCTTTAATGTTCTGCTTCGCGATGATAAAAGCTTTCCCTATATTATCATTACGCGCGACACACGTGCTCCTGCTATCTATAAACATCGTGGTGCACGGTCTCGTAAAGGTGATTATTTTGGACCCTTTGCGTCTGCCGGTGCGGTCACAAGAACAATCAACGCCATGCAAAGGGCGTTTTTACTCAGAACATGCACAGATTCTGTCATGGAATCGCGCACCAGACCCTGCCTGCTCTATCAGATCAAAAGGTGTTCAGCGCCTTGCACACATGAAATCAGCGACGCCGATTACATGAAACTTGTTGATGAGGCGGAAGCTTTTCTTTCAGGAAAAAGTCAAACCATTCAAGACAATATGGCAAAAACCATGCGGGAGGCTGCCGACAAACTCGACTTTGAAAGGGCCGCCGTCTATCGCGATCGTTTGTCGGCCCTGTCCCATATTCAGGGGCATCAGGAAATCAACCCGCAAACAGTTGAAGAAGCGGATGTTTTTGCTATCGCCCAGCAGGGCGGAATGACGTGCATTCAGGTATTCTTCTTCAGAACCGGACAGAATTGGGGAAATCGTTCCTATTTTCCCAAAGCTGACCCTTCAATTTCTGCTCCCGAAGTGCTCGGAGCTTTCCTTGCCCAATTTTATGATGACAAACCGGTCCCGAAACTTATTCTGCTTTCTGACCATGTCGAAGAGGAAGAATTGCTAGCTACAGCCCTTTCCGAAAAAGCCGAGCGGAAAGTCACAATTTCTGTGCCGCAAAGAGGTGAAAGAAAGTCACTGGTTGAACATGCGCTAACCAATGCACGTGAAGCTTTGGGACGTAGGCTCGCTGAAACTTCGACACAGGACAAATTGTTGCAAGGGGTTGCTGAAACCTTCGGCCTTGAAAAAGTACCCCGCCGTATCGAGGTTTATGATAACTCGCATATCATGGGAACGAATGCGGTGGGCGGCATGATCGTTGCCGGTCGCGAAGGTTTCATCAAGAATCAATATAGAAAATTCAATATCCGCTCGACCGATATTACACCGGGGGATGACTTCGGTATGATGAAGGAGGTTATCGACCGGCGGTTCAAAAGGCTCATCAAAGAACATGGTATACCGGCTTCTCAAGCCGATGATACTGCTGGCAATGACGACAGTTTTCCGGTCTGGCCCGATATTATACTGATTGACGGCGGCGAAGGCCAGATGACAGTCGTGCACGAAATGCTGAGAGAACTAGGCATCGATGATGTTGTCACTGCTATCGGCGTTGCAAAAGGTGTTGATCGCGAGGCAGGAAGAGAACGATTCTTTATCTCCGGTCGTCCACCTTTTATGTTACCACCGCGCGACCCCGTGCTTTATTTTCTTGAACGCCTGCGTGATGAAGCACACCGATTTGCCATCGGTACCCACCGCATAAAACGTAAAAAAGAAATGATGAAAAATCCGCTCGACGAAGTCGAAGGCATCGGTCCGGCGCGTAAACGTGCTTTGCTTGGCCATTTCGGAACTGCAAAAGCCGTTGCCGGTGCAGCAGTGGAAGATTTAATGAAAGTCGAAGGAATATCGGCGGCAACAGCACAACAAATCCATGATTATTTTAATGAAAGATAATGCTTGTTTCTGCCGATTCTATCGCTAATTTATATAAGGATCTTGATTCAACAAATATGCCCTTCGTTGGAAATGGCATGTTTGATTGCCTTTTTTAAAGTTCACCCGATCGGCCGCTTTGCTTTTTATTTTAAGCAGCCCTAAGACGTTAAAAGGATTGATTACGGCATAATGAAAAACCATACTTTATCGTTGCCAAATATCCTTACATATGCACGCATTATTGCTGTTCCGCTTGTTGTCTTGTGCTTTTTTGTGGAGGGCCGTCTGCAATCGACCGACACCGCAAGGTGGTGGGCGGTTGTCATATTTGTGGTTGCCTCCATTACAGACTTTTTCGACGGCTATCTTGCCCGCATCTGGAAACAGACCTCGAACATCGGTCGTATGCTCGACCCGATTGCAGATAAACTTCTTGTCTCGGCTTGCCTTCTCTTGCTTGCTGCCGATGGTACAATCGCCGGTTGGGCTCTCTGGGCTGCAATTATCATTCTCTGTCGAGAAATTCTCGTTTCAGGATTGCGTGAATATTTGGCCTCGCTCAAAGTAAGCGTGCCGGTTTCGAGGCTCGCAAAATGGAAAACGACAGTTCAAATGTTTTCCATTGTTTTTCTGCTTGCAGGCCCTGCCGGTGACAAAGTTATTCCTTATGCAACCGAATTCGGACTTGTCATGTTGTGGGTCGCCGCTATTCTTACTTTATGGACTGGCTGGGATTACTTCCGTGCAGGTCTTAAACACGTGATTGATTAAAGGATACGCATGAAATTACAATATTTTGCCTGGGTTCGCGAACGTATCGGTCGCGGAGAAGAAACTCTTGAATTGCCGGAAAACGTCAAAACAGTCGACGATCTTCTCTCCTATCTCAAAACTCTCGGGGAAAATTATGCTTTTGCTCTGGAAAAGCCGGAGCTCATCCGCGTGGCTATCGACGAAGAACATGTCGACCATGATAGCCTCATTGGAAAAGCACATGAAATTGCACTCTTTCCACCAATGACGGGTGGTTGAACCATGAAATGCAAAATCGCTGTCCAGCCGCAAGATTTTGATATGGGAAGAGAGGTAGACCATATCCGCAGCCTTTCACCATCAATCGGCGGTATTGTTGCATTCTGTGGATTATGCCGGAGCGAAGGTGGGCGCCTTTCTGCTCTTGAAATCGAGCATTACCCCGGAATGGCCGAAAAACGCATTAAAGAGATTGTTAACGATGCTTCGAAACGGTGGTCATTAAATGGAGTTACCGTCATTCACCGTTTCGGGACAATCAAGGTTGGCGAACAGATTGTTTTGGTTGTCACCGCCTCCCCTCACCGGCGGGAAGCTTTTGATGCTGCAAACTTTATTATGGATTTTCTGAAAACCGAAGCTCCGTTCTGGAAAAAAGAACATCTTGTCGATGGTACGCCGCAAAACTGGGTTGAAGCAAAAAAGACGGATGTTCTTACAAAAGCGAGATGGCAAAAAAAATCACAAGATGAAGAAAAAACAAAATGATAGCAAATTCACAAAAGGGCACATTTTTGTGAGCTTATTGTTTTTATAAAACATCCGATCATTGGAATAATCAAAATTTAACCACAGATTTCAGGGGATCGTGTTGGAAAATGCCTTATTTTTTCCGGAAAAAACGACATACTTATAAAAAGGAGTGTTGAAGCTCGGTCAACTGGCAAAAAGGTTCCGTTAAATGCGGTTTTGTCCATTGAACTATCCATTTTCAACAAGGGTAACATCGATTTATGAAACGAAATATCTTTGCGGCTTTTACATTTGGCGCGACGGCATTGGCGGGCGTTTATCTTGTCGCATTACCGGCGGTTATGATGAACACCATCGTTCCCGCCTATAGTGCTGCATCAGAAAAATTGACTATTCATGGCGATGTCACCTATCTGCAGCGCATCGAGCTTCCCCAACACGCCTATCTTGTTGTTCAACTCGTTGATGTGACAAATCCAGACGGGCCATTTCCAGTTGTGGCGGAAATTTCGCAACAACCGGATGGTTCTGTGCCTATAGAATTTGACCTTCCGGTTGACCCGGCCAATATCAATCTCCAGCACAAATATGCTCTTCAGGCGCGCATCGCCGTCGGTGATATTTTGTGGTTCGTAAGCGACGAAAGAAAGCCGATCACTCCGGAAGATAAAAATGCCCATTACGAACTTGTTTTGGGTATGGTCAGCCAATCGACAACAACGCCGAAACCGGTTTCCACAACAATTGCCGGCCACGAGTGGAAAGTGGAGGATATGTTCGGAACCGGAGTAATTGATAACTCGCATCTGACCCTTGCGGTTGAAGACAAGGCTGAAGACAAAAAAGCTGCAGGCCTACCAAAATACCGGATAACAGGTAGCGGCGGTTGTAACCGATATACGACATCCGTCTTCATCGACAGTGATGCAGAGGCTATTGCTTTTGACCCGCCTGCGATGACTTTTATGGCATGTGCAGAAGCCATTTCCCAACAGGAAAACCGCTTTATTGAAATGCTTGCAAAGGCAAAGGCTTACATGTTCGACGATTTGGGACGCCTTATTTTAAAGGATGAAAATGGCAACTATGTTGCTCGCCTTGTGCCGGAACTTTGACTTATTGAAGATAGATAAAATAACCAAAGCCCATAAATTACACGAATGAATATTTGCAATTAAAAAAGTATCCTGATGAAACAAAAAGCCCGGTTTTTGACCGGGCTTTTCAATTTTATTGATGTCTTAAACTTTTATCAGCCAACAATTTCTGTGCCGGAAAACCAGTAGGCAATCTCTTCCTTGGCTGTTTTTGGTGAATCCGAGCCGTGAACGGAGTTTTCACCGATAGACAAAGCAAAAGTTTTGCGAATTGTGCCTTCCGCGGCATCGGCAGGATTTGTGGCGCCCATAATTTCACGATTTTTTGCAATCGCATTTTCACCTTCAAGCACCTGAACGATGGTGGGGCCGGATGACATGAATTCAGTCAATTCACCAAAAAACGGGCGGTCTTTATGGACAGCATAAAAGCCTTCTGCTTCCCGTAAGCTCATCCATACGCGCTTGGAAGCAACAACCCGCAAGCCCGCCTCCTCAAGCATTTTTGTGATAGCACCCGTAAGGTTACGGCGTGTTGCATCAGGTTTAATCATTGAAAAAGTGCGTTCTATAGCCATTTTGCCACCTTCATAAATATATTTTCAGTTGCGTCTCTATAACCGTATAACCGGCTTTTGCCAAGTGAAACCCGTTTCCCGCCGAGATACATTTTTTCCATTATTTTATCATTTTTCAGCCGTGATTATTTTACTGTCGTAATAACAGGATTTTTAACCGGCAATTGAAACGATTTTGCTTGCGTTCACTGTAAAACCTATGCAAAAGCCTGACGTCATGTTGATTTTGAACGATATCACAGTCCGGCTCGCTGGACGTCTTCTGATTGACCATTCCAGCGCCACGCTTCCTACCGGAGCAAAAACCGGCTTTGTCGGCCATAATGGAGCTGGCAAGTCAACGCTTTTTCGCGTCATTATGGGGGAACTCGCTCCTGAAACCGGCGATGTTACCATTCCGAAAGATACCCGCATTGGTCAAGTCGCACAAGAAGCCCCCGGAACCGAGGATTCGCTCATTTCAATAGTTCTCGCAGCAGACAAAGAACGGGCTCGATTGTTAAAGGAAGCTGAAACGGCAACCGACCCGATGAGAATTGCTGCAATCCATACGCGTCTTAGCGACATCGGTGCGCATTCTGCCGAAGCACGTGCCGCTAGCATTTTATCAGGACTGGGATTTGATGCAGAAGCACAACAGCGCCCCGCTTCGTCTTTTTCTGGCGGTTGGCGCATGCGTGTCGCGCTTGCAGCGGTTCTATTTTCCGAACCCGACCTTCTTTTGCTTGACGAACCGACAAACTATCTGGATCTTGAAGGTACACTCTGGCTTATTGAATATGTACGTCGTTACCCCTATTCGGTCATTGTTATCAGTCACGATCGGGAACTGTTGAACAGCGCAACAACCTCGATCCTACATCTTGAAAACAAAAAACTCACTCTCTGGCGCGGAAATTATGACCAATTCGAACGCCAACATGCTCAAACAAAAGAACTCCAGCAGAAGCAGGCAGCCAAACAGGAAGCCCATCGCAAACATATGGAAGATTTTGTCCGCCGTTTCCGTGCCAAAGCGACCAAAGCAAGACAAGCGCAATCACGGTTGAAAGCATTGGAGAAGCTGAAACCTATCAGCGTTTGGCAGGATGAACATGTGCAACCTTTTTCATTTCCCTCGGCGGAAAAGACAGCTGCATCACCAATCATTGCGCTGTCAAAAGTCGATGTCGGATATGAGCCGGGAAAACCTGTATTGAAAGGCCTTGACCTAAGGATAGACAATGATGACCGGATTGCGCTTCTCGGGGCAAACGGTAACGGAAAATCTACCCTTGCAAAATTGCTGGCTGGCCGTCTTAAAGCAGAGACTGGCACGATGACAGTCTCACCCAATCTGAAAGTGGCATTCTTCGCCCAGCACCAGCTTGACGATTTGAGGCCGGAAGAAAACCCGATCGAACATGTGCGCAGACTGATGCCGAAGGAACCGGAAGCAAAAATCCGCGCTGCTGTGGCACGCATGGGGTTATCAACCGAAAAGATGATGACAAAAGCCAAAGAGCTGTCCGGCGGGGAAAAAGCCCGTTTGCTCATGGGGCTTGCAACATTCGAAGGCCCGAATCTGCTTATTCTTGACGAGCCGACCAATCACCTCGACATTGATAGCCGTGAATCGCTTGTTATGGCGCTCAACGACTTCGAGGGAGCAGTCATTCTGATTGCTCACGACCGACACCTTATCGAAGCGACAGCAGACCGGCTTTGGCTTGTGCGTAACGGAACTGTGCATCCCTATGAAGGTGATATGGATGATTATCGTAACGACATATTGGGGCTCCCGAAATCACGAGCCACCGTTAAGGAAGAAAAACGCGCAGCTCCCCAGAAATCGAAAAATGAACAACGCAAAGCCAACGCTGAAAAACGTGCCGGATTGGCTCCACTTAAAAAACAAATCACCGATACAGAGGCACTAATAGACCGGTTACAAAAACTGATTGCTCGTCTTGATAACGAACTTGCTGCTCCGGATCTTTTTTCAAAGTCTCCTGATAAAGGTGCCGAACTTGCAAAAGAACGTGCCGATGCTGCAGGCCGACTTGAAGATGCCGAAAGTCGGTGGCTTAAAATGAGTGCCGAATATGAGGATGCCATCCGATAAAAGCTATATAATATAAGGACTTTATAGATAATTGCTTTGAATAGCCACGATTTGTCCCGCACATTCATGACGAATGCCTTGGTTTATTGACCTTTAATGAACACCGTGTGGGGCAATTTGCTGTTATCCCGACCTACTTTGTCCGCGGACTACTATTTTAAAGTTGTTATAATTTCCGTAAAATTCTTTTTTTATTATTTTCTATATCCATTTTATAAAAAATTTATTTAAAAATAATTTTCTAATAGTTTATATTGTATTACGATATAATATAAATTTATCAGACATATCTGTAATATATAATCCGCATATAAATATAAATATTTTTCAAAAATTATTTTTTATCAGAATTATAGTTTAAAACTATATAATTTTACTATTTTTATTCTAGACACCAGCCTGTTTTTATTTTTATTCAAATATCGTAAAAACACCAATAGGAAAAGTTTTCATTTCACTCTTTTTTCTATCTGAATAAGTCGTCATACATTATTCACGAGAATTTTAGTGAACCGGACTCGACAGCGTTCTGAAATTTTTATAATCGTTATAAACTATTTTTAAAATATCATTACGATTTTTGGGCGGAGATTTTCTATTCATGTCAACGGTCACTATTGGGCGAAATATCGATCATCAAAATTCGATTACACAGATTTTGCTTGCCAGCATGATTGGCACAACAATCGAATTTTTCGACTTCTATGTATTTGCAACCGCAGCAGCACTTCTTTTTCCAGTGCTGTTTTTCCCGAAAGGCGATCCGACAGTCGCACTTTTAAGTTCTTTTGCCATTTTTTCGGCAGCGTTTTTTGCTCGCCCTTTGGGCTCGATTATTTTCGGGCATTATGGTGATAAATTGGGGCGAAAAGTGACGTTGGTTGCAGCGCTTTTGACAATGGGCATTTCAACTGTTCTCATCGGTTTTCTACCGACTTATGAAACAATCGGCTGGTATGCCCCCCTTTTGCTTACACTTTGCCGCTTCGGCCAAGGCCTTGGATTGGGCGGTGAATGGGGCGGTGCCGTTTTGCTGGCAACAGAGAATGCTCCTAAGGAAAAACGCGGCTGGTATGCTATGTTTCCGCAACTTGGTGCGCCTGCGGGATTAATCCTTTCTGCCGGTACATTTTGGTTCATGTGGAATTTTTTGAGTGAAAGCCAACGTTTTGAATGGGGATGGCGTATCCCATTCATCGCTTCCATCATTCTGGTCATCATTGGTCTTTGGGTAAGATTGTCGATTAGTGAAACGCCGGAATTCAAAAAGGCAGTTGAACACGCTGAGCGTGTAAAAATCCCCCTGATTGATGTGTTCGTTAAATATCCGCGTGCACTTTTCCTCGGCAGTTTTGCAGGCATGACGACATTTGTGTTGTTCTACCTGTGCAGTGCATATTTGTTATCCTATTCAACCCACCATCTTAACCTCACTTTCGGCCAAGCTCTCGAAATTCAGATGGTCGGTGCCATCTTCTTCGGTCTTCTTATACCTTTTTCTGGAAAGATATCCGACCGTATCGGTCGCCGCACTTTGATGATATGGGTCACAATATTTATCGGGCTGTTCTCTTTTTCCATGCCCTATCTTCTTGATGCAGGTGTGTTCGGAAGTTTTATTCTCTCGGCGGTCGGCCTCGGTCTTATGGGACTAACCTACGGACCAATCGGTGCGGCACTTGCCTCCCCCTTCCCCACGACGATACGGTATACCGGCGCATCAATGACATTCAACCTCGCCGGCATTGTTGGAGCTTCATTTGCTCCCTATATCGCCGAGACACTCGTCCAGAACTTTGGCACCGCCTATATCGGCTATTATCTGCTATTGTGTTCGTTTATCTCTCTCACCTGTTTTGTCGGTTTTACCGATAAAGAAATTTCCCGTTGAGGAAACGCGAGTTCAAACAAGCAAAGCTAGTAAAACAAGCAGTGGTAGCAAAAACGCTATCACTGCTATTTTTTTTGGCATAACCTTCGGTAAAACCAGATGAAGTAAAATTGCCGCCAGAACTGTTGTAAAGATAAAAATAACATTGGCGGCAAAGGTAATATTTTCGATATGAAAAGTGCCTGACAACAAGCGGGTTGAACCGATCCATGAAGTGATAAGAACTCCCGCGAGAACAGCCCAGATAAAGAGTGATAATCGCCTGAAATTCATCATTCGCGATTTTTTCTCGACGCTCGCAAAATTGTCCAAACGCCAAGCGCGATGATAATGACAAAGACCCACCGTCCGCCTCCCGAACCACCCTCGATAAATTTTTCAGGATAGATCAGACCTGCAAGACCAATAAAAATCAAAATAACGGGAGTTATACGCATCAGGCTTTTTTCTCCCAACGACGGTCTTCGGTTTGTTGCCAATAGGTCAATTGATGATTTTGTTCTTTATAGGATTTCCATTGTTTTCGCGCTTCCGCAAGAAGTTCCGGATCACGACCATCAAACATCACAACAAGGCGTTCATATTTTTCCGGGTTGGAACAGTTTGCCCCTTCAACCATAAATCGCACTTGCGAATCGTTCGGATTTTCTTCGCCCAACGTGAGATAAACCGGCTGCAATTCAGGATATTTATCCCGTTCCGTTCCGTGTCCGATAAATGAATCGTCGGAATAGACCCAAAGATAGGAATCCATCGCATCGCGCCGTTCATCGGTCATAAATTGAATGGTTACTTTCCACTGCCGCGCCAATGAACGCTCGACGAGCCCCGGCAGGGCGTCGTCAAGCGTGGATTGGGTCAAATGGTAGAAAAGGATTTCTGCCACTTCAGGCCTCGTAGTTATCGCTGATCAGCCGATCAAGCAAACGAACACCGAAACCGGATGCCCAGGACTGGTTGTATTCGTTCAAGGGCGCTTCCATTGCAGTACCTGCTATATCAAGATGAGCCCAATTGGTTTTGCCCACAAAACGTTGCAGAAATTGCGCTGCCGTAATGGAACCTGCATGGCGACCGCAACTATTTCTCATATCTGCAACTTTTGAATCTACAAGCTTGTCATATGTCTTGCTCAATGGCATCCGCCAAAGTTTTTCTCCGGTTTCAAGCCCGGCATTCAGGAGATGGCGAGCCAATTCATCCTGATTACTGAAAAGTCCTGCATGTTCACTGCCGAGAGCCACCATAATGGCACCGGTCAATGTTGCAAGATCAACCATTATTTGCGGTTTGAAACGTTCCTTGGTGTAAAATAACGCATCCGAAAGGACCAGACGCCCCTCGGCATCTGTGTTGACAACTTCAATTGTCTGTCCCGACATCGATACGACAATATCACCCGGACGTTGTGCGTTTGCATCAGGCATATTCTCGACGAGGCCTATAACACCGACGACATTGGCTTTTGCCTTTCGGGACGCGACTGCTTTCAAAAGGCCGGTAACGGCTGCAGCACCGCCCATATCCCCTTTCATCCCTTCCATACCTGAACTAGATTTTAACGAGATACCACCGGAATCGAAAACCACGCCCTTTCCGACAAATGCCAGCGGACGATCTTTGGCTTTTCCACCTAGCCACTGCATAATCGCAAGATAAGGTGGACGTTTAGAGCCGCGTGCCACGCCAAGCAGTGCCCCCATGCCCAATTTTTTCATATCTTTTTCGTCAAGAATCTCGACTTTAACACCGATCTTTTCAAGCTTCTCGACTTCTTTGACAAAATCTTTGGTTCCCAAAATATTGGCAGGCTGATTGACGAGGTCACGTGCCAGAAGAACTGAATCAGCAAGTGAATTGGCCCTTTCAAAGAGCGCTTTACCGGCTTTTGCATCCTCAAGCTGGATCATGAACTTTACAGGCTTCGATTTTGTGTCTTTTAATGTTGAAGCGGTTTTATATTCATCAAATGTGTAATTGCGCAGGCGCAATCCTAAAACGAAATCAAGAATATTTTCGTCTTTTAATTTTTCGCCGGCAACAGTGAGATAAATGTCAGCGCCATCGGTATCTTTGAGTGATGCGAAGGCCGCACCGCCTATTTTTACCCAATCATCACCTGAAAGACTTTCGATATCTCCAATACCAAGAAGAACCAAACGATCAAAACCTTTCTTGCCGTCACAAACTTCGTCTGCAATTTCAAGCTTCTCGCCTTTGAAGCCCCGCACCGATATTATCCGTTCGATCAAGGCTTTTCCGATCATTTTTTCGACTTCAAAAGTCGTTTTCCTTTTGTCGTTGACAAGTACGAGAACAGTCGCTTTTTTCGGCGCAGAAACAGTACTGCTTTCAATCAAAATATCTTTTTGCATTCAAAAACTCCTGCCAATTGGCGGTATAAAATTTGACAGTCAGGAAAATCCGATTATTCAGCTTTTAAAAAAATCGAACTTATAAGCGTAGTGTGACCTGTCAGCACTAAAATCTATTTTTTTGTCACCTACACTGCAAGATGTCTTTTATCATCTTGCAACTTAACTACCACTTGTGGCAAAAGAAAAATGTTAAGAAGCGGTTAACTATTTTTTTTTGCCTCTTGTTAGAGTCGTCGTGATATTTGGGAGAAAAGAGAAATAAAACGGCATAACAAGAGAATCCCGCTTCCCGGAATCGTTGATGTCATGAATTTTGATAGTGAGGATGTATTTTCCACCAATGCGCATTATTGAACTATACATCCTTCGGCGCGTTTTCGTTCTGTTTGCAGCAGTCCTTCTTGCCGCTGTCGGTATAAGCTGGACCGTGCAAGTTCTGTCGAGAATCAACTTTCTGACAACAAGCGGGCAAACGGTTTTCACCATTTTGCAGTTTTCTTCCCTGTTCATTCCCTCGGTCATTCCGCTTGTTATTCCTTTTGCGCTGGTCATTGCGATAGCTCAAACTTTGTCAACAATGAATCAGGATTCGGAACTGGTTGTTATCAATGCTTCGGGTGCGCCTCGCAGTACAGTATGGAAACCGGTGCTGATACTTGCGGTTTTGGCAGCCGTTTGTTCATTTATCATTACCAACTTTGTCAGTCCGCAAGCACGCATCACAATGCGTCAGATGATGGCCACCACACATTCCGACCTCATCAATGTATTCATACAAGAAGGAAATTTTCGCGAATTAACAGACAATCTTTATATGGAGATTGGCGAACGTCATGACGATGGAACAATTGGCAGGCTGTTTATTGCCGATCAGCGCGATCCCGCGACAGATCTTTATTATTATGCGGTCAATGGTTCGGTTGTCAGCAATGACAATGGAGATTTTCTAGTCCTGAATAATGGTGAAGTACAAAGGCGTGACAATAAAGCAGGGAGTGTGTCGATCATAAAATTCGGTTCTTACACGTTCAATCTTAGCGATTTTACTGCAAGCGATGGAACGCCAACGATTTTCCCGAAGGATCGGCCCCTTGTTTATCTTTTCCATCCTGATGCCAACGATACCTATTATCAGAGACGGCCATTGCAATATACCGCCGAGTTACATCGTCGCTTCACGGATTGGCTTTACCCGATCGTTTTTGCTTTGATTGCTTTGGCTGTAGCCGGTGACGCACGTTCACAACGTCAGGCACGCATTTCCGCATCATTTTCGGCAATTTCACTTTCTCTGGTGGTTTATGCTGTGGGATATTTCTTCGGCGACCGCGCAGACAATGACCTTGGATATATTCCGCTTCTTTATATATTGCCGATCGGAATTTGCGCTTTTATCGCGTTCCTGTTCATAACGAATCGTAAAATGACGCTTCCCGATCAATTCGGCGACAAACTGTCGACTGCCATAAGGAGGCTACGGAACAAGATATTTCGTCACAAACAATCTGATGTAAACGGAGGTGCATCATGATTGGTTGGACATTAGGACGCTATTTCTTTCTCAGATATGTGAAAACGACTATCTATTTCTTGCTGGGAATTTTTGTTCTTTCTCTGCTTATTGACTTCACAATCAACGCCGGGCGGCTCGCGGGATTACCCGGTTATTCACCATTCGGTGCGCTTGCCATATCGGCGCTGCGCATTCCGTTTAATATGCAACAATTGTTCCCGTTTGTTGCGTTGTTTTCGGCCATGGCAACATTGATTGCGCTGAACAGGAAAATGGAGCTTGTCGTCACCCGTTCCATTGGTGTTTCAGCGTGGCAGTTTCTCACGCCTTTGTGTTTTGGTGCTTTTTTATTCGGTCTTTTCGGAGTTATCGTCGTCAACCCCATTGCTGCCTGGGGAACATCACAATCGGAAAAAATACTTTCCGAATGGAAAGGTAAGAACATCGAGACAACTGTGGACAACGAACGTATTCCATGGTTAACGCAGCGAACCGATTATGGTGTTACAACCATAGGTACAAAGGACACTGCTGATGGCGGCTTGACATTGTTGGACGCAACCTTCGTCGAATATAATGACGACGAGACAATCAAAGATTGGCTCAACGCCACACGCGCGCATCTTACACACGGCTATTGGGTGCTTGAAAGCGGAGCCCGCTATAAGGCCGGCCATGAGCCTGAAAACTATACTGAATTAAAAGTTCCGACGAATCTGAGACCGGAATTTGTTGAAGAAAAATTAGCTGATCCAGCGAGTATTCCTTTTTACGATTTGCCCAGAAAAATAGAGATCGCAAGATCGTTCGGATATTCTGCCAATTCCTTCGATATGCAGTTGCAATCTCTGATTGCACTTCCTGCTCTTCTTATTGCGATGACATTGATCGCAGCAACTGTTACATTAAAATTTGTAAGGTTTGGTCAATCACGTACAATGATTTTGGGTGGAATCATTGCCGGGTTCGTGCTTTATGTAGTTACGGTTCTTGTGCAAGCTTTTGGCAAGGCGGCTTACGTGCCCCCTGTCATTGCTGCTTGGGTGCCGGTTGTTATTGCGTTATTTTTTGGTATATCCTTTTTGTTGCATAAAGAGGATGGCTAGGTGAGACAATTGACAAGTGGAATGAAAATTTCAAACAGCCTCAGGGCTTTGGCACTCGGAACCGCATTGGGGTGCTCTTTGGGACTAAGCACGTATTACGTTGCTTCAGCCCAGGACTTCAGTGCCATGACTGCCACTCATAAAACTGATCCCAACGCACGTATGTTGCTTTCAGCAGACGAACTTGTCTATGATCGTGACGCCAATACGGTCACGGCTCAGGGTAATGTGCAGATCGAATATGATGGTAACCGAATCGTCGCCCGCAAAGTTGTCTATAACCAAAAAACGAATCGCGTTCTGGCAGAAGGCGATGTTGAAGTTGTTCAACCTGACGGCAGCAAATATTATTCCCAGCAGATTGATATGACAGATGACTTGGGGGAAGGCTTTGTCAATTCTCTAAGAGCTGAAACACCTGATAATACGCGTTTTGCAGCGGTGAGTGCCGAGCGTAGTGGCGGTCAAATGACCGTATTTAACCGTGGTGCTTATACTGCCTGCGAGCCTTGTTATTATAAACCCGATCGTGATGTCTTATGGCAGATAAAAGCCAAGAAAATCATCTGGAACGGCGCAACCAAAACAATGCGGTTCGAAAATAGCCATTTCGAATTTTTCGGTATGCCGGTTGCGTGGTTTCCCGTCTTCGAAATGCCCGATCCCACAGTTAAACGCAAAACCGGTGTTTTAACGCCTAATTTTGTATATACAAATGATCTTGGATTAGGGATTCGCAATTCGTATTTCTGGAATCTGGCACCTAACTATGATTTTACACTTTCGGCCACCGGCTATACCAATCAGGGGCTATTGACAGAAGGTGAATGGCGCCACCGTCTCGAAACAGGTAGTTATAATATCCGTTTTGCCCATATTTATCAGGTAAACCCTGATGACTTCGATCATGATTCAATCGATAGCGTCAATGACAATCGTTATATGGTTGCGACCAAAGGCGATTTCCGGATCAATTCGAGCTGGACCTATGGTTGGAATATTTTAGCCCAATCGGATAGAAATTTCAGCCGCACCTATGATCTTGAAGGTTACAAAAACGATGTATTCCGTTCGCAAATCTATTTGAATGGTTTAGCCGGCCGTAACTACTTCGATATGCGTTTTTATCATTTCGAAGTGCAGGATTCGATGCTTAAAGACAATCCATCGGAACGTTACACACGCCAACCATGGGTTCTTCCGCGCATCGACTATTCATTTACTCCTGACGAGGCAGTTTATGGCGGCGAGTTTACGTTCCACACCAATTTGCAATCGATCTATCGCGACAAAGCCGATTTCGCCTTTGCAGATTGGCAAGGACGCCCGCTTAATACGGCCAGACTCGCAGGTATGTCCGGTACCGATTTCCGGTTAACCTCCGATGTTGAATGGAAAAGAAGTCTGATCAGCCAAGGTGGCTTGGTATTCACCCCAATTCTGGCTTTGCGCGGTGACGGTATCGGCACTGATGCCCACGGTGAATATGGCGGCTATATGGCAGATGGCAGCTATAGCAAGATGGATATCGAATCTGGTGCGTTCCGTGGCATTGCGACCGCTGGACTGGATTTGCGTTATCCTCTGCTCTTTACCGCCGGTAATTCCACCCATGTCATCGAGCCTATTGCGCAGATTTTCATTCGCAATAATGAACAATATACCGGTCGCCTTCCCAACGAAGATGCTCAAAGCTTTGTCTTTGATGCCACAACATTGTTTGAACGCGACAAGTTTTCCGGTTATGACCGTGCAGAAGGCGGAACACGTTCGAATGTCGGTCTGAGATATTCGGGTAACTTTAATAATGGATGGTCACTCTATGGCTTGGCTGGCCAATCCTTCCAGCTTTTCGGCAAAAATTCTTTCAATGCAAAAGATTTTGTCAGTGTTGGGTCCGATTCCGGACTTGAAAGTGCACGTTCCGACTATGTTGCGATGATCGGTGCAAGTAATGAACATGGCTTTGCCATTGCCTCGCGCGGTCGTTTTGATGATGAAACGGGTTCAATCCGGCGTGGCGAGGTAGAGGCTTCACAAACGTGGAAACGGGTATCGCTTTCTTCACAATATGCTTATATCGAAAGCCAGCCGGATTATGGTTATGCGCAGGATCGTCAAGAAGTCAGTCTCTATAGCAACTATAAATTTACCGATCATTGGTCGATTCACGCCAATTCGAGTTACGACCTCGTTTCCGACACATTCGTGAGATTGGGCACAGGTTTGAATTATCTTGACGAATGTTTCGGGTTTAACCTTGGGTACCAACAAACACGCAATCCTTGGGAAAATGAACCAAGTCATAAATTCGGATTCTTGTTATCCTTCCGTACTGTGGCGGACATTGGCAAAGCCATGTAACAGTTTGATGCCAAAGCACGTAGCTTTTGGTGAATTGCTGTTGTTGTGATAAGAACGATAAAAGATTATTTATTGAGAATATTTGGCGAAAAGCGGAAGCTTAGAACAATGAAAAACATGAAAAATAGCTCATTGGCATTATGTATCGCGTCGCTTATGGGCGTAACTTTTTTACACAGCAATGCCTTTTGTGCACCAAGAGCACCGCAGGCAGAAGCTTCGGCTCAAACAGCTGTCGCCGTCATTGTCAATGGTAACGCAATTACCAATTATGATATTCAAAGGCGCGCTGCCTTCCTGAAATTACAGAGGAAGACCGGTAATTTAACTTCGCAAGCCAAAGATGAACTCATCGAAGAGATGCTTAAACGCGTCGAAATGAAAAAGCGGAATATTGATGTTAGCGACGATGAGGTCAACAAAGCTTTCAACGGCTTTGCCGAGCGTAATCATATGACGGTGGCCCAACTCACAGATATGCTTGGAAAAGCTGGTGTAACCGCTGACCATTTTAAAAATTATATCCGGGTCCAGATGGGCTGGGGGCGTCTTGTAAGTGCCCGTTACCGTGCCGAAGGTGGAATAATCACCGAACAGGAAGCGGTACAGCGTATGCTCAAAAATGGTGGCGTGAAACCGACTGCCAACGAATATGAATTGCAACAGGTGATTTTCGTCGTTCCTAATAATCGACGTAGTGCGATATTAGGAAAACGCAAACAGGATGCAGAACTCTTCCGGTCGAAATTTTCCGGTTGTGCTAACCTTAAACAGCAAGCAACCGGTATGATTGATGTTACAATCCGCAATCTCGGTCGGGTTCTCGAGCCCCAATTACCGGAAGAATGGGAAAAGTCCGTCAAGGCAACACCAGCCGGTCGCATGACCCCGCCACAAGAAACGCCGAGAGGCGTTGAAGCCCTTGCTGTATGCAACATTAAAAAAGTTTCGGATGATAAGGTTGCACAATTGGTCTTCACCATTCAGGATAACGAGAAATCCGGTGATAAAAAGGCTGAAGATTTAAGTGCGAAATATGTCAAGGAATTGCGGGAAAAGGCCCGCATTGAAAATCCTTGATGTCTTCGCTTGCTGTTAGCAGTGGTGATCCTGCCGGAATAGGATTGGAAATTGCGCTGAAAGCTTGGCAACAACGCCATTCACGCTGTGTACCGGCTTTCTTTGTTCTGGCCGATGCCGACATTGTTGAAAAAACTATTTCGTTATTGAATATGGATGTTCGTACGGCAATCGTCGAAGGAGACGATGTGTCGGAAGAATTTGAAGATTCTTTTCCCATTGTTCCGTTATATAACCGTCAATCGGCTGTGCCTGGCCAACCGTCATCAAAAAACGCTGCCGGAATTATTGAAGCGATTGAACGTGGTGTCCATTATGTCCATGATAAAAAGGCATCAGCGTTAGTCACGTGTCCAATAGCTAAAAAAATTCTTTACGATGCAGGTTTTCACTTTCCGGGACACACAGAGTTTTTGGCCGATCTAGCGGAAAAGCTCAATGATAAACACTATCACCCCGTTATGATGCTTGCTGGTCCGCAATTAAGAACCATTCCGGTCACAGTCCATATTGCGATAGAGAAAGTTCCTCGCACTTTGACCAAAGAATTACTGGTCGAAACAGCACTTATCGTCGCCCATGACTTATCCGAACGGTTTGCAATAAAAAATCCGCGACTTGCAATAGCCGGTCTTAATCCACATGCCGGTGAAGGCGGAGCTATGGGGATTGAGGAAAAAACCGTTATGAAACCGGCGATGGATATTCTACGTTCTCGTGGAATAAACGTGATTGGTCCACTTCCTTCTGACACTATGTTCAATGCACGTGCACGCAAAAATTACGATGTCGCTTTGTGTATGTATCATGATCAAGCGTTAATACCTGTCAAAACAATCGGCTTTGACGACACTGTCAATGTCACTTTGGGGCTTCCGTTTATCCGGACCTCCCCCGACCACGGAACAGCATTCGACATAGCCGGAAAGGGGATAGCTTCGCCGGAGAGTTTTATCGCTGCATTAACACTTGCCGATAACCTCGCTAAAAATTCTCACCATCATGTCAATTGATTCACTTCCACCTCTGCGAGAAGTTATAGAAACTTTCGGTCTCAGTGCAAAAAAATCTCTTGGACAGAATTTTCTATTCGACCTTAATTTAACCGCGAAAATTGCCCGTCAGGCCGGTGATCTAAAGGACAGAAACGTATTGGAAATCGGGCCCGGCCCAGGAGGACTCACACGTGCCCTACTTTCACAAGGCGCTACCGTTACAGTTATCGAACGTGATACACGCTGCCTTGCTGCACTTGACGAAATTTCCAATGTGTATCCCGAAAGACTCAAAATCATATCAGGGGATGCCCTAGAGCAAGATTTCGAAAGCCTTTTCAAAAGTGGAGAAAACCCCACGATCGTCGCCAATCTTCCTTATAATATCGGTACCGAACTTTTAATCCGCTGGCTTACGGTCGAGCCTTGGCCACCTTTTTATGAATCCATGACGCTGATGTTCCAAAAAGAAGTTGCGCAACGCATTGTAGCACTTCCAGGTACGCCACATTACGGTCGTCTGGCAGTCCTTGCCGGCTGGCGCACACATGCGCGGATTGCCTTTGATGTTCCGCGGCAAGCCTTCACACCGCCACCGAAGGTAACGTCATCGGTCGTTCACATTATTCCCAATGATAATCCCCTGCACTGCACGGTAGAGAACCTCGAAAAGGTTACCAAAGCGGCATTCGGACAAAGACGAAAAATGCTCCGTCAAAGTCTCAAATCGCTTGGTGGAGAAGCTCTATTGGAACAAACCGGAATTGATGGCACCCGCCGCGGAGAAACGCTAGATATAAAGGAATTTGTCTCTCTGGCTCAAGCAATTGAAGTTCGACAGTGAATAACGAATTAAGATCTGAACGTTAAAACTTTT
The DNA here is from genome assembly GCF_001952075.1 of Ditibartonella apis. GTDB lineage: Bacteria > Pseudomonadota > Alphaproteobacteria > Rhizobiales > Rhizobiaceae > Bartonella > Bartonella apis. Next base: position 93,267 of record NZ_LXYU01000002.1, read on the forward strand.
AAATAGTGACGGAACAGAAAGCCTACTATTGCCGCCAAGATTTGTGTTTATTGGTTTAGCAACCAATATTTATTGTCCGATACGTTCGTTCGAGTTTTCCAAAATTTTATCGCATGAAACAAAAATAGCTCACATAAGTTTTTCTCGTTGGTCGTTCAAAGAGCCACCGATCAACTTTTTTGCTTGTGCTTATTAAACGTGAAAAAAACTATTCAAGTTTTTCCTGTAGCAATCCGTCCACAAACGAATCAATGTAGAGACAGCGCCGCCGTTTCATCGCTTCGGCTAGATGAATCGTTTTAATAAGCGAAAAAGACTGCTCCAAATCTTCATTAATAATCACATAGTCATAAGATTTATAATGTTCTATCTCGCCACGAGCGTTATGGAGCCTGAGGTCAATAGCATCCGGCGCATCTTCGGCTCGTCTATTCAAGCGCGACTTCAATTCTTTCATTGACGGCGGAAGAATAAAAATGGAAACAACGTCATCAGGCATCTTCTCCTGCAATTGCTGTGCACCCTGATAGTCGATATCGAAGAGCATATCGCGCCCCGCTGCCAAAGCTTTATCCACTGTTTCACGCAAAGTACCGTAATAATGACCGTGGACTTCCGCCCACTCGATCAATTCATCATTATCACGCTTACGCTCGAATTCTTCTTTGCTAATAAAATGATAATGAACCCCGTTTATCTCGCTTGACCGGCGTTCACGCGTCGTCACACTGATCGACAAGCCGAGATGACCATCTTCCAGCAATAAACGTGACAATGTGGATTTTCCTGCTCCCGATGGGGATGAAATTACCATCAACACTCCGCGTCTTTTGCCCGCGTTCTTTAAATTGCGTTCACGTTCAGAGGTGTTTTCCATTATACATTGTCCTTCAAATTTTTCGTGACCCCATCAGGGCGCAAAATTTCAAAACATCGGTCTATTCGACATTCTGAATTTGTTCTCTGAACTGGTCAATCACCGCCTTTAATGACAGACCTGCGGCCGAAAGAGAAGCTGTATGCGCCTTGGAGCACAGTGTATTGGCTTCGCGATTAAATTCCTGAGCCAGAAAGTCCAATCGACGACCAACAGGTTCGTTCAATCCAAGCAGATATCTTGCTGCCTCAATGTGTCCGTCAAGCCGGTCAAGTTCTTCCTGAATATCTACTTTGGTTACCAGAAGGACCGCTTCCATTTCCAACCGTTGGTCATCGAGTTTATCACTGGAGTCAAGGAGTGCAGACACCTGCGTTTTTAGTCGCTCCTTTATCGCTTCGCGCGAACGCGACGGATCGTTTCTGGCTCCACTTACCAATGTTTCGATTGTATCGATTTGTCCAGACAGGATTTTATTGAGTGTTGCTCCTTCTTTTTCGCGGGCAAATGTCAAATCGTGAAGGGCAACGTCGAACCCCTTGATAATCGCAAGCTTCAAATCGGTATTTTCGATGGTTTCGTTTTCCGGCGTTCCGTATTCGACGATGCCCTTTATTCCTAACAATCCGTCGATAGTCGGTTTCTGAATGCCATAAGCTTGTTCCAGTTCGTTTGAAAATTTCAAAGCCCAATCAAGGTAATCCTGATTGATACGAGGGTGACTACTTCCAGCCGAAAAAGAAACATTAAGCAAACAATTTATATTACCCCGTGCAAAAATATCTCCTGCCTTCTTCTTCAATTCATATTCGATAGCATCAATGGCAATATTCGAACGAAATCTCAAATCAAGATTTCTGCCATTAACCGAGCGAGTTTCCCATACAATTGTGGCACTTTCCGTCGACACACTCGCTCGGGCAAATCCTGTCATACTCTGCAATGTAAAAAAACTCCTGTAAAAAATAGGGCTTAACCCTTGGCGCAATTGTTTGACGTCAAATCGATTGGCGAAATCGACTTTTTACCCCAACCGTCAATGCTCTTCAAAAAATTCATGGACTCTCATTCGAGCAGTTCCCTATTAACTGAAATGGCCGGAATTTTGAATTCAATAGCACGTGTCGACAATCTGTTAATGACCATAACCTGCAAAACAATCGCGACCAGACACTTCGTGCGCAGTGCATATTTCCCGATAGTTTGGCAATTTGATTGTTGTCATTTTTTAATACTGTTCCGGTTAAAGTGCCGCTTTTATAACATCAAATATAAACAAGGCAATTCATCCTCCTGCCGCCGAACATCAACGTTTTAACCAGACTGTAAAAAAAGGAAAGATCAAAAACGCGTTCGAAAAATTGCAGCCGATTGGATCGAAAAAACATAAACCCAAACGTGTATAAACTGCCGATTCGAACCAGCATCCCCTACTTTGGTAACTCGTTATGGAAAATAAAAAACGGCTGGAACACAGTCTTGAATTTGAAACGAGAACCGATAAGCACCTATTTTCCGGCATAATTTAAAATATCCGGAACCAGTTAAAACCAATCAGTCATTTTTTTGCATCGCACGCCATTTGCGCACATTTGCATTATGTTCGTCCAGCGTTTTGGAGAAAACATGTCCGCCTGTACCATCTGCCACGAAATATAGCGCGTCGCTCTTCGGCGGGTTGGCCACCGCTTCGAGGGCGTCCCGTCCGGGATTGGCAATCGGTGTGGGGGGAAGACCGTTTATTTTATAAGTATTGTAAGGCGTGTCTTTATCAAGATCAGATTGATAAATTGGCCGATCTGAAGGTTTGCCTTTGCCCCCGAACAAGCCATAAATAACCGTCGGATCCGATTGCAGACGCATATTCTTGGCAAGCCTATTATAAAAAACGGCAGCCACTTGTGGTCGTTCGGTTGCAATACCGGTTTCTTTTTCAACAATCGATGCGAGTGTTACGAACTCTTTGATATTTTTTATTGGTAAATCTGGAGCACGTTTTGCCCAGATATCAGCAACCAGTTTTTGTTGGCCGTCACGTAAACGTTTGACAATCTGTTCGCGAGTCGTTCCGCGAATAAAATTGACAGTATTCGCCATTAAGCTTCCTTCTGGCGGTAAAACTTTTGGTAAATCGCCGACCAGAACATCATTTGCTGCCAGACGGTCGAAAACCTGTGCGACGGTAAGTCCTTCCGGAACAGTGAACGCATGCTCAATCGACTTTCCCTCCACCAGAATATCCATGATATCCTTCATTGAAGCATGTGCAGGTATGGCATATTCACCAGCCTTCAGAAGCCTTGCCTTATCCTGATAGCCAACACCGTAAACAAAAATATCTGCCGATCTTATCAACCCCTGTTTTTCGAGAATCGAAGCAATTTCTCTGATACCGGCCCCCTGATTGATAAGAACCACTTGCTCGTTCGATTGGGGACCAGCCGCAACAAACATATTCTTTCCGACATATATCGGTATCGTAATTGCCAGAATGATGACTATCACCAGCATAACGAAAAAATTACCTAGAATAATCAAAGGGTTGCGGGCAACTTTTGACCGACTCGGCTTGACTTTTATTTTTTTTGCGTCTGCTTTTCCGTCTGCTCCGTTTGTATCATCTGGCTTTTCCGGAACTTTGTCATTTCCAATCGGAGTGGACTGTTGATCATTCCCGGACAATTGATCATCCGAGACGCGAGGTGCGCTATTTTGCAAAATCGAAGGGTTCTGGTCCGATGCATCTTTCTTTCGAAGGAATGATACGTTCACAAGTTCGGAGGTTGCTTTACCTCCCTCTTCTTTCACGTTCCGATCGCTTTGCAAAGCGGCTTCCCCGACAGACTTTTCTGAATCTGAAACAGGATTTTTGTCTCTATTTTCCGATAATGGAGGGGTTTCGGATGTCGGAGAGATTTCAGATCGTGGAGAATTTTTCTCTGACGACGCTATCGGTTCATCAGGCTCTGACGGCTTTATTTCTGACTTCGATGTCAAAGACTCAGTCCTGTCGGATGTCATCTTCTTTTCTTCGTCAGACATAAGCACACATCCCGTTTGCTATAAATTTCCGATTTTTACCGCTTATCGCAAAATTGCGGCAAAATTTGCAGAACTTGGAGAAAAGGTGAACTTTTCTCAAGATTGTGTATTATTTTGAAAAACGCCGCATAATCAAGGATGCATTGGTTCCACCAAATCCGAATGAGTTGGATAGAACAGTGTCAATCTTGCGTTCCCGCGGCTTATGCGGAACAAGATCTATCTTCGTCTCGACAGACGGATGATCAAGATTGATTGTCGCCGGTGCTATATTATCACGTATTGCAAGAACACTAAAAATAGCTTCCGCTGCACCGGCTGCTCCCAAAAGATGGCCAATCGACGATTTTGTCGATGACATTGATACTTTTGAAGCGTTTTCACCCATGACCCGTTCGACAGCCGCAAGCTCGATCGTGTCAGCCATGGTCGAAGTCCCATGTGCATTGATATAGTCAATTTCGGACGGATCGATTCCGGCGCGTTTAATGGCTGCGCGCATGCACCGTTCGGCCCCCTCTCCGCTCTCGGATGGCGCCGTTATATGGTGGGCATCACCGGACAAACCGTAACCGACAACTTCGGCATAAATTTTTGCACCGCGTTTTTTGGCGTGTTCAAGTTCTTCCAAAACGACAATGGCAGAACCTTCACCCATTACAAATCCGTCGCGATCAACATCATATGGACGCGAGGCATGTTCAGGGTCATTATTGCGGCCTGTAGAAAGTGCCTTGCACGCAGCAAATCCTGCTAACGAAATACGATTGACAGGAGATTCGGTCCCTCCGGCAAGCATAACATCGGCATCATCAAGCGCGATCAGACGGGAAGCATCACCAATCGCATGTGAACCGGTAGAACACGCAGTAACGACTGCATGATTAGGCCCGCGCAACTGATGCTTTATCGAAACGTAACCCGATGCGAGATTGATAAGACGACCGGGAATAAAAAATGGCGAAATGCGCCTTGGCCCTTTGTCGCGCAATGTATACCCGGCTTCAACAATGCCTTCGACACCGCCGATACCGGAACCGATCATAACGCCGGTGCGAATCTGGTCTTCATCACTTGTCGGATGCCAACCGGCGTCGTCGAGCGCCTCGTCGGCTGCTCCCATTGCGTAAAGAATAAACGGATCGACTTTGCGCTGCTCTTTGGGTTCCATATGAAGATCGGCATTGAATGTACCATTGCTGCCGTCACCTAACGGAATACGGCCTGCTATCTGGCATGGAAGATCATCGACTTCAAACTCGGTAACACGACGAACGCCGCTTTTGCCTTCAAGAAGCCGTTTCCAGCTATGTTCCACGTCGCCGGCCAGTGGAGAAACCAATCCCAAACCGGTAATGACGACACGTCTCATACTTCCAAATCCCAATCGTTCAACTTTAAACCCGAAAATACCCGTTCATTCACGAGTAAAACAAATAAAAGGAGACAAAAACCTTTTTCCAGTTTCTGCCTCCGCGGTCAATCAGGCCGAAGCCTTATCAATAAACTTGACGGCATCGCCAACGGTCAAAATCGTTTCGGCTGCGTCATCCGGAATTTCTACACCGAATTCTTCTTCAAAAGCCATGACCAATTCTACGGTGTCAAGACTATCGGCACCAAGATCGTCAATGAAACTTGCGTTTTCGGTTACTTTATTTGCATCAACACCAAGATGTTCGATGACGATTTTCTTGACGCGTTCTGCTGTATCACTCATGTCGGATCCTCGACTTTTGTTGTTTTCCCTGCCTTGGTTAGCGGCACGGGCTCATCTAATCAAGCAATAGATGTATTTACACCTATCATTTTTAGGTTTTCAAACACACCCTGTGGATATCCCATAACGGGATCAACCGGTTTTACTCACCGGCCTTAAAGGCGCCAATTACCATGCTCGACGCCAAGACGCAAAGATATTTTACCATAATTCGCGTGTTTCTCTTCATTTTGTGCCGAAATAGTGTCCTTTTTTTCTAAAGGTAACACTCACAACGCACAAAATTTAGAAGACAACGCCACAATTTTTATCATCCGTAAAAACTCCAATCCCGAGTCTTTACGGATGTTTTTGTCAAATCATTGCCATTCCGCCATTGACGTGCAATGTCTGACCGGTGACAAAGGCCGCCTCGTCGCTTGCTAGATAAATAGCGGCAGCTGCCACATCTTTAGTTGTCCCTATACGCTTCATCGGAATAGCAGACATGATGGTTTCCTTTTGTTTGTCATTGAGTTTATCCGTCATTGCCGACTCAATAAAACCCGGGGCAATGCAATTGACTGTCACATTGCGGCTGGCAATTTCTTGAGCGAGAGATTTCGAGAAACCTATGACACCGGCTTTCGTTGCACAATAATTGGTTTGACCGGGATTGCCGGTAACACCGACAATAGAGGAAATATTGATAATGCGGCCATAGCGACGGCGCATCATCGGATGTGTCAAGGCTCGAGTCAGAAAAAATACGGCTGATAGATTAACCGCCAACACATCATCCCAATCGCGATCACTCATCCGAACAAAAAGACCATCGCGGGTAATTCCGGCATTATTGACCAGAATATCCACGCCATCGAGCGTGCTTTCTGCTTTTTCGGCCAATGCTGCTACTTCTTCGCGTTTGGAAAGATCTGCCGGAAAGATAAAGCAATTATCGCCAAGGTCATGAGCCAAAGCTTTTAACTTTTCCTCGCGTGTGCCATGAAGTCCAACTATTGCACCTTGTTCATGCAACTCGCGAGCTATCGCTTCTCCTATGCCGCCGGTTGCGCCGGTTACAAGTGCTTTACGCCCTTTCAAATCAAACATCGTCAAATTCCTCAATCATACGCCAAGTGTCTTCAAGGCATTTTCTATCTCGTCTGCTGTTCCGACGGTCAGGCCGGTCAAATTCCGGTCGATTCGCCTTGCAAGCCCGGTCAGAACTTTTCCGCTACCGATTTCAAAAAGTGTGTCGACATTATGTGCAGCAAACCATTCCACAGTTTCGCGCCACCTAACCCGACCCGTCACCTGACGAACCAGCAGTTCGATGATCTTATCCGGATCGGTTTCCGGTTTCACAGAAATATTGGGAACAACCGGCACACTAGGTGGAAGTTTATTTACATCTAGAAGAGCATCATGCATCGCTTCGGCAGCTGGCTGCATCAAACTTGAATGGAACGGGGCTGAAACAGAAAGCAGAATGGCCCTCTTTGCGCCCTTTTCTGTTGCAAGTTTTACCGCTGCATTAACGGCTTTTGTCGCTCCTGAAATAACAAGTTGCCCGCCGCCATTATCATTGGCAATCTCGCAAACACCTTCTCCAAGAACCGAACTACAAATTTCTGCAACAATGTTTTCTTCAAGACCGATAATTGCCGCCATAGCACCCTCGCCTACAGCAACTGCTTCCTGCATAGCATTTCCACGAGTTCTAAGTAGCCGCGCAGTGTCGGCAAGGCTAAAGGTACCTGCAGCACAAAGGGCTGAATATTCACCAAGAGAATGTCCGGCAACAAATGAAACCTTGTTCTTGAGATCAAGGCCATTTTTCTCAAGCACTCTGATAACAGCCATCGAAACAGCCATCAATGCCGGTTGCGCATTGGCGGTCAATGTCAAAACATCTTCCGGCCCTTCAAACATAACCGACGAGAGTTTTTCGCCCAAAGCATCATCGACTTCTTCAAAAACTGACCGCGCTTCAGGAAATTGATCCGAAAGGGCCTTGCCCATACCAACTGTCTGACTTCCCTGACCGGGAAACGTAAATGCACAAACCATTAGAGTATACTCCCTGGCTTAAAAACAAAGATTAGGAGGTCTTGACCTATAAAACAGCATAAAGTCAAGCCGAACATCATGGATTAGGCTTGTAAATCTGTTCCCCTGCCTTTCGGTGAATAAGGGAGCTCATAAACAAACTTCGGTACAAATGGTACAAGAAAACGGATAACAAGCACGGAAATAACAAGTCCCAGAACAACCCCTCCAAGGATGTCGGAAGGATAATGCACACCTGTAAAGATGCGCCCCCAACAAGTGAGTACCCCTAGAACAAGTGCAACGCGTGCAACTTGTTTATAACGATACCAATATAATGAAAAAACATAGATTGTAAAAATTAAAGCATGATTGCTCGGGAAGGAAGCATTTTCCTTGTGCTCGATAAGAGCTTTGACGATTCCTGCCACAAAAGGGCGCGGTCGATAACAAAGATGTCCTATAATAAAACTGAAAATCAGCGCTATAGCAACAGAAATGACAATGGAAAGTGCCGCTTGTCTTTCACCCCGCCCACCAAGAAACCATAATATAATGAGATGAAACGGAATAAAATAGATGAGAAATTTCGCACATCCGATTCCGAAATATGCAAACAGCGTTGATGTTTGCGGGGTCGCGGCGAAGAAATTGAAAATGAGAATGTCGATATTTTCCAGAAAAGCCATTTTGCCAGAACTCCGAAAATTGGCTGTTTGCATTTTCATCACTCATATATCGACAGCATCGTTCTTCCAACCCAAAAACATATTTTAGTTGTTTTCCTCACTTGCTATTTTTCCAAATAACCTGTAAACACCGCCCGTTCATTGTCGACATTTGGCCGGGGGTTGAACGGAGGGTCGCTTTTAAAAGCGGCAGGAAATATTAATGTTTCAAGCCTCCCGTGTCTCCGCTCTCGAATGTCTCGAAACACGCGTCCTTTCTTCTTCGGTTCGACCGAATAGGCAAGTCGCAGAGGCTCTGCGCCGAAAGTCGACAAAGATTAACAGAAGAAAGGCAAAACAATGGCTCTTTATGAACATGTGTTCCTTGCCCGACAGGATATTGCACCGCAACAGGTCGACCAACTTGTAGAACTCTACAAGGGCGTCATTGAAGCCAACGGTGGCAAAGTCGGGCGCATTGAAAATTGGGGTTTGCGCACACTTACCTATCGCATTCGCAAGAATCGCAAAGCCTATTATACATTGATGAATATTGATGCTCCGGCAGCTGCAATTGCAGAAGTCGAACGCCAGATGCGCATCAACGAAGATATTTTGCGTTACATGACAGTTCGCGTTCACGAGCTTGAAGAAGGCCAGTCGGCTATGCTTTCTCGCCGCGATCGTGACGACCGTTACGGCAAAGATGAAGATCGTCCGCGTCGTCCACGCCGCTCACGCGATGATTCAAACAATGAAGGAGATGAATAATGGTTGATATTAGCCAGATTCCAACCCGTCGTCCTTTCCATCGTCGCCGCAAGACTTGCCCGTTTTCAGGTCCTAACGCACCAAAGATCGACTATAAGGATGTAAAGCTTCTTCAGCGCTATATTTCAGAGCGTGGCAAGATTGTTCCTTCACGCATTACTGCAGTGAGCCAGAAAAAACAGCGCGAATTGGCAAAAGCGATCAAGCGCGCCCGTTTCCTCGGCCTTCTGCCTTATGTCGTCAAGTAAGAATTCAGGCAGCCGGCTCGGCCGGCTGCTTTTCCTGCTTTCGGTGCAGGATTAAATAAAACCGGAGTTGGAGCGTTTATTTCAGCCCCTAACTGCAAAAAGGCAGGACAGCGATCAAATGTTGCAAAAAAAATCCAGTACGTTTCCGGCGGGTATTTTAGGCGGGCTCTTTGCTGCCGTCCTTGCAACAGCTATTATGAGCTTTTTTCTGGTTTTTCCTCCACTTGCACTTCTACTCGGTTGCTTCATGACTCTGCCGATTTTTATCGTTGCATTCGGCTGGGGCACAACTGCCAGTATCGTTTCTCTTATCACAGCAACAATCGTTCTGGTATTTGCACAAAATCTCTATATCGGTCTCGGCTTTGCCTTGTTGTTTTTTCTTCCGGCTGTTTATGGCTCCTGGCTTCTCGGACTTGCCGAAACAGATAAAGAAGGACACACGGTCCAATGGTATCCGCTGTCGTCGGTTATATTTTTACTGACAGGCTTTATCTCGATCATTTGTGTTATTATCGGCACAATATTGCATAACAACCCGACGACACCGATTATTGCGGGCGAAGTTGCCAATTTTGTTGCAAATTCCTTACGCGAGACCAATTCGGCATCGGAAGCCGACATCATCACCTTCCATGATTTTCTGGTAACCAATATCGTTCCTTTGTTGTCAAGCAGTCTGGCCACTTATGGAGTGCTTTTTCTAATCGGGAATTTGTATTTTTCGCTTGTCGGTGCGCAGCGCATGAAACGGCTTGCACGCCCGCGCGATGACTGGCCCAAAAAATTTCGTCTGCCAATACCCGCGCTGGTAATTTTTATTGTCGCCTTTGGTGCCACCTTTTTTGAGCTCGGTACATTTCTCAATCTGTGCGCATCGGTCTTCAACACAACCTTTACCTTGGCAATCTCAATGACAGGACTTGCTTATTTGCACAACCTCACTCGTGGCATGAGTGGACGCATTTTCATCCTCGGATTTGTCTACATTGCCCTTTTTACTTTCGTATTCACCTTACCGGTATCACTCATTCTGCTTTTGATGGGGATCTGGACGACTATTCAAGAAAGCCGCCAACGCGGTGAAACAAAACAATAAAAGCAGCTGAAAGGAATTTAAAATGGATGTTATTCTTCTTGAACGCATTGCCCGTTTGGGGCAAATGGGCGACACCGTTTCTGTAAAAGATGGTTTTGCTCGCAACTTTCTTTTCCCTCAGGGAAAAGCTTTGCGTGCCAACGAGGCCAACAAAAAGAAATTCGAGAATGAGAGAGCACAGCTCGAAGCACGCAATCTTGAACGCAAGAGCGAAGCCCAACAAGTTGCTGACAAGCTTGACGGCAAGACATTCGTAGTTATTCGCTCTGCCGGTGAAACAGGCCAGCTATACGGTTCGGTTTCGACACGTGATATTGCGGATGTTATTACCGCTGACGGTTTTTCTATCATTCGTACACAAGTTGAACTTAACCACCCGATCAAGTCGATCGGCCTTCACAATGTGGCTGTCAATCTCCACCCGGAAGTACAGGTTAATGTGACCATCAATATTGCCCGTTCTGCTGAAGAAGCTGAACGTCAGGCTGCCGGCGAGGATTTGACTTCGATCGAGGCTATTTACGGAATTGAAGAACAGCCTTTGGCAGAAGAAGTCTTTGACGAAGAAGGTGCCGAACACGAAGCAGAGAAAAAGGCCGAGGAACAGGCTGAAGAAAAGGAAGCTGAATAAGCTTTTTGCGTCGGTTCACAAGTTAAGACTTGCAAGTGCGACGCACTGCCCCAGTAGTCTGGAACAGTTGTTTCTTGACATGTCAAAAAAAAATGAACACACCCGATCTTTAAGGTCGGGTGTTTTTTTAACAAATGGGCACTATAAACGGTGCATCGGTTGAAATAGACTTTCGAGAGCTGATTTAAACACTCCTCTGTGGGTAAACATGCGGCCGAATTATTGAATGAAAGATGGGACTCGATAGATGTTTGCTTTGTTGAAGACGGCTGCCAGCCACATTATTACCAAGGGTAATTTGACAATTACCGATTCACGCGGGGTCACATACCAATTCGGTGATCAGACTGGCACACCGATTCAAATTCGCTTTACATCGGCAAAATGGGAACGCGAGGTAGCGCTCGACCCTGCATTGAAACTGGGCGAAGCCTATATGGATGGCGGTTTTACTTTTATAAAAGGTGATATTTATTCACTACTCGAAACGATTTTTGAAAGTACCGGTCCAATTGCAGAAAATGAATTGTGGATGAAAGCGTTCTATTTCATCCGCACAGCGACAAAACGATTCGTCCAGATGAATACGTTGCGTCGTTCTGCAAAAAACGTCGAACATCATTACGATCTGTCAGGCAAACTTTACGAGATGTTTCTTGATCCTGATCGTCAATATTCATGTGGTTATTTTGAAAATCCAAATGTCAGTCTCGCCGAAGCACAACTTGCCAAAAAACGGCATCTTGCGGCCAAGCTCCAAGTCAAGCAAGGTGAAAAGCTCCTTGATATCGGCTGCGGTTGGGGCGGATTGGGTCTTTATTTTGCACGGGTTCTTGGTGCAAATGTTACAGGTGTTACGCTTTCCCATGAGCAACATGGCATTGCTAACCAGCGCGCCAAAGATATGGGACTTCAGGATAAAGCCAAATTTTTGCTTCTTGACTATCGCAAACTGAATGATGCCTTCGATAAGATCGTTTCCGTGGGTATGTTCGAGCATGTCGGGATCGGCCATTACAAAGAATATTTCGACCATGTCAAAAGATTGTTGAAATCGGATGGCCGCTTCGTTCTCCATTCAATTGGCCGGTCGGGCGAACCGGGGGCAACGAATCCGTGGATTGCCAAATATATTTTCCCCGGTGGCTATATTCCGTCATTATCGGAAGTTATACCGGTCATTGAAAAAAGTGGCCTTGTCATTACCGATATTGAAATATTACGGTTGCATTATGCCGAAACATTAAAGGCTTGGCGCGAAGCTTTCCTTGCCCACTGGGACGAGGCAAAAGCACTCTATGACGAACGTTTTTGCCGTATGTGGGAATTCTACCTCGCAGCATCCGAAAGCGCTTTCCGCTGGCAGGGTATGATGGTTTTCCAGATACAGCTTGCACACAAGCAGGATGCTGTTCCCTTGACTCGCGATTACATTATTGAAGAAGAAGCCAGACTTAAAAAAATTGACGCTGACCCGAATATAGAAGCAACCCGGAAAGATGAAAAGAAGACTGCCGGAACAGCAAAAAAAACGAGCGGTGCTTCTGCTCCGGAACCTGTAAAATCACACGGAAAAACCAAAGTTTCGAAAGAAGAAAAGAAATAGGTCGTGTGGCTGCAAAAAAGCAGACTTTTCAAGCCACTTTCCTTGCACTATATCCACCCCCCATCTTAAATCAAAAAAATGCTGTGTGTGCTTAAGCATGCGGCATTTTTTCTTTTTATAGACCGCTATTTTTCCTTGAAGCGAAGGCTATTTCCTGGTCTTCCGGAATGCCGTTTCCTGTCATCAAGCAAGCCTTATGGGTTTTAATAGTGGCGTTCAGTGCTTTTTCTTATCTTTTCCCACGTGTTGAACGGGGATGAACGAGGGAAACAGGTAAAAATGCAAGGAAACAGAAAAAAAAGTGGCGATCACTACCCACAATGGGGTAAAGTAGACGGGTTTTCCAATTCGACAAAATTCAGGCGAGCAGCAAAAGACTAATGTCAGAAGCAAAAGTTCTTAACATCGGACAAACCAATGGTGACGAGGCACTTCCGTTCAGGCAGGTTCCACATAATATAGAAGCGGAACAGGCTCTCCTCGGTGCAATTCTTATAAATAATGATGCGCTCGACCGCGTGTCCGATTTTTTGAAGCCTGAACATTTTTTTGAGCCTTTACATCAAACAATTTTCGCTGTTCTGAGCGAGATGATCAAAAACGGCAAGCTTGCCAATCCGGTCACAATCAAGCCGTTTATTCCGGCTGATGAAAAAATCGGCGATATGACGGTTTATACCTATGTTGTTCGCATGGCGACAGAAGCTGTCACCATCATCAACGCAGAAGATTATGGCCGTGCCATTTATGATCTTTATACACGTCGCTCTTTGATTGATCTTGGAAACGAGATCGTCAATACCGCATATGATGCACCGATTGATCTTACTCCTTCGAAACAGATCGAAAATGTCGAGCAAAAATTGTTCACACTTGCCGAAACTGGTAAATATGGTGGAGGCTTTGAAAGTTTCGATGATGCTGTGAAAAAAGCCATTGATATGGCGGGAGCTGCAAAAAAACGCACTTCCCGCCTCTCCGGCATTCCTACACAGCTCAAGAAACTCGACGAGCAAATGGGGGGGTTGCAACGTTCCGACCTTATCATCCTTGCCGGTCGTCCGGGTATGGGTAAAACTTCACTTGCAACCAATATCGCTTTCAATATTGCCAATGCTTATATCAAAGCGAAAGAAAACAACCTTCCGGCAGAAGAGAATGAAGGTGGAATCGTCGGTTTCTTCTCGCTTGAAATGTCGTCCGAACAATTGGCAACACGTATTATTTCCGAGCAGGCGGAAGTATCGTCTTCCAAAATCCGCCGCGGTGATATTACCGAAGACCAGTTTGCCAAACTCCTCCATTCGATGACAAGATTGCAGAAGGCGCCACTTTATATCGACCAGACAGGTGGCATTTCGATTGCGCAGCTTTCAGCCCGCGCGCGACGGCTTAAACGCCAGCATGGCCTCGACGTTCTGGTGATTGACTATGTTCAATTGATGACCGGTGTTTCGAAGCGTGCGTCGGAAAACCGTGTTCAGGAAATTACCGAAATCACGACCGGTTTGAAGTCGCTTGCCAAAGAGCTCAATATACCGATCATTGCTTTGTCGCAGCTTTCCCGTCAGGTGGAAGCACGTGATGACAAACGTCCGCAACTTTCCGATCTTCGTGAATCCGGTTCTATCGAGCAGGATGCCGATGTCGTGCTGTTTGTTTATCGCGATGAATATTATATCAAAAACAAAGAGCCCAAGCTTGGCAGTGAAGAACACATGAAATGGCAAGCCGAGATGGAAGAAGTCTTCGGCAAGGCCGAGGTGATTGTGGCAAAACAACGTCATGGACCGACGGGAACTGTAAGATTGGCGTTTCAGGCCGAATATACCCGCTTTTCGGATCTCGCCGAGAGTGACAAGCTACCAGAGCAATTCGGCTGATTGTAATGGCAAAAACACGCACCCAGTTTGTCTGTCAAAATTGCGGCACAGTCTATTCTCAATGGGCCGGAAAATGCGATGCATGCGGCGAATGGAACACCATTGTCGAAGAAGGAACCAGCGGTGGCATTGGCGGCGGACCCGCCAAAAGCAGCCGTAAGGGGCGTGTTGTCGCCCTTACATCGCTTTCGGGAGCTATTGAAGATGCTCCACGGATAAAATCGGGAATTGCCGAACTTGATCGTGTTACTGGCGGTGGCTTTGTGAGGGGGTCGGCACTGCTTGTTGGTGGTGATCCGGGCATCGGAAAATCAACACTTTTGACGCAGGCCGCAGCAGCGCTTTCGCACCAAGGTTATCACGTTATCTATGTTTCCGGTGAAGAAGCAGTTGCTCAAATCCGTTTGCGTGCGCAACGTTTAGGGGCTGCCAATTCGGCTGTCGAGCTTGCTGCCGAAACCAATGTCGAAGATATTCTCGCAACGCTTACAAATGCAAAAAAGCCTGATCTGGTCATTATCGATTCCATACAGACACTTTGGTCTGAAGCTGTCGATTCTTCTCCCGGAACAGTCACACAGGTGAGAACCGGAGCACAAGCGATGATACGTTTTGCCAAGAAAACGGGCGCCGCCGTTGTACTGGTTGGTCATGTCACAAAAGATGGACAAATCGCCGGCCCTCGTGTTGTCGAACATATGGTCGACGGCGTGCTTTATTTTGAGGGTGAAGGCGGACACCAGTATAGAATTTTAAGAACTGTGAAAAATCGCTTCGGTCCGACAGATGAGATCGGTGTTTTTGAAATGTCCGATCATGGATTGAGGGAGGTTAACAATCCTTCCGAATTATTTCTGGGTGAACGCAATAGCAATGCGCCCGGTGCAGCGGTTTTTGCCGGTATGGAAGGGACACGTCCTATCCTTGTTGAAATACAGGCACTCGTTGCACCGACTTCGCTCGGGACACCAAGACGGGCCGTGGTTGGATGGGATAGCAACCGGCTTTCTATGATTCTCGCGGTTCTTGAAGCCCATTGCGGCGTACGTTTCGGGCAGCATGATGTTTATCTCAACGTTGCTGGCGGATATCGCATTTCGGAGCCTGCAGCCGATCTTGCAGTAGCAGCAGCGCTTGTTTCTTCCCTTGCCGGAATTGCTCTGCCGCCGAATTATGTTTTTTTCGGTGAAGTCAGTCTATCGGGAGCGGTGCGTGCGGTTGCCCATTCCGGTCAAAGATTGAAAGAAGCAGACAAACTCGGATTTAAAGGTGCAATTCTGCCATCAGGCACAACAGAAACCATCAAATCGCCGTCTTTCAGGCAGAGAAGCTTTGCAGACTTGCCTGAACTTGTTGCAGCAATTGCTTCCGGAAAAAGGCGGCCTTGGCCTTCAACACAGAATTGAGTTTGTGGACAAAAGGCTGGCTTAATACTTTTAAAGTGCGGGAAATATTGATATTGGTTTTGCAAACTGGCATTGAAGACATAATTGACGAAACTGTCATTATATTTTGCCGATTGAAGCGAACTTAAGGACAAGCCTGATGTTCATGACAGCCCTTGACGGCCTGGTTATTGTAGTAATCCTCTTTTCTGCCTTTCTGGCCATGGTACGTGGCTTTTCGCGGGAAGTGTTATCGTTGGCATCATGGGTCATTGCGGCTATTGCGGCTGTGCTTCTTTATAAGAACCTCCTGCCCTTTGTGGAATCCTATCTTTCCAATAAGACCATTGCACTCATTGCCAGTCTGGCAATCATCTTTGTCGTTGTTTTCATCATTGTTTCAATCATCACAATGAAAATTGCCGACGTAATTATAGATAGCCGAATTGGTGCGCTCGATCGTACAGTGGGATTTATCTTCGGTGTTGTACGCGGAATTTTTATCATGGTTATCGCCATGTTGCTTGTTAACCAGCTAATCAAACCGGAAGATCAGGCGCCCTGGCTCAAGGACGCAAAAACCAAACCGATGCTTGATTCTTTGAGCAACCAGATTTGGGAATTGTTACCCAAAGATCCGGATTGGGTTTTTGACAAAGCCTCGAGCGTTCTGAAAAAAGATGAACCGTCCAATACCGATAGCGGTGTTGGCGATAGTCCGGCTCAACCGGGTGACTGAATTTAAATGGGTGGCATAATGCCACCCATTTTTGCCTATATTGGGTGTTTTGATAAAGAGTATATTTATATCTCAACAGGATGGTCGAAATGATGAATGAGGTCTTAAGTGAGCCGGATTTTTATTCCGATGATGACACGTTACATGAAGAATGTGGTGTCTTCGGAATTCTCGGACATGACGATGCGGCGACATTAACAGCACTTGGCCTCCATGCCTTGCAACATCGTGGACAGGAAGCAGCCGGCATCGTTTCTTATGATGGACAC
This sequence comes from Ditibartonella apis, assembly GCF_001952075.1. Taxonomy (GTDB): domain Bacteria; phylum Pseudomonadota; class Alphaproteobacteria; order Rhizobiales; family Rhizobiaceae; genus Bartonella; species Bartonella apis. The sequence continues at coordinate 110,236 of NZ_LXYU01000002.1, forward strand.
GTTTTCCATCAGGAAAAGCATATGGGGCTTGTTGGAGACCATTACACCAACCCGCAAACCTTGGCCAATCTTCCCGGTAACCGCGCGATTGGTCACACACGTTATTCGACAACGGGTGAAACGGCGTTGCGCAATGTCCAGCCCCTCTTTGCCGAACTTGAAGTGGGCGGCATTGCCATTGCACATAATGGCAATCTTACCAACGGCCTCACAATACGCCGCCAGCTCATCGCATCAGGTGCAATTTGCCAATCGACATCGGATTCGGAAGTTGTCCTTCATCTCATTGCTCGTTCGCGTCATGCAAAATCATCCGAACGTTTTGTCGATGCCATTCGCCAGATCGAGGGTGGCTTCGCAATGATTGCAATGACCCGTTCAAAGCTTATTGCTGCTCGCGACCCCGTTGGTATTCGCCCGTTGGTCATGGGTGAACTTGATGGCAAACCTATTTTCTGCTCCGAAACCTGCGCGCTTGATATTATCGGCGCCAAATATATCCGTGACGTCGAAAATGGCGAGGTTATTATCTGTCAGCTCCAAAAAGACGGAGAAGTGACAATCAAAACGATCAAGCCAAAAGATCATAAACCGGAAAAACTTTGCCTTTTCGAATATGTCTATTTTGCCCGTCCGGATTCAATCATGGGCGGACGTAGCGTCTATAATGCACGCAAAAATATGGGAATTTATCTTGCCAAGGAAGCCCCTTGTGATGGCGATGTCGTTGTCCCTGTTCCCGATGGAGGCACACCGGCTGCAATCGGTTACGCTCAACAAAGCGGCATTCCGTTCGAACTTGGTATTATTCGTAACCATTATGTCGGCCGGACATTCATCGAACCGACACAACAAATCCGCGCCTTCGGCGTTAAACTCAAACACTCGGCAAATCGCCCGGTTATTGAAGGAAAACGCGTTATCCTGATTGACGATTCGATTGTTCGCGGCACAACGTCAATCAAAATCGTACAAATGCTACGTGAAGCTGGAGCCAAAGAAGTCCATATACGCGTGGCAAGTCCGATGATCTTCTATCCCGATTTTTACGGCATTGATACTCCTGAAGCATCAAAACTTCTTGCCAATCAATTTCCTGATTTGAAATCCATGTGTGAATTTATCGGTGCTGACTCGTTACAATTTTTGTCTCTCGACGGACTTTATATGGCTGTCGGAGGTGAGGTCAGGAATAATGCCGATCCCCAATTTACCGACCATTATTTCACCGGCGATTATCCGACACGGTTGGTCGATGAAGAAAACGCCGATAATGTTCATAAGCTTTCTGTGTTGAATTGCGGGGGATAATGGAAAATATGCTTTCATTCGACCTTAAAGGGCGTGTCGCCCTCGTAACCGGTGCTTCACGGGGTATCGGTTACCATCTCGCGCTGGAACTTGCCAAACGCGGTGCGCATATCATTGCCGTTGCCCGTACAATCGGCGGATTGGAGGAACTTGATGACAAAATCGTCAAAGCAGGTTCCACTGCAACATTAGTGCCACTTGATCTTCATGATATGGAAGCCATCGACAGATTGGGAAACGAGATTAACGAACGTTGGCATAAACTTGATATTCTGGTTGCCAATGCCGGTGTTTTGGGTTCCATTTCGCCGGTTGCTCATGTCGAAGCCAAGACATTTGAAGATGTGTTTGAAATCAACGTTATCAGCCAGTGGCGCCTGATCCGTGCTGTCGAACCGCTTTTAAAAAAGTCGGATTGTGCGCGCGCAATTCTTTTTTCTTCCGGCGTTGTGCATAAACCAAGAGCTTTTTGGGGGCCTTATGCGGCTTCAAAAGCTGCTTTTGAAGTGTTGGGGCGCTGTTGGGCTGACGAGTTGAAGAACACCTCTGTTAAAGTGAATATGGCAAGTCCTGGCGCAACGCGCACCGCTATGCGTGCGCAAGCCATGCCTGGAGAGGATCCGAACACATTGCCATCTGCCGAGGAAATTGCGGCCAAGATTGTTCAGCTCGCTTCCCCCGATCTTGAAGAGACGGGCCGTTTTTTCGATGCCCGTAAAAATCGTTTTCTTATCTATCATGTTCCCGACTAGCAAAACCGTACTGCGCTGTATAATGAGATGCGGTTTTTCTGAAGGATTATCTAAAAAAACGGTCTGCACGTTTTACTGGTGCAGACCGTACAATATTTTCGGTGTCAGTGGCATATGATCTATCGCTGAAACGGCGCCGCTTTATTTGATTTATATCCCGAAAATCTTGAACGAGGGCATAGATTTCCATCGCATTTTATTTATGACAATAGAAGTCATACCGAACAGATAGAGACACGCTAACATGAATTTTGACGTCTGGAAGGTCCGGAAAATTCTAGAAAACGCTTTAAGACATCAGTAGGCGCTTCAGGTTTGAAGAACGACTTTTCATTCTGGTTCTCGAAATCCGGCTTACTCCGCCGAGATTTCAATTAGAGCATGGAGACTCAAGAATTTTTACGCATGTTTTCAGGCTGCAAGAGACTCAGAATTCTAATCTTTATCTTCCTGTTCGTTTTCATCCGGCATTTCGACACCGTCTTTTATTTTTGCAGCTTCTCGAACCGAACGTTTTTGATAGGCGATCAAGCTGAATGGCAAAAATACCATATAGCCGATAGCCGTAACGAGCAGTACCTGCCACGTGTAAGTAGCAAGAAAGCCCACATAGATCACAACAACAAGCATACCGGGTATAACGACATCGCGGCGCAATTGCTGACCGACTGTTTTACCGTTCCAGACAGGCAGACGACTAATGAGAAGAAAAGCGATAACAACCGTATAAAGGCTGAAAACCAAAGCCCAGCCGGCGCCCGGTTCAAGACCGAGGCAACCAAGATATATGGGTAGCAATACCAACAACGCTCCGGCAGGAGCCGGTACACCCACAAAATACTCCCTCTGCCAGCGCGGAATATGCTTGTTATCAATCATGACATTGAAACGGGCAAGCCGCAAACAACAGGCTATGCAGTAAACAAGTGCCGCTATCCAGCCTACCTGATGAGCCTGATTGAGAAGAAAAGAATAGACAATCAATGCCGGCGCGACACCAAAGTTTACCACATCGGCCAAGGAGTCCATCTGTGCCCCGAATGACGAACCACCGCCCATAAGACGCGCCAACCGCCCATCGACACCATCAAGTACAGCAGCAAGCAAAACCATTAAAATCGCCGTTTCAAAACGGTGTTCAAACGCCAGACGTATACTGCTTACACCAGCGCATATCGCCAGAATCGTTATGACGTTGGGAAGAACAAAGCGTATCGAAATTGACCGGCGAGGCTTCACATCATCATTTTTGTGTCCCTCGGGGTCAAAAGAAGAAAAAGGCGAAGAACTCTCCATTAAAATCTAATCCAGTCTAAAGTCTGTTATGGTCGCACTTTTGTCAAATGAAGCAAAAACAGTTTCACCGGCAATAGCCTTCTGCCCGATTGCTACCCGTAATTTTACATGAGCAGGCAGATAAACATCAAGTCTGGAGCCAAAGCGGATAAGACCGAACCGTTTGCCTGCGACCACAGGTTCATTTTCTTTCGACCAGCATACTATGCGACGGGCAACAAGACCAGCCACTTGTACAACGCCGATATCGCCATGGGCGGTTTCAATGACAAGGCTGTTTCTCTCGTTATGATCGCTTGCCTTGTCGAGTTCCGCATTGCCGAACTTTCCTGGACGGTAGACAATCGATTTTACGACGCCATCCATCGGAATGCGGTTGATGTGGCAAGAAAATATGTCCATGAACACCGATACACGCATCATTTCTTCGTTGCCCAAGCCAAGTTCCTTTGGCGGCATAAACATACCGACGAAGGAAATGCGGCCATCAGCAGGACTCATAACGAGGTTCATATCAATCGGTGTGACCCGTTCCGGATCGCGGAAAAAATAGATGCACCAGATAGTGAGAACCAGACCGAACCAGAAAAGCGGATCCCATATCCAGCCGAGCACAAGAGACAAAATGAAGAAGCCGACGATAAACGGGTACCCTTCCTTATGGATGGGCGCAAAACCGTTACGAACCGATCTCACAATGCTCATACGCGTATACCCCATTTATCTTACACCGTACCCACCCGTTCAACACGAAGCCGGTTCCTATTTATCCAATCAAAGTGAAAAAAGCGATAGTTTGTTTCATCGTTGTCTGCAAGATAGTTGTCAATGATGGGAGACAATGCCCAATTCATCTTCCTCTCGAATTTTGCGCAATTGTTCTTCTGCCTTGGAAGCTTCAAGCTGTTTGTGCCACATTGAAGCATAAAGGCCACCTTTGGCGAGCAATTCATCATGTTTGCCGCGTTCGATAATCCGCCCGCCTTTCAACACCAGGATTTCATCCGCCCCGATGATTGTGGAAAGCCTGTGAGCGACGACCAAAGTCGTGCGTCCGCGGCTCACAACATCAAGTGCATATTGGATTTCAAGTTCCGTTGCAGTATCAAGTGCGGATGTTGCCTCATCAAGTATCAGGATCGGTGGAGCTTTGAGAATCGTACGGGCAATAGCAACACGTTGTTTTTCGCCCCCTGAAAGCTTTAATCCGCGTTCTCCGACCATGGACTGGTAGCCATCTGGCAATTGTGCGATAAAATCCCCTATTTGCGCCATTTCAGCCGCTTTTTTTACTTCTTCATCCGATGCATCCGGACGGCCATAGCGAATATTATAGGCGATTGTATCATTAAAAAGCACTGTATCCTGTGGCACCATGCCGATTGCATGACGCAAACTTTTCTGGGTAACGGAACGGATATCCTGTCCATCAATCGTAATCGAACCTTTTTGGACGTCATAAAAGCGGAATAATAGCCGGGAAATTGTCGATTTTCCCGCCCCTGAAGGGCCGACTATGGCAACGGTTTTTCCGGCCGGTACTGAAAAATCTATATCTTTTAGGATTTGCCGGTTTGTATCGTAAGAAAATTCGACATGATTGAAGCGAATTTCGCCTTCTTTGACGATGAGAGGTTTTGCATCGGGTGCATCAGTCACTTCCTGTTTGACATCCAGAAGATCAAACATCGCTTCAATATCTGTCAAACCTTGGCGCACTTCGCGATAAATCGAACCGATAAAATTAAGCGGTATTGAAAGTTGCATAAGCAGTGCATTGATGAAAACAAAATCTCCAAGCGTTTGCGTGCCATGCATGACTTCATATGCCGACATCAACATCATCACTGCCATGCCGGCGCCGAATATGACTGCCTGACCGAAATTCAGCCACCCCAATGAAATCCAGGTTTTTATGGCTGCCTTTTCATAGCCCGCCATGGAGCTGTCAAAGCGTTTTGCCTCAAGGTCTTCATTACCGAAATATTTCACCGTCTCGTAATTTAAAAGCGAGTCAATTGCCCTCGTATTTGCTTCGGTATCGGACTCGTTCATCTGACGGCGAATGGAAATGCGCCAATTGCTTGCCTTGATCGTAAACCATGTATAGAGGCCAACTGTAATTGCGACAACGCTCATATAATGCCAACCGTAACTGATGTAGACCACCAGCGCAGTGAGAGCGAACTCCAGAACGGTCGGCGCTGTATTCAATATTGAAAAGCGGACAATCGCCTCTATACCTTTTGTCCCGCGTTCTATCACACGTGATAAACCGCCGGTTCGCCTTTCAAGATGAAACCGCAAAGACAGTTCATGCATGTGAACGAAAGTCTGGTAGGCCAATCTCCTGACAGCATGCTGACCGACCGTCGCAAACAAAGCGTCACGTAACTGGTTTAAGCCAGCCTGTAAAATTCGTGCCACATTATAGGCAAGAACCATCATAAACGGTGCAGCAAAGATTGCTGGCAGCCAGGAAGGTGGTGTATAATCGACATTTAAAGCATTCGTGGCATATTTGAAAAAATACGGAACCGAAATCAAAACCAGTTTAGACAAAACGAGATAGAGAACTGCCCATAAAACGCGCAGCTTCAGGTCCGGCCTATCGGACGGCCACATATAAGGCCAAAGATTGAGGATAGTACGAAATGTATTTCCGGAATCGGCCGAAACGGTTTTTGCTCTGTTTGGTTTTGTCATTTTTCTTTCAAATCAGTCTGAGCAGTTGTTGCTTTCGATTTTTGCAGGTTGTCTATCTCGGGCAAAATCAATTCCTGACCGATTGTGACATGGTCACGATTTTTTAAAGCGTCCGAATTAGCCGAGTATATTGCTTCTCTATAGCGGCTCGAACCGTAAAATTTTTCAGCAATAGACGATAAACTATCCCCCTTTTCAACAGTAACGGTTTTTACCGGTTTGCCGTCACGATAAAGCTGATTGACCGGACGATAACGCTCGTCGATACGAAAAGGTATGGCTAACGAACCGACATTTTCGCCACTGTCATTAAATAGATCAACACGAAAAACATGGTCACCCGAAAAGAGCGACACAAAGCGGGAAAGTGAAAAACTTCCCCTATCATTAATCTTGTCACTTCCAAGGCGCATATTTCCAAGCGTTGCAATGACTTGCATATCCTTTTCAGCCTGCCCGCTAATTGTCAAAATACTGTTTTTATAAGTAATTCTGGTTACATCAAAATTTTTATCGGTTTTTTTACCTATCTTGATAATGGCTGGCGCCCCGGAAATAAAGCGCGAGGGGCCTGCCGGATCATTCATAAAAGCGGTCATCCCGTTTTCGCCCTTATGGGAAATAATGACCGTTACTGTTTCAAGTGACGTGAATGATTTTCCTGACTGATCTGTTGCCCTCAAGACAAAATGATATTGTCCTTTACCGAGGATTTTTTCCAATGTCAGTGTAAAGCTGCCTTTTTCATCTGCATTTGTCTCGCCAAGTTTTCGTGCTCCGTCGATAAGTTCGACTTTGGCATTTGCGGGAGCCTTGCCGACGATGACGGCATAGTTTTCATCATTCAACATAAAACTCTCGAAACTCGGACTTTCAAGTTGTTCGTGTTGAACGGAATTTTTCAATTCGTCAGCATGAAGAGTGCCGACAAACAAAACAAACGCCGCGATAACCGCGAGCGTCAAAGTTACGGCAAATTTTTTCATCGACAAAAAGAATGCCATGAACAATCCTGTTTAAAGCACAATAAAAAACTTTTTATGTCCTATTCCATTTGCCACACAAACGGAATACCAAACCCGTTTAATTGATCCTTTTCCTCAATCTTCCAATTTTCCTTGACGGGAATTTCATTAAACGGCAAAACATCACCTATGACAAAAATCAATTCTATCTGTGTTTATTGCGGTTCTTCTACGGGGAACAATCCTGATTATGTCCAATCCGCTAACCAGCTTGGACAATTGCTGGCTCAAGCCGGTATTACGCTTGTTTATGGTGGTGGAACGAGCGGTATTATGGGCACAGTCGCCCGTGCTGTAAAAAGCAATGGTGGCAAGGTCGTCGGCATTATTCCGGATTTCCTTATCAAAAAGGAAGCCAGAAATAAAAATGATGAACTCTTTGACGAGTTCATTGTTACCGAAACAATGCATCAGCGCAAACGACTGATGTTCGATCGCTCCGATGCTTTCCTTGCCCTACCCGGCGGCATTGGAACACTGGAAGAAATTGTCGAGATCATGACATGGGCGCAACTTGGACGGCATACAAAGCCGATAGCCTTTGCAAACATAGATGGCTTTTATAACCCGATGATTGCTCTTCTCGACCATATGGCAAGACAAGGCTTCATCCACTCCGACCACAGGCTTAAGCCGCTTGTGATTGACAATATAGAAAAAATTGTCACCGCTCTCTCGAAAAATTAAAGTCTGATTTGAATGTAAATCGTTAGAGGATTTCGATCTCTACGAATCGATTCGAAAACACTTATTGTCTGTGGATTTTCTAAAATCTATCAGCGTCTTGATATATCTTATTTTTCGGAAACTTTTTTAAGTTCGATAATAGTTTCTTTTGTTTGTCTTTGTTTTTTCATTGAAAGGCTCGCTGCGGTATAAATGACGAGGCCCAACCAGATCAATGAAAAGGCAAAGAGTTGCACTGGCGAAAAGGGCTCGTGAAAAACAAAAATTGCGATCAAAAATAGAAATGTCGGCGTCAGATATTGCATAAGCCCCAATGTCGTCAAATTCAGCATCTTGGCACCGACTGCAAACAGAATAAACGGAATTGCAGTAAAGGGACCGGCCAAAACGAGCAATCCCGCATCTTCCCATGTACTGTGGAAGAAATAATCCTCGCCCGTTGCGATAAAATATCCACATCCAATAAGCGCCGGTATGGTCATAATCAATGTTTCAAGTGCAAACCCTTCGGTAGGTCCAATAGGCAAGGACTTCCTGAAAAAAGCATAAAATCCGAAAGTCACCGGTAATAATATTGCGACCCAAGGTAGGCCACCAGCGTTTATTGTCAAAATGAAAACAGCGACAAAAGCGAGTGCAATTGAAAACCATTGCCATGGATTCAAGCGTTCATGTAGAAAAACAAGTGCCAGCATGACATTGACCAAAGGATTTATATAATAACCGAGCGCTGCATCAACAGCGTGGTTATTGGCGATCGCCCAAATGTAAATGCTCCAATTGGCCGTAATCAGCGCCGATGTAAGGAACGCCATAGCCACCATTTTCGGCTGCATTAATGCATCCCGAAGGGCATGCATGTGCCCGATCACAATAATGATGCCAAGTGCGATAGGAAGCGACCACAAAACGCGATAAACAACCACTTCCATGACCGGAATATGAGCTACTGCCTTCATATAAAGCGGAAAGATGCCCCAAATGACATAGGCACCAAGTGCCGCGAAAAAGCCTGAAATATTGGCCGGAAATATCTTGCTCTCTTTCAAAACAGGCTTTTTCATAAGCATTTGTCAAACGGTCCCGCTCTTTTCGATTCTCATAAAAATCAGGAAGTTGTCCCTCTGACAATAAAAAGTCCAGTACGCGTTCTGCCATTCCGGCTTTTTTCCTCGTACCATTCGGCGGCATAGATATCGTCAATGGCAACTTTTTTCTTCTTTAATTGCTCTTCAAGCCAGGCTTCATCTTTACCTATTTCGTCAAGACTACCATCAACAATGCTGCCATTCTTGACGACAAGCGTTGCATTTTTTCCTTCTTCCTTGCGGATAACCGAGAGACTTCCATTCGATTCAAGACGCGCGAAAGCAACTTCATGAAGTGCACAGCCCTTGATTCTGAGCATAGTTGCAAAGTCGTTGACATCGATATTGAGCCGCTTGATTTCATCCATCTGGAATTTTCCGTCAAGCACCAATGCAACATCACCACCCGCTACAAGATTATGAAAAAATACCGAATGACGACGGAGATAATTCAAACCGATGACGAGTAGCTGCCAGATAATCAAAACAATCAATAACTGGATAACAGTGATTTTCGGATTATAGATGACACCGCCTATAATACCGCCCATCACAAAATTGCTGATCAAATCGGTCGGTGTCATTTGACTGAGACTTCCACGACCACTTGTTCTCAGTACCAGCAAAAATACTGCAAGTCCTATAAAAAGTTTGAGTGCCACATAGCCATAACCCAAAAGGTAATCCATTCGTTACACCTTCTTCATCATTGCCAGTGGCGAATTCTGGCGGGATTAATGTTTGATTTCCCAATGTGTCACGCGTTCGCCTGTTTGCGGATTTTTTTCGTCCCTCAGCAATATGTTTTTCTTCCCAAGCTCGTCTCTGATCCGATCGGCCTCAGCCCAGTTTTTGTCTTTGATAAATGACAAGCGTTTGGCAATTTGGTTCTCGACATACTCGCTATCTATCCCGCTTTGTCTATTAAACAGTGAACAGTCTTCGTCATCCAGCCAATCATCATGCAACAACCCCATGAGCTCCATGCCGGATTTGAGTGCTTTAGCATCCTGCGATTTATAATATTGGCGTAAATAGGTGATGGCACTCCAGCAATTGAGATCCTCTCCCAGAGCATCGACAACCTCCTCACTTGCCGGTGTTCTATCCGATGAACGAATTTTTTGCTGACGCAACAGTTCATACCAGCGATAGAGTTCGCTACTTGATTCCGCAAGGCGCTGGGCTGTCCAGTTTAACGGTTCACGATAATGCGTTTGCAACATGGAAAGGCGCGCACTCAAGCCCACCCATTGGTTGCGCAATTTTTCGTCATTTTGCGAAGAAATTTCATCAAGGCTGGTTTCCAACACATCATGAATGGTGATGAAATTGCCCAGACTTTTGGACATTTTCTGTCCTTCGACCTGAAGAAAACCGTTATGCATCCACAAATTTGCCATGCGCTCTGTTCCAAAGGCCGAACAGCTTTGAGCAATCTCGTTTTCATGATGGGGAAAAACCAGATCGATCCCGCCGCCATGAATATCGAAAATATTATTTTCCGGATTATCGCATTGAAGCCCCCCACCAAAAGGCACCAACAATTTTGCCATAGACATTGCGGAACATTCAATGTGCCAACCCGGACGCCCTTTGACTTTAATTCCGGCAGGAGAAGTCCAACCCGGTTCCCCCTCTTTCGAGGGCTTCCACAAAACAAAATCCATTTCGTCCCGCTTATAGGCAGCGACATCAACACGGGCACCTGCCAACATTTCGTCAAGCGACCGGTGTGCCAAGGCACCATAACGAGGATGATTTCCCATACTAGAAACAGAAAATAGCACATGATCTTCGGCAACATAAGCATGACCACGCTCGATCAGACGTTCAATCATTGCGCGCATATTATCAAGATTATCCGTTGCACGGGGCTGCGTTGTAGGAGATAAGCAGCCAAGCGCTGCCACGTCTTCCTGAAACTGCTTGTTGGTTTTATCTGTCAGAATGCGGATGGCATCGTTTAACGGAACATCCGGATAATCGCGCACAGCGCGTGCGTTGATTTTGTCATCCACATCGGTAATGTTACGGGCATAAATGACATGATCTTTGCCATAGACGTGACGCAGCAAGCGAAACAACACGTCAAAAACCACGACCGGACGCGCATTGCCGATATGGGCATAATCATAAACGGTAGGGCCGCAAACATATAAGCGCACCTTATTGGCATCAATCGGATGGAAATTCTCTTTTGTTCTGGTCAACGTGTTATAAAAATGCAAATTGGTCATCAATAATCTTTCATCTGTCAGGAAACGCCGGCACCTTGGAAATTCATTTAAAAACGGTCAAGGCATTTACCCTTATTATGCTTAAATATCTCGCTTGGGCATTTAGAAAAGGTCAAACTGGTCTTTATTCTTTAAAGTTTTCCCCTGCTTTTCAACCTGCTGTTTTCGAACTTTATCAGTTTGCGTACCGCGTTTGTTTTTTTGCTCTTCGTTAACGACCAAACGGTCTTTCACGTCTTTGCCAAAATAGGCAGCATTATTGATTTTATCGGATACGGGGTAAACATAAAGGTGTTCGGCTGGCGTATTTTTTAGAATATCCATAACATCAGCGGGTCGAAAATTCCGGCAATCGAGCCATCTATCAACATCTTCCCGCCGGACAATGACAGGCATACGATGGTGGATTTCTGCAAGTGGCGATTTTGCTTCTGTTGTCAAAATAGCAGCGGTATCAATCTGCGAGCCTTCGCGACCATTCCAGGTTTCCATAAGGCCGGCAAAACCGATGATAGAATGATCATCAAATGAAGCGTGATAGGGTTGTGACCTACCGAGAGACTGTTTTTTCCATTCATAGAAACCTGTCGCCGGAATAATGACACGGTGATGGCGAAGCGCATTCGTAAACGACTTTTTCAGCGCCACTGTTTCGGAACGTATATTGAATGTTAGCGGCCATTGATCAGGATTTTTCGTCCAGCCCGGAATAAACCCCCAGCGTACCAGCAAGGCATCATGTTTGGGTTTGTTCGACAAAGTATCGCGATAGGCTTCAGGCGCCTTGATTACCAAAATCGGTTGCGTCGGCGCAATATTATAGCGTTTCGGGAAATCTTCTTCTATCCAAGCATCAAAAGCATTGGCAACCTTGTTTTTCGATGCATCAAGCTCATACCGCCCACACATAGCTACCCTTCTTAATTCATCAGTTTAAAGTTGTTGCGATCAAAAACCGGCTTTTCCAAACGGAAAATGGCAATTGCTGTTGCCTGAACGTTCTTACCATCACCGAAAAATATGTGTCGTAACAACAAAAGACCAATCTTTCTTCGCTGGATAAGTCAGGAAATGTATTACCACCATAGCCGGTTCAGCCACCAAAAACAAAATATATGCTGAAGGACTTGATCGACGAAAACTCCGGCATTTCAAAATTTCCGGTTACGTTTTGGCATTGCTTATAAGCTTTGAAAAGACCTATAGAAATATCCTTATCACGATAGCTTTTTGTCTGAATAACAAAATGAGTCCGATAACATGCACAAGTATTTGAAAACGCTCGTCATTATGGCTTTTCTTTTGACTTCGATACCAGCCGGTGCCGAGCAGGTACCCCAATATGATGCGAAAATGTTGCGGCTTGCCGAAATACTCGGTTCACTTCATTACTTGCGCAATCTATGCGGTCAAAAAACGCCTTTATGGCGTGACAAGATGGAAGAGCTGATCAAAGCCGAAAATCCCGCGCCAACGCGTCGTGCCCGCCTCTATGCAGCTTTTAACGATGCCTATCGTGCTTTTTCAGATAATTATCATACATGCACAAAAGCAGCCGTTGATGCTGACCGCCGTTATATCAAGGAAGGAACAGCCCTTTCACATGAACTTTTGAACCGTTACGGCAATTAACCTTTTTTGACTATTAAGACTGACAGCGAACAAAATTATGATAATGTGGCGTCCTGAACAGCACAGATAAAACGAGTTCATTGATGAGCCAATCGAATACTGATCTTTCGGCCATTATTGCTGAAGAACAAAAACATGTAGCCCATGAATTTCAATCGGAAGCGTGGGTCGGCGGTATTTCCAATGGTATTGAACCTGAAATCCTCGCCGAAGCTGCTTTTGATACCGCGCTTAAATATTTGTTAAAAGCGCGTAACGAAAAACAGGTGCTCGATTTTTTATCCCATATGCGCGACAAAGTGGTAATGGGTGAACTTAGCGATCATAAAACGATTCAATAAAGGATTTTATTTCATTGAAATCATTTGTTTTTTGCTTGCTCTTGGGGGCTTTGTCACTTTATTCACCTGTTGCCAATTCTGTCAACGTCGCATCAACGGATTTAACTGATGACACTTTAAAAGTGCACACCGACGTACCGAAAGTCGATGACGCTGCTAACCCTATTCCATTACCGGAAGCAAAGAAAAGCAAAAGTGCAAACAGCAATGATACCCCGCCAAAGGTGGAATACGACATTGAAAAACTGCCCGCGCCAGTAAAACTGATGCGACAAAAAATTATTGATGCGGCAAAAAGTGGTGACGTCAACAATCTGAAACCATTGTTGGGCACAAGTAGTGACCCGACGCAACTTTCCGTTTCAGATAATGTCAAAGATCCGATCGATTATATCAAAAAGCTTTCCGGCGATGGTGATGGCCTTGAAACCATGGCTATCATGATTGACCTTCTCAATTCCGGTTATGTGCATCTTGACGAGGAAGACGACGAGGAAATTTACGTCTGGCCCTATTTCGTTGCCATGCCAATTGATAAGCTTACAAAGCCCCAGCTTGTCGAGTTGTTCCAGATTATGACGGCCGGTGACCTTGAAGAAATGAAAGAAATCGGCACATATTCTTTTTTCAGAATTGGCATTACGCCCGACGGCAAATGGCGGTTTTTCATCACCGGTGACTAATCGTTTTCGTCAATTACTTGAGCAGTGATTATTTTAAGACGGCGCGCTTCAATTTCACAAAACTCACCGTTCCATTCATTAGTGATCATTGCTTTTAAGATTTCCGATTGATTGTCTTTAAAAGTTCAGGAAGATCGGAGAGCTTTTCGACCTTGAAATAGCGGCCATTGTCATCCGGTTCATCTGCCATTTCATGAACCCAGGTAATATCGTAAGGTATGTAGACTGCAAATGCGCCTGCTTCGAGAGCGGGCAGAACATCCGATTTCAACGAATTACCGACCATTGCAAATTCGTTCTTATTCACTCTGTTGCGTTTTAACAGTTCTTCATAAACGGTTTTGTCTTTATAGCTGACAATTTCAATCGCATCAAAATAGCTTTTTAATCCCGATTTTTCGAGCTTACGGCCTTGTTCGACGAGGTCGCCTTTGCTTATCAGTAGAAGACGGTAATTTTTATGAAGAGCTTCAAGCACTTCAACGACGCCGCCGATCAAATTTACCGGTTTATCCATCAAGGATTGGCCAAGCGAAATTATCTCTTTCATCTTTGAAGACGGGATAGCCTCGTTATAAACGTGGCTTGCTGTTTCGATCATTGAAAGTGTGAATGACTTGAAACCGTAACCATAAAGACCAAGGTTACGCGCAATTGTCAAAAAAAGTGTGCTTTCAATTATTTCTTTATCGGCACAACTCCCAAGAAGCTGAACAAAATATTGTTCAGCCTCCCGAAATGTTTTCTCGTTATGCCAAAGCGTATCATCGGCATCAAGACCGACAGTTTTGATGCTCATTTTGACGCATCAATTTGTGTGATGTAGGCATTCCAGAAATTCGATCGGCTCGCCGGTCGATGGTGTAACGATTTCACCCTGCCACATAACAGTTTTCCCGCGAATGATCGTGCCAACCGGCCACCCCTTGACCTTCTTGCCGTCATAAGGTGTCCAACCGGCCTTGGAACCGATTTGTTCGTTGCGGATAATTTCTTCACGCTTCAAATCGACAATTGTCAGATCGGCATCATATCCGGCCGCAATGCGCCCCTTCCGGCTGATACCGAAAACACGATTGGGACCATGAGAAGTAAGATCGACAAAGCGTTCCAGCGAAAGCCTGCCAGCGTTGACATGGTCAAGCATAATGGCTGCTGTGGTCTGCACACCGGTCATACCGGAAGGAGAAGCCGGATAAGTTTTCAGTTTTTCTTCCAATGTGTGTGGTGCATGGTCGGAACCGAGAACGTCAATAATGCCTTGTCTGACGCCATACCATATACCGGCACGATGGCGGCTTTCACGGATTGGCGGGTTCATCTGGATGAGTGTACCAAGGCGGGCATAATCATCAGCTGTCAAAGTCAGGTGATGTTGCGTTGCTTCAAGAGTGGCAACATCCTTATGGTCTTTGAGAAACTCGATTTCCTCGGCTGTCGAAACATGAAGAACGTGAATGCGTGCACCGGTTTTATGTGCAATTTTCACGAGCCTTTTTGTGCAACGGAGTGCTGCTTCCACGTCACGCCAGACCGGATGTGATGTTGGATCACCTTCGACACGCAAATGTTTGCGCTCATTTAGCCGTGCTTCATCTTCCGAGTGGAATGCCGCCCGACGGCGGGTGTGTTCCAGAATTTCTGTAACGCCTTCGTCATCCGCAACAAGCAGATTACCCGTTGATGACCCCATGAATACTTTGATACCGGCAGCACCTGGTAAACGTTCAAGTTCGCCCACATCGCGGGCATTTTCATGTGTTCCACCGACCCAGAAAGCAAAGTCGCAATGCATCCGGTGGTAGCCGCGTTTCACTTTGTCGGCAAGGGCTGCCTCGCTTGTTGTCAATGGATTGGTATTCGGCATTTCAAAAACCGAGGTTACGCCGCCCAATACAGCAGAACGCGAACCGGTTTCAAGATCTTCTTTATATTCGCCACCTGGTTCACGAAAATGCACCTGACTATCAATTATACCGGGCAGAATATGAAGTCCCTTGCAGTCAACCGTTTCACCAGCCGAACAAGCTGATAGATCGCCTATTTCAGCGATGCGTCCATTAACAATGCCAATGTCCCTTTGACCGATACCGTCATGATTGACAACTGTTCCACCTTTAAAAATCTTATCAAATGTTCTCGACATTACTTTTGCTCCTTGCAGCCCATAACTATACCGATTACGTAAATGCGAGAAGAAAGGCAAGGAAAATGGTCGAAAATCACTGCTCGCTCACCCTCGAAAACCGCCGTGTATTGACGATTACAGGCGAAGATAGAACGCATTTTCTGGAACGGTTGATCACCACCGATGTTGAAAAAATAGGTGCCGGAGAAATGGTGGCCGGTGCGCTGCTGTCGCCGCAAGGGAAGGTGATTTTCGACTTTCTGATCGGTCGTATTGACGACAGTTTCGTCATTGATATTTCGGCCGACCTTGCCGACAGTTTCAAAAAACGTCTAAACCTTTATCGTTTGCGGTCGAAAGTCGAAATTAGTGAGTCTCCTGAATCGGTTATAGGGATTTCTTGGCAAAATGATTCACTTACTTCAGAAAGTGATTCAAGTTTTGCCGATAAACGTTTTCCAGCAGAAGAAAAAGTCACCCGCTTTTACGGGAAAAACATAACCGCCCTCCCCTTTTTGCAAAGCTCGTCCGATCAGTGGGATCTTCTGCGCATAAAATATGGAATTGCCGAAAGTGGAAAAGATTTCAAAATTGGCGAGGTGTTCCCGCACGATATCAATTTTGATCAAACCGGTGCCATTTCCTATAAAAAAGGCTGTTATATCGGTCAGGAAGTGGTTTCCCGTATGCACCATAGAGGCACAATTCGCCGCAGGATGTTGGTCGTCGAAGGTGAAGACAATCTCCCTGCCACAGGCTCTATTGAATGTGAGGGAAAAACAATTGGCAATCTTGGTACAGTCATCGGCAAACACGCCTCGGCAATTGTGCGGATTGACAAGGTAAAGGCCGGCATTGACAAAAACGTTCCTTTTTTCGTGGAAAATGTGCCGGTCACTCTGACAATTGCACCCAATATGAATTACGGTTTTCCGGAAGATGTGTCGGAAGGTGAATAAATGGCTGACGCCGAAATAACAAGGACAGGAGAAGCACGTGCATGGCAACGTATGTTGTCGGGACGCAGGCTTGACCTCATAAATCCCTCTCCTCTTGATGTCGAAATTACCGACATTGCTCACGGTCTTGCGCGTGTCGCCCGTTGGAACGGACAAACAAAAGGTGAATATGCCTATTCGGTTGCCCAACATTCTTTGCTGGTCGAGAAACTGTACCGTCGCTTATTTCCCGATGCCGCGGCTGATGAAAAGCAACTCGCACTCCTCCACGACGCCCCCGAATACGTCATTGGCGATATGATTTCTCCTTTTAAAGCGGTTATGGGTGGCAGCTATGAGGTAATTGAAAAAAGGCTCGAAGATGCTATCCGCATCCGCTTCGGCCTTCCGACCGAACTTCGGGCAAAAATCGTCAAACAATTAAAACAAGCCGATCGAATAGCAGCCTATTTTGAAGCAAGCACTCTTGCCGGATTCAGCAAGGAAGAAGCAATCCGGTATTTCGGCGAGCCGGAAACGATAAAACCGCAAGGACTTGATCTTGTCGCGCGACCTACACCCCAAATTGAAGGCTCGTTTTTAGCCCGTTTCAATGCTATTGAAAAAGAAAGAGCCCAGTGATGGCATATCTTGTTGTTTCCCCGCTTTCGAAACTCGCAGAGACTGCAATACGCTACCAACCACGCGAACTCATCACTTTGATGAACAAGGGCACGCCTATGGAACGCCCTGCTATGATTGCAGAAAATCGCCATTATTTTCTTGAATTCAATGACATTAACGAGCCTCAGGAAGGGCTTATTGCCCCGAGTGAAACCGAAATTTATAAACTTCTTGAAATCGCAAAAAACTGGAACCGTTCCTATCCGCTCCTTATAAACTGCTATATGGGGATTTCACGGTCAACTGCAGCAGCTTTTGTCATTGCCTGCGCTCTTGAACAGAAAAAAACTGAAGCCGCAATTGCCCGACTTTTGAGAAAAAATTCGCCAACCGCCACACCTAACAAATTAATGGTCGAGCTTGCCGACAAAATCCTTGATCGTGGCGGGCGTATGAGTTCTGCTATTTTCGATATCGGCCGTGGTGCCGAAGCATTTGAAGGAACGCCTTTCATCCTACCCGTCGAGGCTTAATCGCTCCGGATGGGCAATATATCCTTCAAAATTAGCTTTTTTCACGCTTACTGTTATCAATAGAAAAGTAAATTATTCGTCGGGCTTTGAATAAGTCTCGTTTTCCCCGGGAAATGAACGTGTTTTCACGTCGTTTGCATAATGGTTGATAGCTTCAGCCATTTGCTCTTCGAGATTGGAATAACGGCGAACAAACTTCGGAACAATTTCGCCAAAGCCAAGCATGTCTTCCGTCACAAGAAGTTGCCCGTCACATTGGTTGGAAGCCCCTATTCCAATCGTCGGGATAAACAGATCACGTGTGATTTTTGCCGCCAGAGGTTCGACAACACCTTCAACAACAATAGCAAAAGCACCGGCTTCGGCGATGGCTGATGCGTCACTTTCAATACGTGGCCAGTCACTTTGATGACAGCCTTGAATTTTAAATCCGCCGAGATTTCTCACCGATTGTTCCATCAAGCCGACATGCCCCATAACAGGGATTCCGCGACGTGACAAAAAGCGCACCGTCTTTGCCATTTCGGCGCCGCCCTCAATTTTGACTGCACCACAACCGGTCTCGGCGAGGATGCGAGAAGCATTTGAAAAAGCGTGCTCGGGACTTTTTTCGTAAGAACCAAACGGCATATCAACGACCACAAGAGCATGCTTCGAACCACGCATCACTGCTTGTCCGTGGAGGATCATCATATCGACAGTGACTGGCAAAGTTGTTTCAAAACCATAAAACACTGTCCCCACGCTATCACCCACAAGCAGAAAATCACAACAGGGGTCGGCAATGCGTGCGCCAAATGAGGAATAGGCAGTTAATGAAACAATTGGTTCGCCACCTTTTTTCGCCCTGATTTCCGGTACTGTTACGCGCGTTTCCTTATTGTAGCTGCTCACTCTTCGTCACCCTTTTTGAATAGACTATCGGTGTATAAATCTGACAGAAGCAAAAGACTTGGTCAACGAGGCGATAACAGACTTTTCAATCCGATCTTCCTTGTTTTTCCGCGTCGGGGCGATAAAAATTGAAATTTAAAAACTAACGATTGTTCACGGTGGCGATTGACTGAAATTGTATGATGAACGTCTTTATTTTTTGCTCTACTGAAGCTCTCCTGCCTTTTAAACGACATTCATTATTTCAAAAACATTTGATGCGCACCCGTCCGTCTGAAGGTGTTTCAATTTACTGTTTTGAAAGGTAAGACTGACCGTTTCTTCTATTTGCTGTAAAAATCGGCAGCACGTGCCAGAAAGAAATGCTAACGTCTCTGACGCAACCGCATCACACCAGCCCGTTCTAATCCTTCTGACACAAGGCAATAAATTTTGGCTGGTAAATTTGGATATTTTTTTTCACGATTATTTTTATACTGCAATAATAAAAATGACGGTATGTCAGGCAACATACCAGTTTTTCTAAATCATTGCGGCGGGAAAAAACCAAAACATCTGCAACTATTGCGTTTGTCCACCCTTGGGTTCTTAAAAGTACCGTGCAAGAACAAAATTGAAAACAGTATTTTCAAAAAAGATACGCAATTTAAAAAACGATTGCATAAGCTCTATAGACATCGCTCGTGACGAGCCGGTTCGAAGACGCAAGAATTGTACTCATACCCTGCGGATGGCTTTTCTCCAAGAGATCTCGGCTGTCCGGCCATTACGATATGAAATCAATCAAACAACGGTTTAATTGCCGATTTTTGTCCTGGAATCAAGCTCCAGCCGAGACAAAGCGCTACCAATGGCCTTCGAGCGACCCCACTGCTAGCGCTTTTCGATGGTCTTAAAATTTGCCGAAATGGTTCTGACATGAACAATTACGGAATCTATTTCGTAGGAACAACGCCGTAGCCGGCAACCATTGCTTCTGCAATCTTGACTTCCATTGCGTTTGTCGCACCGCTTACACCAACAGCCCCCACAACAACATCGTTATTCGTAACAGGTACTCCACCGCCGAGTGGAACCATATGAGGTGTATTTGCAATAGCCGGTTCATCTCCATTGACGCGTTGCATATTGACTGATGTTTTCACTCTGAAAAGTGCCGCCGATTTTGCCTTTGCTATCGCAGCATCAACACAACCATAAGGTGCACGATCCATGCGGTCGAATGTAATGAGGCTACCACTCGGATCAACAACAGCCATACAGACATTAACTTTCAATGTATCAGCCGACGTATGCCCTTTGGCAATCAGGCTGCGCGCATCGTCAAGAGAGAGCATGGATGTCGTATACTCGGCTATTGCGGCTGAAGAAAAGATAGATGCTACAAATGCCAAACAGATTAATTTTCTCGACGTTTTTTTCATTGGTTTATCCATTAGAGTGATGTTCATTGTTCATAATGATAATCGGAAAGCAGTTTCTTGCAACAGAAAGCTCGGAAAACGCTACAACTATCATTCAAAATTTCGGATTATTTATGATGTTTTTATCAAATTCGAAAAGTGAATTTGTCAGTATTTTTAACTTAAAAATAGCCATATTTAATGTAAGTATGGATATTTTAAAAAACATTAACTATAATTATTTTAATTTAATTTTAAATTATATGTCTTTTTTATATTTATTAATTTCATTGATTTATATTAATGATTATTTTAGTTATATTTAAATTATTCAAATTAGATAAGATATTATTTTTATAATTAATATTATTAAATTAAAAAATTACCAGAAACAAAAATAACAACAAATTGAAAAACTATTCCCGCCAATTGGAAAAGACGAGCCTACAAACGTTCGGTTTCCATCTTTTTTGAGTCGCTCAGGATTGGACAGGCATTGGTCAGACAAATTTTCTCTACCCGAATTTTTGGCATTCTCGCTTTCGTTCCAATATTTCATACAAAATGAGGATGGCAATCAATACAAGACTATTATAGCCCGTGTTGAGTTCCGCGTGATCAAACGGTCTATGAACACTTGAAAGTGTACAGATTTATCTTTCAACCTTTATGAAAAAAGCGGGAAAGAGATTCGACAAAACTGGCCCGAACTTCCGGTGGTTCAATTCCGCGGGCATTCCAGACATTACGGGTTAAAAAATATCCGGTTAAAAGAAAGCCTTGTTTGATATCTTCAAAATTTTCTGGTCGCTCGGAACTTTTTAACAAAAATTCCGGAAGCGGCAATAATTTGTCTTTCCATGGTTCTCCTGCCTCGGCACAAATGGCCCGTGCCGATTTCGGAGAGACATATTTGAGGTTGTCGCGTTTTCCGGTTGCGCCACATTTTGACAGATCAAGGCCGAAGCCCACAGCCTCCAACAATTTTATTTCGAATCTCACCATCAATTCGCCGGTAATAAGCTCGTCGTCGATATTGTTGATCAGAAGCTCTAATATATCATAAAGTGCGGGATAAGGGTCGCGTTCAGGAAGAAGTCTGATATGAGCTGCCGCCAATTGCAACGCATAAAGTGCATGCGGTTCCAACATCATACGGGAAGCATTGAAATCAACCGGCTCGATTTTAAATATACCAAGATGTTCATCGAGCCTTGCCCACCAGTCGGCAATGACTTTGTTTCCAGGCTGAAGGACAGCACTCATCTTGCGGGATCTTCCACCTTTGACCAATCCCATATGACGACCGTGCGAACGGGTCATCACTTCAACTATGGCGCTCGTTTCACCATGTTGTCTGGTACCAAGAATAAACGCCTGTTCTTTCCATTCCATCGTTAATTAGAATAGTCCAATCCCATTTCGCGATAGCGTTCCGGATCATCGCTCCAATGGTCGCGTACTTTGACAAATAAAAAAAGATGAACCTTTTGTTCGAGGATTTCCATCAGCTCTTTTCGTGCCGCCTGTCCTATCGCTTTGATCGTTTCGCCTTTTGTGCCCAGAACAATCTTTTTCTGCCCCTCGCGTTCAACATAGATGACCTGGTTGATTTTTACAGAGCCATCGGGCCTTTCTTCCCAGCTTTCGGTTTCTACCGTGGAAGCATAGGGCAATTCGTTATGCAGTCGCATATAAAGTTTTTCGCGGGTAATTTCTGCTGCCAATTGACGCATCGGCATATCCGATATCTGATCTTCCGGATAGTACCATGGGCCCTCGGGTAGCTTTTTAGCCAGATAATCAAGAAGGTCATCGCAACCGGTGCCCTTCAATGCGGAAATCATGAACGTTTCGGAAAATTGCTGGCCTTCATTCAACTTCTTCGCAAGTTCGAGAAGTGAAGGACGCGGCACAGAATCCACTTTGTTGATAACCAGTATCTTTTCCTGTTTTACCTTGGAAAGAGACGCAAAAACTTCTTCGGTTTCTTCATCCGGTCCCTTTGCCGCATCCACAAGGACAAGGACCATATCGGCATCTTTCGCACCACTCCATGCGGTTGTGACCATTGCCCGATCAAGTCGCCTTTTAGGGGTAAAAATACCTGGTGTATCGACAAGCACAATCTGGGTATTGTTGTGAGTGATGATACCACGAATAAGTGCGCGTGTTGTTTGCACTTTATGGGTAACAATGGAAACTTTTGTCCCCACCAGCCGGTTGACAAGAGTGGATTTGCCGACATTCGGTGCACCGATCAAGGCAACAAAACCGGAATGTGTTTTATTATCATTATTCATTATTCTGGCTTTCGGTGTCTTTCCATACGCCTTCGCGCACAAGGAGTTTTTCTGCTGCATGGCGCTCCGCCTCGCGCTTGGAACGGCCACGCCCCGTTTCCGGTGCAAATCCCGAGACACGCACTTCTATATCAAAAATCGGGTCATGGTCAGGCCCGTGGCGTTTTACAACGCGATATTGCGGTTGGGCGCCATTTTGCGTGTGCGCCCATTCCTGCAATTCTGTTTTTGCGTCTCTTCGCGCTGCTCCCGATTGTCTGGCACGCTCTTCCCAATACCGTCGGATAAACGGACGGACTGCATCCAGTCCACCATCAAGATACATTGCTGCGATAAGCGCTTCGACAACATCGGCATGCATATTTGCCAAACGCCGTTCGTCAAGATTTTTCATTTCCGCACCGACATAAACAATATCGGGCAAGCCGATTTCCTGTGCAATTTCTGCACAAGTTGCGGCATTGACCAAACCGTTCAATCTCACAGAAAGCTCGCCTTCGCTCGCGCGGGGATAAAAACCGAAAAGCATTTCGGAGACGAGAAGCCCCAATACTCTATCGCCCAAAAACTCCAACCGTTCATAATTGCCATGTGTCTGATCCTGAACACTCGAATGGGTCAGTGCGCGTCTTAAACGCTCTTCGTTCAGAAACTTGTGGCCCGTCGATTTTTCCAGTTTTTCGACTTTTTGTTGGTTCATCTTCATACCTATTTATCAGGTGGAAAATATTTGATCGTATTTGCAGACGAAAACAATCTGTTCCACCGTATATCTACTGGCCAACGCCAGATTTTCCATGCGCTCGCGCCATTTCCTATCGAAAAGAAAATAAGATTGGCACGGCCTACAAGATTTTCGTAAGGGACATAGCCGACATTCATTCTGCTATCATCCGAACGATCGCGGTTATCGCCCATCATAAAGTAATAACCTTCAGGCACTTCGAAAACTTTAGTGTCATCAAGTTCGGGATAAAATTCCATATCAAGCGTATTATAAGTCACGCCGTTCGGCATGGTTTCACGATAGACATCGACAGGTCTTTGAACCTCGGTAACGTCTGCATCGGTAATCTGTCCGACGAGCTTTCGCGGTACAGCTTCATCATTAATGTAAAGCGTGCCGTCACGAACCTGTATCCTATCACCGGGAAGGCCGACGAGCCGCTTGATATAATAGTCGTTTATTCTGTTTGGCGGGCGGAACACAATGATATCGCCCCGCTTGGGCTCGCTTCCGAAAATACGTCCGGAAAAAAGATCGGGCGAAAACGGTATGGAGTAGCGCGAATAGCCATAGGCATATTTGGAAACAAAAAGATAATCGCCGACCAGCAATGTTGGCCGCATGGAGCCGGAAGGTATTGTGAAGGGCTGAAAAAGAATTGTCTGGAACAGCACTGCAATAATGAGCGCCTGTATGACAATAGAGATAAATTCACCAACACCCCCGCTCTTCGGGGATTTGGGGGAAACAGTAGTATTTTCCATTTCATTCATTTCCGTTTTGCCATTTCAGTTTTGCATTTGTCACAAAGCACGCTCTATTGTTAATGAATTCAACTATCGGTATAAGCTTCAGGCTGTTTCACCAAGAGGAACCGCTTCGATAATAACGAATGCTTGAGCCCAAGGAAAATCATCAGTAATCGTCAAATGTATAACAGCTTTGTGTCCTTGAGGTGTTAATCGTTCAAGAAATTGTTTTGCATTGTTGGTGAGTTCCATTGTGGGTTTTCCACCCGCCAAATTGACGACCCCCATATCCTTCCACCAAACACCACGCGAGACACCGGTACCAAGCGCTTTGGCGCAAGCCTCTTTTGCAGCAAACCTTTTTGCATAGGAAGCAACGCGATTTTTTCTCCCTTCCGATTTTTTTTGTTCTATAGGGGTAAAAATACGACCAATAAAACGCTCGCCGTGGCGCTCGAGTACTTTTTCAACCCTCCGAATATCGATCATATCGTTGCCGATGCCAATAATCACTTTCAAGCGCCTTGTTCCTGGTCTTTTTTCAAACGCATGCGAACCTTTTCTGCCATTTTTTCCTGCCTGTGTTTTTGAAAGCGGGCTGTCGCCCGATAAGCACAAATATAGGCGAAACTTCCCAAAAACAATCCGAGGATCAAACCACCAAAAAGAATGGGTTTCATCACTGTATCCCACGCTTCAAGCAGAATCCCCCAAGCTTGTGAAGCCGAAAGGCCTTCAAACATTGCCCTTATTTCGGAAAGTGGTATTGCATCGACATTACCGAAAAGAGAAAAACAGAAATGTCCGAGCTTGTAATCAAGCATAACAATCGGCAAGAATGTCAACGGGTTGGAAAGCATGGTACCAAGAATTGCTGCTGCAACATTGCCACGCAGAAGCCATGTCACGATGCCTGCCAGAACAATATGAAAACCGAACAGTGGCGAACTTGCCGCAAGAACCCCGATGGCAAGCCCCAATGCCACCTGATGAGGTGTTGCAGAGATGCGTAACAGGCGTTTTCCATAATATTTCAAAGAACGCGAAAACGACCGCCGTGGCCACAACCACAAGCGTATCCGTTCCAAGAAAGTTACAGGTTTCCGTCGGCGAAAAAGCATTTTGTCTTCATAAACGCCCGAACACAACGAGACAATCTTTAATATTCAAATTACGATCCTAACCTGAAAAATTCGCTTCTATCCGACAACACAATCACTTTACCTTAAAGATTTTTAGCTTGCTGGCTATTATTTTCAAAGTTAAAAAATTGTTTCCCACTGGAGTGAGGAAGCCATGAGCATAACGAACAACGATGCGAATCGACAAGCGGAAACTACTTTTATTTCCATAATCTTCGCTGTGAGTTGTGGACATTTTCTCAACGATGTCATGCAGTCGATGCTTCCGGCAATCTACCCGATCTTGCGCGAAAACTATGGCCTGACCTTTCTCCAGATCGGAATTATCACCGCCGTTTATCAAATGACCGGTTCGGTTTTGCAACCGGTCATCGGCTTTTATACCGATAAAAAGCCAAGTCCCTATTCTTTGCCATTTGCTTCGGCGTCGACCATGGTCGGCCTTCTTCTGCTTGCCAATGCACATCATTATTACATATTGTTGATCGGATCAGCCTTTGTCGGGCTCGGTTCTTCAATCTTCCATCCGGAAGCATCAAGGGTTGCACGCCTTGCTTCAGGCGGAAAATATGGTGTGGCGCAATCGATATTCCAGGTCGGCGGTAATTGCGGCGCGGCCATTGGACCGGTCATTGCCGCAGTTTTTATAAGCCAGCAACAACGGATTGGCTGGCTATCAATTCTGGCGTTTTTTGGCATTATTATTCTGACCTTTGTCAGTCATTGGTATGCCAATAATCTCAAAAGACGTTTGACGAAAAAAACATCTGCGAACACGCATCACCTTCCAAAAGCCCAAGTGCGCAATGCCTTGTTTGTTCTTGTCGGCCTGATGTTTGCCAAATATATCTACATGGCCAGTATGCAGAACTATTATATGTTCTACACAATGGAAAAATTCGGCGTCAGCCTTCATCAAGCCCAGCTTTTGCTGTTCCTCTATCTTGGAGGAATTGCCGTTGGCACCATTTTCGGTGGTCCGATAGGCGACCGTATCGGTGCCAGAACCGTCATCTGGGTATCAATTCTGGGTGTCTTTCCTTTTACGGTCATTCTGCCCTATGTCAGCTTGCCTCTTACTGCAATTCTCACAGTCATCATCGGCATGATATTGGCTTCCGCATTTCCGGCAATCGTTGTTTTTGCTCAAGAACTGATGCCAGGAAAAGTTGGGACTGTTGCAGGGCTTTTTTTCGGATTATCATTCGGCATAGGAGCACTCTCGTCAGCCGGACTTGGCCGGATAATGGACCTTGTCGGTTCGCAGACCATGTTTGAAATCTGCTCCTATATGCCGGCACTTGGTCTTATAGCGGTATTTTTGCCAAAATTGCGCACCGGTCACGCTTGAACCGGACTTTAAATTTTCAAATCAGAAATCGGAAAAGAGTTTCTGGTTGACAGGCAAGTGAGATCACACGGCAGCACTGAATTGTGCGATGTTCTGTTGTCTATAGGCATCGAACAGACTCGCAACTGCGCGCACAAAAGGCCGTCCTTCCATGGTCATCTCAATAATACCATCATGTTCGATGGCAAGACCGTCAGCAATAATCGGCTTGAGATGCTCAAGAGCACTTTGAAATTTTGCTTTCCCTCCGAACTTCGAAAGATCCAGTTTGAAGTTACACATAAGTTCGGCAATCATACTGGCGCGAAGCCGGTCATCATCATTGGTTGCAATACCGCGCACAGTTGCCATTTTATTTGCGTCAATTGTGCGGCGATATTCGGCAATACCGGCAACGGTTTGGGCAAAGCCGTCATGGAATTCGGATATCGAAGAACAGCCAAAGCCGATTAGAACCGGACAATCATCATCGGTATAGCCCTGAAAATTCCGATGCAGATGATTTTCCTTTGTGGCAATTGCCAAATGGTCGTCAGGAAGCGCAAAATGATCAATTCCGATCGGTATATACCCCATATCAACCAGATTTTTTTCAACGGCCTCCGCTTGATAGAAACGTTCAAGTGGCCCAGGCAGCAATGCCGCATCAATCAACCGCTGGTTGGCACGTCTTTTCGGCAAATGTGCATAGCCATAACAGGCAATACGATTGGGATGATATTCGCCGATAGTGCGACACGTATCATCGAGAGTCTCGATCGTTTGAAGCGGAAGACCATAAATCAGATCGAAATTGATATGTTCGAGCCCTGCCTCACGCAGATAATCTACAGATCTTTTAACGACGGCTGCAGGCTGGATACGGCCAATTGCCTTCTGAACCTGAGGATTGACATCCTGAACGCCGAGGCTTGTACGATTAACACCTATTTCCAGCAAAGTCTTGACCAGATCATGCGTGACAGTGCGGGGATCAAGCTCTATCGCGTGTTCTGCTTTTTTATCGAATACGAAGAACTCGTGCAGCGTTTCCATAATGGAAAGAAACGATTGGCGTGGCAGTATAGAAGGCGTACCACCGCCCCAATGAAGATGCACAACCCGAGGTTTTCCTTTTAAATGCTGTGCTTGAAGTCTGATATCCTTAATGACACTTTCGGCATAGCCGACAATTGCGTCATCCTTCTTCGTGGCTTTTGCGTGGCAACCGCAATAATAGCAAAGCTGCCGGCAATATGGAACATGGATATAAAGTGACACCGCTTGATCAGGCTTGATCTTGCCAAGCCAATCTGCTCGCTGTTCATCGGTAACAGCAACAAAATCTGCCGCTGTCGGATATGACGTATAACGGGGGACTGCCAATGTCGCGTAATGCAACAATGTTTCCGTTTTCATCTTATATCCTTCCATGTTTTGTGCGGAATTTAAAATTCTACATTTTTAAACACATAGTCACCGGTGGGCCATTATGCAACCTCGCAGGTAATCGCGGCCACCTGCTTCAACAGTGATTTATCGACAACTTCCACTTGATTGACCGAAACAAGCTTGATGACACCTTGCACTTTAAGTTTGGAAAAACAACGACTTACCGTTTCTATTGTCAAACCGAGATGATCGGCAATGTCGGTTCTATTCATCGGTAACGCAAGAGGTGATGCCCGTAACCGGTTATTCTCCATGCGATCAATCAAATCATAGAGGAAGCGTGCCAATTTTTCGACCGGTGATAACCTGCTCAATATAAGCTGGTTTTCATAGGAGCGTTGCAGCGCATTTTTTGCCATATCAAGAACACGATCACGAACTTCGGAATGTTCAGAAAAATAGTCTTCAATCATATCCCGATCAAAAGCACAGGCAACAACAGGCGTAATCGCTTCAGCCGTTAGAATATGCGCACCGGCTTCCACAAACCCCAAAAAATCACCGGCAAATGCAAATCCGGTGATACACCGGCGACCATCATTGAGAGTTTTCACAAGTCTCACAGCGCCGGATACAATCGTATAAATTTTTTCGCGCTTTCTCCCCTCATGAAAAAGTGTTGCACCAGACGAAAAAATTTCCCGAGTTTTAAGATGGTCTAATTCGGCCAGATCTTCATCGTGCAGCGGAGCACACATGGCCAAATCGTGCACCATACACATTTGGCACCGTTCGGTATCCTTTATATTAGCAGAGCAATCAGGACAAAATTTGTCAGTCTTTAAGGTCAAATCTTCTTCCATGAATGATAGTGTTGAATTTTCCCGCTTTGTTCAACTGCAATATTTGAAATAAGGCGCAAGTGTAAGAAGGCAACTATATATTTCTGCTGCCCGGCTTGACCGCAGGAATCTTTGCCAACTCTGGCGGAATCTGATCGGCCGGGTAAGAGGGAACAGCATATTCGGCAAGTGGAACGAGAGGCACACCGACATCAACTTTTCCCGCTGAACGATCAACGATACAGGCGGCGGCCACTATATTGGCACCTGCTTCTTTCATTGCATCGATGGTTTCCCGTATGGAAAGGCCTGTTGTCACAATATCCTCAACAATCACGACCCGCGAGCCCTTAGGAATATCGAACCGGCGCAGCCTGAATTTTCCGTTTTCACGCTCGACCCAGATAGATGGCACGCCAAGATGACGGGATGTTTCATATGAAGGGATAAGCCCACCAATCGCAGGCCCCACAACATAATCTATTTTACCTTTAACATTTTCGCGTATTTTGTCGGCAAGAGCGCGACACAATTTTTCGGTCATATCGGCATGCATAAAGACCTTTGCCTTCTGCATATAGATTCCGCTATGGCGACCGGAAGTCAGAATAAAATGGCCTTCCAGTATTGCACCCGCTTTTTTAAAGATATCCAGCACATCTTGCGTATTCATAAATAAACCTCAGTCATTCAAGCGGAAGAGCCCGCCATACATAATCAAGTCGGTTCAATTCCGACAATTTCTATTCACCCGAACCATCCGCCCGAAAGCGGATCAATCAACCATTCACACGTTCGGCTGTACTTACCGACGCTGTCTCTTTTAGTTGAGTGAGAATTCTGTTCAAGTGTTTTAAATCCCAAACTTCAAGATCGATAATCATTTCTGTAAAATCAGGAGCGGTCCTGACCATCGACAGATTTTGAATATTGGCATCATTGCTTGCGATAGCCTGTGAAACCTCCGCCAATGACCCGGGTGAATTGATAGCAAGAACAGTAATGCGGGCCGGAAAACGTTCTGTCATTGCCGCATCAATATCCCAGCGCACATCAATCCAGCGCTCCGGTTGGTCATCAAAAGCTTTCAAAGCCGGTGACTGTATAGGATAAATGACAATACCGGCTCCTGGTTGCATAATACCGACAATTCTGTCACCGGGAACTGCCCCTTCCGGAGCAAAACGTACCGGAACATCGCCATGTGTACCACGAATTGGTAAAGCATGATCTTCCTGATAGGGGCCAACGGGCTTCGATTTATCACCTTCCGGCACTTTAAACAGCATGCCTTGAGCGCTCTGTATATTGAACCACCCTTCCTCATGAGGACCGATTGAGGATTTTTGTTGCGCGCGATTGTCCTGATAATCGGGGTAGACGGCTTTAACGACATCCGAAGAAGGCAGTTCACCACGCCCGACGGCAGCTAGAACATCGTCCACATCAAGACGAGCCAAACGGGGAAGTACTTTTTTAAGTTCGTCTTTGGAAAATTGTTTTCCTGCCCTCTCGAAGGTGCGTTCCAATATACGTGTTCCCAATCCCGAATATTGTTTTCGCACGGCTACCCGCGTTGCCCTTCTGATTGCAGCGCGTGCCTTACCTGTGACAACAAGCGATTCCCAAGCAGCCGGTGGTACTTGGGCTTTAGAACGGATTATTTCGACTTCATCACCATTTGTGAGCGTTGTCATAAGCGGCATGATGCGTCCATTGATTTTTACGCCGACGCAGGAATCGCCAACATCTGTATGGACAGCATAAGCAAAATCAATCGGCGTTGCGCCTTTAGGCAAAGCAATGAGGCGTCCCTTTGGCGTAAAGCAGAAAACCTGATCCTGAAACAATTCCAGTTTCGTATGTTCCAGAAACTCTTCCGGATTATCCCCTTCGGATAATGACTGTATCGTTTGTCGCAACCATGCATAGGCATTGGTTTCGTTTTCGAGTTTGCTTGGAGAATTATTGGAACCGCGATCTTTGTAAATCGAATGAGCAGCAACACCATATTCGGCTACTTCGTCCATCTCCCGTGTTCTGATTTGTAATTCGACACGCTGTCTTGATGGCCCGACAATGGTAGTATGGATCGAACGATAATCGTTCTGTTTGGGAATTGAGATATAGTCTTTGAACCTTCCTGGTACCATCGGCCAGGTTGTATGGATAATGCCCAAAGCACGGTAACAATCGGCAACGCTGTCAACTATGACGCGGAAACCATAAATATCCGATAGTTGCTCGAACGACAGCGCTTTGGTTTCCATCTTTCGAAAAACCGAATAAGGTTTTTTCTGCCTGCTTTTGACATAGGCTTTTATTCCATGTTCGGCAAAAAGCTTGGTCAAATCTTTCTCAATCGTCGACAACAGGTCGCGATTGCGTTCGGAAAGATCGGCCAGTCGATCGGTAACTGCACGATAAGCTTCGGGGTTAAGATAAAAAAAGGCGCGATCCTCAAGCTCTTCGCGCATATCCTGCATACCCATGCGGCCGGCAAGCGGAGCATAAATATCCATTGTTTCTTCGGCAATACGACGGCGCTTTTCCTCGCGCATAACACCAAGCGTGCGCATATTGTGCAGCCGGTCGGCAAGCTTGACCAAAAGAACGCGGACATCTTCCGATATAGCGATGAGGAGCTTCCTCAAGTTTTCCGCTTGTATGGCCTTTTTGGAAACTAGATCAAGCTTCTTTAGTTTCGTCAGCCCTTCGACCAGTTTACCTATTTCAGGGCCAAAAAGCTGGTCGATTTCCGCGCGCGTTGCTGTGGTATCTTCAATCGTATCATGAAGGAGAGCAACAGCAATGGTTGCTTCATCAAGGTGCATATCTGTGAGGATTGCAGCCACTTCCAAAGGGTGGGAAAAATACGGGTCGCCAGTAGCACGCTTTTGCGAACCATGCTTCTGCATGGCATAAACATAAGCTTTGTTGAGCAATGCCTCATTGCAGTCAGGCTTGTAACGTTGGACACGCTCGACAAGCTCGTACTGGCGCATCATTTAGGCATACTCCCTTTTAGTCAAACAGTATGCTTATCATGTAACCGAAAAAAACGATACAACAAGCAAAATCACAAAAAATATGCGCTACCTCATCAGCAGCGCATAAAAAGAATCAGAAAGCTGATTATTCAATCAATAATCGTCATTTTTTTCCGGCGCTACCAAGCCTTCAATACCGGCAAGAAGTTCATCTTCCGACATGTGGTCGAATGAAACTTTTTCATCCGGTTTCTTGGTCTCGGAACCGAATACGTCGTCGGTTTCATCACTGTGACCGATGAGAGCAGGTTCCGGCTCGGGTTCGTCAACTTCAACATGCTTTTGCAATGAATGGATCAGATCTTCCTTGAGATCTGCCGGTGACAATGTCTCGTCAGCAATTTCGCGCAGAGCCACAACCGGATTCTTGTCATTGTCTCGATCAATTGTGATTTCAGCGCCTTGCGATATCTGGCGCGCCCGATGAGCTGCCAGAAGCACCAGTTCAAAGCGGTTATCAACCTTATCAATACAATCTTCAACCGTAACGCGGGCCATAGATGCCCCTTTCCTCAGAGTTCGTAAATTGATGGATTTGCATTTGGCATATACAATTTGAAATGAAAAAACAAGAAAAACCGCATGTGATTGATAATTTTTCCATATTCCTATCTTGGCAAGAGCCGTAAGAGCTGACATATCTAACGGTAATAATTTGTAAATTAAGCCTTTATGGTAAAATGGATATAAGACGATGTTTGACCCGAGAGAAAAAATAGCCCTTTTTATAGACGGCGCAAACCTTTACGCAACGTCCAAAACACTGGGTTTTGATATTGATTACCGGAAACTTTTAAAGGCATTCCAGAAGCGCGGATATCTACTTAGAGCTTATTACTATACAGCTCTGATCGAGGATCAGGAATATTCGTCAATCCGCCCCTTGATCGACTGGCTGGATTATAACGGCTACCGTGTTATCACCAAGAATGCGCGGGAATTTACCGATCCCGCCGGGCGACGCAAGGTCAAGGGGAATATGGATATCGAACTTGCCGTCGATGCGATGGAGTTATCAGACACAGTCGACCATTTTGTGATATTTTCCGGCGATGGCGATTTTCGGTCACTTGTTGAAGCGCTCCAAAGACGCGGCCGCAAGGTAAGTGTTGTCTCGACGCTGACAACCCAGCCGGCTATGATATCTGACGAATTGAGACGACAAGCCGATCATTTCATTGACCTTACAACCTTGAAACCGGAAATTGGACGCGCGCCGTCGGATAAACCGCAAAAAGAATACCCTGTCGGTAGTGACGATGACAATGGTGACGACGAATTTTACTGATGCTCCAGCATTCCAATAAAGCGTTTCTTGAACCATGCCCCGAGCCGCCGCAAAATTGTAGCTTATGCCCAAGACTTCATGATTTTCGCGAAGAATGGCGCAAGAAAGAGCCGCTTTGGCATAACGGACCAGTCAAACCGTTTTTTCCGATTGGCGGTGCCAATGCAACGCGCCTTCTCGTTGTCGGTTTGGCACCCGGTTTAAGGGGGGCAAACCGCACAGGTCGTCCCTTTACCGGCGACTATGCCGGCGATCTTTTATATTCGACCTTGAAGAAATATGGATTCGCCCGCGGTGTGTTCGAGGCTAGGCCGGACGACAGCCTTGAACTCATTGACGCGACAATCGTTAATGCTGTGCGCTGTGTTCCGCCTGAAAACAAGCCGATTGGTGCGGAAATCAACCAATGCCGTCAATTTTTTGCCCCGCTTCTTGAAAATTTGCCAAAACTGCAAGCGGTTGTCACGTTGGGATCAATTGCCCACCAATCAACCGTTCGTGCTCTCGGCGCAAAACTGGCATTGCATCCCTTTGGACACGGAAAAGTCACAGATATCGGGCGGTTACGTATTTTCCCGAGCTATCACTGTTCACGCTACAACACCAATACCGGGCGGCTCACCGAACTGATGTTCCATGAAATTTTTTCGGCAGTTTCCGATTATCTTGGTAACCATTGACCTCTTAGTCCGGCGGCCTATTTTCGGGTTTTCTTACGTTCAGAATATTTTTAAGACTGTGTCAGTCCGGCAACCCGAACTCGTAATCTGATTGAAAAGAACAGTTTAATAAATCAAGGTTTGAAACACCTGCTTCAAGCCGCCTCTTTTCTCCCACAAACTTTGGTTGACATGCGTCCGGACCAATCAGAAAACTTTTCTATCAAAGAGGAGTCCGATATCATCGGCTTGTTCTGCTTTTTTCCTTTTTTAAGTCTCTGACCGCTATAGTGCTGGCAATATTTTCTACGTTTAGCCCCATATGCTTTTCGCGGAATTTTTGGAAAAAGCATAGCCCTCCACACATTCCCCAAAAAATGAATTTCATCAAGTTGGGCGGGGCAAACGTTAACCACGTTCGCGCATCAGACGCGATTTTTCGCGGTTCCAGTCACGTTTCTTTTCGGTTTCGCGTTTATCATGAATCTTTTTCCCCCGAGCAAGCGCTATTTCAAGCTTCACCCTTCCCCGTTCATTAAAATAAAGCTTTAACGGAACAATGGTCATGCCTTCACGCGCGACAGCATTTGCCCAACGTGACATTTCATGCTTGGATACCAGAAGCTTGCGCAAGCGACGCGGGTCATGATTAAATCTGTTTCCCTGTTTATATTCCGGTATATAGGAATTGATCAGCCAGAACTCGCCGTTTTCAAAACTCGCATAGCTTTCAGCGATATTTCCGTGATGGGCACGCAGCGATTTAACCTCGGTGCCCTGCAAAACCACTCCGGCCTCCAATGTATCAAGAATTTCGTAATTGAAACGCGCTTTGCGGTTATCTGCGACAACCTTGTAGGCCGAAGAATTGTTCTTTTTATTCATAAAGTACCAGATAGACGGCTATTAATCGTTGACAAGGCCTGCATGTTTCAATGCAGCATCAATAATGTGTTTTGTTCCATCTTCAATAGGAACAATCGGCGAGCGCACAACGCTGGTGCAAATACCGAGTTTTTCGGCTGCATATTTTACACCGGCAGGGCTTGGTTCAAGAAACAACGCGCGGTTAAGCGGCATCAACCTGTCATTCAATTCCAGTGCTTTGGCAAAATTGTTTTCACGGCAAGCCTGAAAAAGTTCTGCACATTGTTTCGGGGCAATATTGGAAGTGACAGAAATGCACCCTACGCCACCTTGCGCGTTGAAGCCCAAAGCTGTGCTATCGTCGCCTGAAAGCTGGACAAAATCCTTGCCGCATTTTCTGCGTTGTTCACTCGCACGTTCAATTTTGCCTGTAGCGTCTTTGACGCCGATAATGTTTTCGAAGTCGTGGTGCAGCTTTGCCATTGTATCGGCAGTCATATCAACGACAGAACGCCCAGGTATGTTGTAAATGATCAAAGGAATCGAGATCGCTTTTGCAACCGTCGAAAAATGCTCATACATCCCTCTCTGGTTCGGCTTGTTATAATAAGGAGTGACAACAAGAACAGCATCCGCACCGGCTTTTTCTGCAAATTCGGCAAGTTCGACTGCTTCCTTTGTGCTGTTGGAACCTGCACCGGCAATAACCGGAACGCGTTTGGCAACCTGACGAACACAAAGTTCAATGACACGTTTATGTTCCTGATAGCTGAGCGTCGGCGATTCACCGGTTGTTCCAACGGGGACAAGACCGTTAATGCCCTGTTTGACCTGCCATTCGACAAGATCACATAATGTTTTCTCGGCTACATTGCCGTTTTTGTCGAAAGGTGTAATGAGTGCGGTCAGTGCTCCCTTGAGCATGGTAAACTCCCTGATTATATATTCAGTATTAAGGCAATCGCCCCTTCAATATGCCTTTAAGACCATAGTATCGCCATCCAATTGACGCAAGTCGATTTTACACTGCTCGCCCGTCTTCAGTATGAAAGGTGAATCTTTCTTTTTAAGAATGACGTATTCAACCAGGAATCGGATTGAACAAAATGTTCAAGCATGTCGGAATTGGGTAACGATAACTTGTTAACCCGTCTTTCACGGTTAGAGGTTATTTTAGACAAAAACATTCATAAATGGGCTTTTTAAAGTATGATGCGTAAATATTCGTCAGGTGTTCTGGCAAAAACGACTGTTTCTTTCTTCGTGGCAACGAGTATGCTCACGTCGATTGCTGATAGTCATGCAGCATCCTCTCACACAAATGCCCCTATACCGTTAGCCCGTCCTTTTGCGTCAACGCCTAAAGCCGTTGCACCGCTCAAATCCGATGCAATTGTAACGAACGCAATCCCGCGCACCAACAGTGTCGTTGTTAATGGAAGTCTTAAATCGGGTCTTGATGCGCTTTATAGCAAACAAGCAGCAAGTGCCATTTCCATTCGCAATAACATGCCGAGAAATAGCCTTGATCGTCATATTCTGACTTGGGCAATCGGCGTGTCGGGCGTACCCGGCATTCCCAGTTCCGAAATATTCAACGCAGCACAAGAATTGCACGACTGGCCCGGCATGACAGCAATGCGCCGCAATTCCGAACGTGCTCTTGCCAGTGAAATGAACTCCCCGCAAGCCATTATCAGCGGCTTTGGCAATTATACTCCTGTAACAGCACAAGGCATGGCAGCGCTTGGCGGTGCATTGGTGGAAACGGGCCAAACGGCACGCGCACGGCAAATTCTTGCACCATGGTGGTATAAAGCGAAACTCAATGCACAGGAAGAACAACTGGTATTGAAAAAAGCAGGGCCGGCATTGCTTCCGGCAGATCATCTTCAACGCATGCGCGCCATGCTTTATGCCAATCGTATTTCTTCTGCCGAACGTGTAGCAAAGTTGGCGAATGCCCAATCTCTTTATGCAGGTTTTGCGGCTGTTGCCAATAATGACTCTAACGCCCGCCAAAAACTTGCAGCGGTTGATAAAAGTTTCCGCAAAGATTCACTTTATCTTTTTGCCCAAATTCAATATTTGCGCCGCTCGGGGCAATGTGATGATGCGGCAAAGCTTATGTTAAAGGCGCCGAAAGATGCTCTTACGCTGGTTGATCCGGATGCCTGGTGGATTGAACGGCGCGTTTTATCACGCGAAATGCTTGATGAAAACAAGCCGAAAATCGCCTATCAACTGGTAGCAGCCCATTCGGCCGAAAGTCCGACCTTGGCGGCCGACGCCGAATTTCATGCTGGCTGGTATGCTCTCCGGTTTCTGGGTGATAATAAAACGGCAATGCAACACTTTTCCCGCATTGTGCAAATCTCGTCACGACCGGTTTCAGCTTCGCGCGGGTTTTATTGGATGGGCAGAACGGCCGAAGTACAGGGAAATCGTAGCAACGCTATTCAATATTTTCGCCGTGCCGCCCATTATGGCACTACCTTTTACGGGCAGCTTGCCGCAGCCCGGCTTGGTGAACAGAGGCTCGAAATTCCCTATCCGAAGCCGACAGCAAGCGATCGTCAGCGCTTTGAATCACGCGAACCGGTCATGGCTATAAAGAGGCTTGAAGCGATAGGATATTCCGATCGTGCAGGCGTCCTTTATCGTGAACTCGGAGAAGAGCTTGATAGCCCCGGTGAACTTGCT
This sequence comes from Ditibartonella apis, assembly GCF_001952075.1. Classification (GTDB taxonomy): domain Bacteria; phylum Pseudomonadota; class Alphaproteobacteria; order Rhizobiales; family Rhizobiaceae; genus Bartonella; species Bartonella apis. Next base: position 147,569 of record NZ_LXYU01000002.1, read on the forward strand.
ATGCTCGCCGTTATGGCAGAGCGTAAAGGTGACCATTATACGAGCCTGAAGATTGGCAAAAGCGCGGTCATCAGGGGTATGGATGTAGGCTCCCTCTCCCACCCTGTCGGCGCAATTCCCGAAACAGCCAATATTTCTGCTTCCGGCAAGGCACTTGCCTATGCCATTGCTCGGCAAGAAAGCGAATTTAAAACCGATGCGGTATCAGGTGCGGGTGCCAAGGGTATGCTGCAACTTCTGCCAGCAACGGCAAAAGCCGTTGCAACCAAAAATTCGATCAAATGGCAACCGGAAAAATTGGCAACCGATGCCGGATATAATGCCACTTTGGGCGCCCATTTTCTGGGTGAGCAACTTGATCGTTTCAACGGTTCCTATATCCTGACATTTATCGGTTATAATGCTGGTGGGCGACGCGCCAATGAATGGATCAGCCGTTATGGCGACCCGCGCGGGCAATCCGTCGATTGGGTTGTCGACTGGGTTGAGCGTATTCCTTACTCGGAAACGCGCGACTATGTCATGCGTGTCATGGAAAACTATCAGGTTTATAAAGCACGCCTTACCGGCACTGCCGATATCAATGTTGACCTGACAGCCGGCCGTCACGGTTGAAAAGTGAAATATTTTACAATGTTTATTTTTTATAATGTAAAATTTCTTTAAGAGTTAATCTCTTTAAATATTTTTATTAAATATAGCCAAATTAATATATTATATAATTAATCAATACTATATTATAACATGATAATATTAAATTTTTTACTGAAATCAATATAACAAATCCGTAATTTATAAAATTTATATTGTATAAAAGCGTAAACGATGCTTTTTAACAGATGAATAAACTTCAGAATTAGTTCTATATGTTCCATCGTTGTTGTTTGTCCAAAGTCCGGCAACACAGGACAGTCCGGAATATGAAGAAACGTAAATACATAAGCTATAACGATTATTCGGCTCATCCTGTAGAAAGAGTAGCCAACTCGATAACGGTTTACCGCCGTCATGGCTTCAAAATACTAACTATTAAAAATAGAACCGATATATTTCATTGGCTTTTTTAAATTTCATTGACTTACTTTCGTTTTTTCAAAAGCAATCATTTACCATAAGCAAAAATCCCGTTGGCTTCTTATGTCGGCTTTTGAGGCAACCACCGAAATTCAATTCGCCTCGGCACAGGAATTTTGCCAATAACCTCCATTCGGTTTGTCCCAGATACATGCCGCGTCAATTTGATAGTTTTCGGGCAATTTCAAGCTTTTATCTTCATCCGGTGAATTTTTAAGCTTGTAAAGAGTAACCCTATCAAGGGTGAGTTTATCACCTTTCACTGCTATGACACCAGTGTTCATCATCGGCAAAACCTTCAAAAAGAAAGTAAAGGCCCGTTGGAATTTTTCCGGCATAACGGCACCGGTATCCATTTCGTCGTAAACCATCATTCCGGGCTTTTGTGCCGAAATAAGATTGGTCAAGTTGAACCGTGCAAAACCTACCGGAATGGTTCCCCGTACGGTAATTCCGTCTTCGTCGACGATAAACATAAGATAATCGTTTTTTTGCTCTGAAAGAATGACAATATCGGATTCAACATTTTGAACATGTTTAAGTGCTTTTACTTTTGCGACTATATTGTCACGTGCCGCTTTGTCGGGGGCATAACCGTGCAAAGTGACATTAAAACCGTCCACATCATAGGAAAGCCAATTTGTTTCATCCCCAAGCTCGTTCAACTCAATGGAAAGATGCCTTTCCTGCCCACCTATTCCGAACCAAAGCCCCATGACGACTATAAAAACAATCACTGTAAGTGATGGCCAGAAAAATTTACGAATGAACATCAACATTTCCTATGATGATTGGGATACCGTTTGTTTTAATCAAACCGGTTTTTGCATACAATGACTTTTCGTCTCTTTCCGCGTTAATCGCTCCTGAAGATAAACCAAACCCGTTTATAAAACCTTTTTGCCAAGTTCCCGCCTTTTTTGGGTGAGACCCGCATATTCCACATCTTTACGGCATAGCAGATAAGTGCAGCTAATCGTCGCCAATCCGTCTTGTTCAGGTTTTCTGTCCTGCACAGGTTTTTCTTGATTATTTTTATCATGTTTTGTATAAGCAGCCAATCAACGTTCGGGGCGTTGAAAATTCTGCTCAGCCAGCCGGTTAAAAATCCAGCAAGCCAGGCGCTTTTTCCATATGCATATTATTCTTAAAAGCGAGGGACGAGGTAATGCTGCTTAAGATCGGGACGAGACTGAAAACATGTGCTGCGTCGGGAGGGCTGGCAATAGCAATTCCCCTGACAATCGCGGTTCCCCTGACAATCGCGGTTCCCCTGACAATCGTGATTCCTATGTCGGTTTTTGCTCAGGTGGCGGAAAATAGTGAAACGCAGCTTAATCCCGTCATCGTTAAATCAAAATCCGAATTATTGAAACTCAATAGTCCTACTATTTTAACCGAGCGTAAAACGGCCAAAGACATAGCCGACAAACAGGTTGACGATGTTCATGATATTGACCGGCTTGATCCTGCTATCAACTATAATTCTGCAAGCGACAGTTTTAATATCAGGGGGCTCGACCAGAACCGCGTACTGACAACAATCGACGGTATTCGTCTTCCGTGGCTTTATGACGGATCGCGACAAGTCAAAAATGGCATATCGCTGTTCGATTTTTCATCGCTTTCAACTTTGGATATTATTCATGGAGCCGATTCAAGCCTCTACGGTTCGGGAGCATTGGGCGGTGTCGTTGCACTACGCACACTTGATCCTGAAGACCTTCTGACAACTGACAAGAATTGGGCAAGCCTGACAAAAGGCAGCTATGCTTCAACCGATCGCAGTTGGCGTATCAACGAAGCATTCGCAATGCGTGCACAACAGACTTACGCCTTGTTCCAGGGTGGCTATACGCGCGGGAAACAGCGTGAAAACAACGGAATTGGAGGAGGATATGGTGCAAACCGTGTCGATATGAACCCGACAACATTCGATCAGGATAATTTGCTTTTCAAACTATATCAACACATCGACGGCAGCCAACGGGTTGGTTTCACTGCCGAGCGTTTCAATCTTTCCAAAGACATTGATACCTACAATTTGTCAACATCCACCTACCGCCCCGGTTCGGGAACAGAAGACGATGAAAAACGCCGTGAGCGTCTCTCTCTGTCTTACGACTATAATGGAGGCGGCTTCCTTGATGAAGCACATGGAATTGTTTACTGGCAACGGCAACGCACCGATGAAAAATCGGAATCCGACCGCATATCCATCCCAAAAGGTTATTATATGCGGGACAATCTAATTCGCGACACTGATTATGGTATCAATATTGCCGGACTGAAAAAACTTGAAGCAGGGTCGACAACACATACATTGCGTTTAGCAACCGAAGCGTCATCTTCAAAATTCCAACAATATGCTGAAGGCGAGGATAACTGCCCTCCCCCGCCGTTTAAAGGGCCTTTCATGGCGTGCAAATTCATGCACATCAACCAATCGGATTCTCCGGATACAAATAGCACGATTTTCGGTTTGACTGCCGAAGATGAAATTGGTTTTCTCGCTAACCGTTTGAGATTGACACCCGGATTACGTTACGATTGGTACGAACATCGTCCGCAAGACACTTATGCTTATGAACATGGTGCAGGCTTCGAGGGCTATCCGCCAAATAACAGCCGGTCACACTTGTCGCCAAAACTTAGGGCCGAATGGGATGCATTAAACGATGTAACGCTTTACGCACAATGGGCACAGGCATTTCGTGCTCCCAGCGTTACCGAGCTTTATCTGAACTATACCAATCCGGGTTTTTATTATACCCGCGGCAATCCCGATCTCAAACCTGAAACCAGTAACGGTTACGATATAGGGGCAAAGCTCGGCAATGATGATCTTGGAGGATCCATTAGCCTTTTCTCGAATTATTACCGCAATTTTATTGATGAAATCGATTTGGGTGCAAACCGTGAATTCATGCTTCAACGCTTGAATTATATCAATCGCGCTCACGTTCGCATCTCCGGTATCGAGGCAAAAGGACATATTGTTTTTTCAAACGGTTGGCACACCAATGCCGCTCTCGCCTACGCTGAAGGAAAAGACACCGACAATGATGAGCACCTCAATTCCATACCTGCGCTGAAAGGGATCATCAGTGTGGGGTATGCACGTGAACAATGGGGATCGGATGTTTCTTTGACGGCAGCAGCAAAGCGCAACAAAGTTGAAGAAAACTCCGATTTTTCCAAAACTCCGGGTTATACACTCGTTGACCTTACCGGATGGTGGCAACCACTTGGCAAAAAAGGCCCCAGATTACAAGCCGGTATCTATAATCTCTTTGACAAGCGTTATTGGAATGCAGTCGATCTTCCTTCGGCGCCAGCTTCGCCGAAAGATTATTATAGTCAGCCCGGACGCACATTCAAAATCTCCTTCACACAAAAATTCTAACGCAATCCCCGATAGAGCGCGGGCTGGATTGAACGGACCGACTTACGAGGTAACCGGTTTCAACAATTTGGCTTCTAAAAATAGCTGAAAGAGCTGTGACATGAACACAAAATGAAACTTCCATTTTCTGACTATACGAAAAAGTGTATTGCCATTTTATAAAACATGATAAAAATTATCATGTTTATGGATGACAGGTAAAAACGAATGCAGAGAAACCTTGAATTGCAATCAAGAGACCCGATGAGGCAATCTCTCATGATGATTGAAAGCAAAGCGTTATTCGGCGCGAAAAAGGAAGTATTGATCCATCATGAGGGGGCTGTTTATCGGCTGAAAATCACCCGTTTTGGCAAACTTATTCTGAATAAATAGAAAGGCGGACACCCATGACACTCGAGAGCGGAACTATCCTTTCATTGCGTGAGCAAGATAAGGATTTACGAGATAGAGAATTTGTAAAATCTATAGGTATTTCGGAAGCCGAACTGGTTGAAGCTTTCATTCCGACCGGTAAAGCGCAAAGGCTCAAAATCGATGTTCCACTATTGCTAAAAAACGCCCATAAGCTTGGCGAAGTAATGGCTCTTACCCGCAATGAATATGCGGTGAGTGAAAAGAAAGGCCATTTCCAGAATGTTTTCCCCGGAAGCGACGTTTCTATGACGCTTGGCCAAATTGATCTTCGTATTTTCCAAAACAATTGGAAATTTGCATTCGTACGCACCATGCCTGTCCGTGACAGGATTGTGGATAGCCTACAGTTTTTCGATGCTTATGGCGAGGCTGTTTTCAAACTCTATCCCGAACCAACAACCAATCTTGACGAATGGAATAAACTTGTCGCTCTTTTAAAGGTTGATGCGACGAAGGAAAAATTGCGGGTTTTACGAGCGACACCCTATGATAATTCGCCGATACACAATGCGGATATTGAAGAATTCCGCAATCGCTGGCGGCAAATGACCGACGTTCACCAGCTTCATGACATTTTGAAAGAACTTAAAATTGGCCGACACGACGCAGTGAAGCTTGTTGGGAGCGAATTCGCCAATGAAGTGCGTGGCGATTCAGTCGAAATTCTTCTGCAAAGTGCTGCCGAACGGGAAGTTCCCATTATGTGTTTCGTCGGTAATAAGGGATGCATCCAGATTTTTACCGGAAAAATTGAAAAACTCAAAAAAATTGACGGCTGGTTCAATATTCTGGACGAAAAATTTCATCTTCACCTGCTCACGTCGGGAATTTCACGCATCTGGAATGTACGCAAACCGACCAGCGACGGTTATGTCAGTTCATTGGAAGTTTTCGACCAGAATGGTGAAATGATTATTCAATTTTTCGGAAAACGGAGTGCCTGCGAACAGGAGCGTGAAGATTGGCGCAGTTTGTTAAGCGAGCTTCCGCCTGCGCCGGAAATGGCAGTCGCGTAACAATCATGGAAATTGATACTGATGAAATATGTTTTCGCTGATAACGATGACGCGCGTTCTGTTTGGCCGGATATTTTTCGGCCTAATCGACCAGACATTGTTCTGTGGTTTTTAGCAACACTTGTCATCGCGCTTTTTCCGGCGAAGGCGATAGCCAATCCGGTCGATGAATTTCCCGAAGGCGCAAAGATCATATCAATCGGCGGAACATTGACAGAAATTGTTTATGCTTTAGGCGCGGGTGACCGGTTAATCGCCCGCGATACGACAAGCACCTATCCGGCAGAGGCACAAAACCTGCCTGATGTCGGTTACATGCGAAATTTATCGCCCGAAGGCATTTTGTCTCTTCGTCCCGAAGCCATTTTGCTCGATCAGCAGAGTGGCCCCGCTTCGACAATCGAAATTCTGGAAAATGCCGGTGTACCGATGGTTGAAGTCGCTGAACATTTTACAAGGGAAGGAATTAACGAAAAGATTTTAAAAATCGGTCATGCGTTGCACAAACAAGAAAAAGCGCAACAGTTGATAGCAACTGTTGATGAAGAGTTTGCAAAAAACGATGCGCTGTTAAAAGATTTACCCCACACGAAACGCATCCTTTTTGTTTTGACAATACAAAATGGGCGTCTCATGGCCGCGGGAAAGAATACAGCCGCTGATGGTATCATCAAACTGGCAGGCGCAACAAATGCCATTGACGGCTTTAACGGCTATAAGCTTCTTACCGATGAAGCCATCATCGGCGCCCGACCGGATCTGATTTTATTGATGGCTCATTCCGCTACGAACACAACAGTCGACGATATAAATAAAATACCTGCGATCGAGACGACACCGGCTTTTAAAAAGAGGGCAATCAAACAAATGGACGGACTTTATCTATTAGGCTTCGGTCCAAGAACGCCGATTGCCTTACGTGAAGTCATTCAAACTCTCTATAAAAGCGAGTGACGAAATGATGCCGGATTGTAAAGCGGAGAGGTACTTCCGCCACGTAAACCTTACCGGTGGGGTTGATTGGCTTAAAACCTGTTTCATTCTTTTTCGCGTTCTTTTTATCTGAACAGGCACGTATGAGCAAAACAACATGGTAGCGACATTGTTTTCATATCATCCGGTCGAAGGTGATCGCAGCATTCGGGGAAAAATAGCCATATTTTTACTCCTCGCACTGTTTTTCACGTCCGTATATTGCGGTCTGGTTTTGGGAGCTTATGACGTTTCAATTTCCGATTTTTTAAAATCGGTTATTCGAAATGGCTTTTTAGAGAGTTCCAAATCACGTGATTATCTGGTGCTCGTCAACATCCGGCCACCACGCGTTATTCTTGCTGCATTGGTTGGTTCTGCACTCGCTATCTCCGGCGTGCTTATGCAAGGTTTATTCCGTAACCCTCTCGCCGATCCGGGAATCATGGGCGTATCATCCGGATCCGCTTTGGGAGCCGTTATCATCATTGTCGGTTCATCCCTGTTGCCACCGTTTTTTATAAGCTTCTTTGGAAGTTTCACGATTGTCACCGGCGCCTTTACCAGCGGCTTGATAACAACCATTATTTTGTATTTTATCGCAACCAGAAATAACCGGACATCCGTTGCCACGATGTTACTTGCCGGAATTGCATTGAGCGCCTTATGTGCGGCCATATTGGGATTCCTCATCTTCATTGCCAATGATAACCAATTGCGAGATATAACTTTCTGGAACCTTGGTTCACTCGCCGGTGCCACATGGTCACGTGTTGCAATCGCCTGCCCCTTCATTCTAACCGGTCTTGTTATTGCGCCATTTCTTTCACGCGGAATGAACGCCTTATCGCTTGATGAAGCTGTTGCCGGACATCTGGGGTTCGAGGTTCAACGCTTGAAATATTTAACAATTTTTCTTGTCGCTTTCATGTGTGGTGGTGCTGTATCTGTAAGTGGCAATATTGGTTTCATCGGAATTATCGTGCCTCATATCTTGCGCCTCACAATCGGCCCCGATCATCGTTTTCTCATACCTTGTTCGGCACTTCTCGGTGCTTCCATGCTGATTATAACCGATACTGTCTCGCGCATCGTTGTGGCACCTGCCGAACTTCCAATCGGCATCATCACCGCTTTGATCGGAGGTCCTTTCTTCCTGTGGATTTTGCTTAAACAACGTGGAACACTTAACCCATGATCGAAACCGAAAAGCTCGAACTAACCCTCGGAAAAAGCCTTATATTGCACAGCCTGAACTTCAAGGCACAAGCTGGACATGTAACCACGATTATCGGAACCAACGGTTCGGGAAAAACCACACTTATCAAAGCTTTAAGCGGCGAACTTTCCTATAGTGGAAAAATAACAATTAACGGCGAAGACATAGCCCGAAAAAAACCGTCTGAAATGGCATTGGTAAGAGCGGTCCTTCAACAATCAACCGATGTGAGTTTTCCCTTCCTTGTCAGAGAAGTCGTAGCGCTCGGTCTTTCAAACAGTCTTGATCCCGACTTTATTAAGAAGAGACTGCCTGAAATGGCGTTAGAGAAGGTCGATTTGGCAGGCTATGAAGGACGATTTTATCATGAATTATCTGGTGGGGATCAGGCTCGCGTGCAGCTCGCCCGCGTAATGTGCCAGATTTGGGAACCGGTTTTCAATGGTATTCCACGCTGGTTATTTCTGGATGAACCGGTCGCAAGTCTGGATATCTATCATCAACTCGCTGTTATGGATATTGCCCGCAATTTTTCAAAAGCCGGTGGCGGCGTTATTGCTATTTTGCATGATCTCAATTTGGCCGCCCATTATAGTGACAAAATTATTGTCATGGACCATGGACATATTATCAAAGAAGGTTCGCCAGCAGCAGTCTTGACCACACCCATGCTGCGTGAAATCTATCATTGCAAGCTCACCGTTGGCAAAATACCTGCCGAGGGTGTGCCTTTTGTTCTCCCTCAATCGGCTTGTTTATGATCGAAGTATGAACTTCAGACATGTTATTTTTGCTCAAGTTCCGGTTCGCCCAGTGATAACATCAAACGGTTGGCCCAATTAAAAAAACTGACAGCGTGGATAGCATCGAAAATTTCATCATCATCAAGACCGACGGCACGAAGCGCGTCGATTTCTGTTTGTCCGAAGACTGGCGGTGTTTGACTGAGTGTTGATGCAGCAGAAACAATGGCGTTCCAGCGTTCTCCTAAATCGGCAGAGATCCCCTTATCGAGGAGTTCGTCAACATCAGCTGGTTTTTTTGAATAAACAGCCGCATGTCTGGCATGAACAGAAGCACAATAAATGCAGCCGTTAAAGCGCGATGTTGCAGCGGCTGCAAGTTCCCGCTCGGCACGGGGCAAGCCATCCACAGTATTATAAAAAATATCTTTATCTGTCCTTGTTCGCGCTTCCAATATATCGGGATCGCGCGCCAGCAAACGGAAATAATCCGATTTTGCACGAGCCGGTTCAACTAAAGCACCGCGTTGACGTTCGCTCAAACTGTCTTCCGCAACCGGTTCGATCCAAGCAATCCAATCGAGGTTTCCGCGCGTAAAGACATTAGGTCTTTTACTTTTCTTGGTCGAATTAACGGATTTTGTGTTCATTCTCGTTCAATTCCCGATTATAAAAGTGGGTTATTATGCAGCTTTTCAATAAAGCTTGAAAGTTGCCGTTAATTTGTTTTTTTATTCGCCGCCAGTGCTTTTAGCCCCAGAGCAAGTCTCAACTGGAAGCTCAAAAAAGCAACCAGTTGTGAAAGAGTAACGATTTCATCATTGCTCCAACCGGCTTGTTTCAATGCTTCGAGATGGTGTGCCTCACAATCCCGCGGGTGAAAAACAAGAAGATGACTATGCGTCAATGCGGCTGCCAATTTTTCTCCCAAAAAATTCTTTACTTTAGCGTCAGCATTCCACGTTTTTCCGGAAGTATTTTCTTTGGTAAGCGGGCCATCGGGATAACTGCCAAATGGCCCTGTGCTTTTCGCAGAATCGGCTGCCTCCTGAATAACTTCCGCCCAATCCGGTTGCAGTTTTTTCAATTCATTTTCATAAAATTTGATAGCTTTTTCAAAGCCATGCAATCGGGAAACAAAAGTTGCAATTGCAAAGCGACCTTGCAAAGAAAAGTCGCCATCTTTGACGTTTAAAAACAGCGCTTCATAACTCTTTTGAGCCTGATCTTTCGTAATTGGCCGACGTTTGCGTAGCTCCAATGGCGAGCCAACAAGCTTATCGATGACATCAAGCTGGGACATTTTTAGTTCCTTACAGCGAATATTCGCCTGGCAAATCCTGTTTCAATGTGTGGCAAGTTTCAAGCCTAATGCAGGCGCAATTTCTTTTGCCGTGAGTTCTAACGATTTCATGATATCTTCGTGCGGCGGATCAACGGAGTGCACCTGAAAAACGACATCTGTTGCACGATTAAGCGAGGTATCTTTCTTCAGCGATGCAATCACATCTTCCGGCGTTCCGACATGTTGGTCAAACGCAACAATAAGATCTTCAAGGGTGTCGCTTTTCTTGTTCGATAAGGCTTTACCCAACCGTTTGGCAGCCTTTTTTAATCCTTTTTCAGCTAACTCGAGAGCATGGGCACGATCGCGAGATACAAATAAACTTCTGGATGCCATGATGCGGGGTTTGACACTTGCAGGCAGTGCTGCGAGGTAAGCGTCAATGATCGGGTTTTGTATTTCATCAAGCGAAGCATAAAGGTTATCAGCAGGACGCGGTTGTGTGCGCGACAACATTAGCCCGTCGCCTTTTTCGCCGGCAAGCTTACCTCCGAACGGAGAAAATGTTGCCATCCAGAAACGACGCAACAAATGGGGAGCACTTGGATAAAGCCGGTTACCATCCAACAGATCTTCTCCGGCAAAGGCATGACGCAACACTTCAAGATGATGGGCATAAACTTCGCCACGTTTATCCGGATTGACACCAAACACTTCAAATGACTCGCGTGTTCCTCCGGTGCCAAACCCCAGTTCCAGACGGCCATTCGATAAAAGATCGACAACCGCTGCATCTTCTGCAACGCGCACGGGATTTTCCATCGGTAAAGTGATAACTCCCGTTCCCAACTTTATCCTTTTGGTTTTTGCAGCAACATTTGAAAGAAAAACAAAAGGCGATGGAAGGCCACCTTCTTGAGGGTGAAAATGGTGTTGGGCAACCCAGGCGGTTTCAAAGCCCAATTCTTCTGCAAAAATTATTTGTTCCTCCGCCAACTTGTAACGTTCACCAGCAGGTACATTATCAAGAAGGCGTGAAAAAAAGCCAAGCTTTCTTTGGTTATTTGCCATTATAAAAATCCATTTCCAACAAACATCAAATAAAATGTTTTCCGGCAAAAAGCCTAAACGCTTGGCAGACAACCGACAAAGAATGGATTTCTCGTTTTCGACTTTGATAAAAATTTAATTGATATAATTGTTAAGATTGTTAGAAAATTTGTCTCAATATTATTTTGCATGCTTCGGTGCGGATCCAATGCTAAAATTTTGGACAGTTTTTCGCTTTTAAAAAACGTTATTTTTTAATTTTGAATATTCAGGATTCAAAAAAATTAAGCCAATATTTTTAATATTGAAAACGGATTTCGTAATCGTTTTCATAGAACGTAACATCCGCATTGCGTAGCTTTCAGATTATTTGATTTCGATATGCATAGGCCTCCGTCTCGATTTTCCGAGAAACTTCCAGCCCCTATAAACTATCGGCTTGCAGCCGAAAAATCACCGCTTCAATAAGACTTTATCGAATATTGAATACGTTACCACGTTCTTAAACTTATTCGTTTTTCGCATTAAACCAGTTTGTTAAATTCCGTTGTTTAAGTTTCCTGTCAGCCCATCTGACAAGCATTTCATCTCACGAGTTTCATCTCGCAATGCAGGTAATTTTATCTGTTATAAAATCCCTTATAAAGTTGATAAATAAAGTTAGGTAAAAACTAATTGATTTTACATATCGATATTCCGGTCATCATATTTTAGTTCCGGAACATATGGGCGAAGTCATTCACGCAAGGAAGCTCGGATACCGCGGTATTTTCCGGAAAAGATTAGATCACCATTCGCTATTTCAAGTGTTAAACGTTCCGCTCTCATTATTTTTATAATGGCCAACGCTAAAAGCTAAAAAATACCGGAATGAGAAGGAGCGTTGCAACATGTCATCTATAAGAATATCACTCATCTGTTTATCCTTATCGGCATTAGCCTTGGGGCTTTCATCATATATGACAGCCGGTTTAATCCCTCTGATTAGTAACGATTTTGGCGTCTCAATCGGCTTGGCCGCGCAGTTGGTAACTGCTTTTACGCTACCTTATGGTCTTTTGTCTCCCGTTCTGGTGGGAATGACAGGACATCGTGATCTTAAAAACAATGTTTGCATTTATCTTGGGGTGTTTGTTATTGCCAATGCCGCATGTGTGATCGTTCCGGAATTTTATTTTTTAATTCTTCTTCGCGCTATAGCGGGAGCCTCTGCCGGTGCGTTTCTTGCTTGCGGAATAACAGCGTCGACCCGACTAAGCAGCAACGAGAAAAAGGGCAAATCCATTTCAACAATAATGGCGGGTATGGCAATTGGAACTGTCATCGGCGTTCCCGCTTCGCTCGTTATAGCCGATCGTTTCGGTTGGCGAAGCGCTATGATAATCGTGAGCATTCTTGGCGGTATCGCTTTCATCGGTTTATCTCTATGTTTACCGACCTTGCCATCAACAATGATAAAATCCGAAAAATCCCGTTTTGCCCTTTTATCCGAATGGCCCGTTGTGAGAGTTCTATTGATCTCTTTTTTTGCAGCAATATCGAGCTTGGGAATGTATACTTTCCTATCTCCATTTGTGAGCGCCGTAAATAAAGAGGCATATGTGACGGTTTATTTATGGTATTGGGGCTTGGGGGGCGTTTGTGGAAGTATTCTGATCGGATATTTTGTCGATGACTACGATCTGAAAAAAATCCTGTTCGTTATTCTCGGATTGCTTTTACTATCATTTATCGGTTTGGCTTTACTGTCACATATCTATCTGCCGTTGATCTCATTGCCCCTCGTTATATGGGGTGCGGTTGGCTGGGCGCTGCAAGTGCCCCAGAACAATGAACTCATAAAACTCAGGGAGGATAAAGGCGATGGTAATCTGGCAGTCGGTTTAAACCAGTCATCCGTCTATCTCGGAGGGTCGATAGGCTCGATGATTGGCGGCGTTCTTGTTTCATATGGAGTTTATCCCGCAACACTGCCCGGTTATTTTATGCTACCTGTTATTATTGCTCTTGTTCTTCTATGGACAGGTAAAACTAAATCTTCTTTGGACGGATAATACCAAACGTTAGATCAGACGCGCCTGCTATGCCCTTGTTGCTTTGTCGTTTCGAATGACCCCGCTTTTGGCTAATAGTTTATCAGGAAGCCCGGCTGCAGTAACTTGCAAAAAATAAACACGTTATCCAAGACCATTATATTTCAATGCATAAATATCACCGCTCGCCGTGCCAATGTTTTTCGCCCAAGGGAAAGCCGCAACGGGAAAAAATATCGTTAGCAACATTCATCTAAAAAATAAGCCAGATCGATTTTAGCAAAGCCGGTCACTGTTCTTTATCAATCAATAGATCATCGACTTCGCAGATATAATAGCGTGGATTAGAACTAACGTGTTTTCCGCGAGCTAGTATTTGCTAGATATTTGAAAAGGCTCCGCGGCAAGCAGGTAATTAAAGAAAGAATGAGCATTCGTCCCGCCATCCTGTTACGTAAGCACTGGCGAACCGAAAATTCGGCAGATAAGGTTAAACACAACAGGCCTATATAAGAGTTAGATGAATTTCCTCGACTTGATGCCCAATAAAAAAAGGCGGAACGGGAAAAGTGAGAGCGACAATTGGAAATTAATTCAAGATCATGCCCCCCGCAGTTACCCGCAGCAAAAATCACGATATAAAAATCCCGACATTTACGTAAAGATTCCGATAATTTTTTGGTTTTCAACTATACGGCGGCCGTCTAAGACACATAACTTTCCAAAAACCGTCAAATATTCCGATTGGACTACAGGAAATGTGTCCATAATACCTTATGATATTGAAAGCACTTTATGCCATGATAGTTATCACTATCGTTTAATTTACACGATTTTTGAAAAAGTTGACGATGTAATCAATACGATCGACTTCGTCATAGTCCCGACATGTCTCCTTTTTTTCATCACCCGTTACAGGCAAATCCTTATCCTTCCCCTTCAATACTATAATGCCTTGGTCTTTGTCTGACGACACAACATTATCATTATTGAATAATGGAGCGAGATCATTTTTATCTTTAAAGCGGTTTTTTAGCTCGTCGCTACACTGAGGGCTATCAGCGTTATCAATAGGTGAAGATGATATCCTCCAACCGGTATCAACCCCATGGAGATAGACTCCTTTTTCTATTTCCAGACCTTCATCCTCAAAATCGCGCTCCGAACCTAGGTCTTCAGGTCCAAATGGTAAAAATTTTATTTCTTTATCCAATTCTTTCTTCAAAATTTCCGAAACACAAAATAGAAACGGGTTCCAATATACTTTTACTTTATGTTTAAAATATACATTGCTAGTAAATAAATGTCCGTATATTTCTTCTTTCAACAATTTATACTTAGATTGTCTTGGTATAAAATTTTTTGAATATTTTACTAAATAATAATTAAAACAGAATATTTTGTATTTTTCGCAACGTTTAATCCATTTTCTGTTTTTACATTTAAGTTTAACTCTTAATGTTTTTTCGTTTTTTTCTTTATCAATGTCATCTTGATAAGGAAAATTCGGGTTTGAAATATAGCGGCATAATTTCGTGACTGCTCGCCGACAATTTATCCGTTGATTGTATAAGCTTCTATTAAAAATTGAATTCCAAGTAGATTGCTTATGACGGATGTCCTGTAAAGCTCCATAGGTAAAATATGATCCCGTTGACAAAGCATAATCGTCCTCACATAACAACGAATTCTTTAGTAGCAAAGAGTCCGCCGAGAGCAAAGAATCCGCCGGTGGAAAAGAATCTTTTGGTAGCCTACTCTCGGGAGGATATGCAAAATAACTGAAGAGTCTATCTCCCGCTTCAATATTTTTAGGATCAAAGCAAATAAACTTTTCCGGCTCCGCTTGATCCTGCTGTTTGCACTGAGAAAACGCACCTAAATTACCACGAAAAAATTCATGATTTTCAAGCCGGTTCAATGCGTTCAGAAATTTTTTATCGCCTTTATGTTGTCGGCGCAGTTTCTGTTTTACCGCTTCTTCATTTATTTGATAAACATTGAAATTGGTGTCCTTGATCCATTCGTTTTTGTTGTCGACTTGATCCAGTGAACCACTATTCGACAGATCGGGTGAAACACTATTCTCTTTTTCACTTAAATGATCAGTTAAAATAAGCTTCACCGTTTCACGTAATTGAGACGGATATTTTTCATATCGAAGATCGGAGGCTGAATTCTCAAGAAGATTGCGAATGGGACGCAGCGCCTTCCGCATCGCCTTTATATCATCCTCATTAATCGCCAACTTCGCATCCTTATCATGAGAAATTTTTCTCCATATTAATAATAGAAACGCAAATAAAAGAAGTTGGTAATAAATTGTTTCTTCCTTTTCATTATTTATTAAATTACTGAATATATTTACGTCTTTATTTTCTTCTATGTTATAGAGTGCGATTTTTGAAGACAATTCACCATGTTCGTCTTTAACATTCATCTTCTTTTTATAAAAAATTTTTTTGAATATCTTGTCTATTTCATCGTTACCGATGTCGTTTATTCCGTCGAGTAAACGTTTTAATCCGTCAATATTATTACCGTCTATATCCGACAAAAAAGATTTTGTTTCTACGACATGTTTAAATATCGCGAACAATTTCATAGTTCGGAAATCGTCTGGCGGATTTATTGCTTCATTATCTTCAGAAGGTAATTCTTGTTCAGCCAAGAGATATAAAATGGTGCCGATATAACGCAAAAAACGCGCAAATGCTTTGTCGCATAAAATCGCTTCATCATTTTCGTTGACGTTACTGTCTGAATGAGTTTTGCTGGCATCACCGCGTGGACGAACATTATCCCAAAAAATTTGTATCCATGTCGTATCAAAACATCGTTCGATCTCGTCCAATGGCGTTTTGGTTTCCAGTTCTCCTCTCAAGGATTTTTCTCTCAGCAGTTCCACAAATTTTGCTTTGAAATTTTCAAATTCGGTCAGTTGTTTGCCGCGCGCGTTCATTTTTATGTATATTTCATCGCTTGACAAAGACAGATCCTGCAATGGCTTATAAAAAAATGTGATAAGCGGCGGCTCGTCAGTTAATATTTTCCAAAGATCTGGAATATCGCTAAATCTCTTATGAATCGCATCCAGCATGACCAGCATACCGGATATTGATTGGTCAAATTTCCATCTGGAAACATACCAGCGAGCATTTTTAATAATTGACGAAATATCGTTGCCGTCGGAAAGCTGTTCCGATGAAAAAACGACTTCATTATTAAGCTTTTTAATAAACACCCTTGTGCTTTCACGAATTTCATAACCAAAGCGGTTAAAAAATTCCTTTTCATCGGCTAATTTTCCGGCTTTTACTGCTGCATACCAGTGCAACAAATACAATGTAGTCAGCCGTTGTTGCCCATCAAATGGCTTGAAAACCCCTTCATCTTCCTCCCCATAGATAAAATCGAGATGTAGCGGCTTTATTTCTTTACACGCCTTATAAAGTGCATCCAAAAAGTCGTGGCGAATAGACTTCACTTTTTCGGTGAGACGTCCTTGCGCATAATCACGTTGGATCATCGGGATAACAACTTCAGTGTCTTGCAAAAGTTGATAAAAGCTTTGAACTTTGCCGCTCCCCATCATTTTCATCCCAATAAGTACGTTAGTTTTTTCTTTGATGTCACCGAGGTATGCTTCGCGATCTTTCGCTGTCCAATATAGATGATCTTGTTCTTCCATGCTAAACAAGCGCAAGAATACAGCTTGTGTAGCGGGTGGAATGAAATTGCCTTGTTTCATTTCTTCAATAATTTTGTTCTGTTTGACACGAAAAATCGAATTGTTCAGAACACTGTTTGCCGAACCGTCAAGAAGCGCAAGGTTCGACAGCTCGTGCAAGTCCTTGGTGCCATAGTCATCTGCCGGATTAATTTTTTCCACTATCTCATCGGACAGCTTCAAAAACTCCTTTCTGAGGTCTGACGATTTTAATTGCCCGGAACGTTCGAGCTTATCTATCAATTCATCCACGCGCGCGATCAGTTCTTTTTTCTTGTTTTCCTCATTCTGGTTTTTCTTATCCTCACCAGGACTGTCCAACACTCCCCGATGGCTTTTTAACCAAATCAACCATTGTTCTTTTGTGTTAAGTCCCTCAACATTTTGCGCGTTGATGTGTTCTATCGTCCATTTCTTTTGATGATGGGCCGAGAAGTCATATCGGTGCTTTGTGCCGGTTGTTTTCATACTTCTCACATATTCGACATTGTATAAAAACAGGAGCCTTTCGCATCCTGGTTCATTAGTATCGTAAGTATATTCCAGAGCCGTATCCAAATCCTGATAAAAACTTTTGATATAACCTTTAACTTCTTCCTTTAACTCGTCTTTTTTCAGATCTTTAAATTTTGAAAACAGGTCTGGATTCATTCGTTTTTCAGCGAATAAATAACCAATCCAATGATAAAGATCATTATCGTCATACCAGGTTTGTAACTTCCATAGATCAAGCTGGATTGATTCCCATATCTGCTTTACATTATTAATAGAAAAATTATTCTTTTTAGCTTTTTTCAATTCGTCTTCGAGTTTTATAAAAGGAGGAAGATTTCTATCTCGATCGCTATTTTCGGTATTATCTTCTTTGTTTTTTTGGGAAAAATGAAAATCCAGAAGAAAATCTATGCGCGTTTGATAACGCTCGTCTTCAAAACTTTTGTTTCGTTGATCTTGAACATTCGACGAACAGTCATTTTCCGAAAAACCGAGAAATCCCCAGAATTCCGGTTTTCGCAACTCATATTCGAGATTATCCCACCCAATGCTAATCAAGCCACGTTCCGTTTCAATATCCGGCAAGTTTGCATTATCGTTTTTGCTATTTTCCGATTTGTAATAAGCAGGATTGAGAAGTGTTGCGCGGCTTAGCTCGGCATTAGTTAATGGAATTTTTCCGCTATTCAAACGTGTAAATGCCGCTATTTCACCGCTGGAGTCGTTATTATCAATTACGTACCAAAGTACCTTTACCTGATTAGCAAATACCCTATAAAATTCTGACCAATTGATAATTTTTCTGTTATTCTGGTTAATACTATTTTCTATATTTTCAATATATTCAATTATTGTCATGTAGGCATTATATAAAAATTGTAAATCTATATTATTAAAATGTACATATCTACGATCTTCGCATTTTTTATTGTTAATATCTTTTTTTCTGCGTTTTATAAACTTTCCGATATATTTTAAAAATTTAGTACTTTTATTCCGTGTCTTAATGGTTAGCGTATAATCAATGAAATCACTCTTTGCACTTTGGCATCGTGAATTATCAATTTTTCCCTGAATTTGCTCATCATATTGGTTCAATAGGACTGCGTTCAATAAAAACACTGTTGTTAAACGTTGTTGACCATCAACAATGTTTATTTCCGGTCCATTTTCTTTTTCACCGTTACCGGTTCTCGAGCTATCGTTCTCCATAACCACAACAGGTTGAAGAAAATAGATTTTGTTTTCTTTTCCTTTCTTGAATTGTTCATAAAAGTCGAAAATATCATTTAACAAGTCATTAATCTGCTGGTCATTCCATCGGTACCCACGTTGATAGCCCGGAATAATAAAATTTCCCTTCAACTCGTTAAGGGCACGTAATTCACCGCTGTTTCCGGATAGTCGCTTGGAATATTCGTCGTCGGTATTTCCTATATCTTGCTCTGTATTCATATTGATTTTCTGACAATCTTTAAAAAATAAAAATTCTGAACAAGAATTATATTGTTTCGTTTCGGTACGCAATTATTGAAATAGAAGTGCAAAAATTTTTTTTAAACTTGAATGCAAATTTAATTCTAAATCAGTTATAACGTTTCATCAATTGATCAACTTGATTACTCTATTTTCATTCTTTTTAATAGGGCACTCTTTCCGGAAGTAATACCCCCCGAACAGCCGGTACAAAAATATAGAAAAAGAAACAACAAAAACGATTTTCCACTTAAACTATCATTACGCTGAATGGACAAGGGGAATTTAAAAACTGTAATGAATTGTATTGATGGATGTGTTCGGAAAAAATGTCTGAAATAGTGTAACTAGTGACTTCACATATTTCTCTTACATAAAATAGCAGAGAATTTCCAAGATGGAATGGCGCTGTTGTTAGGCTCGTTCTAAAATGTTTGAACTGGGTGGGAGGTCATGCATTGCGCAATGGTTAAATTGTGTCACTCTTTGAACGCAATCATTCATTTTCGCTTTTATGTTTGCCTGAGAAGAAGATGCCATTCCAGATTGAAATAGTTGCATGCTTGTCCTTGACTATGCTTGAATTTTTGTAAACTTGCCATGCTCCTGAAGCCTTGCATCGCCCTTTCCCTGCTGCAGAATGGAATTTGAGAATGCATTCTCACAACGATTCTTTTAAACGACGCCACGTTTCCTCTGTTCTGCCATGCCGATTGCTTTGAATGCTACTCCATAGAAAGGAACCTTTCAGTTTTTATAATCTTTGGATAACCGCGCTTTTTCAAGGATTTCAAGATGAACTTTCCGACACCCCTGATATTGCGTTTCTTTGAAACATGACATTCCGGAACTTCAGCTTCATGATAGACAGCACGCAATAGATAATGTTGCACATGATCGATCTTTACAAACACTTCATCCAGATGCCATTGCCGGTTCGGGCACTTCCCGTTGCACTTCTTAACGATAGAACGAGCCAGTCATCTGCAAAACCTTGTAACCCATTACCAGATGGTTTCATGACAGATATCAATACCGCGATCATACAAAATATTCTTAACCTATCTAAGATTGGATAAACCATCACCGCCAAGCGGGTGATTTCGTGTGATGTTATAAAATATTTGAAAGGATCTGACTTGCCCATTCGACAAAATTATAACAAAGACATAAAAAATTTAAGTTATTCTGTATAAACATTTACATATACTTATGACTTTGATTTCAAAACAGTAAAATATTCAGATGAAACGATTGAGGAATTCTTTTGTTCTTGGTGCTTGAGGATTTCCTATAACATCTTCAGGTTTACCCTGTTCTATAATATAGCCATCATCCATAAAAATAACACGGTCTGCAACCTCGCGCGCAAAACCTATTTCATGTGTTACGATAATCATGGTCATACCTTGTTTGGCGAGGTCGCGCATAGTTTCAAGGACTTCGCCAACAAGCTCCGGATCGAGAGCAGATGTCGGTTCGTCAAACAAAAGAAGTTTTGGTCGGATAGCGAGTGCGCGCGCAATAGCAACACGTTGTTGTTGCCCGCCGGAAAGTTGTGACGGATAGAACTCGGCCTTGTCACCGAGACCAACCCTATCAAGCAATTCCAATGCGTGTTCACATGCTTTTTGGCGCGTGATTTTATGAACATGTATTGGTGCTTCAATAATATTTTCCAGCACCGTCATGTGCGGATAGAGATTGAACTGCTGGAAGACCATACCGATAGAGCGCCGTTGTTTGGCAATGCCGCGACTGGATAGCGGCATAAGCTTGTTATGGCTCCATTTAAAGCCGATTTGTTCATCGCCGACCATAATCATGCCTTGATTAATAACCTCAAGACGATTGATACAGCGCAAAAATGTTGATTTTCCTGAGCCGGAAGGCCCCAATATCACGATTGTTTCACCTATTCTAACGTCGACATCAAGACCTTTGAGAACTTGTAGATCGCCGAAGGATTTGTGAATATTCCGTGCGACAACCAAAGGCGGTTCTGAAGAGTTTAGATGCTTTTCAACCATTTTCAGTTCCCCCGACGGTTACAACCTGTGTTCTTTTTGGAAGCGGATGTGTTCCTTTCTCGCCACGTCCATAATAACGCTCGATGAAACCTTGGCCGATATTCAAGATCGACGTAATGATGAGGTACCAGATCACGGCAACCATCAGCATAGGGATAACCTCGAAAGTGCGGTTATAGATAGATTGGACTGAATAAAGCATGTCAGACATGGCAATAACGCTGACAAGCGATGTTGATTTAATCATGCTGATTAACTGATTTCCCGTGGGAGGTACGATAGAGCGCATAGCTTGTGGAATAATGATACGGCGTAATGCCTGAATCTTTGTCATGCCGAATGCATCACATGTTTCATATTGTTCCTTTCTAACTGATAACAGACCAGCGCGTATGATTTCTGCCATATAGGCTGCTTCATTAAGAGCCAGGCCTGCAATGGCAGCAGTCAATGGTGTAATCAGGTCATTTGTATCACATGAAATAAAAGTAGGACCGAAGGGGATACCGATGCTGATTTTTGGAACCAGAGTAGAAAGATTATACCAGAAAATCAGTTGTACCAAGAGTGGAGTGCCGCGAAAAAACCAGATGTAAAGACCGGCAATGCTTCGTGCAAGGTAGTCGTTTGATAAGCGTGCAACAGCAATTACCAGACCAATTGCCACACCCAGGACCATGGATATGACTGTAAGCCATAAAGTCGTCAGCAACCCCTTCATAATTGAATATTCGGTAAACCATTCCCGGATGATGGGCCATCCGAAGTTGGGATTGTTTGCAACACGCCACAACAGGATGACTGCAATAAGGAGTGCGACGATCCAGACAACAATACGTCCAAGCGGTACAACATGATGAGCATTGACGACATCACGTTTCTGCCAGTCATTATGATCGGTCTCTTCACGCATGCCTATTTTGCCCTTATTTGCTCATATCTGTTGCCATATTCACATCAACTGACTTGACCATATTATTTTCAAGCCCCCATTTTTTCATGATGATTTCATAGGTTCCATTGGCAATAAGCTCATTGAATGCGCTTTTTAAAACATTGCCCAGTGGACTGTTTTTGGCGACAACTGCGCCTTGATAAATGTCCTCGAATCCATTTTTTTGTCCAATACCGGCAAGTTCAAGCTGCCCGTTTGCCTGTTGGACAAAATAAGTAAGGGGAGCCTGTGACGAGAAGAAAGCATCTGCGCGGTTTGAACGAACAGAAAGAATAGCCGTTGGCTGGTCGGCGAAAGACAAGACATTTACTGCCGGTTTGCCATCCTTGATACAGACTTCCGACTGTTGTTTGATTACTTTCTCGGCAGAGCCGGCTGCCATAACGGAAATGCGTTTGCCACATGTTTCGCCAAGGTTAGTGATGTTTTCCGGATTGCCCTTCTTGACGGCAAAAACAACAAATTCTTGTACATAATCGATAAAATCATTTGCACCTTGACGGGAAGGATAGTCACCGACAGGCCCGATAGACAGATCATAACGACCTGAATTGACGCCGCTCAGTTCGGCAGCAAGACCGGAAACTGTCAGATGTTCGATTTTCAAGCCAAGAAGTTCTGATATGGCTTGTGAAAAATCTTCGCTGGCACCATCAATGTCTGTATTGCTTTTTGCAATAATATAGGGTGGGAAAGAACCACCATTGACGGATATTAATTTTCCTGATTCAAGGTTCTTGGCAGGCAATTTGGCGCGAAGTTCTTCATTTACTTTCTGCTTTGGAATTGTGATGTCCTGTGCAAAAGAAGATGTGCAACCAATCATCAAAAATAGACAAGTGACCAGTTTTGTTAACTTATTTTTCATTCCCCATATCCTTTTTGGTTTTACCCGTATTTTTTTGATCTTATGTAAGTTCAGGCGTTTTGAACTTCCGGTTGTTTAAAACCGGCAATATTTTTCGTGCGTGTTCAATGCGCTCTTTTGAAAGATTTGCATAAACGAGAGCGGGAGCCTCGCCAGCTTGTAAAATGGCAACGCCAAGAGGATCAACGACCATACTGGCGCCGATATTGCGTTCACCGCATTCACCAACAGCTATCATATAGCAAGTATTTTCAAGGGCGCGCGCGGTGACAAGAATGTTCCAATGCGCTTCTTTGCCTAAACCACGCACCCATGCTGCCGGCAATAGGAAAGCATCGGCACCATCTGCAGCCAATCGTCTTGCAAGTTCCGGAAAACGGACATCATAACACGTCATCAATCCGAATTTGAAACCGCCGATTTCAACCAATGCAGGGACTTCGGTGCCAGGTTCGACATTGGCAGATTCTTGCATGTTAAAGGCATCATAAAGATGCAATTTTGTATAACATGCTATGATTTTACCTTTGTGAATGACAAGGTGATTATTATGAACGCGTTTTTCACCTGTTGTTGTATGTACAGTCATTGCTACAGCCATAGGCATCGCATTGCTTTTTTCAATCACGGCGCTGATAAAAGGACCATCAAGCGGTTGAGCCGATTTGAGAACAATTTCAGGATCGGCAATATCACGTGCCAAAATACCTTCTGGCAGCACTAGAAGCTCTGCATGTTGTTGATTAGCCTTTTCCATCAGATCAAGGACCGTTTCCAAATTTTTTTCCCATATTTTGCCGACTGCAAACTGCCCTAATGCGATTTTCATATTTTTTCCTTTGAAAATATCGTGACGTTGAAATGATGTATCGGTCAGAATCTGTGTGGAAAAAGATCCTCGACAGTCAAATGATGCGGCAGGATTTTTTGCCGATAGAGCTCTGAAGAAAAATCGGTTATCATCCTGGAGTTTGTTACCAGCCCGCTCGAATCCCAATCGTCGGCAAGGCGATAGGCGCTTTGCTCTAGATCATCCAATATCCACGGTGTTGTCTCTGCATATTTGCGTCGTTTATTCAGCCACAATTTTTTGGATGCCTTCAACAGGCGGTCAACTTCGACTAAAGCTTCGGAATGTTTTTCAACAAATTCTTTTTTGAAAGCCAACATATGAATTCCGGGAATATAGCCGACTTTGTCATAATAAGCTTGTTCGCTAGCTCTGAAATCCGGCAACAGCTGTCTAAAAGACGTTGATGAATTGAAAAAACCATCCGGCATAAAGGGTGTCATGATTGCATCGAGCCAACCATTTTCAAGGAGTTCTACCATCGGTTTTTCATCAGGGGCAGCTTCTATGCGGCCTGGTCTACCAAAGCCATCAAGGCGATCTATAATCGGATGTGCTTCAGTAAGACGCCCTGCATACCAATAGGCATCCTCGACATCCAAGCCTTCCTGAAAAAGCGCCGTACGTGTCCAGACATTACCTGAATCACGCCATCCTGTTACACCAATACGCTTGCCTTTAAGCTGGCTAAAAGTGGTGATAGGGCTATCTTTGCGTGTTATAAGGCAACGATGTCGGAAACCACGCATCAGAAAATGCGGAACCCCAATGAGCCGGTCATCATCAACAGCGCGTGCAGAGGCATAGCGGCTGAAAGATGTTTCTGCTACGTCATAACTATCAATTTCTGCGAGATTGGTTACAAGTGTTCCAACGCGTTCAATATCAAGATCAACATGATCGGATCGAATATCACCAAGCAGCAAGGGCGTCAGATAATCCCAATCACGAAAAGCAGCGCGTATTTTGATTTTAGCCATAAAATCTTCCCCCCTAAATAAACAGAAATATTTTATCTCAATATTGAAGATTAATTGTTTAATTATAATTGTTCAAATAATATTATGTTATTGAACAATTAAAACATTAGACGATATAAATTCGAGAAAGAATAAAATCGGGAAAGAGCAAGTTTGGCTAAGAAGCATATTGATACAGAATGGTTGGCGGGTCAGATCAGTGATCGTACAACGCGAGGCATCGCAATCCGGACGACCAATCTTATTGCAAATGGCCAGCTTGAATTGGGGGCAAAATTACCACCATTGCGTGAACTAGCCTATGTCATGAAAGTCAGTCCTGCTACATTATCCAATGCATGGAAAGAGTTGCGAAAACTTCGTGTAATAACCGGCAAAGGACGCAACGGTTCATGGATCAGTGGTGTGCGTACTTCCCCAGGACCGTCCCGTTTTTTGAATGCGCATCCCTCTCGCATGGGACAGGTTGGCAATTATGATAACAATACTATTGATCTTAGCTGGTCGGTGCCTGATCCCGACTTGTTGCCATCGCTGGAAAAAGCGATGCAACACGGTGTCAAAGTTGCCAATCTGAACAGCTATGACCGTGAAAAAATTCTGCCTGAATTGCGCGAGGCAGTTGAAGCCCGTTGGCCCTATAAGCCGGAAGGTTTTCTTGTAACCAATGGTGGTTATAGTGCGATCCATGCCATATTGCATGCACTTTATTTTGCAGGAGCCAAGATTGCTGTCGAAGATCCGACACCTATGCGGATTTTGGATATTATTGAAGATATGGGGTGTGAACCGGTTCCGGTTGCTTGCGATGAAAATGGTCCGATACCGGATGCGCTTGAAGAAGCTTTAATGCAGGAGCCACAAGCCTTTCTTTATCAACCAAGACTTCATTCCATTCTTGGAGCCAAAATGACCTCGCAAAGATCGAAGTCATTGGCAAAAATACTGGAAAATTCAAAAATCATGATTATAGAAGATGATGGACTTGGAGATATTTCATCATTGCCACCTTTATCTCTTGGGAAATATTTTCCCGATCGTGTTGTGCATATTTTGTCTTTTTCCAAGGCACTCGGGCCGGATTTACGTGTTGCTGTTTTGTCAGCTCCGCTTTCTATCATATCGAAAATACAATCCTTTCGTGCTTTCAGTTCAGGTTGGACAAGTCGAATTATGCAATCGGCAACAGCATGGCTCTTGAAAGATGAGGCAACAGTCAAGGAATTGGAAAAGGCGAGAAAAATATATAAGCAGCGTCGCGAATCTCTTTATCAGGCTTTTGATCAATATGGTGTCAATGCATTTCGGAGTCGTGGTGAAGGTTTTAGCATCTGGCTCCCTGTTCCCGATGAACAATTTGCCATGATTACATTGGCCTCAAGGCGTATCGCTGTGCTGCCCGGTAGCAAGTGCTCTGTTTATGGAACACAGGCATTACGTATATCTACATCCAATCTGGTGGATAATTTTGATTATGTGGCACAAGCTGTAAGGTCGGCATTGAAGCTCCCGGATTAACTCCAACTTGTCTGAAAAGTACACCCTGACTATTCTTTAAGCGGACATTGTCAGAATAACTTTGCGTTTGGATGTCGAAGAGATAATTTTACGCCATGACGAAATACATACATTCAAATATTTTTAAACACCACCCGAAATTATTCTTTTAGCCGTCATAGTTTACACACCATATCTAACGGAACGCTTTTAAAACCTCCTTTTTATTATTTTTTTCATATTAACATATTGATTTTATTATAAATTTATCGAGAATTGATTGGAGCGAATTTCATAATTTTAAACTGTTTAGAACTGTCCACGCAGCTTCCGACAGCGTGAGGATATTTTGCAAAGCTGGTTGAAGAGCTGGGCGCCACTATCCAACGAACAGACCTCAAAAGGCCCCAATCCGGAAAGCCCTACAATTGTCAAATACATTGCTACTGGCACCAAAGGTATAGACCTTCCGTTTAAAAAACTCATTTGAAACTTGCTACAGCTCAATTGGAACAAACAAGAACAGTTCTTCCCCACAGGCGATCCCATCATTCTCATAATTCTTTGATAGAAGCCTCTTCACCATTTCCTGATAAGGATCATCGCCACGAACAAGCGTAGGACTTCAAACAGACACTTCTGCTCGAAAAACGTCCATCATACCAATGGGAGCCCGTCTCAACTATGAAACCAAAGCGCTAAGCAACGGATATCTTTGTCTTCTATCCGTTGGGTAGAATTAAATGATAAAATTACGAAATTGCTGGCGGAGAAGAAGGGATTCGAACCCTCGAGAGCCTTTTGAGCTCTACTCCCTTAGCAGGGGAGCGCCTTCGACCACTCGGCCACCTCTCCAAGAGGAGCCAATAAACATTCTTTGATGGAAGTTCAAGCGATTTTCACGATTTTCTAAAATTTTATACATATTAATGGCCCCATTATTGACGTCTCAAACATTTTTGTCAAAGACACTGCGTAGCTGTTCACTAACAGAGCATTGTCTTTCTCGCAGAGAGGCCTTCTGCCATTTAGCCAAACGATTTCTTTCGATCTCTCGGTCTGGATTACTCATAGTTTATATAATGAATGGGTGTTTATATAATGAATGGGTTTGTTTTATTGCGACTTAATCATCGTGAATTAGCCGTGACGAATTAGCCAAATTCCTCGTTTTGCACATTCTTTCCTAACTTCTGTAAAACGTCGGTCTGTTGCACGCTGTCATATTCCGTCTGTTGCAAAGCCCGATTGTTTCATTGCTGCTTATAACTTCAATCAGCGGGCAGTTTCTCGATCCAGAAACTTAGAGCTAATCTTCATTCATAAATGCGATCAATGTCTAAACCAGCTGACGTCAGTCTATATTTTGAATTGAAAAGTGTTGGTTTTGTGCAATAAAAGAAATTCTGTTCCATATCGAGAATAAAGTGTGTTTCGACTCGAATAGATCGTATACAAGCGGTCAAAATCAGCGGTTAATGAAAAATTAACACAAAATATATGGTTAATTATCCACAAACAAAATGGCTTGATTGATATATTTTTGTGTCATTTTTGCAACAACAATCAATGATACTCGGGTTGGAGACGCCGTTTTTCCTAATTCGTTGTTGAATCGAACTTCATGTCGGGTATGTTCGATCCATGAAGAAGGAGCGCTTGCGTGCGACTTTTTCGGTTAAGGGGATCGGGATTCAACTTTCTGAACTTCGTGAACCCGACCCAATTTTAACTTTGACTGGAGGTCAGATATGAACATTAAGAGCCTTCTTCTCGGCTCCGCTGCAGCTCTCATTGCAGTTTCTGGCGCTCGTGCAGCTGATGTTGTCGTTGCAGAGCCTGAACCCGTTGAATATGTACGCGTTTGCGACGCGTATGGTGAAGGATATTTCTACATTCCCGGAACCGAGACTTGCATGCGTATTTCCGGCTATGTCCGTGCAGACATCAAGGGCGGCGATAATGTAGGCGCTCGTAAGCGTGGTGACGTTGATCGTGATACTTACGCATGGCGTACACGTGCAACACTCCGTTTCCACACCGCTTCCGAAACAGAACTCGGCACATTGCGCACATTCATTGAATTGCGTTCGCAGTGGGACCAAGGTGCAGAATGGGATCACAAGGGTGATTCCGCTGGTGGTCAACTTCGTTTTGCTTTCATCGAACTCGGTGGCATCCGCGTTGGTCTTGATGAATCCATCTTCAACCATTGGACAGGTTACTATGGTAATGTCATCAATGACGATATCGTAAACCCGATGGCTTACACACGTACCAATGTTATCAGCTACACATTCAATGCAGGAAACGGTTTCTCCGCTATCTTGGGTGTTGAACAAGGCAACGATGATTTGAATAACGCTGATAAGTATGGTTATCGTTATTCCCATGCAGATGACGGCGATATTAACTTTAAACGCTATAAACTCAGCGGTAAAATTGACGACTATACACCGAATGTTGTTGGCGGTTTGAAATTCGTTCAAGGCTGGGGCGGTGTTTCCGTTGTTGGCGCTTACGATGCATTTTATGAAGAATGGGCAGCCAAGGCTCGTTTGGATTTGAACGTTACCGATCAGTGGAGCGTTTGGGTCATGGGCGGATATAAATCTGCTGACGATTACTACAACTTTGATAACACCTATGGTATGAAAGATGTCGACGGTAGTCACCATGCTGCACGTATTGGTCATGATGGTGTCCTTAAGTACGGTATTTATCGTCAGATCAACTCGATCTACGGTGATTGGGGCGGTGACTGGGCTGTTTGGGGTGGTACAACCTTCAAGTTCAATAAGAAGACCAGCTTTAACGCTCAAGTTTCCTACGACGATACAGATACATTCGCTGCATCCGTTAACGTAAAGTATGAGTTGGTACCGGGTCTCGTCATTACTCCTGAATTGACTTATGTCTCTTGGGAAAATGATTACAGCATTCGCGACGAGATTAGAAATGCTAAGCTTAATGACTCTCTCAAAGGTCAGGATGCTTTCCAGGGTATGGTTCGTATCCAACGTTCGTTCTAATTCTTGACTGGATTGAAAATAGAAACCGGTGGTTTTGCCACCGGTTTTTTTATGCCTGACGGGATTTTAAAGTGGCTTTTGAATATGTCGTGATAACGCGCCTATTGGCTGTGTTATTAAACTTTGCAACGCACTTGTCTCTACCTTTGTGATTACCTGTCAAGATTACTAAAGCCGCAAGCGTAACATTGTGATCGGCTCGCGTTCCGGTAATTTTTTCCTTAACAGATTCAGCTTCATCAACTTGCATTTCGCAAATTCAATTAACTCACTTAGGGTGAAAGGTTTTCTTATAAGAACAGAATATGGTTTTGTCCGTAAAATCATGACAGACGGGTTGGCTCATCCTGTTTGTCTGGAGATATTCAAGACGTAATCATACAATCCGGTTAGAGATTTTTTATCAGGTAAAATTGAAGGTTGTATAAACATATCTTTCGGTAATTCGATCTAACAAAACATTTTTGAACCGTTTTGAAATTTTTAAAAAAATAACCAGCTATTTTTAATCCGGATGTTTTTTAATTTTTGATAAAAATAATCTATTAATTAATTTTATATAAGTTATTAATTAAACTATTAGTTTAATTTTTAATTTTACTTATTTATATAAATTTTATAAAAAGTATATAAATTTTAATACTATTATTGAAAATAGAGTCATATTTTTCAATACATAAAATTTGAATTTGGCATACTGAAAAAATGGCTTTTGCGTTACATGAAATCGAAATGTCATTCAAAATTCATCATTTAATTCCACGTCATAACGATTTATTGATGTTCAGGGCAAGGGTATTTTGTGCTAGTGATGCCAAAATGCGCTTTTGCCTGTTGCCGTTTTAACTGGAATAAACAATGTCAGCAAAATTTGAGTTCCCGGCTGTTACGCCGCTTGTTGCGTCTCTCCCATCTACCGTTCCCTTTACAGGACCGGAATCAATCGAACGGAAAACAGGCTGTTTATTTCGCGCCCGATTGGGAGCCAATGAAAATGGCTTCGGACCTGCACCATCAGTCATCAAAGCACTACAGCAATCTAACAGTGAGGTCTGGAAATATGGTGACCCGGAAAACTATGATCTGATAAATGCTTTGGCAAATCTATATAATTTGAAGCCTGAGCAATTGACGGTTGGCCCGGGCGTAGACTCGTTATTAGGATTGATTGTGCGGCAATATATCGAGCCTGGTGATGTTGTCATCAATTCGCTTGGCGGGTATCCGACGTTCAACTACCATGTAGCCGGTTTTGGTGGAAAACTGGTGAATGTTCCCTATTCGAACGACAAATCCGATCTTCAGGCTCTTTCGAATGCAGCTCATAAATATAAAGCAAAAATTGTTTATCTCGCAAATCCGGATAATCCGTTGGGAACATGGCACAATAAAAATGAGATAGAGGCTTTCATAACGAATTTACCGAAAACAACCTTGTTGGTTCTTGATGAAGCTTATGGTGAGCTTGCACCGAAAGATGAATTGCCGGAAATGTCCAAAATTTGGCCTAACGTGTTGCGTATGCGCACCTTTTCCAAAGTTTACGGACTAGCCGGATTGCGTTGTGGCTATGCGATAGGGCCAGCCGAACTCGTCTGCATGTTCGATAAAGTACGGGATCATTTTTCTGTCAACAAAATGGCACAAATTGCGGCGTTTCACGCTTTGGCGGACAGGAAATATCTTGATGAAGTTATAAGAAAAATCGACAATGCAAAAAAAGAAATTGTAAAAATTGCTGAAAGTCATGGATTAAAAACGTTACCATCAGCGACAAACTTTGTCGCGATCGATTGTGGACGTGATGGAAATTTTGCAAAAGATGTTCTGGACGGACTGATCAAGCGGGCGATATTCGTGCGTAAGCCTTCTGTTCCTGTTTTGGATCGGCTCATAAGAGTAAGCGTCGGTCCCCAAAAAGAGATAGATCTTTTTGCAGAAGCTTTTGCATCCGCGCTGGACGCGGCAAATAAGGGGTGAAAAATATGTCTGATCTGAATAAACGTATATTATGCGGCTTTTCCGGCCTCTATGGCGCCGGTGGTATTGCCGCGTATGCTGCTGCCTCGCATATCGGTGGCTATTATGAAGCCGTAGCACCTGTGCTTCTTGGTAATGCCGCGGCATTGCTGGGGCTTTCAGTTGCAACAAAAACAAACATCGTCATGCGTCTTTCCGGCTTTTTCATCATCATTGGCGTCGCACTTTTTGCCTCGGATATCATGTGTCGCGAATTTGCTGAAACACGTCTGTTTCCTTATGCTGCTCCACTTGGTGGCACAATCAACATTCTCGGCTGGCTTTTGTTAATCATTGCCTCATTTTTGCCTTTTGAAAAAGAAGACGATTAACGTATCAGATTGCTCGTCAAAACTTTTCTCTTATATAAAAATCTTGAATACTGCCTTTAAGGATATATGCATTCAAGCATAGGTCGCGTCCTTTGCGTCGTTCATTAATCACGCTTTATAGATGTTGACAAAATAACCTTTTAAGCCAAACATGCAAACCAACCTTGGGGAGCCTTTCGAGGCTGAGAGTCTGTATTGAATTGGTCAAAATCCGATCAATACAGTGACCCATTGAACCTGAACCAGTTAGGACTGGCGGAGGGATGGTGTTTATGTTTGACACGCTTTAATATGCGGCAGTCAATTAATTTTCAATCATTCCGGTCCGGTTTTAGTTTGTGTGCCGAGAATTTACATTCCGGACACCAAGCATCTGGTTCATTACGGCGTGACCGGCGTTGCAGATGTTTCTTGCAACGCCATTTGACTGTGGATGATGCGAATGCAAAAAACGAACAAGAAAATACTTGTCAGAGGATGTGGCGTCGCCGGCTTGACCAGCGCCTATATGTTGGCAAAAGCGGGAGCTGAAATAACAATCTCGGCTCCGGCGGATTCTCCGCGTGGAGCTGCAAGCTGGTATGCAGGCGGGATGCTTGCCCCCTATTGCGAACGAGAAAGTGCAGAAGCACGTGTTGAAGAACTGGGGTTACAGACAATGCAATGGTGGGCAGAGACCCTACCTGATCTAGTAACACATCATGGCACCCTCGTCGTTGCGCCTCAACGAGACAGCGCAGAATTGAACCGTTTTTCGCAACGCACCGGCGGGCACCGTTTAATTGATGGCGACGAAATTGCAAAACTCGAGCCCGACCTTGCCGGACGTTTCAACCGGGGGTTGTTTTATGAGACAGAAGGCCATATTGATCCTCGCAAAGCGTTGTTGGCTTTGAAACAAAAATTAGCCGATATGAATGCGCATTTTGTTGACGTTGGAGCAAGCGAAGACGGTTTTGATTTTATCGTCGATGCAACAGGCATCGCCCGTCTGGGACAGGACAAAGACATGCGTGGTGTTCGGGGTGAAATGTTGCTCGTGCACAATACCGAGATTTCCTTTTCAAGACCAATCAGGCTCGTTCATCCTCGAATTCCGCTTTATATTGTTCCCAGAGACAATGGAATTTTCATGATTGGTGCAACCATGATTGAAAGCAATGATGATCGGCCGATTACGGCGCATTCAATGATGGATTTTCTGAATGCCGCCTACACTATTCATCCATCCTTTGGAGAAGCCGACATTGTAGAAATCGGAGTAGGCGTACGCCCTGCCTATGAGGATAATTTTCCGCGAGTAAAGCAGGACGGGAACCACATTTATGTCAACGGCATGCACCGCCACGGATACCTCATCTCGCCCGAGATGGCCCGTCAGGTAACTGAAATTGTAATGGGCTGATAAAAAATGCAGTTATTCGTTAATGATGAAGAAAAGAATGTACGCGCCGAAACGCTTTCGGCTCTTTTAAACGAACTTGATTTTGAAGGTAATTGGCTTGCGACAGCGGTCAATGCCGAGCTTGTCAGTGAAAGCGAACGCGAACATTTCAAATTAAAAAACGGCGATAGAATTGAAATTCTAAGCCCTATGCAGGGAGGTTGAGCACGTTGCTTGAACTTTATGATAAAAAATTTTCGTCCCATCTTCTGTTAGGAACGGCACAATATCCATCACCAAAAATTCTTGAGGAGGCAATACGTGCTTCCCATACAGAGGTTGTAACGGTATCTCTACGTCGCGAGACGGCAGGCGGAAAACAAGGAGGCCAGTTTTTTTCTCTTATTCAATCCCTCAAAGTATCCATTTTACCAAACACCGCCGGATGCTTTACAGTAAAAGAAGCTGTTACAACGGCGCACATGGCGCGTGATCTTTTCAAAACACCCTGGATTAAACTGGAAGTTATAGGCAATGCCGACACATTGCAGCCGGATGTGTTTGCTTTAGTCGAAGCTGCCCGCATTCTTAACGAAGAAGGATTTCAGGTTTTTCCTTATACGACAGATGACCTCATTGTCGCAGAAAAGCTTGCTGATGCAGGATGCCGTGTCATTATGCCATGGTGTGCCCCTATCGGATCGGCAAAGGGGCCGAGGGATGTTGACGGCTTGCGTACAATTCGTGCCAATTTTTCCGAGCTTTCCTTGATCGTAGATGCCGGAATCGGTCGCCCGTCACATGCGACTAAAGCTATGGAACTCGGTTATGATGGTGTATTGCTCAATACAGCCGTCGCCAAGGCCGGTGATCCGGTATTGATGGCGGAAGCGTTTGCAAATGCTATAAAAGCCGGACAAAGTGCATATAAAGCCGGAATGCTGGAGCCCAGAGATGTTGCTGTTCCTTCAACACCGGTGTTTGGAAAGGCAGTATTTTGATTAGATTGGATCCTTTTTATCTTATCGTTGACAGTGCAGACCGGATCGAAAAACTGATACCGCTTGGTGTCAAGCTGGTACAATTGCGCATGAAAAATGTTCCTCCAGAGGTTCTCCACCAGCACATCCAGAGGGCAAAACTTGTTTGCAAACAATTTCATTGTCAATTGATTATTAACGATTACTGGAAAGCGGCAATTGAAGAGAAATGTGACTTTATTCATCTCGGGCAGGAAGATCTCGTCGCTGCCAATGTCGACAAAATAAAGAAAGCAGGATTAAAACTTGGTGTCAGCACACATGATGCAAGCGAGCTTAATAAAGCGCTTGCCGTGAAGCCGGATTATGTCGCGTTGGGGCCTGTCTATCAGACCATATTGAAAAAGATGAAATGGCAACCTCAAGGTTTAGAAAAAGTGACCCGTTGGAAAAAGCTCGTTGGTGATCTTCCACTGGTTGCAATCGGCGGATTGAATCCGGAACGTGCCAAGGCTGTATTGGAAGCCGGCGCCGATAGTGCTGCCGTGGTAACCGATATTGCCATGAACGAAAATCCAGAAGACCGTGTAAAACAATGGTTGGAAGCAACACAAAAATGGCGCTGATGCCGAAAATACTCATTGTTGCCGGAACCGATCCGACAGGCGGCGCGGGTATCGTCCGTGATATCGAAACAGCAAGCCATTTTTCGGTCAGAACGGGGCTTGCTGTCACTTCCGTTAATGTGCAGGATGACCACCACGTCGAAACAAAGCTGCCGATGAATGAGGATATTATCCGCGGGCAAATGTTGGCAGCGCTCCGGTCTGATAAAATTTTGGCTATTAAAGTGGGAATGACGGGATCGCCCGAGATCGTCGCGGCAATATGCAGCGTTCTTGACAATTTTTCTGATATTCCGGTTATACTTGATCCGGTCATCCGCGCTTCATCAGGCGGTGTCCTTGCAGATGACAGAACAGTGACTGCCATTAAAGAAAAGCTGTTGAAATATTGTTATCTCGTGACGCCCAATCTTCCCGAGCTTGCTGCTTTGACCGGTGAAAACCTTTCCGAAAATCATTCCCAAACGATCGAGCAGGCAAAAAAACTGTTAGCTTCCGGTTCGAAATATGTTCTTGCAAAAGGCGGGCATGAAAGGGGAGATATTGCGATCGATAGTCTTGTTTCCTCTTCCCGTACCACCAATTTTTCGAATTCACGTGTCAATGCAACGATGCGAGGGACAGGATGCACCTTATCAACTGCCATTGCCTGCGAGATAGCCAAAGGTAACTCATTGGAAGATGCAGTCAAACACGCGAAAAACTATGTCTATCAATTGTTGCTGGAACGTGTCGCTTCTTTTTCAAAAAGTTAAATTTTTTAAGAGTTAAAAAGGCCGTCTTTAATCACAGCCCGATTTGCATGTTTCATTTTTATAGATTTTTCCATGACTTTTTGGCTATTTCCACGTCACTTGAAAAGGACCACAATGCAATCAACCGGAATTGCCAAACACGGAGGAAATCGTTGATGATAGACAAGAATCGTGTTTCCGTCATTTGTAGTGACATTACGACGCTTGATGTTGATGCCATTGTCAATGCAGCCAATACAACTCTTCTTGGCGGTGGCGGAGTGGATGGCGCAATCCATAGGGCAGCTGGTCCCGAACTGCTTGCCGAATGCAAGGCGCTTAATGGTTGTAAAACAGGTGAAGCCAAGCTCACAAAAGGTTACCGTCTTCCCGCCCGCTACATTATCCACACAGTCGGACCGATCTGGTATGGCGGCGTCGACCATGAAGCAGAAAAACTTCAATCATGCTACAACAATTCGCTTGCAATTGCGAAAAACGAGCAGTTCCAATCTGTCGCATTTCCTGCAATTTCATCCGGTGTTTATGGCTATCCCCACAAGCAAGCGGCAAAAATTGCTATTTTCACCACTATCAAGTTTTTGGAAAATAATAATTTTCCCCAAACAGTCGTTTTTTGTTGTTTTTCAAAAGATATGGAAAAGATTTATCGCGATCAACTCCACTTTTTTCATCTCGACGCATAAATTTTTGAAAATGCGAAATGCAAATTTTCTTCTATCAAGGCGTTTAACAAAAGCTGGTACACAGATGACAACTAAAAGCTCCAATTTTTCAGAAGTTAAGCCAATGGTTGGGCATTAACGCCAA
The DNA here is from genome assembly GCF_001952075.1 of Ditibartonella apis. GTDB lineage: Bacteria > Pseudomonadota > Alphaproteobacteria > Rhizobiales > Rhizobiaceae > Bartonella > Bartonella apis. The sequence continues at coordinate 183,603 of NZ_LXYU01000002.1, forward strand.
AATAGTCATCCCATATTTAGGGTGGCAGCAAAACCTGGCTTATCTGAGAGTGTTGCGCAAAACCATCAGATCACTGAAAATACTGTAGAGAAATGCTGCTCAACAAAGATAACTGGTTTCAGACGAAGTAAATTATGCAATATGGTTAACGAAGGGAGCCAAATTATGCTGATTCGTCGCTTTTCTATATTGTTTTTGACTTTGGTTTTTGTAGCTGTTTTGGGTGCTTTCGCCTTGTTTCACGCGAAAACTCCAGCTTATGCTAAGCCAATTTTTGCTCCCGTAACAACACAACCGACAAATTAATGATTGGCTTGCGCCGCGTTCTTGGCGGCAATCAGAATGAGTGAACATTCCGGCAAATCCGGCTTTGAAACTTTTGCGTTCATTTGGCTAATTTTCGTTGTTTTATCGACTATACCGCTATTTGCGAGTTTATTTTCACCTTTTCATCCGCTTTTTGATTCACTCGCCGATATTCGCATTCCTCTGGCCTTTTTAACAATCATATCGGCTCTACCTCTTTTTCTTACAAAATATTGGCGAAAAGCTCTTTTCCCGATTGCATTTGTCGGTGTTGTCATCAGTTTAAGCATGAATGATGGCGGCGTTTCGCCAAACTCCGGAATGCTAAAAAGCTCGACTGTCAAACTGTTTCAGGCCAATTTGCGTTTTGACAATCAAACTCCGGAACAATTCCTGGCTCTTATAGAAAAAGAAAAGCCTGATATTATCACGGTGCAGGAAGCATCCGCAAAATGGCGCGACTTTTTTCAAAATAACAATTTGAAGATTATCGGTTGCGTAGCCGACAATGATCGCGCAGGTGCGACAGGCGTTATCCTGTCAGATAGTTTTTTATCCCATTACGGTTTTTCCGGTTCTCCTATCGTCACATGTTATGATGCAACAACGACCCGTGGTTACGTAGCAAAAATAAAATTACAGGGAGATAATCCAAACCATCTTCAACTTGATATCATCTCTGTCCATCTCGCCTGGCCATGGCCGTTCGGGCAAAATTTACAATTGGACGAACTCGAAAAGGGTGCATTCAGAAATGATCTTGAGAGCAATATTTCCGGACGAATTGTTGCAGGTGATTTCAATAGCGTATCTTGGAGCAACACCGTTTCAAGAATGGAAAGGCTAACCGGTACACGTCACATTTCCGGCATCGGTCCAACATGGCTTTCATATAGCTTTCCCGCTCTTTTACGGCCTTATTTGGGACTCCCTATTGACCAGATTCTGCTTTCCAAGGACATCAAAACTACGAGCTTTAAACGCCTTTCATCGTTTGGCTCCGATCATCTACCGGTACTTGCCGAATTCTGTTTCAAATCTGACCGGTTTTGACACAAAAACTCAGTTAAATTCCGGCGATTCCATGAAACTCTGAGAAAAACAAAGCCAAATCCGGACTGAATGAACCTTTTTCTGTTTTATTTTTGAATTTCTTTAAACGTTACGCATTTTAGTTCAGACCATTTTCTCGTAACGAGATTTTCTAAAAATGTTTATGGAAACACCTATGTTCACGAATAACGAAGCCTTATTCGACCTCATTTCGGAGAGTGCCGACCACGTAGAAGAATATGGGTTGACGGTCGACTTGCAACGGTTAAATGAAAGCGGCGCACTTCGTGCCTGTTTGCCCAAAAAGCTCGGTGGAAGCAATTGGGCTTTGACAAAAAGCGAAGATGAAACGAAAGCCGCATTCGATTTTTTACGCAGGCTTGGCAAAGCCAATCTTTCGCTGGCTCGCCTTTTCGAGGGGCATCTTCATGCCGTGCGTCTTATCGAACTTTTTGCCGAAAATCGTTTGAGAAAAAACATTTTTTCCAAAGTCAAAGAAGGTGCTCTTTTGGGAGTTTGGGGTGCCAGTCTCAATCAACCTTTGAGATTTACCACTTTGCCGAACGGAAAAATCAAGCTCCACGGTGTAAAACGTCTGGTAACCGGATTGGGAATGGTTGAATTCGCAATTATACGTTTAAGGAACAACGACGATGAGTGCGACCAGCTTGCTGTGGTAGATGTCACCGATACAGCCCGACAAAATATCGAATACTGGGATGCTTCGGGCATGCGCCCTACTCTTACCGGTTCGTTCGATTTCTCTGATATGGAAATAAGAGAATCCGATCTTTTGGGAAAACCTGGCGATTTCCATCTGGAACCCCATTATATTGGCGGCGTCTGGCGCCATAGTGTTGCCCATCTCGGGGGTGCCGAAGCCATTATAGATACCTGGCGCGAAATGCTCATCCGGAAGAACCGCCTTGATGACCCTTTCCAGTTAACGCGGCTTGCAAAAGCAAGATCGGAAACATTGGCGGCGTCTGCAATGCTGTTTAAAACTGCTTGTCTCGTCGAAGAGGCAACGCGCAAACCCACGAAGGCTAATGTTGACGATGCAGTTCTGGCCTGTCTTCTGGCGCATGACCAGATGGAAGATGTGTGCGTCCGAATTCTTAACCTTTGCGAGAAATCACTTGGCATGGAAGCCTTTATCGAACGTTGCCCGATCGAGCGGATGCGGCGTGATCTTTCTATGTTTATCCGCCACATTGCTCCTGATGCAAGGCTTCTCAAAGCCGCAGGTTTTCTCATGGAGCGGCATGGCGAACCGCTGTGGTGAACCTGTTTATCGACCATTATAAATTTCAACGCATCAAAAAGCGCTGCATGACATAAAACAATAAATTCCTTTTGTTGGAAATATTTGGGCGCCATAGCGCTCAGGGCTTCTCCGAAAAGTCAAATTTTTGCACCCATTCGATTAAGGAAAATTACAATTTGCGTGTCTGACCGGTTTTCATAATAGCGGCATCATCCGACAAGATTTTACACTCGAGAGCGTCTTCGCTTGACTTACGATGATGCGAGGCGCTCGTTATCAAAAACATCTGATATCCAAGCTTGAAGAGCTTTATTGCTTGGTCTATTCATTAGCTTTAAAAAACAAAAGGCTAATATGTCAGAGCGGCACAACAACACGATTTCCTTCGAGGAATTGCTTGGCTTCTATTCCGAAGCCGGTGTCGACACGCCCCTTGCTGACAAACCAATTGATCGTTTTAAGCAATCGGCTGAAATAGCAAAACGGTTAACTGCTGCCGCACATGAAACAACCAATCCACCACAAAGAGGAACCGTTCACTCCGCTACCCGCCATGCTGCAACGCCGCGTATTTCGATTGAAGGACAAGTAGCGACAGCAAATGAACTTGCCCGCAATGCCAGAAATCTTGATGAACTGTTCGACGCACTCAAATCCTTCAACGGATGCACATTGAAACTTACCGCGAAAAACACGTGTTTTGCAGATGGCACGCCACATTCGAAACTGATGCTCGTAGGTGAAGCACCGGGGCGCGAAGAGGATTTACAGGGCATTCCTTTCGTCGGTCGATCCGGCATGTTACTCAACCGTATTCTCGCGGCAATCGGTTTGAAACGCGAGGGCGTTTATATTGCGAATACTATACCATGGCGTCCACCTGGTAACCGTACTCCGACCCCCATGGAAACCGAGCTTTGCCGTCCGTTTATCGAGCGACAGATAGAATTGGCTGCGCCAGAAATTCTTGTTGCTCTGGGCGGGCCAGCTATGCAGGTGCTGACCGGTGTCAAAAACGGTATTATCCGCACGAGAGGAAAATGGCTCTCGCATCAGATGGATAACGGCAAAACCATTCCGGTTATGCCAACATTTCACCCGGCCTATTTATTGCGAACACCGAGCCAGAAGAAACTAGCCTGGGCTGATTTTCTGGAAATCCGCAATGCGCTTGACCAGCGGGTTTAAGCATTCGGGATTTGCACTCAACGGTGTTTATGAAACAGTGCACGGTGGCGTGTATGGTTTTTACCGATAACATGGGACTCACGCAATATAATGAAAATGCCCGAGCCGATGACGAGGCACGCACCGAACAACATTGCTATTGTCGGAACTTCATCAAAGACGAAATAGCCGCTCAAAAGGCTTAACAACATTGATGTATATTCAAATGGTGCAACTGTTGAAGGTTCGGCATGCCTATAAGCCTGAGTCATAAAAATTTGCGCAATGCCACCGAATAAACCGGCCAGAACGAGCATGGAGGCCTGATAAATATCGGGAACAACCCATCCGAACGGAACTGTAATTAATGATATAATGCTTGACGTTATCATGAAATAGAGAGTGATCGTCGTTGTCTTTTCGGTAAACACAAGTTTGCGGACAAGCAACATCGCGATGGCTGCCATGATTGCTGCACCAAGCGCGGAAAGCGCACCGATTGAAGCGCTGACATCGGCATTTGCCGTACCAAGAATGGTAAGGCGTGGCCAAACAATGATCAACACACCGATAAGGCCGACGATCACCGCACTCCAACGATAAAAATAAACTTTTTCATGAAGAAAGATGGCACATAAAACCACAAGAATGAGCGGTTCGCCATAACCGATGGCAACTGTTTCGGGAAGCGGTAGAAGGGTCAAAGCATAAAAGCTGAATAGCATTGAAAAAGTGCCGAACATTCCCCGAAAAACATGTCCGGTCAGGTTTTTTGTGTAGAGCACCGTTTTAAGCTGTTTGAGTGACATGACCCAAAGGATGATCGGGACAATGCCAAAAAACGATCTAAAGAAGCTTAATTCGCCAGCCGGAACGCCTTTGGCCGACTTCAAAAAACTATACATCACCACAAAACATACGACCGACAAAATCTTCATCCAGATTCCGAGCATGACATTCCCCGAAGGGGCATGCGGAATAGCCGGTGATTGTTTTTCCACGAGTTTTCTCCTGTCGGTAAAGCGCTTCATTGGCGGTCGTTAAGACTAAAGGAATAAAATTGCCAGTTGCTTTGCGTAAGACATCTTTTTCGTTCATATACAACGTCGATGTCAAAATAAATGTTTTGACCGTCGCGCAAATGATATTTCCCATTCACATTGGTGTGCATGAACAGAGATTTCTTTTCGAGCCGGTTGTCGTTTCGACAAAATATGCTTACCTTCATGATAAACTTCTATAAAAAGGCACGATTTATGACCAAATCTGACACTCCAGTATATCGTCTTGAAGATTACTCGCCCACCGATTACGCAATTTCCAACACCGAGCTTGATTTTTCGCTTCACCCCACTGAAACAATCGTAAAATCGAAGCTTTCGCTTTCCCCCCGAAAAAACACAAAACCGGGAACACCACTGGTTCTTGTCGGGGACGAATTGAAACTGTTGTCAGTGGCAATCAATGGTCAGAAACTCGAACCTAAAGACTATTCGGCAACACCTGATAAACTTGAAATTCACAATCCCCCTTCAGGCAAATTTATTCTTCAGGTTGCCACGCAAATCAATCCCAAGAAAAATCGCCAATTGATGGGGCTTTATCTCTCTAATGGTGTCTATTGCACACAGAACGAGCCACAGGGCTTCCGCCGGATGACCTATTTTTATGATCGTCCCGATATTCTGTCGGTTTTCAGAACCCGGATCGAAGCGGATGAGAAGAATGAGCCGGTACTTCTTTCCAATGGCAATCTTGTAGAGACCGGAAAACTTGAAGGCGGACGCCATTATGCAATCTGGGAAGATCCGCATCCAAAACCATGCTATCTTTTCGCTCTCGTTGGAGGTGCTCTCGACCATTATGATGACAGCTTTACCACGATGTCGGGACGGAAGGTAAAACTCGGAATTTATGTTGAAAAAGGAAAAAGGGAACGCGCGGCTTATGCAATGGATTCACTCAAACGTGCTATGCGTTGGGATGAAGAAAAGTTCGGGCGCGAATATGACCTTGATATTTTCAATATTGTCGCTGTTTCCGATTTCAATATGGGCGCAATGGAAAACAAAGGACTTAATGTTTTCAATGATAAATATGTCCTTGCCGACCCTAACACAGCAACAGATACCGACTATGCCGGCATAGAACGCGTTATTGCACACGAATATTTTCACAATTGGACAGGCGATCGCATTACCTGCCGTGACTGGTTCCAACTTTGTTTAAAAGAAGGTTTGACAGTCTATCGCGATCAGGAATTTTCGTCTGACCAACGCTCGCGCCCTGTTCATCGTATTTCCGATGTTCGTGTACTGAAAATTGCGCAATTTCCTGAAGATGCTGGCCCCCTTGCCCATCCGGTTCGCCCACGGCAATATCGTGAAATCAACAATTTTTATACGACAACCGTCTATGAAAAAGGAGCAGAGGTCGTACGCATGGTTCATACCATGCTCGGCGACGAGCTTTTCCGCAAAGGCATGGATCTTTATTTCCAACGCCATGATGGCGAGGCTTGCACCATTGAAGACTTCATCGCCTGTTTTGCCGATGTTTCAGGACGTGATTTATCACAATTCATGCTGTGGTATGAGCAAGCAGGAACACCGACAGTAACCGTTGACAGCCATTATAAAGATGGTGTCCTGACACTTGATTTGACGCAGACTGTTCCCGATACTCCCGGTCAATCGAATAAAAAACCGATGGTTATTCCCCTTTCCTTCGGGCTTTTGGGCAAAAACGGTAAGGATATGCCCTATCAGGCCGATAACCATATTGAAAACAATGTCATTGTTTTGTCCGAAGCAAAGCAAACCGTTCATATCCGGGACCTGAAAGAAAAGCCGGTTTTATCGCTGCTGCGCGGATTTTCGGCCCCGATTAATCTGAAGATGGAAGAAAGTGACGATGACTTGGCTTTCCGCGCACGCTTTGATGCCGACGAGGTCAACCGCTGGGAGTCACTCAACCAGTTAATGGGTAAGGCTCTGGTTGCTGCAATTGCCGACCATACGCATAAAAAACCCGAGATGCCTGAAAAACTTCAAGCCCTTATTGAAGCACTTCTTGACGATGACACGTTGGAACCTGCTTTCCGGTCACTTTGCCTCCAATTGCCTTTGGAAGTCGAACTTGCCCGCATGATCGGTCATGATGTTGATCCTGACCGCATCTTTAATGTTCGCCAGTCTTTCATGAAGTCGCTGGCTGAACATTTAAAACCGAAAATGCTGCAAGTTTTCGACAAAATGCAGACAGCAGGCCGTTATTCGCCAAAAGCCGAACCGGCTGGCAAACGTGCGTTGAAAAACACCGTTTTGAATTATCTGGCACTTGCCGAAAACACACCTATCCGTGCTTTTGAAGCCTATAAGACAGCTGACAACATGACAGATAGGATGGCAGGGCTAACCATTCTGGTTCATCATTTTAATGAAACCGATGGAGCTAAAGAAGCACTATCCGATTTCGAAAAGCGTTATGGCAACGACCCGCTTGTTATGGACAAGTGGTTCTCTGTTCAGGCGACAGTTCCTGGCGAGAAAACCTTGGCGCATGTCAAAGAGCTTATGAAACATCCGCTCTTTTCGCTTGATAACCCGAACCGGACTCGTGCGCTTATTGCCGCATTTGCAGCTTCGAACCAGACGGGCTTTAACAGGGTTGATGGTGAAGGATACAAGCTGCTCGCTGATATTATCCTGACTGTAGACAAAGAAAACCAGCAACTTGCTGCGCGTCTTTCAACGCTCACGCGCTCATGGAAGCAACTCGAAACAAAACGTCAAAATAAACTCAAGGAACAGTTGGAACGGATATTGAAAGCACCAAAGCTTTCGGTGGACGTTTCCGACATCGTAAGCCGCACACTCGGTTAACAATCGAAATTCCGGCGGGAAGAAGATATTTCTTCCCGCTTTTTTCTTGAAAATTTTCTGAAATATTCCTCGACGCTACCCGTTAAAACGGCCTTTTCCTGTCAGGACGCTGTGACAGCGTTAAAAAATTATTAAAGCTTTTGTTCTAAGCTTGATGAATGAAAAAAGATCCCACGCAAAGAAAAAGCTGGACAGGACGAATCAGTTTTGATTCATTGGGCTTGTTCGGATGTTTTGCGTACCGAATCAGTTCTCCGGTTTATCCGTTAACTTTAGAGGGGGCCAGAAATGGCGCATTTGGACGCGTTAGACGCGCCCACAGGGACGTTTGTTGATTCAAAACCTTCGCAAAAAAAGCGTAAGGCCGGGTCAGCTCATGTCGATTTGCTTTCTGGTCCAGCCTACAAAAGGCTGCTCACAATCGAGCCATGGCTGCGTCGTGCCATACCTCTGATAATTCTGATTTTTCTCGTTTTGCTTGCAGCAACCCGTCTGGTCCAGCTTTACGAATGGCGGCAAACAATTGATACAACAACAAGATCGTCCATCATGCTGGCAACCGGACATATCGGCAGTTCTGTTGACCGTGCTGTCTATTCAAAAGAACAGGATGAACCGAATTCCGGTTCAATTTCAAACAACGATTTGCAAAACATCCTTATCGACTTCCGCACACAGGGTTTGATTGCAAGCTCGGCCCGTATTGCTATCGTTGATGAAACAGGCACTGTCGTTGCAGCCTCGGGGATGGAGACGCTGATCAATCATCCCCTGTCGGATTCAGTTGGTGATGCACAAGCTCTCTTTGTACTCGGACGCAGTGCCGGTGTGATGGAAGTCAAAATTGACGGAAAAGCTTCATTGGCATCATTCGACCAGGCCGCACAAGGAAAATTCGGTGTGTTTGTCGGAGAAGAAAGCGAGCAGATATACCTTGAATGGCGCAAAACCGTTTCAATCAATATTACGATTTTCGCCGGAACAGTCGGCGTCATACTAGCCATTCTTTACGCCTATTATGCGCAAGCTGCGCGTGTTCGTGATACCGATCTCATTTCTGAAAAAATCCAGAACCGCATCGACATGGCAATGATGCGCGGGCGTTGCGGCTTATGGGACTGGAACATGGCAAGCGGACGCGTTTATTGGTCACGTTCCATGTATGAAATGCTCGGTTTCAAACCAAAAGATGCACTTCTGTCGATCTCTGAAATCACTTCCATTATCAATCCTGCCGATGCCGATCTTTATGAACTGGCACGTGATTTGATGAGCGGTGAAAAAGATCACATTGATATCAACCTTCCTATGCGCCACGCTGATGGCCATTATGTTTGGATGCGTATCCGTGCCGAGGTTGCTCAAGAGGAAGAAGCCCACCTCGTCGGTATTTCATTTGACATAAGCGAACAACATCAATTTGCCGAGCAGACGGCACAAGCTGATCTGCGTATTCGCGATGCTATAGAAAACATTTCGGAATCCTTTGTGCTGTGGGATTCGGAAGGTCGTCTCGTCATGTCAAACAGCAAGTTCCGTGAATATGCTTCACTTCCTGACCACATGCTGCAACCCGGGGTGCAAAGGGCTACAGTCGAGGCAATGGCAAAACCTGCCATCAACGAAATGTCGGTTGAGCAAGATGACACCGGCAACTTTACCAGTATCCGCCAAATGGCTGATGGAAGCTGGCTCAAAATTAACGAACGCCGTACGCAGGATGGTGGCCTGGTCTCGGTTGGTACCGACATTTCCGAACTCAAACAACAACAAAAAAGTTTGGAAGATAGCGAGAGACGGCTTTATTCCTTTATTCAGGAACTGAAACTCGCCCGCCAGAGCGCTCAACAGCGCGCCACCGAAGTTGAAAAACTGAACGAAAGTCTGCAATCGGAAAAAGAACGTGCCGAAAGCGCCAATAAGGCAAAATCCGAATTTTTGGCAAATATGTCACATGAATTGAGAACGCCGCTCAACGCCATTATCGGTTTTTCTGAAATGATGATACAGGGCACCTTTGGCCCATTGGGATCAGAACGCTATGCCGAATATATGAATGATATCCATAATTCGGGTACGCATTTGCTGACACTTATCAATGATATTCTTGATATGTCCAAGATCGAAGCCGGACGGTTCACCCTTTCAAGCGAAAATGCCGATCTTGAGCCGATTATCAGCGAGACATTGCGTACTTTAACGCCGCAGGCACAAGAAAAGAATATCACTGTAACAGCCGATATTACACCGAAACTCCATGGCGATATCGACCGGCGAGCCATTCATCAGGTGTTCCTTAATATTCTTTCGAATGCAGTCAAATTCACTCCGTCAGGTGGCCATATCGACGTTAAGGGCTATCAGAAAGACGACAAACTTGTCTTTGTTTTCGCCGATACCGGTGTTGGTATTCCTGAATCGGCCATTGCAAAACTTTGCCAACCATTCGAACAGGTTGAAAACCAGTTTACTAAAACCCATGCCGGTTCCGGTCTCGGACTTGCGATCTCACGTTCTCTGGTCGAACTTCATGGCGGAGCGCTTGATATTGCTTCAAAAGAAGGCAAGGGAACAACGGTTACCATCACCTTGCCGATTACCCAGAAACACTAACATCTATCAAACTTTAAAGTCTCATTCGCTCGGAATGTGTTCGTTAATAATCCCTCTTCTCCACTTCGGTTTTCTATGGTGATCGTTAGAGAAAACTCGCAACCTCTGTCAGAAAAAGGCGGCGTCGCTTAACTTTCACACGTGCCCGTTCATCATCCCCGCCGTTCATTATCATGCCCATCCATAATCGTGATTGTTCGCCAATCTTTCCGTGAGCAATTCCTCCCCTTATAAAAAGCTCACAACGACGATCAATTGAGGCTTTACGGTCACCGCAAACTGCAAGCTTTTTCAACGTTCAATTTGTTTCTTATGCCGGATTGTTGTTGATGCTGCCTGATAGTGCATTTTCCAACAACAAACAGAAAAAAGTGCAACAGCGTTTGCCGATAAGCTTAACAGACTGACGCAATTTATAGTTTTCGGGATAAGAAATTAGTCTCCCGCTCTCTATCCACAAAAACTCAGGCCACCACGTCATCAAAAATTTCGCTAACAGTGTTTGCCGTTTCAACAATCAGGCTCTCGACATGGTTCAAATCCGGTTCGCCTACAGTCCTTTGTAAGAGATCTGCCAGCCCTGGCGGCATATCATCCGGATCGAGCTTGTCATTCAGGCATAACCGCATCATCTGACTTAAATTTGTATATACGCGATAAGCATGATGAAGTTCGCCAACGGAAGAGATAGACAAGAAGGATTGGGGCAATTTTTCCAGAACTTCGCCTGTTGTACGGCCTACCACAAATTCGCTTTGGTGTGTAATCAATGCAAATTGAGCAATAAATTCAAGGTCGACTTGCCCACCACGCATTGTTTTGAAATCCCATATATTGATCGGCGGTTTTTCCTGCTCGATCAATTCGCGCATTTCGCGCACATCATGGGAAACCTTTTTCTTATCGCGCTTTAAAGCAATAATAGCGGCCACCTCATCTTCAAGCTCTTGCAAAAACAATTGGTCGCCTGCAACGCCGCGCGCACGGGTGAGTGCCAGATGTTCCCACACCCACGCTTCATTTCTTTGATATTTTCCGAATGCCTCAAACGGCACAGCAACCGGCCCCTTATTTCCCGATGGACGCAATCTCAGATCAACTTCGTAAAGAACCCCCTCGCCTGTTGGTGCAGACAAAGCCGATACCAGTCGTTGCGTCAGACGCATGTAATATTGGGAAATATAAAGCGGCTTTTCACCATCCGACATTTCTGTCTTATTGTCGTAATCATAAAGCAGGATAAGATCGAGATCGGAACCGGCCGTAAGCTCATGGCTACCAAGTTTACCCATCCCCAATATTCCGACGCGTCCGCCTTTAACAAAACCATGCACACGGGAAAATTCCTGCTCGACGGCCTCAAGTGTATTGGCAATCATCAAATCGGCGAGATCAGTGAAAGCACGTGCAGCGCGCTCACCTTCGATAGCACCGTTAAGAAGCCTGATGCCGATGAGGAAGCGCTGTTCACTTGCAAAAAGGCGCAATTGATCAAGAATATCTTCATAGTTGGAAACGCCGCTTAAGAAAAATTCCAGCCGGTTTTGCAAATAGGTTTTTGTCGGCAATTCGGCAAAAATTGCCGGATCGAGCATACCGTCGAAAATGTGCGGTTTTCTGGTAATAATATCGGCAAGACGCGGTGCCGAGCTCATGATGAGAACCAGCATATCCAGCAACGAAGGATTGGATTGTAACAGGCTAAAGAGCTGGATACCTGACGGAAGCCCCTGTAAAAAAGCATCAAACCGTGACAAGGCCTCGTCTGCTCTTTTGGTAGCACCAAATGCTTTAAGAAGCGCAGGCGTCAGTTCGGTCAATCTTTCTCTGGCTTCTGCAGATTGGGTTGCACGATAACGCCCGAAATGCCAAGTCCGGATGATGCGGCAAATATCACTGGGGCGTGCAAAGCCCAATTTCGATAATGTCGCAAGCGTGCCCGGGTCATCATCCTCACCGGTAAACACCAGATTTCCGGCCTCCGACCCTAGTTCCTTTTCCTGTTCGAACAATGCTGCATAATGATGCTCGACGGTTGTCAACGTTTCCAGAAAATCGCGGGTAAAATCATTGATATTTGTGTACCCCATCATATAGGCAACGGCGGTAAAGTCTCTATCATCCTCGGGCAGGATATGCGTCTGTTCATCTTCGAGCATCTGGATGCGATGTTCAACATTGCGTAAATAAGCATATTTGTCGCTCAATACATCGCGTGTTTCGTCATTGATCCAGCCGAGCGAACAGAGTTCGGCAAGCATATCGACAGTACGCCTCCCCCGAAGTTCGGGGAAACGCCCGCCGGCGATCAATTGTTGGGTTTGCACAAAAAACTCGATTTCGCGTATTCCACCGCGTCCGAGTTTGACATTGTGGCCGCGAACAGCAATTTCCCCATGGCCTTTATAAGCATGAATTTGGCGTTTGATTGAATGGATATCGGCAATAGCCGCATAATCTAGGTATTTGCGCCATATATAGGGGGATAATTCGTGGAGAAACTCTTCACCAGCCTTGATATCGCCTGCGACAGGACGCGCTTTGATCATGGCTGCACGTTCCCAATTCTGTCCCCGACTTTCATAGTAATGGAGAGCCGCACTTATTGGCAGAGCAAGAGGAGTAGAGCCGGGATCGGGGCGCAACCTCAAATCGACGCGAAAAACATACCCGTCAGCGGTGCGTTCCTGCATGATACGGATAAGCCGACGCATCATTTTGGAAAAAACATCTATGCTTTCAAATGGTTCGCCAATATGGGACGACGTTTCGTCAATAAAAACAATAAGGTCTATATCGGAAGAATAATTAAGTTCGCGAGCACCGAGTTTTCCCATTCCGAGAACAACGAGTCCGCACTCTTTTTCCGGATTGTTGTAATCGGCAAGATTGATTTTGCCTTGATTATGTGCATCTCTTAATAAAAATCGCAGGGCAGCCCCGAGTGTAACTTCAGCAAGTTTTGTCAACCATTCCGATGTCATGGCAGATGTAAAGAGCCCGCCAAGATCAGCCAGCGCAATCAACACATGCATTTCAAGTTTTTTTTGCCTCAGTGAGGCCATCAAAAGCGCTTCGGTGATATCTTCAAGCCTATCTATCTGCGAAGTTTCCTCAAGCAAATCATGCAACCGTTCCGATATATCTTTATGAAGAAGCGGAGCAATAAAGGCCGGATTGCGCACAAGCGTTTCACGTAAAAAAGGTGAAAGCGTCATGACTGTACCCAGAAATTCCGACTGGCCCTTGCCTTTTTCAAGTTCGCCGGCGAGTTCTTCGAGCCCGTTTTCACGGGCTTTGTCTGTCATATCGGCCAGCCATTGTGCGCCGGTTGCATCAAGCGGGGTCAAATGTTTCAACTTTTCATTCCAGAAAGCTTGCTGCATCACTCTTAGTCTTCCCTAATTATACGGCATGACAGTGCTATCTCATGTCTTTCAACATTAATAGAAGACTATTTAATGAACAACAAAAATGACAAACTACTAAATTGAAATGCTGTGTTATTGTTTTTCTTAAGCTGCAGCTTTTTCTGTTTGATGTTATGCGACACCAATTTTGCTGTTATGGCTTTTTTGTCCCGATTTTTTCTTGTGACAACTCGGGAAAAGAAAGAACAGCTTTCAAACCGGGCTTTGCATCTTCGAGTATAAGTTCGCCACCATGAAGTTTCATAACGGCTTTTGCCAAACTCAAGCCGATTCCGAAACCCGGTTTTGTGCGGCTATCTTCAAGTCTCACAAACCGTTTGGTGACCCGTTCCCTGTCTTCAGGCGCAATACCCGTGCCATTGTCACTCACGATAATTTCGATACGGCCAGCATTTTTTGCCATAGATAACGATACCAAAGGCTTTCTTTCAGGTACTGTACCATATTTGATGGCGTTTTCGATCAGATTGATGAGTGCTTGCGCCAGAAGTTCCCTGTTTAACAACAAGGTTACATCAAATGTTTTGCCCATCTTGAATGTAACGCCTGCTTCTTCGGCAACCGGCCCGTAGAGCTCCCCGACATCTTCAACAATAGGACGTGCGTCAAGCCTTTCCAGATGCTCGACCGATGTGCTGGCCTCGATACGGGAGATCATGAGGATAGCGTTGAATGTGCGGATCAATTGGTCGGATTCAGCAATAATTTCCTCCAACGTTTGACGATAATCAACATCTTTGTCACGCCTGGACAATGCTTCATCAGCGCGATTACGCAACCGTGTTAAAGGTGTTTTCAAGTCGTGGGCAATGTTGTCTGATACATGGCGTAGGCCGACATTGAGTTCTTCAATACGGTCAAGCATGACATTGAGATTTGCAGAAAGTCGATCAAACTCATCGCCTGCCCCCGAAACCGGAAGCCTTCCTGTCAAATCTCCGGCCATAAGGCGCTGGGAAGCAGCCGTCACCTGATCTATGCGTTTCAAGGCGCGCCTGCCGACAAAAAACCAGATGAGCAATGCTCCAACAGCCATGGCAGCCAACGCAAACATCAATGCCTTTTTGATAATAACAATAAAAGTTTCAGGCTCGCCGATGTCGCGCCCGACCAGCAATTTCATTCCGTTTGGCAGATCAATTACAGTTGCAATAGCACGATGTTTTATCTTTTCCCCGCTATCGCCAAACCGCGAATAAACGACGGAATTGTGAAGTAAGCCGCTACCATTCAAGAGTCCCGGTTCTATACTTTGTACATTACCGGCCAAAAACCGTCCCTGTGGATCAGCCACGAGATAAAGAAAAGCACCCGGTTGACGTGACCGGCGATCAATGGTTCGCACAAGAAGTGGTAACCCACCGTGTTGATAGGCATGCGCGATATTGCCGACCTCTTCATTCAACGTCTGTTCAGTCTGTTCGGTCAACATGGAAACAGCGAGTGACGTCATATAGATCGAAAGCCCGATGGCAACCAGTCCGAAAAGAATGACATAAAGGGCTGACAGGCGCACGGCCGTGGTGCGCATTAGGCTTTTGATCCTGCTCATGATGGTTTATCAACCGCTTTCAACATATAGCCGGCACCGCGTACGGTATGAAGAAGCGGTGTATCAAAACCTTTTTCAATTTTCGAGCGAAGTCTCGAAATATGAACGTCAATGACATTGGTTTGCGGGTCGAAATGATAGTCCCAGACATTTTCGAGAAGCATAGTGCGCGTGACAACTTGTCCGGCATGACGCATCAGATATTCAAGCAAACGGAATTCCCTTGGCTGCAGAATGATATCCTGGCCTCCACGCTTGGCAGTGTGCGCCAAACGATCAAGTTCCAGATCACCCACGCGATAAATTGTTTCGGCTTCTTTAGGATTTTTACGCCGCTGTAACACTTCTATGCGGGCGAGCAATTCTGAAAAGGCATAGGGTTTCGTCAGGTAATCATCGCCTCCGGCGCGCAAACCCGTTACACGGTCATCAACCTGTCCCAATGCCGAAAGAATAAGTACCGGCGTTTCGATACCCTTGGCGCGAAGCGCCATGATAACCGACAATCCATCCTTTTTCGGTAGCATACGATCAACAATGAGAACGTCATAATTACCATTTTCTGCCAATGTTTCTCCTGTTTCGCCATCACCGGCAACATCGGCAGAATGCCCTGCCTCTGTTAAAGCTTTTTCCAGATAGCGCGATGCTTCACGATCATCTTCGATAACAAGAACTTTCATAAAGAGCACCTCACATAACTAAAACAAGCATAAGCTATGGCAAAACTTTGCCATAGCTTGTTTACACATATGACGTCTATTTATTGGCAATCGGCAAAGCAACAAAACGGTTTTGTCCATTGCTTTCAACTTGCAACAAAACGGCTGTACGGCCGGATTTCTTTGCTTCCTTGATTGCATCGACAAATTCGGCAGCTTTCTTCACCGGATGGTTATTGGCCGTCATGATAACATCGCCGGGACGAATTCCCTTATCCGCTGCATCGGAATCCGGATCGACATTGGTTACGACAAGCCCCGAGCCTTCCTCGGCAGGAGTGACAGTCAAACCGTAATCATCAAGTGTTTCAGATGAACCGTTTTCGCCTTGAGGCAAAACCCTTCCATCGCTCTTGTTTTCGTCTTTCGGCATTGCGGCAATTTTTACCTTTATATCGGTCTGTTTGCCATCTCTCCAAACGCCAAGTGTTGCGGTTTCACCCGGTGTGATATTTGCAATGTGGCGTGCAAGATCGCGTGCGTCGGCAACCTGTTCACCGTTGACAGAAATGATTGCATCACCGGCCTTGACACCGGCTTTTGCTGCCGGTCCATCCAAAGGATCGGCAACCATTGCGCCTTTGGCTTCCTTCAAGCCGATGGAATCGGCAATCTCTTTGGTAACAGGTTGAATTTGAACACCGATCCAGCCGCGCTCGACCGAACCTTTTTTAATGAGCTGGTCAACAACCTGTTTTGCAGTTGACGAGGGAATAGCAAAAGCAATGCCGACATTGCCGCCGGAAGGCGAGAAAATCGCCGTATTAATGCCGACGACCTGACCGTTAAGGTCAAAAGTCGGACCACCAGAATTACCGCGATTAACCGCTGCATCAATCTGGATAAAATCGTCATAGACACCAGCGCCGATATCACGCCCGCGTGCCGAGACGATACCGGCTGTCACTGTTCCGCCAAGTCCGAACGGATTACCTACAGCCACAACCCAATCACCGATGCGAACTTTTGAATCGTCGGCAAAATCAACATAGACAAATTTGCGCTTGTCGTTGACTTTCAACACAGCAAGATCAGTACGTGGATCGGTCCCAACCAATTTTGCATCAAGCTCGGTTCCATCATCAAGCACAACCGAATAGGTTGTTCCGTCCGAAACAACGTGATTATTGGTGACGATATAGCCATCTTCAGAAATAAAGAAGCCCGACCCCTGTGCGATCGGCCGCGGTTTCGACCGTTGGCCCGGACGCGCCTGCGGACGGTGATGTTCATTAAAATCCTTGAAAAAACGTTTGAGCGGATGATCATCAGGCAACTGGTCTATGCCGGGACCACCAAAAAATCCCGTAAATCCCTGATCATCATTTTTCTTGTCGCTCTTGACCTGAACGGAAACAACTGCGGGCTTTACCTGTTCGACGACATTGGCAAAACTTTGCTGTTGAACACCTTCAACGTAAACCGGTTTTGCCTGAGCAATATTGGTAGAAAAACCCGGTCCTGCGAAAATCATCGATCCCGCCAAAGCGGTTGACATCGTAATAGTTGCCAACGTTTTGCGAATAGGGGACATCTGCATTCTCATAAACTCCTTCTAGACTGCGGCTTTAACGCATATGTTGATGGAAAGATAAGATGTCAAACCTTACCATCGCCTGTCCAATTTATTAAAATTTTGTAAGGTTTTAAGAAAATGCAAGTCTTTTCAAAAAGATCATTCCGTCCTTTTTCTTGTATTTTGACGGGTTACCGCTTTTTCGCCTTCAATATCCGGTCAAGTTGCTGTTTTTCAGCTTCGCTGAGCGGCATCAACTTGTTGTGTTTGCCGCACTTGACCCTAAAGATAATCGCCCCTCCGGCAATCACGATAATCAAAAGTGGTGCAAGCCACAAAAGTATCGTCTCACCATTCAATCGTGGTTTTAACAACACAAATTCGCCATAGCGGGCAACCAGATAGTCGACAACCTCAGTATCTGTGTCACCGGCTTTCAAACGTTCGCGTACAATAAGTCGTAAATCGCGAGCAAGCGGCGCATTTGAATCGTCAATCGATTCATTCTGGCAAACGAGACAGCGTAAATGCGAAGAAATATCGCGCGCCCGTGCTTCAAGTGCCTGATCTTGCAAAACTTCGTCCGGTAACACTGCCAAGCCGGCACTATTTATTAAACAGCAAAAATAAAAGGCAGCAAGGATTCGACAAAAAAAACGCATCAAGCCCCCTTCTTCAACTTTTTGCTACGGGTTAACGCGCGTTGTGGAGCACCGACGCGGAGCCTGCGATCCGACAACGAAAAGAGTCCGCCGATCATCATAAATATTGCACCAAGCCAGATACAGACAACTTCCGGTTTCCACCAGATGTGAAGCACCAATCCGTTGTTATTAACGTCACCCGGAGCAATGTAAAGTTGGGACAGCCCATAATTCTTTATGCCCGATTCTGTTGTCGGCATATTTTGCGAAGGATAAAAGCGCTTGGCTGCTGTGATGGTTCCCAAATCCTTGCCCGCCTTCGACACTGAAAATTGGAATTGGGTTTCCGAGTAGTTGGAACCATGAACATTACGGGCACCTTCAAGCAGCACCTGTTTATCCGCTATCGTTGCGCTCTGCCCTGCCCCAATTCTCAAAATGTTTTCGTGTCCGAAGGTTGCCACTACAACAATGCCGAATAATGTAATGCCTAAGCCAATATGAGCCAATGCTGTGCCATAATTTGACCTCGGCAATTTACCAAGGCGTCTTAGACGGACGAAAAATCCTGTGCTTTTGGTACCGCTCTTGAACCAGAGGTCATAAAGGCCGCCGAAAAAGACAAATGCTGCCAGTCCGATCCCCAAGGAAGCGAGAATTGATCGCAAGGATGTGAGGTAAAAAACAATCAATATTGCAATAATTGCCAGTACAAAAACGCCCGAAAGCCGTTTGGCAACAGCAAGCATATTGCCCCGTTTCCATGCCATAAGGGGGCCGAACGGGACCATCAATAATAACGGCACCATAAGGGGGCCGAAGGTCAAATTGAAAAATGGCGCACCAACCGAAATTTTTTGGCCCGTCAATGTTTCCAGAAGTAAGGGGTAAAGCGTGCCGATGAGCACGGTAGCCGTTGCAGTTGTCAAAAACAGATTGTTAAAAACCAATAGTCCTTCGCGTGATATCGGACGAAACAGACCACCGGTTTTAAGAGATGATGCGCGTAAGGCAAAAAGAACTAATGCCGCGCCGATGAAGAAAAACAGAATGGCGAGGATGGCACGTCCACGTGCCGGATCAACCGCGAAACTGTGAACCGAGGTGAGAATGCCCGAGCGAACAAGAAAAGTTCCCATCAGCGACAACGAGAATGTCAAAATGGCGAGAAAAAGCGTCCAGATTTTCAAAGCGCCACGCTTTTCTAAAACGATAGCAGAATGAAGAAGCGCAGTACCAGCAAGCCACGGCATCAGTGAAGCATTTTCTACCGGATCCCAGAACCAGTATCCACCCCACCCCATTTCATAATAGGCCCAATAAGAGCCGACCATGATACCACCGGTCAAAAATATCCAGGAAACCAATGTCCATGGTCTCACCCAGCGTGCCCAGGCTGCATCAACACGCCCGTCAAGCAAGGCAGCGATTGCAAATGAAAAACAGACCGAAAAGCCGACATAGCCGAGATAGAGAAGCGGCGGATGAATAGCAAGTCCGATATCCTGCAAAATAGGATTAAGATCACGCCCCTGAAGAGCGGGAGGATTAACTCTTAAGAACGGGTTTGAGGTGAAAAGAATAAACAGCAAAAATGCTGTGGTGATCGACGCCTGTGTCGATAAAATCAGCGCTTTCAGCCGCTCGGGCAGATTACCTCCGAAAAGTGCAATAAGAGAGGAAAAAAATGTGATAATAAAAACCCAAAGCAGCATCGAGCCTTCATGGTTTCCCCACACGCCGGTTATCTTATAAAGAAGCGGCTTTTCGGAATGCGAATTTTGCACAACATTCAGAACCGAAAAGTCCGAAACAATATAGGCGTGAATTAATGTGGCAAATGAAACGAGCACAAGCACAAAGACCAGATGGGCAATAGGCGAGGCAGCATCAACCAAACGCCGATCGGAACGGTAAACACCGATGACAGGAACAATCGTCTGGAATATTGCTACAGCCAGTGCCGCACACAGTGCAAGAGAACCGATCTCAACGCTCATGTTTCTGATAAGCCTCCCACAATCCTTGGGCTTTAAGCCTATCGACAATATCTTTTGGCACATAGGTTTCGTCATGTTTTGCCAAAACACGATCGGCAACAAAAACACCATCCGGCACAAAATGACCTTCTGCAATGATTCCCTGACCTTCGCGAAAAAGATCGGGTAGAACGCCATCGAATTTCACAGTTTCCTTGTTGGAAAAATCGGTAATTGCAAACGTTATTCTGGTTCCGTTTTCTTTATTAACCGAACCTTTTTCAACAAAACCGCCGAGCCGCAAAGGCCGGCCGGATGAAATATCTTCACCGGTTATTTCTGAAGGCATGCGGAAAAAACTGGCGGTACCCCGCATGGCATAAAGAACAAGCGCCGCTGCAACCGCCAATACGACGAGCCCACCCAATATCATCATCAGGCGTTTGGTCTTACGACGCCGCAACCCTTTCTGGATTGTCAAACGTACGGCTGTTTCATTGCTCATAATCTTATTTCCTGACTTTCACGTTAAGAGATTTTTACTTCAACGCAAGCCCTTGTGCTTTTGCATAAGCCTCAAGCTCTGACGCTTTATCTTTTGTAAGTTTCGATGTTCCCTCTTTTAACGCGTTTCTTGCCTTTCCGGTTTCTTTTAAAACGAGCCATGAATGGATCAATTGTTTCCAACCCTCAAGATTGTCCGGGTTCTTTTCAAGTTTTTGTGCCAATTGTTCCACCATTGCGTGAATGGCATCGTTGCTATCATTATCGCTGGCAACCGGCTTATTTCCGGTACCAGAAGCTGGTTCGCCGTTTCCGGAAATCGCGCCGCCTTTAGCTCCCTGTTCGCGGGAGGCGGCACCAGTTTTTGCTTTTTCCAGCTCTTTGATCATCATTTCAACACGCTGGCGTCCGGCATTGTCTTTCACTTGTCGCGAAAGATAATCTTTCAGCCCTGATATTGCTTCATCAATTTTTCCTGCCTGTCGGAGAGATTCAGCAATAAAGAGACGTGGATAGAAGTCATCCGGAGACAGTTTTGCCGCTTTTTCGAAACTTTTCTCGGCGTCTTCACTTATCGTTCCTCCATTATAGCCGACAAGAGCCATCCCGTAGCCCACCAGACGGGGTGCAGAATCACCATTCAAACGCAAAGCACTGACGTATGTATTGACAGCATCCTGAAAACGTCCGGCAACAAGATAACCGGTTGCAAGTTCGTCTGCCAATTTTCCGTCATCCGGACTGCGTGCAAAAAGTGCTTCCGTGCGAACAAGCTTTTCTTCGGGCGTCAGTTCTGCGGGATCTTTCATCATAAGATCGTTGAAGGGATGGCTTTGAAGTCCCGGATTTCCCAAAAGCGAATAAACTCCTATGGTAATAAGAGGCACGCATAAAACCGCTACAATAATAACGCCCTTTAACCCGCGGCTGCGGTGATTTATAAAAGCGTTTCCGGTTTTTTGCTTTTCAGCCGTCAATATATTACGCGAAAGTTCAAGCCTTGCTTCGTCAGCGCTTTCCTTGTCAATCAGGCCGCGCTTCAAATCAGCATCAAGTTCGGATAATTGGTTTTTATATATTTCAATATCCGAAGTGGAAGAATCCACAACCACCCGTTCCTGCCCGTTTTTGATCGGGCGACTAACGGCATAGAGCACAACCATTGTCACTATGGCTGCGAAAATGAGAACGATAACCCAAAATGTCATGATGAGTTCAATATAGAAACGTTAGAGAAAAAACCAGAACCTGCACTGCTTTCTCGCGTCAAATTGATTGGATAGACGATGGCGGATTGATGAAATGTGTCAAATGAGCGGCGACCATGTGCCGTTTGCGTTACGACATGCACTACCATGAACCGTTTGTGGAACACCGTTAATTGTGAATGAATGGCTATATTGGCGACAATTTTGCGAACCAACCTGATAGGGCTGCCCCGGTGTGACACTACCCGATGCCCCATTTTTGGCGGATGTCCAGGTCACTGTTTTTCCGGCATCTGTATATTCAAGTGCTTTATATTCGGCTTCCAGTGCCTGCTTGCGATCGTCTTTTGAAAGCGACTGTATCGATGATCCCAACAATCCGTTTCCCATGGTTTGCAAAATAACCTTTGTATCGGCAAGCCCTGTTACACCATTCGGTGCACGGCTATGGCTACAAGCCGATAAAGCTGCAAATAAAACCAACAGGATGAAACTGCGTATCTTCATGCTGACACCAACAAATTCCGTTACTACTTTCTCATATCGGTTTAGGAAACGGATTACAAAACTTTTTTTCGTCACAAAGTTACATTAATTTTTAAAATATATAGGAAAAACAGTGGGATATAAAAGCTCACGGAATGTTTTATGGAAAGTTGGAAACAAAATAACGTATAGTTGTATTTCAACGAAATAAATTTTCTTTTTCCCGACGAACTTTTAAGAGGATTGATCAATGCGGCGGATGTATTTGAACGCCATGGTGTTCGGTTTGGGAAGTCATACGGCTTCCTGGCGGTTACCGGATGTTGATCCACTTGCAATTACCCGCCTGTCCTATTGGACAGACATTGCAAAACGGGCTGAAAGAGGACAATTCGATTCGCTGTTTTTAGGTGATATTCTTGCTCTCCAGCATGAAGTAAAATATAGTGTAAGCGGCGCGCTTGACACCGTTGTGGTTTTATCGGCATTGGCTGCCACCACCGAAAAAATCGGCCTCATTGGTACAGCTTCCACAACATTTGATCATCCTTATCATATTGCCCGACGCTTTGCTTCGCTTGATCATATTTCCAATGGTCGGGTCGGTTGGAATATCGTGACATCAACAACATTGTCGGAAGCAAAAAATTTCGGGCGGGATGTTATTGCCCCCTGTCAGGAACGTTATGCACGTGCCGAAGACGTTCTCAATGCCGTTATGACACTTTGGGAAAGCTGGCAACCCGGTGCACGCATTGCCGATAAAAAAACCGGTCTTTATCTTGATCCTTCAGCAGTTCATAATGCCAATTATACCGGTTCATATACGCGTTCTATCGGTCCGCTCACTGTGCCACGTTCGCCACAGGTGAAGCCGATATTGGCACAAGGTGGCGCCTCCGAAATCGGTCGTTCGTTTGCTGCCCGCTACGCCGATCTGGCGTTTACTGTACAATCCAATTTGGCCGGCGCACAGCAGTTTTATAAAGATGTTAAACATCGCACAGAAGAAGATGGCCGGAATTTTGATGATATATTGGTGTTTCCGGGAATCGTTCCGGTCATTGGCAAAACACATGAAGAAGCAGAAGCAAAATTCAATTATCTGAACAGTTTTGCTGTGCCTCAATCGGGTATCCAGCGTCTTTCCTACATTTTCGATAAAGATTTGTCAGGCCTGCCACTTGATGAACCACTCCCTGAAGCTTTATTGAAAGTGGCAGATGATAAAACCGCACCAAGCCGTACTCGTCTTATTCTGGGTGATGCGCGTTTGCGCAAGCTTACACTGAAACAAATGATAGAGCGCTTCATGTGCTCGCGCGGCCATCTTCTGGTTGTCGGAACGGCCGAAGAAGTCGCAGATACAATGCAAAACTGGTTTGAAAATGAAGCAGCCGACGGATTTAATGTGCTGTTTCCCTCCCTCCCCTTTGACATTGACGTATTTTCCGAAAGCGTCATTCCAATTCTTGAAAGAAGAGGCTTGCACATCAAACCTCGTGAGGGCGAATTATTGCGTGAACGTTATCAATTACCATTCCACGAGTTGGAGGCAAGCCAACCGGCTGCACCTAAACATTATATGGCAATGGATATTTCGACGACGCATCATTGATGCCTGCTCTTTTTACCGGTAGCGGCAGACATATTCGAGCGAATAATTTCGAGCGAATAATTTCGAGCGACTAATTGTTGCGACCTGTGATCATGTCTCATGACAGCTGTCAAACACCGTCAATGCTATAAATTTTTATGGAATTGGCGAAGTGTTGTGACTTTCAAACACGCTTATATTTGCCCGGTACAGAACAGGAAATGAAGTGCGCGAATGCATCTTTTCATTCCGACTGTTTGTAAGAAGCCTCGCCCGAATTTTTCAAGAGTTTGCATAAGGCAGAGTAAGCGTTATGCAAAGCCCGCCAAGCTTTGAGTTTGTCAATTCGACACTTCCGCCATATTCGCCAACAAGTTCCGCAACGATTGCAAGTCCAAGCCCCGTTCCCGGCTTGCTTTCGTCCAATCTTTTGCCCCGTTCAAGGGCATCTTTGCGCTGGTTTTCAGGAAGTCCCGGGCCATCATCTTCAACAGAAAGGGCAAACATCGGGTGAACAGAATCTGCGTCTGCAACCTCTTTGTTTAAAGTTTTACAGCTTAAAACGACACGCTTTTGCGCCCATTTACAGGCATTTTCGAGAATATTTCCGACCATCTCCTCAATATCCTCTTTTTCTCCGATGAAGATAATCTCGGGTTCCTCCATCGAGAAAGAAATTTCCTTCGCAAAATTGAGCTTACCCATAACTCTGACAAGTCGCTCCAATAATGGTCGAATTGGTGTGCGATAAATAACGCTATCACGTTGGGCAGCGATACGGGCACGCTGTAAATAGCGGTCAATCTGGGCACGCATAATATCGGTCTGCTCTTTAAGCAGTTTTACATTAAGCGGATTACGATCAAGAGGTTTACTGGAGCTTTGGTCGATTTCATTGGATATGACTGATAAAGGAGTTTTCAACGAGTGGGCAAGATTTCCCACCTGAACACGAAAACGTTCGACAATACGTTGGTTATTATCAATCAACGCATTCATTTCACCGACAAGCGGCATAACTTCCAAAGGCAGATCTGTGTCAAGGTGGTTGGCCTTGCCAGCACGAATATCGGCCAATGAGTGCCTTATCCGTTGAAGGGGGCGCAAACTGATGTAAATGATGACAAGATTGATGAGAATACTTGCAGCACCGAATAACGAAAGATAGACGAGCAATGTCTTCTTGAATTTTTCAAGTTCCGCTCGCGTTTCATCAATATTTCCCATAACGCGAAAGCGGGCAACACGATTTTTGTTGTCTAAAATAATATCACTTTCGACAACGCGCAAGCGCTGGCCTTCCGGCCCTTTAGTTCTATATGAACGAAAAAATTTTGGATCGAAAGGATCTGTTTTCTCGCTTGGAGAGGCTACTTTTTTTACTCCTAGAGAAGAAGAAGTCAGTCTACCCTTGAGATTACCGGATAGTGCGACCACTTCCCAATACCAGCCGGAGGAAGGGTCAGAATATCGTATATCCCCGAGTTCGGGATTTCCTTGGAGCTTTCCGTCGGAAGAAACATTGACCGATGATATCAGGCTATAAAGGTGAGCTGTAAGAATGCGTTCCAGATAATCGTTATTTGACTGGCGATAGAAGACGAGGCTGACAACCGATATGAAGGCCAGCGCTGCAATGATCCACAAAGTCAAAAATATATTGACCCGAAGCCCCAGTGATTTACTGATGGTCTTGAAAAAAAGCTTCCAGTTCGTTTCGCCTTTTACCGTTTCCATGGGCAAAACATTGTCTATTATTCAGGGGCTTTCAAGCGGTAACCCATACCGCGTATCGTCTCTATAACATCGACGCCCAATTTTTTTCGCAACCGGCCTATGAACACTTCAATCGTGTTGGAATCCCTGTCAAAATCCTGATCGTAAAGATGTTCTGTCAAACCGGTGCGCGATATGATTTCACCCTGATGATGCATAAGGAAGGATAACAGAGCAAATTCCAGTGATGTCAGCTTGATCTGGCTGCCATTGACTGTAACCCGCGAGGTTTTGGTATCAAGGGTAATCGGCCCGCAGACAAGCTCGCTTGACGCATGTCCAGATGCGCGTCTTATCAGCGCGCGCAGGCGTGCAAGGACTTCTTCCATATGAAAGGGTTTTACGACGTAGTCATCGGCTCCGGCATCAATGCCTGCAACTTTATCCGACCACCGATCCCTCGCTGTTAAAATCAGAACAGGCATTGAACGCGAATTCTCCCGCCACCGTTCGACGATGCTAATGCCATCCATTTTTGGTAAACCGAGATCAAGGACGACAGCATCATAAGATTCGGTATCCCCCAAAAAATACCCCTCCTCGCCATCATACGCGCGGTCAGCAACATATCCGGCCCCGTTAAGTGCCTCGACGAGTTGGCGATTGAGATCGCGATCATCCTCTACAACGAGAATTCTCATTGACGATGCTTCCGACGCTTCCTCAGTTTGCAGGTACTGCTACTTCAACGCGGCGCGGCTTTTCGCCGTCACGGGCGGGAATGAGAACTATTACAACGCAGGTATTGCCATTTTGTGTATCAAGTGTAGCACGGGCCAATGTGCCGCCCTGCTCTGTTGCAACGCGTTTTCCTACTTCCGTGCAATCGGCCGCATAAGCTCCGGTTGCACCTGCAAAACATGTCAGAATTAAAAAAAACAGAAACTTTTTCATGATAACGCACTCATATCCTATTTTGTCTGAATACAAAATGAACAAACCAATTATTTATTATCCGATATTTCCAACTTTCTATAATCCATGAAAAGTCGTCATTTGCAAACTGCTACCATATTTACTTTAATATTAGGGAAAGCCGCCATTTTTCAATGGTCATGCGGAATTGGGCTAATCCACCCGTTTCGATTACGGTTCTTTATCGACCGGCCTGTTGATTGAATGATGAAAGCTCTTAACCTTTTCACTCTAATTTAAACCTTAAGAGAGAAAAAACTCTTTCGTTCTAAAGGTTCGATAAGCTAATATAGACGAGAGTTTGCGTTGCTCTTAAAAAGCTGTAGTCAATGACACGGATTGCTTTCCATGTTCGGTTTTAAAAAAAATAATAAAAGTGACAGGAAGCGTTTCCGTAGCCCTCTTTTGATCGGGCTTGATTCGTGGATTGACACCTGCCTTTACCGGTTCGGGCGGGCAATGGCAGTTTTCTGGGAAAATGCCACGATTATATCGCGTCGATTCCGCGTGCGCGGCTGGAAGAGGCTAATCGTGGAAGTCGTCGATGAAGGATTAACCCTCGGACTTATCGGTTTTGCCATTTTCACCTTCATCGGCGTGTCGGTTTTTTCATTAACGAAAAAAGACTGGCATTCTCCGGAAGATTTTGCAGTAAATTTTCTTGATAGACATGGCAACTACATCGGAAGCCGCGGTGCTCTCCATGGCGAGCCTGTGCCAATTGAGGAGATGCCTGATTTTGTTATCAAAGCGGTTCTGGCAACCGAAGATAGACGCTTCTTCGAACATTGGGGAATCGATTTTTATGGTCTGTCACGTGCATTCAGTCAAAATTTGCGCGCCCATGGTGTTGTTCAGGGTGGCTCGACACTCACCCAGCAATTGGCAAAAAATCTTTTTCTAAATAATGAAAGAACGTTCGAGCGAAAAATCAAGGAAGCCTATCTGGCGATATGGCTTGAAGCAAATCTTTCCAAAAAACAGATTTTGCAGCTCTATCTTGATCGGGCTTACATGGGTGGTGGTGCGTTCGGTATTGCAGCTGCCTCACGTTTTTATTTTGGCAAAGATATACGGGATGTTTCGCTTGCCGAAGCTGCAATGCTTGCCGGACTTTTCAAAGCACCCGGGAAATATGCCCCCCATGTCAACTTGCCAGCAGCGCGGGCACGTGCCAATGTTGTGTTGTCGAATCTGGTGGATGACGGCTTGATGACCGAAGGACAGGTTATCGGGGCACGACGCCATCCCGCAAGTGTCGTCACAGAGCTTGATAATGACGAGCCGAACTATTTCCTTGATTGGGCATTCGATGAAGTAAGAAAACTTGGCAACAAATTACCGAACCATAATGTCGTCGTTCGCACGACTCTTGATCAAGGCATACAGAAAGCCGCCGACGAATCGATTGAATATTATCTTCAGCAATATGGCGCCCAATATAAAGCCACACAGGCCGCAGCCGTTATTCTTGATAATGACGGGTCGGTTAGAGCCATAGTCGGCGGGCGCGATTATCAACAAAGCCAATTCAACCGCGCAACCCAGGGCGGACGTCAACCGGGTTCGTCTTTCAAACCTTATGTCTATGCTGTTGCGATGGAACGCGGCCTCACTCCGAAAACAATCATTTCCGACGCTCCGATCAACTGGGGTGGTTGGTCACCTCATAATAATTCCGGCCGTTACAGTGGCAATGTTGACCTTGCAACGGCTCTTGCCTTTTCGATCAATACAGTACCGGTTCGGATAACCTATCAATATCTTAATCGCGATACGCAGCCTATTCGTGATCTGATCAAGAATATGGGCATTGACGCAAATATCTTTTCGCATAAGACGATGGTTCTTGGCACATCCAACATGACTCCGCTTGATCAGGCAACCGGTTTCAATGTGTTTGCCAACGGCGGTATGGCCGGTAACCGTCATGGCTTTACCCAAATTATGACATCAGATGGTAAAGTTATTTGGGATTGGACGAGAGATGGCGAAAAACCACATCGGGTGATGAGTGCACAATCTGCGGCCTATATGAACCAGATGATGGTAGGCGTGACCACACGGGGCTCCGGTAAACGCGCTCAATTACCGATGACACTCGTTGCCGGGAAAACCGGAACATCTCAAGCTTATCGTGACGCATGGTTCGTCGGATTTACCGGAAATTATACCGGTGCAGTCTGGATGGGAAATGATGATTTTTCGTCAATGAACCGCGCATTCGGCGGCGTTGTGCCTGCAATGATGTGGAACCGCATAATGCTATATGCCCATCAAAACACAACTATCAAACCACTTTTTGGCGTCGAAAACTCGATCCTTTCCAATTCGAAACATTCCGAAACCGATAATTCCAATGAAAATATTGCTCCCGACCTGCCGCAGGTGCTCTCGCCCGCCTCTTCAAAAGTTATCAAATCACTGATTGAAGAGTTTCAGAAGGCACCACTTCTAACGCCCGCAAGTTCGGCGCACGTCGTATCCTCTTCGACAAGTGAGATACGTTAAACCGGAAGGGCAAGAAACAGGAAAAGCCGCTTTATGTTTTATCGCATATTTCTCGTCACTCTAAGCCTTTTCATAGCTATCGTCGGCGGAGCCTTAAGCGTCAATTATGTTCTCGATAGTTTCGACGGTTTCGGCCGCTTGAAAATCGGTCAATGGGAAGCCTATCCGCAGGCTGGAACCGACGAGGCGGATGCCTATGCACGTGCCCGTGCAGCAAAGCGCGGCGATATTTCTTTAGGCAGAACCGAAGGCCTGGTTTTCCAGCTCTGGCGGGATAACCACAACCACTCCTTGAAAAGCCTGTGCACTTACCGCCTTAAAGGTTTTCTGCCCGAAACCAGATTGTTTACCCTTTATGCCGCAGACCATGAATTGCGTGCCCAATGGGTAGATGACAAACTTCCTACCGAATTATCAAGTTCCAACGTCGTCTGGAATCAGGATGGAACATTGAATGTACTGGTTTCGCCTCAACCGCAAGCTGGAAATTGGCTCGCTACACGAGGCAAGCGCGAATATGGATTGATCCTGACACTTTACGACACACCGATTGTGACTTCGACAGCACTACAAAAACTCAATATGCCAACAGTCGAGGTTGTTCCAACGGGAGTACGCAACTGTGACTAAATTAATCTACGCGCTTCTGGTCGGGATTATAGGAGCCATTATTGTTCACATTTGCGTGGTGTTAATGGTACCCCATTTCAGCGAACTCAATACGTGGAAACGTTTGCTCGCAACAAATAACAAATATAATTTTGCCCCGCTTGGCGAAGATAATCCGATCGTTGCCTCTACCGACCCGTTATTCCACCTCAAAGCTTGCCGCTTTAATCTTGATGACGGCCCCGTCCACATCAAGGCCGAAGGTACTGCTCCATTTTGGTCAATGTCGGTTTATGACCGTAACGGAACCAATTTTTACAGCTTGAATAATCACACTATGCCGAACGGAAAGCTTGATCTTGTCATCGGTAATCCCGGTCAGATCATGGAACTGAAACAATCAACACCGGAAAGTGTTGAAAATTCTGTGCTCATAGGAGAAGATATTGCAGATGGATTTGTTATCCTTCGCAGTCTAAAGACCAAGTTGACAAATAATGGCGATGAGTTCCTTGACCATGCCCATTGCCAGACGCTTGATTACTAGGCGTTTCAAGCTTTCACTGTGTTGAACGGCAATTGTTTTGGACTATAATTTTCAAATTCGACCAACCATAAATCAGCATCGAATTGTAGTTCCTTTTCAAGTTTTTCAACCGCGACTGCCTCTTCGACATCTACCAGAATTTTTATAAAGCAACGTTCGTCGCGATCGCTTTGTTCGGTATAAAAGCTTTGTGGAGCCGGTCCATAAAGATCAACCTTTCCATCTTCTAAACGATCCAGAATGAAAATCGTGCCTGCTTCGTTGGAGCCACGACGGGTAAGATAAGCGAAACCGCCCTCTGCGCGAACACGGCGCATTAAAGCCGCCGTCCAGAAATCTGACGTAAGACGCATTCAATACTCCGAAAATCTGCCCTTGAACGACAAAGCTTGAATGAAATTCAAATACGACTTTCAGCTTGCCGTTACCCGAACTATTCAATTTCTAAATAAACTATCAAAGGAAAACAAACTACGATAGCCGAACGTTATTTATGATCTTAAGTTTAGAATTCAGACACATTATGGGGCCGATTGACGTTTCACCCGTTCCGAGCCACGAATCTATCCGATAAGACCAATATCTTTCATTTTATCAATCACTTCCTGATTGATTTTTCCGGTGATGGTCAGGCTGAACATTTTTTGAAAATTCCTCAACGCTTCAGCTGTGTTTTCATCCTCTGTGCCGGTCACCACCACATGATCATCTCCGAATGCGCGTAAGCCCGCCTGAACGCGCATAATATCGGCAGTTCCCGCTTTAAATCCGTTGATGTTCGTTGCTTGTTGTGATGCTGCAACCGCTGGTGTGGCTTGCAATATTTTAACATCACCATTATCCGCACCTGTTTTGTTTTGGTTTCCCGCAGCTTCCTTTACGGCAGCGATATTTTGACCATTGGCAACAGCCTGCCTGGTGGTTGATAGTGATTGTGTTGTAACCTGATCCACATTGCCCGACTTTGGTAAAGCTCCGCTGATCAAAGAGGCAATATCATCCTGTTGTTTGCCCCCATTCGGATTTCCGTTCCCTTTGGAATTTTGCCGCCATAATGCGATAGCATTTCTCGTTTTTGGGCCATCTAGTCCATCAAGAGGACCGTCATAAAGCCCCATTGCAGCCAACATCTTCTGGGCATCCAATAAATTGTCAGGAAGCGTTGTTTCTTTGGACGTCGGTGACGGTTGCGATTGAGAAGCCGGAGAGGCAGATGAGGATACTGCAGAGACAGTCCCTTCCTGTGCATGATCCGCTTTGTTAGACGTGCTCTGGGCAGAAGGCGCCGAGATCTGCTGTGCCAGTGGACGGGTCTGGATAAAAACCGCATGATGGCTTGCACTTTGGTAGAAGAGTGCGTTGAACGTTACAAAACCGAATCCCACTAAAAATAGGAAAAAACCACATGCCATGAGCGGGTTTTTTCGCGCATGACGATATACCCACGCGACAAACAAGCGCAGCAGATGGCCCAATCCGGAGAGAATTGCAAGAAACAGACTACGCTGTTTTCCGGCTCGGGTTCGTGATGTTTTTCGTTGACTTGCCATTGTTCCTAATTTTTGTTTTCGGGGTTAGAAGATATTGATTATTTGAGGACCCATCGCCATTAACCGGTTCGGTTGAAGAATTGTTGAACGGGGTGACCAATCTTGTCGGATCAATCGGCAAAAGCAATTTCACCCGCGTACCTTTTCCCTTTTGACTTTCAAACGAGATTTGACCGTTCGCACGTTTGACCAGATCGAACACCATAGCAAGACCGAGACCGACACCTTCGATCTTACAGACGACAACGTCGGACGCACGCAAGAATGGCAATCCCAAACGCGCAATATGTTGCTCATCCATTCCGATGCCATCATCCTTGATAGTGATTTCACAATAATTGTCGGAGCGGGTTGCAACATGAATGTCGATATGTCCGTCATCATTGCTATATTTTATAGCATTTGAAATAAGGTTCATGCATATCTGACGGAACGATAGCGTATCAAGACAACAGCTAATCGGTATTTCAGTGCCGGCAAGAGCAATTTTTCTATGTCCGTGCAGCGGCAAGGTGAGCTCTAAGGTCTCGTTGAGCACATTGGCAACTAGGCAGGTACCGGCGCCGTTTTCATCAAGCTGTCGATTTTGATCTTTCAATGTCTTGTTGACGATTCCCAACAGATGGTTACCCGCCTTTTTAATCATTGCGATATATTCATGGCGCTTTCCGTCCGCTGCACTCTTGTCTTCGACAAAATCGAGCAGGTCGGCAAATCCCAATATTGCGTTTAAAGGTGTGCGCATTTCATGGGCGGCGCGTGCAAAAGGCGAAACCGCACTCACGTCTATATCATTGATCTCGTCGCTGTTAGCTTCGATAAAAAGCTTGATGACTTTTTGGTCTGTCGAAAGACAATGGACAATAACCGAAACGAATCGCGTACGATCAAGTCCGTTCATGCGAATTGAAATCGGCGAGGCAATACGGTTTTCGCGAACATCTGCTAGGAATGACAAAAGAATGATACGATCATTGATATGTACATGATCCGACAAAGAATCGCTTTGTTTTAAATATCCCAAAAAACAGTTTGGCGCGGCATTTTGAAGCAAAATACCCTGGCTGTTTACTGTCAATGTTGCGTTCAATGTTTCCATTGTTCCGATTAAAACCTTGTCGCTTCCAGTTTTGCGCATCATTTTCGAGCACGACGCCATTTGTCAC
The DNA here is from genome assembly GCF_001952075.1 of Ditibartonella apis. Taxonomy (GTDB): domain Bacteria; phylum Pseudomonadota; class Alphaproteobacteria; order Rhizobiales; family Rhizobiaceae; genus Bartonella; species Bartonella apis. The sequence continues at coordinate 216,606 of NZ_LXYU01000002.1, forward strand.
AAACAACGTCTGTAGCTCACTGCACCCAATCTGGCGGCAAGTTTTTAACGAAAGGATAATAAACAGGAGAAGACGGTAGCAAGTCGCATATCTTCGTCGCTATGGTTAACAACTACCACGAAAAATCATCAAAAAGCCTGTGGTTTCTTGAAAAAAACTCAATCCTGTCAATCTTTCGTCAATCATAAAACGTTACAGTCGACATTATCCTGCTCATTTGTAACTGCGTTGTGTCGGGGCGTTATGATACGGTTTTTTATAAAATCCTTCTGTTTTTTAACTCTGTTTCTGGTGATCATCTCGTTTTTGGGAACATCCGGAAAAAATAATGGTTCTCAGCCTGATCAATATATGAATACTGTCGAGGCGCTATTGGCGGTCAAAGATACGGTCAATGACCTTGGCAACTTCTGCGAACGCAATTCCGATACGTGCGAAACCGGTAAGACTTTTTTCGGCTCGCTTGGCGAACGTGCACGTGATGGTGCACGTATTGCCTATGAATATCTGGACAGAACATTCGGCTCTGACAAAGGCGAGAAAAAATTGCCGCCTGAAAATATCAATACCGGTTCGATCACGCCTGAAAAAGGACATGACGAGCATGAAAAGCATGAAATAAAGCCCGCTATGCCAAAAATGGATAGTGCTGCTACATCTTTAAACAAGCAGGCAACCGGGGGAAAAGACGAAGCACATTCCAGTCACAACAAGCCGCTCGAATAGGTTATCGAAAGCAGAACGGCAAAAAGCTTTCAGTCGAAAAATTTACTTTTTCTCGAAGACGGAGTAAACGGTTCAACGAGAACTATTAGACATTCGAGAAAAAGCAGAACGATAATAAATCATGACTGACACAATGAACGATATTCTGGAAAGTTTTTCCATGCTTGACGATTGGGAAGACCGCTATCGTTACGTTATCGAACTCGGCCGCGAACTCCCCCCTTATCCGGAAGAAGCACGTGATGAGGCACATAAGGTGCCCGGATGTGTCAGTCAGGTCTGGTTGTTGACCAAACGTGGCGAAGGTGCCGATCCGGTGATGACTTTCGAGGGCGATTCCGACGCACATATCGTACGCGGTCTTGTCTATATATTGATAACATTCTATTCGGGAAAGCACGCCTCGGAAGTTCGTGATGCCGACATCGAAAAAATTCTGAAAAAATTGGGTCTTGACGAAAATTTGACACCACAACGCTCGAACGGCTTGCGGTCGATGGTTGAACGAATTCGCCTTGAAGCCCGAAACACTCTTCAAAAACAATAAATCTATGTTTTTATAATCGGATTGAAGCTTCCATCCGCAAACATGCGTGTGTCAATTTGAATCGGGACTTCAATCGATTTAAAAAACGGGCACATTAAAAAATGCACCCGTTTAAATTTTCAATCTTATAAATTCGATTATTTTGCTTTTCTTTTGCCGGGTTTGCGCCCCAATCCCATTTGCTTTGCAAGTGAGGAACGGGCTTCAGCATAATTCGGTGCAACCATCGGATAGTTAGGATCCAGATCCCACTTCTCACGATATTGTTCCGGCGTAAGTTCGTAATGCGTCATTAAGTGGCGCTTGAGCGACTTGAATTTTTTACCATCTTCCAAACAGACGATGTAGTCAGGGAAAACAGAACGCTTCGGGTTAACTGCCGGCTTTTGCTTTTCGACCTCAGCCTCTGCGGCTGTTTCACCACCTGCTTTGACAAATGCAGCGTGAACGTCCGCGATCAAACTAGGTAACTCACCCGGTCTAATTGAGTTATTGCCGACATAAGCAGCTACAACATCAGCAACCAGTGTAATAATGAAATCACTTTCATTCTCGCTGACGGCTTGTTCATCCATCTTCTTTTCCTTTTTACTTCTTCTTTGTTTCAGCTTGCGTCTGTTTAGCAAGCAAATGTTGTTTTCATATAGCTATGTAAGAAACCTTGTCAATTACAAATAGAAAACAAATCTATAAAACAAAGGTTCCATATAGTTTTCAAGTTATTTTTTGATTTTTCTATTAAACTTATAAAGGTCTCTTATACAAAATATATATAAAATAAGGCAAAGTGTCCCATTTTTACATAATTAACGTGAACACGTAACGATAATTCTAGTATTGATTGATTTCCTTATACATAGATATCATATAAATGGGGGTGATTGCTATTTTGTCAGCTTCTAGCAGCTAATTTTTTCGCTGTCAAAGCAATTGACTGATTAGTCGGCAAAATTAATGTATTTATTCAAGGAAGAATTCATGAGTGATAAACATCATTTCAAAATTATCAAATCCGAGGAAGAATGGCGTAAACAATTAACGCCGGAACAATTCGATATTACTCGTGGACACGGGACAGAGAGAGCCTTTACAGGGCCAAAGTTCGATACTTCGAAGCCGGGAACCTTTTATTGCGTTTGTTGCGGCAAACCACTCTATCGTTCCGAAACCAAGTTTGAATCAGGTACCGGCTGGCCAAGTTTTTTCCGCCCGATTAGTGCTGATGCAGTGGTTCTTCAGGAAGATTTTTCCCATGGCATGGAACGTACTGAAGTTTTATGCGCCGACTGTGGCTCTCACCTCGGACACGTTTTTCCGGATGGCCCGGAGCCGACGGGCTTGCGTTATTGCATGAACGGCTATGCTTTAACCTACAAGCAGGATAAGACAGCAAGATAAAACAGGCAGGCAAAATAAAATAGACCTGTAGAATAACCCATCAATAATCGGGTGTAGTGCCTGATTTAGGAACAAGAATGACCGAATCATCAATTTTCCCGCCAGAGACAAAAAAAATAGACCATTATGAAGTACATCACGGCATTGTTCGTCACGATTTTTACCATTGGTTGAGGGCTGAAAACTGGCAAGAAGTCTTCAAAAAGCCCGAATTGCTTGACGAAAATATACGCAGCCACCTTGAAGAAGAGAATGCTTATCAGGAAGCCTTGATGGCTGATACGAAAGAGCTGCAACAAACACTTTTTGCCGAGATGAAGGGCCGCATAAAAGAAGATGACAGCTCGGTACCTGTAAAAGAAGGGCCCTATGCTTATGGCGTTTCTTTCACAACCGGTGGCGAACAGCCGCGTTATTTTAGAACACCTCGCAATGGTGGTGAGGCTGTCGTTTATCTCGATGGTGATGCGCTAGCCAAAGGGAAAGATTACTTTCGTCTCGGTGCAGTCCAGCATTCGCCAGACCATAAGAAATGTGCCTGGACCTATGATGACAAAGGTTCGGAATTCTATACAACAAAACTGCGTGATTTAAGTTCGCTCTCAGATAGTGCTGAAACAATTCTGAATACTGCCGGTGATGTTGTTTGGGACGCGAATTCGGAAGGTTTTTTCTACACAAACGTGGATGAAAATCACCGCCCCTCCAAACTTTATTATCATAAGCTTGGAACCGAACAACAAGCTGATAAACTGGTTTTTGAAGAAAAAGACCCTGGATTTTTCTTGAGTGTTGGTGGTTCGTCGTTAAATGACGTGATCTATATCGATATACACGACCACGAAACTTCCGAGGTTTGGCTTATTCCGGCAAAAGATCCAACAAGCGCACCAAAATGTGTAAGAAAGCGTCAAAAAGGTGTCGAATATAGCTTAACTGAAGGCGGCGACGTCTTCTATATCCTCACCAATATAAATGGCGCCAAAGATTTCAAAATCATGTCGGCGCCTTTCGATAAACCTACTGAGGAAAACTGGTCGGAAGTGGTACCTCACCAACGTTCAAGGCTCATCCTTGCTCATGATGCTTACAAGAATTTTCTTATCTGGCTTGAACGGCGCGATGGCCTTCCCAGAATCGAGCTCCTTGACCGGCGTGACGGGACAAGACATGCCATTTCCTTTACAGAAGAAACTTATTCATTAGGGCTTCATGGAGCACCCGAATATGATAGCGGGACGATCCGCTTTACATATTCTTCAATGACAACGCCCGCCGAACTTTACGAATATGACATGACGACACGCCAACGTGTCATGTTAAAACGGCAGGAAGTACCTTCGGGGCATGATCCTAAAAATTATATAACGCGTCGTTTGATGGCCAAGGCTGAAGACGGAGCGGAGATTCCCGTTTCGCTTTTTTATCGCAAAGGTACAAAACTTGATGGCAGTGCTCCATGCCTGCTTTACGGCTATGGGGCCTATGGAATTTCCATGCCGGACAGTTTCAATACCAATGCTTTATCGTTGGTCAATCGCGGTTTTATCTATGCAATTGCTCATATCAGAGGCGGCAAAGAAAAAGGCTTTGACTGGTATGAAAAAGGAAAGCATCTGTTCAAGCGCAATACATTTACCGATTTTATCGCTTGCGGACGCTTTCTGGTTGCCAATCATTTCACCTCTCACGACCGGTTGATTGCGGAAGGCGGGTCGGCTGGTGGCATGCTGATGGGTGCCGTCGCCAATATGGCTCCCGAAGATTATGCCGGCATTGTCGCTATCGTTCCCTTTGTCGACGTGTTAACGACAATGCTTGACGATACCCTGCCACTCACGCCACCTGAATGGCCCGAATGGGGAAATCCTATTGCATCAAAGGAAGATTATGAACTGATAGCGTCCTATTCTCCCTATGATAATGTGAGCGCGAAGAACTATCCGTCTATTCTTGCAATGGCAGGTCTCACCGACCCCCGTGTAACCTATTGGGAACCGGCAAAATGGGTTGCAAAATTGCGCGAATTCAAAACCGGCAATAATCCGGTTTTGCTCAGAACCAATATGGATTCCGGTCATGCCGGTGCATCCGGACGTTTTTCACGGCTCGAAGAAAGTGCCTATATCTACGCTTTCATTCTTAAAGTTGCGGGAAAGAATTAATGCCGTCATCCGGATGATACCGGAGGTTTTTAAAAATGACAGGTCGGGTCTCACAATTCTATTTTCAGGATATTACGGCCCTACCTGTATTTTTCTTGCAAAATAAGCTTTCCGGAAGACGTTTTCGGCGGACTTCATATTCTGATGATAATAACGAGGTTCCCTCTGAGCTGGCTTGGAGTTGGACATTTATTTTTTCTAACCTTCTCATATTTAATATTAAGGCAATGGATAAATGCCACACTTGTCAATGCATTCTAAAAACACCAGATGTTTACTCAAGATGTAAAAAATAAAACTACAGGATTTGGTCTGATATTTCAGGAATATCTGGTCTTGAAAATGCGAATTACAAATTTAATTGTTCTATTATTGGTTATCATTTTTTCTCTGCCTGCTCAAAGTGCAGGAATCAGGAAAAATGTCGATGAATATGCAGGCACCCGTTGTAACACACCGGCAAAGGGAAGCGGAATTGTTGCAGGCTATTTTAGCGGCCTGACAGATAACCCCATTGTAAGCTCTGATGGCTTTGTCACGGTTGACCGCTTCAGATGCTTTAAATCGATGGATGAATGCCGTGGCTGGCTGTATACAATGGAATCGCTTTACGGTGCACCACCACCAACGGCAACATTGTGTACAAGATATTGATTTTAACCGGGCTGATGGAGGCCTATTCTCTATGAAACTGAGATTGACATTTTTTACTGCAATCGGCCTTGCCTTTCTCGCGATGTCACAAAGCGGTTATGCAAGTGGACGGGATCCCGGGAAAGTGGCTAATATGACCAGTGAATATGCAGGCGAACGTTGTTCGACGCCTCCGAAGGGAAGTGGTATAGTTGCCGGTTTTTTCCGCGGATGGGAACAAACCCCGTTTCAGGACCGTGGCTCCGGTCTTATGCCGGTAGAGCGTTACAGATGTTTCAAAACCATGAATCAATGCAAGTCATGGCTAAAAACAATGAATTATCTTTATAATGAAAAGTCGATCGACGCGAGCATGTGCACCAGATTTTAAGTTGTTCAACTTATTTACGTTTTGAAATAGAAAAGCCACCATTTTTACAAATGGTGGCTCAAATTTCGTTTTGCCGAAGAAATCAGGCCTTTTCGTACATTTCCAGTACGTGATCCCAATTGATCAGATGATCAACAAATGCTTCCAGATATTTTGCACGAGCATTGCGATAATCAATGTAATAGGAGTGTTCCCAGACATCGACACCAAGAATAGGCGTTGCTCCATGAACAAGCGGGTTTTCTCCATTCGGTGTCTTGGAAATTTCCAATTTTCCGTTTTTCACAGCCAACCAAGCCCAGCCAGAGCCGAATTGAGCTGCACCGGCTGCAAGGAAATCCGCACGGAATTTGTCGTAACCGCCCAAATCGCTGTCAATCGCTTTTTGCAGTTTGGCCGGTAGTTTCTTTCCACCGCCATCTTTCTTCATCCATTTCCAGAAATGGGTGTGATTATAGTGTTGCGCTGCATTGTTAAACAGACCCTGATTTTTGCCAAAGCTCGCTTTGACGATTTCTTCAAGGCTTTTACCTTCAAGGCCTGAATCTTTTAGCAATTTATTGCCATTGGTGACATAGGCCTGATGGTGCTTGTCATGGTGATATTCAAGTGTCTCACGCGACATATAAGGCTGAAGTGCATCATACGCATAGGGTAGTTCGGGCAATTCAAAAGCCATTTTCAATACTCCTTAAAATATATTCTCTTCCGGAATAGGTGCGTTTATTTATTTGGTGCTCTCACTGGATAAAAGCAAGGGAATTTGCCTATCTCACAAGAGTTTGACCGCCTAAGTCGGGTTATCGGTTCGTTGTCTCTACAAAACCGATTTTATAGATAGACCATTGATGGCTGTAAGGGCAGCCTGTAAATGGCAAATTTTATTGTTTATGTTTTTGAACCTTCACACGAAAACTTACCTTCGCATGTCTATGATGCGTCTAGGGTTTGGCGGTTTTTAACTTTTTTGCGACATATATAAAATAACGAAGAGAAATTGGATTGATAGATGACCAACTATGTCTCCCGACGCTTATTTTTGCAAACACTCACAATCGGGGCAGCCACAACCGGTCTTTCGGCATGTATGCCTTCAGGGTTGAAAGATATTGCGCTTGCGCCGGTAAAATCACCATCCGCAACCGATAATAGCGCACTTCTTCCTTTTGCGTCGATGTATGCCGAAATGCGCGATGGTGATTTTGTCTTACCGGCAATTCCCTATCAAAAAATTGATCCGCAATTTCTACGTCAGATTGTTGATGATCCGACAGGCGAACAACCGGGAACAATCGTTGTCGATACGAAACGCCGTTATCTTTATCTCGTCCGTTTGAACGGCAAAGCTATCCGTTACGGTGTCAGTGTCGGAAAAGAAGGGTTTGCTTGGTCCGGCCGCGGCATCATCGAATATAAACGCAAATGGCCGACATGGACTCCACCTTCGGATATGATCGCAAGACAGCCACAACTTAAAAAATACAGTGCCGAAAACGGAGGAATGAAACCGGGCCTCAAAAACCCGCTCGGCGCACGCGCACTTTATATTTTTCAAGACGGTCGAGACACTCTCTACCGTCTTCATGGTTCACCCGATTGGTCGTCCATTGGCAAGCGCGCTTCATCTGGTTGCGTGAGATTAATCAATCAGGACATTATTGATCTTTACGATCGTGTGCCGGAAAAAGCCCCCGTACTTGTTGTCTGATATTGAGGAGCGGCGGTAAATTCGGTCTCACATACCGATAACGGTTCCGGTAGTTACGTTAATTCCCTGAAACTACCAGAATGTTTTGAAAGTCTTGCTAAGTAGAACAAAAGCAAGCCACTTTTACACCCTCTGATGAACGCCCCTGCTCTGCCAAGCGCAGCTCACAAATTATATAAAACTTCTTAAAACCATATGACCATAGATGAAGGCCTATTGGCTTTTAAAATATAAAAACATTAGTTCGAGTAACGCCAAGGCCACAATTGCGGCCGGTCGCTTCACGGTAGTTTTAAAATCCTGTGACTGGTGATCTATCACCCCTACGCCGAAACCTGTCAGGCCACCAACCGTTTATTTCCGTCTACCACCCAGAAGATTGCCTAACACACCGCGTAAATAATTTTCACCGGCTTTTGCAATTGACCGGCCGATGGAATTGGCTGCCGTACGGGTAATCGACTTGACGGCAGTTTCCGCAACAGATTGACCGCGACTATTCTTTTTATCATCGCCGAAAATCGTATCCCAGAAACTCCCGCCTTCTTCCTGATTATTACCGGATTGTTTTTCTTGCGTATTTTTCTGCAACATCTCGTAAGCGGACTGACGATCAACGGTTTCGTCATATTTTCCGCTCACGGGGCTTGTTTTTATCAAGTTTTGACGCTCTTCAGAAGTAATCGGGCCAATTTGTGATGAAGGTGGACGGATAGTGGTCCTTTGAACAATGGATGGAACCCCTTTATCTTCTAAAGTTGACACCAGCGCTTCACCGGTTCCGAGATCGGAGATTGCTTTCATCGTGTCAAAATCAGGGTTGGCACGAAAAGTCGAGGCTGCGGCTTTCACAGCTGCTGTTTCGCGCGGCGTATAAACACGCAATGCATGCTGGATGCGATTGCCCAGTTGAGCCAGAATGGACTCCGGCACATCCAACGGATTTTGCGAAATAAAATAGATGCCCACTCCTTTTGAACGGATCAGGCGCACGACCTGTTCAATCCGTTCAATCAATGCTTTTGGTGCGTTATCGAAAAGCAGATGCGCTTCATCAAAAAAGAAAACGAGTCGCGGTTTTTCAGGATCGCCGACTTCCGGTAACTGTTCGAAAAGTTCCGACATAAGCCACAACAGAAATGTGGAATAAAGACGCGGATTGGTCATCAGTTTGTCAGCCGCAAGGACACTGACAACGCCTCGCCCATCACTCGTTGTGCGCATAATATCTTCAAGCTTTAAAGACGGTTCACCAAAGAAATGTTCTCCGCCCTGCTCTTCAAAAACCAATAATTGACGCTGGATAGAGCCTACGGAAGATTTAGAGATATTGCCATAACGGGAAGAAAGTTCCGCAGCCTTTTCTCCAACGTGATTAAGCATTGCCTGCAAATCTTTAAGATCAAGCAATAATAATCCTTCGTCATCGGCAACACGGAAAGCAATGTTCAGCACACCTTCCTGTGCTTGCGTCAAATCCATCAGCCTTGAGAGCAACAATGGGCCCATTTCTGACACAGTGGCCCTTATCGGATGCCCGTCGACGCCGAACAAATCCCAAAAGATAACAGGTGCGGCTTTCATTTCGATAGTCGAGAGCCCGACACTTTGAGCTCGCGAACGAACCTTGTCATTAAGCGTGCCGGCTTTGGCTATGCCTGAAAGGTCACCTTTCACATCGGCGCAAAAGACTGGCACACCGGAAGCTGCAAAGGCCTCGGCAATAACCTGCAATGTTACAGTTTTTCCTGTGCCTGTCGCACCGGTTATCAAGCCATGACGATTTGCATATTTAAGCCAGATATATTCAGGTTTGAGTGCGTTATCCTTTTTTTGATGGCTGGCACCCAGAAAAATTCCACTCTTGTCTATCATACCCAATTATCCCTCGGCATGTTTTCCAATCATCATAAATGTACCGAAATTAGACAAAATCAATAAGTCTTTTATGTGAGGCTTGACGAGATAAGAGAACTTGGTTTTCTCATGCTCCAATTCTTACAGTAAAAAACCGGATAGTCGGCCGATGACTGGCGTGGTTAACAACGCAACAAATGCATCTTCGTAAAAATTTCAAAAATTTGAAAGCTCAATAAATTTTCGCAAGTTCTATTTTTAAATCAACGACATATAAAAATTCGCCTTTGAGCCCCTGATTTTGGAATGCAATCAACCTCATAACTTCATAATCGCTTCCGATACTGAACAAACATCGGATTGATTGCGGATTTCTGGAGCCAAACTTGGTTTTGACAAATTGAATCCTAAATGAATTTGCAATAGGTTGGACTTGCACCGGTCGGGGCTTTGTGATTGTGTTACATAAAACCCCATCTCCGAGATGGTGTAAAATTTATTTAGCAGGATTTTGATTTGCTCATGAGCTCGAAACAATCCCATCCATCCGACAATACACAATCCCGTCAGGCAGGCTGGTCAGTCATGCAACGTGCCGACGATCCCGATATTGAACGTGCCCGCTTCCAACTTAAGGAAGATATAGCCAATGGTGCTACTGGCATTGCCCTGATTTTCGAAGGCGCCAATAGTGCTTACGGCTTCGGACTACCGGCTAAAGCAGAAACAATTCCAACACTTTTCGACGGGGTAAGCCTCGACGGTCTTCATATCCGTCTCGACAACCATCCCCATGGTCGTGTCATTGCCGACAGTTTTATCGATTATCTCCAGCACCGGCGCATTAACCCGACTCGCACAAAACTGACATTCAGTACCGACCCCACGGCTGTGTTGGCCACGACCGGCAAACTCAAAATGTCGATTGAAGCGCTAAAAGCGTCATTGCCGCAATCAATGTCGGTGTTTTTTTCCTCAGGCATTCCCGGTGTTGTTCTTGAAGCCGATGGACGACCTTACCATAATGCCGGTGCTACGCCGGCACAAGAGATCGGTGCTATGATGTCGGTTGCGCTCGCCCATTTGAAGATGGTCGAGGAAGCACGCCACCACATTATTTATGCTTTACCGCACATCGGTTTTGCCACAGCTCTTGATGAAGACCCCGTCATGGGGCTTGCAAAAATGCGTGCAATCAGGTCGCTTTGGCGCAGACTTCAGGAAGAACGCGGGGTGACTTCGCCATTTCCTGCGGTCATTCACGTTGAAACATCGATGCGAATGATGACAAAACAGGATTCCCTCAGCAATATCTCCCGTTCATCAATTGCTGCCTATGCTGCCATTTTGGGTGGGGCATCATCATTATCGGTTTTGCCATATAGTTTCGTATTCGGTTTACCCGATGAAAACGCGCGTCGCATTGCCCGTAACAGCCAGCTTATTTTTATGAAAGAGCTTGCCACCCCGCTTGCAAAACAGGCAAACCGGCGAGACAGTGACGCAGATGCACTTGCAGAAGCAGCGTGGGTCGAATTTACCCGCCTTGAAGATGAAGGCGGCGTTATGCAAAGTCTGATTGATGGCAACCTTGCCAAACGTATTGAAGAAGCGCGCGATCTCAGACTTGCGAGTTATCACAAAAATGAACGTGCCATCATCGGAACATCCGAATATCGGAAGGGCGATGACGCCCCTGCCGGCATTGTCGATACCAAGCCGGTTCATTTTTCAGCTGAAGGTATTTCTCATTGTCACCCGCTGGTATCAGGCCGTTGGGACCAAGAATTCGTCGAAGTACAAAAAATAGCTCCGGTTGAAATCACAAAGGATTAATGCATGATCCGCAGCTTCCGAACATCGACTGACCGTCTTGTTGAAGTCCCGCTTAAAGAAGACGGAACGCCCGAAAATGACGTGCTGTGGATTGATCTTTCCGATCCGACTGCAGGAGAGGAAAAAGAGCTGGAAAAGTGGCTCGGAATTCCCATACCGACGCATGATGATATGACAGAGATTGAAGAATCAAGCCGCTTTTATATGGAAAACGGAGCGCAATATATGACAGCTCCGTTGATCTATACTGTTGACGGCGACAAACGGGATATCGCGCCTGTTACCTTCATTCTGACAGGATCAAGGCTGGTGACTGTTCGCTATAGCCACCCGCAAGCAATCGAGCTTTTCATTTTGCGGGTGACTAAAGCAGGCAATGGATTAATTACACCGCAGTGCACGGGGTTAACTATTCTCACTGCTGTTATCGAAGCTGCAACAGATAGGCTTGCCGATCTTCTTGAAGCAGTCTCCGGACGCATTGAAACTGCTTCCCGCAATATTTTCCATCGTGATGAAGCGGCTATGCCGATGTCGACCATCGATTTTCGCAAAACTCTCAACCATATTGGCAATCAGGGAACGTTGCTTTCAATGGTGAGAGAAAGCATTGCAGGAGTTAGCCGCCTTCTCGTTTATGTTGAAGCTTACGGGAAAACAGTTACCCCCAAATATATCGAAGCCGACGGCAAAACAGTAACACCGAAAAAAGATATGAAGACGACTGTCAAATCATTGGAACAGGATACCCAGTCGCTTGAACATTATGCAGACTTTTTGTCTGCAAAAATGACATTCCTGCTTGATACCGTTGTCGGAATGATATCGACTGAACAAAATGCAATTATCAAATTTTTCTCGGTTGCAGCGGTCGGTTTCATGCCGCCAACACTTGTTGCTTCCATCTACGGCATGAATTTCCAATTTATGCCGGAACTTAATGAAAAATGGGGCTATCCCTTTGCTTTGTTTCTGATGATTATTTCTGCTGTTATACCCATATTATACTTCAGAAAAAAAGGCTGGCTCTAATTTTAACTTTTACCTCTTCTCTGGAAATCAGCCGTTAAGTGTATTATATTTAACGTGTTGAGATAATTAAAAGCATCAACAGAAAGGGTGAATTCGATGCCTATTGATTCAGCAATGCGTATTTCGGTAGGCGGCATGAACAGACAAGCGGATACACTTGATCAGATTGCCCAGAATGTTGCGGTTGGAACAACTGTCGGTCGCGAGACATATGATGCCGGAGACGACATGGTGAATATGGACCTGGCTGAACATAATTTTAAAGCCAATTTCCGCGTTTTCCAAATTGCCGACGAGACAATGGCAGAAATAATCAATATGAAACGCTAAAGCAGGAATTCCCTAGCGTTTTTGCGACTATTTCACATTGTTGAATAGGATTTTTATAACTTACGGCGAAGCGATATTGAACTGTTTTACGGTTCGTTTTGCACATATTTTTGCAAGAGTCTCTGCCCAAAACCGCCATATCATTATCTCTCTAATGATAGTGACCGTTCTCGAACGAAAATCAAAAGCTGATTTAAAGAAAATGGCTGGGGTACCTGGATTCGAACCAGGGAATGCCGGTACCAAAAACCGGTGCCTTACCGCTTGGCTATACCCCAAAAAGCATGCTTGGCACACTTCCTGCGCGCCTTATAACGAGTTCGATAAAAATGTGCAATATGTCTAAGCACGTACCGGCACTTTTTTTTGGCTATAGTCTCGCGCGAGTTCTGCCATTACGTTGGTTGAAAATAGATTTTCAAACGCTTCGAACTATACGGCATATATCCATCTACTTGACGATTTTTACCGACCCGGCGAATTTCAACCTATGACTCGGATTTCAATAGTTATTTTCAAGCAAATGTAACTTTTCCGTCTTTCCTGTCTGCTATAATCTTTAAAATCGGGTTGTAGATGTTAGCTTTTGAAGCCTTGCAACTTAATATGCCTTCCAGCTTAACGGAAAAGGAAATCCGATGCGTGTCGATTTTAACAAGGATTTTACACCTCAATATGGTCAGGCAGTCGTTCTTGGTAATGATATCCGTCGGGTAACAGCTCATAACCCCTCCCCTTTTACCTTTACCGGCACGAATAGTTATATTTTAGGAAAAGACGAGCTTGCAATTATCGATCCTGGTCCCGATGATGATGACCAGTTGCAAACGCTTCTTCGCGTCATTGCCGAACATAGACTGGATTATATTTTTATCACGCATAGCCATAGCGATCACTGCGGGCTTGCGAAGAGATTAAGTAACCTTACCGGAGCAAGAATTGTTGCTGAAGGACGCTACAGGCCTGCTTTGACCAATGTCCTTAACAACTCCATCGCCCTTGACGCAGATTGTGACAAAAATTTTAAACCTGACATTATACTGGGGGACGGTGAGACAATCGAAGGCAATGGCTGGAAACTCACTTCGGTCACTACTCCCGGACACATGGCAAATCACACAGCCTATGTGCTTGATAAAACCGGTGTGCTTTTTACTGGCGACCATGTTATGGCATGGGCAACAACAGTGGTCGCGCCACCTGATGGTGCCATGCAGGATTATATGCAATCACTCACAAAACTTCTGAGCCGCAACGATAAGATTTACCTTCCCGGACATGGTGGCCCTGTCATGAAGCCGCACGCTTATGTGCGCGCCATTATTGCACACAGAAAAATGCGTGAACGGGCAATTATCGAACGATTGCGTGAAGGAGACCGGACAATAAGCGAGATTGTCAAGGCAATTTACAGAACACTCGACAATCGCCTTCACAAAGCTGCTGCTCTCTCGGTTCTTGCCCACCTCGAAGATTTGGTGGAGAAAGGCATTGTCATAACGGATGAACCACTTTCGCTTTTCAGTTCCTATTCATTATCCTGATCGATAGGTGTTGAAAGCATTTCAGTGTCAAGAGCATCCATAAAGGTGAGAATAAAGGAAGCATCAACACCAAGATCACGATATAAATAACGTGAAGCCGAACGCATATCTACAAAAGTTGTATCGCCTTCATCGGTCAGACGAATAACGATGTCCGATATAAAACCGAGATAAAAAGTTTTAGCTTCGGTTTCGATAAAGAGCTCGTCGTCTTCACCGTCAACACCGCGTTGCGCCTTGATTGGCCAGCCCTGTGCATCCAGAACATTGCGCACAGATTTCAATATACGGTCGGGAGAGCCATCATAACGACGGCCTGAAAGCTCGGGCCATTCTTTTAGTTGCAGATTGGCCTGACCGGATAAGTCGGCAGCAACAGGCAAAGCGTCAGCCGGTCTTGCCTCTCCAATAAAGTGTGGCGGCGTATCGGTATCGGTCGAGATGTCATTAAGCGGTGGCATAACGCACCACATGAACAAAAAAGCCGATATGGGGGTAAGTGTTATGAGTGAATAGACAATACCCTTTAGTGATTTCAATCCCCCTCTGTCACCATTTTCCCAAAGATCGTAAAGTCCTTTGGCTGCCAGAAAGAGAGCTATAAGAGCCAATAAACCGGCAATGCTTGAACAGACAAGAAATATATGGGTCCGGATAAGGGAAAAACGATGAAGAAGACTGACAATGACAAGAGCCAACAGACTCACACCGCCAAAACGTGGCGACCATAAGGCAGCATAGGAAGTTAGCCGAACGTATATTTTTCTCATTGTCCGTTCATTGCCCCTTGTAAGGTGCTTGTCCCCGTTTTCGCACTTTTTCCTTCCAACATGCTACATTCGCTAATAGTCGTTTGTCTCTCTACCGGTTTTGTGGCATCCGATAATTTCACAAATCGATAGCCCTTTTTCTCAAGCTCCAGAATACCCGATGCGACCCCTTGACCGGATGCCCGTTTAGGCTGGTTCATATGGGCGATAATGACATCACCATTCTTAGCAGATGAAATCCGTTGAGCAACCGTTTTCGGCGGCAAGGATGCTCCCATATCAGCATTAAGAGAAAAGCCGCCTACTTCATACCCCATGTCATGAACAAGCTTCACCGCATCCTTAGAATAGCGTGCAGATGCATCGCGATACCAGTAAGTGCGCGGAAAACCTGCAGCTAGCAAACTCTCCTCTCCACCTTTGATTTCTTCACAAACTGCTTTAAGACTACCTGCTGTTTTGAGACCATAGATATCCGTCTGATTATCGATTGCTGGAACATGATTTTTGCCATGATTTGCAACTTCAAACAGATCGGGATGAGCCTTGATAACTTCGACAGTTTGCCTATTTCGTTGTAACCATCGGGCCGTAACAAATAAAGTGGCTTTGATCTGATGAGAGACGAGAGTGTCAAAAATACGGTGGTCGATATCCCCCATACATAGGTCAAGCGTCAAAGCCACCTGTGGACTTGACGCTTCACCTTTTTCAATATGCAATATCGGCTCGACGGTACCGGCCATAGTTATGGCCGGTGCACTCAAACTTATGATACCGGCAAAAACGCACCCGCAAATCGAATTCCACATTAATTACCTACTCTTGGCATAACCTATTTTTTATGCCTGATTGCCGCTTGGGCTGCAGCGAGTCTGGCTATCGGCACACGGAACGGCGAACAGGAAACATAGTTCAATCCGACTTCTTCACATAAGTCAATTGACATCGGATCGCCACCATGTTCACCACAAATACCAAGCTTGATGTCGGCACGCTGACTGCGGCCGCGTGTTGCGCCGATTTTGACAAGTTCGCCTACGCCATCACGGTCGATGGATACAAATGGATCCTGTTCCAATAAACCTTTTTTAATATAAGTCGAAAGGAATGGACCGGCATCATCGCGTGAAATGCCGAACGTCGTTTGCGTAAGATCATTGGTGCCGAAAGAGAAAAACTCTGCCGATTTGGCAATTTCGGCAGCACGAATCGCAGCCCTTGGCAATTCGATCATCGTTCCGACAAGGTATTTGATTGAAACATTATGCTCTTTCATCACAGCCTTTGCCGTTTCATCAATACGATCTTTGACATAATCAAGTTCGGTTTTCAATGCGACCAAAGGCACCATGATTTCCGGTATAACCGTTTCCTTGGTAGCTTTCCCTGCTTCAATCGCAGCCTCTATAATTGCGCGCGTCTGCATTTCGGCAATTTCAGGATAAGTAATCGCCAAGCGGCATCCCCTTAATCCCAGCATCGGGTTGAATTCATGAAGCTCTGCTGCTCTTTCTTTAATCAGTTCAGCCGGAATTGACATAGCTTTGGCAACTTCGGCAATTTCGACATCTGTTTTCGGCAAAAATTCATGAAGCGGAGGATCCAGCAAACGGATGGTAACCGGCAGACCATGCATGATTTCAAACAATTCGATAAAATCGGAACGCTGCATGGGCAGAAGTTTTGCCAAAGCCTTGCGACGCCCCTGTTCATCATTGGCCAAAATCATTTCGCGCATCGAGATGATACGATCACCGGCAAAAAACATATGCTCGGTACGGCAAAGACCAATTCCTTCCGCACCGAAAGAGCGCCCCATACGTGCGTCCGCCGGTGTCTCGGCATTCGCACAAACATGCATACGGCGTTTTTCATCGGCCCAAGACATGAGTTTTGCAAAATCGCCCGACATTTTCGGTTGCAACATAGCGACTTTGCCTTTGTAAATTTCGCCATTTCCACCATCAATCGTGATGATGTCACCTTTATGGAAAGTCTCGCCGGCTGCTTTCAATGTGCCGCTACGATAATCGATATGGATGCTACCGGCACCTGAAACGCACGGTTTTCCCATTCCACGAGCCACAACAGCGGCATGGCTGGTCATGCCACCGCGCGTTGTCAAAACACCTTCTGCAACGTGCATACCGTTAATATCTTCCGGACTTGTTTCCACCCGCACCAGAATAACTTTATGTCCTTCTTTGGTTGCATTTTCCGCTTCTTCCGAAGAAAAAACGATTTCGCCCGTCGCCGCTCCCGGAGAAGCCGGAAGGCCTGTTCCCAAAACAATCTTTTTTGCATTAGGGTCAAGCGTGGGGTGCAAAAGTTGATCGAGCGATTTCGGATCAATACGGGAAATTGCTTCGGTGCGGTCTATAAGACCTTCGGCAACCATATCGACAGCCATTTTGAGGGCCGCCCGCGCTGTGCGCTTGCCGATACGCGTTTGCAGCATCCACAACTTACCTTTTTCAATGGTAAATTCCATATCCTGCATATCGCGATAATGCTTTTCAAGCTTATGGGCGATGTCATTGAATGCTTTAAAGGCTTGCGGCAAAGTTTTTTCCAACGAAGGCTTGTCGGAACCGGCTGCTATGCGCGCAGCTTCGGTGATGTTTTGCGGCGTTCTTATACCGGCAACAACATCTTCTCCTTGTGCGTTGACAAGAAATTCGCCAAAAAGCGCATTCTCGCCCGTCGACGGGTTACGGGTAAAAGCAACACCGGTTGCCGAATCATCACCCATATTGCCGAACACCATTGCCTGAACATTAACCGCAGTGCCCCAGCTTTCCGGTATATCGTGAAGTTCGCGATAGGTCACAGCACGTGGTGTCATCCAGCTTAAGAAAACAGCACTGATCGCCCCCCAAAGCTGTTTTTCAGGATCTTGAGGAAACGGTTTTCCGATTTCTCTTTCGACACATTCTTTATAAGAAGCAATCACATCCTGCCAATCTTTGGCGGTCATTTCGGTATCGACTTCGTAACCATGGCGGGCTTTGGCATCGTCGATAATTTCTTCAAACAATGAACCATCAATACCAAGCACAACGTTGGAATACATCTGGATAAAACGACGATAGCTGTCATAGGCAAAACGTTCGTCCTCTGTCTCTCTGGCAATGGCTTTGACAGTTTCATCGTTCAGTCCAAGATTGAGGACTGTATCCATCATACCGGGCATAGAGGCACGCGCCCCCGAACGCACAGAAACCAACAACGGTTTATCTTTGTCACCAAAACGGCGCCCGGTCAGTTTACCGACTTCGGCAAGACATTTCTTGACTGTTTCATCAAGTTTGTCAGGATAGGTTTTATCATTATTATAAAAATAGGTGCAGACTTCAGTCGTAATTGTAAACCCCGGAGGAACCGGCAATCCGAGATTGCTCATCTCTGCGAGATTTGCTCCCTTGCCGCCCAAGAGGTTGCGTTCAGATGCAGCCCCCTCCGCTTTCCCGTTACCGAAGCTGTAAACCCATTTTGTCATTTGAAACATATCCTCCGATTGACTTCGATAGTTGAATATTAAAAACTGGAATTCCTGTATTACCCTTGATGGAGACAAACAAATATCAACTATCAACTATAGCTTAAATGACATTTAGTCTGCCGCCAACATCAATTTTCTTTACAGATTGACCAAATCGATTGAATAACAACTTTTTGAGCCTTCAATATCAACCGGCATCTCGCATTTTTTCTGCCGTTTGCAAGTCAACGGATACGAGTTGCGAAACCCCCTGTTCACCCATCGTAACACCGAAAAGACGATCCATTTGTGCCATAGTGATCGGGTTGTGGGTGATAACGATAAAACGCGTTTCTGTCGATTTTGCCATTTCTTCCATCAAATGGCAGTAACGTTCGACATTATGGTCATCGAGCGGTGCATCGACTTCGTCAAGCACACAAATGGGAGACGGACTCGTTAAGAAAACTGCAAATATCAATGCCAATGCAGTCAAGGCCTGTTCACCACCTGACAATAACGTCATGGTTTGTGGTTTTTTACCGGGCGGCCGCGCCAGAATTTCCACGCCGGCATCCAACGGGTCATCGGATTCAATGAGTTGCAGCTCTGCCGTTCCACCACCAAAAAGATGGTGATAAAGTCTCTGGAATTGGTCGTTGACCTTGTTAAAGGCTGAAAGCAGACGCTCGCGCCCCTCGCGGTTAAGATTGACAATTGCGACACGCAGCTTCTTGATCGCTTCTACCACATCGTCACGTTCGCCGGTAATTGAATCAAACCGCGAGCGCAGTTCTTTTTCTTCCTCGTCGGCACGTAGATTGACCGCTCCCAAACGTTCGCGTTCGATCCGCAACCGTTCAAGCTTGTGATCAAGTGTTTCAATGTCCGGCATTTCATCGCCAACCGAAAACCCTGCAAGAACCAAAGTTTCATGCGGCTGACAATTCAAAGCTTCGCTTATCCGCGACTCAATATCCTTCCGTCGATCAACGGCAGCATTAAGTCGCTCTTCAGCTCTCGCGCGTTCTTCACGGCTTGAAGAAAGTTTGGCAAAAGCTTCCGATGTCTGTTTATCGAGCGTTGTCTGTATTGTTTCTGCCTCTGCCAGACGGTCCATAACGGCATGGCCTTCCGCTTCCTTTGTTGCAATAGCATCAAGCAGATTTTGTCGTTTTTCCTCTAGCCCTTCCGGCGTCTCGGCCAATTGTTCAGCCTCGGTCATTGCTTCTTCACGACGTGCTTTTAGCGCCTCTATCTGATTTTTCGCATTTTCAATACGATTGAACCAGGCTTTACGCTCCGACCCGATCACTTCAAGCCTGCGTACACGCGCATTTGCATTCTGTTTCCAGCTTTGGAGGGCAGCCAATGCTTCCGATACTGCTCTGCGTTCCGAAGAGATTTTTGCCGAAAATGACGTGATCTTTTCCTCTATAGCAGTCATATCAGGCAATTCATTCCGTTCTTTCGATAAAGTTTCAAGTTTTTGAACGAGTTCTGCTTTTTCGCCTTCAAGATCACGCACATTATTTTCAATTGAAGAAAGCTTCAAACGATGTTCGGAGACTTCGCGTTCAATTTTGCTATAAAACTGCTGCGCTTCATCCCGAATTTCGCGGCTCGACCGCAGTTTTTCGCGTATTTCGCGCTCATAAAGGGCCGATTCTTCAACTTTTTTCGTGAGTTTCTGTAAGTTAATTTCGGCAATCTTCAAAGCTTCCTTCGCTTCGTCAATGAGATGGGCCAACACCTGAAGGCGATTTTTTTGAGCGAGACGTTGCGCGCTTGCAGTCGGCGCGTCAGAGCGCGCCATTAAACCATCCCAACGCCAGATTGCGCCATCTCGGCTCACCAGTTTTTGCCCTGTCTTCAAATCCCTTTGTAAACGCTTGCCGTCTTCCTCTTCGACAACACCAATTTGTTGCAAGGCTCGCTTTAATTCTGCTGGTGCTTTTACAAAATCCGCCAATGACTTTACACCGTCGGGAAGAGCTGGTGCTTCATAAGTTCCCGTATGACCGCTCCAGAAAAGAGGCGCGCCTTCTTCAACCGACCCTTCCAGGTCATCTCCCAATGCTGCACCGAGAGCAACTTCATAACCGTCTTTTACAGTAATTTGATCCACAACCGGCGGAAACTCCCCACTGATTGAAGAACTCAAAAGTTGTTCAAGCGTGCGTGCTTCCGTAGCAAGTCCGTTCAGCTGATCGCGACAATCAGCGACCACCGGACGCGCCGCATTTTCCTCTTCCCGTGCAGCTTCCGTCGCCAACTCGCATTCTTGCAACAAGGCTTCGTTTTGCGTAAGCTTCACTTCGGCTTCGTCCAAATTTTTACGGGCTTCGGCAATTTTGTCGGAAGACGCTATATCTGTTTGGAGTACTTCTATTTGCCGCTTAAAATCGGCAATTGTTTCATCAAGATGCTCGCCACGTTTCGCAAGATCAGCAATCTGATTGACAATTCTTGATTCCTCGGCCTTGGCGTGGGCTTGCAATTGTGTAAGTTCCCCGGCCTGAGCTTCACTTTTGCTCAACACACTTTGCAGCTCTTCATATTGAAGGGTGAGCTCGACCTCGGTTTCCTGTTGGTTTTCCGCCTCGAGCCGTAAAGTTTCTTCTTCCTCATTCAGTCGTTCGAGGCTCTCACCATTATCTTTGGCAAGTTGTTTTTCACGACTAATATCGGCGTCGAGTTGTTCAAGCCTGCGCATCAATTCCTGTTGTCGTTGCCGATTGCGGTTTTTTTCCTCGTCAAGTTGTTGTAGCTCAAGGCTTAATCTTTGATATGCGGCGGAAGCTTTCGCAGCTTCTTCCCGCAGGGGTGGAAGTTTGTTTTTACTCTTTTCTTGTGCCTTTTCTGCGCGCATATGCGCTTGCGCCTTTTCTGCGACGAGCTGAGTGGCGCCATTCAAAGCACTGATTGCTTCAGCTTCCTGCGATTTATTTTCTGACCAACGCAGATAGAATAGCCCTGCCTCTGCCTGTCTGATATCGGCCGAGAGGGTTTTGAAGCGATTGGCCTGTCGCGATTGACGTTTCAAACTTTCAATTCGCGAGGAAAGATCTCCGACCACATCTTCAAGCCTATCAAGGTTTCCTTCAGCAGCACGCAGGCGCAATTCCGCATCATGACGACGGCTATGAAGGCCTGAAATACCTGCCGCTTCTTCCAGTAAAGCACGCCGTGCTTGCGGTTTGGCCTGTATCAGTTCGCCAATTCGCCCCTGCCCGACCATTGAAGGCGACCTTGCACCTGTCGATTGGTCTGCAAACAATAACTGCACGTCTTTGGCACGAACCTCTTTACCGTTGATACGATAAACCGAACCTGCATCTCTTTCGATGCGACGGGAAACCTGTAATTCATCAGTATCGTTAAAAGCATTCGGCGCACTGCGGTCCGAATTATCAAGAAAAAGCGTTACTTCTGCAAAATTTCTAGCCGGCCTTGTTGCGGAACCTGAAAAAATAACGTCATCCATGCCGGAAGCACGCATATTTTTATAGGAGTTTTCTCCCATAACCCAACGGAGCGATTCAACCAGATTTGATTTTCCGCATCCATTCGGGCCAACAACACCCGTTAGCCCACGCTCTATCACGAACTCCTGAGCTTCGACAAAGGATTTAAAACCGACCAGTCGCAGCTTGGTAAACTGCATAAACCTACCTTCGGGTTACAAAAAAGGATGCAGCCAAAATATAACTGCATCCTTTTATTAGCACATATTGCGGTATTACAGAAAACTATCAATCACAGAAGACATTTCTTCCACAGACAATGCGCCTTCATATTTCTTGCCATTGATAAAAAATGTTGGCGTCGAAGTTACGCCAAACTCTTTGCCTCGTTCAAACGAACTCTTGACCTCGTCAAGAACAGTCTGGTTTTTCAGGCAAGCTTCAAAAGCTTTATCATCAAGACCGGCCATAGCAGCAATATTTTTCAATGGCGGCAAAGCGTCGGACGCGGCAGCCCAATCCATCTGCTTTTCAAAAAGTACTTGAATCATGGGGAAATACCGGTCTTCCGGTGCGCAGCGTGCAAGCATATAACCTGCCTGTGCGCGCGGATCATAGGCAAATTCGCGGAATACCAGACGCGCTTTACCGGTTTTGATATATTTTTCACGGATGGATGGCAGCGTTTCTTTAAAGAAAGCGGCACAATGGCC
Source organism: Ditibartonella apis (assembly GCF_001952075.1). Classification (GTDB taxonomy): domain Bacteria; phylum Pseudomonadota; class Alphaproteobacteria; order Rhizobiales; family Rhizobiaceae; genus Bartonella; species Bartonella apis. The sequence continues at coordinate 239,207 of NZ_LXYU01000002.1, forward strand.
GCAAGTAACAGAAGCATATTCAACAATGGTTACCGGAGCATCAGCGTTGCCCTCGACCATTTCCTTGCCTTTACCGGGTTCAAGGAGTTTTGCCATATCAACAGTACCTGACGATTTGACATTGATCGTCTTGCTATCACCTGTTGTAGCTTCAGCCGGTTTATTATCGGCAGCATAAGCAGGAAAAATAGTAAAACAGGTTGTTGCGGCTAACCCCAAAGCGGCAGCGAAAGAACGAAGACGCTGACTGTTTTTTTTGTTAAGCATAACAGTACCTTTTCTTTTTATTTGCTCAAACTTGAAACTCGCTAAGTCGAAGGCAAGCTTTATTATTTTATAAGTCATCCATTAAAAGTTGTCTCGGATTAATTGTTAAATTTTTTGCCATGAGACACATATTTCTGCGAAAAAATAGATAACCCCAGATCGCTCAAAGAGTTTCTCAAACCATCATTTTCGATTTTTCCTGTAAGCTCGTCTATAAGTTTGCGGTCTGTTTCATTAACCGGCGGGCGTTCGATACGTGCTTCTTCCTCTTTCACAATAACACGCTGTTCGATCTTTATGCGATTGATCGCGACATAGCCGAAAAAGGCATTAATGCGTTGAAGGATTTCTCCCGTCTCATGCGTGAGTATCATTGCAGAATAGGCTTCGCATCCCACAACCAGCGTTCCCGGTTTAAAGGGATCATCGATGCTCGCACGCCTTGACCAAATAATCTTCAGCGGCATTGTGGTTTTGGCAATATCTTCGCCAACAAGGGTGGCCCAATTTGCCATAAGTTCCAGACTGAGACCGGTTTTTTTACGCAAAAGTGGCTCGAGTAGCCCCGATGCCGTTTCGGCAAGTGAAGAAAAATGACGTTTTTTCGGTTTCCAGCCCATCATTTGCCTTGATAAGATTTAAACCAGTCGACAAACTTTACCATGCCTTCGGTTATCGACATTGTCGGGTGAAAATTCAAATCCCTTTCGGCACGGGAAATATCGGCATAAGTTTTTTCAACATCGGCAGGCGGCATAGGACAAAGTTCGGTCAATGCTTTTTTGCCAGTTGCCTGTTCGATAGCTTCAACAAATTCCAACAGTTGAACCGGCTTGTTATTACCAAGGTTATAAATATCTGCGACATTTTCCGGTTCATTGATAATATTTTTTACCACAGTGACAACGCCATACACAATATCGTCGATAAAAGTAAAATCCCGCTGCATCTTGCCGTAATTGAAAAGTTTTATTGGACGGCCTTTCAAAATGGCATCCGTAAAAAGCCAGGGAGCCATATCGGGACGCCCCCACGGGCCATAGACTGTAAAAAACCTCAAACCGGAAGTTTTGAGTTTATGAACATGGTGATATGAGCGGGCAAGAAGCTCTCCGGCCCGTTTTGTCGCAGCATAAACCGAAACAGGATCGTCAACTCTGTCATCCTCCGAAAATGGTACTTTCTTGTTTGCCCCATAAACAGAAGAAGAGCTTGCATAAACAACCGGCGGACGGGAATCAAACTTCAACGCCTGTTCGAAGATTCTGACCTCACCTTCAACATTCGCGTTTACATATGCAGAAGGATTTTCTATTGAATAACGCACGCCCGCCTGAGCAGCCAAATGCACAATGACGTCGACATGCTTTTCGTGCCCCAAAGCCCGCTCGACTTGTTCTTTATTGGCTATGTCCGCTTTAACAAAACGAAACGCCGAATCGTCACTGATATTCTTCAGACGTGCTTTTTTAAGCTCGACAGAATAATAATCATTCAGATTATCAACTCCGATAACCTCGAAACCTTGCTTCAAGAGTTCTTTCGTCGTTGCAAAACCGATAAAACCGGCAGCGCCTGTGACAATGGCTTTCATTTTTTAACCCTATCTTGAAGTTTCAGGTGGGACGGCTGTAGCCCATAAATGATACGACGGATATAATCCGATATCCGGAAAAACAGGGTACCGATCCGCTTCCACTTCGGCAATCGCATATTGTGATAGGTTTTCCTTCCCTTTACGATCGTCGAGCCATTCACTCCACAAAATTTTACGATATTCTTGTTGGTTGAAAATGCTTTATAGCCGCTCCAACCGCGTTCAAGCGCTACATCGTAAGGAAGGCTCATCGGAGTGAGTTTTTCAAGAAGCTTCTTTGCTCCCTCGCGCGTCACCATATAGGCCGCCGAGCTTCCTAAAGGACCATGCAAACACCGGCCAATGGATACATTATCGGTTATATCCATCATTTTACGAAAAATCCGGTTACGATGGTTGGAAAATTTGATCATATCCCATCCGTCGATTTGGGAAAGTTTATCGATAATTCTGACAAATTCCTCATCGAAGCCGACATCATCCTCTGCAATGACGGCATAAGGATCCTCGCCATTTGCAATAACCGACAACACCCGAAGATGACTAAGATAACACCCTGCTTCTCCAGGCAGGATATTTTTCCCGTGCCGGCGGCGAAACCGTTTCACATCAATTTCGGGAGAATGCTGAATGTCGATCTCGCTACCGTCAACCGCACTGATACGATGATACTCCAGTCCGACGCTTTCAGCTGATCGTGCGACGACCTTGAAACGATCTTTTGACCGATCAAGATTGATTATATAGACGGGAATATTCAAAGTAACCTCGGTAGCCAAATTGAGTGGAAAGACGGAAATGGGCGCATCACCATTCTTCTTGCTTGATCAAAAACAGTGGGCAAGTTAGCTATTTGGCTGGCCGATGTAAACGCTTTTGATCTCTCCTTCTTTTTCGTTTACTCCCGCAATGATCGTTCGATAATTTTTCAGGCAAAAAATCAAACTCAATGTTTTATTTCTTTTAGCTCGCTCATAAACGCCTCTGTAAGGATATTTAAATAAATAAAATATTGAAATGGTTCTTTGCCAAAAATAACAAATAACATTTTTAAACTATAAATATCACTTTTACTTGTGTGTCTCCAAAAGTTTCCATTGCCTTTTTCCATGAACGTGCAACAACAAACGAAATAATAATCCGGCTTAAAGCTTTGCCTCATGGGAGATAGACATGACCGAAACGACTAAAACAGCTCAGTCCGCTGACCCACACGATACACGCAAACGAATTTTTGCAATCGTTGCAAGCGCATCCGGCAATCTGGTGGAATGGTATGATTTTTATATCTACGCATTTGCATCCATTTATTTTGCCAACCAGTTCTATCCGTCTGGCAATGACGAGGTCGCAGCACTTCTTAAAACGGCTGGCATATTTTTCATCGGTTTTCTGATGCGCCCGATCGGCGGATATATTTTCGGCCGTATAGGCGACCGGTATGGCCGGAAAAAATCCATGATGATCTCTGTGGTGATGATGTGCCTAGGCTCGCTTATCATCGCTTTTCTACCGACCTACGCCACATGGGGCAATGCCGCAGGTGTCATCTTGTTGCTCGTTCGTATGATGCAGGGACTTTCTGTCGGCGGAGAATATGGAACCACTGCCACATATATGAGTGAAGTTGCTTTGAAAGGCCGACGCGGATTTTTCAGTTCCTTCCAATATGTGACACTCGTCGGCGGACAACTTCTTGCCGTTCTGGTTGTTGTTATTCTGGAACTGTTCCTTGATGACAATCAGATAAAGGCGTGGGGCTGGCGTATTCCTTTTGTTATTGGCGCATTAACAGCAATCATCGCTTTTTACTTACGTCGTTCACTGCATGAAACTTCAACGGAAAAATCGCGCACCAGTGTTGAAGCCGGAAGCCTCATCAGCCTGTTGAAAAACCATACCCGCTCGTTCCTGCTTGTTGTGGGTTTCACATCCGGCGGCTCTCTCACATTTTATACCTACACCACCTACATGCAGAAATATCTAGTGACTACTACCGGCTTTTCGGCCAAAGATGCCAATACAATGATGCTTGCTGCATTATTTATTTTTATGATTCTTCAGCCTCTGTTCGGGATGCTTGCGGATCGTATCGGGACACGCACATCGTTGTTGATGTGGTCAGTTCTTTCAATCATCCTGACCATTCCCGCGCTGTCATTTATCGGATCTACGCATAGTGAACTCGCCGCCTTTTTCATGATCGTTGTGATGCTCGCAGTATCCTGTCTTTACACCTCCATCGGCGGTATTGTTAAAGCAGAAATGTTTCCGGCTTCTGTCAGAGCATTAGGGGTAGGTTTTTCCTATGCTGTGGCGAACGCACTCTTTGGCGGTTCGGCCGAATATGTTGCGCTTTGGTTCAAGAATGAAGGCGTCGGCAATTACTTCTACTGGTATGTGACGATCATGATGGTAATTGCTTTTGTCTGCGCCTATAAAATGAAAGACGCAAGAAATGGCGGTTACCTTCAAGGCCATCACATTGATTGAAAAAACATCGTCGATTATTCGCATCGAATAAGCTTGATGAAATGTAGGGCAAGTCTTTTAACGGCTTGCCTTTTCTTTTTGATTTTTTTGATAAACTGTGATTGGAAAAATCCATGAATGATTTTTCAGAAAAGCTTCTTTCCTGGTATGACCGATACCATCGTATATTGCCTTGGCGCGTGGCTCCGGCCGACTTGTTGAGGGGCAAGAAAAATGATCCTTACCGGGTCTGGCTGTCGGAAGTCATGTTGCAACAAACAACTGTTGAAGCTGTAAAACCCTTCTTTGAAAAATTCGTAACAACATGGCCAACGGTTTTTTCTCTCGCAAAAGCCGAATTGGAAGATGTGCTTAAAGCCTGGGCAGGCCTCGGCTATTATTCACGAGCAAGAAATCTCAAACGCTGTGCGGAACAAGTAGTGGCCGAATATGACGGGGTTTTTCCAAAATCGTTAAAAAGCTTGAAGAGTCTGCCCGGTATTGGTGATTATACGGCAGCAGCCATTCTTTCTATTGCCTATAACGAACCTGTCGCCGTCGTTGACGGTAACGTCGAAAGGGTCGTTGCCCGCGTCTTTTCAATTGGTGAACCTTTGCCGCAAGCAAAGGTAAAAATCAGAACAAGAACGCAGGAAATAACACCTGACAAGCGTTGTGGCGACTTTGCCCAAAGCATGATGGACCTCGGTGCGTCGATTTGCACACCACGCGCCCCTAAATGCATGATATGTCCGGTTGAAAACCTGTGCGAAGCAAAGCGCAACGGTAACCCCGAAGCCTTTCCGGTCAAACCGCCAAAGCCGCAGCGTCCCCAACGCTATGGAGTTGCCTTTGTCGCATTAAGTGAAGATAACGAGATCTATCTGGAAAAACGGCATAGTTCCGGACTACTCGGCGGAATGACGCAAATCCCCAATCACTTCAGCGAACAAAATAATTATTCTGTCGCTGATGCTCCATTTCATGCCAACTGGGTGTTGAAGGGCAAAGCCCACCACGTCTTTACCCATTTTTCGCTCACTCTTGATGTCTATTTGGCCAGAAATGTAGACAAATCAATTGCGGGCAATGGTTGGTGGTGCAAAACAAATGAACTCTCGGGTGAAGCTCTGCCTACTGTTATGAAAAAGGCAATTGCTGCCGCCATTCCTGATAGTTTTAAAACCAGCGGCACGAAACCAAAAAAATCAAACAGAAAAAAATAAAAGGCGGCGCAATTCATGCGCACGCCTTTTTTATGATCGGAGACTGGAGATTATCCGACCGTTCAGCTTTTAAACGCCCTGTTTTGTCATTTGTTCCCGAATAATAAGACGTAGTTCATCTATCAGAACCAATTGACCATCTTTCTCGAAATACCAGAAGGTCCAACCGTTGCAGCTGGCGCTGTTTTGTACTTTCCGCCCCATCATATGGATAGAGCCGGCCTCACCATCAACAACCACTGTCCCGTCTGCGCGGATGATGGCTGCGTGTTTGCGTTTTTTGTCATAAAGCACAGAACCCGGCTTTAATAATCCTGCTTCAAGCAGGCTTATAAAGGCCACACGCGGTTCTGCCCGTTTTCCCGAAAGCATGGCAAGCTCCGGTTTTGCAAGCGGCTTGACTGCACGAATTCTTTCCAAAGCTGCATCGATATAGGATTGTTCACGCTCGATTCCTACGAAATCACGCCCTAACCGCTTCGCAACTGCCCCCGTAGTACCGGAACCGAAAAATGGATCCAGAATAACGTCGCCGGGTTTTGTCGAGGACATGATAACGCGCGCAAGCAATGCTTCCGGCTTTTGGGTGGGATGGATTTTATGTCCGTTTTCGTCTTTCAGCCGTTCCCCGCCGGTGCAGATCGGAAACAGCCAATCGGAGCGCATCTGCACGTCATCATTGGCGGCTTTCATCGCTTCATAATTGAAGGTGTATTTTTTGGCATTCTGGTCACGCGATGCCCAGATTAGCGTTTCATGTGCATTCTGAAAACGACGCCCCTTGAAATTCGGCATCGGGTTGGTTTTACGCCAGATGATATCATTGAGCATCCAGAATCCGAGATCCTGCAAAGCGGTACCAACTCTGAAGATATTATGATAAGAACCGATAACCCAGATTGTCCCGTTCGGCTTCAACACTCTGCGGCAAGCAAGAAGCCAGGCACGTGTGAAAGCATCATAGGCTGCAAAGCTCTCGAACTGGTCCCAGTCATCATCCACGGCATCTACCAATGACTGGTCAGGGCGATGCAATGCATTTGCAAGCTGCAGGTTGTAAGGCGGGTCGGCAAAAATAACGTCTACCGATTGACTTGGCAGTTTATTGAGTGCTGCAACGCAGTCACCCTTTAAAATCTGGTTACGCCATGCTTCTTCCGGCGAAGCTTGCACGAGATCTTTTACAAGACGAACAACAGTCATTGGATACTCGACCACACATACTCAAGATACTAAATACTCCGTGACCAATCGAATCACGGCTCTGACAAGCTTAAATTGACGAAATAGGGTAAATATCGCGTTAAAGCGCACAGGTTTTTGAAATAGACCTATCCTTGATCAAGAATTCGCAAGTGTCACGCTTGGATATAAAGCCGAACAAGTATCATTTTCATGCCAATTAATCGTTGCTCAAGGCATGACCAACGCTTGAATTATAGGTTTTTGTCAAATTAATGGGGCGTTTTGCCGAGTTGAAAGAACACAAAAATAAGAACAGCACAAATTTCATCAGCTATTGCCAATGACAAGTTGAAACGTCTAAAAGATTGCCAATCAATTTGATAGTTTACAGGATAAAACCGATGCCGCAGATAGATCTGGTTATTTTCGATTGTGATGGTGTTCTTGTTGATTCAGAATATCTGGCGGCCCAGATTGAATCTGAATTACTGGCAATAGAAGGTTATGAAATAACACCTGAAGAACTGTCCGAACGTTATGCAGGGCTTATTTTCCTTGATATTCTTAAAGAAATTGAAAAGCAGTCGGATGTTCCGCTTTCTGTCAGCCTGATTGAAAAAGTGCCTGAACTTTTCAAAAAGCGTATGAAAGACGAATTGCTTGGAATTGACGGTGCGCGCGAAGCCGTCGAAGCTGTTGCCAAGCTTTATCCTTACTGTATCTGTTCCAATTCGAAGAGCCAAGACATAAAACATATGCTGACGATTGTTGGTCTATATGATCTCTTTGAAAACAAGATTTTTTCAGCACCGGAAGTCGGCACAGGAAAAGTGAAACCGGCACCGGATGTTTACCTTTATGCGGCAGATAAAATGCATGCAAAGCCTGAAAATACAATTGTTATAGAAGATTCCGTCCATGGTGTGCGCGGAGCGGTTAAAGCGGGTATGCGTGTTGTCGGCTTCACCGGCGGTTCCCATGCTTACCGCGGCCTTGCCGACGTTCTCACTGAAGCGGGTGCCGAAACAGTTATTGCTCACCATACGGATTTACCTGCTGTCTTGAAAGCCATGTCCGAGTGGAAAGATATCTGAATTTATCTTGATCGGCCAATCGCATTATCTCCGGTCGCTGGCAATCAATAAAGTTCGATAACTTCGTTAGCGACATTGATCATTATTACTATCAAACTGCTGAAAATAATTGGCCTTTGCCAACCTTGAGAAATTCTGTTGCAGGATTTGTAAAGAATCCTGAACGAACAGAGCTTACAATCTTTTTGTCGGAAATTTTTGCTAACCTTATAAAAAAGGCTCGAGAACGCTTGTTCTCAAGCCTTTTCGGTCAGTTTAGTCATTTAAACGAAACCGGCTTATGAACAGTGGCTAAGCATTATTTCTTTTGTCCTCTGTCATAACCGACAAAAACGCGAATGTTTTTTGCTGTCGGTTTGGGAAACGATATTTGATCGTCGGAAAAAATAAACTGCGTTGCGTCAACGCCATTGCTGATCTCGACCGGATAATTGCGCAACTTGGAATATATCACACTATCCCCTTCCATAACTGTGACGCGGATCGGAAGTGATACTGTGCCTTTTTTAAACATCGGTCCCGGTACGACGCGGCCAGAAGCTGCAACTTTCATTGAAAGTGTTGTATCTGTTGTATTGCAGGTTCTTGTCACATCTCTGATGGCAGCCTGATACATGACTTTATTGGCGTCACCCTCACCACCGCGCTCGTAAACATCATAAAAAGCCGTGTCATCGCGCATGAGAACAATCGGGCAATAGGCGCGCAATTGTGCTTCGGTTATTTGCGGTTCGGGCGGGACATTGTCCACTTTCTTATGAATAAAACATCCAGACAGTGTTGACGAAGCGGCAATAATAAGGCCAAAGCCCAATGAAAAACGATAAATCGACTTTTTATCCATGAAGTGGACTTTCCTAGAGTAGTAAACCTGTTCTATATCAGCGATCAATAATAGTGATTTGTTGTTTTCTCGCTTTTTCTGTAATTTGGCAAGTCTGGTAAAAATAGAAGACGTTTTCAGTCCCGTAAAGGTTGTAAAATAGCGCGACATCAAACATTTTTTTCACAGGTTTAGGCCCGAGGAGTATAGAAATGAAATATATCAGTACAAGAGCCAACGCACCGGTACTCGGCTTTTGCGATACTGTCATGACGGGACTTGCACGTGATGGCGGGCTTTATCTGCCAGAAACTTATCCCCATTTTTCACCGGATTCGCTAAAAGCTTTGCGCGGAAAATCATACGCGACAATCGCCAAAACTATTCTTTGGCCATTTATCGACGGTGAAATCGAACGTCATGATTTTGATTCTATGGTTGACGAAGCCTATCGCACATTTCGTCATCCTGCGGTTTGCCCCCTTGTACAGACCAATACCAGTGAATTCATACTTGAACTCTTCCATGGTCGCACATTGGCGTTCAAGGATGTCGCGATGCAATTGCTTGGCCGGTTGATGGACTATATATTGAGCCATCAGAACAAGCGTGCCACGATTATCGGAGCAACGTCGGGAGACACCGGTGGGGCAGCAATTGAGGCTTTTGCCGGACGCGAGCGCTGCGATATTTTTATTCTTTTTCCAAAAGGGCATGTTTCACCGGTCCAACAAAGGCAAATGACAACAAATAACAATGCCAATGTGCATGCGCTTGCCATTGAAGGAAACTTTGACGACTGCCAGACTTTGGTCAAAGCCATGTTCAATGATCACGCTTTTCGGGATAAAACGGCGCTTTCCGGAGTCAACTCGATCAATTGGGCGCGTATCATGGCGCAAATTGTCTATTATTTTACTTCGGCAATTTCTCTTGGAGCACCTGACCGGGCTATCTCCTTTACTGTCCCCACCGGCAATTTCGGTGACATTTTTGCAGCCTTTGTCGCTTCCCGCATGGGGCTACCCATTGCCCATCTCGTCATTGCCACCAATGATAACGATATTCTGGCACGCACACTTTCAACCGGAATTTATCAGATCCGTTCGCTCAAACACACCACATCGCCATCTATGGATATACAAGTCTCGTCAAACTTCGAACGCCTGTTATTTGAGGCATCCGGACGCAATGCGGTTTTAATCCGCAACTCGATGGAAAGTCTTAAACAATCCGGCGAGTTTACCATTGATAAAACAGTTCTTGAAAAAATCCGTGCTCTATTTTCGGCAGGACGTTCAACCGAAACAGAAACCGCCCATATGATCGACACACTTTACAGGGAAAGCCATTACCTTGCCGATCCCCATACTGCAATAGCTGTAAAGGTTGCGCGTGAACACATGGAAGCAACCATTCCGATGGTCGTCCTTTCTACCGCTCATCCGGCAAAATTTCCGGATGCTGTCAACAAAGCTTGTGGTCAAACTCCGAAGCTTCCCCAATGGCTTGACGGGCTTATGGAAAAGCCCGAACACTATGAAACATTGAAGAACGACGAAAAAATCGTCAAGGATTATATTGGCGCAAAATCCCGTGCTTGCCATTAACCCTATTCATTTTTTCCGAAAGACAGAAAATGCGCAATGTGGTTTTTTATTAAAGTTTTGAATGAAGGAGCTTTATGAGTATGGGCGTAGAAATCAGCCGGCTCGGCAATGGTTTGACGATCGTCACACATACGATGCCACAGATCGAGAGTGTTGCCCTCGGCATATGGGTAAAATCCGGCTCCCGCAATGAAAAATTTGAGGAACATGGTGTAGCCCATATGCTCGAGCATATGGCTTTCAAGGGGACAGCAAACCGCACGGCCTATGAAATTGCCGCTGAAATCGAAGATGTCGGTGGCGAAATCAATGCGGCAACGGGTGTCGAAACCACTGCCTATTACGCCCGTGTCCTGAAAAATGACATACCGCTTGCCGTCGATATTCTCGCCGACATTATCACCACGCCGAAATTCGACGAAACCGAGCTTGAACGTGAAAAGCAGGTCGTTTTGCAAGAAATCGGTGCAGCCAACGACATGCCGGAAGACATTGTGTTCGACCATTTCACCGAAACTGCATTCCGTCACCAGACAATCGGAAGGCCTATTCTTGGCACAGCACAATCGGTACGCAGTCTCACTGCCGATAATTTACGTAACTTCATGAATGAGCATTACAGTGCCGACCGCATGATTTTTGTAGCAACCGGCGCTGTCGACCATCCGTCTTTTGTCAAGGAAGTCGAGAAACGACTTGGCAATTATCGCGCCCATTCGCCGGCACCTCTTGCCGATCTTGCAAATTATGTAGGTGGAGATTTTCGCGAATACCGTAACCTCAAAGATGCCCAGGTGCTCTTAGGCTTTGAAGGGCGAGCCTACCATATACGTGATTATTATGCCTCCCAAATTCTATCCATTATCCTGGGTGGAGGAATGTCGTCGCGTCTGTTTCAGGAAGTGCGTGAAAAACGCGGACTTTGTTATTCTATTTATGCTTTTCACTGGGGATTTTCCGACATTGGCCTCTTCGGGGTCCATGCTGCATCAAGCGAAGACGGCTTGCATGACCTCATTCCCGTTATTCTGGAACAACTTTACAAAGTGAGCGAAAAGATAGACCAGAAAGAACTTGACCGTGCGCGCGAACAATATCGCGCCAGTCTCGTAATGTCACAAGAAAGCCCTTCGAGCCGCGCCGAAACGATTGCACGACAAATGCTTCTTTATGGTCGTCCGATTCCCGCATCCGAAACATTGGAACGTCTGTCTCTTCTTACAGTGGACAGGTTGACCGATTTGGCCGAACGCTTATTTATCGATTCAAAACCCACATTGGCAGCAGTTGGAGCGATAGGACCAATTATGAGTTATGGTGATCTGGTTGCGGCTCTTTCTTCAGGAGCCGGACGGCGCCCTTATTAAGAGCAGCCAGAAAGGCAATGGCATGTTCAAAATGCCCTTCCGGCGACAGCCGCATAAACAGCAGGAGAAAATTCGGCTTCCGAATTTAAAGGCGAAAGACGTTTATTTACGTTTTCCGATGATTGATGACTATAAGGAATGGGCAGCCGTGAGAACCGAAAGCCGGCCATTTCTGGAACCATGGGAACCCCTCTGGCCAGAGGATGCACACACACTTACCCGTTATAAAAACCATCTTGAACGTTACATTGAAGGACGCAAAAACGGCCAGTTCTTTGTCTTTTTTGTGTTTTTAAACGACAATAACAATCTTATCGGTGGAATAAGTCTCGGTAACATCAGACGGGGTGTCGTACAATCGGGCGAGATCGGCTATTGGTGTGGAGAAAAATATTCCGGCCATGGATTTATGCATGAAAGTCTGGAGCTGATGGTTGATTTTGCTTTTCAACAGCTCAAATTGCATCGTCTGCAAGCTGCCACGATTCCGACAAACATACGCTCCATTTCCTTACTGGAAAAATGTGGTTTTGTTCGGGAGGGGCTGATGCGCTCCTATGTAAAAATCCATGGCGAATGGCAAGATCACTACCTTTATTCTTTGTTGGAAACGGAAAGAACAACGAAGTCAATTTGAAAGTGAGGCGTTGTGAAGACAATAGGCAAAACCATTGGCATTTTTATATTCTGGACATTGGGCTTGATCACCTTGTGCCAGACAGCATTGTCTATTGAACCGGTCAAAATATCTTCACAGGATACAGCACTTGATCTCTCGCGTGCAGTCGAAATTCACCACATAAAAGGAAACACTTTCCAAACATCGACAGCGGCCGGTCCTGATGGAATTGTGCGGCGTATCGAAATGCAAGGAAATGGCGATCATGCAGAAAGCGACTGGGCGGTTTTTGCTATTGCCAACCCGACAGACGACCAGATTGACAGACTGATTGTCACCCCACATTATCGTATGGCGGGTTCGGGATTGATTTGGCCCGATCTTGGCTCTGTACGTATACAATCTATCACGCCATCGGAAGGTTTTGCGCTTGACCGTCAATCAAGTGCCGATTCAGATGTTTTCCGTATCACAATCAATCCTGGAGCAGTCGTTACTCTTGTTGCGGAGCTTGGTTCACCGAAATTGCCGCAAGTCTATCTTTGGGAACCCGAAGCCTATAAGGATACCATCAATTCCTACACGCTCTATCATGGCATATTGCTTGGCATTTCCGGTCTTCTTGCACTACTCTTAAGCGTTCTTTTTGTCGTACGCGGAACGGGACTTTTTCCGGCCACTGCAGCGGTGGCTTGGTCGGTGCTTGCCTATATCGGTATCGATTTCAATTTTCTCAATAAATTGTTCGTCATTTCTGCCCAAACCGAACCGATCTGGCGCGCGGCAACAGAAGTGGCACTTGCAGCATCGCTTTTCATTTTTCTTTTTACCTATCTCCACCTCAATCGCTGGCATTACCATTTCAGCTATGGCGCAGCAGCATGGATTATCGCTCTTTGTGCCCTTGGTGCCTTCGCAATTTATGACCCGACGCGTGCTGCGGGCATTGCACGGCTTTCCTTCGGTCTTACCGCTCTTCTCGGCGTTGTGCTCATCGGATATCTTTCCATTCGCGGTTACGATCGCGCTATTATGCTGATACCGACATGGCTACTCATTATCTTCTGGCTATGCGGGGCATATGTGTGTGTAACCGGAAAACTTGATAACGATATTGTTCAACCCGCACTAGCAGGCGGTCTGGTTCTCATTGTTCTGCTTATTGCTTTCACGGTTATGCAACATGCTTTTTCAGGCGGCGCATTCCATCAGGGGATATTTTCCGACCTTGAACGGCAAGCTCTTGCCGTTATGGGGGCTGGCGATATCGTGTGGGACTGGGATGTGCGCCGTGACCGTGTGGTCATCAATCCCGACCTTTCTCTCTACCTCGGATCCACAGCCGGTGAATTGAATGGAACCATCCGCAATTGGGTTGATGCTTTACACAGCGACGATCGCGATCGTTTCCGTGCCATACTTGATATGATCCTCGACACACGTAAGGGGCGCATTGATCAGACACTGAGACTCCGTTCCGGTGACGGACATTATTACTGGTTTTCACTCAGAGCACGACCGGTCATAGGTTCGGATGGGGAAATTGTGCGGATCGTTGGCACCCTCGTCAATGTAACCGACCACAAAAAAGCCGAAGAGCGATTGTTGCAAGATTCTGTCCATGACAATCTGACAGGTCTTCCCAACCAACAGCTCTTTCTTGATCACTTACAAACTTTTGTAAATCTTGCTGTCGCTGGCCGTCCTGTAAGACCGACCGTATTCGTTATCGATTTTGATGGCTTCCGTAACATCAATTATCAATTCGGTATGTCTGTCGGCGATACATTTCTGTTAACAATTGCCCGTAGGCTTGGACGTCTTATTACGCCCGAAGACACACTTTCGCGTCTTTCGACTGACCGTTTTGCCATTGTGCTCACCAGTCAGACCGACCCAGCAAAAATCGCAGCATTTGCCGACCAGTTACAAAGAACAGTTGCCGCACCAATTCTGTTTTCCGAACGCGAAGTCAAACTTTCCGCTTCAATTGGCCTCATCACATGGACTGAAGGCAATTCGAATGCCGAAGATATGCTGAGTGATGCGGAACTTGCAATGATTCACGCCAAAAAATCGGGCGGTAATAAAATCGAACCGTTCCGCCCGAATTTCCGCACATTAGGGCTTGAGCGCAACAGCATGGGCAATGACATTCGTTATGCCCTGCAACGCAATGAAATCAAAGTTCTCTATCACCCTGTTCTCGACCTCAATGATGGACAAATCGTCGGATTCGAAGCTTTGATGGAATGGCACCATCCGCGTCATGGTAACCTTTCTGCCGTTGATTTCATCCATACAGCCGAAAGCGAACACGTGGTTATGGACCTCGCGCGGTTTGCAATGAAAACCGTTGTCGAAGATCTCACCCATATTCAGGACCGTTTCCCGAAGCAGTCATTTTTCGTGTCTGTCAATATACCGAGTGCGGAAATGGTTCATCAGGAGTTGATTAACGAGCTTAAAGCAATTCTGATGCGCAATCCTATTAACAAGGGGCGCCTGATGATGGAGATGTCTGAATCAATCCTGATCGAAAATCCCGAACAATCTTCCAATTTGTTGGAAAAAATCAAGGCCCTCGGCATCGGCCTTGCGCTTGATAATTTCGGAACCGGCTATTCTTCGCTTGCCTTTCTACTAGGATATCCGTTCGATATGATCAAACTTGATCGTTCGCTTCTGGAGGTAAATAGCTCGAAAAAAAGGCTGGTATTGAAATCGATCATCACACTCGCACATGACCTCGACCTCAAAGTAATTGCCGAAGGCGTTGAGAAAGAAAATGAAGCTGTTATGCTGCGCGAAGAAGGCTGTGAATTTGTTCAAAGCAATGTTTTCACCGAACCTGTCGGTGTCGAAGATCTGATTACACTCGTCATGAAACATCCGAAAGCCACAGTTTAAAAAATTATCAAATGGATATCCGGTCTTTTCGCTTTCGAAAAGCGCCAATAACAACGTTTGTTGCTTGAATAACGCCTACGCTTTTTAGTTGAATGAAACGTCGGCCCAAAGGAAAATGCAGTAAATCGGGCGAAAACCGCTCTTATACGCTTACACTACAGTTTCGCTGTAGCCATGATAATGGATAAAAAAGGTATAAACGATTGAAGTGGCGCGCTTTTTCACGCGTGACCGGCTTGACCAACAAGAAATGTCGGATCAATGCCCATTTTCTTCAGGCTTTGTTCATATTGATGGTCAAAATCCTGAGCAAATAGAAAATCGGCATCAACCGGGCTTGTCAGCCAGCCATTTGCTGCGATTTCGGCTTCGAGTTGCCCGCCTGCCCAGCCAGCATAGCCGAGCGCAATTATGGCGTGCTGTGGCCCTTTTCCGACGCTCATTGCCTTCAAGACATCAGTTGTTGAAGTAAGACAAATATCTCTGGTAACAGGTATCGTCGTCCGGCAGGCATAATCATCGGTATGTAGGACAAAACCGCGCGAACGATCAACCGGACCGCCATTTCTCACAGGAAAAAGCTTTATCGGCTCGGGCAGATGGATGGCTTGGGCAGCATTGATTATCCCAAGTTGCAACAGCAAATCCGGAAACTTCAAATCCTGCCGCCGGTTCAGCATGATGCCCATTGCGCCCTCGTCCGAGTGGGCACAGATATAGATAACCGCGTGTGCAAAACGTTCATCCCCCATGCCGGGCATTGCTATAAGCAGATGACCATTCAAAAAGCCGTCGCGTTTTTTCATTGTGCTAATTTTATCCATAATTTAAAAGTAATCGTGTATTGATGAGTTGCAAGGAAAAAGTGAATTTTTTCGTCAAAAGTCTTAAACAAAATGATGTTTTAACGGAAGCCAAAACAGTTGTACCAGTTTTTTAAGCTCATAGCCGTTTTGATTTTCCTTGTGCTTGCATGTTTTTTCGGCTTTGGCCAAACATCAGTCGTTGCCCAAACGCCCGCATTCACCAAAACAAATGACACTTCAACGCTATTGGCAACGCCATGGCATGAGTTCGAGGGGGGACGGGTGCGCCTCGCATTACAGCCTGTTGCCGAAAAGGAGCGTCTGCGTGGTGTTATAGAAGTCAACCTGAAGCCGGATTGGAAAACCTATTGGAAAAATCCCGGAAATTCGGGTATGGCCCCTTCTTTCGATTTTTCTCCCCCTTCAAGCTACGAGATTATGTATCCTGTACCTCATCTATTCAAAGATGGCAGTGATTGGTCGATCGGCTATAAAAACAGCGTTCTTTTGCCTTTTACGGTTGAAAAATCCGACAATGGCGAAAGCTTGAAAGGTCAACTTACAATCGGCTTATGTAAAGAAATATGTATGCCTCTTGATATCCCGTTCGACTTTTCCGACGGGACTGCCAATATCGCTCTTTCAAGCTCCCTTCTTACAATGGCGGAAGAAAAATTACCTGAAAAGGCTCCGGAAAATATTATTATTCACGCCAGTAACGACGAAAAAATGCTTAACATTACGATTACCCATCAAGATGAAGAAAACATATCAGCGCTTTATCTTGACGGAAAGACAGATGAAATAGGTCCGGCTGAAATTATCAAAAATAGCCGGAATGAAACTGTTTTTGCGGCACCGATTATTACGAAAAACAGCAAAGGTCCTTTGACCATTTCTTATATTGCCGAAGCAAAACCCGTTTCTTTCACCGGAATATTGACTTCACAAAGCAAATAAATCGTTAGCGGTTTTCATCAACGCCTTTACGGGCAAGTTCGTCACAGCGTTCGTTTTCGGGATGACCGGCGTGTCCTTTGACCCAATGCCAGTTCACGTTATGGCGTGTGCGAGCCAAATCAAGTTTTTGCCAAAGGTCGGCATTTTTGACTGGCTTTCTCGCAGACGTTTTCCAGTCTTTCGCCTTCCAGCCATCAATCCAGCTTGAAATGCCATCCCTCACGTAAACAGAGTCAGTGTAAAGATCAACGTTACACGGTTCTTTCAAGGCATCGAGCGCATTGATTGCTGCCGTCAACTCCATACGATTATTGGTGGTGTCGGGTTCACCGCCGTAAAGTTCTTTGGTGACCCCGTTCCAACGCAATAGTACCCCCCAACCTCCCGGCCCGGGATTGCCGGAACAAGCGCCATCAGTAAATATTTCGACCTGTTTCAAGGAACCGTCCGCAATTTAGAGCCCGATTTCAGATGGTTTAATGACATCTCTGAAAAAATTCAATTTTCGCCAATATTCCAGAGGATCCTTTTTCACAACCAGACTGTTTGAAGGTGTGTTGAACCAATCATAAAGGCGGGTGAGGAAAAATCTAATCGCTGCTCCACGGGCGAGAACCAGTATATTATCAATCTCGTTTTGCTGAAGCGGACGGATAGCACAATAGGCTTTGAGCATCGCCTCGCTTTTCGTCACATTATAAGAATAATCCCGTTCAAAGCACCATGCATTGAGGGCGATGACAAGATCATAGCTAAGCATATCTGTGCATGCAAAATAGAAATCTATGATGCCTGACATATGATCGTTCAGGAAAAAAACATTATCATTGAAGAAATCGGCATGGATAACGCCTTGAGGCAAATTATCAGGCCAGTTGCTTTCGAGATAGTCGAGTTCTCTGTCAATCTCTTTAACTAAGCCGGATGCCAATTCTTCTGCCCGTCGGCGGCTTAAATTCCATAAAGGTCGCCAGGCGTCGATCGACAGGCTGTTTTTCCGTTTAAGAGGAAAGTCGAGACCTGCAAGATGCATTTTTGCCATGCCTTTGCCGACTTCTCGGCAATGCTCGACATTCGGCTTTCTCAGCCAAACGCCTTCAAGGAAAGAAACAATTGTAGCGGGCCTCCCCACAAGCTCGCCGATCATTTTTCCGTCCTTACGTTTGATGGGTTGGGGACACGAAATTCCCTTAAGTGCCAGGTGGTTCATCAATTCAAGATAAAATGGCAAATCCTTTTTATTGACGCGCTTTTCAAACAAAGTGAGGATGAAACGCCCTGCTTCTGTATGAAGCATAAAGTTCGAGTTCTCGACACCTTCGGCAATACCTCTATACGATTGTAATGCGCCGATAGAATAATCGGTCAAAAAGCTTGTTAATTCATCTTCGTTGATATCGGTATAAACAGCCATTATTTGCCCCACACGAGCAAGCTCATGTTTTCTTCACTTGTCTTTATCGGGAATACCCTTGCCGTTGACAAATTCCATATCTTCCGGCGTCAACACAACTTCCCGCAATTCCCTGTTGACCAAAAAGGTTTCATTTTCAACCGCAGTCTCGGCAATTTCTATAGTCACATCATAGCGTTTTCTGAATGCCGCAATAATTTCATCAACAATTATTTCCGGTGCAGACGCACCGGCGGAAAGGCTCACCGTGTGAACGTCATTCAAATGGGCAAAATCTATTTCCGTCGCACGTTGAACAAGCAATGACTTTTTGGCACCAAAGCGCTCGGCAACTTCGACCAAACGACGGGAATTCGATGAATTCGGAGCACCAACAATCAAAAACAGATCACTGCCCGGAGCCGCTGCCCTCACCGCTTCCTGACGATTGGTCGTTGCATAACAAATCGACTCGGCAGCAGGTGGCTCGATATCGGGAAACCGGCGTTTCAATACCTCGATGATTTCTGCTGTGTCTTCAACAGACAAAGTCGTCTGGCTGACAAACCCCAATTTTTGACCGGGCAATGGCTGGTAATTTTCAGCATCCTCGACGTTTTCAATCAAACTTACTGTACCGGCGTCTACCTGCCCCATTGTTCCGATAACTTCGGGATGACCGGAATGGCCAATCAGAATGACATGACGACCGTTGCGCTGATGACGCATAGCCTGTTTATGAACTTTTGACACTAACGGACAAGTTGCATCAAGATAAAACAGATTTTGCAAGCGCGCTTCTTCCGGCACCGATTTTGGCACACCGTGGGCCGAAAAAATCACCGGTTGGTTGTGGT
The DNA here is from genome assembly GCF_001952075.1 of Ditibartonella apis. Classification (GTDB taxonomy): domain Bacteria; phylum Pseudomonadota; class Alphaproteobacteria; order Rhizobiales; family Rhizobiaceae; genus Bartonella; species Bartonella apis. The sequence continues at coordinate 258,393 of NZ_LXYU01000002.1, forward strand.
GTTCGTCCGGTATCTCGTCAAGTTCCTCGACAAAAATTGCACCACGTGCCTGTAGCCCTTCAACCACATAGCGGTTATGGACGATCTCGTGGCGCACATAGACGGGCGCACCATATTTTTTCAATGCAAGAATGACAATCTGTATCGCCCTGTCGACTCCCGCGCAAAAACCGCGCGGCCCGCAAAGGCGAATTGTTAATGGAGGTTTTGATGTCATAATCTTTCCTTGGGTGAACCCGTTATTTCAGGCACCCACATGCGCCATCGTGGCCGCATATACAAGAAGAACAAAAAGAAAAAGTGCAATAGCAAGGCCTTTTGCCCTATGACGCTGAGCTTTTTTCTGAATTTCTGTAAGTTCGATTTGATTGAGAGGCTTGTGCCCGTCCATATTCATGCTCCCGGATAGCCCATGAGGCGAGTAGCCAGCGATTCTATCAGTAGCACTGCAAACAAAGCTGCGAGATAAAAGAGCGAGAAGAAAAACAGTTTCTTCGCACGTGCCACAGTTTCTTCGCGATTTTCCGTCTTCCAAAGTTGGTAGGAATGATAGACGAAGATAACGCCTAAAATTGTCGACAAAGCCCCGTAAGTCATGCCGGCAAAACCGATAAAATAGGGTGCAATTCCACATAGCGCCATCAAAATTGCATAAACGAAAATCTGGTTTTTCGTCGATCGCTCGCCTTTCACATTCGGCATCATTGGAATATGGGCAGCACCATAATCGGTCGTAACAAAAAGCGAGAGGGCCCAGAAATGCGGAGGGGTCCACATAAATATAATGAGAAAGAGCACAACGCTTTCAATGCTGATTGTACCGGTTGCCGCTGCCCAGCCGATCATAGGAGGAAATGCACCAGCAGCACCGCCGATAACGATATTTTGCGGCGTAGAGCGTTTAAGCCACATGGTATAGATCACGACATAAAAGAATATTGTAAAAGCAAGAAATGCGGCCGAAAACCAGTTGATGAAAATGCCCATTGTAAGCACTGACAATGCCGACAATACGAGGCCGAAAACCAGCACTTCACCGCCCGTTAACTTGCCAGCCGGTATAGGACGTTTTTTAGTGCGTTTCATGATGGCATCAATATCGGCATCATACCACATATTCAAAGCGCCCGACGCCCCGCCACCAACGGCAATGCATAAAATTGCCAGAAAGCCGAGAACGGGATTGATAGGATTAGGTGCGACCATCATGCCGACAAGTGCTGTGAATACGACCAGAGACATCACCCGCGGCTTCAAAAGAATTATATAGTCGTTCGCATCGGCTTCCGAAGGGCCAACCAAATGCGGTTTTTGCGATGCTTGCTTTGATATGGACATATATAACCCGTTCTTTTAAATGCACCTTTTAAAGCGGTGCCTTCGTGGCATTACTGGACGAAAGGTCAAAACAACCTCGACTATAGAAGCTATTTTAACAACAAAACGCAACTATTAATTTGTTTTTTAAGGAAACAATATCGATTTCTTGAAGATCAAACCGACTTTAAGCACGTTGTTCGGGGCGCTCAATTCAATGGCAAAAGCAGGAAAAATTTTCCGCTTATTTTGTATGCACTATTCCATTTTCGAAAATGAATTTTTGAAAAATATACCAACGTAAATTTAAAAATCCGATTGCGGAATAGATAATTAAAATCACACATCTGATGCTTTTTTTAAAAATATGTGTTGCTAACCTTTCAGAGAATTTTCTCCGGTTATAAGGTAATTGGCTCGCCCCATACCTAATCGGCTCAAACTTAAACAATAAACGCTTTTGATTTCAAAAATCCGTAAGCCCGGTAGCCATTATTTCGTTACGACAGGCACTTTTTCCCATGCGTCTTTGTTAGGAGGTGACGGCAATTGCCATTCCAAAGTCAAAGCCCCCTCGCCCCACGGATTACCTTCTGCTTTTTGTTTTACAATAAAAGTTTTACAGAGCCCGAATAGAAAAACAATAACCGAAAAGGCTGCAAGAAGTGCCCCGACTGACGAGAACATAACCGATATAGCCGGACTGAAAAGAGCATTATCAGTTAATTCATTGAGATGTTGAGGCAGGAAAATAGCGTTAACGCCAATAAACAATGACCAGAAGTGCAAATTCGTGATGGCTTTGCTGCAACGATATCCCGTCATTTTCGGCAACCAGTAATACCAACCGGCAAAAATTGCAAAAACAGCACTGAGTGACAGGATGTAATGGAAGTGGGCAACAAATGCAGACTGATCTTTCGGGCTAATGCCGTTGCCAATTGTTACAAGCTGCAATGCTGAAAGTTGCCCCATCAGGACAATAAAGAAAAAGCCCATTGCCCACAACATCGGTGTCTCGAATTTGAAATTGCTTTGAACCAATGTCACACACCAGCTCAAAAGGATAAAAGCAGTTGGTAAAATGATAAAAGGCACCGCAACTTTGAAATAATGAGCCATGATATCAGGCTTCTCGAATTGGAAAAGATCGTTCATCCAAAGAATGAAACCGATTGTGCCAGTAAACACCATAGCCGCAATGACAATGTTTTCCATAAAAAGACGACGCTTGCAGAAGGTTACCAGAATTTCACTGATAATTCCGAAAGCCGGCAGGAGCAGCACAAAAATTTCCGGATGGCTGAAGAACCATACCATCATTGATAAATGTCCGGCATTGCCCGAACTGTTAAAAACAAGTTGTGTCAAAGCCGCAAGCATCGCCGGAACCGAAACCAGTCCCAGAAACGACGAGACGAGCACCGACCAGACAAAAACCGGCAACCGAGAAAGAGTAAGTCCCGGCGCCCGCATTGTAATAATTGTTGTAATGAAATTGATAAAAGTAATAATGAATGAGATCGACCCGATGACGATCGTTGCAAGCATCAATATTTTGAAGTTATTTCCATCACCGTCTGACAAAAGTGCAATGAATCCAAAAAGAATAGTAATGGGTAACAATAAGAAAGCTGCCAAATTTGCACGTGGAAATGCAACATTATGGGTGCCGATCATTAACGGTACAAACCAGTTGGCAAAACCGCCGATCAATGCAGGCATAACCATGAAGAACACCAAAATCAGCGCGTGCGCCGTGCTCATGAATGATAAAAGAGCTGTATCTTTCGGAAAAATGCCGTCGAGAAAGGCAAAATCGTTTTCGTTCATAGAAAGACGCAAGGCAAACGAAAATACTGCACCGATGACGCCTGCTACGATTGCGAGCACCAGATAGAGTGTACCGATTGCTTTGCTATCCAAGTTCGATAACGATGAAAAAAAACTTTTCTTTGCGTATTCAGACATCAATTTTGCCAACGTAATCAAGCAATCTATTGATTGCGAAACCTGTTTTCACTTCGTTTAACAACATATTTACATCAAAACAATGCGACAAACAGCCCCAAATAGAAACACTTCATTGCCATAATTGTCAATTCTGCGCGCTTTTGCCATGTTCTTGCCCAAGAATTGAACTTTAAGTGATATCTGTTGTGAATGGTTTACACTGTCGTGCTTGTGGACTCTTTTCACAAACGCTGAAGCGCGATATCGTCAGGATGATTCGAGCAGGAGTTTCTATGTCACTTCGTCATTTTTTCAAACGAGCTTGTGGCGTCGCCGCGTCTTCTCTAACGATGATCGGGCTTTGCCTTGCTCTTGCAGAGGCGCAAACGCCCAACCAACAGGATGTGCCTGCTCCGAAAACTTTTGGAGCATGGACGAAAGTCTGTTCTCTCCCCCCGGGGACACCGAATGTCCAATGTGAAGTTGTCCAGAATGTGCGTGCGCAAAACCGGCCCGACATTGCTTTTCGTGTCACGCTTTATAAGTTGCCGAAAAATCAGGGTACACTTATGCGGGTCTTTGTTCCTATCCGAGTTGAACTGCGTCTGGGCGTAGGGATCAAGATAGACAATAAAGATATGGGCAAAATGGAATATCGTCGCTGTCTTGGTGACAATTGCGTAGCCGAAGCATTTCTGAAAGATGATGATCTTAAGTCATTTCTTGAAGGGAAAATGGCAACCTATTTCATATTTACGACACCTGAAGAAGGTGTCGGCGGCATGATCGACCTTAACGGCTTGAAGGACGCTTACGCTTCCCTGCCAAAAGAATAAGGCGAAAACGATAGCAACCCGCGGATCATTCTGACCGATCAATAAAGATTGAAGCGGCCTTTATTATCGTGCTCGTGTCTTTTATATAAATGGGCGACAAGGGCCGTTTTAAAGACAGGAAAATTATATGAAACCTCTGATCGAACAATTCGACGTTGGAGCCAATGATGTCCAATCGATTGTGAAGGATACTTTGAAAAATGCTGACGATGGCGAATTGTTTCTTGAATATCGTGAAAGTGAATCACTCCTTTTCGATAATGGAAGACTGAAAAATGGTTCGTTCAATCAGGATAAAGGTTTCGGTTTACGTGCTGTAGCGGATGAGGCAACCGGTTATGCCCATTCCGGAGAGCTCACAAAAGCGGCATTAAAAAGAGCCTCGGATGCAGCAAAGGCTGTCACCAACGGCTACCAAGGAACTTATAGCGCGGCACCACGTGGCACCAATAAAAAGCTTTATGACGAACTGAACCCGCTCAATTCCCCCTCGTTCGAAGCTAAGGTAGCACTTCTTAAAAAGATCGATTCTTATATCCGCAATAAAAATGATGCCGTTCGGCAAGTCTCTGTATCGCTTGCCGGTTCGTTGCAACAAGTCGAGATTTTACGTGCCGATGGCGAGCTTGTAAGAGATGTTCGCCCGCTTGTGCGGCTTGCTGTTTCAGTGGTTGCAGGAAAAGGTGACCGTCTTGAAAATGGTTTTTACGGTTGCGGTGGCAGGCAAGCTTTTGACCGCTTTATTGCGGAAGACAATTGGCAAATGGCAGCCGACGAAGCACTCCGTATGGCTCTGGTCAATCTCGAGGCCGAACCTGCACCGGCTGGCACATTCGACGTGGTTCTTGCAAGCGGGTGGCCGGGTGTTATGTTGCATGAAGCTGTTGGACACGGGCTTGAAGGCGATTTTAACCGCAAAAAGACTTCTGCTTTTTCTGGTCTCATGGGACAACAGGTCGCTGCAAAAGGTGTGACAGTTATTGATGACGGCTCGATTGCGGGACGCCGTGGGTCGCTTACCGTTGATGACGAAGGAACACCTTCCGCACGCAACGTTCTGATCGAAGACGGAAAGCTTGTCGGCTATATGCAAGACCGGCTTAATGCGCGTTTGATGGGAATGCGCCCCACCGGCAACGGACGGCGAGAATCCTATGCCTGTGCACCAATGCCCAGAATGACCAATACAATGATGTTAGGCGGCCAATACACTCCTGAAGAGGTGCTCGGCTCCTTGAAGGACGGTATCTATGCTGTTTCCTTCGGTGGCGGACAGGTTGATATTACTTCCGGAAAATTTGTGTTCGAATGTACCGAAGCCTATCGTGTCAGAAATGGCAAAATCGTTGCCCCGATCAAAGGGGCTACACTTATCGGCAATGGTCCGGAAGCCATGAAACGCATCACCATGATCGGCAACGACCCCAAACTTGACAATGGCATCGGTACCTGTGGCAAGAATGGCCAAAGTGTTCCTGTCGGTGTCGGACTTCCGCATTTGCGTATTAATGCAATGACGATTGGTGGCACAGCCGTTTGAACGACTTGATGCAAGGTTATTATAAAACCTGTATTTTTCTATTTACTGGAAATGCCGAACATTTACCCTGCATTCCGGTCGAATGACCGGTGCGGGGCATTAAATCATGGATAGGAACAGTTAAACCTTTTTCCCCGCCGTAATCGTTAGGCTTGAAATCCTGATAGAACAAAATGGTTTCCAAAGGCCACCTCTTCCGGCTCCGGAAAACCACAGGAAATACTTATTTTTCATGTCTCCCGAACAAGCTCCCGCATCTATAACTTATAGTTCTTTTCGCTGATCAGATCTCAATTCAAAATAATTTCCTGTCAGTATGCAATGGTTACCCGATAACATTGCAGATGCCGCCCTAACGATGGCAAAGACAGGCCTTTTAGCTCGTAAAAAATAAGTCAGAGAAATTTTATTCCGTGCCGGAATTATCTTGTTTTTTCTATAGTTTGCGTTGAAAATGGGAAACAAATTTTGTAGGCAAAGTAATGAAATTGCCCCGTGAGGGTTTTCGTGATTGAAAGGAATTTCCATGTACACGGTCGTGTCTGGTCAGCCTCAAAAGCTGTCTCATCATTTTACACTTCCAAAAATTATCAGCGCTTTATTCATTGTGCTTGCTGCTATTTGGCTTTCAGTTAGCTATAGCGTTGAGCAAGGGCTTTTGCTTCTTGTCGGTGCAGCCCTTGGAATAACGCTTTACCATGCATCATTCGGCTTTACATCCGCCTGGCGCAATTTCATCCTTGAAGGTCGTGGGCGCGGTTTGCGCGTGCAAATGCTGATGCTGGCAATTGCTGTTTTACTTTTTTTCCCGACATTAAGCCTCGGTGAAGTTTTTGGCCATCCCGTCAATGGCTCGCTCGCCCCTTTGAGCCTGTCGGTTATCATCGGAGCATTTATGTTCGGCATCGGAATGCAACTTGCCGGTGGCTGCGCTTCCGGTGTGTTATTTACTCTCGGTGGCGGCAATGCCCGCATGCTTCTCGTTCTTGCATTTTTTGTTCTTGGCGGTTTTGTTTCAACGGCTCATGCATCATTCTGGGCAAATATGCCGGCACTGAAACCGGTTTCGCTAGTTAAAACCCTTGGCGCACCATTAGGAATTTTGGTCTCGCTTATGCTTTTTGCAATCATTGCATCGGTGACCGTTATCATCGAAAAACGTCGTCATGGTGCGCTTGAACAGGAAAAGCCGACAACTCACAAAGGTTTACAACGTTTTTTCCGAGGCCCTTGGCCGATGGTCTGGGGCGGCATTGCCTTGGCATTGCTTAATTATTTGACACTTGTGATTTCAGGAAAACCATGGAGCATTGCCGGCGCCTTTCCGATTTGGGGGGCAAAAATCAGCTCTGCTCTCGGTGTCGACGTCGCAAGCTGGCAGTTCTGGCAAAACCCGGGAAATGCAAAAAACCTTAGCTCGAGCATATTTTCCAATGTCACTTCGGTGATGGATTTCGGCATTATTGCCGGAGCAATGCTTGCTGCCGGTTTAGCTGGCCGTTTTGCTTTCAAATTCCGTATGCCTGTCGGATCTGCATGTGCAGCCGTTATTGGCGGGCTACTCCTTGGATATGGTGCCCGTGTTGGCTTCGGCTGCAATATCGGTGCCTATTTTTCAGGTATCGCATCTGGCAGCTTGCATGGCTGGCTTTGGGTTGTGGCCGCGTTCTTCGGAAATACGGCCGGGGTTTACCTAAGACCGGTTTTTTATAAAAATCCTCAAACTGCGCCGCAGATCAAATCCTGCTAGAGATAAGCGCAGTTCACATTTCTTAAAGGCGCCAGCCCGGTTTGGGCTTGCGCTTTTTAAGCAAAGCAACCGTTTCAACATGGGGTGACCATAAAAATTGGTCTATCGGCACAAGCTTTTCAACTGTGTAGCCACCTTCTACCAAAATAGCCAAATCACGCGCCATCGTGACCGGATTACAAGAAACTGCAACCACACGCGGGATATTTGTTTTGGCAATTTCACGTGCCTGTTCTTCAGCACCGGCCCGCGGCGGGTCAAAAACAAGCCCATCAAAAGCTTCCAACTCTCTTGGAAGAAGTGGGCGACGGAATAAATCCCGCTTTTCGTAGGTTACAGTCTTCAACCCGACTGACTGCCGATACGCCCGATCAAGGCTTTTTAAAGCGTCATCATCATTTTCAACAGCATGAACTTTCATCTTTTCGGCCATGCGGAACGTAAATGTGCCTGCACCGGAAAATAGGTCGGCCGCATTTTTTGTTTTTTTCAAGCCCTCCATGACGAGGTTAGCCATAAACTCTTCCGCTTCTCTGGTAGCTTGCAAAAAACCGCCTGCCGCAAGTTCGACAATCGTTGAACCGAAATGAAGCTCAGGTCTTTCTTTTTCTATGATGATCTCGCCGTCAGCCGTCAAACGTATGAACGATTGCTTCAAGCCCTCCTCGACAAGTCGCTGGCGCAATTTTTCATCGTTGATTTTACACCCCTCCAAGGCAACATCGATTCCGTTTTCCGCCAGTGTCACGGTAATCCGGATTTCCTTAGAATAGTTTGCCAATAATGCGGCAACCGATCTGATTGGTGTAAGTGCATCAACAAGCTCGGGCCGTGAAACAGGACATTCCTCAATTGCAACAACATCATGGGATTGGTAGCGGTTAAAACCTACAATTTGCCCTTTCGGCGTTACACGGGCGGTCAAAATCATGCGACGGCGCGTATGTGGGGCACATGGAATAACGGGATCTACATCGGTTGTTATGTTTCTCCCCTCCAATGCGTCGACGACCAGAGATCTTTTCCACATTCTGTAGGGGTGATCGGCCCAATGCTGCAACGAGCAACCACCGCAGTCTTCAAAATGTTTGCATTTTGCTTCAACCCTTTCGGGGGACCGTTTTTTCAACGCAATGACTGAAGCGTGATTGTTTTCCGACGCAATATTGGCAACTTCCTGAGGAAGTGTGAACGGCACATAGATCAATCCATGGTTTGTCTTTGCAACCCCGTCACCGGCAACACCGATATGGTCTATTACGACCTCTTCAATCATTGCTTTTTTCTCCGAAAAGTAAATATTCGCGATTTCCATCACCACCTTCAATCGGGGAAGGAATCAACCCTTTCGCGCGCCAGTTATCAAGCCCGTCAAGCCAATAAAAAAGTTCGTGTGCCACGCTTTCCGCGCGTGATGGATCTTTGACAATGCCGCCCCGACCTATGCCTTCGCGCCCGATTTCAAACTGCGGTTTGACGAGAAGCACAGCCTGTGCCCCCCTTTCAGCGAGACTTAATGCCGGAGGCAAAGCCAACTTTAACGATATGAAACTTACATCCGAGACGACGAGTTGAATTTGACGATTTTTCAAGTGGGCTTTCGTAAGGTCACGGGCGTTGAGCCCTTCGTAAAGGGTGATAGCCGGATGGTTAACGAGGGAAGAATGAAGCTGACCGTGACCGACATCGACAGCTATGACGTGGCTCGCTCCTTTTTCAAGCAGAACTTCTGTAAATCCCCCCGTTGAAGCACCAATATCAAGCGCGGTTACACCTTCTGTTTTAACCGGAAAATATGAAAGTGCAGCAATCAGTTTCAAAGCAGCACGGGATACATAATGTTGTGCAGGGTCAAAAACGCCGATATCGGCGTTTTCCAAAACAGGTTGCCCTGCTTTTTTCACAACAATGCCGTTGATGGTTACAGTACCTCGGGAAATAGCATCCCTTGCACGTGAGCGTGTTGAAAAGAACTTCTTTTCAACAAGAAGTGTGTCCAATCTCAGCCGTTCCGGCATTTCAGGCCCGAATTTGTGGTGTCACCAATGCTTCGCGGCCGAGAGCGGCAAAGACAGTATTGACGATACCGGTTTTATCAAGCCCAATCTCGGAAAGAATTTTTGCTTGCGGCCCATGATAGAGATATTTATCCGGCAATGTCATTGTGCGGATTTTCAATCCCTTGTCGAGCAATCCATCCCTCGCGAGAAATTGCAAAACTTGCGCACCGAAACCGCCGGCTGCCCCCTCTTCAATCGTGACGAGAACTTCGTGTTCGAGCGCAAGGCGACGAACGAGATCTTCATCGAGAGGCTTTGCAAAACGGGCATCTGCAACCGTTGTCGAAAGTCCTGCGGCTGCCAGTTCATCGGCGGCGGCAAGTGCCTCCTGCAAACGGGTACCAAAGCCCAACAATGCCACTTTACTGCCCTCACGCAGGATGCGTCCCTTACCAATTTCGATCAATTCGCCACGTTCCGGCAATTTAAGACCAACGCCTTCACCGCGTGGATAGCGAAAAGAAATTGGCCCCTGATCATAGGCTGCAGCCGTGCGCACCATATTCATCAATTCCAGTTCGTCGGACGGTGCCATGACAACAAAACCCGGAAGTGCAGACAAAAAGACCGTGTCATAACTTCCGGCATGGGTTGAACCGTCTGCACCGACAAAACCGGCACGGTCAATTGCAAATTTCACCGGCAATTGTTGTATCGAGACATCGTGCACGATCTGGTCATAAGCACGCTGGAGAAATGTCGAATAGATAGCTACAAAGGGCTTCAGGCCTTCACAGGACATTCCGGCTGCAAAAGTGACTGCATGTTGCTCGGCAATGCCGACATCGAACATGCGCTTGGGGAATTTTTCCGCAAACTTGTCGAGTCCTGTTCCTGAAGGCATAGCGGCAGTGATTGCAACAATCTTGTCGTCCAGCGTTGCTTCCTTGATGAGGGAATCGGCAAACACTTTCGTATAAGAGGCAGCCTTGCTTTGAATCTTTACCTGTTCGCCGGTCACGACGTTGAAACGGTTTACACCATGGTATTTGTCGCTGGCCGCTTCAGCAGGAGCATAACCCTTGCCTTTACGGGTAATGACATGAACAAGCACCGGTCCGTTCGGATGTTCTCGCACATTTTTCAAAACCGGCAAAAGATGCTCTATGTTGTGACCGTCGATCGGCCCGACATAATAGAAACCCAGTTCCTCAAAAAGCGTGCCGCCGGTCAAAAAGCCACGCGCAAATTCTTCGCCACGACGTGCTTTATCCCAGAAAAATTTGGGCAGTTTTTTGCTTAAAGCTTTTGCACGCTCGCGCAGGTTCCTGTAGGAAGGGCTTGAGACCAGACGGGCAAGATAGGCACTCATGGCACCGGTTGGCGGTGCAATTGACATATCATTATCGTTGAGAATAACAATGAGACGCGCGTCAAGCGAGCCGGCATTGTTCATCGCCTCATAGGCCATGCCTGCCGACATCGAACCATCACCAATGACGGCAATAACATTGCGCTTCTTTTCCTGTTTTAGTTCGTTGGCAACAGCCATCCCGAGGCCTGCGGAAATGGAAGTTGAAGAATGCCCTGCCCCGAACGGATCATAAATGCTTTCACTGCGCTTGGTAAAACCGGATAATCCCCCTTCCTGACGAAGGGTACGAATACGATCGCGTCTACCTGTCAATATTTTATGGGGGTAAGATTGGTGACCGACATCCCAAATAATACGATCTTCGGGTGTGTTAAAAACATAATGCAAAGCAACGGTAAGTTCTACCACGCCGAGCCCCGCGCCCAAATGTCCCCCTGTCACCGATACGGCATCAATCGTTTCAGCCCGCAATTCATTAGCGACTTCTGTCAAGGCGCTTTCCGGCAAGCGGCGCAAATCCTCCGGCAGATGTATCTTGTCCAACAATGGTGTTGATGGTCGCGACAAATTATTTTCCTTAGTTTTTCTCAACTGTTAACATATTTTTCTAGTTGCCAAAGCTTTACAGCTTTTGACGCAAATTTGCACCTTAAAACTCAAAAATTTTGGTCATTTAAGGCCTCACATCTATCAAATTGCGATGATTGTCTCCTCTTATCCGCTTAAAATCGTCGACAAGACATAATTTTCAAGCTTTATGATGCGCTTGATAACAAATAAAGATGCGCCATATGACCAAACCGGCGTCCGTTTTCGTCATAAGAGTTATAAATTTAGCGTAAGATAGATGATAGGCAATGGTTGAAGAATATTTACAACATTGGATTTCACAATATGGCCCGTTTGCCTATTTCTTCATCCTCTATTTCGAATCATTCGGCGCTCCTGTACCGGGAGAAAGTGGCCTCATCGCCGGTTCTCTGCTCGCAGCAGCCGGAAAGCTCGATTTACTGCCCATGTTGCTTTGTGCTTTTACAGGAAGTGTGCTTGGCGATTGCACCGGTTATGCAATAGGCCATTTCGGCGGCGAAAAACTTTTATTGCGTTATGGCCATTACGTGAAACTCACGCCACAAAGGCTCGAAAAGTTTCAGAATATGCTCGATAAACGCGGCTTTTTCTTTGTAGCGACGGCCCGATTTATAGTCGTTTTACGCCAATTGAACGGGCTTATTGCCGGTTCCGGCGGAATGGCTTTTCCAAAATTTCTGGTTGCCAATATTATCGGGGCAGCCGCGTGGACTCTTGTTTGGGGCGGCGGCCCCTATCTTGTAAAATTTTTATTCTAAAAATTCCGCTTATTGTTCGGCATCAAGCGGTTCCAGCCCTTCCGGCTCTCCCTCGCGCGACAAGCGAATTTTATCAACTTTGTTTTCGGCTTCTTTCAAAAGCTTGTCACAATGTTTTTTCAAAGCTTCTCCACGCTCGTATATACGAATTGTCTCATCAAGCGCGACATCGCCGCGCTCGAGTTTTTCAACAATTTCTTCCAAAGCGCCAAGTGCCTTCTCGAAACTCATTTGAGAAACATCGGCATTTTCTTTTTGTTCTGCCATTCGAGCCTCACAAAATATCTGTTTTTTCTATATGGATACCAAACCCTTCAAGGCCAACATAATGACGCTCACGTGAGGCATAAAGAATAACCGAGGTAATGCCGAGGCTTTTGAGAATCTGCGCTCCAAGACCGATCTGGCGCCATTCTTCCTCACGTTCGACCGCCTGTTCGTGTGTCTCAAGCCCTTCCATAGCCATTTCGCGATCGCGATTCTCATCGGCACTACCAACACCGACAGACCCGGCTCTGAGATAGACAAAAACGCCGCGCTTTTCCGTTTCGGCCATCCGACGCAACACAGCTTCAATCTCGTGCTTCTTACCAAAGACATCGGCGACAACATTTTCCCGTTGCAGACGAACGGGAATATTTTCGCCGTCACGGATATCGCCAAAAACAACAGCAACATGTTGCATCGGCTCCCACGGCAATTGATAGCTATGGGCTACAGCCGGTCCGACGAGTGTATCGACTTTCATCTCGTCAACATGCTCGATGAGCGTTTCCTTGCGTTGCCGATAAGCGATAAGATCGGCTACGGTCACGACATGAAGATTATGTTCTTCGGCAAACTTTCTTACTTCCGGACCATGTTTGACAGTTCCATCATCATTCATGAGTTCGCCGATTACACCAACCGGAGGAAGATTTGCAAGCTTGCACAAATCAACAGCCGCTTCTGTGTGTCCGGAACGCATCAATACGCCGCCTTCACGAGCAATAAGCGGGAATACGTGACCCGGACGACTGAAATCCGACGCACTGGCGTTCGGATTTGCGAGGTTTCTCACTGTCAATGTCCGGTCCTCGGCAGAAATTCCTGTTGTCGTGCCATGCAGAAAATCGACTGTCACAGTAAAAGCCGTATGATGGGCTGAATCATTATTTGAAACCATAGGTGCGAGATTGAGACGTTTTGCTTCCTCGCCTGTCATCGGTGCACAAATAATTCCGGAAGTATTGCGCACAATAAATGCCATTTTTTCGGGTGTGCAGTGAACAGCAGCAACAATAAGGTCGCCCTCGTTTTCACGGCCGTTATCATCAGTAACCGCAACGATTTCACCGCGTTCGAATGCTCTTATAGCGTCCACGACCGATTTCTGGTTGAATGTCATAATAGTCCTTTCAGATCCGGCCTGTCTGGCCGCGATGTCTAAGATAATGGTCGGCAATGGCGCAAGCCACCATCGCTTCCCCTACAGGTACAGCTCGTATTCCAACACAAGGATCGTGCCGCCCCTTTGTCACTACATCAACATTATTGCCATCAACATCCACTGAACGACGTGGTGTCAATATTGACGATGTCGGTTTGACTGCAAAACGTGCAATGACCGGTTCGCCGTTGGAAATACCTCCCAGAATACCACCGGCGTGATTGCTTAGAAAAACCGGTCTTCCATTTTCCCCATGCCGCATTTCGTCGGCATTTTCTTCCCCTGTCAAGCGGGCAGCGTTAAATCCTTCACCGATTTCAACGGCCTTGACTGCATTGATCGACATGAGAAAGGATGCAATATCCTGATCAAGTTTCCCGTAAATCGGCGCGCCAAGCCCGGCAGGTACATTGTCTGCAACAATTTCCACTATAGCACCGATTGACGAACCTTTTTTACGAATTTCATCAAGATAAGTTGCGAATTTTTCAGCGGCTATCTTATCGGGAGTAAAAAACGGATTGTTATTAACCTCGTTCCAATCCCAACGGGAGCGGTCAATGTCGATTGCGCCAATAGCAATCACTGCACCACGCACACAGAGATTCGGAACGACTTTTCGGGCTATTGCACCGGCGGCAACGCGGGCTGCCGTCTCACGTGCCGAGGAACGTCCCCCGCCACGATAATCGCGAATACCATATTTGACATCATAAGTATAATCGGCGTGTCCGGGACGATATTCACGGGCAATATTGCCATAATCTTTCGAACGCTGGTCGGTGTTCTCGATCATCATGGAAATCGGCGTTCCGGTGGTGATCAATTGCTTTCCCTCGTCACAGGGTAACACCCCCGACAATATTTTGACCTCATCGGCTTCACGACGCTGGGTCGTGTAGCGGGATTGTCCGGGTTTGCGCTTGTCCAGATAAGCTTGCACTTCCGCCACCGAGAATTTTATCCCCGGAGGGCAACCATCAATAACGCAGCCCAATGCCGGTCCGTGGCTTTCACCCCATGTTGTAACGCGGAAGAGTTTACCGAATGTATTATATGACATAAAAACGCCAATCCAACTTTGCGAACCTTTTTGTTCTATTAAGCTTTTTGTTTCCGGTCAAACAGTTGAGAGCCAAGATTGAAACAATTTTGTTCGATTAAGGGATTTTACCCATATTTCATGCAAGTTTTTCAACAAAACACTCCAGCATGACTTCCTGGCATATTTAAAAGAAATACCTGATGCCATTCTGCATATTCCATTTATGGTTGACCTATGGCTATGGTTTCGACACAATCCCTTGTCATCAATCCATAATGATTTGAAATTTTATAATAGACAATTTTGAAAGGCCCACTATGAGAAAACTGGTTTTTGCGGGGATCCTAGCTACATTTCTTTTTCCAGCCTTAGCCCTTGCCGACGATGTCAAAGGGACGATAACTGCCATTGATCAGGATAATAACACCATAGTACTCGACAATGGAAAAACCTACAGTTTACCAGGCGAATTCGATTATTCTGTTTTGAATGAGGGCATGAAGGTTATCGTGTTTTACGACACAGAAGGTGATAACCGCTATGTCACGGATATCGAGCCGCAAGAAGGCTGATTATCTTTTTCATGACACTGTTATAAATTAAAAAAAGACACACCAGTTCCAACTCGTGAATTTGGTGTGCCATCAATTATTGAGAATTTAAAATTGGCTCAGAGCCATTCCAGTCCGTTTTCATCAAATCGCAAAATACGATCCTGATCGACCATAAAGTTTGCAGCTTCCGCTTCGCTCAATCCACCGTAAATATGCATAATTGAACGCAGGCACCCGCCATGGGTGACACAAACTGTATCGCCTTCAACCTTTTCAACCCAGTCTTTTACACGCTTGGCAAGCATGGCATAACTTTCTGCCTTTTCACCGGGTGGCAAAAAATTCCACTTGTCGGCAACACGGGCAGCAATGAGTTCAGGGTGGACTTTGGCAATATCATCCTCGGTGGTACCCTGCCAATCACCGAAATGCATCTCCATCAATTGCGGATCTGTGCGATAGCCACGAATATCAAGCCCCATTTCCCCGCGGATAATTTCCATAGTCTCGCGGGTGCGACGCAACGGGCTTGCAACAAAATCAAAGCCCTTTGCATCACCCAACAGCTCTTTCAACAACCGTCCGTTACGGGCAGCCTGTTGTCGGCCATATTCGGTGATATCCCGATCTATCTGGCCTTGAATGCGTTTGGTAATGTTCCAGTCCGTCTGACCGTGACGGGAAAAATAAATAAGTGGACGCTTGGACACTTTATCAATCCTTTACAACAGAAATATCCGGTGCATCGACTGCTTTCATGCCAATGACATGATAACCGGCATCAACATGGTGAACTTCGCCAGTTACCGAACGGGACAAATCCGAAAGAAGATAAAGCGCTGAATCACCGACCTCATCAATTGTAACCGTCCGACGAAGAGGCGCGTTATACTCATTCCATTTGAGAATATACCGGAAGTCACCGATACCCGAAGCAGCCAATGTCTTGATCGGGCCAGCCGACACAGCATTGACACGAATTTTCTTAGGCCCAAGGTCGACCGCAAGATATTTGACACTTGCTTCAAGAGCAGCCTTGGCAACACCCATAACATTATAATTTGGCATGACCTTTTCCGAGCCATAATAGGTCAATGTCAAAATCGAACCGCCGTCGGGCATCAGTTTTTCTGCCCGCTGGGTAACTGCTGTAAGGGAATAGACAGAAATATTCATTGTCATGTTGAAGTTTGCTTCCGATGTATCAACATAACGTCCTGTCAATTCATCCTTATCGGAAAAGCCGATTGCATGAACGAGAAAGTCGATTTTTCCCCATTTCTGTTTTACCGCATCGAATGCTGCGTCAATTGATGCCGCATCTGTTACATCACAATGGCCACAAACAAATCCGCCGACCTCTTCTGCAAGCGGTACAACACGTTTTTTCAGTGCTTCCCCCTGATAGGTAAAAGCAAGTTCCGCACCTGCTTTGTGTGCAGCTTTTGCGATACCCCATGCAATTGAATGATTATTTGCAAGCCCGAGAATTAAACCGCGCTTGCCACGCAACAAACCGTTACTGTCACCCATTGGTATTGCCTCATAATTGCTTGATATCAGTTTTCGCTTTTTGCCCTATGACATAGCTCGCACGTTTCTTCAAGTAATTGGTGCAATTTGTCGGTTAAAACCTTTAATTATGCAACGCTAACATAGAAAAGCTGTGAAAAGCAGTCCGTTTTTTCGTTCGTGACGAATAGATTCCAGCATTCGCTAAGGTCAGTCTATTTGAACCGGCATCTATTCCGGCAAACCCATCAATGCGATTGTAACAAAGTTTATGCTAGAATTAAAACCGGCGGTTCCAATTGAACAATCGAAAATAGCAGCGCATTGGAGTAAATTAAGAAAAACAGTGTTTTTGATAGGCAATCGTTGGTTTAGTAATGCTTTGCGCTTTTCCTTATCGTGACAAATAAATGCGCTCGATACCCTAAAGACACGTAAAAAGCCCCGATACAGAAACACGCGATTGGCATTCTTTACTGTTTTCAAAGTGTTTTGGTACGATGGATATGCAGGCCTTTAGAAAGGTACGCCCCGCCAAATCGGGAATACCTTCCGACAAGTTGTAAGAATTATAAAGTGAAGATACCGGCAATCAAGGATTATCCGGTTTATCGTCTGGCGTCTCTATCGTGAAGTTGATTTTCACGTCACCATTTTTTTCAAAATGCAAAACAGCCGGAATCATTTCACCTTCACGTAACTCATCCTGACAATTGAAAAACATAAAATGATAGTCACCCGGCTTTAATTCGAGATAACCGTTGGGCTCGATCGTGAGAGGCTCCGCGAGCTTTTGCATCTTGACCTTGCCATATTGTCTAATCGTCTCGTGAATCACCACGTGATCGGAAATATCCGCGCTGATTGATAACAAGCGATCTTCATTAAATCCGCCATTATGGATAAGAGCGTACCCTTCTGCACGATTCTCGCCTGTATCGGATTTTCGTACCCACGGGCTTTCGACAGTAATATCGCCTTTGGTGAAATTTTCACCTAATGCCGATGAACAAAAAACCGGCAGCAGCAAAAAAGCGAGACAAAAATTGATCTTCATGACAATCCTCTATCCCGCTTTTATTCCTGTATGTTGCCTTCATCAATCTGCGTTTTTCATGATTGCAATTTCATGAATTGTTCAAGTCCGGCATCTCCCCCTTCCGGCAGCATAATGCGTACATGAACATAAAGGTCGTCCCGGCCACCTGTTTTTAATGGCAAACCCCGCCCCTTCAAACGTAATACCTTGTCGGAACTTGACCATGCAGGGATCGTCAACATGATACGCCCGTCAAGCGTATCAACAGGCTTTTTAGCGCCCAAAACTGCATCTTTAAGAGATACCGGTAAATCAAGATGAAGTGCTCTTCCTTCAACGTGAATGTGGGGATGAGGTTTGATGTGAATTGTCACCAACGCATCTCCTGCACGACCGTAAGGAATGCTTTCTCCCTGACCTTTCAAACGAATTGTTTGTCCATCCTCGACGTAATCGGGAAGCTTGATTTTAAGTTTTTTGCCATTAGGGAAAATAGCTTCAACCTTTTCGGCACCGACGAGCTGTTCCAGCGTTACGTCCAGGCTTGCGTGAATATCAGCCCCCTGTTGGGGAGCTTGAGCACGGCTGCGGCTGCCAAAGCCGGAAAAACCGCCACCTCGATTGGCACCGTTTCCTGCACCGAAAAGATCGCGAAAAATATCGCTCGCGTCAAAGCCACCTTTGCCGCCGCCTGAACGGAATTCGAAATGGCTGGTACCATTACCGAATGGATTGCCGCGGCCACCAAAGCCTTGCGCTCCGCCAAAGCCCTGACCACCACCGGCAAAGCCTTGAAAAACAGGCTTGCCTTCGGCATCAATTTTGCCACGATCAAATTTTTCTTTCTTTTCCTTATCCCCCAGAATTTCATAGGCCTGATTGACCTCGGCAAATTTGTCCTGAGCAGTCTTATCGCCCTTGTGAAGATCAGGGTGATATTGTTTTGCCAGCTTTCTGAATGCAGACTTAATCTCTTGCGGTTTGGCAGTGCGCGCCACACCCAGAACCGTATAGGGATCACGCATATTTATCCTCTTTCCAGCCGAAAAAAGGGCATCCCCTCAAGACGGCTTTATAAAAAATCTGTTCCACCTTAAAGGGCAGAAAAATATCTAATTCTCTATATGCCTATGAAACAGCAAAAATACCAGATCATTAAATGTTTTTTTAAGCGTTTTTGAATGACCCGATTATGAACTTCAATGCACAACATCAAAGGCTGTCATTGTCCAGACATCGGGAGCGACTTCACAAAGTTCACCATGATAGAGATTTTCACCATCGAAGGCTGAACGGGTCGCTTTGAATTTGCGGCACTTGCGCCCTTTATCCGAATTTTCGACAATGGCACTGATCGTCCCTTCGCTTCCGGTTATGGTATTATCCCATTTCAATTCTTTGTCCGAGGTCTTCAAATTTTCGATCACTCTAATCTCGTCGCGTATAACGAGTTCATCAGACTGTAAAATGGGATCACTCGCGAGTTCTGTTGACTGAGAAGGAATCGAGCCGGTCACAAGCGAGGCATCAACATTATTTTCCGTTGGTGCAGCCGTTGAAGCCATATTATCAAGTTTATCACCCGATATGATACAGCCTTGCATTGGCAATATGATCGTGACACAAATAACAAAACGACCAAGCCGGCTTTTCAAGTTAAAAAAAGCTTCCATAGTTCACTTTTTTCTGTGTCGGCCAGGTAGTTTGACAACACACTATAATACGCAAAACACATAATTCAGGTGCATTATGACAGATGAAACGTTAACAACTGGTGACTTTGTTGAAGCAAATGAACCATTCGCACTTTTCACGACATGGATGGATGACGCGACAAAAAGCGAAATTAACGACCCGAATGCCATGGCACTTGCTACAGTGGATCCTACGGGTCTGCCAGATGTGCGTATGGTGCTTTTGAAAGCTTTCGGTGCGGACGGTTTTGTCTTTTACACCAATTATGAAAGCAACAAGGGACGAGAAATCCTTTCTTCCATGAAAGCGGCTTTATGTCTTCACTGGAAATCCTTGCGCAGGCAAGTAAGAGTGCGTGGACTGGTTGAAAAGGTAAGTGATGAAGAAGCTGACGCCTATTATCAATCACGCGCACGTGGAAGCCGTATCGGCGCATGGGCTTCCAAACAGTCACGCCCGCTGGAAAGTCGCTTTGCGCTGGAAAAAGCCGTTGCCGAATACACGGCAAAATATGCAATCGGCAATATTCCGCGCCCTCCTTATTGGTCCGGCTTCAGAATCAAACCACTTTCAATCGAATTCTGGCATGACAGGCCGTTCAGACTTCATGACCGCGTGGTTTTTTCCCGTCCTTCCCCCGATGCAAAATCATGGGAAAAACACCGTCTCTATCCTTGAGAGGCTTCGTTATCGGCTACATTTTCCGGCAAGCCAGGCAGTTTTAAAGCCGACTTTAAAAAAGTCGGCTTCAATCATGCGCGACGGTTATCATTGGAAATAACGTGTCGCCGCGCCGAGTACGAGACCGAAGAAAATCAAACAGCCGACTGTCGAATTCGATTTAAATAACCTCAGACACTCGCTATTATTGTCGATGTCGATCGTAATTATCTGGTAAAACATGTGTATTGCGGCAAGTAAAAGGCCAAGATAGGCAAAGGCAGGAACACCAGCCAGAAGAAATGCAATGAGGCTTAATACGAGAAACCCGCTATAAAGAAAAACAAGCGCGGATTTAGTTTTTTCCCCAAAAAGCCGTGCTGTCGAGTGCACTCCGACAATTGCATCATCTTCCTTATCCTGATGGGCATAGATTGTGTCATAGCCGATTGTCCATAAGACCGAGCCGAAATAAAGGCTCAAGGGTGCAAAATCAAGACGACCGTAAATTGTCGCCCACCCCATCAACGCTCCCCAATTGAAGGCAAGACCTAAAAAGAACTGCGGCCAGTCGGTCACACGTTTCATGAACGGGTAAATCGCAACAACAACAAGCGATGAAATGCCTAGAATAATGCTGAAAGGATTGAATTCAACAAGCACGATAAGCCCGACCAGGCATTGCAACCCCATAAAGATTTTAGCCTGTAAACGGCTGACCTGCCCCGATGGCAAAGGCCTTGAACGCGTACGCTCGACTTTGTTATCGATTTTCTGGTCAACAAGATCGTTCCAGGTGCACCCTGCACCCCGCATGGCAATAGCACCGATAAAGAAAAGAAAAAGATACCATATTGCCAAGGCAACGGGATATGGATGCAGTTCGGAAGAAAAGCCCTTTGCATCCATTGCCAAAATTAGCGACCAGAAACACGGCCACATCAGAAGTTTCCAGCCGATTGGCCGGTCCCAGCGCGCCAATTGGGCGTAAGGCCAAAGGGAATGCGGCAACAAGCGATAAACCCAATGGCCTGACGGTGCGTCGAAGACACGTCCTCTCACGCCTTGTTGTTGAAGCGTTTCGTCGGCTCTCAAGCTGTCGGGAACAATATTTTTGTTGTTTACCATTTACGAGCGCACACCTTTTACCTTGAAGCTAAAGCATTTCATTTCTATGACAAGAGCTAGGGTTTTAACATCTTCTTCAACAGGAGCAAGCAATGAACGTTCTTCTCATTGGTTCAGGTGGACGCGAACATGCATTGGCATATAAAATTTCGTCATCCCCACTTCTTGGAAAGCTCTTTTGTGCTCCGGGTAATCCGGGTACTCTTGAATTGGGAGATAATGTTGATCTTGATGCAAAAAACCATAAAGCTGTCGTCGAATTTTGCAAGAAAAATTCGGTAGAACTCGTGGTCGTCGGGCCGGAAGCGCCACTTGTTGATGGCCTTGCAGATGCTCTTCGCGAAGCTATGATTCCGGTTGTAGGACCCAATAAACGCGCAGCGCGGCTTGAAGGTTCGAAAGGATTTACAAAAGATTTATGCGCCAAATACAATATTCCGACCGGCGACTATCAGCGTTTTGATAATGCTGAAAAAGCCAGGGACTATATTGAAAAGAAAGGTGCACCTATTGTCATTAAAGCTGATGGTTTGGCTGCCGGTAAAGGTGTCACCGTTGCAACCACAATCGAAGAAGCATTCCGCGCCGTTGATGCCTGCTTTGAGGGGGCTTTCGGAAAAGCCGGAATTGAAATTGTTGTGGAAGAATTTCTTGAGGGTGAAGAAGCAAGTTTCTTTTGCCTTTGTGATGGTAAAACTGCTATTCCTTTTGGCTCTGCACAAGATCACAAACGAGTTGGCGATGGCGATAAAGGTGCCAATACCGGTGGCATGGGGGCCTATTCACCAGCACCTGTCATGACCGACGAGATGACAAAGCGGGTTATGAAAGAGATTGTCGAACCGACGATGCATGGAATGGCCGATCTTGGTTGCCCGTTTAGCGGCGTTCTGTTTGTAGGCTTGATGATTACAAAAAGAGGCCCAGAACTTATTGAATTCAATGTCCGCTTCGGTGACCCTGAATGTCAGGTTCTGATGATGCGGTTAAAAAGCGATTTGCTGCCTGTCCTTTATTCTGTTGCAAAAGGAAATCTTGAAGGTGTCACACTCGACTGGAACACAGACAAAGCTTTGACTGTGGTTATGGCCGCTAAAGGCTATCCGGAAGCGCCGAAACGTGGAAGCATTATTTCAGGCATAGAAAAAGCGGATAAACTGCCGGACGTCAAAGTTTTCCACGCCGGTACCGCATTGAAAGACGGAAAAGTCATAGCCAATGGCGGAAGAGTGCTTGATGTTACAGCAACAGGAAAAACTGTAAGACAGGCGCAACAGAAAGCCTATAAAGCAATAAAATTGATTGATTGGCCCGAAGGGTTTTATCGCCATGATATCGGCTGGCGTGCCATTGAACGGGAAAAAGCCGATGCTAGCTGAAATTTCAGCACTTGGCACGCGATGGATCCGGCATAAATCTGCAGAATAACGGTTTTTCACTGTATCGGAGCGCAGTTTGAGACATTGAACGCTTTCGCAACTAACCACAACTTGATCCGGAGAATTGTAGTCCCCGCGATAATTTTAAGGGATGCCCGCATTCAAGCCTGACCGGATAAAGCGGGTAAAAAAATCGGATACGTGTTTTTCCAAAAAAACATTTCAAAATTCAAGCATATCGGATTTGTCCGCTGCCGACATCAAATTAAAATAATCGCTTTAAGTTTGCGCATTTTTGGCAGACAAGCCGACCTTTGCCGTTATTTATCAAAAAATGTTGTCCTTGATATGCTACTCATTGTCAGTGTGGCGGCATCTACCATATGATTTCGAGTGAGATGGCAAATAAAAAACGTCTACTTCTCTTCGGCAGCTATTTCGCGTTTGAAAATAGTCCGCAGATCTTCAAGTTGCTCGTCATTCATAGGCGCTTTCGGCAATACATTGAATTTCTTGGGCGATATATAAAGTGCAATAAACGTCGGATATTCTCGCCAGCCGGAAAACAAACGAAACGGGTATGTCCCTCTGATATAAGAGCTCTTTATTGCAACTGCATGATCATCCCATACCCAGCTTTGTTCAAGCCCGATCTGTTTATCATTTTTTACCAATTGTTGGACATGATGGGGAATGAGAACGCAATAGTTCAACGCCCAGATAGCAATGATAATAGCTGCATAAATTGCCGAGATGCGATAGAGAGAGCGCCCCCAATTCTGATACCAGTCAGAACCGTCAATCATCACAAGAACCGCTGACATCAGAGCAACTGCAATGATCCAGAGCAGGAAAAGACGCATAAATGTTCGCCTTGATAGCGCATGGTCGCGATAATAAGCTTTGAGTGCCTCGATCGCATCCTGCTTTTCAAGTATAAAAACAATCTGCCGCGTCATTCAGTCCTCCGGATATAACCTCCTCGTAAGCTTAACACCGGTTCATTGTCAAATGGCAAAGAAAATTTTTAAAGGAAATTTTCGGGAATATTGTTTGCTCGAATAAATACGGATAAAACCGGCTTCCAATTTTGTCAAAAACTCAACAGCTATCTTTTTTTAAAGCAATAGAAGCCCACGTTAAAAATCACGAGCCTTCTGACCCTGTTCCATCAAAAACACGGACGAAAAAATAAATCTTTTACGGCTTTTATTTTTTCTCTAAAAACCGGCTTTAAATGTGATCGACTACCAAATCGGAGAAAACAATAAATAACGGCGTCAATTCTTGTACGAGCCACAATGTTATCCGAGCATAACCTGATTGTTGATAACCAACCTTATGCCTAAAGAGCACCCGCGGCATCGCAACGAGAAATTCTTCTTTATATGTTCGTGCGATTGTTTTCCGAAAAAATGTTCAAGCGGCGAACGGTCTTTTACAGGAATAGCCGAACCGTCGTCGTTGAGAAGAAGCATCGGCAAATCGTAGGTATCTGCCCAAAGTCTCCAATCAAGGAGTACATCATCAAGATCGCGCGAAACAAGAAGCGGAATGCACGCTTCATGATTTCGGTGTAACAATTCAAGAGAAACCGCTTTTTGTCCTGAAGAGGTTACGACCGCACGCGCAGCAACACCTCTGAATTGATGGGCAAGCACCAGGCGCGATAATTGCGATGTACCGTTTTCATTTTCGATTTTTAACGCTGCGCCACGCTCGTTCAATGAACAGACAATTGTCTTATCCTGAACGTCGAAAGAAACATATTGTGGCAAATGGCAGGGATCCAGTCTCAGTTCAAGTCCTGCTTTTGCCCGATTAGCCCATTGAGTGGCCATATATTTTGTCCCCAATATCCTCTTCAATTCAACTGGGAACACCTTAGCGACCTTTGTTAATCGGTTTGTTAAAAGGTTAGGTTAAAAAATTATTGGTTTGTTTTTTGGTTATCGAATTACAAACGGCCCTTTAAGCCATTATTCACCAAGACTTATAGCATTTTACCCGGATTCATAATGTTTTTCGGGTCAAATACCTGTTTGATAGAACGCATCAGAGAAAGTGCTACCGGAGATTTGAAGGCAACGAGTTCCTTGCGCTTTAATTGTCCGATGCCATGTTCGGCTGAAAATGAACCATTATAGCTCATAACCAATGTATGAATACGGTGGTTCATTTCCCCCCAAAGGGAAAGATAGGCTTGCTTGTCGGCGCCCACAGGTTGCGACACATTATAATGCAGGTTTCCATCCCCCATATGACCAAAGCAGACAATGCGGGCACCGGGCGAAATCGTTTCGATAATTTTTGCCGCCTCGCTGATAAAATCGGGAATAGAAGCTATCGGAACCGAAATATCATGTTTGATCGACCCGCCTTCCAATTTTTGTGCTGGTGACATATCTTCGCGAAGCCGCCAGAATTCCTTCTGCTGGCTCACCGACCGGGCAATGGATGCATCTTCTATAACTCCCTGTTGAAGCGCATCTGCCAGAATATCTTCCATCGTATTTGCAGCTTCACCGTCACTATGGGACGAAGAAAGATCAAGAAGTACATACCATTCGCTTCCATGCTCGAGTGGTGCATGAGCACCTTTGACGTAGCGCAAAGACATTTCCATTCCAACCTTTGCCATAAGTTCAAAACCGGTAAGCATGGAACCGGCTTTTTTCTGGGCAAGGAGTAGAAGCCCTAACGCTTTTTCCGGACTTTTCATGCCCGCATAAGCAACCGCTTTTCCTTGTGGTTTCGGGAAAAGTTTCATGACGGCAGCTGTTATAATACCAAGCGTTCCTTCTGCTCCGATAAACAAGTCTTTCAAATCATAGCCGCTATTATCTTTTTTGACATAGCGTAAATCATCAAGAATGCGTCCATCCGGCAGGACAACTTCAAGCCCGAGGCAGAGTTCACGCGTATTGCCATAGGCAAGAACATCCGTACCGCCGGCATTGGAGGAAAGATTTCCGCCAATTTGGCAAGAACCTTCCGAGCCAAGTGATAAAGGAAAAAAGCGCCCCTTTTCATCAACTTTTTCCTGTAATGTCCGGAGAACAACCCCTGCTTCAACTAAAGCCAGATTACCTTCAACATCAATCGAGCGAATCTTGTTCAAACGCTCCATCGAAACAATAATCTCATTAGCACTTTCGTCCGGTTGTTGTGCCCCGACAAGACCTGTATTTCCCCCTTGTGGAACAATGGGGGTCAAAGTCTTGCTCGCAAGCTTCATAATTTCCGAAACTTCTTGTGGAGAGGAAGGGCGCAAAACAAGAGGGGTACGCCCGTGATAAAGACCGCGTTGTTCGACAAGATAGGATGAAATCACATCCTGATCCACCAAAGCGTGATTGACACCGACAATTTCTATAAAACGATCAATCAGCTTTTTGTCTATCATTTCTATTTCCTTGGTGCGGCTGCGCGTTGAAGCCGGTCATTGATAGCCTCGCCCAAGCCCGTAAACGGTATCGGCTCGACAGCTATACATTTAACATCTTTTCTATCAAGTTCCTTCAAATAATGGAACAGATTGCTGGCCGCCTCCTCAAGATTACCTTTTTCGCTTAAGTTGAGCATTGCCACTGCACTTCCCGCATTTCGGGTTTGTTGTTTTCCAAAGGCTAAAAGTGCTTCATCGTTTTTAACATCTTTGGCATCAAGCCTCACAAATGCATTGGGTGCATAATGTGATTTTAACATACCAGGCGCTTCAATGGCTGCTCGCTGGTCTACACGTTCCAGCTTAATTCCTGATATTTTTTCAATTTTTTCAGCTGCAAGCCCGCCCGGACGAAGCAGATAAATATGGTCGCCCACCACTTTGATAATGGTCGATTCAACACCGACACGTGTCGGGCCGCCATCAATGATAAGCGGCACTTTTTCACCAAACATATCGGCAACATCCGTGGCGGATGTGCTACTCAAACGGCCGGAAATATTTGCGCTCGGTGCTGCAACCGGCCGGCCGAGTTCTTTTACTATTGTTGCGAATATACCGACAGGATTGCGAACCGCCAAAGTTTTCAAACCCGCACTGGTAAGCGGGTCTATCAAAGTTTTATTTTTAAGTGGCAAAACGAATGTTAAAGGTCCCGGCCAGAAAGTGTCCATCAGCATTTTCGAAATCTCGTCAATCTCGACAATATCTCCCGCCATATCCATACCGCTGATATGCGCAATAAGCGGGTTGAATTGGGGGCGTCCTTTGGTTTTGAATATATTGGCAACCGCTTTGCCATTTGTTGCGTCTGCCGCAAGTCCGTAGACGGTCTCGGTCGGTAGTGCCACGAGCTCCCCCTTATCGAGATAGGAAACAGCCTTGGAAACAGCGTCTTTTGACGAGGCAAGAACAATCATCATACCAATCCTCTAGAACGCCCCCTTGATCGGGGCAAAACTGAAGCGATGCAATCTTTTGACAGGCCCTTCATGTTCTATTGCTGCGCGGTGGAACGCTGTTGCATATCCGGCATGTTTTTCAAAACCGTAAGCAGGATAAACTTTTCCCACCTTTTCCATTAGCCGGTCGCGGGTGACTTTTGCAATAATGGACGCTGCCGCAATAGATTGGGATCGCCCGTCACCTTTAATCAAAGCTTGTGCCGGATATCCAAGATGTGGTGGTATATCCCGCCCGTCAACCAGAACATATTCGGCCTTGACAGAAAGACTGTGCACCGATCTTCTCATGGCTTCAAGGGCTGCTTTCCTGATATCTGTACGATCTATTTCTGTTGCTGAAAGACTACAAATCGAAACTGCAACGGCTCTGTCAAAAATCAAATCATAGAGTTTAACGCGTTTTTTTGCCGAAAGTTTTTTGGAATCATTTAAGCCATCGGGAATATTGTTCCCGTCAAAAATAACGGCTGCCGTTACGACAGGACCGGCCAATGGGCCACGCCCGACTTCATCCACTCCGGCTATATTCCGGTAGCCTTTTGCAATAAGATGTTCCTCAATCGAATAATCGGGCATTAAAGGAAAATCATCAAATAACGGCAAATCGTTGTTTTTGTGAGACATGGACAATCTAATTGCATTACGAGAGTTTTTGCGCAAGTCCGGCAATTCGAAAACGTTAAGAAAAACGTTCGTCAAATTTTGTCATCAAAAAGAAACGACAATTGCTTTGCTACTTTCAATGGTGGTCTAAAAAGCCCCGTCTCAAGCTTTTGATGGCGTTCATGTAATTCCAGTCTTTGTCGTGCCAGACGAAAACGGTCGGCAACAAGTTTGGCAAACGGCCCCTCGCCGGACATGCGCGTTTTCCAATCCGCATCGTAATCTTTGCCGCCACGCATATCACGGGTTAATTGCATAACCCGCCTGTAACGATCAGGATATTCGCGCAATAGCCAATCTTTAAAGAGCGGAGCAACTTCATAAGGCAGTCTGAGCATGACATAACCAGCATCAATCGCACCTGCCTCTTTCGCTCTCATCAAAACAGTTTCTATTTCGTGGTCGTTTAATCCGGGAATAACCGGCGCCATCATAACGCTTACGGGCACGCCTTTTTTTGTCAATTCTTCGATTGCCCATAGGCGTCGCTCCGGTGTTGCAGCACGCGGTTCCATGAGGCGGGCAAGCTTTCTGTCCAATGTTGTGATGGATAACGCCACGCGGACAAGCTTTCGTTCGGCCATTTTTCCAAGTATATCGCAATCCCTTACAATAAGTGCAGATTTTGTTGTAATGCAAACCGGATGACCGCATTTATCCAATACATTAAGAATTTGCCTCATAATCTGCCATTTTTTTTCAATTGGCTGATAAGAGTCTGTATTGGTTCCGATAGCAATTGGCCGAACCTTATAATCGGGTTTTGATAATTCCCGTTCAAGAAGTTTTGCAGCATCGGGTTTGGCAAATAATTTTGTTTCAAAATCAATCCCTGCCGAGAGCCCCATATAAGAATGGGTGGGGCGCGCAAAACAATAAATACAACCATGTTCGCATCCCCGATATGGATTGATCGAGCGATCAAAGAAAATATCGGGCGAATCATTATGGGTAATAATCGTACGGGCTTTTTCGGTTTCTACAGACGTTTGAAGCGGACAAAGCTGTTCATCCAAATCCCAACCATCATAAAACCGTTCGCCTGACTGTTTCTCGAACCTTCCGGCAGGATTGAGCGCAGCTCCCCTTCCCCTTATTTTTTCTGCCTCTGCATGAAGTAAAGATTGATCAATCAACATTCTTCCGCCATCGGTCGACATCGCGTTGAAAGCCAATCGATCGGCCTTTGCCATGACATTTGCCAGATGTTGATTGATCACTGTTTTTCCCATTTCCGCGATTTATCACGCCAATGCGAACAAAACAAGAACATAAATTATCGTGCTTTTGATAAAATAATGTTTTAATTGAAACACTATGGTTAGCGTTATTATTCACGCAAATGAAGATATAGATCCTCTTGCCGATACACTAGCAATGCTTGTATCGGGGAGTGTGTTCGGTCTTGTCAGCGAGGTCATTTTATGGTCGGAAAATCACAGCAATGTCTTGCAGACTGTTGCCAATGATACCGGCTGTCGCTATCTCCCAAAAAGCACACTTGGCGGTGCCATTATGTCGGCAAAAAGCAAATGGCTGCTTTTTCTCACACCAGGTGCACGCTTACTCGACCAATGGCGGGAAATTTTAAGCCGTTATGTCGAGAAGGAGACAAATCCTGCACGTTTCCGCTCTGTCGATTTATCAAAAACATCTCTCCTGCCAAAATTTTTCAAAAAGACCCGTTTGATGGAATGCGGCTTAGTTGTGTTGAAAGAAAAGCTTATCGACAATGTCGACAATGAAACAGCATTAAAAAAAGCGATAAATAGTCTTAGACCGGTGGTTTTACCGATACAGATTTCTCTACCAACAAAACAAAAATAAACGGCTCTTCTGGTTTTTAAAAGAGCCGTTTCCATTAAAAGATTACAAACAAAACCGTTCGTTTTCTTATCGTTCTGTCAAGCGTGGCATAAGCATAACTAGATTATGCGGGCGCTGGCGGCTATCAAGCTCGCCTTTCAATATATTATCCCACGCATCCTTGCAGGCACCTGTTGAACCGGGCAGGCAGAAGACAAATGTTCCATTGATAAGTCCTGCTGTTGCGCGGGACTGGATTGTCACCATGCCGATTGTCTCATAGGAAACTTTATGAAACATAGCCGAAAATCCGTCCATCCGCTTGTCAAACAATGGTTCTATTGCTTCTGGTGTAACATCGCGTCCGGTAAAACCGGTGCCACCGGTGGTGATAATAATTTCAACGCCAGGATCAGCTGCCCAATCAACAATTTTTTTGCGGATTTCGACAATTTCATCGCGAACAATATCACGTTTAGCCAAATTATGACCCGCCGATTTGATACGTTCCTCCAGAACATCTCCGGACCGGTCATCACTAGAATTACGTGTATCCGACACTGACAAAACCGCAATATTGAGCGATTCCATCTTGGCTTTTTCATCAATATGACTCATGATCTTTCATTCCTGATTATTCGTTTATTTTGCCCGTTGTCTCAACTGCTTTTACAAACCAGTCCGGTTTTTGTGATTTTATCTTTCTTGCTACTTCTTCCGCTCTCTTGATATTGTCAAAGATGCCGAAACAAGTTGCACCTGACCCCGACATACGTGAGAGAAGTGCGCCATTCTCGTCAAATATTTCCAACACATCATCGAGCTCTGGTGTAAGCGAACGCGCACATTCATAAAGATCGTTGTGTGTTTTTTTGAGCTCATTCACAAGTGAATGAAGATTTGCCAATTTTGCAAAATTGATATCAAGAGGCAGACTTTTTTTATTGCCTAAAAGCTTAAAAATTTCCGGTGTCGAAATGGACTGCCCGTGATTGACAAGCACCATCGGAATTCTACAACAATCAACCGGCTGAAGTTTTTCGCCGATACCCGAGACACGAAGCGACCTACGATTAAAAAAAGCCGATAGACACATCGGCACGTCGGCACCCAATGTCAAACCGAGTTCAAAAAGCTCTTGATCGGATGCTTCGATTTTCCATTGCTGTTTTAAGAGAGCAAATACACCGGCAGCATCGCCGGAGCCGCCACCGATTCCGGAAGCAACAGGTAGATTTTTTTCAAGGATGAGCTGACAAGGCTCGGCCTTTAGAGGAAATTTTTTAACAAAAAGATCACGCGCTCTTGAAACCAGATTGTTCGCATCTGCCGGGAGCGCGACAGATTGAGAGCCGACAATGGAAAAACTATTTGTTTTGGCAGTTTTATAAGAGAGAACATCACCCTCAAAGCTGAAACAGACCAGACTATCAAGAAGGTGATAACCATCGTTGCGCTCCCCCACCACATGGAGCGCCAGATTGATTTTAATCGGTGTTACAATTGTTGCGGATTTTGCAACCTTGAAAGGCACGTTTAATCCCGTTCAACGTAATATTCACCCGTTTCGGGATCTTTCACCAATGTACCATTTGCACCTGTGCGGCGTTCATCCTCGGCATGTTTTACACGCAGAGCAACGCGTTGCGATTCGCGCTTGAAAGCACGATAGGCATAAAGTGCAGCTGCACAAATCAGACCATAAATAACTAATCTCAACATTTTCACCTTTCGCTCCTATGTCATTATTTGATAATTAATGAGCGCAAATCAAGTCTTGAAACGACTATTGTGATATCTTCCTGCAAAAATTTGTCTTTTTAAAGTCCATAGCGTTGCCACAAAGCCCGTTCTTCTGCCGATTGGATAAGACCATCGACCGTTGAAGAGACCAAACCCGCCGAAATGGCCGGCGTTTTGCGTCCTAATAAGCTTCTCGAAGCTGAAACAAGACGCATTTTGGCATCATGACCATAGCGTTGTTTGATTAAAGAACGCAAATCGGAAAGTTCATCAACAAGCCCGAGCTCCTTGCCCTTTTTGCCCGTCCAGAACATGCCGGTAAACAGATTGGGGTCATCAACCAGTTTGGAACCCCGACTTTCCTTTACGAGATTGATGAAGGTTTCATGAATTTCGAGTTGCAGAGCCTTCAAATGATCGACGTCTGCCTTTTTTTCAGGCTGGAACGGATCAAGCGAAACTTTGTTTTTGCCAGCTGTGTAAACACGGCGTTCAACGCCGATTTTTTTGAGCAACTCAGGAAAACCGAATGACGCGGAAACTACGCCGATTGAGCCAACAACCGAAGACGGATCGGCAAAAATTTCATCGCCTGCACAAGCAATCATATAGCCGCCGGATGCAGCAACATCTTCAACAAAAACCAGAACGCGTTTGTGCTTTTCTTCCGCAAGGTCACGAATGCGACGGTAAATCAGGCGCGATTGGACAGGAGAGCCACCCGGAGAGTTGAGAGAAATAGCCACAGCCGGCGCTTCTTTGTCGGAAAATGCTTTTTCCAAAGCTTTTGCACAAGAACTCAGTGATAAAGTTTGACGCAAAGGGGAAGAAGCTTCCATAATCATTCCTTGCAGCCGGACAACCGGAATTTCGACAGCATTGGAACGAAAACGGCGTGGAATAAAACGTTTAAAAAAGCCTGACAAGTTTGAACTCCTGATAAGAAAATCTGCTTTTATAGCTTAAAAAACTGCACTACTGTCATTTAAGATGTAAATGGCAAAAAGCAATATTTTGTTAAAATCCCGTTCAAATACTCTGCCAGATGCTCTTTTTGCCATTGTTGATTGCATCAACTATCGGCGAAAAAGCATGAAGGTCGGTCTCATGAATATAAAGTGCAGGCATGAGTGACAGTTGCGCTTTGCTTGCTTTTTTAGCGTGGATCAGAATGCGGATTGCGGGACTATTTTTACGTGAGTGGACAGGAAATACCATTATATTACCAAACCGCCCGTCACATGATTGAAGTATTTCGGACAAAGATTGTGGCCGGGCGATCAAGCCTAAAAAACCGGATGGTTTTACAATGGCCGAGGCAGTACGAATCCAGTCTTCGAACATATGATCGGACATAACATGGGCTGCGGCTTTCAAATCATCGGGAGTTTTACGGTCTAATGGAGAATTGAAAGGCGGATTCATTATTGCGAAATCGAAAGCATTGTCTAAAAGCCCCGCTTCCCGTCTTTCTTTACCCCTTAATGTGACATCGGCCAAAATTATATTCATCCGCTTTGCAACTTCCTGATTTTCGGTAAGTGCAATACTCTTTTTAGCAAAAGCAACCATTCCGGATTCGCGTTCAACAAGTGTAATTTCAGCTTTTTTGCAACGAGCGGCAACGGCAAAACCTGCAGCACCGGCACCAGCTCCGAGATCTGCAATCTTGCCCTTGAAATCGGTTGGCACGAGCCCGCCGAGCAACATTGCGTCCATGCCCGAACGATGTCCGCCACTTTTGGGCTGCACCAGATAAAAACCGCCCCGATGAAAAACATCTATCGTTTCATCAAGCGAGGTCATATCCGCTTTGTTGTCATTGTGATAGCTCATGAGCCAAACCTGCGTCTATCATGATTTCTCTTGCTTCTTCAGCACTTTCTTGATCCACCAGAAATCGACGACGGATTGCGCCGAGCGAACCTTCTGCGACACTGGTATTCTGATCGGTCACAAAATAAAGTATGCCTGCCGATTTCATAAGACTTTCGACAAATGAAATGAGCACAATATCATTGGTGGCAAATAGTTCGATCATAAAGTCAAGTCACCTATTTTTTATCGGCATGACATGCAATTACACGAGAAAATGGTATTTTTCCTTAAATATTTTTTGAAACGCGCTATCTCAAGCAATATCACGCTTGAGTTGATCCTCTTGCTTCATTAAGGTGCTGGCAAAAATCAAGAGATTTTTCAGGAGTATGGGCATTGGTTGCTGAGAAAAATTCAAATAAAAAAGCCGACAATCAGGCTTCGATAACGCCGCTTATCAATATTACCAAAAGTGACATGGAAAAAGTAAACGAGCTTATCATTGCCATGGCCGGTTCGGATGTGGAAATGATTCCTGAAGTTTCAAACCACCTTATTTCTTCCGGGGGCAAAAGATTAAGACCGATGTTGACATTGGCTTCCGCCCGCTTGTTCGGCTATGAGGGATCAGGGCACATCAAACTGGCAACAGCGGTCGAATTTATGCACACGGCAACTCTGCTTCATGACGATGTTGTTGATGACAGCGATATGCGGCGCGGCACATCGACTGCCAGAATGATCTGGGGCAATGAAGCAAGCGTCCTTGTCGGAGATTTTCTGTTGGGCCAGGCCTTCAAAATGATGGTCGAAGTTAATTCGATGGATGCTCTTTCAGTGCTTGCAAATGCTGCTGCGATTATTGCCGAAGGTGAAGTCATGCAGCTTGCGGCTGCAAAACATTTGACAACAACCGAAGATGAATACTTGAAAGTTATCAATGCCAAGACTGCAGCCCTCTTTTCGGCTGCAGCAGAAGTGGGACCTATCATTGCAGGCTACGGAGAAAAAGAACGTCAGGCTTTAAGACATTACGGAACCTCTTTAGGACTCGCGTTCCAGCTTGTCGACGATGCACTCGACTATGGCGGCAATTCCAAAAATCTGGGTAAAAATACGGGTGATGATTTCCGCGAAGGCAAAATAACCATGCCGGTTATTCTTTCCTATATTCGCGGCGACGAAACAGAAAAAGCTTTCTGGAAACAATCTCTTGAAGACGGAAAAAATGACGATGAAGCGTTAGCCCATGCGCAAAAGCTCATGAAGCAACATCATAGTCTTGAAGATACAATAAAAGCAGCACGTCATCACGGCAATGAAGCATTGAAAGCTCTTGATGGACTGGCACCAAGTAAGGAAAAAGCAGCATTGTGTGAAGTTATCGAATTTTGTATTTCACGCGTCAACTGAGTTTCCGTCGGGTTGTTTTCTCGTAAAAATGACCCGAAACAGATGATATTTTTGAACATATTGGCTGGATATATCCTATAAAGGTGGCCAACCTGTTTTAAGTCGGAAAGAGGATCTTTTCATGCAAGCCGCAAAAGTTACCCGCCTGATTGCGCTTTGTTTAGCGGGTACAATATTGATGACAGAACCTTCCTTTGCAAAAAAGGAAGAACCTGTCAAAGCAGGATCATTTGCTGGAGCGTATCTGGCTGGCCGCATTGCTGCAAGTGACAACAATGTCGATCTTGCTATTTCCTATTTCAAACAGGCTCTCGGTTTTGAACCGGATAACGTATCCATGCAGCAGGATATGCTTTTAACCCTTTTGTCAGCAGGCGAATTCAAAGACGCTGTCAAACAGGCAAAACGGCTGAAAGGTAATCCCGACGTTGAACGCTATGTCAGGCTTACACTTGCAAGCGATGCCTTTATCAGAAAAAATTATATTACTGCAAAAAGCGAGCTCAAATTTTCCGAACCTTCCGACATGGATACACTTTCATCCGGTTTATTGGGGGCATGGGCAACATTCGGTCGTGGCAATACAACCGGTGCTGTCGAGGATGTTAAAAAGCTGCTCGGACCGGTCTGGTACGATTTATTTCTAAGCTATCATATGGCGTTGATGAGCGATCTTGCCGGACACAGGGATGATGCGGAAAAATATTACAAGCAGGCTTTGAATGACCAACAAGGGGGTGCCGCAGCCCCTGATACCTATGAACGCATTATCGTTTCCTACGCTTCTTTTGAACTACGCAACAACAAGCGTGATGAAGCCCTCACTACACTGCGCGACGGTGAAAAAATGCTTACCGGACGCGATGCCTTGAAAAATATTCGCCAAAGGGTCGAGGAAGGCGGTT
This sequence comes from Ditibartonella apis, assembly GCF_001952075.1. Taxonomy (GTDB): domain Bacteria; phylum Pseudomonadota; class Alphaproteobacteria; order Rhizobiales; family Rhizobiaceae; genus Bartonella; species Bartonella apis. The sequence goes on from NZ_LXYU01000002.1 coordinate 293,715, forward strand.
CGCTTGATATGCTGATCAAAACGCCTCAAGAGGGTGCTGGTGAAGTATTCTATGATCTCGGCACAGCTATCAATCGTGGCGGGGCTGAAGCATTTGCCCGTATTTTCCTCCAGCTTGATGAAGCGCTGCGCCCGCATAATGACGCAACGCTATTCCAGCTTGCCGATATTTCTTCAAAATTGGAAGAAAACGAACGGGCAATTGATATTTATCAGGAAATACCGGTCAAATCCCCTTACTATCGCGATGCAGAATTAAGACTAGCCCTTATTCTGGCTGACACCGGGAAAAGTGATGAATCAATTCGCCATTTGGCAGCCCTTGAAACAGACTATCCCGAAGACCAGCGCATCTCGATGGCAATGACGGGCGTTTATATGCAAGAAAAGTCATATGACAAAGCCGCCGCCGTCATGGATCGAGCAATTGCTCGCATTCCACACCTCGAAAAAGAAAATTGGCTGATGCTTTATCAACGAGGCATGGCCGAAGAGCGATTGAAAGAATGGGATAAAGCCGAACCGGATTTTCGTAAAGCACTTGAACTCTATCCTAACCAGCCGCAGGTTTTGAACTATCTTGGCTATTCGCTCATTGATCGTAATGAAAAACTTGACGAAGCTTTGAATATGGTCAAAAAAGCAGCCGAGTTGCGTGCACAAGACGGTTATATCGTCGACTCCCTCGGATGGGCCTATTACAAACTCGGTCGTTATGACGAGGCCGTCAAAACATTGGAAAATGCCATAAAATTGCGTCCTGAAGATGCAACCATCAATGATCATCTTGGCGATGCTTATTGGATGGTCGGACGCAAACTCGAAGCCACATTCCAGTGGAACCACGCAATTGCCGGAAAACCCGAGCCGGAAGAACTTGCAAAAATTCAGGAAAAACTGAAATCAGGATTAAAAACACCAACCGCGGAAAAAGGCACTGAAAAAACGCCCGAAAAAACCGATAATACAAAGCATTGAAACAGAAAAGCTATAATTCGTGAGATTTCTTGATCCGCACGCCGCTTTTACCGGATGGCAAGTTTTAATCAAATGAATATTTTGAGCAGACGGTCGATTTCACCAAACGACTTTTTGAACTAAACAGTTTTTCACCAAATGGCTTTTTGAATCGCCTCGTCCCTTGACCATGGGGGCGTGAAAGAATAGACGTTTTGTGCCGGATTTTCTCTTTCCGGATATGTTTTTATCAATCTCAAAAGGGTAATATCGTGAGCCTACCCGAATATCTTGATCCGAAATGCTCTTTTCAGGGGCTTATCCTGACATTGCAGAACTATTGGGCGCAATATGGTTGCGCTGTTTTGCAACCTTATGACATGGAAGTGGGAGCTGGTACTTTCCATCCGGCTACGACCCTGCGGTCATTGGGGCCACGCCCGTGGAAAGCTGCCTATGTGCAACCTTCCCGCCGTCCGACCGACGGGCGCTATGGCGAAAATCCGAACCGCTTGCAACATTATTATCAATTCCAGGTTTTGCTCAAACCTTCGCCAGATGATTTACAGGATCTTTATCTGGGATCCTTGCGGGCTATCGGACTCGATACAAATCTCCATGATGTCCGCTTTGTCGAAGATGATTGGGAAAGCCCGACATTGGGGGCATGGGGGCTAGGCTGGGAATGCTGGTGCGACGGCATGGAAGTATCCCAGTTCACTTACTTCCAACAGATTTGCGGTATCGAATGTTCGCCCGTTTCCGGAGAGCTCACCTATGGTCTGGAACGGTTGGCAATGTATATTCAAGGCGTTGACAATGTTTATGATTTGAATTTCAACGGCCGCAAGGGAAGTGATAAAATCAGCTATGGGGATATATTCCTGCAAGCCGAGCAGGAATATTCGCGTTTTAATTTCGAATTTGCCGATACCGAACTTTTACACCGCCACTTTATTGATGCCGAACGCGAGTGTGCTGCTATTCTTGAAGCAGGAAAACCGCAAGAAAAAGGCGGGCTTCACCTTTGTGTCATGCCTGCTTATGACCAATGCATCAAAGCCAGTCATGTCTTCAATCTTTTACAAGCACGCGGTGTCATATCTGTTACCGAAAGACAAAGCTATATTTTACGGGTTCGCGATCTCGCGCGCCGTTGTGGCGAAGCTTTTCTTTTAACCGATGCCGGTGGCGCAAATTATAAAGGGGAAGCCTGATGCCCGATCTTCTTCTGGAACTTTTTAGTGAAGAAATTCCGGCCCGTATGCAGCGTAAAGCTGCAGGTGACTTGAAAAAGCTCGTCACCAACGGACTTGTTGACAATGGTCTTGTTTATGAAGCAGCACGGGAATATTGGACACCGCGGCGCCTGACACTTGATATAAGAGGTTTGAGTGCCCGTTCGAAGGATGTCCATGAAGAACGCAAGGGCCCGAGCGTAAAAGCTCCCGAGCAAGCTATAAACGGTTTTTTACGTTCGGCTGGTCTTTCCAATATTAGCGAAGCCGAAATCAAAACCGATCCCAAGAAAGGGGATTTCTATATCGCCCAGATTACCAAAAAAGGTCGCAGTGCCGAAGAAATTATAGCCGATATCATGCCTGATATCATCCGCAATTTTCCTTGGCCGAAATCCATGCGCTGGGGCAAGCAATCGACAAAACAGAATGCCTTGCGCTGGGTCCGTCCCCTCAAAAACATTCTGTGTGTTTTCGGGCCTGAAAATGACGCAACGGAAGTCGTTCCTTTCGAGGTTGCAGGACTTAAGAGCAACAATATAACATATGGTCACCGCTTCTTGAGCGACGGCAAGCCGATCGAAGTTCGCCGCTTTGACGATTACGTCACCAAACTTGAAAATACGAAAGTCATTCTGGACGGCGATCGCCGCAAGGAGATCATCCTTGCAGATGCACGCAATCTTTGTTTTGCCAAGGGGCTTGATCTGGTCGAAGACGATGGACTGGCCGAAGAAGTATCAAACCTTGTTGAATGGCCGGTGGTTTTGATGGGGGAATTCGAGGAAAGCTTTTTGCAAATTCCTGCCGAAATTATCCGGCTCACCATCCGCATCAATCAAAAATGCTTTGTCACCCGCAAACAAGGTGAAGAGAGGAAACTTTCCAATCACTTCATATTGGTGTCCAATATTGTCGCACCTGATGGTGGCAAGGAAATTGCGCGCGGCAATGCAAAAGTTGTGCGTGCGCGTTTGTCGGATGCCTTGTATTTCTGGCATACCGACCAACACAATCTGCCCGATCTTTCAGAGCTTTCTCTGTCGGCTGAAAAACTTGGCCTTGATTTGAAGAAGCCGCTTGACCAACGTATGGCACGCCTTGACCATTTGAATGTAACTTTTCACGCAAAACTCGGCACACAAGGCGCAAGAGTAGAGCGTATTGCCGCTCTTTCTTCAATCATTGCTCCGCTGGTTGGCGCCGATGTTAAACTGGCAAAACGTGCAGCACTCCTTGCAAAAGCCGATTTGCAAACAGAAGCGGTTGGCGAATTTCCGGAACTCCAAGGCGTCATGGGGCATAAATATGCTCTTCTTCAAGGCGAAGATGAAAGCGTTGCTGCCGCTATAGAAGAGCACTATAAGCCTCAAGGGCCGACAGACAGCGTTCCACGTGCCCCGGTTTCCATTGCCGTTGCCCTTGCCGATAAGATTGATACTCTTGTAGGCTTCTGGCTTATTGACGAAAAGCCGACCGGTTCAAAAGATCCTTTTGCCCTTCGACGCGCGTGTTTGGGTGTCATTCGCCTGCTTCTTGCGCGTGACTGGACAATCCATCTTATGCCGATTTTCAAACAGGCTATCGGTCTTATTTCTCGCCACACGATAGAGCGTGCTTTAAGCCTTTACGAATCCGGTTTGCGTCATGAAAACGCAACAGAAACCGATGCCGGAGAAGATGTCGACAATGCACTTTCAATGGAGGAAAAGAAGCTCGAGAAGGAAGTGGCGGCAAAGACCGGTCCGGTTCTTGACGATCTTTTATCCTTCTTCCATGAACGCCTCAAAGTTTATCTTAAGGACGAAGGAGCGCGCCACGACGCAATTGATGCCGTCATGCAAAATGACGCAGATGACCTCCTGCAGGTTGCCCGCCGCGTCGAAGCTTTGATTTCCTTCATTAATACAGATGACGGGAATAATCTGATTGCCGGTTTCAAACGCGCTTTCAATATTCTTGAAGCTGAAATCAAGAAAAAAACTCCGATAGCAGACAATGTCGATCCCGAGCTGTTCATTGAAGAAGAAGAGAAATCACTTTTCAAGGCAATTGTTGATGCTGAAAGCAAGGTGAAATCCCACATTGAATCCAATGATTTTTCGGGCGCTTTGCTCGTGCTGGCGGGATTGCGCAAACCTGTCGACGCATTTTTTGAAAAAGTGCTCGTCAATGATGACAATAATGCCGTGCGTGCGAACAGATTATCAATTCTGCAACGCATCACGACAGTGACCGGAAGGGTGGCAGATTTTTCCAAACTTTCCGGTTGAAAGTTACGTGGGAATCCGCCTGAAACAGATCTGATTTGAATTGTTTTCAAAAATGGATTTGTCCGGCGGTACCTACGTGCATTGCCCTTAAACTGCCACAAAGAATATTATAAAAATTTAAGTGTTGCCGGTGATTATTCGATGCTTGCCGGCAGCGGAGAATGATATGATTATCCGTAAACGGCCGGGATTCTTACGGCTTTTTTTTGTATTGCATGGCTCTATTCTTCCTGCCATAGCACCACAACTTGTCGCAATTCTAATTCTTTCAACAGCCTTGGTATTAGCCCACCATTTTTATCCCCGCGTCATACCTACCTATAATAACGGGACAGCGTTCATGATGCTTGGCATTGCGCTGTCGACCTTTCTGGGCTTCCGCAATAACGCCTGTTATGACCGGTGGTGGGAAGGGCGAAAGGTTTGGGGAAAAATTATTTCCGGTTCACGCGATCTTATTCGCCAATCGGCTGTCCTGACCGGTAATGATGCGGAACGAAAAACAATATTGGAACTTACTTCCGCCTTTTCCCAAAGCCTTGTTGACCATCTGAAAGGGACATCATCCCTCCCCTCGTTAATTTCAAACTTTCCGGAAGAGTTTGTTAAAGCCTATCAGGCAAGCCATAATAAGCCTTCATTCATCCTCAACCAGATTTCGAAGTATCTTGCAACTTTGCAGCAGCAAAAAGCTCTGAGCGATATTCAATATCAAATGTTTGATAAAAGCTTGACCGAGCTTAATGAAAACCAGACTTCATGCGAGAGATTGAATAATACGCGCGTACCCTTCGCTTATACGCTTCTCCTCCATCGCACGGCTTATATATATTGTTTTCTCATTCCGTTCGGTTTTACCGATATACTTGGTTGGTGGACACCAGTTGCAAGCCTTCTTGTTGCTTATACGCTATTTGGCCTTGACGCTCTGAGCGACGAATTGGAAAGACCGTTCAGCAACCTTGATAATGTTCTTCCAATTCATGCAATGGCAACAATAATCGAGCGTGACGTTTGCGCAGCTATAGGGCTTCCGCTTCCAAAACCTGTCGAAGTCGTCCACTTCATACTCAGGTAATGAGCCAAACGGTTAATGATTTAAGCCTCGAAAGCGTGTGGCTTCATCATGTCAGGCATCGTCTTGCGGGTTATTTGCTGATATGGCACAAATCTAGGGGATTGCTTCTACAGAAAGCCATTTGACCTGAACGCCATTAAGAAATGCGACACAAACTAATTATCAGCAATAAATGTGATGTTTTGCTACTTCATTTACGGGCAACAATTGTTAAACTCGTTACCTACCTAGTGGTCAATCTTTCGTTTTAGAAGTGTTCAAGGTCGTTCACTACCTACTCGGATAACGGCTCATATCAGGATAATGCTTAAACTTACCAAAGCAAGCGGCTTCATAAGCCACACAATTTTGCTGTTCATTTGCGGACTCGTTCACCGAAAAGCAAATTTGCACTTTATGGCGTAGCGATTTATCAGAAAAACTTTCAAGGAACTTTAAGAATATTTTACCGATCCGGTTAAACCGGTCAACAGTTCAACGCGGAATCTTTTTACGATCAATCTTCGTTGTTAATGGGCATCCACCGGTGTTCAATTGATCATAACCAACTGATGGAACCATATTTATGTAATGCTTAAGCCTGCCAAAGCCTGAAGTCGCAACCGTCGTGCATCCGTTTGAGTGTCATTTGCAGATTTTTACGTCACTCTACAGACGATATTTTTGCTGAAACGCCATTCTGACCGGACCTCATCCGAGATATATCGGAACATTTGGTTAACCAACAAAGGTCACATCCCTCCAACTTGTTCAATGGTAACAATGGTTGGCAGAACTCCCTATTTAGCAATCATTCCTCCCTTTAAGAACAGTTGGAGCTCTATCCCTCCTCTGTGGTCAATGCCTAACCATTCCCCTTGTTTTATACCTCTGAGTTGCAGCGATATCATTGCAAACAAAGTGAGCCACAATTCCCGATAAATCCTTGACCTGTGAGTTGCCCCCGAAAATCCCGCTTTAAAACCTAGCGTGAAACGAGGATCGGAAAAGTTTAAAGGGAATGGTTCAGCGTTAGAGGATAACTATCAGATAATATCAGAGCGACTTTTTGTCTGCCTTTTTGGCTGCTTTGTTAGCTGCTTTAAACGTTGCCATCGCTCTGCCATTTTCTTCAATCTTGGTTTTGCCCTTGGTTTTTGAAGATTTATGCTTCTCGCCTTCGCTCACGAGTTCCAATGTATCCTTGCGGAAGATGGCGGTCTTCAAATGCTCTTCCTTGAACCATACGCAAGAAATTTTACTATTGTTGACCTTATCGACAGTCATTTTAGGACCACCGGATTTCAACCGAACAATATTGCCAGCTTTAAACATTTTAAATCCCTCTAAACGTTTGTTAACTTTGCCAACAACCGCGACGAACGCACCCCCGCATCCTAGCGTGCCTAACTATATATAGGTTAAGACCGATAGATATTTTAGATTGTGTTATTTTACTTGTCTATGCAAGAAAGAAAAAATCGATCAGAGAATTATTTTTAATTTGACGAGCCTTGTCATTAAGACGGCCAACGATAGAAACGGGTCAATAGGGGAGATAAATTATTCCGTTCGACCTTCCCGTAATTGTCCGGTATTCGTAAACAACGATGCCATTACGTCACCCGCTTCGCGGAAAGCGCTATCCATCCCGTTTCTGACCGGTCTTATTTATAAAAATCCTGCCCTCAAAGGGCGGTACCCACCCAAATCATCAAGGATTCCATGCCTTCCCGAACGCTTGTCAAAAAAGTTCGGCGCGATTTCAATGCTTAAAAACCTGTTTTACAAGCATGATGAGATTGCACAATAATCTACAATATTTACAACTCACCCCGCCTAAAAACTTGATGGAGGAATGTAGCAGTTATATTGCTTTATCTGCACTTCAAGAAGATGATAAAGAGCAGTCTTTAACGTTTATTTGGACTTCTTTTTCCCTGCTGCTTGTGTCAAAGCGGATCCTGCAACCGACTTTTGTGCTTTTGTCGACTTGGGATCTTTCAATTGTTTCGATGCTTCTTTAGCCACTTTTTCTGATGAAGTTTTTTCATTTTTAGCCATAATAAAAACCCTTTGAAGTTAGTGATTTTAAAGTTCTAACAAAATATAATTCGTTTTCTGAATTTAATAAATATATTTTAATTGTCATACATGTATATTTTTTATTTTATTCGTCACATAATTAACAAATATCAATATTATCAATTTGAATAAAATTAATATCAAAATAATTTCTATTTATTAATAACTGTCTTATGAAAAGTGTGATAAAAGTTTTGCTACTTGTTTTTATTAACAGAATTGCTTTTGTGGAGCGAGTTTTAAGGGCACCCAAAATAATAGGGGTAATAGTTGAGAATAGGTTCTATCCTCGTGATCTTCTTGAATGAGCCTAAACGGATCATAGCGTGGCTTGTGATAACTGAAACAAGCCATTCTCTCACAAACGAACGCCAATAAGGGTGGGTTTTTATCTAATTAAAGCTTGTTTTGGATTCTGGTAGCCATTGCTTCTGAACTTCTTATCCTTAGGCATTCCACGAATTTGAATGAGAGGAAACACATCAAGAACGTCGTCAAAGAAACTCTATCAGTACTTTTGTTTACTCCCGCCGCTTGAAATTTCAGTAAAAGTACCTCGTTGGATCACATGCTAACTACAATTGGTGACTGAATTCTTCTGAAGAGAGTCTGTTTATTTTTGTCAAACGCGAAATTATGAAGACGACACAAATGCCCCAAGAATAATGCATAGACAAAAAGGATCGCCTTACTTAATTTTTAAGAAGGTTACCCATACAAAATGGGCGGGGACATAACACGTCCCACATAAAGTTATATCTCCGATTTAAAAAGCAATAGTCAAGCCAACTTTTGTCGAGCGGCGAACAGATTTGACATCGATAAAAAGGGTCTGTCGGCCGTATAAGGAAAGTTTACTTAACCTTTACGGCACTTCGTTCCCGCGCGACAAAGTTCGGGAACTCAACATTCTCGGCAGACCGTTCAAACGGCTTCGTCACTGGGAACGTCTAAAAAACTTTGCCTTTTAATGAAATAAGACGCCCAAAACAAAGTGCAGCATTATCCGCAAACGCAACGAACAAATCGCCGAATTGTTTATGCCGTTAGCTTGAATGCATTCAATAGACAAAAGAGATAAATATCTTTGGCTAAGCAACAGCTGAAGATTATTTGAAGGCAAAAAAAACCACGCCTGATCAGAGCGTGGTCATCGTCATTTCATAAAAAGAAAAATCTAGTTAAGATGAGCCTTGACGTCCTCAAGTGATTTGTCAATGAGGCTTGAAGACTTCTTGCTATCGATTTCTTTCACGAGAATTTCTTTTGCTGCTGCTACAGCGATATCAACAACCATGGATTTTACCGCGCCAACAGCTTCCGCTTCTGCTTGGGCGATCTTCTGCTCTGCCATTTTGTTACGACGGGCAACATAATCGGCCATTTTCTGGTGGGCGTCTTTTGCCAGCAATTCGGCTTCACGCTTGGCAGCGGCAATAATCTCTTTAGCTTCCTTTTCGGCTTGCTCGCGCTTTGCCTGATAGACTGCAAGAAGCTCTTGTGCTTCTTCGCGTGTACGACGCGCCTCATCAAGCTCGCTTCTTATAAGCTCTGCTCTTTTATCAAGAAAACGGTTAAGGAGTGCAGGCACTTTGTAGTAGACAAGAACGGCTATAAAGAGAAGCAATCCTATCAGCGCCCAGAACGTATCTGTCATCATGGTCTTTTACTCCAAACCGCTTACAGACTTGACAGCCGCGGTTGCATGCGAAGCACTGACTTTCGAGCCGATAAGTTTTTCGACAATTTCGGCTGCTGTTGTTTCAGCAATTTTATTCACATTGCCCATCGCACTGTTACGTATTTTTTTAATCCGCTCTTCCGATTCCGCAAGTTTTTTATCAAGCTCGGCTTCCGACTTTTTACGTTCTTCATCGACCTTGTTACGTATTTCATCGGCAGACGTTTGAGCAATCGCAATAGCTCTTGCACGGGCTTCGGAAAGCTCGCGTTCATATGAAGCAATGGCACTTTCGCGTTCCATATTCATACGTTCGGCTTTATCGTGGTCGGATGCAATCCTGTCACGACGAATTTCGATCGTGCCGCCTATTCGTGGCACAATGATCCTCGATATGATTATATAAAACAGGCCAAAACAAATAATGAGCCAGAAAATGTGCGACTCGTAATACGAAAAATCAAAAGGCGGAAAAACACGCCCTGCATGTTGTGCAGCTTCGCCCGCATGTTCTACTGGCGTTTCGACAGTTTGCGCAAATGCGCTTGATAGAAACATCCCGTTTTACCCTCTCACAAGCTCCAATGTTTTAATACAATTGGTAACAGCCTTCCGGCAGCTCAAGGTTTTATTATAAACAATTGGCTCACTGCCAAGAACGAATGGCAGGCCTCGGGCCTGCCTCGTCAAATGCAATAGCCAAAGGCATTCAAATTATCAGACAGCGAACAGAAGCAGAATGGCAACGAGCAAAGAGAAAATGCCCAACGCTTCTGTAACAGCAAAGCCAAAGACCAAGCGTGCAAACTGACCATCAGCAGCAGACGGATTGCGAAGCGCACCCGAAAGATAGCTACCGAAGATATTACCGAGGCCAAGGGCTGTACCTGCCATACCAAAGCAGGCGAGACCGGCGCCTATATATTTTGCTGCGAGTGCTAATTCCATTTCATTCTCCTTTGAAGCAAAATCGCATTTAAAAGCGGTGGAACCCCACCAGTTTCATCAATGTCCGGGATGCACCGCATCAGCAAGGTACATACAGGTTAGAATAGTAAAGACATAGGCTTGAAGGAACGCCACAAGAACTTCAAGGGCCGTAACTGCCACAGTCATAATAAGAGGTAAAATTGAACCGCCAATGCCTGCCGCACCAAGACTTATCATAGATACGACGAAACCGGCAAAAACTTTGAGGGTAATGTGCCCTGCCAACATGTTGGCAAAAAGACGAACAGACAGGCTGATCGGACGGGAAAGAAATGAGATGACTTCGATAATTGTTACCAGAGGCAGGATGATGACCGGCACACCTGAAGGAACAAACAATCTTAAAAAGCCGAACCCGTTTTTAATAAAACCGTATATGACAACCGTAAAAATGACGAGCATGGCAAGAGCGAAGGTAATCGCAATTTGCGACGTAACCGTATAGAAATACGGAAATAGCCCCAAGAAATTTGCTACCAGCACAAAAACGAATATAGAAAACACAAGCGGGAAAAACCGCATGCCTTGTGCTCCCGCCGAGCCGCGCAACATATTGGCAACAAACTCATAGGTAATTTCCGAAATGGATTGCATCCTTGTCGGAATGATGCCCCGACTCGACGAAGACGCAAACAAAAACAACGAGGAAAATACCACTGTTATAGCCATGAAGAGCGAAACATTGGTGAATGATAAATCCATATTTCCGACAGAAATATTGATCAGCTTAGACATCTGAAACTGATGAATAGGATCTGGACCGCTCGCTGACACCTTAACCTCTTTTACTCGGGCTTATCAGGCCCTTCATCTTGGCGCGACGCGCCGTTTTTGCCAATTTGACTGGGAGCAACAGCCCCCACCGACCGTAATATATTCAATACTCCGGCAGAAAAACCAAGGAAAAGAAAAATAATTAATCCCCACGGCGATGTTCCTGCCAATTGATCAAATCCTAACCCTAGTATAACACCAACCACAACGCCAGCCAAAAATTCGCTGGACAGTCTGATTGCCTGCGCCATCCCTTTCGAAGGTCCTGCTTCCTGTTTTTCGGGATCCGGCTTCTTGTCCGCTTGATAGCGAGCCAATTTTTCCTGCAGATTGCGTCTGCGTGTTTCCAGATCCAAAGTTTCAGGACTGTTCCCCTGCTCCGGTATTCGAGTACCCCTCTCAGGCTTAACAGGTTTATCACCTTTCGCCATATTTGGCCCCTTGATCCCAAATGCAAAGTAAAGGTCTGACCTCTAGAGTTGGGCGCAACATATTGTTACCTGAAGCATTCGTCAAGCCGCTAGCCCCCAAGATCAAAAGGAATTTTCTTCAAAAAGGAAAGTAACGGCTTGGTTGAACTTGTTTTTTCTCGGAATTGATGTCTGAAACATCTATTATCATATTGTATTTTATGAATTTTCTATCTCGAAATTAGTCTTTATGTCAAATCCAACCGCCATAGCGCGTACGGTAAAAAATATGCAATCCGATCTTGTCAACCTTGATCATTGTGCGTGCCCAGCGAGGACGGACATAGACCGCATGATAATGGGTGGCCGAGCCTACTTCGGGAAACCATATCTGACCAGCCGTAACAGCTCTGGCAACCTGCTGGGCCACGGTCCATTGCGCCATCTCGGTTACTCTGTGTTTGCGTCCATCGCAAGCAAATGAAAACTGGCAATGATTGATCCAGTTGGTATTCTGGTAAACGACACCGCAAATTGTTTTCGGATAGGCCGGATTTCTTACTCTGTTCAAAACGACTTGTGCAACAGCCGCCTGCCCTTTGATTGATTCTCCGCGAGACTCGAAATAAACCGCTTCGGCCAGACACTTCTGTTCTTTTGCTGTAAAGGCTTCAGGAGGCAGAGGTGTTGCAGCCCAGGCATGGTCGTTACGCCCGATAGGCGGAATAAAACGTCCGTTCCGGTCGATTGGCGAGTTTTGCTTTTCCGTCAATACGCTATCAAATGCGCTTGTATCGACTTTCGCATTGGCCGGTGCGTAACCTAATGCCAAAACATCCGGATTATCATTGGTTACAAGATTTTTGAGAATCTTCGGCACAGGAAGTTTCGAGACCGGTTTCTTCTGTGGCACGACAAGAGCAATTTTTGCTTCGGATTTATTTCCTGTCTTGTTGCTGTTTTCGCCCACGCTTTTTGGCTTCTCGTTTCCGGTTTCGATATTCCGAGCAACTTCAAAGACACCGACTTGCCGGAATTTTTCCGGGAACGGTGTGACATTCATGCTGAATTTCGGAAATTCCGATGCCAGCGATTGAAATGGATTGTTCGAAAGATCTTGCCGACTATTGGCCTCGACTTCATCAACATGAGTCGATTTCTGTTCGGTATTATTTCCTTGAAGGTGATTGTCGGCTTTTCTTTGTTCATCCTCCAATGCCCGCTCATTATGTGATTGGGCAATGGTTGAAGCATTCGCCTGACCAAGTGAGGCGACAACTTCTCCAGCTGCGTTTTCAGCATTATCGACAAAAGCAGCTTTATAAGACAGGACCGCATGAGAAAAGTCCGTTTTGTGAATAGTTGTTGCAGCTAAAGCCGAAAGGCTTGCACCAAGGAAAACCGGCAAAACTCGGGATTTATGCTTCTTCTGTTTTAAAACGACCGGCGCTTCATAAAACCGCCCCTCCGGCATGTAATAAGAGGATGCGGTGCGAAGCATCAAGGTCTGCTCACCTTCGTTACCGGAACGGTGCAAAGACGGTATGAAAGACACTTCAAACACCACATCACTCCAACGCAAATACGCTTACGCAAAACAAAAAGAAAAACTTGTTTTCTGTGGTTTGAAGATTGCCTCATCAACCTTTATTTATGGTTAACAAAAACACCCTTATTCGTTGATTTTATTGATTAATTTTTCCTTAATTTATCAGAATGGTTAACGCAAAAATAGCGCATTTATCGGCTTTCTTAAAAAAAGCAAAGCCGATTTGTTAATGTTTCTGAATAAAGTGCAAACACTATTTTTTAAAAAAAACGACTCAGCGTTTTTTGGCGCGACCGGCAAACGGATTATCGGAGGTTGTCATCGTCAACCGGATAGGAACACCCGGCATATCGAAAGAATCACGCAGACTGTTTACAAGATAACGCAGATAGGATTGCGGCATCGCTTCCGGTCGGGAACAGGAAATAACAAAAACCGGAGGGCGCGTTTTTATCTGGGTGATATATTTCACCTTCAAACGTCGCCCCGAAACCGCTGGTGCCGGATGATAGGCAGTGATTTCTGCAAGCCATCTATTAAGCTTGCCCGTCGACACACGCCGGTTCCAGATACGATGGACCATTTCGACATTTTCCATGAGCCGGTCAATTCCCTCACCACGCTCGCCGGAAACCGGCACTGCTCTCAAACCGCGCACTTGCGGCAATAGACGCGCACATTCTTCATGTAATCGGGCAAGCGTTTCCTGCCTGTTTTCGATCAAATCCCATTTATTGAAAGCAATGACGGGTGCCCTTCCCTCTCTGATGACGAGATCGGCAATTTGCAAATCCTGTTTTTCAAATGGAATGGTTGCATCGAGCACAATGATGACGACTTCGGCAAAGCGAATCGCGCGCAAGGTTTCTGCAACAGAGAGTTTTTCAAGCTTTCCATCAACCTTCGACTTACGACGCAAACCGGCGGTGTCAAAAAGCTTTATCTGACGCCCTTTCCACTGCCAATCCACCGAAATAGAATCGCGGGTTATTCCGGCTTCCGGACCGGTCAATAAACGATCCTGCCCGAGCATGGTATTGATAAGGGTCGATTTACCGGCGTTCGGCCGACCGACAATTGCAATGTGCAAAGGTTTGGTCTTGTCGTAAGCTGGTTCTTCAGCTTCCGGATCATCAATTTTCTCGCCAAACTCATCGTCGCTTTGCCTATTTTCCTTATCGGTTCCTGTCTTGTCGAAAGCTTTTTGTTTGCCAACGGCATCTACAATAGCGTCGCGTAAATCCTGTAATCCCAAACCGTGCTCGGCAGAAATCGGACAAGGCTCGCCAAGGCCGAGTGACCATGCTTCATAAAAGCCTGCTGTTGCCTGTTTCGATTCCGATTTGTTGGCAACCAATACAATCGGCTTACCCGACTTGCGAACAAGAGCAGCAAAATTAAGATCACTTGATGTCATGCCACTTTTTGCATCAAGCACAAAAAGAATGAGATCGGCTTCATCAATGGCTGCTTTTGTCTGGGCGCGCATGCGCCCTTCCAAAGTATCACTTTTAGCTTCTTCCAAGCCGGCTGTATCAATGACATCAAAACGCAAATCCATCAAACGTGCTTCATGACGGCGACGATCACGTGTCACACCGGGGGTATCATCAACGAGAGCAAGCTTCTGCCCGACAAGCCGGTTAAATAGTGTCGATTTGCCCACATTCGGACGGCCGACGATTGCAATGGTCAAGCCCATTTTCTATTTCCTTGCTGCATCACCGGAACTCTGCATCAAATCAAGCATGAGACGAGAACGTTCTGTGGCCTTGATTCCTTCAAGCCCTTCATCGGCAATTTTCTGGAAGTAATAACGTGCTTCGTCCATTTTCCCGGCTTTATAGGCCGAAAGCCCCAAGGCCTCGCGAGCCATAATGCGCGTCGGATCTACATCGGTCGCAAGATCCTTCACACGTTTTTCAACGTCCTCAAAAGAACCGTTATCGACGAGAATATAAGCAGCACGAAGTTTTGCTACTTTTTGAATAATTTCCGGAGCTTTTTTGTCATCGGCGATTTTGTCAAATTCGGCAACCGCCTTTTTGGCGTCCCCTTGTTCCATAAATATGGATGCTTTTCTCAAACCTGCCAAAAACGGATAATCGCCAAAACCCGATTTTTCCACTTCATCAAGCTTCCTCAAGGACTCGTCAAAATTATGTTCATTGGCAAGGTCCAGACTTGTAAGTAATGTATCCCCGATGCGCCCTGCCTTTGACGACTGCCAATGGTCATAAAACTGATATATGCCTGTTCCCAAAACAAGCAGGACAGCTGCAAGAATTAGATATGGACCGTAATTTCCCCATAAGGCTTTTGCCTTTTCCTGACGGATTTCTTCATTGACTTCACGAATAAAACTTTCATCCGACATTATATTGTTCCTGTCAAAAATGGGGTTTCAGGGCTTTTAAGCATAATTTAGCGAAGATGGTAGCCCTTATCACGAAAAAAGGGTTAAATAAGACCGATTGATCGATAATTTTAACGATTTTTACCGTCTTCTTCATCCGATAACAAAGCTTCGGCCCTTTTACGTTCGGCAATCTGCTCTCTCACGGCATCAAGAATCTGCTTTTTTCGATAGGCCGCAAGACGATTTCGGCGTGTCCTGCTTTTATAAAAACGAGCAAGTGTCGTCTCTACCATTTCGATGTCAATCACACATTCGCGCCATGTGAGTGACGCTTCGGCTCTGCTTGAGCGATCTGGAAAAACAAATTCCTGCCCGAGTTGTGCTTCGCCAGCGATAAATTGACAATTTTCGGCAATAAGTTTCAAAGCATTGACCAACCATTCCGGAGGCGCTTCCCGACCTTTACGAATAGCATTGACCAATGCCTCGCAAAAAAGAAGCGAAGAGGCATAAAGTCTGATGCCTGACTGGTCATAGCGGGCGGAAAGTGACACAACTTCGCGCGAAGATAATCTTCCGCGCAATGTCCAACGGGCGTTCGATCTGGCAACATCAATTGCTCCGATAAGTCCGATAAGGGCTGTATGGGTTCTGCTACAGCTTTTCATTGCTTTGATTGCTGCGGACACGTCGTTTCTCTGAAGTGCATCTTCAGCCAATGTGTAGTTTAAAGCCATTTCTTTAAAAAACCGCTCGACGGCCGAATGAAGAGTTTTTAAAGGGTCGGGCGTAAAAAGGATCTGGCTGAAAATCAATCCGATAGAGGTCCCCACTGCAACGTCAATTGCACGTGTCAAACCGGCAACATCCGCACCAAGAGCAAAAACCATAACCGCGGAAATGCCTGCTTGAATGACAATGGCAGGAACGATGGAATAAGCCGAAGCAATTGTCATCCCAGCAAATCCCACAATGGCAATACGTACTTCGGTAGGCATGGGGGGAAGGAGCAACGTCAATTCTCCAACCGCCACACCTGTCAACACGCCGATCAATACATAAATTGCCTGACGTCCATGGCTGGGCACCCCCGGAGCCAGGCAAATAAGTGCCGTCATTGCCGCATAGATCGGGTGTTCATGGTCAAGAAAATGGACGGCAACAAACCAGGCAAGACCCGAAGCTAGACCAGCGCATAAAGCGTCTTTCCAGCTTGATTTTACCTGGTTCATGGCCTGAAAGAATTTTAATTTAAAATCGATTGTCATCATGTGAGCGGCCACACCCACATCAACATTGGAACAGAAACAAGTGCGATAATGATACTCAAAGGTGCGCCAAGGCGGGGATAGTCACTGAAATGATAGCCACCTGGCCCCATAACCAACATATTACACTGATGGCCTATCGGGGTGAGAAAATCACATCCCGCCCCGATTGCAACAGCCATCAGAAACGCTTCGGGTTTGAAGTTGAGTGAATCGGCAAAACTTGAGGCGATAGGTGCCATAACCATGACCGTAGCCGCATTGTTAAGAAAAGGCGTCACAAGCATAGCCGCGACCAGTATAACGGCGAGCGCCCCCGATGGCGGCAGGGACGAGGCAAATACACTCAGCCAATGTCCGATAATTTTTGTACAACCGGTTTTTTCCAGCGTCTCGCTTACCGGTATAAGCGCCGCCAACATAACCAATATCTGGCCGTCGAGTGCTTGATAAGCTTCTCTTGCAGGGATGACACGAAAAACAATCATGGCAACGGCTGCCGCAAAAAAAGCAAGCGCAACCGGCACAATTTGCAATGCTGTTGCAGCAATTGCGACAAACAATATCGTTAACGGCACGAGGCCGTGACGAAGGCTACCGAACATGATGTTACGTTTGGCGAGCGGCAAACATTTCAATTCCTGCAAAAGATTGGGGATAACATCATCCCTTCCCTGCAAAACGATAACATCGCCGAGCCTGAAAACAATATCTCCAAGCCGTTGCCTCACCCGTTCCTGCGGCCTGCTTAAAGCTAACAAATTGACATCATAGCGATCAAACAGATTAAGCCTTTTGGCGTTGATGCCGATCAAGGGCGAGTTATCTGTGACAACAGCTTCGACAACTTCAATCTGCTGTAGCTTGTCTCCCGTCTGGACGTCTCGTCCTTTGGCAATATCAAGTTTTGCGGTGTTGATAACGGAATCGAGGCCACCATGTGTTCCTTCAAGGACAATAGTGTCACCTTCAGCGAGCAAAAAATCCGGCAATGGTGAAATAAGGTTCTTGTTCCTTATGACCTGTAAAACCATTGCATCTCCTGCCGCCGGTTTGACAAGGTCGGAAATCTGTTTGCCGATCACGGTTGATCCGCTCTCCACGCGTGCTTCGGCAATGTAGTCGCGGTTGGAAAAACTGCTATCGGTTGTTAAAGACTTGCGGGCACGAGCCGGCACCAGCCACGAAAAAAATACAAGGTATAAAACACCGACAGCAGCAACAGTTGCACCCACAGGCGTAAAATCGAACATTGTAAAACTTTTGCCGACAAGATGTTCTCTCATCGCAGAAACCACCACATTTGGCGAGGTGCCGATTTGTGTCATCAGCCCACCGAGCAAGGCACCAAACGACATAGGCATTAAAAAGACAGAAGGCGAGACGTTCGAACGGCGGGCAAACTGGAACGCAATCGGCAGCATAATTGCCAGAGCGCCGATATTTTTGACGAAGGCCGAAAGTACGGTCACCACTATGACAAGAAAACAGAGTTGTAAGCGCACGGATTTGACATCCGGCCAGACACGCTGGATGATCAGTTCCATGATTCCGGAACGGGCTACTCCGGCACTCACCAATAATGCGCTGGCAACAATAATGACAATATCGTCACTAAATCCTTTGAAAGCGTCTTTAGGACTGACAATACCGACGGCACAAGCAAGCAGCAGCGTCAAAACTGCAACGACGTCATAGCGAAAGCGATCCCAAATGAAGACGGCCATCATCAAACCGATGATGGAAAAAGCCATAACCTGATCTGCTGTCATGATAAGATGCTTCCCACTCTCCATTCATCCTTCCGGCCTGTCTGTTCCCCAGGATGGCCTACGGCTTTTTTTTAATCTAACTCTTCACATGTCCGGCGACAAGATCTCCCGCGCCCTGTTTCAACCTCATCAATCCCCATAGTGGCAACAGGCTGATAAATGCAACGAGATAAAGCGCAATTTTGAATGGCTCTATAGACGTTTCAAGCTCGACACCTGTTAAGGCGACACCGGCACGCAATGAAATTGCACCCAGAACGATACCAAGGCCTATTCCCAATTGGAAAACCGTTGAAAACAGCGTGTTCGCATCATTCATTTCGTCATCAGGAATATCGGCAAATGCAATTGTATTGAGCGCCGTAAACTGTATCGAACGGAAAACGCCACTTAAAGCCGATATTCCAACCATGACAGAGAGCGGCATATCACGCGAGAATGTGCCAAAAAGTGCCAAGAATAACGCATTGAAAAGACAATTGACAACGAGTGTGCGCTTGAAACCGAAATAGCGCAGCAGCGGAGTTGTAAATGGTTTGATTGCAAGAGTACCGATAAAGATCGGCGTCAATAGAAAACCCGCCTCGGTCGGAGAAAACCCCATCGCCAATTGGGCCATCAACGGCAGGATAAAGAGGACGGCATTGGTTGTCATCCTGAAGGCTGTCCCGCCATATATCGACACGGCGAATGTCTGATAGGAAAGTGCTTTTAGCGAAACCAGCGGCGCCTCGGCACGCTTGAGATGAAAAATACTCCACAAAAGCAATGTCACACCAATTATAAAACAAGCCATGACAAGCGCCGACAAACCGTGGCTATCACCGACTTTTTCCGCAGCAAAAAGAAGGGTTGCCAGCCCTATACCTGTAAGCAGGAACCCCATAAGATCGAAAGATCGCGATGTTTTCAATTTTTCATCAGGGAAAATTTTCAGGCTCAACAAAAGGATAATCAGTCCTAAAGGAATATTGAGGAAGAAAATGATGCTCCAGTGGAAATATTGTGCAATGAAACCGCCAAGAGGTGGCCCCAAAATCGGTGCAACCAATCCCGGCCAGGTAAGAAGAGCAATTGTTTCGACAAGCTTGTTTTTTGGTGTTTCGCGCAAAACGACGAGGCGTCCGACGGGAACCATAAGCGCGCCTCCCATTCCTTGCAGAATACGGGCCAAAATAAAAACAGTTAAATTCGGTGACAGTCCGCATAAGAATGATGCAAGTGTGAAAACAAAAACTGCTAACGAAAACATGGCACGCGAACCGAACCGGTCCGTCAGCCAGCCACTTGCCGGAATGAATACGCCTAGCGTTAGCATATAGGCACTCATGCCCACATTGATGTTGACCGGATCTGTCGCAAATGTTTCCCCCATTTGCGGCAAAGCCGTTGCGATGACGGTTGCATCAAGATTTTCCATAAAAAACGCAGCAGCGACAAGAATTGCAACGACTCGGGCAACGCTATTATTATTTTTGCTAACTTTTTGATGCTCGCCCTTTGTTTTTGGCATTAGGTTAACTTTCATGTCATTGTTGCTTCAATGATAATAAACAGAAAACAATTTTTTACTTGAAAAACATTATAAAACTTATGTGATCGCCGCTTTATTGTCGTTGAAGAAAGTAGATAGACAAAAACAACTATGCTATCAAAATTGAACAACTCTTTCAGGTTCTTTGTGTTCAATCATGGCGCGATCCAAAAAGGCTGTTGAAAAAATATCCTTTAGCGAGCTTTTCCAGCCAAAGCTTATAACAGTCTTACGCGAAGGTTATCATTTTGTTGATGTTCGTGCCGATGTGGTTGCCGGTCTTACAGTCGCCATTGTCGCGCTGCCCCTTTCCATCGCAATTGCAATCGCCTCCGGTGCATCGCCGGTACAGGGATTATACACGTCGATAGTCGGTGGATTTTTCATTGCTCTTCTTGGCGGAAGCCGTTTTCAAATCGGAGGCCCTGCAGGCGCCTTTATTATCATAGTTTCAACGACTGTTGCCGAACACGGTATGGACGGGCTCTTACTTGCTACACTGATGTCGGGAGTGATGCTGATGGCGCTCGGCTATCTCAGGCTTGGCACTTATATCAAATTTATCCCCTATCCTGTTACAGTAGGATTTACCGCAGGTATTGCCGTTATTATTTTTTCAAGCCAACTTATCAATATGCTCGGACTTGAGCTTAACGAGAAAGAGCCCGGGCCGATTTTGGAAAAACTACCGGTTATCTGGAATAATATCGGGACTTACAGCCTGCTTTCTATCACCTTTTGTGTGGCCACGATCGTATTCATTACAATCTTGAAAAAATTACGTCCGAAGTGGCCGGGCATGGTGCTTTCAATCATTATCGGCGGTGCGGTAACCGCGTTTTTCAACCTTGATATTGTAACTATCGGTTCAAAATTCGGCACAATGCCTTCGACACTCCCTTCACCACGACTGCCAGAATTCAATTTCGACAAGGTTCAAGCGGTTTTTCCCAATGCCATGACATTTACATTGCTCGGCGCAATTGAATCCCTGTTATCGGCAGTTGTTGCCGACGGCATGACCGGAAGAAGACATCGTTCGAATTGCGAGCTGGTCGCGCAAGGTGTGGCCAATATAGCCTCTGCGCTTTTTACCGGTATTTGCGTTACGGGTGCTGTCGCACGTACAGCCACCAATATACGTGCCGGTGCAAGAAGTCCGATCTCCGGAATATTCCATTCCGTCTTTTTGCTTCTATTTCTGGTAATTTTGGCTCCTCTTGCAAATTTTATTCCATTGGCGTGCCTTGCCGGAATTCTTGCCATTATCTCGTGGAACATGATTGACAAGCATGCAATCCTGCTTCTTCTTAAGGCATCGGCAGGCGATGCTGTCGTTCTCCTTGTTTCGTTATCGTTGACAATTTTCCGCAATGTTACCGAAGCCATCATCATCGGCTTTGCTTTGGGTGCATTACTGTTTATCCATCGCATGTCGAAAGCTGCCAGTGTTACCGCTGATCGTCCGCTGGTAGCCGAAGACATTGCAGACGCTAAAAATCAGCCAAACTCGCACTATGAAGGCAACATCCAAAAGGATAGCAATACAGTCATCTACCACATTTCCGGCGCATTCTTTTTCGGTGCTGCTGCATCTATCGGCTCCGTTCTTGACCGGATCGGCGATAATTATCGCACAATGATCCTTGATTTCGTGCAGGTTCCATTTCTTGATGCGACAGGTGCGAATACAATTGAAAGCCTCGCCGAAAAAGCAAAAAAACAAGGAATTACCCTTGTTATTTGTGGAGCTTCAGAACAGGTTTTGAAAGACTTTCTTTCGCACGGAATTAAGCCACCTTCGGTTCACTTTGAAAAAAGTCTGGAAAAAGCCGTAAAAAAATACATCAAACCCGAATATGTTGCTGCTTAGGTTCGGAAGTTTCATCCGTTCATAATCACAAAACTTGACGTTTCACTACATTTTCGCTTTTCTCGAAAACAGTATAATTTATTATTTTCTGATAATAATTCATATAAATTATGATCAAGGTGGGAATTCATGTATCAACGAAAGTCCAGAACCAGAATGGGTCAGTTTTTGATCGGCGGCGTCGTTGTTGCTGTTGCTCTCCTGATTGTCTTTGAATTGCTTGGTAGATACGCTCCTCAAAGTATGATCGGTCTGTTTAGCTCCTATAACAGTCTAATGACGACCAATCCGACGAAGGAAAACAGCAAGACTGCATTACCGGTAAAATAATTGCCGGTAAATTAATTGATCATGTGTAGATATTTGAGGAATTAAGCCTTTTCAACAACCGGTTCCCATTCAAGATTTCCGGCAAAACAGACTTTTATCAATTCCGCGACCAATTTTCCGCTTTATGAGATGCCGGATAATCAAACAGAACCCGCTGGCGTATTGAAAACCACGTCGGGATATGGGATCAAGCCCCTGCAACCATAGATTTCTGCCTGAATCCGGTTAAACCATGCAAAATCCTTTTATCAACCGGAAATTGATGGGCTAAGGTTTTAAAAAAGAACGAGACTCCGGCGCCCGCTTATATTAAGGATTGTTTTGCCAGAAAAAAGTCGCGATTGTTTGGCATTAAAAGAAATGGGACAAGCCGTATTGCAACAAATTTTTTTGTCAATTGAGGGTGAATTCAATGAGTGAACAGACCGCCGATCAGGCTACAAAAAAAATGCCTTGGAAAAAGATCATTACAGGCCTTGTTATTATTGCCCTTATTTGTGGCGGCTTTGTTTTTTATCTTGCACGCTCGGCACAAAAGCATGTTGAAAATTTTCTGAAAGCCAATGGTGTCAGCGTCGGTTCACTTGACGTCAATTGGAGACGTCATTTCACTGCCCATAATGCGAAAGTGAAACTCTCGTCTGCAGAAAGCTTGAACATCGAAACAATCAAAGGTGAGGTCAATTTTTCTGGTAAAACCAGTAAAAATCTAAAATTGGAAAACCTTTCTTATCAATTCGGTAAAACCGAAGTCTCGGTTCCCTCGATGAACGTGCAAAACTTTGCGCTTAATGATAAGACCAGCGCCAATAATGGAAACGTTTTTTTTGACGTTACAAATATTGCAGTAAAAAAAATTGTTGCCCCTTCAATGACTGTGACACGCAAAACCGGTCACGGCGGCGAGTCGATGACGTACAACAATGTTGTGTTCAATGATTTTGATAAAGGGATTGTCAAAAAATTGACGAGCGATGGTCTTTCGGGGGAAATCCGTTTGGCTGACGAACGTGATGCTTCCACAATAGATCGTATTATATCGACCAAAACCGGCAAGGCTGAAATTGAAAATTTCAATATCGGTTATCTCGTTCGCTATTATAGTGAGCCGTCTTCTGCTGGCGAAACAGAAAACCCGTTTAAAGATATAACGGGCAACTGGTCGGTTGAAAAATTGTCGATTGACGACGTCATAGATAAGGAAAACGCTGGCAATACAACACTCGAAAAAATTTCCGGAACAAAATTTTCAGTGCGCCAACTGCCATTTTCTATTTCGGAAATGGTCAAACAGCTTGACAATGCCGATGGTGATAACAGCATTGACAAATCTGATGAAGCAAAATTGCTCACACAGAAACTTGCTATCATTCCGTCTATCGGTTTTGCCGATATTCATTTAACCGGACTTGCTATAAAACACCCCGATAACAGCACAGATGTTCAAGATAGCGCTTTCATTTACAATAATGGCAAATTCGACATCGCGTTGAAAGGCATTAAAAACATAGACAGAGACAACAACACGACAACGCTTGACGATTTTTCAATCTCGCAACTGCGTTTTCCTCATATTAATGACTTGCTGACTAAATTGGACAAATTGGACAAGGGCGATCTTGATAGTATCAGCCGTGTTTTTACAGCTTTTCTTCAAAGTGAGAACCTTCCTTTGATGCCGCAATTCGACACTATTCATCTGTCCGGTTTTTCATTATTGCCGCCGCCTTCGGAAAACGGCGCGGACAACTCCCCTGTCACAATAAATTCTCTGGACGTGAAAGCGAATTTCAGCCTGGGAGCCATTCCGACATCACTGAAAATAGAATTGAAAGGAATGGAAGGCTCCGCGACAAATTGGGATAAGGAATTCCCCATTTTAACCGAGCTCGGCTTTTCTGAGGTCACGAACGGCGGATTGCTCAATCAGCTCGGCTATAAGACAATATCGGAGGATTTTATTTTTGATGGTTCATGGAATGCCGACAATGAAACTCTTGATATTAAGGAGTTGACTATGAATTATCCCGACATGGGACGTTGGTCTCTTAAAGGCTCGTTCATCAATGTCGATCCGGCATTTTTCTCGGATAATGTCATGACTATTGCCGCAGCAGGTTTGGTTATACATGCAAAGAGCATGGACTTGACTGTAAACGCTGATAACTTTCTTGATCGTTTTGCAAAATTTTATGATGCGAATACAGACGAAAATTTTGCTGATAAACGCAAGGAGGCGGCTGTCAAAGCCAGATTGGCTATTGCACTTTTTCTTGGTGCGGAAAATTCACAAAAATTTGGAGAAGCACTGCAAAACTTTATAGAAAGCGGTGGAACTCTTAATATCCATGCCAAAGCAAGATCCAAACAAGGTATCGGATTAGCAGACTTTTTAGCGGCTCGACTTGCTCCGTTGAGCCTGTTCGATAAAATCGACTTGAGCGCAGATATACAACATTAAGACTGGAAGAAAAGAATGGCCAATTTCGGTGGCTGGTTGATAGCAACACTCAAACGCTGGTTAATTTATATTATCGGAGGCGTGGTCATCCTGGCCATATTGGCTGTTGGCGCTTTTTATATGGCCGCCCCCTACCTTAACAGCTTTGTCAAAGACGAGATGGTAAAACATGGCGTCAAGGCCGATCAATCGGAAGTAACAGTTGCCGGGAATGTCAACCTCAAAAATGTGACATTTCCTGTACCCGAAGGCGTCAGCCTTAAAATCGGAGCCATTTCCGGCCGTCCGCCAGTCGGTTTTGTACCTGGCTCGTTTACTATTTATAATATCGATTTGAAACGCGACAATATCCACATTGAAGTTCCGGAAGTTACTCTCAATGGTATCACGCTGAAAGACAAGGATACATCAATTGAATCCAATGTTTTACAGGCCTTAATGAGGGTTGACGTATCATCCGTCAATGCGCCGAACATAGAGGTTTCGCTAGACAATCCGAATGGCGAAACAGAAAAACTCAACGTTAAAGGCTTTTGGCTTTCAAGTTTGAAGGGCGGCAATATCGGCTCTGTCGGCATTGAAGGCATGAGTACCAATGTCGGTTTAAAAAATTCCGATACAAATAGTACCAACGGTCTTCGTCTGATCGGTAAAAGCAATGCCATGCGGGCGGATGATATTGATGTCGGTTATGCTTATTCAATACTCGCCGGTAAAATCAAACCCGATAAGGTCGGACGGACTGTCTTCGGACCGGTAGAACTCGGAGATATCGCAATTGACGTTTTTGAAGGCACAAACCGCAATGCGCATTTCTCGCTGGATAAGTTCAAAACCAACGGACTGAAAATGCATCCGATGGAAGCAGTGCCGGAAAATCTTGTACGAGCCTATCTTGAAGCCAAAAAGAGCGGGGATGAAAAAAATGAAAAGGCTGCAAGAAATGCATTGGTTGTAACACTTGTTTCAGCGATAACAGCTATTGATGCGCAGGTTGAAAAAGCTGATATTGATTTGCCGAAAATCAAAGCGAGCCTCAATTCGTTTCAGCTTTTGCCTCGCGAATGGAATCAACCGGTTCCCGAAAGTCTGCTGGTGTCGCTCGATGGCTTTTCGCTCAACACATCCGAAATGCCGCAAAAAGATTTTGAAATGTTGAAAAATATGGGATTCAATACGTTGGATCTCTCGGGGAAGATTGATTTTTCGTATAATTCCAGTCGAAAAATTCTGTCTTTGAACGACCTTTCTTTCACCGCCAACGGTATCGGTTCGGGTCAAATGTCAGCAACAATTATCAATGCCGGATCTGCACTATTTTCCGGTGATAAAGAAGCGGCGCTTGATGCTGCAAACCAGATTGGCATTACCAAAGCAGATATGCGTTATTCCGATTTCGGCTTCATAGATAAATTGTTCACCTATCTTGCCCAAAATCTGAATGACAGTAAACACGATCTCAAACAGGAACTTTATGAAGACTTTTATGTCGTTATGACGAAGAGTCCGGCAATGCTTTTGAAAGATCACGAAGAAGCACAAAAGATTTCATCTGCGTTCGGCGCTTTTGCTAAAAAACCCGGAACGCTCAAAATATCGCTTGAAGCCAAGGATAACCAGGGGCTAACGGCTACCGATCTTGAAACCGCCTTGCAAAATGATCTTGCAACTGCGCTCAACAAAGTAAACCTTACGGTAAAAAATGAAAATTAAAAAACGTAAATTCTATTTTATAAAGGGGATCTCATCCCCTTTATAATAAATTTATTCATGATATATAATTTTATATTGAATATATATATTCAATTACTTCGATTTTTATTATTTTTGTAATCTATAATTTTTATGTACATAAAATAAGTTATTTTATATAATCTAATAAAGCGTTCAAAGAGTGATAACCGGAAATTTATTCTGCTCTGACAACTGTCGGATAAGAAAGATAGAAAATTGTTATTGTAGTTTTCAGTCAATTTTATATAGTTGCCAACGGGTGTTCGGGAAATCGTTTCGGGCAGGTTTCAAGCTGGTCGGGCCGCCAGCACAGAAGGACCTGCCATGAAAAATATATCCCATCGCTTGCCTAACCGTGCATCTGTTTTTGCCGAAAAGATATTTTCAATCTGTCGCAACATAGTTCATATTGATGCGATGGCGGGTGTTGCTCTTGTTATTGCAACAATGGTCGCTCTCTTGCTTGCCAATTCAACTTATGGAACCGCTTACCAAAATTTCTGGCAGCAAAAAATTTCAATAGAAGCCTTCGGATATTGCTTTTCCAAAGACCTGCACTTTCTGGTCAATGACGGCTTGATGACGCTCTTTTTCCTTGTTTCAGGCATGGAAATAAGACGGGAAATCCATGATGGGGCATTGTCAAAATTAAGTCAGGCGCTGTTGCCTCTGGTTGCAGCTGTCGGCGGCGTTATTATGCCGGCAATTATTTATTTTTCTATCAATCATATGCCGCCAACCAGTCATGGCTGGGCTGTCCCCACCGCAACCGACATAGCCTTTGCAATCGGGATATTAGCGCTTTTAGGAAAATCGGTTCCAAACAACTTAAGAATCGTTTTGCTTGCGCTCGCCACGATAGATGACATTATCGCGATTTTGATTATAGCGATTTTTTACTCTAACGGCTTTGATCTGACAGGCCTGCCCATTGCATGTCTTGCAATTATCATCCTCGTTTTTTTGCAATGGATAGGGATTAACTCGGCTTTGATTTATGTTCTTCCCGCCGCTCTCCTCTGGCTCGGACTTATGATATGTGGAATCCACCCTTCCCTTTCGGGCGTTATATTGGGATTATTGACACCGGCACTTGCCCCCCGCTCACTGATAGCACCTATCGATCGACTGTCTTACGCTTTGGAAATATTGAAAAATAAAAAGCCTGAAGACAGCGCTTCAAAGCACTATTTTGCTCTTCTTGAAATACGAAAGAGTGAAGCTGCAATCGACGCACCCGTATCCCGACTCGTTGCCGCCTTTAGTCCTTGGGTATTATTTGTCATTATGCCACTCTTTGCACTGGCCAATGCGGGTATTGATGTTTCCAATGTCGAATTCGAAGATCATTCCTCCTTCATCATCATGGTCGGAACAGGACTAGGCCTTTCTATCGGTAAGCCACTCGGCATTTTCCTCATAAGTTTCCTTGCCGTGCGTTTCGGGTTTTGCAATCTCCCTTCGGGAGTAAATTGGCGCGGAATTGTTCTCGTCGGTTTACTGGGCGGGATCGGTTTTACTATGGCTATTTTTACAGCGACATTAGCGTTCAGCCATCCTGAACAATTGGAAGCAGCAAAATTCGCGATTCTTTGCGGATCTCTGGTGTCGGCTATCTTCGGACTGGCTTACGGCTTATCGCAAAAATGGCGCGCAGCACATAAACCACGCAAAACCTTATGAGGTCTCCTCACCCGAATTATCACAGGACTATTTGTTTTATGGAAGTTCAGGCGACAGCATTTTTATTCGATAGATTGTTCATTCAGGGCTTATTATTAACGTTTGGCTCAGATCATTCGCGGCGGTATCGTTACAAAGTGGAACACAATGAGGAACAGTTTGACCGATTAAGCCGGCTTTATCCGGAATGACACTGATATTCAGCAGAATTGTGGATCTCAGTCGGTGGTGAAACGCTATTTTTCCTTTACTTCCTCGGTTCCATGCCTATATTCCAAAAGAGAACAAATAGTGAACATAATGGTCAAAACACTTAAACAAAAATTGGCAATTCTGGCTGATGCTGCCAAATATGATGCCTCCTGTGCATCAAGCGGTTCGACGCGCCAGTCGCCCGCAAAAATCGGCTTGGGGTCTACGGCAAATATGGGAATTTGCCATTCCTTCACGCCTGATGGGCGCTGCGTTTCTTTGTTAAAAATTCTACTCACCAATTTTTGTATCTTTGACTGCGCCTATTGTGTCAACCGGTCTTCGAGCAATGTCGAGCGGGCGCGTTTCACCACTGACGAGGTGGTGTTTTTGACGCTCGAATTTTACCGCAGAAATTACATTGAAGGCTTGTTTCTTTCTTCCGGTATTATCCGTTCTCCGGACCAAACAATGGAGGAATTGGTTAAAGTTGCCCGCGATTTGCGAACCATTCACCATTTTGGCGGTTATATCCATTTGAAAACCATTCCGGATGCTTCGGAAGCGCTTATCAAGGAGGCGGGACGTTATGCAGATCGACTTTCAATCAATGTTGAACTGCCAACAGAAAAAAGCATTAACCGCTTTGCTCCGCAAAAAAAGATCCTGACAATCAAGCAGGCTATGGCAAATGTCAGGATTGATATTGAAGCCTCCAAAGACGCGACATTACAGACGAAAAAAACGCAACGTTTTGCGCCCGCAGGCCAATCCACCCAAATGATCATCGGTGCCGACGACGCCAATGACGCAACAATCTTGCAATCAAGCGCCGAGCTTTATTCAAGCTATCGGCTGAAACGCGTTTATTATTCGGCGTTCAGTCCGATTCCGGATGCATCGAACC
This sequence comes from Ditibartonella apis, assembly GCF_001952075.1. GTDB lineage: Bacteria > Pseudomonadota > Alphaproteobacteria > Rhizobiales > Rhizobiaceae > Bartonella > Bartonella apis. Next base: position 322,841 of record NZ_LXYU01000002.1, read on the forward strand.
TGCTTCCTGTCAAGCGCCCGCCGCTTTTAAGGGAACACAGGCTTTATCAAGCTGATTGGCTTTTCCGGTTTTACGGATTTGCAATGGAAGAGCTGACCACGAAAACAAATGGCGGCATGCTCGAACTTGAATTTGACCCGAAACTTGCCTGGGCATTACAAAACCGGCATCTTTTTCCGGTTGACATCAACAAGGCCGACAAGGAAATGTTGTTACGTGTTCCAGGCCTTGGAGTGCGCAATGTGAAACGGATATTGGTAGCGCGCCGGTTCAAACGGCTTGATTTTTCAGATTTGAAAACCTTTCATATCAGCCTTGAAAAAATAAAACCGTTCGTGACTGCCGAACGTTGGACGCCTAAAAACCTTCTCGATAGTTCACACCTTGCCGACCGTTTTCGTGCGCGACCGACCCAACTTGATCTTTTTTCATCATGAAAACGATTATTTTGAAAAAACAGGGGGATTTCGACGAGTGGCGAACAACGGCACGTTTGCTATTGCAAGATGAAATGCGTCCGGAAGATGTTTTTTGGCATTACCATTCGGCTCCAACCTTATTTGATAGCGAGCCAGCCACGCAGCCTTCAGAAAAATATTCACCTGCACAACAAAACCATGAATTTCTGGTGCCAAAGCAGTTCATCAATCTTGCGAAAAATGTCATCTGCCATGAAAGCAAAGGTTCGGCGGCCCTTTTATACCGCCTTCTTTACCGCTTGCAGCGGGACAAAACGCTTCTTGAAAAAATTTACGACATTGATACCGCCACAGCTTTATCACGGCAAAAGGCTGTTTGCCATGATATCCACCATATGCATGCATTTTTACGGTTCAAAGAAATTTGCAGTCTCGGCAATGATAACTTCAGGCGGCGTTTTACTGCCTGGTATGAACCTCAGCATTTCATTATCGCAGAAGCTATACCGTTTTTCTGCCGGCGTTTTAGCGACATGGATTGGCAAATTTTAACTCCGAAAGGCAGTGCGTTTTATTTTAACAAAAGACTGTTTTTTGGCGAACCGATATTTAAAAAGCCACAAAATAAAGATGAAACCGAAGAGCTATGGAAAACCTACTTTGCCAGTATTTTCAATCCGGCAAGACTGAAAGTCAAAACCATGCAAAGCCATATGCCGAAAAAATACTGGAGCAACCTTCCGGAAGCGGAAATTATCAATAGTCTCATAGGCGATGCGGAAACGCGCATTGAAACGATGGAAAGACAACCGGTTCTTCAACCCCCGCTCTTTCATTCCCGCTTATCGGAAAAGCATGCGCAAAATAGCGTTCAAACAAATTTTCGATCTAGAACAACACCTGAAACATCGGATATTCTCAATGACAGCATCAGATCATGCAAACGTTGCCCGTTGCATTGTTCAGCAACGCAGGCCGTCTGTGGCGAGGGGCCTGAAAATGCTTCTCTTATGATTGTTGGAGAACAACCGAGCGACCGTGAAGATCTTGTTGGTCGGCCATTTATCGGTCCGGCAGGACAAATCTTTGAAAAAACGATAGAAAAAATTGGCATTGAACGTGACGAGGTTTACCTCACCAACGCCGTCAAGCATTTCAAATATGAACTCAAAGGTCGCAAGCGCCTCCATAAAAGAGCAGACCGGAGCGAGATCGAGCATTGTCGCTGGTGGCTCATGAAAGAAATTGACATCGTCAAACCGAAGCTTATCGTTGCCATGGGGAAAACCGCCCTGTTTTCACTCACAGATTTGAACGAGCCGTTAAGCGGTTTGGTGGGTAAAATAATAGAGACAGAAGAAAAAATACCGGTTCTTGTCACTTTTCACCCGTCATATCTTCTCCGGATCAAATCGGAAGAATTGAAGAAACAAGAAACTGCAAGATTCGAACAAAGCTTGCAACTTGCGAAGGCAAAAATCAACTTTTGATAGGCCAGAAAGACACCATCCAGCCCTTCTTAAAGCCACTTCACAACAACCGTGATCCCGACTTGATAAACCTCTATTGGACGGGGATTAATGAATATTAACCTGTTGTTTTTGCTATATTTTAAATTATCACTTTTCCGTGATCAACACATTTTAAAGTGATTTGAGATTGATTGCCGTGATGAAGATATAAGCGATAGAGAGTTTGGAAAATATCCAGATTGATCCAATTGCAATTAAAGCCGTTAGCCAAAGCTAAGGGCTCATAAAAACGGTGAATGAAATGAAAAAATTAATGTTTATTGCGCTTGCAAGTTTATGTGGTGTAAGCAGCGCCTATGCCAGTGGTTATGCTTTTGACGATGGTTCGCCGGTCAACACCTATGTTATCGGTTCTACAGCCCAGTCCGGCATGAACAAAGGTTATACGGGCAATTCACGTGCTTATACACGAGCAAATGGATTTGGTGACGGTTCGGTCGAAGACAGTTATATTATCGGTCATGCGCAGAAATCCGGTGAAGCAACGCATGGAGTTTTGGCAAATGAAGCGCATTTTGGCGATGGTTCGCCTGTAAACCACCATTAATAAAATAATCGCATAATATCCCTTCATTAAAAACCGGCTTTAAAGCCGGTTTTTATTTATCATCTTCAGGTCATATTAAAATTTTAAAATTGATGCCAAATATATTTTTATTCAAGATTATTGAACGGAAATTTTCAGTAATTCCAATTGTTTGGATGTTTTAAACCGAATTGATAAAGAGTTTTGTATTCTGAAAAAATAATTTTAATTTTGCGCATTTTTTAAAAAAATTTTAAACTACCTTTTCATCCGGATTTTATGATATTTAACGGAGAGCATTCAATCGAACAGTTACAACAATATTAAATAAAATTGTTGGAGAGCACTCGAAAATGAGATTTGAAAATTATTCTCCCTCCTCGCACGCGAACTCTTTCAAGAACCGGATAATCTCCAATTGGCATTAAATTGCTATTTCGCTGTTTTTTAATCTTGGCTATTCAGTTTGCTGCTCTATATGGCGGAAAATCCATGCCCCTAATTGCGTGGAGACAAAAATAAGAAGGAATATAAAACTGGCATCTGGCGCGACTTATATTTCTTTAGGCCCTAAACTAAAGCTAAATATTTGAAAAATGACAATTGCAACCAAACAGACAGCTCTTTCCAAGATTGAACTTATCGGAGTCATAGTCTCGGTTACTGATGACAATCCGAAAGTTATTACCGTCGGACCTCAACAAAAATTACCGTCAGGACCGCTCAAAAACTATAAACAGAGTTTACAATCAACTCTGCGCGATTGGGTGAACACACGAACAGGGCATCCTGTCGGTTTTCTCGAACAACTTTATACTTTTACCAATCGCGACCGAGTTATATCGGAAGGCAATATGCCTACTGTCTCGATTAGCTATTTGGGGTTGGTACGCGAGCATGACGAGTTTTTGCCTGAAGTCGAGTGGCATGACTGGTACGAACATTTTCCGTGGGATGATTGTCGCAACGGGAAACATCCATGCGTTGATAAAATTATCGATGCACTTAACGCGTGGGCGGAAAGAGATCCGGAGACATGCGCCTTTAAAAAGCGCAGGATTTCTTTTCTCTTCGGCTGTAACGGTTTTTCATGGAATGAAGATTTCATACTTCAAAGATACGAACTTTTGTATGAAGCAGGATTGATTGCCGAAGCAGGTGGGAGCCTATTTGCTGGCACGCCGATGTTTGCTGATGACCGCCGGATTTTGGCAACAGCAATTGCAAGACTTAGAAGAAAAATCAAATATCGTGCTGTTATATTCGAGCTTTTGCCTGAAAAATTTACCTTATTGCAGTTACAAAAGACAGTTGAGGCCATTATTGGAAGGCGCCTTCATAAGCCGAACTTCCGTCGCTTGACCGAACAACAAGGTATTATTGAAGAAGTCGGGGAATTCGAGACAAAAACCGGTGGCAGACCCGCTAAGTTATATCGTTATCGGCAAGAGATTATCGAGTCCTGCGTCATCTCGCTTTCCCGTTTTCCGATTGCACGTTCATAACGCGAAGGGCGAATAGATGACGCATCGGTCAAAACTCTGTTGTCTGCAATGGTTTGATGTGCAATAGTTTCACCCTCCTGATGCTATTGAACAAACTGAACAAACCGCGCTTTAATCTATTTTCAAGCAATCTGTTTTTTACATGATCAAGCGACAGCCCGCTTAGGAGGCGGCAGCTTTGGTGCCCAATATTTCCCGCGGCGCTAGTGATAAGTTTCGGTTTCCATAGATTTTAATGGGCGTTACGTTTTGGCAAATTGCGTGTTGCATTTACTTTAAGAAGAGAAGAGGAGCACTCTTCTCTTCTGTTTTTCTTTAAAGTTTTAAAAGTCCCAATCAGCGTCTTCTGTCGCTACCGCTTTACCGATCACATAAGATGATCCGGAGCCTGAAAAGAAATCATGGTTTTCATCTGCATTTGGTGAGAGAGCTGAAAGAATAGCTGGATTGACCTTGCAAATATCGGGAGGAAACAAAGGCTCGAATCCCAAATTCATCAATGCTTTATTCGCGTTATAGTGCAAAAACACCTTCACTTCTTCGCTTAACCCCACCCCGTCATAAAGCTGTTCGGTATATTTTGTTTCTATGTCGTAAAGCTCCATTAAAAGCGTATAGGTAAAATCTTTCATTTCATTCTGCCCGCTTTGAGACAGCTTGTTAAAGCCGATTTGGAACTTGTAACCGATATAGTAGCCATGCACCGCCTCATCACGAATGATCAGCCTGATAAGATCGGCAGTATTGGTAAGTTTTGCCCGACTTGACCAATACATCGGCAAATAAAAACCGGAATAGAACAAAAAGCTTTCCAGAAAAACCGAAGCAATTTTTCGCTTCAAAGCATCACAGCCATTATAATAATCAAGAACGAGTGTCGCCTTTTTCTGGAGAAAAGCATTGTCTTCCGACCAACGATAGGCTTCGTCGACATCTTTTGTCAGACAAAGGGTTGAAAATATCGACGAATAGGAGCGGGCATGGACTGCTTCCATAAAAGCAATATTGGTAAGCACCGCTTCCTCATGGGGAGTGATCGCATCCGGCAAAAGCGAAATGGCGCCTACAAAATTCTGCATTGTGTCAAGCAGAGTAAGTCCGGTAAGGACGCGAATGGTCAATTGCTGTTCTGCCAATGTCAAACTTGCCCATGACGGGACATCATTGGAAAGTGGGACTTTTTCCGGAAGCCAGAAATTTCCTGTCAATCTGTTCCAGACTTCGAGATCTTTTTCGTCTTCAATCTTATTCCAGTTGATCGCCGGAATGGTTTTTAAATGGTTTGTTAGCATAAGAAATTTATCCTTAAAGACTACAGGAAACGCAAGTTTCGACTTCGGTTCCGCTCAATGCCTTTTGGCGTAGCCGTACATAATAGATGGTTTTGAGTTTTTTCTTCCACGCGTAGATTTGCGCTTTGTTGATATCGCGCGTCGTGGCCGTATCGGGGAAAAACAGCGTTAATGACAAGCCCTGATCGACATGTTGACCGGCTGCGGCATAAGTATCAATGATCTTTTCAGGACCTATTTCATAAGCGTCCTGATAATATTCAAGATTATCATTGGTCATATAAGGTGCCGGATAATAGACCCGACCAATTTTGCCTTCTTTGCGTATTTCGATTTTTGCAACAATCGGGTGAATGGATGCTGTGGCATTATTGATGTAGGAAATCGAGCCGGTGGGCGGAACCGCCTGTAAATAACGGTTGTAAAGCCCCCATTTTTTCACCGATTGCTCAAGTTCCTGCCAGTCTCTCACAGTAGGTATCGTGAAATGCCGGTCAGCAAAAAGCTGTTTGATGCGTTGTGTTTCCGGCTCGAACTTTCGAGTGAGATATTTTTTAAACGCACGCCCATCGGCATAGGCTGATTGTTCAAAACCTTGAAATGTTTTGCCCTTTTCTTTTGCTATAAGGTTCGAGCTTCTCAACGCATGAAAGGCAACTGTATAAAAATAGAGATTGGTGAAATCGAGTGCTTCGGGAGAGCCGTAATAAATATGCTCTTTGGCAAGAAAGCCATGCAAATTCATTTGACCAAGACCGATCGCATGCGCCTCGCGATTCCCCTTTTCAATTGATGGCACACAGACAATATCGCTCATTTCGGAAACTGCTGTTAAGGCACGAACTGCTGTTTCAACTGTTTTGCCGAAATCGTCGGACTGGAAAGCTTGAGCTATATTGAGCGAACCCAGATTGCACGAAATATCGTTACCGATATGACGATAGCTCAAATCAGTATTCAATGTACTCGGCTCATTGACCTGAAGAATTTCGGAGCAAAGATTGCTCATATTGATGCGTCCGGCAATGGGGTTGGCGCGATTGACCGCATCTTCGAACACGATATAGGGATAACCCGATTCAAACTGGATTTCGGCCAGAGTTTGGAAAAAATCACGGGCATTGATTTTTTTCTTGGTTATGCGCGGGTCATCAACGAATTTGCGATAGTGTTCGCTCAAAGATATGTCGGATAAAGCTTTACCCGTGACTCTCTCTACATCATAAGGTGAAAAAAGGTACATATCCTCGTTATTGCGTGCAAGCTCGAAAGTAATATCGGGTATGACCACACCGAGGGAGAGCGTTTTGATGCGGATTTTTTCGTCGGCATTTTCCCGCTTGGTATCCAGAAAACGCATAATATCGGGGTGATGAGCACTTAAATAAACTGCCCCTGCTCCCTGTCTTGCGCCCAATTGATTGGCGTAAGAAAACGCGTCTTCAAGAAGTTTCATGACCGGCACAATTCCGGATGACTGATTTTGTATTTGCTTGATCGGTGCACCTTGTTCCCTGATATTGGTGAGGCACAAAGCAACTCCACCACCGCGCTTTGAAAGCTGCAAAGAAGAATTGATTGCACGACCGATCGATTCCATATTGTCTTCAACACGCAGTAAAAAACAGGAAACAAGTTCGCCGCGTTGTTTTTTGCCGGCATTGAGAAATGTTGGCGTTGCCGGTTGAAAGCGGCCGGTCATCATTTCATCGACAAGTCTTTCGCAGAATTTTTTGTCGCCTGTAGCAAGTGTCAGCGCCACCATAACGACACGATCTTCGTAACGTTCGAGATATCTTTTCCCGTCGAAAGTCTTGAGCGTGTAGCTCGTATAATATTTGAAGGCTCCCAAAAACGTGGGAAAGCGGAATTTGAACGCATAGGCACGTTTGAAAACTTTTTTGATAAAAGCAAAATCATAACGCTCAAGAACTGATTTCTCGTAATATCCTTCACGCACGAGATAATCGATTTTTTCTTCAAGATCATGAAAAAATACCGTATTCTGATTGACATGCTGCAAAAAATATTGCCGTACAGCTTCACGATCTTTATCGAACTGGATAAGCCCGTCATCGTCAAAAAGATTGAGCATCGCATTCAATGAATGATAATTTTTGTCACTATCTAAAGTGTCTGTTTTTTCTGCGCTATCTGTTTCCATAATTTTCCTAATCCTTGTCTGACAAGGTTCACGTCTTCTGTTGTCCCCCTGAGCTCGAAACTATAAAGCCAGGGCACACGACACTTTTGAGAAATGACTTTTCCGGCCAGCGCATAAGCCCAGCCGAAATTACGATTGCCGCCAGCAATAACGCCTTTAAGAAATTGCCGGTTTTCTTGATCATTGAGAAAATTGATAACGGTTTTAGGCACTGCCCCGTCGCCTTTGGCACCGGCGTAAGTCGGTACCACCAGAACATAAGGTTCAACCACTTTCGGAATTGCCGTTTTTTTGAAAAGTCTTAAAGACGGTTCACCGATTTGTTGCACAAAATAATCGGTATTGCCGGTGGCACTCGAATAATAAACAAGGAGTGCCATATCATTCGAGCCCGTTTATTTTATCAGGTTGGAAACCGGCCCAGTGATTGTTTCCGGCAATAACCACCGGCAACATTTTATATCCCAAACTTTCGATATAGGATAAAGCCTCCGCATCTTTGGAAATATCCACAATATCGTAAGAAATATGTTTATTATCCAATGCCTTGTATGTTGCTTTGCATTGTACGCAAGATGGTCGGCTGTAAATTGTAATTGTCATGATTTTTTCCTGATTTTTGGTTGCAAAGTCCCGCCTGCTTTCTTCCTTGAGAAAGCAGCATAAGAGACGTTTTTTAAAAGTTGCGTCGATAAGGCGAACTTCAGCCGGTCAGGAAAAATGATTAAGAATCTTGAACATAAAACTTCCTTCCCGAAGCAATGTGGGGGATATGGCTAAGCCCACATCCGCACAAAACACGTCCGGAAAGGCCATAACCAGAACACCCCGTCTGTTGACATTCAATTCAAGGCAGGTCTCCTGGCTCATGGCTTGAAGCGCCAAAACCACCTTCCCGGGTGACCCCAGTGGCATACGATTTTGACTTACCATTTACAGTTGCGGGGGCAGCTTCGGCTTTCTAATAAATTACCGAATTCCCTCTTAGCTCTTTCATCCGATTTCGAATCCCAAAATTCGAATCAAAGAGAACCCTGAACACAATATCTAGTATCACTCATGAGAGTTGCGTCAATATGTTTTAAAAAACCAAGTCAGATTATATACAATTTTTGCGCGTTTTGCGAAAAAGGGATCACGCAAATTTCCGTTTTACAATGTCACTTTTTGTTGACGGTTCAATTATATAAATTGAATTTAGATTTTTATGAAATTACATTAGAGCCACCCGCCATAATAGCGGAGAGTTAATCGGGGGGAGGTAGATACTCGGAGTATAAAATGACTACCTCAACAGCCACTAAGGCTGAACCTGGTGTACAAAGCGGAACGACTTTATATAAGCGCATAAGCGTGGCAATGTTTTTTGCCGGCTTCGCAACTTTTTCTCTTCTTTATTGCGTTCAGCCACTACTACCATCTTTCGCAAACCACTATCATATAACGCCAGCGAACAGTTCGTTGGCGCTTTCTATATCAACGGGCTTTCTCGCCTTTTCCATTCTTCTTTCAAGTGCTTTTTCCGAAGCGCTCGGCCGCCGCGGTTTGATGACCGCATCGATGATCGGTGCTTCTGTTCTAAACATTGTCGCAGCTTTTGCGTCGAGCTGGCATTGGCTTCTTGTCGCACGTGCCTTGGAAGGCATTCTCCTCGGGGGCGTGCCGGCCGTTGCGATGGCCTACCTTGCCGAAGAAATTGCACCACGAGGATTCGGAAAAATCATGGGGCTTTATGTCGGTGGTACGGCATTCGGCGGCATGATGGGCCGGGTTGGTATGGGCAGCCTTATCGAGTGGTTCAATTGGCAATGGGCTTTGGCAATTATCGGTATTATTGATCTGATTGCAGCCATTGCGTTCTATTTTCTGTTGCCACCATCCAAGAACTTTGTTGCCGTACATGGTATCAATATCCATCACCACATAAGAGCATGGATAGGCCATATTGGCTCGATACGGTTGCTTTACATTTATCTTTTCATCGCTTTGGTGTTCGGTGATTTCGTTGCGATTTTGAACTATACCGGCTTTCGTATGAGCGGAGCACCGTTCTTTCTTAGCCCGACTGAGATCGGCTTTATCTTCCTGAGTTATGTTTCAGGTATTATCGTTTCGCCGATTGCCGGAAACCTGACCAATAAATATCATCGCAGCTCGCTATTGTTTATTTCCGTTGCGATTCTGGCTTTAGGGCTGATTTTGACGCTCACTAACAGTCTGTTCTGGTTTATTGTCGGTATCGTGTGCGTAACAATCGGGTTTTTCTCCGCTCATGCGGTGGCAAGCAGTTGGGTTGGGCGCATTGCAGTTGGAGCAAAAGGGCATGCAACAGCACTTTACCTTCTGTTCTACTACATGGGATCGAGCTTCATCGGTGCTTTTGGCGGCTGGTTCTGGTTCCATGGCGGCTGGGACATGGTCATCGCCTTTACTGGCACGCTCGTCATCATTGCATTCATATTCTGCTATTTGTTACGGCGCCGTGAATTGGCTTAAATTTTTCATTGCTATAGAAAAATGAAGCAAATGCTAAGAGCGTGAGTTTCACGGTCAGCAAAACAACAAGGCGCGCAAAATACCATTCAAGTCTTTGCGCGTCTTTTTCAATTCAAAACCATTCTCTGAAAAAAGAGCAATCACGTCTTTTTCCTGACCTTTGCCAATTTCAACCGCAATCATTCCATGCGGTTTCAAAAATGGTCGGCTTTCTTCGGCGAGCTTCCGATAAAATTGAAGTCCGTCTTTTCCGCCGGACAAGGCTCTGAGCGGGTCATATTTTTTCACCTCGGTTGCAAGGGTGGAAATTTCGCTTTCCGGAATATAGGGCGGGTTCGATATTATCATATCGAACTCTCCTGACAAACCAGAAAACCAGTCGCTTTTTAATGAGCTGAAACGATCTGCCACTCTTGCGCTTTCCGCGTTCAATGATGCTGTTTTTAAGGCGTCCTCGCTGATATCGACAGCCGTTGCCTTAAGCCCGTCAACATTTGCTAGAAGAGCAATTGCAATGGCCCCTGTTCCGGTTCCCATATCGACAATGTCGGCTTCCTCGTACTGATCAGCAATAGAGCGAATTTCCGGTAACACCAGATCGACAAGCGCTTCTGTATCATCTCTTGGTTCAAGAGTATCAGCGGACAGATGAAATTCTATCCCGTAAAATTCCCGTCTCCCGATAATCCGGTAGACCGGCTTACCATTCAGACGTTCAACAATTGCCTTATCAAGCCGTTGCAAGGCGTCTTCGCTCACTTGAAAATTGGCATTGAGGATTTCATCCTTTCGCGTCGTCGATGTGAAAAACTCGACCAGTAGGCGAGCATCAAGATCGGCATTGTCCAATTTTCTGTTGCGAAACAGTTTTCTTGTTTTTTTCAAAACGTCAGAAAGACTTGCCATAATCAGCCGTTATTGCCGAGTTCTGCGAGCAAACTCGCCTGATGATCAGCAATTAATGCGTCAATCAACTCGTCAAGTTCACCTTCCATAACTCTGTCAAGCTTATAGAGCGTAAGATTTATCCGGTGATCTGTCACACGACCTTGCGGAAAATTATAGGTTCTAATGCGCTCGGACCGGTCTCCCGAACCGACCTGACTTTTACGGGAAGCGGAGCGTTCACTGTCGGCCTTTTGTCGCTCCAGATCATAAAGTCGTGCCCGTAAAATTTGCATCGCGCGTGCACGGTTCTGGTGTTGGGATTTTTCGGCCTGCACAACCATAATACCGGTTGGCAGGTGAGTGATACGCACAGCGGAATCTGTTGTGTTGACATGCTGGCCACCAGCGCCTGATGCCCGCATTGTATCAATCCTTATATCTTCCGGTTTGATTTCGACATCAATTTCCTCCGCTTCAGGTAAAACCGCAACGGTTGCCGCCGAGGTATGAATGCGCCCACCGGCTTCCGTTTCCGGAACACGTTGGACACGGTGCACACCCGACTCGAATTTCAACCTCGAAAACACGCCCTTTCCTGTGACAGAAGCGATAATTTCTTTATAGCCTCCGACATCCCCTTCGCTTGCGGAAACCACTTCCACTTTCCAACCGTGCAAACTCGCATAACGTTCATACATGCGAAAAAGATCACCTGCAAAAAGAGCAGCCTCCGACCCGCCGGTACCCGCACGTATTTCCAAAATTGCACTTTTTTCGTCAGCAGCATCTTTCGGCAATAGCTCGATTTGGACATCATGTTCCAATTTTGCAATTTTGTCTTTCATGCCGGGAAGTTCTTCTTCGGCAAGACCACGCATTTCCGGATCAATTGAATGATCTTTCAACATGGCTTCAAGGTCATTTGCTTCATGATGAGCTTTATTAAGTTCGCGTATCAGACCGACAACAGGTTGCAATTCGGAATATTCCGAGGCGAGTTTTACATAGGTCTCGGCATCCGGATTATTCGCCATTTCACTTTCGATCATCTCGAAATGCTTTTCGAGTTGATTCATACGCTCTTGCGGTAATGCAACCATATTTTTCACAGGCCTGTATGTTTATATGGATCAATCGTTCCGATCACTGACAAAGACCGGTCAAATCTTTGATAATGCACCACAAGCTGCTTGCCAATGCCAAAACGGCATTTGCTCGACGGGAATTTGAAAAACGAGCGTCTTTTTGCACCATTCATCTTGAGATGAACATGTTTTTTAAAGACAAACCTCTCATCTAGCGCTTGCGTTTCTTCCCATAAAGTTCAAAGCGATGATGAATAATGTCATAGCCTAATGAATGGGCAATTTCTTCTTGCAATTTTTCAATCAGGTCGGAGCGGAATTCAATAACATCGCCGGTGTCGATATCAATGAGGTGGTCGTGATGCTCGCGATCTTTCTGTTCAAAACGGGATGGCCCGCCTTCAAACTCGTGCCGTTCGATTGCTCCGACTTCTTCTAGAGCCTTCATTGTACGGTAGACCGTTGACAACGAAATTGTTGGATCTTTTTCACTCGCACGTTTGAAGAGCTCGAACGCGTTCGGGTGATCCAGATTATTATTAAGAAGACCAAGAATAATACGCCGTTGCCTCGTAATTCTGAGGCCGCTTTTGCGTAATTCTTTTTCATAATCGGGCTTATCTTCCATGATAACTACTGAACCGTTCATCTAATTGCGTAAAAGAAAAAAGAGTTTTTCATTCAGATTTTATAACTTGCATATAAGTTTATTAAAACCCCCTGAATGTAACCTAAAATAACCGGACAAGTTAAGCTTGCACCACGTTTTAAATAAAACTCTTTTTGACCAATCCGGCTTTCAAATATTTATTCATATTTTCCAACCATTACAAAAATTTGCTACAAGCACAAATAGACGCAATTTTGCGTCTATTTAAATTTTTAGAATGTCGAGCGAATAAATTCCGATTTTTTGTAACCGGAATTTTTATCTTATGTCGCACAAATTAGAAAGGCGATACTGTTTTATCGTTTAAACAAACGATCCATGGCAGTGTTTGTATTTTTTACCTGACCCACAGGGACAAAGTTCGTTACGCCCGACTTTTCCCCATGTTGTCGGATCTTTCGGATCACGTTTGGATGGTGCAACAACAGTGTCATCCTGCGCGCTAACCGAAACCATACCTTCAGCGTCGTCCTGACCGTTAAATTCCGGATGTTCAGCATGCATTTCCGGAAGCGGAGCCGGTTCGCTCGGCTGTTCAACGATTTCAAAACGCATAAGTTTGGAAACCACGTCACGCCGCAAATTGGAAAGCATTGCCTGAAAGAGTTCAAAAGATTCAGTTTTATATTCGTTGAGCGGATCACGCTGACCATAACCGCGGAATCCGACGACAGAACGCAAATGGTCAAGATTGACCAGATGTTCACGCCATAATGTATCAATACTTTCAAGCAACATGGCTTTGCGGAAATAGGCCATGACTTCGGGGCCGAACCGTTCCTCACGCTCTTTTGCCCGTTCGTCCATCGCTTTCTTGACGCGCTCCAATATCTGTTCTTCGGCAATGCCTTCTTCTTTTGCCCAATCTTCAACCGGTAAATCGAGGTTGAACAATTCACGCAATTGGTCACGCAGTCCGACAGCATCCCATTGTTCGGAATAGGTTCCATGCGGCACGTATTTTTCAACGAGATCCTCTATGACTTCATCGCGCATTTCTGCGATCATATCTGTCAGATCTTCCGAATCCATAACCTCCATACGTTGTTCAAAAATAACCTTACGCTGGTCATTCATGACATCGTCATATTTCAGGAGATTTTTACGGATTTCGTAATTGCGCGCCTCGACCTTTTTCTGCGCTTTTTCGAGTGCCTTGTTAATCCACGGGTGGGTGATGGCCTCGCCTTCTTTCAGGCCGAGTTTTTGGAGCATTCCATCCATGCGGTTGGAACCGAAAATGCGCATAAGATCATCTTGTAACGACAGATAGAATTTCGACCGTCCGGGGTCACCCTGACGGCCGGAACGACCGCGCAACTGGTTATCAATACGTCTGCTTTCATGGCGTTCTGTTGCAAGAACGTAAAGGCCACCGGCTGCAAGTGCCTTTTCCTTCAATTTGGCAACATCATCTTTGATTGCTGCAATTTTCGCATCGCGTTCGGGACCTTCAGGTACATCTTTCAATTCCTGTTCAACACGCATATCGACATTGCCGCCAAGCTGGATATCGGTACCGCGACCGGCCATATTAGTTGCAATTGTAATTGCACCGGGCACTCCGGCCTGTGCCACGATATAAGCTTCCTGCTCGTGATAGCGGGCGTTCAATACGTTAAAACCGGTAATGCCGTCTTTGCGCAGACGATCAGCCAGATGTTCGGATTTCTCGATTGATGTAGTGCCAACCAGAATAGGCTGCCCGCGTTCGTGGGAGGCACGGATATCGCGAACAATTGCCTGATATTTTTCTTCGACAGTGCGATAGACTTCATCATTCTCGTCGATACGTTTGACCGGCAGGTTGGTCGGAATTTCGATGACCTCAAGGCCATAAATGTTGCCGAATTCTTCGGCTTCTGTTGCCGCTGTACCGGTCATACCGGCCAATTTGTCATACATGCGGAAATAGTTTTGGAATGTAATGGAGGCAAGCGTCTGGTTTTCCGGCTGGATAGCGACATGTTCCTTGGCTTCCAAAGCCTGATGAAGCCCTTCCGAATAGCGACGCCCCGGCATCATACGGCCGGTAAATTCGTCAATAATCATAACTTCGCCGTTACGCACGATATAATCCTTGTCGCGCGTAAACAGTTTATGGGCTTTCAACGCATTGTTGATGTGATGCACAATCTTGACATTTTCAATGTCATAAAGGCCATGGCCTTTTAATAGCCCTGCCTCGGCAAGCATTTTTTCAACTTTTTCGGTGCCGATTTCTGTGAAAGTCGCAGTCTTCTGCTTTTCGTCAATTTCATAATCTTCGGGCTTCAGCGGCGGTATGAAAGTATCAATCTGTTTATAAAAATCGGTACGATCTTCAAGCGGGCCGGAAATGATAAGCGGCGTTCTTGCTTCATCAATAAGGATAGAATCAACTTCGTCGACAATTGCGTAATGATGGCCACGCTGAACCATCTGGCTACGATCAAACGTCATATTGTCACGCAGATAATCGAAACCGAGTTCATTGTTGGTGCCATAAGTAATATCACAGGCATAAGCAGCCCGACGCTGGTCGTTATCAAGATCATGAACAATAACGCCGGTTGTAAGGCCGAGAAAGCCGTAGAGCTTACCCATCGTCTCGGCATCGCGTTTTGCCAGATAGTCATTCACTGTGACGACATGCACCCCTTTGCCTTCCAAAGCGTTGAGATAGACCGGCAAGGTTGCCATCAATGTTTTACCTTCACCGGTACGCATTTCCGCAATGCCGCGATTATTCAAAACAATACCGCCAATAAGCTGGACATCGAACGGTCGCAAACCGAAAACGCGCTTGGACGCTTCTCTTGCAGTTGCAAAAGCTTCTGGCAAAAGAGAATCAAGTGTTTCTCCCTTTTGCAATCTTGCGCGGTATTCATCGGTTTTTTGCCGCAATTCACTATCGCTCAATTTTTTGAATTGTTCTTCGAGTGCATTGATCTCTGCAACTTTAGGGCGAAGAGATTTTACCCGACGTTCAAAAGCCGAACCGAATAATTTGCGCGCAAGGCCGCCTAAACTGACCATTTCTGGTCCTTTCCGATGTTAGTTACTGGCGCTTGATGAACGCCGGTTGAATGACGTACACGCTTTAACCTTCAACGGCAGAGCATGCAACAGACTATGGCTGCAACAATGCCGACAAAGTCTTAAAACTTGAAGTATACCCAATATTTACGACACAGATAGGTGTCGCGACTTTTTCTGTCAACATTGAGGCCGAAGTTTATATCCATGAGAAATATGGATAAAAACCGCATAGTTTCCAAATTTTACACCCGTTTCGGCTCACTTTGCACATATTTTGGAAAGTGCGACAACACCCGAATATCACAATAGCCACAGAAAAGATGTGAATTTTGCCCAAAATTCCAAACATTTTTATCAACTTGTCAAACAACATGATATGAATGTCCCGAATTTAACCAAAATTTCAGTCCAGAACATCTTGTCTGTTCGCAAGGAGACCGTTTATGAAATCCATTCCCCTAACCCTATTGCTGTCGTCGGCTCTGCTTCTTGGCACCAGCCTGACATCGTCAGCACAGAATGCTCCTCAACCTCAACAGAGCACACCGGATGCTGCCGCTCCGGCCCAGCCCAAATTGCCGGATCCTTCAGGAGCACCCGCAGCACAGCCTGAAAAACCGGTTGATCCGTCACATGTGATGGCTGTCGTCGACGGCAAAAATGTGACTGCCGGCGACCTTGACGCCATGGCCAATGACATTGATCCGGGACTTGCCCGTCTACCCGACCAACAACGCCGGATTACCGTTTTAAAAATTTACGTCGATATGAAGACATTGTCCGATGCAGCGTTGAAAGACGGGCTCGACAAAACACCCGAATACGAAAAACGCATGGCTATTATGCGCGATAATGTTCTTCAGCAGCTTTATTTCAAAAATTCCATTGTTGATAAAATTACCGATGACGATGTCAAAGCACGTTACGAAAAGGAAATCGCTGGTCTTCCCAAGGAACAGGAAGTTCGCGCCCGCCATATTCTGGTAAAAACCAAGAAAGAAGCTGAAGATATTATCAAAAGCCTCGATAAAGGTGCGAAATTCGACGAGGTTGCCAAGGAAAAATCAAGCGAAAAATCGGCTGCTACAACAGGTGGCGATGTCGGTTACTTCAGCCGTGGGCAAATGGTCAAGCCGTTTGAAGACGCTGCCTTTGCTTTGAAAGTTGGCGAATATACAAAAACACCGGTTGAAAGCCCGTTCGGCTGGCACATTATCAAGGTTGAAGACCGTCGCGAAAAACAGCCACCTGCATTGGCCGATGTCAAAGACGGTATTCGTAATATGATTGCACGCGAACGCTACGTCAAAATGATTGGTGATCTGCGTGGAAAAATGGACGTCAAATATCCCGATGAAGATGTCGCTAAAATGATGCAGAAGCCCGATAGCGATACGGGTGATCTTCCCGGAGAACAGCCCGAGGAAGAAGACCAATAAGCTTCTTTTTGATTTTATGATAAATGCCGGACAATTAGCTTTTCAAATGCTTTGTCCGGCATTATTGTTTTTTAAATTTCCATTTTTCAAGAGGTTGCTATGGTTGGCAAAATTTCTCCCCTTGCACCAAAGGCTTATCCCGAAATGCCGTTAATAAAAGGCGTCCGTCTCGATACTGCCGAAGCGCATATCAAATATAAAGGCCGTACCGACCTCCTGTTTATTGTCTTCGATAATGAAACAAGTGTCGCCGGAGTGTTCACTCGGTCAAAATGTCCGTCTGCCCCTGTCGATCATTGCAGAAAAATTCTTTCTCATGGGGTGGCGCGTGGCGTTGTTGTTAATTCCGGTAATGCCAACGCATTTACCGGCAAAAAAGGGATAGCAACGACGGATGCCACGGCGAAAGCGGCAGCCGAGGCATTGGGTGCTACTCCGGAAGAAATCTATCTTGCATCCACCGGCGTTATTGGTGAACCAATGGATGCTTCGCGCTTTACCGGTTTACTACCTGAAATGGCAAAAAATGCCAAAGAAGACAAATGGCTTGAAGCCGTCAAAGCCATTATGACAACGGATACGTATCCGAAACTTGCAACGCGAACCGTCGATTTTGATGGTCACCCGATCATCATTAACGGCATTGCCAAGGGTGCCGGAATGATTGCCCCCAATATGGGAACGATGCTTTCATTTATTGTGACAGATGCTCCTGTGCATCCAGCAATTTTACAGGAAATATTATCCGATAAAGTGCGCGATACCTTCAATGCGATTACAGTTGATAGTGATACTTCGACATCAGATACCCTTCTTTTGTTTGCTACCGGTACAGCTGACGGAAACATCAAACCGCTTAATCAAAAAAATGACCCGCGTTACAAAATTCTAGCCGATGGCATTTATGAAATTCTGCACGAGCTTTCTTTGCAAGTCGTCACTGACGGTGAAGGCGCCCATCATCTGATCGAAGTTAAAGTCGAAGGTGCAACGACAAATGAAGCGGCTAGAACCATTGCCCGCTCCATTGCCAATTCGCCACTGGTAAAAACCGCAGTAGCCGGTGAGGATGCCAATTGGGGACGCGTGGTTATGGCAGTCGGTAAAGCCGGAATGGAGGCCGACCGCGACCGATTGTCAATCTGGTTTGGCCCCCACCGCTTGGCCGTTGATGGCGAACGTGATCCCCGTTATAGTGAAGAGGAAGCCTCGAACTACATGAAAGGCTCCCATATAGTCATTAAAGCCGATATTGGCTTGGGTAATGGCTGTGCAACGATATGGTCATGCGATTTGACCAAAGAATATGTCGAGATTAATGGTGACTACAGAAGTTGATAATTTGGATCGCCGGAGTACAACTCTGGCCGAGATACGCCGGCTTGAAGCACTTTCTGCCCGTGCGTGGCCGACAGAGAAAGAATTTTATGATGGTGTCTGGGCTTGCCGGTCAACGCCGGATTTTCCATCAGACCGCATCAATTCGGTGACCCCGCTTGATCCTGATGATAACAAAAATATGAGGGAACGGGTCAAACACCTCTGTTTTGACAACGGCGTCTATAAGCGGCCATTGCGTATGACACCACTTGCCCCGCTCGAGCTTTTCGACGAGCTCAAGCAAAACGGTTGGGCAAATTTCAAAGATGTGGCTGTGATGGCTCTTAAACCACTTCCCCATATTTCTGGATCGGATGTCAAACTGAAAGCTATTGATGTCGAAGCTTATAGCAAATTGACTGTGCTGAACCACACCCATGAAAATCGCTATGCCGAGATTTATTTCAAGCTTTTAAAACGTATCAAAGGAAAGCCTTCATTTTTTGAACTCGACCGTGATGGTCAAGTGATCGGCAATATCATTGCTGTAAACGATTTCGGTCAGGTCGGGCTTATCGATTTTGCAATCGTTCCGGGGTTGCGAGGGCGCGGCCTTGGCGGACTAGCATTGCAAAGCCTGATCAGCACGGTCAGCCGGAAGTCGGCTGAAGTCCCCATCGAATGTCTGTGGTTGCAGGTGGAAACTTTGAACAGTGCAGCATGGCGCCTTTATAGCGATGCAGGTTTCAAAACAATTTACCATTATCAATATTGGAGACCGGGCGTTTGACCAATTCAAAACCTATTCTTCTTGTCGTCGCCTGCGCGTTGATTGATGCCGACAATCGCGTGTTACTAGCAGAGCGCCCGAAGGGAAAGACACTGGCCGGATTATGGGAATTTCCCGGAGGAAAAATCGAGCCCGGGGAAACGCCCGAAGAAGCTCTCATTCGCGAACTTCATGAAGAGTTGGAAATCACTGTAAATGAAACTTGTCTGTCACCGATGACTTTTGCAAGTCACACTTACGAAAAATTCCATCTATTGATGCCGCTTTATATTTGTAGACGTTATGAAGGAATAGCAAAGGGAGCCGAAGGACAAAACCTTAAATGGGTTTCGGCTTCCAATCTTGATCACTATCCGATGCCGCCTGCCGATAAACCGCTTATACCTATTTTGAAAGACATTCTTCTTTAACAATTTCTTTACGTTGTTTGACAAAAATGTCGCGCCCAAGTCGCGCGTTAAATCCTTATTAACAGGTAACTTTTAGTCTGGCAGACGGTTACTCTGGAGTAATTATAATGCACCACCAAGAGTCTTTAAAAACAAACCGTAACGACCTTACTCAATCAGCAGGGACAGGTGTTTTGCGAATAGTATTGCTTTTTGGTTCCGTTGCCATCGCGCTTGGTCTCATCCTCGTCCCTATGTTGGGTGATCGTAAGGATGCCGAGCTGACACAATCAATTTTCCAGAATAAAGTGGATTACACAACTATGACGGGTTCGGTTAACCAGTCTGCTATCCCTCAAGTCGACACGGTAAAAGATCCTCAATAATTGTTTTTAGGTAGCATATTTTCGCTTAATTATCTTTATTATTGAAATATTTTTCTTTGAGATCATAGGTGCTGTCCCCTATATCACATGATTGGGGTACATTGATGCAATGGGTTGTTTTTATACCCGGCCATAGGACAGCTTTTAATGATCATCGGATTTATTGCCAATCTCGTCATATTCATTCTGCTACTCGTCGCAATCGCTAAAATGTCCAGAACCGGATGGAGCCTCTCCCGCCGTGTTCTGATCGGACTTGTGATTGGCATCATTTTCGGGGTTATATTGCAGTCCATTTACGGCTTGGAAAATCTGCAACTGAAAAAATCGATCGAATGGTTCAATATCGTCGGCAACGGCTATGTTCTGCTGCTGCAGATGATCGTTATGCCGCTGGTATTTGCATCCATCCTTTCGGCAGTTGCGCGTCTTCATTCGGCTTCGTCGCTCGGCAAAATCAGCACTATCACAATAGGCATTTTGTTGTTTACCACGTTAATTGCAGCTTTTGTTGGTGTGATGATGGTCAATCTCTTTGGTTTATCGGCCGAAGGCCTTGTTCAGGGTAGCGCCGAAAGTGCCCGACTGAGTGCTATTCAAACCAATTACATGTCCAAAGTTGCTGACATGAGTGTTCCGCAACTCATACTTTCTTTCATACCGAAAAATCCGTTTGCCGATCTCACCGGTGCCAATCCTACTTCTATTATAAGTGTCGTTATTTTCGCGGCATTTCTTGGTGCTGCAGCCATACGCTTGATGAAAGACAATCCCGAAAAAGGAAACGGCGTCATTTCTGCGATTGATACATTACAAGCCTGGGTCATGAAATTGGTCCGTATTGTTATCCTGCTTACCCCTTACGGTGTTTTTGCTCTCATGACAAAAGTTGCAGCAACTTCCAATGCAGCAGATATTCTGAAATTATTGGCGTTTATCGTCGCATCCTATCTCGGGCTTGCAATCATGTTTTGCATTCACGGGCTTCTGCTTGGAATTTCGGGCATTAACCCTCTCCGTTTCTTTTCAAAAGTTATGCCGGTCCTGACATTTGCTTTTACCAGCCGCTCAAGTGCTGCCAGTATTCCTTTGAATATCGAAGCTTTGACCGAACGCATCGGCGTTCCGCAGTCGATTGCAGGATTCGCCGCCTCCTTCGGCGCGACAATCGGTCAAAATGGTTGCGCCGGCCTTTATCCGGCAATGCTTGCCACCATGGTAGCCCCCACCGTTGGCATCAATCCGCTAGATCCGGTCTGGATCGCGACACTCGTCGGCATTGTAACATTAAGCTCGATCGGCGTTGCAGGTGTCGGTGGCGGTGCAACATTTGCTGCCTTGATTGTTCTCCCCACAATGGGACTGCCTGTCACACTTGTTGCATTGCTGATATCAATTGAACCGTTAATCGACATGGGGCGCACAGCTTTGAATGTGAACGGCGCAATGACTGCCGCAACGATTACAAGCCAAATTTTACGCGAAACCGATAAATCGATTTTTGACTCGGATAATGATAAGGAATTGACCAATACTTGAACACGAGAACGGCATAACACAAATGAAATTGAACACCATATTTTGGTGTTTTCAGCCTCTTTCGTTGGTGAATAACAACACGGTCGGTTAAACAACCGCATCGGCCTTTCCACGCGGAAACTCGTGTTTTGGGGTATTAAAAAATAGTGTTTTTATCGGCTTGCAATTGCTCAATAAAATTTACTCGATCATTGACGACTAAGCGCATTATTTAAAAAATCCGAAAAATAGAAAATGCATGTCTTTCGATAATGAATACACACTGCCTTAAAAAATATAAATTCTCATAAAAAACTTTTCATCCCATTTCCCGCTTATCCGACGTTGTTGGCCATTTGTCATTTTCTAAAAAAATCTGACTAAAAACCAATTGTTACAGCTCTATAAAGCTCGACTATTTTTCAGATTTAATCATTCCCATCAAAAACCCCAAAAAACATTGTGTGCATGTGCACAAATGTCGTAGGTTTTTAAAAATATTTTTGGTCGAATATGGCTGTTCCGATATCCGTTACAAACAACTTACTCATGAAATCTTTTCATAATTAAGGGACGGTATTGATTTATAGTGCTTTATTGACACATTGATTGACCTCGTCCGGAAAGGCTTGGAAGAGTACCAAGCCCCCTTCATGAACCCGGTTTATCAATACAGCATTTTGCACTAATGGGTCGATTTATCGCCTAAAACATCAGCGAGAGATATTGTTGCAGTTCCCGGACGGGCCGGTTTTTGCTGGCTTTTATCCGGTGCCCAACCGGAGAGCCAGATGAAAGAGAAACTCGCGCGGATGCGCCCGTCCGGATCGCTAAACCGTTTTGCATAAATTTCCGCAGCACGCTCGAAAAACCTTCTGCTTACAGGGCGACGAGACCTTCCGGTAAGCCCGTTTTGCATTCCCATAGCGCGCAGGTCGTCAATGAGTTGGAAAATCGTGTCATAACGAACAGTCAAGTTCTCGACATCACTTACCGGCATAGCAAACCCCGCTCTTTGCAACAAACTACCGGCATCACGAATATCGGTGAACGGATAGACTCTGGGGCTCACTCCACCATAAAGTTCGATTTCTGCTTCAATCAAACTTTCACGCAACTCTCCAAGAGTGCCTGTTCCAGCCATAACGCCGAGAAAAAGACCATCCGGTTTTAAACTTTTGCGAATCTGGCTTAGCACTCCGGGGACATCATTGGTAACGCTTAAGGACATGAGTGAAATAGCAAGGTCATAAAAGCCGGTCGGTAAATCCATCAATTCGCGTCCACGCTGCAAAAACGCATGATTACCGCTTGTGTAGCGCCTGTCACTCTCGACACTATCGACAACGGCGACTTTTCCGGTGTTGACAAGCGCTTCCGTTCCCGCTCCGGTATGACCGAAAAGGTCAACCGCATGAGAAAATCTCCGGTCTACCGTGAGCAACCGTTCCTGCAATTCTTCACACAAACGATTAAGTAAAAAATCACCCTTTTTACCATAACGGGTAAAAGCGCGGCTTCGAAATTTCTCAATTCTAATCTGATCAAAAATCCGGGAATCTGTCATCATTCGCTATAATCATCATTCGCTATAAATTGTCACCATTCAACATATTGTATTTTAACCGTAACCGTTTAAGCTTAAAAAGCTACAGCATATTCTTTGCCATTGAAAGATTAAACCCATTCTGTTGACTTTAACAATATCTGTGAAAATTCTGTTTTCCCGTCAGTTGTATCGGTAGGGTGAAAAGATTGTCGAAGGCACATTATCCTGACAAGAGAACTTTTCTAAAAATCGGCGAACAGGTCATGAATCTGCTGTTTCCACCGACATGTCCCGGATGTGGTGTTTTTGTTGAAAAAACCGGCACGATATGTCCTGAATGCTGGAAACAATTACATTTCATAACCAAGCCCTATTGCCCTGTTATGGGAACGCCTTTCACTTATGATCCGGGAGACGGTTTTTTAAGCGGGGAAGCTATGCAATTTCCACCTCCGTTTGCCCGGGCGCGTTCGGTTGTTGCTCACTTTGGACTTGCCCGGAGTCTGGTAACACGACTTAAATATGGCGACCGCACCGAACTTGCGCCATTCATGGCCGAATGGATGACCATTGCCGGGAAAGAGCTGATCGAGAGTGCCGACATGATTGTGCCGATCCCCCTCCATTACCGCAGGTTTTTAAAACGCACTTACAATCAGGCAACCGAACTTTCCCGCAATATTGCCAAAAGGACAGGAAAACCTTTGCAGCCTTTTGTTCTCAAGCGACAAAAAAATACCAGCCAGCAAGTGGGACTACTAAAAAAAGCCCGACAACGAAATATGATCGGGGCTTTTATCGTCCCCGAGGGGGAAAAGGTAAAAA
Organism: Ditibartonella apis; assembly: GCF_001952075.1. Taxonomy (GTDB): domain Bacteria; phylum Pseudomonadota; class Alphaproteobacteria; order Rhizobiales; family Rhizobiaceae; genus Bartonella; species Bartonella apis. The sequence continues at coordinate 346,655 of NZ_LXYU01000002.1, forward strand.
TTAAAGACAAGCATATTCTGCTTGTCGATGATGTTTTTACAACCGGTTCAACCGTCCGATCGGCAACTAAGGCGCTCCTGAGAGGGGGAGCAAAAAGCGTTGATGTGCTGACTTTTTCACGCGTGTTGCCGGAGATGTATGAAGATCCATCCTCTTGAGGAAAAAATGAAAGACACTTATATAGCGAGAATGGAGAAAGAAATGCCGCATGTAACAATTTACACCCGTCCTCACTGTCCTTATTGCGAAAGTGCCATGGAATTGTTGCAATCGAAAGGCGTTGAGTTTGAAGAAATTGATGGGTCTGGTGAAAGACGCGCAGAAATGGTGAAACGTGCACATGGTCGCAATACATTTCCGCAAATTTTTATTGGCGAAAACCATATCGGCGGTTGCGATGATCTTTACGAGCTTGACCACAGCGGTAGGCTCGACACACTGCTTTTCGGGAACAAATAATGATCCGTTTTTCGCTTCATTGTGACAAGGCACATGAGTTCGATGGCTGGTTCCGCAATAATGATGATTTTTTGGAACAAAAAAAATCCAAACTTATCCGCTGTCCTGTCTGCAATTCAACATTGATTGAAAAAACTTTGATGGCGCCGGCTGTTGCGACTTCAAGAGAGCGGGAAAAAGTAGCAACAGGAATGACGGGCGAGCAGAAAAAAATGCTTGAGGAAATGCGCAAAATCACCCGTAAAGTCCGCAAGAATGCGGAATATGTCGGTGACCGTTTTGCCGAAGAAGCAAGACGCATTCATTTCAAGGAAGTGAAAGAACGCCCTATCTATGGCGAGGCCAGTACGGAAGAGGTCTCTTCACTTGTTGATGACGGTATTCCTGTCATGCCGCTTGCAACATTGCCGGAAGATGAAAATTGATCTTCCGGAAACATATTATCTAAGACTGGTAACTTTTTAAAAACAGCCCTTTATTTTAAGCGGCGGGCAAGCAGCATATAGTTGACATCCATGTTTTTGGATCTGTTCCAGCTATCTTTAAGCGGATTATAGGTGATGCCCAGTTTGTCTATCACTGTGAGACCGGCTGTATTCAATTTTTCTGTAATTTCATCAGGCGTCAGAAACTTGTTATAATCGTGTGTGCCTTTAGGTAACCACCGCAACACATACTCGGCTCCGATAATCGCAAGCCCCCAACACTTCAAAGTGCGGTTGAGCGTTGCAACAAACATCAATCCTTGCGGTTTGACCATTTTTGCACTTTCCGACATGAACAGGTCGACATCAGACACATGTTCAACCACTTCCATATTCAAAACGACGTCGAATTTTTCACCGGCTTTTGCAAGCTCTTCGGCAGTCGTTGCACGGTAATCGATATTCAAACCGGACTGAGTCGCATGGATTTTTGCAACTTCGATATTCGTCGTCGATGCATCGGCCCCCACAACCTCAGCCCCCAAACGCGCCATCGGCTCGCATAACAGCCCGCCCCCGCAGCCGATATCAAGAAAACGTATTCCCTTGAACGATTCTGCATCCTTGGGATCACGGTCAAAAGCTTCACAAACCTTTTCCTTGATATAGGAAAGACGCGCCGGATTGAATTTATGAAGCGGACGGAATTTTCCCTGTGGATTCCACCATTCAGCTGCAATACGCGAGAAATGGTCAACTTCGGCCTGATCTATCGTAGTACGGTGGGCTTCTGCCATGGGGTCTCTCCTAAAAGATTACGTTTATCAGTTCTGTCTTAAATGGGGCAAAGTCAAGAGACAAACAAGTAAATATGTCAGTCTTGCTTAAATTCTCAATATTGGCTATGTCAGCATAGCCGCCAAGCGCGCAATGCTTGGCTTCAGAACAATTTCAAAATTTAGAGGCGAGAGTTGTTTAAATGGCGCGCATAGTAATGAAATTCGGTGGGACTTCAGTCGCCAATATCGAGCGTATCAAAAATGTTGCGCGCCATGTCAAACGTGAAGTTGATGCTGGCAATGAAGTTGCTGTCGTGGTTTCGGCAATGGCCGGTAAAACAAACGAGCTCGTAGGCTGGACACGTGAAGCTTCGCCAATGCATGATGCACGGGAATATGATGTGGTCGTTGCTTCGGGTGAACAGGTAACAGCCGGACTTTTAGCCATCACCCTGCAATCCATGGGAATCAATGCGCGCTCGTGGCTCGGTTGGCAAATTCCGATCGAGACAGACAATGCGCACGGTGCTGCGCGCATTACAAAAATTGACGGTTCGCAATTAATCCAGCGTTTTAAGGACGGGCAGGTTGCCGTCATTGCGGGTTTTCAGGGCATTGGACCGGATAAACGTATTACGACACTTGGCCGCGGCGGTTCCGATACCAGTGCCGTTGCCGTTGCTGCAGCAGTCAAAGCTGACAGGTGCGATATTTATACCGATGTTGATGGCGTTTACACAACAGACCCGCGAATTGACCCCAAGGCACGTCGTCTGCCGAAAGTGGCATTCGAGGAAATGCTGGAGATGGCTTCCCTTGGTGCAAAAGTTTTGCAGGTGCGTTCTGTAGAACTTGCTATGGTTCACAAGGTACGCACATTCGTGCGTTCAAGTTTCGAGGATCCCGATGCTCCGGGCATGGGCGACCCTATCAATCCACCCGGAACACTCATTTGCGACGAGGATGAAATCGTGGAACAACAAGTTGTCACAGGCATTGCTTTTGCCAAAGAAGAGGCACAAATTTCTTTACGCCGTTTGGCCGACCGACCGGGAATTTCTGCAGCAATATTCGGCCCGCTCGCGGAAGAGCATGTCAATGTCGATATGATCGTGCAGAATATTTCGGAAGATGGTTCCAAAACCGACATGACATTCACTGTTCCGGCGACCGATATAGAAAAAGCCGTAGCAACGCTTGAAGCCAATAAAAAAGAAATCGGCTTTGATGTTATCCAGTCGGAAACAGACCTTGCGAAAGTTTCTATCATCGGTATAGGGATGCGTAGCCATGCAGGCGTTGCAGCCACTGCTTTCAAAGCGCTTGCAGAAAAAGGCATCAATATCCGTGCGATCACAACTTCTGAAATCAAGATTTCAATTTTGATCGATAATGCCTATACCGAATTGGCTGTAAGAACACTACATACCGTCTACGGCTTGGATAAAGGTTGAGGTATAAACATCCGGTTTTATCTCGGGAAAGATAAAAAGCGGGTTGACCTTTTAAAAGCATGAGCATGAGACTTAACTATCATAATGGGAGATATGATAAATTATGCGGGAGACCCATGTAGGCCCCAAAGTTATTCTGAAGCGACTACGCGAGTTTATGGCGCGCGCCATGGACTCACAAGAACGACTTGACCTCATCGTCCGCGAGATTGCTCGCAATATGGATGCAGAGGTCTGCTCCTTTTATGTTTTGCGTTCCGACAATATGTTGGAACTTTATGCCACTGAAGGTCTTAATCCGGAAGCTGTGCACTTGTCCGAGTTACGGTTGGGGCAAGGTCTGGTCGGAACGATCGCTGCCACGGCCCGCCCGCTCAATCTGACTGATGCCAGAAAACATCCTGCCTTCACCTATCTTCCCGAAACAGGTGAAGAGATATATTCTTCATTCCTTGGTGTTCCAATCTTACGCGCCGGTCGTACTCTGGGTGTTCTTGTTGTCCAGAACCGCAACAAACGGGGTTATAGCGACGAGGAAGTTGAAGCCCTTGAGACGGTTGCCATGGTTCTTGCGGAAATGGTTGCAGCAGGTGATCTGCCACGACTTACCCGTCCCAATGTTGATGTTGATATGCGTCGCCCGTTCACACTTGTTGGCCAATCACTCAACGAAGGCATCGGCCTTGGACATATTGTTCTTCATGAACCGCGCCTTGTTGTGACCAATCTTTTCAATGAAAATAGCGGTGCCGAGATAGAGAAGCTCACGAGAGCAATCAACTCGTTACGTCTTTCAATCGACGATATGCTTTCGAGAAGCGATGTTGCAAGCGAAGGCGAACACCGTGAAATTCTTGAAACCTATCGTATGTTCGCCAATGATCGCGGTTGGATAAGAAGGCTTGAAGAGGCTATCAAAAATGGTTTGACGGCCGAGGCTGCTGTTGAAAAAGTACAAAGTGATACGCGCGCACGTATGGTCCACTTGACGGACCCTTATTTGCGCGAGCGGCTTTCGGATTTTGACGATCTTGCCAATCGCTTGCTTTACCAGCTAATGGGGCGCACGCGCGAAACCATCAATGCCGATTTGCCCACCGATTCAATTATTGTGGCCCGCTCTATGGGAGCCGCCGAATTGTTGGACTATCCGCGCGAACGGGTCCGCGGTCTCGTCCTGGAAGATGGGGCATCGACAAGCCATGTTGCCATTGTGGCGCGGGCTATGTCGATACCTGTTGTGGGACAGGTGAAAGGTGCGGTATCCTTATCCGAAAACGGTGATCCGCTGATCATTGATGGCGATGACGGCAAGGTTTATTTGCGCCCTGTACCGGATGTTGAAAGTGCTTTCGTTGAAAAAGCCAGATTTCGCGCTCGTAAACAAAAACTCTATCGCGATTTGCGGGATGTACCGGCCAATACCAAAGATGGCCGCCACATTACACTGCTTATCAATGCGGGTCTTCTTGTTGATCTACCGCAACTTGATGAATCGGGCGCAGAAGGCATCGGCCTCTTCCGCACTGAATTGCAGTTTATGATTGCCTCGACATTTCCTCGCGCCCATGAACAGGAAAAACTTTATCGCAATGTCTATAAGGAAATCGGTGACAAGCCTGTCACTTTCCGAACGTTGGATATCGGTGGCGACAAAGTATTGCCCTATTTCCGCAGCAAAGGCAAAGAGGAAAACCCTGCCCTTGGCTGGCGCGCCATCCGCCTGACACTTGACAAACCGGCATTGATGAGAACGCAATTGCGCGCGCTCCTCAAAGCATCCGGCGGACGAGAATTGCGCGTCATGTTGCCAATGGTGACAGAGGTTGGTGAAATATACCACACGCGCAAGCTTATCGACCGCGAGGTGGCCTATCTTACGCGCTTTGGTTACGTTATGCCAACGCGGTTGAAATTGGGCGCAATGGTCGAAGTACCGGCTCTCTTGTTCCAGCTTGACGAACTTATGCAAGTTGTAGACTTCGTTTCTGTTGGCTCTAATGATCTGTTTCAATTCATGATGGCGATCGACCGTGGCAATTCTGAAATTGCTTATCGGTTTGACCAGCTCTCGACACCGTTCCTGCGTGCATTACGCAAAATCATCGAAGCCGGTGAACGCAATAACACACCGGTGACCTTATGTGGCGAAATGGCGGGTAAACCATTACTGGCATTGGCACTTTTGGGCCTTGGCTTTACCCGCATTTCCATGACCCCCTCAGCTATCGGTCCCATCAAGGCCATGTTGCTTAGACTTGATATCGGTGACTTGCAAAAAGCGATGCTTGCCGAACTTGATAAAACCACAACCGTAACGTTGCGGCACTGGCTCATGAAATATGCTGAAACGAATAATATCGCATTGTAGCACCCGTTAGAGCACCTGACATCTACTAGCGGTTTTGATCTAAAACCTTTTGCTATAGTGCTTATGTCTGTTTTTGTACTTTCGAGTAATTCCTATCTTCGGATAAGTGCTCAGACCCTGCCCTTTTCTATACCTGCCCTATTTCAAAGTGCGTTTTGTCATCACATTGCAAGTCACCAACATATTGTTTTGCAATGGAACACTTCCAAAACAGAATGAAAGCGAGCCTTGCGATGATTTACGAGAAGGATTTAATCATTCCATCGACAAGGCTTCAGCCAATTTAGAGTTTTGCGGTAAATCTTAAAAAAATGAAAATATGACAAACAGTGCGTGAACAGCCTATATTTTCATATCGTCAAATTTTTGGATTTGCCTCGTCGCAAAGTGCAAGGCCGCTTCATGTCTGATAATCGCTTGCTTCCATTTCAAGGGTTATTTTAATTTGGCATGCCCTGCTTCATTGCCTGTCCGCTTAATAATGAAATAGCAGACAAACATTAAAACGATCCATATGATACCGACGACGAGTGCAGGTGCTGTGTCTTCAAAAAATCCCAGAAGTACAATGATAAAAATCATGAAAAGGACCGCAACAAGCGGACCAACCGGCCAGAACGGAATTTGATAATGCAAGTTCTTCTGTTCGGCTTTTGACATTCTAAGGCGCATGCAAACTTGTGACAGCAAAATCATCAGCCAGACAAAGACGGTAGCAAATGTTGCCATAGCTGCAATCAGGAAAAACAGCTTGTCATGGATAAAATAATTAAGTGCCACACCGATGACGAGAACGCAAAACATTGCCAGAACAGACAAAACCGGAATTCCGTTTTTGGAAACAAAATTAAGTTTTTTAGGCGCGTGACCATCTTCGGCCAGACCATGCAACATGCGGCCTGCTCCGTATAAGTCACTATTAATTGCAGAAATTGCCGCCGTAATCACAACAATATTGAGAATATTGGCTGCATATTTGATGCCGAGACTTTCAAAAATTGTAACAAACGGGCTACCCTCAAGGCCAATTTTATTCCAAGGGTAAAGGGACATTAAAATAGCAAGAGTTGCGACATAGAAAAACAATATCCGGAACGGAATGGCATTGATTGCCTTTGGAATATTACGATCGGCATCTTTAACCTCGACCGCCATAAGGCCGATAATTTCAATTCCTCCAAAAGCGAAAACAACTACACTGAAAGAAGCAATGAAGCCTCCCCAGCCATTCGGCATGAAACCGCCATTGCTCCAAAGGTTATGAATGCCGGTTGCTTCATGCGTTGCTGTTCCGAAGCCAAATAACATAATGCCGAAACCGGCGATAATCATGGCAATGATCGCCGCAATTTTTACCACCGAAAGCCAGAATTCCATTTCGCCATAAATTTTCACAGCAGTGAGATTCAGTCCTGTTATGACAAGCGTAATGCCAAGCGTCCATAACCATGGCGAAACTTCGGGAAACCAGAACCCCATATAAGTTGCAAAAGCAGTAATGTCGGCAAGACAAACGAGCACCATTTCAAAAACATAGGTCCAGCCGGTAAGAAAACCGGAAAACGGACTCATATAATTGGAGGCATAGCGGCCGAACGAACCAGGAAGCGGATTATGAAGCACCATTTCGCCCAATGCACGCATGACCATAAAAGCCATAACACCTGAGATGCAGTAAGCGAGAAGAACACTGGGACCGGCAACTTTGATAGCTCCGGCCGAGCCATAAAATAATCCCGTACCGATTGCAGAACCGAGGGCTATAAAGAAAACGTGCCGCTTGTTCAGACCTTGTTTTAACGAACTGTTCTGCATTATCTATCTCTCCGCCGCAACAACCCGAATGTGTTAGTGAAATCACTATAAATATTCAAGAAAGAAAGATGATAATTATTCAATGCTAACAAGTTAATGCGGCATTAATCATCAAAGATATCCTTTTTGGCAATTGTTCTCTATGAAGTTTTCGGGATTTATGAAATCCATGTCTAAAGAATAAGGCTTCTTACCGGTTGCTTCATGAATTAGGAACAAGCGATTTTGGTGAAAAATTACACGCAACTTTCTCTTTGTATTGTCAAATTTAAAAAACAGGTCACAAAAAAGAAATTGCTTCTTTTCAAGCCGTTTTCGCCGTAAACGCGGGCATTTTTAGCATAGCCAAAAGGCATTGCTTTAAAAACCCGCTACCGATTTCGTTAGATATCAATTCAAAGTTTATTTCTTCCGTTCAGGATACTGTCAGTTTTGGCATTTAGATGAGGGATCAAACGAGGATTCCACGAATGCGCAAAACTAAAAAACTCACTATTGCTGTTCTTGGTTGTGCAACATTGTTTTGTAGCGGTTATTATATGGGTGGCGGCGGTTACCTTAACCGTTATGGCGAACAACGCATGGTGCTCAACATTACCCCGCCCCCCGTGGGTAGTGCTGAACAACAACGTGACGAAAAAGTTTTTTTAAAGACCCGTACGTATAAAGACAGTGCGCGTTGGAAACAGGCTATAAACGACGCTAACGCGACACAAACGGAGCTTATTCAAAGTTTCGGGTGTGCAACGGGATATCGGTTAGAGCCGAAAAATATGCCGAATTTCGTTAAGCTCTTTACAAAAATTAATGATGACGCAGAGAGATTAACACGAAAATCCAAGAAAGAATTCAAAATCCCTCGTCCTTATATCGCTTATGGTGGTGCTTCTTGTAAGACGTCGGCGGGATATGATTATCCGTCCGGTCACGCCATGGAAGGTTGGACCTTGGCACGTTTGCTTGTTGAATTTTTTCCCGAACGTCGCGCGTCAATCTTTGCACATGCACGCAGTTTTGCTGAAAGCCGGGTGATTTGCGGCGTTCACAGCGTCAGTGCTGTCGAAGTCGATGAAGATTATTCCGAAAAACTCATCAATCGCTTGAAAAAGCTTCCGGCTTTCCAAGATGATCTGTCAAACGCAAGAAGTGAAATGGGAAAATTGGAAAAATGGTCTGATGTCAACGCGAAATGCGAAAAATTTCCTGCCGAATACGTCAAACCATTTTCTATCAGAATGTCGTTATCCCGTCACTACTCCGCTGAAGTTGTGAGGTAAACTATGTTTCGTCCGATTATGAAATATCGCCCCGCAATCAGTAGCGTGACATTGTCAATCATCGTTGCACTTTATATGCTTGTGGTGTTCAACCGGACCTTCTGGCAACATGTTTTTAAGGCCTTTAACTATGATTTTGCACCAATCACAGCAATTGCTGTTGGTGTCGCCTGTCTCTTCATTGCTTTGACAGTCACAGTTTCGGTTAAATATCTTATCAAGCCGGTATTCATAATTTTTATTCTTGCGGGAAGTGTCGCAAGCTGGTTCACCGATGAATTCGGAACAATAATAGACCGCGATATGATTGCCAATGCTGTAGAGACCACCCCGGCCGAAGCTTCCAATCTGCTTTCGCCAATGTTCTTTTCGCATCTTTTCCTGACCGGAGTTCTTCCTTGCCTGCTGATATTATGGGTAAAAGTCAAACATTTCCCAATTCTGAAAAAAGTGCTTTTCAACCTTTCTGTCATCGTTCCCTGCCTGTTGATTGCAGTGTTCTGTACGCTGATTACATCCCGCCAACTGATTTCGACTTTGCGCGAACACAATGAAATTGTTCGTATTGTTAACCCCATTCTGCCAATCGGTAATGCAGTCAAATATGTCGTCCGCAGAGAACACGCAAAAACCCATGTTTTCAAACAAGTGGGACTTGATGCCAAAGTCGTGCCCTTAGAACCACAGAACCATCGCCCGCGTGTAATGGTTGTTGTCGCCGGTGAAACAGCACGAGCGGAAGATTTTTCACTTCAAGGTTATGACAAAGAAACCAATCCGGAACTGAAAAAAAGGGATATCATCTATTTTCCGAATACGACATCATGTGGCACGGCCACAGCCCAATCTCTTCCTTGCATGTTTTCTCCCTATCCAAGAAAAGAGTTTACGATCGCGCGCGCGGTATCAACAAATAGTCTTCCGGATATTTTGCAAAATGCCGGCGTAAATGTAGAGTGGTGGGAAAACAATACGGGGAGCAAAGGCGTTGCCGACCGCGTAAAAACTGTTTCTTTTTACGGTTCGAAAAACCCGACATTCTGCATTGACGGCGAATGTCAGGATGGCATCATGCTCAAGCAATTGGGAGAATGGCTCGATCACATCGATCACGACAGTGTATTGTTCGTCCACCAACTGGGCAGTCATGGGCCTGCCTATTTCGAGCGTTATCCGGAAACGTTCAGGCATTTTCGCCCCGATTGCCGGAACACTGTTTTCAGTGAATGCAAGCCCGAAGAAATCCGCAATGCTTATGACAATACCATTCTCTACACAGACTATTTCTTAAGTGCGATTATCGACGCACTTAACGAGAAAGCAGGAAAATTCGATTCCGCCATGTTTTACATGTCGGATCACGGTGAATCGTTAGGCGAAAACGGCCTATATCTTCATGGAATGCCCTATTCCATAGCGCCTAAAGAACAAACGCATATCCCTTTTATTTTGTGGATATCACCAGCCTTTGCCAATACAATGAAACTTGATCTCGGCTGTGTGAAGAAAGATGCCGACATTAGACAAATGTCCCACGACAATCTTTTTCCTTCCGTCCTGACTATGATGAATGTAAAAACAACGCTTAAAGATGATCGACTTGATATTTTCAAATCTTGTCAAGCCAGTCAGGTAGCAATGGAAAAATAAACAATGCGTGTATTGCTGATTGAAGATGACAAATCACTTGGTCGTGCTGTGCGCGACCATTTGATCAACCAGAATAATGCTGTCGATTGGGCTGAGACCCTCGAAGACGCCTATTCCGCCGTTGCAACTACGCATTATGATTTTATCTTGTTGGACTTGCGCCTTCCAGATGGAAGTGGACTGGACTTTCTCAAAAATATCCGTGCAAAAAACCTTGGCTCACCGGTTGTTATTCTCACTGCACATGATCAGATTAGCGAGCGGATTGAAGGATTAAACAGCGGTGCGGACGATTATATTGTAAAACCGTTCGACCTTTATGAGCTAACCGCCCGAATTGGCGCTGTTGCACGCCGGACAAACGGCCTTTCGAAATCCGAGATAAGAATTGGTTCGATGACTTTGGACATGGAAAACAAAAGACTTTTCATCGACAACAAGGAAGTCGAATTGAGTTCACGCGAATGGGCCATTATAGAACATATGGCAACCCATCCCAATATGCTCGTCACCAAAGCTCAAATTGAAGATACAATCTACGCGTTCGGTTCGGAAGTCGAAAGCAATACAGTTGAAGTTTATATCAGCCGTCTACGCAAAAAAATCGGCAAGGACCGCATCAAGACACATCATGGACGCGGGTATAGCTTATGTTGAATTTTAGACATAAGAAAAAAAGCCTGACAAGGCGTGTCATCGTTTCAGCCACATGCGCCAATCTGGTTTTTTGGGTGATCGCCTGCCTCATGGCCGCTTTTGTCATGTATGAAGAATATGGCGAATCTTTTGACGGCACATTGCAGGTGACCGCAGAACGGCTTCTTCCATTAGCCCTTCAAGATGTTCGCGATAATGACAAGGATACCGACCTTCTGGTAAAAACCGATAATCACTCCACACCGGCAGAATACACAACCTATCAGGTACTTGACCGCAACGGAAAAATGGTGATGCGTTCGGAAGATGCGCCTTCCAATCCTTATGGCGTTCCTTTGACAACAGGATTTTTCAAAACAAAAAAATGGCGTGTTTATTCGCTCGTCAGTCAGGATGGTGATTATCTCATCCAGGTTGCCGACAGGCTTTCAGAGCGGCGTGAAGCGGCTCGCGAGGCAATGACAGCAATGCTTATTCCTGCCTTACTGATTATTCCGCTGAGCATGCTTGCAATCGGCTTTATTGTTCGCAACCAATTGCGCCCAATCAAAAAATTAAGTGAAACAATAGGAACAAAAGACACCGGCAATATGCAAGCCATTGAATCGCGATCTATGCCGGATGAATTCCAACCTATTATCGGTTCGGTCAATAGCCTGCTTGCAAAGCTGAAAGCGGCATTGGAAGCGGAGCGATCGTTTACTTCCAACAGTGCACACGAAATACGAACGCCTATCGCAGCGGCATTAGCTCATACGCAAGTTTTGATCGAAGAAACGCCGACACTCTATCATCCGCGAGCCAAAGAAGTTGAAAATGCTTTGCAGCGTTTGCGTCGTTTAAGCGAAAAGCTTCTGCAACTTGCCCGCGCGGACGCCCAACTTGGTACAAGTGAAAAACCTGTTGATCTTATTCCGTTTATCGACGCTGTTATAGAGGATTTCAACCGCGCCAATATTACGAAAGGCCGGCTTGTTACGACCTATTATGTAACAGTTCTCGAAAAACACCTTAATGGTGATGCATTCGGCGTCATCATACGCAATCTGTTAGAAAATGCATTGAACTATAGTTTTGAAGGTTCAATTGTCGATATTTCGATCAATAAAGATAAAATCGTTATAGCCAATGATTGCCCCGTTGTTTCCCCATCAAAAATCGAATTGCTAAGTCAACGTTTTTATCGCGGAGATAACCACAAGGAAGGATCCGGATTGGGACTATCCATAGTCGAGGCTTTAGCTAAGACGATGCCTATCGAAATCTCATATTCATCTCCACGCGAAGAAAGTTCCCAGGGCTTCGAAGTAACAATCAAGCTATGACTGATAACTATATTTTCCGTTGCCTTTCAAGATATCTATACCGGAATATAATTCTGAAGATAAAAATGAAAATCCGACGAGTAAGAGATTATTTACGGCAAAAAATGTTAAATTGCGCCGGCACAAAGCGGATAGTTCATACTCATCTTTGACAAAAAATATTTAGTGTCAAGTCGCCGGAAACTCGACAATTATTTATAAATTTTGCGTACATCATTGTTTACGAAACTCGTGACAATGAAAATAACCTATTAATTGCAGTGTGCCGAAAATGATTCAAACAATAAAGTTACAATGGATCATTCTTGAAGGAGTCCGTCTGTCGGCTCGTTAAACAGCATTCTTATCAAACAGCTATTATGGAAACTGAAACTGCAATCTTAGGAATTATTGCTTTTTCTTTTTAAAGAACAGTTCGGCAGACGTAGCATCCATTTAATAAGTTTTACATAAATACCTGACAATTTCATCTTTCAATTTCAAAATTGCTGCGCGTTTTCCAAGTGATATTTCCGACCATGTAAAATAGGCAATTTGGCTCATTATTTTCCGATCAGGTGCAATAATAAACCATCCCGACAAACCGGTTATGCCGGATATCAAAATGATATCACGCGCCGAATTCTTATACCTATAGATATTTATCAAGTACTATGAAAAATGATTTATATGTATTTAAATGTTGTTTGAAATTAAACCGTATGTTGTTTAATAATAATTTACATGTATATAATGAAACACTTCTTTATTCCTTAATTACCTTGTAAAATAGGGGGAAGGAAGTTTTCGTTTTACTGCAAAGATCAACCCGTAATTCCATGATTTTGAACGCAAAATCACAAAATTCGAAGGGGCCGACGGTAATGTCGAAGTTAAAAAAACAATACAAAAAATTTTGCGATCAGGGTCTAGGATATCGAATTTTTCTTGCCACAAAATCGGGATTTAAACGCAAACTTTCCACACTTGCTGCCTCTTCTGCCATCTTTGCAGGAAGCTTGATAAGCAATGTCTATGCTGAAAATTATTGTAAAATGCAAGGCGGCTGGACTTCCGGTACGATTGCAACCAACAATAGCTGTACAGTAACGAAGGAAAACTTCAATCCGGTAGATAGCGACAATTATTGGGGCGCTGCTCTTGCTTCCGGATCCGGTGAAGCACTGAAAATCAACGGCAATCTTTCGGATATCAACAACGGAAAATCCGGTATTAGTCAACTTGACGATCTGGGAAATTACGATCCAGCCACTAAAGGCCAGACCAAATTCGTTTTAGGTGGAACGCAAGCTGTTCGTGTGACTGATAACGCCGGTCAATCTTATACGGTCAATGTGTATCAAGACAGTTCTTTTACTGTTTCTGATTGGGGTAACGAAAAAGTTCTGGTAACGGAATCGGTCGGAGACCAGCAATATGTAAGTTCAGGATTTGGAAAAGCTGAAAACGGCGGTCACATTGATGTAAAGTTTGATGATTTCAAGGGAAACAACAAGTACGGTGACGATAAGACCGTATATCTTGCTTTGAAAGACTCGAATTTGACATGGGCAGACGGTTCCGGCAGTGTCGTAGAATGGCATTCGAAGAATTCGTTTGAATCACGAGCTTATTACCTCCCGGATGATGACATTATCAACCGGATTAATGTCCCGGAATTTCCGCACAGTTTTACCGATTACAAAGGAGAAATGCGGATCATTAATTCTATCGATGATTTGAAAGCTTACAACAGAGAACTTATAGCTGCACTCCAAAGCAAGGATTATCCCGATTTTAAAACCCAACAGGCTTATAATGATGCTTTTAACAAAGCCAAACCGAAATCCATAGAAAAAGCCATACAAGGTCCGGGAAGCGATTATCCTAAAAGTGATGAAATATTTAAGCCCACGGGTAATACGCGCGCAATGTATGCCAGTAATGGCGGTAAGATAATTGTCAAATCTGGTGGCCAGATCGATACCGAGTTTGACCAAGGGGAAATGGCAGGTACACTCGTCGCAGAAGGCGGGAGCATTGTCGAGGTCGAGTCTGGTGCCATTGTCTCGTCACGACGAAATTCCACAATTATCCTCGGTAAGGATAATGAAGTTTCCAAAGCTCATACTTTCGGTACCAATAACGGTGTGGTCAATTCGGGCTTCAGAGAATCCCGTATACATGACACCACACAAGACAGTCAGGAATTTTCTTATGGCACTGCTGTCGAAGCGTTTTATGGTGGAACTATTGAGAATAACGGCATCATTAATGTAGCAGGCAATCGCGGAGAAGAAACCCCCTTTGCTTATAGTAACGGTTTTTATCTGTATAAAGTCGGCACTGGAACAAACAATGGTATTATAAACATCGGCGTCAACAATGATCCCCTGAACGGTCGATATGTCGGGGTCGCCATCGAAAGCAACTATTCAAAATTTACGAATAGCGAAACCGGAGTTATTTATATCGGACGGGCTGCACAATATGATACAATAACGCCAGAAGAAACGGCTGATACAAGCAATAGTAATAATGCCGAATTTTATGGTATCAGGGCATATGACAAAGCTGAAGCTATAAATAACGGAAAAATCATCATCGGTTCAAAAATGCAAAATGCTTCAGCTATGGCTGCCGATGTTCCGACAGATCCCGGCCAACAAGCGATTAATTTAAAACTGATAAATAACGGAACCATCATCATCAATGGTGCTGTCAACAACGGTTCCCAGTTAAATAGTGCCCGTAACTTCGGTATGAAAACGATTAATAACGGCTTGGATAACGAAGTTACCAATAATGGCCTTATCGAACTTAATGGATATAACGGTGTTGGCGTCTATGTTCTCGCGACATCCGGTAATTCAATTAACGCCAATGATGCCTTGGCCACGCTTACCAAAAACAGCGTCATAAAAATTTCCAGCCCCACCCAGAACGGCCCGTTGGTACGAAATTACGGCGTCTGGGTGGAAGGCCGCCCCAACGACGTGTATTATGCTCGCGCCAAAATTGATGGAACGATAGAACTGGCAGGCGACGGCGCGGTCGGTGTCTATGTCAAGGATGGCGGCCAAGCGGATGTCACGGAACATGCCAATCCGCAATTTGTAAGCGGCAAACAACAGATCGGTTTTTATGTCTACGGTGCGCAAAGTAAAATTGTAAACAGCACAAAAGCAATGAATGTAACGACAGCTGCTTCAAATCTTTTCCGTATTGACGGTGGCGCAAGCTTTTTGGGACAAGGAGAAGAGTTAACAGCTTCCGGTGAAAATAGCGTCATTCTGGAAGGGGCAGGAGGAGCTTCCGATACGGCTAGTCAAATAATTACCAAGGACGCAAAGCTCACGGTTACCGGAAAAGGTGCGGCGGCTGTATTAATCAATGGCGGTGCTTATGGAGAAATTAGCGAAAAAGGTAACACAGAACGCCAGATTTATCTTTCAGGAGAAGGTGCCATCGGTGGGATTGTTGATGGTCGTTATCACCGGATCGATGCGACCTATACCGAAGACGTAGACCTGAACACAAAGTTGGTTAATTACGCCAAAATCAACACCGATTCACCAAATGTAACAGGATTCATTGCGCGCAATAGTGGTCTTCTTGTCAATTATGGCGTTATCACCATGACAAACACTGAGAATGCCACCGGCATCCATGTCATTGAGGGGGGACGTTTGGAAAATCATGGTGATATTACTGTCTCGAACGGTGTCGGACTGCATATAGAGGGCCTTTCGGGCACCGACACGCGCGCGAATGTTGCAAATGCCAGCACTATAACAGTAAATGATGGAAAAGCCGGCATTTATCTGGAAAAGAATGCTTTTTTAAATGCGACCGGAAGTCAGGGTAAGATTAAAGTTTCGGGAAGTGCCCATGGCGTTTTGCTGAATTCGGATGCAAAAGGAATAGTTCTCGGCGTTGATGAAATAACTGTTTCGGCTGGCGGAAATGGTAATGGTGTAGAAAATAACATCGTTTCAAATGACCCTGAATTCGCTGCCGAAATCGCTTTTAAACAGGCTACAATCAATGTCGAGGGTAGCGGTTCCGGTATTCGTACTGCCGTTGGTCTTCTTACGCATTATCTGGATGAGAATAATGTGTCGCAAGTGTCTAACGTCACAATCAATGTTGGCGCCAACGGTGTCGGTTATGATTTAAGAAATGCAAGTCTATCCGATCCGGTTCTTCGGTCGAATGCCGTAATCGGGCCGGCTTATACAATCAATGCATCCGATCATGCGATTGGTTTGCGTACCAATACCAGCGGCGAAGTCACCAACCAGTCAACTGTTTTGTTAAAAGAAGGTGCTAGCGGCACTGCTTGGCTTGCCGGTACAGCTTCCAAAGTACAAAATGACGGCGTCCTTGACTCGAAGAGTGCCAACGGTCTTTTGGTCGATCTCGCAAATAGGCCGACCAACGCTTCTTCCGGAACAACATTCATTAATACGGGGCAATTAACTGCCCAATCATCCACTTCTGTTGCAGTACGGGGAAGTGAACTTGGCGACACCTTCATTTTTACAAACAGCACGTCAAACATACGTGGACTTCTTAAAGCTGGCAAAGGATCGGATAGCCTCACCTGGTCGGGTGGACGTTGGGAAGGCGGTTTCGATATGGGAGAAGGAGACAATGACAATGCAACGATTTCCGGCCCTGTCGACACAAGCAACTTCAGCCATGCACTGGCCGGTCAAGGCAATAACAAGCAACTGACACTTCAAACCACAACCATAACCGGTGGTTCATTCAATCAGGATGATTTAACCAAAGGCGTAAATTTTGGCGCGGATTGGAATAAAATTGCTCTTACCGACGGCACCCGTTTAACTTTGACAGATAATGTTTTTACAAACGGCGATCTTGATTTTGAAATCGGCAAGCAAAGTACATTGATCGTCGACCACACCAAGTATCGCGGTACGGACGAAGCACAAACGCTTTATAGCGAGGCAGATATCACTCGAAAAGCCGGAACTTTGGCACTGACAAATAACGGTCTCATTGATATGGGGAACAAAACACCCGACGGCATTACCGACAAACTGGTCATCAAAGGCAATTACCATAGTGATAATGGCTCTATCCGGCTAAATAGCAGTCTTGGAAACGATGGAGCTCCCTCCGATATGGTTGTTATTGATGGGGGAACTGTTTCCGGTACGACGACCCTTTTCATCGACAATCTCTCCGATAATACGAAAAATGCAATTACAAAATATGAAGGAATAAAAGTCGTCGACGCCAGAAATGGCGCTCTTACAAACAACGATAGTTTCGTCATCGGCTCAGGATGGGGACGTGGCTACCGGCGCGACGACGGTGTGATGGCTGTTGCCGGATCCGATACTGCCTATGCCTATACACTTGCCCGTGGTCCGCTAAAGAAAGCGCGCGATCACGACGCCTATAACGACAACGAATACGCATACGATTGGTATCTTAGAAGCGGACAAGATAATTCAAATAATTTCGACGACGATAACAACAATACCGGTGGTAACAATGGCGACGTCGGTAACAACAGCAACGGCTCGCATGGCGGGGGAAGCAATCAAGGTGGTACAGGTACAGACCGACCGGAACAAGCGAAACCTTATTATGGCCCGTCAGTGCCGCTTTATGAAGCTTATCCTCAAGTACTCACAAGTCTCAATCGTTTGTCTACCTTGCAGCAACGAGTTGGTAACCGCTTTTGGGCCGATGGAACCGATAATACGGTAAATGAAGTTCATCTTTCTGATCAAGCCTCGACGCTTGTTGAACACAACGGCTTTTGGGGCCGCATGGAAGGGAGCACAGGCAAAGTAACCCCCTCACGCTCGCTGACCGATGAAAATTACGGTCTTGATCTATGGCGCATGCAAAGCGGGATTGATGGTGCACTCGTCGAAAATGCCAACGGAATCCTGATTGGATCTTTAAGCGGTCATTTCGGTCGTGCGGAAGCATCTGTGCGCTCCGATGACGGGCATGGCAAAGTCGAGGCGAACGGATATGGTATAGGGGCTGCAGCGACATGGTATGGCTTCAATGGCAGCTATGTCGATTTACAATCGCAAGCCACCTGGTATGAAACCGATTTCAATTCCAAGAATTTTACCCGTTCGGATACTAAAAACGAAAACGGTTTTGGCTACGCTCTTTCGGCAGAGGCCGGTCATCGGTTAAAATTGACAGAAACATGGGATATAACACCGCAAATCCAACTTTCTTATTCGTCGATAGATTTTGACAGTTTTCGTGATGGCTTGAATACAAAAGTGTCTCTGAAAGATGGTGACAGTCTGGAAGGCCGTGCCGGCCTCGCTTTCAGCAGAGATAAAACGTGGATATCCGATAGCGGAGACCGGCGTCGCGCACTCCTATATGGCATAGGCAATCTTTATTACGAATTTCTCGATGGAACGAAAGTGGATGTTTCCGGCACTTCGTTTCGGAATGAAAATGAAGATTTTCAAGCCGGACTTGGATTGGGTGGCAGTTATAATTGGAATAATGATAATTGGTCACTCTATGGCGAAACAAATATACGCGGTGCTTTCAAAAATATCAGCGATAATTACAGCTTTGGCGGCACAGTAGGTTTGAGAATTAAGTTCTGAGTTTGAAGAGGGATTGTTCTTCATCCATGCGATGGGGAATAATCCTTGAAGCCCATTCCGGTTGAAAAACCGAAAACCTCAATTACCCTGAATGGCAATTCCGCGTTCATTCTCTTTTTATCCAAACACTGGACTTTTTATCTTCCGACATAACTATTCGTTTATTCGTTCAAACAATGGGGCAATATTCCATGTCTTTATGGGTAGAGGTTAACGACAAAATGCAACATGGCTATCGCTATGAACGCGTGTGTGAAGAGGGAAAAAACTTTTCAGCCGATTTTGAACCGCAGTTAACCCCTAAGCAAATCTTGGAAATGGGCGTTTTCGGCGGTAAATATATGACCGATTGCAGAAATGAATTTCCTTCCAACTGGTTTGAAAACGCAAAATTATCACCCGAAGGCAAACGGGCGGACATGAATTATTATGGTGTATTGGCCGGTAAGCCACTTTCCTATTGGAGAGCTAAAGGCTGGATTTATGACAATGACCCGCGCGGCTGGTTCCAGTGGTATTGCCGTTATTATTCGGGTCGTCGTATCGAAGGCGAAGACGAGCGGCAGATCAAACGTTGGAAACAGATGCGCCGCCATGTCGCACAGCTCAGGAAAAACTGTGAGCCCGGCGATTTTTTCTGTCGTCCGCGCCAGCGTCAGGCACTTCTGCAATGGGCCTATTTTTGTGATTAAGGCTTACTTCAATCCTGCTTCGATCAAATTGGTTGTCTAAGTCATGGCCACCAACTCGGCCGCCTAAGCCGTGGCCGTCTACGGGATGGAATTACAATTTCTGCATGAATAAAAAGTTTGATCGTTATAGCGCATATTTTCTTTGCCCCGCACATTTTTATTCAAGCATTTTTACCCGCCTATTTTAAATTATGTTTTTTAAAATTCTGCCCGCTGTTTACTCTCGATTCAACCTCCAATTCCGGTAAAATGGAGCGTTGTAATGAAGATTAATCTTCTGAGATTATATTTCCTGACAGGTTGAACGGATAGGCCAGTTCTGCTAAACAACAGCTCAATTTTCAAGGCTCTTTCAATCAATGTCAAAACTTCATAAAACCGAATTGTTAAGTCCTGCGGGCACATTGAAATCTATGCGCTACGCTTTCGCCTATGGTGCGGATGCGGTTTATGCAGGCCAGCCCCGCTACAGTTTGCGGGTACGCAATAATGAATTCAATCATGAAGAAAATTTGAAGATAGGCATTGACGAAGCCCATTCCGAGGGCAAAAAATTCTATGTTGTCGTCAACATTGCCCCCCACAACAGCAAGCTTAAAAGCTTTGTGAGCGAATTAAAACCTGTTATCGACATGAAACCCGATGCTCTCATCATGTCCGATCCGGGCTTGATTATGATGGTGCGGGAAAATTTTCCCGATGTGGATATTCACCTTTCGGTACAATCGAATGCGGTGAATTGGGCAACGGTCAAGTTCTGGAAAAGCATGGGATTAACACGCGTCATTCTCTCAAGGGAATTGTCGCTGAAAGAAATCGAAGAAATCCGTGAAAATGTTCCCGACATAGAGCTGGAAGTCTTTGTTCATGGTGCGTTATGCATGGCCTATTCAGGGCGTTGCCTTCTTTCGGGCTATATCAACCACCGCGACGCCAATCAGGGAACGTGCACGAATGCCTGCCGCTGGAAATATGGTGTCGAAGAAGGCGTCGAAAATGAACTTGGCGAAATTGTCAAAGTTGAAGAGACGGTAAGCGGGGAAATTCAACCTGATCTTGGTGAAGGGCCAACCACCGACGAGGTATTTGTGCTTCATGAAGCAAATCGGCCGGAAGCCGAAATGACCGCGTTTGAAGACGAGCATGGTACATATATCATGAATTCGAAAGACCTTCGCGCTGTCCAATATGTCGAAAAACTGATCAATATCGGTGTCAATTCGTTAAAAATCGAAGGGCGCACGAAATCGCATTATTATGTTGCCCGAACCGCACAGGTTTATCGCAAGGCAATAGATGATGCTCTGGCCGGCCGTCCATTTGACGACAATTTGATGGTGGTTCTGGAATCCCTTGCCCACCGCGGTTATACTGAAGGCTTTTTGCAACGCCATAAACATAAAGAATACCAGAATTATGCAACCGGCTCCTCGCTTCCCGGCCGCCAGCAATTTGTTGGCGAATTTACCGGAAAACGCGTGAACGGGCTTGCCGAAGTCGCTGTCAAAAACCGCTTTGAATTGAATGACAAAGTGGAAATGATGACGCCGGATGGCAATATCAATTTTACAATAAAATCACTGAAAAACAAAAAGAACGAAGACATTACTGTAGCACCCGGTGACGGACATATTGTCTACATTCCCATCCCTGAAGATGTGCAATTGAATTACGCTTTATTGATGCGGTATGTGGCGAACATTTGATAAATTTTATTGACATACATAAAATTCGATAATAGCCGTAGATGATAAACTCACAGGTAGAAGTGTTATCTTGTTTCGAGATATATTTGTTAATATCGACAGCTTTGCTTAGCTGGTCTACATGTGTTACTAAGTAGGTAAGCTTAGTCTAAGAGTACCTGTGAGTTTATTTTTTTGAACGTTAAATGACTGAACCGAAAAACCTAGAGAAACTGAAAAGTATAACAAAAAGGGAAGAGCTGGCTGATTTGTTAGGCCTTAGTCGTCGTCGACTGTTTTGTACTTTATATATGGAGCCTATGAGCAGTAAGTATAATACCTTTTCAATTCCCAAAAAATCCGGTTCTGATTTACGTATAATTAAGGCGCCTAATTCACACCTAAAATTCATTCAATGGCGTCTAGCAAAGTATCTTTCCGAATGCTTAGAGGAGATAAAGAAAAAAGAGAAATTTCCCCATTTATCCTTTGCATTTCAAAAAAAACTATCGATCAAAGATAATGCTTTGAAACATATCAATAAGAGATGGGTTTTAAATCTTGATATTTCTGATTTTTTTTCATCTATTAGTTTTAATCGCGTTAACAGATTTTTTTTAAAAAATAAATTTTTTCAGTTAAATGACGAGATTGCAACTACTATTGCGCAGATTGCATGCGACGAACAAGCGCTTCCTCAGGGAAGTCCGTGTTCTCCTATAATCTCGGAATTTATAACGCAATCGCTAGATGTTAGATTGCTAAAACTCGCAAAACAATATCATTTAACCTATTCGCGTTATGCCGATGATATCACTTTATCGACTAATCAAAAAGTTTTTCCAAGAGAGGTGGCCTATCCGGATTCTTCTGCTGAAAATGGATGGCAAGTTTCAGAGACGTTAAGAAGTATTATTCAGCGATCTGGATTTAAGATAAATGAAGAAAAAACCCGGATGCAGAAAAACTGCGTGCGCCAAGTAGCTACCGGCCTTGTGATTAATAAAAAACCCAATGTCGCTGATAATTATTATCGGACTGTGCGATCAATGTGTCATCACGTTTTTGAAAAAGGGGCTTACTATCGATCTCCTGAAGACAAAGACAACCCTACCTGTGATTTGAATCCTCTAGCTGGCAAGTTAAATTTTATACACGACATTAAAAAAAATTCTGACGAAACAAATTCATCAAGTCTAAGGGGCGGAAATAATCTGACTCTCTCCGGTTTTGATGGCTTATACAAAAAGTTCTTATTTTATAGGTTGTTTCTATGTTTAAATAAACCAATGATTGTTACCGAAGGTAAGACTGATCCGATATATCTTCGCTGTGCCATAAAACACGGTAACAAGATAAAAAATGCCTATGGAAAGACAGTTGGTAGATATATAACTCAATCGATTTTATTTTTTTCGAGAGAAAGATCTTACGCGGAAGCATTTAATTTTAAAGAAGGTGGAAGTAATAATCTATTAGATATCATTAAGCTATACAAAGAATACCTTCACTCTAGCAAAAAACGTCAAATTCAAAGTAGACCGTGTGCTTTTCCAGTTATACTTCTTTTCGATAACGATGACGGTATAAAAACTACTTCGAGTTATGTCAAAAAAAATTTCGATATTATACTAACTACTGAAACTACAGACGATTTTTATTATTTATTTGATAATTTGTATATAGTAAAAACTGTTGAGAAAAAATATAACACTGAATATGAAAAAAATGATGATAAAAATCATCAATATGATAATATAAAAAATAAAGTTAAAAATAAAAAAAACTTAATTAAAAATTCTGAATCTTGTATTGAAGATTGTTTCTTTAAAAAAACTCTTGAAAAAACACTACACGGAAAGAAATTTACTAAAAATAATAACGGACACTCAAATACAGAATACAGCAAAGATAAATTCGCGACAGAAATAGTTAGCGCTGAGCCTTGGTCCATCGACTTTAGTGGCTTTGACGGATTATTGGATCGCATCAGAAAAGTTATAGAAGATTATAAAAAATTACATAACCATCCTACAATAAATAGGTAATTTTTATATCATTTATATTACTTTATATTCATTTTTTATTTAATAATAAATATAAATCACATGCATTCCTTAATGCCATGTCCAATATCTCGTATTCCCGCGTTTTATTTTATTCCCACTCGATTGTTCCCGGTGGTTTTGACGTGATATCATAGACGACGCGATTGATACCGCGCACCTCGTTAATAATGCGGTTTGCAGCTTGTGCCAGAAAATCCATATCGTAATGATAAAAATCGGCTGTCATTCCGTCGACCGAGGTAACAGCTCTTAACGCGCAAACATATTCATATGTTCGCCCGTCACCCATGACACCTACCGTTTGTACCGGAAGGAGAACAGCAAAAGCTTGCCAGATTTCATCATAAAGGCCTGCTTTGCGAATTTCATCAAGATAAACGGCATCCGCCTCACGCAAAATATTAAGTTTCTCTCTCGTCACTCCACCGGGGCAACGAATAGCAAGGCCGGGACCGGGGAAAGGATGACGTCCGATAAATTTTTCCGGCAAGCCAAGCTCACGTCCTAACGCGCGAACTTCATCTTTGAAAAGTTCGCGTAACGGTTCAACCAGTTTCATATTCATGCGTTCCGGCAAACCGCCAACATTGTGATGGCTTTTGATGGTAACCGAAGGACCGCCTGAGAATGACACACTCTCAATCACATCCGGATAAAGTGTACCTTGTGCTAAAAATTCCGCTCCACCAAGTTTCTTGGCTTCTTTTTCAAAAACCTCGATAAACAGGCGGCCGATAATCTTGCGTTTCTTTTCGGGGTCACTCACCCCTTCAAGGGCATTGATAAAAAGATCGGATGCGTCAACATGAACAAGCGGAATATTATAGGTCTCGCGAAACATCGAGACGACCTCTTCAGCTTCATTTTTGCGCATCAAACCATGATCGACAAAAATGCATGTCAACTGATTGCCAATGGCTTCATGAATAAGCACCGCCGCAACGGACGAATCAACCCCGCCTGAAAGGCCGCAGATAACGCGCCCCTTCCCCACTTGCCGGCGGATGGCAGAAATTGCCTGTTCACGATAGGTCTTCATCGACCAGTCGCCTTTAATACCGGCGATATTGTGGACGAAATTCTGCAAAAGACGGGCGCCATCCAAAGTATGAACAACTTCCGGATGGAATTGCACGGCATAAAAGTGGCGTTTTTCATCCGAAATTGCAGCAAAAGGCGCACCTTTCGAGGTACCGATGACCTTGAAGCCTTCCGGCAAAGCGGTGACCCTGTCACCATGGCTCATCCAAACCTGATGATGGGTTCCTTTTTTCCATATGCCTTGAAAGAGAGCACTATCTGCTTCAACGGTGAGATCTGCGCGCCCGAACTCGCGTTCATGCCCTGCTTCGACTTTGCCGCCAAGTTGCGCGCACATTGTCTGTTCGCCATAACAGATACCAAGAACAGGAATCCCTGCATCGAATATTTCTTGGGGTGCTCTAGGCGAGCCTATATCAACGGTTGAATGAGGAGAACCGGAGAGAATAACTGCTTTCGGCTTGATACGCTTGAAAGCTTCTGCAGCAGACTGGAACGGTACGATTTCGGAATAGACACCGGCTTCACGCACACGGCGTGCGATAAGCTGGGTTACTTGCGAACCGAAATCTATAATCAGAATTGTGTCAGGATGTATCGTGCTCATAGAAAGCCTTTAAAGAGTCTTTTGGAGAAATGCAATCGGGTGATACATGAGAAAACAGTTTTTAAACCGCAAAGCTTGCAAAATAACGGCTCGTTATTTTGATAGCCCGTCAATTTCATTTTTTCTGCTGTCCCAGCACCTTATCAAGAAGCTTCAGCGCATTTGCCAGTTTTTCATCAACAATATGCAAATATTGGCGCCAATCCATTGCATGTTCCAGCTCCTTTTGACCATCGGAGATACCCCGCAGTCCGAACAAAGGAACATTAAATGTCTGGCAGCTTCGCAACACTGCATAAGTTTCCATATCAACCATATCGGTTTTTATATTTTTATAGCCATCACCGGAAACAACATTGCCGCCGGTCGATAGGCTTGCAGACGGGAAATCGGGTATCAATGTCGGCATCTCCACAGTCGCGGGCAGATCAACAAAAGGCGTTACCCCCTTTTCAACCCCAAGTACCGTCGCATCCATATCGCGCCAGCTCACAGATGACACCTGATAAACTTCTGTTTGTTTGAGCTTTTGTGAGCCACTCGAACCGAGCGAGACAACAAGGTCGGGCAAGCGATTCTCGTTTTTCATAGCACTTAAAATTTTTGTTGTATTGATTGCGGCCTCAATCGGCCCAACACCGATAATGTGCGGTTTAATGAGCTTTTTGAGGTGCTCGCCATATTCCAGTTCGGTTGCCATCAGAAAAAGAACCGATTTTTCACCCCACATGCTTGACCTCATAACTATGTTTAACGTTTTTCAAGGACCGATATAAAAAAGCCGTCCGTATCTGTACTTGCCGGAGATAAAACCAGTCCGTGTTCAGGGAATACCGGTCTTGGTGCATCTTTCCCGAAATGTTGCTGCCACAAATTTTTCATGTCGATTTCTTTGAATTGCGAATTTTCCTTGAGAAAAGCCGCTATCTGTTTGTCATTTTCGGAAGAAAGCAACGAGCATGTAATATAAACGAGATGACCGCCGGTTTTAAGATAAGGCAAAGTTGCATTCAAAACGGTTTTCTGTTCTGCAATACGGCGTTCAAGCTGGCCATCTGTCAAGCGCCATTTGGCATCCGGACGGCGGCGCCATGTTCCCGTACCCGTGCAAGGTGCATCAAGCAGCACAATATCCATTTGCCCTTTTAATGCGTCAAGTTCACTTATATTGACGTGCGGTTGAACATTGCGCACACCGGAGCGGCGAAGACGTTCAAAAATTGGAGCAAGACGGGCTTTTTCCGCGTCATAACAGTGAATTTGACCACGGTTTTCCATATCCGCCGCCATAGCCAATGTTTTTCCACCAGCGCCGGCACAATAATCAAGCACTTGCATACCGGCTTTTGCTCCGGCAAGTCTTGCCACGATTTGCGATCCGAGATCCTGCACTTCAAAATAGCCTTTTTGGAAGGCCGGCTCTGCCTGTACATTGGGGTGCCGTTTCAATTTCTCGATCGGTGGAATGCGTAAAGCACTGTCGAACCATGAGACCGGTTTGGCACCTGTTCCGGAAAGCTCACGCACAATCTTTTCGGGTTTTGCCTTCAAGCGGTTCACTCGTAAATCAAGTGGTGGGCGTTTTGCCAATGCGACAGCTTCATCAAGCCAATGAGAGCCGAAAATATCCTGAAATAGAGGTACACACCATTGCGGCAAATTTCCCCGAATATAATCGGGCGCTTCGTCACTGTTTTTTGTGAGCCACATATTGCGGCTATGTTCACTTAATGGTTCCGGTGCAAAACGGTCACCTTCCAGAGCACGATCAAGTTCATCAAGCGAAAGTCCGCCATCTTCCAACAGTGCACCGAATGCCGTGTCATGAGGATCATCGCTATCCATACGCCATTCAAGCAAATAACGTCCCCGCAAGGCGTCATAAACAATATTGCCGATTGCAGCCCTATCACCAGCGCCGGCAAATCTATGTGAAAGCCCCCAATCTTTGAGTGCTTCCGCAGCCGGACGCCGACGCGATTTGATATCCTGCAATACTTCAATTGCCGCCTGAAGGCGCCCACCCAGTCGCATAGTTTTTTCAATTCCTGCTTGATGTTCCAGCACAGGGAATAAACGAATTTATTAAAAAGGAAAACCGTTCATGAAAAAAAAGATGATGTTGATAGCTTTATTTATATCACACGTTAGAAAAACGGGATCCGGCAGCTTTGTGGAATAGAAAAATAGCAGGGCTTGACCAGCCCGGACTTAAGCACACAAAAAATGTCCAACATTGATAAGGATTTTTCCAACGGAATATGTTGAAAAATTGCGCGATCATAGGGTGCCTTGAATTCAGGCCTTTTCAATAGTGAAAACACCGTTTTCGAAGGCAACGATTTTGACTTCAGTGCCTTCAGAAAGATCGGGCCCTTTGATACGCCATATCGTGTCATCTATGCGTATGCGCCCTTTGCCATCATGAACAGGTTCCTCAAGAACAACTATTTTTCCGATAATCTGGTCGGTTCTCCTGTTTAATAATGGCTCGTCCGTTTCACGGTCGCGGCGAAAAAAATTACGACCTATCAACACCATGATGATGGAAAATATCAGGAAAAAAATGACTTCAACTTCCCAGAAAGCGATCCATGGCAAGTTATAAAAAAGCAAAGAAACAAGTGCCGTTAAAAGAGCACCCAGACCGAACCAGACGAAAAATACGCCCGGAAAAACGAGTTCAAGAAGGAGAAGGATAAATCCTAACACAACCCAGTTCCATGCTCCCAAGGCCATCAATAAATCAAACATCCTTGTTCCCTCTGAACACCAGCTTTTAACGCTCACTTTTTGAAGTATCACTCACCATATGAAGCTTGGCAGTTTGTTTAAAAATTCAACCTGTTACAAGCGACGAAGTTTCTTAGGGATTTTACCATATGCCAACTGGTTAAAACCGCTTTTCAAATCCGCATATAACAACCACGACAGAAACATCGTCTCCGGTTCTGCTTGCAACTTTATTTTTTCTGTTGTGAGGAACCGAAAACTTCTTTTGCAATGGCACCGATACCACCAAGAGAGCCGATGAGTGACGAAGCTTCCATTGGCATCAAAACCACCTTCTGGTTGTTTGCTGTCCCGATAGAAGCAAGGGCATCGGTATATTTCTGTGCAACAAAATAGTTGATTGCCTGTACATTTCCCTTGGCAATGGCTTCGGACAAAACCAATGTTGCTTTTGCCTCGGCTTCTGCCAGACGCTCACGCGCTTCCGCCTGCCGATAAGCGGCCTCACGCTTGCCCTCTGCTTCCAAAATCTGTGCCTGTTTAAAACCTTCAGCCCGCAAAATATTGGCGTTACGGTCACCCTCGGCTTCAAGAACTTGTGCGCGTTTGTCGCGTTCGGCTTTCATCTGCCGCCCCATAGCATCAACCAGATCACGCGGCGGCTGGATATCTTTTATTTCGATACGAGTCATCTTCAAGCCCCATGGATGGGCAGCTTCATCAACCACATGCAAAAGCTTTTCATTGATCGTGTTGCGGTTGGATAAAAGCTCGTCAAGATCCATTGAGCCGACAACGGTACGAATATTCGTCATGTTGAGGTTTAGCACCGCATAATTCAAATCCGATACCTGATAGGCAGATTGGGCAGCATTCAGCACCTGAAAAAATGCTACTGCATCAACCGAAACAGTTGCATTATCGCGCGTAATCACTTCCTGAGTGGGAATATCAAGCACTTGCTCTTTCATATTGATACGTGCACCAACGCGGTCAAAAAACGGAACGATCAGATTAAGTCCCGGCATCAAGGTTTTTGTATAACGGCCGAAACGTTCGATTGTATATTGATAGCCTTGGGGAACCTGTTTAATTCCGGCAAACAATGTTGCAACAACCAACAAGACCAACAACAGTAAAGCGATATTAAAACCGACCACATTCCTCTCCTTGGGTAAATCTTAAGAATAGTGGCGGTATCGTTGCAGTTTTACCTGATCAAGGAAAGCTGCAAACAGCAGTGCTAGCCAGCTTTCCCCCGTTTAATGATCAATGCAAGTGTTTCAAAATGTCAGCAATACTTCAAATCCACCCCTGAAGTTCTCTTCGTACAAGATGGGCAATGACTTTCATGCCGTCTTCACTGTCGTTAAGACAAGGAATATGGACAAAATTCACTCCGCCATTTTCTTTGAAAGTCTTTTGCGCTTCGTGACCCATTTCATCAACGGTTTCCAGACAATCAACGACAAATCCCGGATTGAAGACTGCGATAGACTTGACACCTTCTTTCGCCAGTTTTTCAACGGTCGCGGCTGTATAAGGCTGCAACCATTCCTCAGGTCCGAAGCGTGATTGGAATGACATAATGAGCTTGTTCTCATCCATCCCAAGCCGTTTACGCAAAGCTTCCGTTGTACGCACACACTCTTCCGGATAGGGATCGCCGCGTTTTGCGTAGGATTGCGGGATGCCGTGATAGGATGCAATGATCTTTTCCGGAACAAATTCAAGTGTCTTCAAGTGCGTTTCGACAGAATGGGCAAGTGCATCAATATAAACCGGATCATCGCTATAGGGCGGAACAGAGCGTATAGCCGGTTGATAACGACGTTTCTCAAGGCTTGCAAAAACCGCGTCGAGCACGGTTGCCGTTGTTGTGGCAGAATATTGGGGGTAAAGCGGGAAAAACAGAACTTTTTCGCACCCCTTCTCGATCATAGTGCCGAGCACTTCATCAATCGAAGGCTTGCCATAGCGCATAGCCCAATAGACGTCGACATTCGGTTCATTAAGAAGTGGACCGAGCTTTTCAGCCTGAGCACGCGTATAAGTGCGCAAAGGCGACTCATTCAATTCATAATTCCAGATACGCTTATAAAGTGCACCAGACTTTTTCGGACGTACGTTGAGAACTATTCCATAAAGAATCGGGTACCATAAAATGCGTGGCCATTCTATTACCCGTCGATCAGACAAAAATTCACGCAAATATTTGCGTACATTTGTTGAATCGGTACCTTCCGGCGTCCCAAGATTAATCAGGAGGACGCCAACTTTACTTTTTTTATTTTCCATTAAATCTCAATCTGTAAATTCTGTATTACTAGCCTAAATTTTTCTATTAAGCGAGAATTGCGAACCGTTACTTGATGTACACAAGAGTTGCATCGTGCTGTTCGAAACCGCGCAGTTAACGCGGGAAACTGTGCCGCGGACAATCGAGCGCATTTCGATTTCTACAAGTTGCGGATTGCGGAAGCGGTAATTTCCTTCAGAAAGCTTTTCTTTTGTATCGGAAGAACGAGTCTCGAAAATACCGTTTCTGAACGATGATACGATACCGTTTTTATCAACCCATTGGCCATCTATTCCGGTAGGAATGTTCTGCACCGAAGGGCGCTGACCGTAATTTTGTGAAAGATTACAAGCTGAAAGGGCAAATGCCATTGCAGTGAGACAAAGAGTGGGCGCAATACGTTTCATCTGGTTTGCTCCAATAAACCGCGACCAAGCGGAAAAACAACAACTGAAAAAAGCTGTAACAACATGTTATGGTTCTATCAATATGTCGGTTTTGATGGAAATCAACGGAAAACCATTTTTTTTGAAAAAAATTCTCTTTTCTGTTGCATGTAATCACCAGATTGATAGTAGTTTTCCGCTTGCGGGGCAAACGAGGTATACCTATGTTTTGCAACCAAACTCCTATCCATGCGTTTTCGTCATCACAAAGGAGATGATGAAAGCAATGATGGGTCCTATACTAGTAGCAGCCGAAGACTATGGTAAACGAGCCAACACTTCTTCCATACTTCGCGCCCTCGGTTATCGTGTAATTGAAGCGGAAAACGGACTGCGCACACTTGATCTGTTGCGTAGACGCCGTAACATTTCATTTGCATTGGTCGATTTGATGATGAGTGACCTTGGCGGAACCGATCTCATTTCTACAATTCGGGTTACCGGATTTGCCGCACCACTCGTTGTTATGTCGGATGTCGAGAATGAAGAGCTTCTTCAGAAAAGTCTGAAAGCTGGCGCTGTCGATTATCTCGTTTATCCAATTACATCGCTCAGACTGAGTGTGACACTGGGCAATCTGTCGATCAATAATACCTATGAGCGCGAAGTGCATTACATTCGTCGCCAGCAGGAAAATCATTTGCGATTTTCGGATCTTTACGCAAACAGTGAAGCGATGAAAGAGCCTTTCGAGCAGGCAAAGCAAGCTGCTTTGTCAACCAAAAATCTTCTCATCGAAGGTGAAAAGGGAACCGGAAGAGAAACACTTGCCCGCGTTATTCACCATGAAAGTCCTTATGCAACGGGCAAATTTGTTCGCATCCAATGCGTGCCGATTTCCGATCCTGCTCAAGATAGTAAAAAGTGGGAGACAAAAATTCTGCCACACATCCATTCGATTGATCATGGGACAATTTGTCTTTGCGAAATAGACCGTCTGGAAATCAATCAGCAGAAACGGTGGATCGATTTCCTGAAACAGCGCAAGGAAGTGGAAAAAGACAGCGAACCCAAGTTCCGTCTGACGGTTATTTCGACGTCCCGTCTGCAAGGGTTGGTGGAAGACGGTCTGTTTTTGAAGGAGTTTTATGATCTCTTGCGAGAGTGTCACGTTATCGTGCCTCCTCTTCGTGAGCGGCGTGATGATTTTTCCGATATTGCCCAGCGCGCTATCGAACATATTGTTGTTGAAAGTGGTCAACCGCATGTGCATGGCGTAGCAGGTTCGGCATTGTCACTTTTGCTGCAACATGATTGGCCAGGAAATGTTGGTGAATTGGAGAATGTGCTCTTTCGCGCAGTCCTGTTAAGTCAGGGGCCATTATTGACAATCCGTGATTTTCCGCAACTTACGGGAAATCAGGTCACGGATTTCAGAAGTAATGTGCCAATTGATACAGCCGAAAAAAATAGCCGTTATAGTATCCAGCTTATTGATGATAACGGGCAAATCCGTGCTTATAACGAACTCGAACGTGAAATTATAGAACGCACAGTTCACCATTATCGTGGTCGGATGAGTGAGGCAGCCCGGCGTCTCGGCATTGGTCGTTCAACTCTTTATCGGAAACTCGACGAATACCACGCCGAAAACCAGAAGGGGTCAGAAGCACTGCGTCGTGCCAGCTGAACGGGGCACGAAAGTCGTGTTGATCGATAGATCCTACGGCCTCACTTATAATCTATCTGTATGGCGGCAGTTGATTGACTGTCGCCATATTTTTTCTGTCCAGTTATCTTAATGAAAAGCCAATAGATATCTCTATCCGGTTCAAACTAAGTATTAAGTAGAGCAAGTTGCAGGCTTTTAGTGCCCACACATGAGAAAAAACTGTTTCTCTGACAAACGAAGCAGTTCGCCAGTTCCATAGTTCTTTCATTGACTGAAAAAAACGAATTGCATCCTGCATTCGACAAACAAAATAAATTTTGAAGAAAGTCTACACGGCCTTTTAATTGATAGTCGGCCTCAATTTCTCATTTTATTGCGAAGTGCCGATTTTTATCGCGAATATAAAAAAACATAGGTAATCCAGCTGATCGGATCATTTTTTAACAATGAAGAAATCCTGAAGAATTTAAAAAGTCGAAATTCGGAAAATATAAAATCGGATGGTCTGAAATTTCTTATTCATCTATTTTTATCATCTGCAAAATTCCAAACCCCTTTTTACTCACGGCGCGTAGTGTTTGGCCTTTTTTTTAAGAAAAATTCGTTTTGACCACGAAATTCTCCTGCTATTAGCTAACCGGATAAAAGACAATGAAGCTTTATCCGAATTCTGTTGAAAATTCTTCGCCCTGTCAAAAACAAGTCTGTCAACGTGTGCAAGACTTGTTTTCAGCCTATTCAATCCCAATATTCAACTTGAAGCGGCAAGATGCTGCGCAGGAATATGTCAATAAAAAGAAAAAATTAACCATCGTAACAAAATGTTACTGAATTTTTGATATTTGTTCTCTTCTGTGGCATTTTTGCCATGGTATAGTCGTATTTGATCAGCATCATTGTTTGCTGGATCACATATAAAGCTGCTGTTAACCATTCTGGGTTAGGCTTTGCTAACTATAAAGCCGATTTCAGATGGTCGGGGAGCGAGTTAATTGAACACTACGTTTTTGATTAACGCGTCTCATCCGCGGGTAACAGGGCAGGTTTTACGAATGGTGGTTGACGGTTTGAAAAAATCATTTTGGACATTTCGTCGTTTGTCATTGGCCTTTATGGCAATGGGTACAGCTTTGTCCTTTATGTTGGCACCGGTAGCAGCAAAGGCTGAAACAAGGTCTTTGAAACTCTATTACGTCCATACAGGTGAAAAAGCCGAAATCGTTTTCAAACGTGATGGCAAATATGATCCGGCCGGTTTGAAGCGGCTGAACGTTTTCTTGCGCGATTGGCGTCGTAACGAGCCGACAAATATGGATCCACGTCTGTTCGACCTTATCTGGTCTGTCTACCGCACCAGCGGATCGCGCGAATACATCAATGTCGTATCGGCATACCGTTCACCGGCTACCAACAATATGTTGCGTTCTCGCTCGCCCGATAGTGGCGTTGCCAAAAACAGCCAGCATACACTTGGCCATGCAATGGATTTCTATCTACCTGATGTCAATCTTGCCAAATTGCGTGCTATCGGTTTAAAACAGCAAGTTGGCGGCGTCGGCTATTATCCTCGTTCAGGCTCGCCTTTTGTCCATATGGATGTGGGCAATGTTCGCCATTGGCCACGTATGAGCCGCAGCGAATTGATGGCTTTGTTCCCCGATGGAAAAACCATGTATATCCCGAGCGATGGCAAACCGCTTGCCGGCTACGACCAGGCAAAGGCCGAATGGCTCGCCCGTCGCGGTGCACCGGTTGTCTATGCCAGTGCAACAACCTCAACACAAAAACATGGGTTTTTCAGTTCTCTGTTCGGACGTAAAAACTCCGACGAACAAGTTCCTTCTCAACCGTCAAGAGTACAACCTAAGGCTCCGGCTGTAGCAGAGGAACCACAAACAACAGTCGTTTCGTTACCTAAAAAAGATGCTCCGCTTCCTGAATCTTCACCATTGCGTGCCAATGGTTTGAAACCGGCACCCGAGGAAGAAAAGACAAACGAAGCACCGGTTATGGCCTATGCCAATGTGCCTGTACCGACGTTCAAGCCTGATGAAGGTGAGGAAGAAGAAGGCGCTGTCAAGGTTGCAAATATTCCTTTACCCGAAGCAAGACCTTTGCGTCAGGATGAAGCCGACAAGGTTGCTCTTGCTATTGCCAATAATGGTGCAGGATCGGGTAAACCAACCGATAACGTCCCCGGTGATGATCTGACAGCGCTCATTGAAGCCAACGAGATCATAGCTGTACCGGATGATGATTATGAGGAAGATGATGATTATGCCGATGCCGATGAAGCACAATCACCCGATAAATCCACGGTTGCGGCAGTAGAGACGGAAAAAGCTGCCGAAACACCTAAAACTGCCCCGAAGGTCGATCGTCCGGCGACAGATGACCTCAAAAATATTATTGCTGAAAACAAAGCACCGATTACTGTGAAGGATGCCAGTTCTATTGCTCCTGACGAGGAATTGCGTAAAGTGCCGAATGTGGTCTTTGTTTCTGGTCTTGAGAAAAAGCAGGAAGTCTCCCGGGTTGCAGAACTCAGCGGTCGTGCAATCGACTTCCATGCTGTTGCACGTATCAACGACACATATTAATTTTTCCTCTTCGGCATTTCACACTTGATCAATATGAGCCTTATCCGTTTTATTCCGGATAAGGCTTTTTCTTTTTCATCTTTTTCTCTTGACCTTCCCATGAGGGTAACCATTATCTCTTGATGTGAAAGGTGCGTTTCATGACAACAACTTCACAAACGGAAGAAAACAGTCAATCTCCGGCAAAAGACAAATTTCATATAGAGCTTGATATTGAAGGGATGACGTGTGCATCTTGTGTTCGCCACGTCGAAAAAGCGCTCAAAAAAGTTGAAGGCGTAGACAATGCTGTCGTCAATCTGGCAACAGAAAAGGCTGACGTTACGAGCCGGAATAAACTTGGCATTGACGAGCTTGTGCATGCTGTCGAAAAAGCCGGCTATGAAGTGGGTTACCAACCGGTTGATCTTGATATTGATGGGATGAGTTGCGCTTCTTGTGTGCGGCGCGTTGAAAAGGCACTTCTCTCTGTAGACGGGGTGAAGACTGCTGTTGTTAATCTCGCAACAAACCGCGCCCACGTCGAGATGCTCAAAAATGTGACGACAATTGATGCGCTGGAAAAAGCGGTAGCCAAAGCCGGTTATGGTGCAAAGCCGGTTAATAATCATGAAGAAGTCGACAGACAAGCTGTCGAGGCGCATAAACTTGGCCGCTCTCTGGTTATTGCTCTTATTCTGACCGTTCCGGTTTTTGTTCTTGAAATGGGCGGCCATATCATACCGCCCTTCCATCATTTTGTTATGACCACCATCGGCATGTTCCCTTCCCGCCTCGTCGAATTCATTTTGACAACGCTGGTTCTGTTCGGCCCCGGTTGGCGGTTTTTCAAATCCGGCATTCCCAATCTCTTTCGTGCGACTCCGGATATGAACTCGCTTGTTGCTGTCGGCTCCTTTGCTGCATGGTCCTATTCTACCGTTGCAACCTTTGCAGGTGCTTATATGCCGGAAGGCACTAACAATGTTTATTTTGAGGCAGCGGCCGTTATCGTTACCTTGATCCTGCTTGGCCGTTATCTTGAAGCGGGCGCACGTGGACGCACCAGTGAAGCTATCCGTATGCTTGCCGGTTTGAAACCGAAAACAGCACGCGTTTTAAGAGATAACGAAGAAAAAGATGTTGCGCTTGATGATGTTGCTGTCGGCGACATTATTGTAATGCGGCCGGGAGAAAAATTCCCTGTTGACGGCGCGGTCACAAGCGGTAACTCGAATGTTGATGAATCCATGATGACGGGCGAACCTTTGCCCGTTGCCAAAAAAGAAGGCGACAAGGTTTATGGCGGAACTGTCAATGGCAATGGCTCCTTGACGTTTCGTGCCGAAAAGATCGGTGGCGATACACTTATTGCACAAATCCAGAAAATGGTCGAAGACGCACAAAGTGCAAAACTACCCATTCAGGCTCTGGTCGATAAGGTAACCGGCTGGTTTGTCCCCGCTGTTTTTGCAGCCGCAATTGTTACGTTTTTTATCTGGTTTTTTGTCGGCCCTGCCCCGCAATTTCCGCATGCTCTTATTGCCGGTGTATCGGTCCTCATCATCGCTTGCCCTTGTGCAATGGGTCTTGCAACCCCGACATCCATTATGGTGGGGACAGGTCGGGCAGCCACTCTCGGTATTTTGTTCCGTCGCGGCGATGCGTTACAAACCTTGCGTGATACTAATGTTGTTGCCTTTGACAAAACGGGCACACTGACGGTGGGCAAACCGGTTTTGCATAAAATAATCACAGCCAAGGGATTTGATGAAAGACAAACATTGGCAGATGTTGCAGCGGTGGAACTACGCTCCGAACACCCGATTGGCGAGGCTTTGAATGAAGCTGCAAAAAAGGCCGGAATAACCCTCTCGACTGTTGAAGATTTCAATTCCAAACCCGGATATGGTATTTCCGGCAAAGTTGATGAACGGGAAGTCATTATCGGCGCCGACCGTTATATGAACGAGATAAATGTTGATATTTCGGGCTTTGCCAAAGATGCCGAGATTTTCGGCAATGAAGGTATGACGCCCTTTTACGCTGCGATAGACAATAAAGCCGCAGCAATTTTTGCCGTTGAAGATCCTGTCAAACAGAATTCGGGAAAAACGATTGCCGAACTTCAAAACATGGGCGTCGCAACAGCGCTTGTCACAGGCGATAACCGTAACACAGCAAAGACAATCGGCTCAAAACTCGGTATTTCAGAAATCGTCGCTGAAGTGCTTCCGGCAGGGAAAGTGGATGCTGTGAAAAAAATACGTGGGTCTGAACGGCGGGTCGCCTTTGTTGGTGATGGCATCAATGATGCACCGGCACTTGCCGCTGCCGATACCGGTATTGCCATTGGCACCGGTGCCGATGTTGCTATTGAAAGTGCGGATGTTGTATTGATGTCGGGCGATCCGACAGGCGTTGTCAATGCAATTGCCATTTCAAAAGCAACAATTCGCAACATCAAGCAGAATTTGTTCTGGGCATTCGGTTATAACGTTTTGCTCATTCCTGTTGCTGCCGGAATTTTCTATCCCGTCTGGGGCGTACAATTATCGCCAATGTTGTCAGCAGCGGCTATGGCAATTTCAAGTGTGTTTGTGCTTTCCAATGCATTGCGTTTGAAACGTTTCAAACCCCGTTTGTAGGCTTAACGGTGTTTTCGCCAATCTTCTTGCAAAATCCGGTCGCTCTTGACCGTTCATCATATCGGATGAAAAGTTTTCAAGCGAATTAGATGATGACGAGAGCATTGACAAGAAGCACTGGGATAGATGCGAATTAAGTCTGTCACTCGCATTCTGTTCGTACAGCCAAAATAATCATGCCGGAATGACGGGTGAAGTTATCATTCACTAGAAAATTTTGTCCTCGAACCGAGGTGAATTAACAGAATCGGTTTCACAACAGACAAACAATTGCGCTTATTTCTTTGGAATAAATTTTCAATCCTTTAAAAAAATTATCGCAAAAACTCATTATCAATGATAATATTTTGAAATATCGTTGCAATTTCTATTGCTTGGCGCGAAAGTGGCAAAAAAAATTGCCCACCCATAGAGAGAGTAAAAAGAATGGCAAAACACTGCGATGAAGCAACAATAGATCGTGTTTGTGAAGAATTGAAAGCGGCTTTCAGAGATAGGTTCAGCCGCAATCTTTCTGTCCGTCAGGCTCATTCCCATAATGTGACCGCACTTTATCAACAAGCCCCTGATGGCGTTGTTTACGCGACCAACAAAGACGATGTTGTAAAAATCGTAAAAATTTGCGCAAAACACAAAATGCCCATTATTGCCTTCGGAGCCGGCAGTTCCATTGAAGGGCAACTCAATGCGCCCAAGGGTGGCATCAGCATCGATTTTTCAAAAATGGATCAAGTTGTATCGTTTTCACCTGAAGATATGACCATTACTGTCCAACCCGGCATTACCCGTGAAACATTAAACAGCTGGTTGCGCGACAGCGGTCTGTTCTTCCCGATTGATCCCGGTGCCGATGCATCTATCGGTGGGATGGCTTCGACACGTGCATCCGGAACCAATGCCGTACGCTACGGCACGATGAGAGAAGCTGTTTTAAGTGCTGAAGCGGTTATGGCAGATGGAAGGATTATCCGCACAGCAAGCCGCTCAAAAAAATCGGCTGCAGGCTATGACTTGACGCGGCTTCTCGTCGGCTCTGAAGGGACACTCGGCATTTTCACTGAAATTACATTGCGTCTGCATCCGGTTCCGGAAGTCGTTTCGTGCGGTGCTTGCACTTTCCCGACTGTAACCGATGCCTGCAATGCGGTTATTGAGGCAATTCAATGCGCCATTCCTTTAGCCCGTGTTGAACTTCTCGATGAATTTATGACAAAAGCCTGCAATGCCTATTCTGGATTAACTCTTGATCCTCTTCCCACACTTTGTGTCGAATTTCATGGAGATAAAACCAGCGTTGCAGCACAAGTTTCACTCTTCGGTGAGATAGCAGCAAGTCATGGATCAAAAGATTTCAAACATTCGACCGATCCTGACAAACGCGCCGAACTCTGGAAAGCGCGCCACGAAGCCTTCTGGGCAGCGCAGGCAAGCTTGCCAGATTGCGATGTTTTTTCAACAGATGCCTGTGTGCCTATTTCTAGGCTCGCAGATTGTGTGGGCGAAACACAAAAAGATCTTCAGGAGCATCACCTTATCGGGCCAATGGTCGGTCATGTGGGGGATGGAAACTTCCATGTTCTTCTTGCCTATCACAAGGGAAACAAAGAAGAAGAAAAGAAGGTCTACGAATTTTCCGAAAGATTGTCCGAACGGGCAATTTCGATGGACGGAACTTGTACAGGTGAACACGGCATCGGGCAGAGAAAAGCAAAATATTTGAGGCTGGAACTGGGAGATGCTGTCGATTACATGCGAGCTATCAAAAAAGCTCTCGACCCCGATAATATTTTCAACCCCGGAAAATATGGATTTGAAGACTATTGATATTAAACGGTGAAGTGGCAACTTTTACGAAGACTTCAAAACGGCAGTCATAAGCGTCACTTCATTCCGGTATATTAGGGAACAAATCCTTTCATGTCGGCTGCCTATTTTTAATTAAATGGGCAGCTTTCCTCTATTTTATAAGGTTATTTTTTCGGAATTTTATTCTGGTTTGGTGATCTTTGAAATTTCAAAATCTATATAACGCAATCTAATACCGGCTATTAAAACTCGTTATCATCTTAAGCTACCTCAAATGTTTCTGTTTTTCATTCTTCATGAATAGTAACAAAGCGATGTTTCGATAAGCGCACCATCTCATTACTCCAGCGTCGTGCAAAATATGACGATAGCGGCACTTGATCGAATTTTCGGAACAAAAATATTTTTCACTTAAATATATGATATTAAACGATTTTATAAAATTTTATAATGTATTTTAATGTAAAGAAAAAATACAATAAAAATATATTATGATAAATTTGAATATTAAATCATGTAAAAGAATATTTTTATTGAAAAATGATATTAAAACGTGCGAACTTATCACATTAGCTATCCAATACAGGGAGAGGAGTGTAGAGAATGGCTAGACTAGATCAGAAGACCGTAGATCAAGTGTGTAAAGAATTAGAAACGGCCTTTGGCAATCGTTTCAGCAACAATCTTTCAGTTCGCGATACCCACTCGCACAATGAAACAAAATTGCGGCACGAAGTGCCTGATGGCGTTGTTTATGCATTGTCAAAAGATGATGTGGTCAAGACGGTCAAAATTTGCGCCCGTTATAAAATGCCGATTATCGGTTTTGGCGTTGGCAGTTCTCTTGAAGGACAATTGAATGCTCCTGTAGGTGGTATCAGTATCGATTTTTCAAAAATGGATCAGGTTGTATCTTTTTCGCCTGAAGATATGACCGTCACAATACAACCGGGTATTACACGAGAAACACTGAACAGCTGGTTGCGTGATAGCGGTTTGTTTTTTCCAATTGATCCCGGCGCGAATGCATCAATCGGTGGTATGGCATCAACCCGCGCATCGGGTACCAGCGCTGTTCGCTATGGAACAATGAGAGAGGCTGTTTTATGTGCTGAAGCAGTTATGGCTGATGGTCGCCTCATCCGCACAGCAAGTCGCGCAAAAAAATCTGCCGCCGGTTATGATCTGACACGGCTTCTCGTTGGCTCGGAAGGCACACTCGGGCTTTTTACCGAACTCACAATAAGGTTGCATCCGATACCTGAAGTTGTCTCAAGTGGCATTTGCACCTTTGCAACAATTGGAGACGCATGTAATACCGTCATCGAATCCATCCAGTGCGCTATACCCTTTGCACGTGTCGAATTGATGGACGAGTTCATGGTCAAGGCGTGCAACGCCTATTCCGGTTTAACTTTGGAGCCACGCCCGACGCTTTGCGTCGAGTTCCATGGCGACGAGGCAAGTGTTGCAAGCCAGGCTGCCACGTTTAGCGAAATTGCCTCGGCCCATGGTTCGAGCAATTTTCAGCAATCGACCGACCCGGAAAAACGGGCCCAACTTTGGAAAGCCCGCCATAGTGCGTTATGGGCTGCCGAGGCAAGCTTGCCCGAATGCGATGTATTTTCTACAGATGCCTGTGTGCCTATTTCGCGCCTTGCCGATTGTGTCACCGAAACGCAAAAAGACCTGAAAGAACATAATCTGATCGGCCCCATCATCGGTCACGTCGGTGACGGTAATTTTCATGTGTTTGTGGGGTACCCGAAAGATAACGAGAGGGAAGAAAAACGCATCTATGAATTTACCGAAAGGCTATCGGAACGGGCCATATCAATGGGAGGCACTTGCACAGGTGAACATGGCATAGGACAACGCAAGATAAAATATTTGCGTATGGAACTTGGAGATGCTGTCGACTTCATGTGGACAATTAAACAGGCTCTCGATCCTGACAATATTCTCAATCCCGGGAAATATGGTTTTCCAGAAAATTGACAAGCACGACAGCATTGTTGTGCTCTTCATCATGCGCCGCATACAATAAAGTCACTTGCGGATGTTTCTTCAGGGAAGAAAGAAAAAGCTCGATCGCTTCCAATTGACCATCGAGTTCGGAAATATATCTGCTTTTGAATTCTTCCCATTTGGCAACATCATGGTTGAACCAATGACGCAACTCATTGCTCGGTGCCAATTCCTTTTGCCAATCATCAATATGGGCTTTCTCCTTGGAAAGCCCCCTTGGCCAGAGGCGATCAATCAAAACCCGCCAACCATCATTTTCCGAATATGGTTCATAAACCCGTTTGATAGTTATCGTCATTCTGTTTTATTCCGGTAGTGTTTTGAATACCATTATTCAAAATAGTGCATCTTCAAAAAGATCAAAAGCTTTAAATATTATAAGACGCTTAACGATATTCCTCTACTAGAATTTTTCTTGACCGACAACACAGTTGAATCGGCTTATCAAGAGCCATTGGAATTGCGCAATTTTCCCTCACATTAGACACAGCGGCACATCTCTTACTGCTTTTCATAAAAGCGACAAAACATCCAAAGCAAAATTTTTATTTTATATATACGAAAAATTGAATACGAAAATCATCAAAAAACATAATTTAAATCATGACAATATTGACATAACATATCGCTTGCATGATTATTTTAAATCGAATGAAATTTATTTCATGGAGGTGTCAAATAAAAATCATTTTTTAAACCTAAGATAGTCATATTAGTTACTTTAATTCAAAGTAAATCATGTGAAATATGATCATTTTACTAGGTCTGGAACGGCGGGGATAGCTATTGGCCTGAAATTGGAACGGTATCAGAGGAGAGCAACCGTTTCGCGCCTTCTGCTCCGGTGAGTGACACGGATTACAAGTAACAATATCTGACTGAATTTGAAAACCATTCCTGTCACGGAGGAGGAGCCGTCATGGATAAAGAAACTATTGCCCGGATAGAGGCAAGCCCTGCCTATGTTACGTTGAGAAAAAAGCGCAACAGGTTGGGCGGCATTCTTACTGTTATTGCCCTTATTGTTTATTATGGCTGGATTGCACTCATTGCCTTTGACAAACAGTTCCTGAGTTTACGCATCGGTACCGGCGTCACAACGATAGCCATCCCGATTGGCATAGGTGTGATTGTTGTCATGGTGCTTTTAACTGCAATCTATATTCTGATCGCAAATAGCAGTTATGACCATTATATCGATGAGATTAAAAAGGAGGTTAAGCAATGAACCTCTTTTGTTTTTTAAAAAGGCAGCACGTCTTCGGGATAGGTACTTTCCTCATCTTTCTCTCGAACAACATCAATGCGAAAGCCGATGCCATTGGTGGAGAACTTCCCAAACAAGCCACGAACTGGTCAGCAATTATCATGTTTTTCGTGTTTGTCGCTCTAACCTTGTGGATTACCAAATGGGCTGCAAACAGAACCCGGTCACGAGCGGACTTCTATACCGCTGGCGGCGGTATAACCGGTTTTCAGAACGGTTTGGCTATTGCCGGTGACTTTATGTCTGCCGCTTCCTTTCTTGGAATTTCGGCTATGGTCATGAGCGTCGGTTATGACGGATTGATCTATGCCGTCGGCTTTCTTGTCGGTTGGCCTATTGTCATGTTTCTTGTGGCGGAAAGATTACGCAACCTCGGTCGCTTCAATTTTGCCGATGTCGCAGGGTTCCGTTTTGCAACCGCCCCGATACGGATATTCGCTGCCTGCGGGACACTTGCCGTTGTCGCTTTTTATCTGATCGCACAAATGGTCGGTGCCGGCCAGCTTATCAAACTCCTGTTTGGACTGGATTATCTTTATGCGGTAATTCTTGTCGGTGTTTTAATGATGATTTACGTGCTCTTTGGTGGAATGACAGCCACAACATGGGTGCAGATTATCAAAGCCGTATTACTTCTTATCGGCGTCACTTTTATGGCATTCATGATCTTGTTGAAATTTAACTTCAGCTTCGAAAATTTCTTTCAGGCCGCAGTAAACGTCAAAGCAACATTGTTTGCTCAAAAAAACTCTGTTGACGTCACTTCGCCTGAAGCGATTTCTGCCGGACAATCGATCATGTCTCCCGGTGGTTTTATAAAGGATCCGGTTTCGGCTATTTCCTTCGGCATGGCATTGATGTTCGGAACCGCCGGACTGCCACATATTCTGATGCGTTTTTTCACTGTCCCGAATGCAAAAGAAGCCCGAAAATCTGTTTTGTGGGCAACGATCTGGAACGGATATTTCTATATCGTTATCTTTATCATCGGTTTTGGTGCCATTGCACTTGTTCTCTCCGATCCGGTACTTTCAGCGCCCCTTTCAAGTGGTGCGGGGGCAGCAAATATGGCCGCGGTTATGGTCGGAAAGGCGGTCGGCGGAAATATGTTCTACGGTTTTATTTCTGCTGTGGCTTTTGCGACTATTCTGGCTGTTGTCGCAGGCCTTACTCTTTCCGGTGCAACAGCAATATCCCATGATATTTTCAATATGGTCTTAAAAAAAGGCACGGCAGCAAGCGACGTCGAACTGCGGATATCACGCATTGCTACGGTCGTCATCGGCATCATTGCCATTCTACTTGGCATTGTTTTCGAACAGCAGAACGTGGCCTTTATGGTTGCACTTGCTTTTGCTATTGCAGCATCTGCAAACTTTCCTGTTCTGCTGCTTTCCATCCTGTGGAAAAAATGTACCACACGGGGAGCAGTGATCGGGGGCTTCCTTGGACTCATATCTTCTGTCGGCCTCACAATTGTCTCGCCGGCCGTATGGGTTTCGACATTCGGTTTCTCACCGGATACGGTGCTCTTCCCCTATACCTCACCTGCCCTCTTCTCGATGATATTGGGCTTTGGCGGTGTATGGTTGTTTTCAATTACCGACAACAGCAACCGTGCACAGGAAGACCGCTCCGGCTTTCCTGCCCAACAGATCCGTTCTGAAACCGGCATCGGTGCGTCAGTTGCTTCTGACCATTAAAATGGTTCAGATTCAACTGGCTTTTATTAAAAGTTCACTATTTGAAAAGGCATATAATGCTTTGTAAAAAAGGCGGTCTCTGACCGCCTTTTTCTATCAATATTGGTATTTGAATTCACCGCCTCCGGTTTTCTTGGCACGTTTCAAGCTGTGACAATAAATATATTGTCGATATTTGTGTGGCCTCACGCCT
Source organism: Ditibartonella apis (assembly GCF_001952075.1). GTDB lineage: Bacteria > Pseudomonadota > Alphaproteobacteria > Rhizobiales > Rhizobiaceae > Bartonella > Bartonella apis. The sequence goes on from NZ_LXYU01000002.1 coordinate 390,883, forward strand.
TTTCGTGATGTCGATAAAGTTTCAGGTTTATGACAACGGCGACGAAAATAACCAAGGCGGTTACAAAAAAGACTGGACGAACGCCGAACCACCCGCCAATAAAACCACCGCAAACAGGCCCCAGAACCTGCCCAACATATTGGGACGAAACAGAAAGCCCCAAGACAGTTCCCACAGCATCATCCGGTACGATATGACGCAAAATAGCAGTTACACAAGGAATCAGTCCACCAAGTGCCAGACCGAGCAGAAAGCGCAGTACAACCAACATCCATGCGGATGTCACAAATGCTTGCGGCACGACGAGAATAATAGCTGCAATCATTGCACAGACTAACACTTTCCAATGCCCGACGCGATCAGCGAGCCGGCCGAGTTGGGTCGCCGATAACGCACTTCCTAATGCTGTCATTGACATAACAAGACCTGCCCAGAAAGTTACACTCGCTCCCCCTTTGGACAGAGTATTTACAAAAATTGTTATAATCGGCTCGATTGACAGATTGGCAAATGTTAGAAGCGCTCCGGTTAGCAACATTGCGCTAACATTGCGGTTAAAGAGACTTAGCGTGAGCATGCCCTTGTTTTTTTTGCGACGCCGGTCAACAAATACCTTATGATTTTCACTGATCGCAAATGTCGTAACGATAAAAGTTATAAAAATCAAAATACCGATGGCGACAAAACACGTTCTTATGCCGATATAATCCGGTAAAATACCGCCAATCAAAGGACCAATAAAATTGCCAGCCATAACACCGGACGAAATAACGCCCAGTGCCCATCCGGTTTTATCTTTCGGCGTTTGCGTGGCCGCTAGAATAGCCGCTCCCGAGGCATAACCTCCGGCGAGTCCTGTCAATAAACGCAATAAAACCAATTGTGAAACGCTGGTAACAAAGCCCATCAATCCGATCGAAATTGCCATGCCGAAACTTGCACGAACCAACATAAGCTTACGTCCGTAACGGTCGCCCAAACGGCCCCACAAAGGCGCGACAAGAGCTGCAGAAAAAAACGTCGCTGCATATGCAATTCCTGACCATTCCGAAATGGCTTTCGGATCACTCACTCCGATTTCTTCAACAAAAAGTGGCAAAAAAGGCAAAAGAACAGTCATTCCGACAATCGTCGTAAAGGCACCGAAAGCCGATATGATGAGATTTCGCCGCCAATGAGGCGACAATTCTTCAGTTTGTTCAACCATTTGAACGCCCATTCAATTTTGTTGTGACGATACTTCTATTGCAACGTTTAAAAGACAGAAACATTAGACATCATAGGGTGAAATCCGCTTCGCCATTTATTTCTATCGTTCATCTTCCGTTCACCGGATCCTTTATTTTATCCATTATTTTATCAAAGGCAGCAAAATCAAATTATTTTTTGAGATCAATAGAGGTTTGCCTTTTTACATCGGACAACAAGTCTTCATGGCTGGCCCCGAAAAGGAACAGGCCATTGCGATTTTTTCCCTTGTTGATAAAAAGGGTTTTCAAAATTGGCAAAACCTCCGGGAAAGTCATCAACCATAAAACCGGAAAGCCGAAAAAACTGTTTTCCCAAAAAAGGATAGCGTTATTGTTACCTGTTACTGTTTGTCGCCTATAATGAATCGAGACACTATCAATTATTTTTTAAAATAGCGAATTCAGGAAATGAATAGACGACATTAGCCGATTATATTAGATTACATCGTTTTCTGGAACAAGAGAGCCCTTTCTTTGAATATTCTACATTTAGTCATCGCAATTGTTATCGTGTTTGCGTTAGCCTCTATGCTGGCTGTCTATGCTTACGGACGCTTTGCAAAAAGTGCGCGCGGCGAACGTTCTTTTGCGCTGAGAATAGGTGGAAAAAGCACAAAAATAGACCAGAAAATCGAAGATTTGGCAAAACGTGAAAACGGGTTGGGTGTTGAAAAAGACGGGCTGTCACTTTTCATCAGTAATCTTGATGCTTTTGCCGGACGCGCTGTCGGAACCGGACTTGCCGGACGCAGTCTTGATCTTATGTATTATATCTGGGATGATGACCTCACGGGTCGCCTTCTTTTGAAAGAGGTGATGGACGCTGCCGATAGAGGCGTTCGCGTCCGTATGTTGCTTGACGATATTAATGCACAGGGGCGTGATCCGGCCTATGTTGCGCTTGATAAACATCCGAATATAGAAATACGGATGTTCAATCCCGGACGGGCGCGAAACGGTGGTTTAAGACGCGGTCTTGAAATGGTGTTACGTGCATTAACAGTCACCCGCAGAATGCACAACAAAGCTTTTATCATTGACGGGCGCATTGCTTTTGTAGGCGGGCGTAATATTGCCGACGCCTATTTCGGAGCGGGCAAGGCCTCCAATTTTCGCGATCTTGATTTGATGCTTGTCGGACCTTCTGTCAAAAAAGTGGAAACGATTTTCGATTCATTCTGGAACAGTGCTGTGGCACTGCCCATCCATGCCTTGGCAGTACCCAAAAAAGCCCGTGATATCAATTATTGGAAAAACAAACTCACCCAATTTCACGACTCGGAAAACGCAAAACCTTATCTTGATTATGTCCGCACTCATATGAATTTCGAACATTTCATCAAACCGCAACATAAGCTTTTTCCGGTTGTTGCGGTTGATGTTGTATCGGATCCCCCCGAAAAAGCTCTTGGGCATAGGCCTGAAAACTGGTTGATGACAGTGTTTTCACCATTAATCGATAGCGCAAAAACCGAGCTGCAGATTACATCTCCCTATTTTGTTCCCGGAAAAGCGGGAACCGAACGGCTTTGCAAGCTCGTAAAAAATGGTGCCGATGTCCGGATACTTACAAATTCTCTGGCAGCAACCGATGTTGCAGCAGTCCATGGTGGATATGCGCCTTATCGCAAGCCACTTCTTAAAGGTGGAGCAAAACTTTATGAACTGAAGCCAGATGGTGGGCCTCATCGCTTGCGCCTGTTTGGTTCCGGTCGTGCGAGTCTTCATACCAAGGCGTTCCTGATCGACGGTAAAACAGCATTTATCGGTTCTTTCAATTTTGACCCCCGTTCAGCTTCACTTAACACTGAAATGGGAATTCTGTTTGAATGTCCCCCCATATCCGACAGATTGAACAAGCTTTTTGCTGCAGAAACAACAAAGGAAATGAGCTATCATCTTCATCTTGATAGCAGAAACCGGATTTACTGGGATTTTGTTGAAGGCGCAAAACCATGCCTCACAAAACGTGAACCGGAAAGTCGCATATGGCGAAGGGCTTTTGCCAAGCTGATTAGCTGGTTGCCTATCCAATCACAATTGTAAAAAAATAATCTGCGCGCAAAGTCTTTGATTTATCAAATTTTGCGCAAAACCGACACGTTCGTCTTGCTTGAAATCTGACTATTCAGGGAATGCAACAAAAGCATTACGAACGGATGGCAATCTTCCAACGATTTCGGGAAATCTTGCGCTTTGAATAGGTGCGCTTCACACTATTTGAGGGCAAAATATTCTGCCTGTCCCTTAATTACATCAGGAAAGTCTGAACTCGTGCCGTCTCCACACAACCGGACAAGAAACCCGTCGCCGCTAGCGTTATAGATAATTTGGATGTAGCTGAAATCGAATACCCGGAACGTTTCTTCTACTCTCATCCATGTTTGGTTGAAGAACCCCTGGTCTTTGACAAACGACAACCGGCATAAGCGGGAAATCGCTCCCGCAGTTTAATTTTTTCAAAGACGGAACATCAGCATATCGAATAGAATAATTGTTCCGGATTTTGCGAAAAATAAATGCTTCCAAATACCAAATAAAAATTCCTTTCGTTATCCGACAATAGATTAAATGAATTCAACTTTTTTGGTTATCGGATAGGATGAATTGTGGATTTTTAAGAAAAACAATCAAAATTAAAGTGTGATAACTCAAAATGTGATTGCCACCCCCCTTTTCAATTCTGTTTCCGCGTGTTACGAACCAGCGCCAATCCATAAGAAGCAATACGAATGTACCGCTGTACTTGGTTTCAGCGGTTGTTCGTTTTTAAAGGAATATTGGACATGGCAAAAATCATTGAAACAGCTACAGGTAGAGAAGCACTGACATTTGACGATGTGCTTTTACAGCCTGCCCATTCTGAAGTTATGCCGGGGCAAGTCGATCTTAAAACGACTGTCGCAACCGACATAGTTTTAAACTTGCCGCTCTTGTCGGCTGCAATGGATACAGTAACCGAGTCGAGATTGGCAATTGCCATGGCACAATCAGGCGGAATGGGTGTTATTCATCGTAACATGACACCATCCGAGCAGGCGGAGGAAGTCCGTCAGGTCAAGAAGTTTGAATCCGGCATGGTTGTCAACCCCGTTACCATCGGGCCGGAAGCCACGTTGGAAGAAGCAAAGGCGCTTATGGCAGCCCACGGCATTTCCGGCATTCCGGTTGTTGAAAATGGCGAGAAAGGCCCGGGACGCCTTGTCGGCATCCTGACAAACCGTGATGTTCGTTTTGCTTCCGATCCGAAACAGAAAATTTATGAATTGATGACACGGGAAAACCTCGTTACCGTTCGTGAAAATGTCCAACATGACGAGGCTAAAAGGCTTCTTCATCAAAATAGAATAGAAAAACTTCTGGTTGTCGATAATGAAGGGCGTTGCGTCGGATTGATCACTGTAAAAGATATCGAAAAATCACGCCTCAATCCGAATGCTGCCAAAGACGCCCAAGGGCGTTTACGTGTCGGTGCGGCAAGCACTGTCGGTCGTGACGGCATGGAACGCGCAGAACGACTTATTGATGCCGGTGTCGATATTCTGGTGATCGATACTGCTCACGGTCATTCCCAGCGTGTGCTTGACGCCGTCAAGGAAGTGAAAAAGATTGCCGGTTCAACCGCTATTATGGCCGGAAATGTCGCAACACCTGAAGCAACACAGGCACTCATCGATTGCGGAGCCGACGCCGTTAAAGTCGGGATTGGACCAGGTTCGATTTGTACAACACGTATCGTGGCTGGTGTCGGAGTTCCGCAACTTTCGGCTATCATGGGTGCTGTCGAAGTTGCTGACAAAGCAGGTATTCCGATTATTGCCGATGGCGGTATCAAATATTCCGGTGATCTGGCAAAAGCCTTGGCAGCAGGTGCCCGCGCAGTCATGATCGGTTCGCTGCTTGCAGGTACGGAAGAAAGCCCGGGGGAAGTTTATCTCTATAAAGGTCGCTCTTTCAAAGCCTATCGCGGGATGGGATCGGTAAGTGCAATGGCACGCGGTTCGGCCGATCGTTATTTTCAGGCAGATGTGCATGACGAATTGAAACTCGTGCCTGAGGGCATCGAAGGGCAAGTTGCCTATAAGGGGCCTGCAGCCTCGGTTCTGCATCAACTCGGTGGCGGTTTGCGCGCTTCAATGGGCTATCTCGGTGCACCGAACCTTGAAGAATTCCGCAAAAAAGCAACATTCGTACGCATTACCAATGCCGGACTGAGTGAAAGCCACACCCATAATGTGTCGATCACTCGCGAAAGCCCGAATTATCCGAGCGCTATCCTGTAATTGCGGTTTTCGGATTTACCCCCTTGCCTGCCCAAAAAGCAGGCAAGGGGTTTTATAAACAGTTTTGCCACGGAAAACTTGTTGGCATTTCTATGTCATTGATAGCCGAGATAGCCGGTTTGATAACAAAATGGTCGCCAACTTTATGCGTATTATGGCACCAAATTATTGATCACGAACACGATAATCATCCAGTTATGGCAAGCGTACAAGCATCGTCCCTCAAAACATTATTAATTTTATCAGTGAACACACTCTCCATCCTTGAAAGCCAGATCGGGAATTGGATGAGGATTGCGTCTCGAGGTTCACCTACCGACTGGCAATCACTCTGCAAAACAGTTTTCCGCTTTTACACTTTGAAGTTTCAGCAATGCCGTTTTTTGCTGAAACCATGGTAAAAATAGCAATCCATATCAATTGATGAACAACAAAGCACCGGGCACGATTTGAATTAGCGGCTCAACAATATTTCACATGGAATTCCAGTGCGGTCGCTCTTTATCTTCGACAATTGTTACCGGTTTTGCAATTCACAGCCCTTTTGTATCGTGACGCCTCCCTCCATCCAGCTTGACGAAAGGCGAGCAGAACCATCCTTAATGACAAAACGGTTTCCTGCAATCAATCACATTATAAAATTCCGCGCCTGATCAAGAATTGGCACAGCCAGTGATTTTAAAAGATCAGCCAACAACTTGAAGTCTTTGCTCCGGCGTGATCGCCTTCTCCAGAAAAGACAAATATGCCGTTTCGGTGTTTCACCTTCAAAAGCAACAACGCTGATATTATCCAAACGGGCTTCCGTTGAAACAGCAATTTGCGGAATGATTGTTATGCCGATGCCATTAGCAACAAGTTGCATCAATGTTGTTAATGAGGATGCCGTAATGTCGTGACGATATCTTTTTGTCTGGCAGGCCTCAAGGCTTTGGTCCCTCAGGCAATGACCTTCTTCCAAAAGCAACAACTTGCCGGTGTCAACATCGCCTGCACGAACGTTTTTATAAACCGATTGCGGGTCATCACGAGGCAGCGCATAATAAAAATCGTCGTCGAAGAGCAATTCCGACACAAATTCATCTTCATCAAGCGGTGTTGCAGCAACAACCGCATCAATATGGCCATTGCGCAGCAGCTCAACAAGTCTATCGGTTTTTGCTTCCTGAATTTGCAGCGTAAGAGAAGGGTACAAATGGCGTACCTTTGGTAATACAGACGGCAATATATAAGGTGCGACGGTCGGAATGATACCAAGTTTGATAGGATAGCTGAGCGGCGATTCATGCGCTGCTACAATGTCTCCAAGCACGGTAAGCCGCGCCAGAATATCGTTGATAATCGGAAGAAAGTTACATCCGAGCGGCGTTAATATGATGCGTTTCGATGTCCTTTCAAAAAGCGGCGAACCGGCTATTTTTTCCATCTCGGCAATTTGTACGGAGAGTGCAGGTTGCGAAATGCCCAATTTTTCGGATGCTTCACCAAAATGGCCCGTGCTGGCCAGAATCTGAAAATAACGAAGTTGTCTTACGGTAAACATGATAACTTTTTCTTATACAACAAAAAACAAAAAGCAATTGGATTTTATTTGATCAATTGAATACGATACCAAGTGTCCTGAAGAAGGACGGGACAGCACCTTGCCGGAGGGTTAGCTGCCCATTACAGAGATTGAGAGCTTGCTGTTTATTTTTCAACCTGAAATGCTTCAGGGAGGAGATTTAGCGAGCGCTCAATCTGTAACTGTATGGAGCTTTCTTCAGTTTACTTTTCTCTTCGGTCATCATGCTAATTCAGATGACCACTTGGAGGCCGAAACATTTCCCCCTATGTTTCGGTCTCTTTGCTTATTTAAATTGAGATACTCATCCCAGTCAAAAGATTTTCGAAAAATTAAATGTGAAGATGAACTATTGCCTTAAAGTTCCACTTCAAGGCTTAATTCCGCTCTATCCAACGATCTTTTTCCAATCCGCTTCCGACGATAAGTGTCGGAACTTTCAGCTTTTGTATAAGGCTTCCTGGGATTGAACCATATATCAGGCTCGTTATTTTATCTTTGTTAAAGGCACTCAGAATAATCATATCAATATTGTTTTCATCGACAATTCTATTGATATTTTCGGCATCACGGTCATCATCAAGAAGCAACGGCGACACCTGAGTTTTCGCACTCTCGAGCACTCTTACCAGCTTTTCAATATCTTCTGATACCGAACTTGAAGCGTATTTTGAACAGGCAAGCACTATAGTTTTACCGGAAAGAAGATGAAAGTGATTGAAATAATCAGTTATCAGCTTCCATTTGAATTCGCTATCATAGAGAAATAGTGCTTTCTTTATCGGCTTCACATCAATTGTTGCAGCCAATACCGGCACTGGCGAAGCACGTATAATTGTTTCAAAATTTCCACCTACTTTTGCTACACCTGTTACATTTAATGTTTTTTGCCCTTGCTTGCCGATAACAATCAATGGTGATGTTTTTCCATAAAACCTTATCGCGTCAGAAAGGCTATCAAACCGCAAGCGGGTATCAACATCACGCCCGCCACGTTCCTCTATATAGCTTTTCGCGTCTTCCAACAACGTTTGCCCGAGTTCCTGCATCAACCGAGCATAGGAAGCTGAATGATCATGTATTTTTCCAATGAAATCGGTATAGAACCTGTCATCGATATCCTTCGCTATATCCGGTGGTATAACTGCGTCGTCCGCCATGTTTTCAAGGACATTCAGCAATCTGATCGGGGCGTCGAATTGTTGGGCAGCCCAAAGAGCAAGTTCACAAACCGATTTCCAATAAATTGAGGAATCGACCAAAGCTAATATCGGTTCTTTCATTCACTTCACCCCGACTCCGATAATAAATATTGATTAAATACGATTATATTATATTACATTATATTAACGAATTATTCTAATTAAAAATAACTATATGTATTTTTATAAAAACAACAAAAACAACATGTCATTTATATTTTATAAAATTATAATTTAAATTAAAGAAAAGGCGAACGTAACAATCGCCACAACTCTTTTTAAAAAAAATCGGGATGTTTATCGAAACGTAAAACTTTAATCTACTTTATTAAAAAACATATAGGTGAAAAACCGGGCTTTTCCCGAGCTATAAGGAGGAAATCCATTTTTTAAAACTCCACGTTTTATCAAATTGCTCAGGCGTCGTGTCAAATCCGTAAAGTGCGTGAAAACGTAATCTTGGTCTGCGAAACGTTTTGTTGAGGATAAAGAAAGAAGCGGTTTTCCGGTTTTTGTTGCAGAGCTATAATTTAAGCTAATATGATTTTAAACAATTAAAAATTAGAATTAATTTAAACTTGCTCTATCTTATTAAAGTGACCAATTGAAATTGAACAGACTTGGAGGCTTTAATGAGCGAGCGGATTACATTGACAACAACGGCCGGCGCTGCCGTACCAGATAATCAGAACTCCATTACTGCAGGTCCTCGCGGTCCTGTATTGATGCAAGATTATCAATTATTGGAAAAATTGGCGCATCAAAACCGTGAGCGTATACCGGAACGCACAGTTCATGCGAAAGGTGTTGGCGCACATGGTGTATTAAAAATCACCGGCGACATTACACGCTATACAAAGGCTGCTGTATTCAAACCCGGCACAGAAACACCCATGCTCGGTCGTTTTTCCACTGTTGCAGGTGAAAGAGGAGCTGCTGATGCCGAACGCGATGTTCGCGGTTTTGCATTAAAATTCTACACGTCTGAAGGCAACTGGGATCTCGTTGGCAATAATACGCCGGTATTTTTTGTTCGTGATGCCTATAAGTTTCCAGATTTCATCCATACGCAAAAACGCCATCCGCGAACCAATTTGCGGTCGAACACTGCTCAATGGGATTTCTGGTCACTTTCGCCTGAAAGTCTGCATCAGGTAACGATTCTTATGTCGGATCGCGGTTTACCGATCGATACAATGCATATGAATGGTTATGGCTCCCATACCTATTCCTTGTGGAACGACAAAGGTGAACGCTTCTGGGTTAAATTTCACTTCAAGACGATGCAAGGGCATAAGTTCTATACCAATGCCGAAGCCAAAGAACTCGTAGGTAAGACCCGTGAAAGCTCTCAGGAAGCACTCTATAATGCCATTGAAAGCGGGAACTTCCCGCGTTGGAAAGTCCAAGTCCAGATTATGCCTGAAGCAGACGCGGACAAGACACCTTATAACCCCTTCGATCTGACAAAAGTTTGGCCCCATAAAGATTATCCGCCAATGGATATCGGTATTATGGAATTGAACCGTAATCCTGACGATTATTTTGCAGAAATCGAAGAGGCTGCTTTCTCGCCTTCGAACATCGTTCCAGGCATCGGCTATTCGCCTGATAAAATGTTGCAGGCTCGTATATTCTCTTATGCGGATGCACACCGTTATCGTTTAGGCACCCATTATGAACAAATTCCTGTAAACAAGCCCGTTTGCCCTGTTCATAATTACCATCGTGACGGCCAAATGAACACTTATGGCGGCCATTCAACCAATAATGTCGACGCTTATTACGAACCGAATTCCTTCAATGGTCCGGTTGAAGATAAATCGGCACAGGAACCGCCGTTAACACTTTCCGGTGATGCTTATCGTTACGATCATCGGGCTGGTAATGACGATTACAGTCAGGTAACGGCACTTTTCAATCTGTTCGATCAGGATCAGAAAAACCGGTTGTTCTCCAACATTGCCGATGCAATGGAAGGCGTTCCCGATTTCATCATCGAGCGTCAACTTGGACATTTTGAAAAAGTCCATCCGGATTATGCAGCAGGCGTACGTGCTGCCATAAAACGTAAAAAAGAAAGCAAATAATTTCTATGCATTGAAAAAGCGGGCTTTTGAGCCCGCTTTTTTATAAGTTATCGTACTTGTTCAGGCACCGGTTTTGATAGCTATTTTCATAACCCCGTCGCGTTGATGGGCAAACAGATCATAAGCTTTTTCAATGTCATCCAGCTTATAAGTATGTGTAACGAGCGGGCGCAAATCGACGCTGCCATTTTCTACAACATTCATCAAACGACGCATACGTTCTTTACCACCGGGACAAAGGCCGCTGACAATATCAATATCACCAAGACCTGAACGATAACCCGCTAGCGGTATTTTCAGATCGTTGGAATAAACGCCTAAACTGGACAAGGTGCCACCGGGGCGAAGAACATTAAGACAAGATTCGAAAGTCGGTTGCGTTCCCAAAGCTTCAATAGCAACGTCAACACCACGTCTATCCGTCAAACGCATAATTTCGTCAACAGCATTGCAAGCTTTGAAATCGACCACATGAGTTGCACCAAGCTTTTTTGCCATCTCCATACGTGTTGGCACCGTGTCAACGCCAATGATTGTTGTTGCGCCGCACAATTTGGCGCCGGCAACAGCGCTCAAGCCGATTGGCCCCAATGCCCAGACAACAACAATATCACCGATTTTTACTCCGCCGCGTTCGGCACCTGAAAAACCGGTCGACATAATATCGGGACACATCAATACTTGTTCATCGGTGAGATTGTCAGGAATGACACATAGATTTGCCGCGGCGTCATTAACACGCAAAAATTCCGCTTGCGCACCGTCAATAGTGTTACCGAATTTCCAGCCGCCCAACGCTTCAAAGCCATGTTTCGTATGCGGACCATCTTGCGAACCGCATCCGCACATACATGCGTTTGAAATGCCGCTTGGCGTAATTGCACCTGCAATCACACGTTGCCCTTCTTTAAAACCTTTGACCTCCGACCCGAGCTTCTCAATAATTCCGACTGGTTCATGACCAATTGTCAGACCTTTTTTGACCGGATATTCGCCTTTAAGAATGTGAATATCGGTTCCGCAAATTGTAGTGGTTGTAATACGGATCAACGCATCCAACGGACCAATATCCGGGATAGGCTTGTCTTCCAGCACAATCCGGTTTTTTTCTACAAATACTGCAGCTTTCATTTTTGGCATGAAACATCCCTTTCAGCTTTTATCCTAGAGCCTTTCAGTATAGTTTAATATACTGGAAACAAATAAAAAGTGAAATAGTGTTTTTGTAATATTTATTTATACTATTAAAATATAATAAAAATTTAAAACGTAAAAAATACAATAAAATATATCAAAATATATTTTATCTATTTCAAATTAATCAGAAAGCACCTTGGTCGGGTGCTCTCTGAAAAACTATGCTATTATGCTCTAAATTGCAAATCAATTCTGGATATAGACAACATGGGTATGGGTATATTCGAGAATTCCATGTTTTCCATCAGCGCCACCAATACCCGATTTTTTAACACCGGCGTGAAAGCCCTGCATAGCCTCGAAATTCTCACGGTTGATGTAGGTTTCTCCGAACCGCAATTCGTTCGAGGCGCGCATAGCCGTCGAAAGATCTCTGGTGTAAATGGATGATGTCAGGCCATAGATCGTATCATTTGCCATTTCTATCGCTTCGTCCATTGTATCAAATGAAACAACGGGAAGAACCGGTCCGAACACTTCGTTCTGGACAATTTCCATTTTCTGTTTGCAATGGGCAAGCAATGTCGGCTGATAGAAATTACCATGTTTCATATCGGCGGGCTGACCGCCAACAAGACATTCGGCACCTTCTTTAAGTGCCCGCTCGACAAAACCGGAAACCGAAGACAAAGCCGACTTATTAATCAACGGCCCCATATCGGCATTGGCCATTTTTTCCGGATCGCCATAACGGACAGCCTTCATGGCCTTGCTCATTCGTTCAAGAAAGTCTGCCTCGATGGATTTATCAACATAAACCCGCTCTGCACAATTACAAACCTGACCGGTATTGATAACGCGTGAAGCAAGAATTGCCCGCACTGCAAGATCGAGATCGGCATCTTTGGCAACAATTGCCGGTGCTTTACCACCAAGTTCCAGATTGACTTTGGTGATGTTCTTTGCTGCAGCAGCCATAATACGAACGCCAGTGTCGACAGAACCGGTAAAGCTTAGCAGTCCGACATCCGGATTTTCGCAAATATTCTGACCGGTGGTCGAGCCACGCCCGAAAACCATATTGAATACACCCTTCGGCAAATCCGTATTGGCAACGATCTTGGCGAAAATTGAAGCATTGAGCGGAGTTTCGACGCTTGGCTTGATGACAATCGTATTGCCGACAAGAAGTGCCGGTGCCATTTTCCGGGCAATCAGGAAGAAAGGAAAATTCCACGGCAAAATACCGCCAACAACACCGATCGCCTGTCGCATCAACAAAATCGTTTCACCGGGGCGATCGGAAGGGATAATTTCCCCTTCAATGCGACGAGCCCAACCGGCCATATAATCCATGTAGTCGGCGGTAAAATTCGCTTCTACCTTGGCAAGTGCCTGGGTTTTCCCTTGTTCTCTGACCAGAATATTTGCGACCTCATCCGCATGCTCGCGCACTTTCTGGGCAATCTGCTTTAAAAATTTTGCACGTTCTATTGCCGGTAATTTCTCCCATGCCGGTTGTGCTTTTTTGGCCGCTGCAACCGCCCTGTCAACTTCCCCCTTCGGTGTATCATAGATTTCACCAATGACTTCATCGGTAGAAGGATTGGTAACAGGAATTGTCTTGCAGCCTTTGCAATCAACGAGTTTCCCGTCAATAAAATTAAGTTCTGGTGTCATAAAAATCCTCCACGTATTTCAGACGTCTATATCCATATTATGCAATAACATGGATAATGAAGGATAATCTCAAACTGCAAATTATGCAATTTTCCAAAATAAATGTTTTCAATTAGGATAATTCAAAATAATGCATCAACAAAAACCATTTTTATTCAAATAAATTTACAAATAAAAATAAATGTTTTACTTCGTTTAATGGTAAAATAACTAAACACTTAGCCGACGAATTAACGTTAAAAAATCCAGTAATATTTTTTAAATCGCACCAATTCTTAAGAGATCATGGAAATGGACAAGGCCAACCGGTTTTTTATTTTCGACAACCAGCAATGCACCGATTTTATGGTCATTAATTAAAGCCGTGGCAGCGCCGACCATCATATCGGGAGTGACAGTTTTGGGGTCTTTTGTCATAACATCGTTGACCGTCAGTTTCGAAAGATCACGATTGATGTTGCGGGCGAGGTCGCCATCTGTGACGATACCTTCAAGATAACCATCCTTATCGACAACTGCGACACAGCCGAAATGTTTTTCGGTGAGCACTTGCATGGCATCTTTCATCGGCGTGCCACTTTTTACAATCGGGATACGGTCGCCGCGGTGCATGATGTCACGAATGAATTTGAGATTTGCTCCGAGTGAACCGCCTGGATGAAAAATCTTGAAGTCACTTGCTGTAAATCCGCGCATTTCAAGAAGTGCGACGGCCAAGGCATCCCCCATTGCAAGCTGCATCGTGGTCGATGTTGTGGGAGCAAGTCCATGCGGGCAGGCTTCTTCAACTTTCGGCAAAAGCAACAATATATCGGCGGCTTGCCCCAAAGCCGATTGCGCACCTGATGTCAAAGCAATGAGAGGAATACGAAAACGGGCAGCATGGTTCAATATTCCACCAAGCTCGACCGTTTCACCAGACCAGGAAATGGCAAGAATAACATCCCCCACTTCGATCATTCCCAAATCACCGTGGTTTGCTTCCGCTGCGTGGACAAAAAATGCCGGCGTTCCGGTCGAAGCAAGAGTTGCCGCGATTTTTGTACCAATATGCCCACTTTTTCCGAGGCCCGTTACAATAACACGGCCTTTGGATTGAAGAATTTTATTAACAGCCTCGGCAAAAGGCTTGGCAAGACCATCGTTGAGCGCCTTTTTGATAGCCTCAAGTCCGGCCATTTCGACAGAAATTGTGTGATTTGCAGATAAAACTGCGTCTTTAGCGGAAAAATGAACGTCTTTATGGGTCATCATGACCCGATTTGATAAAGCAAATCGGGTCAGACGTCTACTGGAGTTTTATTTTTTTACATTCGCAAGAAGTGCTGTCAAAGGTGTAAAAACCTTTTCCCGCATATCAGAACGCGCGAGTGCAAAGGCGACATTCGCCTCGATAAATCCGGTCTTGGAACCGCAGTCATATGTTGCCCCTTCAAAGCGGTATCCATAAAAACTCTGACGTTCCGCGAGTGTGCGCATGCCATCCGTCAACTGGATTTCGTTTCCGGCACCTTTTTCTTGCCGTGCCAGAATGTCGAAGATTTCCGGCTGCAAAATATAACGACCATTGATATAAAGGTTGGAAGGAGCGGTGCCCTTTGCCGGTTTTTCCACCATTTGGGTTATTTCAAACCCATGGGCAACATTTTTGCCTTTGCCGACGATACCATATTTATGGGCCTCTTCCGGATCACATTCCTGAACAGCAATAATATTGCCACCGGTAGCCTCATAGAGACGCACCATTTCCGACAGACATCCTTTTTCAGCCTGCATGACCATATCCGGCAACAAAAGCGCAAATGGCTCATCGCCGACGAGTTCTCTTGCGCACCAAACTGCATGCCCTAGTCCCAAAGGTTGTTGCTGGCGTGTGAACGAGGTTGTGCCGGGCTGTGGCTGGATATCCTTCAGATGAGCCAGTTCCTCTTTCTTGCCACGTTCGGCAAGAGTTGTGTAAAGCTCTACTTGTGCATCGAAATAATCTTCGATAACCGCTTTGTTACGACCGGTGACGAAGATAAGGTGCTCAATGCCGGCTTCCCTTGCTTCATCAACCACATATTGGATGACCGGCTTGTCAACAACCGTGAGCATTTCCTTCGGAACCGACTTTGTTGCTGGTAAAAAACGTGTTCCAAGCCCCGCCACAGGGAAGACTGCTTTACGAATTTTTTTCAAACTGCTCTCCCGATATAATCGAATTCATATTTGACTTGGTCGCATTCTATAACGTTAAAGATGATAAATTCATGGCTCTTGCCATCATCTTTTTTCGCAAGATGCAATCTTAAGTGATGACTTTATAAAAGCCAAAGGCTAAATAAATTATCAATGAGGCTGTGAAAACGCCATTTTTCCTATTTAATTTTTTTCATAAAAAAGTACCATAAAGCATTCATCAAATTATCAAAATTGGATTATTATGATGAAAGAGTGCGTTTTTTGCAGAAAGCTGACGTTTTAGATGCGCGGAGCACATAAGACCATGAACGGCAATAATATCGAAGAAAAATCCGGAAAACCGATAAGCAGACGCTCGGCAGTTTTCGGCGGGGTCTGTTTCTTCAGTCTGGTTTATTCTATGCCTGCTTTGGCACTGAATTCTGACATTGCCTTCCGCCGCTGGGTTGCCGATTTCAAAAAGACGGCATTGAATGCCGGTATTACACCGGCAACTTTCAATCTCGCCTTCAAGGGAGTTGATTCTCCCGATCCCGAGGTTTTGAAAAAAGCTGCATATCAGCCGGAGTTTACTGATCCCACCTGGAATTATTTTGACAACCGCGTGCAGGATAATGCGATTGCACTCGGCCGTGCGCATGGCAAAAAATGGGCAAAATGGCTAAGCGCAATTGAAAAACGTTTTGGCGTCGATCGTAATATTCTTTTGGCAATATGGTCGATTGAATCCGATTTCGGAGAGGCTATGGATCGCGATACGGCGATGCGCGATGCCATTCGTTCGCTTGCTACTCTCGGGTTTGGCGACAAACGAAGAGCAAAATATGCACAAACACAGTTGATTGCCGCATTAAAAATTCTGCAGTCCGGCGATGTTGACAGGGCACATTTGCAGGGTTCCTGGGCCGGTGCATTGGGGCATACACAATTCATTCCAACAAGTTACCTTATCTATGCTGTGGATATGGATGGTGACGGCAAACGCGATATTTGGACATCGGTGCCTGATGCTCTGGCAACTGCAGCCAACCTTTTGAAGAAAAATGGATGGCAGGAAGGCCGCGGCTGGGGCTATGAAGTCATTCTGCCTGAAAACGGCAAATTCCCGCCCGGTTCGCTTACACTTTCCGAATGGGCAAAAATGGGGGTCAAACGTGCCGATGGCAAGCCGTTTGCAAATCCTTCGGATAAAGCAACCTTGAAACTTCCTGATGGGCGCAAGGGGCCGGTATTTCTGGTCACAAGGAATTTCTTCGTTATTAAACGTTATAACAGTGCCGATCGTTACGCATTGGCTGTAGGTCTTCTGTCCGACCGTATTGCAGGTCGTCCGGGACTGGTCAAAGATTGGAACCGTCCATTTTCGCCGCTCAGCATTCAAGAACGGCAGGAATTGCAAACGAGATTGACGAAAATGGGGTATTATCATGGCAACATCGACGGCAAAAATGGAGAAATAACCAAGAAAGCTATTCAGGCTTTTCAAAGCCGTAACGGTTTGCCAACTGATGGTAACCCGAGCCGTGAATTATTGACAATTCTGCGTAGTCGTTAAATCCGGAAAACTGTTGATGAAAAAAATACTACGGTTCGTCGTACTACTTTTGCCGCTTGGTATGTTGGCATTTGCGCCTCAGAGTGCCGACGCGCGTAATCTTTTCGACATTATTTTCGGACGCAAACAACAGGCGCAACCGGCCTATCCTCCGCCCCCGCCACCGGTGAAGAAAAAACGCGTTGTCAAGTCGCCAGTGCCTCAGAAAACCAATCAGAAAGAGCCGAATGCAAAACGCGTTCTCGTATTGGGTGACTTTGTAGGAAATGCCGTTGCCGACGGATTGAACCAGCTTTACGCAGAAAACCCGAATATCGTTATACTAACCTCGACAAACTTGTCTTCAGGTTTAGTAAATGACAATCATTATAATTGGCTCGATAATATCCCCAAGCTCGTTGCCAAGGACAAACCCGACATTATTGTTATGACACTGGGCGCCAATGATAATCAAACGATAAAATCCGGTGACAAGACGATCAATGCCGGAGACAAAGAATGGAGTGACAATTATCGCCAACGAATTGTTGCACTCTCTTCAGCGCTCAAACAAACAGGAAAACCGTTTTTGTGGCTGGGCAACCCTTCGTTCAAAGACCCGCAACTCAGTCAGACCATTTCTTTACTCAACAGGCTTTACAAACAACAAATGGAAGCTGCCGGCGGCCATTTTGTTGATGTCTGGGAAGGATTTGTCGATGATCAGGGAAAGTTTGCACTTTCCGGTTATGACGTAAACGGGCAAACTGTGCGGCTTCGGGCCAATGACGGAATTAACTTTACCAGTGCCGGCAAAAAGAAGCTCGCCTTCTATCTTGAAAAACCGTTGGAAAATATCATCAATTTGAATAGCAACGATGCCTCTGACAAGGTCAAGGTTGATCCGAACGGTCCAGTCATTTCTATCTTGCCGCGAGATGTTGATCGCGTTGCGCCTATAGGATTTTATGATATGGCAGGGCAAAACAACGGGTTGTTGGGAGACACAGAAACACCAAAGCCCGAAAAAGCGGAAGACCATTGGGTGCCTAAAAATGGCAAAGAGCTCGGGCGTGCGGATAACTTTTCTTCTCTCCAGTAAAATCGGTCATTAAAATCAACTGAAAAGCGATCGGCAACGTGTGCTAGAATATAATTCACGCATAGAGAATAATTGTTAAAAACAATTGCCGATCGAAGGTGCACAGACATCTAAATTCCAGAGCAGCACTTGAACCCGATTTTCAAGTTGTTTGTTAAAAACTTTCAGTAAATTCTTTCCACCTTATCACATCGAATTGGCACACAAACAGCCAGTAGAGCCGGATATGTTCGTTGGTAAAGGGATCGAATAAAATAAAAGTTGTGACCGGTTATAATGGGAGCTTAAAAATTACCGAAAAACAGAAAGTCCGCTTTTTCTTTTATACGACAGCTTCTTCTATTTCATCCAATGTATCGTCGGATAAGCCGAAATTGCGTCCGATTTCCTGAATAAGAACATGGGTGATGATATCACCAAGCGCTTCATCATTTTCTGTCCAATAATCAAGGATTGGCCGTCTGAACAATGTAATCCTGTTGGTCTCGTTACCGGTATTCAGAGAAAAGCGTTCGCTAATGCCTTGTCCTTCAAACAGCCCCAAAAGTTCAAAGGGGGATTCCAGTCCCATATCGTCCATCATCTGGTCATCAGGAAAATCTGTGACCGAAATAACAAGATTGTCGCAGAGAACGCGAAATCTCGATGGCAAATTTGCAAACGCGTTGCGGGCAATTGAATCAATTTCATTCAGACTTGGAGACAAGCGGGTAGCCCAGTTATGACTATGATCTGTTCTAGCCATATAAATTACATGCTCCGTTTCACTCATTAAAACACACCAGATCGCCAGTGTGTGAAAGCGGCAATTTTCAATTGCTGCAAATTAATTTCGATATCTAAGACCTGATTTATTCAAGCCCATGGATGCGCTTTTGCGTTCCTCTTCTCGAAAGAATCGATTTCGGAAACTTTGCGCATGGTGAGCCCGATATCGTCGAGACCATTCAACAGGCAATGACGACGAAATTCGTCAACATCAAATTTCAAAGTGCCACCATCAGGACCATGAATTTCCTTTTTTTCAAGGTCGATTGTCATCGTTGCATTGGCACCACGTTCTGCATCTTCCATCAGTTTTTGTAAATCTTCGGGGCTGACGATGATCGGCAAAATTCCGTTTTTAAAACAGTTATTATAAAAAATATCGGCAAATGAGGTCGATATAACGCACCTTATGCCGAAATCGGCCAATGCCCATGGTGCATGTTCCCGCGAGGAACCGCAACCGAAATTATCGCCCGCAACAATGATTTTTGCATGACGATAGGCAGGCTTGTTCAAAACAAAATCAGGATTTTCCGAACCGTCATCGCGATAGCGCATATCTGCGAAGAGCCCTTTTCCAAGGCCGGTACGCTTGATTGTTTTCAAATAATTTTTCGGAATGATCATATCGGTGTCGATATTAACCACCGGCATTGGCGCTGCAACGCCCGTCAGTGTTGTGAACTTTTCCATTTTTCAAAATCCGAATTTTAGAGTTTTTCCAATGTCTCTTACTACTGCACGATTAAGCTGTCAAAAGCGAAGGAATTCAAGTTTTTCTTAACCCATATCTCCAAGATAAAGCTTGGAAATTGCCTCTAACCACCTAATTTTTTAGTTCTCATTTCAATTCTTTTAGCTTTTCCGATTATTCCAATCGAATGTTCCGGTTTTAAATTTTTATACGCGGTTTTTGGATAATACCAAAAATCGGATGAGAAGATTTTTCCCCTCATCCGATTGGATAAAATCAAGCCAAACAATATTTCCAATCAAATTCCGCGTTTTCTCATCAACGCATCAGGGCTCGGCAAGCGGCCGCGAAATGCCTTGTAGAGTTCTTCGGGATCACGGCTGCCGCCGGCTGAATAAATATATTTTTTCAGTTTTTCCGCCGTTTGCGGGTCAAAGGCATTGCCGGTTTCTTCAAAGGCCTCGAAGGCATCTGAATCAAGAACTTCCGCCCACATGTAGGAGTAATAGCCTGCCGAATAACCGTCACCGGTAAAAACATGAGTGAAATGCGGCGGACGGTGACGCATTATAATTGCTTTCGGCATACCCAATTTTTTCAACTCATTTTTTTCGAATTCGGTCGGGTCATCAACCTTTCCGCCAGCATGGAAAGCCATATCAACAAGTGCGGAGGCAGTAAATTCGACAGCATCGAAACCGCCATTGAAAGTACGCGCAGCGAGAACCTTGTCAAGCAGCTCCTGTGGCATAGGTTCGCCGGTTTTGACGTTTCTGGCATAAGTTTTCAATGTTTCAGGAACAGTGACCCAATGTTCGAACAATTGCGAAGGCAGTTCGACAAAATCTCTTGCCACAGAGGTTCCCGAAACCGATGGCCATTTAACTTCCGATAGCAATCCATGGAGAGCATGTCCGAATTCGTGAAACAGGGTTCGCGCATCGTCCAATGACAAAAGTGCCGGTTTTCCCTTGGGCGGTTTGGCAAAGTTACAAATATTGTAGATGATCGGTTTACGCCCTTTTCCCAGATGATGTTCGGTTTGCAATTCACTCATCCATGCGCCGGAACGTTTGCTCGGGCGCGCAAAATAATCACCAATGAAAAGCCCGCGTAAGCTTCCGTCAGGATTTTTTACTTCGAAAAGTCTGGCATCCTGATGCCACAGTGGTACTCCATGTTTTTCTTCGAAAGTTACACCAAAAAGCTTCTTTGCCGTGGCGAATGCGGCTTCAATCATTTTATTCAGTTCGAAATAGACTTTGACCGAAGCTTCGTCGAAGGAGAACAATTTGGTGCGCAGTTTCTCGGCATAATATCGCCAATCCCAAGCAGCCAACTCGTCATTGCTCCCCGTTTGCGCTGCCAGTTTTTGTAGCTCTTCTGCTTCTTTCTCAGCCTTTGCAACAGCCCGCTTCCAGACCGGCATTAAAAGTTTCATCACATTATCGGGCGTTTTAGCCATTGTGTTGTCAAGTTTGAAATCGGCAAAGGATTTGAAGCCAAGAAGCTTTGCCTTTTCATCACGCAATGCCACAATCTCGCTGATAATCTTCCGGTTGTCATTCTTATTGCCATTTTCGCCGCGCTTTGCCCATGCTTCAAAAGCAATCTGACGCAAATCCCGACGGTCGGAAAAAGTAAGAAACGGTTCCACAACAGAACGAGCGAGTGTCAATGCATAGGAATCCGTTTTTCCCCTTTCGTTTGCCGTCTCCTTCATCGTCGCAATAAGGTCATCGGGAAGGCCTGCCAGATCCTTTTTTTCTAGATAAAGAACCCACTCGGCTTCATCATTCAACACATGTTGACCGAACTGCGCGCCAAGCAAGGCCAGTCTCTCGTTTATCTCTGCCAGCCTTTTTTTGTCCTTTTCATCAAGAAGTGCACCGTTACGAACAAAACCTTTCCAAGTAAGCTCGATCACACGCGTGGTTTCGGCATCGAATGCGTTTTTCTTCGCTTCATCATGAAGGGCATTGATTTTTGCAAAAAGTCGCGGATCCATCATCAATTTTGAAGAATAACGAGATAACTTCGGTACGAAATCCTGTTCCAATTGCTGAATGAGATCATTGCTATAGGCACCCGAACGGAGAAAGAAAACCGAACATACATGGTCAAGAGGCTGACCTGCCAGTTCGAACGACTGTAAAAAACCGTCAATCGTGGCAGGTTCCGGAGAGGCAGCGATTTGTTCGATTTCGGCTTCGGCATCTTTTAATGCTTCTTCGAAAGCCGGCTTGAAATCTTCATCGCGAATCTTTGAAAAATCGGGCAAACCTTCAAAGCCGGACCACTCCAGCAACGCCGTTTTTGACATATTTTTTCTCCAATAATTTTGCTGCAATTCACTTGCAATTGGTCAATACGTTATTCATGTAATGATTAAAACTATGAATGCCAGCATTCCGGGAACACTTTTAGACAATTACGAAAACAGTTTAAAACAGGCAATCGATTTCATTAAAGCGATATTGTTACGTCTCCCGATTATCCAACATAGGCTTTCTCACAACATTTTATCGCAAATAGTGCGTTAAAAATTCGACAGACACATCGTAGGATTTTAAAATTTTTTTGTAGATGCTGTATTTTTAAAAATTAAAATTAGCAAATAACAAAGGGCAAACCCGAATTACAGTCCATTTTAATGAATTTTCATCTGCCACTCAAAGTTAAGGTAAAAGTCGCCTGCTCTTCAATCCTTATACATATTTGAAAATCTTATCATGCCATCCGGATAAGGATGGAAACCATGGAGTTTTTTGGTGTAGGCATAGATATAATCGGGATGACCCAGATAGATGATCGGCATATCTTCCTGAAGCACAGATGCAGCATAATGATAAAGATCGGCTCTTTCTGCCGGATCAAGTGTTTCACGGGCAGCCGACAATTTTTTATCAAGGTCGGGATTGCAATATTTACCGATATTGTCACCCCCTTCACATGTCACGAACCAATAAACATTTCCATCCGGATCAATTCGCCCGCTCCATTTTTGTGCCGAAACTTCGAAATTGCCTTGGCTATTATCGGCAGCAAGTTTGGTTTCCTCTTTGGGATGAAGGCTTACATTGAAACCGGCTTCATCTGCCATCAGCTTTATAGCCTGCATCGCTTGAACAACAGTCGGTTCATTGCTGTGGGAAATCTGAACGTCGATTTTCTGATTTGCAAAACCGGCTTGTTGAATGAGCTCGCGCGCTTTTTCAAGATTGCGCGGAGGAACCGGATAGCCTGAATTGAACCAGATTGTATCAGGTGCCCATGGCTGGTTGCCAACAACCATCGCACCGCCATAAACATTATCGCGAATAGAAGCGCGATCAATGGCAAGAGAAAATGCTTGCCGCAGCAGTTTTTGTTGTCCAAGTGGCGTTGCTGCCCTGCTTCCGTTCGCTATATTGATCGTTAAAGCAATATAGGCTTCACTTGCCATTCTTTCAGTTTGGAGGCGGGATACTGTTTTTGCTTTAGCAAAATCACCCGAAGAAAGTCTATCGGTCATATCGACAATTCCGGCACGCAAATTCGAAAAACGCACGGATGGATCTTCAATCGACAAAAAAGTCACCCGATCAAGTTTGATTTCTTGGCTATTCCAATAACGATCAAATTTTTCCAGAACAATCCGGTCGTGAGGAACATGCTCGACAAAACGAAAAGGTCCGGCACAAACGGGTTTGAGACCGAAGTCACTTCCCATTTCGCGGGCTGCCTTGGGAGAAACCATCACCCCTGCCCGATCGGCCAGATGTGATAAAAGTGCGGCATCAGGATATTTCAATTTAATTGTCACTTCAAACGGTCCCGTCGCTTCGATTCCGGAAACCGAGGACAACTCGTTTTCGCGAACAGAATGCGAAAAACTCATGGCCCGTTTTAAGGAATAAATGGCCGCATCGGCATTAAACGGCGTGCCATCGTGAAAGATGACATCTTTTCGTAAGTGCAACTTCAAAGTCTTTCCATCGTCGGAAAAACTCCAACTTTGAGCAAGTTCGGGAACAAAATCCGCTTCTCTCGAAATATCGATAAGTTTGTCGCACATAGCAGTATAAACAAGCCGCCCTGAAAAAGTTTTGGCTAAAGCAGGATCAAGATTGTCCGGATCATCCTGCAGAGCAATTTTTAATTCCGAGGCAATTGCCGGTGCACAGAGTAATGCCGGCGCACAGAGTAAAAAAATGCCGCATCCGGATAGAAGGCACGCTAATAAATATCTTGTTGCTGTTTTGAGCAATAAGACCGATTTTCCGGTCAATCGAGAAAAATCGTTCAAGCGTTTCACATCAATCTCTATTCGTGGTTATGCTCTGCCTCACACCCTGAAGGTGGCAAATGAAGCAATTCATTCTATTCACCGATTGTTCCTCATCAACAATAGCGTTTTTGTCACCAATTGCCATAGCGGAAATTATTATCAAAAAGATACAAAGGTAAATAGTCGTCTTCATTATTACATCTTATTTTGAATTTAAAAAATCAATAAAACAATTTAACTAATTTTCAAAAAATATCTTCGATGAAAAATATTTCATTTTTTCAATATAAATTATTCAATGATAATAAATTTATATATAATAATATATCTATTTATAATTATCATTAAATATATTATTCAACGGATAGGCTGTTGCACTCAGGAATCGCGCCACTACAAAACAAGTTCATTCAATCCGTTCGGCTCTATAAGCCTTTTAAAAAGCAATTCTTTAAATGAAACATGCCGCATGAAAAGCAATCGATCGGACTTGAAATTTCCACTGTTTTTTGGCTTTTCAGGAATAAAAGTGACTGATAGCCAAACAGTGCTTGACTTTCGGTCAAAACATAACAATTGAAACATCTGCGTAGGGAAATGCTCCCCCCACATGATCTGTCGGGATGTCAAACCTGTACGACAGGTTACCCCACAGGTTGAATGTCCGTAACGAACTGTCCTTAAGGAGCTCCATCATGACTGAAAACCAGACTTCAGCATTTGATGTCAAAACGCTGTCTGCTGAGGCGCTTGCCGAGCGCTTGAGCCGTCTGCATTTTGCCGACGCTGTCGATGTCATCAACGATCTCGACATTGTCGAACGAGTGAACGTGTTCAAATTTTTGCCAATCGAATATGCTATCGAGCTGTTCGACAAGCCGGAGCTTGACGAGCCGGGACAAATTCTTGAAATGCTGCCTACAGATCGTTCTGTCATCATTCTTGACGGAATGTCCGCCGACCAGGCTGTAGATGTATTTCAGGAAATGGACGAGGCTACGCGTGCCAAACTTTATCCTCTCCTGAAGCCACTAACCCGTGCGGAAATGAAAAAGCTGTCAAGTTATCCTGATGGCACCGCCGGCGCTTTGATGACAACCGAATTTATTGCCGTTCCTTCCACCTGGACGGTTCGTCAAACACTTGACCATATCCGTGATGTCGAACGTACGCGCGAGACAGTTTATGCAAGTTATGTCATTAATCCCGAAACCAGTGTTCTTATCAAAGCAGTTTCACTCAGAAATCTTATCCTCGCCAATCCTGACGATACGATTCTTGATGCAGCAACGAATGGCGAACCGATCAAGATTGGTCCTTTGACCGATCAGGAAGAGGTCGCACGCCTGTTCCGGCGTCACGATCTGCTCTCGGTTCCGGTTGTTGACGAAACAGACCACGTGATCGGCATCGTGACGGTCGATGACGTGCTTGATGCGATGACCGAAGAAATGAGTGAAGATGCTTATAAATTCGGTGGTATGGAAGCACTCGACAAGCCTTACATGGATATCGGTTTTATCGATATGATGAAGAAACGTGGCGGTTGGCTTGCCGTTCTGTTTCTGGGCGAAATGTTGACTGCCAGTGCCATGCAACATTTTGAAGTCGAACTTGAAAAGGCAATTGTTCTTACCCTCTTTATTCCGCTTATCATGAGTTCGGGTGGTAATTCCGGTTCACAGGCAACATCACTTATCATTCGTGCACTTGCATTGAGAGAACTTGAACTCAAAGATTGGTGGAAAGTTGCTTTAAGAGAAATACCGGCAGGCGTGTCTTTGGGCGCCATGCTCGGATTGATCGGAGTTATACGTATTATCGTTTGGCAAAAAACCGGAATATACGATTATGGTGAGCATTGGGTGCTGGTGGCCATAACCGTGGGATCCGCCCTTATCGGCATTGTTATGTTCGGATGTCTCACGGGCTCGATGCTTCCATTCCTCCTGAACCGTCTGGGATTTGACCCGGCAAGTGCTTCGGCACCTTTTGTCGCAACACTGGTCGATGTAACCGGTATTGTTATCTATTTTTCTGTCGCTGCACTTATTTTGAGCGGCACACTTTTGTGAGTCCCTGTTTAAGGCCGCCGTTCTTTTCAAGATTGAACAGCGGCCATGACTCTAAAAAGGTACAATCGGGATTTACAAGTAAATTTCGCGCGTGCCGACATAGATTTTTGTGGCAATTTAAAACTAAGGCCTAATAGAATAGTTGCAGCGCGCTTCTCGATTTTCTCTATGAATTACGTGAATTTTTTAACAATTATTTTGCTTGAGAGAAGGCCTTTGACAGCGAGATATTGATTAGGCAATCGACTATTCTCATATAATGGAAAGAATGCCTTTGAAGGTTCAAAGTTATGATAATGAGTTTATCTTAGCTAAAAAAGGTTTCCCCCTCTTCCAAAAACCGTAAAAAACTTGTAAGAGGCATGCAACACCATGCGGCAGCTTTTTGTTGCCGTATTTTCGAAATTTCAGTGAACGAAAAGAAGATTTACATGCAATTGCGCAATATTGCAATCATTGCCCACGTTGACCACGGTAAAACAACCCTTGTGGATGGGCTACTAAAGCAATCAGGAAATTTCCGCCAAAATCAACGCACTGGCGAGCGTATGATGGATTCCAACGATATTGAAAAAGAACGTGGAATTACCATTCTTGCCAAAGTTACTTCTGTCGTATGGAAAGATACGCGTATCAATATCGTTGATACCCCTGGTCACGCCGATTTCGGCGGCGAAGTGGAACGTATCCTTAATATGGTGGATGGTGCCATTGTTCTGGTAGATGCTGCTGAAGGCCCGATGCCGCAAACAAAATTTGTTGTTGGCAAAGCCTTGAAGGTTGGCCTGCGTCCGATTGTTGCCATTAACAAGATCGACCGCCCCGACGCACGTCCTGAAGAAGTTATCAATGAAGTTTTTGATCTGTTTGCCGCCCTTGACGCAACAGATGAACAACTCGATTTCCCGATCCTTTATGGTTCCGGTCGCGATGGCTGGATGGCCGAAAGCCCCGATGGCCCGAAAGATCAGGGGTTGGCACCTTTGTTCGATATGGTCGTGCGCCACGTACCGGCTCCGACTGTTGCTCCGGGCCCCTTCACGATGATCGGTACTATTCTGGAAGCCGATCCATTTTTGGGACGTATCATCACAGGCAGAATTCACTCCGGTAAAATCAAACCGAACCAGGCTGTAAAAGTTCTCGACCAGCAGGGTAATCTTGTTGAAACCGGCAGAATTTCAAAAATTCTTGCCTTTCGCGGGCTTGAGCGTCAACCTATCGAAGAAGGTGACGCAGGCGATATCGTTGCAATTGCCGGTCTGCAAAAAGGTACCGTTGCCGACACATTCTGTGACCCGTCAGTAACCGAGCCTTTGAAGGCGCAGCCGATTGATCCGCCGACAGTAACAATGAGTTTCCTTGTTAACGACAGTCCGCTTGCCGGCACAGAAGGTGACAAAGTTACAAGTCGTGTTATTCGTGACCGTTTGCTCAAAGAGGCCGAAGGTAACGTTGCATTGAAAATCGAGGAATCGAAAGACAAGGATTCCTTCTATGTTTCAGGCCGTGGCGAATTGCAGCTTGCTGTTTTGATTGAAAATATGCGCCGTGAGGGCTTCGAACTTTCGGTTTCGCGTCCGCGCGTTGTCATGCATACCGACGAGAATGGCAACAAGCTTGAACCGGTCGAAGAAGTTGTCATTGACGTTGATGAGGAATATTCCGGCATTGTCGTCCAGAAAATGTCGGAACGTAAAGGCGAGATGATCGAGCTTAAGCCTTCAGGTGGAAATCGTGTCCGCATGGTCTTTTACGCACCTACACGAGGCCTTATCGGCTACCAATCGGAATTATTGACCGATACGCGTGGTACGGCTGTCATGAACCGCCTGTTCCACGACTATGAACCTTATAAGGGTGATATCGCCGGACGTACCAATGGTGTCATGATTTCCAATGATAATGGTGAATCGGTAGCCTATGCCCTGTTCAATCTCGAGGACCGCGGTCCGATGATTATTGATGCAGGTGTCAAGGTCTATCAAGGAATGATTATTGGCATCCATTCACGTGATAATGATTTGGACGTAAACGTCTTGAAGGGTAAAAAACTCACCAATGTTCGTGCTGCCGGAAAGGATGAGGCTGTGAAACTCACTCCTCCTATCAAAATGACATTGGAACGTGCGTTGTCGTGGATTCAGGATGACGAACTCGTCGAGGTTACGCCAAAGAACATTCGTCTGCGCAAGCTTTACCTCGATCCGATTGACCGTAAAAGAAACGGAAAGCCACGTCCGTCGGACAGTGCTGCCTGATTTTTGTCCATTCAAGCCGGATGCCGTAACGGTGTCCGGCTCTTCTTATTTCTGGAAAGGATGTCTCTATGAATATCGATTTGATCCCCATCGGCAAAAATCCGCCGGAAGATGTTAATGTTATCATCGAAGTGCCGGTCGGCGGGCAACCAATCAAATACGAAATGGATAAAAAGTCCGGTGCGCTCTTTGTTGATCGCTTCCTCTATACCCCGATGACCTATCCGGGCAATTATGGCTTCGTTCCGCACACATTGTCCGAAGATGGCGATCCGATTGATGTTCTCGTTCTCAACACTCGTCCGCTTGTTCCAGGCTGCGTTATCAATTGCCGCCCGATTGGTGCTTTGATCATGGAAGATGATGGCGGCAAAGATGAAAAAATCATTGCTGTTCCGACACCGAAAATGACACAACGTTATATTGACGTGCATGATTATGCCGATATGCCGGAAATAACCTTGAAACAGGTTGAACATTTTTTCCAGCATTATAAAGATCTCGAACCCGGCAAATGGGTGAAGATCGGCGGTTGGGAAGACGAAGATTTTGCCCGCGAACTTATCAACAAGGCTATCAAGCGCGCAAAAAAATAGTCCTGAGAAATAATTGATAGTTATCTATCAATCTGCATTAAACCCATCTCATTAAAACGCCCGTCAAACTTTGGCGGGCGTCGTTTTTTAATCAATTGTATAAACAATTTTCTCGGGCGTCTCTTATGTGTTTACTCGACCATCGCAATGACTGGCTGGCTTATTTGCTATCGCCAGTTTTATATTTGAATTGTAACCTACTTTGCGTGGTAGCGCCACTTGCGGCTCAACGAAATTCAGGGCTGTTCTGATAAGAGAAATTGCCGTCAAAAACATGCCGTTGACAAGCTGTTGATTTGCGATTTCACGTGAGTTTCCTATAAGCTTATCGGCGATAATTAATGGAAATCACTGAAAAAATAATATTATTTGCTTATGAAGACGAGACCTCATCAAAATGCCGTCGCGCTTAAAAAAATTTTTTCGATGTCTGTGCGCAACCAGTCTTTTTGATTAAAAGGTTGAAAATAGTTGGTGTAAAACGTGCCCCAATTCCGGTAAAAATTGTGCAACGAGATTTTTGACGTATGGATGCAGCAATAAAAGCCCCTGAAAAAAAACACCATATCACCAAGGGTGATGTTGCTGCCGTTGCTATCGGTAATGCCGTCGAATTTTACGATTTTATCGTCTACACAACATTTGCAGTCATGATCGGAAAAACCTTTTTCCCGTCTGACAACGCCTTTTCCAGCCTCATTTTGTCGGTTTCAACATTCGGCATAGGTTTTATAGCCCGTCCGTTAGGTGCGATCCTTATCGGTACATATGCCGACAAAACCGGGCGTAAACCTGCAATGATCCTCACAATGTTGTTGATGGCAGTCGGTACTGCAGGCCTTATTCTCCTCCCCGGTTATGAGAAAATCGGAATTGCCGCGCCGATATTGCTGGTCGTTGCGAGATTGGCGCAAGGGCTTGCTTGGGGTGGAGAAGCAGGACCGGCGACAACATTCATCATGGAAGCCGCTCCACAAGGAAAACGCGCTTTTTATGCAAGCTGGCAGATTGTGGCACAGGGGGGTGCAGCAATAACCGCCGGTTTGATCGGCTATATTCTTAGTTTTTGTCTCAATCCCCAGCAACAGACCGATTGGGGGTGGCGGATCGCATTTGGTCTTGGACTTTGCATTTTACCGATTGCAATTTTGATGCGTCGTCATCTTGGCGAAACATTAAAGCTTGAAGACAAATCCGAAGATCACTCTACAAAGGGTTTATTGAAAGAGATATTCGAGCATCACAGCGCTTTGATTCTTATCGGGATATTTGTACTTTCAGGCAGTACCGTTACGCAATATTTTTTGAATTACACAACGACTTACGCCCTGACCGAGCTCCATTACGGCGAGAATTTTGCGATGCTTGCCACTTTTGTCGTCGGATTGGGTGTTGTGATTTTTGCGCTGATCGGCGGTTATTGTGCAGACCGGTTCGGACGGCGGATAACAATCGTTGTTCCACGCATCATATTGCTTGTTATCCTGTGGCCCGGACTTTATCTCGTCAACCAATTTAACAGTATTTGGGTGTTCTTCGGCGTTATTACAATTTTTACGGCCTTGCAGAACATTAGCGGCGCCGGAATTGTCATATTCTTATGCGAATGTTTCCCTAAAAGATTGCGGGCCACCGGATTTTCCATCTCTTATGCTTTGGGAATTTCCCTCTTCGGCGGAACAGCCCAAATCATTGTTACGTGGATTTTGGAGCTCACTGGAAATCCAGCTTCGCCCGCCTTCTACCTCATCTTCACCAATATTTTGTGTTTAGGGGCAGTATTTTTAAGCCGGAACAAAAAGGTCCACTAAGGGCAATAAAAACCGTCACAGAAATGAAGGATGCCGACCGCGTTCCTTACTATTTTCTTTGACTATTTTTTTAAATCGAAATGCGTCGTCCGGATTTAAAAAAAGACACCAAAATAGGCGCGCCACATAAAAATACGGATAAAATAGATAATCAGGAATACGACAATCGGCGAAATATCGATTGATCCGAGGTTTGGCAGAATACGTCGGATCGGCGCGAGCACCGGTTCGGTCGCCCGATAAAGAAAATTGCCGATTGCTGCAATGAGTGGATTGCGCGGATTTACAATGTTAAACGCATAAAGCCAGGAAAATACAGCCCCCGCAATGAGAATGAAAATATAGACACTAAAAACAAGATCTATCACAGATAGCAAAGCGAAAATCATTCTCTATTCCTTCGAAAGTCGACTAACAGCGAAATTGCCATTCAAACGTTTGATGGGCAAGGCTTTTTTAACAAGCGCTTAAAACTTATCATGAAAAATCACAAGCGCAGCAAAAGTTTGTGAATTCAATGCATATTCCGATCGGGGCATATTCCGATCGGGGCATATTCTGGTTAGGGCATATTCCGATCGCGGCAATCACAAATCCTTTGTTTCGAGCTCCTCTATCCCTATCGGCATTTGTTTCTTTTCTCCGAAAAAAATGAGGTAAAGCCCGACAAGGCTTGCAAGAAGAGAAATGATAATCAGATACCACATATGAAACATAGGAAAAACCGGTTGCATCAAATTGATTGCCCATGGCGTCAAGCCACCGAAAACGGCATAGGCAATATTATAAGAAAAAGACAATCCCGAAAACCTGACTGTGGCCGGAAAACTGCGAACAATCACATAAGCAACCGAACCGACATAACCGGCAAAAAAACCGAGAAAGGCCGAAAGCACGAAAAACACGCCCGTTGAATATCCTGCACAGTGATAAAAAACGTAAGAGATGACCGCAAAAACAATTCCCGAAAAGGTAAAAAACTTGCCACTGCCAAAACGGTCACAAAGAAATCCTGCAACCGGCGTTCCAAGAATAAGGAAAAAACTGGTAATCGAATTGGCAGCAAGAGTGACGTCACCTGAATAATAATAAGGCGCAGCTTTCATATAGTTCGGGGTGAGCAAGGTACTGATCATAATCGTTGCGGATAATGTCCATGTTAAAAGAACAGCAACGACAACACTTCCCAGATATTTCGTCAAAACCACTTTCAAAGGGATTTCTTTGGATAGAGCTTTTTTCCTTTTCAATTCTTTGAAAATTGGCGTTTCCTCCAGAAACCGCCGGAGCCAGACAGCAATCAGCCCGAAAATCCCGCCAATGATGAAGGCAACCCGCCAGCCCCAAAAATCGGTAACATTTTCAGGCCACGGCAAAACATTGTTATGAACAATGTGATTGATTGCAAACGCGATAAAAGAACCGATCAGAATGCCAAGGGACAAACCGGAGGTAAGAACGCCTGTAGACAACCCGACATGACGCTCGGGAACATGTTCGGCTACGAATGTCCACGCACCGGGAACTTCGCCGCCGACGGCTAACCCCTGCATCATCCGGCAGGCCAAAAGAATAAGCGGAGAAAGAATACCGAAATGGTTATAGGTCGGTACAAAAGCCATGCCCAAGGTTGCAAGCGACATCAAAAGGACCGAAAAAGTAAAAATACGCTTTCGTCCGAGTTTATCACCAAGATGTGCCATGACGACTCCCCCTATAGGGCGCATCAGATAACCGGCGGCAAATATGCCATAGGTCCATGTTGTGGCGAGCCAAGGCGACATTTCCGACGGGAGAACCGTATGAGAAATTTCGGCTGTAAAGAACACAAATATAATGAAGTCATAAAACTCGAGTGCTCCCCCCAGAGAGGCAAGTCCCAAAGTGCGTATGTCATCACCATTCAAATTACGTGCAGACTTCATCTTTTTCCTGTTTTGCGGGCTTTATGAAAATAAACTACTCCCCGCCCTTGACCTTACCCTATAGGAACCCCTCATATTATAGTAAATAGTCAATAGGCAAAGGAATATAAAAATGTCTGATCAAAACACAAGCTTGTTCAAGGTAGAGGATATGACATGCGGGCATTGTGTAAAAACAATCACCAACGCTATCAAAGAAAAATATCCGTCTGCCGATGTCAATATCGAACTCGACAAACATCTCGTCAAAGTCAAAGGTGTGGCCGACAAGGCAAGTTTGGCTGACATTATGAAGGAAGAGGGCTACACGCCTCAAGCCTTGTAAAAATCAACAGAATTCTCTCTTCAAGCTGTCATGCTTGAAGAGAGCTTATATCTGCGAGGCTTTCAATAACCTTGCATTCATGTATTTTATGGCCGCTGCATGGCTTTGTTATTCTCTCCAGCTCTTTTTCCAGAATTTTCAGGCGTGAAATTTTCATGCGCGTTTCTGCAAGTTGCTTTTGTGCAATCGTATCTGCTTCCCCGCATGGATCATCCGGATGTTTGGAAAGCGTTATAAGCTGGCGGATGGCTTCGATAGAAAAGCCGAGATTTCTAGCTCTTAAAATAAACAACAGACGCTTGTAATCAGCTTCGACATAACGGCGCTGATTTCCTTCTGTGCGCTCGGCCTCGTCCAGCAGGCCGATTTTCCCATAATAACGGATTGTTTCAATGTTACATCCGGTATGTTTTGAAAGTTCGCCGATTGAAAAATAGATTTTCTGCATTTTTTCTCTTGAACCTGTAGTTACTACAGGAATTATATAGTTATTCGACAATGAATTCCACCGTCGGAAATATCATTTTCGGGAATTTCAGTTCGCGGATTTCGAGAGTCAGATTTTCAAAAATGAAATTCGAGATTCTGCAATTTTGGTGTTGAAGTTTCCGTTACATGACTGGAAGCCCGAAAGAGGAGAAACGAGCCATGGCTGAAGTCGAAAAGAAAACCGTTCTACATGCTCATAATCATCAAATAAATAACGATAATGCCGCAAAACCTGTTGAACAGAGCCAAGACATTGTTTCCCATTCTCCAATGGAGACCGCACAAAGTAGCAATAAGGTCGAATCGGTGTCCGAAGATGAAAAAGAACATCGTCATGAACATCACTTAAATGCCGGACATCATCATGACGACCACCATGAACACACTCATGATCATTGCTGTGGCGGTCATTGCCACGATCATTCCCATGAAGATGATGATGAAGATGAAGAAATCGTCGATGACGACCCGCGGTTAGAAGCGGGAAACGATTCTTTATGGCGCGTTGAAGGCAT
Source organism: Ditibartonella apis (assembly GCF_001952075.1). Classification (GTDB taxonomy): domain Bacteria; phylum Pseudomonadota; class Alphaproteobacteria; order Rhizobiales; family Rhizobiaceae; genus Bartonella; species Bartonella apis. The sequence goes on from NZ_LXYU01000002.1 coordinate 424,638, forward strand.
GGATTGCGCAGCCTGTGCAAGAACGATTACCACCGCTTTGGAACGCATGTCCGGCGTGGAAAATGTTCATGTTTCTCTCACCAGAGAAAGACTGTCTTTAAAAGCGGATAAAAGCCGTGTGAGCCCCGAAGAGATAGAAAAAACAGTCGCATCGCTTGGTTATCGCCTTCACAAAATCGACAACGATCAACCTCGGGAACAACAAGAAGAAAAATCCTGGTATCAAACGCAAAAAGGCCAAGCGGCGATCTTTTCCGGCGTTCTCCTTGTTCTTGCATATGTTGCATCGGCTTTTTTACCAAATTTGTCGTTCTGGTTTTTTACAATTGCCGCACTCGCTGCACTTCTTCCGGTTGCAAAACGGGCGTTTGCTGCATTGAAAAATGGCAGCCCTTTTACGATTGAAATGCTGATGACAATTGCGGCTATCGGTGCCATTTTCATTAATGCGACACAGGAAGCAGCTGTCGTTGTTTTTCTCTTTTGTGTCGGCGAAGTGCTTGAGGGGGTTGCAACGGGTCATGCCCGTGCAGGCATCAAATCACTAAGCAAGCTTGCTCCTAAAACCGCTTGGAAAGAAGTAGACGGCAAGCTTGAAGAAGTCCCTGCCGACAGCCTTCGGATTTCAGATATTGTCCTTGCAAGACCGGGCGATCGTTTGCCAGCTGACGGCGTTGTTATCGAGGGAACCTCCGGTGTCGATGAATCGCCGATTACCGGTGAATCAATCCCCGTAACAAAAACAATCAACAGCAAGGTTTTTGCCGGTTCCATCAATAATGAATCGACATTGCGTATCCGTGTGGAAACAAAGCCTTCCGATAATACCATTGCACGCATCATTTCACTTGTCGAAGAAGCACAAGACGCGAAAGCGCCGACAGAACGGTTTATAGATGCTTTTTCTAAAATCTATATGCCGATTATCGTCGGTATCGCGATCCTCGTCGCCATCATCCCCCCTCTCTTCGATGGGCAATGGAGAGAATGGACCTATCGCGGATTGGCGCTTTTATTGATCGGCTGTCCTTGTGCTCTTGTTATTTCTGTTCCGGCTGCAATTGCATCCGGACTTTCGACCGGCACCCGTCATGGTCTTCTTGTCAAGGGTGGGAACGTAGTCGAGACTTTATCGAAGGTTGATTGTATAACATTCGATAAAACCGGCACTTTGACCAAGGGCGCACCAGTTGTCACAGATGTTGTTGCAACCGAATATTCTGAAAATGAATTATTGCAACTTGCCGTTGCTCTGGAACGGGAATCTAGCCACCCGCTTGCTGTTGCGATCATCACTGAAAGCGGAAAACGTAAAATAGAAGCAGTTTCGGTAAAAGATGTCAAAGCCGTTGCCGGTAAAGGTATTATTGCCGAGTGGAAAGGTAAACCGGTTTTTATCGGAGCCCCAAGATTTTCAAGCGATTACGGAATTATCGGCCAAACATTACAAAAAAGTGCTGAAAAATTCGAAAGCGAAGGAAAGACGGTCGTCGTTGTTCATCATGATGGTAAGGCAATCGGCGTTATTGCAATGCGTGACGAGCCTAGGGATGATGCTTTTGAAGCTTTAGAAGAACTCCGCCAGTTAAACATTGAAGCCGTTATGCTGACCGGTGACAATAAACAGACCGGAGAAGCCATTGCAAGAAAACTGGGTATTGCCGTCAAAGCCGAATTGATGCCGGGCATGAAAGTGGAAGCAATCAATGAACTTGGCAAAAATCATATTGTTGCTATGGTGGGCGATGGTATCAATGACGCACCGGCACTTGCAGCCGCGAATGTGGGCATTGCTATGGGCTCGGGAACCGATGTGGCGTTGGAAACAGCCGATGCAGCCATATTGCGCAACCGTGTGAGCGATATACCGACACTTATTACGCTTGCCCGAACAACAATGTTGAATATCAAGGAAAATGTCGCCATAGCGCTCGGCTTGAAATTGATTTTTCTTTTAACAACAATTTTCGGCATTACAGGACTTTGGCTTGCTGTTATGGCCGATACCGGAGCAACTGTTCTGGTTACACTTAATGCATTAAGGCTTTTATTATTCAAAAAATAAAATGGCTCTTTCGAGCCATTTTTCCAAATCAAACTAATCAGACGATTATGCAGTCGACGGATTATTTTTTAAGTGCATTCAAGCGATCAAGAGCCGAACCGAAGCCATCAAGTTGCACAAAGAGATTATCCAGCGGCTGTTCATTATTACCGGCCGAAGTTGCTTTGACATTGAGTTGTTTACCAGCGCGTAAGGCTTGAGTTGACGTTTTGTCAAAGGCAACAGGAACAATGCAACCGACAGGCATACAGGTACGAACGCCTGTTTCAATAACCGCCTTGGTATCATCAACCTGAAGCTTTACCGGTTTGGAAACCAGAATGCCGAAAGGCACAACAATAACACCGGAAACATCCCCGTTATTATTTGTCGAAACATTCATGCTGATGACCGGCTGGTTCTGGTTGTTAACTTCCTGGCGAAGCAGAGCACAAGCTTTTTCACCGTTCTGTATGGCACAATTGACCGTCCATAGCCCATAGGTTTCAGTAAGCGACGAAGCACCATTCGGCAACGTTGCGGCATTGGGTCTGCCGCCCTTATCATTAGCGGCGACGGCTGATAAAGTAGAACAAAGTAATCCAGCCACAAAAAAAGAACTGAGCAAACGTTTCATATTAAAATTCTTTCTGGAAGTATTTCCCCGATATTTGAAATTCAAACACAACGTATAAAGGAACTGATGCGTTGAAACCAGAAAAATTTCATTCGTTTGACTGTATCAAGCAATAATATGCCGGAACTCGGCAACAACCTTTTCGTAAACAGCTTGTTTAAACGGCACGACCATCATCGGAAGAGCTTCCAGATCCACCCACTTCCACTGATCGAATTCTGCAGTATTGTTTGCCGGAGGCGGATTGATCGCAATTTCTTTGTCATCACCTGTAAAGCGGAATGCAAACCATTTTTGTGTTTGCCCGCGGTATTTGCCCTTCAACGCAATGCCGACAAGTTCCTCAGGCAAATCGTATGTAAGCCACCCCCCTGTTTCCGCAATTAATTCTATCGAACGGACACCGGTTTCTTCATAAAGTTCTCGTTTTGCCGCTTCGATAGGGTGTTCACCCTTGTCAATTCCCCCTTGTGGCATTTGCCATATTTTGGAAGCACCTTTGAGCTCGCTTAAACGGTTTGTAATTCGCCGTCCGGCCCATACTTGATTGTCTTTATTAAACAAGGCAATTCCAACGCACTTACGGTAAGGCAAATCTGTCTTGTTTTTTTGTTTATCTATATCGTTTTTTGTCATCTTTTATTACCAAATGTATTGCCATCCGAAATCATATCAAGATTCTATAACGCTTTGATTAAGCCCGCCACCCTTAAGTTATATTTTAAAAATCGGAACCTTTGGCTTCCGGTTTTCTCTTTCCATGGGTAAAACTCCAAAGCCCTATTTCGATAAACAAAAAGCGCGTTGAACGCGCTTTTTATTTAGTTCAATTAGGAACGCCTTTTTGCGGGTTCGGAGGAAAGGCAGCATTTGCCATTTCACCACGCAACAATTTATAGGCTTCATTAAGCTGGATATCGTCTTTCGGGTCCTTCGGAACAAAGGCGGCAGAGCCGGATCCCTTATCATCTTCCTGATTGCCCTTGATATGACCTTTCAACTCGGATTCGCCCAAATTGACGTCATAGCCTTTGTACTCGTCCGGTAATGGCTGATCTACCTTGATATCGGGTGTAATCCCCTTGCCCTGGATTGAAGAACCCGAAGGTGTGTAATAAAGCGCTGTCGTCAGACGCAAAGCGCCGTTATCTCCAAGCGGAATAATTGTTTGTACCGAGCCTTTGCCAAAAGATTGCGTGCCAAGAATCGTTGCACGGCGATGATCCTGCAAGGCGCCAGCGACGATTTCGGAAGCACTGGCCGACCCGCCATTGATGAGAACAATCAACGGCTTGCCATTGGATATGTCGCCCGGTTTTGCGTCAAAGCGCATGACTTCTGCCTGATCACGTCCACGCGTTGAAACAATTTCACCTTTATCAAGGAATGCATCCGATACACTGACAGCCTGATCCAGTAATCCACCCGGATTCAAACGCAGATCAAGGACATATCCTTTAAGCTTATCTGCCGGAATCTTCGACTGGATGTCTTTAATAGCTGCCTGCAAGTCATCATAAGTTTGTTCAGTAAACTGGATGAGACGTAAATAACCGATATCACCCTCGACACGATATTTGACGGCCTTGACTTTGATAATATCGCGAACGACAGTGATTTCGAGTGGTTTATCAACACCGTTACGGATAATTGTCAGTTTGATCGGCTTGCCGACTTCGCCGCGCATTTTGCTGACAGCATCATTCAAGGTCTGACCACGCACCTGTTCGCCATCAATTTTGGATATCAGATCACCAGCGAGAACGCCAGCTTTGGAAGCAGGCGTATCCTCCATTGGCGAAACAACCTTGATAAGGTCATTTTCCATTGTCACTTCAATACCCAATCCACCAAACTCGCCTTTGGTGGAAACCCGCATATCCTTTGCCTCTTCGGCATTCATGTAGGATGAATGCGGATCAAGCGAGGTCAACATACCGTTGATAGCATTTTCAATCAGTTTTTTATCATCAGGCACTGTCACATATTGTGCCCGCACGCGTTCAAAAACATCACCAAAAATGGCAAGCTGCTTATAAGTGTCACCATCACTATTTGCTGCAAAAGATTGCATCATGATCATTGAACTTGCGCCCAATAATGCTCCGGCAGCCAAAACAGTCAATTTACGAATCATTCTGGTTCCTTCCCGACTTACCAGCTACCCACCACGGTGCCGGACTTACAGGTTTACCTTGTTTTCTGAACTCAATGTAAAGCATCGGAGTGCTTTTGCCTATATCCAAAGAAGCCGCACTAGCAATTTGTTGAATACCCATTGTACCAACCGGCTCACCTGAAAGCAAAAATTGGCCCTGGGTTACATTGATCTTGTCCATTCCGGCAAGCAATATATGATAATTCTGTCCTGTATCAAGGATTACTAACTCGCCATATGAACGAAATAGTCCGGCATAGGCAACCACTCCATCAGCGGGGGCTGTTACAATTGCTCCCGGTAGCGTTTCAACTGTATCACCAAGGGCTGCACCGTTATTGGCTCCGAATTTCTGAACGATCTTGCCCGCTGCCGGTAAAACAAGGCTACCTTTTTTCGCCTCGAAATCAAGATTTTGAAGAAGCCCCGCATTTTCGCTTGTAATGCCGGTGCTTGCAGTTTGCTGGCGCGATTGCCGCTCGAGTTCGGCAATCAGATCTTCAAGAGATTTTGCTTTTTCGGATAGTTCCGCGATATTTTTTCTTTGTGTGGTCAGTTCGCTTTCGGAAGTTTTTTGCAATTTTGCTTTTTCTTCAAGCAACAGGCTCAATCGTTTTTGTTGTTCAGCCTGTGACTGAACCTGATTTTTCATTTCTTCATGTTCGGTTTTTATTGAATTTTCAACCGCGGTCAGGTCTTTCAAGCTTGCCGAAAGTGCCAATGTTTTCTCGCGCATTTCCGGCACAAGCGTTCCCAAAAGTGCTGCACTGCGGACAGATTTTAACGCGTCATCCGGCTCGACAAGAATAGCCGGAGGCGGATTAAGTCCCATTCGTTCAAGAGCTGCAAGGACTTCAGCAAATTCGCTCTTTCGGCTATCGAGATTCTGCTTTACTTTCGACTTTTCATCAAGAAGGTCTTTTAACTTGTTCTCGCTTGAAGCAATTTTTTCGGAAGCTTCCCGTTCGTTCTTTGCGGCTTTAACAATTTCGGCTGTCAATGTTCGTTGATCTTTTTTCAAATTATCAACCTGACCTGCCAATTCAGCCATTTTCTGTCGTGAAATCGTCATTGTCTGGCGAATATCTTCGAGTGCTTTGGCTGCCGCCTGTCTATTTCCGTTTTCATCACCGAAAGCAGGGAAGCTCGAATAGATCAAAGCACAAATCGTCACAGCTCCCGCAAATATATGCGAGATAAACTTTGCATCATGTCTGATGACAAAACTTACCATTTTTCCTGTTGAAGCCGTTTGACGTTTAAAACACAGTTTTAAACAGTTTCCCCCTAAGATCGGGTTAACAAACGCGTTTTTAATATTTTCAGAACGCCGTCACACGCGATGATAGGGATGACCACTCAAAATCGTTGCTGCGCGATAAAGCTGTTCGCTAAGCAAAATTCGTGCAATCTGGTGAGGCCATGTCATTGCACCGAATGACAGTAACAAATCGGCCCGTTTACGGACCTTTTCACAATGTCCGTCGGGACCACCCAAAGCAATAGTCAGATGTTTGCTGCTCTCGTCGCGAAATTTCTGCAACATTCGTGCGAAATGAACCGATGTTACCGATTTTCCGCGTTCGTCGAGAACAATAAGACGGCTCCCCTCTTGCAAGGTGTCGAGAAGTTTCTCACCCTCGTCTTCCATCCTCTGGTCGGCATTTTGTAACCGGCTTTCGACAATTTCATGAACATTTTGAAAGCTCAGCCCCAAGGAAGGTGCCAATTTTGAAAACCGGTCGAAATAACGGCTGACAAGTTCCTGCTCGGGGCCTTTTTTCATACGTCCAACGGCAAATACCGAAATCTGCACGTCAATTTTCTCCGACCCTGAAAGCAATACCGTTATTGTTGTTCGCCGTTCCCCACATCTTTTCGAGATTATAAAATTCCCGTGTTTCCGGCCGGAACAAGTGAACAATAATATCGCCGAGATCAATCAGCACCCAATCACACTCGCTCAAGCCTTCCACCCTGGTTTGACCTTTATTACAGTCTTTAAGGGCATAGAGAAGATGGTCAGCCAATGCCGAAACATGGCGCTGCGAACTGCCCGAAGCAATCACCATATAGTCGGCTAATGGGGAACGCCCGCGAAGGTCAATCGTGATAACATCCTGCGCCTTTGAATCATCAAGGCTCGAAAGAACGCACTGCAAATTATTCTCGACAATCAAACCGGCATGATCGTCCGCTAAATTTTGTTGAAGGGCAGCGTCTTTGCCGATTTTATGCTTCTTTGATGTCTCTATAGTTTTTTTCAGATTATTCACCTTTCAACCCGATATAAATTCTTGTTTTAACACCCGTTTCTTTATTATGATGGTTACAGACTTACCGATTTTTTTCAAGAAAAATCGGCATGTTTCCTGTTTTCGGTTGCTTTCACGTTCACGCACTCCTTTGCGTTTTTCTGCCTCAAGCCCGTGGAAGACGCGTAAGAGCGTCGGCCGTGGATATATCCCCATGCAGGAGGTTTTTTATAAGGCAATGCAGCAACATTATATTCTTTAACACGGAATTTCCGGAATGTTTCCGCCATAGGTGAAAAAAGTGCCGACATTGAAGCTGACGGGCGGTCAATAATAGCGATCGGGATGGTATTGACGATTTTTTTCCATTCCTGCCATTGATGAAATGTCGCAAGACTATCGGCCCCCATGACCCAAACGAAGCGGATATTTCGATGGTGAGCGAGTAAATAGGAAAGCGTTGTAATTGACGTATAGGATTTGATTGTTTGTTCAAAGCCGGTAATTTTTATTCGCGGATCGTCAACGAGTTCGGCACTTAAACGCATTCTTTCATGAAGCGGCAAAAGTCCGCTTCTGTCTTTCAGAAGGTTGCCCGGGGTTACCATCCACCATATTTCATCAAGTTTCAATCGACGAAGAGCAATTTTGGCAACCAGCAGATGCCCTTCATGAGGCGGGTTGAACGACCCGCCAAAAAGGCCTATCCGATTGCCGTTTTCGCAATGCGGCATTTTGTTTTCATATCGGAAAACGTCATTCAAGGACGTATCTGCCCGTTACCGTTGACATGATATTGAAATGTCGTCAATTGTTCGACACCGATCGGGCCACGAGCATGCATTTTGCCCGTAGCAATGCCGATTTCACCTCCGAAACCGAATTCTCCACCATCCGCAAATTGTGTCGACGCATTGTGCATAAGAATGGCTGAATCGAGACTTCTGAAAAAGAGGTCGACCGCCTTTTTATCTTCGGCAATAATCGATTCTGTGTGGTGGGAAGAATAACGATTGATGTGATCGATTGCGCCCTCTACACCATCGACTGTCTTTATCGATACAATGGCGTCAAGATATTCGGTCGACCAGTCGGCTTCGGTGGCAAGCTTGGCACCCGGAATTTTATCGACAAGATCTTCACTGGCACGAATTTCACAACCGGCTTGTTGAAGTGCAATAAGAACCGGAATGATCTTATCGGCAATTGCTTGGTCAACAAGAATAGTTTCCACCGCACCGCATATCCCCGTGCGTCGCAATTTGGCATTGATAATTATCTTTTTTGCCATGTCGAGATCGGCGGATTTATCAACATAGATATGGCACAAACCTTCAAGGTGGGAGAAAACGGGAACACGTGCTTCCTTTTGCACACGCGCTACTAAACTTTTGCCGCCTCTTGGAACAATAACGTCGATATTGCCATCAAGGCCGGTGAGCAATTCACCCACCGCATCACGATCAACTGTGTCGACAAACTGGATAGACTGTTCCGGCAAACCGGCAAACTTCAAGCCTTCAACCATTGCTTCGTGAATCGCTTTTGACGACAGAAAACTATCGGAGCCACCGCGAAGAATAACAGCATTGCCAGCTTTTAGACATAAGGCGCCTGCATCGGCAGTCACATTGGGCCGGCTTTCATAAATGACACCTATAACGCCAAGCGGCGTGCGAACGCGCTGGATTTGTAATCCGTTCGGGCGTTTCCATTCACTCATAATTTCGCCTACGGGGTCAGGAAGACCAGCAATTGTATGAACGGCATCGGCTATCGATGAAATTCGTTTTTCATCAAGCAACAGACGGTCAACAAGAGCAGCACTCATACCATTCTTTTTGGCTTTCTCTATATCTTTGGCATTGGCCGACAATATATCATCTTTACGCTCGCGAATATTTTTGGCGATCGCTTTAAGCGTTTGTGTCTTCTTAAGCGAGGGGGCAAGCGCCAATGTCCGGGCAGCCAAACGGGCATCTTTTCCCATTTTCAAAAGATTGTCGTGCAAACCAGCCATGAAACATTTTCCTTTTAAACCACCACGTGCCGGCAGTTAGCCACATCGCATCCGATAACTCAATATATATTATAACTCTACCGACCGCTAAGCTTAAGGAACGATATTTATAACGCAAGCATAACAAAAATTATCGATAATAAATGATGGTTAACTCCGCAAAACCATGTCATTGCGATGGACCATTGCAGATCTTGGTTCATAGCCCAAAACAGCTTCGATCTCGGAATTTTTCAAACCGATAATACGATCAGCCTCATCCCTATCATAGCTGACCATTCCCCTTGCGATTTCGATGTTATCCTTGTCAACAATCGCCACAGTATCACCATGGTGAAAATCGCCATCAAGGGCAACAACACCGGCTGCAAGAAGAGATTTTCCTCTTTTCAATGCGCGCACTGCCCCCTCGTCTATCGTCAATGTGCCTGATGGATCAAGCTGACCGGATATCCACGCTTTCCAAGCACTTACAGGCTTTTCGCTCGCTGCAAAAAAGCTTGCCCTTTCACCTTGATCAATAGCGGCCAACGGGTGGAGGCGCTTACCCGACGTTATAATCATTGCCGTTCCGGATTGATTGGCAATTTTGCCTGCTTCAAGCTTTGTTTTCATTCCCCCACGCGATAATTCGGAAGCGGCAAGACCCGCCATTTTTTCAATAGCGGGATTGATCGACCGGATATAGGGGATGAATACCGAATGATCGTCAAGATGCGGCGGTGCAGAATAAAGGCCATCAATATCGGATAACAGAATAAGGAGATCTGCTCCCATCATTGTTGCAACGCGTGCTGCCAGACGATCATTATCGCCATAACGGATTTCACCGGTTGCAACCGTATCGTTCTCGTTAATGACAGGAACTGCACCAAAATGAAGTAACGTGTTGATTGTTGCCCTTGCATTGAGATAATGGCGGCGCTCTTCTGTATCAACAAGTGTCAGCAGAATTTGTCCGGTCATTACGCCATGTTTTAACAATTGGGCTCCATAGGCTTTGGCAAGTTCGATCTGTCCGATTGCCGCACACGCCTGACTTTGCTCAAGTTTGAGAGAACCCGACGGTAGTTTCAAGAGCGTGCGTCCCAAGGCAATAGCACCGGATGATACCAGAAGCACCTCCACGCCTTTTTTCTCCAATGCAGCGACATCATTAATCAGGCTTTCAAGCCATTCAACTTTAAGACCGTGTTTGCGATCAACAAGGAGAGCCGAGCCGATTTTGACAACAATACGTTTATATTGATCAAGCTTTTTTAATTCCTGCACCATGAATGCCTATTCTCCGGCTTCCTTTGCCGCTTTCTCTTTGCGACTTTCGTCAATATTTCGAGCAATCGAACGCAAAGTCGCCTCTATTCCTGCGTGCGTAACTGCTGACAAAAGATGGACTTTTTTCCCTGATATTTGTTCCAGTTGTTTTTGCTTTTCCTGCTTTTTTTCTTCGTCAAGAATATCAATCTGGCTTAAAGCAATGATTTCCGGTTTTTCAGAAAGCCCGTGACCATAGGCTTCCAATTCGTCACGGATGATCTGATAAGCTTTCGCTACATCTTCTTCCTGTGCAGAAACAAGATGCAAAAGAACCTGACAGCGTTCGACATGACCTAAAAACCGGTCGCCAATGCCAACGCCTTCATGGGCACCTTCTATAAGACCGGGGATGTCGGCAAGTACGAATTCACGCCCGTCAATACGAACCACGCCAAGATGGGGATGCAATGTGGTAAACGGATAATCGGCAATTTTAGGTTTTGCGGCTGTAACAGACGCAAGAAAAGTGGATTTTCCGGCATTCGGAAGGCCGACAAGTCCGCAATCGGCAATCAACTTCAAACGCAACCAGATTGTGCGCTCGATCCCTTCAAGTCCGGGATTGGCTCGACGGGGCGCGCGATTGGTCGACGTGGTAAAATGCAGATTGCCAAAACCTCCATTTCCGCCCTTTGCCAGACAAAATTTTTGCCCCGCCTCTGTCAAGTCACAGATAAGCGTTTCGTTGTCTTCTTCAAAAATTTGGGTACCAACCGGTACTCTCAATACGACATCCGCCCCTTTGGCACCCGTCATATTGCGCCCCATACCATGCGTACCGGTTTTGGCTTTGAAATGTTGCTGATAGCGGTAATCAATCAACGTATTCAAACTGTCGACCGCAACAGCCCAGACATCACCGCCGCGACCACCGTCACCGCCATCGGGCCCGCCGAATTCGAGAAACTTCTCGTGCCGGAAGGAAACTGCACCTGCCCCGCCATCTCCGGAACGGATATAGACTTTCGCCTGATCGAGAAATTTCATTTTTTATACTCTTCGTTGGTCTTTGCCTCTCTCATAGCGCAAAGTTCCGGACAAGGCTATAGAGATGGAAAGCGAAATAGTTTTACTGATTTTTAGCCCGATATTTAAAAAAGCAGCTTTGATAATGACACAAACTCTCGTTGGAAAGCTCGACTTTTTCGCGAAAATCATCCAACCAGCCGATAGATACGCTTTCGAACTTCAAACATATCCTGAAGAGCAAATATTCATCGTCTCCTCAACGGATTTCCAACCAGCCTCCGTCTTGGACACGAATTTAACGAACAGTCCGAAATTGCGACGTTCTCTTGTCATGGCATGTGCTTTTATCGGTCACAAGTTTTTCAGCACATTCGATTTTCAGATTTTCGGCCCGAACTATAAAAACTATTATCAATCATACGGTTTTGTTAGGCGAAGTAACAACACCAGCCCCCATTAGCCCTGTTCAAGCGTTTTTACCCTTGAAATCATAGGCCAACAAATAAAGCTCGACCGATTCCGCCCGACTTGCCGGAGGCTTGACGTGGTAAATCTTTTTGAAATTCTGCTTCAATATTGTCAGCAATTCATTTTCCGCGCCGCCCTGAAAGGTTTTGGCAAGAAAATGCCCGCCCGGTTTCAAGACCGATACGGCAAAATCGGCAGCCACTTCGCAAAGATGGATCGTTCTGATATGATCGGTTTGCTTGTGACCGATTGTCGGCGCAGCCATGTCGGAAATTACGAGATCGGGCTTGGCTCCAAGAGCGTCCATCAGCTTTTCGGGTGCATCATCATCAAGAAAGTCCATTTCCAGCATTGTTACACCCGGCAAGGGATCCATATGAAGATAATCTATGCCAACGACAGAAGGATGGTCATTTGTAGAGCCAACAATTTTTGCCGCTACCTGACACCAGCCACCAGGGGCTGCACCAAGATCAATAATCTTCTGTCCTTTTTTTAAGAGATGATAGCGTTCATTGATTTCGATAAGCTTGTAAGCTGCACGGGAACGATATCCGTCTATTTTTGATTGATGCACATAAGGATCGTTGAGATGACGCTCAAGCCATCTGCGCGATGACGCCTTGATCGTTCCGGCTTTCTTTTTTACCCTTGTGTGGAGTTCATGAGTGCCTGCACCGCCTCTTCCACCAGCATGTGTTCCTGTTTTTTTTGTTGTCATAAACGCTCACTTTCACGATTTTTCGGCAGACCGAAACGTGCATTCATATGACGACGTTTTCTCCATGCACCATCACGTGACATCAATTCCGTCAATATCCCTTCCCGCAAACCACGATCAGCCACCCTCAACCGTTCGGACGGCCACTCTTCTCTTATGACATCAAGAATAGCGCAGCCGGCAAGCACCAGATCAGCCCTGTCCTGCCCGATACACGGGTTGGCAATACGTTCTTCAAGATTCCATGAGAGCAAACGTTTGGTCATGCTTTCGACATCATCATTGTTAAGCCAAATTCCGTCAATCAAACGACGGTCATATTTGGCAAGTTCCAAATGAATGCCGGCGAGCGTTGTGACCGTCCCCGAAGTGCCCAGCAAATGGAAATGCGGACTTTTTGCCAATGCTCCAAGTTTCTTGCGCCCCTCGAAATGCATCAACAAATGACGGACATAATCCTTCATTTTTTCAAAAACATCGGCCGTCACATTTTCACCGCCAAAACGCTCGGCCAAAGTAATGACACCAACGGGTAACGACGTCCATGCAATAATATGTTCAGCAAGCCGTGGAGAGCGTTTTTTCGACCGGTCGATCAATACGATTTCTGACGACCCGCCCCCTATATCGAAGACAACTATAGCATCGGTATCATCTTCAACCAGTGTGCCACAGCCTGCAACCGCAAGACGTGCTTCTGTCTCGCGATCGATAATTTCAAGATCAATACCGGTTTCCCGTGCAGCCCGTTCAATAAAACGTTGACCGTTTTCTGCAGACCGGCAAGCTTCTGTTGCAATAAGCCGGCACCGTTTGATCTTTCTTTGATCAAGTTTTAGACGACAAACCTTGAGAGCCTCGATTGCCCGCTCCATCGCATTTTCGTTCAGACGCCCCGTACGCCCCAATCCTTCCCCCAGACGCACAATGCGCGAAAATGCATCGACAACGTGAAAATGACCTGGTTTAGTCGGCGCGGCTATCAACAAACGGCAATTATTTGTTCCCAAATCAAGTGCTGCATAAAGTGGCACTTTTTTCCAATAGCTATGAATTGGATGTCCATGCCTTTTGAACTCGTCCGTGGAGCTTTCCTTTTCAACACTTTTTGGCCTCGTTCTATTATCGTCGGAGATTGTTAAAACCGGCGTTTTACGCGAACGTTTTTTATTGCAACGGGATTTTTCAGGTCCAGCAGCTGCAGTCTGTTCGCCAGACGCGCGCAACTTCCCGTTCTGGCGCCTTTTGGCGCGCTTTTTCCTGAATGGGGGAACAGCTAAAGACCCTGTTAAAGGCGGTTCTCCGCCGCCATTTTCATGCCTTTCCAAGCGTTCATGCACACTTTTTGCATCATTTCCGCCCGGCTTCCCCCGCTCCGACCCTTCCGGATTGTCGATCAACGGAGTCATCATCATCTTTCCTTAAAAGCGCCATGGGGACATTTCCTCACAATGGACACTTCATTACCTATCGTTGTTTCTAATGTAACAGCGTTGACGGTTTTTACCAATAGCTGGAACCAAGCTTCTTCATTTTTTTGAAAAAAGCTTAAAAGTTAAAACGAAATCTTATCGAACGTTAAGCCGGAAATGCGATGCGACAGTCGAAATTTTTTGTCGGGAATTCAGCCAACAGATTGAACGCACTATGACAGGATTATTTTCTCAAGTTTAGGCTTGTATATTGAAATGGATATGCTAAAAGCCATGCTGTTCTCGCAAAAAGCAGAAATGCTGGGGAATAGTTTAACGGTAGAACTGCGGACTCTGACTCCGTCAGTCCTGGTTCGAATCCAGGTTCCCCAGCCAATTTATCTCCTTGAAAAGATTATATAATTTACTTTCTGATTTTTTTGTGGTGAAAAAGTTAGACACTTTTTTCAGCAGCAGGTAGACAAGTTTTTATGCTGATCACTCACTTCTCGGGCCAATTATCTAATTTACCAGCCTTTTTTGATCAGTTTGCGCGATTCGAATAGTGCTGAGCCATTGCCACAGTTTTGCACTGTATGACATCCAGCATAGTCTGTTTCCATTCCAGTGCACTAGTGTACCGATTCAATCCCGCCTAAACCTTTTTATTATGATTAAAAAAATCCGATATTTAGTATTTCAAACTTTATAAGCGGGCTTTCAACGTTCAGTATTCGCTACATGAACGTTGCAATGAAGGCTTGATCAGGGATTTTTTCTCCCTAAAAGGCGAGATAGCTCCAAGACAATGTCAGTAAACACAGTTACACGAAATTAGCCATCTGTTTTTCTCAATCGAAACCCTCATCATTTTTGTTTAACGGGGTGAATTGTCGCAGTTAAAAACTGCATCATTTACAGGAGTAATAAAAAAATGATCTAGTCTTGCAGACTATCAGGTTGAAACACACATTTAATTAGAAGAACGAATACAGGAATTTTAAAAATGTCCGATGACGATAAAAATAAACATGTAAAAATAGTCGATGTCGAAAAAATCGACGAACAGGACGATGATAAGAATGGTCCCGTCGATACTGTCGACATTTTTGATGACGTTACAGGCGACGATGATGGCAAATTCCGTCCACGCAACAAGAAAGCAGAAGATATAGAAAATCCGTTGAGTGACGAGGATAGAGATGTCGTGGGAGAAAATCTTTTTACCAGCGAGCCGGACGAAGATGAGCCGGAATGACCGGCTTCCGTTTTAAATTGCACATTTAGCTAGCATATTTTAGTTATTTGACGGGAGGTTGCTTTTAACCTCCTTTTCTCCTCGTTTAACAACTTATTCTTCTCTCAATGTCGTCTGTCTGGACGCGAGTTGTTAAATCAGCCCTGAACGCGATTGAATATATGAATAGGCCGAAGTGCTCTTGCACTGACGTAACAAGATATTTTTCGCAATAACATTGATTATCTGTTCTTTGCTCAAAATCGGCGTGACGATTTCTCCGTGTTCCAGAACACAGAGATCATGAAACAACAATTTTTGACTTTTCGAAAAGCAAAGAAAATAATTTACTTTGGTTGGAAAAACAGATTTCGCCGTAAATCGGGTAAAAAATAAATACAGGTTTTATGATCTATAGTTTTAATGCTTGTCTGCAGTCATGCGGGAATTTTGTCCAGCCAATTTTTCCAGAATTACCAATAATTTGCCGACCGCAATTTTCACATCACCCGAATTATCTATGTAGCAATATTCAGCCCCGTCGGGCAATTGGATTGGAACATTTGCACGTTCCAGCCTTTCGGCAATATCTGATTTACTTTCTCTTTTACGATTGATGAGTCGTTCTTTCAGAATTTGCGCCGGAGCATTGATTTCAACGACGAGAACATGGTCGAATAATTTTTTTGCCATTCCAAGACTATTTCGCGAGATATTGGCAATTACAATTTTCCCTTGTTTTACGTCATTCTCTATATCTGCGGGAAGGCCATAATAAATTCCATGCGCAAACCAGTGCATAGAGAATGCGCCCTGATCCAGAAGTTTCAGGAACTGTGCCACTGATACTTCTATATTGTCTTCGTTACCTAATTTTTTCGAATTTTCATCTTGTCGATTTTGTCGCGAGATACCGGATTGTCGCGTGATTATACGTCGGGTAAATAAAAAGTCCTCGTTATTTGCCAGAACCTCATGAATAACATTAATGACCGTGTCTTTTCCCGCCCCACTCGGTCCAACAATTGCAACGAACCAACCAACATTTTTCATCATAGACCAAATGTCCATATCAAGGAGACTCTTGTCTCCCGAATTCCTTCAATGGAAAGAACTCCTATTACTTTACAACCGTAGAGAAATAATTGCCATGTCATTTGACAAAAACGCAAGCTCTGTAACGAGCAAAAATTATCGATGCCTCATCGATAACCTAACAATAATATTATATTCATATTTCTTAATTAAAACAGATAATAACCGGAAGTCACCCGATATGAATAACAATTGATTGGCCAATAGGACACATGATACAAATGACAATGTCACGTTTTGTTTTAACTGTCGTTTGTCCCGCAAGAAGGGGCATCGTTGCCGCTATATCGACATTTTTGGCAAAAAATACATGTAACATTGTCAACAGTTCGCAATTTGATGATGCACTGTCGAAAAAATTCTTTTGTCGCGTCGGTTTTGATAGTGAAGGCGGGAAAGATATGCACGAGCTCGAAAAGGCATTTGAGCCGATTGCTCGTGAATTCTCTATGAACGCCAATTTTTTTGATACACAAGACCGCATGAAAGTTGTGATCATGGTATCAAAATTCGGCCATTGTTTGAACGATCTCATTTATCGCTGGAGAATAGGTGCGCTGCCAATTGATATAACGGGTGTTATCTCCAATCATCTTGATTATCAAAAACTCGTTGTCAACAATGACCTCCCCTTTTACCATATTCCGGTCAATAAAGACCGCAAACGGGAAGCCGAAGACCGTTTATTCGAAATCATTTCCGGAACCGGAACGGAGCTCGTTGTTCTCGCCCGTTACATGCAAATTTTGTCGGATCGGCTTTGCAAGGAAATGTCGGGAAAAATTATCAATATCCATCATTCATTCCTGCCAAGCTTCAAGGGGGCAACCCCGTATAAGCAAGCTTTTCAACGCGGTGTCAAAATTATTGGTGCCACCGCCCATTATGTGACAGCCGATCTTGATGAAGGACCAATTATTGAACAGGATGTTGTGCGTGTAACTCATGCACAAAACGCAGATGATTACGTTGCACTGGGGCGGGATGTCGAGGCGCAAGTTTTAGCACGCGCCATTCACGCTCATATCCATCATCGCGTTTTTATTAACGATAACCGCACGGTTGTCTTCCCCGCAACACCCGGGAGCTACGCTTCAGAGCGCATGGGATAATCAATTTAGCACAATACAATGTAAATAG
Organism: Ditibartonella apis; assembly: GCF_001952075.1. GTDB lineage: Bacteria > Pseudomonadota > Alphaproteobacteria > Rhizobiales > Rhizobiaceae > Bartonella > Bartonella apis. Next base: position 442,111 of record NZ_LXYU01000002.1, read on the forward strand.
TTGTTTTCAACAACGCCAATTTTATATGAACGAAAGCTTAAAGTTTCTGCTTTATTGCTTATTAGAAGCCAAAAGGCTGCGAAACCTTGACAAGGGTGGCATATAAAACAATTGAAAGTCCAGTTGAACTTCAACCTGGCAATTGATATATTGTTGTTCCGAATAGATTACGTTTTTGATGAACGTCTTTGTTATTTCAAAGTTAAAATAGGATTCTCGTTATACCAAGGGCGTTGGATTCTTTTATTTCCTGTTGGTATTTGAAAATCATCAAGAATTCTTGCTTTTTTCTAAAAAAAAGAATATTATGCCAACTAGGCTTATGAGGAGCTCGAAACAGAACAAGAAAAATCATGAAGATTGGAGCTTGTTGATAGTTTTTGGAGAGTAATTATGCAACCGGTTGATGCTACATCAGGCACCCGTTCGTTGACGACCGTGCAAGTAGCGGTGCCATCAACGCAGACGGCTCGGACCGACTCGGTTGTGGAACAAATTCCTATTGTTGAACCGCGGCCGCATTATCCGATTTCTGCGAGTGTCGCTGAGATAATGGCTCACATTACAGAGCTTATAAAGGAACAACAAACAGCATCTCAAGAAGCTTTACATCAGAAAAATCTTGATGAAGCTCGCGCCGAAATGGAGAAGCTTTTTGAAGCTGTTCAAGGCCAATCCGGTAATGGTTTGGATGGCAAGAAAACGGATGACAGCACAACACGCTTGGATGTTGATGGTGTGGCGAAGGTTGATGATCAGAAAGCCAAGGTTCCTGATGCTGGCGATAATAAAGTTACGCCGGAAGTTAAATCAGGTAATGATGCCAATGCTGACGGAACAAGCGATCAGGGGTCTAGCGGCATTCAGGCAAAAGATGATTCTTCACTAGGTGGTGGAAAGGTTAGCTCGAAAGGTAAAACCCATCTGCCGCATATATCCTTTGATGATAAAAGCGCAGATAAAAAGACTACCGGTTTGAAAGCGGATGGATCCCAGAATCCAACCTCAACGGTTCAAGCAGATAGTGATACAGATCTTTCAACTGTTAATTCCGGAAGCTTCAAAATTGATACACAAGTTAGTGTGAACGGAATAAATCCCGAAACTACTAAAGAAGATATCTAACTTTTCGAAACGGCGGATTTTAACAATTCCAAGTGGAAATAGCCATTAAATGGCTGTTTCCATTTTTTGTGTCATTTAAATACCCGTTCAGTGTTTTAACCGAACGATATTAGAGAGCATGGATCGTATGCTCGACGTATATATTTGTGTTATAGATTTTAGAAAAACAGACGTCAGATCAATTACAAATGCGAACGTTGAATAATACAAATATCGATAAATTGTGTTTTATATTTGCTTTATACTATAAAGAATCATGAGATTAAAATCCCGATTCAATGCGCCCATAGACTAACTGGGTGAACGAATAAATTTGACTGCCTACAAACGAAGCGGTCAGTGCAAGAACAACGAAAATGACGACAATTTTAGGTATAAAAGTCAGCGTCATTTCCTGTATTTGCGTCAAAGCTTGAAAAAGAGCGATAACAATGCCGATGGCCATAGCAGCGCCAACGGCAGGACCGCTTGCAACCAGAACGGTCCAGACTGCCGCCGTCATCATATCTACGGCATCAGCTTCATTCATTTTTCCTAACCCCGATAGATCAAGCCTGTGGCTTGTTATTCATCACAGTCACACCAGGCCCGATGAGAAGGTCTTTTCCGTTGTCCAGTTTAGCAATCAAACCATCGCTGTAAATCGTGACAGATTGTGCCGTTCCTGCAGTCACAACGCCTTTTTCATCGGTAAATGAAAGATATTTGCCCACATATCCTTCAGCGCGGGAAATCGGGCCATCAACCATAATATTGTTCAGTGACTTAGCCATTGTATCAAGTTTGGTGTTCGTCTGGGTTTGTTGCTCGACTGCCGAGAAGCTTGCCAATTGCGAAACAAATTCGGTTGAATCCATCGGCTTTGTAGGATCCTGATTCTTCATTTGCGCAATCAACAATTTGATAAATGTATTATAATCGGCCGTTGGCGCTTTTCCGTCCGTGCTTGATGTAGCAGTCGTAGAACCGATAGTCGTACCTGTATTCGACGTTGAAGGTGTTTGCGTTCCAGTCGTTGGTGCAGCTGTTGTTGCAGGAGCAGAATTCGTACCTGTGGTTGCACTCTTATCATCGTCTGTTTTTGATTCAGCCTGCGAGGCAAAACTCGATAAAGACGGTGAAGTCTTTCCGGCAGCGGTATTCGTTGCCGGAGTGTATTTCATAAGGCTTGATGTGTTATTATCGACAGCACTTATGGTCATGAATTTTCTCCTAAAATTAGGCCGTTTTCTTTTCCTTTGCAGGGGCGGTTTTTTTACCCATAATCTTCGCTTCTCTATCGAACAGTCCACGAATGACTTTCAAGACTTCGAAAATCTTATCTTGTTCGGTTAAATCGATACATTCACGCAAGCCTGCAAGAATTTCAGGATCGTTAAATGTGCGCAGCAGCTTGCCAAGCATCTCGACAAAGATTGTGACAGTTTTGTCAGCTGTATCGGGGTCAATCAACATAATCTGAGCAGCAAAATAAAGTTGCTTCAGAGGAGTATTTGTGTCCTCGACCTGCATGACATGGGCTTCAAGAAGGAAGGTCGCATCATTCAGAAGCTCTAAGGTGACCTTGCGATCCGGACGCAAAACTGCTCCGTTCAGATAGATCTTTTCATTTGGCCGCAATGTAATATGCATGGTTTTTTCAGTCATTTTTACTTTTCTCCGGATTTGTAGCAAGCCCGTCTCTGATGGATTCAGAGATTTCCACCAAAGCATCAAAGTCTGCTGTTTCCCCATTTTCCAATCTCTGAATTTCCTTCAGAATAAAAAAGCCGATGGAAATCAGAGAGGCTTTCAGGTCCGTCGGGAGTGCATTTTCCGCCAGCCCCAAATCTTCAATTAAAATAATCCATAACTTGCGTGTAAACGTTACAGCTTCGTAAGTTTCGCGAGTTTTGGGCCCTGCTTTCTGAGCAGCACGCAGCATTTTTATACAACGGTCAAAAAGGATACTTTCCCGTTCACGGGCCCCTATCTGATCATCTTCCATTACATCTTCGTACCGCATCTGATACATCAAAAATTCCCCAGATTTTACATCCGTGTTATTTAGTTTACCCCGAAAGGATTAAATTAAATATAATCCGCCAAAGTCATTTTGGCGATCCGAGCTGTCATATTGTAAGAAATTTGCAATACAGTTTGGAGTTGCACCAATTTTGCAGCTGCTTGAGTAGCATCTGCACCGATCATGTCATTACGTGTCTGGTTCAATATACTTAATTGTGCGTCAATATGCTCATTGGCATTGGTAACCCGATTTTGGGAGTTACCTAAATTGGACGCCGATGTTATAATCTCGTTAATCGCGCTTCCGGTCGACTTATTATCGGAAGAAGCCCTTGCACGATCGCCTACAACTTGCTGGGCAGCCGAAGAAAGCCCGATGTTACCGAATTCGGCAACGAGAACCATATTTTTCATCGCATGACGAAATCCGGCATCATTGGCACTTGCTGAAATATCAACAGTTTCGCCGCTTGCAGAAATGCGGTTCATGACCGCGCCATCTTTAGCGCGAGAGAAATTTGTTGACCAACTTGGTTCTTCAAACAACTTTTCAAATGGTCCATCAATAAAGGACTTCATTTGTTCATCTGTTATATTGGCAACCTGCGGGTCATCAAGATTAAAGCCGAAGTAATCTCTGAATGCATCCTGAACAATTTTGCTACCACCAGTATTGCTGCCTGCTTTGTAGTAATCGAAAGGTGGCTCGCTTGTATTTGATCCACCAAAAACATACTCGTTATTGTAGCTGGTGTTCATTGCCGAAACGAAAGAGTCGAGAGCTGTTTGAGCAGCAGACTGCATCGTTGCAGGTGTAGCCGAAACATTGTCGCCCACTAAAGCCTTGTTAAACTGGACAAGGCTGCCACCCGGTTTATCTTTTGTGCTCGCACCCACCAGGCTTTGCAAAGCAGTTTGCGCCGAAGCCATACGCTGAGCGGCCAAATTATTGCTATCTTTCAAGCCCTGAAGTGTCGAAATCTGGTTCTCGTTATCAACAAAGCGACCTGTCTGCCGACCAAGTTTCAAGCCGGGATCTCTGATCCGCTGTGTGGTCGATTCATAACTTGCTTCATTAATCTCGGATTGAGCTTGCGACACAATCGAGCGCTGAGAATTGTTCAAGACATAAGTAGAAATTGCGTTGATATTCATTTCACACCTACCTTACCGCACTCATCAGGTCATCCAGCATTTTGCCTACTGTCGTTATGATACGTGCAGTTGCCGAATAGGTTTGCTCCAACTGAAGCATGAGCGCCATTTCATCGTCTGTATTGACCCCCGTTTCATTGGAAAGAGCTTCTCCGGCACGGCTGAACATTGTGCTCTTATACTCGTTGTCAGAGGTGGCAGACTGGCGCACACCTTCTATCCACGAAAGGGATTGCTTACTGTAAGACGTGATACTTTGCGTGTTATCAAGACCTGTATCGTTACCGAAATTACGGGGCTTATCCAAATTGTCGATCAGTTTCTGAATATCTTTACCGAGCTTCTCCGGACCACCATCAGCGGTATTGCTATCAAACGCCGGATTAACACTAATCCTTCCTGCCGTACCGGTGACTTGAGTTTCGTCACCACCCTCGAATAGAGCGGGAGGACCTTTAAAAATATCGGTCAACGCATTGGCTATTTCATCAAGTTGTTTCTGGTATTGCGGAGCAGTTTCATCGCGAACTTTCAACAAACCGCCGAGCTTTCCGGATCCGTTAGGCGAATTGAAAGCATCATGCGAGAGCGGAACACCGTCAACAAGGACAGGGCTACCCGCTTTTCCAGCAGGCAATGGCCCGCTTGGAGAAAATGAAACCTGACGCGGAACCTTGTCATAAAGCGTACTGTCATCCATCCCGTAGATCGACATTGTCCCGTCAGGATGAGTAACTGTGGTTATACCAATTTCCTGAGACAATTCTTTAAGAATTGCATCGCGTTGATCCATATAGGCATAGCCATCACGCCCCGACCCTTTTTCATTAACGATTTCTTTTTCAACTTGCTGAAATTGTTTTAAAAGATCGTTGATATGATCAACAGAATCTTTGATCTCGCTATCTGTGTCAGTGCGTATTTTTTCAATTGCTTTGGAGCCGGCATTTAACGTATTGGCAAGATCTTTTGCCTTGTCAATCGCAGCATCTCCAGCTGTTCTTTGGCTCGGATTATTTGCATAAAACTGCAAAGCCTTTTTGAAATCGTCAAGCAAACGCGACGGCGAATTTTCAAAATCGTTCGTACCATAAATGTTCGAAAGTTGATTTGCACCGTTGTTTATAGCTGCAGCAGCAGCCGATTGACTGGATTTGACCAGATAGTTCGTAAGAAGTTCCGGATTATCATCGCGGATAACCTTGGAACTGACCATTCCGTTGGCGCCGGATTGGACATGGGTGGTGCGATGGGTATAATTTGTGTCCCGCGCACCACCAATATTTTGTGATACAACACTCATCTGACCAGACGATGTTTTGAGTGAATTTCTTGCTGTAGAAAGTGCTGTACCTAATGTCATTTTAGCCTTCTTTTATTTCATGTAATCGGCCGTTTAGCCGGTTTCAAGTAAGGTTAGTCCTATCGTTTCAAATTGACAATAACGTCCATTACTTCCGAACCCGTCTGGAACACTTTAGAGTTCGCAGTATAATTGCGCTGCGCTTCGATCATGTCTGTCAATTCATCACCGATATCGGCGTTTGACTCTTCCAACATACCACTTCTCAAAACACCGAATGTACCTTCACCCGGATGTCCGAATGTTTGACCACCGGCTTCCGGTACTGCCTGGAACACTGTTCCGGTAATCGGAATAAGTGAATCCGGCGCGGTTACGGTAGAGAGGCCAACGGTACCGATCGTTCTTACCTGACTATTACTATAGCTAACTTGTATTTCGCCGTTAGTACCAAAACTGAAGCCTTTATAGGTCCCTGGAGCATAACCGTCAGCTTCCGCATCAAATGTAAAGTTGGCACCAATCTGTGTCATACTGGTTTTACCGTTATTATCTTTGGCTGCCATGTTGATGGTAACCGGGAATGTAGTAACGGCTCCTGAAGTTTTGTTGACGTTCGGAACGTTGATCGTGAGCGGCGTTAATGGGGAAGTAATGTTACCGTCTTTGCCGAATGTTAACGTCTGCGGAGGGTTCAACAATTCTTCCACAACGGGATTACCGCCGGCGTCTGTTGTATTCGTGCAAGCGTGCATTTCCCAAGTGTTATCGTCGGTCTTTGTATAATAAAAGTCGACACTCACTGCGGTGCCCTGATCATCATAGACTGTGGCAGATTTCTTAAGATGATAAGTTTTCTCGTTTTTTGCATCAAAAGTGACAGCATTTTCGCCGGTTCTCTTGATAGCGGTTTTATCTGACTGAAGGTTTGCTGTTAAATTGATATTTGTGGTCACTTGGCCTTGGAGCAATTCACCGGCGCCACCTTTAATCACGACGCGTTTTCCGGTTTCATCCAGCAGATAAAATCCTGCAGCATTTTGTAAATAGCCTTCGCCGTTTCTCTGGAAAGAACCGGCACGGGTTAGGTATTCGGTTCCGGATTCATCTTGAACACGGAAAAAACCGTTACCTTCAAGCATGATATCGCCAGGCTTTCCTGTTCCGCGTCCTGCACCCTGCATCGAAATATCATGGCGAACAGTTGTTGTGACACCACCGGACTGATAAGCATTACGCGTTGATGGCATAACCAGATCGGAAAACTGGGTATCCGTCCGCTTGTAACCAGCCGTACTAACGTTAGCTACGTTATCTGCAACACCTGTAAGTCTGTTTGCCTGTGCGTTCATTCCTGCAACGCCGGTACGCATCATACCGTAAATACCCATTGTTATCTCCTTGAGTTGAGAACCATAGTTGCAACATAGAAGCGCATCCTTGTGCGAAGCTGGCGTTATTTCAGTTTCAAAGAAAATTAATTGTTCATTGGCACCGCGTTTCATTTTTAAAATGCCGTTTTAAACCTCATGCCGGTTTCAAATTTAACCTTACAACTCGAAAGTAAAAATCGAGCAAACAGAATGGTTCATTTGTCTCCAGCCCGAATAAAAGATTGAACAATCAAGAAAATGATACGGAAGAGCGGAATTTCAAGGCAAAAAGCTCTATGAAGGTTTTTTTAAATTCACTTTTGAATTGATCAAAAAAAAGCCTGCGAAACCGCAGGCTTAAAGAAATCGTATGGAGTTACGATAAATTAATCAATATTCAAGCTATAGCCAAGAAAACGTTTTGAATCGATAACATCGCTTCCAAGCTTGGCTTTCAATTTCTTGCGAAGTTTGCTGATGTGGCTTTCAACAACGTTTTCTTCCACATCTGAATCAAACACACCATATATGGCGTTGAAAATCTGCGTCTTGTTAACACGCCGGCCATGATTGGCAACCAGATATTCAAGAATACGGCGTTCACGACGAGGTAGAACAAAGTCAACACCGTTGATCTGGGGATCACGTCCATCGTTAAATACACTGATCGGTCCTAAAACAACTGCTGCATCGGATTTACGGATCTCTCCACCCATACGGCGGCGGATTGCTGCTACCCGAGCCAAAATTTCACGGACATGAATGGGTTTACGAAGCACGTCATCAATTCCGGCCTGGAACAAAGCCAATGTCTGTTCAAGTGAATTGTTTTCCGTGACAGCCAATACAGGAGCATCACAATGAGCGCGAATTTTCTTCGGTAATTCGATACGATCCTTGCAATCACCAAGAAGAATCGCTTCGACTGCTGACATTTCCGATTTTGGTGCAGTTTCTACCCAGTCATCGAAATCGGCAGATGATAAACCTGTTGCCGAGATGCCTTCCCGTGCGAACAAGGCAGAATAACCATCCGTTACCAGCTTGCGTTCGTCTACAACTATTATCATGTCCCTATTCCTATTAAACGCCCTCACCAAATTCTGAAACTCAAGAACTTATCCTTAATGAGGACTTTTCTTTAAGATATCTTTCACCACGAAAATTACAAGTCGTTTTTAACTTTTCCCGTCAAGAATCCGCCATACTTTCCCGAATTTAGACTATTTTTTTAACATTTTGACGTTTTAAAAAACTATTTTTCGTATAAAACGCGTTTATTTTCAAACAGTTAGCTATTCCTAAACGCGTTAACTATAGAATTTAACCATGCTTATTAAAACATCAGTTATAGTTCTCCACGACAAAACTGGCGCGAAGCTTGCGTCCATTTTCCGAAGCCGGAAGCAATCATGTTTGCCATGACCTGACAGACATATCGTTTTTGTGCGGGGTTATTATTCGGCCCTGCATGATAGCGGGCGACTGCCATTGTCCAACTCCCTTCCCTCTGCCTCAATTCCTTAAGGAATCGCGCAGCATAGTCGACGTTAAGGTGGGGCTGGAACATTGCTGCTACCGACGGAAATCGCTCCCCGTGATAATAGTGGTTGATCTGCATACAGCCGACATCAATCAGTTTTGCACCGCGACGTTTCGCCTCATAAAAGATACGCAATGCTTGCGACTCGTTTTGCGCAAAATACGCTTTGCCATCAATATTAAGCGCATATGGTTGAAGTGAGTCTTTGTTACCGGTTTCAGTAAGGCCTACAGCATAGAGAATTCCCAATGGAATATCATAACGTTTCGATGCTTCGATCATTTCGCCCTCGCAAGCATTGCCTGCGAAAGCAGTTGTGACAGGCGTCAGACTAGACAACCAGATGGCGAGGATCGCGAACAGTAGTTTCTTCACGTCCACCTTCTTCCTGCAAGGGCGTACCGGTGATTGGAAATTCGGTAAACGTTTGCCTTGATCCATTGTGCCCACCTTGTCCCTGTTGTCCGGAAAATTGCCGCTGGCCGTTAAAATTCTGGCCACTATTATCTTGCTGGGACGGTGATTGGCCCGAATTGCTCGATTGTCCCTGTTGGACTGTTTGTGAACTTCTGTCGACAATCATAATCGTCAAATGTCCATCATCATTGAAACCGGACTTTTCCAGCGCCTTATGTAAGGCATGGTGGTCAGCAGCAAGGAGACGGGCCGTTTCCTGACGTTCGGCATGAATTTCGATATGCAGTCCATCGCTTGTTTTGCGCAACCGCGCCTCGACCATGCCAAGGTTTTCCGGATTGAGTTTGATACGCAAAAGACGCATACCACCAACTTGACGATTTTCTGTTACCTCGACGCCAACAATGCGGCCGGCTTGTGTCTGATCGCCCCCTCTCGTTTCAGGCGTTGCTACTCTGTCACCAACATTCAATGTCGAACCCGCCTGAGCTTCATCGGCAGCATTATCGAAATTTGCCTGCTGTGAAGAATTGTTAGACGCCTGAAAGATATTATTCTGTGTACGTCTATCACCATTTTGCTTTCGGCCGGATACCGTGTGATCTGCTCGACCAGTTGCAACTTTCGCGTCACCATCTTCGCTTTTAACTGAAGGAATATCGTTATCTTCAAGGGCAAGGCCCGATTGTCCACGATCATCTTCGCCGACAGCTTTAGCAGCAGGCTCGCCTACTGTTTTGTCATCGTTGGCAATTTTACCAAATGCATTTTTGGCGTCTTTTTCTGCTCCAGAAATTCGAGCCGTTTCAGCTTGAGCCTGGGGTTTGTTACTATTTGTCTGTACTGCTGCAAGCTGAGCATCTGTTGCGTTTTTTGCTGCTTGTTCTACAGCGCCGTCAGAAGATGCTACGGCCGCATCGATTGCCTCCGGTTGTTGCATATCACCTTTGGATTTATCTCCGCCGAGAGAATGGGCAACTTTCGTATAATTGTTTTGATTAACAACTACGTGGTTGACAGTCGCCAATTGGTTAACATCCAAGCTTGAAGAATTTCCGGTGTTTTCGGATTGGCTACCGTCGCCGTCGGCCGATTTGCCGTTTTTATCCTTGGACAAATGCAATTTATCTTTGGAAACAGTTCCGTTCAAGCCGGACTGATCGGACTTTTCATCGCTTTTAGAATTCGAACCAACAGTGTCTTTTTCTATTGATGAACCGGCTTTTTGTTCATCAAGATGTTTAAGAATATCGTGAATAGACGAAGACGATTGATCGTCCCCGTTATTCTGATCATGGTGTACAGAAGTTTTCGTATTTTCTTGTTGTTTTTGCGGTTGAACGGATACGCTGTCTTTCGTTTGTGAAGTGTTTTGTTTGGTAACTTCGTTTGAACGAACCTTATCATTGGTTGCTTTGTCAGTTACACCTTTATCATTAGCAATCTTGTCGGCCGAAGCTTTATCGTTTGCAACTTTATCGGCATAGAATTTATCCGAATATGCTTTGTCGGAGTATGCTTTGTCCGAATAGGATTTATCAGATGCAACCTTTGCCGATTGCCTGTCGTTTTCTTTCAACGTTGCAGATCTATCACCCTGATCTTTATGCAAGATATCATCAAAACTTGTGTCAGAAGATTGATTGGATTGTGCCGCTCTTTTATTCTCGGCTTTGGGTTGGGTGTTGCTTGCAATAATGTTCGTAAAATCCCCCGAAATTACCATCATTTTTTCTCCAGTAGTTTGTCTACGTCACTGATTTTCTTTTGTGTCTGCTGCATGAATTGATCAATTTCATTAGATGTTTTTTTCACATCAACCTTGCCCGAAGCATTTTCTGTCGGCATTGGTAACGGTTCGGTCGTCTTTTTCCCGACCTGATCAAGCGGCACTCCGACAGCTTCTTTCAACGCCGGCTGTTCCTCGTCCGGGTCTTCATCTTCATTCTGTTGTTTCGGCAAAATATTTGTATCAAGAACAACCCCTTTAGCGACCGCTTTGGCCGCCATTAGCAACGGCCGGTCTTTTTCTGGCAAATTGTCGACAGAAATTGTCTTCAGCATCTCGCCAGCATCTTCCGCTGCCGTTGACCCCACCGAACTTGCCGCGTAATAAAGACGCGCCGACGAGTCATCTACATTGAGAGCCTGTGTAAGACCGAGAGCTTTTTCCGCGCCAAAGTGGGCGCGCGGCATACGCGCTTCAATCAATGCTGCCCGACTGATTTTCAGATAGATGACGAGCTGTATCTGTTTTGGTGCATAACCAACAAATTCGCTTAATTCCTGATCATTGAAACGGCTATCCATCATTGGCAGTGAAGTAGCAAAATCCCGCCAGAATTCGTTTGCATAGGGTGATTTGGAAAAACGTGTTACATAATTTCTTGTAAGCAAACGCAAAAGCTTGACATCGCCCATCATGGTAGCAACTCTCACCTGACGGCGAATAGCCGCTTCCTCGAAAAGCGAGCCCGGTGCTGCAAGCCTTACCCAATTCAAACGAGCTGATGCTTTTTCCGGACTGGCTTCCGTCAAATCGGCTACCGTGCTCAAAGTGATGGAAAGCAATAATGCTGCCGGAATTTCGGAGTCATCTTCGGGCAAGTTATCAAAAGCCCTTAAAAACCTATCCTTTTTGTGGTGGCTATATGCCAGAGCACCATCAATGTAGTTTTTAGGAATAATTCCATCCGGTGCGTTTTTGAGAATAGTCTCAACAACGCTGGGATTTCCACCATTGAACAGATAAGTGAGTGCTGCAAAAAGATTTTGCGCATTTTCCCAAGTCGATGGATCTTCCGTCAAAAACTTCTGGCCGATATCGGCAAGCACGCGGGGCTGCATCTGCAATGCACCGGGCTGGCCGCTAGCAATATCATCCTGCAAGCTTTCCAGCGAGCGGACAAGCTGAACCGGCCCCAATACGGATTCAGTCATCTGTGCTTCAAGCGGTGTTGAAACGATAAGTGGCAGAGCGACACCGGCAAGACATATCATTTTGAAAAAACGATTTATCATTGTTTCTTCTCCACTTTTGTCTCGCCGCCAGCCTTGGCTTTATCAGCCGCATTTTCTTTATTGCCGTTACTGCTTTTTTCTTCCGTTTCACCCTGTGGCAACCGCATGAAGATTTCGATCCGGCGGTTTTCGGCTGCATAAGGATCAGCTTTGTTTTTTAACTGATGATCGGCATAGCCTTCAACGCGGAGAATCCGTTTTTCGTCAAGCCCCCCACGAACCAGCATGTAATAAGCCATTTGTGCGCGAGAGCTTGATAATTGCCAGTTATCGTAAGTTGCATTTTTATAGGGGCGTGAATCGGTGTGACCGGCAATGACAACATCACCCTTTTTGTTTTGCAGAATTTTCGCGACACCGGCTAACAGATCAACCACTTTTTTATCCGGCTTGGCCGAACCGACAGAAAACATGCCGTAATGGGCCTGGTCCATCAGCTCTATCGCCACACCATCTTTGACCGATACAACCCGAACCATCGGTTGTTGGGTACTTTTCGCATCTTTGATAAGTTTGCTGAGCTCACTCGAGATTTCACGAACCACAGCTGGCAAAGATTTGTCTTTTGCTGCTTCTTGTGGTGTTTCTGCTTTGGTCACACTGATCTGTTGCTCGACTGTTTGCGCCGAAGTTCCGGCTGCCGCGCCTGTTTGTTTTTCTTTTTCACTTTGCGGCGTCTGCTCGCCTGCTTTCTCTGCTTCGTTATTTAAAGCGTTTTCAGCCTTTTTCTCTTCGCCAGCCGTCGCATTTTGCTGTTGAGCGGACTGTTCGGCAGCCTGCACCGGCTTGCCCTCATTTCCAGGAGTTGCCGTCTCGCTTGCATGTTCGGGAATTGCAACCCCCGGCTGACTTGGCAATTTGGCATCACGCCCGCCGGAATTCTGGCTTGGTCCGCCATCTGTTTCGGCTATTTCGTGAGAAGCATTTTTTGTCCAGTAATCGGGTGAAAAGGGATCCCGATACGCTGTTCCTTCGCTTGCCCCTTTTTGCGAACCGCCTTCGGCATTGCCACCAGCACCGCTTTCACTTTCTTGGTCAACAGCAGATTTTTGGGCAATTTTATCGAGCTCTTCGTAAGGCTCGCTCATCATTTTTTGCTGTTCGGCACTACTTTGTTTATCGCCACCTTCTTTCGAACCCGGTTCACCATGAGCTTCATTACCGGACTTTTTGTCATTGTCACCAACAGCATCGTTTTCCTGAATACCTTTCGGATTGGTACGCCGGTCAACCAATTTGATAGGATTGAAGTAGCTTGCAACAGCGGCTTTGGTTTCTTCGTTTGCAGCATTGATGAGCCACATAACAAGGAAGAAGGCCATCATGGACGTCATAAAATCCGCATAAGCAACTTCCCATGCGCCGCCGTGATGCTCACCTTCATCCTGGCCGCCACGACGGACGATGATTATTTCATCATGAGGTTTTTCGGGCTCGTCTGAACTCATTCTACCAGCCCCTTCAATTCTTTCATAATCGGTTCAAGTCGCGTTGCGATGACCTCGTTACCCAATTCCAGCCTTATGTCAGCTGAATCGGTTGGCCGCAAAACAAACTTGTCTTTGTCAAAATCCGTCCGCTGTTCCAAAGCTTTCAACAACTCTTCATTGCCTTCGATAACTAATGGTTGCTTGGCCGAAACTGCTTCTTGGGCAATGCGTTTTGCAAAATCGTTTAACGCATCGTCGCGCATTTTGTCGCCAATAAACGCGCCAAGTATTTTTGCAACATCGGTGCTGATGTCTTCGAGCATCTCGTCGAAACCTTTTTTCAGACTTTCATCCAAATTTCCGGCAACTTCCGCAATGGTTTTTGTCTTCAACTCGCTCAAAGCTTTTTCATGTTCGGCTATGAGAGTTTGCTTTTCTTGTGCAAACTTTGCTTCCATTTCAGCTTTTGTTTGAGCGACAGCTTCATCAACAGCCTGCTTTCTCAGCTCTTCTGCATTGGCTTTCGTTTCCATTACGAGAGAAGCTTCGTCAAAGCTGTCTTCAGGTTTATCTTCTTTATGGTTGAAGTCGACCATTTCGTCGGCTTCAACAACGGGTTCCTCGTCGTGAACGGGAATTTCCGCATCCATCGGCAACACTTCAACCTCGGTATCGGGGATTTTACGAGGCGCAAAATCGCTCAAAAAATGGGAAAGCGAAGCGGCTTTCTTGTTTTCCATTTCTGTGTTGCTGTTATCCATTGCGCTTATCATCTTTCACCCCGGGGTTTACGGCTGTTGTCAAGCCGCTTGTGCCGGCGTTCCTTTGTTGTTGTCTTCCTGTACCCACTCGCGCAGGACATTTGCAAAACGGTCTTCATCCATCGAAATCATCTGATCAAGGCGGTTCTGCGGCGGAACACGCATACGAGAACGCAAATCTTGTAGTCCATCCTCATCCGGTATCATATTACCATCAAACCCTTCATTCTTGCTAGCCTCATTCGGTAGAGCCGGCATGTTCTCCGGTCCGGCCAAGGCACTTTCATTGGCTCCCGACAGTGCAAGCTGGTTACCATGCATTTCGCGCATCAGCGGACGTACACCTAAGAACATGATGAGCAATACTGCAATGACAAGGGCTGCACCATTTACAAGACCTGACGTATATTTTGACAGAGACTGCCAGATCGGTGTCGAGACAGGCTGCATATTTTCGTCGTCGTTGGAGACAAAATCGACAGCCGTTACATTGATAATATCACCCCGGTCGGGATCAAGTCCGGACGCTGTTGCGACCATTTGACGGATGCGGTTGACCTGATCATCAACATAGTTGGCCGGTGCCGGTGCTTCCTTGTCACTGGGTTTCAAGCGTGACCGGTCGATAACAACGGCAACAGCAAGTTTCTTGACATTGAAACCGTCGCTGACTGTGGAAATTGTTTTCGAGTTGATCTCGTAATTGGTTGTTTCTTCACGGCGGTCCTTTTTATCGGAAGAGTTTTCGCCCGCACCGCCTGCAATTTCTTCTTGCGGAATGTTTTGTTCAACACCGACAGCGCCGTTATTACGATTGTTCTGGGCGTCGCCCTGATCACGGACCGTGCGAACCGAACGCGCAACCTGTGAATCCGGATTATAAATGGTTTCGTTTGTCTGGCGGCGGTCGGTATCCAATGCAACCTGAACGCTGGTCTGGAAATGATCCATGCCGAGATATGGAGCCAATTGTTTGCGGATGTTTTCATCAATCTGCGCGGCAACCTGCCGTTCAAGCGAAGCCATCATGACAGGTGCACCGTTCATCGCGTCGGTACCGGAAGCTAAAAGCTTGCCGCTTGTATCAAGCACTGTAACCGAACTTGCTTCGAGAGATGGAATGGCGGCTGCTACCAACTGGCGAATGGATTGTGCCGACTCGGCGGCAAAATTGCCGTCCGTGCGGATGACAACGGAAGCAGACGGTTTCTGATTTGCACGACGGAAAGAGCCTTTATCCGGCAAAACAATGTGAACACGTGCAGCTTTAACCCCCTGCACAGCCTGAATTGTACGGGCAATTTCACCTTCCAGAGCGCGCTGACGGGTTATCTCCTGCATAAAGGAAGTAAGCCCCAGAGACCCCATATTGTCAAAAAGCTCATAGCCGGCATTGTTTGATGTCGGCAGGCCTTTTTCGGCGAGAAACATACGTGCTTTTTCAGCCTGTCCAACGGGAACTTGAACAGAAGTACCATCGGAAGAAACGTCAAAAGCAATGCCTGCTTCACCCAGTGCCATGCCCATGCGATTGACATCATCGCGGGTAAGGCCGACATAAAGCGTCTCGTAAGTCGGTCGGGTGAGATAAAAGCTTGAAAACAGAATCGTTCCGAATAATGCAACCCCGACCAGACCCAGAGCAATCAGACGTTTGGCGCCCAACTTGCCAAGTGCCGAGCCAATCGAAGAAAACAGAGCCAGTATTCTATCCATGTATCTTTACCGTATAAATTGGGCAGAAACCCGTTGTTTCTCGTCAGAAATATAGGCTTTAAAAGCTGACATATCCCTAACTTTACTTTGCACCATAGTGGCCGAAGCTTGCGCGAAGGTGAACAACCGATTGAGCATGGTGCGACATCTGGTGCTCTTCACCTTATGGTTAATAGGCAATGGAAACTATTGTCACTCTCGAATGGACGTGGTACCCAAAACCGGCTAGCCTCTGTTGGAAAATCAACCACTCGACAATCGGGGTGAGCTGCGGCGCAACATGTTTTTCATGTTGTTTTATTGCGGGGGTGCCAATTGGGATAAATTAAAAGGATAATCGATGTACCGTTTATTTTTCACAGCTATTTTGTGTTTGCCGCTTGTTGCCTGTGGCGGCTCGAAAAAAACCTGTAGCTCGCGAGAGGTGCTGGATGCTCTTCATGACAAGCTCGTTATCGGGATGAACTACCAAGCTGGAGTTGATGGCTATTACGACGGCCAAAAGGCAAAAATTACTTTGACCGACCCTCGGACAATTGGTCCAAGCGGTGATTTTATGCGTTGTTCCGTAGCTATGAAATTGACCCACTATGTCGACCCGAAAACAAACGAACGCTACCCGAAGCCTTTGGAAAAAACTGTTCCAATGCCTTTCAGCTTCAAAGATGTTGATGCGATGATTACGGAAATCAGGGTTGCACAATAAGTGTTGCGCGATTTTTCGGGCAATCCCTTCAACTTTTCACCATTTGCGTGAAAAAATCCGGCGTAAGGAATAATCTGCCAAAAAATCTGGTGGAGCCTGAATTAGCCTATGAAGATAAATGCTTGAACCATGCATGGAACAAAAAACATTTCGAATAGGCAAATAATAGAAAAAAGGCCGCGTTTTACGCGGCCTTTCGAATTGATAAAGCAACTCCGGTTGCGAATGCAACCGGAAGAGCATGATTGCGATTATTGACGGAACAGCGACAAGATGTTCTGGCTGTTCTGGTTTGCAATCGACAAAGCCTGAATGCCCAATTGCTGTTGAACCTGCAAAGAAGCAAGGCGGGCAGATTCTGCATTCATATCGGCATCAACCAGTGAACCGACACCTTTATCAATAGCGTCCATCAACTTGCTGACATAGTCGATCTGGCCTGAAACCTGCGCTTTTGCAGCACCCAAAGCAGAACCGGCTGTCATAACATTATCGAATGCAGTTGCTCTTGAAGACTGCGTTACATCAATAATGTCTTTTATCGCGGCATCTGAAAGTCCTGTCAAATCCATGTTGACAAAATCGGCAACTGTGAAACCTTTAATTGCATTTTTGAAAGTCGTATGCGGATCAGTAGCGGCAGTTTCAACCTGTGGAGCCGGAGGAGTCGAAGGATTCGAAGTGCTTGACGAGCCGCTGCTCGCAGAGGCCAATGCAGTGTCCAAAGCTGTAGCTGCAGATTTAACCGCATCTATTTTCACCCCCGATGTTCCGAAAACAGTTTTTAATACACCCTGTGTCAAATCGAATTCACCAGGCTTAGCCGCATCCGGTTTTGCAAAGTTAAGGTCAGCACCGCCAACACTAATCATATCAACGTAAACATTCGAACCTTCACGACGATAAGCACCAGCAATCTGCATTGTCGCGCCATTACTGCCAAGGATGTTCTTTTCAGCCAAAGAAGCCGAATAAACTGCAGACTTGATGTCTTCCATATTGGCTTTAATATCGCTCTGAACTTTCTTGATGTCGCCTGTACCTTTTTCATAAGCCGTCACAAGCGATTTCGAGATTTTATCCAGATAATCTGTCGATTTGCTGATGGTTGTATTGGCAACATCAATCTGGCTTTGACCAAGTGACATCGCATCGGAAACAGCACTCAATGTGTTACGATCCGAACGCATGGCCGAAGAAATTGACCAATAAGCGGTGTTATCTGCTGCTTCGTTAATGCGCAAGCCCGTTGAAACACGGCGCTGCGTTGTGTCCATATTATCACCAATTGAACGCAATGTTTGCAAAGCAGTCATAGCGGATTGGTTGGTAAGTAGACTTGTACCCATAATAATTGTCCCTTCGGATTAGAATTTAACAGGGACATGCTGGCCAACCAGCGGGTGACAGAGCGGCTTCATGCCTATCAGTATTATTGGTGTTTTTTTAACACTCTACTAACCTGTCACGTCTTATATATACTTCATATTGTTTTAATTGTAAATATATTTATAAAAAAATAATATTGATATTATAATTATCTGTTTTTCACTTACATCTTACTGTTTTCTATACAATTTTTCAAATAAAAATATAAAATATAATTAGTCGACTTATATTATTATTTTCTATACAGACGCTAAAAAGAATTGTCGGGAAGACACGAACATGAGTTGCTAAACAGGCACTAACAAGAATTGATAGATCCTGAATAAAAAAAGGCCGCGTGAATAACGCGGCCTTTTGAATAACGAAGCAACTCCGGTTGCATTTGCGACCGGAAGAGCACGATTGCTATTACTGACGGAACAGCGACAAGATGTTCTGGCTGTTCTGGTTTGCAATCGACAAAGCCTGAATGCCCAATTGCTGTTGAACCTGCAAAGAAGCAAGGCGGGCAGATTCTGCATTCATATCGGCATCAACCAGTGAACCGACACCTTTATCAATAGCGTCCATCAACTTGCTGACATAGTCGATCTGGCCTGTAACCTGAGCCTTCGCAGCACCCAAAGAAGCACCGGCTGTAATAACATTATCACTTGCAGTTGCTCTTGAAGACTGCGTTACATCAATAATGTCTTTTATCGCAGCGTCTGAAAGTCCTGTCAAATCGGTGTTGACAAAATCGGCAACCGTGAAACCTTTAATCGCATCTTTGAAAGTCTTATTGGCTGCAGCAATTTGTTCATCCGTTGCCGGTTTAGCCTCTACAGGCGGAGTTTGCGTAGGATCAGCAGCTGTACCAGCCAATGCAGTGTCCAAAGCTTTAGCTGCATCTTGGAGATCTTTCGCTGTCTTGCCCGACGTTCCGAAAACGCTTTGCAATACGCCTTTTGTCAAATCGAATTCACCAGGCTTATCTGCATCCGGTTTTGCAAAGTTGAGTGTTGCACCGCCAACATTAATCATATCAACGTAAACATTCGAACCTTCACGACGATAAGCACCGGCAATCTGCATTGTCGCGCCACCGCTACCAAGAATGTTCTTTTCTGCCAAAGAAGCCGAATAAACTGCCGACTTGATGTCTTCCATATTGCCTTTAACGTCGTTCTGGACCTTCTTGACATCGCCTTCGCCTTTTTCATAAGCGGTCATAAGCGATTTCGAGATATTATCCAGATAATCTTTCGATTTGTTAATGGTTGTATCGGCAACATCAATCTGGCTTTTACCAAGTGACATTGCATCGGAAACAGCACTCAATGTGTTGCGATCCGAACGCATGGCCGAAGAAATTGACCAATAAGCGGTGTTGTCGGAAGCTTCGTTAATGCGCAAGCCCGTTGAAACACGGCGCTGCGTTGTGTCCATACTATCACCAATTGAACGCAGTGTTTGCAAAGCATTCATCGCGGATTGGTTGGTAAGTAGACTTGTACCCATAATAATTGTCCCTTCGGATTAAAGTTTAACAGGGACATGCTGGCCAACCAGCGGGTGACAGAGCGGCTTCATGCCTATCAGTTTTGTCGGTGTTCTTTTAAAACACCTCACTAACCTGTCACGCCTTATATTTAGTCGGCTTAACAATAAAAATAAAGGCCTTTTTGAATTTTTTTTTGAAAATCTTCCAAACAAGCAATTTCGTTCAGCTAAACGAGCGGATAAGGCTGCCCACAAGCAAATTCCATCCGTCAATCAAAACGAAAAACAGAATTTTAAAGGGAAGTGATATAACAGTCGGCGGCAACATCATCATGCCCATAGACATTGTCAAAGTTGCAACGACAAGGTCGATAACCAGAAATGGCAAAACAATGAGAAAACCGATTTCAAAACCGCGCCGCAATTCGGAAATCATAAAAGCCGGTACAAGAACACGGTAATCAACCTGTTCTCCCGACCCCACATGAAACGAAGGGTCTGCAAGGTCGACAAAAAGATCAAGATCCTTTTCCCGCACCTGACTGAGCATGAATTCACGAAACGGCTGCCCGATGCGCGCTGCCGCCTGTTGCTCGGTAATTTCATTATTCATAAGCGGTTGAACGCCACCGGTCCAAGCCTGATTGAAGGTTGGAGCCATAACATAAAAAGTCATGAACAAAGCAAGCGATATCATGACAAGATTGGAGGGAGCCGTTTGCAAACCGAGGCCGGAACGCAAGAGCGAAAACGCTATGGCAAAGCGGGTAAAGCTTGTTACCATTATGAGCAATCCCGGTGCAACGGAAAGAACTGTCAACAAACCGAAGAGTTGAACAATGCGCCCGCTTATCGACCCGCCCGCCTGAGGCAACAGGTTTGACAACGAATTTCCGGAAGTTGCCTGTGCAGCGGCATTGGTTTCCTGCGCAAAGGCACTGCCAACGCCAAAAAGTAAAATAACCAGACAAAACAGGAAGAGCCGTTTCATTGCTCGATCACCAGGCTGGAAATCAACACATTGGTTACTTTACCCTTTGAACGGGTACGGGCCCTATCAACCAAATCCTCGCGAAGATTCATGAGTCCGGATGCACCCTTGATCTGGGCAATCGTACTGTTTCGCAAAAACGCCAGAAAATCGTTGGATATTTCAGCTGCAACAGAAGGTGCAAGCACCTCTCCCGGTTGGGATACAAGCGAACATTCCACACGAATCCATGCATTGTTGGGCGCTGCCATATTGGTGAGAATTGGCGTCAAAACCGTAACGCTGCTATTGGAAGCAATTGTATCGGCTGTCTTTTGGGCCTGATTTTTTGGTTCAACCGGAGGGGGTGCAATTTCCTTGCCAATCTGCGTTCCCAAAAACCAGCCGCCACCAGCGGCAACCAAGGTCAAAATAACACCGGCAAGAAGCAGTGCCTTGATGCCACTGTCTTTTTTTGCTTTTCCATCACCTTTTTCAGGCTCGCCAGCCATAAAAACCTCTTAGGTTAACATTAAAGGCATTTGCGCCCAATCATAGTTTATTATTCTATCGAAAAATAGATGAATAAACCTTAAAGTGCCAAGCTTTCAAGCCTTTATCCAAGACTTAAAAATAAAGGGAGCCGGTTGAAGGCGAAGCTCCCTTTATCATCACATTGTCCAATTCCATCAGAACGGTGATATCTGGTTCATAATCTGCTGGCCGTAAGGTGGCTGCTGAATTTCGCTCATGCGACCACGGCCGCCGTAAGAAATACGGGCTTCAGCGATTTTATCGTATTCGATGGTATTGTTACCGGTAATATCACGTGGACGAACAACGCCTGCGACATTGAGAACACGCAATTCATAGTTGACGCGAACTTCCTGCGAGCCGTTAATGACCAGATTGCCGTTTGGCAAAACATCGGTAACGACTGCGGCAACCGACAATTTGATATCTTCTTTACGTTCAACCTTCGCATCGCCCTTCGAGTGTGCTGTTGAATCGCCATTCACACTACCACCATTTTTGCCGATCAATGGATAGGTTGCACCCAAGGTATATTTGCCATTGGCATCACGTTTCAAATCGCTCTTGTTATTCAAATTGGCACGGTCATTAATCAAAATCTGGACAGTGAGCACATCCCCCGGTTTCATTGCGCGAGGATCGCGGTAAAAGCTGTTTGATGAAGACCGATAGAGCGAATATTTGCTTTCTTTCGGTTTTGTCGGATAAATATCGGGGTTCATCGACGGTGCATAACCAAGATCTGCCCGAACCGGCGAAAAGTCAGGCACCGAGTTGAAGTCCTTTGTATTGTAAGAACAGCCAGAAAGCGCAACCGTTGCCAGAACGACACTGATAAGCGCGACTCTTGATTTACGGATGTCTAAAACGTTTTTCATTTGTTCAACTTTCTTCATTGGCCTGCTTTTACAGCCTTTGGTGCCGGCTTGTTTTCCGGCGGAAGTTTTTGTGCGCTGACCAGAACTTTGGTCAGATTTGCCGACTTTTCCGGTGGCAATTCATTCATAATGGCACTCGAGACACGCGGCGTCAGTTTCAACATAATGGCGGCAGCTGCAAAATCATCCACCAGTGCCAATTGGGCAGCTGCAGCATCCGGACGCATTTTGGAAATGATATTGACCAATGAATCCTGAGCTTTTGCCAGAAATTCGTTTCTCTTGTTCAGCCAATTCTCATATTCCTCGCGTTTCTCTTCCAGAACCTTGATGCGATCATCAATCTGCATGCGCAATTGTTGTAATTGCTGGCTCTGCAATTCAAAACGGGCATCGGCTGCCTGACTGTCGATATTGCCGCAGAACTTTTCGATTTCATCCTGTGAAGCATTGGCAGAAGGAAGTCCGCGTTGTGCAGAAGGTGCAGCAGGAGCTGGCGGAATTGTTGATGCTTTATTGGTGCCCGATGCCCCGCCCTTTTGAGCCAAAGCATTGTTCATTAGCCCTAAAAAAGGAACCAGCCCCAGAACTGCAAGAACTTTACGCCGCGATCCGATCATTGAACTACAAGCTCCGCATGAAGTGCACCGGAAGTTTTAATCGCCTGTAAGATGGCGATGATGCCGGTGGGCTTGACACCGATCTGGTTCAAACCTTTAACCAGATTATCGAGATTGGTACCGCCCAGAATGCCGATATTGGAGGTCTGTTCATTTGCATCGACGGCTGTTTGTGGCAAAACGACTGTGTCGCCTGTTTCACTGAACGGCTCGGGCTGTGAAGCGTAAGGCGTTTCAGTAACACGAACTGTCAAGCTGCCGTGAGAAATGGCAACGCGCGATACACGAACCTTCTCACCGATGACAACGGTGCCTGTACGTTCATCAACAACAACACGGGCAACTTCGTCTGTCGGGATAGGCAGTCCCTCGATTTCTGCAATAAAACGGGCGGCAGTAATACTTGCCGGTTTTTTCAAAACAACCGTTTTGGCATCGCGTTCTTTTGCAACACTTTGATGATAGCGTTTGTTGGCAAAAACATTGACCAGATCGGCAACGCGGATAGCTGTTGAAAAATCGGGATTATGCAATTCCAGAACTATATCGGCATCGCGGTTGAAATTGCCTTCAACCTTGCGTTCGACCAACGCACCATTCGGAATACGACCTGACGTCGGAACCCCTTGCGTTACAGTTTCTGCATTACCTTTTGCCGCAAAACCCGAAATGATCATGTTGCCTTGCGCAACAGCGTAAGTCTCGCCATCAGCACCAAGAAGCGGTGTCATAACCAGTGTACCACCTTGTAGCGACTTTGCGTCACCCAGTGACGAAACACTGACATCAATCCTTGAACCGGGAGTCGCAAAAGGCGGAATGTCGGCGGTAACAATAACCGCAGCAATATTGTTTGCACGCGAAGCACCAGCCGGCGGACTAATTCCCAGATTGTCGAGCATGGCGCGCAAGGACTGTTCGGTAAAAGGCGAATTACGCAAAGAGTCGCCGGTTCCATTAAGACCGATAACCAAGCCGTAACCGACAAGCTGGTTTTCACGAACACCCTGAATTTCCGCAATATCTTTCAATCTTGCAACAACGCCGGGGCGAGAAAGGTCCGAATAGCGCATCTTTGCCGGATCACCACCCGAACCGAGCCATGAAGCATCCGACGCCGCTTCAGAATTGAAATGGCGAACATTGCGGCCACCTTCATCGGCAAATGCGGGCATAATGCCCATCAGCAAAGCCGCAACAATTCCTAACGAACGACCAATCTTTAACGAACAACTAATCATTGTCCACCTACCCTGACACTGCCGTCAGACAAGATTGTACCGCTCACAATGCGCCCCGAATCGACATTGCGAACCTTGATATAATCGCCTGCACTGCCGGGCTCCATCGAAACACCTGAAGCGGTGATAACAAGATCACCGGCACTGAAGACAAGTTTTGTAGTTTGACCACGCTCAACCAGAACAGGATCCCCCAAAGATGATAACGAGATCGGGCGGCCTGCCGGCAATGTCCTTTTTGCAACTTTGTTCAAGGCCTGCTTGACATCGGTTACATATAAAGGAGCTGCATCAACCTTGATGTAAAACATCCTTTCGCTGAGACCGACATTGCTGACAGGCTGGCCTGCATAGACTGTCGTGGTCGGAACGAGAAAGCCTATCCTATCCGCATAGGCTTGCGTTATCGACGCAGTCGACAACAATAAACCGGCAAGAAGGAGAGAAAGCTTTTTCATTTTAGATTACCTTAAATTCTTCGAAACAACGGCCGACATTTCATCAGCGGCCTGTATAACTTTCGAATTCATTTCGTAAGCACGTTGAGCCGCTATCAATTCGGTAATTTCTTTGACCGGATCAACGTTGGAAGCTTCAAGATAGCCCTGCATGATCGACCCGTAGTTTTCTTCACCAGGATTACCTGCGATCGGTGCGCCCGAAGCCTGTGTTTCACGAAACAGGTTATCACCAACCGGCTCGAGACCTGCTTCATTGGTAAAATTGATCATGTTGAGACGACCAGCTTCAACCGGTGCAGCATCCGCATCCGGCTGATAGGTCACGCGACCATCGGCACTCACTGTAATAACGCCGTTTTTACCGATTTCATTCGGAACCGTAATAACCGGCTGGACGAGGTTACCATCAAGGGTAACAACCTGTCCGTTCTCATTCAGGTTGAACGCGCCGGAACGGGTGTAAAAGGTATTCCCGTTCGGATCCTGAATTTCAAAATAACCACGCCCTCTGATAGCCAGATCCAGTGAATTGTTTGTCTGGACGAACGAACCTTGCATGTTGTTTTTACGAACTGCAGCGGTACGAACACCAAGACCGACAATGGCACCTTCCGGAATGGTTGCTTCATTCATCATATTGGGAACGCCAACGGCACGATCTGTCGTGTACATAAGATCGCTGAATTCGGCGCGGGAACGTTTGTAACCAGTGGTGTTGATGTTTGCGATGTTGTTTGCAATCACATCAAGATTGGTCTGCTGGGCGTTCATACCGGTGGCCGCAATTGATAAAGATCTCATAACCATTGGACTTTTCCCTTTATTTTATTTTCCTGTTCACCTGTTACCCGAGCCATTCCGTCAGATTTGCATACGGCTGACTTCGAGATAAGCCTGAACAATCTTGTCTCTGATGGCGATTGCCGTATTCAATGAACGTTCGGCATCCATAACCGAATTGACAACTTCACGAACCGACACGTCTCCACCTTCCATTTTTTGCATTGAAAGGCTTTCGGCCTTTTCAAGATTATTTCCGACCGCTCCGCTAACTTCAGCGAGTACCTGATCGAAACTAGGACTTTTTACACCCTGAGCCTGACCTGAAGCTTGCGTGTCTGAAGAAGTTATCTGGCTGGTATTTGCGCCATATGATTGCCCCAACCTTTCAAGAGCGGCACGTGTTGTTGCTGATGTTAACGACTGTATCATTATCAAATCCCCGTCATTTTCAGTGCATTTGCAAGCAGATGTGCAGACCGGCAGATAACTTCGAGATTGGCTTTATAGTTACTCTTATCGCTAATCTTTATAATCTGGCCTTTGATATTGATTTCATTATTACTCAATTGTTCTTCGAGCTTGGAAAGATTTTTATCTTTATTTATCGATATGGTATTCAACTTATTAACCTCTCAGCAGGTCAATTGTCTGGGATACAAGATCCCGGGCCTGACGAATAACTTGTAGATTTGCTTCATAAGACCGGTTGGCTTCACGCATATCTGCCATTTCAACAATTGCATTCACATTCGGATATTTTACATAACCGTTTGCATCGGCCGCCGGATGTCCCGGCTCATATTTGACAATGTAAGGTGATTTATCGGTAGAAATCCGTGCAATTTCGACGCCTTGCGCATCTTCATAAGGATTGAGAGCTGCTTCAAAGCTGACAGTCTTGCGCTGATAAGGGTTTGCGGCGGCAGTATCGCCTGTCGAATTGGCATTGGCCATATTTTCCGCAATAATACGAAGGCGTGTAGATTGGGCTGCAAGGCCCGTTGTTGCGACACGTCCAGCGGCAACAAGTGGATCAGACATGATCACGATCCTCCTTTAACTGTAGCCATCATCATTCGATGAAAAGCTTTTACAATAACGGTATTGAGTGACATTTGCTGGCCGATTTCACCACCTTTACGCATCTCTTCTTCGAGATTGACGTTATTTCCCGAATGCGTGGTTTCAATCGTCTCTTCCGGCCGGATTGCATGAGATTCCATGCCATTATCCGTGACATCCATGTGTTTGCTGTTTGTCACGGCCATCGCCATGGTGTCATTGTTGAGAATGGCAGCAAAATCTTTAACTTCGCGCGCCTTGTATCCGGGCGTATTCACGTTCGCAACGTTACTTGCCACGGTTTTCTGGCGTGCTGCCAACCAGTCGGCTTGTTTATTTGCTAAATTGAAAAGATTTACCGGATCCATTGTCACATACTCTCTTGAACAGTTTGAACAATAGACGGTTAAACTTGCGCGAGACTTGCGTTCGCGATATTTTTATAGAAATAAAAAATATTACAATCAATTCAATATGTTATAGAACATCTAATAAAATTTTTAGAACTTCGAATCCTTGAAAATCAAACCCGACTTGTATCTTTTTTAACCGAATTGAGCTTTAAAGACATAGAGCTTACGTCAATTTCGCTAATCGTCATTCCAATAGACGTGCAATTTTCAGGCTGAATATAGTTTGTTTAAAAATTAATCTTTTCTGTTTATTCGAGATATCCTTTTCGAAAACAAAAGATGTTTATTATCTGTATTCATCAGTATTGATATTGTTACGACAGATTGAAGCGTCATGATTTCTTGGTTCAGTGATGAACAGGAACAATTCCTCTCGAGGTCTTCAATGCAACTTTCCCGTTCTCGCTATCTTTCGTAACCCTTATATAATAGCTTCCGTCGGGAAGTTTGCTGCCCGGCCTTGCAAACCAGTAGCCCTGATCATATTCGATCATTGCCATCCCGTCGATAACATCCTTTACCACATAATCTTTGGATTTTGGCGCCGTCGGTTTCAAACTTCCATCTGTCGCGTCCGGATTTGCAGCCTTGGGAAGCCCCTTCCCGTTCGACATAATTGCTTTTTGTGAATCGTAATCGCGTGGTGCATAAGGATCAACACGGTCAATGCCTTCGAACCGCTCGCGTTTATACCAACCTTCATGTGGCCTGAACGTGTTGACAGCAGCCGTTTGGCTGTCAGGTGTTGCAGCTCCACCTTGACCGCCAATCTGGAAAGCATAAACGACAAATGGCAAGCTTCCGCACCCAATGGCTACGGCAACGCCAAAAGCCCGCAACATTGAATCGACCGAATTGAAAATGCCGAAGAGTGTACCTGTCGACGAACTGGCAGCAGAATTTGCAATCGTCAATGACTGGAGCCCGGCAAGCCCCGCAGAAATGACCCCGATTACTCTTTTGAAAATACCGGAATGTTTTTTGGCATATGGGTCAACACGATCAATCGTTTCTGGCGTATCAATTTCATCAGGATTGCGCCAGAACAACCAATGCTGGTTCCGATTTTTACGGAGTTCATCAGAATTTATTCTATCGGTTTCGATATGTTCGAGATCCTGTAGAAGCTTTGATAATTCCCGTTCTGTGTCGTCACTGCGTTTTCTATTTGCACGACTTTTCATCCTGAAACCGCCAAAACTTTGATGATCGGCATTACCAAAGTTCGGAAAAGATGAACCAAAATTTGTGATATCAGTCATAAGTGGCATTCTCCTGCGCGTCGTTTAAGCCGCCTGATTTTTCAGGGCTTTGGCAAGATCATCATAAGGATCACGGGAAACCGGCGTATCCGGAGACTGGTTCATTGCCTCGTAAATTCGTGGCACCAGAACAACGGCCTGATCAAGCACCGGATCAGACCCCGGATGATAGGCGCCCATGGCACGTAAATCGCGTGTTTCTTCATAACGCGAAATCATTTCTTTCAAACTTCTTACGAGCTTTTTCTGTTCGGCAGTCCAGCTATGGGGGGCAAGACGCGAAATCGAACCGGGGATATCGATTGCCGGATAACGGCCTTGAGCGGCAATGACCCTGTCAAGCACAATGTGACCATCCAAAATACCACGAATGGCATCGGCAATCGGATCATTATGGTCATCTCCATCAACCAGAACTGCGTAAACGCCGGTAATTGACCCTTTTCCTTCGGGCCCTGGACCAGCGCGTTCCAACAAACGAGGCAAATCACTGAACACACTTGGCGGAAAACCGCGCGAAACCGGTGGCTCACCTGCTGCAATTGCCACCTCGCGGGCAGCCAGTGCATAACGGGTGATGGAATCGACCATCAATAAGACGTTATCGCCCAGAGAACAAAAATATTCGGCTATGGTTGTCGCCATTGCAGGCGCAAGGCGGCGCATCATCGGGCTTTCATCACCCGTTGCAACGACTGTGACAACTTTGGAAAGTTTTCCTTTCATCGTGTCATCAAGCATGTCGCGAACTTCACGGCCACGTTCACCCGTCAATGCCAGAACGACCGTATCAAAATCATCAGTCGCGGTCATCATGGCCAATAATGTCGATTTTCCGACGCCGGAACCGGCAAAAATACCGATACGTTGACCAAAACAAAGAGGCGTGAAAATATCGATAACCTTGACGCCTGTGCGTAATCCTTTGCCGACACGTGCTCTTTTCAAAGCCGGCACGGCATGGGTTTCAACCGGCATTTTGTTTTCACCTGTAACAATCGGGCCAAGATCGTCAATTGCTTCCCCCAAAGCATTGACGACCCGTCCTTTCCATGATTTGTCGGGCGAAGCCAACAGAGGACCATTCGGAAATACCGAGGCATTGAGTGCCGGAACAACAGTTTCATCAAACGGCTTGATCAACACATGATCTTCGTTGACACGAATAATTTCACCACGAGCCATATTATGCCCGCAATCGATCAAAACATTATCACCAAGAGCTACAGAATCGGAAAGACCACGGGCAGCAACAGCAACACGCGAGACATCACTGACCATTCCGCCTTTACTGACCAAAGGTGACTGTTGGCGTTTTTCCTGCTCGGCAAATGCAACAAGTAAAGAGAGTGCATTTTTACGGGAAATGCTCAAATCTTCGCTTTTTTGTCCGATATTTTCCATGACAGTGCTTTCTGTGAATCTGATAGCCCAAACTTATAAATTTGCCGACGAGCTAGCCGTTATTGACTTTTACCGCCCAGTGTCTGGATTGCCTGGGTGCTTCTTTCTTCTTGCTGGCGCATCATCGCTTCAACGCGCTCGAAAGCTCTTGAGACTTCGATCAGACGTGTCATTTCAACAACGCCATTCACATTGGAATTTTCGAGAAAACCTTGTACGACGCCGTTTGCAGCGTCCCCCTGCATGGGTATCGGGGCTTTGTCAGGCACAACCGAAGCATTCGGACCGTAGCTTAACTTGCTATCAGGCTGGAATTGATAGAGCCCGATGGCAGCGACCTGCAAGTTGTTCTGATAAATTGCACCGTCAGCGGCAATTCTTGGCGTTCCGTTTGCAGGATCTATCTGTATCGGTGCGCCGCCATTATCCAGAAATGGATAACCTTGCACCGAAACAAGGCCACCTTCGGGTGTCATAATCATGCGCCCGTCACGGGTATAAACCTGACCTGTAGGCGTTTGTAATGAAAAATAGGAATCGCCGTTCACCGCTACATCCAGCGGATTACCGGTTTGTGTTACCGGACCGCGATTGGTTGAAATATAGGTTTGGCCGGCACTGCTAAAATTTACATTCTGGTTATTGTCACGGGCGACAGGCGAAACGAGAGAAGCAAATTTCATCTCTTCCGAGCGATAACCTGTTGTGTTTACATTGGCCATATTGCGCGCAATGGTCTCCATGCGCTTTTCTAAACTGATTTGCCCCGAAACACCGACATAGATCGGATTTTGCATCAATCTTTGTCCTTTCCTGCCCGGACAGTTTTAAGCCGTCCGGCTTGTGAATGGGTGAACAAAAGATCAACGCAAAGGCGCTATGATCAATTGCCACCCGGTTTAAGCGACTGCATCGCAATCATCGAGGCATTCGAAAAGCCGAATGTGCTCCCCGTATTTGTGCTTTGCAGAAGAGTTAATGCAGGACTTACCTGCGGTTGGTTTTTGGCGTCATACATTGCCGAAAACCGTGCGATAAATTTTTCCAATTTGGTTGAATCGGCCAAATCATCAAAATCCATACGCTGTTCGAGAAGGCGTTTTTGCGCATCGACATCGGAACCGCGCACGCTGTCTGGAATACCGAGAGCTGTAAAGACAACCGATGAAAGCGCCTTATCGGCAATGATCTGATAAGCCCAATCATCCTTTGACAGGGTACCGCTTTGAGCCATGCCACCAACGGTACGCGTAAAATAAAGCGCAAGACGTGTACCTTCATTCTGGTCACCGACCTCTGTTTCCAAAGTTTGCTGCATGTATTTATTGACAGTAGCCGTTGTTGCACTGTCTTGCGAGGTAGCCTTATCGCCATATTTATCGAAGTTGAAAGCAGCCGCAAATTGTTGGTAGCGCTTGTCTGTAAGCGCGGTAGCATAATCGGCATCGGTCAAAACCTTGCGCATCATGCCCTTGGCATAGCTCATATCCTCAAGGCCATAAGCCTTCATCGCATAATTGAAAAGGCGCGTATTACCAAGAAAATCGTCAACTGTTTTTACGCTCAAAATATTCTGAGTATAATAATCTGTCTCGCGCTTGACACTGGGTTCAGTCATAACCCGGTTCAATGTCTTCGACATATTATCGATTGTATTTCTATAGCTGACATAAGTGCCAATCATAGGATTACCTTTCCTCAGTAAATCTTGTGTAACGGATGAAGCTTGCCCGAAGCTGAACTCACTGTTACAACAAAGCTGATCTGTTTTTATCGCAACTTTCAGACGTGAATGAATATATCATAATAGTCTTTATTATTATATATAATATCAAGAATGCCTGTTTTTTAGCGTTCTGGCAAGAATCATGCGTTAATGTCACTTACGAATGATAGATTTTCATATGGCAAGCTTCACACAAGGCCGCTATTCTATACATTCGTTGAATTAAGAGATAGGAGCGTTTGCGTTGGGTGTTATTCTAGGACTAGCAATTGCACTTGGCTGTATCCTCGGAAGCTTCATGGCAATGGGGGGGCATGTATCAGTTCTTATGCAGCCTTGGGAGTTTGTCATTATCTTGGGCGCTGCATTCGGAACATTCATCATTGCCAATCCGTTTTCCGTCATTAAAGATACGATAAGGGCAACATTGGAAGCAATGAAGGAAGCCGTTCCCAAGCAAAAGGACTATCTTTCGTTGCTCGGACTTTTATATGCTTTGATGCGGGAAATGCGTTCCAAATCACGTTCGGAAGTTGAAGGTCACTTCGACAATCCGAAAGAGTCTTCCATTTTCCAGCAATATCCGACGATATTGAAAGACGACTCCATCACCAATTTTATTTGCGATTATTGTCGGCTTATTCTTGTCGGCAATGCCCGTCCATTTGAAATCGAAGCTTTGATGGATGAAGAAATCCACACGATTTCACAAGACGCATTAAAGTCGGCTTCGGCTTTGCAAACCGTGGCTGATGCATTGCCTGCTTTAGGTATTGTTGCCGCTGTTCTTGGTGTCGTCAAGGCGATGGGGCACCTTAATGAATCGCCTGAAGTTTTAGGCCACTACATTGGTGCAGCTCTGGTTGGTACCTTTGGTGGTATTTTCTTTGCTTATGCAGTTTTCGCTCCGATTGCCTCGAAGATCAAACTTGTACGTGGCAAGAAAACCCGTATTTATACTGTGATCAAACAAACATTGCTGGCCTATATGAATGGCGCAATGCCACAAATTGCCCTTGAATACGGGCGCAAAACAATTTCTGCAAAAGATCGTCCGACAATTGATGTCGTTGAACAAGAAGCAATCTCCGGTCAACCGGCAACGAAAGAGGCTGCATAAAATATGTCGGAAGCAACCCCAGATAAAGCCAAGGCAACAACCGGAGCGGCAGGACAAACTTCTTCCGACGCAGCCAAACCGGAGGCAGCACCTGAATCGGCAGAAGAGAAGAAAAAAGATGTTCTTGCCGAGCATATTTTACGTGCGGCCGGCATATCGAGTGACGATCTTCAATCGTTCCAACATGTCTTCGGCGATGCCGCAACAAATTTATGCGCAAGGTTGGCGCAATATACGTCTGCTACTTTCACCATAGAAGTTAAATCGCTTGACACACTGAAAGCGGATGCACTCCCGAAAATTATTACAGGGGATACACTCGTTGTAAGGTTCGAAGCAGACCATTGGGGTGGTGACGTATTGTTTGTTCTGGACGCAAATCTCGTGAGCATTGCAACAGATGCCTTTTTCGGGGCAGCCGAACCGGCAATCCTCAACCGTAATGGACGGCCTTTCAGTCCGGTCGAAACAAAAACCGGCGAAACATTGGCCGAAGTGTTGTCTGCTTCAATGGACGATGTATTCGGAAACGGTGATGGCACGCTGTTTAATTTCAAAGAAACAACGAATGCTCAAGATTTCGATATTGAAGAATTCGAACAGTTACGGATGTTTTCGTGTGTATTGTCGGTAAAATCGGGCGAGGTTGAAACAACGCTCAATCTGCTTCTTCCGCGGAGTTGTCATCGTCCGATACAGGAAGCTGTTACACGCGTTTTGCGCGCTCCTTCAACACGCACAGATCCCCTATGGGCGAAACGGTTGCGTCAGGAAGTTAGCCGCGCGCATGTTGGTATCGAAGCCTATATCATTCAAGGTTCCATGACTTTGGAAAACTTGATGAATATTCAGATCGGGCAAGTGTTGCCACTGCCGGCCAATGCTGTAAAGCAGGTAAGGTTACGCAGCGGCGATAAGCCACTTTATAAATGCTCCTTGGGCAAGGTTGGGTCAAATTTTTCTGTACGGGTTACAGACCCGATTGACGAAGAAGAGGAAATGTATGATGAACTGGTTCATAGTTAATATTATAGGCGCTGCTTTGGCGATGACATCAGTTGGTGTATTTGTCGTTACCTCGCGCAAACTTGCCAGTACAATCCGCTTGGGGCGCCAACTTGCAGAGCAGGTTCACGCTGCAACATCAAGTCTTGATCGGGCCGTCAAAGCTCTCAGAGAAGAACATCAGGATTTTCGGGACGAGAACAGAAAACTCGATGCCCGCATCACTGAGTCATCACGAATCCGCCGTGAAGTCGACCGCTCTGTTGCGCATATGGAAACGATCCGCAACCAGTTGCAAGGAGATTTTAACCGACTACGCGGTATATTGACAGCCCAATCACATGGGCCAACAGCAAATTCCGCTCCGGCTCATTCTGCAAATCCGCAGACAATGCGTAACAACGGCTTGCCGGTTTTTGTTCAACGGGTAGTGCATAAAGCAGATCTCGGCAAGAGGGTACAATTTTAACTACGACCGGCGTCAAACTGCAATGAAACGGTGAGAATATGGCAGACGATACAAAACCGACAACGACTCCACCACCCATGGGCGCAAAGCCGACAATGCCGCCGCGTCCGGCAGGTGCGGCCGCACCGGGAGGTTTTAAACCGAACCCGTCAGCAGGTGGAGCAGCTCCGTTTGCAGGCGCTCGTCCCGGAGGGGCCGCAGGTGGCTTTGGTGCTTCAAGACCGAACCCCGCTGGTGCCGGTTTCGGTGCTGGTGGTGGTTTTGGTGCAAACGCGGCAGCAGGCGCTAAAAACAATACGCAACCCCAACAGAGTGAACCAGCAGGCAATGCCGATCTCATTATGAGCATTCCGGTCGAAGTACAGGTTGTTCTGGGCGGCACCACAATGCCGGTTGCAACTTTGATGAATCTCGGGCGTGGCGCTGTTATCACACTGGACAAGCAAATCGGTGATCCGGTTGACATTGTTGTAAACGGTCGTGTGATCGCTCGTGGCGAAGTCATTGTTATGGAAGACGACTCATCGCGTTTTGGCGTAAGTTTGACCGAAATTATCGGCAAATAAAATGTTTGAATATGTTTGAAAGACAGTTATGGCGTCATCAGAACAGGAAAAACCGTCAGAAAATGTAGAACCTGCTGCACCGGCAACGGCACAGAAAACTTCCTCTTCTGTGATTGACGGACTGACCGGACAACAGAAGGTTGCGGCGCTTCTTGTTGCAATGGGCAAACCTGCGGCGGCAAAAATCCTCAAACATTTTTCACCGGATGATCTCCGCCGCTTGAGTGGGCAAGCACACACTTTACCGAATATTAGCCTTGCCGATTTTGATGTTCTGGTGCACCAGTTCGAGGATGCCTTTGCCGAAGGTGTATCTTTTTCGCAAGCAGGCGAGCGTTTCGACAATCTTGTACACGAAACTCTGCCGGAAGATGAAGCCGCAGCAGTGCTTGACCCTAATGCCACGCCGGCTATTCCGGAGGAAAGCCTGTGGGAAATCATGGGCAAAATGTCGGCTGAAGAACTGCAAGACCATATCTCGCAAGAACATCCGCAAGTGATTGCCTATATCGTTTCAAAACTACCCTCCGACCTTTCGGCAAAACTGCTTCTTCTCCAAACTATGGCCGAACGCGGAGATATTATTTATCGGACATTACATTTGCGGGCCGTTTTGCCAGTTGTCGACGAACTGCTGGATAAGGCATTGCGACCGGTTTTGATGCAGAAAAACGAAACTGCCGAGCAATCCCATTACGGCGAAGTTGCAAACATTTTGAACCAGCTGGATAAGAGCGAGATTGACGAAATGCTTGCAAGCCTTGACGGGCTTGATCCGGAAGATCTTGCAAAAATCAAATCCAAACTGTTTGTTTTCGAAGATATTCCACGTTTGTCTGCAAGGGCACGCCTGTTGCTTTTCGACGATATACCTTCCGACGTTATTATCACTGCCTTGCGGAATGCTGACAAGGATACGACCGAGACTATTTTGAGCTCGTTGTCGCAACGCAGCCGGCGCATGGTGGAAGCGGAACTGAAATCTCCGAACGACATGATTACGCAAGCCGATATAACCAATGCGCGTCGTACAATCGCGCAGCAGGCAATCAAGCTTGCTGGTGAAGGAAAAATCAGTCTCGCAGCAGATGAAACTCAAAATGGAGCCGAAGGGAGCACACCTGATAGCGACAAAAAAGCACCTGAAGGCGACGCAAAAGAAGCTGAAAAACCTAAAGAATGACAATAAATGGCTGAAGACAAACCGGACAAGGAAAGCCAGACCGAAGAGCCGACCGAACACAAGATAAGCAAAGCTGAAGAGAAAGGTAACCTACCGTTCTCGCGGGAATTGCCAACCTTTGCCGGTCTTGTCGGCTACAGCATGATTGCCATTTTTATTGCCTTTCCCGCTATGTCGAAACTATCCAATTTTTTGATGCAGTGGATTGAACGACCTGAAAGTTGGCGATTGAATGGTGCGGAAGATGCCAAACATCTTCTTCTTCTCGTCGGTGGTCATGTGGGACTTGCATTGGTTCCCATTCTTGTCATCATCCCTGTTATCGGCATTGCAGCATCGATGGTTCAGAATGCACCGCGTATTATTGGTGAACGAATACGCCCGCAATTTTCTCGTATTTCTCCCGCTGCCGGTTTCAGCCGTATTTTCGGCAAAGCCGGATTTGTAGAATTCTTGAAATCGGTAGCGAAGCTTATCGGTGTCAGTTTTATTGTGTATCTATCGTTTTTCAAAGGAAACACTGTCTTCACCGATGCCTTGGGAACAGTCGCTTCGGCACTGCCCGAATATATACGTTCCGAGGTTGCCAAACTTCTCATTTCGTTTTCTGTCGCCGTTGTAGCCATAGCTGCTTTCGACTTTGCCTGGTCACGTTTCAGTTGGCGCCGGCAACTACGCATGAGTAAACAGGAGCTCAAAGACGAGCAAAAAGAAATCGAAGGTAACCCGATGGTTAAAGCGCGCATGCGTTCACTCGCCCGAGATCGCATTCGCCGCCAGATGATGAACAACGTGCCGAAAGCCACTGTTGTCGTTGCCAACCCTACCCACTTTTCCGTCGCATTACGCTATAAACCGCCGACGGATTATGCGCCTGTCGTCGTCGCCAAAGGGCAAGATATTCTCGCCTTGCGTATCAGAGAAATTGCGGTCGAGCATGATATTCCGGTTATCGAGAATATACCTCTTGCCCGGGCGCTCTATAAACAGGTAGAAGTCGATCAGGTTATACCTCAGGAATTCTATCAAGCTGTTGCGGAATTGATCAGATACATCAATAGCCAGAAGATACATTAATCAATGTTGTTTTGATGGATATACTTTCACCCTTAATCTTTTTACATAAGCGTTATGAAACAAAATGAAACAAGATGATATACATGAAATGCGCGAAATGATGATCGGAAAACAGATCGCGCGAATTGTACCGGAACTGAAACTCGTCGATCCAGCCGATTTCATCGTCTATCTCCACGATGAGCATTTTGCCAATATCAGCGATATCATTGATGCGGCCACCGAACTGCATTTCTATCCGCATACTGTACGGTTTGCCAATGGTGGCAGTTTCGAACTCGACTGGGATACGCCTCCAACAATCACACTGGATATGGAATTTTCGAACGATGGCGTTACTGCCAATTTCAAGCTTGTCATGTCGCCCGAAGGTTTTGGCGTAGAGCTTGAAAGTGTTGTGTTCGAAAACCCCGAGGATGATGAAGCTGATACGCGCCAATTGATAGACGCGTTGAATAATGCACGCCTCAAAAAAGCTGGACACTAATAGAGCTCAAACAGAATTCAGGTTCAAAACGTGTGGTTCATGAATTCGGGTTCAAGATAAAAACACGTCGTTTGTTGAACCCGGACGGCGCCGAATTATACTTTTCGGTGCTCTCGAAGTATATTACCTATCACGATCTGATAGATAGCTACACGGGCTGCAACCTCAGGCGAGACAAGCAAGGTTTGCGTTCACAATTTTATGGTACGGATTGATAACTTTGACCAGTTCGTGCTGTTTTTGATTATCGGTTGTCATTCCGGGCCTGATTTTTAAGTTCCATCCGGCCAAACGCAGGATATTGAAAGAGATTGGATGACTTTCGCAACAATTGCAACAATTCGTCTTACGGAATGTAATTCATCCCGGAAGGCCGGCTATATTCGAATTGGTAATGAAGAGTGAACCAACCAAAATATTCAATTAATATCCCGAGCAACTGTTCAGGTGCTTGCTGAAGTTGATTTTTATTCGACTTCAGCGATTAAAAACAGCCGCGAAACAAGCCCTTTGAGCTTAGAGTTTTACATGGAATATGTGAGTTGTTGATAGAAGAGCAGCTCGATTTTCCAAAGCTATCTCTGACACCTCGAAAAGACTGAAAAATATTTCGATAACAAATGTCGAACGTTAAAAAATTGGAATTGCTGTAAGAATAAATTGCAATCGGGATTAAAAAAATCGGGTGCAACACATGTTCACCCGATCGTATATTTTAAAAAGCAGATTTTATTTAACCTTGTTCATATCTCTGACCTGATCGGCCGGAATATAATTGAACTGCTCGACCATTATATCCTTGATCACAGGTTCCGGAAAACGCTGGTTGACACCGTCAATAATTTTCTGTTTCACATCATCGAATTTTATACGTTCAATTTGCTTGGTATCCGAATAAGAGCCGAACAACGCACTAAAAACCGCATCATTGACGAACAATCCCAACGGAACATTAACCTTTTGTTTGACGTTGGAATCGACGGTGTAGACAAGTTGCGAAATAATGTATCCGTCAACCTTGCCATCAGCCAGAATTGGAACACTCATAACATCAGTGCGGTCAAAATCGACAGTGGGTGCTGCCTGTTCCTCTGCTGCCGCAGGTTTGGGTGTCGAGCCTATTTTGATCGCCGCCATGAGCGACCCCAAAGCAATGATACAAACCCACAAACCTATGACGACAGTTTTAATCATTTATGCTGGCCGGTATTGACTGTGAATGGATCATATGTGCCATCAGTCTCTTGCTCGCGCGCTGCTTCCTGCATCATTTGCGACAGTTCGGTCACAGCTTCAAGATGCATCTTCAACAATTCACTATTGCGTTCGAGCTTCTTTTGCAAACCGCCGAGCAAGGCTTCAACCTTGCTTTCGACAACATCGTCAAAATAACGGCCAACGTCGGCCATTGACAGGTTCAGATCGCGCAAGCCACGGGCTTTGCGGGCGTTGATATCGTTAAAATCGGGATTCTCGTGCTTTTCAAGAGCACCGGTTTCATAGTCAACAACCTCTTCAAGTGAATTGACGACAGCCGCAAAACGCGCCAAAGCAACATCTCTTGCTGCCGGATCATTGATATGAGCCTTTGCCGAAGCCAAAGCTGTATTTTGTTCGCCTGATTGCTCAGCTAAAGACATTTGAATCTCCTTTGATTGAGCATATTACCACAATTTATAATAAAACGATCAAGTATTTTCGGTCATTTGTTTGCGCACGAAGTTGATATCGTGGCTATGGACAATATTGTCGACGGTTGCCTGAGTATTCTGATCGGACCGCGCAAGATTGCCAAATGCTGTACCTACTCCTTCTATGCCACCGTCGGGAACTTGCCCCTGTTTCATCTGTTCATCGCGTTCAAGCATTTTTGCAACGCCGATGCCCCCGCGATCAGCCACTTCTTTGGCCATGGATTCGGCCATCATGGATTTCCAATATTCCCCCGCTTGGCCTTTACCGAAGACCGAAGGAGTATCGGTGGTGAACATATTCTGGATGAAGGATTGCAACATAAAAGCTTCAAACTTTTTATAAGCTTCCGTGTGATCAGCGTTCGCGGATTTTTCTTTTATTTTTACCTGATTGGCATATTGTCCCGAAAGCGATGATGTTGATGCACTATCCCCGGTTTTCGCCATATCCGAAAAACCGTTGCCTGACATTTCCAGATTTGCTGCCCGCACAGCACTTTGTGCGTTGCGCAATTTCTCGACAGAAGCTCTATATTCTAGAGGATCAGCCGCTCTTGACACATCAAGTACCAAGTCTGAAGGTGGTTGAATGGCCATTATTCGTCCTCTTGTAAGCCTGTTCCGGTAAAAATCCGGACATTGGAATTCTCGAGGAAAGTCTTTTCACGCTAAAACGTTCAAGACAGTTTTACCTCGATTTTCACCATAAATGACAAAGCTTATCCCAAACTGGTGTCTTTGACGATTTTTGCTGCAACATATTCTTCAAGCATTTGTGCCATTTCTTTACGCTCTTCCGCATCCTCTGCAGCTTTACGTTTTTCGTCGATAACGTCACACCGACGGGTCGATTGCAGCAACGTTTTTCTCTGTTGGGCAATGATATTGTCAAGGATTGCCTCTTTACGAGCGTTTTTGTCGAGCCGCTTAGAAACCATCATCGGATCGAACAAACTGGAAGCCGAACCATGTTCCATTATTGAAAACAGGAATTGGTCTTCATCAGTTAATGCCGAGCGTTGAGTCTGCGTGCCTTCAAGTTCCGCTTCATCACGTGCTTTTACCAGTTTTTGCGCTTTTAAAAGCCTGGCATATCGCTGGCTTGATGTCGGCATCATGGCCCCCTATTCAACCACGAGGCATATTCAGCCCCGAAAAATGTCAAAATTTCCGGCAATAGATAATAGATAAGCAAAAGCCCGCCGAACATCACAAACGGCATGGAAATGAAATAGACCGGAATTGTCGGCGTCAGTTTATTGATAAGACCGACAGCAATATTCACCAATATTGAATAAA
Organism: Ditibartonella apis; assembly: GCF_001952075.1. Lineage (GTDB taxonomy): Bacteria > Pseudomonadota > Alphaproteobacteria > Rhizobiales > Rhizobiaceae > Bartonella > Bartonella apis. Next base: position 481,793 of record NZ_LXYU01000002.1, read on the forward strand.
TAATAAATGGAGAAGCAATGCGTAAAGTTGTCAAAAACGTTTGTGACAGGGCGTCCTGAAAATCGATCAAAGCCGATTGGGGCGCCGGAGTGAGAGAAACCGGTACAACTTGATAGGATGTCATAAGTCCGCGGATAACAATCATATGAAGATCGCCAGCAAAAAATAGCATCAAAGCACCAATGGTTATCATATTGGCAACTTGTGTTTCCGGCATGGATTCGATGACACTGGTTCCCGGTTGACCGGAATAACCAATCGACATGCCAATAATATTGGCCATGAATTGGAGCGCCCACATATAAGCTTGCGCAATAACACCAAATGTTGCGCCGACAAGTGATTCACTCACGATTCCGGACACCAGTGTTGCCAAAGTCGGGTTTTGAGCAATGGTGGTAAAATTGGACCCCGAAAGTGGCACCATAATCAACGAAAATGCTATTGCCAGAAAAAGTCTGAAATTCATAGGGATACGCGCGCTTGATATCCCCGGCATCAACATAAGACAGGCCCCTACACGCGCAAAGATCAGCATGGCGATGATCACCAGCTGATCTATAGGCAAAAGTGCAAAGGACATGTCCTATTCCTTCTAATCGGCAATTGTCCCCAAAGTCTTGACCTCGACACCACGGGCAATTTCCGCGTGAGAGAGAACCGGAAGTGTTGCAAACAACCGCTCAATAATCATACGAACATAAGGCCGTGCTTCCGGAGAGGTAATGAGAACAAATCTCTCGCCTTTTTCCATATGTTTGCGAATAGCAGTTGTAGCCTGCGCACCGAATTTTTCAAGTTCTCTCGGATCAATATCGAATTCGACAATCTCGCCCTTGGCGTCACGTTTCAATGCCTGATGGAAGACCAGATCCCAATGACTACCAAGCCGCAAGACATTCAATACACCATTATCGGACAAATCACCACATATCTGTTGAGACATACGCATACGAACATGTTCGACAATCAATTCTGCGCGGCGGACATGCGGTGCAATTTCGGCAATTGCTTCAAGAATCTGGTCGAGATTGCTGATTGAAACACGTTCTGCCAACAACAATTTCAAAACCGATTGCAAACCTGAATAGGAAAGATGTGCCGGGCAGATTTCTTCAAGAAGTTTACGATATTCAGGGCCTAAACGCTCAAGCAGTATACGCATATCCTTGTAAGATAACAATTGGGCCAGATTATTGCGCAGAACCTCGCTCAAATGGGTAAGTAGAACCGAAAGATTATCAACGGCCATATATCCTTCACGTGCAAGTTCGGAACGGAATGTTTCGGAAGTCGCAAAAGCACGCATTCCAAATGCCGGTTCACGCACTTCCTCACCGGGGAGTTTGGGAGCCGGTTTATCGCCGAGCATAACCAGAACATCACCAATACGCATTTCATAAGAGGCAACAACCGTACCATGCAATTTGATCTGATAGGATTTTGGCGGTGTTTTGTAATCGTCTGTGACTTCGATTTCCGGAATAACAAAGCCAAAATCGGTTGCGAATTTGCGGCGCATTTTGGCAACGCGGTTTGCTAGCTCTGCCTGATGGGGCAACAAACGCGTGGCCAATTGTTTACCCAATACAAGCTCGATAGCGGGTTTTTCAAGCGAAGCTTTGACAGATTGGCTCTGTTCTTTTTGGGCTATGGCATCTTCCTGAGCCTTCAAAGCCTGTTCTTCGGCTGCCTGACGCTGTAGGCGCCGGGGAATTGAAAAACCGATACCGGCAAGAAGAGCGGCAATTGTCAAAAACGGAAATGCAGGCAATCCCGGCATAAGCCCCAAGACAGCAAGCAAGATCGAAGCAACAAACAAAGCTTTCGGGTAACCACCCAACTGGCCGAACACCGCTTTTTCAGTTGAGCCGCGTGTACCGCCTTTTGAAACCAGAAGACCGGCAGCAAGAGAAACAATCAAAGCCGGTATCTGGGTTACCAGACCATCACCAACCGAAAGTTTTGTGAAAACATCGGCTGCCTGCGAGACATCCATGCCATGGCGGGTAACACCGATAACAATACCGCCAAAAATATTGACGGCTGTAATAATAAGACCGGCGACCGCGTCACCACGAACGAATTTGGAAGCACCATCCATAGAACCGAAAAAGGAACTTTCCTCTTCAAGCTCGCGCCGACGAACTTGGGCCTGTTTTTCATCAATCAAACCGGATGAAAGGTCGGCGTCAATCGCCATCTGTTTGCCGGGAATAGCATCCAAGGTAAAACGTGCGCCAACTTCCGCGATACGCGTTGCACCTTTGGTAATAACCAGAAAATTTACAATAACGAGAATGGCAAAGACAACAAGACCGATAACAAAGTCACCGCCCATCACGAATTGTGAAAAACCGTGAATGACATGACCGGCAGCGGTATAGCCTTCATCACCATGGGTGAGAATAACACGTGTCGTTGCAATATTGAGCGACAGACGCAGCATCGTTGCGATAAGCAGCACCGTCGGAAAGGCGGAAAAGTCGAGCGGACGTTGGATCCACAACGCCACCATCAAAATCAGAACCGAGAATGCTATCGAAAAAGATAGCCCCATATCCAGAACGAATGATGGAACAGGCAAAAACAAAACCGTCAGAATAATGACAATACCGGCAGCGAAACCGATATCACTTCCGGAAAATTTACTGCTTTTGCCAATCGAGTTTACGGCACTTTGCTGCACGTTATTCTCCTTAACGCGAAAAAGGCACGACAATGCGTTTACATTTGTCCTTACCTTCAAGTTCTTTACAAAAATAGAAAACGAAGCTTGCGCGAAGGTGATGAAAAAATCGTACCACCCCGTAAAGTTTTAAAAACATGCTCACGAAATTTTACAAAAAAGTAACCAACGTGGCCTAAAAGTGATAGAAAACAGGCAATCACCCTAGTCAAGCATTAAGAGCTTGCCCTGAAATTACGAAAAAAACCGTGAAATTACGGGATTTTCAAAAAATTTATGGAACTTTCTGCGATTGCCCGATTTATAACACATTGTTATATTACGTGTTGTAACATATTGTGATACGAGAGATATAGAGGTGAGATCATGGCTGATATGATGAAAATTGCAGTGTTCTATTCAATGATGATTGTTAGCACAAATGTTGCAATCGCCTTTGCTGTAATGGGATTGAACTGAGGTTTAAGGATTTCGGCGTGCATGAAGAATATGCGCGCTTATGTTTTTCGCATGCGGCCAGTTTGTGCCCATGCGCGATGAATTGCGACTTGAGATGGATCAGATAATCCATTCTTTGCCGCAATAAATTTCGAAGTCCTTCTCTCTGGTGCGACCAATTAATGTCATGTTGCACTTTTGACCTATTCGAATGGCTTCAGCAGTTGCTGCAGACACTGCTACCAGCGTAGAAACGCCTGAAACCGCAGCTTTTTGTACCATTTCAACAGACAAACGGCTGGTTACTACAATAAAACCGGAACTGACATCCTTGCGATTGTAAAATAGATAACCGCAAAGTTTGTCGAGCGCATTGTGCCTGCCGACGTCCTCTCGAATTGCAATTATCCCTTTATTTTTTTCATAAAAAGCGGCGGCATGAACTGCTCTTGTTGCATTGTTCAGAATCTGTTTGCCGCAAATTTCACGTGCTGCAGCAAAAATTTCATCCTGATCAAAATGAACGTCTGTCCGTTTTACTTCGCTGATATCGCGCATTGCCGCGTCAATTGATTCTATGCCGCAAAGACCACAACCGACAGGGCCCGCCATAGAACGACGACGCTTACGAAACGCCTCGCGCCGATCAACCCGCAAAGCAATCTGCACATCTATTCCCCGTGACAAAGGAACAATATCGATATTTTCAATCTCGTCAGGGTCGCTGATAAATTCTTCTGTTAGACTGAACCCGTAAGCAAAATCTATAAGATCATCAGGAGAAGCCATCAAAACAGCTTGCGTCGTACCATCGTAAGAAAGAGCAATTGGCACTTCTTCGGCAACAGTTTTCCGGATTTGTTGTCTCTTCCGGTCACCTTTTGAAACAACATCCGCATCAACAAGCACCGTATCACTGAATGTTGACTCCGCTTTTTTTTCGACAGGGCACGCCTTTTTTAAAATAGTCATTTAACGTCATTCATTCCGAATAAAATTGCTTACCGGCTATATAACACGATTTTCGTCAGTTTTATGGGCCATATTCACCTATTGCCAAAACCGGAGGCCCGCTACCAATTTTGATGTTTTATAAGTTAGGGACACGCTTGCCAAGGTTCCTGCATCAGAATATTTTTGTGAACAAATAATAACCGATATATTTTAGAGAGTGAATTCTGATGAACTTGACCGAGATTGATGATGACGTTTTCGTTTGCGGGCAGATCACGGAAGACTTTGTCGACGAACTTGCCAAAGCCGGTTTCAAGACAATCATTTGCAACCGCCCCGACAACGAACAGCAAAATCAGCCGACTTACACTTCTATCGAAAAAGTTGCCAAAGCTCACGGTCTGAAATGCTACTATATTCCTGTCACACCGCCGAATATTGAAGAAGAAAGCATTGCCTCTATGAGAGAGGCTTTAAAGGCATCTGAATATCCGCTTCTTGCTTATTGCAAATCCGGACACAGGGCTGAAACGCTTTATCACCTTGCAAAAAGTTGAGCCAACATTGTTTTTGCAACTCGTTTCGGGAATCTCCGTCAGCTTACAAAAATACCAATGAAACCATAATGGGCGGTAAAATGCCTTTGATGCCCATTTTGTCCTTGGGCATGCAAAGCATTATGCTTCTTTATTGTGATGCATGTCGCGATAAAGGCTAAGCCTATGGGCAACATCACAAATAGCACCAAAAACGGTCATCAGAATGCCTGCTGCCAGTAATAAAGTGGAAATGTTGACAAGATAATCGACGACCTCCACACGGGTTGCTGTTATTGCGAGCGAAACAGCCCCCACAGCCGTCAATATGGACGAGATGTCAAAGAATCTTGCCCAACCACTATCCGATAAAGACTTCCACAAAGAGAAGCCTAAAGAAAGATTGATTATAACAACCAATAGCGCTGCATTCATCAACTGGTAAGGCTGCCATTCAATTAAAGTATTTATATTATCCATTTTTCACTCCCCAATGTCTAAATAATATATGGGGATTCAAATAAGCAATATAAAGGCATTTCAAAATTTATCGTTCACATTTTATGAAACCGTGTATTATAATTTAATTACGATAAAATTATATTATAATAATTTTAAATATAAAAAATCCTGAAACAATTTATAATTTAAAAACTGTTTCAGGAATATTATTTTTATTTCAAAAGCTGTTCAATCCATTTACCAAATGAATTAATTATAGTTGATAAAAACTTTGAAGCATTCTCATTTGCAGGTTTTCCATCGTCCGTCACGACTTCCTGAATCTTGCCAATATATGCTTCAGGTTGCTGCATCGTCGGAACGTCGTTAAACACCAATGCCTGCCGAACCTGTTGATTGCCACCAAAGCCACCCAATGCACCTTGGGAAATGGAAACAACCGCGCCCGGCTTTCCGTTCCACAAGCCCTTGCCATATGGGCGCGAGCCGACATCAATCGCGTTTTTTAATACAGCCGGTATCGAACGATTATATTCGGGTGTGATAAAGAGAACAGCATCAACCTTTTTCAATGCATTTCTGAAATTCTGCCAGGCGAGAGGCGGCGTATCGGTTTCCAGATCTTCGTTATAAAGTGGCAAATCGCCAATTTCGATAAATTCGAGTGACAGATTCTTTGGTGCGAGACCGATAAACGCCTTGCCGAGCTTGCGGCTATAGGATTGCTTGCGTAAGCTGCCAATGAATATTCCGACTTTGAATTGTTTGGTCATTTTTTCCTCTGTCATTATTTAATAGCTTCATCATTTAGATAATTCTTTTTTGTCAGGATTCAAAATAGAGATCGTTCGACAAGCTGTCTCCATTTCATTGACAATCAAATTCATTGTTTGTTTACCAAGTTTGTAAAATGCAACCGGAAAAACGATTTTTAATTTCGTTGCCACGGTTATTTGGGGCAAAATAGCTATCCGTCCTCCGCCCCTTGAAAGGTAAAAAACGGTGCTCAAACATAGTTCGGATGCGTTGCAACTATCGACTTATACGAGAAGGTCGCATTTTGTTTACGGCGTATTCGAATATTTGCTGGTTATCGTGGTGACACTTGCGGCAATTTTTTTGCTGTCGACCATCTTCGTTGACGAATTTTCAGACCTTATGGGAAAAAGCCACAGTCAACCGATTGTCAATTCGACCTTAAGCAACCTGTAAAATGAGCAGCCATTAAAAAGAGCGATCGGTTGATGTCTATTGCCCGATATCATCAGTAAATTGGCTGGATTAACCGGACAATCAACGACGCTTTTACAAGCCTAATTGGCAAACGTTTGTATATTTATCTTAATTTCAAATCGAAACGGTAAGATGCTGAAATACCCATGGTAAACTGGTTTTTATCACCGCGTTGAAAAACCAGAGATGAATCTCCTGCGTCCCCGGTCAGCCGCTTATACTCACTGAACACACTGGTTGTGATTTTGTTTGTTGCTTTCCAGGTAATTGCACCACCAGCGCCAAATGAGCCCCAACCACTATCAGGGTGGAACTCTTTCAAACCCGATCGTAGCGATTCTTCTTCATCAACTCCATAATAGGTTTTGAAGTAGTCTTTCGTTGCATAAAAAGCGCGCGGTCCACCCGAAACCTGAACGGACGGCGTCAAATTTTTGTAAGCATCAATTGCAATATCGGATGTGACACCGTTATGGCTGCGCAGTCCTTTACGGACTTCCGCTCTCGCCCGCAGCCAATCAAGCGGGTAGACCTCGGCAAAGCCACCGACTTCACCGCCCCATTTTACTCTCTTTAGACCTTTAAGATCGCCTGAAGTATCGCTGTCGCGGTCTTGCAGCAGCTTGCCGACAACGCCAAGACGGAAAAAACGTTTTTCCAGAAGGGCAAAAGACATATTGTCATTACGTGAAGAAAAGCGGTCATCCCCGCCGGTTTTACCAATGGAAAAAATCGGATCGACGGCAATGTCATAGGTATCATCACCTTCGAATTTTGGTGCCTCATAGACCGAAGCACCAACAGTTACCGACCAGTTCCCACTATAAAAATGACGTTTTTCAGGTTGGGTGGATTGGTAATTTCTATCGTCGGAATAACGCTGTTCAGCCGAAACATTGGTAACTTTACCTGTCTGGTAGTCGTAAAGCTCTTCTGCATTGACCTTGAAACATGAAATCGTCATCAAGCCGGTCATGCTTGCCAAAACTAATTTCAATAAATAATTCGACACCTATACACTCCAGACGCTTTGCCAAAGCAGCTGATTTATAAAATTGCTAGACACCAACTCTTAGCAAACTGGCCAACAATAAATATTCAATCAAGTTTTTAAGAATGTATTAAAACTCTGCCTTCTCCTAAACCTTGTCGGCCTATCCTTACTCATTGGTAAACGTAAAGTTTCTATCGAGCACAGATAATGGTCGAACAGATTTTAGTGCTGCTTGTGCCTCGTTTTTATCTTTGTTCATCTGGTCAATCAATGGTTGAAGCCCGTCAAACTTTTTTTCTCCACGTAAATACGAGTAGAAACTGACAGATGCCGTTTCATCGTACAACTCACCGTTGAACGAAAATAGAAAAGTTTCAAGCAATGGCACACCATCGCCCTCCACTGTCGGTCTTTTTCCGAAGCTTGCAACCCCGTCATAAAGTGTTCCGTCAAAGCGCCTGAAACGTACGGCATAAATTCCGAAAGAAAGGCCGGTCTCTCCGGCAAGCGCCATATTAGCCGTCGGAAAACCCAATGTCCGTCCGAGCTTTGCGCCATGAATGACTTTTGAACAAACAGTATAGTGATATCCGAGAAGGTTTGCCGCTTCTTCCACATGTCCGATTTTTAAAAGTTCACGGATGCGGCTTGACGAAATAATTTTACCATTTTCGTCACAAAATGGTGGAACTTTAATGACGGCAAAGCCAAATCTTTTTCCGCAATCTTCCAAATATTCGGGCGTACCGGACCGTTTGCTGCCAAAATGGAAATCACTTCCGGTAACAACTGCCGAAGCGTGAAAATTCTCGCACAAAATATGTTTGACAAATTCTTCGGCAGTAAGGTGCGCAAATTTTGCATCAAAGCGTTGTTCAACAACGCCATCAAAGCCTAACAATTCCAGTATTCTGGCTTTTTCTGCTGCTGGTGTGAGCCGATCAACCGGAGTTTCCGGCTTGAAAAAGCTTTTAGGGTGCGGCTCGAATGTATAAACAATTGCCGGTCGGGCAGTTCGACGGGCAATATCCAATGCTTTTTCTAAAACTGCCTGATGCCCCCTATGAACGCCATCAAAATTACCAATTGCTACAACCGCATTTTTATAACTTTCCGGTAATGCAGCGAGATTTTCCAACCGCAAAAATTTATTGGTCATTTAAGCGTCCACATGGTGGCAATAGGATGGCTGCCATATTTGTTTAAAAATTCGATGAGCAATGAGTGGTTGATATTGCCATCTTTGGCGTATTCATTCTGATGGATACCACCAGAAATATAAAGCGTATCAAGACCGAATTGTTGTCCACCTTTTATATCTGTCAATATGCCGTCTCCAATTGCAAGAATACGATCCTTGGTTATCCGGCCTTTTCGTTCGGCGAGTTTTTCTATAGCCAAATCATAAATCGGCCGATGCGGCTTACCGGCGATCAATGTGCGCCCGCCCATTTGTTCATAAAGGCGTGCAAGAGCCCCCGCGCACCATAATATCTTATCGCCGTGATGAACCGTAATGTCGGGATTTGCACATATAAACGGCAGATTCTTCGACCTTAATTTTAGCAGAAGCTCATGATAATCATCAGGTTCTTCATGCTCGTCATCAAAAAGTCCTGTACAGACTATCGATGTCGCCTCGAATTCTTCAACAAGCTCGACATCAAGCCCGTCAAACAAGGCAAGATCACGCTCTGGCCCGATGTGAAAAACTTTCCTCGGTGCTTCCTTGATGAGGTGACGTGTCGCGTCACCAGAAGTAACAATGTCATCATAAACATCAGGGCCGATTTTTAGTGAAGCCAGTTGTTCAGCCACTCCGTCGTGGGGACGGGGCGAATTGGTGAGCAATATAACCGTTTTTCCCGATTGCCTGACTTTGATTAAAGCCGCAACAGCTTCTTTGAAAGCATGGATACCATTATGAATAACCCCCCATACATCGCAAAAAACAGCGTCGTAGCGGTCGATAATTGTTTGTAGCCTTTCGGGTTCTTCCATCGCCTTATCACACCTTGTCAGAGAATTTATGGTCTATTGGCATTTCAATCCTGTCATAAGATATTGCCAAGACACCTAGCGCAAGAAAAACAAGATGTCATCCTCTTTCTCGCTTACTGCCTATATAGGCTATTCCAAGAAATTCAAATATAGTCTAGATTCGTTTCCAGTTACAAAAATGTGTCATCAACAGATTGGTCAATAATGGGCGCTTCACAAAAAAATCTTGTTCTGATTGAAGAAAAAGATCTTCGCCAGAAGATGGAAGAACTCATCAAAAATGAAGAAGGCGCAGACATAGGTTTGAAAATTAAACCGAAAATTGTTTCTCTTCTGAAAAATATTATTGCTGACGGACAAAGAGAAGCTGAAATTATTCTTCAACAGAATGGCAAAGGTCGCCAATGCGCCCGCCGGTTAAGCCTGCTCATTGATACAGTTATCACAACACTTTATAACTTTGTTACCGAAAGAATTTATCCCCTCCCCAACCCTTCAAGCGGTGAACGCATCGCTCTTGTGGCGGTTGGTGGTTATGGACGGGGAACCTTGGCACCGCATTCCGATATCGACCTTCATTTTTTGTTGCCATGGAAACAGACGCCATGGGGCGAACAGGTTATGGAATATATCCTCTACATGCTTTGGGATGTTGGCCTTAAAGTTGGACATGCAACAAGAAACATTGATGATTCAATCCGCATGGCGAAAGAGGATATGACGGCTAGAACCGCCCTCCTTGAAGCGCGCTTTCTGATTGGCAATCGCGGACTTTTCGATGAATTGATGCGGCGTTATGAAGATCAGGTTGTCAAAGGCACTTCTCCTGCTTTTATTCGGGCAAAATTACTCGAGCGCGACCTTCGCCACAAAAAAGCGGGTGAAACACGTTATCTCGTCGAGCCCAATGTCAAGGAAAGCAAAGGCGGCCAACGCGATTTGCAAACCCTGTTGTGGATTGCCAAATATCATTACCGCATCACTTCGACTGATAAACTTGTGACACTCGGCGTATTATCGAAATCGGAACTTCGCGTTTTCAAAAAAGCTGATGACTTTTTATGGGCCGTGCGTTGCCATATGCATTTTCTAACAGGCAAAGCACAGGAACGTTTGTCTTTTGATATCCAGCGCGATATCGCCCATCGTCTGGGCTATACCGCCCACCCCGGTATGGAAGATGTCGAGCGCTTTATGAAGCACTATTTTCTCGTTGCCAAACAGGTCGGTGATCTCACCCGAATTGTTTCGGCTGCATTGGAAGAAGAATATGCAAAACCGGTTCCGGGTTTAAATCGGGTATTTTTGACATTTTCCCGTCGCAAGAAAAAAATTGCCGACTATCCCGGCTTTGTCGTCGATACACAACGCATCAATATAGACGATGATGATGTTTTCGTCCGCGATCCGGTAAATCTCATCCGGCTTTTTTATCTATCCGATATTCACGGGCTGGAATGCCATCCCCATGCTGTGCAGGAAGCATCCCGTTCTCTCAAGCTTATTACCCAAAAGGTTCGTGAAGATAAGGAAGCAAACCGGCTTTTTATTGCTATTCTGACTTCGCCCCGTAATCCGTCACTTATTTTGCGGAGAATGAATGAATCAGGAGTCTTGGGAAAATTCATCCCCGATTTCGGCAAGATCGTCGCAATGATGCAGTTCAATATGTATCATCATTACACTGTTGATGAACATTTGTTACGCTGCATCGCCTGCCTTAGCGAGATTGATCATGGCGAAGTTTATCAGGATCATCCGCTTGCATCCGCAATTGTGCCGACTTTCAAAAAAGAGCGGACGATTCTTTTTGTAGCTTTATTTTTACACGATATTGCAAAAGGCAGACCGGAAGACCACTCGATTGCAGGTGCCAAAATTGCCCGCAAGCTTTGCCCGCGTTTCGGGCTGTCGCGGGGCGATACAGAACTTGTCGCCTGGCTCATCAAAGAACATCTCACCATGAGCATGGTTGCCCAGTCACGCGATCTTAATGACCGCAAGACAATTGAAGACTTTGCCAATATTGTTCAGACAACCGACAGGCTCAAATTGCTGCTCGTGCTTACCATATGTGATATCAAAGCTGTTGGCCCCGGCGTCTGGAATGGCTGGAAGGGGCAATTGCTGCGTACACTTTATCATGAGACTGAAATCGTCCTGACCGGTGGTTTTTCGCAAGTTCCAAGGACCGATCGCATCAACGCTTCGAAAGAACGCCTTCATGATGCGCTTGAAAATTGGAGCGAAGATGAAAAACAACATTATATCGGCCTACAATACCCGAACTACTGGTTAACGGTTTCACCGGAAGACCAGATCAGGCAGGCCAATTTTATCCGTGATGCCGATAAGCGCAAAGCCCCGCTTGCGACGATGTCGGATCCACACCGGTTCGATGGTGTCACAGAACTTACAATTCTTGCGCCTGATCATCCGCGGGTTCTCTCTATCGTCACTGGTGCCTGCGCTGCAGCTGGCGGCAATATTGTTGACGCCCAGATTTTTACCACCACAGATGGCCGTGCCCTCGATATCATTCTCATCAGCCGCGAGTTCAAGCTTGATGACGATGAAACACGGAGGGCAAACCGCGTCGGTAAAATGATAGAGGATGCTTTGACTGGAACAATCCGTTTGCCGGAAGTGATTGCACAACGTGCAAAACCACGGCGCGCTGCCAAAGCCTTTGACGTCACACCAAGTGTGGAAATCAACAATACATTGTCGGACAAATTCAGTGTGATTGAAATCGAAGGCCTCGACAGACCGGGATTGCTTTTCGAAATTACAAAAACACTGTCCGATCTTTCGCTTGACATTGCTTCTGCACATATTACGACCTTCGGAGAAAAGGTTATCGACAATTTTTACGTCAATGATCTTTTCCGTCACAAAATTATCAACCCGCAAAAACAGGCCACTATACGCCGCAAATTATTGGCTCTCATCGCAGCAGAACAAATGGAAAATATAAAAAGACCATGAGCCTCATCAAACAATTCGCGACCGTTGCATCCGGCACATTGATGAGTCGCCTGTTCGGTTTTGTTAGAGAAATGCTTATGGCTGCCGCTGTTGGTACAGGGCCGGTGGCCGACGCATTCAATGCCGCATTTCGTTTTCCCAATACATTCCGTCGCCTTTTTGCCGAAGGTGCGTTCAATTCAGCCTTTGTGCCCTTATTTGCCAAACAGATTGAAGAAGACGGCTTCGATAGTGCACGGCGTTTTTCCGAAGAAGTTTTCGGCGTGCTGTTTTCGATATTATTGATCCTCACTATCATCATGGAGCTATCCATGCCGTTTCTGGTGCGCTATGTCATTGCACCGGGCTTCACTGATGATGCAACAAAATTCAATGCAACCGTCCGTTTTGCAACTATCATGTTTCCCTATCTTGCCTGCATGTCACTCGCAGCAATGATGGGCGGAATGCTCAATTCGCTTCACCGCTATTTTGCTGCGGCGATTGCACCGGTTTTTCTCAACATTATTCTTATCGGCGTTCTTTTTTACGCATGGGTCTATAAGCTCGACCCCTGGCATGTTGGCGTTGATCTTTCATGGGGCGTTATGGCCTCCGGTATTGTGCAACTCGTTATTGTGTGGATTGCTGTTGCCAATGCCGGTATGAAAATCGGTTTTCGCCTTCCCAGATTCACCGAAAATGTCCGCCAGCTCCTTTGGCTTGCATTACCTGCCGCCATTACCGGCGGCATCACACAAATTAATCTGCTCATCAACACCAATATTGCTTCTGCAGAATCCGGCGCCGTCTCGTCACTTGTTTATGCCGACCGGCTTTATCAACTTCCATTGGGTGTTGTCGGAATCGCCGTTGCCACAGTCCTTTTACCCGAACTTTCCCGTGCACTCAGAAGTGGCAATCTGAAAGAAGCCGATAACTTGCAAAACAGGTCCGTTGAGTTCACTCTTCTTCTGACGTTACCTGCGGCTGCCGCATTTCTTGTTATGGCAGAACCGATTGTGCGCCTCTTATTCGAGCGCGGGCATTTTTCTGCCCAGTCGACAACAATTGTCGCAGGAATTTTGGGCATCTACGGTTTGGGTCTTCCAGCTTTCGTGTTGATAAAAGCATTCATTCCGGGTTTCTTTGCCCGCGAAGACACAAAAACGCCGATGATTTTCGCCGGAATTTCGGTCGTCGTTAATATATCGCTTGCTTTGACGCTCTTTCCGGTCTTATCGGCACGTGGAATAGCCATAGCCGAAATATCGGCCGGCTGGGTCAATGCCATTTTACTGTTCATCACTCTTGTCAAAAGACGTCAATGGGGACGTGATAAAATTCTTCTAAAGCGTATTCCAAGAATATTGCTCGCAACATTGGTCATGACGGTCGCCCTTCATTATGCTGTCGGCTATCTCGAATACCCGCTATCGGCAAGAGCTCCATTGACTTATCGTGCAAGCAGCGTACTTGCTCTGGTATTCGGCGCGATCATCGTTTATTTCGGTTCTGCATTTCTTTTCGGTGCAACAAATATATCGTTGATTAAAAGAGGGTTGCTGCGCAAGCGGTAAAGGTTTTCAATTGCTTTCAACAGAAAGCTTTGACAAAAACAGTTATAATTTTTTTAAAGATCGGATTGTCTATTATGAGCACATTCAAACAACGTGTTTTTTCTGGAGTTCAAGCGACCGGAAATCTTCATCTGGGAAATTATCTCGGTGCGATCAAGCGTTGGGTTGAATTGCAAAAAGACTATGAATGTATCTATTGCGTGGTTGATATGCATGCACTCACTGTCAACCCCGCCCCACATGATCTGATGAGGTCGACACGCGAAGTGACAGCAGCATTTCTGGCAGCCGGAATTGACCCGAAACGTCACATTGTGTTCAACCAGTCACGCGTTCATCAACATGCCGAACTCGCTTGGATTTTCAATTGCGTTGCCCGTATCGGCTGGATGAACCGCATGACCCAGTTTAAAGACAAAGCGGGGAAAGATCGCGAAAATGCGTCTCTCGGCCTCTTTGCCTATCCAAGTTTGATGGCTGCCGACATTCTTGTCTACCGTGCAACAAAAGTTCCTGTTGGCGAAGACCAGAAACAGCACATCGAATTGACACGCGACATTGCGCAGAAATTCAATAATGACTATTCCGAACGTATTGCCGAACTTGGCGTAGGTGTCGAAATGCAAGTCGGTGACGAAACAGTCAACGGCTTCTTCCCGCTCACAGAGGGGTTGATTGGCGGCTCTGCCACACGTGTCATGTCACTGCGTGACGGAACGAAAAAAATGTCGAAATCCGACCCGTCCGATTTGTCGCGCATCAATTTGATTGACACAGCTGATGATATTTCCAAAAAAATCAAAAAGGCAAAAACCGATTCAGAGCCATTGCCTGAAACTGTTGACGGTTTGAATGACCGTCCCGAGGCCGATAATCTCGTAGGCATTTATGCAGCTCTTTCTGGAACCGATAAAAAAGCCGTTATAGCAGAATTTGCAGGTAAACAGTTTTCCGAATTCAAGCCGGCACTTGCCGATTTGGCTGTCAGCAAATTGTCTCCGGTCACAGAAGAATTACGTCGTCTCAATAACGAGCCTTCCTATATCGATCAGGTTTTAAGAGAAGGCGCAGAACGCGCAAGCGTTCTTGCCGAAGACACAATGAAGCACGTGCGCGACATAGTGGGCTTCCTTCAGGGATGACTTTCAAAACAATGATGATAAAGGTGCTTTAAATAAAAGCACCTTCTTCTTGAAGACTGCCGCCAAAAATTATTTGCACAATAGCCGAATTGCACTAAATTTAAAATCAGGTGTGAATTTTCGATTGGAATGTTGTGTGGCGTATACTTCAGAAACAGAAGTCAAAAAGGAAGATAAGACAACCAATACGAAACGCGGATTGAACGACAATCCGGAGAGCGAACGGTCACGCTTTATTGCGGAAATCGATTTTTTACGCGATCTTGTCCAACAGGCACCCGGTTTCGTCATCGTACTGCTCAATCGCGATCACCGTTTTTATCTTGTCAATAATGCCTTTATGGAACTTGTAGGCACACGGGAATTGATCGGACACACTGTTGCCGAAGCCATGCCGGAAATTCCCCGACAAGGTTTCATTGCTCTGCTTGATCAGGTTTGGGAAACCAAAGAGCCGTTCCGTGGAGCAAGTGTCCCGCTTTTGATTGAACGGCCGGGCAGCGAAGAACCGGTTTTGCATTATGTCGATTTTATCCACCAACCCATTAAAAATGCAGAAGGTGACGTTATCGGTATCTATGTTCAGGGTATCGACATCACCGAACGCATCAATTTCGAAAACCAGCTCCATATTCTCGCCGGAGAATCGGCTCACCGTGTAAAAAATATTCTCGCCATGGTCAATGCGGTGGTTTCCCAAACGCTCAAAAGCAGCACCGATCTAACAAGCGCCACCGAGAAGGTCGGTGCAAGGCTCAGAGCAATTGCAGAAGCACAGAGTACTTTAAAAGATGAGAGCGGGAAAAAGAGCGACCTTAAGGTACTTATTGAAAATACCATGGCAATTGCTACCGAAACTTATGGCAATATCAAAATCAATGGCCCCAAGGTCAATGTATCGGAAAAGGCAGCGTTGGCGCTTGCCTTAACACTTCACGAGCTCATGACAAATGCGATTAAATATGGCGCGCTTTCGGTTACCTCCGGCCGTGTTTCTGTTACCTGGTCTCGCACAAAGGAGGGTGTTATCAATCTGAAATGGAGCGAAAGTAACGGGCCTGAAATTTCTTCCCATCATAAAAAGGGGTTTGGATCGACGCTGATCGAACGGAGTTTGAGCTATAATCCGCATAATGATGTGAAAATTGATTATGCGCCTAAGGGACTGACATGCCATATTCAGCTCGCGCCCGACGATGCTGCCAGTAGGTGAACAGAAATGTTATCAAAACGATTAAGCCGCCAATACGGACATAAGCGAAAGTTTCTGGCAATTATCGACGAGACACCGGAATGCCGCCGTGCTGTTGCCTATGCATCAAGGCGGGCAAAAAACACCGGTGGAAGATTGATCCTGCTTTATGTGATCGACAGTTCGGAATTCCAACATTTCCTTGGCGTGGGCGATATCATGCGCGCCGAGTCCCATGAGCAGGCTCGCCAGACTTTATCAGCAATTTCTGATGAAGTTCGGGAAAATCTGGGAATAGAAACGGAAACCAAAATTTGCGAAGGGCAAAAGGCTGCTGAAATAGTAAAGCTTATCGAAAGCGATCAGGATATTGCGGTTCTTGTGCTCGCGGCCGGCTCGGGGGCTGAAGGTCCGGGGCCGCTTGTGCAATCTATTGCTGCAAAGGGAAGCGCTTTTCCAATTCCTGTTACAATTATTCCTGATGGCCTAAGTGTGGAAGATATTGATTCAGTTGCTTGACCAACTTTTCCCACCCTATTTAAAACAAAAGCATTTCGAAAAAAGAAACTCTTCACTGCAATGTCATTCCTGCTGGATGACTTGCCTCTTGAATTTTTGTTCCGTAAAGCAGCATATAAAAGGCAATCGAATAACGCACCTTGCATGCCTTGACCATGAAAAGGAAATTATATGTTCATCCAGACAGAAACCACGCCTAATCCCGCAACACTAAAATTCCTGCCCGGCCGGGTTGTATTGGAAGAAGGTGTTGCTGAATTCCGCGATAAAGAAGACGCATCCGAACGTTCTCCTCTCGCTTCCAAACTTTTCACCATTCCCGGTGTTACCGGCGTTTTCTTCGGCTATGATTTCATCACTGTCACTAAAGACAACTCGGAATGGCAGCATCTGAAACCTGCAATATTGGGAACTATTATGGAACATTTCATGTCCAATAGCCCGATAATGGCAGCGCATGTCAATGATGTTCCTGATGTACCGGTTGGAGAAGAGTTTTTCTCGGAAGAAGATAAAGATATCGTTGACACAATCAAGGAGCTTATCGAAACACGGGTTCGTCCCGCTGTGGCCAATGATGGTGGTGATATCACGTTCCGCGGTTTCGAGCACGGTGTTGTCTATTTGAACATGCGTGGCTCTTGCTCGGGTTGTCCGGCTTCAACAGCAACCCTCAAACATGGAATCGAAAATCTTTTGCGTCATTTCGTTCCGGAAGTTGCAGGCGTTGAGGAATACCCCACGTGACGAATCCCGAATAGAGCGAATCCGGACTGTAGAAACTTTAAAGTTTAACAATCCGAGTAGCTATGCTTGTGAATAATTCATTCTTTTTTAACCTTTTGCACAAGGACAGGATGAATCTTGTTACGATCTTTATTCTCCTCATTTGGGTGGCTATTCCGGCTTTTGGCATTAAAGTAAGTTTCCTTTTTAACTTTGCGATAAGACATCCAAACCTTAGGAAAATATCTCTAGCCTTATGTGTTTAACCCATTGAAGCTTATATATTTGTTTGAATTTTTGCTCCTTTGGACAAACTCGATCGGGCTGCATTTTATAAACGCTGTCCGATCTCTTTTCATCAATGTTCCACAAAATACGGCTTTTTATGAGCGGCATTCTTTACCTAAAGAATAACGTTTTCCCAAGCCAGTTCACTAAAAAATTAAAACCAGCTTCTTGACATTATAAGGGGCAATTTTTATCTGTTCTCATGAGTTAGCACTCCCACATCGAGAGTGCTAATCGAGGAAAAACCTCAACGAAATCGAGTTTAATTAAAGTTAAACATTTTAAGGGTTCAAGACATGGCAAAAACCAAATTCCGCCCATTACACGATCGCGTAGTCGTTCGTCGGGTTGAATCAGAAGAAAAAACCGCAGGTGGGATCATCATCCCAGATACAGCCAAAGAAAAGCCGCAGGAAGGCGAAGTTCTCGCTGTTGGTCCGGGTGCACGTGATGAAAGCGGCAAGCTCGTTGCTCTTGACGTAAAAGCAGGCGACCGCGTTCTCTTTGGCAAATGGTCAGGAACCGAAGTCAAGCTGGATGGTGAAGACGTCCTGATTATGAAAGAATCCGATATTATGGGTATTCTTGGCTGATAGCCATTTTCCCATAAATTTTAAAAACAATTCCGGGATAATTCCCAAGGAGATATTAAATGGCTGCAAAAGAAGTCAAATTTGGCCGCGATGCGCGTGAACGTATGTTGCGTGGCGTCGATATCCTCGCCAATGCCGTGAAAGTAACACTGGGTCCTAAAGGCCGTAATGTTGTCATCGACAAGTCTTTCGGTGCTCCACGAATTACCAAAGATGGTGTTTCGGTTGCCAAGGAAATCGAACTTGAAGACAAGTTTGAAAATATGGGCGCACAGATGTTGCGCGAAGTTGCTTCCAAGACCAATGATATTGCCGGTGATGGCACCACAACAGCAACTGTTTTGGGTCAGGCAATTGTTCAGGAAGGTGCAAAAGCTGTTGCTGCCGGAATGAACCCGATGGATTTGAAGCGCGGCATTGATGCTGCTGTTAATGAAGTTGTCGACAATCTTCTGAAAAAAGCAAAGAAGATTAAAACTTCTGCGGAAGTTGCACAGGTTGGTACTATTTCAGCAAATGGCGAAACCGAAATCGGTAAAATGATTTCCGAAGCGATGCAGAAAGTCGGCAATGAAGGCGTTATCACAGTCGAAGAAGCAAAGACTGCCGATACAGAGCTTGAAGTTGTTGAAGGTATGCAGTTCGACCGCGGTTACCTTTCTCCTTACTTTGTAACCAACACAGAAAAAATGGTTGCCGATCTGGATGACCCTTACATCCTGATCCACGAAAAGAAACTTTCTAACTTGCAGGCTCTGCTTCCGGTTCTTGAAGCTGTTGTCCAGGCGAGCAAGCCTTTGCTTATCATTGCAGAAGATGTTGAAGGTGAAGCTTTGGCAACTCTCGTTGTCAACAAATTGCGTGGCGGCTTGAAGATTGCTGCGGTCAAGGCTCCGGGCTTCGGTGACCGTCGTAAAGCAATGTTGGAAGATATTGCCATTTTGACATCCGGTCAGGTTATCTCCGATGACCTCGGCATCAAGCTCGAAAACGTCACACTCGACATGCTCGGCCGCGCAAAGAAAGTTACCGTTTCAAAAGAAAACACAACGATTGTTGACGGTGCTGGCAAGAAGCCTGAAATCAATGCACGTGTTAACCAGATCAAGGCCCAGATCGAAGAAACAACATCCGATTATGACCGTGAGAAACTTCAGGAACGTCTTGCCAAATTGGCAGGCGGTGTTGCTGTTATCCGCGTTGGCGGTGCAACAGAAGTTGAAGTTAAAGAGAAAAAAGACCGCGTTGACGATGCTTTGAATGCAACACGCGCCGCTGTTGAAGAAGGTATCGTTGCTGGTGGTGGTACTGCCCTGTTGCGCGCAGCCGCTGACCTTAAAGTAAAAGGTGCCAATTCGGATCAGGAAGCCGGTATCAATATCGTTCGTCGCGCTTTGCAGGCTCCGGCCCGTCAAATTGCAACCAACGCTGGCGATGAAGCTTCTATCGTTGTTGGTAAAATTCTTGAAAACAAGAGCGAAACATTCGGTTACAACACAGCCAATGGCCAATATGGCGATTTGATTGCTCTGGGCATTGTTGACCCTGTAAAGGTTGTCCGCTCTGCTCTTCAAAACGCTGCTTCCGTTGCCGGATTGTTGATCACAACCGAAGCCATGATTGCCGAGCTGCCGAAGAAAGAGGCTCCAATGCCTGCAATGCCGGGCGGCGGCATGGGCGGTATGGACTTCTAATAAAGAAGTTCACGACAACGTTAATGAACGGGCCTTCGGGCCCGTTTTTTTATACCAGGTTCGTCATCACATCCTCGGTTTACGCGTGGCATAAATTCGCCAAGCCGTCGGTTTATCGTCAATACAAACAGCATGGAGCCAATATTTAAAAAATAGATTATTTCCGTCACTAAAAAATGCGGTCGAGTTGGTGTTTTTGTTGTCTTTTAAAATTTTTAAGCCACTTTTAATTGGTAGCGTATTATTTCTTCAGCCAGTTTTGGGCTGTTTCATCAGAAATATGTAATAATATGCCGCTCATTTTTTCGCTTCAGTCTTATTGTTTTATTATCCGGTTTTGCGGGCGACTTTTTCTCACCAAAATATGTATAAAAACAGGTTCAAGATATAGTTTCGATCCCGTTTAAGGCCTTTTCTCATTGCTTTTCTTGGTCTATCGTCTCCTCAACCACAGAGGAGTTTTATCATGGTACAAACCCGTACAGAAACGGATACATTCGGTCCGATCGAGGTTCCCGCAGACCACTATTGGGGGGCACAAACAGAACGCTCTTTGCACAATTTCAAAATTGGCGGCGAAAAGCAGCCATTGCCGCTTATTCATGCCTTGGGACTTATCAAAAAAGCCGCAGCCATGGCCAATATGAAAGCCAAAAAGCTTTCGCCGGAGTTGGGAAAAGCAATTATTGCTGCTGCCGATGAAGTCATTGGCGGAAAACTTGACGACAATTTTCCACTCGTCGTCTGGCAGACCGGTTCGGGCACGCAAACCAATATGAATGTCAACGAAGTTATTGCAAACCGTGCTATCGAGATGCTCGGGGGAGAAATGGGATCAAAAAAGCCTGTTCACCCCAATGACCACGTTAATATGAGCCAATCATCCAACGACTCATTTCCGACAGCCATTCATATCTCGGCGGCTTTAGAGACCATCAACAAACTTTTCCCGGCAATCGACCATCTCACGATTGCGTTGAAGGACAAAGAAAAAGAATTTTCCAAAATTATCAAAATCGGTCGCACCCACACACAGGATGCCACGCCGATCACGCTGGGACAGGAATTCTCAGGTTACCGTGCAGCACTCGAACATAACAGAAAACGCATCGAGGCGGCACTGCAAGATGTTCTCAAACTTGCCCAAGGTGGTACGGCAGTCGGTACCGGTTTGAACGCACCAATCGGTTTTGACAAGGATTTTGTCGAAGCAGTGACCGACATTACAGGCGTTGCATTTGAAACTGCCGATAACAAATTCGAAGCTTTGGCAAGCCACGGCGCAATTACCAATTTCCATGGCAGCCTCAACGCTTTGGCAACCGATCTTTTCAAAATTGCCAATGATATTCGCCTTTTGGGTTCCGGTCCCCGCTGCGGTCTTGGTGAATTAAGCTTACCGGAAAACGAACCGGGTTCTTCGATTATGCCGGGCAAAGTCAACCCGACCCAGTGCGAAGCAATGACGATGGTTGCCTGTCAGGTTTTTGGCAATGAAACCACGATCACTGTTGCCGCAAGTCAGGGGCATTTTGAACTCAATGTCTATAAACCGGTTATTGCATTCAATGTTTTGCAATCGATCAAAATTTTGTCGGAATGCATGGTGTCTTTTGCAGATAATTGCGTCAAAGGCATCAAGGCCAATGAAACACGCATCCATGATCTTCTCGAAAAATCCTTGATGCTGGTTACAGCACTTGCCCCGGCAATCGGTTATGACAAAGCTGCAAAAATTGCCAAAACTGCCCATAAGAATGGCACAACACTGCGTGAAGAAGCACTGAAAGCGGGCGTATCAGAGGAAGATTATAATCGTCTGGTCAAACCGGAAAATATGATCCATCCGAAATGAGTTAAACCAAACGAACGTTTGTCGTTCCGGTTTGTTTATCTCTTATTCAATTCAAAAAGCCCTGTAAAAATTTACAGGGCTTTTTGTTATATTTGATTTTCCGTTTTAAAAAACGTTTTGCAGTGCGAGATGGACGGTGTTTGAAAAGGCAATGGCCTATCCTTTATCTCAAAGGCACATTCCTGCCTCACCACACGTCTTTTATTCTCAAGTAATAACGCTCGGTGCATCACGTCCGAGTTTTTTCTTCAAATCCACAAGCTCATCAGCTGCGACAATCAAGGCTGCAAGAGCTTCTTGCGGGTCGTCATCCTGCTTTAGCGGATCGGCAACATAATGTTCCATATAAACGCGAACCGTTGCGCCCGATGTTCCGGTACCGGACAAACGATAGACGATGCGTCCGCCACCTTCAAAGAAAATCCGGATGCCCTGATGCTCGCTGACCGAGCCATCAATCGGATCGTGGTATGAAAAATCGTCTGCCTTGGCAATCGTCAACCCTGCAACATCGGTTCCGGCAAGTTTTCCAAGACGTGAGCGCAAATCCTCCATAAGAGCTTTTGCCGCAGTCTGATCAACTTCCTCGTAATCATGACGTGTATAATAGGAACGGCCGAATTGTTGCCAATGTTGCTCGACAATTTCACTCACGCTTTTACCGGTTGCCGCAAGCAAATTGAGCCAGAACAATATTGCCCACAAACCGTCTTTTTCACGCACGTGATTGGAACCGGTGCCGAAGCTTTCTTCACCGCAAAATGTTACCTTTCCGGCATCAAGCAAATTACCGAAAAATTTCCACCCTGTCGGTGTTTCATAAATATTGAGACCAAGTTTTTTAGCGACATAATCGGCCGCGGCACTCGTCGGCATAGAGCGTGCAATGCCGGCAATACCATTGCGATAGCCTTTAACGAGCTTTGCATTGGCAGCCAGAATAGCAAGGGAATCGGACGGCGTGACAAAACGTTTCCACCCCACAATCATATTACGGTCGCCATCGCCATCGGATGCAGCACCAAGATCAGGCCCGTCTTCAGACATCATCAATTCATAAAGATCGTGGGCATGAACGAGATTGGGGTCAGGATGTCGTCCACCGAAATCGGGAAGTGGCGTACCATTCACAACTGTTCCCTTTTTCATGCCCAGACGTTTCTCGAAAATTTCATGGGCATATGGACCGGTCACAGCATTCAATGCATCAAAGCGGAATGTCAAACCACCGGCAATTGCTTTGCGGATGAGATCGAAATCGAACAATTCTTCCATCAGATCTGCATAATCGACAACCGGATCAATGACTTCGACAACCATTGAACCGACTTGCGTTTTCCCCAATTTCGCGATGTCGATATCGCCACAATCCTCTATTTTATAAGAAGTGATATTTTTTGAAGATTCGAAAATAGCCTTTGTTACTTTTTCCGGTGCAGGACCGCCATTCGAAATATTGTATTTGATACCGAAGTCACCCGACGGGCCACCGGGATTGTGACTTGCCGACAGAATGATGCCGCCAAATGCCTTGTATTTGCGGATAAGATGGGAAGCCGCCGGCGTTGACAAAATACCGTTCAGGCCAACTTTGATATGGCCGACTTTATTGGCAGCAGCCATTTTTAAAATTTTCTGGATAACTTCTTTATTAAAAAAACGCCCGTCGCCTCCGAGAATAAACAATTTCCCGGAAACATCACCAACGCTATTGAAAATAGATTGGATGAAATTTTCGACGTAATTCGGCTTTTGGAAAACTTTTACCTTCTTTCGCAATCCGGACGTTCCGGGATTTTGGTCATCGAAGGCAGTCGTAGAAATTGTCAAAATCGCCATATTCATCACCATATGTTCTTCACTGTGATCAATTTAAAGCGATTAACCAAAAATATCGAGTGTAAAATTATCAATCTTTCGGGGGCGAGCTTGCAAGTTAACGGCCGATCTCTTACCTTTCTTATGTGAATTCCGGCTCACACTGCCTGCCTTATCGGACAGGCCGAAAGATATAAAAATACAGGAGCAAATTAATGATCGGACAAAAAGTTCCAAATGTAACATTTCATACGCGTGTACGTGATGAATCTATTGGGGGTTCAAACCCGTTCCGTTGGCAAGATGTCAACACTGATGAATATTTCAAGGGCAAGCGCGTAGTATTGTTCTCATTGCCGGGCGCATTTACCCCAACATGCTCGACCTATCAGCTGCCGGATTTTGAAAAACTTTATCCGGAATTCAAGAAGCTTGGCATTGATGAAGTTTACTGCCTTGCTGTTAATGACGCTTTTGTTATGAATGCCTGGGGCAGACACAACAAATTGCAACACATCAAACTTATTCCTGATGGCAATGGCGAATTCACCCGTAAAATGGGTATGCTTGTCAACAAATCCAATTTGGGTTTCGGCATGCGTTCATGGCGTTATGCTGCTGTTGTTAATGATGGTGTTGTTGAAAAATGGTTCGAGGAAAAAGGTTTCTCGGATAACTGCGAGACTGATCCTTATGGTGAATCTTCACCTCAGAACATTTTGAAAGTCCTCAAGGGCGAGAAATAATATCAATCAAGGCTCCTGCCTATGTTTCGCAGGGGCCTTTTATATTCAAGAGGTCAATATGGGTATTTCATTCAATCTTGACGCGCAAACATTGACTGCATTGCAAAACTTTCTGCACGACAATCATAAGATCAAAAGCGAGGCTGAAGCTGTCGAGCTTTTTTTAAAGAAATCACTTCAGGAACTGGGATATTTGGGAAGAGAACCGGGAGCGGCTACAAGCCCTGATCGTTTAAATTCCAGCAATGATGATTGAGTTCGATGTCTGATCGATCCGATCCCGCTTCAGTTGAAAAACGACGCATAAAATCGCGCTTCTTTGTTCTGTTGATTGTAGCAATCATCCTTGTGATGCTGCTTGTCGCCGTGACATTTGTATTTTTTGATATAACAGGAATTGAGGCGCTTAACAGCTTGGCCTAAATGCGACATGGCCTAAGTATAACGGAAACATCCCGTTTCAAATATATCAAAGCCATTCAGTTTCAATTTGCATCTCGGCTTTTATTTTTTTGCTACTTTACCCAATTTTTCAATAATTTCTTGAACTCCGCTTTTTTCGCGGCTTCTCAACGCTGAAACAAGTGACGCTTGTGATTTTAAAATAACGCCATCATCCAATATTTTTAGCTTGTTTGCCCTTAACGTTTCACCGGTAGAGGTGATATCGACAATCATATCGGCCGAACCGGCCGCAGGAGCTCCTTCGGTTGCACCTAGACTTTCAACAATACGATAGACTTGTATTCCATGCTTTTGTGAAAAGAATTGCTGCGTCAGACGCCAGAATTTTGTTGCAATACGAATTCTACGTCCATGACGCTGACGGAATTCGGCTGCAACGTCGTCAAGATCGGCCATTGTCACGACATCATGCCAAACAGCCGGAACAGCAACCACCACATCGGCAAAACCGAAACCGAGCGGAACTTCAACTTTCACTTTTGTCTCGGAATGGGCAAGCGTTTCGTGGATCAAATCCTGCCCTGTTACACCGAGATCAACATTGCCATAACCCAGTTCACGGGCAATTTCGGAAGCAGATAGAAAAAGAATATCGATATTCTTGTCATTGGCAACGGCCGCCCGATAGTTACGGTCATTGTCGGCAAGAACGATCTCGTAACCGGCAGCTTTCAAGGTGTCCAATGTCTTATCTTTAAGACGGCCTTTCGAGGGAAGTGCGAGTGTAACTGTCATGATTATTTCCCTTGCCCCTTTTGAATCCCGACTGTGCTTTCGTCGTCATTCGAAAGTCTGTCAAGCCAAACCGAAAAACCGACAGCCGGTATCGGTCTATCAGCCCCGAGCATTGTCATCAGACGGTTATAACGTCCGCCACCGATAATAACATTATCATCTTTGCGAATTTCAAAAACAAAACCGGTATAGTAATCGAGCGGGCGACCGAAAGCTGCATCATATTCAACATCTTCAAGCTTGATCCCTTGAGTCGCAAAAGCCCGATTTCGCGCCTTGAACGGCATTAGAAACCGGTCGCTCACCAATTCATATTTTTTCCCGAAATCAAAAAGTGCATCTTCGGCGTCATCAAGGGGCAAGCGAATTGCCAAAAACTCTTCCAAAGCTTCGAGGACCGGTTTGGTAAGCCTTACAGAAGATAAAAGCTGTTTTTCCAAAAGCCGCCTTGCAATTTCTGTCGGACTGCGGCCGGCAGATGGTGAAATGCCCGCATCAAGCATCTCTTCCTCAATATAACTCGTCAATGCTGCTTCATCTTGCGCCTTAACCAGTTTCATCAGATTGTCGGGCAAACTCTGTTCGCTTTTCGGTTCAGCAAGAATATGTAAAAGATCACGCAATTGCTTGGCGTTACCAAAACTGCGCAGCAGCCTTTTTTGCCATGTCGGGACAATACCGAGTTCTTGAAGAACCGAAGCAAACACACTTTGGTCGCCCAAATGAACCCCGTAACCGGAACTCTTCGAAACACGTTCCAACAAGGCCAAGGCTTCTCCTAGTGAACGTGCATCAGCCGCGGCTTCGTCAACATCCCCTAAATCTTCAATGCCTGCCTGATAAAAACCGTTTTCTCCCGAGCGGCTTTGCCTGAAAACTTCACCAATATAGGCGTAGCGGCGTGGTGTTGTTGCACCTGTTTTTATGTGCTTGATACAAACGGGAATTGTAAATTCCGGCCGCAAGCACAAACTGTCGCCATTTTCATTTTCGGTCATAAAAATACGGCGGCGCAAATCCTCTCCCGCCATGTCGAGAAAAGGCTCGGCCGGTTGTAAAATCGGAATTGAAACGGTTTGCAAATGGTTATCGCCAAAAAAATCTTTGATGGCGTTGGCTTTTAACTCGGATCCGGTCATTTTCTTCCCGCTCGACACTACCTATTTTTATCTTGCGCCGCGAGAATTTCTTTAACCGCGTCGACCATTTTGTTTTCGTCTACAGTAATTTGTGCCGGACGGCTTTCACGCCACGTTTTATTATCTTCAATCTCGGCCGACAGGCGTGCCCCCTCAACAAGGTCCTTGATCTGAACCTGGTTTTCGGAGCGTTCTTGAGATCCCTGAATAATAACGCAAGGGGCATGACGGCGATCGGCATATTTCATCTGTGCTTTCATGCCCGAACCGCCAACATAAAGTTCGGAACGAATACCGGCGTTACGAAGTTCTGCAACCATATTCTGATAACGTTCAAGCGAAGTTCGGTCTTTATCCAACACCAAAACGACAACCGGTCCCGATTTTTCATCAAGATCAAGTTTGCCAAGGTTTTTCAACGCCGTCATCAATCTCGAGACACCGATTGAAAAACCGGTAGCCGGAACCGGTTCGCTGCGAAAACGCGAGACCAGTCCGTCATATCGTCCACCACCGCCGACCGAACCGAAAACAACTTTTTGTCCGTCTTCATTGACAACGTCAAACAGCAATTCAACTTCGAAAACCGGCCCTGTATAATATTCAAGCCCACGAACAACAGACGGGTCAATTTTGATCCGTTTTTCATATCCTGCAGCTGTGAAAAGGGCCAACATATCCTGAAGCTCGTTAACGCCTTCTTTGCCACGGTTGCTCCCAGCTACCACTTTTGAAAGATTATCAAGGGTGGCACGGCCATTTTCACCACCGGCATTAATAAAGGATAGAACTTTGGCAATTGCCTCGTCAGAAAGCTCGGCGCCTTTGGTGAAATCACCACTATCATCCAGCCGACCTTTGCCGAGAAGAAGTTTCACACCTTCAGGACCGAACTTGTCAAGTTTGTCGATAGCACGAAGAACAGTGAGCCTTTTTCCTGCATTATCGTCACCTTGAAGGCCTACAAGCTCCAGCACACCGTCAAGAATTTTACGATTGTTCACCCGAACGACATAATCACCACGATCAATGCCAAGCCGTTCCATCGTATCAGCCGCCATCATGCAAATTTCGGCATCGGCAGCAACAGTCGGTGTTCCCACTGTATCAGCATCAAACTGCATAAATTGCCGGAAACGCCCCGGCCCCGGTTTTTCGTTACGGAATACCCAGCCGACACGATAACTGCGATAGGGCTTTGGCAAACTTTCGAAATTTTCAGCAAAATAACGTGCAAGCGGCGCTGTCAGATCATATCGCAATGACATCCATTGCTCGTCATCATCCTGAATTGAAAACACACCGGCATTCGGACGATCCTGATCCGGCAGGAATTTTCCCAGCGCATCCGTATATTCAAAAATCGGCGTTTCAACGGCCTCGAACCCGTAAAGCTCGTAGACATTGCGAATGACCGACATCATTTTTTCGGCGGCATGGAGTTCCGCACTCGTGCGATCAACAAAACCACGAGGAACACGCGCTATCGTTCTTGCCTGTCTATCTGCCATTTTATTCCTGCCGCTAAAACTACAATTGGATTGAAGGATTGCTGGTTTGTAACTCATCCAACACAAAGCAGCAAGCCATGCGTTCTATGCTCGGGAAAGTTTATTTTGATGCATGAATTCGAAAATCTCTTTCTAGAAATCTTCAATACCGTTGCAATAATTGACATCAGCCGGCCGGATTTTACCATGGCAACAATGCGAAACAACTTGTCCACATATTGTTTTGGCAATTGCCCTCTTTAATAGAAGTTGATTATTTCTTTTATCCAAGTCGGTTGCTATCAATTGACTTTGATTAAAGGGTTGCTTCATGGCTGAACAAAAATGTTGAATTACCGTATTTTATTGCTTGTTTTTGTGTGCATTTTTTCCGTGAGCTGCACGAACTCCAAGAAAAATGACATTAATAGCGATGAAGCTGTTAATTTCTTCCAGAATACGATTTCCCAAAAAGGTGCGGCCATTGCTGTCAGAGTCGTTTATGAAGGCCGGTTTTGCCAAAGCACAACAATACGCTTGCGACAAATCGTTGGAGACAGGCTTGACCAGAAAAATTATACAAATGTTTATTCCGGTAGAGATAATTATACAATTGCCGGTTTACCCGATAAAGCGATTTCGCAAACCAAATGGATTCTTGGCAAATCGGATAAATGGTTCCTCGGTAAAGTAACCTTTGAGACGATTTCGGAAAAGCTCACCAATAAAACAATTGCGACAGCATTTTCTCCAATTGCTCCGGGCGATTATATATTGACGGGCCTTGAATGTAATATTGACGCAAATGCTCGTGTCTCGATGGGCGAAAACGGGCACGATACCTTTTTCAGCGATTTATTTTCCCGTGAGAAGTTACCTGTGGCCGGTGCAAATTTTATCCATATCGACAAAAACGAACTTGTTGATGCCGGTATTCTCGACATAAGACATCAATCCAGTCACAGTTTTCTGTTCGGCTCCAACACTGGAACAGCAGAAGGAAGCGTGACATCTGCCCGTTTTCAGGATTATTTGAATAGCCATTTTGCAGATCTTGCGAAAAAAATTAAATTTACCAGTTTTGAAGTTGAAAAAAGTCTGGCTTCAGCACCACAGGAAAATTCGGGGAAAAAATAAGTCCGCTTCAACAAGAAAATCTGTTATTTCCAACAAGCCGAGACACGCGGCCTTTAGCGACAAAAACAACCTTCGATATGGTCGTTGACAATGCCGATGGATTGCATGAACGCGTAGCATGTCGTCGGGCCGACAAAAGTCCATCCACGTTTTTTCAAATCTTTTGAAAGGCGGATTGATGCCGGCGTTATCGGATTTAATTTAAGCGTTGCATAGTCGACATGTTCGAACCGTTCGGATTCGGGCGGCTGAAAAGACCAGAAATAATCGGCAAGGCTACCCTTTTCTTCAACAAGTTTACGAGCGCACTTGGCATTGTTGACAACCGAGCGGATTTTTCCGATATGGCGGATAATACCGGGATTTTTCAATAGTTCATCTATTTTCTCTTCGTCATAAAAAGCAATTTTGTTAAAATCGAACCCGTCGAATGAATTGCGAAAATTTTCCCGTTTTCTCAATATTGTCAGCCATGACAAACCGGCCTGAAATCCTTCCAGACAAATTTTCTCGAATAAATGGTTGTCGTCATAAACGGGTTTGCCCCATTCATGATCGTGATAGGCTAAATAGAGAGCATCCTCGCCTGCCCATGCACAACGGATTTTCCCGTCAGCACCAAGCATTAGCCCTTCTGCCAAAGGTTTCAAAACAGATCCCCCTGATTATCATCGTCAGTCGGATGGCGTTTTTGTTTTTTTGCCGGTTGATGAGCTTTTCCGATTGCCGTTGCGTCAATCGTGTCATCAGAAAATCTGATCTTCAAAAACCCGTTTTCAGGAACTTCACGCGCATTTTTGACAAGCTTTCCTTCTGTATCAAGGACCAGTGCAAAACCGCGCTCGAGTGTCTTTTCGTAAGAAACTGAGTTTAACAGCCGCGCCGCCATATCAACTTTCTGGCGTTGTTTTTCAACGATGAGCACAAAAGCATTCTGAAGCCGCATAAAATAAAACAAACCGGCTTCTTTGGCCTTATCCATAATGGTTTCGGCAAGTCGCGGATTGAAACTCCTTGTCACCGACAAGAGTTTTTGTCTTTTGCTTATCGTTAATGCAATAAATGCCTGTTCCAGTCGCAAGGCCAAATGGTTTGTCTTTTGGCGATTCTGATTGACAAGATTGATAACCAGATGCGGCGAAAGCCCGCGCGCCAACAGATTGAAAACCTGTCTTTTCTTTTCTGTATTGACTGTAAGAGACCGTTCCAACCTGCTTGCGGCTTCGTCAAAACGCCGACGTGGTAATGCGAGTAATTGGTCTACAGAGGGAAGTGCCCGCACTGCGCTATAAAGTTTTTGCTTGCGAAAATCGAATTGGCGAGAAATTCCACCCAACAATCTGGCATAAAGAGAAGCAACACTTGCCTCCAATTCTGCCTTGACGGGAACCGCCATTTCGGCAGCACCGGTTGGCGTCGGTGCACGCACATCGGCTGCATAATCCACCAATGTCCAGTCGGTCTCGTGGCCGACAGCCGAGATAACCGGAATAAGTGAAGAGGCAACAGCCCGTACAACGATTTCATCATTAAAGCCCCATAAGTCCTCAAGACTGCCACCACCGCGCGCAACAATGATAAGATCGGGCTTCGGGATTGGACCGCCGGCTTTCAAAGTATTAAAGCCTGAAACTGCGGCTGCAACTTCGGCCCCGCAAGTTTCACCCTGAACACGCACCGGCCAAACGATGATATGAAGGGGGAACCGGTCAGAAATGCGATGGATAATATCGCGGATGACGGCTCCTGTCGGCGATGTTACAACGCCAATAACCTTGGGCATAAAGGGCAATAATTGTTTGGTGGCAGCATCAAACAACCCTTCTGCGGCAAGTTTCTTTTTTCTTGCTTCCAGAAGTGCCATCAAGGCCCCCACGCCCGCCGGCTCCAGATTATCAATCACAATCTGGTATTTCGATGAACCGGGATAGGTTGTGAGTTTACCTGTCGCAATGACTTCCATTCCTTCTTCGGGAAGGAATTTGAGTTTACCCATAACGCCGCGCCAGATAACCGCTTCAAGGCGCGCTTTATCGTCTTTTAGCGCAAAATAGGCGTGACCCGATGCATGCGGTCCTCTATATCCGGAAATTTCACCGCGCACACGAACATGGCCGAAACGGTCCTCGACCGTGCGTTTCAAGGCACCGGATATTTCGGAAACCGTATATTCGACAGCATTGGTTGCAGCACTATTTTCAGCAAAAAAATCACTCATATTTTCACATTATATCAATTGTTCCTGCTAATCCACACCATAGAACAGTGCGATTATTGTAATCTCAGAAAATCATTGTCACTCGCACAGAAAAACGGGAACTTTTGGACCCCGTTCTGCGTTAAAACCCGAGCTAATTTGCGGAGTAAAGACAATGGGAAAATTACCTGTAGATCATGAACGGGCAAGCGACGTTGCAAAGGAAGTGACACCACCTTTGAAAGGCGGAACACTTGAAAAGCAAGTAAAAAAAGAAAAACAAACCCAAAAAAGCTAGGCATTATCAAAAGCTGTGATAACAAATTTACCTTGCCTATCACACAAATAGATAGGCTTGCCTGTTGGACAAATAGGTAAATTGGCAAAAGGGTGAAAAATCACTATCGCCCGCGGCTTTTCGCGTTTTGCTGCTCTTTTATGCCGGTTCCACTTCCTTGAGGTGTCCAAGGCTGTTTTACTATGGTTTTATAACGACCATAGATCGTTAGCTTTGGGTAATCGGACTTTGTATACATAGCCGCACTTATGTAAAATGCATTAGACAAGTTGCGAATGTCGGGGGGGCTGCTATAGTCTTGAAGCCAAAATGACGAGGATTGAACTTTAAACCATTGAAACCTATCTAGGGTTTCATTTTATCATTTTTGAAGGATAGCCAATGTCGAAGCCGGTCAATTCATTTCTTGGGGATACACCAGGACGTGTTGTCATAAAGCTACTTGTTTTTTCGATTCTGGTCGGCATTGTCATGACACTTTTGGGCTGGACACCGAT
Organism: Ditibartonella apis; assembly: GCF_001952075.1. Lineage (GTDB taxonomy): Bacteria > Pseudomonadota > Alphaproteobacteria > Rhizobiales > Rhizobiaceae > Bartonella > Bartonella apis. The sequence goes on from NZ_LXYU01000002.1 coordinate 514,178, forward strand.
GGATGTCGTGTGGAAGATCAGCCATTTCTTCACCTCGTTATGGTCAATGGGTTTTGAAGCGTTCGAAAAACTCTTCAATGTGGTGGTCGTGGGCGCTGCAATTGTGATCCCGATATTTATCATTATGCGTATCCTGAGCTTGATACGTTAATGGCTTCGGCTCTCAATACATTTAACAACCGGCTTACGGTTGTGTGATAGTATATCATTGATTTAATTATAAAATTATGTCTTTCAACAAGGCGTGAAATCGCATTTCGGCGATACTAAAGATATAAAAGCCTGAAAAATTGATAGATTGCCCAAGAAATTCCATAAAAGCCTGATAGGAATTCCAGCCAGTTTATAATTTTCGGTGCATTAATGCGAGTGGTGTGGTGGCTGGCTATTGTTTTTGATAGTCACGAATTTTAAAAGACCCGTTGTTTTTTGAGCCTGTTGAATTGTTGGGTGATATCGTGCTGACACGTAGAAATTTTTTTGTCCTTTCCGGTGCTTTTATTGTTGGTACAGGCGGCATAATTCCAGCTTTTGCCGATAATGAAGACCCGACAAGCCTCATCAATGCATTGCGGGCTCAAAACAATCGTGGCCCTCTCGCACCTGACAGCCAGCTTGAAAAAATGGCTCAGGATCAGGCAAATCTTATGGCTGATGCCCAGAGAGTCGCCCACACAATCAGTTCCGGTAATGATTTTGTCACACGTTTGCGCAAATTCGGCATTCATGGTGCTGCTGGTGAAAACCTGTGTGCAGGGCGTTCCACCGTTTCTGCTGCCTATAATGTATGGATGAATTCACCCGGTCACAGAAGCAATATGCTTTACCCGAGCTTCCATTATTATGGACTGGCCAAGGCGACTTCACCTAAACGCCCCAACTATGTTTATTGGGCAATGGAATTCAAACGTTAAAGGCCGGATTTTTACGGAAAATTCTTCATTTAAAATAGTTTGATCGGGATAAAACGCTGTCGTTTTCAGTGGATGTTTTTGTTTGAAAAATTTCCTGATCGGGGGAGTAAAAACTTGTTGTATATGCGTTAAAGTCTGCCCTGTTTTCAAACGCTTAACTTTTAAAATGCGTGCTTTTTTAAATTCGACTGTCCTTATCATTACGCGCAAATTCGGGAAAAATCTCAAGGCCTATATTTTACACGTTTCCATTTTTCACGCGTAAACAAATTGATGTAGATGCCCCAAAGGCCGGTTTTCGCGCGTGAAAAAAACCGCTTCAGCTCACGCCTTAAAGTTTTTGATGCGCGTCGGCCTTGTTTATTGACTTTGTCTATTTGTGTACGGTCAACGGAAAGAGTGCTTTCCAAGCCTGCCTGCCGGACAATTGCCGGATCAAGTTGCCACATTTCAAAGTGTTCGAATACGTGACATTTCGGATTGAATAAAAAATGGTCAAAAGGAAATGTTATAATTTTCATCATTGCGCAAAGTTTTTTTGCTGCGGGTTTTGAAACGATATAACCGGCAGCCATAATATGACGGCTTTTGAGCCGCGCAACGCTAAAGCCGTTTTTCAAGTCCTTTTTCTCGCCGAGCCAAGCCTTTTTGCCATGGGTTTCAATCTTCACAATATCTGCACTTGCAGGAATCCAATCGTCATTATTCAAAAAGTCGGCGGCTTCTTGCGACAAAGTAACATCATCTTCAAAAATCGCAGCAAAATCATCATCTCCCGCCGCCACTTTTTCGAGCGCCGCTCTATGACTTAGGAAACAGGCGATTTCCCCGCGTGTAAGCGGGTCGGGCCAAAGCTGGTGCTTTCTGACATCGGCAATGAACTTTTCATCAAGATGAAGTCCGTCTATTGCAGCAACGCGCGTTAAACCAAGGTTCAACTTCCTGAATATTTTCTCAAGGCGGTCTAATCGGTCTGGTGAACGATCAAGATTGATCACATATAGCTTCATAATGATTCTTAACCGGTAACTTGGCGAATATAGTCGCACATATTAAATAGATTTTATGAACAACGATCAATGCAATTCGGTTCAGCAAGATGAACTTTCTCTTTTACCTGACCAGTTCAATAACTGGTTTCAGAAAAAGGGGTGGAATTTGCGCCCTCATCAAGCCGAACTTTTAAAACGCTCGAAAAGTGGACAATCAACTTTGCTTATTGCCCCGACGGGTGCTGGTAAAACTCTTGCCGGTTTTTTACCTTCTATGGTCGCTCTCTCAAGTACCAAACATCACCACCAGCTTCATACACTTTATATTTCGCCGCTTAAAGCCTTGGCTCAGGATATCGAACGCAATTTGAAAACGCCCGTTCAGGAAATGGGACTTGATATTGCAATTGAAACCAGAACCGGCGATACGCCCCAACACAAAAGACAAAGACAGAAATATATTCCACCTGATATATTGTTGACAACGCCCGAGCAAGTGTCACTGCTTCTATCCTCGCATGAAGCAGAAAAATTCTTTGGTTCTCTTGATACCGTCATTTTTGATGAACTTCATTCGCTTGTGACATCAAAACGGGGACAATTGCTTTCTCTTGCACTTGCCCGTTTAAGAACATTACGCCCTGAATTAAAAACAATCGGCCTTTCGGCCACTGTTTCCGATCCCGATTCCTTGCGGCGTTGGCTGGTAAGCCAGAAACAAAAATCGGCAATGGCAGGTCTTGTTACCGTCGAAGGCGGTGCAAAACCTGAAATCAGAATTTTACAAACCGAGGAACATATTCCCTGGGCGGGACACTCTGCCCGTTATGCGGTCAAAGACATTCTTGATCTCATCAAAGCGGCGCATACGACATTGATTTTTGTTAATACGCGTTCGCAAGCCGAAATGCTGTTCCAGGAATTATGGCGCATGAATGAAGACAGTTTACCTATTGCGCTTCACCATGGTTCACTTGATGTCGGTCAACGCCGCAAGGTGGAAGAAGCAATGGCCCTGAACAAGCTTCGCGCCGTTGTTGCCACTTCGACACTTGATCTTGGCATAGATTGGGGAGACATTGATCTGGTCATCCATGTCGGTGCACCCAAAGGTGCAAGCAGACTTGCCCAGCGCATCGGCCGCGCCAACCACCGCATGGATGAACCGAGTAAAGCAGTGCTTGTGCCTGCAAACTGCTTTGAAGTTCTCGAATGTCAGGCTGCACTTGACGCAAATTATATCGGCGCACAGGATAGCCCGCCATTAAGTGAAGGCGCTATCGACGTTCTTGCCCAACATATTCTCGGTATGGCGTGTGCAGGACCTTTCAATGTCGACGAGCTTTATCAGGAAGTCAAAACTGCAGAACCTTATTCGACACTCAAAAGAAAAATATTTGATGAAACATTGAACTTCGTTGCAACAGGTGGATATGCCCTTAAAGCTTACGAACAATATGCAAAAATAAGGCTCACGAAAGACGGCCGCTGGCGCGTTTCCAATCCTAGAATTGCCCAGCAATACCGGCTTAATATGGGAACCATTATCGAAGCTGCCGAACTCAATGTAAGGCTTGTCAAAGCCGGCAATGGCAGTGCAATGCGCGGTGGCCGAATGTTGGGACGCATCGAGGAGAGTTTTCTCGAAAGCTTGACAAAAGGTGATACATTCATTTTTGCGGGTCATGTTCTTTGTTTTGAAGGTATTCGTGAAAACGAATGTTATGTGAGCTTGTCGAAAAAACTCGAAGCCCGTGTTCCAAGCTATATGGGGGGGCGTTTTCCGCTTTCGACATATCTTGCCGACAGGTTGCGCAAAATGCTCGCAAATCCGAAAGAATGGCATGTTTTGCCCGAGCAGGTGCAAAAGTGGCTGAGCCAACAAAAAATCTCGTCCATTCTGCCTGATACCAATCAATTATTGATCGAAACATTCAATGAAAAAAATCGGTCTTTTCTGGTTGCCTATCCATTCGAGGGGCGCCTTGCCCATCAAACACTTGGAATGTTGTTGACACGAAGGCTCGAAAGGGCCGGTTTGAAGCCTGTCGGTTTTGTCGCCACCGATTATTCCATCGGTCTTTGGACACTTGACGACATTGGCGAGGCAATAAAAGCCGGAAGTTTATCGTTGAAAGACCTCTTTTCCGAAGACATGTTGGGCGATGATCTGGAGGCATGGCTTGATGAAAGCTTTCTGCTCAAACGGTCTTTCCGTAATTGCGCAATGATTGCCGGTTTGATTAACCGGCGTCATCCGGGGCAAGAAAAAACCGGAAGGCAAGTGACTGTCTCCACCGACCTTATTTTTGACGTTTTGAGAACGCATGAACCACATCATATTCTGCTTCAGGCAACAAGGCAGGAAGCGGCTCGAGGGCTTTTAGACATCAAGAGGCTGGGTGATATGTTGAAACGAATAAAAAATCATATTATCCATCGGCCGATTAAAAAGATGTCGCCGCTTGCGCTTCCGGTCATGCTTGAAATAGGAAAAGAAATGATTCCGGGAAGTGCAGAAGACAATATATTGATGGAAGCGGCAGAAGACTTGATCCATACAGTTCTTGAAAACTGAAACAGGCTTTTTGGTGGATATGACAATCGGACTTGATCGTTTTACAGTTAAGGTCAATGGTGCACGCATGACTTGTGATTGTAGTGGCGCAGCCTACTGGCACGCCGAAAAACTGCTGATTGTTGCCGATCTTCACCTTGAAAAATCATCATGTTTTGCCCGCCACGGCCAATTATTGCCTCCCTATGACAGTGAACGCACGCTTAAGCGTTTGAAAAATGTGGTCGGAAAATACCAACCACAAACAATTATCGCCTTGGGCGACAGCTTCCATGACAATCAGGCATCCACACAACTTTCTGAAAAAAACCGGCAATTGCTTGAAGACATCATTACTCATCGCGAGATGATCTGGATTGCCGGAAATCACGATGATGAAAAAACAGAATTTGCCGGCCAATGGACACATGAAATCCGGATAGGCTCGTTGTTATTCCGTCACGAACCACTTGCCGGAACACAGACAGGGGAAATTGCCGGTCACCTTCATCCCGCTCTTCGCATTTCCCGCCGGGGCATGTCGGTTAGACGATTTTGTTTTGCAAGCGACGGAAGGAGGATGATTTTGCCGGCATTCGGCGCCTATGCCGGTGGTTTGGATCTGACAAACAAAGCTTTTCGCGACATTTTTGATAAATCGGCGTTGATTGCTTGTCTATTAGGCAAGAACACTATTTACCCTATTCAAAAACAATCTTTCTTTTCGCAGTAATTTCTTCCGATGTATTACGATTGCTAGCCTTGAAACTATCACTTTTCCCGTTGTGAAATAGTCGTTAAATCCGGTCTTAAATAGAGTGTCGGGGTCACACTGCCTCCGTCAAAAAATAGCGATACCATCTTGATTGAACAATCAATCTTTACGGAAAATCAGCCGCCCGAGAATGCCGGTGAAAATTGCTACAAAGACCGCGACGAAGCCATAATAAACGGGGTTATCCTGCGCAAAACGGTAGATTGCATAAGCGGTGTGTGCTTTCACAATCTCGAGCTCTGTGGTGACTGTCTCGACAAACTCGCCATCGCGAAAAAGATAAGCATGAATTGTATGATGACCGACAGGGATATTGGCAGGCAATTTGAAATTCGCTGAAAAAAGCGAAGCCGAGCCGAACGTGACTGCGCCGATATTCTCGCTATAAAGATGTTGATGAAGCTTGAGCTTGATAAGCTCCTGACGAAATAGCTTTGCTTTTTCTTCATCGTCCGACTCTGCACGAAGTGGCAAATATTCAAGCCCCAACCCCAATCTTTTATAATTGACCGGGCTGGTTATATCCCTGATTTCGCGGGTGGTTGCCATTGCATAGGATTGTGGAACCGCGGTGAATGCCAATGCATCCGCGTTTACCCATACGCCGAGCTTACGCTTTTTCTCGCGCATTATCATTGGTCTTACAGGTCCTTCCATGACCACAATAATGTCATAGCGCCCTTGGCGTCTTAGTTGAGGATCGGCATTTTCGAGGACACCGGCAATATAGACGTTACGACCGGCAAAATTGGTATCAAGTGTAATGGCATTGGTCGTCACGATGATCTGGATATTTTCTTTAGGTCCCGCATTTTCAACGGGCGCATCAGCCTTGGCAAGGCCGGGTGCCAGAAAAAGTGTAAGATAAAACAAAAGTGCGGCATAAACTGTTTTCATTTCAACCGCCAATGAAGGTGAGAGAAAACAGATCGTCAGGACGAACAAAAAGTTCAAAAGCAAGACGGGCACAAACCAGTAAAACCAGAATGGCAAGCAGCATGCGCAATTGTTCGGCTTTGAGCTTACGGCCTATCCGCGTTCCATAGGTTGCGCCAATAACGCCGCCAACCATCAGCAAAAAAGCAAGCACAATATCAACCGACTGGTTTGTTATACTCTGTAGAACAGTTGTGAAGGCGGTAACAAAAGTAATCTGGAAAAGCGATGTACCGACAACAACATTGGTAGGCACGCGTAACATGTAAATGAGTGCGGGAACCATAATAAAACCGCCGCCTACCCCCATAACAGAAGAAAGCAAACCGATAACAAGTCCGATTCCAAGAACCGGAATAATGCTCACATAGATTTTTGACGCACGAAACCGCATTTTCAATGGTAAGCGTTGTGCCAGACTGTGGTGTCCCGGGCGACGGATAACAATAGCTTTGCCCCGTCTTGCATTGACAATAGCCCGCCAGCTTTCAATGGCCATAAGGCTGCCAACACCGCCTAGAAGGATAACGTAAAGTAAAGAAATGATGAGATCGAGCTGACCAAGCTTACGTAAATAACTGAATAGCCCGACACCAAGGCAAGACCCCAATATACCGCCGATGACAAGAAGAATGCCAAGCTTGATATCGAGTGTTCCGCGTTTGAAATGCGTAAGCGCACCGGTGACAGATGATGCAATAACCTGATTTGCACCTGTACCGACGGCAATAGCAGGTGGTACGTTATAAAAAATAAGAAGCGGCGTAATCAAAAATCCGCCGCCAACGCCAAACATTCCGGAAAGAAAACCGACAACCCCACCCATGCCGATAAGGATCAGCATATTGAGCGACATTTCTGCTATCGGTAAATAAATACTCACATCTCTCACCTAAAGGAAACAGCATCTATTGTTTCTTACCGGTACTGTTATCAATTTCCATCTTTCGCACATTATACCGGCAAGGTGACAACAGGTTCCCAAAAACTATATCACATAAGTCAAACACGGATTGCTACCCTTACAAGCAAAATAAAAACATGAGTACCTGACAATTCACGCCCGAAAGCTATCATGCACTCCACTCAACGAAGGAAAGAGAAGACAGATGCATGGTCTGATATATTAAAATGACCGCTTAAACCGTAGGCAAAAACCGCCATCAAAAAAAGTGCACTCACCCGTGTCAAAGTTCTTCCGGCTTTATCCCGATTTTGCAGCTTTGCGAATAAATTTGTTTTAATTCCTTTGTTGACCGCACGTGCACAACAAATCAGGCGCCCACTTGTTTCAGCGTCAAATTTTTGCATGCAACTTTTTGACTTGGTGTTACCCGTTTCCGGCATTTGAATTTGTACTTTATTTTCAAGTCCGGTTTTATCAGTGTCTGTCGGCGCGTTATTTATTTCGCCGGTCAACTCCGGCGTTTTTTTTTCAGCCAATATGCGAATAACAGACTTGTCGAAAACTTTTTGCGCATCTTTATGATTTTGTCCACTCGTCGGCGTGGGGATTTGCGTCGAGTTCAAGAGGGAGGCAAAATTTTCTTTCTCAACTTTTACGCTGTCTTCGGATGAACCTTTCGTAGGAGATTTATCATGGGCATCAAGAGTTGCCTGAAGATTTGTAATTTGCCGCTGGAGGGAAACAAGTTGCACCGAAAACCGTGAGGCTGCTACTGCTTCGCGCAATTGGCGCGAGATTTCCTGATTGGCTTTCTGGCTTTCAGCCGCTAAACTTTTTGTCTGCTCGGAAAGTTCCTGCTTCAACCGCGATTGCACTTCATCGGCAACCTCTTTCATCAATATTTGCCTATCGCTAGCCGCTGTTGTTTTCATTCCCTGTCCATTTTCGACGAGAAGTTGCTCAAGCCGCTGGAAATGATGAACTAGTTCGTTCTGTGCAGTCTTTCTTGCCTCATACTCTTTAAGCAAAGCGCGTGCTATATCATCAAGATAAGCTTTTACACCGTCATCTTTGTTTTGCGGGAAAGGCATAACATTTTCTGTTTCTCTTGTCGGTGCTTTTGTTTTCATTTGTTCATGAACCGACCGCAACCGTACGGCAATATCCGACAAAGTCAGTTGTTGTTGCTCATTTTTTTGTGGCTGAAATCGCGCAAAATTCTTGTCATCCGCTTCATTCGGAATAAGCGATAAACGGTTCATATTCATTGCACGGCCTTTACTCAAAACTCGATAAACGGGAGCATTACAGGCTTGAGAGCGCTAATAGTCGTCAAGCCCTTGTTAGTCATAGCCCAAGTTTGGTAAATTTAGCCTTAACTATAAAAACAATGGCAATATCCGATCAAAACCTTCGCTCTTCCATCGCAAAAATTTCTAACGGCTTTGATTGCTTTGGAAAATTTCCGCAACATTATTTCAAACCATGATAAAACAATCGTTATTTAATACTAAAAAGATATGTTTTTTATAATTTTTCTTTTATCCTGATAGACGATGTGGCGAACGAAAAATCGATTGAAATGCGATCTGCCGCATCACAATGAAATTATGGAATATAAGAATGCCTGAAGCAATAAAACAAGATAGATCCGGCGATGGAGCTCTGCCGCCAGCGGTCAAACTCAATGATGTAAGCGTGGTTTTTAACAATTTTACAGCTGTAAAAAAAGCTGATCTTGAAGTACCGGCAGGACAATTTCTAGCAATTGTCGGTCCGACGGGTTGCGGAAAATCGACTTTGCTCAATGTGGCAGCGGGTCTTTTGCCGCCTGCCAGTGGCACATGCGAGATATTCGGTCATCCTCTTTCAGGCATCAATCACGAAGCCGGTTACCTTTTCCAGTCTGATTCATTAATGCCCTGGAAAACGGCCGTAGACAATATTGCAATCGGTTTGGAAATCCGTGGCGTCAAAAGACAGGATGCATTAAACCAGTCGCGGGAATGGCTTGCCCGTGTCGGCCTCCAATCATTCGGCAATCGCTATCCGCACCAATTGTCGGGCGGGCAAAGAAAGCGCATCGGGCTTGCACAAGTTTTAATCCTTAATCCCAAGCTCATTTTAATGGATGAGCCGTTCGGACCACTTGACGCTCAAACACGGGTTCTGATGGGCGATCTCCTTTTGAAATTATGGTCGAGAGACCGCAAGGCCGTTATGTTTGTGACACATGATCTGGAAGAAGCAATTACACTTGCCGATCGCGTTATTATTATTTCGGCAGGGCCGGCTTCACATGTCAAAGGTGATTATCTCATCAATTTGCCGCGCCCGCGCAATTTGCAGGAAATCCGGCTTACAACCGAATTTGCGGAGATCCACAGGACATTATGGAATGATCTTAAAGAAGAGGTGCTCAAAGCCTATGAACAAGGAGATAAATCATGAAGCGTCTGAAGATTTTTCTGTTACAGCTTTCGGTTGCTATTATCTTCTTCTTTCTGTGGGAAATAGGAACGACTGTTCCGCTTTTTAACGGCAAACCGATTCTGCCGCCCTTCTTCTTTTCAACACCGATTGATATTTTTAAACGCATTGGTCTTGATTTCCAGAGCGGTAAAGTCTGGTACCATTTATGGATTACGCTGCTTGAAACAATTCTCGCTTTCGCTATTGGTGCAGGTGGCGGCATTTTATTGGGCTTCTGGTTTGCACAAAAGAAAATGTTGGCAGCGGTTTTTGACCCCTATATCAAAGCGGCAAATGCTTTGCCACGTGTCGTTCTTGCACCGATTTTCGCACTCTGGTTCGGCCTTGGTATATGGTCCAAAGTTGCACTCGGCTTTACACTTGTGTTTTTCGTTGTGTTTTTCAACGTTTACCAAGGGGTAAGAGAAGTCAATCCGACCATTCTCGCAAATGCCCGCATGATCGGCATGAACGAGCGGCAATTATTGCGCCATGTTTATCTCCCCTCTGCCATGACATGGGTGTTCTCGTCGCTTCATACATCTGTCGGATTTGCTATGGTGGGTGCGGTTGTCGGAGAATATCTCGGCGCATCTGCCGGCCTTGGCTATCTTATTTCGCAAGCAGAAGGTGTTTTCGACGTTACCGGCGTATTTTCCGGTATGTTAATTCTGACCATTTTTGTTATTCTGATTGATATTCTCGTCAGTATGATCGAAAAACGGCTTCTGATCTGGCGGGCAGACCCGCGTGGCAAACAATCTTGAGAAGAAAGCAATCTTGAGGAGAAAGCTTATGAAATTCAGTTCCCATTTCAGAAAATTCATCTTTCGATTGGGTCTAATATTCGCCGTTTTGTCCGTCACGCTCACGGGAAACGCTTTTGCCAATGACGAACCGGAAAAGAAAGACATCACTTTGAGCGTAGGCGGTGCACCGCTTTTCTATTATTTGCCTTTGGCTATTGCCTCGCAAAAAGGCTTTTTCAAAGAGGAAGGACTGGATGTCAAAGTGGTGGACTTGAAAGGTGGTTCACAATCGCTTCAAGCACTTCTGGGAGGGTCGGCGGACGTGACGACCGGCGCTTACGATCAGGTCATTCGTATGCATTCGAAAGGTCAGGATGTCCGTGCCGTGCTGGAGCTCGACCGTTATCCGGCAATTGTGCTTGCCGTCCGCGCCGATTTGAAAGACAAAGTCAAAAAGCCTGGTGATCTCAAAGGAATGAAAATCGGCGTTACAGCACCCGGTTCTTCAACAAACAATTTTCTCAATTATTTGCTCGATAAAGATGGCATCAAACCGGACGAAGTTTCAGTGATCGGAACCGGAGCCGGTGCAACAGCGATAGCAGCAATGAAACGCGGCGAAATTGATGCCATTGTCAATCTTGACCCTGTGATCTCGACCTTAATGCACGACAATTCGGTTTTCATTCTTGTCGACACAAGAACCGAAGCAGATATGGAAAAGATATTCGGAACACGCACAATGTCTTCCGGAGTTCTTTATACAAAAAAGGAATTTATCGACAACTATCCGAACACCGTCCAACATATCACCAACGCTTTCGTCAAAGCCTTGAAATGGTTACAAACAGCAACACCGGATGATGTCGCCAATGCTGTTCCGCCAGAATATATCGGTAATAATCGCGAAGTTTATCTGGAAGCGGTCAAAAATTCGCTTCCTTCCTATTCACATGACGGCTTGATTTCCAGAGGAAGTCAGGAAGCAACATTGAAACTTCTTTCCTATGACAAAACAATCGACGGAAGTAAAATCGATTTGTCGCAAACTTTCGATGATCGTTTTGTCAAAAAAGCACTTGAAAATCATTAATATTTTAAAGCCGGGTATGATTTATTATCCGGCTTGCTGTTGAATTGATTTTTAAATAAAAATATCGGGAAACTGGCGGAGGAGATAAATTGGCAAATTTTACCGATTGGGTAGGAAAAACAGAAACTATCGAGGATGTGCTTGATTATGTGCTGGTGGCGCGCATGGCCGCCACACTGGGAACAAAGCTGCCGGAAAGAACAGGTCCTCTGCCACATTTATGGCATTGGATGTATTTTCAGCCAACGCTTTCCTTTCATTCATTAGGCGAAGACGGGCACCCCTCACGAGGAGAATTCTTGCCTCCGGCAGAAAATCTCAATCGAATGTGGGCTGGCGGAAGGCTGAAATTTTTCCACCCTCTGATTATCGGAGAGCCTGCAAAACGTATATCGACTATTCGTGAGATTACCGAAAAGCAAGGCAGAAGCGGAAAACTTCTCTTTGTGACTGTTGAACATAAACATATTCAAAACAGTGAAACCGCGCTTCTTGAAGAGCAAGATATCGTTTATCGCGAACGGACAAAATTTGTGACTGCAAAATCGGATCCCTGCCCTCACGGTCAATGGTCAGAGACACATGAAGCCAATAGTGTCACTCTATTCCGTTATTCGGCAGTGACTTTCAATGCCCACCGCATCCATTATGATTATCCTTACGTCACCGATAAAGAAGGCTATCCTGGCTTGCTGGTACAAGGCCAATTATTGGCAACTTTAGCGCTTCAGGCATTCAAAAATGCCAATCCGGATGCGAGACTATCAAGCTTTTGCTTCCGCAGCCAAAGACCGATTTTTTGTCCGAATAAATTTATAACAGCAGGTCAAAAAACAAGCACGGGCAAAGCCGAACTTTGGGTGGGCAATGAAAACGGCATTGCACAATCAAGCAGCGTCGAATTCATGCTTGATCACTAAAATTCTTCTCCAAAATAACGCCTTTCAAGAGATCGGTTCTCTGAAGATTGCCAATTTTCCGGCCTCTTAAAGGCTATTTTTTAACTTCATACCTATTTTATGGTGTTGAACAAGTCTTATCATTTTCTTGCCCCTGATATCCATTGCTGCAAAGAATTTTAAAATTATCGGGTCGAGATTATCCGTTTATCGCATGGTCTTCGGTTACTCGACTTACCGTCAGATATATGAATAACATTCATAATAACATGCAGCTTTTCCTGTCTAAACAGCGCAATCAATTATGTTAAGTTCTTTAAGAACAGCCCATGGAATTTCATTGGCGAGGCTTGAATGTCATCTAGCTCGTTTCGGTTCAAAAACTCATTCGAGCACCCGATTAGATAGGCAAATTTGTCAAATGACAAAGCCGCTTTGCCAATCGATTTTTCCGTAAGGTTATAAAAGAAACGAGAACAAGCGTTCGGAAAACTACGTGAAAGTTTAAGGACCGGTTTCATCAGGAACTTTCCGGAAGTTAGCCCATCCAATCAATCACGCTCAATTTTCGCGCAATCTGTTCTTAAAGAGGAAAATAAAATGAAATATACCCATCTTGGTCGCACCGGTCTTAAAGCCAGTCGTTTGGCATTGGGGGCGATGAATTTCGGCTATCTGACAGATGAAAAAGAAGCATTCAATATTATGGATGCAGCCGTTGATAATGGCATCAATCTGTTTGACACGGCCGATATTTATGGAACGCGTCAATATCCTGAAATTCCGAAGGGCACCGGAATTTCGGAAGAATTTATCGGCAACTGGATCAAAAACAGCGGTAAACGTGACCGGATTGTTCTTGCTACCAAGCTCTATCAACCGATGGATTATGGCGTAAATGACAGGCACCTTTCCGCCTACCATATAAGGCGTGCTTGTGAAGCTAGTCTCAAACGGCTTAAAACCGATCATATCGACCTTTACCAAATGCACCATATCGACCGTGGAACTCCGTGGGATGAAATTTGGGAAGCAATGGAGGTTCTCATCACGCAAGGTAAGATTTCCTATGTCGGTTCGTCGAATTTTGCGGGCTGGCACATTGCAACAGCGCAAGGCAAGGCCGTTGAACGGCATATGCTCGGCCTTGTCAGTGAACAGGACATCTATAATCTGAGAAATCGCGCCATCGAAACCGAAGTCATTCCCGCCTGCCGCTATCATGGTCTGGGATTGATTTTGTGGAGTCCGCTTGACGGCGGATTACTTGCAGGAGCACTCGACAAATTCGAGAGTGGCCGTCGCGCCGATCTTGAAAATGTTGTTGCTGAACACCACGATCAACTCGTTGCCTATGAAACTTTATGCAAAGAATTGAATGAAAAACCGGCAGATGTTGCGCTTGCCTGGTGTCTCAATAATCCCGTTGTTAGCGCTCCGATTATCGGACCTAGAACAAAAGCCCAATTGGAAGCAAATTTGAAAGCTGTTGATATTTCTTTGTCAAAAGAAACACTGGATAAACTCGACAAAATCTGGCCAGGCCCGAAAGGCGAAGCGCCCGAAGCTTATGCATGGTAAAACGATGCAACTTAAAATAACGTTGAAACAACAATTATTTAGGGGGATACATCCGGCTCTCGGAATGTAAACCGGTCATTCCGCGATAACCAACGACCTCCGGCCAAATCTCTGTTTTTTAGAGGCGCATTTCGTTAATCGCTCCCATAAATTGCAGGAGGCACACTTTTTCGATAGCAAGAGGCACTCTTCGTCGATAGCGGAAGGAACACTTTGTCAAATCCAACAAAGCATTTGGTCGCACGTTGATTGATAAAGTGTTATGCTTCCCCATTACTATCCATTTTATGACTGTTGTATGAAGAGACACAAAAAGCACAGTATCTGATGATTGATGCTGTGCTTTTATTGCTAAAACACGTTTGAATTTCGTAATTTCAATCCGGATGATGGCGGCGCATGAAATCATCTACTTCTTCATCACCTAGACCGAGCACATCTGTTAATATCTCGATATTGTGTTCGCCAAGCATTGGCGGGCGACGTTGCAACGGCGAACGTTTACCATGAAAACGGTAAGGCGGGTTAAGGACTTTAGCCTTTCCCGCAATCGGGTGGTCAACCTCGCACACCATTTGATTTTCTTGTGCGCGTTTTGAAGTCATCGCCGCATAAAGCCCGTCCACTTCGCCACAGGGAATATCGACCTCGTTCATACGACGGATCAACTCGGCGCGCGGAAACTTTTTTACTTCCTCCTTGAAAATGGGGCCAATAATATCCCTGTTTTTTATTCTGTCCAGATTGGTCTTGAAACGCGGGTCTTCCATAATATCCGGCCGGTCAATGACTTTGGTGCAAAAAGCAGTAAACTGCCTGAAATTACCGACAGCTATAACAACCGGACCATCTGCGGCTTCATAAACGCCATAAGGCACAATAGCGGGGTGATTGTTACCCCATTTTTGAGGATCTTTTCCAATTGCTAGCGCTTCCAGACCGTAATAAGCCGTAAGCTGAACAGCTGTATTGTAAAGTGATATTTCAACATGGCTGCCAAGCCCTGTTCGATCCCGCTCATAAAGCGCGGCAAGGATGGCCTGCGCACTGTATAGTCCGGCAAACAAATCCACTACCGCGACACCGAATTTCAATGGTGACTGGCCGAGATCGCCATTCATTCCCATGAGCCCCGTTTCACCTTGTAAAACGATATCATAACCCAGACGGTCTTTTTCCGAACTATGGCGGTCATAGCCGGAAATCGAACAATAAATAAGCCTCGGGTTTATTTTGGACAATTGTTCATAACCGATACCGAGTTTTTCCGCTCCGCCATATTTGAAATTTTGAATAAATACATCGGCATCTTTCACAAGTTTCAATACAACATCAAGATCTTTCCGATTGGTGTAATCCAGACTTATAGATCGCTTATTGCGGTTCATAGAATAAAAATAGGTTGTATCGCGCTCGCCAATACGAACCCCCCAATCACGTGTATCATCGCCACGTTCGGGATGTTCTATTTTGATAACGTCCGCTCCCATATCTCCCAGACATTGCGCAGACAACGGCCCGGCAAGAACTCTTGAAGCATCAATCACTTTCAAACCTGCCAATGGTTCACCAGGTATTGCTTTCCTGTTTGCCCGCGTCCTACCTCCATCGCCCTTGGCCTTTTTCCTAGTGCTTATATTTCCTTTCATGATCTCCTCCTTCTATCGTCTGGCTGTTTTTCAACAGCTGAACGATTCCCAATAATTTCTCCCTCACCTCTCCAAGCAGTAAGTCTCTCCCAATCATTCCGGCGGGTCCTGCCACATTAATCGACATAACAGGTAGCCCCTCCCCCGGATTGAAGCCGGCAGCTATCGCATTGATATCCTGTTGCCAATCCTGAAAAGAGGTGCAACACCCCGTCATTTCATGTTCATGGATTGCTTTTTTAATTTCGTCATATATCTGCGGCCATTCAATTTCATCGCGTCGGCGAATATCATAAAAAATTGCTTCGCGATCACGTTCGGTGCTGGCAGCGAGCAATGCACGTCCCATTGCACTGTTGATAATGGAAATACGCGTTCCCAACTCGGTCGGCAAAACAGAACCCTTGGCCGGTGTACAATATTCGAGGTAAAGTGCGCTTCGGTGGTCGGCAATGCCAAGCCCGACCGATGCCCCGCTCATATCCGACAATTCCTGCATGTAAGGTTTGGCAATAGACCTTATAGTAAGGCTTGAAAGCATTGTCGTACCAAGCGTGATCACAGCCGCTCCCAACCGGTATTTCCCTTTACTTTCAACATAATAGAGATAGCCCAAGCGCATCAGTGTGTAGGTTAGTCGTGAAACGGTGGAACGCGGCAGATTACAGCGTTCGGAAATTTCGTTGTTAGAAAGCAAAATGTCTCCATGGCGAAAACAGGCGAGCACTTTCAGCCCGCGCCCGAGAGCTGTCACAAAATGGCGTTCGGTATTTCTGTCAACCTTGTTGCTGTCGGTCAACGGAATATCAATGGATGGAATAGATGTTCTTTTACGCGCCATTATGGTTCCTGCTATTTACCGAAAAAACCTTTGATAATTTTCTGGGTTTCTGCACTCGTTCGCAAGTTGTGAAATGTTTTTGCTTCTTCTTCAAGGACTGACACTATTTTTGCCTTATTTCGTTTTTTCAGCATTTTTTTGGTTGCCAATATGGATTGAAACGGCATTTTTGCAAGTTTTTCCGCTTTTTGAAGTGCATGAGGAACGGCATTATTGTCTTCAACAATTGCATTCAAAAGATGGAACTGTAAGGCATCCTGTGCACTGAAAAAATCTCCGAAAAACAGCAATTCGGCTGCCTTTTTGTAGCCTGCCGCAAGCGGGAGATAGAATGTCGATCCACCTTCCGGAGAGAGTCCCAAAGTTGCAAAGGGAAATCTGAAACGGGCGCTCGTTCCACTATAAGCAAGGTCGCAATGGTTAAGCATTGTGGCTCCTATCCCGACTGCATAACCTTCCACAGCCGCAATGATCGGTTTTTTCACGCCATGAAGTGTGAGCAGCAATTTCAAACCCGGAGAATGGCCTTCCCCATCAAGCAAACTCTCTCCAGTAAAATCATGAAGGTCATTGCCCGCGGTAAAAGAGTTACCTGCTCCGGAAAGCACAATGACCCTGACATTTTCATTCTCGTCGGCATTCCGGAGGGCATTAGTCAACAACCGATATGTTTCCCGATCAAGTGCATTATGTTTCTCGGGTCTGTTCATAATGATATGACAGACTTCAGGAATTGGTATTTCAACCAGTATTTTATCGGACATAGATTGCCCCCTTATTCTGCAGACGGTGAAAAGCGGCCCGATATTCCCTTTTCAATTTGGCAATAACTTCGGATGCAGGCAGTATCTCGTCGATATTACCGACGCCCTGCCCTGCACCCCAAATATTTTTCCAGGGTTTGACCCGCGTTGAACCGAAATTTGCTGACAGACCATTTTTCAAATCATCCGGATCAAGACCCGAACGAACGATACTCTCTCTCAGGTAATTGCCATTTACACCGGTGAAAAAAGGTGTGTAAACAATCCCGCTCGCATCCGATTGGATAATCATTTCTTTATATTCATCGACCGCATTTGCTTCCGGAGTTGCGATAAAACGGGTTCCGATATAAGCCGCATTGGCACCCATTGCCTGAGCTGCAAGAATATCATCGCCCCGTGATATTGCGCCTGAAAGAACAATTACGCCGTCGTAAAATCGGCGTATTTCACCGATCAAGGCAAAAGGACTGAGCGAGCCACCATGCCCGCCTGCGCCTGCGCAAACCGCGATAAGACCATCGACTCCTTCGTTCAATGCTTTTTTCGCGTGCCTTATACTGATGACATCATGAAGTACCACTCCACCGTAATTATGAACGGCTTCAACCACTTTTCCCGGCGCATGAAGGGAGGTGATAACCACCGGAACTTTATGGTCGACACAAACTCCAAGATCATGGTCAAGCCGGTCATTGGACGCGTGGACAATCAGATTGACCGCATAGGGAACCGCTTTTTTACATTTTCCCGTCGAGACGGCTTTTTGGATTCCCTCCTCAATTGTTGAAAGCATAAGGGGAAAATCTTCCTTTTGACGTGCATTGAGTGAAGGAATGGAGCCGATAATTCCATTACAGCATTCAGCGATAACCAATTGCGGATTGGAAACGATAAAGAGCGGCGAAGCGATTGCCGGAAGTGCGAGATGCTCAATGATATCCTGAAGTGACATGGTCTATTCCTGTGCCAGATAAAGTTCGTGTAATGCATGAAGATCGACATCGGCGGCCGGTTGTTTTAGCAAAATCTTGCCATCGCGCATGAGGTAGACCAAATCGGCAATGGCGACGGCCATACGGGTATTCTGTTCTACCAGAACAATTGTTACGCCATGTTCTTTCATGCGGCCGATAATATTGAAGACTTCTTTCACCATGACCGGTGAGAGCCCTAACGAAGGTTCATCGATCAGAAGAATTTCGGGATCCGACATCAATGCACGCGCCATTGCAAGCATTTGCGCTTCGCCGCCTGACAGTGATCCCGCTAACTGCAGACGGCGCTCCTTTAATTTGGGAAACAAAACATACATTTCTTCCGCTTTGGAAGAAAAAGTTGCACGGCAGCGTTTATCAAAAGCACCCAAAGCGAGATTTTCCTCGACTGTCATATCCGGAAAAATCATGCGGCCTTCCGGAACCATTGCAAGTTTGACACCGACAAAGTCCCAAGTCTTTTTTCCCGCAACGTTTTTGCCGTTTATTTCGACCGTTCCCTGGTATGGTAACAATCCGGTAATTGCCCGTAACAAAGTGGTTTTGCCCGCGCCATTCGGACCAACAATTGTCGTCAATTGCTTTTCGGGAAAATCAAGCGACACACCGCGCAATATCGTGATCGCGCCATAACCGGTATGCAAATCTTCAATCTTCAACATGACTTGCACCTGTGTAACTTTCTATGACTTTCGGGTTGGTGAAGACTTCACGTGGCGTCCCGTCGGCAATCAATTCGCCGAAATTCAATGCGATAACCCGCGAACAAAGCTTGGAAATTGTCTCTATGTCATGTTCGACAATAATAATTCCGATACCGAGCGCCGAATTGATCTGCTTCAACTTTTCCATAAACAGACGTTTTGCCTGACTCTCAAGGCCGGCCAGCACCTCGTCAAGCAGTAACAATTTCGGTCTCGTTGCAAGCGCTTTGGCAATTTCCAGCCGCTTGAGTTCTTGCATGGCAAGTTCGCTTGCCGCATCGCTATCGGCTTTATGGTGAATTTCCAACAATTCCAGAATATCATCAATTTTTTCGGGATTATTCTCGCGAGCTCCATAGGTTTGGGCAACAATCAGATTTTCCCGTACTGTGAGATGGTGCATGGGCTTCGGAATCTGGAAGGTGCGCCCTAATCCCAGACGGGCACGCTTATAAAGTGCCAATCGCGTTATATCGCTTTTGTCCATAATGACATGGCCGAATGTCGGGCGAACGAGTCCCGAAACCGCATTGAAGAGCGTTGTTTTACCAGCACCGTTCGGACCGATAAGCCCTAAAATTTCATGGCTGCCAACATTGAAAGACACATTGTTTACCGCAACAAGGCCGCCAAACCGGACTGTGATATTTTTGATCTCAAGCATGAGCTTTCCTGTTCCTGAAAAAGAGCGATAAAAGTCCATCAGGTGCGAGGAGAATAAGTAATGCCAGAATAATTCCCAGAATGATCTGGTGCCCGACCGAAGTATGGAAAACAATTGCAAAAAATTCTTTCGCAACAATCTGGTCGAACAGATAGATCACGACAGCACCGATAACCGGCCCCCACAATGTTCGTGCACCACCAAAAATAGCGGCAATGATCGGCAAAAGGCTCCAATTGGCAGAAAATGCATCATCCGGATTGAGTGAGCCGATGAGATGCGTATTAAAAGCGCCGATAAGTCCGGCAATGAAAGCCGATAATAAGAGAATTAGAAATTTGAGCCTGACAGCATTGACACCGACAACCAGACTTGCGTCCTCGCTCTCGGCTATCGCTTTCAATGCCAAACCGGTTTTAGACCGGAGAATGGCACCATAAATAAATGCAATAACCAGAATGATGACAAGCATCAGGAAATAGGAACTAAGGCGTTGTGAAAAATCGATATCCAGAACTTCCGGAAGCGGCGGGATGGAGCTTATGCCTGCAGGACCATTCGTCCACTGCGGCATTTCAACTGCCAGTCCATAGAAAATTTGCGCATAACCGAGAATAGCCAAAGCAAAATAGGACCCTGACAATCTTATAATCGGCAACATCAAAACGGCTGAAAGAGCAGCGATAATTGCCGCAAATGGAATAGCAATTAAAACCGGAACGCCACAACGCATGGTCACAATTGCACTCGCATAAGATGCTATTCCGAAAAATGCCGCATGACCAAAACTCGTCATACCACCAAGATTGGAAAGCATAGCCCATGACAAAGCAAGCCCCGCAATGACCAATGACGAGATAATTGTCATCAAATAATAATCATTCAGGAAGAATGGTAAAACACCTGCGATAATGATGAGCAAGACAAACAAAATAGAAGATTGAAGCTTTGCCATTTTTCTAACCTCTTCGCTGTGTTTTGCCGAAAAGACCATTCGGAAGGAAAATCAGTACAGCGAGGAAAAGCAGCATCGAAACCATATTGGCAAATGATGCATTGAAATAACTTTCGGTCATGGTCTGGGCCAGAGCCAGCAAAATCGAACCTATCAACACCCCCGGAATCGAACCGATGCCGGCAAGCACCGTGATAATGAAGGCTTTGATCGTTAGCATATGTCCAAGACCGGGGGTGATCGGCTGAAAAGTATAAAGTGCTATTCCGGCGACAGTCGCAAGCAAAGCACCAATAACAAATGAAACAAGTTCGGTACGAACGGGGTTGATACCCATCAGCTTGGCTGCATTACGGTTTGAAGTTACTGCGCGCACCGCCCTACCATACCAGCTGTTTTTGAGCCACAGCCACAAGACCAACATGAGAAGAATTGCAAGAACAAGCGCAATAAGCTGACTATAAGTGGCAAAAATATCAATTGCCAGAAGCGGTTCAACCGTTTCCTGCATCTCGGCGCTCATACGTGGCTCATTTCGCGCTATGATGAGAATTGCATTGGTAATAATAATGCCGAAGGAATAGGTGAATATCAGCGAATTCAGTTCGCGTTGTCTGGTTATCCGGTTGAGCAAAATAAAAATGAGACATGCAATGAGCCCGACCACTAAAAACGCTACGGGAATTGCAAGATAAGGGTTATACCCCCACTGGCTTTCAAACATGTAGCCGATATAGGCTGCCAATAGTACCAGTTCACCATGGGCAAGATTAATAATCTTCATCGCACCGAAAACAAGAGCAAGGCCTAAAGCAATCAATGCATAGACTGCTCCTATTGTAAGTGCTGTAAAAATTGCTGGTAGCAATAAATCCATCATAGAACTCTTAAGTTTTAGGGAAAAATTTTCATTCCGAATTGCATACGAAACAATGCGGTTTAACACCCTTCACCAAGGGCGAGCCGGCAACAGAAGCGGTTTTGTGGCTTTATCTGATGGTGCAACAATTGGCAGTTCTTTGCCTTGATGTTGGGACATACGCAGCGAAAAATGTATGTTCTCGCCGGTATCATCAAACTTGATTTTGCCAATCAGGCTGTCAACTTCCTCGGCACGTAATTCATCAGCAAGTTTTGTCCGGTCGAATGAACCCTTTTTGGCCAGGCGATCAATTGCGTCGAAAACAAGTTTTGCCTGAACATAACCGTAAACTGCCTGATAATCGACATCCTTGCCGTAAAGTTCTTTATAGGTTGCTTGGAAGGTTTTGCCTTCCTCGTCGTTGAATGCAGCCGGAAAGGAAATCAGAGCGCAGCCTATAACTTTCTCCATAAGATCGGGAAAATCTTCCTGCATTTTGACTGTTGCAACACTCCATGTTCCAACCATAGCCTTGACATCGGGCTTGATAAGTTTAGCCGCACGCAAAATTCCGATGTAATCATTTTCATAAACGATCATCAGGATGACATCCGGTTTGTCACGCAAACGCATCCTATTGACCAGCGGCTGGAAATTGGTGGTTGAAGCGTCAAAAGGATATTCAACAAATTCGATGTTTTGCTGTTTGAGATGGGCTCCTACCGATTTTGCAAGAAGACTGGGAGCATCGCTACGTGTGTTTACAAAAATCGCAACTTTCGCAGGTTTTAGCTCGTCAAGCATTCCATTGACTGCAACCGCATAACCGCCATTGTTATTGACGCGGAAAAATGTTTTCAATCCCCGTCTTGTCAGTTCTTCCGACACGGCACCGGCAGTCATATAAGTAACGCCATAACGATTGGACACTTCGGAGGCCGGCCCGATAATGCTTGAAGCATAACCGCCGATAATGGCAACATCGCCGCTACTCGCAAATTTTTCAACAGCAGTCACCGCTTTGGTCGCAGTACTTTCGTCATCCACAATATCGAATCTTACTTTCGTTTCGTTATTGAGGTTATGAAGATGTTCGGCAACCAACATACCTTCGCGATAGGCCTGCCCCGCCCGTGCAAAAGCTCCTGTTAATGGCAAATGAACACCAACGACATAGTCTTCAGCAAATGAAACAGCCGAAAAACCGAATATAATACTGGCCGATATAAATAGATATACAAATAAATTACGAAACATATATTTTCCTCCCGCTCTATGTTTCTATTTATCATTATTCGATAGGTATTTATATTTAAAATAAAACTATACTATTAATCGTATAATATTATATTTATTACTATTAAACACTATAATTTTTACGAAAAAAGATTATGCTATTCCTCCCGTATAATCTCCCAGTCTGTAACAATAACCAATTCAATAAAACCCGTCAATCTTTTTCTGCATAGTGGAATAATAAGATAAAAATGGACCTTTCCCAAATTTTTTGTTCGTTACAATGACAATGCAATGTTCAATTTTTCCGGATATAAGCGTCACCTCATTCGAAGTTTATTTTCGATAAAAATTGACTTTTCGTTGAAATGAATTTTCTAAAATATGGAGGATAAAAACGTTCTTTACTAAAAATACTCGTAATTCTGTTTGTTTTTACTCGGAAAATTGGATGCCAATTTAGCTTGCAAACATAAATGTGAACAAAACTTGATCTTTGACATTGCAATTTATTTTCCATTATGCAGAATAACAAATGAGTTTCTAGAGGGGGAGCGGAATAACACACCAAATTCCGGAACGGGTCGAAAATCACTTTCGTGCTTATCATTAAATTAAAAAGGACGTTTTTCGACGTCGACGGCAGCAGGCATTCATTACTGGGAGGTATTAATGACGGATATTGTTTCATTGGAAGTAAGAGAAGGCGTGGGAATTATATGGCTTGATAATCCGCTGGTGAATGCTTTGTCCCAAACGCTACGGTCGAAAATTGACATAGCTTTGGACAAAATCGCTGCTGACAAAACCATCGGTTCGGCAGTCATTGCTTCAAAACTCAATGTCTTCGTCGCTGGTGCCGATATTACCGAGTTCGGCAAGCCGGCAAAGCCGCCGGTTCTTGTCCATCTCATCGAAAAAATCCGTCATTTCAAAAAACCGGTGGTTGCTGCAATCAACGGTGTAGCATTTGGCGGTGGTGCCGAAATTGCTCTTAGCTGCTCGAAACGCATAGCTGGGCCAAAAGCCCAAATCGGCCTGCCGGAAATCAATCTGGGGCTCATTCCCGGTGCGGGAGCGTTACAACTTTTGCCTCCGATCATCGGAGCCGACAAAACCTTTGAATTGGCAAAAAGCGGAAAACCGCTTTCTGCAAAGGCCGCCCTTTCGAGTGGAATCATTTCACTTATTGCCGATGGCGATCTTGTTGGAGAAGCAATAAAATTGGCAAATACGCTTGTAGCCGAACACTATGAAAACCGTGTGGACGACGCGGTTTTTGTTAGCCGCGATAGTAAACAAGCCTTTGACGCGCTGGTTCAAAAAGAACTTACGAAGAGGTCGGAAAATCCCGGAATTGCAGCTCTTATTGACACGATGCAGGCGGGGTTTCGCGAAAATTTTTCAGACAATCTCAAGCGCACACGAGACCATTTTTCTTGTTTGCAAAATGATGATCGTTCAAAAGCTATGCGATATGCTTTTTTTGCCGAACGCGCTGCTGCGAAAATCGATATAGGCAATGCTACCCCTGTCGCGATAAACTCGCTGGCAGTCATAGGAGCCGGAACAATGGGCTCAGGCATTGCTATGGCGGCGGCAAGCAAGGGGTTTCCTGTTACTCTTATCGAAACAAATCCCGAAGCCTTACAACGTGGATTGAAAAAAATTGCCGATACGTATCAGAGCCTCATTGATCGTGGAAGGATGACAAAAGAAGCCGGACAAAAATGCGTCGAATCCATCAAAGGTGAAATCGGCCTTGACCATGCAGCTCACGCTGATCTGATTATCGAGGCAGCCTTTGAAGATATGAAGGTGAAAAAAGACATATTCACCACACTTGATAAAATTGCAAAGCCTTCTGCTATTCTTGCAACCAACACATCCTACCTTGATGTGAACGAGATTGCAGGCGTTACCAGCCGTGCTGAAAATGTACTCGGACTTCATTTTTTCTCGCCCGCCAATATTATGCGCCTTCTTGAAGTCGTCAGAGCCAAAAAAACTTCGCTACCGGTTTTGGCAGGTTCGGTAAATTTTGCCCGAAAAATAGGTAAAATTCCGGTTGTTGTCGGCGTTTGTCACGGCTTTGTCGGCAATCGGATGTTGGCAAGAAGAACCGAAGCTTCCGAAAAATTGTTACAAGATGGCGCTCTGCCATGGCAAATTGATAAGGCAATGACCGACTTCGGTTTCAAGATGGGGCCTTATGCAGTTTCCGACCTTGCCGGACTTGATATTGGCTGGCGCAACCGCAAAGCAACCGGACAGGTCTTTCCTATTGCTGATGCTATCTGCGAATTGGGATATTTCGGTCAGAAAACCGGACGTGGCTATTATATTTATAAAAATGGCTCAAGGACAGGCGAACGCGATCCCGAGATTGAAAAGCTTATTGAAGATGTGTCGAAAAAGCTTGGAATAAAACGTCGTCCGATATCGGATGATGAAATTATCGAACGGCTGATTTATCCGATGATTAACGAAGGCGCCCGCATTATTGAAGAAGGCATTGTCGCGCGTGCAAGCGACATTGATGTCATATGGTGCAACGGTTATGGCTGGCCGATCTGGCGTGGCGGCCCCATCTATTTTGCCGACCATAAGGGACTGAAGCTCATCGCCGGAAGGCTTGAGCATTATGCCGAAGAATTCGGTGACGAAAGCCTTAAGCCTGCACCATTGCTTGAACAATTGGTGAAATCGAACAAACATTTTGAAGACTGAACAGAGGAAAGACTGAACGGGATTAAAACCAATCGGTCAAAGACCAGTCCATACGATTTTACATTTACCGGTCGTGAGAGAGGAAGATCGGCATAACACCGTGTAAATCGTTTATTTCGGGAGTGAGAGAATGGATGAAGCTGTTATTGTTTCGACTGCCAGAACGCCGATTGGCAAGGCATTTCGCGGAAGTCTCAACATGACACATGGCGCAGATCTCGCTGCCCATTGTATCAAAGCGGCGGTAAATAAAATAGGTATTGATCCGGCCGATGTCGAAGATGTTGTCCTTGGTTGTGGCTTTCCTGAAGCGGCAACGGGAGGCAATGTTGCCCGCCATGCATCGCTTATTGCGGGATTGTCGGTAAAATCTTCGGGTGTCACCGTTTCTCGTTTTTGTGCATCCGGCTTACAGGCAATTGCCGATGCTGCCCATCGTATTATGTGTGACAAAGTTCCAACCATGGTTGCCGGCGGAGTGGAATCTATTTCCCTTGTCCAACCGAATGTACGGCGTGACCTTGTCGTCAATCCCTGGCTTAAAGAACATATTCCGGAAATTTATATGTCAATGATTGACACTGCCGATCTTGTTGCAGAACGTTACAATATATCGAGACATGCGCAGGATGAATTTGCTGTAGAAAGTCAAAGACGGGTAGCCAAGGCACAAAAAGAAGGCCTTTTTGATGATGAAATTGTGCCTATTACGACGATTTGCTCGAAAACCAATAAAGAGACTGGCGAAGTTACACAAGAAACCGTTACTCTTTCAAAGGATGAAGGAAACCGCCCCGGCACAACACTTGAGGCATTGTCAAAACTAAATCCGGTTAAAGAAGAGCGTTTTGTGACGGCCGGTAATGCAAGCCAGCTATCGGACGGGGCTTCGGTTTGTGTGCTGATGTCCAAAACACAAGCGAGCAAGCAAAATCTCGAACCGCTCGGTATTTTTCGTGGCTTTGTGTCTATCGGCTGTTCGCCTGAAGAGATGGGTATCGGTCCCGTTTTCGCAGTTCCCCGATTACTGCAACGCCATCATTTGAAGATCTCCGACATAGGATTGTGGGAACTCAATGAAGCTTTTGCATCACAGTCTGTCTATTGCCGCGACACATTGGGAATTGATCCGGAAATCGTCAATGTCAACGGGGGGGCGATCGCCATCGGACATCCCTTTGGCATGAGCGGTGCGCGATTGGTTGGCCACGCTTTGATAGAAGGCAAACGACGCGGCGTGCGTTATGCGGTTGTTACAATGTGCGTAGCCGGTGGCATGGGATGTGCCGGACTTTTTGAAATTAATTGAGGTGTTATTATGGATTTGCGTTTTACTGATGAAGAGCTGAAATTCCGTGATAAGTTGCGGCATTTTTTCCAGACAAAAATTCCTGAAAAAATTCGGGAAAAGGTGAGCGCCGGCGAGAGTTTGAGCAAGGAAGAAATGGTGACCTCGCAACGTATTCTCAACGCTGCAGGGCTTGCTGTACCGCATTGGCCGATTGAATGGGGAGGAAAAAACTGGACGCCTATCCAACGCTATATTTTTACCGAGGAAGTTCTCTACAATGCAGTTCCCCTTCCGCTCCAGTTCAACTGCTTTATGGTTGGTCCGGTGATTGCTACATTCGGAAATCAGAAGCAAAAAGAACGTTTTCTGAAACGTGCTGCCAATCTTGACGACTGGTGGTGTCAGGGATTTTCCGAACCGGGCGCGGGATCGGATCTCGCATCATTGACAACAAGAGCTGTTCGTGAAGGCGACCATTACATTGTCAATGGACAAAAAACATGGACAACACTCGGCCAATATGCAGACTGGATATTCTGTCTCGTCAGAACAGATCCCAATGTAAAAAAGCAGGCCGGTATATCATTCATCCTTATTGATATGAAAACCCCCGGCATTACCATCCGCCCCATTATTACCATTGACGGACGACATGAAGTCAACGAAATTTTCTTTACCGACGTCAAAGTACCGGCAGAAAACCTTGTAGGTGAAGAAAATAAAGGCTGGTCATACGCCAAATTCCTTTTGGCCAATGAACGTTCCGGAATTGCACGGTTGGGGCTTACCAAAGAACGCGTATCGCGGATCAAACGACTTGCAAAAACGGTTCCTTATCACGAGCAAACCATGTGGGAAAACACCGGCTTCAGGGAACGGCTATCCTGGCTTGAAATCGAATTGAAAGCTTTGGAAATAACGCAAATGCGCGTTTTGTCAAAACAAGTCTCAGGCGATAAAGCACCTGATCCGGCATCATCTATTTTGAAAATCAAGGGGTCAGAGCTTCAGCAAGCATCAACTGAATTATTACTTGAACTTGCCGGCCCATTATCATTGGCGGGAAGTGATGCAGCAGCTCTACCTGACGGAGTGGATTGGGCGCGCGGTGTTCCCGGACTTTATATGAACACACGCAAGGTTTCGATCTATGGTGGTTCAAACGAAATTCAGCATAATGTAATTGCAAAAGCAATTTTGGGAATGTGAGGCTAAAATGGACTTTCAACTTAATGAAGAACAATCCATGTTGGAAAACAGCATTGGCCGTTTTGTTCGCGAAAAATTCTCGACATTGGAAGCTATTGACAACGCCCGGAAAAATACTTGCGGTTTTAGCGATGCCGATTGGCAACAACTGGTTGAAATGGGCCTCACAATGATGCCTTTTTCAGAAGCAGATGGTGGCCTTGGCTATGGTGTCGAAGAAACCGGCATTGTCATGTCTGCTTTGGGAAGAGGTTTGGTCGCCGCTCCCTATCTTAACAATATTGTCATTCCCGGCGTTATATTGTCAAAAGCTGCAAATGACAGCCAGAAGAGTAAATTGCTTTCAATTATGATCGAAGGTCAGAAACGTTTTGCATTTGCCCATAATGAGGCAAAAACTTTCAATGATCCTTTCAATATCGAATTGTCCGCCAAAAAAAGTGGAAATCAATACGCGCTGAATGGTACCAAAGTGATCGTTCCTTATGCAGAAGGTGCCGATTATTATATTGTCAGTGCCACAACCGACGAAAACAAAGCACCTGAAGAAGGCCTTGGTTTGTTTATCGTGCCAGCAGACACAAAAGGCGTTGAAGCTGTTCATTACAGGAGTGCCGACGGCGGGCGAGCGTCCAACATTACATTCAAAAATGTCATGATTGACGAAGAAAACCTCATCGGCAAGGAAAACGAAGCTTTTCCCGTTATCGAACGTGCTTTGCAAGAAGGTATGGTTGCAATGATGGCCGAAGCTGCCGGCATTATGGATGAACTACTGCATCTCACGGTCGAATATTTGAAACAGCGTGTGCAATTTGGCGTCGCTATTTCCACTTTTCAAGCACTTCAACACAAAGCCGTTGATATGATGATTGCATCCGAGCAAGCCCGCTCCATGAGCTATTATGCGATGATGATGCTGAATACACAGGATGCACAGGAACGCCTTGCTACTCTCTCTGCGGCCAAAGCACAAATCAATAAATCTGCCCGTTTTGTAGGTCAAATGTCGGTACAACTTCACGGTGGTATCGGCATGACAATGGAATATATCGGTGCACATTATTTCCGTCGTTTAACAATGATTGAAATGCTTTTTGGTTCAAACGATGTGCATATCGAGAATGTCATTCATTATGGCAAACTTGTTGCTTGATTGACGGGTAATTTCAAACCCGAAAGGCAACAAAAATGGTTGGATTCAGGTGATGTTACTCCTATACATTGTCTTTCCAACCGAATAACATCGCATGCAGGATGGAAACGATCAGCGGTTCTAGCAAAGGGATAGGCCTATGAAAATATTGGTAGCTGTAAAACGTGTGATAGATTACAACGTCAAGCCGCGCGTAAAAAGTGACGGAACAGGCGTCGAACTTGCTAATGTCAAAATGTCCATGAACCCGTTTGACGAAATAGCGCTTGAACAGGCTGTTCGTGAAAAAGAAGCCGGTCACGCAAGTGAAGTTGTTGCTGTAAGTGTCGGGCCACAGGCTGCACAGGAAACATTACGGACCGCTCTTGCTGTTGGCGCTGATCGGGCTATTCTGGTTACAACAGATGATGAAATAGAACCACTTTCAGTTGCAAAAGTTCTGAAAGCGGTCGTTGACAGCGAAAAACCGGATATGGTTTTCCTCGGAAAACAGGCTATTGATGACGATTCCAACCAGACAGGACAAATGCTTGCGGCTTTGCTTGGTTGGGGACAGGCCACTTTTGCCTCCAAACTTGAGCTTAAAGATGGTGAAGCCGTTGTAACACGTGAAGTCGATGGCGGTTTACAAACAATTGCAGTAAAACTTCCGGCTGTTCTCACCGTTGATCTACGTCTCAACGAACCACGTTATGCCTCTCTTCCAAACATTATGCGTGCGCGCAAAAAGCCGATCGAACAGAAAACTCTGGCTGAACTTGGTGTAACCAACAAACCCAGACTAAAAATCCTGAAAGTGGAAGAACCACAGGCCCGCAAGGCAGGCGTAAAGGTTAAAAATGTTGCCGAACTTGTCGAAAAATTGAAACAAGACGCGGGCGTGCTCTGAGCATCAAGGGAAGGATTTCAATATGACCATTCTTTTATTGGCCGAACATAATAATGTTGCCTTGTCGGAACAAACAGCAAAAGCTTTAACCGCAGCCCACACAATCGGTGGCGATGTCGATATCCTCGTTTGCGGAAAAAATGCACAAACGGTTGCCGAACAGGCCGCAAAACTCGACAATGTCCATAAAGTACTTCTGGCAGAAGCCGATTATCTCGAACAGCAATTGGCTGAACCGGTAGCTGCAACAATTGTTGCACAAAGCAAAGATTATGATGTCATCATGGCCGCATCGACCAGCAATGGCAAGAACATCATGCCACGGGTTGCCGCATCACTTGATGTCATGCAAATTTCCGACATTATCGAGGTTGTCTCGCCCGACACATTCAAACGTCCGATTTATGCCGGCAATGCTATCGAAACCGTGCAGTCAACGGACGGGAAAAAGGTTATTACTGTGCGTACCGCTTCATTCAAGGCAAAGGCAGGAAACGGTACAGCGCCAATTGAGAAAATCACGCCGGCAGCAGATCCATCCCTGTCTCGCTATGTCAGTGAAGAGGTGAAGAAGAGTGACCGGCCTGAACTCACTTCGGCAAAAATCATTGTTTCGGGTGGCCGTGGCCTTGGCTCGGAAGAAAATTTCATGTCCATTCTGCTACCGCTCGCCGATAAGCTTGGCGCTGCGGTGGGCGCAAGCCGTGCAGCCGTTGACGCCGGTTATGCTCCCAATGATTGGCAAGTCGGACAGACCGGAAAAGTTGTTGCACCGGATCTTTATATCGCGGTTGCCATTTCAGGTGCTATCCAGCACCTTGCCGGCATGAAAGATTCGCGTGTCATCGTTGCAATCAACAAGGATGAAGATGCACCCATGATGCATATTGCCGATTACGCATTGGTCGGTGATCTTTTCGACATTATTCCGGAGCTTGAAAAGGCACTTTGAAATGAATGAATTACCTCCGCGCGAAAGCATGGAATTTGATGTGGTTATCGTTGGTGCCGGTCCGGCAGGCCTTTCGGCTGCTATAAGACTGAAACAGATCAATCCCGATCTTTCGGTTGTTATTGTAGAAAAAGGTGTCGAAGTCGGTGCTCATATTCTATCGGGTGCCGTTGTTGATCCAATCGGGATTGACACTCTTTTGCCTGACTGGCGCAACGAACAAAACCATCCTTTCACAACGGAGGTAATAGAAGACCATATTTTCATGTTGGACGAGACCAGAGCCAAGCAGATTTCCAACCGGATTATGCCAAAAATTCTCTCCAACCATGGTAAATACATCGTCTCTTTGGGAAATGTTTGCCGGTGGCTTGCAACAAAAGCGGAAGCACTCGGCGTTGAAATTTATCCCGGTTTTGCTGCCACTGAAGTTCTTTATAATAAAGACGGTGCTGTTACAGGCATTGCAACCGGTGACATGGGCGTCGAAAAAGATGGTAGCCATGGCCCCAATTATATGCGGGGCATGGAGCTTCTCGGCAAATATGTTCTGATTGGTGAAGGTGCGCGTGGTTCACTTGCGAAAACTCTCATCAACAAATTCGAGCTTGATAAAGGGCGCTCACCCCAGAAATATGGCATAGGCATAAAAGAGCTGTGGGAGATTGACCCTTCGAAACATCACGCGGGCCTTGTCCAGCATACATTGGGCTGGCCGCTTGATGACGCGACAGGTGGCGGTTCTTTCCTCTATCACATGGAAAACAACCAGATTGCTGTCGGATTTGTTATCCACCTCAATTATAAAAACCCTTTTCTTTCGCCATTCGAGGAATTCCAGCGCTTCAAAACACATCCGGCTATTCGCCCGATATTCGAAGGTGGCAAACGTATTGCCTATGGCGCCCGTTCTCTGACCGAAGGCGGCTGGCAATCTGTTCCGAAATTAACTTTTCCGGGGGGTGCCTTGATCGGCTGTTCTGCCGGTTTCATGAATGTTCCCCGCATCAAGGGCTCGCATAATGCTGTGTTATCCGGTGTTTACGCTGCCAATGCCGTTGCCGATGCGATAAAATCCGGCCGCAGTCATGATGAAATTGCTGAAATTGAAAATGGTTGGCGTGACAGTGCAATCGGAAAAGATCTCTATCCGGTACGCAATGTCAAGCCGTTGCTGTCAAAATATGGCACGAAAAAAGGTGTCCAACTCGGCGGTTTTGACATGTGGTGTCAAGCACTCTTCCACTTTTCAATATTTGGTACAATGTCGCATGGTATGCCGGATTATCTTTATCTTGAGCCGGCAGAAAAACACAAACCTATCGACTATCCGAAGCCTGATGGCATTGTCAGTTTTGACAGGCTTTCGAGCGTTTTTCTTTCCAATACCAATCATGAAGAAAACGAGCCTTGCCATTTGAAAGTAACGTCACTCGATGTTCAGGAAAAATCGGAGTTGACCGTTTATGCCGGTCCCTCGACACGCTATTGCCCCGCCGGCGTTTACGAGTGGATCGAAAAGGATGGCAGAGAAACCTATGTCATTAATGCGCAAAACTGCATCCATTGTAAAACATGTGATATCAAAGACCCGAACCAGAATATCACATGGACATGTCCGCAGGGTGGTGAAGGTCCCGTTTATCCGAATATGTGATTTATTTCCCGATATAGGTAACAGCGTGAAGATTTTTGCGAAACATTTTGCCTCTGGGCTAACCAAAACTGAGACAGCACCTCATTCGGTTATTCTGCCTTGATAACAGCAGGCAGAATAACTTGACTGCTGTGTTACGATTAACAGAAAAGCCTGAACAATTATTTCCTTATTTTTTCATTTTAATCCAAAGTTACAACAAAAAGAATTTCCGCGAGGGTGGGGTAAAATTTCACAACCGATTTTAAAATGAGTACGTCTTGCTTTACGCAAAAACCGGAATGAAATTCGTGTAAAATTTTACAAATCACAATCTTCAACAATAGCAATATCAATGCATGAAACGGGATAATAGTTTTTAAGCCCAGATTCTCGAAGCGAATTTCCGTGTTTAAAAGATTGCCCTGTTGACGGAAGCAATTTTGCAACAATCAAATATTTTACAAAGCTTCCTCACACCACAGATTGAAAATCTTTTCAGCTTTTGTTCTCAAATCATTCTGGTGTTTTTTTGCCGCATGGCGAAGATTAACCGGATCAATTCCGGCTTGCGAAAGCTCGACGGCATGGCCGACCAACCAATGTTCAAAATAATCAAGATCGGCTTCAAGATGAAATTGTAACGCCAAAATGTTTTCATATGAAAACGCCTGATTGGGACAAATACCGGTTTCTGCCAAACGCTTCGCCCCTTCCGGAATCTCGAACTGGTCACCATGCCAATGAAGAACCGGCGTTGTGCTGATCAATGCAAGTGGACTTTTCTCCCCCTCATCAGTTAATTGCAGGCTTGAAAAGCCGATTTCTTTTTTACCCATCGGTTGTACTTTTGCGCCAAGAACGCTTGCAATCAATTGTGCTCCGAGACACACACCGACCATCGGTTTTTTGATTTTCAAGGACTTTTCTATCAGTTTCAATTCCTGATTGATAAAAGGATAGCGTTCACCATCATAAACACCGATAGGACCGCCTAAAATAATGATGATATCTGCTTCATTAACCGGGAACGCAGAAATGTCATCGCGCGTTGCATCAAGATTTTTTAGTTCATATCCGCGTTTAACAAGAACATTCCCGATCAAACCGGCATTTTCAAATTCGAGATGTTGTAAAACAAGCGCTGTTTTCATTTTCTTCTCCGTTAAAATCTCTCGCAGCAAGTGAATGATTGCAAAAGACTTAAGTCCAAAAAGCAGTATTGAAAGCATGAAAAGCAGTGAATGCCAAGTCGTTTTATCAAAAGACTGCATTAGATAATATCAACAACGATCCTGAAAATTATCCAGCGACCGAATTTTACAATCAATTTT
This sequence comes from Ditibartonella apis, assembly GCF_001952075.1. GTDB lineage: Bacteria > Pseudomonadota > Alphaproteobacteria > Rhizobiales > Rhizobiaceae > Bartonella > Bartonella apis. The sequence continues at coordinate 547,923 of NZ_LXYU01000002.1, forward strand.
TTAAGCGAAGTTTTAGTCTACCGAATAATTGATTTTGAACGATCCATATTTCCATAAGTACGACCTTTTCAGTTCAAATTATTGCAAAGTATTTCTGAAAATAAAATTTAATGACTTATTCAATTCATTTTTATGAAAACATTTATTTTCGCCTTGCGATACAAATAAAAATATTCATTATATTAACAGGTTTCCTTTCGTGGGACCTATTGGGAGGATTAACGACAATCTAATTTTGACCATTCGTTGGAAGCTGTTTCACAGCTTGCAGCAATAGATGTTCTGTCGTTTTGCATAATGACCGCCAGGAGGATTTTGAAAGGCGGTCTGATTTCGGAAGGGAGGAACTTCAAATACGTCCCAAGTTTGAATGTCCCTGGTTAACAGTCATTATAATTTTTATTGGACACAACAACTATGGAACAAAATATAAGTGAAAGGACACGTCGCGCACGTAAAGCAGGCATTGCCTCTTTTATCGGAACGACAATCGAATGGTATGATTTTTATGCATATAGTACAGCTGCCGCATTGGTATTGGGGAAATTGTTTTTTCCGGCGACTGATCCGGGAACAGCAACCCTAGCGGCTTTTGCAACTTTTTGGGTGGGGTTTTTTGCCAGACCTGTCGGAGGGATTTTCTTTGGCCATCTGGGCGACCGTATCGGCCGCAAAAAGACACTGGTAGCGACACTTCTGTTAATGGGATGTTGTACAACTTTGATAGGATTTTTACCGGTATATGAAAATGTCGGTATTGTTGCGCCTATACTCCTTGTTGTCTTGCGATTGATCCAAGGTTTGGCAATGGGAGGTGAATGGGGTGGCGCCGTGGTTCTTTCAGCCGAACATGCACCGAAGGGAAAATCCATTTTTTACGCTGCTTTTGCTCAACAGGGCTCTCCTGCCGGAAATATGCTTGCAACATTAATTTTTCTATTTTTCTCGATGTTGCCTGATGAAAAATTCCTGAGTTGGGGATGGCGTTTGCCTTTCATGTTCTCCGCCATTCTGGTTATAATAGGTCTTATCATCCGCATCAGTGTGGATGAGTCACCCGAGATGGAAAAAATACAAAAGGAAAAAGCTGTTGCTCGCCTCCCTATTGCAGAGGTATTTAAAAAATATAAGGCAATAGTTTTGCTGGGAATTGGTGCGACCATCATAACGGTCACTGCAACCTATTTCAAAACAACTTTTGCTCTTGCATGGGCGGTTCATGAAAAGCTCTTTACCCGAACCGAATTTCTATCCATCGTCAGTGTCGCTATTTTTGTTCAACTTCTGGTTCAGCCTTTTGGTGCGATTCTGGCTTCGAAGTTCGATCTGCGAAAAACCGTGACATGGATGCTTATTCCCGAAATTTTCATGTTGCCACTTATGTTCTCACTCATCGAGACGAAGTCCATGCCGTTAGCGATGATTGGCATGGCCTTGGCGACTGTCCCACACTCGCTCTATTATGCAGCTCTTGCGGGTATTCTCGTGAAAGCATTTCCTACTCAAGTCCGTTATACCGCAATTTCGGTAACCTATCAGGTTTGCTCGATGATATTTGCCGGCTCCACACCGATGATTGCGCAATATTTACTCAATGAAACGGGGACAATTTTGTCGGCTATGGCTTTTGCCATTGCACAGGTGGTCATTACATTAATCTGCGCTGTTGCCTTAATTGTCTACGCAAAAATTCCTAATGAAAGAGATGAAGTGTAAAAGCGATTTTTTAGAATTGTTGAAAAATCCGATTGGCAAATTTAACGAATTTGCCAATCGTTTTCATTGTCATGATTAGTGACAACTGAATATTGTAAGCAGACGATTACAAAATAAAAATCTATTCGTTTATGACATCAGCCGCCAATTTTTCAGACTTTGTAACCGCATTCTTCAGAGGTTTTCAGCCAAAGATAAGTTTTGTTACTAAAGCAAAACACAAACACAACAGCCCTAACTTTTTCGGGCTCTAAAATTCCGACTATCTTTTAGTTTGGAGTGCAAATATGGCAAAACCAGAAAAAATGACAAAATCTGATGCCAAGGCTTTCGAGTCTCGGCTACTCGCCGATGAAGCAAAATATTGCTCCTTCGGTGATACTGTCCACTACGTAAATCCGCCAAAAGTATTTGCCGGTTGTGAAGGCTCCTATATGTATGATCTCGAAGGTGTCCCTTACCTTGATCTGCAAATGTGGTATTCCGCCTGTAACTTTGGCTACGCAAATCCCCGCCTTGATAATGTTCTGAAAAAGCAGATCGACACTTTACCACAGGTTGCCAGCCAATATTTGCATCCGACAAAAATCGAATTGGCCAAAATCATTGCCGAAGATATGAAGAAAAAATTCGGCCTTGATGGACGTATCCATTTCAATGTTGGCGGTTCGCAATGTATTGAAGATTCTCTGAAAGTCGTGCGTAATGCCAAGGCTGGAAAGAGCCTGATGTTTGCCTTTGAAGGTGGCTATCACGGCCGCACATTGGGTGCTTCTTCCATTACATCAAGCTATCGCTATCGTCGTCGTTACGGGCATTTTGGCGAACGCGCCATGTTCCTGCCCTTCCCATATCCGTTCCGTCGTCCTAAAGGAATGACTGTTGAAGAATATGGCGAACATTGTGTCAACGAATTCGCCCGCCTGTTTGAAACAGAATATAATGGCGTATGGGATCCGAAAGCCGACGAAACCGAATACGCTGCCTTCTATATCGAACCTCTTCAGGGCACTGGCGGTTACGTTATTCCACCGAGAAACTTCTTTAAAGGCATCAAGAAAGTTCTCGACGAGCATGGCATTCTTCTTGTGGTCGACGAAATCCAGATGGGATTTTATCGCACAGGCAAATTATGGTCGATTGAACATTTTGGAGTTACTCCTGATGTTCTTGTTTTCGCAAAATCGCTCACCAATGGTCTTAATCCTTTGGGTGGCCTTTGGGCGCGTGAAGAATTGATCAATCCGAAAATGTTCCCTCCGGGGTCAACCCATTCAACATTCGCCTCGAACCCGCTCGGAACAGCGCTCGGCGTTGAAGTTTTCCATATGCTTGGTGAAACCGATTATGAAACCATGGTTATGGAAAAAGGCAAACATTTTCTGGAAGGATTGCAAGATCTTCAGAAACGTCATCCGGAAATTGGTGATGTTGACGGCTTGGGCTTGGCCTTGCGTGCCGAAATTTGCACCGAAGACGGCTTCACACCAAACAAAGCACTTCTTGATCGCATGGTCGACATCGGCCTTTCAGGCGATCTTGACTGGCAGGGCAAAAAAACCGGTCTCGTTCTCGATGTTGGCGGCTATTATAAAAACGTCATCACACTTGCACCGTCGCTGCTCATTACAACAGAAGAAATTGACAAAGCAATTTCGCTGCTTGATCAATTGATTACGCGTGCAAAGAAGGAACAATAAAATGATGCCGGGCCGGTTACAATTCCGGTCTGGAAAACCTTTTGTGTGAAGGGGAAAGGCTTTCCCCTTCACGTCATTTGGTGAAATGCTTGCTTCGCATTTTTTTGAAATTCCAAGCTTTTTATAAAGCGTGCTGACATTCATTTCCGTACGAGGTGAAGACACGTAAACGAATTTCAATCTGCTTCTTTCAAAACATTTAATGGGTAAACCGGCGAAATATGGAAAATCGAAAAGAGACAGACAACGCCATTAAAGCTTGGTCAAACAAGCTCGAACCCGATTATCTTTTAAGCGATTTTCTGCGCCACCCGCCTGTCGATTTCAAGGCGACCATTTCCGAAGTCGGACTTCCGGTTTTTTCAGCTCTCTTTGATCTCACAACGACAATGGATAATGAAGATCAAAAGCGTTTAAAAAAAATACCGTTCTATAAATTCTGGTCACGGCTGTTGAAATATAAAACATTGTTTGTCGGCACAACTGTATCGGAATTTTCGCCGCTGCCCACACCTTTTAATGCAACTCAAGTGGCGCTTTTCCTGAAAGAAAGAGAGGGCAAAAATTATCCGCTTGTCATCGTTAAAGATTTGCCATCTCCTTCGCCTTTAATATCTGATGATGACGCGAAAAAAACTGCGGATTTTCTTGCACAATTGGAACAGGCGGGCTTTATTTCTGTTGCAGGACAAGCACTTGCCTATGTGTCTGTCGATTATTCTTCACAGGATGATTTTCTTTCCCGTTTTTCGAAAAATCGCCGCAAGGATTTTCGTCGGAAATTGCGTGCGATGGAAAATCTGGAGATTGAGGTTTTAACCGCTAACTCGCCTTATCTTCAAAGTGACGAGGTGATAAATCACTTCTACCGCCTTTATTTGCAGGTCTTTCAACAGAGCGAAATCCATTTCGATCGTTTAAGCGAAGAGTTTTTCTACGATTTGTTACATACGGACGACGAAAGCCTCCGGGTTGTTGTCTACCGCAAAAGTGGCAAGCTCATCGGTTACAATATCTGTTTTGCCTATAAAGACATGCTTGTCGACAAATATATCGGCTTTGATTACCCGCTTGCAACCGACAATAATCTTTATTTCATAAGCTGGTTTTTCAATCTTGAATATGCCCGACTCAACGGTTTCAAATATTATGTTGCCGGTTGGACCGACCCTGAAATCAAAGCCTATCTTGGCGCAAAATTCGTTTATACACGCCATGCCGTCTATATCCGCAATCCTTTGTTGCGAGGGATATTGAAGCACTTCCGGCATCATTTCGAAAGTGATGCCCATCTTGAACTTCAAGGAGACCAAAACTGATGAAAAATCCGGTTATCCTCGATTTTGACAATAGTGTGGGAAAATTTGACAGTTCCATCAATATCGATTTAAGCGGGTGGCAAGACCGTATCCGTTACGCTACGACTTTTGCCAATTTTCGTAAGCTGGAACTGGAGCTTGAAAAACAGATGCCGGAAACTTATGGACCGGTATTTCTTGGAAGTGGTGATTATCACCATGTCAGCCAATTATTGATAAAACATTGTCACAAGCATATTAAAAAAGACTCTTTAACGCTCATTGTGATTGATAACCATCCAGACAATATGCGTTATCCTTTCGGCATCCATTGTGGTTCATGGATCAGTCATGCTGCGTCATTGCCGTTCGTCGACCATGTTCACGTCGTCGGCATTACCTCCGGCGATATCGGGGTTAAACATGCTGTCGAAAACCGCTTGAAACCGCTTATGTCCAACAAATTGACATATTGGTCGACAAAAGTGGATGTGAGCTGGGCAAATGTTCTGGGACTAAAGAATGCTTTTCAGACATTTGCCAATGTTGATGACATGATGTCGGCCTTTATCAGCAGCATTTATAAGGAAAATCTCCCCGTCTATCTGTCAATTGACAAGGATGCGCTCTCGCCGCAATTTATCCATACCAATTGGGATCAGGGCGAGATGGAGCCGCGGCATTTGACCGATCTTATCACCAATATCGGTTCCCGGCTCGAAGCCTGTGATATTACAGGCGAGGTTTCCAATTACACTTATCACAGTTTCTGGAAAAGTCTTTTAAGTAAACTTGACGGACAAACAACCGTTTCCAACGAACTGGTTACAAAGTGGCAAAAAGAACAGCATGAGTTGAATAGCAAGCTCATCGAAACGCTTTCCGCTTATCTTTGAAGTGCATATAATTATAATCGTCCGTGCTAAAGGCCGAAGCGCATGACAAAACGTGCGCCCCCCAAGCGGCTTGAAAGGACAAAAGCCGAACCATGGTGGAGTTCTGCAATGGCACGCACAAATGCAAGGCCAACCCCATAGCCCTCATGTGAACCGGATTTATCATTATCAAGCCGGAAGAAAGGCGAGAATATTTCTTCTCTGGAGCTTTCGGCAATACCTGGCCCATCGTCATCGAATTCGAAAATCAGCGCATCATCCTGTTTATAAACATGGATATAAACCTTTGAACGGGCATATTTGAAAGCATTGAGGATAATATTGCGAAATGCCATAGCTGCCAATTTCGGATCAATGGAGCTATCCACATTGGCGATATCGTAACTGACTTCGAATCCCTTTGGCTTTAACAATGACAGATCGTCAATGATGTTTTCTGCCCAACGCTTGATATGGACATTTTCAAGCTTTGTTGGCATGTTTTTGTTGTTCATGCGGAAATAATCGAGAGATATTTTTATCAGTTGTTCAAGCTCGTCGATATCCTTGTCAATTCCAGCATAAAGCTTCTTTTTTTCTGCCGGATCGGAATCTTCCAGCATACTCAAGCCGAAGCGCAACCGGGCAAGAGGCGTGCGGAACTCATGCGCCATAGCATGCATCATGGTACGGCTGTGACCGACAAGAAGTTCAAGACGGGTTGCCATATCATTGATGACATGGCCAATCATTTTTAGCGGTTCACTACGAATTTTCGGAACACGTGCTGTCAAATCCCCCTCGCCCAATGCGTTGGCTGTCAATCTGATGGCTCGCGCTTCGCGCCACAATGTGGAAAAAGCAAAATATAAAATGGCAAAAAACAGCAGAGCATTGACGATTGTAAGCAGTGCCAGAAGAATGAAAATTGCACTGGCATTGGCATCATTGATGTCGGTCGTAACGAGCGGGCCGAGTTTCAGATAGCCGCCTGATTGTAGTTTGGCATAGATATGATCATCTTCGTCATCATAAGCAAGGTCATAGGATTTCAATTGCTCTTTCACGTCATCAGAAAAGTGGTCGGGCTTTTCGATATAAGCGAGGCGGAAATGGAAATGCGGCTGCAATTCCTGAAGCACTTCCGACGGCTTTTTCAACGGCTCGCTCGCGATTGCCTGATCAATCATGTAAACGGTGCCTTGATGGGCATCGCGTTCAATATCTGCGTCGTCAATAATGCCGGTCCAATTGGCAGGCAGAGCAAGAAACAGCTGCAAGGTGCCATAGGCGACACCACCTTGTAAAAAAAACAGAATGATAAGCACACTGATCGAGCGTAAAATGACCATGCGGCGACGGCTTTTTTGTAATCCATCGTGTTCTTCGTTTGTCATAATGTTTCACCAAACATAGCGGTCATTTGCGTTTTTCACGTATTTCTGTTTATCTTCCAGCGAAACTTATAGCCCCATTATCCGCTGTTTAACCCGTTGGCAGCTTTTATGCCATTTTATTTGCTTTTTCCTGCTATCTTTTTACGCGGGCTAGCTCCCCATTCTTGGCAATTGCTTCAACCTATTTTTTTCAGTCTCCTTCCCATTGCAGAAAAAGATATCCTTTGGCACGAACTGTCTTGATAAATCTCGGATTTTCAAGGTCATCTCCAAGCCGACGGCGAAGCCTGGAAATGCGTGCATCAATTGACCTATCAAGACCATCAAACTCGATACCACGCAACGCGTTCAATATATCGTCGCGTGATAATATTTGGCCAGCATGACTTGCGAGCAGCCACAGAAGATCGAATTCGGCTGTGGTTAAATCAACCGGTCGATTATCAATCAGCACCGCGCGGTTATCCTTGTCTATGACGAGATTGCCGAAAACAAGTTTGGTGCGTGACGAAAGTGTTGCGTCGCTTTCCGGATGGCTTTCATCGACAATTTCACTTTCTTTGCGCCTTAGAAGTGCGCGTATATGGGCAAGCAAACGGCGTGGCTCGACCGGCTTTGACATATAGTCGTCGGCACCAAGTTCCAATCCGATAATTTCATCAATATCATCCTCGCTTGCCGTCATGATCAATATCGGGCCTTTATAGAAGGGACGCACATCACGGCAAACATCAAAACCGGATTTTCCGGGAAGCATGACATCAAGTATAACGAGATCAGGCAGCAGCTGCTTAATTGCTTCTTCGGCTGTATCACCGCGAGAATGCACCTCTACGTCATAGTTCTGTCGCTTCAGATAGTTGGCGACGAGTTCGGCAAGCCTTGTATCATCTTCTATTATAAGAATTTTTTTGTTCATGCAGGTCTTTCTTTTCCGGTTACAGAAATGCAACAAAGAACGCATAGTCGTCTTTATTGTTTATAGGTAAAAGGTCGCTACGTATCAAGCTGACCAATTTTGTGTTGATGGCTATCATTGGAGATTAAGACGAATATGACAAGAACGTTCCCGAATGCTTTTCAAGCTTTGAGCGCTCCCGTATTCTCACAAGGCCCCATATTTTCCCGTGTCTTTGTCGATTTCGACGGCACGATTGCCGATAATGATGTGACAGACGTTCTTTTGGAAAGATTTGCATCTCCAAACTGGGAATCAATTGAACAGGATTGGCTTTCTGGCAAAATCGGTGCACGCGAATGCATGATGCGACAGATCGCGCTTATAAAAGCCTCACCCGCCGAGCTCAAAAAATGTCTTGATGAAATGAAAATCGATCCGGCTTTTCCGGATTTTGTCCATTTGCTTGACCGACAAGGGGTCGATATTGCCATTTTAAGCGACGGGCTTGATTATAGCATCCGCACGATTTTGAAACGTTATGGCCTCGAAAACGTTAAAGTTTTTGCAAACCGTCTTCTTTATGCGGGCAACAATAATTGGCAGTTACAATTTCCCTACAAAAATGTTGCTTGCCCCGCCGGCAATTGCAAATGCCGCCATTTTGCCAATTCGGGCAACGGATTTACCCTTTATATCGGCGATGGAACATCGGATTTTTGCGCGGCCGGAAAAGCCGACCTTGTACTCGCCAAAGGAAAACTTGCTGATTATTGTGCGGCAAGCGGCATTGACCACATCAAGGTCGATAATTTCGCTGAAATCATGCAAATCTGGCACAAATTGCAGCGGCCGGAAAAAGCCCGCAAAAGGGTGGCTTCATGATTACCGATGTCAGCTTTTTCTATAAAGGTGGTCGGGCTGGCGTTCTTCTCATTCATGGTTTGACAGGCACACCGGCCGAAATGCAAATTCTGGGCAAAGGTTTGCATAAGCACGGTTTTACTGTTTACGGGATGCAACTTGCAGGCCACTGTGGTGATGAAAACGACCTTTTGGCAACCAGCTGGCATGATTGGTATGATAGTGTCATACGTGCGGCAGAACGTCTTTCAGAACATGTTGACACAATGTTTGTCGGCGGACTTTCTATGGGTGCGGTTCTGGCACTCAAATACACCGCCGATCACCCCGAAAATATAAAAGGTGTCGGCGTATATGGTCCGACATTCATTTATGACGGCTGGTCTATCCCGCGTTATATCCAGCGGTCTGTCTTTTTGTTGAAATGGTTCAAAGCACTCGGCATTTTCCAGAAAAGTGTGTTTATCGAACGGCCGCCTTATGGTTTGAAAGACGAGCGCATACGCAAAACCATTTCCGAAAGTATGCTTTCAGGCGACAGTGCCAAAGGTGGACTTGCCGGAAATCCGCTCGGTTCGCTTGCCGAGATGCAAGAACTTGCAAAACAAACCGAGACACAATTGCATGATATAAAAGCTCCCTGCCTTATCATGCATTCAAACCATGATGACATTGCCAATATGGAAACAAATTCGGGACTTGTTGCCCGTTCGGTTTCAGGCCCCGTCAAGATGATACCATTGGAGAACAGCTACCATATGATAACAATTGACCGTGACCGTAAAAAAGTCATTCAGGAAAGTGCCGACTTCTTTGGTGCTTTGTGCACAAAAGATCAATTGGTGCCCCCTGCTGTAAACCCGTTTATTCGCGAGATTGCTTGACAATGAGTTGGCTGATTTTTCTGGTGTGGTTTGGAAATATTGTTTGTGACACTATCGGCCAGCTTGCCTTCAAAGGTGCAGCCACAGAACCGGACGAGGAGAACAAACCTCAGTCGCTTTTCCAATATTGGCTAGCGCTGTTCCGCCAACCACTTCTATGGATCGGAATAATATCCTATGTCGCCGAATTTTTGCTATGGATGGCATTTTTGACATTGGTTCCGCTTTCGGAAGGCATATTGCTCGGCTCAATCAATATCATTGTCATCATGGTATTGGGGCGGCTGTTTTTTGATGAAAAACTCACCTCTATGCGGGTTCTCGGCATCAGCTTTGTTGCCATTGGTGTTGCTATTGTGGGAGCTTTTTAATGCGTCGCTTCTATATATTGGGCTTTTTCTTTTTGATGATGTTCGATACGCTCGGACAGATCAGCTTCAAGCTTTCTGCAACCGCCGCCCTGCCCTTGGAAGCAAGCCTCGGCTGGTTATACCGTATTTTTTCCCATCCTTTTGTCTATTTTGCCATTCTCGGCTATGTCGGGGCATTCTTCACATGGATGACGCTTTTAAGACGCGCACCAGTAGGTCCGGCATTTGCGGCATCGCATCTTGAAGTCGTCACTGTTATGATTGCTTCCGTTCTGATATTCGGCGAAACAATTTCATTGGCACATTTTGCCGGTGCGCTGTTTATTGTTGCGGGCATTGTCTGCCTCGCATTTGCCGAACGTGATGTCATCAAAAAAGAAAACGAGAAATCATAAGAATGACGAGACAAGGCGAAATTCCACCAACCGCCGGTCTCCCTATGGTTTGGCATGATTGGTTGCCAACAAAAAAAGAACTCTGCTCCAATTTGGGCGAATTGTTCGATTTGCCGCCGCTCATTCTGGAATGTTCCGGCACGGCTTCGCTCATTGTTGCCCTTCAAACTCTGGCAAATATGCCCAGGAACGAAGGGCGAAGAGACGTTATCATACCGGCTTATAATTGCCCTCTCGTAGTGCTTGCCATTGCCCATTGCAATTTGACGGTAAAACTTTGTGATACAGCAAAAAACAGTTTCGATTTCGATTTTGATTGTCTCGACAAACTGATTGACGAAAAAACACTGGCTGTTATTCCGGCCCACATTGGCGGCCAATTGGCAGATGTTGAACAATGCGTTCAGATGGCTCATAAAAAAGGTGCTTATGTCATTGAAGACGGGGCACAGGCGCTTGGTTCAGCGGCAGGCAAAACGGGGGATATTGCTTTTTTCAGCCTTGCTGTCGGAAAGGGGCTTACCCTTTATGAGGGCGGCCTTTTAACTTCATCCAATGATGAAATCCGTCTGGCATTAAAGGAAACCCACCAAAAAATAGTAAAACCCCGTTTTTTCTTTGAACTTAAACGCATAAGCGAATTGTTGGGATATTCTATCGCCTATCGTCCGCGGCTTTTGTCACTCGCTTATGGCGTGCCGAGGCGCAAGGAACTTACAGCAGGCAATATAGAGGAAGCGGTCGGTGATGTTTTCGATGACGATATTCCTATCCATCTTGTAAGCTGTTTCAGAATGAAAAGAGGCGCAAATGCCGCTTCAAGGCTCAAACCTTTTTTAGAAGACATAAAAAAACAAGCGCAACGTCGCATCGACAAACTTGAAAAAATTCCCTCAATCACGGTTGTTAAAGGCATTGATGATGAAAAGGCTATTTGGCCATTTATTATGGTGCTTTTTAAAACCGGAGAAGCAAGAGACAAAGCACTTGAAACCTTGTGGCCTTCACCTTATGGCGTCACCCGCCTGTTCGTTCATGCTTTGCCGGATTATTCCTATCTTGAACCTCATTTCAACACGCGTTTTTCAACCCCAAATGCCTGCGATCTTGCGGCGAGAATGTTGACCATATCGAATAGTCCGTGGCTTGATGATGATACGTTTGACAAGATTGTAACAACCATTGCAAGGTCTGTTTGAAAGAAATGAACCGGCTATCGCACGGCTTGCCCAACACGGATGTTGATGAAAATTCAACTTTGAACCGGACACCGAAAACTGTAGCCATTTATGTCATGGAAAATTTCAGCCCGTTTCACATTTCTGTTCCGGTCATGGCCTTCGGTGCGGCTATGCCGGATCAAACTTATTACAAGCCAATCCTGTTTTCGGAAAAAATCGGAATTGTTGAAGGTCAGGATGCTTTTTCAATAAAAGTCGATCACGATCTTAAAAGCCTTGATGACGCTGATATAATCGTCATTCCCTATTGGCCGGATCCTGAACAACCTATCTCTTCCGACCTTAATACAAGTCTTAACAATGAAGCGCGAAAAAATAAAACCATTATGGGGCTTTGTCTTGGCACTTATGTTCTGGCCTTTAGCGGGCTTTTGAAAGGGAAAAAAGCTGCAACGCACTGGGCCTATGAAAAACAGTTTGCCGAACAGTTTCCTGATACGGAAGTCGATTTTAATGCCCTTTATGTTGAAGATGGTAACATCATCACATCCGCCGGTACTGCTGCGGGGATTGATTGTTGTCTTCACCTTATTCGCAAAAATTATGGCGGCGCTGTTGCCAATCATGCTGCGCGTATGATTGTGACGCCACCCCACCGCGAAGGTGGTCAGGCGCAATATCTTGCTACCCCTGTTCCAATATCGACAAGCGACCAACGCATAAATTCACTGCTTGAAACAATCAGAAAAAACCTTGCCTCATCCTATTCTCTCGACACTATGGCCAAGAAGGTCGGTATGAGCCGGCGCACTTTCACCCGCCGCTTTCATCAGGCAACCGGGCGTTCACCAATGGAGTGGCTTATCCATGAAAGGCTGCATTTTTCGAGACACGCATTGGAAACAACAAAACTTTCTATTGAGGAAATTGCGCAAATCGCCGGATTTGCCTCTACCCAATCATTCCGCCGCAGCTTTATTGACGCGTTTCGGGTCACACCTACTAAATGGCGCCAGACGTTTTCAATTTAACCAATAGTTTTATTTTGCCAAAAAACCTTGCTAAATTTTGGCCCGATATGAATGCCTTTTGACCATCAGGCCAGTTTTTATTCAGAAAAAGCATGCTTACATAAACTTCGAGAAATTGAAGAGGTTTTAACCATGAAATTCACATTCATTCGTAACGCAACGGTCATTCTTGATTATGCCGGAAAACACATTTTGATTGATCCGATGCTGGCAGAAAAAGATCGCTATCCCGGACTTCCCGGTACAGTTCATAGCGAGCGGCGGTTTCCACGTGTTGAACTGCCTTTCGACGCCAGAGACATTATCAAAAATGTGGATGCCATTTTTTTAAGTCATACACACCCCGACCATTGGGATGAGGTTGCGACAGGACTTATAGACAAAGAACAAAAAATATTCGTCCAGAACGAAAACGATAAAGAATTTCTTGAGAGCCAAGGTTTCAAAAATCTCGCCGTTCTGCCGCAAAAACTTGATTATGAAAACGGCATTCATGTAACCAAAACTTTATGCCAGCACGGAAGCAATGAAGCATTCAAAAACCATGAGGTTGGTGAAGTTTTAGGCCATGCCACCGGCTTTATATTTGAAGCACCAAATGAACCAACGCTTTATTTTGCAGGCGACACAATATGGATTGACGCTGTCGAGAATAATTTAAAACAATATAAGCCGGAAGTTGTTGTTCTTCATGCAGGTGACGCACAACTTCAAGGCTTCGGTTCAATTATTATGGGCAAGGAGGACGTGGTTCACGCCCATAAGATCGCGCCGCAATCAAAGCTTGTTGCTATCCATATGGAAGCCTGCAACCATGCTGTTTTAAGCCGGAAAGAACTCCGTTCTTATGTTGATAAGGAAGGTATCGGCCAATCGGTTATTATTCCGCTTGAAGGTGACAAACTCGAATTCTAGGTCACTTGCCAGTGAAAAAGTGAAAAAGCGCAACCGGCTTTGAGATTTTCAAATCTAGTCTGTACCTGCTTTTTAAAACCGTATCTTTATTAGAAGGCCAACAGTTCCCTAACTGTCGGCCTTTTATTTGAACTTTCATTCGCCTGTATTTTCAAAAGCGATAACCAGCAATGTGCCATCAGGCTTTTATGATTTTGATTGTCGCAGCTTTCGCTCTCTCGCCCACCATTGCTCCGACATAAGGGCTTGGATTATATTTTTTGTGATAAGCCTCATCAATTTGATTGAGAACCGCCGGGTCTTTGACGGCTTCATAATGAACAGATTCGGTCTTTCCGGCCACAATAATTTTTCCGCTTTTTTGTTTGATTGCAGCCTGATACCAGCGTGAGGACGTGCCGCTATAGGCACGCACATAAAGGCCGCCATCAACGACAACTTCCCAAATCCACACAGGCGTGCCTGTTGTCTTAAAATCCTCATGATAGGGAGCCATTTTGAGATCATCGGCTGCATCAATCGCCGCAAGCTCGTTCTTTGTCCACCCCACTTGAAATATATCGGCAAAATGAACGTATTTTCCAAGGCCGAGAACAGTTGCAGATTTCTTGTGGAACTCATCACTTCGACATCCAGGCGAATATTTTAAAATATATATAATCCACCATACAATACGCGTCGGTATTGACATCCGTTCTTTCTTCCATAAAACCGATATTTTCTCAAGACTATCATCATTAAAAGAATTCAATTATGTTTAATATCATTATGTCCATCAATCGTTCAATTACCGACGTATTTTTATTTTTAAATTAAAATACTGATTTTTTTAATAACCATTTGTGAACATGCTTTTAATGTGTAATTAACGTTTTATTTTATATATACAGATATTTCCGATATTATAAGAAAATACCTATTTTTATCGTGTTTTATTTTCATGTTACAAATATAATATCCATTTTTTGTTGAATACATAAAACAACATTTTTATACAAACTCTATTTAAATCGTCTTTTTCGTTATCCTATATTGCGCGCGTTAACATATCCTTCATTTGACATCCCCGTCAGCGTAAATGCGGCAAGCTGTGAAAGTATTGCAAAGTGTTCCCGTGCTTCCACTTTTTTAATATTTTCAATTTTGTTCATAAAACTTTCTCCACCGCCAACAAGTGCTAATGCCGGGAAAAATCCATAACATTGACCGCAATTGAGCATTCTATAACGCTCTATGCATCTCTCCAACAACGGCTCATTATAATAATCGAAATACTCAATGGAATCACGAGGAGGCAATAACCCTGATGCCATATGATCCAATGAGGCTTTTACCTCTTGTTTATAGACCAAATATCCACAAAATATTCTGCAATTGATTAGATCTATTCGAATATAATTCAGTTTATTTGACCAACAATACAATACACCAAAAGCAGAGTAACCATAAACATGAACATCTTTGTGGTAAAAGTCTTTATCAGTGCCGAATATAAGAGCCGAGATAGAGCGCATGTCGTCGGGATCGCATAATTGAAACCCTCTGTTGAAAAATGAACAAAATCCGAATGCATCCAAAAATTGCGCAAATGAATGTGGAAATATCTCATGCATTCGCGATGAAACGTCCGGCGAAAGAAGCAAACTGTCAATCGGAAGTCTATTTTTTTCAGAAAACATTGTATGTTTTCATGAAATTGACTGATCATTTACACCTTCTAAGTTCAACGTTTAATTTTCCGTGGCTAAGCCCGTTCTTTTCTTTTTGCGGGTCTTCATACTTAATAATATAGTTTTCGGGATAGTATAGTTTTCGGGCTAAAAATCGGTACTCGAACCTTCCCTATCGGATAGGAGGGTTGCCAGGAAAATCTATGCGCTCCCATGCAGAGCCATCAAAGTGTAAAATATCCTTTAGACCAACGATCCATAGGTCTTCATCTGTACATGTGACTGTATGGGCATCATGTTGCGTTTCAGGCGTTAACCCAGTGACAAGTTTCGTTAAGGTGTTGTTCTCGTAGACATAAGCGCCTACATCCCAGCCGCCGCCATGGCTTGCAAGATAAATTTTGTCTTTGAACTTTGCCATACTGACAAAATTATGAGTTCCTTTTATACCCGGCATCCGGGTAAAACCAGACTTTGCATTGCCTCTTAAAAGCGTACCATGATCGCCACTAATCCAGATAGTGTCCTCATCCTCTATCAAAATCGAAACGAGACTTGTACCTTCGACTTGCTCAATAAGCTGCATCGTGGTTCCATTCCAAAAATTGATACAACCAGCAGTGTCAACAATATAAATTGCGTCCTCCCGAAGCCCTTTAACATCAAAAATAATGGCAATGTTGCGAAAAGGTGTTGTTTCTAATGGCTGATAAAAGGTCTCATCCAACATCTTCCATACACCATCGTCAGAACGACGGTAAAGCTGACGCGCTTCCCCATAAGCATAAACATGATTATTGATAATGGTCATGCCATAAAGGCGACCTCGTCCGGAATTCTCACCTTCAATGCCTGCACCCGGAATTTTTTCAATTGTCTTTCCACCATTTTCCCGAATAATAAAATCACCTTCGACAGACAAAACACAAGTTCTTCTGTAATCATTGTCAATTCTTTGAATGAAACCTATATCTGTAAGAAACATGTCGTAATCATCCCCGCTCCAAGGTTCAGAAAAATATGTTTGATACATTAAGAAACTAGAAAATGGATAATACGCATCAGAGAGATATTCTAAATTACCGCAATTTTCGTCTGGTCGACAGATTACTGTCAAGTCTTTACCTCTCCAACCGCACTTCGCTCTGATAATATCGTAATTCATTTTATTCTTGTCCTTTATAAGTGTTTGGACCATTCAATTTATTATGAGCAGGGCTTCCCGGCTTTGGTGGATTTCTTGTGGTTCGTCCTAAAGCGTTCCGGGTTGTTTCATTCATGCTTTTATTAACTTCATCAATAATCTGGCCACTATTGCCGTTCTTCATTCCGTCTCATATCCGCTCGCCCGTTACAGGATCAGTAAAATGACCTGCTTGAAGGTCTTTCCAAGGAATGGAACCACCAAAAATTCTTTTCGTTGAATCATTGTCAGTAATTTCCGGATAGCGAACCAATAATTTTTCGGCATTCAGCTTGGCATATCGGTTACGTCGCACAGATAATAAATCACCACTACCATGGGGTTCCAGTGATCCGAGCATTCGATTAATATAAGCGACCGGTCTCTGATCAAGATAGCCTTCATCAATCAAGTCACTCAAACACCTCTGCCCCTCGGGATAAGGATCTGCCGCCAAAACGACTGCAGCAGAATATCCTATTTCATCATGAGGTTCAAAAACATCCCCACCTGCTTTGGCAACCATTTTCACGCCGGTATAATTTTCTGATATCGCTATGTTAGATAAAACATAAAAATTTGTATGATGATTAGGATCGCCTCCATGTTTGAGATAACTAGCCAAAATAGTATTAACAAAGACAGGGGTGAAACCTGTTTTGTCCTCAGGATTATACATCGAAAAATAGTAGGCAAAGTCGCGAGTAGAGCCAGAAGAAGGACTATCAACCATATAGGGATCAGCTCCTGCTTCCAATAAAACATCAATCGCTTGAGCGTTGAAGACTTCCAAAGCAAAAAACAATAGCGTGATTTCAGCGGAATAACGCTTGTTTAACGACCCCTCCGGCAAGGCTTTTATGTCATCAATTGTAATTGGCTGTTGTGCCTCAATGCGTTGAGCCAAACTATAAAGCTGTGGTCCTTCCTTTTTAAAATATTTATCAGCCTCTTTAACCGGGGAGATCATGCTTTTTTCAGCATATGACGGTGCAGAAATCATGAAACATGTAACAAACATCAAGCATAAAAAGGTTATATTAAACCATCGTTTGCCCATTTCATTCTCCTATCCTCTTACCGGTTTCAGGATCAGTAAAATGACCTGCTTGAAGGTCTTTCCATGGAATGGGACCACCAAAAATATCTAATGTTGAATCATTGTCAGTAATTTCCGGATAGCGAACCAATAATTTTTCGGCATTCAACTTGGCATATCGGTTACGTCGCACAGATAAATCGCCACTACCATCGGGCTCTAATGATCCGAGCATTCTTTCAATATAAGCGACCGGTCTTTGATCAAGATAGCCTTCATCAATCAAATCACTCAAACACTTTTGCCCTTCGGGATAATCATTTCGTGCCAAAACAACTGCCGCAGAATATCCTATTTCATCATGAGGTTGAAAAACATCCCCACCTGCTTTGGCAACCATTTTCACGCCGGTATAATTTTTCGACATCGCTATTCTGGATAAAAAAGGTATATTATTCCGGTTGTTTGGATCACCACCATGTTTGAGGTAACTAGCCAAAATGGCATTAACAAAGGCAGGGGTAAAACCTGTTTTGTCCTCAGGATTGTACATCGCAAAATAAAAAGTAAAATCACGCCCAGAACCGGAGGAGGGAGTATCAATCATATAGGGATCAGCTCCTGCTTCCAATAAAACATCAATCGCTTGAGCGTTGAAGACTTCCAAAGCAAAAAACAATAGCGTGATTTCAGCGGAATAGCGCTTGTTTAACGACCCCTCCGGCAAGGCTTTTATGTCATCAATTG
>NZ_LXYU01000003.1 GCF_001952075.1 Ditibartonella apis
TCAAGTTGCCTGATGGCAGCTTGGCCGACCACCACAGCTATATCTTCACAACAGCAATTGTATCGAAATCCGGCTATGTCGGCGAAGCGCATGACGTCGAAGTGCGCGTTGATACAACAGGTGCTGCTAACGTTCCCGATTACGGGATTTCAAACAAAAATCAAGTGTCGAGGTCTGATGGAGATTCATCATATACGCAAGCTGTCGCACTCAACAATAATGGCGAATGGCAGGTGCTTTCCAATTCGAATATCTGGGTGTTCCGTAACGATGGTACTGGTAAAGCAACCGGTTATTATCTTGATTACTCTCTTGGAGTTGCTCGAGGAAACGTTAACGGATATCACGCGTTGACTAACGATGAAAACGTGCTCTTCGGTTCGTATACAATGGCCGATTATAACCACGATGGTTTTATCGATATTTGGACTACTAAGGCATACTATACTGGGAGTACAACCTCCGCTTATGTCGGCACGGGTGATAATCAATGGAATTATGTCGACATCAATTATAGCGACATGGTCAATGGGCTTAGCATCTTAAATCACCTCGGCGGCATTGCTACCTTTGACATGAATGGTGACGGCTATCTTGATGTCATTCAGGGCGATTCTGGAAATGACTCCGGTTCCATTTTCTTGAACAGAGGTGAAACATCTTCGAATTTGGGGGGTGGCCAGTTTTATGGATTGGGAGACGGTTTTGGTCTCCGACAATCATCTTTTACAGCCAGTTTCTATACCGATCACCATGTCTCGGCAATTGACCTTGACAACAATGGTACCATCGATTTTGCCGGGAATGGCAAAGTGAGAGGAGATAAATCGGGCTTTTATCAACTGCTTACTCTAATAAATAGCGGCGAAACAGCGCCGAATGGCGTTTATGGCGGCAATTGGTCGCTTGGACAAAGCATTGCGGATGTTTCGCCAAGTAGGGGCGATATAAGGGATAATAGCATTGACAATGATTCCTACAAAAACACTGTTTCCATGACATGGGCCGATTATAATGGCGATGGCTATATGGATTTGTTCATGGCCAAAAATCATAGAGGTTGGAACGGTAATAAAGACAGCCAGATTCTTTATAATAAGGGAGATGGTAGCGGACAGTTAAATGATCCTGTGCGATTGAATGACAATGTTGATGGTCGCTGGTCGGTTGCTATCGACTGGGATCATGATGGCAAAATGGATATCCTGGAGGTTCCGGGCTATGGTGTTAGTGCTGCCAATATGAAGCTTTGGCATAATGGTGGCAATAACGCTATTGACGGCTCGGTTAAATGGGACAATTGGGATATCTTTGGTGACAAAGGTGGCCGTCTTGCTAGTGCCAATGGTGATGTTGACCCGAAGACAATTGATGGCAGTGGTAAGAACTATATTTATGGTATTGGCCTTGTCGACTATGACTGGGATGGTGCGCTTGATGTTACCATGCAGCGTGACAACTTGCATTCATCGCTCATTTTGTCGAACAAAAACAAGGTCGGTTATGGAACGTCGTTGCATCTTCGCATTACCGACAAGGATGGTGCCAATGTATTCTATAACAATACCGTCCAGCTTTTTGACTCTGCCGGTAATCTGGTTGCCGTGCAGGTTATCAATGCGCAAGGTGGCATGGGTGTTTCCGATAATACCGGCCTTGTCCATTTCTATGGCTTGAAAGAAAATGAAACCTATTCGGTTGTTGTCTTGCGCAATACCAACGGTCAGTCGAATGATATTGGCGGTATTGCCCATACTCATACGACAGACCGGAATGGCAATGGTAAAGATAACGACATTGAAAATGTCAACACCTCTTGGACAGGTCTTAAAGCTGTAGAAGCAGACCATGCCTATATCCTAAATGCCAATAAAGATGGTGAAACAGTCACAACCGGCGTTGGCAATGCCGAGGATAAAACATCTCAAGGTTATCGTCCGGGGCTGGTTGGCACCGGTTATAATGACCTCTTTACAGCTGAAGCCGGTAGCCAGAGCTATTCGGGTGGTGGCGGTTGGAGGAATGATGCCGGTGAAAAATACTGGCAGGCAAGTGGTGGTGAAGACATTGTCGACTTTGGCAAATCAACCACCGGTGTCACTGTCGATTTGAGTAATAGCGGCTATCAATCGACGGGTTTCAACAACGCCAAGTTTATTGACATTGAAGGTATTTACGGAAGCAAATTCAACGATACCTTCACAGGTAGTAAAGGCGACAATTTCTTTGATGGTCGTGGTGGTGACGACACCTATCACCTTGAATCCGGTGGTCATGATCTTCTGCTTTATCGCCTGATCCAGCAGGATGATGCAACCGGTGGTAACGGTCATGACACAGTCTATGGCTTCAAAGTTGGCACCTATATTGATGCCGACAAAACCAAGATTGATGCCGATGCCGACCGCATTGATGTCAAGGATCTGTTGCAAGGCTATCGTGCCGATGCCGATGGTGCTGCCCATTATGATGACAAAGGCAAAGCCCAGATCGACTGGGGTGATAATATCAAGGACTTCCTTTCAACCCGCGTTGAAAACGGCAATACGATTTTGAGTATTGACCGTGATGGCAAGGGGAATGCCTTCCAGTCGACCGACCTTCTGACTTTGAACAATGTCCAAACCGATTTGGAAACATTGTTGGCAAACCATCAGATCATCATCGGATGATTTTCTCTATGGCGGGAGAAATTCCCGCCATAGAATTTTATCTTTGGGCAGGTAGGGTTCCTGTCCATCGCAGTTTTAAAATCGCAGGTGGAGATAAAAATTGCTTGATCTTAGGCGTGCAAAGAAAATAGCAGTCGTCGGTGGCGGGTTGGCCGGCTGGTTTGCGGCACTGATGCTGCGTCGGGTATTCAGCCCGAATGTGGAAATTGTGGTTTTTGAAGATCCGAAGCGACCGCATTATTCGGGCGGCGAAGGTGGGCTTGGCAATTTCGTCGTCAATCTACAACGCGCTTCTATTGATATTGACGAGTTTGTGCATAAAACAGACGCGACATTCAAAATGGGGAACGCCTATCGTGGTTGGCGTGAAGGTGGGCAGAACGATATCTATTACCAGCTTTTTCCTGCACCCAATGATCATGTTGAAGAAATCGATTTTTCCTATCGCGGAGTCTGGCCTTATCTTGCCACGCGTATTGCAACGAGAACGCCGCTTCATACTCTCTTCCCCGGTTTTTCGCTGATTGAAGCAGGATCATCGCAAGTTGAGGCGAATGCGGTTTTCAATTTGCGCCGCAGCGGCATTCAACCGACATTTCATTTTTCTGTTGGCAAACTCGTAACGCTTTTGAAAGATGTTGGTGTTTCACAGCAAATTTCCAGCCGCGAACAAAAGGTAACCGATCTCATTATTGCATCAAATGGCGATGTGACTGCTTTGAAGCTTGGTAGCGGTGATGAAGTTGCAGTGGACTTTGTTGTTGATGCTTCCGGTTTCGAGCGCATTAGCGCAGGCAAAAAATATAAAACCGAATGGCAGTCTTTTTCATCAAGCTTGCTTGAAAACAAAACTTTGTCATTTTCAATGCCAAATGGAGGAAAAAATCCATCTTTTGTGAGCGAAGCCGCTGCACTTGGCGCAGGCTATTTATGGCAAGTTCCGCTTCTTGATCACGTTTCGGCGCAATATGTCTTTTCGGATAAATATACAACCGAGACGCGAGCCAAAGAAGAGCTGCAATCCTATCTCGGCTTTGCAATTACACCGGGTGAAGTGTCAACTTTCGAAGCGGGAAACTTCAGAAAAATCTGGACAAATAATGTTGTTGCATTGGGTGTCGCATCCGGTTTTGTGAGCCCGATCGAGACGACGTCT
Organism: Ditibartonella apis; assembly: GCF_001952075.1. Lineage (GTDB taxonomy): Bacteria > Pseudomonadota > Alphaproteobacteria > Rhizobiales > Rhizobiaceae > Bartonella > Bartonella apis. Next base: position 3,829 of record NZ_LXYU01000003.1, read on the forward strand.
CTTGGACATTTGCTTCAACAACTTGGTGAACTGGAGCGGACTTTTCTCGATTGCCATGGGATTATCGGCGACCACACGATTGAGGCTTTCAACCATGCAAATGATAGAAGTTTCAGTGAGATAGCGGATTTTGTGCGGATGCATTATGACGGTGGTCGGCGTGACAGTAGCTTCTGGCGTGATGCCAGTCAGGCAAAGCGATCGGCAAATTTGGAAGCCATGAAGGCCTGTTTTTATGAACGGTTGCCACGCATTATTGATATTGACGGTTATGGTACTGGCTGGCGCCCGCTTTATCATTTGATGAACTGGATGTTTGTTGCAGCCCCTCTGGGCATTATCAGTGCCGAGGCAGCCATGAGCGAACTCAATTATCTGCCACCGCAAATACGCCAGAGAATGGAACAATATGGTGCAGAATTGATGCGTATGCGTGCATCAGTGACACAACCACAATGGGGAGAAGCACTGCCAAGAGAACAACGGGGCGGGCAGGGCTTCTCATCCTATCAGAATTTTCCTGCCGCTGGTGCATCTTATTATGATCAGGAAAATAATCGGCAGGCTTCAGGCAATTCCGACAATTTCCAAGAGGCGGAAGGGAGCTTACGTGCCACACACCGTTAACTTAAGCCTTTTACAAAAACTGTTTGTGCTCGGAACAGGTATCATTGCATTCAGCTTGGGTTTTGCCGGTTGTACCACAACAACATCGCAAAGCCCCCGTGTGGTGCGCCATCATCCTGCCCAGCCACGAGCCCAGAGCGGTCAACCTGGACTGTTGGCCGACGCCATGGCTTCTGCTGCGGACGAGCATAATAATAGCGTTGCAAAAGGCGAAAATGGCGAAGGTTTGAATCAACAAACGGTAACTGGTGATGCCGCTAAATCTTCCGGAAATGCCGACAATGATGCAATCGCAAAATTACAAAGCGCAAGCGGTAAAGATGGTCCGATTAAAACGATCGGTTTGACTGGCATCGGTATTAAGGATGCAGTCGGGGTTGCGCTTGCCCGCCACCCCGATATCGGGCGCGCCAATGCGGTTGTAGCCCAAGGCAAAGCACAAATTGCTATCGAAAAATCGGCTTGGTATCCGACGCTTCAATATAGCGTTAATCCCGGTTATAACCGCTATTACAGCTCTTCCAACAACAAAAATGACCCAGGAAATGTGCGCGGCACAGTCGGAGCCTCGCAACTTATTTATGACTTTGGTCGCACCTCAAGCCGCATCGGTGCAGCGCAGGCAACCAACGAAAAACAGCTCCATCAGCTTGCCGGTACGATGGAAGATGTTGCGCAGAACATGGCCAACACTTTTATCGAACTTTCGGCTGCTCAGGATCTCATCAGTGCTGCCCAGCGTGAAACCAATTTGTTGCGCGACACACATGATAAAATTTCCCAGCGCGTCAAAGCCGGTCTTTCCGACGCTTCCGATCTCAATCAGGCTGAAGTGGCAATGCAACGGGCAAAGTCCGATTTATTGCAGGCAACAACACGCTTTGATGTAGCTGCAGGAAAATTTGCCCAAATTAGCGGTTTTCGTCCAACAAAAGTGGCAACACTTGCAGAGACGACGCGCTTTATGGATAGTTTGAGCAAGGGGAAGGGCGATGTTGACAAAACGCCGGCGGTGCTTGCGGCAGAAGCCGAAGTCAAAGCGTCTCAACAAAGGGTGCGGCTTGCAAAAGCAGATCGTTTCCCCTCTGTCAGTCTTGGCGTTAGTCAGTCCGGAGCAACCGGCCAGCGCAATGCAACCAATGACAGCACATTTGTCGGTTTGCAATTGAGCGGACAATTTTCGACAGGGAAACGCGAAAAATACCAGATCGAGGCTGCCGAAGCAGAATTACGTGCCGCAAGGCAGGCGCGCGACAATGAACAACTTGTCTCGCGCACCACAAGAGGTTCTGCCGAAACAGAAGAAAAGGGCGCGAGTGCCCGTATGGATAATGCCAAACAGTTGATGGATTTGTCGTTATCGTCGCGTGACCTATATTGGCAACAATATACTTTAAACAAACGTCCGCTCACTGACGTCATCAATGCCGAGCGGGATACATTCTCGGCCGAAAGCGATCAGATCACAGCAATATCCGATCGCCTTTATGCAAAAGTAAAAGCCTATTACGCGGTGGGGCAATTGGTCACCCGTTTGCGTGAGCGCAATTGAAAGTTCCAAAATGTCTAGTTCGCAAACCATTTCCAATCGGTTATCTTTCCCGTTGAGGAAGAAAACAAAGAAGACAAATGCCGAGCCACAGGTGCAAAACCAACGGACGGAAGGAGCTTCTGCGCCCGGAAAAAATTCGCCCGAGGCAGAACAGAAGCCAATAAAGCAAACTGGACGCTCCCCCGAAAATAAAGCACCGCGTGAGCCGGAAAAAGGCCCCGAAGTGTCAGAACAAGCTTCTGTTCAGCTTGAACAGATTGATGCTTCTTCATTGATTTCCAAATGGGTGGATATTTTATTATTGGCAGCCCGCCAGCTTGATATTCCGATATCCGACGAACTCGTGAGAAATGCTGCCAAATGGAGTGGAAGAGAAGCCACCGAGCAATCAATCATAGATGTTGCACTGGCATCCGGACTTGCGGCAACTTTTGTCAAAGTGAGCGCCAGCGAAATATCGTCAGTGATGTTACCCGCCGTTATACAGGTTGATGGCACGCTAGGGCTTTTGACCGGTCGTGACAAAAACATAGCCATTGTGCATTTTGTGGCGAACAAAACCGCTTTTGAAAAGCGGATTCCGTTTGCCGATATTGTCAAAACCGATAAAATCAAATTGCTTCTTCTTGAGCGTCATCTTGCGGTTCACGATGACCGGCTTGACGAATATTTGCAAAAAAAGCCGAAATCGTGGTTCAAAGGGCTTTTTGTCACCAATTGGCCAATATTTCTGCAATTGGGATTGGGATCGCTTGTAGGCAATATGCTGGCAATCGGCACATCGCTTTTTGCTATGCAAGTGTGGGATCGGGTGGTGCCAGGACGTTCGACGAATACGTTATGGGTTCTCGCTTCCGGCGTTGCACTCGCTCTTCTTCTCGAATTTGTGTTGAAAACCACACGCGTTGCGGTCACTGACCATTTTGGTAAACAGGCCGATCTCAAATTGTCAGCCATGTTTTTTGCCCGCGTGTTGAATATCCGCAATGATGCGAGGCCCAGGTCACCGGGAACATTGATTTCGCAATTGCGTGATCTTGACCAGATGCGCGAATTGTTGACGTCAAGTACACTCGGTGTTTTGATCGACTTGCCATTTGTTGTCTCTTTTCTGTTTATCATCTGGCTTATCGGTGGACCAGTTGTTTTGGTTCCTATTGCAGCCATTCCTTTCATTGTTCTTCCCGGTATTATTGCGCAATATCCCTTGGCCAAGCTTTCCAATGAGGGGCTTGAAGAGTCAGCCATGCGCAATGCTATTTTGATGGAGTCGATCTATCGGGCGGAAGACATAAAATTGTTGCAGGCCGAACCCCGATTTCGCCGTATGTGGGATGAAGTCAACAAGGTCAGCAGCAAGATCAGTTTGAAGCAGCGTGAAATTGCTTCAATGCTGATGAATTTTTCTCAAACGATGCAGCAGATTGCCTATGTCGGCGTGGTCATCGCTGGCGTTTATGGCATCCTTGATGCTAAGCTTTCATTTGGTGCTGTTCTTGCTTGTTCAATTCTTACAAGCCGCACTATTGCACCGCTTGCGCAAATTCCGGCTATTTTAAGCAAATTACAAAATGCACGGGTGGGGAAAAGAGGGCTTGACGGACTGCTGACTTTGCCTGTCGATCATGATACCGATAAGGATTATTATCATAAGCCGGTTTTGCAAGGTCAGTACCAGATGCAAGACCTCGTTTATCTTTATGGCCCGCAAGAAAAACCGGCTTTGATTATCCCTAAACTTAATGTCCGTGCCGGTGAAAAAATTGCGATCCTCGGCCGTGTCGGTGCCGGTAAATCGACCTTGCTTCGTTTGTTTGCCGGCCTTTCGGCTCCGGTTCAGGGGCGCGTTTTGCTTGATGGCACGCCGATCAGCATGATTGATATTGCAGATATTCGTCGTGATGTCGGGGCAATGTTCCAGGAATCAAGTTTGTTTTACGGCACATTGCGTGATAATCTTCTAGCTGCCAATCCTTTGGCAACCGATGAGCAACTTCTGGAAGCAATGCGGTTATCCTCGGCCGATCATCTCCTTCTCAATCAGCCACATGGGCTTGACCTGAAACTTCGTGAAAGCGGTGTTGGCCTTTCGGGCGGGCAAAAACAAACATTAATGTTGGCGCGCCTTTTCTTACGCTCCCCCCACATTGTTCTGCTTGATGAGCCGACGGCATCTCTTGATGAAGCAACCGAGGTGGCGGTACTTGATAGGATGCAATCATGGCTCGGTGATAGAACATTTATTGTTGCCACCCATCGTTATCCGGTCTTGCAGCTCGTTGACCGTATCATCGTTGTCGACAATGGGCGGATTGTGCGCGATGGACCGAAAGACGAGATTTTAGGTATCCATCCGGTCAACACCGTAACGCCTGAAAGATCCTCGCGGTCGAAACAGGGGGTATGACAATGAATGTCGATTCACTTGTAAAAATTCACGGCGTCAACCAGCGTGCACGTGTCATTTTGTGGATCATCATTGCGATGATCTGCATTTTTATTGTCTGGTCCTATTTCGCGGTTTTGAACGAAGTGGCTATTGGTGAAGGCAAAGTGATGCCTGCTTCAAAAGGCCAGATTATCCAGAACCTCGAAGGTGGAATTCTTGCCGAACTGATGGTGAGAGAAGGCGACGAAGTCAAAGAGGGGCAAATTCTTGCTTCTCTTGACCCGGCAAAAGCCAAGTCCAATGTTGATGAGACACTTGCCAAAATTGTTGCTCTTAAAGCGCGTGCAGCACGTCTTGACGCTGAAATGAACAATCAGGAAAAAATCAAATATCCGCAGGATATACGCGACCAGAAGGAAGTCATTGATCGCGAGACCGAGCTTTTTTATACCAATAGACAAGCTTTCAAAGAAAATGTTCTCAACCTCACAGAGCAGTTGAAACTTGCTCAAAACGAAGTGGAAATTGCCAAACCGCTGCTTAAGACTGGAGCAGCAAGCGAAGTCGAAGTCTTGAAACTTCAGCAGAATGCTGCCGAACTTTCTTCGCGTCTTGCCGCTACAAAAAACGAATATTATGTCGCTTTGCGTGGTGATTTTACCAAAACCATGGCTGACCTTGAACCGCTGTTAAAAGCACGGGAAGGATTGGCTGATCAGTTGACCCGTACAGTTATTCGTGCCCCTACAAACGGTATTGTCAAAGATATCCGTGTCACCACTATTGGCGGTGTTGTTGCACCGGGTGGCACGCTCATGGAAATTGTACCGTTGGGTGATCAACTTCTTATTGAAGCCAAATTAAATCCGCGTGACATTGCCTTTATCCATAAAGACCAGAACGCGAATGTGAAAATCACCGCTTATGATTCAGCAATTTACGGTTCTTTGCCAGGGCATGTGCAAATGGTTTCGCCGGATTCGATTGAAGACGATGTCGACAAACGTGTCTATTATTATCGCGCCTATATCCTGACAGACCATAGCTATCTTGAAACCAAAGACGGTAAAAAGCACCAGATTATTCCAGGAATGGTGGCAACCGCCGAAATTAGCACCGGTGAAAAAACTGTACTTGATTATCTTATCAAACCGCTCAATCGGGCGAAGGAGGCGCTACGCGAACGTTAGAAAACGGGATAAATCAACGGTGATAGACTAACCCTTCTTTCACCCGTTTTATCTCGGGCCCGCTCTTTAGTCCCCAACAATAGAAGAGTGGGCCATCTACTTTTTTGTATTAGAAACAATTGTTTTGAAGAAATAGTTTTCAAAGTGAAAAATATAATAAAATTAAATAATTATTGAAATAATAATAAAATATTTATCAATAAACAATATTTATAGAAATAGATAAAATTGGATCGGACCGAGTTTAGAGGACTTGAGACTATACAATGGTTAATATTGCCGAACTGCTCAAGAAGTCGATAGAAAAGCAGAAAATGAAGCCGACATCGGAAGTGCGCCAGCACATCTATGAAAAGGCACGTTCTGCAATCAAATCCAAACTCTCCGAAATGGACGCTCCGGAACTTGTGCGACGTTCCTATATGCTCCAGCTTGAAGCAGCAATCTGTGAAGTCGAGGCTTTTTACGTTCTGGAACCTGAATTTTTCGAACTCAGGGAAGACAATGCGACCTGCCATTTTGCTTACAATGCTTATCTTCCGGATTATTTTGGTACGCGTCGTGATGTTGTCGTCGACCCGATGAAATTGCGCCCTTTATCCGGCGAACCAGCGCAATTGATGAAGATTGAAAAAATCGACGAAGACAAACAGGCACTTCAGCCTGATAGGGAACATCAAGTTTTTACTTTACATTCAGGAAAAGAGAAAAGTTCGCAAGTCTTGCCCGATGAGGCTTACCCCGTTGACCTCAACATTGCCGATCAGCAGCGAAATGATAATCAGAACTCTGAATTAACAGGTTTCAATGGAGAGCGTGGTGATAAGTTTGAGCCATCCGGTTCTGATTTGGATGACGGACATATCGAACCGCTGATTGAAGGCCTTGAAGAGGAATTCAATGAACTTTCAAAAAATATTGCTGATGAAACTCTTGAAAAAGAACGTGAGGATCAAAACGGCAAAGGAGAGGAGAAGATATTTCAACCTCGCCCCGTTGTAGAAGACAAAAAGTCGGCAAACGACGACAGTCATTTTGTTAAAAGTGATGCACAGCCGGAGCACGTGATCGAGGCCGAGCCGCATAGTATCAATCTACGTGAAAAAGCCGATGACAGTTCACAAAGCCAACCGCGCGACAATTTAGATCTGAACGATAGAACAGCAAGTGAAACTCGTTTGGAAAACAGACGGGCTGAGGAAGTAGCGCAAGAACCGATAGGTCGCATTGACCCGATGGTAGGACAAAGCGCTTTTTCGAACACTTTAAAAAATGAGACAAGAGTTGAAAACGATTACGCGAAGAAACCGGAACCGGCTTTTACTGAAATGCCTGAAAATAGATTGGAAACGAAGTCAGTCAATGCCGGTCAATCAGAAACATCGTCTTTAAAGCAAGATAGCTTTGCCGCGACAAGCATTAATGCTCAACACATAGAAGACATTGGTGAGGTCGGCGCTGGTGGGAAAGATATTGACGGGAAAGACATTGATAGGAAAAACATGGACGCAAAGTCAGGAACTCCGAAAGAAGCGACTAGCGTCTTTGGCTTTTCCAAATCCAGGCGTGGTTTTCCCCGTCGCTCGGCTGTTGATGATTATCCCCTCTATATTGATACGCCATCCTATCCAGCGTCAGCAGGAGGATTTTTTGGCAAGGACGCTTTTGGTACGATTGGTGGACAGACGGCTAGCATGGAAAGGCAGCCCTTTGGCACGTTCAATAGAGAGACTGCCAACAATAAAGCCGATAGCGGTAATAATCATCAAATACCAGGCTTTAAAACAGAAACAGTCGTTATGGCGTCAACAACGCCGATTTCCAAGGACGCTGATAAAGCTGAGATTTTCTCTCGCAAAGCGAATGGGCAAGCGGGTACAAATGAATTGCAAACACCAGAAATTGCAACCAAAGCAAATCCCGTTAATATGTCGGCGTATAATGCGGACAAAGGTGTTGTAAACCGTGTTATGTCTGCGGAAACCTCTGCTGCCAAAATTTCGGCGCCTATTTCGCAAGGAATCGTGCACGATAATTCAAGCAACCAAACAGATGTAGAGAAACTGAACTCCAAGCAAGATAAAACTGCCGACAGCTTTTTGAAAGTCGGTCGAAATCCTGCTCAAAATGATCGTAGCGTTTCACCCACCAAAAACTGCTCCGATGACGATAATCGCTTGGGTGGTTTATCAAAACGATTTTCTAACGATGCGAATGGAAAATCGATTGAACAAAATAATGCGGATACAAAACCACAGGCGCAGTTAAATCGTTTGTCGGAGAAGGCTTTTTTAGTTGAATCCCCTGTTCCAGTTAAAAATAATTCCGGCGAAGAACGGGCAAAACCAGATGGCGGTCCATCTTTTCCAAGGGGACAGGCTAGTACATATGGAAAAACTGAAGTTATTTCGGAAAAACGCACAATTATTTCCAACAATGACGGCACGACTTCAATTGATGAAGAAAGCAAGGTTCTGGCTTTTTCTGGCCACGAGATTCCGGGAAAAGACAGAAAGGTGGAGGAAGAAATTCCTGCTGGTGTATCAGGAGAAAAGGAAGAAAAAGAGAGTACGCTCGACATCGCCGAAAAATTCGACCAGAAGAGAACTGAGTTTTTCGACCGTCTTGATAACGCACGTAACGATCGGCTGGAACAGGATCTCTTCCCGACTGTAAGTTCTTTCGATCAAAAAGACAGAGGAAAAACCGTTAATCGTTCGCTATCGCGTGGGCAACGGTCAAGTAACTTTGCAAAAATATTGACTGGTCGTTCGGTTGCAGCTGGTGCATTTTTTGTTTTTGTGCTCGCTTTTGGTGCTTATTTCCTCAGTCGTTCAGGTCCGTCAATACCACTTACCGAACAACATCCCCAAAATATTACAATGCGAGATCAGGATGTACGCAATAATCCGGATCCGGCACAAACCGCTGCCATCAATGACAAGGGGTCAAATGACAATGCGGAAAAATTGCTACGCGAAAATTACATTGCTTCGAAGAATCAAAAAAACGACCAAAACAATTTTGGTAAAAAAATCACAGAGGAAAAAGCTGATGAACCTCTAAAATCCGGTGAGAAAGACGAAGTCAAGCCGACAGAATCTGATGATATAAAAAGTTCGAATGACGCGTCATCGGTGATTGATAAAAAACAGCCTGAAAAACTTGCATCCATTCCGATATCAGTGACGCGGCCAGTTGTAGAGGAGATGCCAAACAAAAATAGTGATAATGAACCCACAGATAACATCAAGAATGATACGGAAAATTTGTCCCAAGACAAACAAGGTGCGGGTGTTGAAAAACCGGAGGCCAGTCTCTTGCTTATCAATGATAAAAAAGGCAAACAAGTGAAATTGCAATCGACTGTTACATGGTCGCTAAAGCCACCGCATTCACCTGAAAACCCTTTGGATGAAACAGCCTTGGTTGCCAATTTTAAAACCGATGATGGTAAACTCGGTGCGCGCATGAGCATCCGCAAAAATTATCGCGACAATCTCGGTGCAACTCATTTGATCGACCTTTCGTTTTCGCAAGCAGACGGCTTCGATAGTGGAGTCGTTGTTGATGTTAAGGGAGTTTATTACGGCGACAAAATCAATGTCTTGAACAAGCAGGCTTCGACAATTGTCGCAGACCTTTATGAAAATAATTTTGTGGCTTCATTGCGTGATGATAAAGACAACAAAGAAAACAACAGAAATTTTCTAACTCGCTCAGCTGTTATCGGTTTCCAGACCGTTTTTACCGATGGGAAAACTGCTTTGTTTATGTTGAACAAAGGCGCAGCTGAAAATCAACTCTTTGATAAGTTTAATGATCCGACAACGCATTAAGCCCTTTTTGAGGCGGGAGACTTTAAAAAAACGCAGAATTGTAAAGTTCTGTTTTATTGAAGCGTTTAATGCGACAAAATGTCACGAAAATAAGTCGGCTTATATTTTTTGACGAGCAGAGTTTACCGAATTATCAAACGACCATGTTTTATCGATTTTGCCGGCGAATGCAGAAATGATCGCCCATAGCGGAATAGTTCAATAGCCGAGATTGGTGCGGAGTGCGCGGAAATACAGTCAATTGAAATTGAAATGGGCAATCATAAGTAGGATTTACCGATTTTTGAAGAGTTATTGAGGTGCTTATATAAACTCGTTCGGCAGGGAAAAGGCTTCAACGTTATCCACAAATTTTTATTTGATTTAAATTTGAATAAAATAATTCAATCGAATTATAATTTTTTATCATGCATATTTTAAAAAAATAAATTACAGTAGATATAATTAAAATAAAAATAATAATTTTAAATTCAATTAAATATATTTATTTTAAAAAATTTTGAATTTGAAAATTATAAAATATATAATTTTTTCATTAAAAAATATGACACATGAGATGAAAATTATAACGTTTTTCTTTTCGTAAATTACGATTATAAAATAGTCTTACGGATATCAAAAAAAATTTTTTTAAAAATGAACTCTCTATCGCAAATGATTAGATGACGAATTGCCAACCAAGGGTTTATTATCTATTTGTTAAACAGTGTTAATCGCCGTGGTAACCGGGGTTGTCTATGGATATTTCGGTTTCGGGATATATTTGATTTGGAATCAATGTGATGCACTTACGCCATGGTGATTTCATAAAGTTCGTTAACCAAAAATTAACCATACCTTGAAAAGATTTGCCAAACCGTTAAAAGACTATACTGATTCTTAACTGGCGGGTGCGTCGGGGCAGTAAAAATTAACTGTCTAGGCCGGTTTCGGGCAAAAGGGATTGTCGGCAAGTTGCCGCAGTGAAGATAAGGCAGAAGTTGGGCCATGCTTTTTTTTATACATAAGGGGGTCGTATGAGATCTACACGTTCTGTGCTCTATTTGTCATTGCTGTTAACAGTGCTGTCGCTGTTTGCCTTGTTCTACACCCTGGTTTTTCATGGCGATTTTGTAGCGCACAATATTGTTTTCAACTCGATTATTGCCTGTTTTGATGTAATCGTTTTGCTCTATGCTCTCTACGCGAACTTTTTTGTCGGACGCGGCATTACACAATGGGAACAGTTCAAGCGTCATTTTCCGCGCGACGAAGAACCGAAGCTTAAAGGTGGCATGCGGTTGCTTCGCGGTCGTCTTCACGATCTTATCAGTTTTAACGAAGATGAAAGAAACTCGGCAGTTGCGCTGGTGGCAAAGGCACTCGATTGGCGTGTCGACTTTCTGTTTTATGCAGCTGGTGCGGTTATCTCTATGGGCTTGCTCGGCACCTTCTTCGGTTTGACGTTTACCATGGAAGGTATTCGCGGTTCGATTGACGTTCTTTCCTCTGCCGATGAAATCCAGGCGAAATCCCTTATCAATTCGTTGGCCGCCCCTCTTGGTGGTATGGCGACGGCGTTCTCATCTTCCATGTTCGGTTTGGGCTCGTCCATTTGTACCGGTCTCGTTGCGCACTTTATGGGGCGTGCGACAGAAGGCTGGGTCTATGACATTGAAAAATGGTCTTTCGTTGCAAGTGGTGAAGAAGCATCGAAAGTGGCGGGCGAGACCGGCACGATCGACGCAACGACACGCGCGATTAACCGTCTGGCAGCAGTTTTATCCCGCCATGTCGAGTTTTCGCATGAAGACACCGGCAAATTTCTGGATATCTCTGGCAATTTTGTTCAAGGACAGGCGATACAACAGGAAACGATGGATAAAATGTTGACTGTTATTTCCGAACAATCAGAAAATAATAAACAGTCGATTGAAACTATCCTGAACACAGTTACGGCCAATGGAGAGGCAACGAGGCAAATTGTCGAGATTCTTCAGAATAGTTCGGTTGTATTGGCAGGGCTTGGTGATATTGTAAAATCGAATAGCGCTTATATCGCTCGCAGCATCGAAGCACAGGAAAGCAACAGCCAGACAATCGGTCAGGCTATTGCCGGTTTGAACCAGATGCGCATAGAATTTATGGGTAGTCTTGATACAATTTCGAACAAGCTTAAAGGAATTCAGGACAATACCGGTGCTCTTGAAGCAATCTCGGATGAACTTAAAGGGGTTCATGCCAATACCAGTGCGTTAGAGGCAATTTCCAATGACCTCAAGGGAGTTCAGGCGAATACCGGTGCGTTAGAGGCGATTTCCGGTAATCTTAAAGAACTTCAGGCAAGTGCCGGTTCCATTCAACAATCAACCAATCAATTGCTGGGCTACAGTGTCAATCAGGCGGAAGCATTACAAAACGCAAATCAGGTTATGCAGGTTCAGCAAAAAGCAATTATGGAAGGGATGCGGGATTTGACCGAAGCCCGCGTTTCGATTGTGTCAGCAATACGTGCTGTCCAAAAGGTTAGCGACGTTCCACCCACGAAAGGCTAATTCATGATGAATTGCTCAGAAAATATCAAACGTGTGGTGTCGATCCTATTGGTGAGCTGCAGTATTGTTTCGACAGGATGTGCGTCGAATAGAAACCCTGCTGCTCGTGCAGATGTTGATACAATGACAACTCAGGCTGTTAACGAAAATCATCAGCCTGCGATCAGCAAGGATCCCAGAGTTGCGAATACTAACAATCCGGCAACGGCAAGAGCCAAGGAAGCTCTAAAGCGCGAAAAACAGAGATTGACGCTTGACGAAGCGTTGAAGAAAGCTGCCGATTATTCGTGGACGATTAAAGTTGCAAAGAGCCAGCTTGATATTGCCGAGAGTCGTCTTGATCAGGCAAAAGCCAAATATTATCCCACGGTCGGTGCGGAAATAACGGCTCCGAACCTTCGCTATGACGGTGGTATCACAAGCCGTGACCGTGATTTCGACGATACCGCTTTTGCCGGCCTCGATGTTCGTTATAGTATTTATGATTTCGGCCGACGGGATGCCGACAAGGAAGCAGCAAGTTACAACTTGCGGGCCAGTGGACATGCCAAACATGCTCAGGATTTGACTGTTCTGTTCGATACGGCCAACGCCTATATGGCGGTTCAGGCTTATACCGAGCAGTTACAATCGGCTATCGGCTATGTCGACAAAATTACCGCTTTGAACAAAACCATCGGTGAAAGTGTGACCGGTGGTATTTCACCGCAGTCGGATGCCGTTCGCGGGCGTCTGGCCTTGAGCAATGCGATCAACCGGCGCAAGGATATCGAACTCAAATTATCACGTGCCCATCAGAAATTGAATGCTCTGGTCGGTATAGACGTTGAAGTTTTGCCTGCCAAACGTATGGCATTACCGCATATCGGAGACCTTGATAGCGTTGCAGTCAATGCAGCCGATCAGAACCCGGCGGTTCTTGCCAGAGGTGCAGCTCTTGAAGGTAGCCGTAAGAGCGTGGTTGGTGCAAAAGCAAGTCTGAAGCCGCGGCTTGATCTTACGATTGACTATAAGCGTACTTTGGAAAACGTTGATAATCTTTACAATGTGTCTGATACAGATGGCGGTGTCCAGCTCAAATTGACGTTCGACATTTTTGATCTTTCCAAGAAGGCGAAGATTCGCGAAGCTTATGCGCAGGTCAATGTCAATGAAGCACAATTGGGTAAAGAGCGTTCAACGGTGAATGATGAAGTCCGTGCGCTTCTCGGTGATATCGATATCACATCTCAGCAGTGGACAATCAGTGAAGAGGCAAGCAAGGAAGCGGATAAGACCCGTGGCCTTTATCTGGAAGAATTCCGTTTGGGCGACCGTAAATTGTCTGATCTTATTACTGCGGAAACCGAGTATTTTACCTCGCGCACAGATGCGATTGATGCCCGTTATGGTTTTATGCGTGCAGTGTTCAGTATTTATTACCTGGCTGGGAAGCCTCGTGAAGGACTTCAGGCTCTTCAGCTGGTGGAGCGTTAATAATGGCAGAAAAACGTGGTGGTGAAAATATCTGGATTGCTTACGCAGATATGCTGACCGTTCTTCTGATGGTTTTTCTTTTGCTGGCTATGTTGTTTCAGGTTATTGTTGCAACATCGAAAATTGCCGGCCCGGAAGATCAGGCAGGAAACCAGAACGCCGAAAGTGAACAGCAGTCGAAGAAGGCGCCGACAGTTATCGACGATAAGTCGAAATTTTCGATGGCCAATGAAAACAAGCCGAATAAGAATGGCGGTATTGACGATACAACGGGTAGCAGTGAACAGGTTGCTGCCAATCTACCACTTGTCATGGTTGATACAGGGGCTTTGAAACCGCGCGATGGTGACTTGCGTCTCAATGTCGAACTGAATAGAACCTATTTGACATCTATCCAGCAAAATGAAGTCCGTGCCTGGGCCTTGAGAAACAAGGCTGCGCTTACAACAGAAAAATTGAGGATTTATTCGGTCGGGCGGAGTGTGAATGTTTCAACCGGTGACACCTTGCTGATGCAGGTCAACCGCGCTGTTGCGACAATGGCGGTTCTGCAGAAAGAAGGCGCCATTATTAAAAACATCAGATTTGATAATCTGATTGTGCCGGATAATACCGAAGACTATATCATACTACGTACTGAAGATAGCAATGCAAATAACAGTAAAACGCAGTAAGTGGGGAAAAATCATCGACGGGCTTAAGGCTATTTCGTTGGGAAAATGGCTGCTTGCCCTTTGTGTGCTTGCTGCGTTTTTATGGGCTGCTTTCTGGCCTTTCGATGTTTTGGTTCGCGGACACGGAATTATCCGTGTCGAAGGCCACAATATTGAAATACAACATCCGGAAGGCGGAGTGTTGAAGCAACTGCTCGTAACCAATGGTGAAACTGTCAAAGCCGGGCAGGTTCTTGCCAATGTTGAAAACCTGACAGTTGCCGAAGATAATGAAAGCAATTTTATTGCCCTTCGTGCCTATGAATTGCGCGAACAACGGTTGCGTGCGGAACTTACCGGCAACGATTTCAATCCGCCGAAGCCCAATAACCCGAAACTTGCCGAAATTTATCAAAACGAAACGGATTTATATAATGCGCGCCGGCGTGCGTTGGATGAATCGGTTGCAATTGCCAAAACCCAGTACGAGCAAAAAGAAGCCCAACTCGCGTCGAATGCAATAGCAATTGAAAATCTCGGCGCCGAAATGCAGCTTTCGAACGAGCACATCAAGCTGCTCGAACCGTTGGTGGCAAGGGGCGCAGCACCGGAAGCAACACTTGTCCAGCGGCGTCTTGAATATCAAAAGGTTTTAAGCACACTTGCCGATGCTCGTTCAAAGGTTCCCGGAATGACAGCAGCGCGTGATGAGGCCAAGCTTAAAATTTCGATGTATAAAACCGAATTCAACGAGGATGCCAATAAACAGCTTGCCGAGGTTCAGGTAAAGCTCGAAACTGCCAAAGCGCAGTGGGAAGCAAGCCGCCAGCGGGCAAAGAATTCGGAAATTGTCTCGCCGGTGGATGGCGTTATCCAACAGGTTGTCATGCCCCACGTCGGGGCGGTGCTTAGAGCCGGTGAAAAAATGTTCGAAATTGCGCCAAGCGAGGTGCCACTGGTTGCGGATGTGAAGGTTAACCCGCAAGACCGCGACCGTTTGTGGGTGGGGCAGGATGTGCGCGTTCGTGTACTGGCGATATCCAACTACAATAGTCCGACACTGAAAGGTAAAGTTTCTGTGATCAGTGCCGACGCTGTCGGGGAAGAGGATAAAGGGGGGCGCTATTATGAAGTTACCGTCACAATGGATGCAGACCAACACAAGAAATTGAAAATATTTCCCGGAATGACTGTGGAGACTTTTGCATTGGCGGGGCAGAGGACATTTCTTCAATATTTGTTCAAACCGTTCCTCGATGGAATGTCGGTGGTCTTCAGCGAATGAGACGGGGCACTGTGTCGCAATTGAGCTTGTTAAAGAAGCAGGCTATAACTATATTTTAGTCGGGTGGAGTTTATACTGATTTCGGGGCTTTGGAGTCTATAGGGGTTATATCGAGATGAAACTACCTTTTCCACAGAAGGACGGAGTATCTGTTCTTGTTGATACGTATTCGGATAACGATGTACCGCTAGCGATTTCCCAGGTTGAAATCATTATTCGCGGAAGTGATGTTGTCATTCGTATGCAGGATGGCTCTGAACTGACGCTGGTTCAGGCTGCGCAAATGTCGTCCATGCACGAAAATTTGTTCAACCTGAGGTTTATGGATGGCACAGTTGTTTCATCGAACGAATTGTTCCAGCGTGCCGATCTCATCGAACCGGGTCCGGAATTAAGTGAAATTCGCGAAAAGAACGCAAAGGTCGATGCCAGTGCTGATCCGCTCGTTGCTGTTGTCCAGAATGCTCCGGTAAGCGAAACAACCGATCTTAATGCCGATGAAGATGTTGTCGGTGGACAAAGTGGCGGAAGAGGCGATGATCGTCTTTCAGTTGCCGACTTTTTAGGCACACCGCCTTCGATACTTGATGACACAGTAAGCTTTGTTCCGTCGACCTCGGCCGGCGGCGGGGCTCCGTTGTCCAATCAGTCTCCTTCGGAACCGATGCCCAATCCTATGTTGCCGCCAACTCCCTCGGAACCGTCCACGCCATCTGAACCGTCCACGCCGGTAAATCCTGATAATGGTGGTGGTAGCCATAACCATAACGAAGGGAATGGCGGAAATAATAACGATAACAATAATGATCACAATGGTGGTAATAACGATAACAATAATGATCACAACGGTGGTAATAACGATAACAACAATGATCATACCGGTGGTGATGGCGATAACACCGGTAATGCGGGATTGGCTTTTGTCGACAAGGCCAATCTTTATCAGGTAAACAGCACCAGAACGACTGTCCAGAATGAGGATGGAACACAATCGACCGTCTGGCATCTGGGTGGCGGTTCGCCTGCTGCACGTACGAATCCTGATCTTGGTGTCCAATATGGCGAACCTGCTATTCTTGATTTGCGCCATGAGGCCGGTCAGGAAAACGGATTTGTTGTCCATGCCGATAATGGTGCTTTCAAATATGGTCAGGTCAATACAGAAAACAATCCGAACAATCTGGATCGTCGTTTGGGACGTATTGTGTCTTTCGACCAGCTGGTCGGCGGGGAATCTGTTGCCGGCAAGCATATCAAGGATGTCAGCCAAATTCCGGATGGTATGACCATTATCTGGAAGGGAAGCCCTGATTACGCGGATTTTGTTGCCAAATACGGTATCGAACTTAAAGATAACGAAATATTCGTCAGCTATAAGGGCAATGTCGATTATAACGGCAATAACGTCAACATCACCTGGGTTGATGACCAGGGTAAGGAAACCAGAGCAAAGTCCGAATTTACCAACCAGTATGTGGGTGATCATCCGGATACTGTTATCAATGGAAATCACGCGATTGTTTTGCCGCAAACGCCGAATGCCCGCGAAATCTATGGTGGCAGCGGAAACGACACGATTTATGCTTCACAGTTCAATAACCATATCAAATATGATGGCGAGGGTGGCACAAACCGCCTGATCTATGGCGATGATTATCCTGTTACCGCACAGCAGGGATCAAATGTATTGCCTGGTCTGACATTCGATATTGCCAATAACAAAGTTACCGATAACGGCAATAATGATGTTGCCGAAATGCACAATTTTACCGAGATTGTCGGCACCAAAGGTGATGACAAGTTTTTGATCGGTGATGTAGCGACCTCTTATTATTTTGACGGGCGCGATGGCAATAACATCTTCAATATGCAGATGACCGATCCGAACACCGGTGTCACTACAGGCTCGAGCGGTAATAACCGGTTATATGCCGGTGCAGGAGAAGACATCTATAATCTCGATAATTCTTCGGGCAATAACACTATTGTCGATAGTGGTAAAGGAGACTCGAACGATAGCTATAATTTTGAATCCTCGACAGGCGTGAATAAGATTGCAGATTCAGGCGGGAGTGATTTCTACCACTTCAACAAGGCTATCAATCGCGTAGAGATCATTGATTCCGCAGCCGGTAATGATCATTATCAGTTTCATAATATCAAAGACAATCATGTTACGATCAATGATCTTAATGATGGTGACAGTTTAAGCGGAAGCGATGTCTATGATTTTGCTACTTTGGCTTCAGTTGATAGCACAGCAACAGATCATGTCGAGAATTCCATTGTTACTATTCTTGATGAAAATGGCAGCGATAAATATCAATTTGACCGCACAAAAGGCGGTTCTGTTACGATTGATGACGAAGGCGTGATCAGCGCAAAAGATCAAGCTCAGGATGAGTACCATTTTTCAGGCGCTGACACAAAAATCGATATTACCGATAAGGATGGTGCTGATAAATATTCCTTTGATCATGCAAAGACGAGTGCGGATAACACAATCAAGATCAAGGATTATGGTACCGCCAATGATATTTATAATTTCAATGATGTAACATCGGCTAGCATGGCAGAAGGCGATGCCGCGAATATTTCGATCACGGATGATGGCGGCAAGGACGAATATCACTTTGACAGGGTTCAAAGTAAAGTCCACATTGATGACATTGGCTCGGGCGACAACTATTATACTTTCCACGACGCCAAGAAATCCGATGTTACCATTAACAATAAAAACGATGGCATTTATCTCGGTGGCAACGACATTTATGACTTTGCAACGCTAAAGGATAATAATGAATCCGCCACTGATCATATTGAAGATACGACCGTTGCTATCGCCGATGAAAACGGCAATGATACCTACAATTTCGATCGTACGACCGGCGGTTCTGTAACCATCAAGGATACCGGTGCTGGAAGTTCAAGCGACAGAACACTGGCGGCTGACGAGTATCATTTTTCCAAAGTCGCGACGAAAGTCGATATTACCGATCAGGATGGTGCTGATAAATATGATTTCAGCGATTCTACAACATCAGCTGATAATACAATTAAAATTACCGATAACAGCGATAGCAATTATACGGACGATTATAATTTCAACGGAACCAAAGCAACAGAGCTTGTCTCGGGAGCGGATGCCAATGTTGTTATTTATGACGCGGGTGGCTTAGACAACTATCATTTCAATAACATCACCAGTAAGGTGAAGATTGACGATCATGGAGCGGGTAACGACAATTATACGTTCCATGAGGCAACCGACTCGGATATTACCATTCACGATTACTTCGATAATCGTAACACAGCACAATATCTCAACAATACTTATGATTTTGCTACCCATGATGCAACGGGTAACCCGACCGATCATATCACCAATACAACTGTCAATATCACCGACGAAAGCGGTCAAGACCAGTATTATTTTGAACGCACGCAAGGTGGCGCGGTCACAATTGTGGATTCTGCATTCAACAATAATTATTCCAATGATAGGGATAGTTACTTCTTCAATGACTCCCATACAAAGGTTTCAATAACCGATGGTGGTGGTTATGATAACTATTACTTCAACCGTATATTGGTTGATCAGACTAACACTGTTACTATCAACGATCAGGGTGGCAGTAATTCGGGAAATGACAACTATTACTTCAATGATGTGAAAGCGACAGCTGCCGCTGCTTCCGGTGCGGCTCATATTACTATTTCTGATCAGTGGGGTTCGGACAACTATAATTTTAACAATTTTGGCGATGCCAACAGTTCGGTTGTCTCGACAGTAAAAATCGAAGACAGAGGCAACTATCAAGATACGTACCTGTTCCACAATGCGGTGAACGCGAAAGTCGATATTCATGAATATCAAGGGACTTCCGTAGACGATACTTACGATTTTGCTACCAATAATGATACGGCTACCGACCATATTTCGAATGTCACTGTCAATATTCAGGATGAGGATGGACGGGACAATTATTTGTTCAACCGGACAGACAGTTCAACAATCACGATTATCGACAATTCTACTTGGAATGATAATTATTATTTCAACAATATCAATAATTCTACAGTCACAATTAGTGACGGTGGCAGCACTTCAAATTATAATAACACCCCTGATAATTTCAACTTCAATAACGCCAAGGGCGGTAGTGTGACGATAACGGAAGGTAGCGGAGCCACTAGATATTACTTCCAAAAGGTAAAAACAAAAGTCGATATTACCGATCAGACGGGTGATGACAGCTATTCTTTTCAGAATTCGCTAACGAGCGATTCGAATACAATTACAATACGTGACAACTCTGGTTTTAATAGTTATTATTTTAGTGGAACGGATTCGACCAATTTTGCTAGTGGGGACAACTACAATATTAGTATAACGAATGCTGGAGCAGGGCGGAACTCTTATGATTTTACTTCTGCCCACTCGAAAGTCTATATTTATGACGCGGGGCGTTATGACGATTCATATAACTTTACCAAAGTTCACGATTCTATTGTGACAATTGTTGACACCAGTTTTGATAATGGTTCCGGCGATAAATATAACTTTGGTGATGGAACATTTGAAAACCGTATAACAAACACTGTGGTCAATATCACCGATAACGGCGAGGCCGACACCTATTCGTTCCAATATTCGGATGCCGGTCAGGCAGATGGTCAACGGGGCGCAGTGACCATTGTCGATAACGGGACCGTTACTAGTTATTCTGTTGATGACAAGTACCTATTTTCCAATAGTCATTTGAAAACTGTTGATATTACCGAAGCGAGAGGTTCCGATACTTATAACTTTACGAATTCGACAATCGACAAAGTAACCATTAACGATAATGGCGATAATACTACAAGTAATGGAGTAGCAGGAACTGATAGTTATGATTTTACCGGTTCGGCAAACAAAGAAACGATCATCAAGGATACAACAGGCCAAAGCAAATACACGTTTACGAATGCCGGATTTGTTAATAAGGACGGTGAAAATGTGACGGCATCGTCGACTGTCAAGATTATTGATGGCGACAGCACGGATGTCTATACATTTGACCACAGCAAAGGCGTGGTCAATATTATTGACGGTGGCAACAACCTCAAGACGACGCAAAGGCGTATCCAGTATGATGATAACGGCCACATCAAATACACCCAAACAGAAACCGACGACGGTTCCGTCAATGTTCCTACGACAACAGACAGTTTTAGTGCTCAAGCAGCCGATGAATTCAATTTCAGATATTCTTCGGCAAAGGTGAATATACAGGATGGTATTTTTGCTGGCGATGATTCGGGATTAGGCACTGATGATGGTAATTCCGATGGCAACTATTATTTCCAATATTCGACCGGCGATGCAACAATCACCAATAAAGGTGGCATGGATAAATATTACCTCGGTGGTTCTACCGGTAAATTTATTGTCAATGGCGGAACCGGTACGGATATTCTTTATGTTGGTAAGGGGTATCTTGTATATGATGGTGGCACACGAACCGATGGCGGCAAGGAAAACGACTGGATTTCGTTTCAGGATGTTCTGGAAAGCATAGATGCCAACGGTAATCCGGTCACTAATAAAGTAGATCCGAATGCGCGCACTGACGGCGTTTATATCAATCTTGGTGCAAGTGAAAAAGGTTACGCTGACTATAGCTCTGTTATCAGTCATGACAGTAATGGTGCAGTACTTGCTGATGGCGCCGATAAAGGTCATGTAACCAATGTTGAGAATGTTATTGGCAGTAAATTGAAGGATCTGATTTACGGCAATGACAAAGACAATTATTTTCTGGCAACCCAGGGTAATGATGAATATTACGGCGGCGGTGGTTCGGATACATATTATGTCGGTGCTCCCGACATTGGGGGACGTATTGATGGGTTGTTCCTGAAACCGGATGGCACGCCTGACGATGCAGCAGCTGATTATGCACAAATGGCGGCATGGGCAGATCCGTCAAATCTTATTGTTACCAGAGATAAAGTTATTATTGATCTTGACCACGGATATGCAAAAACTTTGTGGAAAGATGAAAATAATGTCCAGTCTCAGGATACATTGCATGATTTTGAAAATGCCTACGGTGCTTTATTCTATAGAAACGACATCACCGGCAGATGGGGGACAGACGGCAGGTTTGTGGGCGGTTATAAAGGGGATACTTTTTATTCTGTTCAAAATTCGAGCAAGGACGGCATTAGTTATTTTGATGGTAATGATACTCGTACCGTACGAGGGCCGAAGGGCGGAACTTTACTGACAAGCGATATCTTGCGTTATGACTATGTAAACGATCATGGTGAGTATATCCATGGTGTCTACGTAAAAATGGATACAGATGCGTCCTATTCGGGAACAACAGTAAAGGGCTTCACTGGTTTTGATGCACAGAATGTTGCCCAAGGTACCCAAGGCAAGGATATCTTCAAAAGTATCGGAACCATTTTTGGTACAAAAGGTGACGATACATTCGAGGGAAGTAATGCTGGTGGCCATTCTTTTGACGGTGTTTCTGGTAATGACAGGTTTATCAGTCATGGCGGGGTGGCGAGCCAATATGCCAACGGTGCTATCCTTGACTATAGCAAGCTTACCAAAAGAGAGTTTCTGGATATCTTAATGAGCGATGACCAACATGGTCTGATTACTCGTGGCGGCGGAAACGAAGCGGATAAAATAAGTAATGTTAATTCCATTATCGGTACGCCCGGTGATGATCTCATCCATTTCACAACCAATAAACAACTTTCTGAATCGGCTTTTATTGGTTTTGACGGTGGTGGCGGTGTCAACTATATGACAAAAAGGCAGGATACTATCGGTAGCATTCATGACCAGATTTATAACATTGGCGGCGGCTTTAAAAATGTTCAAGGTTTCAGCTTTATTGATTCATATAAAGATACATTGAATGTCGACCTTGACGCTTTCTTCAAGGATTTCAAAACAGGCACTGCCGATAGTGATGGTCATTATCATGCGAAGTTCTTCTTGAATGGAGATCCCAATAGCGGTGACCCAAATGCCGACATCTTTAACGGGGTTGATAAAGACGGCGGTTGGAGCTGGCATAAGACCGCAGATGACGGTCATGGTAACGAAACCTGGAGTGCATTTGAAAATGATGTCAATACGGGCGATACAATCGAAGTTACAAGAGGAAGACAGGGCGATAATCACCTGCAGGATTCTCACCCTTCAATTCCGTAACTGCAACGTTGAATTCAAGGCAGAGTGCCTTTAAAACCTAATGCCCGTTTTGGAAAGAACCGAATGACTCCTTTGATCGACGCTCTGGAAACCGCGTGTAACAAAATACGCGGTTCTCTTCCTTTTCACTGGCAGCGTCTGCGTACTTTGCCGATGTCGGGCGACGAAACTTTGATCAAGCTCGTCGAGCGCCAGCTCGGCGTTCATATCATTCGTGTCAACAAACAATCGGCCTTGCAAATTGGCGGTGTCTATATTGTCATAACCCCTGCGGGTAATTACCGCGCGGTGGAAGTGGCAAATGACGGGACATTCGTTTTTCTTGATGAAGACAAAGAGCAAAGCCGGAAAGCCGAAGCTGATGACATCCGCCCCGCTACTGTCGTGGCAACTGTCGAAAGCAAAATCGAACCTTCTCTTGAACTGGAGAAACATCCTTCCGGGGCTCACGTAACGCCGCAAGCCTTAAAAAAAGCTGTGCATCCGGCCGAGGTTGTGAAACTTGATGCACTCGCAAAAACGGATGACAAGCGTGAGATCACGCAAGCCGGCAACACCGAAACCAGTGGCTCGAAAACTGCTCAAGGGACAGCTCGGGAAAAAGCGCAAAAATTTACCGATCAATGTATTCCGCAATATCAGGTTTTTAAAGCAAGCCTTCTCGATAATTTCGATTTGCGCCGTCTTATTTCTTCAGATCCGGTGGCGGTTTCTATCCTCTGGAAATTGCTTTTCGGCTCGATTTTTATCAATCTGATGATTGTGGTCACACCGCTTTATCTGAATGCAATTTATAGCCGTATTTTGCCTGCTTATGCGTCAGCCTCGTTATGGGCCTTTTCAGTCGGTGTCGCATTGGCGCTGCTTGCCGAATATCTACTTCGTCGTGACCGACAGAAGCTCAATATTTCGCTCGTCCAGCGCATTCACACAACAATTGAACCCAATATTGTGAGGCGGCTTTTGCGCGTCAATGCCAGCCAGTCGAATGAATGGGGCGCTGCCCAGTTCCGCGCGCTGGATGATTGGAAAATGGTGCGTAATTTCGCGTTTCTGGCATTGAATCTCAATGTTGTGGATGTTCCCTTCATTCTGCTCTTTCTTTTGGTCATTGCCATACTCGGGCAATGGATTGTCGTTGTTCCGATATTCATCATCGGCGTTATTTTTTGCGTCATGTATTACTATTGGCGGCAGGCAGAGTTGCAGTTTAACGAAAGGCCACTTCATCGCGACCCTCCGACACCGGTCGATATGATGGTCGCCTCCATTATCGGGCGGCCGGATGTTGTCAGCGATCGCTATATGTCCGACTCCGAGACCGATATTGAAGCCTGGAAAAAGCGTTATCAACGCAGTGCCGCTTTCCAGCGTTTAAATTACGCTATCAATGGCGTTCAGCTCGTGCTCATTGTCATTATGGCCTATTATCTGGTTCTCGCCGGCTCGCTCAATCAGGGAGCGATTTTTGCGGTTATCCTGCTTGCCGGTCGTATGCTTATGCCACTTTTCAGCACGTCAAGTATTGTCTATGAGGCTTATGGAGCGCACCGCTCCTACAAGCGGTTGAAAAAACTCATTACCGAAAGTTCCGACAATCAGGATCAACCGATCCATCTTGAAAAATACGAAAATCTCAAATCGCCATTATGGATGATTGAACACGGAACTTTTGCCTATAACAATGAAAAGGTTATTCTCGATGATCTTGATCTTGTTATACCGAAGGGACAGAAAGTCGCACTGTTCGGGCGCAACGGGAGCGGCAAAAGCACTTTGTTAAAATTGCTGGCCGGATATCTTTCACTTGAAAAAGGCACGCTCTCGTTTTCAAAACGTCCGCTCCATGCCGGTGATGAATCGATCAAACATCTCATTCATTATGCCTGGCAAGAGCATGTGATGTTGACAAGCTCGGTATATGAATTTCTTTGTCTGGAAGGCCGCTTGACGCGCGAAGAATGTGAAAACATTCTTCATCAGCTTGATCTGGTGAGTGGCGAAATGCAAATCGCCGACAAGCTGGAAGTGACATGGCGCGATGCCGGTTTTTATCCCAATCCTGCACATCGGCAGATGCTTGCCTCGGCACGCCTTGCGCTAACAAAACGCAAGATTTTGCTTCTCGACGAGCCGACCTCGCAACTGTCACAAAAACAGGAGTCACGCGTTGCCAATGTGCTTAAAAACATATTGCAGCCTGATACAACAATGGTCGTGTCGACAGACCGTTTTGATATTCTGAGTTTGACAGAACGCGTTATTGTTCTCGATCAGGGGCATATCCAGTTTGACGGGCCAACACGCGAATTCCTGCGCCGTTCCAACCACCCGCAAAATAGCTAACAGCGAACCGGAAGAGCATATCAAACTGGCCGGAACATCTGGCCGGTTGATGCGAATTATCCAGCCGGGAATCCGGATTTTTTTACTGATATTGCTTCGTAAAAATCATGTGAACGAAGTTGGAAATTTCCAGTTATTCTGACTTCATTAAAACAAATAGCCGCTAATAAAATCCATTTAGTAGATCTCCATTCTCTTCAATGGCGTCGTGCATTTAGTTCGTTGATTTCAAAATCAATGAAACCACGAATAACGGCAGGTCCGAACGAAAAAAACTGTCCCATTGATGAAAAATGCGCACATAAAGCGGCTTTTAAACTGCCTTTATCAAGAATTCTTGAAAAATAGATCGTTAAGAGTATAAAACTGTCGAACGTTCATATTTAAAAAAGATATATATTGAAAATAGTCGTTTTTATGTCTTGGGGTTTTCTGACTTTAATCAAAATAAATAGAATGGTTCTTATGGCGCCAGCAATAATAAAGTCGATACGAAATAAAGGAAAAATAAAAAAATGAACTTGAATGAGGCCTTTAAAGTTGTCATCGAAAATTACGAAAAAGCAAGGAGTGAGTTGTTTTCTAAAGCAAATCCTATGTATCAAACAATAATAAAAGAAATTCCAGGAAAAATCGTTGATTTGCTAGGAGCCAAATGGAGCGGATTAAAGGTAAAAGGTGGGGTAGGAACCGGGAATTGGGCGCAAGTACCATGGTGTTGCTTGCTCAATTTTAGAGTTACAACAACACCAAAAAGAGGTATTTATGTAGTATACTTATTTAACAGTAAATATAATAAGATTTATCTAAGTCTGAATCAGGGGACGGATTCGTTAAACGAAGAATATGGTGAAAAGGAATATATCAATATTCTCAAACTTAGAGCTTCACTTTACAAAAGTAAGTTAAGTAAATATAAAAAACAGCTTCCTCTCGATAATATCGTTAATTTTAGAGGTAGAAAAGCCGACGGTTACTCAGCCGGTCATATCATTGGTATTGAATATGATGCCATGAATTTGCCTTCAGATGGTAAGTTGGTGGCCGATTTAAATGAGGTTTTAAACGCATATAGTTCATTGTCTGACTATGAAATTAAGCCACTTGATCAAGATGAAGCGGAATTGATAGCTTCAAAGTATAAAACGATTGAAGAGAGAAAAATATATTGTTTGCACAGGAGCATTGAACGCAATTCATCTGCAAAAAAAGTAAAAAAGATTCATGGACTAAGATGTGAATGCTGCGGTTTAAATTTTGAAGAACGATATGGAGAGATTGGTAAGGGATTTATTGAAGTTCATCATTTAATACCTTTGTCATCATTAAAACTAGGAGAATGCAGAGAATACGATTCGCACAAAGATTTTGCGGTTCTTTGTTCTAATTGTCATAGGATGATCCATAGGCAGAGCGACCCCTCTGACATAGATGCGTTGAGGAAACGGCTTAAGGTTACTGTTTAACAAGATTGTCGAAAGTCGCATTTATTTCCGTGAACATTCTGCATTCTGCGGCCGCCAATATTTTCCTCTCATATGATTTTTTGTTTCATTCGGTAATATTCCTGCCGGTTAGATGATACGCGTATTGTGGTTTTTAATTCGTATATCAGTTTTCAGAATTGAAATGCATAAATGGATGTCTCCTTCTCACTCCATTCAATTTCAATTTGTTAAATTGGATACTATCTGCCGGTATGATATAAAGTGATGGTAGCTTGAAGTATTCGGAAAGCGTGGCGCCTGAAATAGCCTTCCGGTTCATTTATGCCGGTTTTCAACGATCAAAAGCTTTACAACATCAAAAATACGGGGTCTGATAAGGTTGCAATTTCTCGAAACAACAATGCCGGTTGCAAAGCATATAAGTGCTCGCCAGTGGCAGGAATGGGCACGTGATATTGCGCGGCTTTTTCAATGCTCTATCAGGCAACTTACAAAAAATCTTGGAAATGCAGAAAATACAACTCTTCATGCTGTTTTTGATGAATTTTCTGCCGCACTCGAAAATGACGTGAATGGTCCGCTTGATGATAACGACATTATCGAAATGCTGGCACAATATCTCGTAACAAAACCGGTTTTCGATATTTTGTTTGAAAGTTCCAGTTTAATCGACAGTGATCCTTTGTCCAAAGCGCTTGACAAAGCGTTCAATGCTTTCAAAGAAGTTGCCGAGGCTCATAACACGAAAAAGCTTGACCAGTTTTATCAAGTGTTGGCACAGCGCGCTTCGGAATTGGATGGGAAAACCGAGGCACGCCAGAAATTTATTGCCGGGCTTTATGACCGGTTTTTTAGTAAAGCATTTCCGAAGATGACCGACCGTTTGGGAATTGTCTATACGCCAGTCGAAGTGGTGGATTTCATCCTTCATAGCGTCGATGACATTTTACGAACGGAGTTTAATTGCTCGTTTGGAAGTCACGGCGTGCAAATCCTTGACCCTTTCACTGGAACCGGCATTTTTATTGCCCGTCTGATCGAATGCGGGTTGATCAAAGAAGAAGATTTAGAACGCGTTTATAAAAACGAGCTTCGCGCCAATGAGGTCGTTTTACTTGCTTATTTTATCGCCAAGCTCAATATCGAAACAGCCTATCAAGTGAAAAACGGCACGCCCTATCGGGCTTTTTCCGGTGTCCAT
Organism: Ditibartonella apis; assembly: GCF_001952075.1. GTDB lineage: Bacteria > Pseudomonadota > Alphaproteobacteria > Rhizobiales > Rhizobiaceae > Bartonella > Bartonella apis. Next base: position 31,594 of record NZ_LXYU01000003.1, read on the forward strand.
TTTTGCGATACATTCGTGACCGGTGAAAAAGACAAATCACGATTGGTGGACTCTGCCAACAGCCACGATCGCCAACAGAGCCCTAAGCAGCTGAATTTTGAGAACGCGCGTGATCTGCCGGATGTCCGGATTATTATCGGCAATCCGCCTTATTCAACGGGGCAGGAGAGCGCCAATGATGATGCGGCCAATCAGAAATATCCGGAAATTGACCGGAGGATTGCCGAAACCTATCTTGCTTCGACATTGACAAAAGGTGGCAAGCGTTCTTCTTATGATAGCTACATCCGTGCTATTCGTTGGGCTTCCGATCATATCGGCAATTGTGGCATTATCGGCTTTGTAACCAATGCCGGCTTTATTCAATCCGCCTCAGCCGATGGCATGCGCAAATGTCTTGCCGACGAATTTTCCAATATCTACATTTTTCATTTGCGCGGCAATGCGCGCACATCCGGCACATTGCGACAAAAAGAGGGAGGCAACATATTCGGCGTTGGCTCACGCGCACCTGTTGCCATTTCGCTTCTTGTCAAAAATCCTTTAGCCAAACAATCAGGGCAGATTTTTTTCTACGATATTGGCGATTATCTCGACATTACTCAAAAGCTTGAAAAAATCAAAAAGCTCAAAAGCATTGCCGGTCTAAAAGATAAATGGAAAAAAATTGTTCCCGACAGTTATCACGATTGGCTTAATCAACGCGACGGGTGTTTCAGGAATTTTCCTGCAATGGGCAACAAAAAGAATAAACAGCGCCTTACCATTTTCAAACTCTATTCGAGCGGCATTGTTTCTGGGCGGGATGCCTGGGTCTATAACGCTTCGAAAACGAAGCTCTTGCAAAATGTCCAGCGGATGACAGAGTTTTATAATCAGGAAATTGACCGATATTCCCGCTACAGGCAGCGTTTCCCTAACAAAGCTGTCAATGTGAGAGATTTCGTCAAAAAAGACGTAAAAAAATTCAGTTGGGGCGGTGGTAACTGGCAGGCCAGTTTTAAAAAACAGATCAAAGAAACATTTTCGGAAGATTTGACCGAAATATCCAATGTCCGGCCGTTTACAAAATCATGGCATTATAGAGCAACACGGTTCAATCACAGCTCCTATTCAATGAAAGAAATATTTCCGACGGAGGCTTCGGAAAACCTTGCTATTTGTGTGTCCGGAAATGGCAAGCGCGGCGGTTTTTCAGTCATCATGTCAAACAGGATTACAGATTTCCAGTTCGAAGATAATGGCCAATGTTTCCCGCTTTATTTTTATGAAAAAAGCGATGCGGGTGACAAGGGAAAGGACTGCGCCAAACAGAGCGGCTTCAAGCGTTCTCATGCCATCACCGACGAGGCGTTAAAATATTATCAGAACGCCTATTCAGATAATCACATCAGTAAAGAAGATCTGTTTTATTACATTTACGGGATTTTGCATTCACCGGACTATCGAGCCCGTTTTTCCGACAATCTCGTTAAAGAATTGCCCCATATTCCGGCTGTCAAAAGATTTGAAGACTTCAAGGCTTTTACAAACGCCGGTCGCGCATTGGGGCATTTGCATGTGAACTATGAAAGCGTTGAAAAATATCCGGTCAAACTGGTAACAAAAAAGAAGAAACTTGGCGCGGCCGATTTTTATGTAACCAAAATGCGCTATGGCGGGAGGGGCAAAAACAAAGACCGCTCGGTCATCCACTACAATGACAAAATTACTATTACCGGAATTCCTCTTGCCGCTTATGACTACATCGTCAACAATAAAACGGCGATTGACTGGGTGATGGAAAGGCAAAGTATACGCATTGATAAAACTAGTGGAATTATCAATGACGCTAATGATTTTGCACGCGAGACAATGCATAATCCTGCCTATCCGCTGAACCTCTTGCAAAGAGTGATAAGTGTTTCTGTTAAAACGGTCAAAATTATCCGAAACTTGTCAAAACTGGATATTTAGCACCATCGCTAGCGTCCGCCGAAAGGTGGGCGGCAAGCTGGACAAAAAGAAAATATACTTTCTTAAATTATTGTAATTGCTTTATTTATTATGAATGAAATAATACCCATAAGAAGCAGGTTTTGCTGATATTTTTCACTCCTTTCTAACTGTTATTATGATACAAAATATCTTGCAATATTTTCCCTGTGGTACAATAGGGAATTGGTGAATTGTCCAAGGTAAATGATCACTTGTTTTCCTTAGCTATAAAAGCGCTGCCCTTTTAGGGACGAAGTCTAGCGTAATCAATTTCAGAATAACGAAAATCGACGATTGATTTATCACAAAAGAAAATCATAATTACAAAATTAAAACAGAAATTTCGTTTTCTTGTTTTAAAATGAAAATATTCTTAAATTATTTGAAGATAGACAATTATAAGAATCTATAAAATGCGTTGTTTTCGTCAGGAGAGCAATTGAGTATCGACGATTTAAAAAGTATTTCTGCATCATCAGATGCTGGTGGTATTGCGGCTCGTAATGGGTTTCGATTTCAGGATCATGTTGCAGCCCGTTTAACGATCGAGATGTTAGACGATCCCAACATATTACAAGTGGAGTGTGAGACTGCAGATGATATTGTTTTACGTCGTAAAGAAAATGGAAAGGCAGTTATCGAATACATTCAAGTCAAAACAACTGAAAAAGATTCAAAATGGACAAAAAGTGAGCTTACTAGACGTGTTAAAGGAAAAATAGGTAATTCAATTTGTGAAAAATCGCTTCTGTGCGATAAACATGGCGAAATTGCTTGGTTTCGTTTTGTATCTACGCGGGCAATAGCAAAACAACTAAAACCGTTTCAAAAAAATCGTTCTAAGCGGACAAATTGTTCGGATCTGGAAAAACTGGCTAATAGCTTTTTAAGAGAGTTATCAACAGTACAGTCGGATTCGGGGCGCACCGTGTATGACTGGGCTCAAAACATGCTCTGGGAGGTTGACGGGAATGAGGAAACATTGAGTGAACGTAACACTTCAACGCTCCTTAAACTTTCAAATAAGCGTGGCATTTATCCAGATTACAAAGTCATCAAAGGTGTCTATAGCTTACTTACTGATAAAGTTAGATCGATGGGTGATAAGCCATCAGTGGATAATGACCAAAAGGTTTGGAAACGAGAAGATTGTTTGAAGTGGTGGGAATCCCAACTTGATAAAATGCAAAAAACTGGGACTGGGGCAATCAAAGTTTATCAGATACGCAATCTTCCAAAGTTCTTCTCAGAAATATGCTCGATTAATGAAGAGGATATCAAGCGGGCCTTGTACGCATATGATGTTGAGTTTGACGGTGACATTTGGCGAAAGAGTGAACTCATTGTTCATTTGTTAAAATGGCTCCCTGAAATTGCGCTTGAGCCGAAAACCCTAGCAAATTTCAATTATCTCGAAGCGAAGAAAATAATCAGCGACGCATTGAAACAGTTGGATCGCCGCAGTTTTACTGACATGCAACAGCTCATAGCTTCACTTATGTTAAATGCCATACTTCGATATCATTTCAAAGCAGAGCCAATTGCATGTCGTATTTTTTTCTTAGTTAAAGGAAAGATGCGGGCGAGTAGTGCCCATATTGTTCACTTGCCTACAGGGGAAGAGATTTGGTTAGGCCGTTCGCGATTGGTTACAGCGTCTACGCATGAAGCTGTAGTTAATGAAGTTATTTCAGAAATGCGAACTTCTTTGACAAATGATGTTTTGAATGAGGAACGAGATATCATCATACAGCTACGTGAACCGCAACATTTAAGAGATGACAAACTCGGCTCAATATTGAGCGAGACAGGAAAAACATCAGAATTTTTAAAAATCCTGCATTTTCCTATTTTGGTAGCTTATGATAGCACCATACTTGGCTCCGGTTTTACTGTCGACTATCTAGCAAAGTTAAAAGAAGAGGTTGAAAAGGAATATTCCAGGATTAAAGCCTTATTAGTTGACGATTTAACAACTGTAAAAATTTCAATATTTCTTATTCCGGTGCTTTGTGCCGATACGCTTGCTAAAGATTTTGAGAAAGAGCTGAGGAAGTGACGATGGAACTTGATGATATTCGAGCGTGCATCGCTAATCCGGATAAACTGATGGAAGCTCGTTTTCCTATCTTCCAGGAGGTTACTCGTCTTGCAAACAGGGAGCAAACAAGTGCTATCGCCCGAGAGCTAGTTATTCGGTTATTGCCGCACAAGGAACTTCTAACTGATGGATATGATGATCTACTTGAGGCATTGGTGCGGGAAGTTGGCCTATTTCCTTATGCCAACCAGCTGAAAAATACTGGAATTGAAGAGCAAATGCTCTTTGAAGCTCATAGAGTGCATGGTATCGGGGAGGAAAAGTTCTTTCATAGCCTCCAGCTAGCGGTTTTTCATGAAATAATGAATAAAAGAAATGTCGTTTTGAGCGCACCTACCAGTGTTGGAAAAAGCCTTATTATCGATGCCGTCCTTGCTACTCGGATGCACAAAAAAGTGGTTATTATTGTCCCAACGATTGCACTTATCGATGAAACGAGACGACGTATAACAGAAACGTTGGGTGGAACTCACGATATTATTACACATCCGAGCCAGACTGGTCTTGGTGATGGTCGGCCTACTGTCTACATTCTTACTCAAGAGAGAGCGCTAGGCCGTACTGACCTTGACGATACCGATTTTTTTGTGATTGATGAATTTTATAAATTGGATATTCGTAATGAACACGATGAAAGAGCGATTGATTTAAATATTTGTTTTCATCGATTAGCAGAAACAGGTGCTCAATTTTATCTTATTGGCCCGAACATTACGAGTGTTAACGGGCTTGCATCAAAATACAAACATGTATTTATACCGTCTGATTTTTCTACAGTAGCCTTGGATATTGAATATTTTGACTTAAAACGGATTGGCGAAGAGCGGAACCTAAAATTGGTTGAGTTGTGTGAAACTCTCAAGAGCCCCACACTCGTGTATTGTCAGTCACCCCGTAGTGCTCGTGATGCAGCGAGAACGATATATAACACTTCAAAGCTTCCTATCAGTGAGGCTACGAAGCATGCCGTTGATTGGCTGACGCAGTACTATCCCATGGAATGGGAAGTTATACAAGCTCTGAAGTATGGAATAGGCATTCATCATGGTAACGTTCCAAGAGCGATCCAGCAATACATGGTAAGAGCTTTCGAGGAAGGTCTAATAAGAACACTTGTTTGTACATCAACGATCATTGAGGGAGTAAATACGGTTGCCGAAAACGTCATAATCTTTGATCGTCGAATGAATAACAGAACTATAGATGATTTTACATTTAAAAATATTGCTGGAAGAGCAGGTCGAATGAACCGCTATTTCATAGGGAAGGTATTTGTTTTAGAAGAAGCTGTAGTGGAGGGGGAGCATATTGTTAAGTTGCCTATAGGAAATCAGAATGAAACAACCCCGTTGTCACTAATTCTTGATCTACCTAAAGAGAGTTTAACCTCCCAATCACAAGAACGGATATCAAAGGTTTTTGAATTGTCAGAACTCAGTGAAGAGACAATTCGTCAAAATAGATATGTTCCGATAGATGATCAAAATAAATTATTTAAGGCGGTTTCAACGTATTATGATACCAATCCAGAACATATACAGTGGAAGGGTATGCCAAGTTCAGAGCAATTACTTGCCGCGTGTAATTTCATTTACGATTATATTGATCATGGAAATTCATTGCGCAAACATCAGATATTTGCAGGGAATCAACTTCAGGCTGTACTTACAAAGCTTATGGCTGCGCAATCTTTTAAAGACTTTATTAATCAGTGTGTCGAAGACCGTAGAGAAGATGATACGATCAGTGAAGCCGTGGAAGGAGCTTTGTCATTTCTTCGAAACTATGTGGGATATAAGTTCGGCCGTCAACTAATGGCTTTGAGCAGAATTCAAGCGGATGTGCTTTTGCATCATAAGAAAGTTGACCCGGGTGATTACTCTTTGTTTGCAGCTCATGCCGATTCTCTGTTTATGCCAGCAGGAATCTTTGCCTTGGATGAGTATGGTGTTCCGTTTGAAATTGCTCGAAAGATCATGAAAAATGACAATTCAATTGAGACTGTTGATCAAGGCCTTAAGTTCTTGGCTAATGTAAACCTTGAGCAAAAAAATCTCGATCCTTTTGAAAGAGAAATATTAGAGAATGCTCAAAAGTCCCTACCTTTGCGTGCCTTCTATAGAGCTAATGTTGAGGAAAACTAAAAGGCATAGTAATTCAAATTCGAGAATTTTTGTGTAATATAGAAAAGAAGATCAAAGTAAATTCCAGTGTGGAGTGCTTGCCCGTTTGTCTTCAAATGCTTTTCGCGCGAAGACCAGCTAATATTTTGCAACAAAGCTCAGCCGTAGCCACAAAATATGTATCCTGCTACTAAACCTTATCTGCAGCAGCGTGTAACCCTTTACCAGTCTTCATCAACAGTCAAAACAGGTTCTGTTTTCTTTTTTGCCTGTCGGTTTGGCTCTTAAAACAAGCAATCAATCTTCATTTACTGATATTATATTTCAAGGATAACAGGTCTGAAGTGAGCTCCTAATTGCAGTTTTACGAGCTTGCATTGAAACTGTATTCCGGTGAACCTCTAACTGCTGGTTTACAGTTCAGCCTAGTATCCATATTTGGCGGAGCCTTTAAATTCCGGCTGATTTCCGTATGCTTGAACGAAAGCAAGTTGCAAAACCATTCGGAAACAACGAGTTATGTTTTTGGGAATGGTGCCCAGAAGAGGCAACCCATTGATATTTCAGGATAAATCAATGATTATCTGTTTATATCAAACAAATTGATATTGCTTTATGTTCTTGTTTCGTTCACTATCACGATTTATCATTGAATTTCATCCTAGCGCACGCCGAAAGGGGGACTGTAGGGTGGACTGAAAAAACATCTTTAAAGGTGGACTGGGACATGCGAGCGATAAATCGTTTAAGTGCAAAAGCGGTATCTGCACTGGGAGCTGGTAAATATAATGATGGAGCTGGTCTATGGCTTATCAAATCCGATGCTGAAAGTGGCAAGTGGGTCATGCGTTATACTGTACACGGAAGGCGGCGAGAAATGGGGCTTGGCACTATCCGGTCTGTATCACTGAAAGAGGTAAGACAGACAGCCGAGCGTTGGCGTGCGGAATTGCGGAATGGCAATGATCCTATCAAACAGCGCGAAAAAGAAAAGCGAGAGGCCGCCGGCAATCTTCATTTGTTAAAAGATATTGCACGTGATGCCTTCGAAAGTCGCAAAGCCGAATTAAAAGGCGATGGCAAGGCGGGGCGCTGGTTTACACCTCTTGAACTTCACGTTTTGCCAAGGTTGGGCAATGTGCCAGTGTCTGATATAGATCAAACGGATATACGGGATACATTAGCCCCTATCTGGCATGATAAAGCCGATACGGCGCGCAAAGCCATGAACCGCCTGAATATCTGTTTGAAGCATGCTGCGGCTTTAGGGCTTGATGTAGATTTGCAAGCCACAATGAAAGCGCGTGCATTATTGGGTAAAAGTAGACACAAGCCCCAGAATATCCCTGCAATGAATTGGAAAGATGTGCCTGCTTTCTATTCAAGCCTTGATGATGGGAGCGCAACGCATCTGGCTTTGAAGCTTTTAATTCTGACCGGTGTGCGTTCTAATCCCTTAAGGCATATCCATGAAGATCAAATTGATGGTGATGTGTGGACGATACCAGCTGAGGCCATGAAAGGACGCAAGGATGCAACCAGTGATTTTCGAGTGCCATTATCCAAAGAAGCTTTAAAAGTGATTGATGAGGCGCGACGGATATCCAGGGACGGCTTTTTATTCGTCGGTGCCCGTCGTGGCGTTATTTCTGATATGGCGATGGCCAAGCATATGGAACGGGCTGGATTGAAAGCCCGTCCACATGGTTTTAGATCAAGTTTAAGGGATTGGCTGGCAGAGGCAACAGACGCACCCCATGATGTAGCGGAGACGATTTTAGGGCATGTTGTGGGAGGCAGTGTTGAACGCGCTTATAGACGTACTGATTTTATAGACCAGCGCAGGGCATTAATGGAACGATGGGCGCAGCATGTAACAGGTAATAACAGCCAAGTAATCCAATTTGAAACGCCTAAAAAACAAGCCTAACCCCTGCTATCTAACCTTTCCTATGGAGTGGTGCTCAAGTTATGCACGAGTTATCTGTACTGAAAAGGGAGTGCTCTATTGTGCACCTAGATACATAAAGATGCACCAAGATGCATGGCGTGTCGTTTAGTGAATGAATTTTTTAAGCTATTGAAATAATTAAATTATAATCTCAATGTTCTCCTTTTATTCTCTATGTCAAAAAATTATAATCATCTCATATCAACGCGGCGTATGGGGCTAGGGTTAACTTAAAACCCTCATGCTTCATAAGCCTAAACTTATGAGGTAAAAAGCATGACGAATATCGATACACTTTTAAACGCAAAAGAAAGTGCAAAAATTCTTCAAATCAGCGCCCCTACTTTTTGGAGGCGTGTTGCTGATGGAACGATACCCCCAGCTGTTAAGATTGGTAATCTATCGCGCTGGCCGCAATCGGAAATATTAGAGGTAATTGAAAAAGCCAAGGCGCAACGCAATGTCGATGCCCATTAAAGAAAAACCCCGCCATTGTGGGACGGGGCAAAGCTTTCTCAATTTAGATCTAAAGAATAGCAGAACCCGTCACATGGCGCAATGTCATGGAGACAAGAAACAATGTCATTCAATAAAAACAGAGCACGAGAAATCACCGCCGCACTTCACGGGCAATGGTTTGGAAGCTACGGCTTGGCGCGCTGCCCGGTCCATAATGACAATAGGCCGAGCTTATCGCTATCAGATGGCAAGGATGGACGTTTATTGGCATGTTGTCATGCCGGATGTAGCTTCGATGATATTATTCATGAGTTGCGTTGTATTGGACTTATAGATGGCGCTGGTCTTCACTATGACCGGAACGTGATAGAGCCTGAAGGTCTAAAAGGACATAGCATCAGCAAGCAGGCTATGAAAACCTTAGGCTTGGAAGATGAAACCAGCGCACGTAAAACAGAAGCCGCAAGGAAACTTTGGAATGAAGCACTGCCGATAGATGGCACCCTTGCTGCCCGTTACCTTCACGGTCGTGGCATTGATTGTGCCCTGCCTGATAGTTTGCGCTTTCATTGCAATTGCCGTCATCCGTCCGGTTCTTATTATCCGGCTATGATTGCCCGTGTTGATGGTTGTGACGCCTTTGCAGTCCATAGAACCTATCTTTCACCAGATGGCAGAAAAGCTAATGTCGTGCCAGCCAAGGCTATGCTGGGGCGTGTTGCAGGTGGTGCCGTTCGACTTGCAAAGTGGCGTGGTAACCGGCTGGTCATTTGTGAAGGCATTGAAACAGGGCTTTCGCTTGCGTGTGGTCTATTGCTTGAACCTGCAAACATATGGGCGGCGTTATCTACAAGTGGCATGAAAGCATTGAAATTACCAAAACAGATAGGACAGTTGACGGTAGCGTTTGATGGTGATCGTGCCGGGCAAATAGCAGGCGCGGCATTGGCAAGGAATGCCAAGGCACATGGTTGGACCGTCAAGGTATCACAGCCGCCGGACGGATATGACTTTAATGATCTATTGGTTGAATATCGAAAAGGTGGTGCAGCATGAGCGAGAGCATCACAATACCCAAAATTAAAGAACTGCCTTTTCATGATAATTCAAACCGTGAATGGCAAAAGATAAAGCCGATTGCCTCTAGTTTACCAGCTGTCGAACCTTTCAAGGAAATTATGCTGCCGGATGCTTTAAGTAGTTATGTTTATGACGTTGCAGATCGGCAGCAATCGCCAGCGGATTTTGTCGCTGTTTCTTGTCTATGTGGATTAGCTGCGGTGGTCGGCAATGGTGTAAGAGTGTCACCAAAACAGCATGATGATTGGCTGATCGTGCCGAATTTATGGGGTGCAGTTATAGGGCGACCTTCTGCTATGAAGTCACCAGCCATGCAATCAGCGCTTGCGCCTATTTTCGCTATTCAGGATGATATGCGTAAGAAATGGCAGGAAAGCCAAAAACAAGCTTCCATTGATGATGTTCTCAAAGCTTTGGATGAAAAGGATAAAAAGAAAAAAGCAGTACAGGCATTCAAGGGAGGAGATAGGGAAGCTGCCCGCGCGCTATTGGCTGACAGTGTTGTAGATGATGACGATAAAATCCCATGCCCGCGCCTTGTGGTTAATGACGCGACAGTAGAAAAATTAGGAGAGCTGTTAAATGAAAACCAGCGCGGCCTTTTACTGATACGCGATGAATTGGCAGGCTTTCTGGTCAAGATGGAAGGGGATGATTATCAGTCTGATAGAGCGTTCTATTTGGAGGCCTTCAATGGAGATGGCCAATTTACCTATGATCGCATTGGGCGCGGTACTGTGCATATCCAGAATGCCACTATTTCCATGATCGGTGGCATACAACCGTCACGAATTGCCCCGATTGTTAACAATGCAATGACCGGAAAAGGTGATGATGGCTTGGTGCAGCGTTTGCAATTGGCTGTCTGGCCGGATGACGTGCACGATTGGCAATGGACTGACAGACTTCCTGATAAAGAAGCAAGGCGGGCGTATGAAGCTGTGTTTAGAAACCTTCATGATAATCCGTTGGGCACGCCAGAAAATCCACTGGTGATGCATTTTTCATCATCCGCTCAATTGATGTTTCGGGAATGGATGGAAGACATACAGGCAGAAGCCAGAAGCGGCAAGGTTTCCAGTGTTATGGAATCTCATATGCTGAAAATGCCAAAGACGGTAGCATCACTGGCCTTGATTTTTGAACTTGTCGAAGGTGGACGCTTCGAGATTGGTGACTTGGCAACGGCGACAGCCTTGGTCTGGGCTGAATATTTGGTAAGTCATGCAAAGCGATTATATTCGGCAGGCCAGACAATGGCCGAGGATGGGGCTAAACTCATCATAGAGCGCCGCCACGAATTACCTGACTTGTTTACGGTTAGGGATATTCATCAAAAGCGATGGGCAAGGCTCACAGATCGTGAAGCAGTATTGTCTGCAATAGAAATTCTGACTGATGCGAATTACTGCCGTGAGGTAGAAGCGAGCCCGGACCGCTCAAGGGGACGGCCGACGGTTCAATATGAATGGAATCCCGTGCTGGACGGTAGGGGGTGACCGATGGGCAAGTGGTTATCTGTTTTAAAAAATATCAAAAACAAGAAACTTCCAAACACTCAAAATCCTCAAAATTCGAAAAAATGTATTTTTGATGATTTTGAGGGTTCCGAATATGAGCAAAAACAGGAAAAAAATAATGCTAGTCACTTTTATGATGATGACCAGACCCATCAGATAGAGGAACGGGCAGCGGTTCTTGAGTATGATGGAGGCTATCTTCGAGATGAGGCTGAACGAATTGCGGGGATAAAAACCAGCGCATCTATGTTGACAAATGTTAACATTTTTAACGATGCAATGAGCGTTACTCGATTGAAGAATGTCGAGACCTTCAACAGACCTAAACAACCACAGCCTTATCTTGAAACTCTTTATGACGGTATTGCCAAGCCGGATGACGATGAGACCTATCTCAAAGCTCTTCAGCTTCATGGTGCCATGTCATATGGGATGGCTATGCGTGTGTTGGGCTGGGGTGGTACTCGTGCAGCCAAAGCAGAAGATCGATTGCGTAAATCGGGACGCATTGCATATAGCAAGCATGGTAGGGCGGTGGTGGTAAGTAGTGATGCCAGTGGCAAAGAGCTGTAGCATGAGAAGTTTTTTAATTTGTGTTTGATTTTTACGGTATTCAAATAAACAGGCGAAAGTATACATCCCGCGCCTTTTTATAGTTAGTAAAGTTATAACGACCAGTGCGCTGGTTTTGCAATCTTTTTCACGAATTAACTTGACAAAAAAGCCTGTTAAGTAACGTTAAGTTTCTTAAAAATACATGAGGGCAAGAATCTCAAAAACCTGAAGCCGAAACCTGTTGGGACAGGTAGCCCGCAAGCAGCCATTTATTAACAAATGGTCATATGTACGGTTTTGGTTTTGATGATTATTTTTTCAAAAGCCGGTAAAAAATAAAGAGTTGTGGGGGGAGAGCTAAAGTCGTGAACCTTATGGAAGCCTAAACCGGCATGGGGCGCATGCGTATCTTTTTTATTGGTGTTTGATTATTTTGATTTTCTATCTGTCTTCTGTCGGTAGCGTGCCAAAGGCACTGACTTTTTATCAGTTAAAACGGGTAGGGAGCAATACCGCAAAAATTTTAATTTGATGATCGCTGCATGACTTTCGCACACAAAAAAACATCATTTTAATGAAAATGTCTTTTCATTTTAGATGATTAAGGTATGACTTTTGTACATAAATCAGTCAAAGGCTGCGTACATTTTAGCGGAGGCAATAGCATGAGCGAGGTACTAGAACAGACATCCCTTGAAAAAGTCTTGAACCGTTTTCGCAATGCTGCGGCGTCCGAGCGTGAAAAAGGTACCTATTTTGAAAAGTTGATCGTTGCTTATCTGAAACATGAACCTTTTTATGCTGATCTTTATTCACACGTATGGACGTTTAGAGATTGGGCGGTGTCACATGGCAAAGATGGCAAAGACAAGGGGATTGATCTTGTAGCCCAAACCAAGAAGGGTGAACTTCATGCTATACAGTGCAAATTTTATGCACCGGACCATAAAATTGAAAAAAGAGATATAGACAGCTTTTTGGCGGCATCCGGTCAAAGACCTTTTGTAAACCGCTTTATCATCTGCACAACCAATCATTGGGGTAATAATGCCGAGGCGATGCTGGAAAACCAGCAAATTCCCGTCAGCAAAATTGATCTCGCAGCTCTTGAACAAAGTGTTATCGATTGGGAAAAATATGCACGGGATAAAGCACTTGTCATTCACGACAAGAAAAAGTTAAGGCCGCATCAAGAAACAGCTGTAAAAAATGTGCTCAAAGGTTTTGAGACGGCCGATCGTGGTAAGCTTTTTATGGCTTGTGGTACAGGTAAAACTTTCACCAGTCTTAAAATTGCAGAGGCACAGGCCGGCAAAGGCAAACGGGTCTTGTTTCTTGTGCCAAGTCTTGCCTTATTAAGCCAGACACTGACGGAATGGACGCAACAGAGCGAAACCAAATTGCATAGCTTCGCTGTTTGTTCGGATGCAGAGGTCGGTAAAAAACGCGATAGAAAAGACGATGACAGTGTGCAGACCTTTGTGCACGAGCTGCAATATCCTGCCACGACCGATGCCAAGAGACTGGCCGAGGAGATGATTGCTTGGCACGAAGAAAACGCCATGAGTGTTATTTTCTCGACCTATCAATCTATTGATGTCATTTCGCAAGCGCAAAAAAATTATGACTTGCCTGCTTTTGATCTTGTCATCTGTGACGAGGCGCACCGCACAACTGGCCAAACCTATGGAGGTGAGGAAGAAAGTGCTTTTGTTCGCGTTCATTTTAACGATTTTATTAAAGCAGCAAAACGTCTTTATATGACAGCCACGCCGCGCATCTATCGGGATGGTGACAAACTTAAAGCCGAGGATCGTAATCTTAAGGTCTATTCTATGAATGATCCGGACTTTTATGGCAAAGACCTATATGTTTTGACTTTTTCGGAAGCGGTAGAGCGCGGCCTTTTAGTTGACTACAAGGTGATTTTGTTGTCAATTGAAGAACGCCTGATCAACCGCCGTTTGCAAAATCTTCTCAAAGACGAGAATAACGAATTGCGGGTGGATGATGCGACCAAGATTATCGGTTGTTGGAAGGCGCTGTCGAAGCAGGATTCGTGTGAAAGTCTTCAAGGTGATGTCAGCCCGATGCAACGCGCTGTTGCCTTTTGTCAGGTGATTGACCGGAAAAAAAGCAATAAGGTTGGATCCCTCCAGATTGCGAGCATGTTTCAGGCGGTGGTGGAAGAATACCAGCGCACCGCAACTGATGAGGAAGAAACGTCCGTTAAGCTGCATTGCGAGGCGCGCCATGTTGATGGCGGCATGAATGCCAGTGAAAAGGAAGAAAAAATCCAGTGGCTTAGATCACCGGCTCCCAAAGACACGTGCCGCATTTTGTCAAATGTGCGCTGTCTGTCTGAAGGCGTGGATGTGCCAGCCCTGGATGCGGTTTTGTTTTTAACTGCACGCAATAGTCAGGTTGATGTGGTGCAATCGGTCGGGCGTGTTATGCGCAATGCGCCAGGTAAAACCCGTGGTTATATCGTCCTGCCGGTGGTTATCCCTTCGGGTGTAGAGCCGCATGAAGCCCTGAATGATAACAAGACCTACAAGGTCGTCTGGCAGGTTTTGCAGGCACTACGTTCGCATGACGATCAATTCGATGCGATGATCAATAAAATAGCTTTAAATGGTGTTGATCCGCAAAAAATGGAAGTCATTGCTGTTACCGATATTGGTAAGAGACGTAAAAAAGTAATGAAAGAAGCAACAGGTCTTGCAAAGCGTCAATATAATTTAGGTAAAGCCCAACCCTCTTCAGGTGCGGCAGAAGAACATCAAGGCGAATTTGTTTTTGAGGTAACAGAGTTTGAAAGGGCTATCATAGCCAAAGTAGTTGAAAAGGTCGGCAATCGACGCCAATGGGAAGAGTTCACCGATGAGATTGCCAAGACAGCCCGTACTCATATTGACCGCATCAAGGCCATTTTGGAAAACCCTAAAAACACTAAGGCCATTGCAACATTCAAGGAATTTTCCGCCGAATTGAAAGATGATTTGAATGATGCTCTCACCGACGACGAAATCATCGAGATGTTGGCACAACATCTCATCACCAAGCCGGTTTTTGATGCTTTGTTTTCGGACTATAGCTTTGCAGCTCATAACCCGATGTCGCAAGCGATCCAGAAAGTTTTGGATGTGCTAAGTGAATTCAACATTAATAAAGAATCGACAAGCCTGGATGAATTTTATCACAAGGTTGCCATGCGTGCCGGGGGTATCAACTCGGCAGAGGGCCGCCAGAAATTGGTTGTCGAACTTTATGACAAGTTTTTCCGTAACGCATTCCCAAAAATGACCGAGCGACTGGGTATTGTCTATACACCGGTCGAGGTGGTGGACTTTATCCTGCACAGCGTCAATGATGTGCTAAAAGCTGAATTCAACCAGAGCTTGGGTAGCGAGGGCGTGCATATTCTGGACCCTTTCACTGGCACAGGCACCTTTATTACAAGGCTGATGCAAAGTGGCTTAATAGCCAAGCAAGATTTGCCGCGCGTTTATAAACACCAACTTCATGCCAATGAACTGGTGCTGCTTGCTTATTATATTGCCGCCGTCAATATTGAATCGGCCTACCATGCCCTTGTCGGGGGAGACTATGAGCCTTTCTCCGGTATTTTGCTCACCGACACATTCCAGATGAGCGAAAAGGGCGACTTGATTGACAACATTCTGGTTGATAATAGCCAGCGTCGCAAAGACCAGATGGCCTTGGATATCAAAGTTATTGTCGGCAACCCGCCTTATTCGGTTGGGCAAAAAAGTGAAAATGATAATAATCAAAACTTATCATATTTGAAATTAGATCAGCGCATTGCCGACACTTATGAGAAATTTTCAAATGCTAAATTAAGAACGTCGTTATATGACAGCTATATTCGTGCAATTCGTTGGGCTTCAGACCGGATTGGCGAGGCCGGTGTCATCGGTTTTGTCACCAATGCTGGTTATATCGAATCTTCATCGGCAGACGGCTTGCGAAAATGTTTGGCAGAAGAGTTTTCCAATATTTATATTTTCCATTTACGTGGTAACCAGCGTACGTCCGGTGAGCGTTCCCGCAAAGAAGGTGGGAAAATCTTTGGTTCAGGTTCCCGCGCGCCAATTGCCATTTCGATATTTGTGAAAAACCCTGCGGCCAAGCAGCATGGGCAGATTTTCTTTCATGATATTGGCGACTATCTCACCACCGAGCAAAAGCTTGAAAAACTCGCCGATCTTACATCCATCTCAGGTTTAAAAGATCAATGGCAAATCATCACTCCTGATGTCCATAATGATTGGCTTAACCAACGTGATGATAGTTTTAATGAATTTATTAGCATAGGAGATAAAAAGGAAAAAAATAGTTTAGCCATTTTTGATAATTATTCTTCCGGTGTGAAAACGAACCGAGATGCTTGGGCTTATAATTTTTCTAAAAGCAAACTGTCAAATAACATGCAAAGCATGATTGATTTTTATAATTCTGAAATTAACCGTTTCAATAATTCAAATATTAAAGAATTGAAAATAGATGATTTTATTAATCTCGACACAACAAAAATAAGCTGGTCAGGTGATTTAAAAGATGCATTTAGGAAACAATTTAAGGGAATTTATTCAGTAGATAACATTAAATCTAGTCTGTATAGGCCATTTACTAAAGAATTTTTATATTTTGATAAATTGTTTAATAACAGTATATACAAAATTCCTATTATTTTTCCTAATGCAGAAGCAGAAAATACTGTTATACAAATAAACGAAAACTATAATGGTGATAGTAACCTTGCACTTATAAGCAATTATATTGCTGACTTGCATTGTAATGGTGACAGTCAATGTTTTCCACTTTATCTTTATGATCAGGAGCAGGCGGGAGAAGGCTTGTTTGCCAGTGATGATAAGCCAAAATTAAAGCGTCGCGATGCGATAACAGATGCGGGCTTGCAACATTTCCAGAAGGCCTATCAAGACAATACCATCAGCAAGGAAGACCTTTTTTATTATATTTATGGGCTGCTACATTCGGAAGATTATCGCACCCGTTTTGCTGATAATCTGATGAAAGAATTGCCGCGTATACCAGCCGTTAAAAAGCTTGATGACTTCAAGGCATTTTCACAGGCGGGCCGCGCCTTGGCCAATTTGCATTTGAATTATGAAACAGTGGCGAAATACCCAGCCAATATCATTACCAAAAATAAAAAATTGCAAGATTCTGACTATTATGTTCAAAAAATGAAATATGGTCGCAATGGTAAGGATAAAGATCTTTCAACAATTATCTATAATGACAAGATCACCATCAAAGATATTCCGTTGGAAGCTTATGACTATATCGTCAATGGCAAATCTGCCATTGATTGGGTGGTGGAGCGTCAGGGAGTCAAGACAGATAAAGCCAGCGGTATTGTTAATGATGCCAATGACTGGGCAATAGAGACCATGCATAACCCTGCCTATCCGCTGGAACTCTTATTAAGAGTTATCACAGTTTCACTGGAAACGATGAAAATTGTTCGCAATCTGCCGAAACTGGATATTTAACAGCATCGCAAGCGCCCGCCGAAAGGTGGGCTGTGGGGTGGACTGAAAGGAAATAAAATTTCTTAACTTATTGTTTTTATTGTATTTTTAGGAATATTTTGGTGCCCAGAAGAGGACTCGAACCTCCACGCCTTGCAGCACAGATACCTGAAACCTGCGCGTCTACCAATTCCGCCATCTGGGCATTGCGTTTCATCTAAGCTGGCAATCTTTAACTGTCAACCCGAATTTTGGTTAGCCCACAAGCCAACATGACATTTATCTCGAAGACAATTTCGCCGATTGATGAAAATTCAGCCGAAACGGAAATAACGTAATTTTTCTACCAGCAATGCAAGGTAGTATAATGTCGTCGAAAAAATGTCGGGTAGTGTGATTTCAGGCAATGTAACGCCATGAAAAGTAATTGTCGAATAGAGTGATGTCGGGCAGGGTGAGTCAGGCGAAGTAATGCCGACGGTGCAATATCACGCAAAGTCATGTCAGACGGTGGAATGTCGAGTAGTATGAAGTCTTGAGCAAGGTAATGTAAGGCAGTGTGATGTCGGGTGGTGCTGTCTTGACCTTTTCAACGCCGCCCCCGCCTTTAATCCCGCCTTTAATATTGTGCGCGTTGCATTTTTGCGTGCCTCAGCTTCAGAATTTATGGCTTTAGGTGTTACCTATCAATTTTCATGGTGCTGACTGATAGAAAGCAGTAATCATAAAAAATGCCGGAGCAGATTTGTTCCGGCATGGCTTAAGTTTAAATTGAGGTCGATCTATTCCAGCACTTTTTTGGAAGCGATGGTTGAATCGGCATTGAGTTCGTAAATCATTGGGACACCTGTTGCGAGCTCACGCTTGACGATTTCTTCGCCGCTCAAGCCTTCCAATGCCATGATGAGTGCGCGCAATGAATTGCCGTGGGCTGCAACGAGCACAGTTTCTTCACGCAATACATGCGGCTGGATGTTGTGAAGGTAATAGGGCCAAACGCGTGCACCTGTATCGCGCAAGCTTTCGCCACCCGGAGGTGGAACATCGTAAGAGCGGCGCCAGATGTGAACCTGCTCTTCGCCCCATTTCTTGCGGGCGTCATCTTTGTTGAGGCCGGAAAGGTCGCCATAGTCACGTTCGTTCAAAGCCTGATTTTTGATTGTTTCAAGCTTTGGCTGCCCCATTTCATCCAGAATGTGCTGGCAGGTATGTTGTGCACGTTGCAGAGCGGATGTGAAGGCAATGTCGAACTTCAATCCTGCTGCCTTCAATTTTTTTCCGGCAGAGATTGCTTCTTCCAATCCTTTTTCAGAAAGATCGGGATCTTTCCATCCGGTAAAGAGATTTTTCAGGTTCCACTCGCTTTGTCCGTGTCGAACCAAAACCAATATTCGCGACATTCTTTCCTCCTTGATAGGGGTTTACTCAAGTCAATTAATCATTAAGGCCCAAAACATCGGCCATGGAATAAAGTCCATGCTTTTGTTTGTGCGCCCAGAGCGCAGCTTTCACTGCACCATCGGCGAAAATCGAACGGTCCTGTGCAAGATGCGAAAGAACAATGCGCTCGTTATCGCCGGCAAAAATCACCGAATGGTCGCCGACCACAGTGCCACCGCGTAGCGACGAAAAACCGATTGTACCGGTTTTTCTTTCGCCAGTATGCCCGTCACGCCCGCGCACACTCACTTCTGCCAAATTCTGATTGCGGGCCTCTGCGGCTGCCTTGCCTAAAAGCAGCGCTGTACCGGAAGGGGCATCAACCTTTTTGCGGTGGTGCATTTCGGCAATTTCAATATCGTAATCTTCCATATCCAAGGCCTTGGCGGCTCTTTTGACCAGACCTGCGAGCAGGTTTACGCCAAGGCTCATATTGCCCGATTTGACAATTGTTGCATGGGCGGCAGCCGCTTTGATTTTCTTTTCATCATCTTCGGAAAAACCGGTTGTGCCGATAACATGGACAATGCGTGCCTGCGCGGCATAGCCTGCATAAAGCACACTTGCGACCGGACTGGTAAAATCAAGCACACCTTCGACTTTTGCAAAAACCGGCAAAGGATCATCGGTAATGGTGACGCCAAGATTTGCCTGACCGATAAGAAGGCCTGCATCCTTTCCAATAAACGGAGAACCCGATTTGACAATGGCACCTTGAAGCTCGACACCGTCAATCCGCCCGATTGCGGAAAGAAGCTCTCTTCCCATTCTACCATCGGCACCAACCACAGCCAAACGCATCGTTTTCTCCTGTCAAACATTATCATCGGGAAATCATTTTCTAATGTTTTATCTGATCGGCAGGAAAATGAGAAGAGCTTTAACCGGTGAATAAAGCGGCATCACGCTTTTTAAAAAATAGCCTGCTGCAAATTTCTGATGACGAATTCTGTCTTCTATGTCTTTCCGTTACGTGCATCTATAGTGCTTTCAATTCCGGTTTTCTCACTTTCTGTTTTTTAGGAAGTGGCGTTCGGGGATTAGGAAAACTTGGCAGAATAGTGTTTTTGTAAAGCTTGCAAGCACGGCTTGCCGGTTTTTTATTCATGAGCAATCGTGCGGAAATTTTTTAGCTATGTGCGAAAGATCGTTTAGTTCAATCAGAAATAATATTTCTGTTTCTGTAAATAATAAAAAAATGTATTAGGCTTTCGAAAGCGTAAACCGTTCAATCAGACGAATAAAATTGACGAATTTGTTGAACATTTATGCTAGTAATATCACAATCGGGTTATAGAGATTTACAGTTTTAAAGAGATAATATCATCAATAATATATATGATAACATAACGATATTTTTTTATTATTTGAATTTATATGTGAAATATAATATATTTCAAAATGGCATTAATGAATAATGTCAATCGGGTCCATAAAGGCAGACATGATGGCTGTCATTTCCCCCTTTATTTATGCATCAGGTGGGGTGGTGCATAAGAGGTGAGTAAAATGATAAACACATCCTATTCCGCTTATGGCATTAATCAATTTTCCAATCAGAATACGACGACAACGTCCACAGGTAAGGGAACAGATGCAACAAACTCGGTTACGGCCGAAAAGTTGAAACCTGCCCGTATCAACGTGACAGATGATGCTGAAAGTTTTAAAGGGCTTTCGCGCAATCAACTTGCTGAAATCATGGCCAATAAAGATGGCCTCTATACAGAAGACCAGCAGGATACAGCAGAGTTCTTCATTTATGAGATGGGCATGGATGAATATACGAGGGTCTATCAGGCGACTGGTAGTCATAGAGCTGGTTTCGAGGCGTTGATAAAGTTTGAAGATCAAGCTGGTCCTTTAGAAAAGCAGACGTTTCAATGGGCAAAAAGGCGCGCGAATGCGGTTGTCATTTACGAGAACTATGCTCGAAGCGATGGTGTTATTGCCAAGGATTATGACATCGGAAACAGTCTCTATAAAAAGTTGAAAGCTTTCTATATTCGCATGTCTAACGAAAGTTCTATTGCTTTTCTCGCTGGTCGGGAAATGCCTGATCTTTACGGTGATCCGGAATATAAAAAGATAAAATCGGATTTTTATGCGGAAAACAGAACCGGCTTCAAATTTACCGTGTGAGCCGGTTTCATGTCTTCATTAGCAGAAGTTGTAATTGTTTTGATTGTCTCATGCTCTGTTGTGTATTTTCCGGTTTAATTGTCGGGTAGAGGCGGGATGTTATCAAGCAATCAATCGGAAGTCAGGATGTGTGCAAAACTGTGGCGGTTCACAGGCGCGGTTTCCTTTGGCAATTTAGAGATGTAATCCTGTTCGGAAATTGACTGAAACAATCCTATATTATCATTTCATAGATGCGACTTTGTCCGGATAATTGAACGGAACGGTTTTACGTTCCGAGTTTTAAGATGCAATCCGACAGAAGCTTCATTGGTCTAGCATAGGCTTTGAATAGCTCAAAGCTTTATGCATCCATCGGTTTTCGTGTTTTCCACGTTTGCCGCCGTTTGTGTTGATTTTGTTTCAAACATAAAAGGCCTTGCGGAGTGTTTTTTCGTAAGGCCTTAATTCGTTACCGGTCAAAATCTATAAGACAAGAATTTGCTGTCTGTTAAAATCAATTTGGCAAAGCCTGTCTTTTTGAGATTGAAGCGCATTCAAAGCAGAATGCACGGCTCTGCCAAAGCGTGTTTTATTAGAACTCGTATTTGAGTTTAACGCCGCCACCGCCACCTTGGCGGGCGCCGACATAACCCTGACCATCAACATTGATTGTCAAGGCCTTGTTGTCTCTCAACGGGTTCATCTTGAAGCCTGCTTCAAAAATACCGGTCGAGCCTTCAAGTGACGGTTTGTTCAAATCGAATTCATAAGCTTTGGCACCGATATCACCATCAAACTCGTAATCATAGGTTGCACCGATATAAGGCTTGAACCAGTCATTATATTGATAAGAGTAACGGGAGCCAAGCTCCATGCGCGAACTAATGGACCTGTCAAAATGCAATTGTTCAGCGTCGATCTTGACCGTGTCGCTTTCCATGCGTGTCCATAAATAGCGGCCATAGACATCAAGGGCACGTTTATCATCAAAGTTGAACACATAACCGCCTGTGACATGGCCACCGAAATAATTGACCGTGCTGTCATAAGAACCGTGATAATCGTCCTCTCCGTCAATGCTGAAGTTGCGACCGGCACTGAACTTTCCATCCAACTGGCCGAAACGCAAGGATGCATCAAGATAAAGCCCGTCAGTTTCGTCGGGTTTCAAATCTTTAACCCGGCCAAGGCCGGTGCCCGCAAATTCGACACGGGCGAGAATGCCACCGCCCTTATAATCGCTATCGCCATCACCATGGACAGAAGCGAAACGGTCGAAGCTGTTATAGGTGTCATAAGTGCCGCGGCCATATTCAAAAAATGCGCCGGTTGTGACTTTATGACCACTTTCAAGGTTAAAGCCGAAAGCAAGGCCGGCAATCATATTGAAACCGTCAACGCTGACATAGCTTCCGGTTTGATAACGGGATGAAGAACCGCCGGTGATGATAAAGGGAACATAGACCGGATGATTGAAGCGGGCATCCGTCCTTGCTGCGAGGCCTGCGATTGTGCCCATGCTGTTGGCAATAACATCGGAGCCTTGCGAAACAAAGGCGAGGCTTGCTGCACGCCCTTCCGAATAAGTTTTCGACTGCGGGTTCAATTGTGCCGCTGATTGTCCCGGATTGTTGTTTCCTGTGCCTTGATTATTTCCGCCATTACTATCGGTGCCATTGCCTCCGGTATTATTGCTGCCACCGTTATGATCGCCACCACCGGTGTTGTCGCCGCCGCCACCGGTATTGCCACCATTGTGGTCACCCCCGCCGGTATTATCTCCACCACCAGTGTTATCACCGGTATGATCATGACCGGGAGTATTATCGGTTTTCTGGCTAAATTGCAGAACGAAAGCGGTGTTATCGCCAGCCTGCTTTTGCTCGAGGGTTGTATCGTAAAAGATAAATTGCCCTTGTTTGAGTGTATAGGTTGTCGGTGTCCAGTTGCCGCCGGATTTATCGATCATGGTCACCATATCGCCCGCCATAAATTGCGGACCATTCGGGTCAAGACCGGCAATAGTGTGTTTCGTATTGGTTAAATCAACCGGTGTACCGCCTTCGGCAATTTTTATCACCGTATCGCCATTTTTTACACCCGCCGGCAAAGTCCAGTTATAATTTTCAAAATTATAGATACCGGAAACGGTTCCGCGGTAACCGTTGAGATTGAGAGTATTGCCGGAAAAAACATCGGCTGTAAGGCAGTCTTGACCATCACCACTAAGGCTGCGACCACCCCAGATCGAGCCGTATTGTGTTACATTTCCTTCCTCATCGCGTTCGCCAATGACGATCTGGTCGCCGTTAAGAGTTACGGTATTGTGGTTGGCATTACCGCCAAAACCGACCTCGCTGTTGATGAGCTGATTTTTGTCATTAAAGTGAGTGCCGGCTTTTCCACCTTGTGAAAGACCGCCATAAATATCTTTATTGATTGCGGATTTTCCGGAAATTTCAATTGTATTGCCACTGACATCGCCGGCATCACCACCCTTGCCGCCGTTTTTGTTAATGCTGTTGCTAATGTCGCCAAAGCCACCGTCTCCGCCAATGCTGACGCCGCCATAAACCCCGTATTTATGATCGCCATTTCCGCTCGTTTGCGTGCCATAAAGTGTCACGTCGGTCAAACTGATACGGTTATTGGTGACATTGCCACCTTTGCCGCCATTACCATTGGTTTGTGTCGCGTCATATCCTATTCCGCCAGCACCACCGACACTTGCACCCCCATAGATGCTTCCGCCATCCGTACCGCGAATACCGGACCCTTCATTGCCATTGTTTTCGCCGTTGATATTTCCGGCAGCGCCGCCAGCACCACCGTGAAGTTCTACCCGTTCAAGTATAATGATATTGCCACTGACAGTGCCGGCATTGCCACCAGTGCCATTTTTCAATCCCCCTTGCGAACCATAGCCACCGGCACCACCAAGGCTGATCCCGCCAAAAACGCTGCCGCCGCCAGCGCCGCCGCCGCCGCTGCCACCCATACTAACGCTCTTGCCGCCTTCTTCGTCCTGGATTGTAATCGTATGGGAAATTGCCCCACCGGTGCCGCCAGCATTGCCATTCAATGTGGAATCGACAATCTTTATCCGGTTATCGGTAACATCACCGCTATCGCCGCCATTGCCATTATATTTTTTTGAATTCGAACCGTTGCCACCGCCGCCGCCGGTACTCAAACCGCCGATAACACTGCCGCCGCCTATGCCGCCAATGCCACCACCCTGGCCGCCTGTGCCGCCAATACCACCATTCAGTGTTGTGTGATCGAGAGAAATAATATTGTTGCTGACAACTCCGCTACTGCCGCCATTACCGCCTCTACTCTCGCTATTTTGCGTGTTTGATTTTGCGTCACCCGCACCACCGGCACCGCCCATGGAAAGACCGCCAAAGATCGTACCGCCGCCAGCGCCACCGGCACCACCACCACTTGTTGTGCTCGAGCCACCAGCGCCGCCAGCGCCTCCGTCGATCGTGACTTCGACCAATGTAACGCTATTGGATTTTACATAATCGGCGATACCTCCATTACCGCTCGACGTATCAGCCACATAGCCGGAGCCACCGGCACCACCGATGGTCATGCCGCCAAAAATCAGACCACCGCCCATGCCACCAACGCCACCGCCGCTATTGGGTGCGCCGTCACCGCCTTTACCGGCATTTCCGCCTTTGATGTTTACGTGGGTCAGGGTGAGCTCGTTGTCATGGATGGCGCCACTATTACCGCCATCAGCATTCGAGGCGCCGCTATTTCCGGCAAAACCACCCCCGCCGGCAATTGCCAGGCCGCCTCCGATTATACCGCCGCCGAAACCAGCCGTTCCGCCACTCCCGTTATCGCTAGTGGTCGAGCCGCCATTACCGCCATCGGCACCGGTCAAAGTTACATCCGTTAAAATAACGTGGTTATCGGAGATGACACCCGTTGATCCACCCTGACTATTATGTTGGGTTCCGCTATAACTGATGCCGCCGGCACCACCGATAGAAACACCGCCCAACACACTTGCACCGCCAAAGCCCGCGGCACTTCCACCGGCTTTCGCACCACCATTGCCGCCTTTGCCACCATAAAGGTCGGTTTTGTTCAAAGTAACATAATTGCCGCTTATGTCGCCTCCGCTGCCACCATTTGAACCATCGACGGTTGAACGTGTTGACCAGGCTCCGGCACCACCGATACTGATAGCGCCAAAAACCGAACCACCCCCCATGCCGCCAACAGTGCTTCCACGATGGTTGTCACCAAGTGAACTATTTCCGTCACCGGCATCGGCTCCATGAATGGCGACATTATCAAGGGTAACATGAACGCCCTTGATGTAACCGCCATTTCCTCCCAAGGCCACATTCGTACCATCATAGGCGGTACTCCCCGGGGCGCCTGCACTGAGGCCACCAAAAACCGAGCCGCCTCCCATGCCACCAAGTCGACCGGCTTGTTCGGCATTTGTTGCTTGGTTTCCGGCACCGCTCCAGTCATATTCAACATCTTTGACCGACACGATCGCCCCTGTGTTAGAGGTGCCGTCAATGCCATTATTGCCTGTGACATTATCTTGCACAGAAGCAAAGCCGTAGACATTATAGGGAGCAACAGTGTTTTCCCAATGCGTTCTTTGCCCTGCGACGGCCCCTTTAACGGTCATTGTATTGGTTTCATCACCCGTGCGCGGGAGAAGGCTCATGCGGGAAGCGTTTATATCGGTCGGATCCGCGGTTAAAACGCTAGGGTCAGTGCCGTCATAGGTAAGCTCTTCAGCTATCACCGCTTGCATTGTCATACCCGAAAGAGCCACAGTTGAAAGAACAATGCACGAGGCAGTGTTTAACAAGACCTTTGACAGGCAGCTCTGATTAGAAGACAGGCGCATAAGATCTCCTCTCTCTTTCATGGACAAGGCCGGAGTCGCAAAAAATACAAAGCGCTCTTTATCGGCAGATAGCTGATCAATTAGCGGCGCATGAATCGGATATAGTCTATCTTGATCTAATGAAATTTAAAAGGAGAAAAATACAAAATAATTTAATAAATATTAAATAGAAAATAAAACAAAAAAATTTTAATTCATAAAATAAAAAAAGTTGTATTTGAAATCTTATTTTTAAATAACAGAATATATTAATAATAAGAATATTTATATTTTTATATTTTAATATTAAAAAACAGTATTATAATTTTATTGAATTACCAGACTTAGTAATTATATTTTTATGATAATTCTCTATATGAATAAAAGTAAAAATATGTTTCCTATAATAGATTCTCAGGAAGAAAAAACATGAGAATGCTATTCGCAAAATGACGGTTTCAGCGTCAATCAAAAGGGAATATCAGAATTTTACCTTTGTTTTTCTTTACCGCTTTTAAAGACAATGTCTGGACCTTAGCAAAATTGTTTAAAAACCGGTTGGAAATTCAATAATTTGCTTTTTGACAAAGATTGAAAAAACGTCACGGAATCGGGTTGGTGATTTGCGTTATAACGGATTTTCCGGTTTCTTAAATAACGGGCCATCGTAATGTTGCAGAAAAATTGGTGATGGGAAAAGACGTTCTAAAAAACCTTTTGTCGAAAAATGGGCAGAAAATTTTTGCAGGCAAAGAAGACGAATAAAATATAAAATAATTCCGAAATAGCGCGGCAATTAAAAAGACAAAACATCTTTTAGAGAATTTTATAGCGGGTTTCTTTTCAAATTCGGTAAATGTTTCTCATGACCAAGTGACAGGAAGGTGTTCGGGAAAATCAAAAACAAAATTTTCCGGAATGAAAAGACCGGAATGAAAAGAAAAGGGGAGGGGGGTATTGAAAAAAGTCACAGGCAAGAAAGGCCGTAAAGCCGAGAAGGGAGTTTCCCCATGAGGCAGGTTTATTTCGAGTGAAAAACCGGTCTAATAAAGCCTTGCTTGACGCAATCTCTCCGGCAAGGCAGGTGGTCTTGGAGACTTTGCCCTACCAAAGCCCGAAACTTTGTCTCGCCAGAGCTTAAGATTTTTCTTTGCCAAGCCTTGTTTTATCAGAACTCGTATTTGAGTTTGACACCGCCGCCACCACCTTGGCGGGCGCCGACATAACCCTGACCATCTACATTGATTGTCAAAGCCTTGTTGTCTCTCAACGGGTTCATCTTGAAGCCTGCTTCAAAAATACCGGTCGAGCCTTCAAGTGACGGTTTGTGCAAATTGAATTCATAAGCTTTTGCACCGACATCGCCTTCAAACTCGTAATCATAGGTTGCGCCGATATAAGGCTTGAACCAGTTATTATATTGATAGGAATAACGGGAGCCAAGCTCGATACGCGAACTCGTTGCACTGTCAAAATGCAATTTTTCTTGGTCGATTTTTACCGTATCGCTTTCCATACGTGTCCATAAATAGCGGCCATAGACATCAAGGGCACGCCGATCATCAAAATTGAAGACGTAGCCGCCTGTGATATGACCGCCGAAATAATTGGCCGTGCTGTTATAAGAACCGTGATAGTCGACCACCTGTTCCTCAAGACCGAATTCGCGACCGGCAGTAAACTTCCCGTCCGACTGGCCAAAACGCAAAGATGCATCGGCATAAAGCCCGTCAGTTTCGTCTGGTTTCAGGTCTTTGACCCGCCCAAGACCGGTGCCGGCAAATTCGATACGGGCGAGAATGCCACCGCCCTTATAATCGCTGTCACCATCACCATGGACGGAAGCGAAACGGTCGAAACTGTTATAAGTGTCATAAGTGCCGCGGCCATATTCGAAAAATGCGCCGGTTGTGACTTTATGACCAGCTTCAAGGTTAAAGCCGAAAGCAAAGCCGGCAATCATGTTGAAACCGTCAATCTCGACATGGCTTCCTGTCTGATAACGGGAGGAAGAACCGCCGGTCATGATAAAGGGAACATAGAGCGGATGATTGAAGCGGTTATCCGCTGTTGTTGCAAGGCCGGCAATTGTGCCCATGCTGTTTGCAATAACATCGGAGCCTTGCGAAACAAAGGCGAGGCTTGCTGCACGACCTTCCGAATAAGCCTTCGACTGCGGGTTCAATTGTGCCGCCGATTGATCCGGATTGTTGTGATCGCCACCGGTATTGATGCCGGTTTTGCCGTCATTTTGTCTTCTGGCAATTTTCAGAACAAGAGCATTATCGCTGTCGTGCGTCTGTTGAAGTTTTGCCTGATAGACAATGAATTGCCCTTGATGGATGGTGTAAGGGCTTTGTGCGTTTAGTGTTCCGCTGGTTTTGTCGATCAAAGTGACGATATTGCCGGTTTCAAGGCGGTTACCCGAAGGAGCCATATCGGCAATTGTATGGTTGGTATTGGTGAGATCAACAGCCTTGCCACCTTCGGCAATTTTTATCAAGGTATCACCATTTTTCACATCGGTCGGCAAAATCCAGTGATAATTCTGGAAATTATAAATGCCGGAGACTTTACCGCGATAGCCGTCAAGAGTGAGAGTGTTACCGGTAAAGACATTGGCCAATTCATTGATTGTGCCGTCGCCTTTCAGACTGTAACCGCCATAAATTGCGCCGTAACTTACTATATTGCCGTTTTGATCGCGCTTGCCGATGGTAATTTCATCACCTTCAAGCGTAATGCCATTTCCTGTTATGTCGCCAGACAAACCTGTTTTCGCGTCTTTACCGGCTGCACCACCTTGCGAAAAGCCGCCATAAACATTGCCGGAGATAGAGGTTTTTCCGGAAATGACGATTGTATTGTCTTTAACATCGCCACCTTTTCCGGCCGTGCTTTCTCTTCCATCACCATCTCCGCTTGCTCCGCTGATACTGGCCCCGCCAAAAACAGAGCCGCCTTCAAACCCGTCAATTCCGGCACCACCCCTACTACCTTTTCCTCCGCTTCTGCCGACATTGCCGGCATTTAAAGTGACATTGTCGAGAAGAATATGATTGTTGTAAACGTTTCCGCATTTGCCAGATATTTTTGTACCAAGACCATTGGCACTGGAAATGGATAAACCGCCGAAGACAGAGCCACCAGCCACGCCACCATTGCCAGAACCGGCATCATAATTCGCCAAGCCACCATTTCCGCCATTTCCGCCAATCAATGTGACATCGACAAGAGTAATTTCATTATCATGGACTGCACCGCCATCACCGGCTTCAAAAGGTCCACCTGCAGCACCGATACTGACACCACCAAAGACGGAGCCGCCGCCGAAACCACCTAGACCTCCCGCGCTACTTCCCAAATAAAGATTAGTTCCGCCATTTCCACCATTACCGCCAATGAGGGTTACATTTTTCAAACTTATTGTATTATTGAATACGTCACCGCCGTTTCCGCTTTCGCCCTCAGCGCCATTATGGTCGAATGCGTATTCGGTAACTCCAATGCTCAATCCACCAAAAATAGAAGCTCCCCCCATGCCTCCGATACTGCTCCCTGCAACGGTTAACATCACATTGCGTTCATTCGCCGCATGACCGCCATTACCGCCCGTCACGCTGACATTTTCAAGGATAATGGAGTTTCCGGAAATGCTTTTGCCATGTACTCCGTTCTTTTGCTCCTCATTGCCGTTTGTATTTGAACCATTGCCATAGCTCAGCCCGCCGATTATGGAACCGCCGCCGAATTGACCGGGTTGAAAATAAGAATGGTTATTTTCCGCAGTAACGGCTGACCAGTCATAGGAAACATTTTTTATGATGAGGGTGTTAGCGGAGATATTATCGCTAAGGGGGTGGGAAGCCGCTTTATTTTTTTCGAAGATATCGACCCCGCCATAAATAATATAGGGTGCAATGGCGCCATCTGTTGTCGACCATTCTATCCGCTTGTCTTCCCCGCCAATGACGGTGATGGTATTTCCGGAAAGGTTTGTTTGCGAATAGAGGCTTTTATATTGATCGGAATTTGATGTGGGGTCCTTGAGAAGCAGGCTATTATCACTTCCATTATAGCTTATCTCGCCGGCTAAAGCGCAATTTGCAACAAGGGTTGTGGAAGCGGTTACGCCGATTACCGCAGAAAAGGCAAATAGAGAAACCGAATGCAGATATTTCAGTTTGAATGACATTAGTAAACCCCCGAGAAGCAAATGAAAGTGCAGCTCTTGCCAAAGAAATTTGGCAATTCGTCGGGTTGGTTTTTTAAGAGTTATCAAACAGGAAAGCAAGGCTAATATGGCATACACCATGCATATTGTTAATACAGGAATAATATTTTGCGTTTTTATTTTTAAAATTTATAGAACGAAACTACATTTTTTCCCGGCTGATCAGATGAAACCCAAAACGGAACGAGAAAAAACTTTGTCTGTTTAAATAAACTGTCTGGTTAAATAAAAACTGTCAGGTAAAAGGCAAGTTATGAGAGCATTGCAAAGGGTAAGAAGACTGTCGCGACAGAATGGAAAAGTGCCTTCTAGTGGTTAACAGTGCCGATCATTCCGCTTGATCGTTGTAAAGGGCTTTATTGCGCGGGAATTGGTTTTATAGACCTAAATTCGGATTGGTTACTATATTCGGGGTATTTCCTGTTTACTCCGGTTTTTTAACCGGCATGTTTGACAAAAAAGCGGCCTTCCATATCAAGCATGAAACGTTCCGGATGGCGGACATAGGATTCCATACCCACAAGAGCAGCACGCGGATGGGTTAAGACAAAAGTGGGAATGTTTTCCAGAAGCTTTTCATGGGGTTGTTTATGGATAAAATTCCGGCGGAACAGGTTTTCATCAATAAGTGGCAGCATTTCCGGCAGAATGCCGCCGCCGATATAAACGCCACCTTCGGCTTTGAAAACAAGGGCGAAATCACCCGCCAATCGCGCCAGATAATTGATGAAAAATTGCACTGCTTCGTAAGCCTGATTTTCGATGGCGCGATGGGGGTGGACAAGACGTGCTTCGGCTGTAATTTCTTCAGGCAATTCGATAGGGGCTTTCACATTGCGCATAGCGCAAATTGCGCGATAAATGTTTAAAAGTCCGCGCCCGCTTAATAATTCCTCGGCGCTGACCCGACCGATGATTTTTTTCAAAAACGGGTAGAGGGCAAGGTCTTCGTCGCTTTGCGGGGCAAAGTCGATATGCCCGCCTTCACCTTCAATCGGGATATAACGGCCGTTCAAATAGATAAGTCCGGCAATGCCAAGTCCGGATCCCGCGCCGATGACAACTTTCGTCTGATCTGTCGCGGTGGTTATTTTGCCGATCGGTTCAAGATATTTTTCTGGCAGAACAATAGTCGAAAGTGCCTGTGCCTCGAAATCGTTGATTAAGAAAACTTCATTGAAACCGAATTGTTCGATGAGTTTTGTCGGCGAAATGATCCAGTTACAATTGGTGAGCTTGATTTCTTTGCCGGTAACCGGACCGGCAATAGCGAGAAATAGCGACTTCGGATGTGTCTTTATGAGCGGCAGAATAGCCGAACCGATAGCGTCCTCGATCGTTGGAAAATCATTAACTTTACCGGTTGCAATTGCCATTTGTTCTCCGGCCTGATTGAGGATCAGCGAAAACCGCATATTGGTGCCACCAATATCGCCGATAAGAACAGGAAATTCCAGATTCCGATTTTGCATAAGCTATTCCCCGTTTTAGTGGTTGCCGTTTTTGTGGTTGCCGTTTTTGTGGTTGACGTCGTAATGGTTGTGTCGGCCGTTATAATTTTTTTAACCGGAACTAAATTGCAAAGCACGTTTTATTTGGCCGGTTTTTCTGGTGCATTCAAAACTGCCGTGCATTCCTTAGGCAATTCCGAAACCATCATAATATGCGGTTTCGGTGGTGTGGCGGTCGTGGGCTTTTTGGGCTTTTTGTCGGCCCATGGCTCATCGGTAAACCACCAGGCAAGCGATTTGTCGCAACCGTCGCCGGCTGTCACTTTCGGTTGCGGCTTGCAATTGCCCGAACCCGGTTGACATTTTAGCCGGACATGGAAGTGCCAGAAATGCCCCCAATAGGGGCGCACCTTCTGTAGCCACGAACGGTCGCCGGTCACCGTGTCGCATAATTGTTTTTTGATGCCCGGATGCACAAAAATGCGCTCGACTTCAGGGTTTTCTGCCGCGTCACGAATAAGCGCGGTGCGTTCGGGAGTCCATTTTTTCGGGTCGGCATAAAGCGAATCTTTTTTAAGCATAGATACGCCCTGCATGTTTTCTCTTTCTTCCCGACTTAAACGATGATCGGGCATGGGGGTGAGCCAGATATCCGCATCAAGACCGATCTGGTGGGATGCGTGCCCGTTCAACATCGGGCCGCCGCGAGGTTGCGAAATGTCGCCGATGAGGAGGCCTGACCAGCCATCTTTTGCTGCCTGTCGCGATAATTGTTCGATAAAGCGTATGGTTGCAGGATGCCCCCAATTGCGGTTACGGGAAAGGCGCATGACTTGCCAGTTGGGGCCGTCGATCGGCAGGGCTACCGCCCCATTAAGACAACCCTTGGAATAAAAGCCGATGGATTGTGCTTGACCGGTCGAAGGCAATTTGACATCGCCAAAAGCCTGTTTTGCCGGTTCGTCACTATGGGCAGCCGCGACAGGCAGAAAAACCGCTGCCAATGTTGTTGCCAAAATCCGGTTGAATGACTTGAACTTTGAAGACATCCCTAACGCCTTTCGAACGCGCAAAATCTTTTTAAAAAGCACAACAATTTAAAAACGTGTCACTCATCTCAAGCGCCTAGCCGCCTTTTTTAAAAGGCGTGCGAGCACTAGAGCTTTTTATCCCAAAGATTATCTTTCCACATTGCTTCCAACGCGGTTCGATAATCGGGATATTTCAGATTATATCCTGTTTTTAAAAGTTTATGATTCAATATTCTTTTATTATCACCATAAAAAGAACGTGCCATGGGCGACATATCGGCCCTTTCAAAGGGAACTTCTTCAAGATCGGTTACCCCCATCAATTTTGCCGCATAATGCATGACAGCTTCGGGCGGTGCCGGTTCATTATCGACAATATTGAAAATGCCTTCACGTTTTGCCGAAGAAAATGCCTTGATGACACCGGCAATATCATCGACATGGATGCGGTTGAAAAACTGCCCCTTTTTGATCACAAGTGTTTTGTTGCCCTGACGTAATTTCATGAAAGGGTTGCGCGAAGGACCATAAATGCCGCCAAGGCGCAAAATGGCAACGGGGATATTGTGCTTGTTCCCGAAGGCCTGCCATTTCTTTTCCACTTCAAGGCGGGAAATGTTGCGTTCGAGCGAGGGGTGACAGGGGGCTTCCTCGTCAATCCACCCACCGTCATGATTGCCATAAACGCCAATGGTGGAAAGATAGCCTATCCATTTTAACTGCGGCATAGATCCAAGAATGTCGGGCCGGTTCAAAACCGCATCGCTCATTGTCTCGTCGGGTGAAACCGAAATAACAAGATTTGTTGTTGTTTCAAGCCGTTCAAAAAAAGTCGGGGTCGGCTCGTCAAAAAGAAAGGGCTCGATATTGGCGCTTTCGAGAGAGGCGAATTTTTCTTTTGTGCGTGTTGTGCCGCAAATCCGGCTTTTTGTGGCAGAAGGCGCGGTGTCTGATGTGTTGGCAACATGGGCGCCATAAAGAGAGGCGAAGGCGCGAGCAGAATAGCCCGCTCCAAGCATCATGAATTGTTCGGGTGCTTTTGCTTTCGTTTCCTGTTTCAATCTTTCCATTCCTTTAACACATCGGGGTTTGAAGAGAATGTTATAGAACGCTTTGCCAATTCATCAAATTCGGCTTTTGGGAGGAGTTGTTTCAAGGCCCAGACAGCCATACCAGCAACGAGTGGGTCGGGATCTTGTAAATGCGGCTTCACCACACTGACAAGCGAGCGGTCGGCGCTGTTACCCGCAGCAATCAGACAATTGCGGATGAAGCGGTTGCGCCCGATACGTTTGACCGGAGAAGCGGTGAAAAATGAACGGAAAGCTGCATCATCAAGCTTCAAAAGAAAATCGAGCTTCGGGGCAATCAAGTCTTCACGTGCTTTGAGTTTGATTTCGCGTGTCGTTCGGGCAAACTTGTTCCACGGGCAGGCGGAAAGGCAATCATCACAGCCATAAATGCGGTTGCCGATGGCTTTACGGAAAGAAAGCGGAATTTGCTCCTTGAGTTCGATGGTAAGATACGAAATGCAGCGGCGTGCATCAAGCTGATAAGGGGCGGGAAAGGCATGGGTAGGGCAGGCGGAAAGACAGGCATGGCAGGAACCGCAATGGTCGACTTCCGGCTCATTAACAGGAAGTTCGACATCGGTGAAAATGGAACCGAGAAATAGCCACGAACCGAATTCGCGGCTCACAAGATTTGTGTGTTTTCCCTGCCAACCAAGGCCGGCAAGTTGGGCAAGCGGTTTTTCCATAACGGGTGCGGTATCGACAAACACTTTGACATCGCCGCCAAAACGCGAAACAAAGCGCGAGGCTATCTGCTTGAGACGCCCCTTTATCAATTCATGATAATCACGATGGCGGGCATAATAGGAAATATTTCCCGAGCTTTTGTCGGGTCTCTGGTGGAATTCATGCGCGTCCGGCCCGTAATTCATCGCAAGCATAATGACCGATTTGACGTCCGGCCATAAATTGGCGGGTTCCATACGCCGTTCGGCCGTCTCAAGCATCCATTCCATGGTGCCGTGATAGCCGTGCTGCAGGGCTTCAACAAGGTGATGGGCTGCTTTTTGATTGTTGGAACCGGTGATCGCAATGGCATCAAAACCAAGGGCTGCGGCTTCTTTGGTAAGAAAATCCCTGAGGACCAGTAAATCCTTCAGTTTTGCTTTGTCGCTAGAAGTCGAGATCGGCATAATGCGTGCTCGGAGCAATGCCTCTTATGCGATCATTCAAAAGCGGACGGAACGAGGGTCTCGATTTGATGCGCATATACCAGTCGCGCGAGGCAGGGAAAGATTTCCAGTCGATTTCTCCCATAAAATCAAGGACAGAAAGTGAAGCGGCGGCCGCAAGATCGGCATAGGAAATGGAATTTCCGGCAAGCCAATCGCGTGAGGCGGAAAGCCATTCCAGATATTTCATATGCGGACGGATATTGGCACGGGCATAGCGCAAAGTTTGTGAATCGGGTGCGCCACCTCCCTGAGCCAGCGGAATTTCACGTTTATAAATACGCTCGCGTACAATGTGACGTGTGACTTCACTTTCAAGTTTCGTTAAAAACCATTCGGTCAGACGGCGTACTTCTGCGCGTTCGAGCGGGTTTTCGGGAAAAAAGCGCTGGTCACGACGCAAGCCGCCACGCGTTTCATCAAGATATTCATAAATGACATAGGCACCACAAAGCGGCACTTCCCGCTCGGCTAACAATACCGGTACGCTGCCTGCCGGATTGAGCGCAAGAAACTCACGCCGACGCGCCCATTCATGCTCTTCGATAAGGTTGGTGGCAACATCATATTCGTTAAGGATGAGCCGCACAAAACGGGAAGAAGAGGACATCGGATGATGAAAAAGCGTTAGCATGACAACTCTGGGTTTTTAACAAACTTCAAAAGACCTTATAGAACCCATTCGCACGAAGAACAAGAAAGGGAAACACCAAGCTGAGCTGTTGCAATAGTCATGCTTAATCAATTGTAAAATACGCCAAAAAATCGTTCTGCAACGTTAATAATTTTTAAAACGGAATGAACAAAACGGTGAACTTAAAAAAACCGATCATGGAATGTCTTGAAGTGACGGATGTTTTGTTTTTCTCGCCAAAATTTCCTTGAAAATTCAACTTTAAGTAGCAGTATTGCCCGTAAAAAGTGTTTTTCGGACAAGGGCCAAAGCTGTTTTTTAAAAAGGGGATGATGGTTTTCGAAAAGATTTTTTAAAAATGCAACCGGATCTTTTTTAAAAAGCAGAAAGCAATTTTTCAGGAGCCGGCTTTTAAATGAAAGGGGTTTTGATGATGAGACGTTGAGTGCAAACGGTGTCGGGTGTGAAAACGGATTTCATTGTTTATTGTAGCGCATTTTTGCCTACCATTTTTAAAAAACCAAGTCTGGAAAAATTTGAAAATGAAAAACTGAATCGGGCGGGCAAAACGTAAACGCGCAAAACTTATCGGGCAAGCGGATTGGCGGCCTCTAAAATGGTTTCTCTCAAATCATCAAGGCCAATGCCTTTTTCGGAAGAGGTGGCAATGATATGCGGAAAAGCGGCAGGACGTTTGACGATCACCTTATGGGTGTTATCAATCAGTTTTTGAAGCTCTGTGGTTTTGATTTTGTCGATTTTTGTGAGAACAATCTGATAGGAAACTGCTGCTTTATCAAGAAGGGTGAGCACATCCTGATCATTCTTTTTAATGCCATGGCGGGCATCAATGAGCACATAGACGCGTTTCAAAGTAGTGCGGCCGCGCAAATAGTCGAAAATGAGCTTTGTCCATTGATCGACCTGCGCTTTCGGTGCTTCGGCAAAGCCGTAGCCCGGCATATCGACAAGCGCGAGCGGTGGTAAATCATCAACAGTGCCGGCAAAGCCGTCCGGCACAAAATAGTTGAGCTCCTGTGTGCGACCGGGGGTGTTCGACGTGCGCGCGAGTCCTTTATGGCCGACAAGCGCATTGATGAGCGAGGATTTGCCGACATTGGAACGGCCGGCAAAGGCAATCTCGGCGGGCCCTTCGGGCGGCAGAAACTTCATTGCCGGTACACCGCGGATAAAAATCCAGTTACGGGCAAAAAGTCCCGCCAATGCAGGACTATCTGTCACTTATTTGGTCTCTTTCTTCGGTTTCTTTTTGAAGATGGCTTTGAGATTGTCCCAAAGTTCGATCTTTGCACCCTGACTTTTCATGATGATTGCCTGCTGGCAAATCGACAGCGTGTTGTTCCATGCCCAGTAAATAACAAGACCGGCAGGAAACGAGGCAAGCATGAATGTAAAGACAATCGGCATCCAGGTGAAAATCATGGCTTGTGTCGGGTCGGGTGGTGTCGGGTTCATGCGCATTTGCAAGAACATGGTGATACCCATAATGACAGGCCACGCGCCGATCATCAAAAATGCCGGAACATTATAGGGAAGCCAACCGAACAGATTAAAAAGCGATGTCGGGTCGGGGGCTGCAAGATCCTGAATCCAGCCAAAGAACGGCGCATGGCGCATTTCAATGGTGATATAGAGCACCTTATAAAGGGCAAAGAAAATCGGGAATTGCACGAGAAGCGGCCAGCAACCGGCGAGCGGATTGATTTTCTCGGTTCTATAAAGCTCCATAATGGCTTGTTGTTGCTTGACCTTGTCATCGGCATATTTGGTGCGGATTTCCATCATTGCCGGCTGTACAACCTTCATGCGAGCCATGGACTTGTAGGACTTGTTGGCAAGCGGGAACAAAACCGCCTTCAGGATGACAGTGACAAGCAGAATGGCAACACCGAAATTGTTGGTGAGCTTATAGAGAATGTCGATCAAAGCAAACATCGGCTTGGTAATGATCGAGAACCAGCCCCAGTCAATCAGCAATTCAAATTTTAAAATCTTCAGATTATCCTGATAGGCATTGATGGTTTCAACGCGTTTTGCACCGGCAAACAAATGATTGGTAATGGTTTCGGTTGCACCGGAGGCAACGGTGATGGCCTTGCCGGTCAAATCCGACTGGTAATGGGTGGAAAGACGATCGAAATAGACAAAACGGCTCGTATATTCCTCATCCTGCGGAGGAATAGCAGCAACAGCCCAATATTTGTCGGTAATGCCGATAAAGCCGCCTTTGACCTTGTCGAAAACCATTTTCTTTTCATTTGCCGCATCGGGTTTCAAATCTTTCAATGCGGAATATTTTTCTTCCTTGAGGCCATCATCGCCGGCAACGCCGATCATGCCTTCATGAAGAAGATAGGTGGCACTTGCGTGTTCGGGAGGAGCAGCGCGGGCAACGCGCGCATAAGGCAGAAGGCTTACAACCGAAGAGGCATTGTTGGTGACACTGTCGGAAATGGTGAACATATAATTTTCATCAACCGAGATCACACGGTGGAAGACCTGCCCCTGACCGTTATCATAAACAAGATGGACAGGTGTCTTGGGTGTCAAGGTTGTGTTTTCGCCATCCACTTTCCATTCAGTGTTGAATTGCGGCAGGCTTCCGGCAGGCAATCCCTTGCCGGTAAAACCGAATTCGGCAATATAGGTTGTGTTGAACCCGTTCGGATTAAGAAGGGCAATTTCCGGCGAATTCTTGTCAACCGTCAGGCGGTAATTTTTCAAAAACAGGTCATCGAACTGGGCGCCAACAAGATTGATTGACCCTTGAAGCTCGGGCGTGTCGATTGCAACACGATTGGATTTTTTAAGCGCTGCATCCCTTGCGTCCGGTGTCATTTCAATACCGGCGGGGTTTATTTCATCTTTGTTTTGCGGTGGTGTTACAGTGCCATTTTCGGCAGTCGGAACGGCCTGATTTTGCGCGTTTTCATCTTTCTCGATCTGGCGGGCAATTTCCTGAGCCTTTTGCTGGTCGGCATTTTTCGGCGCAACATAAAAATACTGCCATGCAAGAATGATAAGGAGCGACAATCCAATAGCAATGAAAAAATTACGATTATATTCCATGAGCGATTGTCCTGTTACCGTTTCGAGTTTTGTAATTTTTGCCTGAACCGGCGTTCCATTTCTCCGGTCAGACTGTCGAATGATGCTAGAAGCGCATCGGGCCGCGCAATAATGACATAATCTGTCCCGGCGGCAATGTCACGCTTTAATGAAAGCCGGAAAGCTTCGCGCAAACGCCGCTTGATGCGATTGCGCTTGACTGCATTACCATTTTTGCGCGTGACAGTAAAACCGACACGCGGCAAAGTTGTGGATTTGATTTCTTCCGGTAAATCCCGGCTTTTCGATTCGAGAAGAAAAAACGGTCCGCGCCGTTTTTCACCGTTTCTTAATGCCAAAAAATCCGCCCTTTTACGAAGGCGGAGGAAGGATTTCTCACTCATCGGAAAAACCTCTAACAAAACTCTGCCTTGAAAGAGCGGGTTTTAACGGGTGTCTCAACACTGGCCTATTGCAACGGAAAAGGGAAAAATAGCTAGTCAAAAAGCCCATCTTTCCGGCCGTTGTAAAATCCCTGAAAAACCGGAAAATTGAAACCGGAAGAATTGAAAAAACCTGAAAAAATTGAAAATCAGGCTGAAAGGCGCTTGCGACCACGGTTGCGGCGAGCGGCGACAACTTTACGGCCACCAAGGGTTGCCATGCGCGCACGGAAACCGTGGCGGCGTTTACGGACAAGTTTGGACGGTTGATATGTACGTTTCATTTATTTAACATACCGCGGCGTGCGGCCCTTCTTGGTTCTATGTGCGGTTTCCCGCCGGTTGAACAGTTTTCAAACCTTGTGCTGCTAAACAAAGTGCTCTGAATAAAGTACTTCGAATAAAGGACAGGTCAATTTTTGCGCTTATACGGTTTAGTTTTCGCCGAGTCAATTGCCGTTCGTGTTTCGCACCCGTCTGATATCAACAGAATATTGGTCACGACGGCCATTTATCTGGGGCTCTATATGGGCTTCGTCAACAAGCTGTTTTAATGATTTTTCTGTATTGACCACTTTGAGGTCATAAAGATAGGAGGGGAGCTGTCCTGAAAAGAGAATGCGCCAGTCAAGCGGAATACCGGGGTCAAGGATGCGCGCCATGTCGAAAACGACTGTCGTGCAATTGGCTGTGACGGTGTTATAAAAGCGCGCCTGATGGGCAAGTTTGTCGGCTGTTTCAAGATAGTTCAAAAACAGGTCTTTTATCTTTTCTTTGCCCACATTGATCGGGTAGCGATAAACATTTTCATGACGGATATCGGTGCGCAGTTTTATGATATCTTCTTCGGGAGCGGCAATCATAATCAATTCGAATTCTTTGAAAAAACCGCCAATGGCAGAAAAGCTCTGCTCTTTTGTGCGCCGGATTTCGGCAGAAAACACCAGATGGCGTCCGTCTTTGAATGTAAAGCCCACAAGCGTATGGGCAATATAGGGCCCCATCCAATAGGATAAATAGACATCAAGCCCGATAAGATCATCGACATTATAAGTCCCGTTTTCCCAGTTTTCCCTTCCCTCGTAAGGCGCAATCCAGTCGAAATTGCGGATGTTTTGAAGATGGACAATATCGGGATTGATGGGGTCGAATGTGGCTTCCACACTGCGCGCAAGTTCGGGTGCCCAATCGCGGTGCAGTGTCGGCCTGATTGTCGACCACCATATGATCACGCCGATAAACATGAGCGCTAAAAGAATGCGCGATTTCCATGGGGTTTTGAATTCGAGGACGAGCGCATAAATGCCGACAACCAGCCATAAAACAGCAACAAGAACAAAGCCCGCCATATTGAACGGCAACTGGTAGAAAAAAGCAAACAGACTCCAAACCAGCATGAAAAAGGCAAAGATAAGCCAGATTGCACGCGCAATCTGCCCGAAAAAGCGTGTCAGAATATGTTTTGATGTATGCCCGTTAGTGGAATGAAGTTTTTGCATAAAATATCCGACTGGTTATCTGGTTGTGCACCCGTTTGGTCACCCCGATTTTTTAAAAAATCAACTCTCCATTTTCAATCTATAGCAGAATGTTTCAAGTAGAACTTTCACGGTTTTTCAGGTTTCAGATAGACGTTTATTGAAAAACAATGTATCCGGAACTTTTTAGACGAAAAATTCCAAGAGAGAAGAATTTGGTTGTGTTCATCATCAAAACAACCTATGATTGCCGAAGGCAGTTTTTGGGGAGTGAGTGTAGCGAGTTTCAGGATGACTGACCATTGCAACAATATGCAACGACTGATCTTTATGATTCGTCAATATCTTTCATCGGAAAGTTACGTTATGGAGTGTTCGTCCAATGGTGTTTTCGAGGTCGAACGGGCGGTTAGAGAATTTCATCTTTATGATCCCGAATGCGATGTGAATGATGAATTTTTGCGCGAGATGTTGTGTGTGGAAGCCTTGCGCAAGGGCATGGCTTTGCATTTCGGTAAAGAAATTTAACTCTTTGGAAAATTTAATTTTTTAATGGCCTGTTGGATTTTCGCCTTATATCCGAGGGGGTAAAAATTCACCTTTCTGTGAGAAACGGCTTTTTCTCTGTAACGGGCTTTTGTGTCAGCGTCATTTCAAAACCCGTTGCCGGATGATCGACAAAAATGTCAGAGCAAATTTTGAAATAAAATTTTATTGGCGATTGTTGGGAGGTGCGACAGGATGAGACACCTTCAAGCTTGAAAAAGACTGTTATCTGTCAGTCCATTAATTTATTTGGCTAACCGTCAATCGGGCTGCTTTGTTGCAATGTATTTCCCAAATATTTTAAAAAAATACAACCTATGCGAGAAAAATAGGCGAAAAGTCCGGTTTGCCTGACATGGTTCATCGTATTCTTTTCGTCTGGCTTTTCGTCTGGCCGTCAAGTCTGACAGTGTGTGAAAAAGTTCTATGCGAAAAGGCGGCGAAAGATAACCTGCCTCGAAAATTGCAATGTTTCATAAAGTGGCGAGCAACATAATAGCGAAAGGGGTGTTGAAAAAAGAAAGGCAATAAAGAGGAAGAAGAAGCCGGAGAGGTGGCGAAAGGAAAACAGGGCTCTGGAGTTTTCAGGAAAAAATCCGCTGATATCCGAAATCGGGGAAAACATAAAGGTACTGGAAATATGAGAAATGAGAGAGGTGAATAAGGGGGTGAGAAAAATTTAAAACGAAGCGCAGGGAAAAAAGAGCGGCAAGAAAAGGGCGGAAAATTAAAAAGATCACCATGGCAACGGGAGCGACGAGGAAAAAAGGAAGGTCGGGTGAAACGGGAAAAGACGAGAGACAAAACAAAGGTTAAGAAAAAATGATAGGTGGCAAAAGGGTAAGGGAGAAAGCCGGAAAGAAGAAGGAACCGGAAAAGAAGTTGCCCACCCTTAGGAGCATGCCACCCATAAAAAGACAATAGCGCAAAGGAAACTTGCGTCAACGCTTGTCGATTGTTTTGTAAATAAATTACACGGGAAAGTTGTGGAAAAGTGTCTCAAAATTGCATGAGCAAGGTCAACAGAAGATCAAGCCCATAGCAAAAAAAAGAACAGACGGAAGATATGGCAATAAAAATAAGGAAACTGAAAAGCGGGGGCGAACAATAAAAAAGAAAGGCCAATCAAAAATTGGAAAACAGGGGAATAGAGCAAAAACAAGCGGAGGTAAAAAGTAAAAGCAATGGGGCGGGGAGCAAAACAGGCGGGAGCAGCAGTGGGCGGGGAGGTGGCAACGTTCACGCGTGCTTGATGATTACCAAATCTTGCAATGCGGTTGCAGTGATTAGACGACGATGAGGATGCCGGAAGGCGAGGCAAAACAAAAAAGATGGAAAATAGAAAAGAGGAAAAATAGAAAAGATGTGAGGCATGAAGAATACGAGCGGGCAGTAGGCCGTGGGAGAAAAAGGTGAAAGCGGCAACACGATAAGGAGAAGATAGAGACGCAATGGAGGAGAAAAGAAGGACATGGGAGGGAAGGAAAAAACCGGAAAACAGAAAGTTAAGGGGTGGGGAAAGAGTTTCAGAAAATATAGGAAGCAAGCGGGAAAAGTTGGTCAATCATTGGTAGAAAAAGAAACAGTCACTCCAAGAAAGCATGATGATTGCCGCCCGAATGCGTGATGATTGCCCTCTTGGGGCGGATGGAACCTTACCCGTGAACGAGGTTATCACTGCCAATTGTTTTGCCGAAATCGTAAGAAATACCTATATTAATAAAGTCTGATAACGTGTTTTTTAAATGATGTTTATGAAAAAGGGATCAGGTTTTATTCTTGCATTTCTGTTGCTGGTTTTAACAAATTTTATTTGTGACAGCGCATTTTCGGCCGCGGCCGTAGAGCCGCAGGAAACAATTCAACAAAATGGAACATCCGGACTTATTGTACCAGACAATAAATTTTTGAAAAACAGCTCTGCCCTTGCTGCCAAAATGCCCGAAGAGAACAATTTCAGGCAAATGGGCTTGCCCCCAAGGAACATGAAAACTTCAGCCATTCAATCTGCTGAAAGGCAAACGCCTACAAATTTACATATTGTCTCGAAGAAGGGCTTGCCGGTTAAAACAGCGGCAATGGGGACTATTGGAAATGCGCCCGACAGTAAAAGAAAAGCACCTTTCATTACGATCAATGCAACGCTGCCCGAAGCGGTGAACACAAAGGTTCCGCGGCCGCTCGAATCCGGCCTTTTTAAAATGCCGCAAATGCAAAAACAGGAAGGAAGAGCCGCTTCAAGAGGAAATGAAGACGACGCTTCAAAAGGAAAAACCCCACCATCAGGAAAAACCCCACCATCAGGAGAGACTGTCATGCAGGAAAACAGCGAAGGCCGAATGAACCTTGTTCATTTGCCGGATTTTACTTATCGCATCGACCGTAGCGATCATCCTTCGGGGGAGGTTGTTATTCTGCTTCATGGTTCGGGTGGCGATGAAACGACGCTTTTTCCTTTTGCCCGCCCGATATGGCCGAAGGCAACACTCATCGGCATTCGCGGGCGCATTGTGCAGAATGGTGAAACGCGCTGGTTCAAAAAGATAACGCCGACAAAATTCGACGAGAAAGACGCAAGTAGTGAAGCCGATGCTTTTGTAAAATTTATGGGAAACCTTGCCGAAGAGCATCATTTTGATTTGTCGCGGGTAACTTTTGTCGGCTATTCCAATGGCGCGAATTTGCTTGCTGTGATTATGATGCGCCATCCCGGTTTTGCCCGACGCGCCATTCTTATGCGTTCCATGCCGGTGATTGACAATAGCGACAAAGAGGATTTGTCGAAAAATCGGATTTTGATTATTTCGGGTAAAAAAGATGCGCTTTATTCGCCTTTCGCACCGGCTTTATTGTCGGTTTTCAAGAAAAATGGTGCAAAGGTTGATGCAGCAATGGTCGATAGTGACCATATGATAGGCGAAGCTGATCGGGATGTTATTGTCAAATGGATCAAAGAACAGAATCCGGATCGTATTTCGGCCAATACAAAAGTTTAAAAAACTGCTCGTTAGCCGGTTGACCAAAGGCTTTCCGTCGCGATAGGAAAGACAAAAATCCAGCAGATTTGCAGGAAGGAAATGCGCGTGTCCAATATCACAAGCGATGCTGTTATCGACGAATTGAGAAAAGTAAAAGGGCCCGATTTTGAAAGCGATATCGTCTCGCTCGGGCTGGTTTCGGAAATATTCATTTCCGATGGAAAAGTGTTCTTTTCGATAACTGTGCCGGATGAAAGGGCACAAGAACTGGAGCCGTTGCGACAGGCTGCCCAGAAGGTGGTCGAGGCAATGGATGGCGTCAAAGCCGCAATTGTCACATTGACCGCCGAGAAAAAGGGTTCGGCCAATGCTGGTAAAACAACAACTAGCGATGAGCCCCATAAAGCACCGGCAAAAAGAATTGTTGTCGAACCGGGGCACGCGAGCCCGAAGATTGCGCGTGCGAGCCACGGCATTGGTGAAAAAAAGCCGATCGAAGGGGTCAAACATATTATTGCGGTTGCATCCGGAAAAGGTGGCGTTGGCAAATCGACAACAGCAATCAATCTGGCATTGGCACTTGCCGACAGGGGTTTTAAAACAGGGCTTCTTGATGCCGATATTTACGGGCCGTCATTGCCGAGATTGACCGGCCTTATCAATCAGCGTCCGCGTGCAGTTGAAGGCAACAAGCTTGAAACACTTGAAAAATTCGGCCTGAAATTGATGTCGATGGGCTTTCTCGTGGATGAAGA
The DNA here is from genome assembly GCF_001952075.1 of Ditibartonella apis. GTDB lineage: Bacteria > Pseudomonadota > Alphaproteobacteria > Rhizobiales > Rhizobiaceae > Bartonella > Bartonella apis. The sequence continues at coordinate 76,183 of NZ_LXYU01000003.1, forward strand.
CCGCCCGATGGTTTGGCGGGGGCCGATGGTGATGTCGGCTGTTACACAATTTTTGCGTGATGTTTTGTGGGGGCCGCTTGATGTGCTGGTTGTCGATATGCCCCCCGGCACCGGCGACGCACAATTGACACTTGCCCAGCAAGTGCCGATGACCGGTGCAGTGATTGTTTCCACTCCGCAAGATCTGGCATTGGTCGATGCGCGCAAGGGAATCGAAATGTTTACCAAGGTCGGCGTGCCGATTTTGGGTGTGATCGAGAATATGAGCTATTTTATCGCTCCCGATACCGGCAAACGCTATGACATATTCGGCCATGGCGGGGCGCGCAACGAAGCCCATCACCGGCAGGTGCCCTTTTTGGGCGAAATCCCGCTTGATCCGGACGTTCGCGCCTTGTCGGATGCGGGCACGCCTGTCTTTATTGAAAAGCCGCAAAGCGTTTTTGCCAAACTTTATCGGGAGATTGCAGAAAAGCTCGCAAATAACCTTTCGTAAACCATGTTTTGCCAAGTCGAACAAGTTGTGCTAGGTTGACTTTGCAACCGACGTGCCTAGATGTCGTTTCGGGAAGCTTGAAGATATTGTTTTCAACAGTTTGAAGCAATGCTTCAAGGTGTCATTAAAAACGGGTTTATCCCCTGTTTGAATTAAGTTTTTAAGGGGTTATCCACTTTGATGACAAGAAAATGACACTTTGGTCACAGGATTGCCATGAAATCGGCAAATAAAGGCTGGAACGCACTTTTTGTACTGTGTATGTGCGTTTTGACAGCCGTGATTTTGGCTTTCTTTAAAAAGTTTGCATAAGTTTGAATAAAAAACGGGTGGTGCATGACTAAACGACGTTTGATTGTCAGCGGTAGTATTATCGTATTAACGGGGTTTTTGGGTGCCTGTACACAGCAGAACAAACCGAAGACCGAACTCACCGATGCGACCACGTCTATAGCGCGTGTCGGAACAATGACGACACCTCTATCGTATGGCTATCTGATCGATAAAAAAATTCCGGTGCCGGTGTTCAAGGAACTTTCCTATACCGGCAAGGAAGCAAATCCGGCAGCACTTGCCAAAGCAAATGCACTAAATTCCAATGCGGCCAATCCCAATGCATTGAAAAGCCAATCCGGTCCTGTTGAACTTGCCCATGCAAGTCCGGAAGTCGAACAACTCATTTCCAAATATTCAATGGCCTATAATGTGCCGGAAAGTCTTGTAAGACGCGTTGTCAAACGCGAAAGCAACGGCAATCCCAATATTCGTAATGGCCCATATCTCGGATTGATGCAAATCAGCCATCCGACGGCCAAAGGCATGGGTTATCAGGGCGACCCGAAGGGGTTGCTTGACGCAGAAACCAATTTGCGTTTCGCGGTAAAATATCTGGCCGGTGCCTATAAGGTTGCCGATGGTAACGAAGCGCAGGCAGTGCGCCTTTACGCCCGTGGTTATTATTATGACGCCAAGGCCAAAGGGCTGCTTGACGAGACGGGGCTTGGTGACAATTCCGGCATTTCCGATGATGCCAAAGCCGCAGTTGAATCGGTTACCAGACAAAAGACCGATGCAAGTACAGGTAACGGCACTGTCAATATTCCGATCCCACAGCTCAAAAACAGCGGTACATGAGTTTTTTAAAAACAGACGAAACGCTGTTTGATTGCCATTTTCATTGTAACACGTGCTTTTGTTGAAGAGCAAAAGCATGAAGGTTGCTCATGATGCAATTCTTTTGATATTTCATTTGCCAATGATTTGATATCGGTTTTACGGCAATAGATATCGTTTTGAGGGAAATGATGTCGATTTTAAAAAGATTGACCACTGTTTACCCGAGTGTTCGGGGTGGAATTGCCGGATAAAACATACGGCATTCTTTTGAACGCCGGTCTATGTGACCGACCGGGGATAATAGTAAACGATGGTTGATAGTCGGGTTTTGAAGTTTTGAAGCAATGAAAACAGTGAATATTATAGAAAAACGGAAGCACAATTGCTTGATTGGAAAGACGGGCAAGTTGTGCTTTTTGTTTATGCCTGATAATGAGCTTTAAAGGGAACCTTATCCGTTCACCGGTCGTTTGCTTTTAAAACAAGCGCTCAAGGCAGAAGCTGAACGGGAAGTTTATGGCTTCTCAAGTCGTAATAGCGGGTTCGGTGATTGCAGGTTTTTAAACATGCAATCAGGTTTTTAAAAAAGGTCGCCCGAAAAAGGGGACTTAAAAAAAGATTGTCCGAAAAGGGCATTGCAATGGAGTTTGATTGATGGCGAATGTTATGCGGGATCGGTTGATTGTCGGGTTGGACGTCGCTGATATTCGGCAGGCAGAAAAGCTGGTTCAGGAATTGGGCGATACCATCAGCTTTTATAAAATAGGCTATCAATTATTGTTTGCAGGCGGGCTTGAATTTGCCCGTGAACTCAAAGAGGCAAACAAAAAAGTTTTCCTTGATATGAAACTTCTCGATATCGACAATACGATAAAAAGTGCGGTTGAAAATATCGTCAAGCTCGGCGTCGATATGTTGACGGTTCATGCTTATCCGAAAGCAATGCGGGCAGCTGTGAGCGCGGCCAAAGGAAGCAATCTTTGTCTTCTTGGTGTGACAGTGCTCACCTCGATGGATGACGATGATCTTAAAGCGGCAGGCTACTTTGACGATGCCAAAACATTGGTGTTGAAGCGGGCAAAAGACGCCCGTTCAGCAGGAATGGGAGGCATTGTTGCCTCTGCTGCAGAAGCACGCGCTTTGCGGGAAGTGATTGGCCCTGACATGGCTTTGGTTACCCCCGGTATCCGCCCGAAAGGGGTCGATAAAGGTGACCAGAAACGTGTCATGAGCCCGAAAGAAGCAATTGAGGCCGGTGCAAGCCATCTTGTGGTAGCCCGGCCTATTATCAAAGCCGATAATCCGTTGGAAGCGGCAAGAAAAATCTTGGATGAAATGAAAGAGGCTTGATAGCATAAGTTCGATAGTCTTCACTTGAATTTTTCAAAATTGGCGGGAGAGGTTGGCCTTGTTGCTATCGAGAGATGGGAGTAAAAAATGTTTGAAGACCGTATTCAGAGCGAGGAATTAAGAGCAAAGATCGTCTCGGCAGACGAGGCGGCAAGCCTTGTCAAAGATGGAATGGTCGTTGGTATGAGCGGCTTTACCCGCGCGGGCGACGCCAAACTTGTTCCTCATGCAATGGCAAAACGGGCAAAAAAACACCCTTTTAAAATCAGCCTGTTGACGGGCGCTTCCCTTGGTCATGACACCGACAAGATATTGAGCGAGGCAGGCGTGCTTGCCCGTCGTATGCCGTTTCAGGTTGACACCGCTTTAAGAGCGGCAATCAATCGCAGCGAGGTTATGTTTATTGACGAACATTTGTCGGAAATGGTCGAGCAATTGCGCGCCCACCAGTTACCGCCGGTCAATATTGCCATTATCGAAGCGATGATGATTCATGAAGATGGTTCGATTGTGCCGACAACATCTGTCGGCAATTCGGCAAGCTTTGCCTTGGGGGCGGATAAAATTATTATCGAGCTCAATACCAGTCTCAATCCGGATTTTGAAGGCATACACGACATCTATATTCCTTCTCCACGGCCAAACCGCGAGCCCGTCGGGGTTTTGAAACCGGATACACGCATCGGCACTACAGCAATCAAGGTCGATAAAAACAAAATTGCGGCCATTGTCATTTCGGATGTGCCGGATAGCCCGTCATTGATTTCGCCAGCCGATGATGCAACCAATGCCATTGCCCGCCATTTGACCGAATTTTTCTTAAAAGAGGTCGATCAAGGGCGCATGGATATGACTTTGAGCCCCATTCAGGCAGGTATCGGCACCATTGCCAATGCAGTTCTGACAGGCTTTGTGAATAGCCCGTTCCATAATTTGCAGATGTATAGCGAAGTGTTGCAGGATTCCACCTTCGAACTTTTCGATGCCGGCAAGCTCGATTTTGCGTCGGCCTCGTCCATTACTTTGAGTGAAGCCTGCGCCGCGCGTGTTTTTCCGAATATCGGACGCTATAAGGACCGGTTGATCCTGCGGCCGCAAGAAATATCGAATTTGCCGGAAATTATTCGCAGGCTCGGTATTATTGCGATCAATACTGCGCTTGAATTCGACATTTACGGCAATGTGAACTCGACCCATGTCGGTGGCACCCATATGATGAACGGCATTGGCGGTTCTGGCGATTTTGCGAGGAATGCCTATATTTCGGTTTTCGTAACAAAATCGGTTGCCAAAGGTGGCAAGATTTCCTCCGTTGTGCCGATGGTTGCCCATGTCGATCATACAGAACATGATGTCGATGTTCTGGTGACAGAATTGGGTTATGCCGATTTGCGCGGCCTTGCACCACGTGAACGCGCGCCGCTTATCATCGAAAAATGTGCCCATCCCGACTATCGGGATGTATTGCGCGATTATTTCGACCGTGCTTGCAAAACGGCCGGAGGCCAGACCCCGCATATTCTTGAAGAAGCCTTTTCGTTTCACGAAAAGTTCAAGAGAACGGGTTCAATGTTAGGATGAGTTTTTGACAGACAGGAAATACATCATCGGGGCGAATGCTTATGTAGCACCAGCCCTTGAACCGGCGCTCTACCTTGTGGCCACACCGATAGGAAATCTCGGCGATATCACCTTGCGGGCAATAGAAACAATTGCCGCTGCCGATGAACTTGCCTGCGAAGACACCAGAGTGACACGCATATTGCTTGAGCGTTATGGTATCCATCAAAAGCCGGTTGTTTATCAGGAACATAATGTCGAGGAAGCAGGCAGAAAGCTTCTTGGTGTTCTTGAAGATAATCGCTCGGTGGCATTGGTGAGTGACGCCGGTATGCCGCTTATTTCCGACCCCGGTTTCCGGCTTGTTGCCGAGGCGCGCGAAAAAAACATCAAAATTGTGCCGGTGCCAGGTGCTTCTGCTGCCTTGACAGCATTGATTGCAACAGGCCTGCCAACCGACAGTTTTTTCTTTTCCGGCTTTCTTCCAACAAAGTCCATGCAAAGAAAAGCCCGCCTTGAAGAACTTGGGCTCATTCCCGCTTCATTGATTTTTTACGAATCCCCGCACCGCGTTTCCTCAACTTTGTCCGATATGGTTGAAATTTTCGGGAAAGATCGGCGTGGCGCGATCTGTCGCGAAATGACCAAAAAGTTCGAGACGGTTGATGTTGCGACACTTTCGGAATTGAAGGAACGCTATAGCGACGGCAAAAAGATACGAGGGGAAATTGTTATCATTGTCGAACCACCGTCAAAACAGGAAGAAAAATTCGACACGGAAGAAATCGACAAGCTTCTGACCGACCTTGCAAAAGATTATCCGGCAGCAAAAGCCGCCGCAGAAGCAGCGAAAATGACCGGACACAAAAAAGCCGATCTCTATAAGCGCCTGTTATCGCTGAAGGATTAAGCTTTTAAAACAAGATCAAGGCTTGAAAAAGCTTAAGGTGGCTCGAAAAGATTGAGAGGCTCAAGAAGGCCAGAGGATAAGAAGCCCGCCTAACCGAAAAAGACAAGGGCAATGAAAAAGCCCGAGTAACTGAAAGAGATGTGGGGCTTAACAAAATCTGTTAAATTTCTCTGGTCAATTTTTAAAGTATCGGTTCTCTCACCTTTAAAATATTCGGGGATACGGTCAAAGCATTGTGTTTTTTCAAAAATATTTCTGTATAAATCTTTATTCTTGTGAGTAAATAGATGTGTCATTTGTCTCTCCTTTTCATGAAACAGGATCATGAACAAAAAACGCAAGCAGGAAACCTATTTACGCGGAATTTATGCTGAAAGGCTTGCGGGTTTATGGCTGCAAATGAAGGGCTATCATATTGCGGCACGCCGGTTTGAAACCCGTTTTGGCGAAATTGATATTATAGCGCGGCGCGGCAATGTCATTGCCATTGTTGAAGTGAAAGCCCGCCCCACCATCAAAGAGGCGATGGAAGCGGTTAAAACAGCAAGTGAAAAACGTTTTGACAATGCAGCCAATATATTTCTCGCGCGTCAGCCCGACCGCAAAAAATTGCGGCTGCGCTATGATTTGATTGCGATCAGCCCGTGGAAATTTCCCCGTCATATAGAGTCGTTCTTTCAACCGGAAAATTGAAAAACAACAAGCGGGAAAGATAACCGGCAATTGCGGTTTGGCAAGTTCAGTTTGTTCAGCATAAACGGTGTTGTTCATAAAAGCTTCTGCAATAAATAGAGTGTAATAGCTTTAACGACGAAAAGTTCGGGAGAGGAAAAACGGTTCCATGAAAGACACTTCGCGAAGAGACGCATTGTTGAAGAGGCACGAACGAAAAAAACATTTTGTTTTTCTCTTTCATGCGTTAGAAGGAAAGAAACATCGAGTAGCCGGACTTTGATTTAAGAAGAATTGCAAGCCCGCTTGAAGAGGATTGATTATGGACGATTATGAGAAGTTCGCAACCGGTCTTATAATAGTTTTTGGTGCGTTGATTATCGGTGGCCTGATGGCTGCCCATCTTGTTGCCTTGAACCGCGCCGGTTTTATGTTTGCATTAAGCGCCGGTATTATGGGCTGGTTTTCTGCTTTCGCAATTCTGTTCGACAAGAAAAAAGCCTATCTTATTTTGATAATTCTGTCAGTTTTGTGTGTCGCTTGCTCTATCGGTATTTTTGTCCGGTGACGATCACAAAAAGTTTTATTAAAAAGGCGCCGGTTTTTACCGGCGTTTTTTATTTCTATTCTTGGAATTTATTGACATAAAGAAATCTTTATGTCACTCATGACCGGCTGATATGAAAGGTTTCCCCGCTATGTCGCATATTGTCGAAAAGTCATCTTCCGGCGAAGAGAAAGCCTCGGGCAAGACATCAAATCCCGATAAATCAAATCCCGTAGAAAAATTGTTCGGTCAAACGGAAAAGCCGAAAAACCGTTCGGAAGAATTGCGCCAATTGGCGCGCGAGCGCATTCTTATTCTTGATGGCGCGATGGGAACGCAAATCCAGTCTTTCCATTTTGACGAAGAACATTTCCGTGGCGAGCGGTTTGTCGCCTGTAGCTGCGCCCTTCAAGGCAATAACGACCTTTTGACATTGAGCCAGCCGAAAGCCATTGAAGACATCCATTTGCGCTATGCTTTGGCCGGCGCCGACATTCTGGAAACCAATACATTTTCTTCAACCACCATTGCACAAGCCGATTATGGCATGGAAAATATGGTCTACGAGCTTAACCGTGACGGCGCCCGTCTTGCGCGTCGTGCAGCCTTGCAGGCCGAAGAGAAAGACGGCAAGCCGCGCTTTGTTGCCGGCTCCATTGGCCCCACCAATAAGACCGCGTCGATTTCGCCAGATGTCAACAATCCGGGTTTTCGTGCCATTACCTTTGATGAATTGCGTATTGCCTATGGCGAGCAGATCAATGCACTGATTGATGGCGGGGTTGACCTGCTTCTCATTGAAACGATCTTCGATACGCTCAATGCCAAAGCGGCTATTTTTGCTGCCAAAGAAGTTTTTGCCAAAAAAAATATCGAATTGCCGATCATGATTTCCGGCACGATTACCGATATGTCGGGGCGCACACTTTCAGGACAGACGCCGACAGCCTTTCTTTATTCGGTTGCCCATGCCAAGCCGTTTTCTGTCGGGCTTAATTGTGCTTTGGGCGCAAAGGCCATGCTGCCACTCGTCAAGGAAATGGCCGCCAATACAGAAGAACTGATTTGTGTTTATCCGAATGCCGGTTTGCCCAATGCCTTTGGCGGTTATGATGAAACGCCGGAAATTATGGCAAAAGAACTTGGAGAATATGCGCGGGAAGGTGTCATCAACATTGTCGGCGGTTGCTGCGGAACCACGCCCGATCATATTCGCGCCATTGCCGAAGCGGTCAAACCGTTCAAACCGAGGAAGCCCAAACCGCAAGAAAAGCTTTTGCATTTGTCGGGTCTCGAACCGTTTACACTCACCCACGACATTCCTTTCGTCAATATTGGCGAGCGCACCAATGTTACGGGGTCGGCACGTTTTCGCAAACTCATAACCAATAATGATTATACGGCTGCTCTTGATGTCGCGCGCAATCAAGTGGAAAACGGCGCGCAGGTCATCGACATCAATATGGATGAAGGCTTGATTGATTCCGTTGCGGCCATGCGCAAATTCTTAAATCTTCTTGCCTCAGAGCCCGATATTTCCCGTGTTCCTGTCATGATTGATTCATCAAAATGGGAAGTTATCGAAGCCGGTCTTCAATGTGTGCAGGGAAAATCCATCGTCAACTCGATTTCCTTGAAAGAGGGCGAAGAAAAGTTTATCGAACACGCAAAACTTGCTTCCCGTTACGGGGCGGCCGTTGTGGTTATGGCTTTTGATGAAAAAGGCCAGGCCGACACCGAACAACGCAAGGTTTCAATCTGCGAGCGCGCTTATAGGATTCTTGTCGACAAGGTCGGTTTTCCGCCTCAGGATATTATTTTCGACCCCAATATTTTCGCCATTGCCACCGGCATTGACGAGCACAACAATTACGCCGTCGATTTTATCGAAGCGACCAAGGAAATTCGCAAAAAATTGCCCTATTGCCATATTTCCGGCGGGGTCTCCAATCTGTCATTCTCGTTCCGCGGTAACGAGCCGGTTCGCGAGGCGATGCATTCGGTCTTTCTTTATCGGGCAATTGCCGCCGGTATGGATATGGGCATTGTCAATGCCGGACAATTGGCGGTTTACGATACAATCGAACCGAAGCTTAAAAAAGCCTGTGAAGATGTGATCCTCAATAAGGACGCAGGCGCAACCGAACGCCTGCTTGCTCTAGCGGAAGAATATCGCGGCAAGGCCGGTGGCGGCGTTAAAAAGGAAAAAGACTTGAGCTGGCGACAATTGCCGGTGGAAAAGCGCCTTGAACATGCTCTTGTCAACGGCATTACCGAATATATCGACGCCGATACCGAAGAAGCACGCCAAAAAGCCGAACGCCCGCTTGATGTCATTGAAGGGCCGCTTATGGCCGGTATGAATGTGGTGGGCGATCTATTCGGTTCGGGCAAAATGTTTTTGCCGCAGGTGGTGAAATCCGCCCGCGTGATGAAGCAGGCTGTGGCCATTCTTCTTCCCTATATGGAAGAGGAAAAGCGTAAAAACGGTGGGGAAGGCCACCAGAGTGCGGGTAAAATTATTCTCGCAACTGTCAAAGGCGATGTTCACGATATTGGCAAAAACATCGTCGGCGTTGTGCTTGCCTGCAATAATTACGAGATTATCGACCTTGGTGTGATGGTTCCCGCACAAACCATTCTCGATGCGGCGCGGCGTGAAAAGGCCGATGCAATCGGTCTTTCCGGCCTCATTACACCTTCACTTGATGAAATGGTCAATGTTGCCCATGAAATGGAAAGTCAGGGCTTCGACATTCCCTTGTTAATCGGTGGGGCAACAACAAGCCGCGTTCACACGGCCGTCAAGATCAACCCGCAATATCACCGCGGGCAGAGTGTCTATGTGCTTGATGCAAGTCGGGCGGTGGGAGTTGTTTCATCGCTTCTTTCCCCGCAAACAAAAACCGAAACAATCAAAAAAATCCGTGAGGAATATGCCAAGCTTGCCGCCGCCCATGAAAAGGGCGAACAACAAAAGACCCGCGTTTCCTTAAGCGAAGCGCGCGCCAATGCGTTGAAACTCGATTTCAAGAATTATAAACCGGTCAAGCCGACATTTCTTGGTGTCAAAAAATTCGACGATTGGGATCTTGCCGAACTTTCCACCTATTTCGACTGGACACCGTTTTTCCAGAGCTGGGAATTGCGTGGGCGTTTTCCGGCAATTCTTGATGATGAAAAGCAGGGCGCAACAGCCCGCCAGCTTTATGACGACGCGCAAAAAATGCTTAAAAAAATCATTGCCGGAAAATGGTTCCACCCGAAAGCGGTGATCGGCTTCTGGCCGGCAAACCGCGTTGGTGACGACATCCGCATTTATACTGACGAAACAAGAAAACACGAGCGGGCAACTTTCTTCACTTTGCGCCAGCAATTGCAGCGGCGCGAGGGAAAGCCCAATCTTGCTCTGGCCGATTTTGTTGCTCCTGTCGGCACACCCGATTATCTCGGCGGTTTCGTGGTAACGAGCGGCTTTGGCGAGGACGAAATTGCCGAACGGTTCAAACGCGAAAACGACGATTATTCCTCCATTCTTGTCAAAGCTCTGGCCGACCGTTTTGCCGAAGCTTTTGCCGAATGTCTGCATGAACGCGTTCGCAAAGTCTATTGGGGATATGCGGCCGATGAAAATTCGACAAAGGAAGACCTGATTGCCGAAAATTATCGTGGCATACGTCCGGCTCCCGGCTATCCCGCACAGCCCGATCATACCGAAAAAGGCACATTGTTCGAGCTTCTTGATGCGACAAAAAATACCGGTGTGGAACTCACCGAAAGTTACGCCATGTGGCCTGGCTCGTCGGTTGCCGGACTTTATTTTTCCCATCCCGACAGCTATTATTTCGGCGTTGCCAAGGTCGAACGCGATCAGGTTGAAGATTATGCAGAAAGAAAAGCAATGCCGGTGAGCGAAGTCGAACGCTGGCTTGGCCCGATATTGAATTACGAGGTTAAAAGAGACAAATGAAACTAGGTTTTATCGGTACAGGAACCATTGCCTCGGCCATGGTGGAAGGCTTGATGAAGAGCGATCCTCCGGTGGAACAAATTACGGTTTCACCCAGAAATGCCGACCGCGCGGCACATCTTGCCAAACTTTATGACAAGGTGAAAATCGGCAAAGACAATCAGGATGTCATCGACCAGAGCGATGATGTTTTCATTTGTCTAAGAAGCCAGATTGCCGAGGAAGAATTAAAAAAGCTCGATTTTTCTAAAACAAAAACAGTTATTTCGGTTATTGCTATGGCAACGGCAACCGAGACCGAAAAATGGATTGGCAAAAAGGTTTTTCGCGTAATGCCGCTTCCCTTTGTTGCCGAAGCCAAAGGCGTTACGGCAATTTATCCCGATAATCCTGAATTGAAGAAAATTTTCAATGCAATGGGTGGGGCAATCGCTGTCAAGGATGAAAGCCAGTTTGCATTGATGATGACGGCCGGCTCTCTGATGGGCGTCTATTTCAATTTCATCGAAACAGCAAACCGTTGGTTTGAAAAAAACGGGCTTGATGAAAGCCAGTCGGCACCATTTCTTGCCTCAATGTTTGGCAATCTTGCCGACGAGGCGCGAAAAGTAGAGAAGCCCGATTTTACTAAATTGGAAGCCGAATATTCGACCAAAAAAGGTACGAACGAGCTGGTCTCCCAATATTTCACCGATCATGGTGGCAGAGAAGCCTTAACCGGCGGCCTTGATGAAGCATTCAAACGTATCAAGGGCGAGTAAGGCGCTTGAAAGCAATCAAGCTCCGTTTCAGTGCGAAAGCAGGTTGATAACAATGCCCGCGTGTTAAAGCTCCGCGGGCATAGTTACGGCCTATTTAAAAAGCTGTTGGTTCAGGGCTTTCAGCAATTTTTGCGGCCGGTTTTCGCGATTCATTGCATTTTTCAAGAATTGCTTTCAGTGGGGAAGGTAGCTTTTCCGTCCGCTATCCGAATAGCAATAATGTCCACCTCTGGGGCCAACGCAATAGGTTCCCGATCGGCAAGAACAATTTCCCGATGATGGTTCCATAAGAGACGGGCTGCTTTCCAAAGATTGGCTGTTTGTTGAACTGCCGCCCATATAGGCCGAACAATCTTTGGTCGATGCGCTGGTTGAACCGTCATTACAGATAAAGGTTCTGCCTACACAATGGGAAATGCCGCCTTTCCGGCCTGAACACGGTGTATTTGCCGCAGCAAGTTCCGGCAATGAAGCCGTGAAAACAATGAAGATCACCAAAATATATTTCATAGTCTATTCCCCCGTGGGGATATCGTAATACTCGAAATAATTTTTTTGCAATCAATTTCGATTTTGACGGGAGAAAAGCGGGATTTCTGCAAAAATTGTTCAATAATGTGGTCGTTATTTCCGGCTATGAAATGCTATCCGAAATAGTTACCCGTTCCGGCTTTTTAAAATTTTTTAGCCGCAATCATTTGTTCTATTAGCGTTTATCCGAACTCTGTCCGATCGTTAAAGCCGGTTTTTTCATTCCTCATCAAAGCGAAGATGAACGGAAGATTAACAAAATGTTCAGGATAAGTTCAGCTAACAAGGCGCAAGATGTGTTTCAAGAATCGTTAAAAGGATATCTCGCATGAGAAAACTGATTGTTATTCTTTTAAGTCTCGCAATGACAGTGCCCCTTTGTGGTGCACTTTCTGCAAAGGCCGATGTTTATCCTGTCATCATCGTTGAGGACGGTCATCATCATTATGACCGCTATCATCATCGCTATCCGCCGCATCGTCGCCATTTCGAGCACCGGCATTTTTATCCGGCTCCGCCGCCACCGCCGCCCCATTATGACCCGCGGCCCTGGCACCCGCATCCTCATTGGTATTGATATGTTGTCATAAAACAATCAATCACCGGAACCCCGATAAAAGCCCGTTTGGCAACACACGCCGGACGGGTTTTTTATTGTTTTCTTGAATTTTGCGTCTCACACTTTTCCGCCTGAAGTCGGATCGTCCGGTTTTAAACGTGGCAATTCTTGTCCCCGTTTTGACGACGAATATGAAAATCATGAGCGGCGTTGAATGGGGCAGGCAGATTTTAAGGAAATGACCGGCGAGGTTTCAAGCCACTTTCCAATGTTGGGCAAATTTCTGATATTGCGTCAAAGCCGTTATCATATGATAAAAAATGGAAGCCGGAACATCTTCGGCAATCGCGCGGCCGTTTTCCGAAATAAGGTCAATCCATAAACCTTTGGGGGCGGCGTCGATATGCCACCGGAAAAGCCTTCCCACACGCGCTTCGATTTCAGGTTTCAGATCCGGCCCGTCATTACCATCAAGCGCAAGCGCTGCTTTGATCGCTTCGGTTTGCGGCCAGCTTCGCGAATTGGTGTCGATCGGCATTCCGTGGCGTGAAATCGTGTTATAAGCAAGCCCCGTCTTGCGGTTCAAACCATTGGCAATGGCCGAGGCATAGAGCTTTTTGGCGAGTTTTATAACGCTGCGGTCATTGGTTTTTTTGGAAAAATCGACAAGTAACGACGACCATTCAAAATGGTGACCGGGTTCGCAAATGTCACCATCGGGGGCGGGAGCTCTCTGCCAGTTTTTGTCGTAATATTCGGCAAGGGTCCAGCTATCCTCATCAAAGAAATGTTCCTTGAAAAGGTCGACAATGCGTTCTGCCCGTTCAAGATAATCTCTGTCACCTGTCACATCATACCAGGCCATGAAACTTTCAAACAAATGCATATGCGGGTTAGAACGGCGAAATGTTTTTTCCCCGTCGGCTTTGGCATTTTCAAAAAAGCCTTTGCCATTTTTATCGGCAAGATGAAGGTCGATGAAAGAAAAGGTTTCCATAGCAAGCGGCAATGCTTTTTTATTGCCGACACGATGGGCATGGGCAAGTGCCAGCAACACACAAGCCTGATCATAACTGTCTTCGGTTGCGTTGAGAACCTTGCCATCTTGTGAAAGCTGCAAAACCCAACCGCCACGGTCTGTTCTGCCATTTTTGCCGATAAATTCGAGGCCATGGTCGATCAGCTCTTTATAAGGGCCGTCCCACCCCATTTCACCAGCCATGGCAAAAGCATAAATTTGGCGTGCCATTGTGCGCATGCGTTTGGCGCGCAATACCGGCATGGAATCAAAGCCCAAGGCTTCATAAAAGCCGCCTTTTTCATCAACCCCGCGGGTTGACCAAAGCGGCAGCGCCTCATCAAAAAGCCAATGCTCGACACGGGTGAGATAGGCGCCGCTTTGCGGTATTTTATCGGCAGCGGGAGTGAATTTGGTTTCAAGCCTTCCGGCTTTTTCAAGTGTTGCCACCACGTCGCGCACATTCTGGCTTTCTTTAACGGGAGCCACAAAAGTTGCGTCCGTTGTCGCGACAACCGCCATATTGTGAAGCCCGACAGCCGATAGTAACCCCGCTTCCGAGCGCAAATAGCTGCCATGGCAATTGATCGCCACAACATCGCCCATAATCACATTGCCGTTCTCATCTGGCGGTGTGGGGCTTGATTGCTGGTTCAAAAGCGATTGCCACGAGCCGAGATCATTCCAGTGAAAACGGGCAGGCACAAGCGCAATGTCTTTGACATGCTCCATAATGGCATAATCGACTGAATCGGAAGGAATAGCTGCATAATGCTCGTAATTTAGCCATGTGCCCGATATGTCTGTATGAGCGGTCTTAAGTGCTTCGACAGTCTTCTTCCAGATTTCCGGCTGGAACTCGAGAAAGGCTTTTTTCATGGTTGCTGCGGAAAAGAGGAATATTCCCGAATTCCATAAAAAATTGCCCGATTGCAAATATTTCTTGGCCGTTTCAACATCCGGCTTTTCAACAAAGCGGATAACGTCATAAACGCCGTTTTTTTCCTGTCCTGTCTCTACATAACCATAGCCGGTTTCGGGCTTATCCGGATGAATTCCGAAAACCACAATGCGGCCGCTCCTTGCGGCTTCTTCCCCTTCATGAATGGTTTTCCAAAAATCGTCATCGGTTGAAATTTCATGGTCTGACGGAGCAACGAGAATGAGCCTGTCGCCATATTCGGCAAGTGTGATTGCTGTTGCCAAAGCAACCGCTGCCGCCGTATTTCGCCCCAAAGGTTCAAAAATCGGGCGTCCGCCATTTAATGGCAAACCGGCAATATCATGGCGCAAACGATATTCATGGGCTTCCGAAGCAATCAGAAAAATCGGCCCGTGGCCGCTTGTCCGGGCATTCATGCGCTTGACAGTGCCGGATACCATCGAGCCTTTGCCGGAAAGGTCGTGAAACTGTTTTGGAAAATCTTCACGCGATAATGGCCAAAGGCGGGTGCCAACGCCGCCACTCATAATGAAACTGATGATTTTTTCGGCCATTTTTTCTTTTCCGGCTTGAACTTAAAAAGCATATTCTTGCTATCGCTTTTCAAGGGTTTAGGTCAAGTGACTGCCACCCGTCGCTTAAAAAATATTAAAACCGTTAAAATGAAAATCATTAAAATGAAGACCGATAGTGCGCGACTTTCCAAGCGATGAGGCGATGGCTCAGGGAACCGGCATATATTTTTAAAACCGGCCATTGAATGCCCCCTGTGATCTTTGGCCGATTGGATAAACGAGAAAAGCCCCCGAATGCTCACAAAACAGGAAAAGAGGAAAAATCGGTCAAACTTGCAACAGAAATTTCGAGATGAGGGAAGAAGGCATTTTAAAGCGGCAAGATTTGTCGCGCCATCGGCAAAAATTTTATGCTTTGGCGAAAAAATTTCAAGAACAAGATAATAAAACGCTGTCGCGCGAGGGGATAAAAGCGGATGAGAGGGAAAAACGGATTAGAAAAAAGGCGATTGCGAGCCGAGGGAAAAAGGGGGAACAGACAGGAAATGAATAATTGTTGAGCGGGTTTTTTTAAAAAACACTTGCGAGAAGTCTGTCATAACGGTATAAGCCCGCCAACACCAGTTAGTCGGAGTGTAGCGCAGACTGGTAGCGCACCTCGTTCGGGACGAGGGGGTCGGAGGTTCAAATCCTCTCACTCCGACCATTTTTCATCAAAATTTGTTATTTAAGCGGCAAACCGCCTAATTTCCAAGCTTCAAAATATTGAAAAAGCAATGTTGTTTTGCGCCTGATTTTATTGTGTTTTGTGCGTGATTTTATCAACTATTATCGTTTTAAAAGTTAGGCTGCATAAGTCTCAACTGCGTCAATGCGAATGCCCGCGCGTGAATGGAATGCTCCGCTCGAATAAAATACCCGCGCTCGCATAAAATGCTCACCAGAACAACCGGATATTTTATCTATATCTTTGACGGAAAAGCATAAGCTGAAGATGACATGCGGAGCTTATAATAAAATGTTTCTGGTTATTTGCGGTTGCTACCTAAAAAGAATTGATTCGGTAAAAATATCGAATTCATTCTATTTTTCTTAAAAATTAATGTTTTAAATTTCAAAAAATTCAGCGAAACAATACATTGTATTCGAGTAATCAAACTCCTTCTCGATTTTTTTAAAAAGGGAATTTCTATAGCATTTTCAAATATTTATTTTTTCTTCAATGATCCGAAAAGTAATCATTAGCCGGGTTACTATATAATATAATAGAAAATAGAGGCGTTTTTAATTCACATATTGACACTTTTAGAGGTTAAATTTATATTTAATCCGTTAGCGACAATTCAGCCACTAACGATCAAGCCTAGGTACTAACCAAGGTTTGATTAGCAAATAAAAAACTCGCGAATTGGTTATTCGAGATTGCGAATTTTTCTTAATGGTCAAAGCACAATTATATCTTTCATTTTTGAAAATATCAATTTGTGAAATGAGAAGAAACGCGTAATCGCATGGTTCCATTCATTGCGGCGGTGTAAGATTATTAACGCAACGGTAGTTGCTAAAGGAATAAAAATGAGTTTTTTATATATAATGACAGAATTCATTATAAAATTATTTAGAACGAGGTGTTTTTTCTTTTCGTTCCATTTTGAAATCAAACTAGGTTGTGATTTAAAACAACCTAGATGAAGAAATTTATTAAAATATGGAATGAAGAAGACACTTCTTGCCCGTTTTCGGACGGAACATTGAATGGAAACGCATCATTAGTCGGAGGCGCTTCCAAACCTCTGGCTCTAAAACGCGGCCAATCTGTTAAATAAAACGTTTATTGCGCTCTCATAAAATCAAAGGGGCTCGAGCGATTGATGAAATTCCGGTAGCACTTCTTCTCACGCATGGCGGTTGATAGACATCACCGAGGTAGGGGGCAGTGCTTTTGCGCAATGCCCTTCTTTTGGTCATCTCCTCGTTCCGGCTTGTTGCTTTCCGTGCTGTTGTCGTTGATGGGGTGGGCGAACAAGCCACGAGGTTTTATGAACATTCCGGATTTTTTCCAATAAAAAGCAATGGATATGAAGCTTGTTCTTTCTATCGCCGATATTCTGAAATCATCCTCAGAAGCTCGTGATGACAGGGATTGCTGATAGGAAATTGCTTTATGTCTTTCGGGACGGCTGATAGTTTCAATTATTTTTCTTTTTCCACATTTGGTTATCCGGAAAATCGGGAAAACAAAGCGGTTTCAAGCAAAAGGGAACCCAAGCGTGAGCCTGCATCCTGTTTCTGGTCTGCGTTGACTTGTATTTTATCAACTCGTTGAAAAATAAGTAGAAAAGTCCATCAGTAATGAGAATTTAATTTCTTGAATAAAGTGGATTTTGCAGTTGAACTGAAAAGGAAGTGCGGCTTGAAACCGACATTCATCAATCGCATATAATTTATATAATAGGTGCGTTCGGACTATTCGTTTGAACGATTTTTTCATTGACTCTTTTTAGAAAAATAAGAACAATACGAGAACAAAAATGGAGTCGCGTAAAGTGAGCAAAGCTGTTTCAAACGATAGTTGTGAAGACGATATTGATGGCCTCATTGCAGCCTATGACGGGGATGCAAAAGCCCTCATTAGAGCTTTGCTTGAAGAACGGAAAATGCTTATCCACCAAATCGAAGTTGCCGCTTCCGCTATGTCTGTCGGCTATGGTCGGGGGTGGAAACCGAAATTGCCGATTGAATAGATCGGCTGTTTTTGTCTCTATGCCGCGTGGGGTGTGCGTTAGAGTTTTGCTTTTACTTTTTTCAGAGCTAGTTTAGCGGGTGCATGAGGATTGGTTACGAAGACTTGGTTATGAACTGAATTTTCTTCTCAATAGGCCTATGACGCTATCGATAATCGCGACACCCAAAGCACCGCATAAAAAACCGGCAAGGCCGAGAAATTTTTCCGGCACAATATAGGAACCGTCGATCAGGTCGAATTTATCAAGCAGATGAGAAAGGGTATTGGCGGCAAGTTCTGCCCCGTAAATGGCACATAAAGCACCGCCAACCCATTCCATTACGCGTTGCGGCCATTTTTTTGGCGCTCCGTTAAGCTGGCTTAAAAAACTGCCACATGCACCGGCAAGAGCAAGAAGTCCGAACCTAACAAGATAAGCAAGCCAGTCGGGTGGGGGATTATTTTCAGACATTTGATTATTCCATGAAAGGTGCGAGCCGCTGTTCGAATATTATTCGCTCTCACAAGTTAGTCGGCTAATGTTATGATAAGCGGGCGCGAGCTGTGTCGACAGGAAGGCTAAGAAGAACTTTAATAAATCGAAGAAGGTTGCAATTCTCCGAGAGATCGAATGCCGGCGGGATTTTTCATCAATGATATTTGCTGGAAACTGAAAAGCACCGCATTTCATATGTTATAAAATAAGCGATCGGGCTTTGGTCGGAAAACGGCATTCGGTTTTCTGTCACAGTGTTTCTTTCCGATTGTTCAGATAAACAGTATAAAAACATTGGCATCAACGCACCGCCAATTTATCGACTGTTAATGAATGCCACTTGGCATAAGGATAATGAGTTTTTTCATTTCCAACATTTCTGTTTCTGCCCAAACCGATCAGTCGAGATAATCCATTTGGTGATTGCAGGTTCGGTTTCGACAAGGCGCGCTGCATCATTTGCCATGGGTGGTTTTGTCCAACCCGCGCAGGAGAACCCTGCAGTCGTATGGCAGCCCGCCAACAGCAAGGCAGCGCTGATAAGGAGTAAGAGCTTCAACTTCATTTTCAACCTCGTGAGAATTTTCAAAGGCTGTGATCGAAGCCTTTAGCAACTTTTGTTTTTCCGCCTCTTGCCCGATACAAAAAGCAACAACAATCAGGGCAATGATGACGACAATGGTCATAGTCAGGCGTTCGAATGTGATCATAATTCCGCCTCTCTAAACCGTTTGATGAAATAGAAACTGCCGATTGCAACGCCGATCACCATGATGGCTGCTAACGCCCATTGGAATGGTCCCGAACCGGTGGCAAAACCGGTCAAGCCGGAAGCGGCACTGATAACCGGCCCGATCACTTCCGGTTTCAACACCGGATGAACAGTTTTTTGTTCAGGCACCACATCTTTGGAAGTCACAAAAGCGCCTTCCATCCACAGATACCCTTCTGCCCGCCGCCGGTTGACAAGGCCTTGAAGCTTTTTGCCACCCGCTTTTGTCCATTTCATCAATTCGGTCGGAACCGCATTAAAATCGCCTTGATTCAATTTTTTAAGAAGTGTCGAATTTTTAAAAGCACCAATGCCGACATTGAAAGCAAAGGATACCAGAGCAGCAAATTGGTTGTCGTTGAGTTTGACATTGACGTTGTTCTCGACAGCCGCTTCATACTGTGCGAGATCTTTCAAAAGAATGTTTTCCGCTTCGGCTGCTGTAATAACTTGGCCCTGATATGGCTGAGGGGAACCGGCCATGGCCGTATGCCCATAGCCGATAGTCCAGACACCGCCAGCATCCTTATAAGCTTTGGTTTTGAGACCTTCCCATTGTTTCAGTTTTTCAAGGCCGTGGAGGCTTATTTGTCGTGTCATGGTGTTTTCCTATCAATGATAAATGAAGGCAATAAAAAACCCCGCAAAAAGCGGGGTGGTGGTTCAATATTCAATTCATTAATTTTGCTTTTGTTAAAAAACCGGATGAGCGCGGCTCATGCGCCGCTACCTTAAATTCATTTAGAAGCGTGTTCTCGTTTGCTTTAAACCGCGATCGCTTGTGCAAAACATGAAAATTGTTCACGTTTTCCTTTTAAAAAAGGTGGCAGCTTATGATATTATAAACCTCGGTCGAGTTTCATTCAGGAGGAGTATAAAATGGCAAGTCTGAAAGATGAATTTCATAAAGAAATGCTGGCTATTTATGATAAAGCTCTTGATGCACTAGGAATAAAACTTTCCAAATTTAGACAAATGGTTGATCGGGATGGTGGCTTTCGAACGGCGAAAACGCTGATACACTCTAATTCTGCTACTCATGCTACTAGCGGTTTTACCAAACTTTGGGTGAATAAACGACTTGATTTGACTGTTGAATCGCTTGTTGCAAACAATGAAAAATGGCATCCGCTTTTTACCAAGGATGACATAAAAAAAGCCAACGAAACTCTTGAAAAGTATAAACAACCTTAATAATTTTTCAAGGAACTAAAAAGCCTCGCAAAAGATGCGGGGTTTTCGAGTGGCTTTACGGCAATATCTACCGGATATTGGCAGCCCAATTCCATAAAGTATCAAGCTGCGCGTCCGGAATTTTGTTGACTTCGGCCATTTTTTTCAAAAGCGGAAAATCACGGGTAAAGCTTGTCGCTTTTTTGATGTCGATTAACACGCTTTCACGTTCTTCTTCATCTGCAATGTAAAAAGGGCTATCCTTATTGGCTATATCAGCAATCAGGTCTTCTTCCTTTACGCCAATGGCTAAAGCCGCCTGCCAGAATTGCCGTGCAGTTAAAGGCGGAAATACCGGAGGAACTGCAACAATCTTTTCGCCGTCCCATAGTTTGCCATAGACACTCCCGCCCTGACCGAATGTTTCGCCATAATCATCGTCAATGCCGATAATATCAAATCCGGCAATTTGCGACTGTTCGGGGTCATCCGTCATGGAAATAATGTGCTTGTTATCGTCAACAGCGATATAAAATTTATGCGGATATCTTTTGAATAGCTCATGCCACTCGACACCGTCCTTATCTTTCAGGACGTTGATTTTTGCTGTGTTAGCCGGCTGAACGATATTGCCTTTGTCATCCTTGATATCTTCACCTAATGTGATTTCCTCTTTTGAAGCTCTAAGTTTACCAAAATTTTTCATTTTTTTACCACGTCCCTAAAGGAAACCAGCCACGATTTGTGATGAAAAGTTGCGGTTGACGCCCGCCCATACGAGATCGTCCATTATCCTCTTTGAGGATGGTTGTAACAACATATCCGGATGGCATATTAGTTACGGTACCTACTTGAATTGGGACATCTGCCCACCCCACAACCCGGCTATCTTTTACACAATCATTTTGATATGCAACGCAGCGGCTTTCAATATGACTGGCGAGATTTCCGTTTATCCAGGTTTGACCGGTAATATTACCATCGGATTGAAAGTATGTTTTTCCCTGAATATTTATTTCATTAGCAAAATACGTTGTCCCGTTGGTGTAGAATTTGGCAACATCGCCAAATTTATGGACATGGATGTTCAGCGATTCTCCAACAAAGGCCAAATCCGAATAGTTTTCGTTTTCTGCCGTGTAACCAAGACGCAGCATCGGGTATATTGTGCCTGGCGGAAACTGAACAAAAGTAGTTTCTGCACTATTTTTTACCGTTAGATTACCGGTAATCGTGCCGCCGGTTTTGGGAAGATGGGTCTTGTCAAGATTTGCTATTTTTTCGCGTTCGTCGGCTGTCATAATTTTGGCATTCGACGCCTCTTTCATATTGCCCATATCGAACGCGTCGGTTCGCTTGGCCGACGGGTCATAGATTGCGACGGTCATGTCGCCGCCACCGGTAAGGGTCTGCCAACCATTGCCGGATAGAAAAGTGGTGTTTGAAGGCGCACCACTTGTTTCAATTTCAGTTAAAACGACTTTGTCTTTTCTGGCCAAAGTGCCGAGCGTTTCAGGTTGAACGGCACTATCGGCTCTTTTCCCCTGTTCGGCCGTTGCAAATTCGCTTCTATCGGCTGTTGCAGCCGTACCCAGAACCGAAGGCGTTACGGCTTTGTCATTGGAAGCACGTGCTGCCATATCCTGTGGCGTTGCAGTCGGAATTTCGAAAGTGTGTGTATGATAGGGTACAGCCATTTAAACCCCCAGTTTCTTCAAACAGTTGTCGAGTTCGGTAATCTTGTTCTGTAACGGCATAAGAAGTGCGGAAAGGGCAACATGCGCCATTTGATTATTCGCGTAAATCAATATGCGGATTTTCTCCGGCTCTTTTATGCCGGATATTGCAAAAGGGTGTTCATCCATTGTTCAAGCCTTGATAATATATTGAATGGCAATATTGACCGGGCGAGCTTCATTGCCGCCATCGGCATTGATGTTGAGACTATGGCTGTGTCTTCCGGATATCGCCGTGTTTTCGGTTATCTGTGAATACCAATCCCAGCCATTTTTGCCGTCTGCTCCTCCGTTGTTGCGTTTCCATGTGGTATAGCTGTGGTTGTGTTCGCCAGCTTCACCGACCGAGCCCGAATGGCTGTGCCACCGGTTCTGGCTATCCTGAAAAGAGGCAAAAGCACGATTGGGGTCGATATTTCTGCCTGCATCTGTTCCGCGTAGAAATACACCGCGCAAATCCGGCACGGCAAAGGTTGTTTGCCCGTCGCCTTTTCCCCACCATTCGCCGATAGCCGAAAACAATGCGCCATATTGTGTTCTTGATAATAAGCGTCCGTCACAGGGTATCCAACCGGAAGGCGCTGTCGGCGCACCGAACATTGAAATAACACCGGCCGGCGTTGATTGTTGAGGTGTCGGCGAAGACAAAAACCAGCCGCCGCTCCCGTTGTTCAGTAAACTGCAAAAGACAATTTCATAGAGAGCGCCAGCCTGAATGTCCCCGCTTTCCAAGGGTTTTACCCCTTGATAAGTTGCTTTGAAAACCGGCTTATAATCAATATTGTTGAGGCTTATCATCGGTTGATCGATATTCATCCCGAGAGCGCGAAACCGCAATGTTATGCCGTTGATATAAGCAGTTACCGGTGTTTTCGACTGTATGGCAATGCGTGAAGAGGATCCTTCGACGGTAACATCGCCGCCGATATCGCACATATATTCGCGCACACGCTGCATCATCGAACGGGCGGAATTGTTGACCGTGCTTGGCGGCTGCCCCTCTGTCCAGTTGATAATATTGTCGGCATTGGCATTGCTTGCCGCCGAAAGTGACCAATCATAAATCGAACTCATAACATTCCCCCGTTATTGGTCTTCGACTGCATGTTTGATAAAAGGCGCAAAAGTGCCTGCGATTGCTCGGTTGACGGGCCACACACCGGTTTTAGCTGCATCGAGCTTGTCTGTGGTGCATCAACATTGCCTAAAGCGATCAATGCATTGGCAAGTGAACCGGCGCCTTTTTCAAGGCCTTTTTCCGTTTGCCCGTCTTCCACTAATCCGTAAGCGGTGGTGGGTGTGGGAGAATTATCTCTATTGTTATCACCGGTGACGAGGGAAGGGGCGGATAGGCCGGTTTTAAAGTTTTGACCACCATATCCCGAGGGGCCAATCGAGCCGAGCACAGGCGCATTGTCATTGGATGGGCGGTTAGCCCAAAAATTAAAAAAAGAATGTGAATTCATGAGGTAGCCTCCATTCGGGTGCAATTTTTCCTTCGCGTTTCCGGTCGGCCCAGGAAGGGTCACGCAATGTCTCTTGATTGATTTGTCGTTAAATTTCTGCGGCTCATGCTCAAGCGGCGGGTGGGGACAAGCCTCTTGTCTCCCATGTCACTGAGGGGCGTTTGAAACACCCGAATGGCTTACCTTTATAGAAGCCTTTCCATTGGAAATCCGAGCTTGTTGTAATTAACCATTAACAACCCGCTTTCGGGGTGGGTCATCACTTTATCGGGGTCGGTTTTAAGGATTTCTTGTGCGATAACACCGCGATAGCGTTCAGCCCTTCCGATATAGTTGAAATTATAGACATTGTAGCCGTTGCGTTTGCCCGCATAGCGGATATTTTCTTTTGTACGTTTGTCCGACAAGCCAAAAAGCGATGAGAGAGCCCCCAAACCGTTTCCTATTGTGGTGAGCGCACCATTCTGTTGTCTCGTTGTCTGCGTTCCGCTTGACGTTCCGTAATTTCCGGCCGCTCCCTGAGCCGCACTTAAAAGCATGGCAAGCCGGTTCCAGCCACGGTTATCTTCTTCATTCCATTGGTCACGTGCCGCATCAAGTTTTTGCTGGTTGTTCTGGTCAAGGATTGTGCCGCCTTTCAAAGCATTGAGAAGATTATTGCCTTGCCCTTGAAAATAATTGCTTGCGGCCGAAAGCTGGTTATTGTTTGCCCTGTCGATAAGTTCATTGGCATTGAGCATATTTCCAACATCCTGATTATACTGGTTGGAAAGTGCCGTTGTTGCAGCCTGTCCCAATTGTCGAGACAGAACACCGCTATGGGCGCCCGAACCGTAACGACCAGCGCCACTCATTTGACTGTTGATGGTGGTGGCGGTGTTATCAAGTGTGTTTTGCAAAGCCTGATTATAGGCACTGTTTCCCCCCACCATTTTTCCCGAAGCCATATCGGCAAGGTTCTGGCCACTTGCATTTTTGCCGCCTGCAAGGCCTTGCAAATAGCTGTTGCCATAATTGGCGGTGGCGTTTCCAAGCCCGCTAATGGCATTTTTTGTTGTGTCACTTAAATCGGCCACCCGCGAGCCTTGATAAACATTGCCACCCTGACCGGAATTATAAAGATCCATGGCATCTTTGGCCGAGCGCTTGAAGAGTGGTGCCGCCCATTCCGGCGGGGCTGATGTCTCGGTCTTCGTTTGTGTGGTTTTTGCACCTTTTCCGCTACTTCCGCCCATTGTTCAATTCCTTTCGATATTTGACCACGCTTGGCCTATAGCCATGTGCGCGCATGATTTTTGACCAGCCGATGCGACCGATGGGGCAAATTTCGGATGCGCCGATGGTTTTTGCCCATTCTTCTATCGGTTCGATCATATCGGCTATTTTCTCGCCGCCGTGACCGGCAAGTTCGAGGAGTTCGACACGTTTTTTCCCGCTCGCCAGAATTTCGATATGCGAGGTGACGAAGGCTACAAAGTTTTCTTTCTCGTCAACAATGATCCATAATTGCCGCTCGCCACTTGCAATTTCTTCTGCCATTGTTTGAAACGATATGTCGTCGGGAAAACGACGGGCGATTTTTGTCATCGCCTCTGTGAGATCGCCGCTATAGCGTTTCATCCGTTCATAAGGCCAGTTTTCGGTGAGATAGATTTTATAGCTCATCTTTTTCCGGCTCTTGTAAAATCGACATTGAAGCCTGCAATATGCGACCATTTTTCCCCCGCCGGAACACGCAGGCGGAATTTGTGAAAACGCGCCCGTGAGCGGCCATGGTAACGGCCGGTATTATAAGAGGCGGTTTTCTCTGCCGACCATTTTACCGGTTCTTGCGGGTTTCTTCGCATTCTTGCACCAATTGCAAGCAAGGCTTCATTGCTGTCTATTTGTGCAATAACATTTTCCAGCCGGTTTATATCACCATTGGGGGCAGCAACTTCCTGCGAGGAAACTATTGCCTCCATTGCTTCTCCCGAAAAGGAGCCCAAACGGTAATCAACTGAAAAAGCGCCGAGAATGGGCGCACCGCCTTGCCAGATTTTGCTATCCAGCGAAAACGGCAAATTTTCCAGAATAGTTGAAATATTATCAAGCCCGTCGAGCGTGTAACCGCTTGTATAAATCGGCATAATGCTGCTTGCCGCAATGCTGATAACCGTCCATTTTTGCAGGCCCCAGTCATAGACCATCAATTCGTTCATCACGCCCGAACCGTTATAATCCATCGCCCAATAGACACGGTTATAGAAAGGGTCGATTGCACAAAACATTTCGGCAAGATTATTGGCATTCATGCGGGTAAAGACCGAGCGATCGATTTTTTCAAAACCGATAGGTATCACCGCGCCATCGCTCGTAATCTGGAAAAAACCGCCTTCATCGGCATAAAAGGAAAATTCTCCGCGACTGCTGATCGAATTGGATGATTTTGCACCGCGTTTGTCATGAATTTTCTGGAATGAAAATATGATGTCGGAACCGGGAATGAATGTGCCGCGATAAATCGCTGATTGCAAAAAAATAATCGGGTTGGTTGCTTCACTCGATCCTTGAACACTGCCGCCATCCGGAAAATCCTGATAGTCGCAAGACTTTTCTCCCACTGTCCAGAATTCCGCATCATTAAGGCCCGACCAGTAAACGCGGTTGGGATTATCCGGCAATTGCATGAGACAAACAAAATCGCCCCACACTTTGACAGCTCCCGCCCGTGGCGGATTGCCGCCAAGATTGCGGAATTTTGCCGAACGGTTGAGCTCGAAAACCTGTGGCGGGTCGTTTTTGTTGACGGCGATAATATAATTGCCGAAAGAAGCAAAAGACCAGCGTGCCTCATCGGAAGCGGAATAGATTTTTCCCGTTTGAGTAATGTCGCGCCAGGAAAGATCGGTATTGTCTAGGACAAAAAGTTTTTTTGCAGTTCCGGCAAAAACCGAGGTTGTTCCGTCAAGCGACCGTGCGGCATAGGCTCCATAAGGCTTTTCCGGAAACGGTTTGGAAAACGCTTTGAAACCGGGCATTGGAATATAACTGCCGTCGGCTGGCAAAACATTCAATATATCATCGCTATAGTCGCTATTGATGTCGGCAATGTCGGGGCGATATTCGGCTATGGTTAAAAATGTCATTTAAAACACCGTTGCTTTGATTTTGCCGCTACCATTGCGCCGCGAAGTTTCCGCTTTAAGCGCTGAAAGCTGCTCGTTAAAGTCGTTAAAGGCTGTTCGAGCGCCATCGGCATCTTTCAAAATATCTTTATAAAGCTCGTATTTTGCCCGCGCTTTGACAAGGTCGAACGCATCGAGAAACCACGGGCTTTCCTCGTCGGCTTTCAAAACTTCTTCAAGCCGGTAAGGCTCAATCATCAGGCGTATTTTGTAAACCTTGTCAGGGCAGGGAAAGAGCCGCAGTTTTTTTGAAAAATAACAATAGGCATAAGGTTCGCCATGGGCTGAACCCGCGCTTTCAAGTTCTTGCGGGGAATTGAGATGAAGCCTTTTTGCATTTCCATCAGATTTTTCAAGAAAAACAAAGCGGATACCGGCCGCACTCGCAATCGCCTTTTCGGTTGTTGTGCCATACCAGTCCTGATTTTTAGTCGTCAAAAAGGTAATATCGCGCGTTTCATTGAAATAAAGCGGTTCTCGTGCTGAAAAGCGGATGGCCGAATAGATTGCTTCCTGAATTTGGCTGAAATATTCATTTGTCGTGTCGTCAATTTCATCCTGAATAACGGCAATCATATCCGAAAAGTTTTTGTTTTTCGGCTGGAGAGAAGTGGGAAGACTTGTAATCGGCCCTGTCGTGGTAATGATAATGGCCATAATATTAAACCTTTGTTTTCCGGTTTTTCTTCGAGTTCAGGTCAAGTGTTCTCAGCCGCTTCTTTCCGCTTGCGGTCTTCAAATCGGCGGCTGTTGATTGCGTTGTTGTTGCTTGCGCCGGTATGGAAGGCGCGGCTTTCAGTTTTCCGGCTTTTTCCGCACTGTTTCGAGATGTGCTTGCGGTTTTTTCACTCTCGCTTTTTTTGCCGGTTTTCGGGAAAGGGGCGTAGACTTTGTATCTCGCACATTGGTATCAGGCACATTTGTGTCTCGCACCTTCCCGCTTTCTGCGACAGGTTCATTGAAATCCATCAATATCCAGTCGGTATCATCGCTTGAAGGCATGTCTATAGAATAAGCATGGGTCATTTTTTGTTTCTGACAAAATCACCGGTTTTTTTAAAAAACACGGAAAGGGGAAAAACGCGCTTTAAACAGCTCGTCGAACAAAAAGAAAAAGGAGCACTTGCCCCTTTTTCTGTTGTTTCAAATGCCGTTGTTAAAGCGGCTCGGCATAGGTTGAAATGACGATGGTTGCGAAATCCTGTTCACCGATCGTGCTGTCTTTCAGTTTGAAGTTTGTTTTCTTCATACCGATCAGGGTTTTTGCCGCAACGCCGAGTTCGCGTTCATAGTCGAAGAATTCTTCAACCAGTTTATAGCGCGTTGGTCCGCGGTCCTTGCCGAAAGCGACGATGGAAGCCTGTGCCCCCAAAAGCACCGCACGGCGGGTGTTTGAAACAGGCGTGGTCGGGTCGGCAGAATTGACACCTTCGGTAATATGTTCGGCTTCACGCAGAACCACCCCGTTATACATGCCGAGCGAGCCGTCAAAAATCGGGTTTTTGGCGCGCGAACCCTGATAGGCCGCTTTTTGAATATCAAGCCATTGGCCGGTTGCTGTGTTGGTGCGCAATGCCGTCACCTGTGTCGGGTGCAGGTAAAGCACATAAACACTATCACCTTCGACACGCACAGGGCGCAAACGCGGATTGGCAAGTTTTGCCCGCTCCACCGCTTTATCAACCAGAGAAAGATTGAACACATCTTTTTCATCAAGGCTTTCGTCAGTGGTTTTGCCATTCGGGCGAATAATGCGCTTGTCGGTCGGGGCTGTCGGCTGGTTAAAACCGTAATGCACCGGCGACAATGAAATGGTGCGGCCTTCAAAGTTCATTTGTGTGGCGGTATAGCCGCAAACATGGGTAAAAAACATGAGCGACAAACGGTCGGCATACCAGTCGGTCAAACCGTCCTTGGCTTCGCTGCGCAAATCGAAAAGCACGCGCTACTGGTCGATTGTGCCCTCGTTTTTCACTCTCACAGCATGGGCAAGTTCATTGATGATAACAGCATCATTCAAGGTTGAAAGGGCTTCTTCATTGCCCTCCAGTTTAACCCCTTCCGAAACGCCTTCGCCCGTCAACTGGGTGCGCAAGCCGAAACGGACAGTATCACCCGCGCCTTTCTGGGTTTCGTCTTTAAGCTGGATAATGCTGTTGGTGTCGGTTCCGATCAAAGGCGCAATCTCGGTAGCTTTCGATACTTCGACGGCAAGTTTCTTCGACCAGGCACGAACAGCCAGAGGGTCGTTCACCCCGATGGATGTAATAGCCATTATGGCCTCCTAAAATTCAATTGATTTTCAAGCTTTTTGTCGCTTTAACGCGAGCGAACCAACGAAACCGGAAAACCTCCGGTGGGTGAAAATGATAACGTCCATTTCAAACGAAAATCCGCAAAAGAAAAAGTTGAAAGTTTTAAAACAAACCGGCACAAACTTGCTTCACAGTTCTGAAAGCCTCATGCATTTTGCAAGCCCCATCTTTTTGCAGGCGGTGGTTTTTAAAGCACAAACCTTATTCGCCCCTCATCAGAATGTTGAAGGCTCTTTCATTTCGCGGATTGGAAATCCATTCGGCAAATTGCCGGTCGCTCATGGCATCTATGGCTTCAAGGCTCAACGGGTCGGCAATAGCGCGCCCGTTTGATGCGGTGAGCGTGCGTGCGGCGTTTTTTTTGGCGCGCATTGCGGCAATGTCACCCCCCGCCATAGATTCCGCCATAGATCCAGTTGCGGATTTCGCCTTGAAGCCGATATTTTTTGCATAATTATAAATTGTTTGCGCGGGATTTGTACCGCTTTCCAAAGCACCTTTGACAATGGCTGCAAGCTCGTTGCCAATCTGCGCATTGATCGCATCGGTATTTTTAAAAGCAGGGTAGGCATCGGCGAGCGCCTTCAACTGGTTCACCCGTGCTTTATAAAGAAAATCGGCCGCCTCGTCGAAATCCGGCAGTTCGGCTTTGAGTGCGGTTACAGAAGTGGCAAAATAATCCTTCACCGCTTCCTGTTCTCTCGCAGTTTCAATAAATTGCCGCTCTTCGGCTTCTCTCTTTTGTCTTTCGGCTTCCTCGTTTTGCAATTTCGTGCCAATCCATTTGACATAGCCGACAAAATCTTTTTCCGGGTCAGGCGCTTCTGGTTGTGGCTGTTTTAACGGTGAGAAGCTCTCTCTTCCGGCATGATTTTCTGTGAATTCACGTGCAATTTTGAAACGTTCTTCAATGCGGGCAAGTTTGGCTTTTGCCTCTGCCGCCTCGGCTTGCGCTTTTTTGCGTTCTTCCCTTTCGGCGTGAAGTGCACCATGCGGAACCATATGGTTTCGCGCTTTTGTGGTTCTTTCGTCTTCTTCTTCCGCTAGCGGTTTTTCATGTTCCCCTTCCTGACTTTCGGAAGGTTCGGTCATAGTATTACTGTCGGAAAAATTTTCCGGTAAAGCGGTCTCATCGTCAAATCCGTTATTGTCGGTATTTTGGTGGCCAAGAACATCCTGTTCTTCCGGTGAAAATTCGGGTGCAATATCCATAAATTTATCCTTTAAACATGCCCTTTAAAAAAACGGGCAGCAGAGCATCAAAACGCCGATGCTTGAGGCGAAGCCGGTTCCTCCGGCAGGAAAGACAAAAGTTGCGATTGCGGGAGTTGAAAAGCAGCGACAAGCTGAAATGCCGCTTTGACAAATTTAAAACCTCATCCCGTCCAAGCTTTGTGATTAGCCTGTTTCAGGAATTGGCTCGCCCCGTTTGCGATTGTTCAATTTTCAATTGTTCAATGAGTGCGCGGTTTTTGGCTGTTTCGGTCTCAAGCCGTGCTTTCTGGTTTTTTAAAAAAAGATCGGCCGCTTTGGCATTAAGGTCGAGTTCACGGGCTTTTGCTTTCATATCAAGCTCGTTTGCCAAGGCTTGCAACTTCAATTGCTCGGCCTGTTGCCCTGTTGACTGTTCCGGCACGGCATTTTTTTCCATTGCTGCTTCTTGGCTCGTCATCTGTTCTCTGGCCATCTCCTGTTCTGCTTTTTGTTGAGCCGCTTCTTGTGCCTTGGCTGTCCATTTTTCAACAAGCGAGGCAGGTAGCGGTGAATAGCGCAGAATTTCCAGCCCGATTTCCGGTGTGAGATAATCTTTCAACATCGGCAACATCTGTTGAATAATCGCAAATGTCCGTTCTTTTTCATTGGGGCTTGTCGGTGCATCATCAACAATAATGTCATATTGGCTATTGGCGACCGCTTCATGTGTCAAAGGCACATATTTCTTGTTGTCATCCCCCACAATGCGGATAAGCCTTCCATCGGAAAGATAGTTCTGTATGAGATAAAGCATAATTTGCCCCTGTCTTTTCCGATAACGACGCAGCTCATCAAAAAGCGAGGCAAGCAAATTCAAAGAAGATTGCCGGCGCTGGCTTTCCAGAACACCGGGCTGGTTTACTTCTCTCGTGCCGATAAATTCTGAAGATAAGCCCGTTACATCGGAAATTGCTTCTTTGGCTTCATTGAAAAGCTCAAAAAAAACCACCGGAAATTGTGCTACGGGTTTCGGTTGAATGCGGGCATTTTGTCCGGCTAGCGCATTTTGTTTTGTCCAGGTAATGGCATCGGCGCGCGCCCAGCTTTCTTCTGCCTGCCTGTCATCATCAAAAGCTCCGCGTTCGGCAAGAATGCCGCCCTTCGATTGGCTATTTAAAAGATACATCACCTGGCTAAAAAATTTGTTCGCCCAACGCTGCGGGTCTTTTGTGGGGCGCACAATGCCATAATGGTGCTTTTTCATCTTGTCAAAATAGCCGGTAATGCATTCCCAACCAAGTTGCCCGTTCGGCACCATCGGCTGATCGGGTTCGGCAAGCAGAGCCTCGCCCAGAAAAGCCCTTTTCACAATCTTTCTTGTAAGCCTTACCGATTGTATTTCAGGCGAAATTTTCTTTTTTTCTTCATAGTCGTGAAGCGAATAATCCTGTGTTTCACCCGTCAGCGGGTCAAAAACCTTGTAAAAAGCCTCGCGCTCGAACCAACGGCATTCGACAAGCGTCACCAGAGAGCTTGCGGCAGAAGAAAGCCCCAAGCCTTGCCCCTCCGAAGCGCCCGTCAGGTCTTCACCATAGAATGTGTCGGAATTTACATGGGAAAGAGGTTCGCCACTGTCAAAAACACCATTTTTTGCCCAGCGCGCATCAAGCAATGACGGGTCAATATCGGGAAACATGCGGCGCGCTTCGGCAAGCGGCTTTTCGTCAATATACCAGAGGCGCTCCGCATCCACCAGATTGGCTTTCACCGCCGAGGCATCCCACACCATTTTTAGCGGGTCAAGTCGGCAAACAACCGGTTTACCCGCTTCATCATCGTCAAAGTCAAGGCGTGTATCTGTCCACCCCATGCCGCAAATGACGGTATCGGTAAAAGCTTCCGAATCCTCATATTCCGCTTCCGCCTGATCGCGAAACCATTCCGCCGCACCCGTCAATATTTCATTGGCTCTCGCATCTCCGATTTCACGCGGAATGAATTGCACTTCGCGTTTGTTGTTGCGCTCCGAGCCGATAACGGCATTGACAAGCGGTGCAATGCGGTTGAACGTCATGACAGGGCGTTTTTGCTCGAAAAGCGCCGCCTTGTCCTGGGCTTCCCACTGTTCACCATTATAAAAGGCATAGTCTTCGCGGGCATTTTTGCGCCATTCGGCAACATGCGCCATATCCTGCCGGAAAAGCTTCAGCAATGACTGGAAAAGAATATCTCTTTTTGCACTGTCAAAGCCTTCCGCAGAGCCATGTTCTAAAGTCTCGTTTTCTAGCATCATCATCAGCCCGTAAAATTATTGGTTAAAATTGGTCGCGCGCGGCCCGCACAACTTGAAAGTTCAATCCTGAAAAGCCGAAAAGCCCAAAAATTAAAAAAGAAAACGCGCAAGCGGGTAGGGGGCAAGCACAAGGCAATCGTCATAAAGAAACAAGAAAGTCAGGTCACATAAAACAAACGCCATTGCCGGAAAAACAAAAGCCGCCACATTGCGCATCCGGTTAGACGGTCGACAATTTTGCTTTTTGTTATCCTGCCATCCATGACGTATTGAAATCATGTCTCATGAAATTGCGCTGCCGGTTTTTAGAAATTTTTGGTGCTTCATAGGCTATACACATCAGGCCGAAAGCATCAGCCCCGTGGCTTGCCCAGTCATGTTCCGGCCCCAGTCCTATATCGCGTTTGTCGTCACGCTTTTCGTGATACCAACCCAAAGCATCACGTCCTGCTTCTGTGGTTTTTTCGTTAAACCAGATAGAGGGGAAAAGCCGTCTTGCCGCTTCAATGCGGGCGCGTGCTGCCCCTTTTCCCTGATTGGGAATAATGTCCACCTCGAAACCGGCTTGTTGAAGCGCACTTTCAAAACTCACATCCCGCACGCGATCTTTGGTTGCACCATCATGCGGCAATGTAATTCTTGCTTGTCCATAACCTTTTTCGCGCAGCCAGTTGATATGGGCACTCAAAGGCTGCCCTTGCGCTTCGTAATAATCAAGAACGCGGATTTCTTTTCCGATAAATTGCGCAATCCAGATAGCGGTTGCATCGGCTTTGGCGCCGGTGCCGCCAATGTCGAAAAAAGCTTGAAACGTCATTAACGGATCCGCCGGAACATTGGAAATGCGCCCTTCTTCTTTGGCAATTGCAAGACCGGTTGCAAAATAGGCTCCCTCCATTTGGGCAAGAAATCCACCCTCCCATATATGGTCATAACTTTCCGGCCGGTTCTTCAAATCATCAAGGCGGGCGCGGTTTAACAGATCGGGAAATCTCGGATTATCACGCCAATTCAATTGAACAGATTTGATACGCACATTTTTACTGTCGCGAAAACGCTTTTCAACGGCTGCCTCTTTTCTGAGCGGGTTCCATGTTACCCATAGTTCTGTGTTCCAACCGTCACCTTCTTCGCGCAAAGTCGGTATCAATGTGTTCCATGCGTGGGAGGTCACAGGTTCGGCTTCATCCACCCAACAGAGAAGTAACCGCCCCTTCGATTTGATACTGGCAATATTCCGGTCAAGACCGGAAAAGGCGTAAGTAATGCGCCCGTCTTTCGAGCGTATATAGGTTTCACCAATGGTGTAATAATTTTGTAAAAACGGATAATAGGCAATAGCCCTTTTGATTTCCTCCAGTGAGCTGTCGGCCAGCGAGTTCTGGAACTGGCGGGCACAAAGAATAATGCCGCGAATTCCTCTTTTTCCCAAACAATAGCCCACCACTGCGCTCATTGTGGCAAAGGAACGGGTTTTTCCCGAACCGCGCCCGCCATAGGCCGCCCTGACATCGGCAGGCCCGTCGAAAAGGGTAATGAGCTTTTCCGGCAATTCTATTTTTTCTGTTGTCATGAACCACCACAAAACCACCGAAACAAAAAGACCGGAGAAGACGTTTGCTACGTTCCAAACCAAATCCGTTAGCCTAAAAAAGCTTAAAAAGCTGTTCTGAAAACCTTCCTCACCACCTTGACGGATATGCAAAGAAAACGCTTGTTTTAAACAAGTATTGTCACACGCAAAGAACCACACTTTCAGGTAATAAAAGATCCCATCACGATAAGGCCAATATAAGAGAAACAGCACGTCAAGCTTTTTAAAAAGCCCACCATTTCAAAACGGGCACGACGTTTTTTTGAAATAATTTTCGAGACACGAAAAACAGTAAAACTCTCTCTTCATTTCGCATCGAAAACAAATTCGTTGAACAATTGCAAAACCGGTTCGCTTTTTTAAACACTTTTTCACCGGAGGTTCTTCAATCGTCTTTTTTAAGGATTTCCGAAAGTTCCTGATTTATCCCAGGTTCGTGAATTCCGCCTGTTCGCTTTTTAGAAGTCGTGCGCTTTTTTCCGGCTGGTTCATTTGCCATTGTCAAATCTTTCGGTGACGGAGATAAAGCAACCAGTTCGATTTTTGTAACGGTTTTTAATTCTTGTCCCTCTGAATTAAGTTCGGCAGGTAATACCTTGCCGAGTAGTGTCAGAAAGGAAGAAGCATTTTTTAAAGCCTGCGCTTCAAGATAGGAAACAAGCCCGTCTTCTCCCAACTGGTTACCGGCTTTTATAGCAGCTTTTAAAATAGCCTCTTTCAAAATTCCGGAAGCTTTCTTTTCTCGCACAGCTTCCCGCTTTTTTTGCTCGGCCTTCTTTGTCAAACTTTTTTCAGTCGGCATTGTTTTCAAAACTGCATTACTCTCTAGCGGCGATTTTCCCTTTCCATCATCCTCATCCTGCACGTTTTTTGTTTCAACTGCTCCGCTTGAATGCGCAGTTAGCTTATCGTTGCCAAGCACTTGCTGCTTAATTTCCTTTTCACGCCTCACTCTCGAACGTGCTGCCTTTTCCTCGAACCCATCACTATCCTGCACAGTTTCTTTTCCAATTTTTTCCATAAAAGGCGCAGCGTTTTTATGTTGACGCACCTTCTTAACGACGGTTTTTTTCACGGATTTTTCTGTTTCAGGAGGTGTTAGCTTTTTGGTTCCGACCACGTCCCTTTTCCTTTTCAAGGATAAAAATTTTAACTGTTAAATGCGCCATGGGCTTGAAAGCATCTGCCACACATCTGTTTAGCTCAAATTATTTCATTCAGCTTTTTAAAAGCATTCAACAAACGCATGAACAGCCAATGGAAATATTCATGAATAAAATTCAGTAATTTCAAATAATATCGTTTTAAACAGAATTTAAATTCAGCAAAACCGCTTCATTAAAATATATTAAAAATCAAAAACTGTTTTTTATATTTATAAACGTCAACAAAACGATAGATACAATTCTTGTTGTGCCGTATTTGTCAATTAATATTTAGTGACACATTTTTGCAAGAAAAAAATAAATGGGAAATTTAAAAATTTATTTTTCTAAAAATCAGGTGGTCGAAAGACGCGTGAATTTTTATTGGTCGCTCCTGTTACAGACCAATCGCCACGCGTTTTTAATTGTTGGATAAGTGATTTTGTCCTTTTGGAAAAATACAGAAATTCTTAAAAATCAAAACGAAAATTCAGAATAAAGACGGGAGCGCTGTCTTATTGCGTTGAAGAGTGTCACTCATAAAAAATAAAAGTCAAAAATAATCTTGCTTAAAGATAATTATTATCTTGAAATAATAAAATAAAATCCCCAATTCATCTAAAGTTTTTTGCGTAATGTTTCTAAATTATAAATAATCCACCTAAAAAAGGAAAAAATTATGAGATTTGAAATTTATAAAGATAAAAACGGCGAATGGCGTTGGCATTTGAAAGCGGCTAACCACGAGAAGATCGCAATAAGCGGCGAAGGCTATAAGAACAAGGCTGATGCTCTTCATGCAATTGATCTGGTAAAAT
This sequence comes from Ditibartonella apis, assembly GCF_001952075.1. Taxonomy (GTDB): domain Bacteria; phylum Pseudomonadota; class Alphaproteobacteria; order Rhizobiales; family Rhizobiaceae; genus Bartonella; species Bartonella apis. The sequence goes on from NZ_LXYU01000003.1 coordinate 112,025, forward strand.
CTTCTTATAACGCACCGGTTGTGGAAATTTGAAGCCTGAATATTCGCCTGCCGTTTCGCAGGCACATTTATCAAATTCCCTAATCGGTTAGTTTTAAGTTTAAAAGCTGGCGGCATCGCGCTACGCCAGCTTTTTAATTGACTATCGTTCTGGTGTTTCTTGGAATTTCTTCCGTCAATTGAAAAGCAAAACACCTTTCCTGCATTTTCTATCCCTCTTGAAAATGAAAAACATTGCCGGAATTTTTGCGGTATGGCGGCATAGAGTTACTCTCTTACGTCTGGGCACTTCTAAGATGTTGCAAAGTGTTTTGAAGTTATGAGCACCAAACGGTTTATCTCGATCATTTTCAAAAAAATTAATTATTGTCTTTCAACCTTGTACGGGAAAGCAAGTACGAAACGAAGGATGCGCAAGCCCCCAACATGAAAAGCGCATCGGCCTCGTCAACTGCTGCATTCGACTTGTCTAAAAGTGAATGTCGAATTCCGTTTTCATCAGAAGTAAAGCCGTAAAGTTCGCTCAACGCTTTTTTAAATGCCGGATGTAGAGGATAATTCTTTTCAATTTTTTTCAGTGCCGAGCCGAGAGTGGCATTTTCCCCGACAATTTGGCGACAAACCGCTTCCACTGCGCTGATGCTTTCCCGAACGCTATCTGCCCACTTCTGGTGATTTATTTGTTCTCCGGCTTTGAGTAAATGGCTATGGGCACCAAGCTGGGCTGTATCTCTGGTCTCATCAAGTGCAGCAACATAGGTCTTGCCCTCAAATTCATTACTGATAGGTTCAATTTTCCCATTGTAAATAGTGTAGGCTAAGTGGTGCTTTTTAAAAATTTCTTTTAAAACATCCCCAAATATTCGATTATTACCATTATAATTATGTGCGTATAAGTTTAACTGTTTTTGATTGTAAATAAGTTTTTCTAATAAATCAAATAAATTGAAAAAATTACAATCATCTATAAAACGAAATAAAAAATTCATAATAAATCTTTTCTGTATGGAAGTTACTTCACTAAATTCCATGTACTCATAATGATATATTTTATTAACCTCTTTATGTTCAGAAAATTTCTGATAGGTTCCCCCGCAAATATTTATGAAAATATCGCAAAAAATGTCTATTGAGGAGATAGGAATACATTCATAATCCTCTTCCGGAATAACTTCGTCCAGAAGAGCCTTTATCTCTTCTCTGAATGCGGTTGGTATGTCTTCTAACGCAAGCTGTTGAATAACCGGCGCATAGCCGTAGCGTTGGGAAAATGGAAGATCGTCAGTAGAATCGCTCATAATTAAAAGGTCATACGTTCTTTTGAATAGTGAAAATATAATGTCTTTGGAATGTTCAAGTACTAACAGATTCTGTGGTTCAAAAATAGCTTTGCCTTTTATCACTTCACGAAATTGAACGCTTTTTTCTTGCGCTTAAACGACATTCTAAACGGAAACGACAAGTTCGGCTTTGACCATGAAAAATTCGCTCCACGAGATAATGCCATAAATAGCCGTCATTTATTCCCTTTCTCATTTTTGCGGAAGTTTGAAACAATTGACAAACAAACACATCACACAAATAGCGGTTGCAAAAAGGGGAAAACCACATCCTATCATTGCTTTTGTCTGAACTTTTGGCATAAATCGCTAGGGTGAGAAAGTGGAAAAAGCGGAAAATGCCTTCAAATACAAACGTCGATAAACAAAACGATAATCTTGAACAATCAAATGAAGCAGATGAAAAATTCATTGCTTTTAAAAAGCACATGTTCTGGTCTGGTGTTTTCCCTTTAATTGCGGCGATAGCTCTCTCTCTCCCGAATTATTTTACGTGTGAAAAAGGTGACAATGTTGTTGGTGCGGTCATTTTCTTTTTTGTTGTTGCGGCAGACATATTCATCTTGCTTCCCGCAATCATCACGAAAGAAACAAACTGGCTTGCGCTTCTTGTCTCGACTATTTTATGTATTCTTTTCCTTTGCCTCTCGGTTTTTTATCCATTTCAGGACTTTCAATATAGATTGAAAGTTATTTCCTTGGTCGCGATTGTTGCAACGCTTTTATTCGTGATTTTGAATAGCTGGATCAATGCAGTCTTTTTCCCGTCGAAAAATGCCAATATTCGCCAAAGTGTCGATTTTGCCAGCAACCGTTTTGCCGTTGATGTTTTGAACGTCACTTTAATTCTCGGCACATTGTTCGGGACGATTGCTTTTCTCTATTTTTATCCGGATAAAGACAATTCAACCTTTTTCGGTGGCATTGATATTAAAAATGTAGCCCTCGCCACCGCCGGTCTTGTTACCTTTTTCTGGGCGGCCAAAGCGACCAAAAACAAATCAATCGAGCTTGAAGAAAAGAAACAGGATGGCAAACGTCATGACAATGAAATCGCCATGGCAAAACGGCGTGACACCGCCCAGCTTATCGCCGAAGCATCGAAGCTTTTAAGCAGCGAAAATGACGCGCAAAAATATGCAGGCCTTTCTTTTTTGAATAGAGTTGCCAGCGATAGCGAAGGGACTTTCAGAAAAGAAGCATTTGATATTTTAACGGATTTTATCATAAATGCCAGCGATGTCACAACGGCGAATAAATTTCGAATGCGAGCTATTCGTTATGCGGATGATTTGGTCGGAAATAATCCTGATAAATTTCAAATCAATGAATTTATACAAATATCAAGTCCACGCGCGAGATACGATTATATAGATAATATTAATATTAATATTAAAAAGTTATATGTTGCATACAGCAGATATATAATTGATGAGCCGTCATTGCTAGAAAAAATACTATTTAATAAACTCAATCAGGTTGCATTTCTTGACTGTTATCTGGGTGGGTCGAACTTCAGAGAAAGCACGATAGATATAACTAATATATCAGCGTGGAAATGTGAATTCACGTATTGCAAGATTAAAAAGCTTAATGCATCACTTTTTGTTAGGCTATATGATCGCTCAACGGAAGGATATATTGATATAAATTATGTACCCGATAGATATTGGGAAAATGGCGATTTCGAGAACAATAAGTTCGTAAAATGTGATTTTAGTGATTGTTTATCATGGGGTGAAGTTAAATTTTGGCTCGAATGTAAAGGTGGTTTGGGAGAGGCCTTCGACCAGAGCTATTATTATTCAGGTCATGCCCCTAAAGGTTTTGATAAAGAAAAAGATAGAGATTTATTGATTGAAATTACTTCAAAAGAACAATTTGAAGAGCTTTTCAACGAAGAACAATTACCTTATTCCCCACCGGACGATAAAAAATAAGCGCAAACGGTCGCGTGCGCATAAAGATAATTGAATTTCCTTTAAATTTTAAATCGATGCTATCTCTATCACCGCAAGGCAAGCGGTTATCTTGCGCATTTTCGCTTTCCCCGTCATTGCACGGTGATAAATTGCGCAAGGTGTCAATGAAAAGGCAGGGGAGTGCCTGCCTTTTAGAAATAGTGTTGCAGGTCGGAATAAAAACGGCGGGCTGAACTGCCTCTTTGCGTGCCGCCCCGCATAAGTTGCAAACCGAGTTTGCTCTTTCAGGCTGTAATCTTTGCTAAAAATAGACCTAGCTAACAAAATAGTCTTTCCCGCCGCATAACAAATTGCAACAAAATCATAAAATTCCGGTCGCAATATGAATTTTCCGCTGCCTAAGAAAATCCGTTTGAAAAATAGAATTCCCGTTGCGCCATAAGGGTCATTAAAAATTTAATGACCTTTATTGGCAAGGAAAAAATGCCGGTTTAGCGCATTGAGCACAAGCCTTGTTGCGCCGACAAGGTGCGGCAATTCGAGATCTTCCAGCACGATATATTGCAAGGCGGCATAAAGGTTATCAATTCTGTTATCGAATTGCGCTTCCTGAATGGCTTCTCTTGCGGCGAGATATTGCTTTTTTGCGCGCTTGCAAAACGCTTCATAAAGTTCGGGATTCGGCGTGCTGTTAAAATCGTCATAATAGGCGGCAGGCGAAAGCAGTGCTTTTTTATAATTGTTATCAACCTCGATAAATTTCAGCGCGGCATTGTACTGGTCTTCGCTAATGCCGCCGCATTCAGGACCAGCCAAAAAAAGTCTGCCAATATAGGTGGAAGCGCGCGGGTCTTTTGCCTGTTTTTCGGAAAGGCCCGTGTGCTTTGCACGCATCAAAATAGCAAGACGATCAATCGCCTCACGCGGTTTTTTTGCGCGGCTGCGCCTGCCATTCGGTTCCCGTACAATACCTTCGATACGTGGCCTTCCGCGCCCGCGCTTGAGCCGGAGTTTTCCCGCCTTTGAACGGGCTTTCAATCTGATAATTTCAACTTCCTGCATGGTTAAAGCCTTTCATGATCGCTTTTTATCGGGTTGTTGTTTGAAGTCTTGAGTTTGAAGTGTTGTTGTTTGAAATCTTGTGGTTCGCGTTTGTGCCGCCCAAAAAACCATTGGGCTTTTCACAGATGTTCCATGTCGTCCCATAGCGTCCCATACCGTCCCATACCGTCCCACATTGTCCCGTGGTGTCTCTTGCTGTCCCATTCCGTTTCATTCAGCTTCATTGAACGCGCATTTCTCTTGCGGGCGGGAAACGAGCCGCCCTGTTTCATGTTCTGTTGTTTTGTTTTTGCTTGCGTCCGTGGTTTGGTGGTCACAAGCCGGTTTTTCTTCCCGCGCCTCCGGAATTAAAACGTCGTTTTGTTCTTCTTCACCGGCTCTTAAAAGCCGCTCCACAGTGTCGATTTTCAACCATTCGGTTTTTTCGATATGTTCGCAAAAAGCAGCGAGTTCCGGCGCTGTCGGCATGAAGGTTTTGTTGAAGCCTTCCGCCTTGCCGCGAATAATCAAAAGCACCGATTGCATAATGGCAAAGCTGCAAAAGCCGGAAAGAGCAATCATATAGGATTTGGCAGCACTTTCCCCGTCTAAATCACGCGGCAGGCGCATACCGCCCGAAAGCAGCAAAAACTGGTCCATGATTTCGTCGCTTCGCGCCTTTTTTAAAAGTGTATTTTTTGCTTCCTCAAGCGTGTGCCTGATTGTTGCAATTTGAGCGTTTGTCGGTTTCTTTCCCGCCTTGAAGCGGGGCGGAAAGCCTTCAACTGTCGTGAGGGAAACGAGTTTGGCAAGCGTCAAATCGAGGTGCGAGACGGGCCATCGCATCGGTAACTTTTCTGGCTGTCGATCTTTTATCATATCCGAATTTTGCATTTTTTCGCTCCATTACGGGGGCAGGTTGGTCATTCCAGCGTTCCTGATTGAGAAACGTTGTCGGGTTAAGCCAGGGGCGGTCGGGCGGTTTGTCGGCGATATAGCGTTGAAGCCCCGCCATAATGGCGGCGAGACTGTCTTTTTTGCGCGCTTTCAAAAACGCCGTTAGTGCTTTCGGCTTGCCGCATTTGTTCGGGAAAGCAGGCCAGAAAATTTCATGAAATTCGACTTCAAAACTCCGTTTTTCAGGGCGGCTCGTTGCAAGCTCTGGAACTTCGTTTTTTCCAAAATTCCAGCTTCCAAAAATTCCCGAAGGTGAAGGCAAAAGCGGCACGCCCGCGCTTATGCCGGAAGCTGACATTGCGCCGGAAGCCTCGTCCCTTTCAGCCGCAGACAACGTTCCGGTGATCGCTGAAAGTGGCGCATTTTCTGCTTGCGGAAAAGCTGAACTTTCAGAAAAGGAACAAGCCTTGCCCTTGGGCAAACTCACGGCCAAAGAACAAGCTTTGTTCTGCTCGCACCCCGCGGGAAGTTCTGGTAAATTTCTATTTCCGCAAAAGGAAAAAACGTGCCCGCCTTTTTTGTCTGTTGGCTCTTTGACAAGCGCATCCGAACACGTTTCAGAGGAAGCGGGAAAGGGGTTATTTTCTTTAAGGGGGTGTGGGGGAACCTTTCTTTTAGGGGAAAGGGGTAATGTTTCCTCGCGGTTACAATTTTCCTCTTGTAACGTTACATTGTTTTTCCGTGTCAGCCTGAAACGACGCACACGTTCGCGCGTACGGGCACGGCGCTGGTCTTCCCGCTCGTCTATATCGGCAAGAAGTTCCAAAATGGCCGACATTTGTTCGGTAGAAAGGTTCAAACCGGCAAGGCGGCGTAGTGTTGACGAATCCATTTTATAAAACTCTCTTCTCTGCCTTGAAAAATGCTGTTTGGCCGCAAGCCTGACGCGCAAAAAATTCCGATAATTCTGGAGAAAAAACGGCTTTGAAAACGCTTCCACCTTGAAGTGCCAAAGCCTTGCTTTTTCGGGTTATATCTTTGATTTTTCCGCTGACGCTTTTTGCCGACAAGCAGACTTTTGTTGCGCTCGAAACAATGGTTTTAAAAATTCGGTTTGATTTTTGTTGTCCTGCACGCGCAAAAAAAGGCGCGCTCACACAAAGCCTTTTCCCGAAAGCGGTGAGGCTCACCGGTTTAAAAATGGCGGTTGCTGTTGCCTTGATAAAAACAACAAGTTGTTTAACTATTTCATCAAGTGATTGATGAAAGACAAAGGAAAAAGAATGCCCGTTATTAACCCGATAAGATCTGCCACTGTCAATGCAGCAGCCACACCGGAAGAAGTCGCGTTCCGTTTGTTCAGTATTATTGCCGGTGCTTCTGAAAATACGATTGATAGCAAGGATGTTCTTCCGCTTTTTGCCAAGTGTATGATCGCTGTCGGCAAACCGGAAAATTTCCTTTCCGAGCCCCAGAAATATGATGTGACACTCGAAAATACCAATGCCAGAAAGGCTTCCGCAGAAGGTACAGGCTCGCCAGACAATTCTTCCGGGAGTGCCAAAGCCGAATAAGCCTAATTTGCTTTTATTTAAAAAAGATCGGGATAAAGAAAAAGAGCGGGAACAAAACGTTCGGCATAATGATCGGGGCGCAAGCACAATCGGTAAGCAATCGACGCGTTCTCTAGCGGTTTGAAATACGCTTTGAAGTTTAAATACGCTTTGAAGCATGCCGGAAGAAGGCGCAACGCAAAAGCCGCACTTCAAGGCCTGTCCGCTTTTAAAAACATTTACCCATGCAGCTTCATCATCTGCCGCTTTATTCTCGGTTGAAGCTTCTAAAGGCCACGTCAGCAGTGCGGGCTTGCGGTTAAAGCAGTTCACCAGCTGTTTTATGTGCAAAACATAAGTGTCTAATAATTGTGACACGCCAATATCTGACAACACGCAAATATCTGATTTGTCCATTTGTTCCACCCCGAAACATGGCAAATACGCCGTCTAAAAAAACTCACAGGAAAGCGCGCACTGCACCTTCCATCTCTTACCCGCCACTTTTGAACACTAATAATGTTATAATACACTCAAAAGTAGCTAACAGTTGTATAACAACATCATTTATAGCAGATTGTCAACATGATTTATGTTTATTATTCTGACATAATGCATGTTATGAACACGATGGGACAAAGATTGCGCGAAGCACGGCTGAAAGCGGGCTTTTCATCTGCAACGAAAGCTGCGGATGCAATTGGTGTGAGTCATTCGACCTATCGGGCTCATGAAAACGGGCAGAATGATTTCGGGCCTGAAGAGGCCGCCATTTATGGCCGCAAATTCGGCGTGAGCGCATCCTATCTTTTGACAGGTGAAAACGGCGCAAAACACAAGATCGTATCAAGTTTTGATCCTGATATTCCTGACCGGATCGATAGCGATGTTAAAATAAGATCGCAATTGAAAGACGGCGAAATTCCCGAAATTGATGTCAAAGCAGGCATGGGCGCAGGCGGGGAAATTATGATTGTGAACGGTGCAAGCAACGCCGTCCAGATTTCGACAGAAGTGATAAAAGATTTTTGGCGTTTGCCGGAAAGCCTGTTGGCAAAACTCAATGTTGTCGCGTCCAATGTTGCAGTTCTTCCCGCTTATGGGGATAGCATGTCGCCCACCATTCACGATGGCGATGCGGTGTTTATCGACATATCGCACCGTGTTCCATCGCCTCCGGGAATTTATGCGCTGGCTGACGAGCTTGGCGGGGTTATCATCAAGCGTCTGGAAGTTGTCTCCCGCCCCGGTGCCGATGAAATCGAGGTCGAGGTTATATCGGATAATCCCCACCACAAACCGCGCATTCTGAATTTAAGCGAAATCACCATTCTTGGCCGCTATATCGGCCGTTTTACGCGCTAAGAAATTGGCATGAAACAGGTGTCAACAGCATCGACATGTCGAATGCTTATCTCTGTTCAAGACAGTCTCCATGGCCGAATAATCAAGGAAATGTCATCAAAGCTGAATATCCAAGACCAACAATTTTCTCTCACCCAATTTGACGGTGTAATAATTGTCGGGCTGATCTGATGAACCGAAGTTTAGTCCTCAAAAATGCTTTGTTGACCGCTAATTTCACTACTCTCCACGGGCTATCTTTTTCGATCAATCTTCAAAACACCAGAGCCTATAAGACTTTTTTGTTGTTCTGATTGGCTTGTCGCTCTAATTGGAAGTAAAATTCATTTATAAAATCCATTATTTCGAGGGAAATTCCGGCGGTATTTTTCGTCTTTTCCAATTGATTGTCCGGTTCAACTTTGATGTTTTGCAGCAACCATCCAGTTTTTTTAACAAATATAAAAGTCCAAAGAAAAACCATTAAAACAACCAGGTATTAATCGGCAAACGATTCGCTATCCTCAAAAATTCCGAATATTTCAACATGAAAAATGTTGACATTATTCATGTCAATTTCTTACGATTCCCTCATTAAACGTGTTGAAGCTTAATGCGTTTCTGTCAAAACAGGCGAGGGGTGGGCGGAATGAAAATGCCTAAAAATTATAGAAAAACTTTAAAGCCGCAAGCCGGATTTCTTCGCCACGCTGATGACCAAAAAGGCTCGCCCGACAATCGTTCAAGCGTTGACGAAGAAATACAACCGCCATTCGGTAAAACTGATGTTTCTTGCAAAGAAACAGGTCACGCAGAAATAGATCAAGAGCAAAGCAAATTTGCCGGTATGGCGGGGAAAACTTTGGATGGTCTAAAATCTGCAGGGATAGATCAAAGAAATCCGGTTAACCAAGCCGAAAAGGCAGGAAAAAAGCACAAGGAAAAAGAGCGCTTCTCGTGGGGCGATATAAAGCCTTTTTTGAAAAGCCTGAAAAACCATTCGCGGGCAGAAAAAGTGATGGTGCTTGCATGGAAACTTTATCGTTCAAGCCCGATGACCGAGGAGACGTTCGACCCGTTGCGGTTTGCTCTTTTCATGAAAACGGCTCAAGGCGAAGTGGAGCACGAAAACGACCCGCCAATTACCATGACACGTGAAGAAATCCTCTTTATCGGTTCCGATTGCGCCACCAGACCGGACGAACGTTAACCAATAGTGTCTCTCCGCTCTCTGTGCAGATTAGAGAAATTACGCTGGATAGTCTTTTCTAAAGAGATTGCATTGTTTCATCACACAGTTGGTTCACTGATAAAACCAAACAGACCGGCTTAAAAATGAACGAATATTGCGCCAGTGTTCCCAACTTTTATCATAGGTTTATTATGCGTTCCGCCGGTATCTTAATCGCCTGTTACCTCGTTAAGCCTGAACGGAGTACCGGATTTATCAGATAATTACGTCTAATATTATTTTTGCTTGAATACTTTTATAAAAGCCAACAACGCCAATCGCTTTCACTGGATATTTTAGTAGTGTCATGACATTCTACACGATATAAATAAAACTGATGGTGCAAAATGTACTTTTTCTAAACAAAACTATGGATTTGAAAGAACGTATAAAAAATTCGCGCATGGCAGCCAAGATGACGCAAGAAGAGTTAGCAAAAGCCGTTGGCAAGACGCGTAACGCAGTTGCCCAATGGGAGTCTGGAACGGCTCATCCGCGCCCGAACACCCTAGAAGATATTGCCGGAGCACTTAAAGTCTCGCTAGAATGGCTTCTACTTGGAGATAAAAATGCGGGTGAATACGATAGTCGGCAGATATCTGGCAGACCAGCAATAAAGCTCATTCCCGTTTATGGGCAAGCGGTAGCAGGAATAAACGGCGAGTTTGCTTTTGACGGTAAAAAGTTGTTTGAGGTGCCTTGCCCGCCCCAATTATTGAATGTGGAAAACGCTTATGGCGTGGAGGTCTCAGGCGACACAATGTCCCCGCGCTATGAAGATGGCGAAATTGTTTATATCGACACAGTGCGAAGAGTAAAAAAAGGCGATTATGTCGTTGCAAAGATAATGATGCAAGAAGAGGATAGCTTTCCAACGGCATTCATAAAACGCTTTATTCGCCATAATGAAAAAGAGCTGGTGCTTACACAATTAAATCCGGCAAAAGAACTGGTTTTTCCACATCAACACGTTCTTTCAGTGCATTGTATAGCCTTGGCAGGCGAAGGGCTTTAGTGGCAGTCTATCTATAAATTTTAATGTGGGAGTGGGGCATGAAAGAAGAGAAGAACAAAGAAATCGGCAATAGGCTAAAAGCAGCGAGAAAAGCTGCCGGTTTTTCCTCGGCTAAAAATGCAATCATTGCTTTGGGGATCAATTATCCGACATATGTTGCGCACGAAAATGGTAACCGCGGGATTGGCCGCGAAATGTTAAAGCTCTATGCAAAGCGGTTTGGTGTTACAACAGATTGGTTATTAAGCGGAAGAAAAGGTTCTGTAACCAATCGCTATAAAAGAAAAATCGACGAAAAATTAAGTTTTATTATGGAAGCAACCGGCTGGAGGCAAGCTGATCTCGCAGAAAAGCTTTCTGTGACGCAAGCATGTATCAGCCGGTGGTTTTCAGGAGCAGATCCACGTGGGGAGCACCGCGATAAAATAACTGAAATTTTTAACGCTATCACCGGAAAAACGGAGATTACCGGAAATACGCAAATTTCTTCAAAAAGCTATGTTCCTTTGATGGGATATGTCGGAGCAGGGGCAAAAATTAAACCGGATTTTGGGGAGATGCCACCCGACGGATTAGGTTTCATCGAGATCCCCTTTCCAATGCCTGCTGATATGGTGGCTTTTCGGGTTCGCGGGGATTCGATGCTACCGGTTTATCGGGAAGGCCATATCATTATCGTATGCCGAAACCAGACGAAGCCGCTTGAAGCATTTTATGGCGAAGAAGCTGTTGTTCAAACAAGCGATGGTCGCCGTTTCATTAAAACGATTATGCGCGGTGTAAATGGCGTCAATCTTATTTCGTGGAATGCCACACCGATAGAAGACGTTAAGCTGAAATGGATAGGCGAGATATTCGCAGTTTTACCACGTCAAGCACTGCGCCATGTTGATAAAAATGTAGGCTATAGGGCGGGTTAAAAACGGGTGTAGAGCACAGCCCTTGCTGACACTCTGTTATGAATGTGTAGGAGGAAATTTTGTCACAACCACAAACTTCTGTTGATTGGCGTGTGCGTTTGACACAAAAAATCGAAGAGAGCGGCAAATCAATGCGAGCGATTTCTATCGCTAGTGGGAGAGCGGCTGGGTATGTTTTTTCGATTATGAAAGAAAAGAAAAACCCTACAGCGGAAACGCTTGCGGAAATATGCGCAGAAATAGGTACAAGCGTTTCTTATATTTTGTACGGCTTTGATATTTCTGCCGAAGGAGAAGAATTTCTCGAGCTTTTTTCACGGGCTTCACCAGATGTGCGCGCTGCAATCTTAACGCTTTTGCGAGCAACAACCGGCGCAAAATAAATAAAACAGCTTACCGCTCTTTGGCACTTTTCTGTAAAAAACGATCGAAGAATGAACGAGGCGGTTGTGGTCAGTTCTCAGGGCTTTTTTTGGCTCTCGACTAACGCTTCAACCATCGCAATTATCGCTTGCTGCCATTCCTCACGCCGATTTTTCATCCGAAAACACAAGCGTTCGGAAATTCAGTTTTTTAAAAAACAAGTAATTGCGTGATGAACGCTAAAAGCAATTATCTCCGCGCTGGTGGGAAGCTTTTCGGCATATAAGTGCCGGTCGGCTGGTCAGTCAAAATCTCGTTTGGCCGTGAAGCATTGGATGGAGCAGTGGCAAGTTGTTCGGCTGCTTTTTCGTTTGCTGAAGTGCCGCCGTTCCGGTTCAGAACTTCTTTGATATCGTTGAGTTCACTGTCAACCTCAGAAGAGGCTTCACCATCTTTCCCGAAATAGACATCAAGCATTTGGTCAACTTCTTCCGCCTTTTGTGAAGATGGGTCAGCCATTGCCTTGACAATGTCTTCCGCCTTCAAGCCTAATTTATCAAGGCCGAGCCTTTTATTGATTCTATCCATAAATTCTTCATAAGCTACCGGGTCTTGAGATTTCATGTAAGCCAATCTGTAGTGGATAAAATTGGCCAGATCTTTGAGATCTGTTCCACCTTTATCAAGATCAATGTCAAGGCTCTTTGCTATTTCTTTCAGTATTTTTGCTTTGAATTCGGTTTTGCTCATGCGGCTATTATCAAATACTGTAGCGCCTGCAATCTTGCTCCGTATTTTGTCATAGGTCGACTTTTCTTCCGCTTTTAAAGGAGAGCCTGTTTCTTTGGCTTTAAAAATTTGTTCCGTCGTCGTGGGAGCGCGTTTGGCCTGTTGTTCGTTCTGGTCAATCCTCTCTTGCAAGATTTGGACAGAAGCGAATTTCAAATTCTGAACCGGTGTCATCGCCATCACTGTTTCTCCCGTATTGTTACCCGAATTTACATGCTACACAATATTGTTAAACCTCTAAACATCTGATAAATACTATCATATTTTAATTTTATAACAAAGTATAAAATATAAAATACGTTTTTAATAAAATTAACACTTGAACAAGCATGCCGAAATTATGAAATGAAGTTCTTTATTACTGTTCACTCAAAGCTATTGTGCGGATAATAAGACCGGCATTTCTATGATAAAGCCTTAAACACGCTCATCTGTTTTGTTTTGAAGGTGAAAAATTGCGGGAAATAAAAAAGAAATAGAAAAGTGAAAATAGCCTGCATTCCCTGTAAAAACCGGTCTTTTCCCCACGCACCAAGGACGATAAAACCTCTTGATGACGGGGAAGGGGAAGACCGATTAACGGGCTTCCTATTTTATCGGTCTTTTTAAAAAGTTTGAACAGGGTGTCGGCAAGAGGGGAAATATTACGATTTCGTTTTTTAAAATCCGTCATGGCTTTGACCCGCAAGCCGCGAACTCAGCCGTTTTTTTGTGTTCCATTCTTTTGATTGAAGGGAGTGCAGACTTATTCAAAATATAAAAGCCCAAGATGATAAAAGTCTTTTCCAATTATGGGTTTTTTAAACATCCGCAACGTTGCACAGCAAGCCAACAATATGGAACATGGCGCATTGCTTTTAAAAAGTCGGGCAAACTCTTCTCAACATAAAAACATCATGATTAAGCATTTTTTGAAAAGTCTGAAGAAGCCGCAACTGACGGCGCGTTTCTTTGAGTGGATGTTTTTTCGGGTAACAGTCAGATTTCAAAGAGTTACAGAATTTTGATGAAGTACCATTATTTTTCATTGAATAGAAGAAAGACTGCCTACAATTTACCATTATTGCCGCTCATGACATGGATCCGGATCAAGCAGAAGAATTTTTTCAGGCTTCTTTCATGAGTTCCGGTTTTTTGTTTATCTTATTGAAACTGTTCATTGCCTAAATTGCATCGAAACGTTTTGTCTGTGAAAGGGTTCAAGGGTGGAATCGGTTGTTGTGATATTGATATTGCTTGTTGCTGTTGTTTTCAGCGGTGCAATATCGCGCGCACTTCCTTTGCCCATTCCGTTACCACTTATCCAGATTGCTGTCGGTGTACTGGTTTCACTTGTCGGTGACATGGGCGTAAAACTGCGGCCGGAAATGTTTTTCCTGCTGTTTTTGCCGCCACTTTTATTTCTTGACGGCTGGCGCATTCCCAAAGACGGTTTGAGACGCGACCGCTGGACCGTGCTTGAAATGGCTTTGGGGCTTGTTGTTTTTACAGTTCTTGGCGTCGGCTTTTTCACTTATTGGATGATTCCAGCCATGCCGCTTTCGGTGGCTTTTGCACTTGCCGCCATTGTTTCGCCAACCGATCCTGTGGCCGTTACAGCAATTGCCAAACGTTCGCCTATCCCGAAGCGCCTGATGCACATTCTTGAAGGTGAATCGCTGTTGAACGATGCATCGGGTCTGGTCAGTATGCGCTTTGCTGTCGCTGCTGCCATGACGGGCTCGTTTTCGCTCCTTGCCGCTTTCGGAACCTTTTTATGGACAGCTGTTGCCGGTCTTATTATCGGGGCAGCAACGACCTTTTGTGTCACTTGGGTCAGCACTTTCTGGAACAATAAATTCGGTGAAGAAACCGGTTCCCACATTGTCGTAAGCCTGCTTACACCTTTTGCTGCCTATCTTGCTGCCGAACAGGTGGATGCATCGGGAATCCTTGCCGCTGTTGCTGCCGGTATTTCCATGAGCTTTACCGAAGACAGTTTGCGCAACCTTGCTTTAACGCGCATTCGCAGGCTTGCTGTCTGGGACACGGTGCAATTTGTTGCCAATGGTGTCATCTTCGTCATTTTGGGTGAACAACTTCCCCATATTGTGAGCGGCGCGGCAATTGTGGTTCAGGAAACCGGCCATCATGAACCGATCTGGCTTGTGGTCTATGTCATAGCGATCAATCTGGCATTGGCTTTGCTCAGATTTATCTGGGTTTGGGTCTCTCTGCGTTTTACGCTTGCACGTGCCTATCGGCGCGGTTTCAAACCGTTTGTGCCAAGCTGGCGGCTGGTTGCTGTGACATCGCTTGCCGGTGTTCGTGGCACGGTCACTCTTGCCGGTGTTTTGACCTTGCCGCTTTTCTTGCCCGACGGTTCACCATTTCCTGCACGCGACCTTGCAATATTTCTGGCAACCGGCGTCATCCTGATTTCGCTTGTCATGGCAAGCGTTTCGCTTCCCTATCTCCTCAAAGGTTTGGAATTGCCGCCCGAACCTTCCCATCAAAAGGAAGAAGAACGTGCCCATATTGCCGCTGCCGAGGCGGCCATCAAAGCGGTTGAACAGGCGGTGCACAATTGGGGCGAAGGCCGCAGCGATGCCGACCTTTATACAACAGCCGGTGCGCGCGTCATGTCGAACTATCGTGAAAGACTGGCCGACCAGAATGTTTCGGATGCCGATGCGATCAATACGCAGAAGGTTGCAGAAATCGAGCGGCGTTTGCGCCTTGAAGCTTTGAAAGCCGAACGCCAGACCTATTTCGCTTTCGGCCGTCGTCACCAGCTTTCGGAAGAAACAACTGCAAAATTGATCCGCGAAGTCGATCTTCTGGAAACCCGTTTTTCAAACGGCTGAGCGAAATTTTGAAACGGTTTTATTGCCCGAGCGGTTCAAACCGTGTGGCCTGCGGGCTGTGGCTTGAATGGCAGAAAAGACTGGCCAAAAAAGACCAGCCAAAAAATAGTGAACAGACTTTATGATTTTTTGGCTTTTCCGCTTGTTAGCCGCAAGCCGCCAGTCAGCACAGCGAGTAAAAAACAGGCTGTGCCGCACCACAAAGCATAGCGCGAGCCGTAATGGGAAGACATAATCAGGAAGAATGCAACAAGTGTGCTTCCCACCGATTGGCCGATAAGCCTTGCTATGCCCATAATACCACCGGCTGCACCGCTTCTGTCGGCAGGCGCGGAAAGCATGATAACGCGCTGGTTGGGGGCGTTGAAAAAGCCCATGCCGCATCCGCACACCATCATGCAGATCACAATCACAAAAACCGGCGTTCCCTCACCAAGAAGGCTTAACGAAAACATGCCGCTTGCACATAAAAGCATACCGATAGCAACAAGCAGAACCGGTGAAAAATGGTCGGAAAGCCGGCCGGTAAAAGTTGAGGTGAGCGCCGCACAAGCAGGCCACGGAGCAATCAGAAAGCCGGTGGCAAACTGGCTTTTATGCATCAACATCTGGAACGAAAAGGGAAGCGCTACAAAAGCAATCCCTTGCGCAATAAAGGCAAAAAGGACTGCAAGAATGGACAGGGTAAAAATCCGCGAAGAAAAAAGATCAAAGGCCAGAAACGGGGCAGGGTGGTTTTTCTGGCGGATGATAAGGGCGGAAATGGCAACAAATGAAATGACAAAGGTCGGAATAATCATGGAAAGCGGCTGGCGGTGCGCGCATTCACCAATGCCGAAAATAAGAGCGGCAAAACCGATGCCGCAAAAACAGGCGGCAAGATTGTCAAAACGATAGTGGCTCAAGGGCGTTTTAGGGAGTGAATGGAAGGATATGGCAAGCGCCACAAGGCCAAGTGGAACATTCATCAAAAACAGCCAGTGCCAGGTGGTAAACCACAAAATAAGCGAGGCGAGTGTCGGTCCCAAAGAAAAGCCCACTCCCATGCAAATGGCATTGATACCAAGCCCGACACCCAGTTTTTGCGGCGGAAAGGTAAAGCGGATAAGGGGAAGGTTGGTACTCAATATTCCGGCCGCACCAATACCTTGCAAAATGCGTGCGCCAACCAGTGTTGGAAGCGACCATGAAAGCCCGCAAAGAAGCGAAGCGAGGGTGAAAACCATGAGCCCGACAATGAAAATAATGCGAAAACCGATCACTTCGCCAAGGCTTGCGAAGGGAAGTGTCATTGCAACCATGGCGAGAAGATAGGCTGTCACCGCCCAAACGGTTGAAGCTTCGCTGGTTTTGAATTCCTGTGCAATTGTGGGAAGGGCGGTATTGGTAATACCGGTGTCGATCATTGCCATAATAACGCCGAGGCAAATTGCAAAAATAGCGGCCAATTTATAGGATTTCGTTACTTCAGCTTTTGTATTCACTTGCAACGTCTCTTTAAAAATGCGGACTTCAACCTTGTGTCAGCCGTCTTTCCGGCCAAGCTTTTTCGACATGACTATAAACATGAACCGGCTCTAAAAGCATAAGAATATTTTTGTGAAGAAACGCATTCCAACACATTTTTCGGGCAATTGCTTTCGTCCTTATTTTACACGATTTTTGTTTTTTCTTCGCTTTTTTCCGTCATTGCTTTTAATTTCTTTGACCGGTCGCTTTTTAAAGACTTTTATTTTTCTCACCTTTAAAAGTTTAAGGGTGGCAGAGTTTTTTTGAGGTCGGTCTAGCGGTAATAAACAGCGATTTTCTGCCCGTCTATATCTTTGACCTTGATGTCGATATCATAAATTGCCGAAAGGATTTCATCTTTCATGACATTTTCGGGGGCACCGGAATAGACGAGTTTTCCTTCTTTCAAAGCAATGATGAGATCGGAATAGCATGAGGCGAAATTGAGGTCATGCATCACCATAATAATGGTTTTTCCCAATTCGTCTGCCGCATTGCGAAGTCGCTTCATCATTGAAACGGCATGGCGCATATCAAGATTGTTCAATGGCTCGTCAAGCAAGATGTAATCGGTATTTTGAGAAATCACCATGGCAACAAAAGCGCGTTGCCTTTGCCCCCCCGACAATTCGTCAAGAAAACGTTTGCGATAGGGGTCAAGCCCCAGATAGCTAATGGCATTGTCGACAAATGTCTTGTCTTCTTTAGTCAAGACACCATGCGAATAGGGGTAGCGGCCGAAGCTTACAAGATCTTCCACAGTGATGCGCGCTGTGAGCGTGTTTTCCTGTCGCAGAATAGAAAGCCGTTTGGCAAAATCGGCCCCTTTGGCCTTTGTCACATCAATTCCGTCAACCGTAATTCTACCCTTTGTGATTGGCAGCAGGCGGCTTATCATGGTTAGAAGTGTGGATTTACCCGCACCATTCGGGCCGATAATCGAAACCATTCCACCTTTCGGAATTTGAAGCGACAAATCCTCGATAATGCTATTGTCGTCATAGCTTTTTGATACATGGCTAATTTCAATCATCTCAATTTTCCCTTGATAAGCAGGGTCAAAAACACAATGCCGCCGACAAATTCGATAATAAAGCTCAACCGGCTTGCCATATTGAAAAGCTGTTCAAGAATGAATTGGCCGCCGACAAGGAAAATAATCGAAAGCAGAATGGCAACCGGTAACACGCTCATATGTTTGGCAGTCGGTGTAAACTGGTAGGCAAGGCTTGCAACCAGAAGGCCGAAAAAGGTGACCGGTCCCACAAGTGCAGTTGAAACGGCAACCATAATCGAAACCAGCACAAGAATGCGTGTAACGGCCTGTTTATAATCGACACCGAGATTGATTGCCATATCGCGGCCTAACGCCAGCACATCGAAAAGATAGCGCATACGCCAGCCAATCAGCGAAACAATCACAACAATAATCACTGCAATGCCGATCAGATTGGTGTTAAAGCGGTTGAAATTGGCAAACATCACATCGGTGAGATTGACCGCCTCGTCGGGGTTCAGTTGCAGTTGCAACAACATGCGCAAGCTGAAAAACAGGCCGCCAAACACAACGCCAATCAGGAGTGTCATGTGCAGTCCCTTGATGGTTCCCGAAAAGAGCCATGTGAAAAGGCTTGTCGAAAACAGTGTGAGAATAAGCGCCACAACAATGAAACGCACTTCGTCGCTCACCCCGTAAATAACAGTCGAGCCAACAAAATAGACAACCACCGTCTGGATGAGGATATAAAGCTGGTCAAACCCCATAATCGAGGGGGTGAGAATCCGGTTGTTGGAAACCGTCTGGAAAAGCACCGTTGACACAGCAATGGTATAGGCAATCAGGATAAGCGAAACGAGTTTACCCAAACGGAACGGCCAGATCACAACCGACATATTCCATGAAAGATAAAGCGCAATAAAAATGGCAGCAACAACACCAAGGCCAATCACAAGCGGCAGTGTCGAGCGGATTTTTCTCGAATGTCCGGTTTTGCTGATGCTCAAACGTGCAGCACCTGTGCCGGTAATAGCCGTTTTGGAAGAATTTGCTTCATCCGTGCTGATAAATCCGGATTGAACAGCTGCATTTTCCCTGCTTGTTTCTTTGCCTAAATCCTTGTCTGTTTTCTTAGCCGGAATTTTGACTTCGTCAAAGCCTGCCTCGCCAATTCCGGCTTCGCCAATATCTTTTTCATCAATTTCCGCTTCGACAATATCGGCTTTGCCAATATCATTTTTTTGACTATCCGGCGCGCTGGCATCCGTTTCGATAATTTCTGTTTTTGTGAAATTATTCTCACCAATTGCTGTTTCGATTTGATCTCTTTCAAGAAGGCCGGCTGTGGCAATGCGGGGCTCAACCGTACTTGTTTCGGTGACGCTATTGCCGGCAGCATTTTGTGGCTTTTCACCTTTGAGAGCGGGCTTTTTATTGTCCGGTGTTCTTCTAGCCAAGGCGCTTTCTCCATTTCAAGAGAAGTGCGATGAAAAGCACACTGCCAAGCACGCCCATAATGGTTCCAACCGGTATTTCTGCCGATTTGCTCATCAACCGGCCGAGAATGTCGCAGGAGAGCACCAGTCCCGCACCTGTTATCATGACAAAAGGCGCAGTGCGGCGCATATTGTCGCCCATCACAATAGAAACGATATTGGGCACCACAAGGCCGATAAAGGGTATCCGCCCGACCGTGCAGATAACGGTTGCCGTTATCATGGAAATAATCACAAGGCCGAAAAGCATAACTTTTTTATAATCAAGGCCGAGATTACTGGAAAAATCCTCGCCAAAACCGGCAACGGTAAAACGGTCGGCCGCAAGATAGGCAACAAGGCAAAGCGGCAGCGATAGCCACAGTAATTCATATTTGCCTTCAACCACCATGGAAAAGCTGCCGAAAAGGTAGGATTGCAGCGAAGGCAACAGCATTTCCTGATCGGCAATGCCATTTGTAAGCGCACCAATCACATAGCCGAGCATGATACCCGTTAGCGGCACAATCAACACGGATTTAAGCGGTATTTGCCGCAACAAAAACATGAAAATCAGCGAGCCGAAAAGAGCAAACAGGGCGGCCACCAGCATTTTTAAAATCACGTCGAGACCGGGGGCAAATATCATCACCACAAGGATGCCGAGCGAGGCCGATTCAACGGTTCCGGCTGTCGAAGGTTCGACAAAACGGTTCCTTGTCAGCATTTGCATAATCATGCCGGCAAGGGCAAGTGAAGCGCCGGAAAGAATAAGCGCAATGGTGCGCGGAACACGGGTTTGGAAAAATACGAGGAAGCTGTGCTCGTCACCGGCAAGAAGGCCGGAGAGGGTAACACTGGAAAACCCCAGAAACATACTGATAATCGACAGGACGATAATAACCGTTATGCCAATAATAAGAGAGCGCACTTCAATCTTTACCCGATTAAAAAACATCAGAAGCCGGCAGATCAATCTGCTGCTTCCGATGTTTAAGCGTTAAAGCTAAAAACAATCAACCCGTTTCATGACTTTTCAAGTCAACAACAGGCTAAATGCTTATTTTGCTTTTGAAAATACGTCATCAAGTTGATCGGCTGTCTCATGAAGACCCGAAAGTCCGCCACCGATAAGATACCAGTTTTGCGGGTCGAGATAAACGATATGCTTGTTCTCTGCCGCTTTGGTTTTGTTGATAAGGGCATTATCAAGCAATTTTGCTGCCGATTCCCCTTCACGGCCAATGGCTGCATCACGGTCGATCACAAAGAGCCAGTCCGGATTGGTTTCCAAAATGAATTCGGGTGAAATCATCTGCCCGTGATTTCCTACTTCCAGTTTGTCATTGGCGGGTTTTACGCCAAAACCGGAATGCAGCAGGCCGAAACGCGAACCCGGTCCGAAGGCGGAAATTTTGCCACCGGTGGTCAGAACAAGAAGACCTGTTCCTTTGTCAGCCGCAAGTTTTCTTACCTCTTCAAGCTTTTTGTTAAGGCTGTCGATTTCGTCTTTGGCTTCTTTCTGTTTGTTAAAAATCTGGCCCAAAATTGTCACATTACGATCAACATCGGCAAGATAATGGTTGTTGTTGACTGACAAATCGATTGTCGGGGCAATTTTTGCAAGATCGTTGAATTTCGGTGCCGAACGGCCGGCAATAATAATAAGATCGGGGCGCAAGCTTGCCACTGTCTCGTAATTGGGCTCGAACAAGGTTCCGACCTTGGTGTATTTTGCATCATTATATTGCTCGAGATATTTCGGCTTTATCCCTTCCGGAACACCCACAATATTATCAATTTTTAACCGGTTCATATTGTCGAGCGTGGCAAGGTCGAACACCACAACCCGTTTCGGACTATCGGGAATAGAGGTTTCACCGGCGGCATGTTTAATGACAACATCGGCACTTGCCGGTGATTGAAATGACAAAACGGAAGCCAGTGCACCAAAGAGCAGTGCGGCGAGAGTATTACGTCTATTAATCATTTTTACCTCATTTCTTTTCGACTGGTTGAAGGGAGTTTGCGGGAGACCTTTGTGGTTTGAAATTTTTTGCGTTCAACGCGAATTGCAGACAGTCTTTGATCGCAGGCGCAAGCATTGTGCCGTGGTTTTTATCGGAAAAGCTGTAAAACGTGTTGTCAACTGCCTTTGCCTTTCTCAAAATCTCTGAAACATCTTTGCCATTCGGGCCGGAATGTAAATCCTTGACCGGCTTTTTATTCGTTTCAGTCACACTCTTATGATGGGTTTTAATGCCCGATGTTTCAATCAAAAGTCGTGATTTTAACCCTTCCGGCTTGTTATAAGCGGCAAGTTTTTCCATAAATTCATGCCCGTTCCACCAGATTGACGGGTCGGCAGCGCAATAGGTAGCAAAACCGTGATTGCCCGCCGATAAAAAACTCTTCATCACAAAAAGCCCGCCAAGCGAATGGCCGAAGAAGGTGATATTGTCGCGATTAACCGGCAGGTGCTTGAATACTTCCGGCAAAATCTTTTTTTCGATAAGGCTTCGAAATTCTTTATCACCGCCGGTTTTTGGCGCTTCCATGCCTTCACGCAGCGGAATTTTATCAGCCGGTGCATAAGAGGTGAGTTCATAAAAACGGCGTTTCACAATCTCTTTTTTCTCGTCTGTCGGATAGCCGATCGCCACAATCACGGCATCGGGTGCTTTCTCGATTGCCGGTTTAAAGGTTGTGTTGCCATCAAGGAGCAAAACAAGCGGGAACCCCCCTCTTGGTGCCGGCTTTTCCGGCACAGCAATAAACAGGCGATAGCGCCTTATCCCGTCGTTTTCGTGGCTCTTTTCGGCCGTGTTTTCCTTTCCATCTTCTTTGCTACCGGCCGGAATTTTTGCCGCTTCCGGTGGTAACAAAGCACTATGTCCATCCACAAGAGAAACTTCTATATCTTTGGTGAGGATGCGCATTTTTTCTGTATTGTCGTTTTCCGCATTGGCAAAACCACAGGAAAGGCCGAAAAAAAGGCTGGCAACAAAAAGAGCAGACATCTTCAAGCAGGAAAATGAAAAGCGGGAAAATGGTAAGACTTGCAAGTGGCAAGCGCCCGCCCGTTTTGCCGGAAAAAGCACATTTGCCGGAAACAGGGAAGGCCGGTTTTTAAAAAACCGGCGCATAATGGTTTTGATGTTTTTCATCAGCTATGAGCTTTCAAAATTAATTCTGTCCTTCAAGAATTCATCCTGACTTCAAAATTGCGAGTTCATGCTCAACCACAGGCGGCGGCCTTCCACCACATCATTGAACTGGTCAAC
This sequence comes from Ditibartonella apis, assembly GCF_001952075.1. Taxonomy (GTDB): domain Bacteria; phylum Pseudomonadota; class Alphaproteobacteria; order Rhizobiales; family Rhizobiaceae; genus Bartonella; species Bartonella apis. The sequence continues at coordinate 134,550 of NZ_LXYU01000003.1, forward strand.
ACCGACACTTTTGTCAAAGAGGTTGTATATTGCGGCATTCAGTTTGACATTTTCGGAAAAAGCGTAAGAACCGCCAATATCGAAGGTGACATAATCATCATATTCACGGCCGACAATTTTACCGTTTTTGTAAACCGCCTTACCGGCAGTACCGGTTCTGAAACCCGCATTGGTTTCCTTGCCGTGATAGGTTGCGGCAGCAAAACTTTCGAGCTTTTCAATCGGTGTTTGCCATTCGGCACGCAGATTGGCCATGTGTTTTGGCGTTCTTGCCAAAGGCAGCCCCTCATAATCGCCGCTCTTCTGTTCGGAATGGGTGTAGGTGTAGTTGGAACGGAAAGTCAAAACATCTATCGGTTTCCATGAACCGGTAAGCTCCACCCCTTGCATCACAGCCTTGTCGATATTGAGGTTTTCATAAAGCACATAGTTCGGATCAACCGACCATTCGACCTGCTTGCCATTGGCATCGAGAACCTGCCGGTTGGTGATTTTGTCTTTGAAATCTGTATAGAAATAGGTTGCCCCCAATTCGAGATTATCAAGATTGTCCCAAATGGTGGAAAATTCATAAGAGGTACTTTTTTCCGCTTCCAGATTGTCGGCACCGATAATCACACCGCAACGGTTGCGCCCTTTCGGAGGATTGCGCCCATAAAAGCAGTTACCACCTCCGGTTGTATAAGCATAACCGGGTGCAATTTCACGAATTTCCGGTGCTTTGAAACCGGTTGAAACACCGCCTTTAAAAACAAGATTGTCGGTCGCATGCCAAACAGCATAACCGCGCGGGCTCCAATGTTCGCCATAAATCTGGTGGTGGTCCATACGCACCCCGCCGGTCAAAGAGAATGTATCGGTGAGCCACCATTCATCTTCTGCAAAGCCTGCCCATTGTTCAATGGTGAACTCTTCATCAAGTCCGGTGCGCATGCCGGGGTTCTGGTCGGTCAATGCTCCACGGTTGAATTGCCCGCCGGTTACCAATGTGTGGCGGCCGAAAATGTCGAACGGGGTGGTAAATTTTCCATCCACCACAGTGTTTCTTATTTCCGGCGAACGCAAATTGGCAACATAATCGTGGGTCGGTGTGTCCCATGTGTAATTGGTGCGGTTTGCGGTTTCCTGCAACACGGAAAAATCGGCAGTGGTAAAGCCGTAACGGCCGGTATAGCCGATAACCCAATGGTCACGATCATTTTTGTTATAGGTGTCAACCGGCTTGCGGCTGATATTTTCGGTTCTCTCGATATTGTGGCCTACCGAACTATAGCGGCGCAATCTCGTGTGACCGGCTTCAAACGTTAAATCGTTGTTTTCGTTCGGCGTTACAGTAACCTTGCCGGTAATGTCGATTTCCTTTTTCTTCGGAGTACCGGAAATAATATCGTCTTCCTCGCGCCCCAAGCCTCTTCCCCAAAGCTGCATTCCAACAACCTCGGGCGCCAGAGGGCCGCCAACATAATAGCTTCCTTGTGCGGTATTGCCGAATTTGCTGTACTGGTTTGCCGTGCCATCAATGGTAAATGAACCGGTCCATTTTTGCGGCACTTTGCGGGTGATGATATTGATAACACCACCCATCGCATCCGAACCGTAAAGCGAAGACATCGGCCCGCGCACAACTTCAATCCGCTCGATTGCGGCAGCCGGCGGAATGAAACTCTGCTCGAAACCTGAATTGCCATTGGTGCGTGCTTCACGTGTGCTCTGGCGTTTGCCGTCAACCAGAATAAGCGTATAGGCACCGGGAAGCCCGCGAATGAAAATATCCTGTTCGGCGGCCGTTCCCGTCACAGCAACACCTTGAACATTCCTCAAGGCATCGGTCAAATCGCGGAACGACCCTTTTTCGATTTCCTCGCGCGGGATAACCGAAATGCTCGCAGGCGCATCTTTCACAGTCTGTTCGAAACCGGTCGCACTTACCACCACTTGGCGTAACATTGTGCCTTCATTGGCAAGTGGAGCCGGATTATCAGCAGAGGCAGCAGAATTCGAAGCGGTTTCACTATTTTCTGTTGCCGCCTTTTCCCCTGTCGCATTTTGCTTTTTATTCGCAATAGAGGGTTTGCTTTGTTTGCCATTATTGGCAATTTTTATGTCGTCATTGACTGTCTCGGCAAAAGCTGTGCCATCAAAAAATAGGCTCGTTGAAAAAATCGTGCTGCAGCTAAGTGCAACCAATATTTTTCGGCTTGCGTCGAAACCTTTTCTCCCCGAGAAACTCTCATCCGCACCGAATTCTTGGTTCCAACCGGTTTCGGTTTTCGCTTTGAAGCTTTGGGCAGCCATGTCCCTTTGGCTTTTTTGAATTTTCTCAGCCGTCATCGAATTCTGACAAGCCAAGAATTCCTGATCGTTTGAAAAATGTTCACCCTCAACGCGTCCGGTCGGCATACTCAATCCCTCGAATTTAAAGTTGATAAAAAAGGTATAGAATTGAGAAACAGTTAGAAAATATTTAAACCTAATGTCAACACTCAAGTTTTAGAATAGTTCAAAATTTGAGTAAAACACATTTAATAATAATCACTTAGAAACGAAAAAAAATAAAATTCAAAAATATAGAATGCAACTATCGGCATGTGGAAAGTTTTTCATATCACCTTATACTATTTATTTATAGGGGTGAAATAAAATATATTTGCGAATCGCAATTTCATATAGGCAGATTTTCTGTTTCAATATTATAAAATAGGCATTAAAATAATCGCTATATTATTATAATTATTTTAAGTAGTTATGAATAAAAGCGTCGAATAAAGCAAAAAATAAAGAGAAATATTCTCGTATACAGCCTTGAAAAGGCCGCGAATGACGTGAACTCAACCAGCCTTTTTCTATATTTTTCTCCCCCGTCGGGGCGTTTCAATTGGTGAGAGAAGGTCACTGAAAGCCGGTTTAATTGATAATGATTTGGCTTTTAAAAACAGGCGTGCGGAATAGAAAACTGGAAAGCGGCTTTTCAAAGTTTGAATTTTCAAAAAGCCCGAATTTTTAAAAAAACCGGTTTTAAAAAACTGCTTTGGTTTTATGCACGCCCGCCGAAGGCAATTGGCTCTCGATGGGTGATTTTCATTTCCGGCAAGAAACTTTCTAACAGTTTCCAAGGAAAAAAAGAAACTTTGTCACAGTTTTCAAGAAAACTTGCGCACCATTTGCCCAAAGGGGGCAATCAAGTTTCTTGCCGGTTTTGTAGCATTTTATAATTTCAGCATTTTTTGAAATGCAGAGGTGTGATGGAGTGCAAGGTTTTGGAATTCAGCTTTCTTTATTTTCCCTTATATTGCTTGTCGGTCACTTCTTCCATCCAGTCGGCACTTTTGCCATTCACCGTTTCCTGTATGGCATAATGTGACATTGCCGTGTCGGGCGCTGCTCCATGCCAATGTTTTTCATTGGGTTCAAACCAGACAATATCACCGGCAAAAACTTCTTTCACTTCTCCATTTTCGCGGCCGATAAACCCGCGCCCGAATGTGATAATCAGAGCCTGCCCCTTCGGGTGGGTGTGCCAATGCGTGCGTGCTCCAGGCTCGAAGGTGACATGACCGGCAAGAAGGTTTGACCCCTCATGCGGGTCAATTGCCGGATCAAGTCTCACCCGACCGGTAAAAAATTCTTCCGGAACCTTGCCGGAAGGGCGGCTGCCACTTCTTTTAATTTCCATTGTTTTTCTTCCCTGAAATGTAGTTGGTTATGAATTCCGGTTTTGCTTTGGATTTGAATATTCAAGCGCTGTCCGTAAAAACACTTTTCCAAGCATTTTTTGAAAGCACATGAACATGATTGTTTGAAAGCTTATGGGCTTTGCCGGTTGGTGCTTTCGCTTGTTCGACCAAAGCAGCGCCGACAAGGCTTGTTGTGAGCGGGGCTTGTTGTGAGCGTTGCTTGTTGTGAGCGGGGCTAATAACAAGTCCCGCTTTCTCAACTCGAAAACCTTTTTCCGGAATGAATTTTCCCGAACAATGAAGTTTTCAGAATGAGGCCATGTCGATGACAAAGCGGTATTTCACATCGCTTTTGAGCATGCGTTCATAAGCTTTGTCGATTTCTTGTGCTTTGATAAGCTCGATATCGGCGGTAATGTTGTGTTTGCCACAAAAATCGAGCATTTCCTGTGTTTCGGCAATGCCGCCAATGCACGAACCGGCAAGCGAACGACGTGCTGTAATAAGGTTGAAAACGCCGACCGGCAAAGGTTCGGCCGGTGCACCGACCTGCACCAATGTGCCATTGACTTTAAGAAGGTTGAGGTAAGCGTCGATATTGTGCTTGGCGGCAATGGTGTCGATAATGAGATCAAGCGTTTTTGCAGCTTTTGCGAGGTTTTCGCTGTCGCGTGTCAAAACCACATGATGGGCACCAAGACGACGCGCATCGGCTTCTTTGGAAGGCGAGGTGGTGAGCATCGTCACATCCGCCCCCATAGCGTGGGCAAGTTTCACCGCCATATGGCCCAAACCGCCAAGACCGGCAACCCCCACTTTCATACCTTTTCCGGCTTTCCAGTGGCGCAAGGGCGAATAGGTGGTAATGCCCGCGCAAAGGAGCGGTGCTGCTCCTGCAAGATCAAGATTTTCCGGCACCGACAAAACAAAATTGTCGTTCACCACAATGCGTTTGGAATAGCCGCCGAACGTATAACGGTCTTTTCCGGTTTCAGGGTCGGGGCTGTTATAGGTAAGCGTGTTACCCTTTTCGCAATATTGTTCAAGTCCGGCACGGCAGCAATCGCACGTTCCGCAGGAATTGACCATGCAACCCACGCCCACCGTGTCGCCTTCTTTGAAACGCGTTACTTTTTTGCCCACGCGGCGCACCTTGCCGACAATTTCATGACCGGGCACACAAGGGTAAATTGTGCCCTCCCAGTCACTGCGCGCGGTATGAAGGTCGGAATGGCAGACGCCACAATAAAGAATTTCAATATCCACATCATGGTCAAGCGGGTCGCGCCGCTCGAATGTGAAAGGGTGGAACGTTTTATCAGGGCCGTCAACGGCAAATGCATCACATGTAAACATATAGGGAATTTCCTTTTGAATATTTGTTGTGCTATCGGTTTTGCTTCATTTTGCTTTATCATTTTCCGGTTGATAACAACTATATTCTTCAAGACGAATTTGATAAACTCTATCAGGATCATTGGGCTTATGAATATTTTTCATAAAACCCGACAAATGAAAATAATCGAATGGAAAAATCATCGAACGGCAAAATAGAAAGTAGCAAAATGGCAAAAGTGGCTTTTATCGGTTTGGGTGTAATGGGCTATCCTATGGCAGGGCATTTGAAAAAAGCCGGTCATGATGTAACGGTTTATAACCGCACGGCAAAAAAGGCTGAAAAATGGGTAGAGGAATTTCACGGTAAAAAAGCCGATACACCGGCCGAAGCGGCAAAGGGGCAGGATATTGTTTTTGCCTGTGTCGGCAATGACAATGACATAAGGGAAGTCACAACCGGCAAGGATGGCGCATTCAAAACAATGGCAAGGGGGAGCGTTTTTGTCGACCATACGACAGATTCTGCAAAGGTTGCCCGCGAGCTTGAAGGGGAAGCCGAAAAATGCGGTATCGGTTTCATCGACGCGCCTGTTTCAGGTGGTCAGGCCGGTGCCGAAAACGGCAAACTCACCATTATGTGCGGTGGCAAGAAGGATATATTTGAAAAAACTGCCGATGTGATGAAAGCCTATGGCATTTCGGTAAAGCGGCTTGGAAAAAGCGGTAGCGGGCAATTGTGCAAAATGGTCAACCAGATTTGCCTTGCCGGTGCTGTTCAGGGGCTTGCCGAAGGGCTTGCTTTCGGTAAAAAAGCCGGTCTTGATATGAACGAGGTTCTTGATGTCATTTCCAAGGGGGCGGCCGGTTCATGGCAAATGTCGAACCGCGGCACCACTATGGTTGAAGGCAAATTCGATTTCGGTTTTGCTGTCGACTGGATGAGAAAAGATCTCGGCATCTGCCTTGACGAAGCGCGGGGAAACGGCGCGGTTTTGCCCGTCACTGCTCTGATCGACCAGTTTTATGCCGATATTCAGGCAGAAAATGGCGGCCGGCTTGATACGTCAAGCTTGATCAAGCGGCTCCCGCAATAATCGCGCGACAATCATTCATCTGTTGCAGTTGTTTTCGTGGCATTCCGGTGAATGCGCTACGCGTTCATCGCCGGTCAAATAACAAGCCGCCTGCTTTGCCTGAACCATTCTTGCAAGCAGCAGCTTTATTTGCCGTTTGAACCCGCGCAGCAAAATCGGCCGGTTCAACACTCACGCGTATTTCATTGAAAGCGTGGGTTGACGTGAAGCATCGGGGGCGTGAACCCAATTCCGGAAGCTCCAAATGTGCCAAAACAAGAAAGCTCCTGCCTTATTTCATTGAGTGGTCGTGCGGGCTTTCAAAGTTGAACCGCGAACAATCAATTTGCTTTTCAAAACGGTTTGCCGCACCGGTTTTAGCGGGTTTTCAAGCCTTTCCATCAAACAGTGATAGGCTTCGCGGGCAATGTCGCCCACCGGCTGGGCAATGGTTGTAATGCCGTTAAAGACGAGTTCCATCCATGGTTCGTCGTCAAAGGCTGCCAAAGCCAGTTGATCGGGCACAACAATACCGGCTTTGTTTAAAAATGCCGCCGCTTTCAAAGCGAGAACCCCGTTGGTGACAATAAGCGCATCGATTTCGGGATTATTTGCCAGCGCATTTTTTAAAGATTTCGCCACATTATCTTTTTCGTGTTTTATGGCTACACTTTCACCGGAAAGGTGAAGTGCGTTGATTGCCTCCTCAAAGCCTTTTTGCCGTTCAAAACCGGTTCGGCTATCAGCTCCATAAAGGCAAAGAATGTGCTTTCTGCCATTTTCGTAAAGGTGGTGCACAAGCTTTTTGGCGGCTGCAAGATTGTCGATAAGCACTGAATCATAAATCATTTCATCGGGCTTGCGATCAACAAGAACAAGCGGGCGTTGCAGTTTTGCCGGTCTCGTTTTGCGGCTTGTTATGTGTTTGCGGCTTGTTAAAAGCGTGGGAGCAAGAATAATACCGGCAACGTTTTCTTCTTCCATCAGGTCGAGATAGGCCTTTTCCTGCTCGGGATTTTCATCCGTGTTGCATAAGATCACATGCTGGTTGCGGGTTTTTGCAATGTCGTCGATTGCGCGGGCAAAGCGGGTAAAAAACGGGTTTCTGATGTCGGCAATGATAAGGCCTATCATATCATTGCTATGCCCGCGCAAACGGCGGGCGGCAAGGTTCGGCCGGTAACCCGAGGCAAGGATTGCCTCCTCCACTTTGCTTTTCAATTCATGGCTCACAACTTTGCCGGAAATCGCACGCGAAACGGTGGCAACCGAAACACCGGCAAGTTTTGCAACATCCTTGATTGTGGCAGCCATTCGAATTTTCTTTCTTTCCTAGTGCGCGAATACGATAAATAGACGTTTTTTCCTTGAAAACGTTTCCAGAATTTGCTGTAGAATTATATGACAGAATTAAACAGTTGCTTGATATATTTCAAGAAAACGTTTTCAATTCATTTTGAAAAGCCCAAGGGAGGAAACCCGTGGCAGCAGCATCTGAAAAGACAGCAATTCTTTCCGAAAATGCAATTTTGTTGAATGCGGATTTTTCCGACAAGGAGTCGGCCATTCTTGCCGCCGCTCAACTTCTTGTTGATGAAGGCGCAATTGAACCGGCTTACGGGAAAAGCATGTTGGCGCGTGAAAAGGTTGCCAATACGTGGCTCGGTTCAGGCGTTGTCATTCCCCATGGCATGGTGGAAGACCGCAACCTTGTCAACCGTGATGCGATCTCGGTTATTCAAGTTCCAAATGGGGTGGACTGGCAAAATGGCGAAAAGGCAAAACTGATTTTTGCCATCGCCGCCAATTCCGACGGCCATATCGAAATTTTAAAAAGGTTGACCCGACTACTTAGCCATCCCGATGCGCTGCAAAAACTTGAAACGACCACCGACAAATCGGTCATTATGGCAGCCCTTGTCGAAAATGACGAAGCACCGCAAAGTGAAGCCGCCGATCTTCGGGTGACCAAAGAATGGGTTCTTGATTATCCGTCCGGTCTTCATGCGCGTCCGGCGTCGATCTGGGTGGAATTTGCCAAAAAAAGCGGGCAAAAAATTCTCGTCCGCAATGGCAATAGTCAGGCCGATATGACAAGCCTTGCCGGTCTCTTGCAACTTGGCGGAAAAAATGGTGACAGGCTCGTTTTTTCAACCGACGCGGAAAATGGTGAACAGCTTCTGGGGGAAGCGGTTTTAATGGCAAGAAAAATCACCTTGAGCGAGAAGGAAGCAGCCGAAAAAGCCGAAGTGAAACCGAAGAAAATTTATGGCTTCCGGCCACCTTCAGGAAAAGCGGGCATTGACGGCCTGTCGGCAAGCCCCGGTCTTTCAGTCGGTACAATTTTCATTCTGGAAAACGGGGCGGGTGAAGTCGAAGATAAGCCCGGCAAACTTTCTGAAGATGCCGCACGGCTTGAAAACGCTTTGGGGCGCACCAAAGACAAGATGAAAGCGATTGTCGATGATGTGACCCGTCGTATCGGCGCGTCGGATGCTGCCATTTTCAAGGCACAGGCCACCCTTCTTGATGATGATAATCTTATCTCTTCTGCCTGCCATTTGATGGCGGAAGGCCATGGCGTGGCATGGAGCTGGAACAAGGCGGTCGAAGAGGCGGCCAATGCCCTTCAACATATGGATAATCCTTTGCTTGCCGCCCGCGCGGTCGATTTGCGCGATGTCGGCGGGCGTGTCCTTGCCGAGATCGACCCGCTTTATGCCAAAGGCTCGTTCGAGAATATCGGTGAAGGGGCAATTATTGTTGCGGAAGATTTAACACCTTCTGATACGGCCAATCTCAACCCTGAAAAAGTCCACGGTCTCATCACGGCATCGGGCGGGCCAACCTCGCACACCGCCATTCTTGCGCGCACTTTGGGAATCCCTGCGCTGGTTGCAGCGGGAAACAAGGTTTTTGAAGCAAAGAATGGCGAGAGCGCGATTGTCGACGGCTATAACGGCATTTTATATCTTTCGCCCACGAAGGAAGATGTCGAGACTGCACAAAAGCAAATCGTCAAATTGGCAGAAGAGCGTGAAAAAGAAGTTGCCGAACGTGCCAAGCCTGCAAAAACCACCGACGGACATGTAATCGACATCGCCGCCAATATCAACCGCCCCGATCAGGTTGCCTTTGCATTGGATGAAGGGGGTGAAGGTGTGGGGCTGATGCGCACGGAATTTTTGTTTCTGGAAAGCACCGAAACGCCCGACGAGGAGACGCAATATAAGGTTTATCGCGATATGCTTTCGGCATTGGGTAGCAAATCGCTTATTATCAGGGCGCTCGACATTGGTGGCGATAAACAGGTTGCCCATCTTGATTTGCCGAAAGAAGATAATCCGTTTTTGGGCGTGAGGGGCGCGCGGCTTTTATTACGCAGAAAAGACCTGCTGGTGCCGCAATTGCGCGCAATTTATCGCGCCGCCAAAGAAGGCGGCGATCCGTGGATTATGTTTCCGATGATTATGTCGGTGAACGAAATTAGAGAGTTGAAAACGCTTGCCGAAGAAATCCGCAAAGATCTTGCCGCACCGGTTTTAAAAATCGGCATTATGATCGAAGTACCAGCGGCTGCCATTATGGCCGATATTTTTGCTCCCCATGTCGATTTCTTTTCAATCGGCACCAATGATCTGACCCAATATACCATGGCGGTTGACCGGCAAAATCCCGATCTTGCAGCCGAAGCCGACAGCCTTGATCCGGCAGTTTTGCGGATGGTGGAAAGAACCGTTTCAGGGGCGGAAAAAGCAGGCAAATGGGTAGGGGTTTGCGGCGGCATTGCCGGTGACCCGTTCGGGGCGATGTTGCTTTCGGGCCTTGGTGTCAATGAATTGTCGATGACCCCGCGCGATATTGCAACCGTCAAGGCAAGGCTCAGGGCAAAAAGCCTTGCCGATATGCGCAAACTTGCCAACAAGGCTTTGCAATGTGAAACCGCCGAAGAGGTTCGCGCCCTTGACGAGGCCAAGTCATGAAAATTGCAACACTCACCGTCAATCCGGCAATTGATGAAACAATCCATTTGAAAAAGCTTGAACGCGGGCATGTCCACCGTGCCGAAGAGGCACGTTTCAATGCGGGCGGCAAGGGGATTAATGTGGCAGCCTGCCTTGCCGATTTTTCTGTTGAAACGGCGGTGACAGGGTTTCTTGGAAGCGCCAATAGCCGACTTTTTGAAGAGCTTTTTCAAAGTCACCATATCGAAGACCGCTTTATCCGCTATGAGGGTAAAACGCGCACCAATATCAAAATCGTTGACGAGAGTGAAACCACCGACATCAATTTGCAAGGGGTAAGCCCGACGGTGGAAGAAATCGCAAAATTGCAAAATATTGTCGATGATTTTCTTGCCGAAGGCGCGCTTATTGTCATGAGCGGCAGCCTTCCCCCGAAAATGGATCCGCGTTTTTATAGAAACGAGGTTGAAAGGGCAGGAAGTGGCGCAAAAATTATTGTCGATTGCAGCGGAAAAGCGCTTCAGGAATTGTTGAAAGCGGAAAAACTTCCCCTTGCTATCAAACCCAATATTGACGAGCTTTCGGCCTTTTGCGGCCAAAAGCTTGAAAATGAGGGAGAAGTTTTAAACATTGCCCGCTCGTTGATTGACCGTGGAATGGCACTTGTTGCCGTCTCTATGGGCGAAAAAGGAGGGCTTTTTGTTTCCCGTGAAGGGGCAATCCACGCGCAATATTTGCTTTCGGGCGTCAAAAGCACAGTCGGGGCGGGGGATGCCATGGTTGCAGGCATTGCAAAAAGCATTTCCGACAACGCAAAACTCGAAGATATTGCACGCCTTGGTACAGCCTTTGCGGTTGGCAAACTTCAAAAATTCGGACCGGCTTTGCCGGAAAAAACGATAATCGAAAATTTGGCTCAAAAGGTAGAATGTCGGCGGGTCGGTTGATCGCCGCATTTGAACGAGGAGAACAACATGACTTTGATAGCCTTGATAGATGGTGCGGGCGGTGGTGTGCATAGTTTGCTTGCCCGCGAAGTTCTTCAAAAAGCCGCAAGCGAAAGGGGCAAATCTTTAAGCCTTGAAATCGTCGAGACAGGAACCTTGCCGCGCATTCCCAAAGATGCCGGTTCCGATACATTGCTGCTTGTGAGCAACAATCATGATTGGCAAAACGATCATTTGAAAAGCTTCAAAGGACAACTACAAAGACTGACATTTGAAGAACTCTTCAAAAACCCTTCTGCCATTATTTTTTCGGGAGATGGCGAAAATGATCCGGTAGAAAACGGAACAGAAAAAATGGCAGGTTCTGATCAACTTCATCCGGAACTCAATGATGCCAATCGCAGCCTTAAAATTGTCGGTGTTACATCTTGCCCGACCGGTATTGCCCATACATTCATGGCGGCCGAGGGGCTTACAGAAGCGGCCAAAGCTTTAGGCCATGAAATCAGGGTTGAAACGCAAGGGTCTGTTGGTGCCGGCACACCTTTGACGGCGGCCGAAATTGCCGCGGCCGATCTTGTTATTATTGCCGCAGACCGCGAGGTTGACCGCACCCGTTTTGCGGGAAAACGCGTTTATTCCTGCCCGACAAAACCGGCCATCAATAATGGCGAAACTTTAATAAAAAAAGCCATTGAAAGTGCCGAAGTGCAAAAGCAGAAAGCGGTTCAGGACGGGGAAAGTTCTGAAAGCAGCGAAACTGCTGGCGGTGTCTACAAGCATTTGATGACCGGTGTGTCCTTCATGCTTCCCTTTGTTGTTGCCGGCGGGCTTTTGATTGCGTTGTCCTTTGCCATTGGCGGCGTTGGTGTCACCAATCAGGAAGGCACATTTGCCAATGCACTTTTTGTCATCGGCTCCAAGGGCGGTTTTGCCTTGATGGTGCCCGCACTTGCGGGCTTTATTGCCTATTCGATTGCCGACCGGCCGGGCATTGCACCGGGGATGATCGGCGGGTTACTGTCGCAAAATATCGGCGCCGGTTTCATTGGCGGTATTTTTGCCGGTTTCATTGCCGGTTATTCGGTTCGCCTTGCCATCAAGTGGATCAAATTGCCCAAAAGCTTGCAAGGCTTGATGCCGGTTCTGGTCTTGCCACTCATTGCCACATTGATAACCGGCCTGTTGATGATGTTTGCCATCGGAACGCCGGTCGCAGCGCTTCTTAATTTCCTCACCGAATGGCTCAAAGGCTTGCAAGGAACCAATGCCTATCTCCTTGGCGCCATTATCGGCGGCATGATGGCGGTTGATATGGGCGGGCCGGTCAACAAGGCAGCTTATGCAACTTCGGTTGCACTCATTTCATCGGGCGTTTACGGGCCGATTGCTGCAACCATGATTGCCGGTATGACTCCGCCCATGGCTTTGGCACTTGCCGCATGGATTTTCCCCAACCGCTTTACAACCGATGAACGCTCCTCGAAAGTATCAACCTTCATTCTGGGACTTGCTTTCATCAGCGAAGGGTCCATTCCTTTTGCCGCACGCGACCCGTTCCGTGTTATCCCCGCGCTGGTTGTGGGCTCTGCCGTTGCCGGTGCGGTCGCGTTGGGGCTCGGCACGGGCTTGCGTGCACCCCACGGCGGCATATTTCTTGCCTTTATTCCAGGTGTCGTCATCAATTATGTCGGCTATTTTGCAGCACTTATTATTGGGACAATTGTCACCACGATTGTGCTTGGCATTTTGAAACAACCGATTGTTGCGGTAGAAAAAAAGGCCTGAACACTATACTTTCCTTTCCGCCATATGGTTTATGGCGGAAAGCGGTTTTATAAAACGAGCTTTGCAAAATTTTGCTTGGAGCGCGAGGCCACAAAAGGGGCTTGAAGCCACAAAACCGGAACAGCTCTTTTGAAAAACACTTGCCGGTGAAATGCTCACAGCCATTCTCCCGTCAGACTTGCTTTAAAAAACAAACAACGCTTATTTGCAACTGATGCATTTTGTTTTTTAAATTGGGACGCGAAAGTTTACGACTGACATTAAAAATATTCATTTTAAAATCTTAAGTTGTGGAAACACTGTTCGCTAAAGACATGCAATAAATACATTGCCTTTACTTGCTTTTTCTCCGGTGAGAGATTTTATTAATCGGTGCACACCGTGGCGGGCTTTTGAAAAAGCTTCTCGAAACGCAAGCCAGAAAGGCAATCTGAAAGGCAAGGTTGATGACAAATAGCAAACCGAAAATGGCAATCGCCTATGACTTTGATGGCACATTGGCCGACGGTAACATGCAGGAAGCGCAGTTTTTGCCCAATATTGGTATGAAACCGAAAGAATTTTGGGAAGAGGTCAATCAACTGGCAAAGAAAAATCAGGCCGATAACGTGCTCATCTATATGACACAGATGCTCCGCAAAGCCGATGAGGCAGGCATTTCTGTGCGGCGTAAAGATTTCAAGAAATTTGGCAAAACGGTCAAATTGTTCAAAGGTGTCGAAAGCTGGTTTCAACGCATCAACATTTACGGAAAATCAAAAGGGGTAGAGGTCAAACATTACCTGCTCTCGGCCGGTAATTATGAAATTATTGTCGGAACGGCGATCGCAAAAGAGTTTTACAAAATTTACGCCTCCAAATTTTTGTTTAACCCCAGTGGGGCTGCTTTTTCTCCGGCCTTGGCTGTCAATTACACAACCAAAACACAATATCTTTTTCGCATCAATAAAGGCGAGTTCGATCTGAGCGATGATGTCAAAGTCAATCAATATGTGAACAAGGCAGACCGTCCCGTCCCCTTTGAAAATATGGTCTATATCGGTGACGGGACAACAGATGTTCCCTGTTTTCGCCTTGTCAAAGATCAGGGCGGGCTTTCTATTGCGGTTTATAAAGCCAATAAAAATGGCGCACACGAAACGGCGTCGAAATATATTGATGATGGCCGTGTCCAATGCGTTTTACCGGCAAATTATTCGGAAGGGAGCAAGCTTGAAGAGGTGATCAAGGCCAATATTGATGTTGTTGCCGCACGCTCTGCCCTTAAAAATCTGCTCTATCATAAAAAACAGCCGCGAAAAGTCCGTGCAAAAAAGAGCGACCAATAGTTACCTCTTTTCAAGAGCCCGCAATAAAATGACCGTGAGCAAAATACGCTCCTCTTTGCCAAACGTGCAACGCCTCTTCAAACTGATAAAGCCTCACTTGAACAGCGGAAGGTCATCGGGAATCTTGTCTAGTTTATCGCGATAGAGGCTTACAAAAGTTTCAAGATCACAAAGACTTTCAAGATTAGAAGGATTATTTTTCGCGCTTTCGTCTTTTCCGGATAAACTGCATTCCGGATTGGTATAAATTTCGTGGGCAATCGGGTTTTTCTCTGAAAGCGGCGTTAAAAACCGCCATTCGTCAAGTGTTCGCGCGACAAATGACAATTGCACAGCTAAGCGGCCGGTTTTGTTATTTTTATAACGCTTGAATATCAACATGCCACCGGGGGGAATATCGTCTGCCGGATAGGAAGCAAGTTTCCAATGAAAATCCAATATGGTTTTGATTTGTGAAATATTGGTGTCGTGGCCGACAAATATAACAAGGGGTGCGGCAAGTTCCGGAAAGCTCGGTTCGCCTCCCGACGTTTTATCGGCAAGGAGGCTATCGGTTATTTCATGCATTAAAATATTGCCGCCGGTTCTTGCAATTTCCATTGTATTGTCAAGAAGATCATATTTTGCTGCATGAAGGCTCATGAGTTTTAACACATCGCCCGCATTTTTTACGTGCCCGAATGCAACCTCTTGAACGGGTAATCCTTCACTATATTGCAAGCGGATTGTTTCCGAAATTGCACTGGCAGACGAGACGGGGCCGGTCAATTTGTATTTTCCCGATTTTGTTTTTTTGAAGCCCCATTTTTCATCAAGAAATTGGCAGTCTGTCACGCCGGTTCCACACACGGTTTGGCGCAACCACTCCACATCATCGGCATATTTTTGTGCCGCTTTTTCGGCCGAACCACCCATGGCTTCCATCACTTCATCTTCAACTTTTTTCTGGTCCGGTTGCGCTAACCCCATTTCCACAGCCTGAAAAAGCGGGTCTTTTTTTTGAAGCGGCAAATGGCTTGGCGTTATACCGCATCCGGGAAACATACCGTCGGTTAAAGCTTGCGCTGTTGCAACAGTCCGCTCGATCGGGCTTGCCCGGATGAAGACTTCATTTTTTTTCGGGCAAGGGGAGGAGAGTGCAAGCCCTTCGCTTTTCCAGTTTTCAAACATATAGCGGGATTGGTCGACAATACCGGCATAGCCATGACCGCTCAAATTTCCGTCGGGCACTATCCATTGAGGCCATTTTCTGCCGGTTGCTTGGTCGAGTTTTGCGGTGTCGTTTTGCGGGCGCACGCCATGGCGCATCAAAACCACCACCTTGTCCAATGTGTAATCGGAAAAATCCTCACCGGCTATCGCTTCCGGCTTCGATATAGAAAAGTTCGTTAGCAAAACGACAATGAAAACCGCCATCAAGCGGCATATTTTAGCCCACAAAAAACGGATTGTTGTCATAGACATGTCGGTTGATTTTTTCATTGTGTGATCGCCTGTCGGTTCCGGCTTTAAAAAATTGTCGTTTTACTCAAAAAATTTGTCATCTATCGAAAATAGTCATTACGCGCTTTTTTGACAGGAAAGAATTTAAAAAAAAGCCGGATATTTCCCGCCTGTTGCGTCCGGTAAAATCACAAGCAGTGTTAAAAAATCACATCTTTTTTTTGCCGTCACCAAGCACAAAATAGCTGGAATGATGACAAGTCCGCCAAACAAATAATACGTCAATAAGCACCAAGTTCGTGCGAAAACAAATTTAAGAAAATAAACTAAAGTACAATAAAAAACAGCCCCCGGAGGAGCTGTCTTATTTGGTGCATATCTAGCTTGTTAACAGCCAGACCGCATTTTCTAATCTGTAAACGTGAAAATATATGAAAATAACCAGCTGTCAATAGTTTTTTATTCTTGCTTATTTTTTCCTCTTGGTTAAATTTTTCAACGATTTTGCGTGAGGGGAGCGGTTATGACTGCTGAAAACTATTCCAATGTTCGTTTTGCTTTTGATATTGGCACCAATTCCATCGGTTGGGCGGTTTTTCAATTAAATGACAAGCAGGAAGCGACAAGCATTCTGAATGCCGGTGCACGTATTTTTAGTGATGGTCGGGATCCGAAAACTTTTGAACCTTTGGCGGTAAGGCGGCGTAACGTTCGTTCGGCTTCCCGTATGCGCGACCGTTACCTCCGTCGCAGAAAAAGAACATTGGATAAATTGATAGGCTATGGCCTTCTACCTGAAGATAAAGCCGAGCGTGATAAAATACTCCTTGAAACCAATGACAAACCATCCGGTTCTACAGACAAAAAGACCGACCCCTATTCGTTAAGAGCGCGGGCACTTGAAGAAAAATTGCCTTTGGCCTATGTGGCGCGCGCGCTTTTCCATATCGGGCAAAGGCGCGGCTTCAAATCCAACCGTAAAGCCGATCGTAAAAGCAATGAAAAAGGCAAAATTGCTGCCGGTATTGAAGAATTGTCAGGCTTGATGCACCAGAGCCACGCGCCGACTTTGGGCGCTTATCTTGCCAAACGGCGGGAAGAGGGGCATGTCGTGCGCCTTCGCGCCAGTTCCGAAGCATTGACAAATAAGGCTTACGCCTTTTATCCCGAACGCGCCATGCTTGAAGACGAGTTTCACAAAATCTGGCAAGCGCAGGCGGAATATTATCCCGATGTTTTGACAAAAGAGCGGGAAGAAGAATTGTTCCATGTCATGTTTTTTCAGCGCCCGCTTAAAGAACAAAAGGTGGGCTTGTGTACTTTGGTTGAAGGCGAATTGAGACTCCCCAAATCCGACCCGCTTTTTCAACAATTCCGCCTCTATAAAGAAATCAATGAATTGGCGATTATCCTTCCCGATTTGTCACAACGCAAATTGACCATGGAAGAGCGCGATACGCTCATCACATTGATGCGTCCGGCAAAAACAAAAACATTTGCGGCACTTCGCAAAGCGTTAAAAATTCCGGCCGGCGGGCGCTTTAATAAAGAAACCGAAAATCGCAAGCAGTTAACGGGTGATGAAGTCTATTCGGTCTTTTCAAAACCGGAACTTTTCGGGGGTGATTGGGCCAAATTTTCAATAGAGCAACAGCGCGAAATTATTGATCAGCTCAATAACGAAGAAAATCCCGATAAACTTGAAGAATGGCTGAAGAACAAATTCCCGAAATTGTCGGATGAACAGCGGTCTGAAATTATCAACGCCAATCTGCCCGACGGTTATGGGCGCTTTGGCATTACAGCAACATCGAAAATTCTGGAGCAATTGAAGAAGGATGTAATTAGCGAAGCCGAAGCAGCCCATCGTTGCGGCTTCGATCATTCATTGGCAAATCGCAATTGGAAGGGGTTGGACGAGTTGCCACGCTATCAGGAGGTTCTGGAACGCCACATCGTTCCGGGAACCGGCGACAAGAATGATATTTATGACATTTATAAGGGTAGGCTTACCAATCCGACCGTTCATATCGGGCTTAATCAGGTTCGTCGCCTCACCAACAGGCTCATCAAGGCTTATGGCAAACCGTGGCAAATAGTGGTCGAGCTTGCGCGCGACCTACCAATGTCGTCAGAAGAGAGAAAAGAACATAACAAAACGCTTAATGACAACATTAAAGCCGGTTTTGAACGTACTCAAAAACTTGAAAGACTAGGACAAAAAGACAACGCCAATAACCGATTGTTGCTGAAGCTTTGGGAAGAGCTTGGGAAGGATCCTGACGATAGAAAGTCCATTTATTCGGGAACACGGATAACCGAACCGATGCTGTTTTCGGGCGAAGTGGAAATCGATCACATTTTGCCTTTTTCACTCACCTATGATGATAGTTATGCCAATAAAATTCTCTGCTTACGCGAAGAAAACAGAATAAAGCGCAACCGTGCTCCTGCCGACGTTACAGAATGGAAAGATCGTTATGATGAAATCATCGGGCGGTCAAAAAAATTGCCAGAGAACAAACAAAAACGTTTTAGGCCCGATGCAATGAAAAAGTTCGAGGACAATCGGCAATTTCTTGCCCGTCAATTGACGGATACCCAATATTTGGCAAAGCTTGCCCGCGAATATTTTGATAGTCTTTATCCGGGGGAAGAGGCGGATTCTGTTGGCGAGTTCAAAAAGATTCAACACGTTTGGGTAACTCCCGGCAGATTGACCGAATTGTTGCGGAGTAAGTGGAATTTGAATTTCATTCTGGCACTTGACCCGGGATTGTCGAGTTTTGAGAAGTTCAAAACCCATTATAAGAAAAACCGTAAAGATCATCGTCATCATGCCATTGATGCCATTGTAATCGGTGTCACGACGCGTTCTCTTTTGAAGAGCATTGCAACGGCAGCCGGAAAATTTGAAAAGGAGGATTTCGATGCTTTTGTAGAAAAAGTAGTTTCCGATGCCTTGCCGTGGCCCAACTTTTATGACGATGTTAAAAACATTATAGACAAAATCATTGTCAGCCATAAGCAGGATCATGGCACAATAAACCGTGCCGGTTACGCTCAAGGCAAGGGCAAAACCGCCGGACAGTTGCACAATGAAACAGCCTATGGACTAACCGGTGAAATGGACGACAAGGGCAATAAAGTTGTTGTCACGAGAGAGAATTTCTTGTCACTCGAGAGTGAAGATATTCCAACAATTCGTGACGAGAATTTACAAGCCGAACTTTATAGTGCAACGCAAGGTTTGGACAAAAAGGAATATCAGGAAGCTTTGCTCCGTTTTGCACGTGACCATAAGCTTTATAAGGGTATCCGCCATGTCAGGGTGCTCCTGCCTCGTAATGTCATTGAAATAAAAGACAAAAATGGTGAACCCTATAAAGGCTATATGGGAAATTCAAACTATCGCTATGATGTTTGGGAAACATTGAAAGGCAAATGGATTAGCGAAGTTGTTTCAATGTTTGATGCGCACCAACCAAAATGGAGTTCGGAATTTCATAAAAATAACCCGACAGCACGCAAAGTGTTGAGCCTGCAACAAAATGATATGGTCGCTTATAATGATCCGGAAAGAGGGCGTGTGATTGCACGCATTGTCAAATTCGGTCAAAACGGCCTGATATTTTTTGCTCCCCATAATGAAGCGGATGTATCGGCGAGGGATTCCAACAAAAACGACCCCTTTAAATTGACTGTTAAAACAGCAACGGGTTTGAAAAAAATGCAATTCCGGCAAATTCGTGTGGATGAGATGGGGCGCGTTTTCGACCCCGGTGCGCAGGACAGAGAGTCCAAACAAGCAAGATCATAGGAAATGAACCCTGTTTATAAAAAACTGTTGAGAACATGCCGTTTTGCGGCATGCTCTTTTTATGAAAAGAATAGTTGACATACCTGCTGAAGGCTTACACCTTGCCATAAAAAGAGGTTTTTTAACCATTTCCAGTCGAGAAGCGGAAGTGGGGCGGGTTGCGCTTGATGATATTGGAGCCTTAATTACTCATTCTTATGGTTTAAGTTGGACAAATCACGTCTTTATCGAGTTGTCCGAACGCTCTATTCCAATCGTGTTATGTGGAAATAACCACCGTCCGGTTGCTATCGTTTGTCCGGTAGAAGGCCATTCTGTTCAAGCTGTGCGGATGAAAGCGCAGGCTTCGGCACCAAAGCCGATACAAAAACAGATTTGGGCAGAAATCGTTCGTTGTAAAATCAGGCTACAAGGCGCAGTGCTCAAAGCTTGTGGCAAAGAGGGGGCGGCTTTTGTCTCCATTGCCCGTCAGGTGCGTAGCGGTGACCCGGAAAATAAGGAAGCACAGGCCGCCCGCAAATATTGGAAAACATTATTCGGAACCGCGTTCAAACGTGACATAGCACAAGAAGGTATCAACAGCCTTTTAAATTATGGTTACATCGTTCTGTGTGCACTTGTTTCACGCGCCATTTGTGCTGGCAGCCTCCATCCAACATTGGGCGTTTTTCATTCACATCGTGCCAATGCCTTCGCGCTTGCTGATGATTTGATGGAACCTTATCGTCCTTTTATTGATCGCATGGTCTTCCACCTGCTTACTCAAGGAAAAACAAAAGTTGATGCCGAGGTAAAAACTTATCTTGCTTCACTTTCATCACTTGATTTGAAAAGTCATGTTGGAACGTCGCCTGTCAGCCAGCAAGTTCAATACTTTGTACATTCGGTTGCGGAAAGTTTTGAAACGGGCAAGGTCAAGTTGGCTTTACCCGATGAACGTTCAATTTTTTCTTTGCAAAACGATCCGGTCCAAATTGATGAGGCATGGGGAGAAGATAACAATTATGACAGCCTATCTTGAGCGTGCAACATCGGGTCCTAAACATTTAAGCGGGTATCGATTAATGTGGATATGAGTTACTTTCGACTTACCGGTAGACACAAGAAAACAGCGCCACGACGCAACGAAATTCAGACAATTTTTGTTGGATATTGGCTTTGAGATGAGCGAGTTCTCGAACTATCTGCGTTTCTGTAACGGAAAAGAACAATTCGAATCTTATGTCAGGAAGATCGAATCCTCATTGCCTGAACGAGGAAACATCTATATTTTCCAATTTACCGACAAGCAATATGAAAATATTGTAAGATTTTCCGATCAAGCACGTAGGAAACGTCAAAAAAATCCCGCCCAACTGGTGTTATTTTAATGAAAAACAACATTTTTTTTAAAAAAATATCCACTTAATCCTTATAAAACAAAGGGTTAAGTGGACATCAGTTGTAACAGATTAGAAAATGCGGTCAAGCCGCAACAAAACGGTAAAGAATACCGCCTCAATCACATGTTGTAACAGATTAGAAAATGCGGTCAAGCCGCAACTGATTTAGATGCGCCGTCGTCAAAACGACCTGTTGTAACAGATTAGAAAATGCGGTCAAGCCGCAACTTGTTTCGCTAGGTCTTGAACTTCCGGCGAGTTGTAACAGATTAGAAAATGCGGTCAAGCCGCAACAGGAAGTCAAGCTATTCGTTCCCCGCGTCAGTTGTAACAGATTAGAAAATGCGGTCAAGCCGCAACAAAGTGGCGCGGCCATCCGCTCGCGTCAGCGTTGTAACAGATTAGAAAATGCGGTCAAGCCGCAACTGCAAAAGCAGCGCATCGTCTTTCCCCGCCGTTGTAACAGATTAGAAAATGCGGTCAAGCCGCAACTAGCTTGGCGGCTTTTGCATGTCGAGAAATGTTGTAACAGATTAGAAAATGCGGTCAAGCCGCAACTCATCTGTAACGTCACCGATCTCAACGGGGGTTGTAACAGATTAGAAAATGCGGTCAAGCCGCAACATGCCAATGGGCGAGGTTGATTATTCGCGTGTTGTAACAGATTAGAAAATGCGGTCAAGCCGCAACAAACATCTCCAGTTCCTTGGATACCCATTTTGTTGTAACAGATTAGAAAATGCGGTCAAGCCGCAACCTGGACAACTGGACAAGGTTTTTAAAAGAGTTGTAACAGATTAGAAAATGCGGTCAAGCCGCAACCTGGACAACTGGACAAGGTTTTTAAAAGAGTTGTAACAGATTAGAAAATGCGGTCAAGCCGCAACCCTGTTAAATCGTACTCACTTCTGGCTTGTGTTGTAACAGATTAGAAAATGCGGTCAAGCCGCAACAGTCTTCACCAAATGCCACAAGCCTAACCGGTTGTAACAGATTAGAAAATGCGGTCAAGCCGCAACAAGAAAGGCGCGAAGGTTTTTATCGAAGGGTTGTAACAGATTAGAAAATGCGGTCAAGCCGCAACAGCTTCGGCGGTGCATTCATCCGGAAGACCGTTGTAACAGATTAGAAAATGCGGTCAAGCCGCAACTTATTCATTACATCATACGCAAGAATGAAGGTTGTAACAGATTAGAAAATGCGGTCAAGCCGCAACATGTTGCCGCGAAAAGCACCTTCAGGTGTGTTGTAACAGATTAGAAAATGCGGTCAAGCCGCAACTTAACCCGCTGGCGGATTTTCATCTCGCTGGTTGTAACAGATTAGAAAATGCGGTCAAGCCGCAACATGTTCTCTTGTTTGATCGTTACCGGTTGTGGTTGTAACAGATTAGAAAATGCGGTCAAGCCGCAACATAACACATTCCAATAAAAAAGCCCGCTTGGTTGTAACAGATTAGAAAATGCGGTCAAGCCGCAACTTTCGTTTTGCTTTTCCTCGCGCTTTGCTCGTTGTATCAGCCTATATAAAACGTGATCAGGCTGCAAGCATGGTCAATAAAGCCAATATTGCAGCCTGAACACAACAGATTAAAAAATGCGGTCAAGCCGCAACTAAAAGTGTCAATAAATTAACAGGCAATATTCTAACAGATTAGAAAATGCGGTCAAGCGCGGCCATTCCAAGCGGGCGCATAACTAAAGAAGTCGTTTCAAAGAAAAGGAAAACGATGGCGGAGAGGGAGGGATTTGAACCCCCGATAGAGTTGCCCCTATGCCGCATTTCGAGTGCGGTGCTTTCAACCACTCAGCCACCTCTCCATAAAAGGCGAACTTTATTTGATAAACAAATATCCGAGCGCGTTAGCGGCTAAATAGCTGGCAATTAGCTTTGACACAAGCCCCTTTTTTTAATTTTTGGAAAATTCCGTTCACCCTTTCAACTTTGTTTTGTTCATTTTTGCGCGGGGCCACGGGCGCGATTTTTTAAAAAGCATCAGAGTTGTTCAGGCCTATTGCTGTTTACCCGACAAAAAATGTTTGTTGTCAAGTGCATCCGGTTTTTCGCCATGATTGCCGGCTAATTCACAAAAAGCTTTCCGGTTTTTTAAAGCTGGTCGATTGACAAGTGAAGAAAACTTCTGCATAAATCGGCCAAAGGCGTAGTGTGTCTACATTTGTGTGAAAAAGTGTATCTGCACTTGTCTAAAATTATGCCGGTCGGTTTTCTAGGGCTGGCAAATTTTAAAGATTGATAGTTTTAACGACTGATAAAAAGACGGGCTGTCTCATCGCTTTGAAGTGTTGGACAAGATCCGGATGGAACGAAAGGGTAAAAAATGTTCGCAGTCATCAAGACGGGTGGTAAACAATACCGTGTTTCCCCCAGCCAACTTGTGAAAGTTGAAAAGGTCGCTGGCAATGCCGGTGATATTGTGGAGTTCAATCAGGTTCTCGTTGTTGGCGAAGGTGAAACAGCAACAATCGGAACTCCTGTCGTTGCCGATGCGTTGGTAACAGCAGAGGTTGTTGAACAGGCACGTGCACGCAAAGTTATTGCTTTCAAAAAGCGCCGCCGCCAGAATTCAAAGCGCATTCGTGGTCATCGTCAGGAATTCACCACAATTCGCATTTCCGAAATTCTTACAGGTGGTGCAAAGCCTTCCAAGGCTGCAACAAAGCCGGCTGAAAAAGCAGCAAAACCGGTAGCCGCCAAAGAGGCAGCACCAAAGGCTGAAAAACCGGCTGCAAAGAAAGCCAAAACAGAAACAACCGAAAAAAAAGCAGCGCCGAAAAAGGCAGCCGCTAAAAAGTCGGAAAAGTAAGAGAGATTAAAGGAGAACAACCATGGCACACAAAAAAGCTGGTGGTTCCTCGCGTAACGGTCGCGATTCAGAATCAAAACGCCTAGGCGTTAAAAAATTTGGTGGTGAAGCAGTTATTCCGGGTAACATCATTATCCGGCAACGCGGCACACAATGGCACCCTGGCGAAAATGTCGGCATGGGTAAAGACCATACATTATTTGCCCTTAAAGCGGGCAAAGTATCTTTCTGCGTCAAAGCGAATGACCGCTCCTATGTGTCGGTGATTCCGATGGCGGAGGCAGCAGAGTAAGCCGGAGCTCTTAAATAAAACCGGCGTCCCATTGGACCCCGGTTAGCTTCCAAAGCAAATTAAAGGGAAAGATGGGACACCATCCTTCCCTTTTTCTATTGCTCCAGGAGGTAACTATGAGCACTGAATTATTAGAAGAAATAAGAAAGAGGCCGCCCAGAACCTTGGATTGCCCGGTTTTGGTAACTGAAAGGCTTGTTTTACGCGCACCCAATGTAGAAGACATGGACGCCATTGCCGATCTCGCCAACAACCGGAATGTATCTGCCATGCTTCAATCTATGCCTTTTCCATTCACACGAAAACATGCGGCAGAATACATTCTTCGTTCGGTGGCGGGCGAGATGGGCTATTGCGCCTATGCCATTACAAAAGCCGAGGATGGCGCGTTTATCGGCGCCTGTCATATCAAGGACCGCGAAGAAGGCGAAGGCCTGAGCCTGCGTTACTGGATTGGCAAACCCTATTGGAATATGGGCTATGCAACAGAAGCGGTTGGCAGCCTGATTGATGCCGCTTTCCGTGCAACCGATATTGATGCGCTCTATGTCTCGAATTTTGCGGCCAATAAAGCTTCCCGCCGCGTTATCGAAAAACAGGGCTTTGAATATATCGGAACATCCGAACAAAACTCGCTGGTTTCCGGTCTGGTTATCGCCGACAATTATATCCTCGAACGCGAAAAATGGATCGGCCAGTTGAGCAAATGTGCCTGAACACGCCCGCTTCAATAATGAGGCCTGAAAAGCTCGTTTGAACTGGCAGGCCTTAAAAGCTTGGTTGAACAATCAGGCCTTTTATAAAAAAGGCCTGATGAGGCCGTTTTAATCGGGCCGATTGGGTGAGACTGGCCGAGTGGGCCAGGCTCGTTCGGTTTTAGCCACTCTTAAAAATTGACGAAAGCAAACCGGATGCGACAAACCGGTTTAACTCGCTGTCTTAAGGTTTATCATGCTGTCTTAAAGTCTGCTTTATCAAAGCGGGCTGCTTGTTAGGTAGCACGGCGCATTCACCAGCATTTTAACAACGGAAAGCTTTCTTAAAAAATCGAAACAGCGGTTCACTAAATTGCTTGAGGTCTTTCTAAAAAAAGCCCGGCCATGCCGGCTGATCCTGTGTTGGTAAGATCGCAACTACGTTGCCCGAACGATGAAATTTCGATATTTTTTTGCCTTAAAGGATAAGCAAATTGATCGTGTGCTTATGTGAAAATATGATTAGATTTTCAGGAAAAGCTTGGAAGATACGTCAAAAAAAATCGAAAATTACCGGTGTTATTTTAATGAAAAACAGCATTTTTTTACAAAAAAATATCCACTTAAACCTTATAAAACAAAGGGTTAAGTGGACATCGGTTGTAACAGATTAGAAAATGCGGTCAAGCCGCAACCGTGGGCTTCCACTCACCGCATTCATCATGGTTGTAACAGATTAGAAAATGCGGTCAAGCCGCAACTGACACGGTGGCTTATATGGCTTGCGACGAGTTGTAACAGATTAGAAAATGCGGTCAAGCCGCAACTCGCTGCCCGAAGTGTTGAAAAAATGTTTAGGTTGTAACAGATTAGAAAATGCGGTCAAGCCGCAACCACCAGCCTCGCCGGTCAGTATCATCAAGAGTTGTAATAGATTAGAAAATGCGGTCAAGCCGCAACACTTGTGCGTTATATAATTTGCGCCCCGTTGTTGTAACAGATTAGAAAATGCGGTCAAGCCGCAACCTTGTGTCTGCTTCTATTCGACCGCAAATAGTTGTAACAGATTAGAAAATGCGGTCAAGCCGCAACTGACGCGCGCGCTTGTCACCCGAGACATGTGTTGTAACAGATTAGAAAATGCGGTCAAGTTGCGACGGAAAGCCGCTAAAACCTTGTTATACTTGATATTTACTTTGTTAATTACGTTATTCGTTGATTTGTTTCTCTCGTTTTGTTATATTGGGTGTGCGCCGAGTAAGGAACGCCATGGCTTTTAGCGATGTGGGGATTGCATTTCCGGCCCCCCGGCGTGTTAATTCCCATTCTGTGATATACTTCTTTTGCTTATCTTTACCGTGATTTGTGCGTTTTATACGTTGTGAATTGTAATGGCTTGCGGCAGGTTTCTTCTCTATCGAATGTCGATTATACGTTTTTTGCCTTGATGCTCGCTCATCATCGTCAATCTCCCGATTTCATGGGGCATGTGAGTGACTTCCGGGACAGCAGAGACGATAAGGACTGATTATAGGTTATTAGTTGTTAGCAAATGCTAATTTAGAAGGTGTTTCAAGCGGTGAGAGACTAACCACCTTTCTGAATTGGCAAGCCATTTGAAAATGGTTGGATTTTTACGGAAAAGCTTGGAAGCACGTCAAAAAAAATCGAAAATTACCGGTGTTAGTTTAATGAAAAACGGCTTTTTTTAAAAAAATCCACTTAAACCTTATAAAACAAAGGGTTAAGCGCACATCGGTTGTAACAGATTAGAAAATGCGGTCAAGCAGCAACCAAAATCATAATCGTGAGCATATCCGGTGTCGTTGTAACAGATTAGAAAATGCGGTCAAGCCGCAACCCCCGATGACTACAAGCAATATCAATGATGGTTGTAACAGATTAGAAAATGCGGTCAAGCCGCAACAAGACATACCGGCGGCGGTTATTGATGCTTAGTTGTAACAGATTAGAAAATGCGGTCAAGCCGCAACTCGCTTTGGCTTTTGCTTTGAATAAGCAGGGTTGTAACAGATTAGAAAATGCGGTCAAGCCGCAACAGAACGTTGGTAAAACGTCGTTATACTAAATCTTTACTTCCTTCATGATGCTGTTTGTTGATTTTATTTTTCAATTACATTATATTTTTCTTGGACACCGAGCCATCCGGAGCGCCACCTTTTTGGTGTTGGGGGTTTCCGACCCAACGGTGTCGTCAAATTTTTCCGTTTTTCCTTTTTTGCTTTCTCAAATTTTCCGGCAATGTTTGATGTAAATTTGCTGTAAAGTCGTTATACCGAATGATGAAAGTTCGATATTTTTTCAAGGGTGGGACAAGCAAATTGTTCATGTGCTTATGTGAAAATATTGTTAGATTTTGCTTATGTGAAAATATTGTTAGATTTTTAGAGAAAACGTGGACGACAAGTCAAAAAAATCGAAATTTACCGGTGTTATTTTAATGAAAAACAGCATTTTTTTACAAAAAAATATCCACTTAAACCTTATAAAACAAAGGGTTAAGTGGACATCGGTTGTAACAGATTAGAAAATGCGGTCAAGCCGCAACTATCGTTTTCGTGTCGACCCTCATGACAGGGTTGTAACAGATTAGAAAATGCGGTCAAGCCGCAACTTACCGGCTTGATTATCAATTGCGAGAATTGTTGTAACAGATTAGAAAATGCGGTCAAGCCGCAACAATTTCATTTTCAACACAAAAACGAAAAAGGTTGTAACAGATTAGAAAATGCGGTCAAGCCGCAACAAAACTGATCGTTACCACATTCAAGCTTATGTTGTAACAGATTAGAAAATGCGGTCAAGCCGCAACAAGACAAGGTTACGTACTTTTCTACCTATAGTTGTAACAGATTAGAAAATGCGGTCAAGCCGCAACTGCCAAGCAGCGATTGTCTTTTTTATTCGTGTTGTAACAGATTAGAAAATGCGGTCAAGCCGCAACACCGAATAACCTTTGAAGACTTCGATAACGGTTGTAACAGATTAGAAAATGCGGTCAAGCCGCAACGATCTTGAAGCACGGTTTTTCGTTGCATTGGTTGTAACAGATTAGAAAATGCGGTCAAGCCGCAACCGTAAACGGCCTTGATCTGGTTAAACTATAGTTGTAACAGATTAGAAAATGCGGTCAAGCCGCAACACGTGTTTACATTTATAAACTAGCACATTTGTTGTAACAGATTAGAAAATGCGGTCAAGCCGCAACCGTCATTAAACCCGATCAAAAAGCATTTGAGTTGTAACAGATTAGAAAATGCGGTCAAGCCGCAACATTATGATGGCTCCAGCAGATTGCAGAAGGGTTGTAACAGATTAGAAAATGCGGTCAAGCCGCAACAAACGCGTCTTCACCTTCGCGATCTTCGTCTGTTGTAACAGATTAGAAAATGCGGTCAAGCCGCAACATTGATAATCCAGAACAGCATTATGTCGGCAGTTGTAACAGATTAGAAAATGCGGTCAAGCCGCAACAAGAATGGAGATAGATAGATGTAGTGAATTGTTGTAACAGATTAGAAAATGCGGTCAAGCCGCAACGTATAGGACTCAATACCCGCCCGTGCGTCAGTTGTAACAGATTAGAAAATGCGGTCAAGCCGCAACTAATGGCATGGGTAATTAAAGATAGGCGTAGTTGTAACAGATTAGAAAATGCGGTCAAGCCGCAACTCCTTGGCTTGTTCACCACCAAACAAGTCCGTTGTAACAGATTAGAAAATGCCGTCAAGCCGCAACAACCGTCCCACGCTAAGTGTTCAAGGCGCGGTTGTAACAGATTAGAAAATGCGGTCAAGCCGCAACATTAAAATGTTCTCATAAACGACAACATAAATTGTAACAGATTAGAAAATGCGGTCAAGCCGCTAGCGAATATGTTTTGGTTTCATCAGTGTTGTGCCGCGGATTGTTTGCTTTTTTCGTTCAAAGCATGGCCTGCATCACGGGGCAATGTGCGGAAGATGAAGAAAGCAAGTGCCGAGATGAAGCCGACGACGAAAAAGCCCGTATGAAAATCTTCAAGTTTCAATATATTGTTGTGAAAGGAGCTGGCAATTTCCAGAACCGCGCCGGCAATTGCAATGCCGAGCGCCATTGAAGCCTGTTGGGCAACGGCGGCAATCGGCGTTGCCTGACTAATGTCTTCTTTGGCAATATCGGAAAAGGCAAGGGCATTGACACCGGAAAAGAAAAGCGAGCGCAAAAAGCCGCCGGACAGGAGCACGATAATCATCAACAAATAGGGTGTGGTGGGGTAAAACAGGCCATTGGAAGCGGTAAACATTGCCGAGACGAGAGACCCCGCCATCAACACTTTGCGAAAGCCGAAACGGGCATAAACTTCCTTGGCACCGAACTTCATGCCGAGCGAGCCTATGGCCGCGGCAAGAACCATAAGGCCGGATTCAATCGGTGAAAGGCCGAAGGCAAGTTGCAGCATCATGGGAAGCAGGAAAGGCACGGCGCCAATGCCAAGCCGGAAAACGCTGCCGCCGATAATGGCGCGTGCAAAAACCGGATCGGAAAAAAGCCTGAGGTCAAGAAGGGGTGCTTTGCGGTTTTTTGCGTGTTTGATATAAATGGCGCCGAAAATTACGCCCAAAATGGTGACACTGATGCCGACACTTTGCGGCAAGGCGGGAAGGCTTACAATCGAAAGGCCGAAAATGAAGCCGGAAAGGCTGATTGCCGAAAGGAAAAAGCCTGTCCAATCAAGCGGGCGGATATATCTCTTTTCATTTTTTGGCAGATAGATTGACGAAAGAAGAAGCCCGATAAAACCGATCGGGATATTGATAAGAAAAATCCAGTGCCAGGTAAAAAAGGTGGTGATGAAGCCGCCAAGCGGCGGGCCTACAAGCGGGCCGACAAGGGCGGGAATGGAAAACCATTGAAAGGCAATGACAAGCTGGTTTTTCGGGGTGGATTTGACGAGTAATAGACGGCCGACGGGTGTCATCATTGCCCCGCCAATGCCTTGTAAAAAGCGCGACAAAACAAAGGAATGGAGCGAAAAGGAAAAAGCGCAGCAAAGAGATCCGGCAAGAAAAACCACGATGGCAACACGGAAGATAATGCGTGCGGTGAAACGGTCGGAGATCCACCCGCTTATAGGGATGAAAACCGAAAGTGCCACGAGATAGGAAGTCATGGCGAGTTTGAGCGCGATGGGGCTTGTGTTCAAATCGGCGGCAATGGCGGGAAGGGACGTGGAAATCACATTGGAATCCACATGTTCCATAAACAAAGCGACAGCCAGAACCATAGGAAGAATGTGCATTAAATAACCCGAACCCGACTTTTTTAAAACGATGGAACCTTAAAAACCAGTGTGCCTATATAGCGCGAAGAACCTTTATGACTCTAAAACCTTATACATGAAAAACTGATATGGCCTAAACCGATAAAACTTGAAAGGTGTTTGTGACAGAAAATCGCGATGCGCCTCACATCATCATTCAGGCCGACATTATCCTGACCGGTTTCAATTGTGAAGAACTGTGAGAGCGACAAAACCGGCTTCACTTTATCGTGGTTTTTCATTTCATTCTTGACCTTGAGAGAAAAATAAATTCTTCATCAGTTGTTTTCCGCGATTGCCCTGAAAGGGCTACACATAACATTTACGACACCTATATGTTTTATATCATCATTTAAAAAATGAAATTTTACCCGCTTCGGGTCGATCAATAAAATGCGCTGATGGAGCGTTCACTTGCCGCATAAAAAAACAATTGTTCTCAATAATCTGACTGAAGGGCCGATCACCAGAACGTTGCTTCTCTTTGCCATTCCGACATTGCTTTCCAATGTTCTTCAATCGCTCAACGGTTCGATCAACACAATCTGGGTGGGGCGGTTTTTAGGTGAAAGTGCACTTGCGGCAACGGCTAATGCCAATATCATCACCTTTCTTTTGTTTGCCCTTGTTTTCGGTTTCGGTATGGCGGCAACCATTATGGTTGGCCAATCCATCGGGCGCAAAGATTTGCACCGTGCACGACAGGCTTTCGGCGCTTCTATCGGCTTTTGTCTGTTTCTCTCGGTGGTTCTTGCGGTTTTGGGGTGGTTTTTTTCGCCCGAAATTTTACGCTTTCTTGAAACACCGGCTGATGCTTTTACGCTGGCTGAAGATTATTTGCGGGTTATCTTCCTTGCTGCTCCGGCCGATCTTTTGATGGTCATGATTATGATGGGGCTTCGCGGGGCGGGAGATTCCATGACGCCGCTCATTTTCATGTGCGTCAATGTTGTGCTCGATATTATTTTCAACCCCGTACTGATCCTGGGCTTGTGGATTTTTCCTGAAATGGGCATTGCGGGAGCTGCCGCCTCGACATCTGTTTCGGGCTATCTCGCGCTTTTTGCCATGATTATCTATATCTATGTCAAGAAATTGCCTTTGCGGCTTAAAGGACGGGAACTCACCTATATCTGGCCGGATTTCAGCCTGATGCGCTTTATCGTGCTGAAAGGTTTCCCGATGAGCCTGCAAATGGTCATCATTGCGACATCCGGCCTTGTCATGATCGGTCTTGTCAATCAGGAAGGTGTCACCACCATTGCCGCCTATAACATCATGCAGCAATTATGGACATATCTGCAAATGCCTTCCATGGCAGTGGGTGCGGCAGTCAGTGCAATGGTTGCACAAAATATTGGTGCCGGTCGCTGGAACAGGATTTCAAAAACCACATTGATCGGCTGCGCGGCAACATTTGTCATGACAGCTATTCTGCTCGGGTTATTGCTCATCTTCGACCGTCCGGTCATTATCCTGTTTTTGGGCAATGATAGCGCGGCCGTACCAATGGCACAGCATATTCAGGCGATTGCAAGCTGGAGCTTTCTGTTTTTCGGCCTTGCAATGGTGCTGTTTTCAACAGTTCGTGCCAATGGCGCAGTTCTTGTGCCGCTCATTTGCCTGTTCATTGCTGTCTATCCGGTACGCCTTGGCTTCTATTACATGTTTTATGGTTCCATAAAGGCAGATGCCATCTGGTGGAGTTTCACCGTCGGCGCTTTTGCCTCGCTCATTCTGGCGCTTTCCTATTATCTTTCGGGCACATGGAAAAAGCAAAAAGTGCTCTAGACTTGGATGAGGGAAGCGCGCACCGTTCAGGAATTTTCAAGAATGGTTTTTGGCTTTGGTGTTTTGGGGTTTAGATATTTTTGCCCGAACACTGTTAAAATCAGAGCAAGAAAGCCGCCGACAATGGAAACATAAAAGCCGGTTTCAGGGCTAAAAGCATCAATCAGTTTTCCGGAAATGGCAGCCCCGGCCGCAACACCCATTGCCATTCCGGTAATTCCCCACGACATGCCTTCGGTGAGTTTTTCTGGCGGGACAATTGTATCGATCAATGACATGGCAATGATGATTGTGGGTGAACAGGCGGCACCGGCAATAAAAAGCACAATGCTCAAATTCCATAAGTTTGTAACAAGCAAGAGTGGCAATGTCGTAACCGCAGCAACGATGGTGGCAACAAGAAGCTGCTTCGTCAATTTTATACGGGCAGGCAGTGCACCATAAACAATGCCGGCAATGAAAGAGCCAGCCGCGTAAAGCACAAGCGGCAGAGCGGTGTAATTTGTCTGTTGTAGCGATTTGCCGATCGCCACGGCAGAAATTTCCGCAGTGCCGAAAATGGTGCCGACGCAAAACATAATCACGGTGAGAAGCGCAATGGAAAAAAGGCGGATAACCGAAGTGGAACCCTTTTGCCGCTTGCCATGAGCGACCGGCTCGGTCGATTTTTGCAAGGTAAAGACGAGGCCTGCAAAGAGCATGATAAGACCGGCGGCAAGCGGACCGGCGGCGGGAAACAGATGGTTTGTGAACTCGATAGCAATAATAGGGCCGACCATGAAGATCAATTCATCGACAATCGATTCATAGGCAAAGGCCGAACGCAAAAGCGGCGAACCATGATAGAGTTGCGACCAGCGTGTACGCACGAAAGAACCGAAACTCGGCATAAAACCGACGAGAATTGCGGCAATAATCAAGATGAAAAGTGGCGCTTTATATTGTGCGGCAATCAACAAGCCACAGAGCGACAAAAAAGAAACCAGAATTGCCGGACGCGCCACGCGGGCTTGCCCGTATTCATCGGCAAGTTTCGATATTTGCGGCGTAATAATGGCATTGGAAAGGACATAACTTGCCGAAACGAGACCGGCGGTAGCATAGTCCAAGCCTTCAATGGCAAACATTGTCATAATGCCGATTGAAATCATTGATATCGGAATACGTGCCAACAACCCCGTTACCGAAAAGGCAACAGTGCCGGGCTTTCTGAACAATTCGCGATATATATTGGCCATGACAAATGTCCTCAAGCGCCCTTAAAAGGCGTTTCCTTCATCTATTGACATCGCGTGCTTATGTCAATTTCTGCAGCCTTTAAATGAATGCCGTTTATTGTGGGATGAATAGCTGCTTGAAAAACTGTTTATCCATTCTGCCTGATTGGCAGGGGAAAAGCAAAATTATCTCAAAAAATATGAGTGCAAGCCAAGCGCGTATCATTCAAATGAAGCGCGTCATCAATTCCGCTTGAAACATCCGGATTGATTTTAAGAACCCGATTGATGGCTTAAAATCCTGACCATTTTGCCAAGACTATCTGCGGGAAGAAAAAAGAAGCGCGACAGTCCCATTCGATTTATTGGAAAGATGTAAATATAATGCACTTATTCGGTCGTGTTGCATAGGGATAAAGGGCACGTTGAATTCATCCGGAAAGATTTGCCACAATGGGCTTTGAAAGCTATGCTGGAAAAATTCTTTTCCTGAACGGGGCGAGTGTTGTGAGCCTCAAGATTGCTAAAGGAAAATGTATCTTCGCCGGAACTTTGGTGAGACAAAAATATTCCCGTTAAAACGGTAGCTTTTTCATGCGCGTTGGTTTTTCAATGCAGGCAAAGCCGGTTCACGTACCAGTGTTGTCTTTTGTCTTTTTCTTTATGCCGTAAATAGCAAAAACATATTTAGCCAATGCTATTAACTGGCCGAATGCATTGGCATTTTAAAAAGCTTTATTCGCCCCATGTCCTTTCCAGAACCGAGATCCAGTTTTTCGAGGTGATTTTCTCGATCTCGTCATGGTTGAAACCGGATTTTTCCATTTCGGCGACGAGCTTCGGCAATTGTGAACAATCATGCAATTCATTCGGAATTGTTGTGCCATCGAAATCCGAACCGAGGCCGACATGTTCCACGCCGACAATATCGACAATATAGCGCATGTGGTTGATAATGGTTTTAAGCGGTGTATCGCGGTTGCGTTCGCCATCTTCGCGCAGGAATTTGACACCGAAATTAATGCCGACCAGCCCCTTGCTTTTTCCGATAGCGCGCAATTGCTCATCGGTGAGGTTACGGCTTTGATGGCTCAAGTGATAGGCGTTGGAATGGGAAGCAACAAGCGGTGCGTCGCTCAATTTTGCAATGTCCCAGAAGCCTTTTTCGTTCATATGCGAAAGATCAACCATTATGCCGAGCTTGTTACATTCGCGAACGAGTTTTTTGCCGGTTTCTGTCAAGCCCGGTCCGATATCGCCGGTCGAGTTATATTTAAAGGGAACACCGAAACCGAATATATTGGGTCTGCTCCAGACAGGACCGAGGCTGCGCAATCCATCCTGATAAAGGCGGGCAAGCTCTTCCAGATTTTCGCCAATGGCTTCCGCACCTTCAATATGAAAAACCGCAGCAAATTGGTGCTCCTTGATTGCGTCTTTAATATCGCGCGCGGTTTTGCAAATTTTGAAACGGTCGGGTTTCAGCTTTTCAATATCATGGAGAAGCTTTGCCATTTCCATGGTCGGCTTTGTTGCATCTTTTAACAATAATTCGGGATAGACACCGTTTTTATCGGGCTGAAGATCAACCGATGGCGGATAAACCGCACAAAGCCCGCCAATAAGGCCGCCTTTTTCAGCCTTTGGCAGGTCAAGTTCTGCGCTTTCAAAACCGTTGATAAAAGCCGAAGGGTCAAGGTTTTTCTCGTCGCGGATTTTGGAGAGAATGTCATTGTGCCCGTCAAAACATTGGATGAGTGTTTCAGCCATAAAAATTGCCTTATCAGAATGTGTTTTCAGATCATTATTCTTATACGCCACTATAGAGATTTAAAACAGCAACTGACAAAAGTTTGATTATCGTGGAATTTTCGTGTCTATTTTCTGCTCACTCCAAACATAGTTTTCCTTGTGTCGGGAGAGGCGGGTTTAACAATAGGGAAAACGCAAAAGAAACATGAATAGAGCGGGCTTGGTTCTGGCGCGAGAAGGGCGGCAGAATGCCGCCAAAAGCTTGACGAACAAATGCGACAAAATCCTCACGACGATGAGGAGCATTCTAAAGCATGGACGGCTTTAAGGCTGTTTGCTATTCAAAACTTCCGCTTTTAAAATATGAGCAAAGCTTTGCCCCACTAAAATTTTGCCTCACCAAGTATCGCGTTACTAAAGTTTCGACTTTGCAAAGTTGCACGAGAGTTTCGCCTTACCAGAGTTTTGCGTGCCGGTTTATATCTTTATAGAGGAGATAACGGAATGGTTCGGGGCCGCCCGCATAGCAGGCTTGCGGGCAAAATGCGCGCAACCACATAAAATCGCCTTTTTCGACTTCCACCCAATCATCATTCAGCCGATAAACGCCTTTGCCTTGCAAGACATAAAGCCCGTGTTCCATAACGTGGGTTTCCATGAAAGGAATATGGGCACCCGGCATAAAGGTGACAATGGCAACATTCATGTCATGGCGCATGTCGTTCATATCCATGAAACGGCTTGTCATCCATACACCCTCATGGCCTTTCATTTCGGCAGGCGTTATTTGCTGGTCGGAAGAAAAGATTGCATCAGGTTTATCAAGCCCTTCCACTTTTTCATAAGCCTTGCGGATCCAGTGAAAGCGCGCGGTGGTTTTTGCTTCATTGAATAATTGATAATCGTGACCGGCAGGAAGATAGGCAAAGCCACCTTTGTGAAGAACATGTTTTTCGCCTTCAAGGACGATGGTGAGTGCACCATCAGTCACAAAGAAAACGGCTTCCGCACGCTTGTCATTTTCTGGACGTTCTGACCCGCCCGAAGGTTCGATTTCGCCTATATATTGGGAAAATGTTTCTGAAAAACCTGTCATCGGGCGCGCCAAAACCCAGAAGCGGGATTTTATAAAAAACGGCAATTGGCTTGTTACAATATCGGACATGACAGAAGCGGGCATCACCATATAAGCGTCTTTGAAGGTGGCTTTGCTGCTTAAAAGTTCGGAACGTGGTTGTAATCCGCCAAGCGGAAAATAATAGTCTTTCTCATTCATCGAATTGTTGTCTCCTCTTTTGTGAAAGCTTTTTCAAAAAATTTTTCTCGTCAAAAAGCTTTTAAAACCGCTTGGATGTTTTATTCCGATTTATCGTTGTTTTGCCTGTCTCGTCTGCCAGAGTTTTTAAAAATTTATCAGATGATCTTTTAACTTCTTTTAGGCGATCGCAAACAGATTTCATAATATTCAATCTGTTTGATTTTCTTCTCCGGAAAAGCTTTGATTGCGTCGGATAAGACTTTCTTTCATTTTTCCGGTCAATACATGTTGAAACTGTTGTTCAACCGGTTTTAACGCGCGGTTTGTCTGGTGGAACAATGTCAAAATGCGATAGGCCGGATGGGTAATAACGGGGATGAAGAGAAATTCATTATCAAACCCTTCCGGCAATTCTGTGCGGCTTAAAATGGAAACATAGTTTCCGGTTGCAACGAGTTGAACAATCAATGGGATGGATGATGTTTCGACAATCGGAACGGCGGTCACAAGCGGAGGCCCAAGCGTTTCGATGAGCGATTTCAATTTTGTGCCTTTTTCGGGAAGCACCAAAGCTTCGCCAATCATTTCGGCAAGATTGACTTTGTTTTTTCCTTGCAAGCGTTTTTCGAGACTATGACCTTTACGAAGAAAAAGCCCAAGCGGGCATTTCACCTCTTTATCAATGGCAAAACGGGGCTGCTTTTCAATGTCATAAGCCAAAGCAAGATCGGCTTTGCCATCAAGAAGCACATTTTGCACATCTTCATTTTGCGCGGTCAACACGTTGATTTTGGTGGATTTGTGGTTTTTCTGGAAGTCGACAATTGCCGAAAAAAGAAGGGTGCTAGCGAGATTTTCTTCGCAAACAATTGTCAAATTCTGGCGGATAACGCCGTTCAGAGCCTTTATCTCGCTCAACATCCGCTCTTCATTGCGCATTGTTTCGCGGATATGGCCAAGCACCAGTTCGCCGGTGGCCGTGAGTTCGAGCCCCTTATGGCTGCGGGAAAAAACCGGTGTGCCGATTTCTTCTTCAAAGAGCTTTATTTGCCGCTGGATGGCAGAAGCGGCAACATGAAGCTTTTGTGCGGCACTCCGTATCGAGCCGGAACGCGCTACCTCGTCAAGATATTTCATCAAACGGTGTTGCAAAATGTTGAAGTCCCCCTTGTCCGTTTTTTAAGTTTTGGAGCTTTTTTATTTTCAACCCTTTTTGATACTCCACGGGAAGAGAAGCTTCTGGGTAAGAATAACAAGTTGGAACAAGATAAGCGACATGGCTGCCAACACAAAAAGCCCCGCCCAGGCTTGCGGTATTTTATAAATTGAAGTGGAAAGCTGGAGGAAGAAACCTATGCCCTTATCGGCCGAAACAAATTCGGCAACAACCGCACCGATGACGCATAAAGTAATGGAAATTTTCAAGGCCGAGAAAATATAGGGCACGGCATAAGGTAGGCGGATTTGCAATATTTCACGGCGAACCGGTGCGCGGAGTGATTTTGACAGCTCGATCAATTCGGGCGGTGTAGAAAGAAGCCCTGTCGAAGTGGCAATAACCAGCGGAAAAAACGAAATAAGAAAGGTGATGAGAATACGCGGAAAGTCACCCGAACCGAAGGCGACAATGACAATCGGCGCAATGGCGACAACCGGTGTCGACTGGATAATGACCAATAACGGATAAACCGTTTTCGATAAAAGCGGCGAGCGGATAAGACAGACAGCAAGCGGTAAAGCAATCAGAATGGATACGAAGAAGCCGAGTAGTGCTACCCGCAAGGTTGCAAATATATGAACAGCCCAACGCGATCCATCAATCACATGGAAAGCTTTGAAAATTTCAACCGGCGCCGGTAAAATGAAAGAAGGAATGGCAAAAAACACCGCCGCCAATTGCCAGATCACAAGAATAGCCACAATCAGCAACACTGCCGGTAAGCCAGAGAGCAGCGAGGAGAGGTGAAACAGCTTTATCTTCTTCCTCTTAAGCGAGCTTTGGCTTGATGAGGAGGTTTCTGAGGGTGTGAGCGAAGTCATGGACCACCTTTTGGTTTGCAGTTTCGGCATTGCGCGGCCGTCCGAGCGGCACGTCGAGTTCGGTTAAAACAGTTCCCGGCCGGCCGGCGAGAACCAGCACACGGTCGGCAAGAATGGCAGCTTCATTGACAGAATGGGTAATGAACATCACGGTTTTCGGCCGGTCGGCAAAAATTCTTAAAAGTTCAAAACCCATTTCATCGCGGGTTAGCGCATCAAGGGCGGAAAACGGTTCGTCCATCAACAAAATATCGGGGTCGAGATGAAGCGCGCGGGCAATGCCGACACGCTGCTGCATACCGCCCGACAATTCTTCCGGCATACGTTTTTCAAAACCGGTAAGGCCGATCATACGCACAAGTTCGTGGGCTTTATCAATATCGGCGGAATTGACCTTGCCGAATTTGTGTTTGATCGGAAAAGTAATATTGTCCACAATATTGAGCCATGGCAGCAATGTCGGGCGCTGGAAAACAATGCCGACATCTTCGCGCGGCTCCTTGACCGGCATACCGAAAACTTCCACCTTGCCCTGTGTCGGTTTCAAGAGTCCGGCAATCAACCGCAAAAGCGTGGATTTGCCACAACCGGAAGGCCCCAATACCGCAAGAAATTCGTGATAGCGAACATCGAAACTAATATTGTGGAGGGCTTGTGTTCGCCCTGTCGATGTCGTGAAAAACTGGCTTAGTCCTTCAAAGCGGATAGAGGGGGGAGAAATCGCATTGCTTGATTTCATTTCTATGGGTTGCAATTGGCTTGTTGTCATTTGAAGCCCTCCAGATTTTCGGAAAAACCGGTTTTAACGGCACTTTCAGCGGTCACCGCATTCGGGTCGAGGTTTAAAGCTTCGGCAGTTTTTTGCCATGTACGTTGAAGTTTGTCGCGACGGAAAGTGCCAAGGCCGTATTGATCTGTTTCGTCATTGTAAATGAGCTTCAATGTATCCTGAAGCGACCCTTTAACGCTCTGGCGATCAAGTTCGGGAACACTTTCCATCACCGCATCGACCGCTTCATCGGGATGTTCATGCATGAATATGATTGATTGGCGATAGGCATTGATAAAGCGGGTCAGAACTTCGGGCCGTTCGGAAATGAATTTGTCTGAGGCAATCAGCGAACTGCCATAAAGATCAAGTCCGCTTTCCACCCACGGAAAGGCTCTGATTTCTTTATGCGCAATTCTCGCCTGTTCTTCGTAACGCGTGTAGTCGGTGAGCCACGCAATAATTACATCGGTCTTTCCGGTTATCAACATTGGCCCCAAAGCACCGGAGTCGACCCTTGTAAGCGCAATATCATCCATGGATAAATTTTGCGTCTTCAGGAAAGGCGGCAGGAAAAGATTGGAAGCGGTAAAAGGCGAGGTGGCGACGGCTTTGCCCTTTATATCGGCGATTTTGTGAATGGGGCTATCGGAAAGCACATAAAACGCATGTGGTGTTTTGTTGAAGATCGACATAACCGCGCTCACCTTCACATTTGCGCTTACACGCGCGGCCATAAGCGCGGTGATGTCGGCTGCTCCCACATCGCTCACTCCGGCAGCAATGCGGGTAATCGCGTCATTGCCGCCACGCCCGGGTTCAATCGCAACATCAAGCCCTTCGGATTGGCAAAACCCTTTGTTCACACAAACATAAATGGCGGTTTTATCGCCACCGGGTAACCAGTCGAGTTGAAAACGCACTTTGTCAGGGGCTTTTTGAACCTCTTTGGCCTCAAGCGTTTGCGGACATAACAGAAGTGCTAAACTCCCACAAAGAAGATTAGCCGAAAGAAGGCTTGATGAAAGAAAACTGGCCGAAAGAAGTCTTCTTAGAAAAAGACTTTTAAAAGCAACTTTGGCGGCCGAAAAAGTCGCAATCGGAAAAGCTTGTTTAAAAGTAGAAAATGCTTGTTTGAATTGCTTGCGAATAAAGTTTTTTATTTCCGCCCTTTCGAAGCGCAGTATTTTTGAAGTTGCAATTTTCATTTTGCCTTTGAGGTAAGAAGTCCGGTCACTTGAAGAACCGTTGCGAGGAAAGGAATAAAAAGCATTGTCGCTGTTGTTTCGACATTTTACCTGCATGAACTTTTCCTCTCCCGCTTAAAAAGCATTCCGGTTTTTTGAAAACCCCGAAAAACCGAACGGGCATTATGAACAAATTCCGGTTTTGCCATTTGTGCTGTCGGGTATTATCCGTTTTCAAAAAACCGGATAATCAGCACAAGAAAGGCGGCGTATAGACATTCAACTTACGAAACCAAGCGTATTTTTTAACCTGTAGTGTCATCCTGTATTTGCCGGAAAACCTTATTCTTTCTCTTTAAAGCTCTAACTTTGTCTTCTTCAAAAAAGAACACCGGTTTTATTTCCGACACCTCAAGATTTACACGAACAACAAGTGAAAACAAGAGAAAAAACCTAAAAATTAGGCGTTTTTATTTATTGATTAAATTTTATGCAATTTTTGGTAAGAAATGATGAAAGAATAAAAAGTATAAATAAATTCAATGACTTGAAAAAACACTATTGACCGGCTCTCGTGCAGCCTCTGCGCTTTTATTAAGCGTTCTTAAAATTCGCACGGGTTGATCTAAATTCTCTTAATACTGCTTTCAGTTTTTCAGAGGAGAAACAGTGAAATCAGGGCTTAAAAAATCAAACAGGAAAACATAAAAATCGCGCCACAAAGGGCGCGATTCTCGATGATCGTGAAAGGAATATGAAAAATCCTGCTTGTCGGGCAAAGCCGGTTTTGACAATCGCCAATTAACCGTTCACCCGAATGGCTTTTAACCTGCTTTCCCCATGGCAACCGGTTGGGGTGCTGTCAGTTCCTTCTCGTCAAATGCTCTCAAAAGATCATAGTGATAATCGGCATCTTCGCAGAACAATTCACTGCTCACCCCATAGGCAAGTCTTCTCACGCCGAATTTCAAAGCCGAAATTCCCGCCGATGCGGCAAGGCTTGGCATACCGGCAAAAGTGTAGGTGAAAATGCGATTAAGATATGGCGCATCCCCTTTCACCTTTTCCTGAAACTGGAAGTTTGGCCCAAGATAAGGGCAGCTTGCAATCACCGCATGTTCTTCGCCCGCTGGCGGGGTAAAATGGTCGCCCCATGTTTCGATTTTATCGGCAAAACGGGCAATTTCCGGCCGCGTTTTAAGGTCGATAATCAAGCCTGTGCCGACAATCAGAAAATCGAATTCATCACTTTCATGCGGTGTGACAAGAACAAGCTTTTCCCCATCCATCCGGCAGCTTTTAATAGGGCTTGCAAGTTTCAATTCGTAATTATCGAATTTTGTGCACCGCAAATAGGAATCCTGTGTTGGCGGCTGGTTGACATCAAAGAGATATTTCATGAACTGCCATTTCTTGTTGTCATCAAGATCGGCAAAATGGCGCAAAAACCCGCTATATTCCATAAAACGGTAAGGGTTGACTGTCGGTAAAACGGAACGTCTGACAAAATGCGTTACCGATTTTGCACCGTGTTCCAAAGCTGTGGCACTATTGTCGAAAGAAGACGAGCCACCACCCACAACGGCAACACGCTTGCCGGCAAGTTTGTCAAAATTAATTGCTTCGGCCGTGTGTGCATAAACTTTCTTGTCAAGATTATCCTTGAACATATCCGGCACAATCCACTGGCCGCTTCCCTCAATACCGGTCGCTAAAACCACAAGGCGCGTATAGATTATATCGGCTTTGCCGTTTCTTTCGATATGAACTGCAAAAACATCATCTTGCACCGGCTCTATATCGGTTACAACTGTCCGGTTTGTCACCTCTATATGGGTGACTTTTTTCAGCCAGTCGAGATATTCCGCCCAAAGATTGGTCGGGATTTTATAAAGCTCTTCCCAGGATTTGTGCCCGAAACGCGCTTCCCACCAGGCACGCACTGTCAAACTGCCAATGTCGAGATCGGGTCCTGTCACATATTTCGGCGTGCGCAATGTGTGCATACGGGCGTAAGTGCGCCACGGCCCTTCAAAACCGGCTTCATTTTTATCCAGAATGGCAATGTTTGTAACGCTTTCCCGCCGCAATTGTAGCGCCAATGTCAAACCGCTTTGTCCGCCGCCAATAATCACAACATCCTTCACCGGATTGCCGCGATAAGTCTTCGGCTTTACCCATTGACGGGCAGGGTAGTTCAAACATTCAAGATCATATTTTGCCTGCCGCTCAAGCTTGGCAAGATTTATTTCGCTATTTTCTGGCATGTCTATTCCCCATCAAAGACAGCCCAAGGAACAAGCTCCGGCTTTTTAAAAGAACCTTGGCTGCCGGTTTAAAACGGGGATGACACTTTCTGTCCGGATCGACCCGATCGATCTGCAATACGCTTTATGCCGGTGGTTGAGAGGGTAAATATAAGGCAAAAAATTGTCAAGATTAAAAATTAGGCAAAATCAAATATAATTTGCTGTTATTTCAAGCATAACGCGTTGGTCAGCACGTATAAATAGGTTTCTATTTTGCTCGTTTTCCGTTTTATTTTTTATTTTTAGTTAGTTCATCGCTTGTTCAATATTATTGATTTTGTGGGAGGTTAAATAAAGGGACGGAAACAATCAGTGCGGTGCGCCGCAATTAAGCGAGGCTCCGACAATCAAGTGAAACGCCGGAAGGACATTAAGTTCTCATAAAAAAGCACTGCCGGAAAGGAAAAACACGCACAAAAGTTTTTCCTGAAATGTCGGCGTTATTATTGTTCAAAAGTTAAGTGGCATGGCTTTTGCTTTTCATATTTTCAGCAACGGACATTCCATACGGTTTTAAACCTAAGTGTTTTCCGGACAGTGATTTCAATTTTGTTGTTTGGGGAAGAAAATCCATGCAATCACTAAAAGACTATCGCGCCCGCGAATTTTATGGCTATGGGCCGAACCCGCCGGACCCGGAATGGCCGGGCGGGGCAAAAATTGCGGTACAATTTGTCATCAATTATGAAGAAGGGGGAGAGAGCAATATCCTTCATGGCGACAAAGCCTCCGAACATTTATTATCCGAAATTGTTGGCGCAGTTCCTTGGGAAGGGCAGCGCAATCTCAATATTGAATCCTTGTATGAATATGGTGCGCGTGTCGGCTTCTGGCGGCTTTACCGGCTTTTTACCGAAAGAAATATGAAGCTTACGGTATTTGCCGTGGCCAAGGCTTTGGAGCTTAATCCGGCTGTCGCGAAAGCCATGGTCGAGGCCGATTGGGAAATTGCCACCCATGGGTTTCGTTGGCTTGAATATAAGGATGTTGATGAAGAGGAAGAGCGTTTTCACATTCGCGAAGCCGTACGCATCCAGAAACAACTAACGGGTGAGCGCCCATATGGAATTTATCAGGGAAAACCGTCGATCAATACTTTGCGGCTTACCATGGAAGAGGGCGGCTTTATCTATTCGTCAGATAGTTATGCTGATGAACTTCCCTATTGGGTAGAAGGCATTGATAAGCCGTTTCTCATGATTCCTTATACATTGGATGTCAATGACATGCGCTTTGCAACCGCACAAGGTTTCAACAGTGGCGAACAATTTTTCAACTATCTGAAAGACAGTTTCGATGTTCTTTATGAAGAGGGTGAAAAAGGCGCGCCGAAAATGCTTTCGATCGGTTTGCATTGTCGTTTGGTTGGCCATCCGGGGCGGGCAAAGGCACTTGAAAAATTTCTTGATTATGTGGCAGCCAAAAAGTCGGTTTATATTGCACGGCGCATAGATATTGCCCGCCATTGGCAAAAAGTGCATCCGGCCAAATAAGCCTGAAACAGATTAAAGAAAAACCGGAGGACAGAAAACAATGGTCGAGCAGGAAAATCATAAAAAACAATTGCACGAGCTTGCCGTTTTAAAAATCGGAAAAGCCGAATTTTCTCCTTTTGGCGATGTAATCGACGTCAGGGAAGAAACAATTTCGCCCGACCAAATGGCTAAAGAAAATAATAGAGGCTCGGCTTTCAAGAAAAATCCGGTTATAATCCCGATCAATCAGGGGCGCGCCACCCGTTTTCATGATCTTGCAAAGGTTGAAGCGGAGGGGGAAAAGCCCCGCGTCCTCATCAATGTCTTCCGGTCTCTTCCGATCAACTTTCCTGTTGAGATTGATATGATGGAGCGTCACCCTTATGGCTCGCAGGCATTTCTGCCAGCGGGCGACAATCCGTTTCTCGTTGTTGTGGCAAAGGATGAAGGGGGCAAACCTTCCGCCCCGCAAGCCTTTTATTGCCCTTCAGGTGTCGGCGTTAATTATCATAAAAATGTCTGGCATTTTCCGCTTCTTGCACTTTTCAAGACAAGCGATTTCTATGTGGTTGATCGCGGTGGTGTCGAAAACAATCTTGAAGAATATTTTTATCAAGACGAGGCTTGGCAAATCAGCCGGTTGCCGGATTTTGGCAAATGACGAAGAGACTTCGCGAACTTGCGTTTTAAAGAACCGAATTGAGCAAAATATCAAAATTGAGAAGACATAAATACAGGCAAACAAATTAAGGAAAAAAGACCCCGTGAAAATTGAACAATTGAACACTCTTCCAGCCGCCGCTTTTGTTGATTGTTTAAGCGGTATTTTCGAGCATTCCCCTTGGGTGGGGGAAAGTGTTGCAGGAAAACGGCCGTTTGAAAATCTCGATGCGCTTTATGAAGCCATGGTCGAAGCGGTCCGGCAAGCTCCGGAAGAGTTGAAAGACAAGTTGATTTTGGCTCACCCCGATCTTGCGGGTAAGCTTGCCCGTTCATCAAAATTGACGGCGCAATCGGAAAAAGAACAAAAAGGGGCAGGGCTTGATCGTTTGAGTGAAGATGAATTCGATCAATTTCAGAAATTGAATGAAGCCTATCGGGCAAA
The DNA here is from genome assembly GCF_001952075.1 of Ditibartonella apis. Taxonomy (GTDB): domain Bacteria; phylum Pseudomonadota; class Alphaproteobacteria; order Rhizobiales; family Rhizobiaceae; genus Bartonella; species Bartonella apis. The sequence continues at coordinate 179,345 of NZ_LXYU01000003.1, forward strand.
ATTTTCCTTTCCCTTTATCATTGCGGTGCGGGGGCATGGTGGCAAAGCCCATGACAAATATTCCATTCTCGCCAATATGAAAAAGCGCTTGAACAATGATAAAGATGAAGAAAAAGCCACGGCGTTGACGGAAATCTTCCGCATTGCGCGCTTGCGGCTTGAAGATCTCATCGACAGCGAGGGATAAAACATGACCGGTTTGACAACCCATATTCTTGATACAGCATCCGGTAAACCGGCTAGCGGCGTTAAAATTCAGCTCTACAAGCTTTGCGCGGAAAATGTTCCGGAAAATGAAAATAACGGGACTATAAACAACCCCCTTAGCACGGCCGAAAAAACGCATTTAGCGGGGGAAAAAACGCAATCCGTTGTCAAAAAATTGCTTGTTGAGACAAAGAGCAATCAGGACGGGCGAACGGAAAAACCGCTTCTTGATGAAAAGGCAATGGAAAAAGGGCAATATGAATTGCACTTTTTCACGGCAGCCTATTTTTTAAACCAGGGCGCAAAACTTGATAACCCGCCTTTTCTTGATGAAATCACCATAAGCTTTTCAATAGCCGATAACACCGCCCATTATCATGTGCCGCTTCTTGTAAGCCCGTGGAGCTATTCGACCTATCGCGGCAGTTGAAAAACGAGGCCGGATAGGGAGTAAAAATCAGGCCGGATATTAAAATGAGGCTGGATATTATGACCGGATATAATGAGACGCGCACATCATTCTCGCCGCCGCCTTCAGGCATAACTTTATGAGAAGTTTTCCAATCTTGTTGAATATTTTCTGGCGCTCTTAGGTTTAAAGTTCGTCGTAACGTTTGCCGATTTTCTTTCCGGAAATGGCCCAGATGCAGGATAAAACAAGTGCAAGCAGCATAATGACTGGTGGGGAGACAACGTTGCGGATAAGCGTATCAACCCAGCCCCAGAATGCATCCGACCCGCGATAGACGAAAGTATCAATGGCGTTTTTTGCACTGAAACGCGAATTTTCATCAACCGCCGAAAAGAGCATTTCACGGGCAGGGCGGGCAAGTGCATATTCTCCCACACGCCGCAATATCATCGCGATTGCCAAAATCGGAAAGCAATAGAATATGCCGAGTAGTCCGAACAGGATTACCATCATGACAGGCAAGCTCACAAGCAGGAATGTCACGCCGAATTTTTTTGCAATGCGGGCGGTAACGAACATCTGGATAAGAATGGAAGAGGTTTGCACAACCGTATCCATAATGGAAAAAAACTGTGTCTGTTCATTGGGATTGGTAAAGGTAGCCTGAACAAGGCGCGCCTGCGCATAATAAAGAAAGGTGGTTCCGGCCGAGGTGAAAATAGCATAAACCGCAATTTGGCGGAGATAAGGCGATTTTACGATGAGTTTCAAGCCAATCCATATGCCGGAATAGGTTTCACTCTTTTCTTTTTCCGACGCGGTCATTCCGGGGTTGTCTTGTTTCAGGTCTTTGCCGCGGCCAAAATCACTTCGCCAGTGCACAAGAAAAAACCAGAGAAAAAGCGTAGATAAAAACAGCGCTGTCGAAATTAAAAGCAGTCCCGCATAGCCCACTTTTTCAACCATAAATGCACTTATCAGCGGGCCGGTTATGCCGCCAAGACTTGCGCCTGCTGATAGGGGGCCAAACAGGCGCTGGGCCTGTTCTTTGGTAAAAACCTCGGCCAAAAAGCTCCATGTCAGCGAAATAACAAACAGGTTATAAACCGAAACCCAGACAAAGAACGCGCGCCCCACCCAGACACTGCCGCTATTGTAATAAAGGCTTAGCGTAAAGCCGAGCATAATAAGACTACAAAAAAGCGTCGAATAGATGAAGAGATTGGTCTTTTTAATTTTCTGGCTGATAAAGCCGAAAACGGGCACAACGAGAAACATGGCGCAAAAAGTGGCAGTAAAAAGCCATGAGAGATGATCGACACCACCGGCAATGCCGAATGTTTCACGCACCGGTCGCAACATGAAATAGCTGCAAAAGACGAGAAAAAGCGTGAAAAAGCCGCCCAAAAAAGCAACTGTTTCATGCGCTTTTAGCGCGAACAGACGTTCAAATATATGTTGCAGCTTGTTTGTCATTATAGGCCAAGGCGTTTTCGCAATTTATCTGCCGGGAGGTGGGCACGAAAACCCGGCTCGCCGGGGGCGAAAATATGCGCTGTTTCAAGTTTGCCGGTGATGACAGGTTCGCAACCGGTTTCGCGCACGAGCTCGGCCACAACGTCCAATGCTTTTTCATCGTCACTTGCCATCGGCATACCCACAGCTTCTATCTTTTTATTGAAACAATCTTCAATCACCGTAGCGTCAACTGCCGAAAAAGCACGGACAAGGCGCACATCCGGCACATATTTTTTTACCGTTTCGGCAACGCCGTTTTTCTTTGCTTCGATTGAAAGAGGCTCTAAATCTCCTCCCCACAAAGGCGGGTTTGTCGCGTCAATAACAATTTTCCCCTTCATTTCGGCGGCAAAATCTTTGCCGATTTGAGGCCAGGCTGAAAACGGCACTGCAACAAGGATAACATCACCAAATTGTGCCGCCTGGCGCGGTGTACCGACTGAAGCTTTGTCTCCAAGCGGGTTTGTAAAGCGTCGCAACTCATCCGGATGGCGCGAAGAAAACATCACCGAATGGCCGGATTTTACAAGGAGGGTTGCAACAGTTCCGCCAAGCGAGCCGGCGCCAATGACCCCGATTTTAAGATTTTTGACATCAGCTTCCGTTTTTGTTGCGGGGCTATCGTTTACTGTTTCCGCTTTGGATGAATTTGAAGTCTTCCCCACTGAATTTTCGGTATTTTGTGAAAAAGCCTGCGACAGGGAAAAAATCTCGGCAAGAGACAGAGCTAAAGCAGATTTTAATATAAAACGACGATCAAGAGACATGTTGAACCTTCTTGTCTTGAACCTTGTTCTCCAGAGAGGGAAACCTTTTTTGCTCAAATCGGGAAAGCCTTATCAAGTCGGGCGAGATCTTCTTCATCGAGATGAAGAGAAAGTGCGGCGCTGTTTTCACGGCAATGTGCGGGCGAACCTGATTGGGGAATGGAAATGGTAAAATTGTTTCTGATTGTCCAGCCGATTGCGATTGCCGCAGCAGTCATATGATGTTTTTGCGCAATGTCTTTTAAAACCGCATTTTGCAAAAGCGGGGTTTTGCCGGAACCAAGCGGTGAATAGGCCATGATCGGCATAGCGTTATTTTTTGACCAATTGAGAAGGCCACCTTCGATAGAGCGGTCGACAAGTGAATATTCCACCTGATTGGTTGCGCATTGGTCGCCTTTCTCAAGGCTGAAAAGATCATTCATGTCATTAACGGAAAAATTGGAAACGCCCCAATCGACAATGGCACCTTCGCTTTTTAACTCTTCAAACGTATCAACCACAGTTTTGAGGTTTGAAATTCCGCCACGCCAATGCAAAAGATAAAGATCCATTTGCTTTAATCCCAAGCGTTGAAGGCTGTTTTTGCAGGCATTGCGAATGTCTTCGGCTTTTGTTGCGTGCGAAGGCATGACTTTTGAAACCACGTATGGTTTTGTTCCGGCCTTCTTGATGACACGGCCAACCATTTCTTCAGCTCTACCGGAACTATAAAGCTCGGCGGTATCAATCAGATTCATGCCAAGATCGAGACCGGTTGTAAGCGCTTCCTCTTCTTGTTCGAGAGGGCGTTGACCGGCTGCAAGCGTCCATGTTCCCATGCCAAGCGTCGGGATCATCCGGCCGGTTTTAAGACGGATTGGAGGGTTTTTTATAGCTGTGGCTTGTGTAGTTGCCGAAATTGTCGGGCTAACCATTAAAGCTGCACCACAGGCGATAGTAAATTGTCGACGTGTTATGTCCATTCTAGCGCCTTTCCTGTTTTTGTAGAGAGCAAGTATAGCCGAGCTTTCAAAAACGAAAAAGGTATTATTGTTCATTCATGAAATGAATGAAAATCATGAATGATCGGGGAGAAACAGAATTTTTATCAAGCCACGCTTTAGAGGCTGAAAAGCTTCTCATGAGGTCACAAGATTCTCGAAAAAAGCTGCTTCGACAGATGAAAGTCTCGAAATTCTGTTTAATTGCAACGACAATTTGACAAAACGTCACACAGAATAACTTTTTTAAATAAATTAAAAATGGAGCATATGTTGAAATATAAAAATATTTATTTGGAAGAGACATATGGTCTGATGACCTGATTAAAATCCGAGATTATTTTATAGGCCTCTTCTTGGGTTTTCAAATTAGAAAAGGATAATATTAATCCGCTCAAATCTCTTCTTTCTATTTGACGGTTTGAAATGCATCCAATTCCAAAATTTTCTTTTTGTGCAATTGTCATTAATTCAAGATCGTTACATTTAAAGCAATTTTTGAATAGCAATAATGTATTAAGTCCGTGATTGAAATTTTTTACATGGAATATATCTGAAACATATCTATTCAAGGCATTTTGCAAAAATATTTGTCTTTTTTTATAATTCACCCTCATTTTGTTCAAATGTTTGGCAAAATTACCAGAATCCATAAATTCGTATAATACAGATTGGGTTAATATTGGAAATCCATCTATCAATCTTTGATAAAAATCGGTGATTTTGGAAATCATATACTTTGGAACAATAAAATAGCCTAACCGTAAGTCGGGATTAATTAATTTACTGAAACTACCAATATAGATCATATTGGCGTTCCTATGGTTATTGAGACTAGCGAGAGCCGGCAGCGGTTTGTTATCATATCTGAATTCGCTATCGTAATCGTCTTCTATGATAAATGTACCGTTTTTCTCCGACCAATCTAATAATGTATTTCGATTATCATCTCCAAGGACGTAGCCGAGAGGGCTTTGATGATTGGCTGTGACGATAATAAATTTAACGTCGGGATGGTTTTTTAAAGCATCGGAAATTTGCATCCCGTTATGATCGACAGGAACAGCAACAATATGTGCACCTGAGCTTTTGACAATATCCAAAGCGGGCGGAAAACACGGGTCTTCTAAAAATACTGTGTCTTTCGGTTCACCAAGCGCTTGCATGAGCAAATTTAAGGCACCGCGAAAGCCGCTGCTGATGAAGATCTGATCAGGTTCGCAAACGATTCCACGGGACAGCCCAACGTAACGGGTGATGCTTTCTTTTAACTTTTTAAGCCCCGTTGAATGAGGATAAAACAACGCATTATGCGTTTCAGCAATCTTGCGCTTTGAAAGGCCACTCCAATATTTTGCGGGAAATAAATCAATGGCCGGTAAACCGATCTGGAGCTTTTTGAAGGCCGTTCCTTCGGCATAAATCGACCGATGTTTTAAGGAATTGGTCGCAGTCTTCGTGTGTACGCTTTCATGGGGGAGGGAGTGGTTCGCGACATATGTGCCGGCAGGCCCTCTGGAGACGAGATAACCATCTCCAATGAGGCGACTATATACACTTTCTACGGTATTTTTACCAACTCCCATTTCAAGCGAAAGTGCCCTGATCGAGGGAACGCGCTGTCCTATTTTAAAAGTACCTCTATCAATTAATGCAATGATTTGTTGGTAGAGGCTATCACCAATTCCTGTGCGAGACGATTTGGGCGGATAGCCTGTTCTGGTCGTGTCTATGTTTATAAGCTCGTTTGACATTCGTTTCCTCGCCCCCGGAAACCTCATCATTCATAACAATTGATGAAAGAAATCAATAGTTATTAACATAGGATAGTCAAACCGGCGACAGAAGAGCGAAAAAACTTGAGGCATTCATGAGAATGAATTTTCTGCGCGATTTTGGTTTTAATGCATTGAACCGAAGTTAATCATGCCGAGGCGATCACGGCTCATCACAATCCGGTTTATCGGCATCGCTTGGAGGAACAGGTATTCTTTTAGCCGCCGTTGTCACTATTTGATAGGCAGGGGAAAACAGCGGAACAATATCTTTTTCGAGTGACTTTGACGATCCGTCAATTCTTTGGTGTTCTGTCAAATATAAGGAGGTTCATCTTCATGCGGGCGAAGCCGTGGCTGTGGCTCATGCCGGTTTTATCCAATGGCTGAATTTTTATAAAAGCCGATGCCTACCTTCATTTCTTGACCACAAGCCCTGAACAAGTTTTACGTTGATACGACCACAGATAATAATGCTGCATAAACGCGTCACGAATACTGCTAAAAACATGCCAAATTGTTCAACCAGCCGGAGCCACTTTTCTCTATGTTATTTTGCGATGCCAAGTGTTGATAAATATCCTGATCGGCGGCATGTGGATTTACAATTTCCATGACAGTGCTCCAAGTCAGAAAACATAAGAAACATATTATACGTTTGTTTTGAAGAACGCCCCATAGAAATGCATTCTTTGTGTTTGAAACCGAAATGCACATGTCACTATCAAATTGTTCCGATATGTCCCTATCGCAGTAAGCGCCTTTGCGACATTGTTTCGTTTCTGGAATTTTATAATGGTGAAGCATGTTTGACTTTTGCAAATCGTCGACGCAAAGGCGGGGCATATATTTTGCTAAAGTCGGTTTGGCTATCAGCTATCTTTCGGCTGTATTCGACCGTTTTGGTTTTTGGGGTCATCTTGGTGAAACAGGTGTTTCATGGGGTACGATGACCCAATTTTTTAAACATGTCTCGACTCTGTGTCCTTGGGCTCCGGAAAACATGATTCCTGTTATTGGCTGGATGGTCACAGTTTTAGAGGCATTAATCGCTTTGGCGTATATTATTAACGCAAAGAACAAAATAATTAATTACGCAAATATATTTTTATTAATATTATTTATTATTAGTATGTCACTTTTTCAAAGCATAAAAATGATGATTAATTTTAATGTTATAGTTTGTTTATCGGCTGCGTTATTAATATATTTTTCAGACAATAATGAGAATAAGGAGAAGAGAATATGAAAAATCTCAGATTGAAATATTTTGACTTGTCGCCGGAGCTGATGAGCGGTTTTAGAGCCGTGAAAGTCGCCCTCGAGAAAAGCGTAGTCGAACAAAAATTGATTGAACTGGTCTATCTCAGAGTTTCTCAAATCAATGGATGCGCATATTGTCTCAATCTCCATACAAATTCCCTGCTAAAAGATGGCGAAACACAGCGCCGCATATCCGAAGTGGCCGGATGGCGTGTGAGTGACCAATATTCTGAAAAAGAACGGGCAGCACTGAACTGGGCAGAGCAGTTAACAAACATATCGACAAGCCACGCCGATGACGAGTCGTACGAGGCATTAAAAAAGGTCTTTAGTGACAAAGAAATATCAGACCTTACATTTGCCATATCGCTGATGAATGGAATGAACAGACTTGCGATTTCCATGCGGCAGTGAGGCGCATTACGTTCTATGTTGAACAGTTGAGTGAAGGAACTCGTAAGTCATTTTACGGGTTATAGTTGAGGCGCTGGTCATTTCTTTTCTAAAGCTTTAAGCGTTTAATCAGGATAGGGATGGAGATCTATCTTGAAACAGAAATGACCAGTGCTCGAGCAAAAGGTCTATAAGAGCTTGTCTTTCATTCTTTCTATGAAATTTATGAAGTCGCAAAAAACGTCGCGGCTCGGTATCAAGACGATCATATTTCTCCACAATCATTTGTTTATCTTTTGTTGATGTTTGTTCCGCAACCTTTATCCATTTTTCGGCTCTCGATAGCTGATTATCGAGATCTTTTCTCATTCATGGAAAATGCATGCCAGTGTGCTTGGTTAATCAGCAAAGAAGTGTGAGTTTTCTTGAATTAACACCGATAGTTGAGACTTGGTCTCAAAAACATTGCAAAGCTTGAAAAGAGCGAAAATATCGATGCAACCTGCGCGGCTGATGTGAAAATGGAAGTTAGCCGAGTGAGCGCATTGCCGCCTTCAAAGTCGGTAACGGTTTTAGAGAGAATGTGACGATCAAACCGCTCATTACAGATAAAGCGAGGGAAAAAGTAGAAGATCATCTAAAGGATGCTATGGAAAAAGCAGCACTTGATAAACGTGGAGAGACAGGAGTCTTATCCAATACTGATGTTCATTATTATGGACCTGTTTTGTTGTGTGCTTTCGCTGTTATAGCTTATGACAATAAGGAAAAATGTTGGTATGAAACCGCTTTAACGTTCGTCTTCTGTCGGCTGTTCATGCCATTATTATAGCCTCGCATAATAAAAAATATTTGAGGCATTTTTACTTTTATAGATTGACACCTTGGTTTTTTGCTAGTGCTTTATGCCGAGTTTTTGAGGCAATTAAAAAGTTTCTGCAGCTCTTCGGCGCTTAACCCCCATAACCCGGCTTTGGTGTGATAATTATAGTTCTGCAATATCGACAAATATCAAAGCTCAAGGACGCTAATTTTAAAATGTGGAAACAAAAATGAAGAAAAAAATTGTTCTATTACTATGCTTGTCTTCATTAAGTGTTTTTAGTGGTTGTGGTACTGTATTTGAGCCTGGTTATATAGATCACGCTCCACCAGTTGCGGCTGCATGGTATCAAAAGCCAGGCGCAACACCGAAAGAAATAGCTGATGCATATTACAAATGTGAAAAACGCTATCCAGATGATATAAAGCTCGACCCAAATGTTGGACAGAATATCATTTTTAAACGAATATTTTGTATGGAAGATCAAGGATATTTTGCTAAGGATGGAACTAGAGCGATGGATGCGTGTAAAAATTTTCGTAATCCAAAAGTTCCCATTTGTGAGGCGAGAGGCGCTTATAACTAAAATAATTGAGTAATTATTGAGCTCTGGCCCAGAAGCTCATGCATAACCAACTGTCAATTTATTGAACAAATTGAGTGTTGGTAAAAAAGATGAAATGACTTTGTAACTTCATAATCGGGATTTTGTTGGTCTGCTCATTGGTGGCAATTCGGCCACGATGTGGGGGCTTCTGGTAGTAGTATGCTGTTGGAATGGCCTAATATGTTTGGCGGTTTTGATGGGAAGCGTGGCTTCTCCATCCATAGCTGCTAGAGACTAACAGCTTGATTGTGGTGATACTTATTTTCGTACAATATCTACAAATACAAAAGCTCAAGGACGCTAGTTTAAAAATGTGGAAACAAATATGAATAGAAAAATTGTTCTATTATTATGCTTGTCGTCATTAAGTGTTTTTAGTGGGTGTGGTAGTGTGTTTGAGCCTGGTTATATAGATCACGGCCCACCATCTGCTAGTCAATGGTATCAAAAGCCAGGCGCAACACCAAAAGAAATATCTGAAGCATATGACAAATGTGACGAACGCTATCGAGATGATCCAAAACTTGACATACATGTTAGAGAGAATATCGTCTTTCAAAAATTGTTTTGTATGGAAGATCAAGGATACTTGCCTAAGGATGGAACCAGAGCGATAAAGTCTTGTAGAAACTTTCATAATCCAAAAGTTCCCATTTGTGAGGCGAGGGGCGCTTATTAAAAAAGTATAAATTGTATTTTACAATTCGTATATTTTTTGAGGAAATTGAAATGAAAAACAAAACAACCGCTAATCATTCGGTTAGGGATAAAGGTTGGCGGTTGTTTGGCATTGAGCGTTAATTACTGTTTTGAGGCTTATGAGCCAATTAACAAGAAATAACAAGTAGAATTCAATATTCTGTCCACGGTTATGGTATTTATCGAGTGCGCAATTTCAAGCCATGAAGGTGCTACTTTGCTCATTACTGATGCCGATAAGGTCAATGAGATAAAAAGCGAAAGTTCTTACAAGTGGCGTTCATGCATGAAAATGATATTATCAAAAAATAATCCAAGGTGAGGATTCAATGAAAAAGTTTCTCTCTCTTTTATGTGTCGTCTTTATGCTGAGTGGCTGTTGGCTTTCTCTGAACTTTAGTCAGGAAATTCAAGATAAATGGCGTGGGCAACCTATCGAAAATATCATTAAACGGTTAGGTCCATTCCATGTTGCACAAAATAAAAAGGGAGAAAAATATGTATACTGGGAACGATCTTTTCAAAAAAGTACACCTACAGGATATGAGTTAGCTTATTGTCAAGCCCGCGCGTTTTATGACGAGCACGGCAAAATCACAAGGCTGGATACTTATTCGAGAGGAGCTAATTGCGCTTTTGGTTTTAGTGACGCGCTAAAGTAAAACAGTTGTTATCGGTTGGTTTTTAACCTATTCAGCATGTAGAAAAATTATCTTTATTAGGACTGTTGTTAAAATGAAAAAACGTGCAATAACTATATTTGTTTTCATCGTTTCGGGTCTGTTCCTCACCGCTTGTCAACAAACCACTGCGACGTCGTCTCAAGAAAAACCGGCTATGGTAAAAAAAAGCGAAAAGCTTTGTGAACGATTAGGGTGTCATGTGACATATCACCCATAATTCTGAGTTATTTTCATGGCCTTTAGAGGCGTTGTCAGAATAAAGTTGTACTTCGGCGAAGACTTAACCCTTTAAAGTCGAGACACATTCACGGTGGTGACTTTAGCGCGGTGAAGTCGCGCAACTGCATGTTGCTACGCGAAAGCCCTTATAAATGTAGATAAATCCACTATTTCAAATCTGAACTATAATGGGCGCAATTCAGTCCTTATTATAAGTGTCAAATCTTGTGATCTTGTCCTCATTATCAACATATACACGCAATTCACATGATTTAGTAACATAATCCCCGAGTGGGACTGCCTGAACCACTTACCAAGAAGTTGCCTTCCTTTTGTCGATAATACTACTTTTCACCCTTTTCATCCACGCTGAAACCTCCCCCTGACCCGATGGCTTTTTATAAATCACTGATTGGCCGACCTCGCCATGCAGCTTGTGTTTCAGCAGGGATATTGGTTGAAAACCAACAGCCGCCCAAAAGCACGAAAAGCGGTGCCAGAATAAGAAACTTACGCATTGGCTTTTCTCTCCTTTGGAATGAAAAGTGCAATCTTTATTTTATAGAGTGTAACATAGTCAAACAACAATTTATTGCACCAAAATTTATTCAAGAAACATCTTTGTGTAACAAAATGATAAATTAAAATTCTTTAGGCAGAGAAAGTAGATTTTCCGGTTTTTTCTACCGTTTTTGAGCAGAATTATAAACCAATCGGGCTGCAATCAAATCAGATAATCTATTCTGATACCCCAATTCCGGCCGGATATGATCGGGTTTATTGTTGGTTTAGCTTTGATCTCTCCAACACGATCAATTCTGCAATGGAATTCGGTATCAATAATCGATGTCCCCACGAATTTATTACCGACCTTCATTTCTCCGTGTGCGTAAAGGACTGTCATTCTTGCTAAACAGCCGGTGATTTATGTTTTTAACAGTGATTGAGGTTTTATTTTAAGGAGCCTGAATAACGGGGGATTTTCTTCTGGGGGACAGACGAGAAAGAACGCATCTTCAACCGTATTTCATCAATAGTCATAGGCGCCACAGATGTAAAAAACGGCTGGCATAAAAGCGCTATCCTCAGGAACTCTGGCGAGACGTTATGGAAAAGGAAAAGAGGTTTATCCATTTTGAACAAAGCGGTTAAAGCCTATTTCATGATGAGATCTCTGTACGTCACTTGGCCGAGAGTACTATAGCACAGTTTTTGAAATCGGCTCACATTGATCAGGGGTTTAAGGCAAGGCGAGGGAGGCCATTTCGACCATGAGCCGTCATAAAAAGGAAGGGGGAATATCCACTTAAAGGCACTCATGATGAGTGCGATTGATCAGTCTCGTTTGTTTATAAAGCTTCAAAGACAAAATGCTGTTTTTCTACTTTAAAACAGAAAGGCCACAGAATTTCGGATGCAAGCATTTCGAAGGAAATTTGAAGGATGGTTTCAAATCATGTTTGATTGAAAGCATTATCGATCAAAAACAATTTCCCTCACATATTTTTAAAAAATAGTACGGATTGGTGTTTGTTTTTAAAAAATGAAAAAGTTTGATGTTTGGAAGCTATGGTGAAATGCCAGATTTTAAATGGCGCACCCGAAGAGATTCGAACTCCTGACCCCCAGATTCGTAGTCTGGTGCTCTATCCAGCTGAGCTACGGGTGCACTTTTGAAAAACACCAAAATGATGTTTCCAGCCAGTTCCATCAACGACATCCGGATTTGAACATCTTCAATCGACTGACAAGCGGTTTCCTAATTGGTTCGCGAAAGAAATGCAAGAGAAGATTTTATTTTTTTGTTCATTTGTGTCGCGAATTTTGCGGCTAAGCGCTTTGAAACCGGAAAATCTCTGTCGGAAATTTTTATGTTCAAAATGAAGGGAGCTAAAAAACAACGGTTGAGGAGAAGCAAGAGGTTTTAAAAAACTGCTTTAATAACAAAACCGCATTTTTAGAAAATTTTATAAAGCCGAATTTATGTTTTTTGAAAAACCGGTGTTTACTCAAAAACCGTGCATTTTCAATCAAGACGCTCAAAAAAGCTTGAAAGGCGGAAACTCCGCCCAAAACGGTGGTTATGCATTGCCTGAATGTCTACGGAAGATACCGGCTGAAACAGCCTGCCGAGATATCTGTTGAAAGGCAGCATGAAAAGGCCAGCTGAAAATTTTTTACACGCGAAACTTTGCCCGCTCGTTTTGGCTTTATGGCATCAATTGATATTCGTTAATTGGAATTCGTTCTGGTGAAAAAACCTTTTCAGGAAAATGTCTCGTAAATACTCGTGAATAATTGAAAGAACTCGTGCGTTAAGCGTCGCTTTTTTCCGACAGCGTGATCAGGCGGTTTTTTCATTCTTTTGTCGATCTTCTCCATGCGAGGGCAGATCGGGAATGCGGATTTCAAAATGCGCGCCACCGCGCTCTTCGTCAATCAATGTAATTTTGCCGCCATGGGCGTTGACGAGCTCTTCACATATGGTCAATCCCAAGCCCGAACCGTTGCGGCTGGTTGAACCCTGAAATGGTGAAAACAGGTGTTCTTTGGCCTTTGCCGGCAGACCAGGGCCTGTATCTACAACATCAATAACGGCTACATTATCAATACGATGTCCGCTAATGGTGAGCTTGTTTTGAAGTTTTGTATTGTCTTCCCGTTCCAGCATTGCCTGAACAGCATTGCGGCATAAATTGGTGATGACGCGGTGGAGCTGTTCTTCATCCGCGTCGATTGTCATATCAACCGGTACTTCATTAACAAATTCAACCTGATCGGAACCGGGAAGGGTGAGCGATTCAAGGAGATCCGCCACGAGGTCATGAAGAAGAAGTTTTTTACGCTTTGGCGCTTCTTCCTGCGTGCGCCCGTAAGTGATAACGGTCTGGCTATAAGTGACCGCACGGTCGATAGCGCGGATAAGTTTCGGAGCAATTTTCTTCACCATCGGGTCTTTTGCGTCGGCAAGGTGATCCGACATCAATTGCGCGGAAGCGAGAATATTCCTCATATCATGATTGATTTTGGAAACCGCTAGCCCGAGATTGGCAAGGTGTTTCTGGTGGGCATAGCTTTTTTGCAATTCGCTTTCGATAACCGAAATGCGTTTTTGCGTCATACCGAGTTCATCCCTGCGGGGTTCGGGAACCAGAATTTTGCTGGGATTATGCGGTTCTATCACAAAATCGAGCATATTGGTGTAGATATTCTGCAACGGGCGCACCAGCAGTTCGTGCACGATAAGGTAAATCGTTGTTGCTGCGACAATTGCGATGGTGAGAGAAATTACGACAAAATGCCACGAAAAATCGATCATTGCTTGCCGCAATTTCCTGTCGGCAACGATGACTTCAAGGGTGATGTCTGTTCCTTCGATAGGACCGCGAAGGAGCAAAATATTGCTGCCTCCGAAATAGAGCGTTGTGAGAGAATCAAGCAAAGCTTTGGTTTCGCTATAATCGGGAAGATCAATGGTTTCATTGACCTTTTTCAAGTCCGGCGAAGTGGCAAGGTTCATTCTCTCGTCATTTCTGATAATGCTTATAGCCAAGGCATCAGTGGCCGTCAGAACATTTTTTTGCAAATTCGGGCTTAGGGTGATTTCGGGGCTTGAAGCCAGAATCATGCTGATCGCTTTGGCCGACTGGTGGTGGTCTTCAAGCCAGCTTTCCTGCATGCTGGCAATAGAGGGCATAAAAACCATAATTTCCGTGATGAAAACCGAAAGCGTAATGAGCAATAACAGCCGGACACGCATACGCCGATAGAAGGGTATTTTCTCATGTTCGCGATCAAGCGACATACCCGTTGTTATAGGCGCCGGTTCGCCGGTTATTCCTTCGTTAGCCATTCAACCTCTTCAGACGAGCGGCATTTTTAGCGAAATGTCGCGTCAGTTTTGACCGATAACGAGTCAGTGCTGCCTTATAAAACCCGCATTTTAAATCCAGTTTATAAAAATCATTGATCAAGAACAAATTGTTTTTTGCGCTTATCCAATTGGTTATTTTCCGGTTCGAATTATTACCGAAATTTAACTGGACGAAAAAACGCAAATTTTGCATGAAATACAATGAAGAATCGTCATTAAAGACTTTTGGAACCCGTTTGATGCGGCTTTGATGAACGTTAAAAATTGTAGAAGACTTTAAAAACAGAGTGACAAAAAACAGTATCGGATAATAATCTGTCCGGTTTTCTCATCCTTTGATGAAAGCAGCGCGATGAAACGCTCGTCGAAAATTACCATCGTTGTCATTATTGGTCTCGTTATTGTCGGCCTGTTTGTCTGGCAGGGCTTAAAGAACGGGAAAAATGTCGGGCACACCTCCGCATCGACCCCGAAAACAAACGAGGTCGTTGTAAAACCGGTAAGCCAAAAGCTGATCAATGACCGTTTAAGCGCAATCGGCACGGGAAGGGCACTTGCAACGGTTGCAGTGACCCCATGGTCTAGCGGTGTGATGGACAAGATCTATGTGAGTGCGGGAATGCACGTCAATATTGGTGATCCGGTTGCAAAGCTTGATTCCGATAATGAAGAGATCGCCGTCGAGCGCGCCAAAGTGGAAGTCAATGATGCGGAATTGACTATGGCAAGAACGGTCAAGTTGCGTGCCTCCAATACGGCAACCGAAGTGCAGGAATTGTCGGCAAAACTTGCACTCGACAAGGCAAGGCTGGCACTGCGTGATGCCGAGCTTGCAGCCGACCGCCGCACAATCCGCGCGCCGGTAAGCGGGATTGTGGGTATTTTACCCGTTGACGCGGGAAATTACGTGACATCCGATACAACAATCGCCCGCATTGATAATCGCGACCATATTCTGATTGATGTCTGGGTGCCGGAACGTTTTGCACCACTCATTAAAATCGGCCAACAAGTGAAAGCCACATCTATTGCCCGCCCTGGTGAAGAATTTGTCGGCCGCATCAGCGCCATTGACAATATGATTGACGAGCAAAGCCGTACTTTGCGCATTCGTGCGGAAGTCGATAATGCTTCCGGTGTGCTTCAATCGGGCATGTCTTTTTCTGTGTCGCTTGCTTTTCCGGGTGACCCTTATCCGGCGGTGGACCCGCTTGCAATCCAGTGGAACGCCGAGGGTGCCTATGTCTGGCGGGTAAAAAATGGAGTTGTCGAACATGTGCGTGTCGGCATTGTCCAGCGCAATGCGGATTCGGTGCTGGTCACCGGCGCACTTCTTCAAGGAGATCTTGTTGTCACCAAGGGTGTGCAAAATCTGCAAGATAAAAGTGCTGTCGATATTATGCCGGATGAGGGCGTAAAAGAGGCCGGAAAAGACGTTTCTCTTGGCAATGAAAATAGTCATTCGGGTCAATCTGCTGGCAATAGCGAAGTCCGTGAAAAAGCAGTGGAAGAAAATTCGGAAAACGACAAAAAAGCAGCCGGTGAACCTCATGAGGTGAAGGGGAACGAAAAGAAAACTCTTGACGGAGCAAGCCGGTAATGGCGGGCGCTTTTCAAAAATCCGGTGAACGCGAAAAGGATCGCGAAAAGGATAAAGGCGGGCTGGTTGCGCTTTTCATCCGCCGGCCGGTTTCGGCTTTTGTGCTCAATGTGCTTATTCTGGTGGCGGGGCTTGCCGCACTTCAGGGCATTGATGTGCGCGAATTGCCGGATGTCGACCGTCCGGTGGTCACCGTTTCAACCGATTTCGATGGTGCGGCGGCTGAAACAATCGACCGTGAAATCACTCAGAAGCTTGAAGATGCGGTGGCGCGTGTTTCAGGTGTCAAAACCATATCATCGCGTTCTTCTTTTGCCCGTTCGCGGGTAACGGTCGAATTTAATGATGGTGTTGATCTTAATGTGGCGGCAGCCGATATTCGCGATGCCATTTCGCGTGTTACCAATGATTTACCCGATGATGCCGATGCCTCCCGCATCATCAAGGCCGATTCCAATGCCGACGCGGTGATGCGCCTTGCCGTGACGTCAACAACAATGAGTGTTGATGATTTGACGGTTTTGACCGAAGACCAGATTGTCGACACACTTTCAGCGGTTTCCGGTGTTGCGGATGTGCAAGTCAATGGCGACCGTGACAAGATTTTCAGGATTGATATCAATCCGGCAAAACTTGCAAGTTATGGCCTGACCATTGCCGATGTCACGCGAACACTTTCCGATATGGCACTTGATGCGCCGGCCGGTTCGCTCAGAAGTTCCAATCAGGCGCTGGTGGTGAGAGCAACCGCTAATATTTCTACGCCGGAAGAATTCGAGAATGTTTATCTCAATAATCGTGTGCGTATCGGTGATATTGCCAATGTCACTCTGGGGCCGGATGTGGAAACCTCGATTGTGCGGGTCAATGGTAAACCCGGTGTCGGGCTTGGTATTGTGCGGCAGGCACAATCAAACACACTCGATATTTCCGAAGGGATAAGATCTGCCGTTGACAATCTCAACAAAACGCTTCCTGAAGGTGTGCATATTACCATTACAAGTGATGATGCAAGCTTTATCAAAGGCGCTATTCACGAAGTCGAGGTGGCGCTTATTGTTGCGGTTTTAAGCGTTGTGGTGATCATTTTTCTGTTTTTGTGGGATTTGCGCGCCACTTTCATTCCCGCACTTTCTATTCCCGTCGCCTTGATCGGCACATTTGCCGCCATTTATCTTGCCGGTTTTTCAGTCAATATTCTGACTCTCCTTGCGCTTGTTCTTGCAACCGGTCTGGTGGTCGATGATGCGATTGTCGTTCTGGAAAATATCGTACGTCACCGCAATCTTGGCGCAGGGCCGAGGGCTGCGGCTGTTATCGGCACAAGAGAAGTGTTTTTTGCCGTGATTGCCACAACGCTCACCCTTGTTGCGGTTTTTGTGCCGATTTCCTTTTTGCCGGGACAAGCAGGCGGGCTTTTCCGCGAATTCGGTTTTGTGCTGGCAATTGCCATTCTGCTTTCGGCAATTGTGGCTTTGACACTTTGCCCGATGCTTGCTTCAAGATTTCTGAAAGATGTCAAAAAGTCTGCCGGAGCCATTGCCGATAATGAGGAAAATTTAAACGGTGAGGAAAACGGGCGCATTCAGGAAAATAACGGGCAGGAGGGCTTAAGCGACGGGCATTCCAAACCGGCATTGCTTTTGAAATTTGCCCATATATTACAAAATTTCTATGCCCGCAGCTTGCACCGTGCTCTTGACCATCCGTGGATTGTGGTTTTGCTTTCGATCGGCTTTGTTATCCTAAGTGCGGGTGGATACCTCACCTTGCGGCAGGAACTGACCCCGTCGGAAGACCGCGCACAGGTGTTTTTGCGCATCAACGGGCCACAAGGAATTTCTGTCGATTATCTCAATGATGAAATGCGCAAAATCGAGGATGCGCTTTTGCCCTTCAAAGAAAGGGGCGAAATCATCAATACCTATGCGGTATCGGGCACTTTCGGCTCGTCCAATAACGGTTTTCTTATGCTCAATCTTGCTCCCTGGGGGGAACGCAACCGTAGCCAGCAGGAAATTGTTCAGGAAATCAATCAAATTATGAAGGGTTTTCCGGCTGTGCGTGTCATTGCGGCGGAAGGTAATTCGCTCGGCATCAGGGGGGCAGGACAAGGCTTGCAATTTGCAATTCTCGGCACCGATTATGCCAAACTCCAGCCGGTTGCCGATCAACTTGTCAGAAAAATGCAGGAAGACCCGCGTTTTGTGCAGCCGCGCTTGAGTGTTGAAGCAACGCAGCCGCAATTGTTCATCGACATTAATCGCGAAAGGGCAACCGATCTCGGTATTGACATTACCGGCCTTGCCAATGCCGTGCAATCCATGCTTGACGGGCGCAAAATCGGCTCGGTCTATATTGGCGACCGTTCCTATGATGTGAAGCTTGTGTCGAATAGCACACCCGTCAATGATCCGACCGATCTTGAAAATATTTTCATGAAAACGGCAGATGACCGTTTTGTGCCGATGTCTGTGGTAACAACAGTTAAAGAAAAGCCGGTTCCGCCGGAACTCGGACGGGAATCGCGTATGCGCTCTATTGCCTTGACGGCAAGTCTTGCACCGGGTTTTGCCCTCGGTGAAGCCTATCAGCAGGCGCTTGAACTTGCAAAACCCATATTGCCGGCGGGAAGCTATATCATCCCGCTTGCCGAGGCTGCCACATTGAGCGAAACCTCTTCCGGTCTCATTATCGTCTTCGGCTTTGCTCTGGTCATTATTCTTCTTGTTCTTGCCGCACAGTTTGAAAGTTTCATTTCCGGCCTCATTGTTATGGCTACAGTGCCGCTTGGCCTTGGCAGTGCCGTTTTTGCCATGATGGTGAGCGGGGTAAGCCTGAATGTCTATAGCGAGATCGGGCTTGTGCTGCTTGTCGGTATTATGGCCAAAAACGGCATTCTGATTGTCGAATTTGCCGACCAGCTCAGAAACCGCAGCCAGACTTTGCGCGAGGCGGTGGAAAATGCTGCCAATATACGTTTGCGGCCGGTATCAATGACAATGATCTGCGCCATTCTTGGCGGTGTACCGCTTATTCTTGCAAGCGGTGCGGGTGCGGAAGCCAGAATTTCTTTGGGCTTTGTCATCGTCGGCGGGCTTGGCCTTGCAACCATTGCAACGCTTTATGTCACACCGGTTACCTATCTCTTGCTTGGTCGCTTTATCCGCCCGAAAGCCGAAGAAGATTCCGAACTGGAAGAAGAACTCAATGCCGCACAAAATGCCAAAACAACCGGATGACATATGAGCGTCATACGAAAAAACAAAATTTGCGCGGTCAAGAGAATAGCCGCAAGTGATAAGCCATTTTGCTAATCTATTGGCGGCATGCGATTTCTCACAAGCCTCAAGAAAAGCCGATAATAATGCCGTGATATAAGGCCTCGTTTAACTTTCTTATGAGCGAAATGGATAAAGGCAATTTTACCTCTTTCACTTCAATGTGTTTCATCTTAAATTCTATTTACACAATGGAGGGTAGCTTGCCATGTTCCGCAACGAAGAAAAATTCCGCGCCGCTTTTAACGCATTGAAAACCCATGCAAAAGATCCGGAGCTTGGCGATATTCGCTCACTTTTTAAAAATGACCCGCAGCGTTTCGAGCACTTTTCATTGCGGCTTAACGATTTGCTGTTCGATTTTTCCAAATGCGGGGTTACGGCGAAAACCTTGGAGCTTCTTGATAATCTTGCCGATGCTGCCGGTTTGAAGGAGCGGCGAGAGGCGATGTTTTCCGGCGAGCCGATCAATTTGACCGAAAATCGTGCGGTTCTTCATGTTGCTTTGCGGGCGCCGAAGGGGAGCACAATCATGCTTGGCGACAAAAATGTCGTCGAGGATGTGCAATCGGTTCTCTCGCATATGGAAAAATTCTGTGAAGGGGTGCGCTCCGGTGCCTTCAAAGGCGAACATGGTGGTAAAATTACCGATGTTGTCAATATTGGCATTGGCGGTTCCGATCTTGGGCCCAAAATGGCAACGCTTGCTTTGAAGCCCTATCACGACGGGCCGGATAGCCATTTTGTTTCCAATGTTGATGGCGCCGATATTGCCGATACATTGTCGGGGCTTAACCCCGCAACAACACTGATTATCGTTTCTTCAAAAACCTTTACCACAGCCGAAACCATGACCAATGCGCATATTGCGCGCCAGTGGATTGCTGAAAAACTGGGCGAGATGGCCGTTTCAAAACATTTTGCCGCAGTTTCGACTGCGCTTGATAAGGTGGCTGATTTCGGCATTGACCCGTCGCGTGTTTTCGGCTTCTGGAACTGGGTTGGCGGGCGTTATTCCGTCTGGTCGGCAATCGGCCTTTCGGTGATGATGGCAATCGGACCGGAAAATTTCAGAAAGTTTCTCGCTGGCGGCCATGCAATGGACGAACATTTCCGCACAGCACCTTATTCTGAAAACCTTGCCGTCCGGCTGGGGCTTATCGGCTTTTATAATCGCGTCATCTGCGGCTATCCGACACGCGCTGTCATTCCCTATGAGGATCGTTTGTCGCGTCTACCCGCCTATCTCCAGCAACTCGACATGGAATCGAACGGCAAACATGTGACCATTGACGGCAAACCGGTTACAATGCCGACAGGCCCTGTTGTCTGGGGAGAGCCCGGAACCAATGGGCAACATGCTTTCTTCCAGCTTTTGCATCAGGGAACCGATATTATTCCGGTCGAATTCATTGTTGCTGTGAACGGGCACGAAGAAAACTTGCGTCACCAGCATGATATGCTTCTTGCCAACTGCTTTGCCCAATCGGAAGCACTGATGCGTGGTCGCAGCAAAGAAGCAGCAAAAGCAATGTTAATGAAAGGCGGTATGAGTGAAGCGGAAGCCGAAAGGCTAGCCCCGCACAAAAGCTTTGTCGGCAACCGTCCGACATTGACGCTTGTTCACGACAAACTCACCCCCTTCACATTGGGGCGGTTGATTGCACTTTATGAACACAGGGTTTTTGTTGAAGGCACACTCATGAACATCAATTCCTTCGACCAATGGGGTGTGGAATTGGGTAAGGAACTCGCAAATGAATTGTTACCCATGGTTTCCGGACATGAAAGTGCCGACGGCCACGATAGTTCGACAAGCGGTTTGATTGCTTATGTCAAAGAGCGTCGCACGCGCTGAAAACGAGAATCTGAAAAGATAGAAAGCAGCGTATCCAAGAAGGCGCTGCCTTTAAATCGGGTTTGTCTATAAATCCTATTTTTCTTTTCCGTCACATTTTACTTTCATTTGTGACATCCCGCTCACGCCTACATCCCGTTTTGTCCAATAAGCCTTTTGCGATATTTCGTTTTGTCGATATGTCGGCCTATCTGACAGATCGGCTTTCCGGTTGCGTTTCGCGAGTTGGCGATCACGCTTTACAAAATGAACTCATCCGGCCTTTGAAAGAGCCACGTGATTGTGCAATGAACAAAGATGACTTTTGCCAAAGCTGTTTCCCGCGAGGGCTTTTTCCCGTTTTTAGGTTAGGCAAAAAATGGTCTGCAAATGGCCGACAGTCGTGATCGGCGTATATTTTTAAAATTCCGGTTTTGAAAAACTCCGGTTCAGAGAAAACTTGAAAGCCATGTGAACAAATCTCGCCCAAAGAGCGGTATTTTTGTTTTGTCACATTTCGATGCAGCGGGGTTTAAGTAAAGGAAAAAGTAGAAAAGTGTTTTTCCGATTATCCCTTTTTTGATGGCAAAGCCGAAAACTAAGGGGCACTGGAAAAAAGTGTCGAGTGAAACAGCCGGAAACGGGGGGGTGGCAAAAAACGGGAAATGGGGTGATTGCTTTACTTTTTAAAAAGCGCAGAGATTTTTATAAGCCAGTATGATTTTTAAAAAGCGCGGTAATTTATCTATAGAGCAGGGGAATTGTTTTGAAGTTGGAAATTTTGATGGCGTGGCACATTTGTTTTGAGGGCAGGAGGCTCAAGGGGTAAAAGCGCTTCATCCCATAAGCTGTCGGGAATCTTTCCGGAAAGATTTTGTCTGGCTTAGAATCAATCTTGTACCAAGCGCATTAAGATCGAAATTTTTTGCCGAATTCAACCATTCATGAAGGATGCCGCCCACCACACACACAAGCACACGCGCGCCATCTTCCGGTTCCCAGTCTTCGGAAAGCATGTCGCGGCTTCGCGCCACGTAGAGCATGCGCGTAAAAAGGTCGAGCATGCTGTCATGGGCTTCCCTCAAGCGTAATATCATTTGCGAAAAATCATCGACATATTCGCAACGCAAAGTAATAATTGTCATGACACGCTGCTGGTGCTCGTCTTCGGCAAAACGGCTGAGCGAAGCACAAGCCGATTTTTCCAATACATCAATCGGATTGATCGAATCATTGCGGCTTACTTCATCAATAAGGTCTTCTTGCGGAAATTTGATGCGGTCGATAATTGCATTGTAAATGGCCGGTTTATCACGAAAATGGAAATAGATTGCGCCGCGCGTGACGCCAGCCCGTTCGGCAATTTCATTGAGCGAAGTTTTGGAAACACCTTTGGTTAAAAAAGCCATTTCTGCCGCATCAAGGATCGATTCACGTGTTTCGCTCGCTTCGGCTTTTGTCCGGCGCATATTATTTCCCCTTTTTGTCCCGTCATGACACCATAAACATAAAATTCTGTTTTAAAAAAACACGAAATCCTGTCTTGAAAAACGCGAAATCTTGATTGGAAAATGTTCAATTAAGTGTTTTCTGCCGGTTGTGACGCCTTATTATTGCTGCTATTAAGTGGTTATTAGCTGATTGGCTATTTACAAACATCCATGTATGTATATTTTACCGGACACGAAAAAAATATCAAGGTCTGACATCCTATGACACTATTAAGGAAATTATCGGCCGCTCTTGTTGTCGGCGTGCTGTCTTTTGGACTCGTTGCCTGTGGCAAACAGGAAAAGCATATGCCGCCTCCATCGCAGGCAAGCGGCAAGGTTATTCATCAGGCAGAGGTTCCGTTAAATTACGAATATGCAGCCCGTGTTGTTGCCTATCGTGAAACCGAAGTCCGTGCCCGTGTCGGTGGTATTCTCTTGCACCGCAACTTTGTTGAAGGCTCGGAAGTCAAGCAGGGCGAAATATTGTTCGAGATTGATCCGGACAAATACGAGGCTGCTGTCGCTTCGGCACGCGCACAGGTCGCGCAGGCGCAAGCCAATTACGACCAGTCGGTTCGTGATGCCGACCGTGCCGAGGAACTGGTCAAGCAAAAAGTCCAGTCAACTTCATTGCGCGATCAGGCTTTTGCCAAGCGCGATGCCGACGAAGCAACATTGATGCAGACAAAAGCCGAGTTGCGCACCGCCGAACTCAATCTCGAATATACAAAAGTGGCAGCGCCAATCAGTGGACTGACAAGTCGCGAGGCTGTTTCGGAAGGTTCTCTTATCGGAACCGACCCGTCTTCAAGCCTGCTCACCACAATCACTCAGTTTGACCCGATCTATGTCAACTTCTCGTTTGCCGATGGTGAATATGACCAGATTCGCCATTTGATGGACGAAATGCAGCAACGCGGCGAAAAGATTGATAATCTGAAAGTTACCGTCCGTCTTGGTGAAGGGGTTGATTATCCCGAACAAGGTACGGTCGATTTTACCTCACCGACAATTGACAAGCAGACAGGAACCTTGGGTGCACGTGCGGTTATCGCCAATCCCGATCGTCGTTTGGTTCCGGGTATGTTTGTACGCGTAACAGTTACCGGTATCAAAATGGCCAATGCCATGACCATTCCGGAATCCGCTCTGGTCCAAAACAGTGGTGGCCAGTTTGTCTATCTGTTGAAAAAGCCCGAGGCACCGAAAGCCGGCGAGAATGCTCCGCAAGGTGCACAACCTGCCGCACCGGCCGCCGCTAATGGACAGCCGCAAAAGGTGGCTGGCCGTTTGATGGTTGTCGAGCAACGTCCGGTCAAAGCCGTGCGTAAAATGCAAAACGGCGACTGGCTGATTGACAGCGTCAAATTCGATGAAAAAGACAAAAACAAGGTTGTTCAGGGGCTTCGTGACGGAGAGGAAGTTGTCACCGAAGGCCAGGTTTATATCGAACAGGGTCTGATGCGTATTCCTCAGGGGCAAAGCCTGATGGTCAATGTCACCGACGATGCGCCACAACAGGCACCTGACGGGGGCAATGCAAAAGCTTCGGGGCCCGCACAATGAGCTATAGTTTCTTCATTAACCGACCGGTTTTCGCGTCGGTTATATCCATTATCATCGTATTGGCCGGCTTTATGTGTATGCGCATATTGCCGATTGCCCAATATCCTGACCTGTTGCCACCGCAGGTGGTCGTTTCGGCGCAGTACCCCGGTGCCAGTGCCGAAACAGTTGCCCAGACCGTGGCTGTTCCTCTCGAACAGCAGATCAACGGCGTTGAAGACATGATCTATATGCAATCGACCAGCAATGCGTCCGGTACATTGCAGATTACTGTTACTTTTGCGCTCGGAACCGATCCTGATCAGGCAACCATTAACGTCAATAACCGCGTTCAGCGTGCTTTGACAACTTTGCCACAAGAAGTGCAACGTCTGGGTGTTGTTGCCGATAAACGCTCTTCATCCATCCTTGGCCTTGTTGCCATGCGTTCGACAACAAGTGCTTATGACCGGATTTATGTCGGCAACTATGCATTGCTTAACGTTGTTGACGATTTGAAACGTATTCCCGGTGTCGGCGATGCGCAGGTTCTCGGACACGTCGATTATTCGATGCGTATCTGGTTGCGGCCTGACAAGCTTGCCCAATATAACATGACGCCGACCGATGTTATCAATGCGGTCAAGGAACAGAATAACCAGTATCCTGTCGGTCGTATCGGTGAGCAGCCGGATATCAATGGTGCTTTCACCTATTCGGCAACGACGCAAGGTCGTCTTGTAACGAAAGAAGAATTCGGCGAAATTATTCTGCGTTCGGATGACACAGGTGCTTCTCTGCGTCTGAAAGATGTTGCGCGTATCGAACTCGGTACCCAGCAATATTTCATTGAATCCAATTTGAACGGCAACCCGATGGTGCCGATCCTGATCTTCCTGCAACCTGGGGCCAACGCGCTTGCCACCATGCAGTCGATCAAGAAACGTATGGATGAATTGAAAGTTGCCTTCCCTCCGGGGATCGAATATTCGGTACCTTACGATACCACCAAGTTCATTCAGGTTTCCGTCGAGGAAGTTGTCCACACCTTCATCGAAGCTATTCTGCTTGTTATCGTTGTTGTGTTCATCTTCCTGCAGAACTGGCGAGCGACGCTTATTCCGATTATCGCGGTGCCAATCTCTATTATCGGGACGTTTGCGGGCATTTACGTGCTCGGCTTCTCGATCAATATGTTGACACTGTTCGGGCTGGTGCTTGCCATCGGTATTGTGGTTGATGACGCGATTGTGGTGTTGGAAAACGTCGAACGCGTTATGTCGGAAGAAAAACTTTCGCCTCATGATGCTGCTATCAAGTCGATGAGCGAGGTTACAGGGCCGGTTGTTGCTATTGTGCTCGTTCTGTGCGCCGTGTTTATTCCTGTGTCGTTCATGGGCGGTATGGCCGGTGTTATGTATCAGCAATTTGCTGTTACTATTGCGATTTCGGTCGTCATCTCCGGTACTGTTGCTTTGACACTGACACCGGCTTTGTGCTCGCTGTTGTTGAAGCCGCGCCATAGCGAACCGATTGCACCGTTCCGCTGGTTTAACGAAACATTCCAGAAGATCACCAATCTTTATGTTTCGGGCGTCAGCTTCTTCGTCCATAAATTCTGGTACGGCATTGTCTGTTTCGTGCTGGTTTGTGTCTTTGCCGTCTTCATGTTCGAGAAGGTTCCTTCCTCCCTCGTTCCGGATGAAGATCAGGGCTATGTGCTTGCGGTTTCGTTCCTGCCTTCGGCTTCTTCGCTTGAAAGAACACAAGGTGTGGTTGACAAGGCCTATAAAATTCTCAAGCAGAACCCTGCGGTCGAAAACATTGCAGAGCTTGCCGGTTATGACCTGCTTTCAGGTGGTTTGAAGACAAGTTCGGGCGCCATGTTCGTCATGTTCAAGGATTGGAAAGACAGACCCGATCCGAAGGATGATGCGCGTGTGATTGCCCCGCAAGTGATCGGTATGACATCAGGCATCAAGGACGGTGTCACCGTTGCTTTCAACCCGCCTCCGATTACCGGCCTTTCGACAACCGGCGGTTTTGAAATGTATCTGCAGGACCGCGCCGGTGGCTCGATTGACGACCTCTATAAAATGACGATGAAACTCGTTCAGGCTGCCAACCAGCGTCCGGAATTGAAGAATGTCCGCACAACCTTTGACCCGAATGTGCCGAAGTATGACTTCCATGTCGACCGTGTCAAAGCCCGTGCGATGGATGTGCCGATCAACTCGATTTATGATGCCCTTTCGGCAACATTCGGTAACATCTATATCAACGACTTCACCCTTTATGGACGTAACTATCAGGTTAAAATCCAGTCTGAAGGCGAGTTCCGTAAAAGTGCAGAAGACATCAAGCAGGTCTTTGTGCGGTCGAATTCCGGCAGCATGATCCCGTTGAACACGCTGGTTCAAACAACGCGTATTACCGGTTCGGATCAGCTTGAACGCTTCAACGCTTTCTATGCCACCAAGATCATGGGTGATCCGGGTACCGGCTTTACCTCCGGTGATGCGATCAAGGCTATGACTGAAATTGCCGGCAAGGTTTTGCCCAATACCTACCAGATCGCCTGGACAGGTTCGGCCTATCAGGAAGTTGTGGCCGGTGGTGCCGGTTCAACTGCTATGATCTTCGGTATCATTATGGTGTTCCTGATTTTGGCTGCGCAATATGAACGCTGGAGCCTGCCTTTCGCAGTTGTGACGGCTGTGCCATTTGCGATTGCCGGCGCGTTGACATTCACCTATTTAAGGGGCCTCAGCAACGACGTCTATTTCCAGATCGGCCTCGTTACACTTGTGGGGCTGGCTGCGAAAAACGCTATTTTGATTGTCGAATTTGCTGTGCTCGAGCGTGAAAGCGGCAAATCGGCCATTGATGCGGCGATTTCTGCAGCTCGTC
Organism: Ditibartonella apis; assembly: GCF_001952075.1. Lineage (GTDB taxonomy): Bacteria > Pseudomonadota > Alphaproteobacteria > Rhizobiales > Rhizobiaceae > Bartonella > Bartonella apis. The sequence continues at coordinate 206,234 of NZ_LXYU01000003.1, forward strand.
TTCGTTTCCGTCCGATTGTGATGACATCTTTGGCGTTTATCCTTGGTGTTGTCCCCTTGGCAAGATCCACCGGTGCCGGTTCCGCTAGCCGTCACGCAATTGGTACCGGTGTTATCGGCGGTATGTTGGCTGCAACATGTATTGCAACCTTCTTTATCCCGATGTTCTACAGGCTGTTTAGCGGAAACCGTGCCGGAAGAACTGCTGGTGGAGAGCCGACAAATGGCGGCGATGCACCGGAAGCTCAATCCGCACCCGACAAACAGTCCGGCAATAATGTCCAGCAAGCATGATTGCTTGTTGACAAAGCCAAAAACAAAACCCCGGTCTCCAACCGGGGTTTTTTATTATCCGGTTAAAGTGTTGCAATCGTTCCCATGGTCTAAAAACAGCGAATGGAACAAAGAAAAGTGCAGGACAAAGGCAAAGTCCTGAGGGGAAAATTTGAAAGTGTCGAACAGAAGGGGAGGCAGAAAAAGGCAAAAGCCGTTCGGGACAGGTACGGCTTGATAGGGGAGAAACGAAAAGGTGAAAACTGACGAATGAAGGAACGGGAAGGAGAACGAATAGAAAAGCGAAGGAACGGAAGAATAAGACACGGGAACGCAACGCCATGAGACCCGCGCGATGGCATTTATAGAAGCTATAGAAGGCAAAGGCAGCCGAAAATCAGGCAAAAACCTGAAAGTTTTGAGTTGAAATGAGGAAAGGCAGCCCGAAATCAGGTGAATCCAAAAAATCTAAAGCGTTTGAGCGTTTTAAAGCCTTGAGCAATCGTGTTCTATAAAAATATGAAAACCGTCAGCCAAACATATAAGCCGATGGTTTGAAAGTTTTTATGAAAATGGTTGAGGGGGTTATGAAAGACCTTCAATATTCCCGTTTTCATCAAGATGGATTTTTTCGGCCATAGGGTGGCGGGGAAGCCCCGGCATGGTCATGATATCACCGCAAATCACCACAACAAATCCGGCACCGGCACTCAATTTGACCTCGCGTACAGGAATAGTGAAATTTTCCGGTGCGCCCAACAATTTCGGGTCGGCAGAAAATGAATATTGCGTTTTTGCCATGCAGACCGGTAAAGTTCCATAGCCTTCCTCGTCCCAGGCCTTCAATTGGTTCAGAATATTGGTCGGAATATCGGCACCGCGCCCGCCATAAATCTCGCGCACGATGGTGTTGATCTTCTCTTCCAATGGCAAGTCGTCGGCATAGAGAGGGTGGAAGTTGCTTTTATTTTCTGAAATCAACTGCACGACAGCGCGCGCCAGCTCCTCGGCACCTTCACCACCTTTTTCCCAATGGCGGCAAATAATGGCCTGATGGTGGGTTTCAGCAACGGCTTTCTTTAAAACGTCTATTTCCGCGTCGGTATCGGAATTGAAATGATTAATTGCCACAATGACCGGCACACCATATTTTTCCATATTCGAAATATGGCGCAACAAATTGGCGGTGCCTTTTTTCAATGCCGCAACGTTTTCATGGGCAAGATCGCCTTTTGCAACGCCGCCATTCATTTTCAATGCACGGATTGTTGCAACAATCACCGTTGCGTCGGGTTTCAATCCGGCTTTTCGGCATTTGATATCGAAAAATTTTTCAGCTCCGAGATCAGCACCGAAACCCGCTTCCGTGACCACATAATTGGCAAGCTTCAATGCCGTTTTGGTGGCAATGACCGAGTTGCAGCCATGGGCAATATTGGCAAAAGGACCACCATGGATAAAAGCGGGATTGTGTTCGATTGTCTGCACCAGATTGGGCGCCAATGCATCGCGCAACAAAACCGCCATTGCGCCTTCTGCATGAATATCGGAAGCGGTGACCGGCGTTTTATCGTAACGGTAACCGATAATAATTTTACCGAGACGCTTTGTGAGATCGGCGAGGTTTTCGGAAAGGCAGAAGATTGCCATGATTTCGGACGCTACCGTAATATCGAAACCGCTTTGGCGGCAAAACCCGTTTTTGACCCCGCCAAGGGAAAGAACAATGTCACGAAGCGCGCGGTCATTCATGTCGACAACGCGTTTCCATGTAATCCTGCGGGAGTCGATATTCTGTTCATTGCCCCAATAAATGTGGTTGTCTACCATTGCAGCAAGAAGATTATTGGCCGATGTGATCGCATGAAAGTCACCGGTAAAATGCAAATTGATGTCTTCCATCGGAATGACTTGAGAACGTCCGCCACCGGCGGCTCCACCTTTTTGTCCGAAATTCGGGCCCAAGGATGGTTCGCGTAACGATGCGACAGCCTTTTTGCCGATGTGGTTGAGTGCATCGGTAAGACCGATTGTTGTTGTGGTTTTTCCTTCACCTGCCGGTGTCGGGTTAATGGCAGTCACCAGAATGAGTTTGCCGTTTTTATTGTTTTTGAGCGTCTCGATGTATTTTGCGCTGATTTTTGCTTTGTCATGACCATAAGGAACAATATCCTCGTAAGGAATATCAAGCTTGGCGGCAATGTCACGAATAGGCAGTTTGGTTGCTTGACGGGCTATTTCAATATCTGAAAGATTCATCAATATTCTCTATTATCAGGCGCAACAGGTAAAAATTGCGGTCATTCTTTTCGCCTTGGCAAAATGATCGCCATTTTGTCAATCAATGGGGGCTTTTTACCCCACATTTAACAATAATGCCATTTTTAACCGGCAATAAACATGACACTCCAATAAAAATTGTCTTTTCTCTTGGGCTTTAATCAAGACAAATTGCCTTTACAGGGCTTGATCGGCCGGACCAAGCTTAATTCCGCAAAATTATTGAATGGAAATAATTTTAAACAAAAACCGCAAGAAAACAGCAAAATTGCGCGAAAACCGCTTTGATATTTCGACTGCCAAAAATTTAACTCCGCAGTGGCACTGTTCTTTTCTGACAATTTATTTTTGAAGGAAGCCTCTCTCTGGAAGAATCATATGCCAGACGGAAACAGGTCAAAAAATAGCTGGAAATCGGTGGAGGGAGAAAATGAAGAGTAATGGTGAGAAAATGAAAGGTCAAAGGTTTCCACCCCGAAGCGCATATTTTTGACGACAGACGAGGAAAGTAAAGCGAATCACAATCCGTCACATCAGTACAGCCGCAAAAAGGGGCAGTACGAATCGAGAAACAAGGCCATCCGGATTGTTGATCCATTTTGCCGGCGTTTTTACAGGCATAGTCTCCAAAATCTTGAACTTAGCGTTTCAAGCTCGGGGATAAAACAAGCTTGTTTTAATAAAACCGGATCAGCCTGCCTTGGAAATGTATCAAAAGTGAGGTGGAGAAAAAGGGCAACAAGTCGGAAATCTGATAATCACAAGACAAGCGGTGAACAGCGCCGCAATGCGCAAATGGTTGAACGCTTCAAGCGGGAAATATCAAAACCGGCTGTTTTGTCCCATAATGATACAGAGATTACTTAAAATTGATGAGGAAAGAAAAATAGGCAATTTTTCCATTCAAAAAAGAATACCGCTTTTTTGAATAGTTGAACGGATTTTTTAAGAGAGTTTTTAAAAGGACGTTTTAGCCGGATTTAATAGACTTTCTCGTGCAGGATACAAATAATCGCGCTGCTTTTTCGCTTAACGTGCTGTTTTTGCGCTAAACGTGCTGCTTTCCCCATAAAGCCGATGAAATATTGATGCGCCACGGCGACCGGTTTTGTGCTTTTAATCAGCAAAAAGTACGGTGGCGCGGCATTTTTTAAGATGAAACAGCAAGACTTGGAGGCAGCACCTCGGGACCAAATTTTTTAAAAAATCAAAAAACCCTGTTTCCCGAAACGAAAGCCGTCACCAGAGACTTTATCGTTATGAAGGAAGCGATCAAGCGGATAGCTATTAAAAGCGATTATGCGGGAAGCGATCAAAAAAGGGGAAAAACGGCGGCTTTGGTAGCGGAGGAGGGATTTGAACCCCCGACACAAGGATTATGATTCCTCTGCTCTGACCTACTGAGCTACTCCGCCACAAAAAATGTCTTTTTAAAAAACATTTAGCCGTGGCGGCGATATAAGGGGTTCAATCCCACTCTGTCAAGCATCGTTTTTGAGCTTTTCTCTTGTCAATGGCGTTCATGACCGATATTGAACAGATAAGATATTGCTTTTTAGTTCAGCAATAAGGATAAGGCATAGACAATGGCTCCACGCGTAGCAGTTTTGGGATGTGGTTATTGGGGGAGCAATCACATACGTACCTTGAAAAGTCTGGGAGCGCTCGCAGCCGTTTCCGACGTGAATGTTCATCGTGCGGAAGGGTTTGCAGCAGAACACGATGTCGAGGCAATCCCCGTTGACGAGATTTTTACCCGTAAAGATATAGATGCAATGGTTCTGGCACTGCCGCCGCAGTTTCACGCGGAAAACGCTATCAGAGCGATAGAAGGCGGCAAGGATGTGCTGGTTGAAAAACCGATTGCGCTCAATGTCGAGGATGCAGAGCGCGAAGTGCGCATTGCAAAGGAACATAAGCGTATTTTTATGGTGGGGCATGTTTTGCGCTACCATCCGGCATTTGAAAAATTGCTTGAACTTGTCAATGAAGGGGCATTGGGCGAAGTGCGCTATATTCATGCCCACCGTCTCGGGCTTGGCAAATTCCATACCGAAAGTGATGCACTTTGGGATCTTGCGCCCCACGACCTTTCAATGATTCTGGCTATAACAAAATGCGAACCGTCGGAAATTCATGGCGAGGGCGCGGCGATCATCGACAACTTGTCCGATTTTGCCCATGTCCATATGAAGTTTCCCAATGGCATGCGTAGCCACCTTTTTGCTTCCCGCCTCAATCCCTATCGCGAACGTCGTTTGACGGTGGTTGGTACCAAAGCCATGGCCGTGTTTGATGATGTCGAGCCGTGGGGGAGAAAGCTTGCCATTTATCGTTTCGAGGTTTGGCAGGATAATAATCAATGGGCATTTACTGCGGATGAGCCGGAATATATTCCGGTTGAGGAAGCAATGCCGCTCACCCGCGAATTGCAGCATTTCCTGCACTGCATCGAAACCCGTGAGGAACCCCGCACCAATGGCGATGAAGCCATTGCCGTTCTGCGTATTCTGACGGCCGGCAGTGTCCACCATAAAGCAAAGGAAATTGCCGGTAAAACGCAGGCAAAAAATAAAGATACGGCGAAGAAATAATGTAAAAAGCTGTTACATGCGTCATAGAACTTTGATTACATATTGTTCGTCTAAGGCGTTATGTTAGGCAAGCCGTGCCAGTGAATGATTCGGCCAGCTAAACAATTGATAGCAACGGAGTGAATATGCAATTTATAGATCTTGGAGCGCAAAGGGCGCGTATTAAAGATAAAATCAATACGGCTATTGCCCATGTGATTGAAAGTGGCAAATATATTCTCGGGCCGGAAGTCGAAGAATTCGAAAAACGTATGGCCGATTATATCGGCGTCAAACATGTGATAGGCTGCTCGAACGGCACTGACGCATTGTTGATGCCGCTTATGGCTGAAAATATCGGACCGGGAGATGCTGTTTTCTGCCCAAGCTTTACATTTGCTGCAACCGCCGAAGTTGTTGCATTAACCGGTGCAGAACCGGTTTTTGTCGATATCCTGCCCGATACTTTCAATATGGATCCGGCAAAACTTGAAGAAGCCATTGCAATGATCAAAAAAGAAGGCCGCCTGACACCTCGGGCGATCATTCCGGTTGATCTCTTCGGTCTTCCTGCCGACTATAACAGAATTTCGGCAATTGCCGCCAAAGAAAACCTGTTTATCATTGAAGATGCCGCGCAAGCCATTGGCGGAAAACATGAAAATGCCATGTGCGGCGCTTTCGGCAATGTTGGTGCAACCAGCTTCTATCCGGCAAAGCCGCTCGGCTGCTATGGTGATGGTGGCGCAATGTTTACCGATGATGATGACCTTGCCGAACGTCTGCGTTCAATCTATTTCCACGGCAAAGGTTCATCCCAATATGACAATGTCCGCATCGGCTTGAACTCGCGTCTTGATACCATTCAGGCTGCTATTTTGTTGCAAAAACTCGATATTCTTGAAGACGAGATGGAAAAACGCGCCGTTATCGGCAAACGTTATAGCGACGGTTTGAAAGACGTTGTTAAAACTCCGAAAATCGAAAAAGGGTCACGCTCGGCCTTTGCCCAATACACAATCGTTGTCGAAGACCGTAATGGGCTTCAGGCGCATCTGAAAAATGCCGGTATTCCATCCATGATCTATTACATCAAGCCGTTGCATTTGCAGACTGCTTACCGTCATTTTCCGCAAGCCAAAGGTGGCCTGCCGGTTTCCGAACATGCAGCCGATCACGTTTTGAGCTTGCCGATGCATCCCTATTTGCCGGAAAGCGATCAGGATAAAATTATCGGCTTGATCAGAGAATTTTGTGGCAAGTGAGAAAAGCTTTGCTACTGCCAACCAGACGATCGGCAATAGCAATCAGAAATAAAGAAGAAGACCGGTTTTCGTGCCGGTCTTTTTTTGCCTGAAAAAAATTTATCGGACTGCAAATTTAAAACGTAGCAAATTTATCAGGTAACAAATTTATAGAGTAAGAAATTTATTCGTCTCAAAAACGTCTTTCTGATTGAGCTTATCTTTTCAATTCCGCTTGATGATTTTATCCTCACGCATGTCTTTATCCAGTGTGAAAGGAAAGGGGACGAGATCGCTTATTCAACAAAACATTGGCCGCAAATCTCAAGCCTCGGCTTTTGGTCCCAAAAAAATTTGTTCAGCTTTATTGAATTCAGAATTCGGGCAAGCTGTTCAATGAATGGATGAAAGGTAAAAGCTTGGAAAAGAAAAGACCAAGCACTCGAATAAAAACCGCGCTATCTGCCTGACAACCGGAAATGCTGAACAGGCTACAATCGGCAAGTGTTCTATTGCAAAGAATGGGAGAGGGTATCAGCCTTCTGGAATCCCTCGTTTCAATAAGGGATGAACGGCATATCCGCTCTTGAATCTTCTTGCCTTGATAAGGGAAGAACGGCACAGCCTTTCTAGAACACTCCGCCTTCAATCAAAAAACGTATGATGAAGAGGAAAGCGATAATCCACGTTGCCGGGTGCACCTCGCGCCATTTACCGGTAATTGTTTTCAAAATAGCATAGCTTATGAAGCCGAAGGCAAGGCCATTGGCGATGGAATAGGTAAACGGCATCAAAAGTGCAGTGAGTGCTGCCGGAACTGCCTCGACAATGTCGTCCCAGTTGATTTCGGCAAATTCGCGCATCATCAGACAGGCAACAAAAATCAATGCCGGAGCGGTGGCATAGGCGGGGATAGAAAGCGCGATAGGCGCAAAAAACAGAGCGAGCAGGAAGAACACACCGACGGTTATTGCCGTGAGCCCTGTGCGCCCGCCGGCAGCAACGCCGGAGGCACTTTCAACAAATGCGGTGGTCGAACTGGTGCCGATAAGGGAACCGGCAAGAATGGCCGTGCTATCGGCAAAAAGTGCGCGTCCGAGATTATTAGGTTTATCGTCGGGAATAAGACCGGCGCGTTTGCCAACGCCCACAAGTGTGCCGGTGGCATCGAATATTTCAACCAGTACAAAAACCAGAAGCACATGGAAAATGCCGGTATGTAATACGCCCACAATATCGAGCTTTAAAAAGGTCGGTGCAACAGAGGGGGGAAGTGCAATTCCGCCGGAATTTACCAGTGACTGGAAACTCTTGTAGCCGTCATCGGTAAAGATGAAAGAGAGAATTGTCACCGCGATAATGCCGATCAGAATGCCGCCGCGTATTTTGAAAGCATCAAGCGCAACAATAATAAAAAGCCCGATACCGGCGAGGACCGGCCCCGCTTTGGTTACATCGCCGAGCCCCACAAGAGTGGCATCGTTATTGATGATAATGCCCGCACTCTGGAACGCCACAATAGAAAGAAACATGCCGATACCGGCGCCGATGGCACTGCGCAACGACTTCGGCACGCCGGCAATCAGCCATTGCCTGACGCCGGTTGCTGTTAAAACAAGAAAGACAACGCCCGAAAGGAAAACTGCCCCCAAAGCCTGTTGCCAGCTATAGCCCATAGTAATGACAACCGAATAGGCAAAAAATGCATTGAGCCCCATACCGGGCGCCATGCCGATCGGCCAATTGGCAAGCAACCCCATGATGAAACAGCCGACTGCGGCAGCAATACAGGTTGCAACAAAAACCGCCCCTTTATCCATTCCGGCAGCCCCCAGAATGGTGGGGTTAACCGCAAGGATGTAGGACATAGTGAGGAAGGTTGTAAGACCAGCGCCGATTTCAATGCCGATGCGCGTATTGTTTGCTTTCAAGTGAAATAGTTTCTCAAGCATCCTGCCGATCCCTATTTGAACACCTTTTAAAGGTGGTTTTGCCGTTTTATTGCCGCTACCTGTCCGGCTTTACGTTTATACCATTTTGTCGGCCTTAGGCTATAAGGGGAAAAGTGTTCAAGGCAAACATATCGACTTTGATTCACAGTTTTCTCGCCAATCATTGCCGGTTTCGGGCGGGGAAGAACATCTCCTCACAAAAATGCGGCTGCATGCGTATCAGTTGTGGCCAACGCATTTTTTTTCAAAACAGTTCGCCAAAGTTTAAAGCCGGTTAGCTGAACAGAAGGTTCTGATATTTTAAAATCCGGATCTTTGTAATTTTTAGATGCAGACTTCCTCGAAGAGCAATAAAAGGCTTCATTATCAGAAAAAACTGCTTCTTCCGGTTTTTTAAAACAAACCTTCGGGCTTTTTCGGCAAATCAAAAAAAGCTTACGCCATGACGTTTTCAAAGCGCTGTGCTTTGTTTTTTCGGCAATTGGACACTTTTAAACATCAGTCGGGGTGGGTTTTAGTTCAAAACCCTTACGAACAAAGAATTGAAGGCTTTCTGCTGACGGAAAGCCGGTTTTCCAAAATAGCGTAACAACAGTTTTTAACAACGAAAAGGCCACAACAATAAAATTGGGGAGCGTGCCGGAAATCATCGAGCGCAACCGGAATTCAAGCCTGGAATTGTTTCAAGCAAAGATTTTAAGGCTTCTCGCAGAACTCGAGCTTTCGGTTTGGAAACCAAAAACAAAATAGTCTTAAGGCTTGGCGAACAAACTCAGCTTCAGATGCGCGATGAGGCGCTATCTTTCTGAAACAATTGTGTTTGGCTGTTCCATACTATTTGCTTGGGGCTTCTCGGGCTTTCAGATTTTATTGGCTTTTGTTGCAGTTTTGCGTTTTGCAGGCTTTTTGGGGGCAGATGTTTTATTCTGTTTTTGTTTTTCTGCCTTCAAATCGTTTTTGATGCGGGCTGCAAGGCTTTTTTTGCCGCGAGCCTGTTTGACAAGGTCGGGAATGGGAGAAGATGCACCTTCGGATATTGCAACGTTGGCAGTAAATTTTGCCGCAGTATCCATGATCTCTTCGCGCAGCTTATCCATATCGGCTTTGGTGATTTTGTTTTGTTGCAAGTCTTGTGTTGCTTCGGCAAGCTTGCTTTTCAAAGTTGCAACTTCATCTTCCAGACGTTTGATTTCGTTGGCCTCGACACGGTTTGCCGCTCGGGCTTTACGCTCTTCAATCAATTGGTCGCGAATTTCCTCCACGGTCTTTCCCTTATTACTTTCGAGTGTGGCAACAAGCTGTTTTTCGGTTTCAAGTTCCTCTTGCCCGTCTGCCAATTGTTCCGACAACAAGTTTGCGCGTTCATCGGCACCGCTCAGGCGCCAAAGCTCTTCTTTTGCGTGATCGAGTTCGCGCTTTTGGCTTGCATATTTTTCGCTAAGACGCTCGAATTTTTCGTCGCGCTTGACGAGTTCTACTGCCTGTTTTGCACGCAAAAAATCTCTATCTGCTTCGATTTCGGTGAGCGAAAGCGGCACACCCTGCGCGATCTGTTTGCGGGCAAGATAAAGCGCGCGCCGCCAGATTGCCGGAGCAAGCAGGATAAGAACGAGTGTCGTGGCAGCTATGCCAAGAATGAAAAACAGTACCGACTGGATAAGCATAAAAGGCCTCGGATGCCCGACAAATGTTTAAAACGGATTCCAGGTGGCTGCCGGTGTCAATTTCAGGTAACCGATATTGACACCCAAACGTGCGCCAACACCGGTTCTGACCGGTACCAGAAGGATATTTCCTTTCTTAAGCACATGAAAGCCCACACCTGCAACAAAATAAGCAGAGCCGGAAATACCGGCATAACGTCCCCAAAGATTGTTGACACTGTCAAGCTCGTAAACAAGAATCATCAAGCGCGAGCCTTGGCCGCCAATATCCCAACCGATTGTCGGCCCCTGCCAGAAAACCTTGTGATCGCCGACATTTTTTGTGTAAAGCGTGCCTTCACCATAGGTAAGCCCGCCGATAATAGCGCCGGAACCTTCTTCGCCGAGGATATAACCGTTCGGCAATCCATATTTGGCAAATACTTTTTCAATTGCGGTGGCCATACTGCCGGCAGCATCGCCGAAAAAGCGATGTCCGGAATCGATAATTTCCTGAGCAGTATAGCGCCCGTTTTGCTGTTGGGGCTGAGCTTGCAACGGGGTCAATCCGCCAATTGCGAACAATGTTGTAAACAAAGCCAACGCAAAGAGAAAAACGACTTTACGCCACTGAATACGGATGGAACCGGTCATAGTGTTTCACCTCTTCTGGTCACTCAATGGTTGGGTCTTTCATGATGTAAAGACCCGGTTTCTTCTGATTCTAACGGGCAAAGTTGTTTAAATTCTTAAAAACCATAAAAACGCTTAAAAATAGGCGGGATAATTTGCAAAAAGCCGGAGAAAGCGGGGATAAATGTAATTTCCAACTGTTCATATTTTTTGAGTTCTGTCCATGGAATCTTAAGGGTTTTGATTTAGAGCAAGGCCAAAACGTAGTTTTTGGAGTTTTTCATTATGCCTTTAGCTGTCACTTTGAGCCCCGCCGATCTTGCCGCATTGTTATGCAGCCGCATTTGCCACGACCTTATTTCGCCTGTCGGGGCAATCAATAACGGTGTCGAACTTTATGACGAAAGTGACGCACAGGAAGATGCCATAGAACTCATCCGCATGTCGGCGGTCAATGCATCGTCAAAACTGCAGTTTGCCCGCATTGCTTTCGGTGCGGCCGGATCAGCCGGAAGCGAGATTGATAGCGGTGATGCCGAAACAGTTGCCAAAAATTACATGGAAAACGAAAAAGGCAATCTTGATTGGAAGGCACCGCGTCTGCTTTTGCCAAAGAATGAAGTGAAGCTGTTGCTCAATCTTGTTCTGGTGGCAAACCTTTCCATTCCACGCGGTGGCGATATTGTCGTCGAGATCGGTGAAGAAAATGGTAAACGCGCTTTCCAACTCAAGGTAAGCGGAAAAATGTTGCGTGTGCCGCCGAAATTCCTTGAATTATATAATGGTCAGGTTCCTGAAGAACCGATTGATGCCCATAGCGTACAATTTTATTACACTTTGCTTTTGGCACAAATGGCCAATATGACAATCGGTGTTCAGGCCCAGCCGGAAATCATCACTTTTACAGCCAGCTGATAAGAGAACTGTTTGGTCATTTCTGTATCGCATTTTGCATTGTTTTTGCAAAATACTTGGTTTTTTTAAAAAAACATGCCGGTTAAAAAATCGGCATGCGCAAAACGTTTTTCTCTCATGCTATCATTCCCCTTTTCTTGTAGAAAAAACGCGGATGTTAACGGACGCTAAGCCGGGCGAGGGCGAAATAATTTTCCCGTGCCGAATGGTTTTTGCTTTGCCTATCAAATTTTTCTTTTGGTTCGATCTCCAAAGCCGCGCTTACGAATGAATAAAAAGCTTCAAGCATTTTTCTTTTCCAGTATTAAAACGTGCGTTTTAAAAGTTGGAACAGCCAAGCAATTTCCACCCGTTAAACAATTGTCATTTAAAAAATGCTTTGAAGAGTGCTTTCACGCATTTTTTAAAACTCCAGTTTGAAAATGCCCGGTCGTTAAACAAACTCTGGGTTTTTATAAGAATTGTTTAAAGGGATTTTCCTTCTTTAGGCGGAAGATCACCTTATTGATTAGCAGGATTGATAATGAGTGATAAAAACCGCAAAATTTATAGCCGGGAACTTGAAGCAAAGGCAGAAACCCGGGTGCCGGAAAACAGTGCCTTAACACCGACAAAAATGATGGTGCACCAATATGATAGGTGAAACATTAGAGGTGAAGCAAAAAAGAAAGCCGAAGACTTTTTTCCAAACGGAAAAGTCTCCGGCGCATTTATTCAAATCATCTGTCGTGAAACCAAATTTTTAAGAAAAATCAAGCAGTTTCGCGCATCGGTTCTTCTGTCGGTTCACGCAGCACATAACCGCGACCCCAAACAGTTTCGATGTAATTGACGCCACCGGAAACAGCATCCAGCTTCTTGCGCAGTTTGCAGATGAAAACGTCGATAATTTTTAGTTCCGGCTCGTCCATGCCACCATAAAGATGGTTCAAGAACATTTCCTTGGTCAAAGTTGTTCCCTTGCGCAGGGAGAGAAGTTCGAGCATCTGGTATTCTTTGCCGGTCAAATGAACGGGATGACCGCCGATTTCAACGGTTTTTGCATCAAGATTGACAACAAGGTCACCGGTCGCAATCACCGATTGGGCATGTCCCTTCGAACGGCGAACAATAGCATGAATGCGGGCAACCAATTCATCTTTATGAAATGGCTTGGTCATATAATCATCGGCGCCAAAGCCAAGGCCGCGCACTTTATCTTCAATGCCGCCCATGCCGGAAAGAATGAGGATTGGCGTTTTGACTTTGGAAAGACGCAAAGTGCGCAAAACTTCGTAACCCGACATATCAGGCAGGTTGAGGTCTAACAAAATGATATCGTAATCATATAATTTGCCTAGGTCTACACCTTCCTCTCCAAGGTCTGTTGTGTAGACGTTAAAGCTTTCCGATTTGAGCATAAGCTCGATGCTTGTCGCTGTCGCGTGGTCATCTTCAATCAATAAAACGCGCATATCCTATATCCCCTTTCCACTAGCCGAATCAGGCGTTATCGCGGTCAATGCAAACAACTGCGCCATGAACGTGCACAGTTGATTTAAAAAACACCATAAAATCATGATTTTAACCGAAACCATGATTTTACATTTCGGCAGCACTCAGAACAATTCGTTGCCTCTTTAACCAATCTGCATCAAAATGGTTAACAAAATATGATTCTCGTTGGCAAGAAGTTAATAAAATTTTATGAAAAAAACCTTGTATTACCTTGATTCAAGGTGATAAAAACTGAACAGATATGCTTAATTTTTACTTTAAGAAATTGCTCTAACCGATTCAACAGACTCACTGTTTCCGGTTTCAAAAAAGGCTTTTTTGTGTTGGAAAATGGCCTTTTGTTTACCGAGCTTTAAGGGACATCCGCTATAGTGCTCAAAGACCGTAAACAAATGGTTAAAAATCCTGCCCGATTTCGTTCGTTATAAGCGTCGGGTGGGGAACGCCGTGAACAAACCTGCCATCTCTTCGGGGAGCGTTCATGGTTCCTTTAACAAAAGGAGATAAACCGTTTGTCCGGTGAGTGTATGAGTATCAAGGTGTGAACGTGTTTTTGTTCACGGTAGTCAAGGAGTATTGCGTATGAAACCGCGTGAAAGTGTGGTTCGGTTGAAGATGTTCCAGGTGCGCGAAAAACGTCGCCAGATTTCTCAACTTGATATGATGATGGGCGAGTTCAATCGTATGGCAAGCGAGTTGGAAGCGCAGATTGTTAATGAAGAGCGCAAATCCGGTATTACCGATGTCAACCATTTTGCCTATCCCACTTTTGCACGTGCTGCCCGTCAACGGCGCGAAAACCTCATGAATTCCATTCGTGATTTGCAAATCCAGAAAGCATCCGGCGAAATGAAGCTGCATGAGCTCGAAGCCGAACTTGAGCGTGCAAAAGCTTTGGAAGAACGCGACGGCAAGGCATTGCCCGATGAAGATGCAGTGTTTGTCCAAAGCCGCTCGATGATCGGTTAAGACCGCGGTTTTAAATTCCACCTCGACGCCAATTCGACGGTCGTGGGCGAAAATAAACATCTTCAAGGAAACACGTTGCGGATATTTTGACCTTTCGGTCGTTAAGGGCACAGAGCGTTTTAACGGAAAACGGTTTTTCCCGTTTCTTTGACGATATTTAAAAATCGGGACCTCCAGCAAAGCACTAATTTTTCATGAAAACGCGCTTTCAACACAGCGTGGACAAAACCCGAAACTATTCTCCAGTGCCTACTGATGGCGGGCATGAAATGGTCGGTTGAAGAACCGGCCATTTTTTTCGTGCTTTCCTTATCTTTATGCTTTTTCTGATCTTTGCCCATTACATCCGGATTGTTCCTCGCAACAGTTTCTCACCTTTAGGCGGGCTTTGTGAGCACTCGAACATCATCCTTCCGGTCATGTCGCGCGATTTTTCCGATTATATCAACGTGTCATTCTCAAAAATCAGCCGATCAGCAGGGAATTTATTTCGATTTTGCGCTGAGGATTTTACCCGCCAGGCATTAAGCTCAAACACATGATTGCCTGCTTGATGTGCAAGGTTGAAGACAAGCCTCGCACTTAAATTAAGAAGAAGTTTTGAAATCACTTCTTTGTTGCGGGAGCCTCATACTTGACCGGAAATAGAGCCTTGGAATCCCTTTCGCCTGCCAAACAGGCTTGAGAAGAAAATGAGTCTTAAGCAGCAAAAAGAGGAGGAGGGGACGACCCTAAGATGGAAAAGAACCGCTCACCCGTCCGGAGGGGCTTTAAAAAAAGTTTTAAAAAAAGTGAAGAACTGCAATCTGCCAGAATGGTCTTTTCTTTGGTTCCAAAGCCGGCAGAGAAAACTTGCGCAATAATGACCGCAATAATGACAAAGAGTCATCAAGCAGGCAGGGAATGATATCCGAATTCTAAAAGTTAAGAACGAAAAGAAACTGTAAAAACAAAAGAAGAGTTAAATTTTTAAAAAGTCGGAAAAACAGGCGATTTCAGTGCTGCAACAATTGAATTTTACAAGGCGTGTAATTTTCTTCAGAATTGCGTCTTGCAAAAAGCGTTTTTTAAAATGTGGTAGCGAGTCTTAAAACAAGGTTTGGAACTTGAAACCGCTTTTCCGCATGTGTTCATTTTCAGGAAAAATTTTTATCCCGCATTCTTGAATTCGCCTTAATATAAAACAACCGTTTCTTAAAATGAAAGAAACGGTTGTCTTATTGATATTTCAAGGCAAGAAGGGTCAAGCATATCAATGCCGGTATTGCTGAATACGCGTTGTGCGTAAGCCCGCAAGACCATGTTCATCAATCGAGCATTGCCAGGATAAAAACTCTTCCACCGTCAAAGTATAACGTTGGCAAGCTTCATCCAAACTCAGCAGGCCACCTCTGACAGCGGCAACAACTTCGGCTTTGCGACGGATAACCCAGCGCCTTGTATTGCTTGGCGGCAGGTCGGTGATCGTAAGCGGACTCCCATCTGGGCCAATAACGTATTTTACTCGTGTTCTTACTAACTCGGTCATTGTACTCTCTACTCTTATTCAAGGACCTGAAGCGACAATAAACGCCGAGCTTTAAAAAAGAGCTAAACAGGTGGAAACGGAAATTTAACAAATAGCGAGGCGCGAAATTGTGTTTTTTATTTAAAATTGATAAATATCAGTAGGTTAACTAAAAAATGCGGTAATCAAACAAACTTGAACACAAAACGCTACTTTATTTTTTTTTGTTTTTTTATAAACTGGAGAAAACGGGTTTTCATAAATTGCCCCGTTTTAGAGTTTCTTTTTCGAAGCGGCGGTTGTGTTGTGCGTTTCAAAACACAATATAATTTCAACAAGCCGCCAATGGGTTAGAAGGTAAGCTTATGTCTCTCAACAGTCTTGATCTTCCAAAACGTCCTGAAGACACACGCGTGGTCGTTGCCATGTCGGGTGGTGTCGATTCGTCCGTTGTTGCAGGATTGTTGAAAAAAGAAGGCTATGATGTGGTCGGCGTCACCCTTCAACTTTACGATCATGGTGCGGCAACCCATCGCGTTGGC
Source organism: Ditibartonella apis (assembly GCF_001952075.1). GTDB lineage: Bacteria > Pseudomonadota > Alphaproteobacteria > Rhizobiales > Rhizobiaceae > Bartonella > Bartonella apis. The sequence continues at coordinate 222,261 of NZ_LXYU01000003.1, forward strand.
TCTTGCTGTGCCGGTCAGGATATCGAGGATGCGCGCCGTGTTTCGGAAACTTTGGGTATTCCCCATTATGTGTTGGATTATGAGGCCCGTTTCCGTGAAGCCGTCATCAATCCCTTTGCCGATAGCTATGCCCATGGTGAAACACCGATTCCCTGTGTTGCCTGCAACCAGACAGTGAAGTTTGCCGATCTTCTTGTAACGGCGAAAAATCTCGGTGCTGATGCATTGGCAACAGGTCACTATATAAGAAGCCGTCCGAATGGTGCACACCGTGCATTATACCGGCCTGTTGATGCCAATCGTGACCAGAGCTATTTCCTTTTTGCCACAACGCAGGAGCAGATTGATTATCTGCGTTTTCCGCTTGGCAATCTTGCAAAACCCCATGTTCGTGAAATTGCCGCCGAAATGGGTTTGTCTGTTGCTTCCAAGCATGACAGTCAGGATATTTGCTTTGTTCCTCAGGGGCGTTACTCGGATGTGATTGCCAAATTGCGTCCCGAAGCTGCCAATCCGGGTGATATTGTCCATATTGACGGGCGCATTCTTGGTCGCCATGAAGGAATTGTCAATTTTACCATTGGCCAGAGGCGGGGCATCGGTATTGCAACCGGCGAAGCCCTCTATGTTGTCTATCTTGATGCGGAAAATGCGCGCGTCATTGTCGGCCCGAGAGAAGCACTTGAAACCCGCAAATTGTTTTTGCGTGATACCAATTGGCTGGGCGACGAAAATATCGACGAATTTCCGAAGGATGGTATCGTTGTTGCTGCAAAAGTACGCTCCACACGCCCGCCACGTCCAGCAATTTTGAAAGTCGAAGACGGTGTGTTGACGGTTGAACTGCTGGAAGGCGAAACCGGCGTTGCCCCCGGACAAGCTTGTGTTCTTTATGATAATGACAGCAATGACGCACGGGTTCTTGGTGGCGGCTTTATCACCCGTTCCGAACGGGATGCACGTGCCGAGGCAATGCTTAAAAACCTGCTCAATCAAACACGTGAAAACACCGCAGCCTGATAACTCAAGGCGTTTCAAAATAACAGATAAAAAACCGCTGGCAAAACCATTTGCCCACGGCAATATTTTTGCATCTCCAGGCTTAAGGCTCTTTGCATTTGTCATAGCGAAACATATCTGCTTTTCACAATGCAAGTTTTCACCAAGATGTATTGATGCGAGCCTTCCCGACTCTTATCAAGAAAGCATAGTCGATTGTATAGGAAGAAAGCCCGCCGTGTCCGAATAAACTTTGTTATCGGTGTTTACGGAAAACCGTGTGGCGTTGTTCAGGAAAATCTTACCGGCTGTGTCTGAGGAAGGTTTGACGAAAGTTTTCAAGAAAGGTCTTGTTGCTTGTGCTTACGAATGGCTTGTGGACTTTGTTCAGCTTAGCCCGTCCGGCTTGTGTTCAAGAGAAAACCCTATTGGCTATGTTCGAGAAAACCTCGTCGGTTGTGTCTGAAGAAAGCCTTGGCTGTCTCTCGTGATTTTGCCTGAATGTTTCGGGTTATTTTTATTTTTCAGCCGTTGTTGCCGAAAAAAATAGTCGAAGCTGCTTTTTATCTTTTGATGAAGAACAATTGCGTTTCAGGAGTAGAAAAACAATATTTTCCCGAAGCTCTCAATTCAGTTTGTCAAAGTCGGCAAAATGTTCAAGTGCCAATCCTGTTGCTGTAGCAACGTTCAGGCTGTCGAAATCATATGCAATGGGAATGCGTAAGGTCTCGGTATCTTTAAGCACGAATTCAGGAAGGCCTTCACCTTCTGTTCCGAAAACGAGAGCAGTTCTTTTTGCCACTTCCGCATCTTTCAAATAGTTCGGTGCTGATGGCGAAAGCGAGTAGATCCGGAAATCGGCTTTTTCGAGCGCATCCAGAATATGCTTGATATCCTCACCTTGAGTATAGGGCACTTTCAGTGCCGCCCCCACCGACACGCGAATGGCTTTGCGATAAAGCGGATCACAACTTGTTTTATCAATGATAATACCGTCGGCCGCAAAAGCCGCAGCATTGCGGAAGATCGAGCCCATATTATCATGGTTGGAAATGCCGCATAAAACCGGAACCAATGCTTTTTCCGGTAAACTTGCCAGAAATTCATCAAGTGTCGGGGTGCTTATCCGTTCTCCGATGCCAAGAATTCCGCGGTGCACATTGAAGCCTGCAATATCGTCCATAATCTTTTGCGGTACACAATAGATCGGGCAGGTGGGCTTTGTTGCTTCCAATACCGGCATTAACCCCAAAAGCTTGGCTGCGGCAACAAGCAGTGATTGAGCCTGAAAACGGTCCGAACGCAAAAGCACCGAAAGCACAACCTTGCCTTCGGCGATAAAATGATGTTCGCGGCCGACCAGATCCCGTTCGCGAATATCCCGATAAGGGAGCAGCCGCGGGTCATCAACATCGCTGATTGTCGTAATATCCAAACTCATAAAACACACCTATCACCGTTTCTGGTGTTCTGCCAGATGGTGGATAATGTCTTCCCCGGTTATCACACCGATGACACGTCCGTTTTCGGCAACGCCTATGGCGCCGTTTTTGCGGTCGCAAGCACTGATGAGATCAGGTAAACTGGTATCAGGTTTTGCCATGGCTGCAACAGAAATATCGCTATTTTCATAATTATAGGGGCGCATAACCTGTCTTGCCGTCAAGAAGCTTAAAGGATTGATGTGGCGCACAAAGTTGGCCACATGTTCATTGGCTGGCGTGAGCACAATTTCCTGCGCTGTGCCGCATTGTAAGATTCGCCCGTCTTCCATAATAGCAATGCGGTTGCCCATTTTGATGGCTTCATCAAGGTCATGGCTCACAAATACCAAGGTTTTATTGAGCCGCTTTTGCAGTTCCAGAAGCTCGTCCTGTAGATGGTTGCGAATAAGCGGGTCAAGGGCGGAAAACGGCTCGTCCATCAACAGCACCGGTGCACCGGTTGCGAAAGCACGGGCAAGGCCGATTCTTTGTTGCATACCGCCGGAAAGCTCGGTCACCATGCGGTTTGCCCATTCATTCAGTCCGACAAGATCAAGCTGTTCGGCAATAATGGCCTGACGTTGCTTCTTTGGTACTCCCGCCACTTCGAGGCCAAAACCGATATTATCGGCAACTGTACGCCAAGGAAAGAGGCCAAATTGCTGGAACACCATGGAAACAAGGCGGGTGCGCACATAACGCAATTCTTCGCTGGAAGCGGTGGTAACGTTGATTTCGTTTCCGACATCACCAACATAAATATTGCCTTCAACCGGCTTTATCAAACGGTTGATGGTGCGCAGCAAAGTCGATTTTCCCGAACCGGACAATCCCATTAAAACCAGCGTTTCACCCTCGGCAATGTCGAGTGAACATTCATGGACACCAAGCACCGTATTGGTTAAATCCTTGATTTCTGCCCGTGATGCCCCCTGAGCAGCAAGCTCAAGCGCCTGCTTGCGCCGATTGCCAAAAACCACACTCACATGATCGATAATCACTCTGGCCATTAGCGTGCCTTTCCCGGACGGAACAGGCGGTCAAGGACAATGGCCACCACCACAATGACGCAGCCCGCTTCAAAGCCCATGGCAGCATCATGTTGTTGGAGCGCACGGTAAACTTTTACGCCAAGTCCGTTGCCGCCAACAGTTGCTGCAATAACCACCATGGAAAGCGATAGCATAATGGTTTGTGTCATGCCCGCACGTATTTCCGGCATAGCGTGGGGAAATTCGATTTTCCACAATATCTGCCGCCGGTTGGAGCCGAATGCCTTGCCTGCCTCGATCAGCGCTTTCGGCGTCGAAACGATACCCTGTTGGGTTAATCTTATAGGGGCGGGAAGCACAAAGATAATCGTTGCAATCAACCCCGGTACCATGCCGATACGGAAGAAAATGATCGCCGGTATCAGATAGACAAAGGTCGGCAATGTTTGCATGAGGTCGAGAATCGGCTCGATTACACGATAGATTTTTGGTCGGTGGGCACAGGCAATGCCAACGGGAACACCTATTCCCATGCAAAGAATGCACGACCAGAACAACAAGGTTATTGTTTCCATCGTATCAATCCAATAACCCTGATTGATGACGAAAAGAAAGCCTAGTGCTGTGAGCACCACGACGCGCCAGTTTCTCTGGATGGCAAAAGCAAGAACGCATAAAAAACCGATGAGCAACAAAGGATTTGGCCATAGTAACAGCGCCAGTGTTCCTTTAAGAAGGCTATCCAGCCCCAAACGGACAGCCGTAAAAAAGAGCCCGCCATGCTCTTTCAAAAATTCGACGATTGTATTTGCGCCTTTTCCGATAGGAATTTTATAGGAAAAACCCGTGTTCTCGTTTTGTAGTTTTAATGCATTGTCGACAGCTTCGCCTGCATTGCCTCCGTTAAAAGCGGTAACACCCGAAAGCCAGGTTGCAACTTTCTCCCTATTGGCTGAAAGCCATGAACGGGCAGCGTGTTCAGGATCTTCACCACGGTCAAGAACATTATCCATCAACCGGTTTTCCATGTCGACATCGAAAGCAAGATTGCCAAGAAAGCGCGTTACATTCGGGCATTCCCGACTGTAATTGCGGCGGATATTGGTGCCAACTTTGGCATTGCCGAAATTTTTCCCGAAATATTTGTCACCACCGGAAAGATAGGCCATTTTGAAGCGCAAATTCATCGGGTGCGGTTCCCAGCCCAAAAATACGATTGGCCGGTTTTCGTGAATACGCGCCTCTACTTCGGCAAGCATAGCCTGTTCGGAGGTTTCGACAATGTGGAAATCTTTAAGCCCTAAATCTTTGTCATCAAGGAGCGACAGGATAAGCCTGTTACCATCATTTCCGGGTTCAACACCATAAATGGCGTAACCAAGCTCGGGCCCGAACTTCTTGATATCCTCAAAAGTTTTCAAGCCTTTCTCATAGGCAAATTGTGGCACAGCCAAGGTATATTTGGCGCCTTCAAGATTATAGCCTAAAAGTTCGACACTGCCGTCATCCCGATAGGGGGTAAAATCCGGTGTCATGGAAGGATTCCAATAGCCGAGAAAAACGTCGATATCGCCATTGGAAAGCGAGGCATAGGTAACCGGAACCGATAAAATGCGCGTTTCTGTTTCATAACCCAACGCTTCAAGAAGCGTGGTTGCTATGGCTGTTGTAATGGAAATGTCGGTCCATCCGGTATCGGCAAAACGGACCGTTTTACAAGCTTGCGGTTCTGCTGCATGCGAAGGAGCAATTCCTGCCTCTATTGTGAGAAACAGGCTTAAGAAAAAAATCGCTATGTTTTTTAAAATGCCTGACAAAGTTTCGGGCTACTCCATGATTACACATCATCCAGCTTAAGGACGGGGTTAGACTATTTCAACAAAGAATGAAATAAGGTTCACAAGAAAAGCCTTGTATAATGGAATCCTGCCATGCAACTTCCTGCTCAATTAAAAAGTGCGCTCGACGAAATTTTTCAAACGACAAATACGGCCGACCTCGAAAAAGCTTCAAGCCGTCTTACCAAACGTTACCGCGATGAAGTGCGCGACGGGAAAATGCATATTGGTAACAAAAATGCGGCTCTCGGTTATGTTGCTGCGCGTTTTCCGGCAACTTATGCCGCCGTGTTTTCAGCACTCCAACAAGTTCGGGATATTGTTCCATCCTTTTCACCATCAAGCCAGCTTGATGTCGGTGCCGGTCCGGGAACAGCAGTTTTTGCGGCTACAAGACTTTTTCCTGCACTTGAAAATGCAACGCTCATTGAACAAAGCAATGATATTATCGCTATCGGTAAAAAACTGTTTTCAGCGACCCTTGCCCATGACGATAGCAACCCGTCCGAGAAAAAACAGGTGACAACAGATTGGCAGAATATGGATATTTCTTCTGCTTATTTTGAAGATTTCGGCAAAGCGGATCTTGTCACAGCAAGTTACGTGCTGGATGAACTTTCTGAAAAAATACAGGACCGCCTTGTTGATGGCCTATGGAACAAGACCGGAGACATACTTTTCCTCGTTGAACCGGGTACGCCTGCCGGTTTTCAAAGATTGATCCGCCAACGTGACAGGCTAATTGAAAAAGGCGCCCATATTGTTGCACCTTGCCCGCATGAATTGGCTTGTCCGGTCGTGCCTCCTGACTGGTGCCATTTTTCGGTAAGAGTCGAACGCTCGCGCACCCACCGGCTTGCCAAACAGGCGATTGTTCCGTTTGAAGACGAAAAATTCTGTTATCTTGCTTGCGCTCATGAAAAGCCAGATGTGCAATATTGTCGCATCCTTTCGCGTCCGCTACGCTCGAGCGGCAAAATAAGCTGCTACCTTTGCACCCCTGCGGGGCAAAAGGAAGCCGTCACTTCCACGCGCAAAGACAAAAAAAATTATTCTGTGATGCGGCGTTCGGATTGGGGCGACAGCCTAAAAATCTAAAACCTAAGGTTGTAGAATTTTGTTGACTATTATAAACCCTCACCTATATTCGTGGTTGCCGCACAACAGAACTTCGGTTCTTGCAGTGCAGGCGACAGGTGTCTAGGTCCCCCGCTATTTCCTACACCTGTGCCCCCTTTCTTAAGAGGGGGAGAAAAGTCCGGGTTCCCAATGCCCGGACTTTTCTTTATCTTTCAATATTTTAAACAATTTGATCTATTGTTCTGATATCGAGTATATCCAAGTTTTGAAAACTTCAGAATTTACGCTTTTCAAGTGTTTTAGTGGAATCATAAAAACGAATCGAATTTTTATAGTCTTGATAAATCCATAAAAATTTCAAGATTGGATGCTCAGCTCAATAAAAGTCGTCGTTAAACATTAAAATTTTTTTTAAGAATTATTTTTACCAAAAAATCGAAGTAAGAATTTTTATTTACTAAAACTCTATTTGAATATAATAAGGGGCATAAAACAACGAGGGTAGTTCGGAAAGTGGTGTTTGATGTGTTTGTCGGGTAAGTCAAGGACGTATCAAAGCAAGTCGTCGGGTTATGCGGTTTTGGAAAAAACAGTCCGGTTTTTCGTTTCATTTATGACAAATAGGTTGGAGCACCACGAAAATTGCCATGCCCGTTTCGGTTGCAGAAAAGAATAAGCGTTTTTCATCATAATGTTTTCTGTTGCCTTGATATGACGGACAGGTTAAAAGAATTCTTATGAACAATAAACGCACATTCATGATCTGGTGGTGGGGTTGCTTCTAGCGGCCCTGATTGCTTGTGCGTAAAATTCAAGACGAGGTCGCGACGGAAAAACCGGGCGGCCTTTTTTATATACTCCGTTCCGGTGGTGACCTTAAAAACAGAGCGGAGTTTAAAAATGGATAAAAACATGGTTGGTGGAAAAACTTTTGAATATCTCACGAAAGGGGACATAAAGGTTCGCCGTTCGTGCAAGGATATTGCCTATGAGGGTGCAATCGACAAAATGGTTGAAGCACTTGATAGCCGCCGCGGGGCCATTTTTTCTTCAAACTATGAATATCCGGGGCGCTATACGCGGTGGGATTCGGGCATTATCGACCCACCAATTGCTATTACGTCGCGCGGGCGGGTTATGAAAATCGAGGCGCTGAACGAGCGCGGCAAAGTCATTCTTGATATGATCGAGCCGCGCCTCGAGATTCTTGACGCGGTGGAAGCAACCGAACGCACTGGCAACAAATTGACACTTACGGTCAAAAAATCGGGGCGCGTCTTCAACGAGGAAGAACGTTCCCGTATGCCGTCGGTTTTTTCTCTTTTGCGGGCAATTTGCGATATTTTTCATTCAACGGAAGATCAGAGCCTCGGGCTTTACGGAGCCTTCGGTTATGACCTTGCGTTCCAGTTCGAACCCATCGAATTTAAAATCAAACGGCCTGAAGATCAGCGCGATCTGGTGCTTTACCTGCCTGATTCCATTCTCATTGTTGACCATTATTCGGCGCGCGCATGGATAGAGAATTACGATTTTTCTTTTTCCGATATGTCGACTGCAGGTTTAAGCCGCAAAACTGTTGAACAACCATTCAAAGCGGCAAACACCATTCCGCAAAAAGGCGATCACAAAAAGGGCGAATATGCCGCTTTGGTCAGAGAAGCCAAGGAAAGTTTCAAGCGCGGCGATCTTTTTGAAGTGGTACCGGGGCAGACATTTTACGAGCCATGTCCGGCAAGTCCTTCGGCAATCAGCAAAAGGCTGAAACTCACCAATCCTTCGCCCTATTCGTTTTTTATCAATCTGGGGCAGGAAGAATATCTCGTCGGTGCTTCGCCTGAAATGTATGTTCGCGTGACCGGAAGGCGGGTTGAAACCTGCCCGATTTCCGGAACAATCAAACGCGGGCAGGATGCCATTGCCGATTCCGAGCAAATTTTGACATTGCTCAATTCCAAAAAGGATGAATCGGAATTGACTATGTGCTCGGATGTTGACCGCAATGATAAAAGCCGGGTCTGTGAACCGGGCTCGGTCAGGGTCATCGGGCGTCGGCAAATTGAAATGTATTCGCGCCTTATTCACACGGTTGATCATATTGAGGGACGCTTGCGGAATGGCCTTGATGCATTCGATGCTTTTCTGTCGCATGCATGGGCAGTGACTGTGACCGGTGCACCGAAATTGTGGGCAATGCGTTTTATCGAAAATCATGAAAAAAGTGCGCGCGCATGGTATGCCGGCGCTATCGGTATGATCTTCTTTAATGGCGACATGAATACGGGGCTAACACTTCGCACTGTGCGCATCAAGGATGGCGTGGCATCGGTAAGAGCAGGCGCAACTTTACTTTACGATTCCAATCCGGAAGACGAAGAAAAAGAGACAGAATTGAAAGCGTCTGCCATGATTGCTGCTATTCGTGACAGCGCCAAACCGTTACCGAAAGCCGTAAGGCAGGAAAAAGAAAAGCCAGGTACTGGTGTCAATATTCTGCTTGTCGACCATGAGGATTCATTTGTGCATACGCTTGCCAATTATTTCCGCGAGACAGGCGCGAAAGTGACAACGGTGAGAAGCCCTGTCGATGACAAAGTGTTTGAAACGGTCAATCCCGATCTCGTTGTTTTGTCACCGGGACCGGGAACGCCAAAAGATTTCCACTGCGAAGACACAATCAATAAAGCAAGGGCGCGTAAAATTCCGATTTTCGGAGTTTGTCTGGGACTGCAAGCTTTGACAGAAGCGTTCGGTGGAAGCCTTCGTGTTCTTGATAAACCGATGCATGGCAAACCCTCGCGCATCCATATCATTGGCAAAAGCTTGTTGTTCAAGGATATGCCAAAAGAAATAACGGTTGGACGCTATCATTCGATTTTTGCCGACCCGAGCCGTTTGCCTGCCGAATTCGATGTGACAGCAGAAACCGCTGATGGTGTTATTATGGCAATCGAACACAAAAGCCTGCCGATTGCGGCTGTCCAGTTCCATCCTGAATCAATCATGAGTCTTGGTGGCAATGTCGGTATGGCAATCATTGAAAATGTCGTTTCAAAATTGGTCAGGAAAGCATGGCGATGACAGATGCGGATTCAAGGCTGAAACAATTGGCAATATGGTCTATCCCTGTTGCCATTGTTGTTTTTGCACTCAAATATTTCGCGTATTATGTAACCGGTTCTGTAGCTCTCTATTCGGATGCACTGGAATCGATTGTCAATGTCATTGCGGCAATCGCCGCTTACATCGCTATTATCATCAGCATGAAACCGGCCGATAATGATCACCCGTTCGGCCACACCAAGGCAGAATATTTTTCGGCAATTCTTGAAGGTGCGATGATTTTTGTCGCGGCCATCATGATCTTGCGTGAATCATGGCCTTTACTGACGTCCAGCCATTTGCCGGAACAACCCGGATATGGGCTGGCGATCAACCTTGCAGCGAGTGCCATCAATGCAATCTGGGCTTTTATTCTGATAAAGCAGGGTAAGATTTCGCATTCTCCGGCATTGAAAGCCGACGGTATGCATTTGATGACCGATGTTTTTACTTCTTTCGGCGTGCTTGCAGGCCTTCTTGCGGCGATTCTGACAGGGTGGGCCATTCTTGATCCGGTGCTTGCCATTATTGTGGCCTTGAATATTCTCTGGCAAGGGTGGAAAGTCATCAACAATTCGGTACAAGGGCTGATGGATGTCGGCGTCGAGCTTGAAGAGACGATGCGCATCAGAGACACTATTTCAAGCCATGCGGCCGGTGCCATCGAAGCGCATGATTTGCGCACACGTGTGGCCGGTCAGGTCACCTTTATAGAATTTCATCTGGTGGTTCCTTCCAAAATGACGGTGGGAGATGCCCACGATATATGCAACAGAATCGAAGATGCTCTTAAAAAAGAAGTCGAAAACGCACGTATCGTTATTCACATCGAGCCGGAAGAGGAGGCAAAACTGCCAAAGGGGACGACTGCCGTTCCCATTGCATGAGGAGCATTATGTTAAAAATCAGAAATTTGAAAGAAACTGTTTTGTCCGATCATTGGACAAAACTGACAGCCGTTTCCTATGAGCAGCAGGATGCGGATGGCACGTGGAAAACGCTAAAGCGCGAAACCTATCATAATCGTAATGGCGCTGCGGTTCTGCCCTATGACGCGGAAAGAAAAACTGTGCTTTTTGTCAAGCAGTTTCGTGCGCCTGTCTTCCTTGCAACAGGTGCCATGTATGTTCTGGAAGCCTGCGCCGGTCACATTGAAAAAGACGAGTCGGCCGATGACACCATGCTGCGCGAGGCAAAAGAGGAATTAGGCTACCAAATCCACAATCTCGAACTTGTTTTCAAAGGCTTTACAACTCCGGGGTTTTCAACCGAACAGCTTTGGCTTTACCTTGCGCGTTACCGCCCGCAGGATCACCATTTTGCTGGCGGCGGGCTTGTTCAGGAAGGCGAAAATCTCGAAATTGTCGAAATGTCCGTTGAAGAGGCAATAAAGCTTAACGACAAAGGACAGATCAACGACATGAAAACAGCTCTGCTTATAAACCTGCTGCGCCACCGCTTGAAACTTTGATCGGTCACAAGGCTTTTCGAGCCTTAAAGGAAGGGGGACGAGGCTATTCAATAAGGTCAATTGCTCGTCTTTGAAGCCGCGTGGGCACAACTTTTCAATAAGAGCCGACAAAGCCTTGATTGCCACAAGCGGGATATCAAGAAAAGTGTAATCATCCGGATAAGGGTAATAAAGGTTATCAGGGCTTTGAACCAGCGTCGGCATGACTGTCGTCTAGCGCCACGCTTATGAATACGAACCTTGATTGCCAAAATCTTGCCATCCTGACAAGGGTAACGAACCTTTTAAGACAAGGGTTACCAAGGCTCTTGATGAAGAGCATGTGCGTGTTTTATAAAACGGGTTGCGCTTGAAAAAAAGCTATGTCATATTTTCGACCATGGAAAAGTTTGATTCACAAAAGCTGTTTGATTTTTGCCGCGTCACGGATGCGGGCTTTTGTGCTTTGCCATCAAACTTGCTTCTTCTCGGGCTTATGAGCGACTGCCGGGGCCGGTGAGGGGCGCCCGGCGGTCGTTTCCCGCCGGCGTAAATGCTCCTCTTCAACAATCATCATTTTAAAATATCAACCGGTAACCGGTATTTCAGACGAGCATAAACCATGAGTATTTCACCAGAATTTTCACAAAAAGGCATGCCGACAGCATCGCAAAAATATCAACCTTACCCGCAAGTTTCATTGAAAGACCGCACGTGGCCTGACAAGCGTATTGAAAAGGCACCAATCTGGTGTTCGGTGGATCTGCGCGATGGCAATCAGGCTTTGATTGACCCGATGGGGCAGGACCGCAAGGAGCGTATGTTCCGCATGCTTCTTGAAATGGGCTTTCCGGAAATCGAGATAGGTTTTCCATCAGCCTCGCAAACCGATTTCGACTTTGCGCGCTGGTGTATCGAACAAGGCAATGTTCCGGAAAATGTAAGTTTGCAGGTGCTGGTGCAATGTCGTCCGGAATTGATTACCCGTACATTCGAAGCATTGGAGGGCGCCAATCATCCTATTGTGCATTTTTATAATTCGACAAGCGAATTACAGCGGAGGGTGGTGTTTGGCAAAGATGTTGCCGGTATCAAGAAAATAGCAACCGATGCGGCAAAAATGGTCATGGATATGGCTTCAAAAGCCGGCAAACATTACCGTTTTGAATATTCGCCGGAAAGTTTCACCGGTACCGAACTCGAAGTTGCGCTGGAAATTTCGAATGCAGTGATCGAAATTGTCAATCCGACGCCTGACAACAAAATGATTTTGAACCTGCCTTCGACAGTGGAAATGTCCACTCCCAATATCTATGCCGACGAGATCGAATGGATGGGGCGCAATATTGATCGCCGTGACAGTGTTCTGATTTCCTTGCACCCGCATAATGACCGCGGTTGTGGCATTGCGGCCACCGAATTGGGCCTGCTTGCCGGTGCCGACCGCGTGGAAGGCACACTGTTCGGCAATGGTGAACGCACAGGTAATGTTGATGTTGTCGCTCTTGCGTTGAATATGTTTACGCAAGGTGTCGACCCTGAACTTGATTGCTCGAATATAGAAAAGATCAAGGAAGTTTACGAATATTGCAACCAGCTCAAAATTCCGGAACGCCACCCCTATGTCGGTGAATTGGTTTATACCGCTTTTTCGGGTTCGCATCAGGATGCGATCAATAAAGGCATGAAGGCAATGAAAAAGTCGAACAAGACTTTGTGGGAAGTGCCTTATCTGCCGATTGATCCGCAAGATGTCGGCAGAAGTTATGAAGCCATTATCCGCATCAATTCGCAGTCGGGTAAAGGTGGCATCGCCTATATTCTGCAATCCGATTACGGTCTTAATCTGCCACGCGCCTTGCAAATCGAATTTCGTGATGTCATCCAGCACATCACCGATAAAGAAGGTAAGGAACTGCCTTCCAAGCGGATTTATGACGAGTTTGTCAAAACTTATGTCAAACAGAATAATGGGCGCTTCGGCTTTGTCGACTATAAAACCAAAGCAGATCCGAAGGAAAAAGGACGCATTAATGTGACGGCAACGATTACCGATCATGGAAAAGAACAAACCATTAAAGGAACGGGTACCGGTCTGGTTGATGGCTTTATCGACGCTTTTTCCAAATATCTGAACGAAAAACTTTCGGTTGTCGATTATTCGGAACATTCATTGCAACGTGGTTCGGATGCCAAAGCCATTTGCTATATGGAAATAGCCTATCCGGAAGGCAAAATCTTCGGTGTTGCCATTGATGAAAACATCGCAACCGCATCGCTTGATGCCATTGTTTCGGCAGTAAACCGGTTGGAACGCTGAGCCTTTTAACAAAGTTGAAGATTTTTAAAAAACCTTCAACGCGAATTGTTGAAAATTTAAAAATCGGGTGAGGTGGGAAACACCAAGCCCGATTTTTTATGTCAACAAACCTTATAATTCATGTCTTTCGGAGAAGCGCTTAGCAGAAAAATGAAACGCTGATATTTTTACCTTCGCTTTAAAAAAGCGGGATATTTTCAGTGCAGTTGATTTCGTTTTCGCTGTTTACCACCGTATAACGCTCAAGCCCGCAATGCCAACTCTCGCAGTCACCGTCGATCGTAAACCAGTTGTAATTTGCTGGTGGCTTTTTGCCTCCGAAAGCTTGCGAGGCAGAAGCAACGCCAACCACCGGCACATCACGGTCTTTACCATCTATATGTTCAAGAGACGGAACATGGGTATGACCGTGAAGAATAAGCTCGGCACCATGTTGCTTGATGACGCGCTGGAAACGTTCAATACCCCATAATTTTTTATACCAATAGGTTGCATTCTTGTATGGCGGATGATGAATCATCACCAATCTGAAAAGATTGCGTTCCTTGGCTTCGCGTAAAAGGTCGGACAGATGATAGGCTTGCGCGCTGTCGAAACGGCCGGTAGCAAAAAAAGGTGGCGTGGCGATTGCCGAAGAAACAGCAATAATGGCAACTTGACCGCGAATGCGCATATAGGGAAAAACAGCATTCCAAGCATGCGCTTCTTCGCTCGTAATCCAGGGGCGGAAAGTTTTGCAAGCTTTTTTGAATGCACCCCCGACATAGGCATCGTGATTGCCGAATGTAAGCGAGATATCGCTTGCAGGACCTTGCGCTACAAGCCAATCTGTTGCCGCAGCAAATTCCCGTGGCAAAGAAAGATTGACAAGATCACCCGAAATAACAAGATGGTCGGCTTGCTTCTGTTTGAGACTTTCCATCAAAGCATCAAGCGTTTGCCTTCCCATTTCACCGGTGCGGTTTTTCTTCCAGTTTATATAACCGGTTAAACGCTTGCCCATGAGCTCGTAGAGACGAGGGGTAGGTAGCGGCGACAAATGAATGTCGGATATATGAGCCAACTGAAACATCCCACAGAACATAGCGAGACAATAAAAATAGGCAACAAAAAAACAAAAGAGCTTGAAAAACAAAAGGATAGGAAGGGAAAAATGGCAAATTTATTGTAAAGTTTTGTAAAAAAACGGGAAAAATACCAAAAAAGAGCCAAGTTTTTCGACTGTCAAGAAATCACGATACCATTCGGATGGATGAAACAATCAAAGGTGAAGGGTAAACCGGTGAAAGCAATGGGTGGGAAACATATCCTACAAAACAAAACGGGTTGCCAAAACTGGCTCAAGCATTTTCCTGAAAACTTGACCCAAGCGAAGAGGCACAAGGGGCACGCCCAAGCGAAGGGGGGTGCCCAAGTGTTTTTGCAAGCACCGGATAAAGCGCATTGGAGCACGCTTTTATGCAAATACATGCATTCGCGACCATAAAGCAAGGTCATCATTCTGTGCCTGACACAAGAAGATAAGTGGTTAAAATCAGCTTTAGTCGGTTGATGAGGTCAATGACCGACTGGACTTCAGGAAATGAAGCAATCTTCCTATTCAATCTGCGGATCGAGCATCGCGACACAGCCGACCAAACAAAGATAGAGGCGACTTATAACATGAAACGGCAAGGTTTATCAGGAAGAGGGGAACGTTGGGCAACAACCGACGCCAAGCGGGGTAGCGAAGGAAAATAGGAGCCTAAACGTTGCTTTTACACCAAGTAACGCTTCGCTTTCCGATTATCAATGCACATGACGGAGCAGATAAAGGGGCAACCTATCGGAGAAGAGTGCGTAAATTTATGCCATATAGTGTCGCCATTCTACACGGATAAAAGCTGCTTTATCGAGATGGAAAAAGCAATTGGCTAAAACCGGAATGTGATTCACCTCTAATCCCGCTCAAGGCTGATTAGGCATTCAAAAGGTAACAAAAAAAGATCAGACAACACTAGAGAACAGACAACGCCAGAACAGGCGAAAATCGAAAGGGCAATAATCGAACAAGCAACAAAAGGCTCGGGCACCAAAGGTTCAAGTAACAAAAAAGGACGCTAAAAAGCGTCCTTTTTTTGTGAAAAGTAAACCAAGCCCCCTCAATTTACTTTTTCAAGCCCCCGCCTTTATTAGAAGCGATAGGTTACACCAGCGCCGATCAGCCACGGATCAAGCTTTGCTTTACCGCTGATGTGCTCATCCATACCCAAAGCGGCAGAAGTTGCATTGTTCAGCTTGGCATCGAAATCCGGACGGAGGTAGAGTTTCTTGACATCAAAGTTGAAGCCCCAGTGTTGGTCGAGCATGTAGTCGAAACCAACTTGAAGAGCGCCACCCCATGTATTGTCGATGTCGAGGTCTTTCAAACCAACGCCAGCGGAGTTGTGGTCAGCGTCCTGATTGTAGAAGATTGTGTAGTTAACACCGGCACCAACATACGGCTTGAATGCGCCGAAGTTTGTGAAGTGGTATTGAACAGTAAGTGTCGGAGGCAAGAGCCATGTTTTACCAAGCTTGCCGGCACCTGCTGCATGCAACGAACCTTTACCATCGATTGACGAATAGGTTGTGCCCAAAATCAATTCGGCAGCGATGTTGTTGGTGAAATAGTAGGTGATGTCGAGTTCAGGAATGACAGTGCTCGAGAAATCCATTTCAGAGCCAGGGATCTGGTGAACACGGCCTTTGTCACGCGGAACAACGCCAAGAGCGCGAACGCGGATCTGCCATGGGCTTTGGGCTTCCTGAACAACAGGCTTGGCACTCTGAACATCGGCAGCCGAAGCTGAACCTGAGAAGCTGAGTGCTGCAGCGATCGCAACGATACTGCTACCGATCAATTTCTTCATATTTACGTCTCCTAAATCAATAAGTGGTGCGTTATTCACATCAGTAGTTGGATTACTTTCAAAACCATTTAAGCCGAAATATCCATTGATTTGAATCAAACAATCGCCTTTTTGCCGCTTTATCGCCTTGTTTGAAGGCCCACTGTATCATTATTGCAACAAAAACCGCTACCTGTGGAAAAACAACGGCGAAAACCGCGGTTCATTTTAAGTCATTATTAACCAAGTCGAATCAACGCCAAGTTATAAAACCGGTTTTTAAAAGAATTTTTCTGTTCCAACTTTGAACAAATGTGACAGTTTAAAAATATATCATTGTGTTCGAGCGGGGAACCGACACGCAATACCCACAATAAAACGAATTTTTTTACTTTTTCTCCTCTTTCAATAATTTTATTGTTGCATATTTTGCTTCACTTCTTTCAATTGGATCGGGCTTAAGATGTCAATTTTCAAAAGACGTCAAAGAAGCTGACGATAACACAACTGCCCGAACGGGCTTCATAAAAACAGGTTGAAATTTATGTTTTTTCCGGTTCAACGACGATGAACAAGTTTTGATTTCTGCTTCTCGCCCTATTGATTTTGTTCGCGTTTTTTTGCCGGTAACAAAAATGGAAAAACATTCAAACGTTTGCACAGTTTCATCCTCGTCCCCGATGTCTCGAAATGATATTACGATCATTTCCGAGACTCCGGATTATCAGGACATTATCGAAACTATGAATAGCGAGGCTTTCGGCCCTGCCCGTTTTACGCGTGCTGCCCATCTTATTCGTGAGGAAGGGGGGCACGACATGGCTCTTTCGTTCATTGCACTCATAAATAGTAAACTTGTCGGAACAATCCGCATGACGCCGATTGCAGTGGGAGAGATTGATGCCTATCTTCTGGGGCCAATTGTTGTTTCACCGAAATTCAGAAGTCTCGGGCTCGGAAGCCTGCTCATGAACCACACAATAGAGCAGACTAGAAAAGCGGGTGTGCCATTTATTCTGCTTGTAGGGGATGAGCCCTATTACCGCCGTTTCGGTTTTTCCAAAGTGTCGGCTGCCGATTTTGTTATGCCTCGTCCGGTCAATCCTGAACGTTTATTGGCTCTTGAACTCGTTGATGGAACAATTGCCGGTGTAAAAGGTCTTGTATGTCATAAAAGTCAGGCAAAGCGGAAAGGCTGATATTTTTAAGGCACGAAGAAATCCTAAGTTACGTTTTGTATGACCTTGCAAGAAAAGTTTTCTTGGTGTCGACTATTTTGACCTTGATTAAAAGAGCAAATTTTCGAGAGATATTGCTTTCATTTGATCGTTAGAAAAAGGCATTATTTGCAACTATAACGCGTGCTTATTCAAAAAGCATAAGAGCAATTTTTAATTGTCTTGGCCTTCAAGACCATGGGGTGTGTTTTAAAAATCATTGTTTCAAGTTTTATCAGGCTGAGGAGAGAAGGCGGGTGGGATGAGCCCCTAGCGGCCTTCTCTATACCAGAGACTTGCGAGCAAAAGCAGCGAAGCGACAAGTGCCAGAACACCATTAAAAAGCGGGAAGGCAGATGTGTTGGTAAGCCTCGTTTCCGTCGGCGCATTGAGCAAAATGCGGTTTTGCTTATTTGCGGATTCAATGCTTTTACCCTTTATAATGTCGATGGTGGGCAGTTTGATTGTGGCACCCGCTTTCTGGTGGAGTCGCGTGATTGCGCCACCGGTTGTTTCGGCAAGGGGTGAAAGCTTTTCGCCTGTCGAAATCAATTCGGCATATTCGGGCGAGTTGATCGGGCCAATATGTGTCAAAGCTTCCTTGTCGCCATTGGTAACCTTGAACAATCCGGTTTCATCCGTGTCGAGGTTTGCTTCAAATACGCCCGGCTCGACTTTATTCAAAGTAACGTCGACAGTTTTTCCTGAGGGAAAATAGACTTTTGCAATTTCCGGTTTGTCAGCCATGGTCTGACGGCGAATGGTAAGGCGGTTTTCTTCACCCGATGCTGTCAGCGCTTCTTCCTCAAGCTCCGGTTCTTTCATCAACCAATGGGCCATGCGTCTATAAAGCGCAGCATAGGGGCCACCACCTTCAAAACCGCGTGCCCATAGCCACCCTTCATCCGATAGCAACATACCAACGCGTCCCTTTCCCATATGGGAAAGCAACATAAGCGGGCGGTTATCCGCGCCATTCATGACAACAGTGCTTTTCGAGGTGTCCTGGACAGCAAGCTGGCGTAACCAGCGCCCCCAATTGCCCTTTATGGCATCCTGCGTTTTGGAAGATTCGTCTTTTGCCGTTATGCCGGTGAGACCGCGTGTAACAGGGTGGCGCATTCCGGCTTTGGTAACGGCCGGAGTAAACGGTTTTTCTATCACCTCGCCGCTCGGCAATGCCGGTAAAACGCTCAACAGTGGTGTACGGGCAAGAGAATTTTCGCCGGCAAATTCAGGCCCTGTTGCCATCAGCAGTGCACCGCCATTTTTCACATATTGGGCGACATAGTCGTAATAGATCAAAGGCAATACATTATAGTGCTGGTAACGGTCGAAAATTACCAGATCAAAATCGTTGATTTTGTCGACAAAAAGTTCGGTCGTCGGAAAGACAATCAGGGAAAGTTGGCTTAGCGGCGTGTTGTCGGCTTTTTCCGGCGGGCGCAAAATTGTGAAATGCACAAGGTCGATACTGGGGTCGCTTTTTAACAGGTCGCGCCATGTGCGTTCGCCATTATGCGGTTCCCCCGAGACAAGGAGGACGCGCAAATTTTCGCGCACGCCGTCAATAATTGTAACTGCCGCATTGTTGACATTGGTGAGCTCGCCTTCAAGCGGAGATGTTGAAACTTCGACAATGTTCTTTCCGGCATGGGGGAGCGTAATTTCGGTTTCAATTTCCCTGTTTGTTTCTTGGGCTTGATGGAGAACAACATTGCCGTTGACTTTAAGTTCCACCATTGCCTTATCGGCGGAAGAGGGGACCTTCCCTTTATCGTCTATTTCAAACCTGATTTTGAACGGTTTGTTGGTAATTCCGAAACGTGGCGGATCGACAAACCTGATCTGCCGGTCATATTCGTCGGGTTCACCGGTAATAAGGGCGTTGACAGGTTTTTCACCCGACGTATTGGCATTTGCCGCCTCTATGTCGTGGACTTGTCCGTCAGTAATCAGGATTGTGCCTGCATAACGGGCAGGTGGTACATCGGAAATTGCCTCGTTTAACGGTGTGAACAACCTTGTTTCACCACCGTTACTATTGTCGGAAACGGTTTTTGTATCAATGTAACGCGGTTCGAATTCCGGATGTTTTGAAAATTCTTGTTTTAATGCTTCGAGTGCCTCTTCGCTATCTTTGGTGCGGTTGCCGAAATTCTGGCTCTGGCTCTTGTCCACCACCACGCCGACAATGC
Source organism: Ditibartonella apis (assembly GCF_001952075.1). Lineage (GTDB taxonomy): Bacteria > Pseudomonadota > Alphaproteobacteria > Rhizobiales > Rhizobiaceae > Bartonella > Bartonella apis. Next base: position 241,811 of record NZ_LXYU01000003.1, read on the forward strand.
TTGTTAGTGGCTCTCTTTGTTCTTCGACCATGACAGGGTTGAGGAGGGCAAGTGCAAGAACCGCAAGCGCAAGAGTTCGCAAAATTGCACCGCGTTTACGCAAAACAAGTGCCACAACGACAAATAAAAATGCCACGCCGATCAGTGCGAGACTTGATGTCCAGGATAAAAACGGTTCAAACGCAAGTGACTGGTTCATTGTGATTTTTCCTGTCCCAAACGTTCAAGAAGTGCCGGCACGTGCACCTGATCGGCTTTGTAGTTTCCGGTAAGAATATACATAACAATATTGAGCCCCCCGCGGAAAGCCCAGACGCGTTGCATTTCATCATCGGGTACAAGCGGGTATTTCCATGCGCCTTTGCCATCATGTGCCCAGGCACCGGCAAAATCATTGGCGGTGATAAGAATCGAGCTTACGCCATCGCCTGCATGGATCGGGCGCTTGTCGTTGCCTCCGAGCGCCGATGATAGAATCCACAAAGGCGAGCCCCTGTAACGACCGGGAAAATCCGGCATAATGAAAAACGAGCGCGAAATTACATGGTCGGGCGGGGCCTGTTCGAGTTCGGGAATGTTGAGACCATTGAGAACATCGCGCAGGCGCTGGTTATTGGCGGTGGTTTTACCACTCAAATCCATGCCGGTTTCAATCTGGTCATGGGTGTCAAACAAAACTGTGCCGCCCTGACGCATATAAGTGTTGATTTTGTCGACGGCTCTTTGTGTCGGCATTGGCGAATTTGCGTCGACCGGCCAATAGATGAGTGGATAAAAGGCAAGCTCATCCTTATCAAGATCAAGACCGGCAACAGGCCCCGGATCAATTGTGGTACGCGTTTGGAGAAATTGGCTCAACGCTTCAAGACCGGTTTTGCTTGTGTCGTCAATTTCATCAAGGCCGGTTATGACGTAAGCAAGGCGGGTTTTGCCTGCCGATTGCACCATGGCCGCATCATTGGCAGAAAGCTTTTCGGCAAAGACCGGTTTGGAAACAAACATTTGGCCGATCGCAAAAAGAACTGTTACGGCAAGAGCAAGAACAAGAAATTTGCCTTTGCTAAAGCGCAAGCCCGATTTCGGGCTAAACAGTCTCGAAGCACCGAGCGTGACAAGCGTATCAAGTGCAAAAAGCGCAATAGCAATTGCCAAAAGCGGACCGGTCAGGTGTTTTTCAACATCATCCGAATAGTCCATCAAACGTACTTTTCCAGCAAAAATTTCGGTTTCAAGCGGCATGAAACTGTCTTCTTTATCAAGGAGATTAACCGCATAGAGATTGTCTTTCTGCCCATAAAAACCGGGGGGATGGTTGAAAGAGGGGAGAGCTTCCGTTTTATCATTCAAAGTAAGCGGAGAGACTGTCGAGGGTGCGGGAACAAGTTCGCCGTTTATATCAATCACCTGCCACGGTTCACGCGCGATATTTTCATCGTTTTTCTTGGCACTGTTGTCGTCACCGGTATGACCGCCGGTTTCTGTAAGTCGCTGCATCATATCGACAAAAAAGCCGGAAAGCGGCAGCGTTGACCATGTCGGATCGGCTGAAGTATGAATAAAAATCAACATACCTTTACCGCGCGCGCGAGCGGTAACAAGAGGCGTGCCGTCGGCAAGACTGAGCCATGTATGATCAAAAAGTTCGGGGCTTGGTTCGGCGAGAATTTGCCGCGAAACAGTAACATCCTCCGGATAGGCAAGATCGGCAAAAATGCCTTTTTTCGGCAAAGGCGCAAGTTTTTGTGGTGTTGCCCAAGACATCACCCCGCCCAATTGCCTCTCACCATGGCGCAATTTTACCGGCAGCAATATGTCTTCATTATCGTTGCTTGCAAGATTTTGACCGGCAAAGCGGATAAGCGCGCCACCGTCTTCGACAAATCGGTTCAGTTTTTGCTGTGCCGCTTCGGGCATATTGACAACATCACCCAGAATAATTGTCGAGGGATGCTGGAGCGTAAGTTTATTTATAGCCTCGTCGAAACTGGCGCTATTGACCGCAACAATATCGACATGTCCCTGAAGGGCTTTATCGACATAATAGAGCGGCGATAGCAAGGGTTGTGTCAATTCATTTAAAGAAGGGGCAACCATTCCCACCCGATAGACGTGGTTTCTTGTATCGGAAAGGAATGTGCTTGCAACGTCCTGTTGGCCGTTTACCTTGATTGCAGCGATATCGTTTTTCATTTCAAGCGGTAAATTGAAAGCCGAAACAGTTGAGGTTTCTCCGTCTTCAAAACGGGATTCTGTGTCTGCAATCATCCGCCCTTCACGGTCAAAGGCGCCAAGAGAGAGAATTTTTTCACCATCCGCTTTTCCGCGCACAAGGTCGACAGACAATGATCCGCTTTCGTTCTTGGCTGATGTAACACCGACAAGGTTTGAAATGCTTTCCTCATAAAGCAAGATATTGCTTTCGGCATTGGCCAGAAGTTTGTGAAACGCATCGCCATCTTCAACCATGCGCAATCCGTCCGACAGATAGGCAATATCGGCTTTTTCACCCTTAAGCGCGGCTTCAAGCCGCTTGATGACAGATAACCGGTGGGTGGGTAAGGGGAGCGGGCGCATTGTGTAAATGCGTTTTGTTGATTCTTCGCTATTGAGAGGGCGGATATCCTGATTGTCATTGTCGGCAGTCGCCGCAATGTAGATTGTCTTTTTTGCCGCTTCCGCCTGTTTTACAAGATCAAGTGCAGCATTGACGCGTTTTTCCCAGTCGTGAACCGATGACCAGCCATTATCAATAACAACAACAAGGGGGGCATTGCCTTTCAAAACAGTTGTTGACGGACGCCAGATCGGGTCGGCAAAGGCAAAAATAACAATCGCTACCATCAAAAGGCGCAACAAAAGCAACCACCATGGCGTGCGGTTCGGTGTTTCCTGTTTATTGGCAATTTTTAACAAAAGCTGAAGCGGCGGAAATTTTTCCTCCGTCGGAGCCGGTGGTGTGACATGAAGAAGCCACCAGATTGCCGGTAGAGCAATCAGAAAAAGCAGGAGAAACGGTGCAGCAAAGCCCATGCCTATCCTCTCCTGTAGCCGGAAGCCTGACCGATCATGGTGGCAAGCGCCAGAATGACTGAACTCGGTTTTTTGTCGGTTGGCGCGACATGATAGCTTGCACCGGTGTTTTTAGCGAGATCGGCAAAACTCTGGCGGCGCGCTTTATAACTCAGCAAATAAGCGTCGTGAAATGTTTCCGCACGCCCTGCAAGGAAACGCTGGTGGCTTTCCGGATCAATGAATTCGACCCGTCCATGATAGGGAAAACGTTCTTCGGCAGGGTCGCAGACTTCGACAAAATGTGCAGTGACATTGGCGCTTGCAAGTTTTGCAAAATTTCCGGCAATTTTTACCGGATCATCCAGAAAATCGCTTAATATGATAATATGCGAATGGCGGCTTACGTCCGGAAAATTGCCAAATGTCAATTGCGTTTTGAGCGTTGTAAAGTTGAGTGCCATTTCCTCGGCTGCATTGCGCGAGCGTGTCGGTGCCATGAGACCGGGCACGGCAACACGTTCGCCGGAGCGGGCAAAAAGCTCGCAAAGAGTCAGCGCCATCAACATGGCATAACTATCCTTGGGCATGTCGGAAAAGCGTGATTGATAGTGCATTGATGGTGATTGGTCAGGCAATATCCACACGGTTTGAGCTGCGGCCCATTCCTGATCGCGAAGATAGATATGATCGTCGCGCGCCGAACGGCGCCAGTCAATGCGTGAAACCGGTTCGCCTTCCACATAGGGGCGGAACTGCCAGAAATTATCGCCGTTGCCGCGTTTTTTTCTGCCATGATAGCCGCTCATCAGTGTATTGGCGATGTGGCGTGCCTCGACAAGCAGATCAGGCAATCTCGCTGACTGGATGCGGGCTTTCACCGCAAGGTCGGTTGGTGCTTCCACATTGATGTCGCGAGCAATAGCCATTATTTGTTTTCGCTGTCCGTTCTTTTCGGGGGGTAATGTGTCCCGTTATCTTCTATTCCTGTTATTCGATGTTTTTAACAAGATCGTCGATCACTTCAAAAATTGTAAGCCCGTCGGCACGTGCTGTGAAATTCAAGGCCATACGGTGTTGTAAAATCGGAAGTGCCAGCGCTTTGACATCATCAACCGAAGGGGCGAGCCTTCCCTGATAAAGCGCGCGTGCCCTTGTGCACAAGGAAAGCGCCTGCGAGGCACGTGGCCCCGGTCCCCATGCAATATGCTTTTTGGCATGCTCGTTATCGGCATCGGGACGGGCAGAACGCACCAGTTTCAAAATGGCATTGACGACATTTTCGGAAATCGGCATTTGCCGTACCATGTTCTGAATGACTTTTAGCTTTTTGCCATCAAGCACCGGTTTGACAGTTTCTTGTCCGGCGCCGGTTGTTTCGATGATAATACGCCGTTCGGTATCAATATCGGGGTAATCGACATTGATCTGCATCAGAAAACGGTCAAGCTGGGCTTCCGGAAGCGGATAGGTTCCTTCCTGTTCAAGCGGGTTCTGTGTTGCAAGCACATGAAAGGGGCTCGGCAAATCATATTGTTCACCGGCAACCGTGACATGATATTCCTGCATGGCCTGTAAAAGTGCCGATTGGGTTCTGGGTGAGGCACGGTTGATTTCATCAGCCATCAAAAGCTGGCTAAACACCGGACCCTTGATATAGCGGAAAGAACGTTTACCATTTTTGTCGGTATCCATGACTTCCGAACCGATAATATCGGATGGCATCAGGTCGGGGGTAAACTGGATGCGTTTTTCATCCAGTCCTAAAACAGTGCCCAATGTTTCGACAAGGCGGGTTTTTGCAAGCCCCGGCACACCAACAAGAAGTGCGTGCCCTCCGGAAAGAATGGCAATAATGCTGTTTTCGACAACATCGCTTTGACCAAAAACCACTTTGTCGATGGTGGCGCGCAAAGTTTCAAAAAGCTTTCCGACATTGTCAAAATCGGCGACTATCTCTGCCGCATCTTCAGTTGCAGTCTTTTTCGCTGCAACCGGTTTGGGAGCTACTTTCTTTCGAGGCTTGAGGGCGGATGCGCCTGTTTTATTCTTTTCCAGCCCGGCTGTTGTTTTAGAAGCGCTTCTCATGGCTTTTCCCCAGAACTTTTTGGCTACGTGGCCAAATGCGATTGACGGTGAGAGAATTTGTCACCACCTTCATCTCTGAACAATGACTATTTCATGGCTTGTAACAGAAAAATAACAGAAATGAAGCGTTTAAACGGTCCTCACAGACAATTTGAAGAAAAGGTTTTTTAAAATTGGTGGCCGAAAGCATAGCAATTCAAATTGCTGACATTGTCAAAAAATTCAATGAACCGGAAGTTCTGTCGCCAGCACCAGAGGCTTTGAACGGCGATCAAAACTTGAACCGGCCATTTTCAAATTCGCTTATTCTGCGCCAAAAATCCGATCGCCCGTCATGGCAGCGCTCGGCTGTCCTTATCGGCATTATTGAAAAGTCGAATGCCCCGCATCTTGTTTTGACGAGACGAACATCGAAACTTCATAACCATGCAGGCCAAATTGCTTTTCCCGGTGGCAAAAGAGAAGATCAGGATAAAAGCGACGAGATGACCGCACTGCGCGAAGCGCGCGAAGAAATCGGCCTTCAACCGGATTATTTTACAAAACTCGGTGAACTTTGCTTCCATTATACTTCGACAGGATTCGAGATCCGTCCGGTCGTCGGTTTAATCGGGCAAGGGGCACAATTTGTTAAAAATGATAACGAGGTTGATGAAATATTTACTGTTCAGTTATCTTTTGTACTTGATTTAAAAAATTATGTGATCGTTTCAAAGACGGCTGGCGCTGAAAAGCGGAGCTTCTATGCACTTTCCTACGAGAACCATTATATATGGGGTGCGACGGCTGCAATGATTCGTTCGCTCGCAGAAAGGTTATCCCGGTGACTACGCTTAATATCGCCAAAAAAGCCTTGTGGCTTCACGATGAGGGGCTGCAACAACTGCTTCATTGTCTTTCGGAAAATGGCGAGGAAGCGCGCGTAGTCGGCGGTGCTGTGCGCAACCAGCTTTTGGGCTATCCGGTGAACGACATTGATATTGCAACAACCTGTGTGCCCGATGAAATTATCAAGCGGGTAAGCGAAAAAGGTTTCAAAGCGGTGCCCACAGGCTATGAACACGGCACAATCACGGTGGTGGTGAATGGCCACTCCTATGAGGTGACGGCACTTCGAGCCGATATCGAACCCGACGGGCGTCGGGCGAAGGTCATATTCGGTCGCGACTGGAAAACCGATGCTAAAAGGCGCGATTTTACAATCAATGCCATTTATGCCGATGCCAACGGTAAAATTTATGATGATGTCAACGGGCTTGCCGACATTGAAACCGAGACATTGCGTTTTATTGGCACGGCCGAGGAACGTATTCGCGAGGATTATTTGCGCATTTTAAGGTTTTTCCGCCTTTATGCGTGGGTTGGTAAGGGGCGTCCCGATGCCGAGGCTATCAAAGCATGCGCACGCCTAAAAGATGGACTTTTGCAATTATCGGCCGAACGGGTGTGGTCGGAAGTTAAAAAAATGCTTTCCGCTCCCGACCCGACGCGAGCGCTTTTATGGATGCGGCAAGCTGCGATTTTGGGAATTATTCTTCCTGAAACAGAAAAATGGGGGATTGATGCGTTCCGCCCGCTGATTGAAACCGAACGTGTTATGAGGCTTCCGCCCGACCCGTTATTGCGGCTTTTTTCCATTGTGCCGCGCGATGAAGTGCGTTTGAAAAAAATGGCCGAGCGCTTGCGTTTTTCCAAGTTAGAAAAAACGCGATTGATGGATTTTGCCCGTATTTCTCCGATCAAATATAATTCTTCCGATATCGAAATTAAAAAACTTGTCTATCATCATGGCAAACAGGCCGTTCTTGATGAATTGACATTGGCGCTTTCCAATGCACGTGCCCATGCTTTGAGTAATGATAATGCACTTGTCGAGGCCAGCCATTATACACGGCTTAGAAAATTGGCCGAGCATTATGAGGTTCCGGTTTTTCCGTTAACAGGAAAGGATCTGTTACCTCTTGGCATTACCGAGGGGCCGGCTATCGGACACAAACTTAAAGCGCTGGAAAAACGTTGGGTGGAAAGCGGCTTTTTACTGGACCGGAAAGCGCTCCTTGATTTGGCAACAGCCTGACCGGCTATTGCGCAATTGTCATGAAGCTTGCTTTCATGCTTGATGTGATGACAATGCATTTCAAGCGTGTTGTTTTATAAAATAGTGAAAGCCGTTCAGGTCGTTTTGTTTATTTGTGGCTAAACCGATTTGGTTTTGTTCGGTTAAATGACTAAAGCCATTTCGGGTTTTCATTTTGTTAAATGACTAAAGACACTTAGCGTTTTTATTTGGTTAAATGGCTAAAGCCATTTAACGGTCGGCGGCAGGGAAGAGAGAATGCTCTCGATATTTCCGCCGGTTTTGAGCCCGAAGATGGTGCCCCTGTCATAAATAAGGTTGAATTCGACATAGCGGCCACGCTGGACAAGCTGGGCATTTCTTTGTTTGTCCGTCCATGGCTTATTGAAATTTTCACGCACAATAGAGGGATAAACAATGTCGAAAGCGCGTCCGACATCCTGCGTAAAGCTGAAATCGGCTTCCCAACCACCAGCTTCCTTGCTGCTGTGGAGCCAATCGTAAAATATGCCGCCAACGCCACGCGGTTCTTTGCGGTGTTTCAAATAAAAATATTCGTCGCACCATTTTTTGAATTTCGGATAATCGGCAACAGTCTGGTGGCGTTCACAGACATATTGGAACGCCTTATGGAAAGTTTGAGTATCAACATCCGACTGGGTGCGCCGTTCGGCAAGCATCGGTGTCAGATCGGCACCACCACCAAACCATTGGCGGGTTGTAACGATCATACGTGTATTGAAATGAACTGTCGGTACATGCGGGCTTTGCGGGTGCACAATAAGCGAGATGCCGCTTGCCCAAAAGCGAGGGTCATCTTCCGCACCGGGAATTTCTCTTCTGAATTCGGGCGAAAATTCACCATAAATGGTTGATGTCTGGACAGCAGCTTTTTCAAAAACCCGTCCCTTCAACACCGACATGACACCGCCGCCATTCATGCCACCAGGTTTTTCCCAAGGTGTTCTGACAAATGATCCGGCAGAAAAATTGGAAAATTGGCCCGTCAGTTCCCTTTCAAGTTTTTCCAGTGAATTACAAATTCTATCGCGTAATGATTGGAACCACTCTTCTGCCCGTTTTTTCTTGTCTTCGAGATCGGAAGGCATGTCATCGGGAATATCTCTATTCGTCATAATCCGTCTTAAATCTGTAAACTCGTTTAGAATAACTCTAGAAAAGAGATAAGGGGTGAAGACCGCTTTGTCTACCTCTTAATCACGAGATGACAAATTAACCACCTTATGCCGCGTTAGTTGGCGCAATGCTTCGCTGATGCCGATTGCAACGCTGACCGCAAGGTTGAGAGAACGCGCAACTTTGACCATTGGAATCGTCACTTCGGCGTCCACCGTTTCATGGACATAATCGGGTGCACCCGCTGATTCCCGCCCGAAAAGAAGCACGTCATTGTCTTGAAAAGAAAAATCGGTATAGGGAGCATCTGTCTTGGTCGTAAAAAGGATAAGACGGCGGTTTTCAGCCTTCTGTTCAGCCAGAAAATGCTGCCAGTCAATGTGCCGCTTCAATGTTGCAATTTCGAGATAATCCATTCCCGCACGCTTCAAATGGCGGTCGGAAAGGTCAAAACCTGCCGGTTCGATAATGTCGACAGGTACGCCGAAACAGGCGCCCAAACGCAAAATCGTTCCGGTATTTCCGGCAATATCAGGCTGGAAAAGTGCAATATGAAGTGTCATGCCTGTTGAATAGGCTTGTCACCCTGCCGTTGTAAAGGGGGAGCGGGCATTCAAAACGTGAACGATTCTATCAATCCTCAAAAAATTGGACTTCCCGTCGATTTATATTCTTTTGCACATCATCTTTCTTTGCAAATTGTCTTCTGTCGCGAAGCGCGCAAACGTCTTTCTTTGCAAACGATATTCGATATTTTTTGAAACGCAAAATTGTGAATGGCATAAGTCTTATGTGCTTGTTTCCGCTATTGAAGCGGGAAAATGATAAATTATCTTGGGGGAGCGAACTTGAGTGAGGCATCCGGTTTTGTTGTTGTCATCAAACCGGTTTTCGTATGTCTTTTTTTGAAAAAATATCTTTGCCCTCAACAAAAGTCGCAATTGGACAAAAGTCGTAAACAGGTAAGGCGCGAACTTTGAAAAATTTGCCCTCTTATGGCAGAAAAGAAATGCCGCATTCTATCGGATGCAACACATTAACGTCAAAATCGTTGCATTTATGACGCGTTCCGGTTTTACCGGACCGACAATACTGGACAGCTAAAAAGCAATAACGAGGAGCTCGACCATGTTTGGATGGTTTGAACGAAGATTGAACGCTTTTCCCGAAAAGGAGCTCAAAAGGCCGCCACAAAACCTTTTGGGATTTTGCCTTTATTATACGGAAGGCGTTTGGCCGTGGTTGATCTTCATGGCGGTTTTTACGGCCTTGATCGCTGTCACAGAAGTTTCGCTTTTCGGGTTTCTGGGCAGTATTGTCGATTGGCTCAATGCCAATTCGCGGGCAACATTTTTTGAAACGCAAGGCGTAAAACTTGCACTCATCGGTGTGCTGGTCGTTCTCATCCTGCCATTTTTTGTCACCATGCACAGTATGGTCATGCATCAGACATTGCTTGGCAATTATCCGATGCGGATACGCTGGCTTGTGCATCGTTATCTGCTTGGCCAATCCATGAGCTTTTTCCAGAACGAATTTTCCGGTCGCATATCGGCGAAAGTCATGCAAACGGCCTTGTCGGTGCGCGAAACGGTGATGAAGCTTTTTGACGTTTTAAATTATGTGATTGTCTATTTCCTTGGCACGCTGGTGATCGCCGCCTCATCCGACTGGCGGTTGATGGTACCGTTTCTTTTGTGGATCATCAGCTATATCGGGCTACTTAAATATTTTATCCCGAAATTGCGCGACGCATCCGAAGCGCAAGCCGATGCACGTTCTCTTATGACAGGACGGGTTGTTGATTCTTATACCAATATCGCAACCGTCAAACTCTTTTCCCACCATGCGAGGGAGGAAAGCTTTGCGCGCGAAGGATTCGAGCATTTTCAAGGCACTGTTTACAAACAGATGCGGCTCATCTCGAAATTTTCGATCAGCGTTTATGTGTCGAACTGTATTTTATTGTTTGTTGTGGGAGCACTTGGCATCTGGCTGTGGCAACAGCAAGCAATCCTTGTCGGCGCTGTAGCAGTTGGCATCGGCCTTGTTTTGCGACTTAACGGCATGGCACAATGGATTATGTGGGAAATGGCCGCACTTTTTGAAAATATCGGCATTGTCGAAGACGGGATGCATTCCATTGCACAGGAAAGAATGGTCGAAGACAAGAAAAATGCCAAAAAACTTGTCGTCAAAAAGGGTGATATCCGGTTTGAAAATGTTGGCTTCCATTATGGCAAGGGCAAAGGAATCTTGAAAGATTTCAACCTTCATATCGAGCCCGGGCAAAAAGTCGGCGTTGTCGGGCGCTCCGGCGCCGGTAAATCGACCCTTGTCAATCTTCTTTTGCGTTTTCACGATGTCGAAGAGGGCGCCATATTGATTGACGGGCAAAATATTGCCGATGTCACACAGGAAAGCTTGCGCGCGGCCATTGGCGTGGTGACACAGGATACTTCGCTTTTACACCGTTCGCTTAAAGACAATATTCTCTACGGCCGTCCTGATGCCAGCAATCGCGAACTGTTTGAAGCGGTGAGGGATGCCGAAGCTGCCGATTTTATCGACAGTCTGCGCGACCAGAATGGCAAAACGGGATATGATGCCTTTGTCGGCGAACGCGGCGCGCGCCTTTCTGGTGGTCAGCGCCAGCGCATCGCCATTTCGCGGGTCATGCTTAAAGATGCGCCGATCCTTATTCTTGACGAGGCAACCTCGGCACTCGATTCGGAAGTCGAAGCTGCCATTCAGGAAAATCTCGCGCGCTTGATGAAAGGAAAAACCGTTCTTGCCATTGCCCACCGCTTGTCGACCATTGCCGAAATGGACCGCTTGATCGTGATGGATAAGGGAAAAATTGTCGAAGATGGCACGCATGAAGAATTGCTTTCGAAACATGGTATTTATGCCCATTTGTGGAACCGGCAGGTTGGCGGACATCTCGATCTTGATGAAGAGGCTTAAAAAAGCATATCCGGTTTCGAAAAGGTTGAAATCACTTTGAAAATAGCTATCCGCAGGAAAACAAGCGTTTCGTTGCGGGTGGCAAAAGAGCATAGTGTCTTTGCCCACGGTTTTGTCAATGAAGCTCTGTCCAACCCGTTTGAAGTTTATGCTTTTAATGTCTTTTTCTCGCATGGAATTTTCGGATGAAATTTGCCGCACGGGCTTTTTGGGGTTTTTAAGCTTGCTCCATCACAAAAAACCGGTTCTAACAAAGCTTTTTCATTGCCGGAAATAGTGAAGAGCGCTGCAAAAGCGAAGAAAAAGAAAGCCGAAATATGCCGCATATGTTAGAAATGCGAGCCATATTTAAAAAGCCCATGTTTTCAAAACATTGCAGCGTTTTATGGGCGACAAACAACAAGCTGCCGTTATTTGAAACAATTGAAGAAAAGTTACTCATAATCGTGCAGCAATTGGCCGTTAAAGTTGCAAAAACAGTCGCGTTCCGGCTATCATTATTTTAAAGCGTGGACAAATTGGTGCTGTGTGTTAAAAAACATACGTTTGACCAACAGGCACCAACCTTTTCCGACAGGTTCAAAACCTTTTACAATGAGCAGCGAAAAAACACGACGCGATTTTCTTTTTCTTGCGACCGGCGTTGCCGGTGCGCTCGGCGTCGGTTCGGTAGCCTGGCCATTTATCGACCAATTGCGCCCTGATCAAAAGGTTCTGGCAAGTGCCACAATCGAGGTTGATATTTCCGGCATTGAAGAGGGAATGTCGGTTACTGTCAAATGGCGCGGGCAGCCGGTGGTCATTCGCCACCGTACCGAAAAAGAAATTGCCGATGCGCAAAATGTCGATTTGGAAAAGCTCAAGGATAAGGATGCGGCAAATCCCAATCTTGAAGGGAAGCAGCCGGCAACCGATCTTGCCCGCTCGGCGGGGAAGGGGCGAGAACAATGGCTTGTTCTCATTAATATATGCACACATCTTGGTTGTGTGCCGCTCGGGCAGTCGGGTGCTTTTGGCGGATGGTTCTGCCCCTGTCATGGTTCGGTCTATGACACGGCCGGAAGGGTGCGTTCAGGCCCTGCCAATCGCAATCTTGAAATACCGCCTTACCGTTTTTTGTCTGACAGTCTGTTGCAGATCGGATAGATATGATGACAAAGCCTTCATCCTATAATCCGAAATATGCTCTGACACGCTGGCTTGACGCAAGGCTTCCGATTTTGCGTTTTCTCTATAATCTCGGTGTATCTTTTCCGGTGCCGAGAAATCTCAATTATTTCTATACGTTTGGCGGCATCCTCACATTGATGCTGGTATCGCAAATTCTAACCGGCATTGTCATGTCGATGCATTATATACCGGATGTGACATTGGCTTTCGATGCGCGCGAACGTTTCATGCGCGATGGCCAATTCGGTTGGCTCTTCGAGCCATGGCATGCTGTCGGCTCGTCATTCTTTTTTATTGCTGCCTATATCCATCTCGGCCGTGGCCTTTATTATGGCTCTTATAAAAAGCCGCGCGAACTCATCTGGATCATCGGTGTGCTGATCTATCTGGTGATGATGGCAACCGCATTTCTGGGCTATACACTTGTCTGGGGCATGATGTCGACCTCGGCAGCTTCGGTCATTTCCGGCCTTTTCAAGGCCATTCCGGTTATCGGCCCCTGGCTTCATGAAACATTATTGGGCGGTTTCAATGTCGGCCAGCCGACACTCAACCGCTTTTATTCTTTGCATTATCTTTTTCCTTTCATTCTGGTTTTTCTTGTCGGTTTGCATATCTGGGCTGTCCACCATGTCGGGCAGAACAACCCGACAGGGGTAGAGGTGAAATCGTCCTCGGAAACTGTACCTTTCACGCCCTATGCAACGATCAAAGATATTTTTGCAATCAGCGTGTTTCTGATTTTTTTTGCATGGTTTTTGTTTTTTATGCCCGATTATATGGGCCACCCCGATAATTATATTGTCGGTGACACTATGACCACCTCACCGCATATTGTGCCGGAATGGTATTTTCTGCCCTTCTATGCGATGCTGCGCGCAATTACATTCGATTTCGGGCCGATCAGCTCGACATTCGGCGGTGTACTGATATTGATGGCGGCGGTTCTCATCTGGTTATTCGTGCCATGGCTTGACCGCTCGAAAGTGCGTTCTGCGCGCTATCGTCCGGCTTTCAAACTGTTTTATTGGCTGTTTATTGTCGATGTGGTGGCACTTGGAATATTGGGGGCATCCCCGATTACAGAAAGTAGCGTATTCTGGTCGCAAATTGCCACACTTTATTATTTTGTGTTTTTCCTCGTCATCATGCCGTTCTTGCCAAAGTTTGAAAAAACTTTGCCGGTTCCTTCTTCCATTAGCGAAGATCTCGAAAAAAAAGAAGCAAAGGCCAAAGAGGGGTGGCGGCTATGGTAAGAAAACTCTCTCTCTTTTGCCTTGTTGTTATCGCCTTTATTCTTTCGCCTTTTGCTGTTTTTGCCGAAGAGGGCGGCGAGGCGCATTACCCGTTGAAGCTTCCCGAAAAACAGAACTGGAGCTTTTCCGGCCCCTTTGGTACTTATGATCTTCAGCAATTGCAACGCGGCCTCAAGGTTTATAAAGAAGTTTGCTCGACCTGCCATTCCTTGAAATATGTTTCTTTTCGCGATCTTAAGGCACTTGGCTATAGCGACGAACAAATAAAAGCTTTTGCCAAAACCTATGATATTCAGGACGGGCCGAACAGCGAAGGGGAAATGTTTGTTCGAAAAGGCTTGCCGACCGATTATTTTCCTTCACCGTTTCCGAACGTCGAGGCGGCAAAATTTGCCAATAATGGTGCCAATCCGAGCGACCTTTCGCTAATGGCAAAAGCCCGCGCGGTGTCGTTGCCTTTCCCTTCCTTCATTGCCGATATTTTCACCAATTATAACGAAGCAGGGCCTGATTATATTACCGCACTTCTTACCGGTTATAGCGACGCGCCGGAGGGGACGGAAGTAGCGGAAAATAATTGGTACAACCCTTATTTCAATTCGGGAAATGCGCTTGCCATGCCGCCCCCTTTAAGTGATGGCATGGTGGCGTATAATGATGGTACAGAGGAAACAACTGAAAATTACGCCCGTGACGTATCGGCCTTTTTGATGTGGACTGCCGATCCGCATATGGAAACACGCAAGAAGACCGGTTTTCGTGTCATCTTGTTCTTGATAGTTTTTGCCGGCCTTACCTATGCCGTGAAAAGACGCATATGGAATGAATTGGATTGAAAATTGATGACAAATGAAACTCTTGAAGAAACACTGAAAAAAGCGATCCGCACGATTTCGGATTATCCGAAACCGGGAGTTAAATTTCGCGATATTACAACGTTGATGGGCAATGCCGGTGCTTTCCGGCGCACCATTGATGCGCTGGTTTACCCCTATATAGGGCTTAAAGTCGATAAAATTGCCGGTGTGGAAGCACGCGGTTTCATTCTGGGCGGGGCTGTTGCCCACCAGCTTTCGGCAGGCTTCGTGCCAATCAGGAAAAAAGGCAAATTGCCTTATGACACGGTGCGTATTGCCTATAGCCTTGAATATGGCATTGACGAAATGGAAATGCACCGCGATGCGGTGAAACCGGGTGAACGCGTGGTACTGGTTGATGATCTTATCGCCACCGGTGGAACGGCCATTGCTGCAGCCGAGCTGTTGCACCAGATAGATGCGGAAATCGTTGCAGCCTGTTTTGTCATCAATCTGCCCGACCATGGTGGCGCCGACAAGCTTCGCCAATTGGGGGTTGATGTCCATACACTCGTTTCTTATGAAGGCGATTGAAGCTTCACCTCTTGAAAATGTAGTTCGCTTTTAAAATGTGGGGGCGCATTTAAAAGTAACCACAGATGTTTTCAACGAGAGCTGTTTTTTGCTTCGATCCTTTCAAATAAATCAATTTCATAGAGCAGGCGTTTTTTAAAACGCCTGATTGGTTTTGATTTTATTTCTTTCAAACCGGTTTTGAATTTCTATTCGTGGGTGGCTAACGGCCGGTCACCAACAGAACAATCAAATCCAATAGAGCAATCAAATAATGCCGGTTTTTCATTCTCGCCGCACATTCGATGTGTTTTTGGCTTCGCTTTGAAGCTCTTTTGCAATGTTTACCGGTGGGATTCAAAAAATCAAACGGTGAGAGAAACGGACGTTTCAAGCCGGACGGTCTTAAAAAGATATAACGTTCAAAACAGAAAACGTTTGCGGAGCTTGTTTTTTTAAACACAAATTATCCAAAAATACAGAAACTAAATCAAGAAAAAGACTAAAACTTCATTTGAGTAGAACATTATTAAAAATACATAAAATATACTTGAATAGACAATGAAATACTCATTAAAAGAATTATTATAATGAAAAATAAATCAAAAAATAAATAAAAATTGGAACCATTCGAATTTTTATACGTTTCATTAAAGTAATTCAATTTTTTAATGAGGCGTATTAAATGAAAAGACTGGCACTTATCACTGTTTTGGCTGCAACACTCGCTGGAACTGCATTTGCACAATCTCCAAAAATTACAATCGAAGCACCGAAAGAACCGGCTTCGGAAGTCAAGCTGCCGAATGGTGACGTCGTTGTGCGTTATGTCACACCGACCGAAACAGATTTTATTGCTTCGAGCTTGATTGATACAAAAGTTTTGAACAAGCAAGATCAGGCAATCGGCCAGATCAAGGACATTATCATTCGCCAGAATAATGTTGCTGGCATCGTTGTGGGTGTTGGTGGTTTCCTTGGTGTTGGTGAACGTTATGTTGTGGTTGACCCGACAAGCATTTACATGCGCCACGAGAACGGGGCATGGAAGGTTGTCGTGAACGTTACCAAAGAAAGTCTGATGGCTGCTCCCGAATTCAAATATGAAGAGCATAAGAAGCTCTGATTACAAATAACAGTTCGATAGGCGAGAACGCTATCTTCATCGAAAGGTTATTTTTCTATCGAAAGCCTATCGGTTTTCTATGGCCAAGAGTTGAATAAAAGCCGTCCGGAAAAGTTTCCGGACGGCTTTTATATTATCAGTTTTCGAAATTCTCCCGAAAATATTAAAACCGGATTGTTTATCAAAAACCGGCTGGAAAATGAGCAAAACAGGTGCGATTGGTTGTCAGGAGATCAGGAATTATGCTTGAAAAGCATGACATCGCCATCTTCAACAACATAATCCTTGCCTTCGTCGCGTGCCTTGCCTGCTTCTTTTGCCGCAACTTCACCACCAAGATCGACATAGTCCTGATAGGCAATCGTTTGCGCACGGATAAAACCGCGTTCAAAATCGGAATGGATGACACCCGCCGCCTGCGGGGCTTTGGTACCACGTTTGATGGTCCATGCGCGGGTTTCTTTGGGGCCACAGGTAAAATAGGTAATAAGATCAAGGAGATGATAGCCCGCGCGGATCAACCGGTCGAGCCCCGGTTCATGTAACCCCAACTCTTCGAGATATTCTTTGGCTTCCTCTTCCGGCAACTGGGCAACTTCTGCCTCGATTTCAGCCGAAATAATAACACTTTCAGCGCCTTGTTCGGCGGCCATTTTTTCGACAGCTTTCGAAAAATCATTGCCTGTTGCAGCATCGCTTTCGGCAACGTTGCAAACATAAAGCACCGGTTTTGAAGTCAACAAATTGAAGGAATCAAGAATTTGCCTATCATCGGCGGAAATGTCTTTGATAAGGAGCCGCACCGGCTTGCCATTCTGTAAAAGCTTCAAAGCCGCTTCCATCATCGGAAGAACAGTCAAAGCTTCCTTGTCTTTGCCGGTTGCGCGTTTTCTCATTTGCACAATACGCCGCTCGAGACTTTCAAGATCGGCAAGCATCAATTCTGTTTCGACGGTTGCTGCATCCGACACCGGATCAATCCGGCCTTCGACATGGGTGATATCTTCATCAATAAAACAGCGCAGCACATGCACAATGGCATCGACTTCGCGAATATTGGCCAAAAACTGGTTGCCTAGTCCTTCGCCCTTGGAAGCGCCGCGAACAAGGCCGGCAATATCGACAAAGCTGATGCGCGTCGGGATAATTTCTTTTGAACCGGCAATCGCTGCAAGCTTTTTTAACCGCGGATCGGGTACAGCAACTTCGCCGGTATTCGGTTCGATTGTGCAAAAAGGATAATTGGCAGCCTGAGCCGCAGCCGTTTTTGTCAAAGCGTTAAACAGTGTGGATTTGCCCACATTGGGTAATCCGACGATACCACATTTAAAACCCATGGAAATTCTCGCAATCCGGTAAGCTTTTCAACATGACTGGTTCTATAGCACGTTTTTTAACAGAAACCAGTTAAAGAGCCGATTATGATGCGAAAAAGATACAGCTCATAGATTTTTCCAAGGCTTCTCGTTTTTGCCAAAAACTTGCCTATTTTAACCATTGGCTAAACTTTCAGTGTTAGCAACAATCCGATATTTTGTATGGAGTTATCATGAGGCAACTGTCTCGGCGTACATTCATCATTGCAGCACCTTTGGCTCTTGTGGGCTGCGTAAGCAATCAACCTCAAGTTGAACAGTCATGGCCGGTTCCGGCCGATATCAAAGCGCTCTATGGTCCGGTGATGAACGAACCTTATCCGCTTCCGGCTGTTGATATGAGCAAGATCAACCCGAAATACTGGCGCCAGGAAGTGGCATTTAACGGGCCTTATTCACCCGGAACGCTGGTTGTTGATACGCAGGCCCGTTTCCTCTATCTCGTTCAGGAAAACGGGCGTGCACTGCGTTACGGCGTCGGCGTCGGAAAAGCCGGTCTGGCACTCGAAGGTGAAGCCGTCGTTCAATATAAACGCATGTGGCCGATATGGCATCCGACACAGGATATGATGGAGCGCGAACCCGACCGTTACGGACATCTCGGCGATGGCATGCCCGCAGGCCCCGATAATCCATTGGGTGCCCGCGCACTTTACCTTTTCAAAGATGGTCGGGACACATTGTTCAGAATTCATGGTTCCCATGAAGAATGGTCAATCGGCAAGGCAGTTTCGAGCGGGTGTATCCGTTTGCTCAATCAGGATATTATCGATCTTTATGGCCGGGTACCCGAAGGCACCCATGTTATTGTTCTGCAACATAACGAGCAGGGGCTTTCCTGAAATGGTGCCGGAAAACCTGCACCTTGCACCTATAAGAACCTGAAAAATCGGCACTTTGCGTTTAAAAGAGTGTTCCTCTCGCAGCGTAAGATTATCCGGATAAAAGATTATCCGGCTTGAGTATGACAGGCCGGATACATTCGTTGATGGTCGGTGGGATTATTTGCTTGAACAGAGTCACTGGCTTAGTTTTGGATAAAGCCAAGCCGCACATTTTATCGGGTGTATTCGCTTTTAGATGAGTGAAGCGAATTGATCTAGTCGTTATTTTTGAACAGTTTTTTCAACATGTCGGCCATCGGGCCGGTGGCAGGAAGCTCTTTTGCCTTGTGCGGGCGGGCTTGCCGGATGTGGCTCTGGCTTTTGGGCTTGTCGCCGCCAGTTTTGTGCTCGTTTCCAGTTTTGTGCTCGTTTATTGTTTCACTCTCGTGAGCCAATGATATACGGTTCATAAACAGGCTGTCTTTGCCGTTTACGAGCAAGCCGAGATTGTCAGCAAGCGATTGGAGAAGGGGATCAAGCCATTCATGATCGGTTTTGGAGAAATTGCCGAGCACATGGTTTGTCACTTGTTCCTTTGATGGGGGATGGCCGATGCCGATACGAATGCGGCGGTAATTATTGCCGCAATGGGCGTCAATCGATTTGATGCCGTTGTGGCCGCCGCTGGAGCCACCGGTTTTGACACGCAATTTGCCCGGCACAAGGTCGAGTTCATCGTGAATGACAATGATGTTTTCCGGTTGCAGCTTATAAAAGCGCATCGCTTCGCCAACAGCCTGACCGGAAAGATTCATATAGGTTTGAGGTTTGAGAAGAAGGACTTTTTCGCCTTCTATCGTTCCACTGGAAATAAGTGCGTTAAACTTTTTATTCCACGATGAGAACTTGTATTTGCGATTGATTTCGTCAACCGCCATAAAACCGATATTGTGCCGGTTATCCTGATATTCGATACCGGGATTGCCGAGACCGGCAATGAGCAACATGGATAAACCTCACTTGGAAAGAAAAGGCGGAAAAAATTTTCCCGCCTTTTTTAAAAAAATTATTCAGCTTTTTCTTCAGTTGTCTCAGCAGGTGTTTCTTCTGTTGCTGCTGTGGCTTCATCAGTTGCCGGTGTTTCATCTTCAACAGGCAATGCAACAGGAGCTGCAATGGTTGCAATGGTGAAATCGCGGTCTTTGATGAGCGGCGTAACACCTTCCGGCAATTTGATGTCGGAAATGTGGACGGAATCACCAACTTCCAAACCGGTAAGATCAACCTTGATAGCTTCCGGAATGTGGTGAGCCGGAACTGCAAGTTCGACTTCGTGGCGAACAATGTTCAAAACGCCACCGGTCTTGATGCCGGGAGCTTCTTCCTCGTTGAGGAAGTGAACAGGAACATTGACGTGAACAACCGATTTCTCTGTAACACGCAAGAAATCGACGTGCATCGGGAAGTCACGAACCGGATCAAGCTGGAAATCGGTCGGCAAAACTTCAATCTTCTCGTTGCCGACTTCGATTGTGGCAATCGTTGTGAAGAATGCGCCACCATGGATCTTGTAAAAGATATCCTTATAGGGAAGAGCAATAGAAAGTGCCGGCTTTTTGTCGCCGTAAATAACTGCTGGAACAAGACCGTTGCGGCGAAGGTGACGAGAGGACCCCTTACCAACCCGTTCGCGTGCTTCGGCCTTGAGTGTGTAAACTTTACTCATGGCTTAAGTCCTTTTCAAAAATTGGAGATCCATGCGGGGAACTTTCAACAGCTCCGGACATGAATATGGAAAAAGGCAAAGATTATCCCTTAATCCATTCCGCGTTGCCTCCAAGGGTGTCGACGCGGATTGGGGTGCTATAATGGAAAGATTGCGAGCTTGCAAGAGTTGTGGGAAAAAATGACGTTTTTTCCACCTTTCGGCAAGGAAATGGTAAAAGGAACCATGCGAAAAGAATCAACCA
The DNA here is from genome assembly GCF_001952075.1 of Ditibartonella apis. GTDB lineage: Bacteria > Pseudomonadota > Alphaproteobacteria > Rhizobiales > Rhizobiaceae > Bartonella > Bartonella apis. The sequence continues at coordinate 262,181 of NZ_LXYU01000003.1, forward strand.
CATTTTTTAAAGCGGGTCTATTTCTGTTTCAAAATCCCATTTGTCATGTGATGGGTCGGCAATGACGGTCGATATCAATCTCGGAACCATCTTTGAACGCGGAGCGCTCAAGGGCTCGAAAGTGGCGAGCCTTGATCTGGAAGAATTATTGGCAACCCGCTTATTGGTACAGGGCAATTCCGGCTCGGGAAAATCGCATTTGTTGCGCAGGCTTCTTGAACAAAGTGCCCATTGGGTTCAGCAATGCGTGATCGACCCTGAAGGCGATTTTGTTACGCTTGCCGACAAGTTCGGTCATGTGGTTGTTGAAGCACAACGCACCGAACTTGAATTAACACGTATTGCCGCGCGTGTGCGCCAGCATCGCGTGTCCGCCATTTTGAATCTGGAAGGGCTTGATACCGAGCAGCAAATGCGCGCTGCTGCGGCCTTTCTTGGCGGGCTTTTTGATGCTGAACGCGATTATTGGTATCCGCTTCTGGTGGTGGTTGACGAGGCGCAATTGTTTGCACCCGCTGCCGCTGGTGACGTCTCGGACGAAGCGCGCAAGCTTTCGCTTGGTGCTATGACCAATCTCATGTGTCGTGGCAGAAAACGCGGACTTGCCGGTGTTATTGCCACCCAGCGTCTTGCAAAGCTTGCAAAAAATGTTGCTGCCGAAGCTTCCAACTTTTTGATGGGGCGCACATTTCTTGACATTGATATGGCGCGTGCTGCCGATCTTTTAGGTATGGAGCGCCGTCAGGCGGAAATGTTCCGCGATCTTGAACGCGGTCATTTTGTAGCGCTCGGTCCGGCCTTGTCGCGTCGCCCGCTTCATGTGGTCATTGGCCCCGTGGAAACGGCTGCCCGTTCGACAAGTCCGAAGCTTGTTCCTTTGCCGCAAGCGCCGGTTGACGCCGAAGACCTGATTTTTACGCCTTCACCTGAAGAAATGATTATGCCGGTGCGCCGTACACCGCCGCCGACACCTCCCAAACCCACCAATGAATTATTGGAAGAGCTGGTGCGCCAGAAACAGGAAGAGCCGCAAGAACCGCAAAGCCTCTTTCCTGAAATTGACGAAAAGGAACGCGAAGCCGAACTTGATGTGGTGCTGCGCGAAATCGTTGATGACAAGGATGCCTCTTTCCGCTCGATTGCAGTGCTTTATCAGGATTTTCTGGTGCGTTGTCGAATTCATCGTGTTCAGGGTGAACCGCTTGATCTTGCCCAATTCAGGCGCAAGCTTGCTGTTGCACAGGCTGCTATTGACGAAGATATGGCTGCAAGTGAAACCTGGCAAAAGGCTTTGCAACTTTCCGAAACGCTGACGGATGATATTCAGGGTGTATTTTTGAATGTCGCTGAAGCTGCGGTAAGCGGCAAGCCTTGCCCCTCCGATGCAACGCTTGCCCGCCTTTATGGTACCCATTCGCTAAGCCGCGCCCGTCATCTTCTGACCTATTTCGAAGAACGCGGGCTTTTGGTGGTAAGAACCGATTTCGGCGGTAAACGCATTGCTGCTTTTCCCGAACTCGGACTTGAAACATTGCCGGGAGATCCCGAAGCCCCCGATAATCTCGTCAGCAGGGAAGATGCGGCAGAATAGCAATTTTTTAAGCTGATAATCAGTCGACAATTTTTTTGTAGTTCAGGACGAGGATTTTTGAAGAAATTTCTGGTTGCTATTCCGGTTGTTCGTTTTTTCGGAAACGGGCACGATAGGCGCAATCATGATAACACTGTAAAAAAAATGCGGTGATAAGCAAAGTTTTGTCGTGGGGAAAATCGGGAATAATGTTTGCCGATTATCTGGTCTTGATGACTGAGGGCAAAAAGAGGCTGAAAAAATTTTTCAATGATGACGGACTCTATTTGAAGCAGCGTCGCATATCGTCAGATGTTTGTTTTTTATCACGTAAAAAGCTTTTAACGGATGAAAAATTGAAATTTAAAAAAAATGGCGGGAGGCTTGGGGAGAAGAGATAATTGGGGAAGAGATAAAAGGGAAGAGATAAAAGGGAAGAGGTTTTCTTCAAGCTTTTTGACTTATCGGAGAAAGTTTAGGCATTTTAACAAAATTATGAAGAGGTTGGAGACAAAGCAAGAATATCCGGACTATCCGGCAAAACCGGTTTAACAAAATGTAACAATGAGCCGGAAAAAAGAGTGCTAATGAACCGGAAAAAGTTCAGCTGATAAAACAGTCCGGTGTTGATAAAAGGCCGCAGAAACAAAATCTCTGCGACCCTTTTTTTCGTTAACAAATGAAACTTTTAATCAAACAGGCTTGAAACCGATTGTTCGGCTGCTGTGCGCGAAATAGCCTCGCCGATAAGGTCAGAAATGGGCAGAACACGGATATTGGGTGCCTGCTCGACCGCGGGGGTCGGCATAATAGAATTGGTAATGACCAGTTCTTTAAGCTTTGAAGCAGTGATGCGGGCAATAGCCCCGCCCGAAAGAACGCCGTGAGTTATATAGGCGGTGACGCTTTTTGCGCCTTTTTTCAAAAGGGCTTCGGCTGCATTGCAAAGCGTGCCGCCGGAATCGACAATATCATCAAGCAAAAGACAATCTTTTCCTGAAACGTCACCGATAACATTCATAACTTCCGATTCGCCCGGCCGTTCGCGGCGTTTGTCGACGATGGCAAGCAAGCAATCCAGACGTTTGGCAAGAGAACGGGCGCGAACCACGCCACCGACATCCGGCGACACAACCATAACATTTTTGAGGGAATAGTTGTTTTTGACATCGCGTGCAATGACGGGAACCGCATAAAGATTATCGGTCGGAATATCGAAAAAGCCTTGTATCTGGCCGGCATGAAGATCAAGCGTCAAAACGCGGCTTGCACCGGCTTCTGTCAAAAGATTGGCAACCAGTTTGGCCGAAATCGGTGTTCTGGGGCCGGGTTTGCGGTCTTGTCTTGCGTAACCGAAATAAGGAATAACGGCTGTAATACGGCGTGCCGATGCACGACGAACCGCATCAATCATAATGAGCAGTTCCATCAAATGGTCATTGGCGGGATAGGATGTCGACTGGATGAGGAACACATCTTCACCGCGAACATTTTCGTGGAGTTCAACAAAAATTTCCTGATCGGCAAAGCGTCTCACCGTTGCTTTACCCATGGGAATGTTGAGATATTTTGTTACGTCTTCGGCAAGGCGTGGGTTGGAATTGCCGCAGAAAAGTTTCATGGCTTGGCCTCTGGCTCTAAAGAAAACAGACTTTCTGCGTGCGGTTTTAACTTTTTGTTATCAGATTGCAAGGGTTCAAATTGTCACTTCGGCCTTTTTCTATTTGACTGTTTTGTTTTTGCACCGTTTATCAAATGATATTCACAAGTTGCAAACAATCTTCACTTCTATGATGATTGAATAATCAACTGTAGAAAAGCAAACTGTTATTATCCGCATTAAACGGCTTGAGAGGAAAAACGGATGCGTTTTACCGCGGAATTTTTAAAAAACGGATTTTCTTTAAAGACAAAAGATTTGAACCGATGCAACCATTAAAAACGAACCCGATCATAAAGATGAGGCGTGACCGTGCCAATAATCGGCTTTTGATTGGTCGCCATTGAGGCCGGCTAAAGGCCTTGCTTTATTTTTCCGGTGCCTCATAGCAGAAAAATGGCCGGAACCAACGACGGAATTTCATTATCCAATCTTTGTCCGAATGATGCAAAATTGATTGTTGAATGCTGACGTTTCATCAGAGGCTGAAAAAACGGAATAGCCAGACAAGATCCGGAATGGGGTTGATGCAAAATTGGAATTCGTTGAACCCGCACCAACGAATGAACACAGGCTCAACAAGGAACAAGTTTATTCGAGTGTGATGACCGATATCTGGCGGCCATAATCCGGCTCGTCACGATGTGTCTTGCGACGATAGGAGAAAAACCTTTTCTCGTCACCATAAGTACAAAGCTTCAGGCAATTGCCATGAACGCCGGCATCATCAAGACGGTTTTGAACGAAGTCCCAAAGGTTGAAGAAAAAATGCTCGAAACGGCCGGATGGAACAAAGAATTTCTCGTAAGAAGCATGTTCATTGACAAAAGTCTCATAAAATTCTTTGCCAACTTCATAATGTTTCGGGCCAATCGACGGCCCTAATGTTGCAACAATATCATTCCGTTTTGCACCCAATGTTTCCATTGCCGCAACGGTGTTTTCGACAACGCCGGCAAGAGCACCCCGCCAACCGGCATGGGCAGCACCGATCACATGGGCTTTCGGGTCGGCAAACAGCACCGGCCCGCAATCTGCCGATAAAATGCCGAGCGCCAGTCCCTTTTTGTTGGTCACCAATGCATCGGCACGGGGGCGTTCGCCTTTTATCGGTTCATTGACGATCAAGGCATGCGGGGAATGGATTTGATAGAGATTAACGAGGTTTTCCGGTTTCACCCCCATATAGTCGGCAACAATAGCGCGATTTTTTTCGATGTTTTCTTTATCGTCATTAGAGCCGCGCCCGAGGTTCAAGCTCTCGTAAATGCCGCGTGATACACCGCCCTGACGGGTAAAAAAAGCGTGGCGGATGCCTTCTTTTTCCAAGACTTTAAGGGATGGTGAAAAAACAGGCGATGGTGATAGTAACATGTGAGCGACCATTGTTATTTCGTCGGCTTATCGTGGCGTTTTCAAAACCGGTTGTCAATTATGGGAAGTATTATTGGCAGTAAACAACCGGTGAAGACCTGTTTTACTGTCGCTTAAGGAAAGTACTTTGAAAAGTGTTCCCATTTCTTCGGGGGCTGCCAATCTTTCAACATCAAGGCGAATTTTTTCCTGTACGATCGGGCTTTTATTCGCGCCGAGCTGGCCTGCACGCTCGATCAGTCCCATGCCTGTCAGAAATGCGCCTTGTGTGATGACGCCCGATAGAATGCCGTGGCGTTTTGCAACTATTTCTAGCGAAGAAAAATCGACATGGCTGGTCAAATCATCTTTTCCCGGAGCGGAAAAAACATTTTTGAATTTGTGACGGGATATAGCCTGTAACGTATCCCCATAGGGAAGACCGGTGCTGCCATAATCAATAAACAGTGCCGAGCCACGCGCCGTTGAAATGTGTTTTAAAACCTGTTCCACAAATTGCATTCTTGCAGGCGAAAGTTCCAAGACCGAACCATCCGGCAAATCCTGATATTTCTTCGGCAAGCTTGTTTGATCAAGCACATTGCTACCGACGGCAAACTCCAGTTGATCGTTGTCGTCTATTCCAATAAGCCGTTCGTGCCATTGACTGTCGATTTTGACGAATTGGTCTATCGGCAAAGCATCAAGAAATTCGTTTGCTACAAGGATGAGCGGATCGTCGGGGAGTTTATTGAAATCCTTTAGCCAATGGATTTTATCATCATAAGAAGAAAGAGCCTGTTTTTGTGCTTCTACAAGCTTGTCGGAGGTTTCGACCATGAATACTTTCGACGCTTTAAAACATTCGGGCGAAAGTTTTGCAACAACACGCAACAAATCCTGCATGAGTGTGCCGCGCCCCGGTCCCAACTCGCAAAGGCTGAAGGATGACGGTTTGTTCAACCGATTGAAAGTTTCAATCACCCAGACACCGATAAGTTCGCCAAACATCTGGCTTATTTCAGGTGCGGTAATAAAATCACCTTCTTTACCGAACGGTGTTTCATGTTTGTAATAGCCGTTTTGATCGTCGCTCAAGGCCAGCGTCATGAAGGTACTCACCCGCATCGGTCCCTGAAGGGCAATCAACTCGCAAATTTTTGTTTTAAGATCAGCCATCGTTTTTTATCGAATGAAGATCGGCCTTGTTTTTTGGAGCGTATTTGAAAGCCCGCCAAATGGCATAAAGGCCGAATAGCACCATGGGAAGCGACAATGCCATGCCATAGGTAAAGCCGGTGTTGGAAAAAACACTGCTGAACCATTCCGGATCTTCACCGGGTACGCGGAATATTTCCGAAATCATGCGTGCTATACCATAGCCGAAAATGAAGGTGCCTGAAACAATGCCGGGCTTGCGCAAGGCTTTGAATGCAAAAACAAGAATGGCAAGCACGATGAACAATATGAGCCCTTCCATCAGCGCTTCATAAATCTGGCTCGGGTGGCGGGGAAGATAATCGGGATCACGCGGAAAACACACCGCCCACGCAACATTTGTCACGTTGCCCCATAGCTCCTGATTGATAAAGTTACAAATGCGCACCACACCAAGGCCGACAGGCACACCCGCAGCGATTGTATCAAACATCGTCCAAATGCCGATTTTGTGTTTTACGGCAAACCAGATCATGGCGATAATGGTGCCGATCAGCCCACCATGAAAGGCCATGCCGCCGTCCCAGACGGCAATGATTTCAGCCGGATGGCTGAAATAATATTGCGGATCCCAGAATAAAACCTGCCCGAGACGCCCGCCAACGACAACGCCGATAGCTGCCCAAACCACAAAATCACCCAATAATTGCGGGGTCATTGGCGGGGTTTCATTGTACCAGAGCGATTTGTGTTTTAACAAAAAGGTGCCATACCACCAGGCAAAAAGGATGCCGATAACATAGCCAAGGCCGTACCAATGAAGTGCAACAGGTCCGATTTCTACAATGATTGGATTGAGAAAATCGGGAAATGCAATGGCGGGACAGTTGGGCAAATCGTTCATGACAAACTATTCAATCCTGAATTTTTGCAGCCGAAGATGACCGAGGAACGGGTTCCGGTCAACCCTCTATTGCTTGTAAAGTCAATTGTCAGCTTTTAAAAAAAATCTGAAACCATAGGAAGTGGCATAAAGGACAGTTGCAACTTAGGCTCTAAAATTATGTGGTTAAAAGCTTTTATGTTTTTTAGCTAAAAAGTGTTTTTATGTTTATGTTTCGTGATGTGGGGACAAAGAGATGACAAATCGCCTATCCTCATTTTTAAAAAATGTTCTATATGTTAGCCTGAATTGATTTTTTAATGGGCGTCTAAACAGTTTTAAAAAGGATAGGCCAAATGAATAATGGACCCAATCGTGTTCTTGATGAACTTGCAAAGTTGATGACCGATGCAGCCGGTGCTGCACAAGGTGTGCGCAAAGAAGCCGAAACCGCTTTTCGTGCCCAGGCGGAACGTGTTCTCAATAAATTTGATTTTGTTCATCGTGACGAGTTCGAGGTTGTCAAGGAAATGGCCGCCAAAGCACGCGAAGAAGTCGAGGAACTGAAAAAACGTCTGGATAAACAGGAAAACAAATCGGGTTCGAAGGCAAAAACCGCTTCGACTTCACAAGAAGAGCACGAAAAGAAAAAATAATCCCCAGTTTTTATTGGCTGTGAATAAGTCAGAAAAACGCTTAATCCAGAATCTGTTAGGACGGGTCGGACTTTTGTTTCCGGCCCGTTTTTTTATTCTTGAACAGCTTTTTGAATCAGGGGGACTAGCGTTCGCAATTTAGATCAATACACTGAAAATTAAAGATGATTCGCAAAGAAGCCGAAACAGAACAAATGGCAATATTTGCGTTTTATGCAGTTGTTGTGCGTTTTATGCGTTTATGATTTTTGCGGGTAACTTGAACCGTGTGGCAACGCACGGGTGGTATTTTTCGCCGGAATTTTTCTTGCGGAAATGCGCTTTTGGAATTGAGGAATGAAATGAGGCTTGCCGTAGGCAACTTGGAACGGGATCGCCACCCTGTCGATTTGATCGAGCAGGTAGCCAATGGTCATGATTGGTCATTTGAAAGAACGGCCGAAGACGAAATAACAATTTGTGTCGAGGGCCATTGGGCGACTTACCATATTGCGTTCTCGTGGATGGAAAATCAGGAAGCACTGCATCTTGCCTGTGCATTCGATATGTCTGTTTCGCAACAAAGACGAAAAGAACTTCTCAAACTGGTTCTGGCAATCAACGAAAAATTGCTGATGGGGCATTTTGATTTCTGGGAAGATTCTTCGTCGGTCATTTTCCGGCAGGCATTGTTGCTTTCGGGTGGCTTGCATCCGTCGAACGCACAAGTGGAAAACCTGCTTGTCAATGCTCTTGATGTTTGTGAAACGCATTATAGCGCTTTCCAGATGGTGGCGTGGTCTTCGCTTTCGGCAGAAAATGCACTGCAATTTGCTTTGTTTGAAACAAAGGGAAATGCTTGATCGGATAAAGTGTTTGGCAGGCAATACAAGGAGTTTGTAAGGTGGCAGAAATCAGTTTTGATGATTTTTTAAAGGTTGATATCCGTGTCGGGAAAATTATCGAAGCGAAGGCTTTTCCTGAAGCACGTAAACCTGCCTACAAACTCAAAATCGATTTCGGCAAAGAGATCGGCGTCAAACTTTCATCAGCTCAGATAACTGTGCATTACAAGCTCGACGAGCTTGTCGGTCGTGAAGTTCTATGTGTTGTCAATTTTCCGCCGCGCCAGATCGGCCCGTTCATGTCGGAAGTTCTCACTCTTGGTCTGCCTGATGAAAATGGCGCTGTTGTGCTTCTTGAACCGTCAAAAGAAGTTCCCGTTGGCGGGCGCATATTCTAGAAACAGCAATGCATCGGATTTTTGCAATGCAAAGCGGGTTAATCCAGCCAACCGTGCCACTTGAATGACCAACACTTGAACCACTAGCATTTTGCTTGTGACCGAGTGAACCGATTACACTTTGTGATGATAGTCGAAGGTCAATGATCGGCATAGCACAACGATTGATCTAAGCGGTGGTGGTCTTGTGTCTTTGGGGTGCTTAAAAAATCGGTCGCTACATTTTCCAGTTGCCAATTTTTTCTATCAGCGCTTCGAAAATAACAGTTTTCACTATCCGAAATAACATTCGAATGTAAGGATGAGTGGCGCAAGGATAAGTGGTTTGCGGGCAAACGGTTCTCGTCATTGCCAAACAAGCCCGCCATCGGTAACCACTGCCGAACGGCATACGAACTGCTCTTCATGGCACGCGTGGCCTGATATTAACAAGGAACGTTTAATGACAGGGGCAAACGGCCTTCGTCATTCATAAAAATATTAATTTGGTCGTCAGGGAATAATTTTAGTTGCTGGTGCGACAGTTCTTCCCGACACCGCTTGCCATCACGTGGTCACAAGCGGGTAACAGGAAATAGTTGCGCAAACGGTTTTTTGCCCGTTAAGCTGAAGCCAAGCCCGAGCTTCTATTCTCTGATAGCCATTATTTCCTGATAAGCTCGAGCCAAAGCGTGCAACGAAGTGCCGCCTCTTATTTTTTTGATTTTTTGCCGATGTTATCAGGCAAATCCTTGCGCTTGGTCGAAGCAAAATCTTCAAGCTCGTCTTCTGTCATGGATTGCTCCATTTTTTTGGAAGCCCCCTGCAAAGAGCTGACCGGTGTTTTGCCGCGTTTGGCCGCGAGGGCTGCTCCGGCTGCCTTCTGTTGGACTTTGGAACGTGCTGGCATGATGATTTCCTTTCTGAAAAGAACAGATACATGAGATTGAAACAGTACAAGAAAGCCGATCTCACTTTCTTCAAAACTGTTTCGAAATGAAATGCCTGTTCTTGTTCATATCGGGCGCTAGAGAGGAATTTCAACAATGACGCGCAAGCCGCCAGTCGGGCTATCATCCAGTACAATATTGCCGCCGTGGCTGCGGGCAATATCCTGTGCAATCGAAAGGCCAAGGCCTGTGCCACTGGCATCCTGATTGCGTGCTTCGTCAAGCCGGAAGAACGGCTTGAACACTTCGTCCCGCATATTGGCAGGAATTCCCGGCCCATCATCGTCGATAATGATGACGAGGTCATCGTCACCATGAACGATGGCCACATCGACGTTTTTGGCATAACGGAAACTGTTCGAGACAAGATTGCTGACAAGCCTTGAAAAAGCCTTCGGCTTCAATTGCACGAGAGGCGATCCTTCTATGTGATAGACAAAGCCGCGATCGCGCAGTTTCGCATCCTTTTGAAGGGTCTTCATCAATTCGCTCAAGTCGAGCTCGCCGACATTTTCGGTTCCCTCGCCACGAGCAAAGGCAAGATAACCTTCCAGCATGTTCTGCATGTCGGCCACGTCCTGTTCAAGGGGTGTTGTATCGAAGCTTCCCTTTGCCAAAGCCAGTTGCAATTTGAAGCGGGTTAAAATGGTGCGCAAATCATGGCTGACACCGGAAAGCATCATTGTGCGTTGCTCGATCTGGCGTTCAATGCGCTTGCGCATGCGCAAAAATGCAGTGCCTGCACGGCGGACTTCTTCGGCACCTCTCGGTTCGAACCCTTCCGGTAAAGGCAAGCCTCGCCCGAAACTGTCGGCCGCAGCGGCCAGCTGCTGGATCGGTTTGATCTGGTTTCTTAAAAAGAAAATAGCAATAATCAATAAAACAAGCGCTGTGCCAACCATCCAGCTCAAGAAAATACCGGTGTTTGATGCATAGGCTTGCGAGCGCATGGCAAATACGCGCAAGACATGGTTATCAAGCCGGATGCGGATTTCCACAAGGTCGGAATCTCCCACTGTGTCAATCCAGAACGGGCGGTTGATCTGGCGGGTGATTTCTTCACTTAAGAAATAATCGAGAATAGCAAAGAAAGGTTTCGGGCCGGGGGGTGGTAATGGTTCAGGCGGCAATATTGATATGTTAAGCCCCATGCGTTGCTGGGCAATGCGCGTAATATTGTTGTAATTATCGTCTTGCGGATAGGTTTCGATAATGTCGATAATGGCGGAAATATCACGAACAACGGCCGTAGACAGGCGTTCGGTTACCATCTGCCAATGCCGTTCCATGAAAACATAGGCAATAACCGATTGCAACAACACCATTGGCGCAATGATGATGATGAGCGAGCGCGCATAAAGGCGCTTTGGCATTTTTTTTGCCAGCCAACGCCCAAAACTATTGATAGGCCCGGCCATTGATCATCCTACTCGATTGAAAGTTTATAACCGACGCCGCGCACCGTTTGCAAATAAACCGGATTGGCAGGGTCTTTTTCGATTTTGCGGCGCAACCGGTTGATCTGCACGTCAATTGTGCGTTCACCAACTTCCCCTTCACCGGTGGCGAGTTTGTGGCGCGGAATGGTTGTGCCCGCATGTTCGGCAAAGATTGACATAATTTCCTGTTCGCGATCTGTGAGCTTTATGACTTCGCCGGATTTTTTCAGTTCTTTCTTGGCAATCGAAAATGTATAGGGGCCGAAAACCAGTTGCTCTATCTTCGGCTGTCCATGGGTATTACCGCGACGCAAAATTGCATTGACGCGCAGCAAAAGTTCGCGCGGGTCGAACGGTTTCGGCAGATAATCATCAGCACCCGCCTCAAGCCCGTCAATACGGCTATCAGTTTCAGACAAAGCTGTAAGCATAAGAATGGGCACGGTTTTTGTCTCGCGTAGTGACCGCGTCAGCGAAATGCCGTTTTCACCCGGCATCATGACATCGACAATCAAAAGGTCAAAATCAAGTCCGGCCAATTTGCGGCGTGCGTCATCAGCGTTTGCAGCAACCGAGACACGAAAACCGTTCTGGACAAGATATTGCGACAAAAGGCTGCGTATACGCGTATCATCATCAATAACCAGAAGATGGGGGGCGTCATCAGAAAGCTTTGTTGTTTGTTCTGTCATTTTTACCTATCCGAATTGAAAAGAGTTTATCGGAAGAATCCGCCTCTGTCGAGAGAACCGGCTTTTTATTGCTCCCAATTTTAGGCTTTTACGTGACAGGCCAAAAACGATTGCAAGTCTGTTAATTTTACGTTGCGTGGTCCGACTTCTTTTCTATGTGAATTTCTTTGGTAAGGGGGCGGGAAAGAGGGCTGTTCAGTAACGAATTTCAAAAAACGATGATTATGTCTTCACCTACCATTCGCCTTTGGCTTTTAAAATCGCTTTTGTCAGGTTTGGAAAGGCTCGAAACTGTGAAGCGCCCGCACGGTACTGTTAAAGGCAAAATATAGGTAATCGCTCGGGAAGACGGGCGAGAGGTGTTTCGGACTGTCCCGTTATAGCTCTTGATATTCTAAAGCTTGAAGTCGATATAAATTTAAATTTCCTGCAACCGATTGTCGAAAGTAATTGAATGGGAAACTTGAAAGCAACAATCATACCGGTCACTGTGTTCCGGCAAAATTGCACTCTCCTTTATGATGGTGAAACAATGCGTGGCGTGCTTGTTGATCCCGGTGGTGATTGGCCGAATGTCGCCCAAGCAATAAAAGAGACTGGCGTCCATGTTGAAGCCATATGGATCACCCACGCCCATGTCGACCATGCAGGTGGCGCGATGGAGGCCAAGGAAGCTCTTGGTGTTCAAATCTACGGTTCCAATATTGCCGATAAACCGCTCATGGAAAATCTGGTTATCACAGCGCGGGATTATGGAATGAAAGACGTGCGTAATTGTGTTCCCGACCATTGGCTTGAAGAAGGTGATGTTGTGGATTGTGGTGACCATAAATTCGAAGTCTTCCACACACCCGGTCATGCACCCGGTCACGTCATCTATTTCAATAAAGAAGCAAAATTGGCCTTCGTCGGCGATGTGCTTTTTCATAATTCGATCGGCAGGACAGATTTTCCCTTTTGTTCCTATCCGGATCTTATGCGCTCGTTGAAAGAAAAGGTTTTGCGATTGGGGGATGATGTTGTGTTCATCAGCGGGCACGGTGAAATGGGCACGATCGGCGAAGAAAAACGCCATAATCCGTTCTTACAAGATATGTGAGATGTGAAACAGTCCTCGCTTCAAGATCAAATAGCAAGTGCTTTTGCACTTGCTATGTCCTCTGCTGACACCGGACTTATAAAAATCGGCGAGTCTCGTAGCTTTCCCCGGCAGATAGCATCCGTAATCATTTGATGGCGGAAAATATCCCGCGTTTACTCGCGCCCGCATTCAATCATTCCAGAGGCCTTCCAACGATTGATTGAACGGTTGATGCCTTTTCGTTTAAAAATTATAACTTCATCTGCTTGGGAGGTAAGGTCGAATTGATATTGTTTTTCAGGCACTATTTTGAGATCAAGCATTGTTTCGAAGAGGGGTAAAAAAATACCCGACGCGAGGCCGGGTATTTTCTTTTAATCGGATGCCTTCAAATCAATTGGCGTTACAAAAATGGTTGAGACCATCAACGCCACGATATGTTCCTGTCCGCGGATTGAACGAGCGGTATTTGTGCGAGCAATAGGCGCGCCAACCTGGTGTCCAAGGCTGATAAATCGGTTTGTAAGCGGCAGGTGCCGGCGGATAATAGGGACGGGCAGGTGCATAATATCTTGGTGCTGCCGGATAATAGGCCGGAGGCGGGGGCGGAGCCTGATAAATGACCTGAGGTTGTGACGGTTGCGACAAGGCGCTGCCAATCAGCGCACCGGCTGCAAGGCCGACGACACCGGCAGCAACTGCGTCTCCGTGATCGTGATGATGATGGTGGTGATCCCAATAACGCGGACCACCCCAATAACCCGGACCACCCCAATAGTGGTCATGTGCTGATGCGCCAGCAAGCGGGGCCACAACCATCACTGCCGATACGGCAGAAAGCATTGCCAATTTTGCAAAATTTTTCATGGTTGAACTCCTTTGAATTCGGTTCATGAAAACAATTCTATCTCTCATTTTCTGAACGCAGCCTGAACGCTGCTTGTGACTTTCTTATGGTAAATAAGATATTTAACATTTTTTTCCATCACAATTTATATTTTTTTGTTACAGAAAATTTGTCAAAAAAAAACCGGATCGCGAGACCCGGTTTAATGGATGAACGGTCCGGGTTCATCCGATAACTGTGATATTGACCGCTTTCGGACCTTTGCCACGACGGTCAGGCTCGGTGTCGAATGACACTTTCTGTGCGTCGGTAAGTCCAGTCAAACCCGAAGCCTGAACGGCCGAGATGTGCACGAAAATATCAGCGCCACCATCATCCGGCTTGATGAACCCGAAACCTTTATCGTTGTTAAAAAACTTTACTTCCCCGGTCTGTGCCATAGAATGTTTCCTCATTCAGTTACCTGTCGCAACAGGTTTCATAATAAACGCCGCCCCACACACCATGCGCAAAACGGCTCATGCAGGCAGTTCTTGAAGTCTGGAAAGCACTCTATTTACCAGCTTGCAACCGACGGTTACCAATTGAAACCAATATTTCTATTGGCAAAGTGGCTCCGGTTTTACCGGAAATCCGGTTGTTACCAGCCCAAAACTTATAGCGGTTTTGGCACGCCTGTTAATAGTCTTCCAATGTTCGTAAAATGCCCGAACCCGCATAGATTGTATTAAATTCTTGAAATTTGCAAGAGTTTTTTGAATTTATTCTTTAAATTGATTGAAATTAACAGTTTAAATTTTGTCTAAACATAAAGAGACGCAGTTCCATACCAGTTTTTTAAATCGTTATAAAACCATCAAGAGAGGCGATTTGCCCTTTTTAAAAGTCGTAAAGCTTGTCCGGTTTTATCCACTTATTTTACCGATAATTGCGCTTTTTGAGCGCTGAAACAGGAAAAAAGAAGCGTTTTAATCTGAGCGCTTTTCTAAAAACCCGTATCAACAGCGATGATGCCAGACCGAAATCAATTTCAAATAATTGTTTTTATTTCCGGAATTTTTGAACAGAATAAAATATATAATGAAATCAGCCGGATAATTATATTTTTCACATGAAAAAGCGCGGGAGATCAAAAACGTCCCAATCAAAATTGATAAAAAATAAGTATAATTATGCCTTTTCTTATGAAGAATTATCCAATTCTTTAAATCGATCTAATTATACGATAAATGCGTTTTTTCATCTTTTTTTAAAATATTTTTTACGGTAAGCGGCTGTTCAAAGTGGCAAAAGGAAAGATTTACACAAGAATTCACCCTCTCGGTACTATGCCTATTCGTGTAGGAGAAGAGGCCAAGGGCGCTTAACGCCCCGGCCTTCCGGTTTTTCCGGGACGACGCCGTTTGCGTGCAACTTCCACAGGGTCTTCGAAAGAGCCCAAACCAATACGTTCGCGCTTGATCGGTTTTGCACTTTCACCGAGCGGGACTTCCGTACGTTTTACCGTCATTTCATCAAGCGTATTTTTTCTGAATTTTCCGCTTTTCGGGTTTGGTTGGAGAATTCCGACATCCATATTCGGCCCCATATGGTCAAGGTCGGGTTTGGCAAAGAGCCCCTTTTTATTGGCTTTGTCTCGCGACAGTTGGCCACTTTCGATAGTCTTTTCGACATTGCGGGTCAACGGATCATCTGAAATAGCAAGCTCCGTCTGCTGCAAGCGCTTGATCTCGTCGCGCAATTTTGCCGCTTCCTCGAAATCAAGATCGGCAGCCGCGTCGCGCATCAATTTTTCCAGATGTTCGATATGGGCAGCAAGGTTGTTGCCAACCATATTGCCAGCCTCGGCAAATTCGGAAATATCTGCACGAACATGGTCGCGCTCGTAAACCGAGTCGAGAATATCGGCAATGTTCTTCTTCACGCTTGATGGCGTAATGTGGTGTTCGATATTATAAGCCTGCTGTTTCTCGCGACGGCGTTCTGTTTCCGCCAGCGCTCTTTCCATCGAGCCGGTTTTGTTATCGGCATAAAGGATAACACGGCCATCGACATTTCTTGCAGCACGGCCGATAGTCTGGATAAGCGACGTTTCCGAACGCAAAAACCCTTCCTTGTCGGCGTCAAGAATGGCAACAAACCCGCATTCCGGAATATCAAGGCCTTCACGCAACAGGTTGATGCCCACAAGCACATCGAATGCGCCCAGACGCAAATCGCGGATAATCTCGATTCTTTCCAATGTATCAATGTCGGAATGCATATAACGAACACGGATACCCTGTTCATGGAGATATTCGGTCAAATCTTCCGCCATACGTTTGGTAAGAACCGTTACCAGACTACGGTAGCCTTGTTCTGTGGTTTTGCGGATTTCACCAAGCACATCGTCAACCTGATTGCGGGCAGGGCGCACTTCTACCGGAGGGTCTATCAACCCTGTCGGGCGAATGACCTGTTCGGCAAAAACGCCGCCAGCCTGTTCCATTTCCCAAGCCCCCGGCGTTGCCGAAACAGCAATGGTTTGGGGGCGCATGGCGTCCCATTCCTCGAAACGTAACGGGCGGTTATCCATGCAGGAAGGTAGCCTGAAACCATATTCGGCCAATGTTGCTTTACGGCGGAAGTCACCGCGATACATGCCACCGATTTGTGGAATGGTGACATGGCTTTCATCGGTAAAGATTATGGCATTATCGGGGATATATTCAAACATGGTTGGCGGCGGTTCACCCGGTTGCCGACCTGTCAAATAACGCGAATAATTTTCAATGCCCGCACAACTACCGGTTGCTTCCAGCATTTCAAGATCGAATGTGGTGCGCTGCTCAAGCCTTTGGGCTTCAAGTAGACGTCCTGCCTTGTTCAATTCGGCCAGACGGTCACGAAGCTCTACTTTTATGGATTTGATGGCCTGATTAAGTGTCGGACGCGGCGTAACATAGTGCGAATTGGCGTAAATTTTAACCGATTTCAGATCACCGGTTTTTTGCCCCGTCAACGGGTCGAATTCGGTAATTGCATCAATCTCGTCACCAAACAAGGAAATGCGCCATGCGCGATCTTCCAGGTGGGCAGGGAAAATCTCGATTGTGTCGCCTCTCACACGGAACGAGCCGCGCACGAAATTGATATCCTGCCGGCGATATTGCTGCGCAACAAGGTCAGCGAGAAGCTGGCGCTGGTCGAGATGGTCGCCCACCTGCATCTGGAATGTCATTGCCGTATAGGTCTCGACCGAACCGATACCATAAATGCAGGAAACAGACGCGACGATAATAACATCATCACGTTCAAGAACCGCACGGGTTGCCGCATGGCGCATCCGGTCTATCTGTTCATTGATCGACGATTCCTTTTCGATATAGGTGTCGGAACGCGGCACATAGGCTTCCGGCTGATAATAATCATAATAGGAAACGAAATATTCTACGGCATTGTGCGGGAAGAAATTCTTGAACTCGCCATAAAGTTGTGCTGCCAGAGTTTTGTTCGGTGCAAGGATAAGGGCAGGGCGTTGTGTTTCTTCGATGACTTTCGCCATTGTATAAGTTTTACCCGAGCCGGTCACACCGAGTAAAACCTGTGTGCGGTCACCATTTTTGATGCCTTCCACAAGGTCTTTGATCGCGGTCGGCTGATCGCCGGAAGGAAGAAACGATGTCTCCATTTTGAACGGAATCCCGCCTTCCGATTTTTCCGGACGGACAGGGCGATGCGGCGTCCACAATTTGCCGTTTTTAAACAGCGGATTTCCTGAAGAAATGAGCTTGGACAATGCCTCGACGGTCGCCGTTGCACCGCCGGTGGAAATTTTTGACGCGTCTTCAAGCCCGACATCAAGTCCGGCCACGGGGTTAAGGCCGGCCGCAGCACGCTGCTTGGCTGTCGCTTTGCCACCAATCGAAGTGCCGCGCGCTGTACGAGCCCCCTTTGTCGAGGCTTTTTTGGCCTTTACCGGTTTTTTGACTGGCTTTTCGGCAGCCTTATCAATATCGGCTGCCCAGTCTGCTATAGACCCGGTTGCTGCCGCTGCAATATTTTGCTTGCCGGCTTTCGTGGGGGACTTTTTTGCCCCTGCGGATTGATGGTTTTTAGCTGATGACGTCATGATAGAACAATATGGTATTTCAGCCGGAAAATAAAAGGTAAAAGCTTAATTTTGTTTGTTATGTTCATACGATTTTTTACCTTTTGATTTTCTTGATATTTAACAATCAAAAGTGGGCTGGAAGATGTTTTGTTTTCGTAAAGCAAAAAGAAATTCCGTTCCATGTTTCTGCGCCGTAAAGTTTTCAGACGACTTATTTCACTTCCATCAAAATTGAACACGGTTCATAAGAACCCGAATTTTGCCAAAACCGGATGTTGCAGGACAAGGTGTAACAATAAACTTTGAATAGTCCTGTAAAATGCGGCTTGGGTAAAGCGCAGCCATAGTAAAGTTTAATTAGAATTCCTTCAGACCGCGCTTGGTGCAGACCGCGCTTGGTAAGTGGGATATCTGCTGCTCTCAAAGAGGTAACGATAAAGGATGGAACCATAAAGGGGCTTCTTTTCCACGCTCCGGTTTACTGTGTCGGGCTTAGGTAAGATGGTCAAAACAGGTGTTTTCAAGATCGGATGTTGAATGACGATAAGCGCCAAAGTGTTTGACATGAGGGTAAACAATGCCCCACACGGAAAATCAGGTCGCCAAAAATCGGCCGGTAAAAAACCGGTCGCCAACAAAACCGGCCGTTTGTCACCAAAACGGCCGGTATAATCAACGTAACGGATAAACCTAGCGTTTGATATCGGGAAAATCTTCCCCGAACCCGCCACCAGGTGCGCCCCCGCCGGGTCTGATATCGGGGAAGCCTCCGCCATGAGAAGGCGGTGGAGTTGCCGGTCTACCCCCACCAGGTTTGATATCGGGGAAGCCTCCGCCATGAGAAGGCGGTGGAGTTGCCGGTCTACCCCCACCGGGTTTGATATCGGGAAAACCACCACCGGATCCACCATGAGAAGGCGGCGGGAAGCCTGGTCCACCGGAGCCACCACTAGGCCCACCTGCCGGAAAGTGGCCTCCCGGTCTGCTACCGGGGTAATGCCCACCTGGACCGCCATGAGGAGGCGGGGGCGGCATCCCCGGTCCCGGTCTGAAAGGTGGCGGGCGCATGCCCGGAGGCGGGCGGTGCGGCCTGTCAAATCCCCAATGTGGAGGAGGTGGTGGCGGCGGACGATGATCTCCATGCCAGTGATGCCTGCGATAATGACGGTAATACCAGTCATCATCGTCGTCAAAATAACCACCACCGATAATGACATTATATGTCGGAGAAGGACGATTATAGCTGTTATAAACAGCCTCGCCATTGCGGAACGCAAGATATGAGGCAGAAGCCCAACCGATACGCGGGCCATAATTGATTTCACACCAATTGCCCGAACATCCGCGCACGCCGACGATTTCACCCGGCGGAATTGTGCCGCGGATAGCATAGGCTGTGCTTGGTCCATCTCTGAAATTCAAAGGCGCGGTTACAAGCGCATCCAATGCCTGCGCTGCCTGTGTCGTCAACAAGAAAGTACCAAACAGCAAGGAACCGAGTATTTTTCGCATTTTACCCTCACGTTCAAGGGGTGAATTTGTCATGGCGTTTTCTTCGCCGACTATTATAGGGTAATTTAAGCAAAATTGTAGCGAAGAGAAAGTGCCCGACAGGAAATCCGAAAATCAAGTTTTGTTAAGAAATGTTTATTCCGCCGCAAGCGATAGCTGTTTTATATGGTGTCGGGCGAGGCAATAATCAGGGCACAATCAAAAGAAATTTTTGGATGAAAAATCTTTTTCCTATGCTATATAATGAGAAGCTAAAAGTTTAGAGACGGGTTCCGGGAGGAGTTCCGGAGGCCGTTTCTTTTTGTTTTCGACGCGAAAACGCGGGAAGGAAAGGATACGATAATGGAAAAATATCCGATGACGACCGGAAGCTACGAAAAGTTGAAAAAAGAGCTTCACTGGCGTCAACATGAAGAACGCCCCCGTATCATTGAAGCAATCGCCGAAGCGAGGGGCCATGGCGATCTTTCGGAAAACGCCGAATATCATGCTGCAAAAGAAGCCCAAAGCCATAACGAAGGCCGCATAGCAGAACTTGAAGACTATGTGACATGTGCCGAAGTGATCGACGTTTCAAAACTCACCGGAGACAAAGTCAAATTCGGTGCAACTGTCAAATTGATTGATGAAGACACTGAAGAGGAAAAAACCTACCAGATCGTCGGTGAACAGGAAGCCGAAGTAAAATTGGGCAAAATCTCTATTTCTTCGCCGATTGCCCGTGCATTGATCGGCAAGGAAAAAGGCGATTCTATAGAAGTGAATGCACCGGGTGGTTCACGCTCTTACGAGATTTTATCCATTGAGTTTATCTGATCGGTTGTTCAATGCGTGTGTCGATTGACGAAACGGACGTTATTGCGCCCAATTTCAAAAAGCGTTTGTCGGGTGTGACATCGACAATTGTGCAACTCATTCCCTTGCAGCGCAAAAAAGGCATACGCATTTCTACCATTGGACCCGGTCTGCCGGATAGTTTGCCATCTCTTGGCTATTCAAGCTTACTGAAACTCTGGAAACGGCCTGATGGCAAACCGTTTCGCATCTGGCATGCGCGGCGCAATGTCGAAATGGTGGCGGGTATTCTGCTGCGCGATCTTTTGCGCATGAAGCTGAAGCTTATTTTTACTTCTGCCGCGCAACGCCATCATAAGCCCTTTACCAATTGGCTTATCAGAAGAATGGACAGGGTTATCGCGACAAGTGCCCGTTCCGGCTCGTTTCTTGAAGTGCCCTATCGGGTCATCATGCATGGCATAGACCTTGACCGGTTTACCCCGCCTGCAACATTTGAAGATACATTCCAATCGACAAAACTTCCCGGCAAATATGCAGTCGGTTGTTTCGGGCGCGTACGCCACCAGAAAGGAACCGATCTTTTTGTTGATGCGATGATTGCGTTATTGCCCCATTATCCTGACTGGACAGCCATTATTACCGGCCGTACCACTGCCGAGCACAAAGATTTTGAAAAAGAGCTGGAACGTAAAATTGCCGCCGCCGGTCTTCAAAAGCGCATTCTCATATTGGGCGAGGTTGATGATATCCGCGTCTGGTACCGGCGCGTAACGCTTTACGTTGCACCATCAAGGAACGAAGGGTTCGGGCTGACACCGCTTGAAGCTATGGCTTCCAAAACCGCTGTTGTGGCAAGCGATGCGGGGGCTTATCAGGAACTTGTCACAGAAGGCACGGGAACAGTCGTTCCGGCCGGTGATGGAAAAGCTTTGACAGAAGCGATAAAGCCCTATCTGGCAAACCCTGAAAAGACAATTGCTATGGGTGAAAAAGCCTTAGAGCATGTGCAAAAAGATTTTCCGCTTAATAAAGAAGCAAGCTCGATAGACGAAGTTTATCAGGAAGTTTTCACGCAAAAATAATGCAATAGTTCTTTAGTTCGCGCTGAAATTCACGGGACTATAGCTTAAAAATAGCCTCGAGCGCTGCATGAGAAAGAAAAGTGATGTTTTTCGTGTGTCGCTTGGCGTTTTTTAAAGAATAAGCGGTGGCTCGTCTTTGATCACGCGAATGGTAAGTGCAGTGCGCACTGAACCGACATTGGAGGCAGCTGTCAGTTGTTCAATGACAAAAGTCTGGAAGCTTTTAAGATCGGGTGCCACACAGTGGAGCAGAAAATCCGATTCTCCTGACACCATCCATGCTTTTCTAACGAGTGGCCACTTATAGACCATTGCCGCAAAACCACGTAAATCCGCATCGGACTGGCGGTGCAAACCGACAAAGCAAAAAGCCACGAGATCCTGACCGATCATGGCACCATTCAGAATAGCCTGATAGCCTTTGATAATGCCGTCCTGCTCAAGGCGTCTGACACGACGCAGACATGGCGGTGCCGAAATACCGACTTTCGAAGCAAGCTCGACATTTGTCATGCGGCCATTGCTCTGGAGTTCTTTGAGTATTTTCCAATCGATTGAATCGAGATCGGCTTTAATCTGCATTGGGCGTTACTTCACTATTGTTCAATTGAGTGTCTGTCTATCACCGGTTAGGAAAAACGTCACGTGGTAAAATTATTTTCTCCAGAATGCCGGCGTGAAAAGAATAATAACCGTAACAATTTCGAGGCGTCCTGCAAACATAAGAGCACTTAAAATCCACAATGCGGCGTCTCCGACTGTGGAAAAATTCCCGTCGGGGCCAATTCTATCACCAAAACCGGGGCCGACATTGGAAAGGGCGGTCAATGCACCGGTAAAAGCCGAAACAAAATCAAGGCCGGTGAAAGAAAGCAACATGGCTCCGATCACAAGTGAAGCCATATAGAGGCTTAAAAAAAGTAAAACCGTCTGGGCAAGGTCACCGGAAATATCGGTCCCGCCATAGCGCACTTTGACAACTGTGTTCGGTGAGAGAAGCCGCGTCATGGCAACGCGTGTGAAACGCCAAAGAATTATAAGACGGTTAATTTTGATGCCACCCGATGTTGAACCCGCACAACCGCCAATAAATGATGCAATGAAGAAAAGACCGATAGCGAAGGGGCCCCACAACAGGTAGTCTTCAGCAGCGTAACCGGTGGTGGTAATCACCGAAACGAAATGGAAAATCGCATCAAGAAATGCGTGATGAAACGAAAATCCGAACTGGAAGCGCAGCCAGATTGCGAGCGCAAAACTGGCGACAAGAACGATGACCAGAAAAACAACAACCTGCGGGTCGGCCAAACGCCTTGAACGTTCAGGCAAAACGAGTTTGACATAAAGAATAAAGGGGAGCGAGGCGAGCAACATAAAAATTGTCGCAATGACCAGCACCGAAGGCGTTTTGGAAAAATAGCCGAGAGACGCATCGTGGGTTGAAAAACCGGCCGTCGCAATTGTTGTCATTGCGTGATTGACCGCGTCGAACATAGTCATGCCGACTGCAAAATAAGATAGCATGCATAAAAGCGTGAGCCCGAGATAGGCAATGATAATGCCATTGGCGATCTGGTTGACGCGTGGCAAAACTTTTTCTGCACGGTCGGATGACTCCATATTGAAAAGCTGGATACCGCCAACTCTGAGCGAAGGTAAAAGCAGTAAGGCCAAGGCGATAAACCCGATGCCGCCAATCCAGCATAAAAGTGAACGCCATAGAAGAATACCCCGCGGCAACCGGTCAAGTCCGGTAAGCACAGTAGCACCGGTGGTGGTAATGCCGGAAACGCCTTCAAAAATGGCTGCTGCAAGTGACAAGGGCAGTCGAGAAAAATAAAGTGGCATCGCACCGAGCACACAGCCGGTAACCCACAAGCAGACTGTCAGCAAAAATCCGAGTCGTGCCGAAAAGCGGCAATTCGCTCCATTGGTTGCAAGCAGGATCAGCGTTGCAAAGGCAATGGTTGTTGCAGCCGACCGGATGAATACAACCCAGTCGCTGTTTCCTGCCCGCAAATCGGCGAGAGCAGGGAGTAACATGGTTATACCCAGGATCAGCGCAAAACGTGCGCAGACATTGCTGACAAATCGAAAAATGGCGAACCTCGGGACTGAAATGAAGCTTAAGTAAGTGTGTTATGCAATCGTCTACTATTTTATATAAACTTTACCCCGACTGACAATCGCTAAGTTTCACAAAATGTCA
Organism: Ditibartonella apis; assembly: GCF_001952075.1. Lineage (GTDB taxonomy): Bacteria > Pseudomonadota > Alphaproteobacteria > Rhizobiales > Rhizobiaceae > Bartonella > Bartonella apis. The sequence goes on from NZ_LXYU01000003.1 coordinate 285,365, forward strand.
TGCGTTGTGATTTAATTCGTCAATCTTCTCGACCGCCTTGCAAAAGTCGATTTTAAACCATAAATCAATTGGCAGAAACAACTTCGGAGAAACGCTAGTTCCCGGCTTTTTCCTAAATCGATTTATGAAAGTGGAGTTTCATGTCAGCGCGCCATATTCCTGTTTTGATCGTCGGTTCAGGCCCTGCCGGTTATACGGCTGCAATTTATGCGGCACGTGCCATGCTTAAACCTGTCATTGTCACCGGTCTGCAACAGGGTGGCCAATTGACCATTACCGACGAGGTTGAAAACTACCCCGGTTTTGTCGATCCGATTGGCGGGCCCGACCTTGTCGAGAAAATGGCCAAACAGGCAGTAAAAATGGGAACAGAGCTTGTTTATGACATTATCACCAAGGCCGATCTTTCAAGGCGTCCTTTTACTCTTCATGGTGATTCAGGCGCTGTCTACACCTGTGACGCGCTCATCATTGCAACCGGTGCACAAGCCCGTTGGCTGGGGCTCGAAAGCGAAAAAACTTTTATGGGTGGTGGTGTTTCAGCCTGTGCAACATGTGACGGTTTTTTCTATCGCGGTAAGGATGTGGTTGTCGTCGGTGGGGGCAACACAGCCGTTGAAGAAGCGCTTTATCTTGCAAACCTTGCAAAAACCGTAACTGTGGTGCACCGGCGGGATTTTTTCCGTGCTGAAAAAATTATGCAGGAGCGTTTGTTAAAACGTGATAATGTACGGGTGATCTGGAATCATGTGGTCGACGAAATTGTCGGTAATCCGCCAAAACCACCTATGGGGGCAACAGTTACCGGTGTGCGTCTTAAAGACACTTTGACCGGAAAATTCAGCGAAATTGAAGCGCAAGGTGTCTTTATTGCTATCGGTCACGCTCCGGCGGTCGAGCTTTTCGAAGGACAATTGCGCCAGAAACCCGGTGGTTATTTATGGACAGCACCGGATTCAACGGCAACCAGTGTCGAAGGCATTTTTGCCGCCGGCGATGTTGCCGATGATACATTCCGTCAGGCGGTGACAGCTGCCGGCCGCGGGGCAATGGCTGCCATTGAAGCGGAACGTTTTCTGGATGAACAGGCCGATTTGAAGGCGGTCGGGAAAGCCGATTTGAAAGTGGCCGGAAAATAGCTCTGGTCGGGTGAGTGGTAGTCACGCTCACGCCGTTAAGATTAGCAGATGTAACCGTTAAAACATTGAGAAGCGGTTTTAACAATTGAGGAGATATGCCGGTGGCTGCGCCGTTGGATTGGGACAAGTTAAGAATTTTCCACGCCGCCGCCGAAGCGGGTTCGTTTACACATGCTGCGCAAACGCTGCATATGTCTCAATCGGCAATCTCGCGGCAAGTTTCGGCGCTTGAACAGGATGTTGGCGTTCCGCTTTTCCAGCGCCACGCACGCGGACTTATCATGACAGAGCAGGGCGAAATTCTTTATCGCACCGCCCATGATGTGTTGATGAAACTTGAAAATGTCCGCTCCAAGTTGAGTGAAAGTCGCGAAAAGCCGACAGGCCACTTATGTGTGACAACGACATTCGGCTTGGGCTCCGGATGGCTTGTCCAGCGTATACCGGAATTTGTCAATCTTTATCCCGATATCCAGATTCAGCTTTTGCTGGATGACGAGGAACTCGATTTAACAATGCGCCACGCAGATTGCGCCTTGCGTTTGCGCCAGCCCCAGCAGCCAGACCTCATCCAGAGACGGCTTTTTACCGTTCATATGCATGTCTATGCATCGGCCAATTATCTGGCCAATCACGGCAAACCGACACAGTTGGAAGAACTTGATAATCATCGTATTCTGTCGTTTGGTGAATCGGCGCCGAGTTATCTTGCCGGTTTGAACTGGTTGGAAAGTGCCGGCCGTAACGACGGGTCACAACGTATTCCGTCTTTACAAATCAATAATGTGATTTCTATTAAAAAAGCGGCTATGAAAAATCTTGGTATCGCCGTTTTACCGGATTATATCATTGCGCCTGATGACGGGTTGATAAGGCTTTTCCCCGATCTGACAGAAATACCTTCCTTTGACACGTTTTTCTGCTATCCGGAAGCGCTCAAAAACTCGGCCAAGCTTAACGCATTTCGCGATTACATCTTTGCAAAATCGCGTAACTGGTCATTTTAATCGGGCAACCCGAATTCCATAATAAGACATGTGTTCCAAGAAAAACCACCTGATGTTTTCTTGGAAATTCCACATCTTCATACAAAGTACGAGGATAGTTTCGCGACTTGCAATCATTTTCGACTTTGAAGTGTTTCGGTTTTGGAAGAGGGGGCGGTCATGTTATTTGGAAAGTGCGTTTTAACTAAAATCAGCGTGGCTTGAATAAAAATAGCAATGAACCCGTTCTGATACGTGCTGCTTCTTTAAGCTTGAATTGATTGTTTTCTATGCAATATTCTGAATATTTTTGTGTCGGACGTCTAGCCGCACTGTTTATGCCATTTGTGATCACATCAATGAATGTGATTTAATAAACTGTTGTTTTTCAATAATAAAAAATAGAGGTTTGCTTTTTTGTGGCATTTTCAAGGCTGAGCTATGCACTCAATGCATAGCTGTCGTGCTTAAAATTTGGTTGTTGAATGCCTAAAAAAAGTGCATATTACACGCATCTCAAGAAGACGTCTCCTCCCATTGCGTTTCTTGAGTGTTCCCCTCTGGAGGTTTTGTCAGATCGACTTTAGTCTCTGAAACCTTCAAACTTCAGCCGGACATTTGTCCGGCTTTTTTTTTGCTTTTTCTGTTTTATTCTTTCGGCTGGTCTGCATGAGATTTTCTTTTTGTCAGTGAGAGATAGTAAACGGGACTATTTCCAGTTAAACTTCCAAAGAAAATAACGGTACGCAGGTGCTTTTAACTGCTGGATGTTAAAAAGCAGAAAGACTGGCAGTTTCGGCTTGTTTCCCGATAAGTGCTGTTTCAACTCTGACAAGCGGCAATAACCGTTTTCCGCGCGACAACAATATTAAAGTGGTAATGGCAATTTCCGGTAAAGAAATATCAAGAGGTGACTTTTTCCCATACTACAATATTACCATTCGCGAATAGCGCTGGTTATCAATCACACTCAAAGCAAGGGGGGGGAGAAATATTGGCTTTTTCATCCAACGCTGCACTTTAAAGGAAACTGTTCAGCGAAAACAGAGCCCCATGCATTTGTTATAGCAGGTTGTTTTTGAGCCTTTACACGCGATCAACGCACTGTTCCATATGATTGGTTCATTGCTTCGGGACAATGCGATAATGTGTTTTATCGGGATAGTATCTTTACGCCTTCGGCGTTTACTTTGACCGGTCTTCAACCTTCCATGCTTGAACCGGTAAATAGTTTCGCTTTTGGGGAGAAGCTTGGCATTACATTCAAAAAAACCGCCTTCGGAAAAGGCGGTTTTTGAACGTTTTATGTCGGTGGAAACCTCTAGCGCAAGCTTGCGCAGAAGCGTTGAATGCGCCGGCAAGCTTCTTCCAGCAATTTTTCCGATGTTGCATAGGAAATACGGAAAGCCGGTCCAAGACCGAAAGCAGCACCGTGAACAACCGCAACGGCTTCTGTTTCAAGAAGAGCCGTGACAAAATCTTCATCAGTCTTGATGACTTTGCCTTCCGGTGTTTTTTTACCAATCAGTTTTGCACAGGAAGGATAGACATAGAAAGCGCCTTCCGGTGTGGGGCATTCAAGGCCGTTTGCCTGATTGAGCATGGAAACCACGAGATCGCGTCTTGCCTGAAAGATCGCTTTGTTTTTTGCAATAAAATCTTGCGGTCCGTTCAAGGCTTCAACCGCAGCCCATTGCGAAATCGAACTTGTGCCGGATGTCTGCTGGCTCTGGATTGTTTCCATAGCCTTGATAAGCTCGACCTGACCTGCGGCATAGCCAATACGCCAACCGGTCATTGCATAGGCTTTCGAAACACCGTTTACAGTCAATGTGCGCTCGTAAAGCTTGGGCTCTACCGCTGCAGGTGTAGCAAATTTGAAATTGTTGTAAGTGAGGTGCTCATACATGTCATCGCTCATGACATGGACATGCGGATATTTCAAAAGAACATCGGTCAGTTTTTTCAATTCATCATGGGTGTAGGCAGCACCAGAGGGATTGCAAGGAGAATTGAAAACGAACCATTTTGTTTTATCGGTAATGGCAGCTTCAAGATCTTCCGGCTGGAGTTTATAGTTGAACTCTTTTTTTGCATCGACAAAAACCGGCGTGCCATTATTGACAGCAACCATTTCCGGATAGCTTACCCAATATGGGGCAGGGATAATAACTTCATCGCCCTTGTTCAGTGTTGCCATGAAAGCGTTGAAAAGAACCTGCTTGCCGCCAGTACCGACGATGATCTGCTGGGGCTTGTAATCAAGATTGTTTTCGCGTTTGAGTTTTTGAGCAATGGCTTGGCGAAGCTCCGGAATGCCGGCAACAGGAGTATATTTTGTTTTGCCCTGACGGATTGCCTCGATAGCAGCATTTTTAATGTTATCGGGTGTGTCGAAATCAGGCTCTCCGGCACCAAGTGAAATCACATCACGACCAGTGGCCTTAAGGTCACGGGCTTTTTGAGCAACAGCAATAGTTGCAGAGGGCTTGATACGGGATAGCGTATCGCCAATGAATGCCATTCTATTATCTCCTCAGATTGAATAAGCAATGCACTGATTCTTGCATTTGAAGAACATTATACCAGCAATAGTAAATCTATGTCTCATGCGCCTTGAAAGTGCAAGAATTCTCTTCATCAATTTATTGTAGAAAGCACAGAACTATTATTGAAACCGGTGTATTTTTTCAAGTTTCGCTAAAAGTCCGGATAATTTCCTGAACCTTTATTTTTTTAAAATTGTTCATCCTTGCCGCATAATCGTTGCTGCAACTGAACGACGCGTTCCCCTTTGTGCGGAACATGCGTTTGCTAATAAATTCCCGCTTTATTCCCCTTTATCGACGCGGGAAAAGATGTCATCAAAGCGTTTCTTTGCAATGCCCGGCTGCTTATGGTCGCGATAGGATTGCGGCAAAACCTGATCGTCACCCACTTTAATCAACATAATCATACCCATGGCATAATGGGGAATACATTTGATGCCATAAAAGCCCGGCTTATCGAAAGTCACTTGTAGTTCTTCATCGATTTTGCCTTTGAAGGGTGTTGCCCCTTCCGGTATCATATCATCAATCGTTGCAGCGTTATGACTTTTTTGGGTGGCAATGAATTTTACGGAATCACCCGGTTTGATTTTAAGGTAATCCGGCTCGAAAACCATGGCGCCACTTGCTCCCCGATTGAGCATTTTTACCTCGTAGGTTTCGGCATTTGCAGTCGAGATGAAGGCGAGCAGAGCAACAAAGGCAAACAGTTTTTTCATTTTTCATCCTTTCAAGGAAAATTAAAGCAGGTAGCGTATATGGGGCCTACCGTTTTCAAGCATCTCTATTTCAGCATTGGCATGGAAATTGGTCAATATTGTTTCCTTTGTCAAAACCTCTTCCGGCTTTCCCGAATTTATCAATCGTCCGTGATGAAGCAAAGCAATGCGATCGCAAAACATGGCTGCATGATTGAGGTCGTGAAGGGCAATCAGCACAGACAGGCCGAGTTTTCGAATGAGGGAAAGAATTTCCAGTTGGCAACCGATATCAAGATGATTGGTCGGCTCGTCAAGAATGAGGATGCGCGGTTTTTGTGCCAATGCACGCGCAATATGAATGCGCTGTTTTTCTCCGCCCGAAAGACTGTTCAGAAGACGCTTTTCAAAGCCTTTCATATTGACTTTCAAAAGTGCATCCTGCAACGCTTCCTCGTCTTCCTGAAGCCATGGTGAAAGCAGGCGTTTGTGTGGTGTGCGGCCGATTTCTACCGCATGGCGCACGTCGATGTGTTCATGCGGTTCGGCCTGCTGTTCGACAAAGGCAATTGTTTTGGCAAGTTTGCGCCTTGACCAGTTGGAAAAAGCAATATCATCAAGGCTTAAACTCCCCTTTGTCGGTGTGATGAGGCCTGCAAAAACCGACAGAAGCGAACTTTTTCCCGCGCCATTCGGGCCGATAATGCCTAAAATTTCCTGGTCTTTCAATGTGAGCGTTACATTATCAAGAATAGTGTGACGGTCGATTTCAAGTGATATGTGTTCTCCGACAAGCATATCAATTTCCTTTCTGCCGCAAAAGCAACAGGGCAAAAAGTGGTGCACCGATCAATGCGGTGACTATACCGACCGGAAAAGCAAGACCGGGCACGATAATGCGCGAAATAACATCGGCCGCAATCATGAAAAGCGCACCGATAAAAGCGGAAGCCGGTATCAGCAGCCGGTGGCGCACACCGACAATAAGACGGGCAGCATGGGGAACAACCAGTCCCACAAAGCTGATTGTACCCATAATCGAAACCATGACGGCTGTAACCAGTGCCACGACAGTAATAAGTAACATGCTTACATAATGGACAGAAATGCCGAGCGATTTTGCAGCACGCGAACCGAATACAAAGGCATCCAATATGCGGGAAAAGGCAACGAAAATCAAAAATGCGACAAGTGTCAAAGGAAAGGCGAGTGCCGCATCGCTCCATCTCGCACCGGAAAGATTGCCGATCATCCATGCAAAAATATTCGAGCGTCCTTCAAGCGGTGTAAAAATCATCAATATGAGTGCCGTCAAAGCATTAAACAACATGGCGCTCGCAATACCTGCCAGAATAATGGCGGTTGCATTGCGGCCGGAATGATAGGCGAGGAACACAACGAAGAAAAACGATAACAGACCGCCGATTAGAGCACCGGTTGAAAGCGACAGGATGCTCAAATTCATGCCGAAAGCGGTAACCAGTGCCGCACCTGTTCCCGCACCCGAAGAAATGCCCAGAAGATAGGGTTCGGCAAGGGGATTTCGTAACAAGGCCTGTAAAATAACCCCGCACATGGCAAGTCCCGCACCGCAACAGGCGCCCACCACTGCACGCGGCAAGCGCCACAGCCAGATAACCCGGCTGTGGAATATATCCACCTCGTAACCGCTATCAAACAGATGATTGGCAATGGTTTTCAAAAAAGACGAAAACGGAATTGCAATCTCGCCAATCGCTGCACCGGCAACAATTGCACATAGCAATATGAAGATGCAGAAAAGCCAGATAATAATCGTGCGGGGCAAATGAGTCACTCTTTTGCGTCACTCTTTTAGAAGACCAAGTTCGACAATGGCATTTGCCAGTTTTTCAATACCGTCAATGGTGCGCATGGTTGTGTTCATGGATTGCACGTCCATATTGACAAGGCGATCATTTTCGACAGCCGGTAGCAGTTTTGTAACGGAGTCTTTTTTTAAAAAATCGCGTTTCACAACAACATCATCGGCAGGAAAACGGCGACGATCCATTTCGGCAAGAACAATAATGGTCGGGTTCGCTTTCACAATGGTTTCCCACCCTACAGTCGGCCACTCATAGCTGGATTTTATAACATTGTTGATGCCAAGAATTTTCATAATATAACCGGGTGCACCAAGGTCTCCGGCGACATAGGGGTCAATATCAAGATCGGCACTGGAATACCAGAAAACAGCGCTGATTTTGCCTTTGGGCAAGTTTTTTACTTTGTCGATTGCAGCCTGTTCGCGCCCCTTCAAGTCATGAACAAGTTTTTCTCCTTTATCCTGAACATTGAAAATCAATGCCAGTTCGGAAATTTCCTGATAGATCAGATCCATTGTGAAGGGGGTTGTGCGCAAACCGTCACTGCCGGCAAGGTTGTCTTTTCCCACGCAATCGGCCGGCGCTGTATAAACCGGAATTTCAAAATCTTTAAATTGGTCATAGGTTGCGGCACTTCCCGCAGGCCCGATAACCCATTCCTGATGACTTGCGACAAGATCGGGTTTTTCGGCAATGATGCTCTCGAAACTTGGAACATCATGGGAAAGCATTTTAACGTTTTTGTTGACTTCGGTAAATTGCGGCAAAACCGGCGAATACCAGAGCGCTGTACCTTTGACCTTGTCGGATAATCCCAAAGCATAAAGTATCTCTGTCGTATTCTGGCCGACCGAAACAACGCGTTCCGGTGCTTTGTTAAAAACAAGTGTGCGGCCGCAATTTTTTACCGTTAACGGATAATGCGTTTCGTCAGCAAAAGCATTGCTATGGACAGCAATGGAAAAACAGCTTATTGCCGCAGCCAGAATGATCGTCTTCAAATGCATGGTTTTCATGAGTTTACTTTTCTCGTTTAAAGCTGGTGCAAAGCCGTTTTATGAGGGCTCTGCCATGTCACGGAGTTGAAGTAATTGACGGCGGGGATTGGGAAAATTTTCACGTCTGAAAAAGCGCAACTGTAAAACGAAAAAAGCACTCTTTGGCGGAAAAGACTTGAAGAAAATGCCTTGGAAAAAGTCCGGCTAAAAAACGCATTTGTAACCACTTTTCTAAAGTTACAAATGTTTTCGGTTCCGGCCTTTTCTGTTTTTGACTTTTTACTTCGGGTCTTTTCACAATCAGAATATTTTTGTTTCAATAGGCCATTTTTACATTCTCTCCGCTTTAGCAAATGCGAGCAAAACACTTCCAAACTTTTTTGTTTTGAAAAAAGCCGCAAGAGATAAAACAAAAAACTCTGTCGGAACAATTGTTTTGCTCGAGCAATCAAACCGGACAAGATTATCCGGATGAGCGTGCGAGAGGCGACAAAAATGGCGCCTGATTGGATTGCCATGATGACCTTTCCTTTGCACCCACCGTGCGTTAGGGCATTTTATTAACGAGCTTTTAAAAAGCCCATGATTGACGGCAGGTCTCCTGGCTCGCGGCATTTTTATGCACCTTTCACCTTCCCGCTTTCGCAGTGGCCGGGTAAAACCCTGAAAAAAGTGCTGCCGTTTACAGTTGCGGGGGCAGCCACGGCTGAAATCCCTTGAGTGAGGTCAATTTTTCCGTGTTCCCTATTATTCCCCTTTTGAAGACATCGTGAAGGGGAACCGTCAATAAAATTTATAACTTATCTAAATATAAGTGCAAGCGTGTTGTTGAATTTCCTCGGTTGAACGGGAAATAGTTTAAATGTGCCATTCGGGTCATCTTTGAGTGATTGAATGAGTGTCTGAATTCCGGATTAAAAAAAAGAATAAATTCTAAACGAAGCGGCATCAGAAAAAGGTAAAAAGTGTGGCAAAGGGGGAAAAGAGCCATGGGCATAAACGCCGGAAAAGATAAAACCCGAAACGATAATGCCTATTTTTTCGGGTTTTGGGCTTATTCTTTGAATAATCGGCAAAAGGTGTAGATGTTTTGAATAGGGGCAAAACACGCCCACCGGAAATTGTAATAGGTGTGTGGCGAATGCATCAGGCTTACGATAAAAATAAAGCTAAAATGGAAAAAGCTCCACCTCGAAAAAGTGGAGCTTTTAAAAACCTGTTTCTTTTATATCCGGTTATGAAATGCCGATAAAACGTTCTGCCGTTTTAGACAAGCATTTCAATTACAGATATTAAAGAGCTGAAAGATTACCTGCAGCAGATTTGCCGGAACGGCGATCCTGTACAACTTCATAAGAGACCTTCTGGCCTTCATTCAGACCGCTCATGCCTGAGCGTTCAACGGCTGAAATGTGGACAAAAACATCTGCACCACCATCATCAGGTTGAATGAAGCCGAAGCCTTTTGTTGTATTGAACCACTTAACTGTTCCTGTAGCCATAGGAAACTCCTGTAATAAGAAATGATTGCATCAACACGTCTTATGTTGATACTTTGGATAGATCGAAATTTAGAAAGGGGAGTTTCGTTAAATAGTGCTTGCTGCACGGTTAAGAAAGTCGCACAACCGAAAATTCGATTGGCGCTTCATTAGACCCTCTCGAAAAAGAAAGCAAGTTGAATTAATATTAAATTTGAAAGCGTTGTAGCTTTTGCTATTTTGATTGCCGACACTATCTGGTGTATAAAGGGCGGTCATTTTTTTAATTGTCGTCAGAATGTCGCGATTGTCATAAAAGGGGATTTGAGTGAATGGCCAAAAAAGGCAGCGATATAGACGACAACATGCCTGATAATCCGGTTGATGCAGCTCCCGGTTCACTGCGTGAAGGCATTGTCAAAAATACCCGTTTTTCCCATCAGGCGAAGATCCTTTATATTGCTTTTTGGCATTCGCATACACGCAATACGTTGATTGCGACATTTCTGGGTATACTCGTGCTGATTATTTTAATCGGCCGCGGGCAATTGCAAATCAATGAATGGACAAAGGATTTCTGGAATGCGATCAGCCGCAAAGATTTGCACGAATTCGTTTTCCAGCTCGGTGTGTTCTTTGTTATTGCCTCGGTTCTGTTGATTTTCAACATTATCCAGACTTTTTTAAACCAATATCTCAAAATGAAATTGCGTGAAGGTTTGACCGACGATCTTATCAGTCAATGGATGCAACCAAAACGCGCATTTCGTCTGACAATGGCTGGCGAGGTTGGTGTCAATCCCGACCAGAAACTCCATGAAGATGCCCGTCATCTCGCTGAATCAACCGCTGATCTTGGCATCAACCTGTTGCAAGCAAGTGTCACATTGATCATCTTCATTCCGACTTTATGGGCAACAACGGCGGGTTTTGTTTTCAGTTTTTCAGGCTATAGTTTTCCGCTTCCCGGTTACATGATCTGGGCAGTGCTCCTCTATGTCGGTGCGGCATCCTTCCTCACATGGTTTGTTGCGCGTAATCTGGTGACGATCAACGCCAACCGTTATGCGCGGGAGGCAGATTTGCGTGCCGCTTTGATGCACACCAACCGCTCGATTGATTCGATAACTCTGATGGGGGCGGAAAAGGACGAGAAACGCTATCTTGATGGCCGTGTGCAAAATGTTTTGAACGCTATTTGGCATATCGTTGTCGCAACGACAAAACTGACAGGCATTACCGCCGGTTATGGCTGGGTATCGAATGTTGCTCCCTATATAATTGCTTCGCCGATCTATTTTGGAGGAGGCATTGATCTTGGAGGTCTTCAGGCTGCTGTTCAGGCCTTCAATCAGGCGCACCAATCATTGCGCTGGTTTGTCGACAATTATGGTGCTCTGGCCGATTGGCGCGCAACAATGCTGCGTGTTGCAACATTCAGGCAGGCTGTTGTGCAAATGGATGGTGTCGACCGCCTGAAGGGCGAGCATATCACGGTCAAAACCAATGATTCCGATATTATGACCTTCGACAATCTGTTGATCCGCACAGCCAATGGCAAATTGACTTTGACACCGGAAAATCTGGCAATCAAGCGCGGGCAAAACACGCTGATCTATGCGCCGCAAGATGTTGATAAAACCATTCTATACCATGCGCTTGCAGGGCTCTGGCCGTGGGGGCAGGGCACAGTAGGGCTTCCCAATTCGGGTTTACCCAATTACATTCCCGACGCACCTTATATTCCGCCGGGCACATTGCGCACGGTTCTTCTCTATCCGGCAACAAATAAAAATCCGACAGATGAAGAAATTGAACGCGCTCTCGAAATCACCGGTTTGAGTGATTATTTTTCCGCGCTTGATGAGGAAAACGTCGATTGGGAGAGACGTCTTAATGATGTTGAACGCCGTTCGATTGCTTTTGCACGCGTGCTTCTCACAGATCCGGAGTGGATCGTTGCCAATCAGGTGATGGATGGCATTGACGAAACTGTACGCAAACGTATTGCCTCGGTTGTCTTCCAACATTTGAAAAATACAACTTTTGTCTATATCAGCCGTCGCAATGACGAAAGCTATCTGTTCGACGTGATTGTGGAAGTAAAATTCGAACCTTCCGAACAGGCTTTGTCAAAGAGCGAAAAAGAAATGCCAAAAAGTGAGCCGACGGATGGCACTTCGGAAGCTCAACCAATAGACACTGAAACAACGGGCATTAAGACCACAAAGGCTTCAGAAATTTCGCCTGCAAAAGATACAGATGAAGAGCCAAAAAAATAAGTTTGGAGATTTGGCTACTGCCAAACAAAACGGAAAGCCGCTGAGGGGGGTAAAAACGCAAAAACCATTTCTTTTTTGGTCATTGTTTTTATGTGCGGTGGTTTTGTAGAAGTGTCTGTTGCGGATAGCAGTGTTTTAACCAATGGGAAGCCTTTTACTCATTCGAGATTAGCCTCAACGTCAGGAAAAAATAGTTTAGCGGCAAGATTGCGGCAATTCAACGATCAGTATTCAAAAACGGCTTTTTTAAAAAATGCTTTTTAGTGAAATTTTGTCCAAGTAAAGTTCTTTCCCGATAGCTATTTTGAAAGAGAAATGCTTTTAGCGTTTCAAGCGCGCCCCGGAACCTCGAATCAAACTTGAAAAGGAGGGAGACGCAAAAGTCCGCTCGGGCAAGTTGTGTTTTAAAAGCTCATGGAGAATAAAATCAAAACCGGACGCACTTGAAAACGTCCTCTTAAAAATGCGCAAGCAGGCTTTTAAAACCGGTATTGCTGGCAACGGTTTTGAGTTTATTTCAAATTATAAAAGAGCACTATCGCCCAAGTTTTTCCGTGAAAGCTGTCGTGGAGGGGATAAAGATGAAAGAGCACAAAACGGAACAGGTTTCAAAGTAAAGCGGCGAAAGGGGAAACTTTTGGATAAGCAGGGTCTTCTTCGGATAACAGCATTTTCCCGAAATCACTATAAATCCTGAAGTCCATTATAAACCGTGAAGAATAAACCGTGAAGAGCATGATAAACCTTGGGCAGCGTTACAGATGTCGGTTTTTCGTGGAAAAGAAGCGGGTGGCCGGCTGGCGGAATTTTTGAACTGCCGGATAATTGCTTTATTACAAATTTCAAAACTTACCAGCCCCAGAACATCAGCCACCATGCATAGACAATGGGGACACAAGAAAAAGCAAAGAGGAAAAAGCTCAGATATTTGCGGATGAGGTTTCCAGGTGTTCTTTGTAAAATTCGTGCCGCCAGGCAAAGGCTCCAGAGTGATGTCAAAGCGAGAATGAAAGCACGTGCATCAGAAAGCCACCAGAAGGTCACGCCGTCATACATCAAAAGCTTGACTGTCGTTGCTGAAAGCCCCAAAAATATGCCAGCTGCTGCCAGTGGCAAAAATGCTTGTGCCAAATGATGAAAGAGTGTTGGCGAACGCATAAACGAGGCAATAGCCCACAGAATGAGCGTTAAAAATGTGCCAAAAAGCACGCCGCTTCCAAGAATGTAACTTGCAACACAAAAACCGTCCACCCAGTTGAAGCTGTCATTATTGGCAGGGTGGTTTGTCAAAATCCACCACGGAGCTGTCGGGTCAAGTGGCCAGTAAATATCATGGTTGACCAGCCATTCGGCTATCGCCTGTTTGAAGGTTACAAACCACGGGCTTACAGTCCACGTAAATGCACCGATCGCAACGCCGATCATGCCGAAAAGCAGTAGCCTTGCTTCCCATGGATTGGCGTGTTTATCGACACCATAGACGACGACTTCTTCCATGACAGAGCGCGGCTTTAACGCCACAGCATCACGAAAACCGGCACAACGCGCACACATGTGGCAGGCATTGACGCCATGAAGCTGATGAATATTGATCATAGGCGGGCAATTCGGGTTATCCTGACGAGCGCCACAATAATGTGCCCATTTTTCCTGATCGGTTTTGAAAGAAATAGGAGCAAGGCGGGAAAGCAGGTTGAAAACACCATTAACCGGACAAAGATAACGACACCAGACACGCGTACCTTTACCAAAGAAAAAGCCGATGGTCATTGCCGCAAGCGTCGAGCCGCCCAGAATGAGAAGCGCTGCTTCGGCATAATCGTAAACGCTTATCAATTGCCCATAAAGTGTCGTGAGAATAAAGGCGACAGTCGGCCAGCCACGCCATTTAAGCCAGCGCGGAATGTTGTAATTACGCCCGACCTTGCGGCTGGTATATTCGGCCAAAGCACCTTCCGGGCAAAAAACACCGCACCACAAACGTCCGATGAACAGCATGGAAAGAATAACGAATGGCCACCAGATTCCCCAAAATACGAATTGGGCAAAAAGAACAAGATTGCCAAGAATATGTTCCTGACGTGGTGGCAGCGGCAGGAATGGCGGGATGACAAGCAAAAAAAGATAAATGACAACAACACACCACTGGATAGACTGGATCACTGTTCTATGACGTTGCATAGAAGTGCCCAGTTTATAAACGGCAGTGGAAAGAATGCGTGACATTTGTTTTAAAAATTTGGTTTCAGGAAGCTTTCAATGTTGTACGGGCGACAGTTTTTCCCGGTTTCCTGTTGCAAAGGACAATGGCTGCAACCCAGTAGATCGCCAATACAACGACTTGCATCAAAGACGGTTCCGCATGGTAACCTGTAAGACCTGTCAATGTGCTGTTATCGGGAATGAGCCAGCTTGTGCTCCACAACGGATCATCCATGAAGCTATATAGCCATTCCGGTAAATCATAAGCGGAAATTTGTGCCGCAGCTTTGTCGAATGCGGTGATCAGCAATCCCCCGCCAATGAGCAGAAGGACGAATTCACTTCCTAAAAAGAACCATCTCCACGGTATGATTTTGGAAAATTTTTGCAAAAGCCAGAAGGTCAAGAGCGCCAGTATAAAGCCCAGCACGCCACCCAGAATGAACATACCGAGCGACGCACCATTTTGTTGCGCACCGACACCGGCAAGGAACACCACCGTTTCCGATCCTTCACGGGCAACGGCAATCATGGCAAGAAGCATAATGCCGAAACCACCGGAAGTTTGCAGGCTTTCGGCTGCTTCACGTTCCAATGTATGTTTCATCGAAGCACCGTGGTGATGCATCCAGACAATCATTTGCATAATGAGAAGGGCGGCAACTGCCATCATGGCGGTGAAGAACCATTCCCCGCCGGGGCCTGCAAACCATGTGCCTGCAACGTAGAAGAGAACGGCAAGAAGACCGGCAAGAACCAGCCCCAAAGCTGTTCCCGTCCACAACCGGTTTTTAAGGGTTAAAAGATTTTCGCGCCGCAACCACGTATAAAGGATGCCGATAACGAGTAGCGCTTCAATGCTTTCACGCCAGACGATGAAAAGAGGTGCACCCATTTTCTGCTCTCCTATTTTACGTTAATGTCAAAACCGGCCATATCCATGTGAAATTCGTCAATAAAATGGTAGCTTCCGGCTTTAAGCGGATGAATAACAACAAAAGATTCAACACCGGCACCTAAAACTTTTTCGACCCTCATGGACAGGTTTTCAAATTCCGCGGGGCCGGAGCCGATATTTTTGACTGAAATCTTGAAACGTTGCCCTGCCGGAACCTCGATTGATTGTGGTTCGAAAACGCCATCCTTGATGGTGACATTATAGACCGACAGTTCATCCGCTCCGGCAAAGAGGGGAAAAAGACAGAACAACAAAACCAATATTGCACGCATAATAAAACCCTTTTTAACCGAAACAGGCTTGTCGATCTAACGCTTGCCTTTCAAGAACAAGACTATTGCCTGCTAAAACGACCCCGTTAAAAAGCAAGACCGGCTGTGGAGGTCACAACGGCCGGTCTGCTCGGAGGGTTACTTGTAATTGTGGACGATCGAAAGTAAACCCCGACTTGACAAACAGGTCCCGATCTTTGGGGATAAGGTCAAGAAAAAAGACCTTATCCGCTGTTAGTTTCAGGCAAACGTTTTTGCCTGTTTCAAAATTAATCAATAACCGCCTTTTTTGCCGGTTCCTGCATAAGTGAAGTCATATTCAACCACACATTTGTCGAACCATGGGCCAACGCCGGTTTCCTTGTCGACATGGCGGCCGAACATTGATTCTTTTGATGGCGGCAAAATCGTGTATTTCAAATGATATTTACCTGCGCCATCAAGCTTGATGTTTTCTCCATAGTGCGGGCCATCATTGGCAACCATCGGGTGAAAATGGCCGCTCAAAGGCTCTTTTGCACCTTCCTTGGTCAATTCATAGGAAACCTGAAGATAAGGTGCCCATGCACCTTCCGGAAGGCCGTTCTTGTTGTCTTCTGTTGCATGAATATCGGCCTCGAGGTGGATATCCGACTTGGCCGCCGCGAGCATAATGCCTTCCGGTTCCATTTCGATCGGTTGCAGATAGACAGCTGCAATTTCCAAACCTCCGCAATGCTGTGGTTCGCCAATCGGGTATTCCACAGCCAGAGCCGGTGTTGCAAATAGAGTGCAGGAAGTAGCCAAAATAAGTTTGTTTAAACGCATGATATATCCCTCAGAATAAAACATGACTATATATATCATCTTTTATTGAAAGCGCAAATTCAAAATTTACCAAAATTATCAAGTTCATTGATAAAACTTATAAATAAGGCAAAAATTTTCTGGTGAATTTTAATTTATTAATTTAAATTTTTGCGAAAATTGAATGATTAGCCGACATAGTTACGTCATGAAAAACGTATATCATAATATAAAAAATTTATAGAAAATATTGATAATAAAATTATGAAATAATTATCATTGATAAAATAAAAAACATGAATTGATAAATTCGGAAAATATCATTTTTATATTTTTTAATAAAACAAGTTTACTGATTATTCCACTTTTGTTTGAGAATAGGGATATGGATGACGTAAGTACGAGAAAACCTGAAACATGTTTCGTGCGCGATAAAGGAGCCGACGGGGTAAATGCACTTACGTTACGGAAATAAAAGTCGCAAAAAATAGAAAAGCGTCACGGATATCGGAATGTAAAAGGGTAAAAGTTGAAAAAATAAATGAACAAGAATTTTCGGACTATCTAATGCTGTTTTCAAAAAACGGGAAATATGAATTTTTTTAACCCGTAGAAACACGACTGAGACATCAAACAATGGTGTTTTGGAATGGTCGACTGGTAATCAAGAAACAGCTGGAAAACAGAGCGGAACAGGGAAAACAAAAAAGATAATGCCGTTAAAAAATGCCGCGGCGAAAGCGTTTCTCACTTTTGCCGCGGAAAAAAATTATTCGGTATATTCTTGCAGAGAACGCACCTCGATCGTGCCATTCTGCAAAGCCTCAATTGCATCGACAACGGATACAGCACCCGACATGGTGGTGTAATAAGGCACTTTTTGCATCAATGCTGCCCGACGCAGCGACTTTGAATCGGAAATTGCACTGGCTGTGTCGGTCGTATTAAAGACGATCTGAACCTGGCGGTTGCGGATAGCATCCTCGATATGCGGACGCCCTTCAAGAACCTTGTTGATCTTTTTGGCTTTCACACCATGTTCCTCAAGGAATTTTTGCGTTCCGGTTGTTGCAAGGATTGAAAAACCGAGTTTTGCCATGCGCTTGACGGCGCCAAGCACGCGGATCTTGTCATCATCCTTGACTGACACAAACAATGTGCCTTCACGTGGAAGATCGTTACCTGCGCCAAGTTGTGCCTTGGCATAGGCAAGGGCAAAGCTGTAATCAAGCCCCATCACTTCGCCAGTCGAGCGCATTTCCGGCCCTAGCAAAGTATCGACACCCTGGAAGCGGGCAAACGGGAAGACAGCTTCTTTCACAGCGATATGCGGTTTTTTCTGAACTTTGGGGTAACCGCCATAACGATTGACAGCGTTTTCAAGTTTATCACCCGTCATAATGCGAGCGGCAATCTTGGCAATCGGCCGTCCGATTGTTTTGGCAACAAATGGAACCGTGCGGGAAGCGCGCGGGTTTACCTCGAGAATATAGATAACACCTTCCTTCACGGCATATTGCACATTCATCAAACCGCCAACATGAAGCGCTTTGGCGAGCTCAATCGTCTGGCGTTTCAACTCTTCAACGATTTCAGGTGATAATGTGTGAACCGGAAGCGAACAGGCCGAGTCGCCCGAGTGGATGCCGGCTTCCTCGATATGCTCCATAATACCGGCTACGAAAGTATCTTCTCCATCGCACAGGCAGTCGACATCAACCTCGATTGCATTGGTGAGGTAGGTATCGAAAAGAAGAGGATTCTTGCCGAGAAGTGTATTGATCTGTCCGGTTTTGTCATTCGGGTAATGAGCTTTGATTTCTTCCGGTACCAGTTCGGGAACAGTGTCCAGAAGATAGGATTGCAAGTTGCGCTCGTCATGAATGATCTGCATAGCCCGCCCGCCAAGCACATAAGAGGGGCGCACAACCAACGGAAAACCGAGATCATTGGCAACAAGGCGTGCTTGTTCAACCGAATAGGCAATGCCGTTTTTGGGCTGCGTCAGATCAAGCTTGATGAGCAATTTCTGGAAGCGGTCGCGGTCTTCGGCAAGATCGATTGCATCCGGTGAGGTACCGAGAATCGGAATGCCGTATTTTTCAAGCGAGGCGGCAAGTTTTAGCGGCGTCTGGCCACCGAACTGGACAATAACACCAACAAGCTCGCCTTTTTCTTTTTCCGCTTCGAGAATTGATAGCACATCTTCGGCAGTCAACGGTTCGAAATAAAGTCGGTCGGACGTATCATAATCTGTCGAGACAGTTTCCGGATTGCAATTGACCATAATGGCTTCATAGCCGGCATCATGGAGTGCAAAAGCTGCGTGACAACAGCAATAATCGAATTCGATACCTTGTCCGATACGATTTGGTCCGCCACCAAGGATAACCACTTTTTTACGGTCGGATACATTGGCTTCCGAACGCATCTTGCCGGCGAAAGGAACTTCGTAAGTCGAATACATATAAGCAGTCGGTGAAGCAAATTCGGCAGCACAAGTATCAACGCGCTTATAAACCGGCTTTACATTGAGTTCATGGCGCGCTTTTGTGACTTCTTCTGTCTCCAAGCCGGTGAGGCTGCCAAGTCGCGCGTCGGAAAAGCCCATGGATTTGAGCATACGGAAATTTTTTGCATCCTTCGGCAGGCCTTGTTCGCGCACGCGTTGTTCCATATCGACAATCGATGCGATCTGTTCAAGGAACCACGGGTCAATTTTGCTGATCTGGTGGATTTCGTTTAACGACATCCCCATGCGCATAGCCTGCGCAACATAACGCAAACGATCAGGTGTCGGTGTGCCGATCGCCGCACGGATGGCATTTTTCTCGTCGCCTTCTGCGTGTTCGGGAATGGCAATGTCATCAAGGCCGGTCAAGCCGGTTTCAAGACCGCGCAAGGCTTTTTGTAAAGATTCCTGAAAAGTACGGCCGATTGCCATAACTTCGCCGACCGATTTCATGGCGGTGGTCAAAGTATGCGAGGCACCGGGGAATTTTTCAAAGGCAAAACGCGGGATTTTCGTAACAATATAGTCGATTGATGGCTCGAACGAAGCCGGTGTGGCTCCGCCGGTAATGTCGTTTTCCAATTCGTCCAATGTGTAGCCGACTGCAAGTTTTGCCGCGACCTTGGCAATCGGAAAACCGGTGGCTTTCGAGGCGAGAGCGGAAGAACGAGAAACACGCGGATTCATCTCGATCACAATCAGCCGGCCGTTTTCCGGATTGACCGCAAATTGCACATTGGAGCCGCCGGTTTCGACGCCGATTTCACGTAAAACCGCAATCGATGCATTGCGCATCATCTGATATTCTTTGTCGGTCAAAGTCAGAGCCGGTGCGATGGTAATTGAATCACCGGTGTGAACACCCATCGGATCAAGATTTTCAATCGAGCAGACAATGATGCAGTTGTCTTTCTTATCGCGGACAACTTCCATCTCGAATTCTTTCCAGCCCAGAACACTTTCTTCAACAAGCACTTCTGTGGTTGGCGAGGCTTCAAGTCCGCGTTCGATAATTTCGTAAAATTCCGAACGGTTATAGGCAATGCCGCCGCCTGTTCCGCCAAGTGTGAAAGACGGACGGATAATTGCCGGAAGCCCGACTACGTCAAGAGCTTGTCCGGCTTTTCCTGTGGCATGGGCAATGTAACGCTGCTTGCGGTCGCTTTCACCCAGATGCCAATCATGTTCAAGCTTTTCAAGCGCTTTATCAAGCGCATCGCCTTCAAGTTCGGCAATAAGCTTGTCGCGCATTGCGTCGTGGCGCTTACGGTCCTCTTCCTTGATTTCGGTTGCGTTGGCAAGCATCGACTTTGGTGTTTCAAGCCCGATTTTTGCCATAGCTTCACGGAACAATGCACGGTCTTCGGCTTTGTCGATTGCCTTGGCATCAGCACCGATCATCTCTACATGATAGCGTTCGAGAACACCCATGCGTTTTAACGACAAAGCCGTGTTCAACGCGGTTTGGCCACCCATGGTGGGAAGCAGTGCATCCGGCTTTTCCCGGGCAATAATCTTGGCAACAACTTCCGGTGTTATCGGCTCGATATAGGTTGCATCGGCGAGATCAGGGTCTGTCATGATTGTCGCCGGATTGGAGTTGACCAGAATGATCCGGTAGCCTTCTTCCTTCAAGGCTTTGCAGGCTTGCGTTCCCGAATAGTCGAATTCGCAGGCTTGACCGATGACAATAGGTCCCGCACCGATGATGAGAATGGATTTTATATCTGTGCGTTTTGGCATGGCAGCATCCTATCGCAAACACCCGCGCAGAAAAAACTGGCAGGTTCAACATTTCTTTTTTTAAGGCTAAGCCTGCCTTATAGGTAAAGTCGCAAGGAAAGTAACCCCCTAAATTTTGCTTTTCCTAATTTTTTTTGCTTTACTGTCGGGGGGAGCCTTCTCTTCTTGGAGGAAGAAGTTATATGCTCTTTAATGAAATAAGCACTGGGAGAGAGGCTTATGCGGTGGGAAGGTGGAAGGCAGAGCGAAAATATCGAAGATCGTCGCGGCGAAAAAACGAACGGTGCAAGTCCGGTTTTTCGAACAGGTTTGAGCGGCATCGGTTTTGCCTTATTGTCGCGTGGCGGTTTCAAAGGAATTCTCGTTCTTGTTGTTATTTTTCTGGGGCTCAGTTTCTTCGGCTATAGCCCGACACGTTTTCTATTTGGCGATGGAGCGCTGGTGAACGAACATGGAGCGTCATCAGGCGCAGCAAAAGCGCCGATTCAAACCAATGACCGGCGCAGCCTTTTTATTGCAACGGTTCTTGCCGAAACTGAAGATACGTGGGGCGATATATTCTCCCGCCACAATGCCAAATATAAGCCACCGATCCTTGTGCGGTTTTCCGGCACTATCGATTCGCCATGCGGTCTTGCAACTGCGGCCGTAGGGCCTTTTTATTGTCCTGCCGATCAAAAGCTATATCTTGATGACGAATTTTTCGACAAATTGGCGACCCATTTCGGCGCACCGGGAGAATTTGCCCAAGCTTATGTCATTGCCCATGAAGTCGGCCACCATGTGCAGAATTTGACCGGTGTTCTCGACCGGATGAATAAAGAAAGGGCAAGAGCCGATACGTCGACAGCCAATGCGCTTTCGGTAAAAATCGAATTGCAGGCCGATTGTTATGCCGGTGTGTGGGCGCATTCAACGGAGGATGACGGAATTCTTGAAGAAGGTGATATCGGCTATGCATTGAATGCAGCGGCAAAAATCGGCGACGATACATTGCAAAAACAGACACAAGGTTACGTTGTGCCCGATAGTTTCACTCACGGAACTTCTTCACAAAGAGTCAATGCTTTCAAAACCGGCTATCAACTGGGCAAAATGGAATCATGTGACGGATTTTGAGAAAACCGCACTTAGAATATGTCTGGAACTTGTAGCCCATTCCGTTCAAGACTTTTGCGTTGTTTTTATTCTCGTTGTCCCTTCAGAAGCGGTCATTAACAATTCATTTATTGCGCATGTGTGGTGCAAGAGTAGCGGCTACGGTCCATAAAGTGATCGGCATAAATCATGAGGGTGACGAAAATAACAGCCAAACATCTTCACCCGCGGACGGTTTCAAAATTTTTGCGTTCATTCCGGTTTTGCCCGTCGGCAAACATGACTGTTTAAAAAACAAAACTATTCCGGCAAATTTTGCCCATTCAAGCATTTGAAAAGTGTTGATCGTTCCCAAAATAGTATAGAGAGCCTCAATGAGGCGCGTTTTTTCCCTTTTCTATTTCTGACAATCGTCTTATTAGGCATTTCTTGTACAAGCACGGAAATTCGTCATGTCGCAAAGTCTCGATGCAAAATTTGTTCACAAGGGACTTGTTCTGGTCTTCATCACGCTGTTACTCGATATTATCGGCATTGCGATCATCGTGCCGGTCATGCCGGAATATTTAAGCCAATTGACCGGCGACAGTATCAGCCGTGCATCGGTTGATGGCGGCATTCTGCTCATGGTCTATTCAACCATGCAGTTTCTGTTCGCTCCCTTTATCGGCAATCTTTCCGACCGTTTCGGCCGCCGACCAATTTTACTTTTATCCATTATAACTTTTGCGATCGATAATTTTATTTGCGCCATTGCGTGGAGTTATTCCATGCTCTTTATCGGCAGAATTCTTGCCGGTGTCAGCGGCGCCAGTTTTTCCACCTGTTCAGCCTATCTTGCCGATATCTCCGACGATAATACCAGAACACGCAATTTCGGGCTCATCGGTATTGCTTTTGGTGTCGGCTTCTTTTTAGGCCCGCTGATTGGCGGCGTTTTGGGGGAAATCGGCCCCCGCATGCCGTTTTATTTTTCAGCCGGACTTTCGCTCGTCAATTTTGTTTTTGCCATGTATATGCTGCCGGAAACTCTGCCAATGTCACTGCGCCGCCCCTTTGATATTAGAAGAGCAAATCCGGTAGGCGCTTTGCTGGAATTGCGCCATTATCCCACCGTGCTTTGGGTGTCTCTTGCCTTCTTCCTCTATTGGCTCGCAGAGGCAGTTTGGCCGTCAACTTTGGCTTTTGTTGCCAAAGAACGTTATGGCTGGAGCGAATTTTACATCGGTTTTGCCTATGGCGTTTTCGGCATCGGCCAATGCATCGTGATGGGATTGCTCTTGCCTTATATGACAAGGCATTTGAGCAACTGGAAAATCTCGATGATCGGGCTTATCTTCGCGCTCGTCGGCATGGTCGGTTACACCTTCGCTTTTGAAGGCTATATGCTTTATGTCGTTTTCCTTTTCACTATGCCGGAATATATCGCCCATGTTCCGATGCGGTCGATTGCGTCCAGCCAAGTTCCAGCCAATGCGCAAGGTGCACTTCAAGGCGCTTTGACATCAATTACCTCGATCACGTCGATGATCGGGCCGGTGTTCTATACGTCGGTTTTCAGCTATTTCACCAGTGACAGCGCACCGTTCAAATTTGCCGGAGCTCCTTATGCAACGGCATTTTTCGTGTTGCTCGCAACAACACTGGTTTTCGGCTTTTTTGTTCGCGAAGATAAAAGCCCGCGTTTAACGACATATGAACTTGTGAGAGATCACGATAGGGAAAAAGCGAGAGACAGCTAATCGGGTTAAATACAACCTTGAAAATTCCAGAAACCGCCAGAATTGTCGAAATCAATTTCCGGATTTTTTAAAGGCGGAAAAGATTGTTGACAATGTCGAGATGTCTCGTTTCAAAAAAACGCACGGAAAACACGGCAAAAAGCGGAACAGAAAACGCACTGTGCTGCGAAAGAATTTAATTGGAGCACGTTAACGCTTCAGGAGATTTTAGACGGAATTAAGTTCGGTTCTAACAGTATAGCGTCTTGAAGGTGACAATTGGAACAAGGAAGCGCGGGAGGTGAACACTGCTTTTCATGGCCTTTCCGTTAATTACAGCAAAACAATATTATTGAAAAGATTTTCGGAAACGAAAAAACCCGCTTTTCAGCGGGTTTTCGATTATTTTAGATCTGTCGGAAAGCCAATCCGGAAACGGTCAATTACGCCGCTTTCTTATGTTCGCGGATCATCTTTGCAAATTGCTGGAAGAGATAATGGCTATCTTGTGGCCCCGGCGAAGCCTCGGGGTGCTGTTGCACCGAAAAGACCGGCTTGCCGACAAGCCTGATACCACAGTTTGATCCGTCAAACAGCGAGATTTGCGTTTCTTCTACCCCTTCAGGAAGGGTTTTTGCGTCAACTGCAAAGCCGTGGTTCATGGAGACAATTTCCACCTTGCCGGTTTCTTTATCCTGTACCGGATGGTTTGCACCGTGATGGCCCTGATGCATTTTGACAGTTTTTGCACCCATTGCCAAAGCAAGCAATTGATGTCCAAGGCAAATGCCGAACATCGGGATACCTGTCTCGACGAGTTTTCTAATCATCGGAACAGCATATTCGGCCGTTGCCGCCGGATCACCAGGGCCGTTTGACAAGAAAATACCATCAGGATTTAAAGCCAAAATTTCTTCCGCCGTGGTTTTTGCAGGAACGACGGTGACACGTGCTTCAAGTCCGGCAAGCAGGCGCAGAATATTGCGCTTTACGCCATAATCGACGGCAACAATGTGAATGTCTTTTGTCTTTTCATGACCATAGCCTTCATTCCATACCCATGGCGTTTCATCCCATTCGGATGATTGGCCTTCGGTTACGTCCTTTGCAAGGTCAAGCCCGACCAAGCCGCTCCACTTGCGAGCGCGTTCTTTCAAAGCCTCGACATCAAAAACGCCGTTCTTGTCATGGGCAATCACTGCATTGGCAAGACCTTTTTCGCGAATAAGCGAGGTCAAGGCACGTGTATCAATGCCGCAAAGGCCAATGATGCCGCGCTGGGAAAGCCATTTGTCCAGACCTTCGGCCGCACGATAATTCGAAGGGTGGGTAATATCGGCTTTAAAAATTGCCCCCACAGCACCGCTGCGTTGAGCCGGTGTCAGGTCTTCGATATCTTCGGCATTGACGCCGACATTTCCAATATGCGGAAAAGTAAATGTTACAATCTGGTCGGTATAGGAAGGATCGGTGAGGATTTCCTCATATCCGGTCATAGCAGTATTGAAGCAGACTTCAGCTTCAATGGAACCTGTTCTACCCAAACCTTTACCTTCAATGACGGTTCCGTCTGCTAATACCAAAAGCGCAGTGGGTTTCGTGGTACCCCATGGTAAAGTCGTTTTTGCTGTATTAGTCATCGCTCACTCTCAATTAAACGTTGGTTTAAAACGGCGCGTTTATTGTTCGCACTAAAAAGCCGCAAGCAAATGGCATCTGCTGGGCGTTCGAGTTTTCCAATCTTCGGCTAAGGTTTGTGATATAGGAGCTTTGATCGGTAAGGTAAAGAGCAATGGAAGTCTTTTTCAAGGCTTTTTCCATTATTTTTAACGCACTCCATTGCATGAGTGACGGCGATTTTGTAGACCAAGACAAATTTCCACAGGAGTGAACAGAACCATGTTGCGTGATGACATTAATAATGCGTTGAAAACTGCTATGAAGGAACATGATAAAGCCCGGCTTTCAACCCTTCGTCTTATCAATGCAGCCGTCAAAGACCGCGATATTGCCAATCGAGGAGAAGGCAAACCCGCCGTTGACGACACCGAATTGCAATCCATTCTCGCTAAAATGATCAAACAGCGCGAGGAGTCGGTAAAGCTTTATAATGAAGGTGGACGGCCGGAGCTTGCAAAAGCCGAAAGCGATGAAATTGCTGTTATCCGCGAGTTTTTGCCGCGCCAGCTTGATGAAAACGAGGTTCAAAAGGCAATTAATGATGGTCTTGAAGCAACCGGTGCGGAAAGCTTGCGAGATATGGGCAAGGTCATGGCATGGCTCAAAGAACGCTATAACGGACAGATGGACTTTGCAAAAGTTGGCAGCACTATTCGTGAAAAGCTGAAATAATTCCAGCACTTTCAAGCCGGTTAAAAAATCAGCTGGAGTTTTCAAACTCTTTAAATAAAGCCATTTGAAAATGACTTGCAAAAGCACTTCCATAAAGGCACCTTTTTCGAAGGTGCCTTTTTTCATGTTTCTCCTAAAAATCCTGAACGATCGGCAGAGAATAATCAGCCAGTCCCTGATCGGGTTTTAAACAAAATAAAATTTTACGAGCGTATCAACCGGCCAAGCCAGATCAGAATGCAGGCACCGATAAAGCCGGAAATCAGATATCCGAAACCACCGGCGAAAGTAACGCCGAAAAGACTGAATATAAAACTTGCGAGCGATGCGCCCACAATACCAAGAATGATATTCACAATAAGGCCGGTGTTGCTTTTCATAAATGTTTTTGCTGCCCAGCCAGCCAATCCGCCAATGATGATCGCGGCAATCCAACCTACACTTGCGTCATGCATAGATATCTCCTTCAATCGGAATGAATTTTAATGAAAAAGGTTAGGGCGCGCGTTTTCTTCTTCAAGTATCTTGAAGGTTTCTTCTTGTCTTGAAGCCCTTGTCGGCAAAAGTGCAGTGACAAATTGAAATATCAGCGAAGGGAATTTGAAAAACCAATTCGAGGTGGTTTTGAAAAGGTTAGGCTGATTTTATTTCTCTTTTGAAGTGGAAAGACGAGGCTGTCATATTTCTGGAGTGACCAGACTTAAAAGATATAATGAAGCGGATATTTCCTAAAAAGTCGGGCAATTTCCGTTCCTGCCGTTTGATCACATTTTAAAACAAATGCTTAACCGTCTTTTCAGTCGGGGTGTTGGATTCAACTGCAACAATGTTTAAGTTAATAGGACTGGAACCGGAGACGACAAGAAGTAATGCGTTTTTCACCCGATTTTCTTGACGAAATTCGTGCACGCCTGCCAATTTCAACAGTGGTTGGCCAGAGGGTGAATTTCGACCCGAAAAAAAGTAATGTTTCGCGTGGTGATTTCTGGGGGTGCTGCCCCTTCCATGGCGAAAAAACGCCGAGTTTCCATTGCGAAGACCGGAAAGGCCGTTACCATTGCTTCGGGTGTGGGGCAAGCGGAGATATATTCACTTTTGTGACCGAGATTGACGGTATCCAGTTTCCCGAAGCGGTCGAGCGTTTGGCAAATCAGGCGGGTGTCCGGATGCCTGCACGTGACAAGGATGCCGAGAGACAGGAAAAGATCAAAAAAGACCTTTATGATGTCATGAGCCTTGCAGCGAGTTTTTTTAAAAGCAAATTGTATGCGCAAGAAGGGGCTTTGGCGCGAAGCTACCTTGAGGGGCGGCAAATGCCGAAAGCAATGATTGACCGCTTCCATATCGGTTTTTCGCCGGATGCACGTGACGCCTTGAAGGATGCACTGATTGCCAAGGATATTTCATTAAAACAGATGGAAGATTGCGGGCTGGTTGTTGCAGCCGATGATGGCACGGCACCTTATGACCGGTTCAGAAACCGCATCATGTTTCCGATTGCCGATTTGCGTGGGCGCATTGTTGCCTTTGGCGGGCGCGCAATGGACAAGAATGTACGGGCAAAATATTTAAACAGTCCGGAAACAGTGCTCTTCCATAAAGGCAAAATGCTTTATAATGCAGCCACTGCCAGAAAAGCCGCACAGGCGAAAGCGCAAGAAAGTTCAAAACCTATCTATGTTGTTGAAGGTTATATGGATGTGATTGCCATGGCCAAAGCCGGTGTCGACACTGCTGTTGCCCCGCTTGGCACAGCTTTGACCGAAGACCAGATTGCACTTTTATGGCGCATGACACCTGATCCGGTCTTCTGTTTTGATGGTGACGACGCGGGTGTTCATGCAGCTTTTCGGGCAGCCGAGCGCATTTTGCCGGTTTTGAAAGCCGGCGTTTCCGCGCGTTTTATTCTATTGCCCGGTGGCAAAGATCCTGATGATATTGTCAAAAACGGTGGGGCGGATAGTTTGAAAGTCGAACTGTCGAAATCCATTCCGCTTGCCGAACTTTTATGGCGTAAATACACTTTCGGCCAGCAATTCGAAACGCCGGAAGCACGCGCCGCTCTCGAGCGCGAAATCAAGTCGGTCATTTTCACAATCAAGGATGAAAGTTTACGGCATTATTATTTACAGGATCTACGCGATCGGCTGCGCAATCTGTTTCGTCCGGCTTTTTTCAAGAATAATGGCAAGAATTATCGTGGTAAGCGGAGTACGAGCATAATTGGCGGTGGTCCGAGTGCCAGCCTTGCCAATTCCAATCTGGTCAAAAATTCGACAAGTTTTATTCCCCTGCGTGAAGCCGCAATATTGATGACATTGGCTTCCCATCCGGAACTCTGGTACGAAGATTTTGAAACTTTGGCAAAGCTCGAGTTACAAAATCCTGCACTGATCGGCCTTCATCGTGCTATGCTTGAAATAATGGGGGAATGGCAACCCGATGATGCCAATGCCATGATGAAGCTTTTGAAACAAAAGGGGCAGGAGCAAATCCTTAACCGGATTCATGATCTTTTAAAAAATCTTGGGTTCCGCTGTGCTTTTGCCGAAGCGCCGATTGAAGATGCAAGAGAAGCTTTAAAGCAGGCTGTGTACTTGCATCTGCGTGCGCATAACCTACATAAGAGGTTGCGTGACATTGAAGCCGAGCTTTTGGAAAAATCGGATAGCAGTATGTTCACCTTGTTGGGTGACGTAAAAGCAGAGCTCGAAAAGACCGAGGCCGTGGAGGCTTTGATAGATGGTTTCGGACGATGGAAAGAAGACGAATCAGAACCGGATGAGTCGGAAAAACAATAAATGATTCGCTTTTTTGTCGCGAATCAGCCACGAAAGCCCAGATATGCTATAACGAGCGAAAAATCAGGTTAAGGAAGACAGTGCGATTCTAAAAGCGGGTAACGTGTTTCTTAAATGTGAAACGGCGGTCGCACAAGAGCTATGGAACATTTAGGGACGATTGGTGTTGAAGAAAACTCAGGCAGGATTTGACATTATCTTAAAAAGAAATTCTCCTACATTAATCTTTTTTAAAAATCGGCTGCTCTAAGAAGCTTTAAGGATTGGTAACGGGACGCAGATATTGCGGGCGAATTCAGCCAGAAATGGCGGCTTGAAGATTAGCCGGAAAATGGCTGTGGGTTAAGAATGAGTAGAAAGTTGCAAGACACAATTTTTCAAGTGTGCGATGTGACCGAGCGGAGTTAACACGGAATGGCAACAAAGGTAAAACAGACAGAAAATGCAGAGACCGAGCGCGAAGGTAGCGGCGATGGTCCTCTTTTGGATCTGTCCGATGATGTCGTAAAGAAAATGATCAAGGCTGCGAAGAAGCGCGGCTTTGTCACAATGGATGAATTGAATGCTGTTCTTCCGTCAGAAGAGGTGACTTCCGAACAGATTGAAGACACAATGGCCATGTTGTCGGACATGGGCATCAATGTTGTCGAGGATGACGAAGAAGCCGAAGCCGAAAATGCATCGGAAGAGGAAGAAACCTCTGAAGGCGGTGAGCTGGTAGAAGCCGGTGGTCATGCTCTGGCAACGACATCAAAACGCGACCAGAATGACCGGACAGATGATCCGGTGCGCATGTATTTGCGTGAAATGGGCGCTGTCGAGCTGTTGTCGCGTGAAGGCGAAATCGCTATCGCCAAACGTATCGAGGCCGGTCGCGAGACGATGATTGCCGGCTTGTGTGAAAGCCCGCTTACATTCCAGGCGTTGATTATCTGGCGTGAAGAGCTCAACGAACAGCGAATTCTTTTGCGCGAGATTATCGATCTTGAAACCACCTATGCCGGCCCGGAAGCAAAACAGGCACCTGTCATCGAGCATATTGAGGATTTGAAGCCCAAGGAAGAAGCTCCCAAGCGTGTGGTTCACGATGATGACGACATTACCGATGTCGGTGGCGAAACGGTCGAACCGGAAGAAGACGACGAGGATGATGACGAAAACAATCTTTCGCTCGCCGCAATGGAAAACGAACTTCGTCCGCAAGTTATGGAGACATTGGACTTCATCGCGGATACTTACGCAAAATTGCGTAAATTGCAGGATCAGCATGTTGAAAGCAGTCTGGCTGACCATGATGAAGGTGCACTCACTCCGGCGCAAAAGAAAAAATATAAGCAGCTCAAGGATGATCTGGTCAAGGCTGTTAAATCATTGTCGCTCAACCAGAACCGTATTGAGGCGCTGGTCGAACAACTCTATGACATTAATAAACGTCTGGTAAAAAGCGAAGGCAAGTTGAAACGTCTTGCCGATTCCTATGGCGTCGGTCACGAGGAATTCCTGAAACAGTATCAGGGTCGCGAAATGGACTCCGACTGGATCAATTACATTTCCACATTGCCTGCCCACGGCTGGAAGGAATTTGCTACACGTGAGGCAAAATCCATTCAGGATTTGCGCAGCGAAATACAGATGTTGGCACAGGAAACGGCTATTTCCATTGGTGAATTCCGCCGCATTGTCAATCAGGTCCAGAAGGGCGAACGGGAAGCTGCCATTGCCAAGAAGGAAATGGTCGAAGCCAATTTGCGTCTGGTTATCTCGATTGCCAAAAAATACACCAATCGCGGTTTGCAATTCCTTGATCTTATTCAGGAAGGCAATATCGGCTTGATGAAAGCGGTCGACAAATTCGAATATCGTCGTGGTTACAAGTTTTCCACATATGCAACATGGTGGATCCGTCAGGCTATTACCCGTTCGATTGCCGATCAGGCACGCACTATCCGTATTCCGGTTCATATGATCGAGACGATCAACAAAATTGTTCGCACCTCTCGTCAGATGCTGCATGAAATCGGGCGTGAGCCGACACCGGAAGAATTGTCGGAAAAACTTGCAATGCCGCTTGAAAAAGTGCGCAAGGTGCTGAAAATTGCCAAGGAGCCGATTTCGCTTGAAACACCTGTTGGTGATGAGGAAGACTCACATTTGGGCGATTTTATTGAAGACAAGAATGCGCTATTGCCAATCGACGCCGCCATTCAGGCAAATTTGCGCGATACGACCACACGTGTTCTTGCCTCGCTCACCCCTCGTGAAGAACGCGTTTTACGTATGCGTTTCGGTATCGGCATGAATACAGATCATACTTTGGAAGAGGTCGGCCAGCAGTTTTCGGTTACTCGCGAACGTATCCGCCAGATCGAAGCGAAAGCATTGCGCAAGCTCAAACATCCGAGCCGTTCGCGCAAGTTGAGAAGTTTTCTTGATTCTTGATTCTTGATTATTGTTAAAAAGGCACAGAGCCTGAATGGTTCTGTGCCTTTTCATTCTAATGTTCGGGATAAATCCATGTCATTTTTGCAAAAGCTTTTTGGTAAATCTCCACGCACTTCGAGTGAAAACGCAGAAATTGACGGCGGCCAGACCGAATATAAAGGCTTTATCATTTCGGCGACACCTTACAAAAATGAAGGCCAGTTACAAAGTTGCGGCGTTATTTCGAAAACCGTTAATGGCGAAAAAAAGGAATACCGGTTTATCCGTGCCGACCGTTTTACCAACCTTGATGATGCCGTTGCTATGATTCATATCAAAGGCCGCCAGATTATTGACGAGCAGGGCGAACGGATTTTTAAATAATAGCCTGTTTTCAGCGTCTCTAATGGCTTGCATTTGTCGTAAATTGAAAAGCAACCCATCGTTTCCGGTCTGTCAGGGCAACAAGCTTTAAATGAAAGCCCGATGAAAGAATGCCGCATGGACAAGCTTCCATTCTATAAAACAAAAACATTGGAACAAATGACTACCGAAGAATGGGAAAGTCTTTGCGATGGTTGCGGGCTTTGCTGTTTGCAAAAGTTGGAAGATGAAGACACTGGAGAAATCTTTGTAACCGCTGTTGGCTGTCGGTTGCTTGACGCGAAAACCTGCCAATGTAGCGATTATCAAAATCGCAAGTCCATTGTTCCCGATTGCCTTTATCTTGACATTGAAATGGTGCGCTCGGTGCGCTGGTTGCCGGAAACTTGTGCCTATAAGCTGGTTGATGAAGGGAAAGACCTGCCGTCATGGCATCACCTTGTTTCCCATGACGAGGAAAGCGTGCATAAAGCCCATATTTCCGCCCGCGATAAAATTCTCGTTCATGAAGACGACCTTAACTTTGAAGAAGATTATCTTGATTACATCATCGGCCCGATTAACGGCTGACGTTTAAGACTTCGCAGGCGCTTATTTTTCCGTTTGCTTGTTGGAATAGGCCTTTCGAAGAAACGCGGGAGATATAACGTAAAATCGTGATTGCGGATAATAACGGCAACAATTGGCCGTTAAAACAAGGATTTCTTGAAGCTGTAACATATCTGCCGGAATTTCCACGCGCGAACCGGAAGCGTTCCGAGGGCTACCCTTTTAAAACCTGTAAGAAGACGAACCCCTTTGTCTGCGAACTTTTGTGAAGTTCTCAGGCACGAAAAATTTTCGAAGACCAATCTCGTCTCGAATGCCATTCGTCTTTACTATGCAGATCAAAAGTGATGCATGTTCCTTGTCCGGTTAGGTTGTTAAGCGCATAGGTTCGCGCTTAAAACGGTCTACAATGTTGACCGGTGAGACCTAGCCACAGATTAACCCTACGGTCGTTTTTTGGCTTCCCGATGAAATGCTATGCCGGAAAATGAACAGTGAAGAACAGCGCCAGAAGCGACTCTCATTATTGTTCGATCGCAAATGTCATTGTCACATTGACCTTGTAATCAAGTTCGCCGGAAGAAAAATTGGTTTCGTTCCGATATGCTGTGGCACTTGCACTCATAAGTCGCGGCATCATCATATTGCCTGAGTTATCTTCAGCAATGGTAATGACGTTTCCAAGTTTTACATTTGCGCTTTCAGCCAAAGTTTTGGCCTTGGCTATTGCCTCTGCAACCGCTTTTTTCCTTGCATTTGTAAGGTAAGGTTTTGTATCGGCATTCGTAAACGTAATGCCGTTTACAGAATTCACACCCAACTTCATCGCTTCATCAAAAATCTTTCCGGCCTTGTTTATATCGCGCACACGCACGCTCAAACTATTGGAAACACGATAAAGAGGCGTATTTGCCTTTTTGGTTTTTTCATTTTCCTCGACACGGTAAATAGCAAGCCCCGAAGTCATCAGATCGGCATTTTTTATGCCCTCTTTCTTAAAAGCATCGAGAACCTTGTTCATCGTTCCATTATTGGCATTCATCGCAGAATCCGCAGTTTCCCCTTCGGTCTCGACTGCAAGATTGATAATCGCAATATCAGGTTTTGCCTGTTCGTCTCCTGTTGCCTGAACGACAATCACGGGTTCTGTTTTGTTCATATTGATAGATTCCGCATGAAGCGTGGACGGCAAGGCAACACATAAAAGGCCGGCAAGCATTGCTGCAGTTTTTGTATAATGAAAATAAAATTTTGTCATTGTCGTCCAAGCCTCGTTTTCAATCATTTGTTATCATTTAAATAGAGTTTTAGACGCGCGATAAAAGCTTGAAGCGCTAAATTTTTCAAAAAGGTGAATAAGTTGGCACGTGGGCACTTGTGTTGACAAAATTTTTAGGTTATTGCGGGGCTTCCGTGGGGCCTGTAGCTCAATTGGTTAGAGCCGGCGGCTCATAACCGCTTGGTTGGGGGTTCGAGTCCCTCCGGGCCCACCACCTTTTTCAGTTTTATTGGCTTTGTTACCACTCTGATTATCTGATTTTTATCATTCTGATGCATATATTAGCTATCGCATTTGCGGTGTTCTCAAGAAGAGATTCGATAGGGGGCGCAGGTTTGAGACGAGCAGCAGTAGCGTGTTTTTTATCTTAGTGACTTTGTTTGCTCGAAGATGCAGCATGTTGAGAAAGATGTTACGAGATAACTCAATTGGATTTCTACCCCACCTAGAACTCAATCTACTAATTAATTCACGCTCTTTTATTCTCGCCGCGCTGTTGCTGTGATATCGTCGTTAATCGGTTAGCTCCCTCATTTAGAGTGAGATGTCGAAAAATAAGAAATCACGAACTTAAAGAATTTGAAGGACAGCAATAGAATTTAATGATTTTATAGTGCTTTTGAAGCCAACATTTTTATTACAAACTTACGATGTAATTTTTGTCTTTTAATAATTCTATCGTACATAAACGAAATATATTTCTTAAATTTGTACGTTTTAAGAGAAAAATTATATAGGTTAATTCAATATTTTAATTTTAAAATTCATAATATATCGTGTTATTATAAATAATATGTATAAAATACGTAATATTAAAGAAAATAATTATTTAACACGTTTATGATTACGATTGGTTTCTCATAAAATCAATTGAGTGATATAGTTTTTCGTTCACAGGCTACACAATAGATCATCAAGCAAATGTTACCGGACACCACATCATGTGGAGTTAGAACGGGAGCAAGCACATCTAAAGGGAATAGAATTTTTGGTATTGGATTTTTCTGATGCGAATGCTAATGAGTTCCCGATTTATGTCGTCTTATACGTTAGTTACGTTTGATATATTTTCATAGCTGTATAACTGAATGATAACCGTTAGAGCGGGTTAGGTGCTTTAGGATGAGCTTAGAACAAGAGAGAGTAGGGCATAAAAACCATACGTATTATTTCGATAATATAGATATACTAAGAGCCTTCGCAGCAATATCTGTAATGGTTTATCATTGCATCGCTCATTTTAATTGGACTACCTTTCCAACCAGTTGGCCTCTATGTTGGTTTCATTATGGCTGGATGGGTGTCGATATATTCTTTGTTATTTCAGGATTTGTAATAACGTTATCTGCGTTCAATAAGTTAGACAAAAATGACCCTCAACCATTTTTTATTTCATTCATGAAACGACGGCTGTTGAGAATTGTACCTCTGCACTATTTGACGATGTTGGTCTTTGTCGTTTTTGTGACGCCAGCCCTTCTTTTTGAAGATTTTCGAAACAACCTAATCACGCATATTTTGTTTATACATAATCTATTTTTAAAATATCAGGGATCAATCAATGGTTCCAATTGGTCATTGGGAGCGGAAATGCAATTCTATGTAGTTATTGCTATAACTGCAAGATGGTTGTCAAAAATAGAGTGGTGGAAGATATTAGTAATTGTATTAACTATTAGTTTTATCTGGAGATGTGGAGTCGTATATTTTATTAGTCTTGATCAAGATATGGGTACTTACAAGATGTTTGTTGCTGCAACTCAATTGCCGGGAATGTTGGATGAATTTGGTGTAGGTGTTTTGTTGGCGAGATTGATCAAAACTGATATTGGACAAAATTTAATATCAGGACGTAAAAATTACGTGGTAATTTTTTTCCTATCTAGTTGCGCATTAATTTTTGTAACACTTCAAATATATTTGAGACATGGATCCTATTGGGACTATCCTTTAATTGTTATATTTTTCAGGACATTACTTGCTGTAACGGTAGGAATTATTCTTTTGTTTTTGTGTTCTTTAAAAATAAGACCGATAATAAGAAAAGTTTTGTTGCCATTCTATTATCTTGGAACAATATCTTATGGAATCTACTTGTGGCATCTACCAGTGATAATGTCTGTAAAGCGGATAGAGTGGTTACCTAAGGAAACTGCTTTTTTTACAGTCGTTACAATTACATTGGTATTTGCGAGCGGCTCCTGGTACTTTTATGAAAGGCATTTCCTACGAAGGCGGTGAAATTCTGAATATCTATCGCAATAACGGTTTTTTGCTTTTGGCTGAAACATATGGTTGTAATTATTGGTCGGCATAACTCGACCAGTTTTTGAGGCATGTTGACCACATTCGGTTACGCTAACTGTTTTGTCTTCTTTAAAACAATGGCTATCAATTTATCGGGTAAACTGCCAATGGTAACCATGACCACTGAGAGAAACTTCTTCAGTTTCTGATATAATTTTCAGTCTTTCAGAACGCCTTAATCACACATGAAAAAGTGTCTTTGCCTTCCTAACGACGAGCATAAAAAACAAATTGTGAGAGAAGGTTGCGACACTCATTGAAGATTCAGACCTGTTAACTCCCTTTTGTGAGCTGCTTATTGCTTTGATGATCTTCTCATTGGGAAACAACGCTGACAGTTGAACTACTTAATACAATATGCAGTAATTGGCTGAACGAAACCTTCCAACCACCGAACTATATCATCCTGCCGAAGTCGATCGGACTGACCATTGATTTAAAGTGTTTATGAGCTAACTTTAATTCGCTGATATGCTCTATTTATACAATGTGTTCGCTTTCTTATTTCGGGGGGGGCACTTCTAAAGACTTCAAAAAAGATTTGGTCAATCCGTCGAGAGCCGCGCTTTAATTGTGAACACTCATAAAAATTGATCGTTTGATTATAGTCATGCAGTCAACGTTACGCCATACGCCGATAATGCTTTTGACGGCTAATAGATTCGACATATGGATTAATATGGATTATTTGTCACCAACACAAAAGTAGGACTTCGCATTGTCAGCACATGTCGTTGGATTAGCGTGTTTACACAATAGTTGACTATTGGTGTTGATAGCTGCTTTCGGTTTTACGCATTGATGGAATGAGAACAGTATTACGTATTTTGTTACACATTTTACTCTTCGGGATTATCTCTATCTTGAATGGGGGTGTAGAAATATAGATGCCGTCTGAATAATCAGATGCAGTAACCAATAAAAGACCATTTATACATAGCTTAGATGCTCCTATAATGGTTATCCCCAACAAAACGTGGGGTCGACTTTAAACGGAGATATCGTTATCAGGCGTTGATCATTGGTAAGATTGGGCAAATTGGTCAATTTGAAAAGCGAGTAGGTATTCCGTTCGATTTATTTTATAGTTAAATATTATTGATAGTGGCGTGTTGTTGTTGACGTATTTTTGATGCTAGCTTCTCTTGAAGCTGGACAATTCACACTTTGCAGTTGGCTTATATATTGGCGGTGTATGCGCAA
Source organism: Ditibartonella apis (assembly GCF_001952075.1). GTDB lineage: Bacteria > Pseudomonadota > Alphaproteobacteria > Rhizobiales > Rhizobiaceae > Bartonella > Bartonella apis. Next base: position 321,933 of record NZ_LXYU01000003.1, read on the forward strand.
ATAGCGTTAAATCTACATAGTCGAACTCAATGACCTCAGAGTCTATTTTTTATCAAACCAATTTTTAACTTAACAGATCGGGAAATTACCGGCTATTTAACAAGAGAAAAACTCTTTGATCACTTCTTTTATCAAGGACTTTTTGATGTTGAAATATGATCAACTCTTGCCCCCGTAAAAGTTGCATAAACTCAACACGAAAGTGAAATATCGGGCTCCATAAGGCTAACCAAACAGAACTGAGTAAAGCTTTGACAGTTGAAAAACCGGCCTCTAAAACTCCGATTTTAAAAGCCGGTGACTCTCTTCAGATTTGAAGTTGAAATCCTTGACTCTGGTTCCTGATGGGAACATCACATTCGTGCAAAAGGAGTCAGAAAAGTGAATGAACTAAGACAAAAAGACTATCAACAAGACGAAATTGACCATCTGATTGCTGATTATAATGGTGATGTTAAAACCTTGATTTCAAGGCTTTTGGACGAGCGTCAAATGCTCATCCGCCAAGTTGAAGTTGCTGCCTGTGCCATGTCATTCGGTTACGGGCGCGGTTGGAAACCGAAAATTCCTGTAAAATGAGTCTTTAGTGTTCGCCCCTTTTTCCGTTGCGGTGCCTTTTATTTAAAGCCCACAAATTCTATGCAAAATGTCGGGGTCAGTTTATTAAAAGAGCGTGGCGTCTATTATAAATAGGCTCGCGCTCTTTTTCGTTTCTCATTTTGAAAATCGGCATCAGACGCGCTTCAAATCCAGATGTGACTGCTAAACATTGAAGTTGAAAATAAAGCTTAATTTCAAGTTTGTAATTGTCGGTTGTGGTTCTGCGGGAATTTCGGATTTTTAAGCTGTTTCTCTGCAATTGTCCCGAACTGAATTGTTTTAAAAAACTATCGGCAAATTTCCGCATTTTGTTGTAGAGAGCGGCATAACTGTTTTTGCCATGATGAAAAATAATCTGCGCCAATTTGGAAGGTTTTCAAAAATAAAATGGCACAAAAGTGCGGGGGAAAGAGGAAGACGCAGATAACAAACACGTTGGCGACAGGTGAGTTGGCAACGATCAAGTTGGCGGCAATTACGTTTGCAACAAGCAGGTTTGGAAAAAGCAAGTTTGCAACAATCAAGTCGGAAACTAGCAAGCTGTTAACGCTTGAAGGGGATAAACCGTTATCGTTTTTTGACTGTTTGATGAAATATTATTTACCCAGAACTTCATTATAAAGATGAAGATCATCAAGCATTTTATGAAGACGTTTCATATTTTCTTTGCGGTTCAATGAACGGATATAGGTTCTTAAGTGCAAGATATTTCTTTCGCCCAATCCGTCGATCATGACAAATTCATAATGGTCATCGCGCCATGACAGAACCAGATTATCGGCATGAAAGCTCGTGAGAACAACAGGCGAAGTTTCAGCCCAATCGCTTAGCACTTTCAATTCGGGTACATAATGCTTGATGTCGGCGCCAATATCGTTGATGGTTCTGGCTGGCGAGCCGTCCTTATCTTTTTCGATTTCGCAAACCATGCCCCAGCCGAGATCGGTTCTTACGATGCCTAATGTCGTCAGCACATGCGGAGTCTTAAGATTGGTGTCAAAATTCAACCGCATGGTTTCGAGAAACTCGTAAATGTTATAGACATTCTCGCGTAGCTGTTTGAAGCGTTTTTTTAAAGCATTGTATCGTTCATATCGTTCAGCCCACCGATGACGCACAATTTTTACGATGAGATCCGGATTTTGCGGATGCCGAAATATCACGCGGTGTCGACCGTTGTCGAATAAAGGAGTTTTATCTTTTAGCTCTAGAATTCCCGAAATCGTCATTTTTTGCTTGGCTTTTGGTTGGTTAAACCTGTTTGCGAGTTAGTTCTACTGGTCTTTACATCCTCTTTACAAGGTCGTCATTTTATTTATTCGGCCGTTATATGAAGACAAGTGGAAACTGAAGCTATAATATTTGGAGTTCAAAATAAATCGACAAATACATTCACGTTATCGTTATTCCTTTCATAAGTTCAATGATTGGACAATAGGAATGAGCGGCGTTGAAATGGGGAGGAGGTACGGTTAAACAATATTTGCTTCAGACATGCGTGTTAATGGTTACAATGTTTTTTGAGAACAGTTTCTCATTCAGCCCGAAATAGTCCGGTTGGAGTGTAAAAAATGCGGGAAAGATCAAATCCCGTTAGAGGAGCGCGGGTGATATCCGGACGGGCCGTCGGAAGAAAAGCTATCGGTTGAAAATCATCCGGAGCAGGTGGCGCAGGTTTTTTATACGCCAGAGTGATGAAAGATATGATTACCCGAACAATCTGTTGAACAGTCATGTCCTTGCCCTTGGACAAAAATACTCATACCATCAATTATGATGATGCGATTGTTTTCTTTCAAACCTTGTTGAACGGGAAAATCGCAATAGATGGGGGTAAGGAGGAATATCAAGATGAAACTTTCAGATAAAAGCCTTTTGAAAGACAAATGCCTGATTAATGGACAATGGCTTTCGGCAAAAAACAATGAAACGATTTCTGTTACCAATCCGGCAGATGGCGAGGTTGTCGGAAATGTCCCTTCGCTTTCAGCTAATGAAGTCGAAACGGCTATAGAGGCGTCGAATGCAGCATTTCAACAATGGAGAAAGCTGACGGCAGCGGATCGCTCGAAAATTTTGCGCAAGTGGTTTGACCTGATGATTGCCAATGCCGATGATCTTGCAATGATTATGACAAGCGAGCAGGGTAAACCGTTGAAAGAAGCAAAGGGTGAAATACTTTATGCTGCCTCGTTTGTCGAATGGTTTGCCGAGGAAGCCAAGCGGACTTATGGTGATACCATTCCTTCCCCGCAAGCCAAACAACGCATCACGGTTATCAAACAGCCTGTTGGCGTAACGGCTGCAATTACTCCGTGGAATTTTCCGGCCGCGATGATAACAAGAAAGGCCGCGCCCGCACTTGCGGCAGGCTGCACCATGATCGTGCGTCCGGCAAGTTTGACACCGCTTACAGCACTTGCTTTGGGCGAGCTTGCAAATCGTGCAGGAATACCGGCAGGTGTTCTGCAAATTATTACCGGTAAATCGTCTACAATCGGAAAAGTGCTGACAGACAGCAATATTGTTCGAAAATTATCCTTTACCGGCTCGACCGAAGTCGGGCGGACGCTGATGGCCGAATGCGCGCCGACAATCAAGCGAATTTCGCTTGAACTCGGTGGTAATGCGCCTTTCATTGTCTTTGATGATGCAGATCTTGATGAAGCGGTTAAAGGAGCAATTGCTTGCAAATATCGCAATGCCGGTCAAACCTGTGTTTGCGCCAACCGTCTTCTGGTTCAGGAAGGTATTTATGACGCATTCACAAAGAAACTCGAACAGGCGGTCAAGGCTTTGAAAATTGGCGATGGACGCAAAGCTGATACGGATATCGGACCGATGATCGAAGAAAGTGCACTGAAAAAAGTCGAAGATCATATTGCCGACGCTGTCAAAAAAGGTGGCAAGCTTGTTTGCGGCGGAAAGAGGCTTGGTGGGCTGTTTATGGAACCGGCCATTGTTACCGGCGTCACGCAGGATATGCGCTTTGCGCATGAGGAAACCTTCGGGCCGGTTGCACCTTTATTCAAGTTCAAAACCGAAGAAGAAGCAATTCGCATGGCTAATGATACAATTTTCGGCCTTGCAGCCTATTTTTACACACGCGATTTCAACCGTGGTGTCAGAGTAAGCGAAGCGCTTGAATATGGTATGGTCGGCCATAATACTGGATTGATTTCCAATGAGGTTGCGCCGTTTGGCGGCGTCAAACAATCCGGCCTCGGGCGGGAAGGTTCAAAATACGGAATAGAAGAATATATGGAAGTCAAGTATATTTGCAGTGCCCTTTGAGGACTATCGGTTTAATCCGTAATGGGCTTCAAGTTCTTGAAAAAGAGCCACATGTCAACTCTTGTGGCTCTTTTTAAAGGGCAAGTTGCAGGGCCATTCGGGAATGGGTGAGGAGGAAGAAATGCAAGGGTTCAGTTTCAATGCGGTGCCTTCGCTGACTGTCGAATGGGGCGGTGCACAACGTTTGGGAGAATTTGTCGAACGCCATTATCAAGAGCGCAAAGCTCTTATCGTCACTGATAGCAGTCTTCATCAATCGGGCGTTCTGGAACAACCGAAATTGTCTTTGGAACAGGCAGGATTCAAAGTTGCTGTGTTTGATAAAGTTGTTGCCGATCCGCCGGAAAATATTGTGCTTGAATGCGTTGAAAAAGCAAAAGCGGCAGGCATTGACATTGTTATCGGCTTTGGTGGTGGCTCCTCTATGGATGTTGCCAAACTTTCAGCGGTACTTATCTGTTCCGATCAAAAATTGCAGGATCTTTACGGCATCGGAAAAGTTAAGGGCAAGCGTCTTCCTTTGATCCAGATACCAACAACAGCCGGTACCGGTTCGGAATCGACCAATATTACGATTTTGACCACAGGCGAAACAACCAAAATGGGTGTTGTTGCCAATAAGCTTTATGCCGATCGTGTTCTTCTTGATGGTGAGCTTACGATCGGTTTGCCAAAACTTCAAACAGCAGCAACCGGTATTGATGCAATGGTTCATGCTATTGAAGCCTATACCGGAAAATTGAAGAAGAATCCGCTTTCCGATGCTTTCGCCCGTGAAGCCCTAAGATTGTTGTCGGCAAATATTGTAACGGCTTGCAATAATGGACATGACAAGGAAGCGCGGCAGGCGATGTTGCTTGGAGCAAATCTGGCAGGTCAGGCTTTTGCCAATTCGCCGGTTGGCGCAGTTCATGCTTTGGCTTATCCGTTGGGCGGGCATTATCATTTGCCGCATGGTCTTACCAATGCGCTTATGCTTGGGCCTGTGTTGCGGTTTAATATGAAGGCTGCGGCTCACCTTTACGCCGAACTTGGTGATGTCGTTGGTACGCATGTAAAAGGCAGCGAGATAGAGCGTTCAAAAGCTTTCGTCGAATTTATGGAAAAACTGATGGGGGAAACGGGCGCACCTCGCCATTTGAAGGAAGTGGGTGTTACCGATAACAGTTTGGCATTGCTGGCAAGCGATGCGATGAAGCAAACAAGATTGCTCGTTAACAATCCTGTGGAAGTCACCGAAGCGGATGCTCTCGAACTTTATCGGCAAGCTTTCTGATAAAAGCTTTCTCTCCTGTTGATGTGAAAACAGTCTTATAAACCGCTAAAAAACGGGTTATGAGATTTTTTGCACCTTAAACAGCGGATGAATGGCAGCTTGCCGTTTTTTGCTGAAATCCACGTGTCGAAAATATTTTCGCGATCAGACGGCCAATTGCATCACTTGGCGAGGGATTATTTTGTTTCGAGCTTTAGATAGCAGTTTGATTTTCTTTCATTCATGACAACAGTTTTTATCGTTTATTGGACGGTCAAACCGATAAAATTGTTGACGCTCTAAAAGCCTTTTTGCCATTATGGCTTCAAGGAGAAGAACAAGAAGGCGCAAAACAACAAGGATGAGGGGCGTTCATAAACGCCATGGAGATTAAGGTTCACACAAAGCGTGTGGCAAGACGGGCAAGCTTGACGGGAAAAATGGGCTAGTAAATCGGGCTGAGTTTTTTGTCACCGGATCCAAGATAATGAACAGGGTTGTGTAACGCAAAAAGAATGTGGGTGAGGAGGGGTAAAAGCAGAAGACCTGCTGACCTCTTTCGCCGGAGCACTTGAAGTAAATTTTTCAGGGAAAGAAGACGGGCAAACAAGCGGGGATGTTTTTACCCGCCTTTTTTGTTGTGATGCCCGTTATCTTGAATTCGATTTAGAAAAATCTGCTATTTTTATCCGTTTCTTAATCTACCGGCTGATTGACTCCAATGTGCGACCACGCGTTTCTTCTCCTAGCACAATAATAATGATAGCGACCGCAAGAAGCACACCAGTAAACATAATAAACACGCTCGAAAAAGCATTTGCACCGGCTGTCATCATTTGCGTGACGACCATCGGGGCAACAATGCCGCCAACCCGTCCGATAGCGGAAGCCCAACCGGAACCGAAAGCACGAATATTGGCCGGATATTGCTCGGGCGTATAGGAATACAGAACGCCCCATGCACCGAGATTGAAAAATGACAACAAACATCCCCACAAGATGATGAGGCCATCCGATGATGCCTGACCAAAAAAGTAAGCGCATATGGCACAAGCAGCAATGAAGCCCGATAGGGTTGCTTTGCGTCCCAGCTTTTCAATCAACCAGGCTGCAGCCATGTAACCGGGAAGCTGTGCCAGAATAAGGATCAAAGTGTATTTTGATGATTTGACAATGCTGAAGCCGTGTTGTTCCAACAGGCTCGGAAGCCATGTGAAAATGCCGTAATAGGAATAGACAATGCCGAACCATATGAGCCACAGCATGATTGTGCGTTTGGCAAGACCTCTAGACCATAATTGTGTGAAAGATACGTTGTGCTTTTCGGCAACGGGGGCAACTTCAATTTTTTCCACGACTGGAATGCCTGCCTCTTTTTCAAGGCGGCACACGATTTTATGCGCCTCTTCGATACGTCCGCGATTGATGAGGTAGGGGATAGATTCCGGAATTTTGCGCCAGATATAGAACACATAGAGCGCTGGAATGCCGCAGAGAATGAACGCTATTTGCCAGCCATAAGCCGGAATGACAAAAAATGCGACCAACGCGGCAAGCAACCAGCCCAGTCCCCAGAAGCTTTCCAACAAAACGATGAAACGCCCGCGTACGCGCGCGGGTACATATTCACTGACGAGACTGACAGCGACCGGCAATTGACCACCGAGACCGAAGCCGACAACAAATCGGAAAACCAACAGCCATGTCAAATCCGGCGCCAAACCACAAAGGGCAGTTGCTATACTGTAGACGACCAATGTCGTGGCAAAAACTGTTTTACGACCAATCCTGTCTGCAATTCCACCGGCTAAAACAGCGCCGATTGCCATTCCTACAAAACCGATACTGACGACCCAAGCCTTTTCCGGAGCTGTCAGCTGCCAACTTTGTGACAAACGCGGCATGATAAAAGCGATAAGGCCGGTGTCCATAGCATCAAACATCCAACCCAAACCCGTAACCACCAACAATCGGTAGTGAAACCGTCCGAGTGGCAGACGTTGAACGCGCGAAACGAGATCCATTATTCCCTCTTCCCTGAATTGAAAATCATGATGTGAGTTTTGATTTATAAACAACTTTATATAATTATCAAATAATTTTTAATATATATGAATATAATATTTGTAAAAATATTATAAATATAAAATTTAAAATAATTATAAATTGTAAAAATAAATTATATACTCCATTTTATTCGTATTTTTATATTTATATTCTGTTTTGTACGTATGATAGGAAGAAGTGACGAAGCTTCGATCAAATGATCGTATTGGCACTGATAACCCCGCTTATACCCGCAAAACGGCATAATACTTTAAATGAAAATAAGGTTTAAGAAAAGATAATTCGTGCAAAATACCACAGGCGAAATGTGGAAATGAACAAGAAAAGGAAAACTGCGGTAAGGTGATACTGAGTGACGCGATCCAGTTATTCCAAAATAGAAATATATATTAAAATTTTATCAAATATAATTTAATTAAAAATTTTATAAAAATAATTATTATTAAGTTAATGAAAATAAAATATTAAAAAATTTTTTATAGTAAAATATTTTAATTTATCATAAAAAATATAGTACATATGTATTTTTTATTATTCCGATAATGATAAATAATTAATATTTTTGTAATTTTCTTTCTATGTTTTTAATTAGGTGGAAAAACTAAAATAAAAGGTGTTCCCGACGAATATAGGAGGTTTCAAAGAGCGGGAGGAACAATCAATTATTCGGGAAGAGTAGAACTACCGAATAACAGAACTCACAACTCTAACAAAAATTTGCAACGTTAGTGAGATATTAGTGGAACGCAAAAGATGCGTTTCAAGCTTGCCCAAATAATTTGGTTGACACTTGAAATCGTGTGGGCGCCGTTCTAGCGAACCTCGACCGGCACGGTCAGTGAGCTATTCCAACCCTCCGGAGGTGTTGGAATAGGGCTTGATTTTTTGACGATTTGCAAAGCCAGATCATCGATAGCGTGATCACCGGAAGAGCGTGACGTGCGGGCGCTGGTAATGTTGCCTTTCTGGTCGAAACTGAAAGTAACATATGATGTCGAACGGTTGGACGTGGCCGGTTTTTTCGAACGCGAAGCAATGAGCGCGATACGACGTTGTACCTTGTTCTGCCATGAGGAAACGAGCCGCCCGTCACCACCGAATACACGATTGGTTGTGGGCGCTGCATAGGTTGGCCCCTTCTTTGCAACAATTTCAGGCCCCGAGGCCTTTTGCGAAACGTCGGCCTTTTTAACGTCTTTTTTGGGCTCGACTTTACGCGCTTCAACTTTCGGCTTTTTGACTTCTTTTTTCGGCTCCGGCTTTTTTACCTCTTCTACCATTTCGGATTTTTGTGGTTCGGGTTCGGGCTTTGCCTCTTCTTCTTTCGGCTCTACCTTTTCCTCTTCCTTCTCCTGAACCGTTTCTTCTTTAATGACTTCGGAAACATTTTGCGTTTCGGGTGCCATCGGCTCTTCGGCAAATTCAAGCATGATTGCCTCTTGCCCACCTCTTACAACATTGGGATCTCCGCGCATGGCACTAGCCCAAAAGCCCAAACCTGTATAGACAGAAAGGACAAGGATAGTAGCTCCCACCCAAAGCGGAAGATTATTTGGTTCATGTGTCTCTAAATTCGTCATTTATACGCTGCACCCGAAAGCTCGCAAGTCGGATAGCCGGAGCCGAAATCCCTTACAACCAACAGTATTTTTTCATAAATCCTGTTTTTCATGGTCTTATTGTTTTTCCATAGTTGAATGACAGAACTTCCTGATTTTGACCCGTTTGATTGCTTTGCAACAATTCAACAGACTAAGCCAACTAAAGCGTCAAAGTTCGTTGTCATCAATGCGCAATCCATTATCTCTTTTCATCCAGCGCATCTTACAAAATTTTTCACATCGCTTAAGATAACAAGCCACTTGTTGTCCGTCGCAATGCAATTTTTACTCTTTAATCATCTGGATGAAGTGAAGTCACCGTCATTCCTTCTGGTTCCATTTTCCCATTTGTGGATGGTCAAAAAGCCAATCTTTCAGGAAAAACAAAAATACATGATATTTTTAATCAACTTAAATATTTTGCCTCCCTTGTCAAGTGACTTTGTCGTTTGCTTTTACGTTTTGGACGTGAATAAGCTTGTGATTGATAAATGTTTGAGGGACTGAACGAGACACCATTTTTAATATGAGGAAAGCGTCTTCTTCCAAGATAGACTGTATAAAGCAGGCCGCTTACCACAAAACAGGCGGCCACTATCATAACATATGTTTTATTCGGCCACGTGCTTCATAAGCTTGTGGAAAAGAGCTGCAGTTTTGCAGCTCGTAAACCCCGATAAATTTTGAAATGCCTATCAGCAGGATTTAATTTGATAATATTTTTTCAAAAAATTCCAGCACCGTACCGGTTGCGTATTCGGGAGCGATGACAATGTGTTTTTTGTTTATCTCGTTGAATGGAATTGCACTCAATTCAAGTGCACGCTTTGTCTTACCAAGATCGTTTACGTAAATAGCAAGACCGGCATAAGCATTGCGTGCGATTTGTTCGATAACGAAGAACGGGAAATGGTGTTGATAACTTTCCTCTGACAGTATGCGGATGTTGGCTGAATTTTTTCCGGTTGTAACAACGACACTATCATCTTCCTGTTTGACCTTTCCGTCTTTGAAAAGACGTGCATAACGTTCTCCGGCCTTTTCCGGTGAAGATGACAATAAAGTTATAGCCTTAAGGCCAATGGCGCCGTTTTTGTGTATCATTAATTCGGGCTGCCAAACCATATCGCGGCTTTTGTGTTCACACATGAATACCTGTCCATTCGGCACTTCGCTTTTTTTAAAAGCGACTGTGGAAAACGCAGCAATACCTGTTTTTCCATCAGGTAACTCTACCGGTCTGGAAAAATTTTGCACCTCGGTTACATTAAAGCCTAATTCGGCAAGACTTTCTTTCGCTGCAAGTGCGCTGCCAATACGTCCGGCAATAGCGTAAAGGCCTTCGCCATATGTTTCGAGGTTATGTTTTTTGGCGCGATTGGCTGGCGTTTCTTCTACAATGCCTAAAAGTTCAAAATAATCGTCAGGAAATACAACCGTATAATTGGCTGTGCCTTGTTCTTTGCTATGAAGCCCGCGAGGTGAAAGGGTAAAACCCAGCCGGCGAAAGCAATCAGCGCTTTTTTCAAGATTTTTTGCTAATATGAAAACGTGGTCTATGCCCAGAACGGGATGGTGGCCCAAAGCGGATACTGATTGATTGACCGGTGTTGATTGTTTTACTGTTTCCAGACCGGTCGCGGCCTTTGAAGATGTGGCTGTTTTTAAAGTTTTAATCGGGTGGGGCATTGTTTCATCCTGATTGCGCTTGTTTTAAAAAAATATCACGGGTATTGCAAAACTTCTGAGCCAAATATGTGTCGGATAGTGCGGGCTTTGGGCAAAATTTCCTGAAATCTTACCGGTTTTTATAATTTAATATGGTAAGATTCATATTCTTCGTCAGAATTTCCGGATTGAACGGCTTTTTACACCTTTGATGAAAGCGCAGCCCCGTTCCGTTAACGCTTTTTCATGGAGAAAACTGAAGAGTATATGACGAAGTGAATAGTATTACGGTGGCGTAAAGCAAAGTCTCGGAGCTGACGAATGACGATCTTTTTACCCATTTCATGAGGTCTTTCCGCCCGATAACGAGGTCTATTTGATTGTTGAAACCTTTTTCATTTGATAAGCGCGTTTTTCACCAATTATTGTTCACGATTTTTACTGTTGCTGATTTTAACAATAAACACCGGAATCGTTTTTTAAAGAAAATAACGCTGTGAAATCGCTATAATCACCTCGCATTCCGGATGAAACAAGCACGGTGTGTTTTTAAGCCGAAAGTCAGAAATACCATTTTTAATTTTTCATAGAATTTAAATTTAACAAGTATTAATTTCCAATATTTCAAATCAAAAAAGAATAATTTTTTAAGTTTTTGAAAAGTTCAAAAGTAGCATCTGTTTAAAAATTCAATTGAACCTTTATCCTTGGGACAAGTGAATTGTCAAACCGGTTGGGCATAGGGTGTACGAGAGCGATGAAAACTCGTCGCAAGTGCAAGGATAAAGCGATATTTTCCGAAGTAACCGGAGTTGAAGAGATTTACCAATTTAACAAAAGTGCAACAAACCGAAGGACTGCACCGAAATGAAAAATTTGATAAAAAAATTACTTATTGCTTCATCTGTTGTTTCTGTCCTTTCCGTTGGCATGTCGGCGCTTGAGGCAGCAGAACCGGTAGAAGGTGGGACGCTCATTTATCTCGACAAGCATGTACACACCAATCTCTATTCACCGCTTGCCGGTAATTATACAAATGGCGGTATTCTCAATCAGATTACCGATCGTCTAACATATCAAAACCCGGAAACGCTAGAAATTGAACCATGGCTTGCCAAATCATGGTCGATCAACGACGATAAAACTGTTTATGAATTCAAGCTGCGCGAAGGGGTAAGTTTTTCCGATGGAACACCGCTTGATGCGACAATTGTTGCCAAAAACTTCGACACCTTTGGCCTCGGCAATAAGGATTTACATCAACCGGTTTCGGAAGTGGTAAACAATTACGATCATAGTGAAGTTGTTGATCCTTTGACGGTGCGCTTTTACTTCAAACGTCCTTCGCCGGGGTTTTTGCAGGCAACCTCGACGATCAATTCCGGAATTGTTTCATCAAAAACATTGGCTCTTCCTTTCGATGCAACGGGAAGCGCTACAAAAATAATCGGCACCGGACCATTCTATGTCGAGAGTGAAACGCTTGGCAAAGAAATTGTTTTCAAGGTTCGCAAGGATTATAATTGGGCACCGGAAAAGTCACCCCATCAGGGACGTGCTTATGTCGACGAATTGAAATACCTGACTGTTCCGGAAGATAGCGTACGTATTGGTGCATTGATTGCCGGTCAGGCCCAGTTTATCAGGCAATTGCAAGCCTATGACGAAGATCGCGTCAAAAAGTCGGGCAACATCGTCTATTCGGTTAGTACGCGCGGCGTCAACGATTTGATCGCCTTTCGTCCTGATAACGAACTGGTTGCCGATTTGAAAGTGCGTGAGGCATTGCGTTTTGCTACCAATCGTCCGGAAATTCTCAAAACGCTTTATTCTTCAAATTATCCGTTGGCTACATCTATCATGGCACATGATGCTTTCGGTTACTCCGACCAAAGTGCAAAACTTCAATTCGATCAGGCAAAGGCAGTAGCACTCCTTGACGAAGCCGGATTTAAAACAGGGGCGGATGGTATTCGTGAAAAAAACGGGAAAAAGCTTGTGCTTACTGCTTATGATGCGTACCAGCAGCCGCAAAACAAAGCCATGCTGCAATTGATTGCCCAACAGTGGAAGCGTGTCGGCGTTATTTTGAATGTCAAAACATATGAGGGAACCAGTGCGGTGATCGACAATCTCGATCCGCAAAAAGCTCCCGTCATGCCACACATGATCAGTCGCGCTGATCCGGACGCTTTGAAAAGCCTGTTTTATCCCAAGAACCGTAATGCTTTATTACAAAAAGGCGGGGTGAGCGATAAGGTCGTCAGTTTCGTTGACGATAAGCTGAACAAACAGCTCGAAGACATTTCAGCAGAAACCGATCCGGTCGAACGCAATGCCAAGCTTATTGCAGCGACCGATTATATTCTCGATCAGGCCTATGCCATTCCTATCTTTGAAGAACCGCAGGTCTATGGTTGCTCGGCAAAAGTCAAGGGTGTCGGTTTTGAAGCTGTTGGTCGTCCGACTTTCTACAATATCTGGATAGAAAAGTAAGTTGATTGCCAATTGCCGGTCTGTCGCATTGACCATTAACGAAATCGACCGGATGGCAAAACGAACTTCCATTTGAAATGCCCCGTTTAACAAGCCGATTTAAAACGCTTTTGTCAAACGGGAAAGATCAACGAATTTTTTGCCGGAATGACGGTTTCAAGATGAGGCTACCGGCAAAAACAATTGCACCGGATTTTAAAAACAAACGGTCGAAGGCTTCTTTTGATGAAAATTGAAGAATTCTTTTGAAGAAAGTTTGGGTGCGTTTTAACAAAGCTCTCGTTAAAAGTTGGAAAACTGATGAGGGTAAAGCACAAAGCCCGAAGGTTTAGAATGCTCAAAATCGGTTTCTATCGTCTTTTACAAGCCGTTGTAGTTCTCTGGGCGGCATTCACTGCAACGTTTATTTTGTTGCAAATTCTCCCCGGCGACGCGATCCTAATCAAATTCCTTAGCCCGGAATATGGACTGAACCCTAGTGAAATTGCCAATCTGCGCGCCAATTACGGCGTTGATGCACCTAAAATTGTCCAATATTTCAAAACGATAGGTAATTTTTTGCGTGGTGATCTCGGCTATTCGGTGCAAGCCGGGGTTCCCGTTTCCGACCTTATTCTTACAAATTTGCCAGCGACTTTGAAACTTGCCAGTTTGGGATTCCTAACCGCGTTGATACTGGCTTTTCTCATTGCTCTCTTGTTCAGTTTTTCTCCATTCCAGTGGCTGCGCAACGTATTTTTCAACTTGCCCGGTCTTTTTCTCGCAATCCCTCTCTTCTGGCTCGGTATCGTGTTTGTTCAAATATTCTCTTTCTATCTGGGGTGGATTTCGGTCATTGTTCCCGGTCCCATAGAAGCAATGATTTTGCCGGTTGCTGCTTTAGCCATTCCGATTTCTGCTCCAATTACACAAATATTGATGCGTTCGCTTGATGAAATCGAATTAACCCCGTTCATAATGGTATTGAAATCGAAAGGGGCTTCCCGTCTTCGTATTCTTGTTTGCCATTGTTTGCGCAATTGTGCGCTGCCGGTTTTGACAATTGCGGGACTGCTTTTCGGCGAATTGATAAGTGGTGCGGTGGTAACCGAAACGGTCTTCGGTTTGAACGGCATCGGCAAAATAACCGAACAGGCCGTCCGCTCTCAGGATGTCAGCGTGCTTCAAGCCGTTGTCGTGGTCTCGTCGGCTGCTTTTGTATTTATCAATCTCGTTATTGACCTGTTTTTTCCGTTGATTGACCCGCGGCTTAAACAAAAAAGCTGGAGGCGTTAAATGAGTAAAAGTAACTTGGTTGACATTCCAAATTATTCTCAAAACACAAAATTTTGGACGATCAAACGGAAAGACCCCGGTCTTTTCATTGCTATTGCCGTTCTCGTTGTCGCATTTCTGTTCGTCATTATGCCGTCTCTATTTACCTCTTATAGTCCGGTTGACGAAGTGGGCGAGCATTTGAGCGCGCCTGATTTTGCCCATATCTTTGGCACGGATGAATTGGGGCGCGATCTTTACGCGCGTGTTGTTTACGGTGCCGTCCATTCATTGAGCGGGGCCTTGGCTGCGGTTGTCTTCGGCTTCGTTTTGGGCGGTTTTCTCGGACTGGTTTCGGGAAGTATCGGCGGCCTTATCGACACAATTATCATGCGCATTGTCGACGTACTTTTATCCATTCCCTCACTCCTTTTGTCATTAAGCGTAATAACTCTTATGGGGTTCGGGAGTTTACAGGTTGCAGTAGCTGTCGGCGTTACGTCTGTAGCAGGTTTTTCAAGGCTTATGCGGGCAGAAGTGGCACGTATCAAAAGTCTTGATTATATAGAGGCAGCCTATGGTTCAGGTGCGACATTTTTTGCTGTTATACGGCGTCATATCCTGCCCAATGCACTTTATACGGTTATGAGCTATGCAGCATTGCAATTCGGTCATGCTTTGTTGCAAATTGCCACGCTGGGGTTTCTCGGGTTTGGTGTCCAGCCGCCAACACCCGAATGGGGGCTCATTATCGCCGAAGGGCGCAATTATATTGCAACCGGTTGGTGGTTAACGACAATTCCCGGCCTTGTCACCATTGCGGTGGTGTTGAGTTTCAATCGCATAAGCCGCTTGTTCGGCGCGAAGGGCAGGTGGTGAAAATGTCGCTTCTTGATGTTCAAAATCTTTCTGTTTCCTATTTTGATAACGGACGTTGGAACGAGGTAACGCACAATGTTTCGTTCAGCCTCGAAAATGGTGAGGCCTTGGCACTCGTTGGCGAATCCGGTTCCGGAAAAACCACAACGGCGCAAGCAATACTCGGACTCTTGCAAGAAAATGCACGCATTGAAAATGGCAAAATTTTTCTGAACGGAGAAGATCTCGGACGCTTTTCAAAATCCCGTCTTCAAGCTTTACGTGGGAAAGTTATGAGCCTTATTCCGCAGGATCCGTCTTCTTCGCTCGACCCGTTGATGAAGATAGGCAAGCAGATCGGCGAAATTTTTCGCATTCATAAAGCTTGCCCGCCTTATCTTATAAAGTCGCGCGTGGTTGAACTTTTAAGCGAAGTCGGGCTTGATGAACCGGAACGGCGTGCAGAACAATATCCGCATGAATTGTCTGGTGGAATGCGGCAACGTGTTTTAATTGCTATAGCAATTGCACTAAAACCCCAACTCATTATTGCTGATGAACCCACTTCGGCACTTGATGTCACCGTGCAGAAACGTATTCTCGACCTTATCGATGATATCCGTGTCAATTCCGGTGCATCACTTCTCATCGTCACGCA
The DNA here is from genome assembly GCF_001952075.1 of Ditibartonella apis. Classification (GTDB taxonomy): domain Bacteria; phylum Pseudomonadota; class Alphaproteobacteria; order Rhizobiales; family Rhizobiaceae; genus Bartonella; species Bartonella apis. The sequence goes on from NZ_LXYU01000003.1 coordinate 337,684, forward strand.
CGATCTTGGCGTGGCATCCGACCGGGCTGATAAAATTGTTGTTATGAAAAGTGGCCGTGTTGAAGAAGCAGGTGAAAGCCAGATTGTCCTGTCATCGCCGAAAGCCGATTACACAAAAAAGCTGGTCGCCAATGACCCATCTTTGACGCTTGTTCCGGCACATCCTAAAAAAACAAACAATGACAAAACCATCGTCGAAGTTAAAAACCTTGTAATCGAATATCCGGGTAAACAATCATTCCGCGCAGTGGAAAATTTATCTTTCAGCGTAAAACGCGGCACGACACACGCAATTGTTGGTGAATCCGGTTCAGGTAAAACCAGCACAATTCGCGCGCTTTGTGGCTTTATCAAACCGGCAAGCGGGACGATTACAATTGACGGAAGCGATATGGTTCATCTTAAAGGTGAGGAACTGCGCCATTTCCGCCGCCGTATCCAGCTTGTCTCGCAAAACCCGTTCGGCTCGCTTGACCCGCATTATACGATTGGCAAAATTATCGAAGAACCTTTGCTGAACTATCCCCATGAGGATAAGTCGAAGAGGCGCGCCCGCGTTATGGAGCTTCTTGATCAGGTGGAATTGCCAAAAAGCGTATTTGACAGACTACCAAGGGCGCTTTCCGGCGGGCAACGCCAACGTGTGTCCATTGCCCGTGCGTTGGTTCTTAATCCCGATATTGTCGTTCTTGATGAAGCAGTGTCTGCATTGGATGTCACCGTGCAAGCACAAATATTGTCGCTTCTCGACCGGTTGCAGCGGGAACATACATTGACTTATGTTTTTGTCAGTCACGATTTGTCGGTTGTTCGCCAGATATCCGACAGCGTGACAGTGCTTCAACATGGCCGCGAGATTGAAAGCGGTGATGTGGAAGAGATATTTGTGCGCCCCCGCGAACCCTATACGAGAGATCTGATTGCCGCAATTCCGGGCAAGAAAAATGCGCTCCATCAATCTCTTCTCGCAGCACAATTATAATCGGCTTTTTGATGCAGATAATGATCGCCGCATTTAATAACAAATGAGCGGCTTTCGGATCAAAAACCGAAAAGCTTTTTTCTGAAATAAAAGCCGGCGTTGAAAAAAACGCTGTCCTGCCGGAAGGTATGCGGGCTTTCAATCCGGTTATTTTCATCCCGTCGCCAAAAACTTTATCTTTATCAAATAAGCTTTTAAAAAAATCGCTTTTACGCGCATTCTCCGTTTTTATTTAGCAGTCGGTTGAATGAAAATCAGTCGGTCGGGGTAGGGGAAAATTTTTGAAAAATGGGGTTAGGGTGCGCCGCATAAAATGAGAAGATTAAGTGCTGTATCCGGTCTTTCGGTTTTAAGATTAGGTTCGTCGTAAAATCATGAAGGTACAACACAAACGCGAAACATCATCTTTCTTCAGAGAGTTTCAGGCGATTTAACAATCGGCAAAATTCTTGGAAACAAATTTTCCGGTTCGCAAAAAAATGTCTTGAGCCTCACGCAAAGGAAAAGCGGATTAATGGAAATTCTCCTTTGTTATCCATCTACGAGGCAAGAATTATGAAAATGATTCAAGCAAATTAGCTAACTGTTTGAAATAAATAAAGTTTTATAAAAATACGACAGTTAAAATGTAAGGTAGAAAGCCAACAATACCGGAATAAAATAGTAGGTTTCGAAAGTTTTTGACAAAAAAATTGCCTGATCGACTACGTTTTCAGGCTCATTTTTTAATATGAAATCCAAAACTTTTGTTGAAAATATCGCAGTTGTGACTGTATGCCATTTGAAATGAATAGCGTTAAGCGTTATAAAACAGATATCAGATTACGCTGTTCGCTAGACGTATAATTCGTATGATGATGGAAAGTAATATAGCTAAAACGTTGTGTAAGCTTGCGCTGGGGGTGTTAGTGCGCGAACCCTTTGCGGCGTTGAAGATATTTTACATTTTTTTCTCTGCCTTCGGGTGTTTTAGTCGTGTAAGGAAATTTTTCAATGAAAAGATGTATGTCTGTCTTGGCTCTGTCATTGCCATTGACAGCTTTCGCGCTATCGACGGCTGCTTTTGCTGCAAGTAGCGAAAAGGCTTCCCCCCAAGAACCGCAATCTTTATCGGTCGAGATTTACAGAGCCACAGAAAACGGGCTTGGTCATCAAATAGGTCAAATCACAATTACCGAAAATCGCTATGGTCTGGTGTTTACTCCCGATCTTAAAGAATTGAAGCCGGGGCTTTACGGTTTCCACGTTCACACCAATCCGGATTGTGGACTGGGCGAGAAAGACGGCAAAGTTGTTGTTGCCGGTTTGGCCGGCGGGCATCTGGATCCTCAAAAGACCGAACATCACTCCGCACCTTGGGATGACAGCGGGCATCTTGGGGATTTGCCGCCACTTTATGTTGACGAAAAAGGCGATGCCAAATTGCCGGTTCTCGCACCAAAGTTGAAAAAACTTTCGGATGTGCGTGGGCATTCATTGATGATCCATGTCGGCCACGACAATTATGCCGATCAGCCGGAACCAATGGGTGGTGGCGGCGCCCGTTTCGCTTGTGGTGTTATCCGCTAATTTTAACTATCCAAAAGGCTCCTGATAATGGAGCCTTTTTGTTTATTCTAGGCGGCATTGTCTGATAGCAGCAGTTTTTGAAAAAATGCCGCGCACGAAGTTGCTCTTTTTTCTTTACCCCATTCTCTCACAGCTATCTTCCCTGTTATCATTGGAATGGTTGTGACTGGACAACTTGCGCCATCATCGCGCTTTTTCACGATGATTTTGAATTTTTCTATTAAATGACCGGTGCACCGGAAAACGGTTTTCGGCACTTCGTTTCCAATTTTTCTATATTTTCTTTCGCTTCGAACAGGGTAGAGAAGGCCATTCTTCTCGTAGTTAAAATTTTTCGGCAAAGAAGCGACGTTGAAATGTGTTTTTCCGCCGTCTTTATAAACGGTTTTTTAGAAAAATTTTTACAAAAGTTTTTTAAAATTCTGTTTTTAAAGTTACGCCGTTTTGACTTTTCCTGTTTGGCCTCGAAAAGCTTAGCTGTTGCCAACGATAATCTCGTTTGGAACATATTTTGCCGCTTCCCGTTTAGATAGCAAACCTGCAATCGACGATTGCCACTCCACAAATATCCTATGTGGCGAAACAAGTTAGCGCGAAATACAACCGAGAAAGGGAAACAATGGGCGTTTTTATGGGACGTGATCTATTTTCTGCGCCCACGCAATTGCGTGAGCTACGTGAGCGCGCCGGTTTGTCATTGGAAGAATTGGCAAAAAGCCTCGGGCTACAAAGTGCCGAAGAGCTTGAGGAGTATGAAGATGAAGAAAAAGAGTCAATCGATTACTTTTCCACCGCACTTACAGAAAAAATGGCTCGCATTCTCATCGGCCTCGGTAAACCGGCTATTCGTTCGGATGAAGTCTGGGCCTTGTCTATGCCGGACGCGCGCACAAAGTTACTTGCCAATCGCAAGGAAGCTTACAATGAAAGCGTGACCGTGCGTATTCCACCGGAAATAGTAACCGGCCAATTGGCGGCCAATATTATGGAATTGGCGGCTGAAAATGCGGAATCTACCGGAAAGTCGACGGCTTCAAAAAAGCGGAACGGAAAAACGGCTAAATCTTGCCCCAAGAACCGCCGAAAAAATGGCGACAATGCCGATAGTCCGAAGAGTGACAGGAAGCCGAATGAACAACAAAAATTCAGCCAGTCGAAAGAAAATGCTATGAAAACACATTACCAACCGCTTGTTGTCGATGCGCGGTTCGAGGCTGTAAACGACAGCCGTTTCAACAATGTTGAAGACAACCTTGTAGATTTCGAACAAAACCGCATTTTGCCGGTTTATGGACAGACGGTTGCCGGTGAACATGGAGAGTTCGACCTTGACGGAAATATACTATACGAGGTTGCGTGCCCACCACAACTCAACCATGCGGTTAACGCTTATGCTTTGGAAGTATCGGGCGAAACCATGTGGCCACGGTATCAAGATGGAGAGATCGTCTATTGCGACCCGACACACCGCGTGAAAAAAGGTGATTTTGTGGTGGCACAAGTTATTGCAGATGATCATTCGGCGGCACCGAAAGCATTTGTAAAAATGTTCTCTCACCATACAGATAAAGAACTGGTACTCGAGCAATTCAACCCGCCAAGAAAACTCGTTTTTCCACATGAGAAAGTGTTATCCGTTCACACAATTACTTTCTCGGGCACAGCCTCGGCTGAAGTCCTTTAGTAGGCTTTGCATTAAAGAATTCCGAATAATTTTTCTCTACCAACTTTTCTCTCTTCTGTTTTTCTCCTTATGTATTCATTCAGGTTTGAATGCAGAAAAACAGGAGGGGGGATTTGTATCTTTTGACGGCGCTTTGCGGGGATTTTTAAGATATTATTCTAACTTATTGAAAGGAAATATTTTTTTAGTAAACTCTTAATTGACAAAATGATTCAGGTTTTATTATTAACTTGTTGTTAACCATAGAAATTAACTGTTTCTTAAAACTTTGTTTAAGCACTGTGGCGAAAGCTCCGATATCAAGGCCTTATCAGGAAAACCGGTTAAACAGGCCGACCGAGCCTGATGAGCAGAGACAAGCCTTGTTTTTACGCCATTTGTGATCACAGATTTTTAATTTTTGGTGACAGGTTTGAGGTGGCAAAGGCTTTCTGATCTTTTGCGCACCGCATATTTTTTCGCTCAAAAGAGTTGTGATGAATGAGGTTCAAACTTCATTCATCGCTGGCCGTTTTTTAAAAGTTTGAAGACCGTACTTTTGACGCTTGCGATGTTTACGGTGGAAGAACCAATGATGTAGTTGAGACAAAACCGGTCTAACCCCAAGCTGTTTTGATTTGGCAAAATACTGAAGGCGGAACGGGTTTTTGAAAACCATTTTTATCCATCATATTGTTCGCAATGAACTGCCGATCCGGTCATCTTGACGAAAGACGTGCTCATTGTTTTAATAATGACGGTTTGTAAATTTTTTAAGCGAAATTGAAAATTTGCAGTTTTCTCGATTTTTCGATTTGCGTGGTGAAGCCATCTATCAGCTATCAATATCACTGTCATCGAGAAATGCTTGTTCATCCGGCTTTGTTTTGCGTCCAACAATTTTATTGCGTTGTGGAAAGCGACCGAAACGCTTGATAATGTTATGACGGATTTCCGCTTCAGTCAGTAAATCTTGATCATTAAGAGACTTGAACAATTCAATACTTTGTTCCTGATCGGAAAGCTTTTCGGAATGTTCAAAAGGCATATAAAAAAAACCTCGCAGGTCTTTTTCTATACGCTTGTCAGCGTTATTCTCGACAGCAAGCCGTGCAATCTTTAGCGCATCATGATCACTACAAAAAGCGCGGGGGTCATTGTGAAACATTTTGCGTGGAAACTGGTCGAAGATGAGGGCGAGAGCCAAAAGGCCTTCATCGGTTTTTTGCCATTCTCTCAATCGGCCTGAAAGTGCCGTTTGCCAAAGCCGGAAAAATTTTTCGTGAATATTTTTGCCAAAACTGTCGTCTTGACCGAACCATTTGTTTCGTCCGGCATCCAACCAGAACTCTATAACTTCGTTCGGTTCAATTTGCTGTGTACCCATTCATGTATCCCCCTGAACATCGGGCATCCTCCAGAAGCTATATAATGCACGCGAATTCACCTGATGAAAAGAGAAAATAATAATAAACAAAGTTTGTTCTGGCGCATAAGATTTGAAATTCACAAATTATCAAAATAAAACATATATAAAAAATTGTAATAATTATAAAACACAACTTAAAGATGTGTTTTATATATTTAGCTATAAGTTAAACATAATAAAAGAGTAAATTTATTGAGCAGTTAGACAACTAAAAATTAATTTAAATAGTGTTTAACTGTCGTCAAATCGTCTTTTCATGAAGCCGGTTTTTTATGCGAATAACTAAACCACAAGTTTAACGCGGTGCAGAAAACAATCCTCGAATTTTCAGCCGAAGAGGAGGGGGCTTGCCGTCAGCCGGTTCGTTAGAGAAATATCGGGTGGTTCAAATAAACAAAACAGCATCATTATCTCTTATGGATTTTGTTTGGAAAGTGCATAAGGCAATTCCGATGGAAATACTTGCAGAACCGGATACACGACTATTTCCGTCGCCATAATCGTAAATGGTTGGCCTTTGCAGATTGTATAAACGTCATCATGAAACGGATGTTGTATTGCGATCACATGTTCGTGAACATAAAACGCATATGTGATTGGTATCCTGCTACCGCTTTTCCTAAGTGGAAACCAAGAGATGTTCAGATGTCAAAATCGGATGATCTCTATAAAAGCCGGATAGTCGGATCAGATGAGAGCTATCCGGAATAAAAAGGAGAGTTTAAAATGAAAAGATTAATGCTTGTCGCATCCGCTTTGCTGTTAGGTGTAAGCAGTGCTTTTGCTGCCAATGGTTTTGGTGATGGTAGCCGGGTTAACCAATATGTTCCAGGTCATTCTGCAAATGTTGCGAATGAACAGTTCAAAGGGAAAGACAAGGCCTATTTCTATCGTGGCGATGGTTCGGTTGAAGACTCCTACTATCCGGGGCGTCATCTGAACTCTCCTGTTTCCCGGCATGGTGTGAGTGATCAGGAAATGCATAACTTTGGTGATGGTTCGCCAGTAAACAATAATATGTAATTTCATCATTGCTGCGATTCTTGAAAACCCGGAGGTTTCACCTCCGGGTTTTTGTTTGCGATTTTTGATTATGGCTTTTAAAGTCGCATTCATAGAACCGGAAAAACGGGAGAAAATGGGATTATGACAAAAGTTCTGGTATTGGGTGCAGGCGGGATCGGTGGCTATTTTGGCGGTCGCTTGGTAGAGGCGGGAAAAGATGTAACTTTTCTTGTACGTCCGAAACGGCAGAAAATACTTCTCGAACATGGATTGCGTATTGAAAGTCCGGCCGGAAATTTGAAAACGCCGGTCAAAACTCTGACCAATGAAGAACTCGTAAACCGGGTTTTACAAGGTGAAACCTATGATTATGTTTTTCTCACAGCAAAAGCCTATGATCTTGATAGTGCAATCAATTCAATCCGCCCGGCTATGGGCAAAGACACTGTTCTCGTTCCGGCACTCAATGGTCTTGCGCATATTGATCGACTGAATAAAGAGTTTGACAGGAAAAATGTGCTGGCGGGCTCGGTCATCATCCAGTCGACACTGACGCTAGACGGAATTGTTTTGCATTTGAATGATGATGCAATCGGGTTGTTCGGCTGCCAACAAGGGGGAAAGGACGAACGGGCAATTGTTTTTGCAAATCTTTTTGACGGTGCAAAAGGAGTGCAAGTGCATGCTGTTGAAAATGCAATGCAACGCATGTGGAATAAATGGGTTCGCCTTGCTACGCTCGCCGGAATGACATGCCTGATGCGTGCAAATGTTGGCGAAATCAACCGTGCTCCGGGCGGGCAAGAAGCTATGACAGAATTTCTGGAAAAAAATAGCGAGATAGCGAAGGCGGCCGGTTTCCCTCTACATGAGGGTGCAAGCAACGATATTGGCATTTTTTTCAAGGATAAACAGTCTTTGGCAACTGCATCTATGTTGCGCGATATTGAAGCCGGACACCAGACGGAAGGGGATCATATACTGGGTGATCTGTTAAATCGGGCCCGGCACTTCGGTATCAACCATCCGCTTCTTTCATTGGCTTACACAAATGTTAAAGCCTATGAACAGCGGCGCCTTTCCGGTCGCGACAGGAAAAACTGATGCCGCGGTTCTCCGGGAGATAATGTCTAAACAGGCAAAAACCGGTTTCATGATTGTGTCCGTTTTTTAAGGCGAACGTACCATAAGCCGGTCGCGCGTAATATTATATCGTTTTTAACGAGCATCCGGCGTTGTGCGAAGCTTTTACGCACATTGTGTATTAACGGGGACAAAACCTTGCATTCGTAACTCTTACGGGCGTTTACGAGGCTTAATCAAAGGGCAAGACAAACTGCCCGAAGTTTTAAACTTACGGCGCAATGATTTTCCATCACATTCCCAACAAAAAAGAGCGGGCTTATAAAGCCCACTCTTTTGAAAAAGATCTACATTTATCCAATGATATGGCTTCGGAAATCATGGCAATGTTTCGCGGTGCCAGTCGATTGTCAGCTTTTCCTTGAATGCAAAACGCAAAATATGCTGATCGAAAATGCCCTCGGCTTTAATCGCTTCAAACTCGTTAGGCGACATAATTTGCACCACAAGTGAGGATTTTTCAGCAAACATGTCAATCGTGACATCGTCGGAGAAAGGAATATGGGCTTCTTTTTCAGAAGATGTCATATCCGGAAATTTGTGACTCCAGTGTTTTGCAAGTTGTTGAAGATATTTACTGGCATTTTCTGTCTCGATAATTGCACGCGAGCGGATTGTCATTTTATTTTCCTTCAAATTCGCTTGTCATTCCCCGTTACTATTAGATAGGTTTTATTTTTTGTATTAGCTATAGATTTTTTTAAAAATAACGACGCTTTTGTTTGTCAGGTTCTTTCACGTACGCTGATAATGAGTGAAGAAATCGACTATTCGTTGAGTGGCAATTCTCTTTACTGGAATTATCTTACTGCCTTGAACCGGCTGGCAGCCAACCATTTTTTGTCAACCGGTTTCAATCAAACTTACCGGAAGTCTTATCTTTTTATCGCGAGAAGAAATCCCTTTATTCCGCTGGCTTGAATTCGGCCTCGATAATCAGATTAACATCGTCACTCAACGGGCCTTCAAGCTCGTTCACACCAAAGTCACTGCGTTTGATTACGGTTTTTGCAGAAAAGCCCATTGCCGGTTTTTTGGTTATCGGGTGCGAGGCAATCGTGCCGTTCAAGGTCACATCAAGCACAACCGGTTTTGTAACACCGTGAAATGTCAGATTTCCGGTGACTTTACCGGTTTTCTCGCTCGTTAATTCGATCGCAGTCGACTGGAAGGTGATGCTGTTGAATTTATCGGCATCGAAAAACATCTCTCCGGCAATTTCATCATTAAATTCATTCGGAGTCTTGGGATAGTTTGTATCGACCGATTTCGGGTCTATTGTGACATGCAAAACCGATTTTTCAACATCATTTGCATCAAGATCAAGTTTTGCTTCAATTTTGTCAAAGCGCCCATAATAATTGGAAAGGCCGAAATGTTTGATGCTCCACAATAAATTTGTGTGTGCTGCATCGGAAACATAGGCACCGCCCGGAATATCAAGCTTGGCTGCATTTGCTGCCGGGTTTGCAAATAAAATACCGGGAACAATCATTGCAGCCGCAATTTTTGTTTTATTGATAAACATAATATCGCCTCCGTAAATATGTAAATTCTTATTTTAGATAGCTTAGCCGTTTTGAAACATGTTGGAAGTGTCAACACTTACGACAGAATGTTTTTGTTTCATTGACAATATAATATTTCATCAAAAATTCAATTATTATAATGTGATATATATTTATTATAAAAACTATTTAAAAATAATCATATCCAATTTCTGTCTTAATAGATATTTTTATGTAAATGATTAAAAAATATATATGAATAAATATAAAATTTCATATGAATTTTTGAACAGTGAATTATAAATACATTAAATTAATATCGTTATAGAATACATACATACTATGTATAAATGACATATTTAAGAAAATTATGATTTAAATTTTTTGTAAAAACTGTTTTTTCACAATTCATCTTTAAAAAATACCACTTGGCGAGAGCAGTTTCATGAAATTCGGTGGTCAAGATGGCAGCTCATTTGAAAAGCACTGTCGCGTGCAATATTTTGGAATTTTTTTTGAACAAGACAGAAAATAACCCTGGGTTGTTCAAGACAAGCTGTTAACCTTCACCAATATTGAGGGAAAAAGCCCCTTGCGTTTTGTTTGTTATGTTTCCATATACACATTGTTTGTGGATCTTTAGTCATGAACCGGTAAACGCCAAGAGCCTTTAAAAGGCTGCTGACAAGAGGGATTATAATGAGCGTTTTACGCTATTTTACCGGCGCTTTTATTTTTACAGTTGTCGGTCTGAGCCTTGGTATGTGGCTTGGCTATGTCGAAACAGGTTCGACAAGTGGCATATTTGAATATCTGTTCATTTGCTGTGTCCTTGGTGTTCTTGAAATTTCGCTGTCATTTGACAATTCCATTATCAATGCACGCATTTTGCGTGATATGAGCCCGGTTTGGGAACATCGCTTTCTTACTTGGGGCATTGTCATTGCGGTTTTCGGGATGCGCGTTATTTTTCCGCTCATTGTGGTGGCGTGTGCGGCATGGATAAGTCCGTGGGAAGCGCTAAAGCTGGCTATTTGGGAACCCCAACATTATGCCGACATCATGACAAACGCACATGTCGGTATAGCCGCATTCGGTGGTACTTTTCTTTTTATGGTGGGGCTTAAATATTTCTTTGATCCCGAAAAGGATACGCATTGGATTTTATTTCTTGAAGGGCGCGCCAAGAAATATGCGTCCATCCATGGTATCCAGATTGCCATTACACTTGTTCTTGTGCTCATTTTTTCCAGCCTCGTAAAACCGGAAGACGACCATACATTTCTGGTCTCGGCAATTTATGGCTTGCTTGCGTTTATTGCTGTCGAAGGCTTGGGCGTGTTGATGGATGCCAGAAAACACACGATGGAAAATGTCTACAAGGGAGGTGTTGGCGCGTTTATCTATCTGGAAGTGTTGGATGCAAGCTTTTCTTTTGATGGTGTGATTGGCGCATTTGCGCTTTCCACCAATCTTTTTGTTATTGCAATTGGACTCGGGATTGGTGCCTTCTATGTCCGTTCAATGACAGTGCTTCTTGTTGATAAAGGGACACTTGCGCAATACCGCTACCTTGAACACGGGGCTTTTTACGCCATTCTGGTGTTGGCTTTCATTATGTATTTGCAGACCATTATTCACATACCGGAAGTCGTTACCGGCGTTATCGGAATGGTGTTCATTTTGTCCGCACTTTATTCTTCTATCAGGTTCAATCGCAATCATCCTGATTGGCATCTGAATATTCCGAAAGATTAGACGAGAGAAAAAAGTTCAACGGCGTTACCCGCATTCGTAATGCCGTTCTTGGTGATTAATCAACTTCATTTGTCTTTCGTCTGCTTTAAGTGATCCATATAATGTTGGTGAGTTTCGCTTAAAACATCCTCAAGCCTTTTCCGTGCGACCAGACATTCAATGATTTTGAAGGAGTTAAACCTTTTTCAAGGCGCTCGTCAGGCTGAAAGCTGCCGATAATTGTTGTAACCGGAATAACGTCTGCCCAAATCGAGGTGGTATAATCTTCCTCGTCGTCATTAGTGCCTGATGCGCGCCTCTTTGCTGCTGCAACGTCCCTAATCTCGTTGACAGGCGCGTTATAACTTTTGTTGAAGAAGCTTTGGCCGATTTTGTCAATGAGGGGCATTAGACCCGGCATTTGCGCCGTTCTAATCAAAATTGTCAAAAAGAATAGGGATGCTCTGATTGAAGGATTGAAATGCGGGAAAGGGAAAAATTTCATGCATATCATCCCGTCGCGACAAGGGCTTCATCTGGCTCTCTTACTTGATAAAAATATCAACGATGTCACATTGGAAGCCCAGCGGCAAAAAGCCGGATTTGCGAGTCCTGCAATATCGCATTATCGCCGGAATGCACGTGAAAACGGCCTGTTTATCAGGCTATTTGGACTTTTTACCCGAACTTTATGACCAAGCAGGCAAAACGATTTCCGATATCGTCGGTAATTACCAATAACTGTAATTGGTTGTTTTTGACACTTTCGAACAGTTACGACCGCTAAGGGCAGAATACCGATTACAGAGAGGTTTAAAACCGGCTTACGTGCGGTGCTCTTGAAATTTGCCAAGCAAAACTCAAGCAAGTGTCGATCGTATGAACAGAGACTAGAAAAACGTGTTGTTTTATTTCCCCGCATTTCTGAAATCCATTTGCCTATGTTTTCTTGATTGTCGTCGAGTTTCTAGGGCAAAAAAGAGCACCATAAATTTAAAAAACGCGGGCAGGTGAAAAATATAAAACAACAGAACGGAACGTAACCAACTATAAAACTTCTTGTCACGCTCTTTAGTATTGCCGAAGTCTTTAACGGGGCAATTTTATGATTGTCCCGTTTTGACTTTTTGGTTGGTGGATATTGAACGACTCCAATTTTAAGATCCAAGCGATGGTTCGCAAAAGCAATATCGTTCCAAAGTTTTTTGCCTTTAAAGTTTGGTTGACGGAGGTACGTCATCCTTCATTGTGGTCACAAATTCGGGGCGCGGAACGGGCTCTGCTTCCGGTAGAGGCGTTGGATTTTGCGGCAAAGGTGGCTGAGGGTGAGCCGGTTTATGAGGCGAATGGTCGGGAGTATGTTTATGGGGGGCCGAATGATGTGGCGCCGGATGGGGGGCGGGTTTATTGGCTTCAGTTTCCAAGCTACCATTTGCAGGCACAAGACTATAAAATTCACGTCCGATGATGATGAAGACAAAACCGATCAGTCCCAAAAAGCCTAGGGAAAGGTAAAGGAGGGTGAAATCGGGAATAGGGGTGTCAAAGAATGTGGCTTCGGCGATTGCCTTTAGATTGGCCGATACAATGATTGCTGTTGCAAGCGGAGCGAGAAACACCAACACAACGCCGACCCAACCCAGTCCGGTAAATCTTTGCCGTATCAATGTAAATGACAGGTTCGATAATGTTGGCCGCGACTGGCTTTGGCCGGAGAGTGACTGGGTGCTTACGAGTGAATAGAAGAAATATATAAGCACAATTGATGCAATAAAACCTAATATCAAAAATATTAGAGCCATTTTAGGTATCCCTCTCTATAATGAACTTTAAAAAGAATATAGAAAGGTTTTGGATTGTGTCTATAAAATTGATCAATATACAAGAATAATTCGGGATCTATTTGAATAATCGAAAATTGCTTCTTTGAATATTTTTTATTTGTTTGATGCTCATAAAACTGAATTCATACTTCAAGAGAAAGAAAACGCACTTGACAAAACCCGTATTGAAAAACGTGTAGTCCCTACGTAAAAGGTTGCAATTTGAAAACTTTATATAAACAGCGGAAAAATAACAGCCCACGAGAAAAACGCTGTTTTGTTGCAGTTGTTGATCGGGATAACGGATATTGGTGCCAATCACGCTATGATGTCTTTGCCCGCCTCTGTTTTATGGGAAATTCTCTTAAGACTTCGTTTCCGTTGGTGAAAAGGGTGTTTGCCCGCAAAAATCTTTAAAACTGTAATTTTACCGGAAAGGATAAAATTCCCGAATGGAAAACAGGGGAAATAGGTTTTTTAACAGTTTCAGCAACCGGTGATGATGCGTTTCATGGACACTTGCGGTTTTCAATGCTATTCAATCTCGCGTAGCATTAGAACAAAGTTATTTAAATGAAACTATCTGTCGTCATTCCCTGTCGTAATGAAGCTGAAAATTTGGCCTTTCTGCTTGATGAAGTCGATAATGCCATGAAAGGGCGCGATTACGAGATTCTCGTTGTAGATGACGGTTCGACCGACGACACACCCAAGGTGTTATTTGAACGTATGAGCGAAGGTAAACCTTTGCGCCATATACGCCATGACCGCTCGGCCGGGCAAAGTGCTGCCGTGCGTTCGGGTGTCTTTGCAGCCTCCGGCGATATTATACTGACAATTGATGGAGATGGGCAGAACGATCCCGTTTATTTGCCGAAGCTTGCCGATGCACTTATTGCAGCAGGGCCGGAATACGGGCTGGCAGCCGGCCAACGTTTAAAACGCACCGATACTAAGTTGAAACAGCTTTCCTCCAAGCTTGCCAATAAATTGCGGCAGGCAATTTTGAAAGATAATACTCGTGATTCAGGGTGCGGGCTCAAAGCAATCCGTACAGAGCTTTTTCGACAATTGCCATTTTTTGACGGTTGGCACCGTTATTTGCCAGCGCTGGTTTTACGTGAAGGTTTCAAAACCACGCATATTGATGTGGTTGATCGCCAGCGTGTCCATGGCCATTCCAATTACGGCATTCTTGATCGCGGACTGCGCGGCATTCTTGATCTCTATGGCGTCTGGTGGTTGCGTCGGCGGCGCAAAGTGGTTCCCAAGGTGACGGAAATAAAGGCAAAGGGCGAAAAATGAGTGGTATTTTCTCACAATTTACCCAATGGTTGCATGATGTCTTTGTCGCGCAATGGGATGGCTGGATTGTGCTTGGCTTTATTGCTCAGGGACTTTTTATGATGCGCTTTGTTGTGCAATGGCTTGCTTCCGAAAAAGCCAAAAAAAGTGTTATGCCGGTTGCCTTCTGGTTTTTTTCACTTGGCGGCGGCACGCTTCTGCTCATATATGCAATCCGGCAAAAAGACCCTGTCTTTATCGCCGGTCAAGGCTTGGGGCTGATTGTTTATATCCGTAATCTCTGTTTGATTTATCGGGAAAAGAAACACAAACAGGCAAATTCCTAAAAAAATCAGGCCGGTACATAATACCGGTTACACCTGCAGCACGAGCAAACGAGATCATGTTCGTTAACAAATGAGAACGGTTCTTGTGCCAAATGCTTTATGCATAGAGCATTTGCATGAGGAGGGGGGGCTCTTTTATCCGGAAAGCCGGTTTTAAAGCATCGTCAAGGCAGGTAAAGATAAGAAACGATACGTTTGACATCGCTTCCGCCACCAAAGCCGATTTCTATTTGTCCGGTTTTTCCTTCGGTTGGCAGGCCGGCTTTTTCAAGAACATTGCGTAAATCGTCCGGCAGCTTACCGTTTCCCGACCAGAGCACCATAAGCGGTGTTTCAAGCCGTTCTACTACAAATGGTGAACCGATATGGATTGTTTTCAATGTCGGGTCCAACAAGCGCAAATTTCCGGGCAATTGCGGATGACGTGCAAACACCATGGAAAATGGTCCTGCGGCACGAAGTTGTTGGTCAAGTTTTGGATAATCAAATAGCTGTTCGGGCGGGTCAAACCGGTTATAGGCAGTTGCTATATTGAGATAAAGCACAAAAGGGACGACAAGTGCCGCAATAGCACCGGCAATGCCGAAAGCACGCACATATTTCAATGAATAGCAAAGCCGCGAAAGAACGAGGGCAAAATAGGCCGGTGCAAGAAAAAGCAATGGCTGTAACCAGCGGTCTTTGACATTGGTAATGCCTAAAACAATTACAAGGCCGACAATGAGTAGAATTCCGAAAAGCAGAATATGATAAAGGAGATGCTCTGCCTTGTTTTCTTGCCTAGTGGTCAATTGTGAAACTTTTGCATTGGAAAAGGTGTGGAGGCCTGCAAGGATCAGCGCAATAATGAGGGCAACAGAAACAAAGCCCAGACTGGCAACGAAGAAATCGGCAAGTCCAGCAAGCCGGTCGGAAAAGAAATTGCCGGTTTTACCCATTGCAAGCTTGTTTGCCCGTGCAACAACACTTGCCGGATGGGCGAACATGTAAATGAAAGCCGGGGCTATCGCGATCAGGGTTGTCAGAATAGCCGCCGGAAAATAGCGGTTTTTCAACGTGCTGCTAAATTCGGCTGTCAACGCTGTGCCGCCGAAAAGAGCGACGAGAAAAAGTGTGCCGTTATATTTGCCCAAAATGGCAGTTGCGCATGCAAGCCCGAGAAGAATTGCCCGTCCCCAGGAAGGCTTCCGCGAAAAAAAACAGAATGCAAGAAATGTATAGGCAGAACCGGCGGTTCCCATGATGGAATGGGTCAGTGCGCGTTGCGATTCCCATCCAATCTGGGGTAGCAAAAACATTGCAAGCATGGATGCACCGGCAACGACGGGACGCACATGAAGAAGGCGCAAACCGAGATAGACGGAAAGAAATGTCGTTGCAAGAAGGCCGAATTTGATAATTTGCAACCAATAAAAATGTAGCCCGAAGAGCTGTTCGACGCCGAAGGCAATCCATGTATAAAGTGGCGGTTGGGAGCCGCCATAGCCCCAATTCCAGAAACTGATATTGGAAGCAAGCTCCGCGTCATCAAGACCGGCACCTTGCGACAAAAGAGTAACGAACAGTGCTTCGAACGCAAAATAAAGAATGATGAAGCAAACAGCAATCGTGCCGTAATCCGGTTTATTATTTGCCATCACACCATCCTTAATTTGCTTGGCAGCATATCAATTAACGCGTTATCGTTGGACAATACCAGCAAATAAACGGGCGTGCGCACCGTTCTTTTTGTTATCTTTGCCTTAATCAACGCCCGATTGACATATAGTCGAGGTCTATATCCTCGAATTCTTCCTTTTTGTAAATATTGCGAAGATCAATGATTTTTCCACCTGGCATCAGTTTGGCAAGTTTTTTCAAATCAAGGGCGCGATAGGCGTTCCATTCGGTAATAATTGTCAAGACGGCAGCACCTTTGGCCGCGTCATAAGGAGAAGAACACCAGACAATATTGTCGAGAACTTTTTTGGCTTGCTCTTCACCTTCCGGATCATGCGCGCGGACGGTCAAGCCCGCCTCTTGTAAAACCTTGATAATCGTCAAAGCAGGGGATTCGCGAACATCGTCGGTATTGGGTTTGAAAGTAACGCCCAACACAGCAACAGTATCGGCGTTTCTTTCTTTCGCGGCTTTTATGATACGTTCACCCATTTTTACTTTGCGCTCTTCATTGATTGAAATAACGGTTTCGATCAATTGCTGGGGGGCGTTGTAATGAAGACCGGTCGCGGCAAAAGCGCGCGTATCTTTCGGAAAACACGAGCCGCCGAAGCCCGGTCCGGCATGCAAAAATTTGGAACCGATGCGTTTATCCATTCCGATAGCCTGGGCAACTTCCTGAATATTGCCACCGGTTTTTTCGCATAAATCGGCAACCTGATTAATAAAGGTAACTTTCATTGCAAGGAAAGCGTTGGCTGCATATTTAATGAGCTCGGCATTTTCAAGCGAGGTGATGACAAGCGGGGTTTCGCGCAAATAAAGCGGCCGATAAAGTTTGCGCATTGTGTCTCTTCCGCGCTCGTCCTCGACACCGACAACGACTCTGTCCGGACGCATAAAGTCTTCAATCGCCGAACCTTCGCGTAAAAATTCGGGATTGGAAACCATAGAAAAATGGATATCCGGACGAATTTTTTCCATACGCTTGCGTATACGGGAATTGGTTCCAACGACAACAGTGGATTTGATAACGACAACTGCGCCATCCTTCATGGCTCCCGCCACCTGATCGGCAGCTTGCTCGATAAAGTGCAGGTCGGCTTCACCATCGCCGCGGCGTGAAGGTGTGCCGACAGCAAGAAAAATTACATCGGCTTCTTTGACACTGTTTTCGAGATCAGTCGAGAAAGATAGGCGTTGTTCCTTGATGTTTCTCAGCATCATTTCGTCAAGGCCAGGTTCGAAAATTGTGACTTCGCCTCTGTTCAGTCGCGCGATTATGTCAGCATTGGTATCGACACATGTGACATCAAAACCGAATTCGGCAAAACACACACCCGAAACCAGCCCGACATATCCGCTACCGATCATGGTAATTTTCATTAAAGTCTTCCTTGCAAATTAATCTTGGTATTTGATATGACTGTTTTTATGTGACTGCAACCGTCAACCAGGGGAAATAAGGGGAGAAAAAATGGCTGGTGAGGCACTGATTGTTGTGGATGTGCAAAACGATTTTCTACCCGGCGGTGCGCTGGCAGTTCCGGACGGTGATCTCATTCTTCCGACGGTTTATGCACTGATGATGCGCTTTGACCATGTCATCCTTACTCAAGATTGGCATCCGCAAAATCATCAAAGTTTTGCCTCCAACCATCAGGGATTTTCTCCATATGATACGATTACCGTTGATTATGGCCCGCAAACACTTTGGCCGGATCACTGTATACAAGGTTCTAATGGCGCGGCTCTCCATGGTTCGCTGCCCGTTGATAAGGCTGAAATGATTATCCGCAAGGGAATGGATCCGGAAATAGACAGCTATTCGGCATTTTTTGAAAATGATCGAAAAACCCCGACAGGGTTACGTGGCTACCTCAAAGAGCGTAGTTTGAACAAGCTTACATTCTGCGGTTTGGCAACCGACTTTTGTGTAGCCTATTCGGCACTTGACGCCAAAAATTGCGGCTTTGAAGCGTCGGTCGCTCTTGCCGCCTGTGCCGGAATTGATCTTAACGGTTCTCTCGACCTTATGCTTAAGACGATGAATGATTCCGGTGTCGAGCTGCTAATGGGTGCACTTTAGACCAAGGGGCGGAGTTTCCTTATTCAGTAAAGTGCACTGACTTATCGTCGTGATAATGCAATTCTGTTCGGGTCAGCCTAAGTCTATCGGGCAAGTGTCTGTTTTTCAAAATCGGAAATTGCTACTTGCTGAAAATAAGCGCTCGGTGACGAAACCTCGTTGTTGATGAGCTGTTTTCAAACATACCGGATTATTAACGATAGTTCAGGCTCATCGACCCATTTGCATAATCGGCGAGAAATCAGGATATTTTGTCATTTCTCCTGTTGAAGTTTGTAAGATGCTCCAATTGAAAAAGGAGAGGACAGTTTTCGACATCAGAGTTTGAAACAACAATAGAATTTTATCTCATGTCTTTTTTGTAAGACGATGTCTCGAATAGCTCGATGATAACGGGCTATAAGTTCGAAAGGTGATGCCCTCAACTCGTTCCACTCAAAAGCTGATATTCCGGTTAAAACTTGTTTTTACAATTTCAACTTCTTGGCAGGCGCCTTGCGCAGCGGTTGAAGATGCTTTTGACGAATTTGTCTGTTGCATCAATACGATCGCGATTCGTTGAATATTGTTGTTCCTGATAGGCAAGGGTAACAATTTTTCTGTAAACCGGCTCAAGCATTTTCTGGTGCTCGTTAGATTGTTCTTTCAAACCGTTAAGAACAAGCCCCATGGCCTTTTCTATCGGCACACCGCTTTGACGAACCATCATGACAGATCGGCCGACCTCTGCAACATCTTTGCATGGAATGTCGGTTTCCTGTGAAAAAGCAGTTAATGGAAAAAGAACAAAAACAAAAAAGACGCTAGCAAAACGCATCAAAGTCTCCTGATCGAAAGAGGGGTTCTGTTTGAAACGGCATATGAACTTGAAAAACATTTTATCCAGCTAATGAAGTTAAGAAAAGTCATGTCAAGAGGCACTTTTCCGTCCGCTACCCAAAAAAATCGAGATGTCCTGCTGCGGTGTTTTCTCGTCGAGCCACAAAATCATATTTGCCAATCGAGGCAAATATTGTTTCGATTTTTCTGCAAGATAAAGCCAATCCCCGATTGTTAGCGAAAAATAATCCGCAATTGAAAGGATTTTATGCAATTGTCTCATCAGACGTGGACTGTAGACGTCCGACCCCATGCGCCGCTTTTCATTTTTTAAACAAAACCGTGTCGCAAAGTATCGCCAGTTGCTATAATCTTCCGGCCTATCAAGAACAAGTTTCGCAAACCGGCCTTGAGCAAGTGCGGGGATAGCCCAAAATCCCAAGGGAAACGGTGCGTAAACAATGAAATTGTTTTGTTGTCTTGCCTTTTCAAGAAAGATATTGCGACCAATCCGGTACTGTTTCTTTTCTTGTTCAGAAAATGCTGAAGGTATTTCAAACAAACTGTCGGGCACAAGAAGGAGATTGTCGCTTTCGACCGAGCTTTCTGTCTTGCCATCGCGATCGAAAACGATCGGCGGCATTAGGTTTTTTCCAAGCGTTAGCTGGTTCTGGACCTTAAGCATTTTTCAACGTGTTTTCATTCACTTTGCTGAAGATATCGAAACACCGAATTTGTGTTTTATATTCTTATTTGTCGAACTTGAAAAAACAATGCCATTATTTAAAAAATCCGGCTTGCCGGGCGAATAATGCAAAGTTTGTTATGAAGCTTTCTAAGCCTCATTGTAGCACCCGATTTAAAAGAGGGGGATAGCAGCGCATAAAATCCCTTTGAAAAAACCGAAAATAGGGAGACGCGTTCCACATCCGCTTGGTTTCAAGAGGTAACAATAACAGCAGATTTATTTGGGTCGGGGGAAGAGGGGTATTATACCCGCCCAAGGTAAAAAGGGATAAGCGATTTCGAACCTTTTTGCCTTGACTATAGATTGCCGACCTCGACTCTTTCGGTTAAAAGACAGAAACAACATGGTTTTGACACAGTGTTTTCAATAAAACGCTTTTAAAGGGAAAATGCGAAAAAAAGCATTTCAACTCCCGTCAATCAAGGAATGGAAGAACATATATGGCGCGGCAATTTATCTATCATATGGCTGGTCTTAGCAAATCCTACGGCAATAAAAAAATTTTGGACAATATCAATCTGTCTTTCTATCCCGATGCAAAAATAGGTATTCTGGGGCCAAACGGCGCTGGTAAGTCGACGATTTTGCGGATTATGGCCGGCATTGACAAAGAATTCACCGGTGAAGCCTGGCTTGCCGAAGGTGCTACTTGCGGATATTTGCCACAAGAGCCGGTTCTCGATGCGACAAAAGATGTCCGTGGAAATGTGATGGAAGGCGTTTCCGATAAAAAGGCAATTCTTGACCGCTATAATGAATTGATGATGAACTATTCTGACGAAACCGCCGAAGAAGGTGCAAAACTTCAGGATATTATCGACAGCCGCAACCTGTGGGATCTTGATTCACAGGTGGAAATGGCAATGGATGCGCTGCGTTGCCCGCCCGCAGATGCCGACGTTTCCAAATTATCGGGTGGTGAAAAACGCCGCGTTGCTTTATGTAAATTATTGTTGCAACAGCCCAATCTGTTATTGCTTGACGAACCGACCAACCATCTTGATGCCGAAACCACAGCATGGCTTGAAAAGCATTTGCGTGAATACCCGGGTGCGGTTCTCATCATCACCCACGATCGCTATTTCCTTGATCACGTAACCGGCTGGATTCTGGAGCTTGATCGTGGCCATGGCATACCTTACGAGGGCAATTATTCAGCCTATCTGGAAGCTAAAGCCAAACGTCTTGCACAGGAAGGACGTGAAGAAGCTGCCCGCCAGAAGGCTTTGACACGTGAGCAAGAATGGATTGCATCAAGTCCGAAGGCTCGGCAGGCAAAATCGAAAGCGCGTATCAAGGCTTATGACGAATTGGTCAAGGCTGCCAATGACCGCCGTCCCGGTGAAGCGCAAATCATCATTCCGGTTGGCGAAAGATTGGGGCAGGTTGTCATTGAAGTTGAACATTTAAGCAAAGGTTTTGGTGATCACATGTTGATCGACGACCTGTCTTTCAAATTACCGGCAGGCGGTATCGTCGGTGTTATCGGTCCTAACGGTGCCGGTAAAACAACATTGTTCAAAATGTTGACGGGGCAGGAAAAGCCGGATTCCGGGACAATCCGTATTGGTGACACAGTCAAAATGAGCTATGTCGATCAAAGTCGTGATGCACTCGACCCGAATAAAACAGTCTGGGAAGAAATTTCCGGTGGCAACGATATTATCAAACTAGGCAAATATGAAATGAATAGCCGTGCCTATTGCGGTGCGTTCAACTTCAAGGGTGGTGACCAGCAGCAAAAGGTTGGCAACCTTTCGGGCGGTCAGAGAAACCGTGTGCATCTTGCCAAACTTTTGAAAGAGGGCGGCAATGTTTTGTTGCTCGACGAGCCGACCAACGATCTTGATACCGAAACGCTGGCAGCTTTGGAGGAAGCTCTCGAAAACTTTGCCGGCTGTGCCGTTGTTATCAGCCACGATCGTATGTTCCTTGATCGCTTGGCGACACATATGCTGGCTTTCGAGGGTGACAGTCATGTGGAATGGTTTGAAGGCAATTTTGAAGAATACGAGGCCGATAAAATACGCCGTCTTGGACCGGAATCCGTCAATCCGAAACGGGTCACTTACAAACGTTTGACACGCTGAGATTCATCACGCTTTCAAGAACCATTATCGTCGGGTTTCGATTTTTATGAGAGAAGAAGCGGGGTTTCCCCGCTTTTTTTATTTTTCCCTGTTTGATCGATTGCTGCCAATGTCGGTGTCGGCCATTTTGCTAACATTTTTACCTGTGTGATTTTCAACTGAGAGACGAAACCATAGAATAAAAACTGGATATAATCCCGATAAAAATCGGCAACAATTTTTCCGGTTAAAATAAATCAGCAGGCTTTCCGGTCGTTCAGGCTTTATCCATTCCTTTAAAATGAAAAAATCTATTCGGTTAAAACCGACTAAGAGAAGGCTGGAAAACTCGGTTATGAGAGATGAGTTAGATGGAAATAAGTTTCGTCAAAATTGAAGCTTTACCAGCCAATTAAAAGCAGGATAAAGGATTTTAAAAACAGCCGTGAAAAAAGCGGTTGAGGCACTCGAAGTACATCCGTCCATCCCGACGAACGGTGAAAGAACATGCGCAACCCGATATGGTCTTTTTCAGATAGATGAAGCGAAAGAACACAACCGGTGGAGGTTTAAAACCAAACGTTTTTCACGTTTGAAGAGAAATTCGGACTATATGGGGAATTTTTGACTTTATGGGTGTCTTGACCGCAAAAAGTGGTAAACTGGTTTCACTGCCCGATAAGACAATGGAGAAAATTTATGCAAGATTGGTCAGCACAAGATTATTTGAAATTCGAGGATGAACGTTTAAGACCGGTACATGACCTTGCCAATGCTGTTCCTCTGAAAGAGGTAAAAACCATTGTCGATCTTGGTTGCGGCCCGGGAACTTCAACCGAAGTTCTGTGCGAGCATTGGCCAAGAGCCAAGGTTTCGGGCTTTGACTCTTCTGCCGAGATGATCGCCAGTGCGAAGAAGCGGTTGCCAAAAATCGAATTTACGGTTCAGGATATTGAAAAATGGTCTCCGGACAGCGATGTCGATCTATTGTTCTCGAACGCGGTGTTTCAATGGTTGCCAGATCATATTGATGAGATGAAACGGTTGGTCTCTGCCATGAAAAGCGGTGCAGCACTGGCCGTACAAATGCCGGATAACCTGTTCGAGCCACTTCATCGGGCAATGATTCACGTTGCCGAAGACAAACGTTGGAATGATCGTATCGGTGCTGTAGCACGGGAAAAACTCCCGAATGTCTCTGTCTATTACGATGCTTTGAAGCCGCTTGTGCGCTATATTGATATTTGGCAGACAATCTACAACCCGATTATGGAAAATCATGAAGCGATTGTCGATTGGGTGAAAGGTGCAGCCTTGCGGCCGTTTCTGGCTCCATTGAACGACGAGGAAAAGCAGGACTACCTTGCTCTTTATCTTGAACGCATTAAAAAGCTTTATCCGACACAATATGACGGTAAAGTGCTTTTGCGTTTTCCGCGCATGTTTTTGGTTTTGGTCAAGTAAAGTTCAAGATCAAAATCTGCGTGTTGCTATCATGAATCCAATTGAAAGAGCCATATATGTTATGGCTCTTTTTATTTTCCGGTTTTCCGGACAAGCTCACATCGGGATGAGATAAAATAATTTTTCGGATTAAAATCATTTTACGAGATTTGTCGCGAAGATTTCCCAATGGGGTTCTGCCACATATGTTCCCGTCATTTTCGCAATCAGCCTTATAACCTTTAGGCTTATATAAACGTGCTACAAAACCAGTTCTGTCCGTATGATAAAAATTTTCCCAGACCTCCCAGTTTTGTTCTGCTTCATTGATTTTGTCTGGCCAATTTGTATCAAATGGCTCATTTCCCGGCGGGTCTTTATAAATCAGCTTGCATAAATAAGCGGCCTGCATCTTACAATAATTGCTAATGGTGCTACCATGCACCTGTGTCTGTTCATTGGTCATTGCACAGCTCCTTGTCATCAAGGGCTAAAATATCTTTCCATGGAATAGATCCATTAAACATTCTTTGCGTATTTGGATTTTCTTTGAAATTTGGATGATATTTCAAAATGCGCATGGCCAATTTTTTGTAAACAGCTTCACGCTTTGGATTATCAGGGCCGGACGGGCTTAAAATATTAACAATATCCGATACCGCTTTATCTGAAGCAAAGTCAAAAGCACCATGACATACAATATCACACACCAATTTCATACTTCGCTCATCTCGATTGAGAGCTAATGAAATGACTGCATTAAAATTACCATCATTATCATAGACTAACGGGTTGGCACCGGCTTTAAGCAAAACCTCTACCCCATCAAAATTCTTCATGAGGGCAACATAATAGAAAAATGGTGAACCAGATTGGCCAGGCAACTTGTGATTTGGATCACCACCGTTTTTGAGATAAATTTTAATCAGGTCTGTCTTGAACTTGACGCCAAGGTCGGGCCGGGAAGACATATTCATGGCTCCCATATAATAAGTAAAATCGCGTCCTGAACCGGTTGAGGGCTGATCAATCATATAAGGGTCTGCACCACCAGCCAATAAAGCATCAATGGCCTGTAGATTATATTGATCAAGCGCAAAATACAGCAAGGTGATTTCACCTTCATAACGAGCATTGAGACTGCCTTCGGGCAGGGCTTTCACCTCGTCCACTGTTATGGGGTCTTGTCGTTCAATTTTGCGTGCTAAATGATAAACAGCAGGGGCCTCATGTTTGAAATAGGAGTAAGCTCTAGGCGCTGTATCATCAATCTGTTCATTCACGATCTGGGGTTCCCTTGCCAGCATTGATGTATAAAAAGAAAATAACATGTAAAACACAGTCAGAACCGCTGCAATTAAACATGTATATCGGATAATGCGCTCAAATTTATTCATCAATTAACCTTTACAATATCTGATGCTAAAGTAATAAAGATAGATTCTAGTGTTGCATTTTACACTGGAATCTACCAATAAATCGAACATAAAATAATGAAATAGCAGATGAAAAATCCGATGTGGGGAGGAAATGTAAGCGAAGCAATTGCCATAATAAACGGGAAGACGATTTTTAATGGTGTTTTTAACCGCCAATTGATTCGTCTTGACCGCGTTAGTGTTTTTGAAGTTTTCGGGGTTGAAATTTGCTCACTAAAAGCGGCGCACCACTTCATTTACTGTTGCATAATTGTCTTGCTACGCGGAAAAGTTGTCTTTAAAGAACTTAAATAGCTTTAAAAATGGTGGTTATAATCTGAAAATACTTTTTATTATGTTAACTATCTATTAACCACGTTGTACGAGAAAAATACCAGCGGTCAAACGTATCGCAATAACGAGGTTTCTAGACATCAAATGAAATACTTCTGGCAACAAAAAACGGGGCTTGCAGCGGCTCTCGGCATTTTGGGCTTTGGGCTTGTCGGCTGTGCAACGACACCTGCTCCAACAGTAGTACCGAACGACAATGTAAACGTTGCACCGGCAAAAACGGTTGTCACGTCAACTTTGCTTGGCACCCAATCGGTTTATGACCGTTATGAGCAAACTCCTGACGAGCCATTTAAAATTCCACCGGTTACAGTAAAGATTCCTGAACAATACGAGCGCACGGTTGTTCCTTATCCGACCACCGAGATTCCCGGAACCATTATTGTCGAACCGGAAAATCACTACCTTTACCTTGTAACGGGCGACGGTCAGGCTATTCGCTATGGCGTCGGTGTCGGTGCTTCCGGTCTTGGCTTCCATGGTGAAGCGAGGGTTCAATTCAAGCGTAAATGGCCGCGCTGGATTCCGACTGCCGATATGGTTCAGCGTAAACCCCAGCAATATAAGCGTTTTGCCGATGGTGTTCCCGGTGGCTTGCATAGCCCGCTTGGCGCCCGCGCGCTCTATCTCTTCCAGGGGAATACCGACACTTATTTCCGTATTCATGGCACAACACAACCTTCAAGCATCGGCAAAAATGTGTCAGCAGGCTGCATCCGTATGTTGAACAAGGATGTTGTTGATCTTTTCGAGCGCGTACAGATCGGCTCAAAAGTGATTGTTCGTTAATTTTTCCTCATAAGTGGTTCATTTGAAAGGGCGGTTTTCCCGCCCTTTTTCTTTTCCTACCTCGATTGTTTTTTTAAAACATGTCGCATCGGTTCGCAGGCTTATATTTTTGCTTATGAAATCATGAGGCCGGATTTTTAAGCTTTGATAGCCGCATTTATTATCTTCGATGAGGTGCTTGAAAAATCACGATGCGAACAGAATAAAGTCCGAATTGGTGCTGATTTTCGTGTAATCGCATATTTTCTCTATGCGATTGGCTAATATCGCAGAAGTCGTTCAAGCGTGTGTTACAATTTGTCTTCCACGTCGACAAAACGGGTTGCCCGCCATTCTGTCAGTTTTTCGTTAATATCATCAATGACAAAAAACCGTGCCGAGTCTTTATCATATCCCTCGTCACGCAATTCATCATAATTTGTGTAAGTGTGTCGGATATAAGCAACAATCGACAACCAAACGGCAATAGAGGGGGGAAGATGCTTCATATGCGGGCTTAACGATGCAGACCTGATCGGTTCGCTATCGGCATAGGGGGCTTGCGGTATCAGTAGCGTCAATTCTTTTGCAACAGCGCGTTGTCTCTTCGTCGTCATGGACAAATAAAAAATTGAACTTGTTTTCTTGTCAAACAGATTTTTGTCATTTGCGTTTATATAAGCTTATACGTCAAAATATAAAAACAGTTGCACCCGCTAATCAGGTTACAATTTTCCATTGATCAAAGGGAAGATTTGCTGCTCTCAATACTCCCGAAAAGCAATTCCTACCTTTAAGATAAAGCTTTTTTGAAAAACAATGTTGGGCGTATCAACAGCCCGAACAGTACTAAAACGGGATTTTTGAAAAATTTAACTGTATGTAGATCGGTAAGCGCTTCCCTAAACGGGGTAAGAAAAAACAATTGAAAAAACGGTGCTGAATAACTTCTTTTTATAGGCGTATAAACTCTTTTTTCGCGAAGATTATCTCGGGTTGCATCGTATCGCGATATTCCGTCTATCAAGCAAAACGGCTTCGGAGAAAACATGTCCCGACGTAAAAAGATATGTATTGAAGGGGAATTTTCCGGTGTTTGTGGGCATAAGTAATCTCTCTGCTTGACATTTGTGAAATATATAAAGATATCTTTATGTCTATAAGAGCGGAGAAAAGTCATGGTTCGCCAATTGGCGTTGAATGAAATGGTAGACGTATTAAAGGCGGTTGCTGAAACAACACGTTTGCGCATACTGTTTTTGTTGGATAAAGGCGATCTGACGGTTTCCGACATTACAAAAATTCTGGGTCAATCGCAGCCACGCGTATCGCGTCATTTACGGCTTTTAACGGAAGCCCGTTTGATCGAGCGTTATCAGGAAGGTGCATGGGCCTATTTTTCTTTATCTTCTTGTTCGTTACGTCGGGAAATGCTGAAAATAGTGCTTCAACATATTGATGTTGAAGACAATCTTATTAACGCGGATTTGATGCGGCTTGGTGAAGTCAAGAAAGAGCGAAGCCGCGCTGCGGCTGCCTATTTTTCCAAAAATGCGCACGACTGGGATAAACTCAGATTGCTCCATGTGCCCGACAACACTGTCGAACAAACCATGGTAGAACTTGTCGGAACAACGCCGTTCCAATCCATGCTCGATATCGGCACAGGTACCGGATCTTTGTTGAAGCTTTTTGCGCCCCTTTATACACGGGCGATCGGCATTGATAATAATCGCGATATGCTGGCTGTTGCACGCGTCAATCTGGATAAGGCAGGCGTTTCGAACGCTCAGGTCAGGTTGGGAGATGTGGCCAATTTGCCGGTCGAGAAAGAAACGTTCAATCTCGTTACTATTTATCAGGTTCTACATTTCCTGTCTGACCCTGAAGTTGCAATCTTTGAAGCGGCGCGCGTCATGCGACCGGGGGCGCGGCTCATTATTGTCGACTATGCTCCGCATGAACTTGAATATTTACGCGAAAAATATGCTCATGTGCGTATGGGATTTTCCGATTCCCAAATGGAATACTGGCTTGATAAGGCCGGCTTGACATTGGAAAAAACTTTGAGTTTTCAACCCCAACAAAATGGCAATACAAAAGGGCTCACACTCAAGCTGTGGCTTGCCCGTGATCCACGTTTGTTGATTGCCAGAAAAACAACATTTCTAACGGAGACCGCTTAATGTCTGCCCCATCACTTTCCCGCCGCCCCGACTTGGGCGACAAGCTGAAGGTTTCATTTGAATTTTTCCCGCCAAAAACGGAGAAAATGGAAGAAATGCTTTGGCAAACGGTCAAACGTCTTGCACCATTAAAGCCGGAATTTGTTTCGGTAACTTACGGGGCAGGCGGCTCGACGAGGGAGAGGACCGGCAGAACTGTTGAACGTATCATTAAAGAAACACACCTTAATGCAGCTGCGCATTTGACATGTGTTGATGCAACACGCGAAGAAGTCGACGGCGTGGCACGGCAATTTGCTTCCATGGGAATTCATCATTTTGTTGCGCTTCGTGGTGACCCAAGCAACGGAGCGGGCGGGCGCTATCATCCCACTCCGGGAGGTTATGCCAATGCGGTTGAACTCGTTGCCGGTTTGAAAGCGATTAATCCGGATTTTGAAATCACCGTTTCGGCATATCCCGAAAAACATCCCGAAAGTCCCGATTTTGCAACCGATATTGATCTCCTCAAACGTAAAATAGACAATGGCGCGACAAAGGCCATCACCCAATGTTTTTTTGATAACCACTTTTATGAAGATTACATAGAAAGAGTGCGTAAAGCCGGTATCTATATTCCGATTTTACCCGGCATATTGCCAATCCATAATTTTTGGCAGGTTAAAAACTTTTGTTCGCGCAATGGCACACATATTCCCGATTGGCTGGCACAACGTTTCGAGGGGCTGGAGAACGACCAGAAAACACATGATCTAGTTGCAGCCGCCGTTGCTGCCGAACAGGTTCTTGATCTTGTCGAACACGGTGTTGAAGATTTCCACTTCTATACGCTCAACCGTGCCGATCTCGTCTACGCTATATGTTATCTCATCGGCATCCGGCCTCAATCAGCGCTTAAGGCAAATAACGCCAAGTAGTGAGGCATGATTTAAACGTTTATTGCAGCCGGTAACGTCGAACGCGGACGCACGCCCGTCCCCACCTGTTTGATTGAATGAAAGCCGGTGCAGCAAAATGTCGGCTGCCCGATTTCATGACAACAGCGGCTGGTTTCAAGTTTTCATCCGCTGTGTCGGGCTTACTGGCACGTTGTTGCTTGGCGTGGACGGATTTCGACGAACCACTTTGGTTAGTCTTTCAGCTTTCTCGCTGTTGCAGGCACAAGAGTGTTTTTCAAACGGTTTCTAAATTTGCCTTTTGGATTGTTACATCCGAAAGGCGATGTTTAACCCGGAACCTTGCTGCTTAAATGGGATAATTTTCTATTAAAAGAGTTATCTTAAACAAAATTGCTTCATTATAATACATTTTAGACATGATTTTATCATAATAGATGTAAAACGAGTAAAAAATTCTTAAAATGAAGTGATAATTTTTGCTGCTTTCTTGCTATCGGATGCCGTATCGGTCATATCAATCATGCGCTGTCATAAAAGTGCAAGAGATTGATTACCAACCAGGGAGACCGAGACCCCCCGCAACGGATTTCCCTTGGTTGAGGCCCGATCGGAGCTTGCTCCGGTCGGGTTTTATTTTAGGTGTTCTGAGCTAAAAAGCTCATACTCCCGGCACTTGAAATTATCCTGCTTGCTCTTTGAATGATCCTCTCGGAGCTTTGAATTTGTCTTTAAAATGGTTCAGGGCGTTTCAGGTGTCATTATTGCAGCCAATGTTCCCGATAAGTGGATAAGTGCTGACGCTTTTTCCTTTTCTCCGGTGTCGCATTTTTCGTGACATTTGACAGTTTATTGGCATCGATTTCGGCGAATTCAAAACCCGATTTTGCAAGCGCTTTGAAAGTGCTGGAATCATGCCCCATCGGAAAAATGATTGGGTTCAAGCCTTTATGCGACGACGACAAAAATTTACTTTTTGCAAAGCTGACAAAAGGAGCATTAAAGGCACTAGAAGCTAAAGTCGTTTAACGTAAAATATCGTCCAGCACGCGAAAAACGCAAAATGCATCTATTGAAGAATCATAGAAATTACAATTAGCGGCAAAGATGCTTGTAAGATGAAAAGAGCAGGGGGGAACCGTATAGTTCCGGAAATAAATACATAAAGCCTTCAACTGCCAATCGTATAAATGCTATCCCCAAAAAAACAAATGTCATAACAAAAACGGGCAAAAATACCCGTCTTGCGATGAGTTAAGTACACTCTTTTTTTGACCACATGGAATGCAGTTCTAAAGCCGGTCAAGCAATTCTTTCGTCGGCCAGGAATCGGCAGGAAGTCCCAAGCGGAGCTGTTCGGTTCGCACTGCGTCGCGTGTCAATATACCGTAAACGCCATCCACTTTGCCCATATCATAACCACGGTCTGCAAGCTTTTGTTGCAATTGCTTCATTTCTTCGGTGTTCAACCCAGGTTCGGGATGGCCGATGTCAAAAGCCGGTGCACCGGCGAGCCGCGAGGCAAAATAGGCAACGGTTGTTGCATAGACAATCGATTTGTTCCATTCGACAAAAATATCGAAATTGTTATAGGCCAGAAATGCGGGCCCCTTTCGGCCCATTGGCAACATAAGTGACGCATCTCCATTATCAGGCCCTAGCGGGCCGTTAATGCCGGTAACGCCCCAACTGGTCCATTGTGAATGGGGTTTGCGATTTTGCCTGATTGCTTCTTGCCAAGGAAGATCGTCACGGGTGAGGCGCACCTCTTCAAGCCACGGTTCACCGCGCCGCCATCCAAGATCGCTTAGCATATGGGCGGCCGTCATGACAGCATCGGCAACAGACCCTTTAAGGTCGATTTTACCATCGCCATCGCCGTCAACACCCCGTTCCAGATAGTCCTTTGGCAAAAGTTGCATTTGACCGATTTCACCAGCCCAAGCACCGGTTGTTTCGGCATTGACGACTCCCTGATCGAAAAGTTTTAAAAGTGCAATCAATTGCGGGCGGAAGAGTTCCGGCCGCCTGCAATCATGGGAAAGGGTGAAAAGGGCATTCAAAGTATCGAAATTGCCTTGCACCGCACCATAATCGGTTTCGAGCCCCCAAAAGGCTGCAATAACGGGGCCAGGAACCCCATATTTTTCCTCGGCCTTGGCAAAAACGTCGGAATATTTTTGTAAGTTTTCCTTACCCTTTTTCAAACGTGCTTCAGGGATGACGCGTTTTGAAAATTCTGCAAATGTGAGATTGAAAATGGCCTGCCCGTTGTCACGGTCAATAACCTTCTGATCAATCGTTGCTTTTTTGAGTTCATCGATCGCGTGTTCGCTTACACCTGCTTTGCGAGCTTCATCGGCGACATTTTCTCTGAATGTTTCGATTGGCGTGCCGCAGGCCTCGCGTGCCACTTTGGTTGCGACATCATCAGTCTGGGTTGTCGCTTCAGGTTCTTCAGCTTGTGAAAGCGGGCAGAAAACTGTCGCAAACAAGAATGTCGAAGCTGCCAGAATTGCTTGTCTTGTCTTGAACATTTATTCTCATTCCTGCACTTTATGACGTTTAAAATGTCTTGTACCATTTTTTATCAGAAATAAAGAGGCATGCGTAATTCGCTCGCAAGTCAAAGCGATATTTGCCCACTTGAGTAACACGATGTTTGCCTATTGTCTGATTGGTATTATTTTCCGGAAACATATTTTTGCCATTCGTCGCGGCTGCCATAAAAGACGTTGATGTCGGCATCACCCTTGATACCGGGAACACGCCCCGTTCCGGTATATTGCCAGAATGTCCACGGATGGGTGCCATATTTTTCTTGCGGATGGCCGGCGACTGACCGGAGCCAGAACGAATAACCTTTGATTTGCGACAGGCCGTTCCGATCGAAGAAATCGACCGTCGTATAGATGATGGGTTTCTTGCCATAATATTTTTCAACAATGGATAGGAAGACCTTCATTTCACTACGAACAGTCTCTGCTGGTGGCCGGATTTTGCACGTCGGTGAAGAATCGTTCCACTCCATATCAAGAACCGGTGGCAGGGCTGTCGGGTCCTTCGGTACATTTCTGATATACCATTTGGCTTGCTCGGAAGCCGGCCGGCAATAATAGAAGAAGTGATAGGCGCCGCGCGGCATACCGATTTCTTTTGTCCCATCCCAATTGTGGAGAAAATTGTCATCTACACGGTCGCCGCCTTCTGTTGCTTTGATAAAAGCAAAAGAAATACCGCTATGTTTGACTGCTGCCCAGTCAACTGCCTGTTGATATTTCGAAACATCGGTTCCGTGAATGGGGTAATGCCATGGGGTAAGCTCGGCCCAGTCATGAGGCTTGCGGTCATCGAAGCGTGGGGCATTGATTGGTCCCTTGGGTGTTGTGCCGGATGGTGGCACGATATCGCCAAGATCATAAGACAAGGAAGTGCAGCTTGTAAGCAACAGAGCCGAAGCAATTGACGCCAGTAATGTGCGCGCCATTTTTTTTAAATTATCTTTAAACAACAATTCGACACCTATCGGGCTCTAAAATCACTGTTCACCATTGCTAAAAATAGTAAAAGAATGGCATATAAATAAAAACTTTTGGAAAAAATATGAAGAAACTTCGTTGGCGTCGCATCATCGGTCTTGTTATTCTCCTCATTGTCTTCATTGCCGGCTTGTGGTGGGGATATTTATATTTTTTCAAGGATTCCGGTGAAATAAACGGGGAAAAGGGTCTTCCTGAAGGGGCAGCCATAAGTTTGCCAAAAGTGCCGCTTACACCATCGGATATGACGCAAGCACAAAAACAGGATGTCATCAATAAATTGATGGAAGACGCAAAAGCATCTGCCTTGAAAAGTGGTCAGAGTGAAGAACAGGCGGAAAATTTTGCACGTGAAGCGGGTGAAGTTGCCCGTCAGGCAATGAACCGTCCTTCCACGGTTGACGGGGATAAAGAACAATAACAGTCGACTTCATTCATATCGCTTCGCACTATCAATTATCGGCTTTGGCCAAATAGTTGTTAAGGCGCCCGATCAAACAGAACAGTCTTATTAACTTCAAATTCAGGAAAACGGAATGCCTTCATTATGGACACGTATTGGCGAGCTTATCAGCAACATTGCTGGCGACGCATTGAATGCTATTGTCGAACGTGTACGTACCTTCTTTGAAGGGGATCCTGAAACACGCAGACAAGTTGCATTTTCTATTGCCATGATTGCTTTATCGGCAAAAATGGCAAAAGCCGATGGTGTCGTAAGCGATGCCGAGGTCAAAGCATTTTATGAAATCTTTTCGGTCCCTGACCACGAGTTTCATAATGTCGAACGCCTTTATAACCTCGCCAAACAGGACATTGCAGGCTTTGACGTCTACGCGCGTCGCCTGTTTCGGCTTTGTCAGGAATCCGACTGTCAGGGACAATTATTGGAAGATGTTCTGGAAGGCCTTTTCTATATTGCCAAATCGGACGGTGTAATCCATCAGGACGAGCTCGTTTTTTTGCGAGAGGTTTCCGATATTTTCGGCTTTTCTCGTGAGCAGTTCAGGGTAATCAGCGCGCGTCACGCTGTTATCGGTGAAAGTGATCCGTGGCTGGTTTTGGGCCTCAAAAAAGGCATAAGCTTCGAGGAAGCACGTAAACACTACCATGATCTCGTGCGCGAACACCATCCCGACAGGGTTATGGCACGCGGTTTGCCAAAGGAATTTCTGGCTATTGCCAACGAGCGTCTGGCGGCTATTAATAACGCATGGGCTATCGTGCGTGAGGAGTTTGTTACAGTATGAGTGCAGAAACTTTCAAAGCGGATTATCAGGGAGCAACTGTGCGCCCTTCGCCTAATTTTGAAGAGCGCAAAGATGGCGCTAAACCGCAATTTCTTGTTCTTCATTATACGGGCATGGAAAATGCCGAAAGTGCCGAACGCCTTTTATGTTCGCCGGAAGCAAAGGTTTCAGCGCATTATGTTGTGGAAGAAGACGGGAAAGTTGTGCAACTGGTTCAAGAGGCTTATCGCGCGTGGCATGCCGGTGAAAGTTTCTGGCGCGGTGTCACAGATGTGAATTCCCATTCTATCGGTATTGAGATTGTCAATGGTGGACCTTTGTTGAACTTTCCCGATTATCCGGAAAAACAGATTGAATCGGTCATCAAACTTTGCAAATCGATTATCGAAAAATATTCAATTGAAAAACGGAATGTGCTTGGCCATTCCGATATTGCACCGCATCGCAAAAGTGACCCGGGTGAAAAATTTCCATGGGAAAACCTTTATAACGCCGGTATTGGCCATTTTGTGCGTCCGGCCGCAATTTCCGGTGGACGCTTCATGACCAATGGTGAAAGTGGCAGACCTGTTGAAGCCTATCAGTCAATGCTTGCGCTTTACGGTTATGGCATTGATATCACCGGTTCTTTCGAC
Source organism: Ditibartonella apis (assembly GCF_001952075.1). Taxonomy (GTDB): domain Bacteria; phylum Pseudomonadota; class Alphaproteobacteria; order Rhizobiales; family Rhizobiaceae; genus Bartonella; species Bartonella apis. Next base: position 372,047 of record NZ_LXYU01000003.1, read on the forward strand.
GAACGCACGCAACTGGTAACAAAAGCCTTTCAACGCCATTTCAGACCACAAAAGGTTGACGGTGTTGCGGATGTCTCGACGATTGATACACTTCATCGCTTGCTTGGCACGTTGAAAAGCCTCACCTGAAGCGTAAGGTTCTTAAAAATATAGCCGGAACAATTGAATGGCTATGCTTCAATGGAAGTAGGCAGCCTGACTATATTTTTTAAAAAATGGAGCGCTTTTTGCTCTTTTCCTTGTCAAATTGTTTCTGATCTTGGTTGTTCAAATCGAAGGTCTTTTTTCTCATAGAAAATAGATTTGTTCTGATTGTTCCGGAAAAGCGCCATTTACGGAAAATTTTTAAAGTTTTGTACTTCCAAGATTTTTATATGGGCAAGAATCGTCGGGCAACGGCTTTTCGGACTTTATCTCGGTCGTGCAATTGCCCGAAAAACAATCAATAGTTTGTTTTGCTTTTAGCCAATCTTCCTTGTCGGATTTAAAAAACAGCTTAACCGATATTCAGGCCCAATTTTAAAATATTTCATGGACATTCAAGGGGCAGAACGGTCGGCTTTTGTATCGTCTCAAGTCGTTATTTCGCATGCGAAGCCTGTCTTATGGCATTTGTAAAGTTTAGCAATCGAGTGACCGGAATGACCCCTATCGCCTTCGGTTTTCCGGAATTTTTGTTTTTCAGGTTTTTTAAAAATAGAACGTCGTTCCTTTCCGGAGCGGTTCGCGGAGAGTTTGGCAATGAAGCAGCTTTTATTGGTTTGCAGCCGGTTGTTTTTGTTTTATAAAGAGCCCGTCAGTTGGTCGGGCAGCCGCGCCTTCTCAATACCGAAAGGTGAAAGGTGAGGAAAGTCCGGGCTCCATGGAATAACGGTGCCGGATAACGTCCGGCGAGGGCAACCTCAGGGAAAGTGCCACAGAAATATACCGCCTGTTCAAACAGGTAAGGGTGAAAAGGCGGGGTAAGAGCCCACCGCGCATCCAGTAATGGATGTGGCAAGGTAAACCCCACCGGGAGCAAGACCGAATAGGAATGACACGCGAGCTTTGCTTGCAGCCGATTTCCGGGCCTGTCATTCGGGTAGGTTGCACGAGACGGGTGGTAACATCCGTACTAGATGAATGGCTGTCACGCGGAATTTTTAATCAAATTTCGCCATACAGAACCCGGCTTACAGACCGACTGACATTTTTCATTATTTTGTTATAGAATGAATAATCACAACATTTTTGTCTAAAACCGATTGACGGGATAATACCTTTAGAGCTAATGCAAAGCATTCGCAATTAGAAAGTTTTGTTGCATGTCTCTTCAAGATGATAAATTTTCCCGTAAGTCCTCACTCACCGAACGGACGTCGGAAGGCATTTCTGCAATGCTTGCCGGCAAGCGAAAGGGCGGACGTACATTTCTTCTCATGGTCGGGCCTGCCGTTATTGCTTCGATCGCCTATATGGATCCGGGTAACTTTGCAACCAATATTCAGGCCGGATCCGGCTATGGCTATACATTGTTGTGGGTTGTGTTGCTCGCCAATCTGATTGCCATGTTGTTTCAGGCACTGTCGGCTAAAGTCGGCATTGTAACCGGCCGCAACCTCGCAGAGCTCTGCCGTGACAACCTGTCAAAGCCTGTTGTTGTGGCTATGTGGATTATCAGCGAAATTGCTGCAATGGCAACCGACCTTGCCGAATTCCTCGGTGGTGCTATCGGTCTTGCCTTGTTGTTCAATTTGCCGCTCATCGTCGGTATGATTATCACTGCAATTGTTACCTATGCGCTTCTGATGATTGATAGCCGCGGTTTCCGCCCGACGGAAATTCTGATCGGTATTCTGGTTTCGATTATCGGTCTTTGTTATCTTATTGAAATGGTCATAGCACCGGTTGATTGGGAAGCTGCGGGGTTGCACCTTTTTACTCCGGAAATGCCTGATGCCAACGCTTTGCTTATTTCCGTCGGCATTATCGGTGCCACCGTTATGCCGCATGCGCTTTACCTTCACTCCGGCCTCACACAAGCACGTGCCAAAGTCCAGAGTGACAAGGATCGTCGCCAGCTTGTGCGCTATTCCAACCGCGAAGTTATTGTTGCTCTTGCTATTGCCGGTATGGTCAATATGGCCATGGTTATTATGGCGGCAAGTACGTTTCATGGTGCGCATAACGACATTGCCGAAATCGATCAGGCCTATTACACATTGACACCGCTTCTCGGTATCGGTGCAGCAGGCGTTTTCCTCGTTTCTCTGATTGTTTCGGGTATTTCAAGTTCGGTTGTCGGCACGATGGCAGGACAAATGGTTATGCAAGGGTTTGTCGGTTTCTACATACCGATATGGGTTCGCCGTCTTGTTACAATGATTCCTGCCTTCATCGTTGTGGCGCTTGGCGTCAACTCGACCGAAGCGCTGGTTGTCAGTCAGGTTATTCTTTCAATCTCGTTACCTGTCCCTATGATTGCGCTTCTCTACTTTAGTGGTCGCAAATCCATTATGGGGCAATTTTCCAACGGAATTGTTACCCAGATTGTTGCCATTCTTTCGGCAATTGTTGTTTTGATACTGAATTTTGTATTGCTCTTCATGACATTCGGTTTGATACCGGAAATTTCGTGATTGATGAGCCCGATCCTAACACTTCGTTAAGCATAACTGTGCGATAAAGGAGATTGACGCATTTTGACCGATTGAAAGGTCAGGATGCGCCAATCGATTTTTAAACGTGCTGTTAAAAGATAACGATGCCAACTGTTAAGGATACTGTTTTTAAACGTCATATCCCTGTTTTACTTGAACCTGTTCTTGCGGGAATGGATGCTTGCGCCGGTAAAACAATCATTGATGGCACGTTCGGTGCAGGTGGTTATTCGCGCGCACTTCTTGATAAAGGAGCCAATGTCATTGCACTTGATCGGGATCCTGAAGCGATCCGTGATGGTGAAGCTCTGGTTGAAGAGTATCGTCCGCGATTGAAACTCGTTCATACAGAATTTTCCAATCTCGGCCATGTGACAGAAGATAAAGTTGACGGTGTTATTCTTGATATCGGGGTTTCGTCCATGCAGATTGACGAGGCAGAGCGCGGCTTCTCGTTCCAGAAAGATGGCCCCCTTGACATGCGTATGTCGGAATCGGGCTTTAGCGCAGCCGATGTCGTGAACACTATGAAGGTGAATGACCTTACGCGCATTTTCGGTCTTCTCGGGGAAGAGCGCCATGCGGCACGCATTGCCAGAATGATTGTCGAAAGGCGTGAGAAAAAGCCGTTTTTGCGGACGTCTGATCTTGCAGATGCTGTCGAGACATTGGTGGGGCGCAAACCCGGCGAGCATATCCATCCGGCAACAAGAATTTTTCAGGCCTTGCGCATTTACGTCAATGACGAGCTTCAGGAATTGGCAAAAGCGCTTGAAGCTGGCGAAGCGGTGTTGAAGCCGGGCGGGCGGCTTGGTGTTGTAACCTTCCATTCACTTGAAGACCGCATGGTCAAAAAGTTTTTTGCTCTCCGGTCAAAAGCTCCCGCACAATCGCGTTATCTGCCGGTTCAACAAACAGAAAAGCCGACATTCACGCTTAAAGTCAAAAGCGGCATTACCGCAGATGAAGCGGAGCTCGAATTCAACCCCCGTTCACGCTCCGCGCGCTTCCGTTTTGGCATCCGCACAGATGCCGACATTGCACCTCTTGATAAATCAATATTCGGACTTCCTGAACTAGCCCGATTTAATGCCCGAACTGATGCCCGAAATGATGGTAGTGGAAAATGACAGTTTTTCGTACATTTGATATGATCTTGGTGGCTATTATGATTTGTGCAGCCGGTATTACCTACAAGGTGAAGTACGACGCACTGAAACGCATTGGTGAAGTCCAGCGTATCGAACGACAAATTGTTGCCGAAAAAAACACCATCAACCTGCTGCATGCCGAATGGGCAATGATGATAGAGCCGGAACGTATGCAGGTATTGGCCACCCGTTATCAGGACCAACTCGGATTGCAGGTAACCGAACCCCGCCAGATTATCAAGTTGCAGGATATACCTGAACGGCTGCCAGACCAGATCGAAAATCTGATCAAGGATGACGAGCTTGAAGAAAAGAATTCGCTGCTTGCCCGCAACGGCAACGCGAATATCGATAATATCGCAACAGGAAGTGTCCGGCCATGAAGTTTATTCCGTTTTTGAAGCGTAAACCGAAGGCACCTCTCAATCGTTATGAAGAGTTGCAAAAGGCCGAATATCGTTCACGCAGAACCCGCCGCCGTCTGATGGTGGTGGTGAGCTGTTTCTTATGTGTTTATGCAGTTATTTTTGCCCGTCTTATCTATTTCGGTATCAAAGGTGGCGAGATTGAAGAGGCGTCAGGGCCGGCGGTCGAACAATCGGCAGCCCGTCCCGATATTCTTGACCGTAACGGACGTCTCCTTGCAACCGATTTGAAAACTTATTCACTTTTTGCCGAACCGCGCCGCATCATTGATGTTGATGAAACAATCGAATTGATTTCAACGGTTCTGCCCAATCTTGATTGGCAGGAAACCTATAAAAAGCTTAAAAAGAAAACCGGTTTTGCGTGGATTCAGCGCGGGCTTACGCCAAGTCAGAAAGAGCAGATTATGGCTCTTGGTATTCCCGGTGTCGGGTTTCGCACGGAAGTGCGTCGCTTCTATCCGGGTGGACCAACAGCTTCCCATATTCTCGGTATGGTCAATGTCGACAATCAGGGCACGGCCGGCATGGAAAAATATATCGACAATGCGGGTTTAAGCGATTTGCGTGCAGCCGGACTTGCCGACGAAACGTCACTTGAACCGGTAAAACTTTCAATCGATATTCGTGTTCAGGCCATTATGCGTGATGTATTGGCAGACGCCATGCAAAGATATCAGGCAATTGCCGCCGGTGCGGTGGTTATCAATATCCACACCGGTGAAGTGCTTGCCATGGCTTCCATGCCCGATTTCGATCCCAATAATCCGGTCGATGCACTTAAAAAAGATCGCCTTAACCGGATGACAGCCGGTACTTTCGAAATGGGGTCGACAATTAAAAGTTTTACCACTGCAATGGCGCTCGACTCGGGAAAATTCCAGCTGAATAGCGTGATTGACGCGTCAAAGCCGCTTGCTGCCGGACGTGGACATTTCATCCGTGACTTCCACGGTAAATATCGTCCGTTGACCGCTTGGGAAATTTTCATCTTTTCTTCCAATATCGGTTCAGCAAAAGAAGCGTTGACAATCGGCATTGACGGGCACCGCGAATTTTTAAAAAGAATGGGACTTCTTGACCGTATGACGACAGAACTTCCCGAAGTTGCCCGTCCGGTCGAGCCGAGGCGTTGGAAAACTGTCAATTCCATGACCATTGCTTTCGGCCATGGCATGATGACAACACCTCTACAAACCGCGGTCGGTGCCAGTGCCTTGATGAACGGCGGCAGGCTTATCGAACCGACATTTTTAAAACGCACAGCCGAGGAGGCGGAAGAACATTCCAAACAGGTTGTTTCACCGGAAACGAGCCGCGACATGCGTTATCTTTATAAATTGAATGGAGATATCGGTTCGGGGCGCCGAGCCAAGGTTGAAGGTTATCGTGTTGGTGGCAAAACCGGTACTGCTGAAAAAGTCGAAAACGGCAAATATTCAAAAACCAAACGGTTTAACGCCTTCCTTGCGTCTTTCCCGATTGACGACCCGCAATATGTTGTTTTGACAATTATTGATGAACCAAAGGCGGAAGAAGGAAAGTTTGGCGCAACTGCCGGTTTTAACGCAGCCCCGATGGTTGAAAAGATCATTCACCGGTCTGCAACTTTCCTTGGTGTAAGACCGGATTTCAAAGAAGAATATGCACCTGTTCTCGCTTCTTCCGGCAACCAAAAGTTGCCTGAGACGTCGTTCAATGATTAGGCCGAAAGGGGATAACGCATGAAACTTGATCAACTTTTGGGAAAAGCATTGGATTCATCCCTTTCTTCGGTTGAAATCAAGGGTGTTACAGCCGATTCACGAAAAGTATTACCCGGATTTCTGTTTGTTGCACTTAAAGGCAATAAGGGAGATGGCGGCGTTTACGCGGAGGATGCAGCAAAACGGGGCGCAGTTGCAATTCTAACCGACCATGATTTTAAACTGAAGTCGAAAAAAGTGCCGGTTTTGCGAGTTCCCGATGCACGTCACCAGCTTGCCATTGTTGCCGCACGGTTTTTTGGCAAGCAACCCGACACAGTTGTGGCCGTTACCGGCACCAGCGGCAAAACATCTGTGGCGTCATTTACGCGCCAGATCTGGAAGGATGCCGGTTTTGCAGCAGCAACGATCGGCACTATCGGTGTTATTACACCGACAAGAAACGAATATGGCTCACTCACGACCCCCGATCCGGTAAGATTACAACAAACAATGGCCGAACTTGTTGACGAAGGTGTGACCCATGTGGCCATGGAAGCGTCTTCCCATGGTATAGATCAATGCCGGCTTGACGGGGTGAAATTGAAAGCAGCAGCCTTTACCAATCTCGGTCGTGACCATATGGATTATCACCCGACTGTCGAGGATTATTTCAGGGCAAAAATGCGTTTGTTCGACACACTTTTGCCGAAAGATGCACCGGCCGTCATTTTTGCCGATGACAAGTTTTCGGAAGCGGCAATTGAACATGTCAAACGTGCAAAACGGAAAGTTCTGACCGTCGGTCGCAAGGGCGATTTTATCAAACTCCGTCATGTCGAGCATCAACGCTCACGTCAATTTGTCGATTGCATTGTCGATGGAGAGGTTTTCGAGTTCACCTTGCCACTTGCAGGCGATTTTCAGGTTTCCAACGCGCTGGTTGCCGGCGGGCTTGCCCTTGCAACCGGTGTTTCTGCTGCAGCAGTATTCCGTGCACTTGAACGGTTGCAGGGAGCACCGGGGCGGCTTGAACTTGTCGGTACAACAAAAGATAAAGCGGCAATCTATGTTGATTATGCCCATAAACCGGAAGCGCTGGAACAGGTTTTGCTTGCTGTAAAAGCATTCACCACCGGAAGAGTGATTGTGGTGTTCGGCTGTGGCGGTGACCGTGACAAGGGTAAACGCCCGATTATGGGAAGAATCGCTACCAAATATGCCGATATTGTTATTGTGACCGATGATAATCCGCGCACCGAAAATGCTGCCGAAATCCGTAGAGAAATTATGGCAGCAGCAAGCGGTGCCAAGGAGATCGGGGATAGACGCGAAGCCATCCGTTATGCCATTTCTCTGCTTCAGAGCGGCGATACATTGGTTGTTGCCGGAAAAGGGCATGAAAAGGGCCAAATTATCGGAACCGAAGTCCATCCTTTTTCTGACCATCAGGAAATAACGGAGGCCTTGGAAGGACAGCATAAATGATGCCATTATGGACGAAAGCCGAGTTACAAAAAGCAATTGATGGCGAGGTCATCGGCAATTTGCCGGATGAATTGTCAGGCGTTTCGATAGACAGCCGCACCGTAAAGCCTAACGAAATCTTTTTCTGTATCAAGGGCGAAAAACTCGACGGCCATGATTTTGCGGCGAAAGCTGCCGAGGCTGGCGCAGGCTTGTTGATTATCGAAAAAGCCCACAAAGCGGATCTCCAAAAGCTTGGCGTACCAATGATAGCGGTTAATGATGCGCTGAAGGCATTGGATGAGCTTGCAGTGGCAGCGCGGGCAAGATCAAGCGCAAAAATTATTGCTGTGACCGGATCTGTCGGCAAAACGACGACGAAAGAAGCACTGCGCCACTGTCTTGGAGCTGTCGGAAAAGTTCACGCCAATCCTGCGTCGTTCAATAATCAGTGGGGGGTACCGCTAACCCTTGCCCGTATGCCAGCCGATACAGATTACGGAGTGTTTGAAATCGGCATGAACCATTCTGGTGAAATCCGCCCATTGGTAAAAATGGTGCGGCCTCACTTAGCCATTATCACCAAGGTTGCTGCGGTGCATCTGGGATTCTTTTCAAGTATCGAGGAAATTGCAACTGCCAAAGCGGAAATTTTCGAAGGTGTCATCAAAGGCGGAACAGCTCTTCTTAACGCTGATGATGATTTTTTCCATTTTCTTTCCGATAAAGCGAAAGCCTGCGGGATTGAAAATATATTGAGTTTCGGCGAAGCCGATTTTGCTGATTACCGTTTGGAAAAACTCCATATGTTGGCCGACTGTTCAAGTATGAGTGTGAAGATTGGCAACGATGAAGCCATGGTGAAAGTAGCCGCTCCCGGGCGCCATATCGTGCAAGACTGTCTGGCAGTGCTCGGCGCGTGTGATTGCGTTGGTGCCGATATGGCGCATATTGTGATGGCAATGGCAACTTTTAGCGCCGAAAACGGGCGTGGTGCGCGTTATCATCTGGAACTGCCATCGGGCGGTACATTCACGCTGATTGATGAAAGCTATAACGCCAATCCCGCTTCGATGCGGGCAAGTCTTGAACTTTTGAAACAAGCACAAACCGGTGCACGCGGGCGCCGCATTGCCGTGCTTGGTGATATGCTCGAACTTGGCAAATATAGCGAAAAACTTCACCGCGAACTTGCCGAACCGGTTTTTGCCTCGGGTGCCAATCCGGTTTATCTCATCGGTCGTGAAATCGAACCTTTAAAAGAGGAGCTTACCAAAAAGCTCAAAGTCTATTTGAAAGAAAATGTCGAAGAGATTATCCCTCTCATTCTCAAAGATATTCATGATGGTGATGTCATCATGGTCAAATCATCGAATTCTATTCGCTCTTCGCGTGTTGTGTCGGCTTTGCTCGAACGTTATAAGAAAGCCAATTGAAAGTTAAAAAGGCCAAGCTTCCATGTTGATGTATTTTTCATCACTGACCGATATTCTGCCCGGTGTCGGTGTGTTCCGCTATATCACATTCCGCACCGGTGCGGCTTTGCTAACGTCGGGACTTATTGTTTTTCTGTTCGGACCAAGCATTATTGCTTCGTTGAAAGTACGTCAGGGCAAAGGCCAGCCAATTCGTGCCGATGGCCCGCAAACCCACTTCAAAAAAGCCGGTACACCGACAATGGGCGGTTTGATGATTTTAAGTGGCACGGTGGTTTCTGCACTTTTATGGTGTAACCTTGCCAATATCTATTTTTGGGTTGTGCTTCTCGTCATGTTGGCGTTCGGGGCAATCGGCTTTTATGATGATTATCTCAAAGTTACCAAACAAAGCGAAAAAGGCTTTTCGGGAAAAGCCCGTCTGACACTGGAATTTATCATTGCTATTGTAGCGTCCGGCGTCATTATGCATACGGAATCAACAGGTCTCGCACTTCCTTTTGTCAAAGATTATTTGCTCAATCTTGGCTGGTTTTTCATACCCTTTGCTGCTTTTGTCATGGTGGGATCCGGTAACGCGGTCAACTTCACCGATGGTCTTGATGGACTTGCTATTGTTCCGGTCATGGTTGCCGCTTCGTCATTTGCGCTCATCGCCTATTTGTCCGGCAATATCAATTTTGCCGATTACCTGCAAATCCATTATGTTGCGGGTTCGGGGGAACTTACCGTTCTTCTCGGCGCTGTTGTCGGAGCGGGACTAGGCTTTTTGTGGTTTAATGCGCCGCCGGCTGCGATTTTTATGGGCGACACCGGCTCGCTTGCACTTGGCGGCATGTTGGGTGCTGTTGCGGTTGCAACCAAACATGAAATCGTTCTTGCTGTCATTGGCGGATTATTTGTTATGGAAGCACTCTCCGTCATCATTCAGGTGTTCTGGTTCAAATTGACAGGAAAACGCGTTTTCCTCATGGCACCGATTCATCATCATTTCGAGAAAAAAGGCTGGACTGAAAGCCAGGTTGTAATACGCTTCTGGATTATTTCGATTGTACTTGCCCTGATCGGTCTTTCAACTCTCAAACTGAGATAAGCAAAATGATTATAGTCAATTCTTTCAAAAATAAAAAAGTAGCACTCTTCGGACTCGGTGGTTCGGGTGTTGCAACAGCAAAATCGCTTCTTGCCGGTGGTGCGGAAGTTCTCGCATGGGACGACAAGATGGAGACCGTCGAAAAAACGCGGGGCCAGAATATACCGGTGAGCGATCTTCATAACGTCGATTGGTCCAAAATTTCGGCTCTCGTTCTAGCTCCCGGTGTGCCGCTCACCAATCCGGAGCCCCACTGGACAGTCAAACTTGCAAAAGCGGCCGGTGTCGAAATTATCGGCGACATCGAACTGTTTATTCGCGAGCGCAACGCTTATCTCGAACATCATAAACTTTCCGACGAGGATATGCCATTCATTGCAATTACCGGCACCAATGGCAAATCGACTACAACAGCACTCATCAATCACCTATTGAACGAGAGTGGAAAATTGTCGGAAATGGGTGGCAATATCGGCACCGCTATTCTGTCGCTTGAAGCATTTGAGAAAAATCGTTTTTATGTGATTGAATGCTCGTCTTTCCAGATTGATCTCACACCGTCCATCAATCCGACTGTCGGCATTCTTCTTAATATCTCGCCAGATCATATCGACCGGCACGGGACATTTGCCCATTATTGCGAAATCAAGAAACGGCTGGTAAACGGCGCGAAAACGGCACTCGTTGCGGTTGATGATGAAAACTCGACAAAAATCTATGAAGAGCTTTTACATGACCATCATAAAGTTTATCCGGTATCAAAAGACAAGGTTTTGAAGAGCGGATATTATGCTGTTAAAGACGAGCTTTTTAGTGTGGAGAATGGCAAACCGGAAGCACGTTTGTCGCTTTCCGGAATTTCCTCGCTTCGCGGCAGCCACAATGCCCAGAATGCGTTAATGGCACTCGCCACCCTTGATATTTTGAAAATAAAACCGGTTGAATTGCAGCGGATCTTTGCCTCCTATGTCGGGCTGCCGCACCGTATGCAGCAGGTCAGAAAAATCGGCCATGCTCTTTATGTCGACGATAGCAAGGCAACCAATGCCGAGGCCAGTGCACCGGCACTTGCCACCTTTGACCATATTTACTGGATTATCGGTGGTCTTGCAAAAGAAGGCGGCATTAACGCTTTGAAAGATTATTTTCCAAAAATCCGTAAAGCCTATCTCATTGGTGATGCTGCGGAAGATTTCGCCCGCACTATCAACGGAGCATTTCCGATTTCAATGTCGGGAACACTGGAAAAAGCTGTTCAGGAAGCCCATCAGGATGCGGGGGCAGACAAAGCGGAAGAAGTGGCCGTTCTGCTTTCGCCTGCTTGTGCAAGCTATGACCAGTTTAAAAATTACGGCGCTCGCGGTGATGCCTTCAAGGCTTTTGTAAAAGCGTTGTAATCTCCGCTTTTGTTTCTCCTATATTTTATGGCTTCGGTTTAAGAACGCTGAAGCCATTTTTTTTGTCCAATAATTAAAAAGTTTAGTCGACGTTAACCAACCGGAATCCTTTTCGGCGTAATTTCAAGGGGCGAATGAGCAAAAGTTGTGCTTGACTGGATGATAGTGACAAAGGGGTTGAAATGGTTTCTCGTGCAGACCGTGGACCGATAGCCAATTGGTGGTGGACAATAGACCGGCCAATTCTGGCAGCCTGTCTCATGTTAATGGGGCTTGGCATTATGCTTTCCTTTGCTGCAAGTCCTACCGTTGCAAGCAAAATCGGTATTGCAGACAGCTTCTATTTTGTGCGTTGGCACATCATTTTCAGCTTCCCCGCACTTTTTACGATGATTTTTGTTTCCTTTTTTACTCCGCGCAACATTCGCCGGTTTTGTGCACTGCTATTGCTTGTAACGCTTGTTCTATTGGTCGCAACCTTATTATTCGGAGCTGAAGTCAAGGGGTCGAGGCGGTGGATTTCCGTGCTTGGCGTATCCGTTCAGGCATCCGAATTCATGAAACCGGCTTTCGTCGTTATGTCGGCATGGCTTTTTTCCGATCAGACCCGTAAAAATGGCATTCCCGGCTTTTTGCTTGCCATTATTCTTTATGCAACATGCGCATGCCTTCTGGTGCTTGAACCCGATATCGGGCAGACAATGCTGATCAGTGCCACTTGGGGCGGCTTGTTCTTCCTTGCCGGTGTGCCGATTTTCATTATTATTCTGTTCATCGGGCTTGCAATTGTCGGCGGTTTTGGTGCCTATCTCTTCGTTCACCACGTTCAGGAACGTGTCAACGGGTTTTTGACCGGCGAAGGCGATACTTTTCAGGTGGATGTCGGACGCGAAGCGATTTTGCATGGCGGCTGGTTCGGGCAGGGGCCGGGCGAGGGGACTGTCAAACGTATTGTTCCTGATAGTCACACCGACTTTGTATTTTCGGTGGCTGCGGAAGAATATGGCATTGTTCTTTGCCTGCTGATTGTTGCACTTTTTGCATTCATCGTTATCAGATCCATGAAAATTGCTATGAACGAACGGGATTCTTTTACCCGCTTTGCCATTGCCGGCATGGCTATTCTGTTCGGTTGCCAATCCATGATCAATATGGCAGTGAACTTGCACTTGATGCCACCAAAAGGCATGACTTTGCCATTTATCTCTTATGGCGGTTCGTCTATGGTGGCCATTGCGATTTCCATGGGAATCTTGTTGAGCTTGACGCGCAGACGCCCTGAAGCAAGGCTTTCCGCGTCGTTACCGACAATTATGCCGGCGGTGTAAAATGACTGATAAAAAAACAATTGTTCTGGTTGCGGGCGGCACCGGTGGCCATCTTTTTGCTGCTGAAGCTTTAAAAGGCGAACTCGTCCGGCGGGGCTATGATGTCCATTTGATTACCGATGACAGGGCGAGACGCTTTGTACGCACATTTGACGATGATCATGTGCACGTCATTCCCTCGGCAACCATAACGAGCAAAAATCCTTTCGCAGTTGCACGAACGCTCTGGCAACTCTTGAAAGGTGTGCGCGCATCACGGCGGCTATTCAGGAAATTGCGGCCGGTTCTTGTCGTCGGATTTGGTGGATATCCCACATTGCCACCGCTTTATGCGGCAAAGTCGATCGGTTTGCGCGCTTTTATTCACGAGCAAAATGCAGTGATGGGGCGCGCCAATAAAGCTTTGGCTGCACGGGTTGATGCGATTGCCGGTGGTTTTCTTGAAGATGAAGGGCAGTATAAAGACAAGATTGTTGTAACCGGCAATCCGGTTCGCGACGCGGTGATTGACGCCTCAAACCAGCCATATCGTCCGTCTGATGGAACTGATGTATTTAATCTGCTGATTTTCGGCGGCAGTCAGGGCGCTTCATTTTTCAACGAAGTTGTACCGGCGGCGGTAAAACTACTTGGCAATGATGTCAAAAAACGCCTCCATATTGTCCAGCAGGTCAGGGGCGACGATAAGGAACTCCTGGAAACCTATCGGAATCTCCAAGTCGAAGCCGAAGTTAAAGAATTTTTCGAGGATATGCCGAAGCGTATTGCCGATGCACATTTTATTATCGCACGGTCGGGCGCTTCGACAGTGTCGGAAATTGCAGCAATCGGTCGACCCGCTTTGCTTGTTCCTTATCCTTACGCACTTGATCACGATCAGGCAGCCAATGCTGCGAGGCTCGCGGCAACAGGTGCCGTTAAAGTGATGCAGCAGAAAGAACTTGATAGCCAAGAGCTTGCAAAAATGATTGATGCTGTTGCCAAAAATAGCACTCTTCTCGTTACACAGGCAAAAGCTGCCAAAACTGCAGGTCATAGAGATGCCACAAAAAAATTGGCAGATCTTGCAGAAGCATTGGTGGCGGGCAAAACAGTAAAAGAATATAAAGAAGGAGAAACTTCATGAAAATGCCCTTGAGTATTGGCCTTATCCACTTTGTAGGAATTGGGGGCATAGGCATGAGCGGTATTGCCGAAGTGCTCCATAATCTTGGTTATAAAGTTCAAGGTTCCGATCAGGCGGACAATGCCAATGTCGAGCGTTTGCGCGCCCATGGAATAAAAATTCATGTCGGCCACAGTGCCGATAATCTTGGGCAGGCAGAAGTTGTCGTTGTTTCAACCGCTATTCATAAAAATAATCCGGAATATATTGCAGCCAAAGAACGGCATTTGCCAATTGTAAGGCGGGCTGAAATGCTTGCAGAATTGATGCGTTTCAAACAGGCTGTTGCCATTGGCGGTACGCACGGAAAAACCACGACCACATCACTCATCGGCACGCTTTTGGAAGCCGGTAATATGGACCCGACTGTGATCAATGGCGGTATTGTCAACGCTTATGGTACCAATGCTCGTATGGGGGAAGGTGACTGGATGGTGGTCGAAGCCGACGAAAGCGATGGTACATTTTTGAAACTTCCTGCCGATGTTGCGGTTGTTACCAATATTGATCCTGAACATCTCGACCATTACGGCACGTTCGAGGCTGAACGTGAGGCTTACTTGCAATTTGTCGAGAATGTCCCCTTTTACGGTTTTGGCGTCATGTGTCTTGATCATCCGGAAGTGCAAGCATTGGTGAGCCGCATTGATGATCGCCGCGTTATTACTTACGGCTCTAACCCGCAGGCGGATGTGCGTTTTCTGAACCACCATATGGAAGGCCCGAAATCGCATTTCGATGTTGTCATCCGCTCGCGTAAAACCGGCGCGGTTATCGAGATGAAAAAACTGGTTTTGCCAATGCCTGGCCGTCATAATGTTCTTAATGCCACGGCAGCCATTGCTGTTGCCCACGAACTTGGCGTTTCTGATGACGCCATTATCAAAGGATTGGCGGGCTTTGGTGGTGTCAAACGCCGCTTTACCCATACCGGTAGCTGGAACGGAGTGGAAATTTTCGATGACTATGGACACCATCCGGTTGAAATAAAGGCTGTGCTGAAAGCAGCGCGTGAAAGTGTAAAAGGTCGTGTGATTGCTATTGCGCAGCCACACCGTTATACACGCCTTCATAACCTTTTTGACGAATTTGCCACCTGTTTCAATGATGCCGACACAATTCTCGTCGCTCCGGTTTATCCGGCCGGAGAAGACCCGATTGAAGGTGTTAACTCGAAAGCTCTGGTTGACCGGATCAAAACTGCCGGCCACCGTGATGCTCGTTATATTGCCGACCCGAAAGAAATCGCTCCGATCGTGAGAAAAATTGCAAAGCCCGGTGATTATGTTGTGTTCCTCGGGGCTGGCAATATTACACAATGGGCTTATGCTCTCCCCAATGAATTGGCAGATCTTGATAAAAAATAAGTTTTAGTTAGATGATAGATGGCGAAGCACTTTTAAAGCGGTTGCAACCTTCTCTTGAAGGTATAAGAGGGCGAATTCACCCGAATGTGGATATGAGCAAAGTCACCTGGTTTCGAGCCGGTGGCCTTGCCGAAGTCTTCTATCAACCGGCAGATGAAGCCGATCTAGCGGTTTTTTTAAAAAAATTGCCGCGGGATGTGCCGATAACAATTGTCGGCATCGGTTCCAATTTGTTGATACGTGATGGCGGCATTGCCGGCGTAACAATCCGCCTTTCGGCTAAAGGCTTCGGCGAAACCCAGCAAGTTTCGCAGACGCGTATTTTTGCCGGTGCCGCAACGACCGATAAAAGGCTTGCTTCTGTTGCCCTTGAGGCGGGAATTTCAGGCTTTCATTTTTATTGTGGCATACCGGGTGGTCTCGGTGGAGCATTGAAGATGAATGGCGGTGCGAATGGCGGTGAAACAGCGCAACATGTTGTTGAAGTCTATGCACTCGACCGCGAAGGAAAACGCCATATCCTCAATCTATCGGATATGCACTATTCCTATCGTCAATCAAAAGTCGACGATGGTTTGATCTTTGTTGGAGCACTGCTTGAAGGCCAAAAAGGTAATAAGGAAGATATCAAGAAAGCCATGGACGAGGCCATTCGTCACCGTGAAGAGGTTCAACCGATCCGCGAAAAAACCGGTGGTTCAACCTTCCGTAACCCGGAGGGCACGTCGGCTTGGAAAGTCATTGATGAAGCAGGTTGCCGTGGTTTGACAATTGGTGGTGCCGAGATGAGCACCATGCACTGCAACTTCATGATCAACACCGGCAATGCAACTGCCTATGATCTCGAGCTTTTAGGCGAAACAGTAAGGAAACGAGTGTTTGAAAAAACCGGAATTAACCTCCATTGGGAAATCAAACGTATAGGCCAATTTGTGACCGGTAAAGAAGTCAAGCCATTTGTGCCGTCTCCTTCAGATAACGCATAAATAATGGAAGGATGAGCTTATTACGATGGCTCGTCCAGTTACCATAGATGACTGTAAGTGGAAATTATCGCAACAACTAGAATAATTTTTCGGGAAATGGACGGTTGCTCGTCTGTCTATTTCAATTCTTGCGATGTTTGTTCATTCCTATGCTTGTTGCCTTTGAAGCGCCGCAAGTCATCACAAAACGCTTTAATAAGTTAAAAATAAATACAATCTGTTTTTTATAAATAAAATTTATTGCGAATTTTCTTATAAAATAAGAAATGTTTGGCATAAAACCAATTTATGCGTTTGTTATTTTGATTAAGCAAATACAGAATACGATTTAAAGTGTTATTAAATATTAGCGTGGAAAAAATGAAACTGCTTTGGAATGGCTGTGTTTCCTTGCAAACCACTAGGCGAAAATTTTATGATAACACTTGGTTATTTATGATTTTTTATTGCCATTACGCATCAAAAAACGGAAACTATTTCGGTGAAGAAAGCGGGCAAACAGTTGGTAGCAATAAATATAGAAAAATTTTCTAAAAATATAAATGTTTCAATTTGAAATTTTCACGTTTTTCAGAGATGCGAATTTTATGCTTCTTCGAAAAAGCCAAGCATGAAAAAAAACTGAAAAAAATCTATGAGTCATTTCAAGGGGATGAACGGAATTTCACCTTACGAATCAGCATCTTGCACTTTGCAGGACTTGTCATGGAAGGCCGATTCTGATTCATTATGGTTAACGCTAGTCCATTGATTCGCAAGGATGATTTGGAATTCAAAACGATCAATTGTATCGGTTTGATGCAAGGGGACTAAATATAGTAGTTGCTGAGGGAGCTTTTGAGCATGGCAAGCAAGCACGTTGCCGTATTGATGGGTGGTTTTTCTTCTGAAAGGCCGATCAGTTTGTCCTCCGGCGCAGCCTGTGCGGAAGCTCTCGAAAGTGTCGGCTATAAAGTCACCAAAGTGGATGTCGGGCGTGATGTTGCTTCGAAACTGGCCGAAATAAAACCTGATGTCGCGTTCAATGCTTTGCACGGAATTTTCGGTGAAGATGGGCGCATTCAGGGCATATTGGAATTTTTGCAAATTCCCTACACCCATTCGGGTGTTCTGGCATCTGCTCTTGCTATGGATAAAGGGCGGGCAAAAATTGTTGCCTCGGCAAATGGCGTCTCGGTGGCACCGTCACGTGTTATGAACCGTTTTGAAATTGGCAAAACTCATCCGATCGAACCACCTTATGTCATTAAGCCTGTCTATGAAGGGTCAAGTTTCGGCGTTGTTATTGTCAAAGCCGGTCAGAACACACCGCCCGCAGAAATAACCGGTTCATCCTGGCATTATGGTGATGATGTTATTGTTGAAAAATACGTTGCCGGACGTGAGCTTACGTGCACAGTTTTGGGCGACAAAGCACTGGATGTTTGCGAAATTGTGCCGGATAAAGAATTCCAGTTCTACGATTTTCAATCAAAATACAAACCGGGCGGGTCAAAACACGTTTGTCCTGCATCACTTTCACCAAATATTTACCAAAATGTGCAAAGGATGTCGGTAGCGGCACATCAGGCATTAGGGTGCAAGGGTGTTAGCCGTTCGGATTTTCGTTATGACGAGGAAAAGGGTGAGTTGGTCTGGTTGGAAATCAATACGCAACCCGGAATGACACCGACATCACTTGTTCCCGATATGGCGAAAGTTTCAGGTCTTTCATTTGGTGACCTCGTAAAATGGATGGTGGAGGACGCGTCGTGTATGCGTTGAACAGTCAGAACGGAGATGGTTTTTCGACGCCTGTCATGTCGAATTTGCCCCGCCTCTACAGGCGGTTGCGGCGTACTGTCTCGCAACTCGTTTTGGCCGATATCGAGCTGCCACGCCATTTTGGCACGTTTGCAGCAGTTCTTTTTTTAGGGGCAACGGCTCTCTATGGTATTTCAGCCGGTGGCCACACCGATGAGGTGGTGAAAGCTACTACCTCGACATTCGGTTTTGCAGTTGAAGATGTGGAGATTGCCGGCAATAACAGAATGTCGGAACTTGACGTTCTTTCGGCGCTTGGACTTGACGGCGAAACTTCAATGATAGGTTTTGATGCTGTTGAAGCGCGTAAAGTTTTAAGCGAATTGCCGTGGGTGCAATCGGTTGATGTGCAAAAAATCTATCCCGATCGCGTACGTGTTTCGCTTGTCGAACGCCAGCCATACGCCGTCTGGCAACATGGCGATGACCTTGACATTATCGATAATGACGGCAGGGTTATCGTTCCTTTCAAGCCCGGTCTTGCTGGTGATTTACCACTTGTTGTCGGTATTGGTGCCGATAAAAAAGCATCGGGCTTTGTACATGAATTAGCAGCTTTTCCCGAAATTCAGGAACATGTACGGGCTTATATACGTGTTGGTGACCGACGTTGGGATGTACTTCTTGATAATGGTGTTCGCATCAAATTGCCGGAAGTCAATGCTATGGCGAGACTTGCCGATGCAGTCAAAGCAGATAAGGAACAAGGGCTTTTTTCACGTGATGTGCTGAGTGTTGATTTACGGCTTCCTGATCGTATTACCGTTGCACTGTCGGACGAGGCAGTGGAACGACGCAATAACGTTGTTAAGGAAGAAGAGCGTCGCTTGAAGGCGCAGAAGGCAGGTCACGCATGAATTTGCTTGGTTCAGGCCATAACGGATTGCGCAAGGCACGCCTGTTGACGGTGCTTGATATGGGGTCAAGCAAGGTTGTTTGTGTCATTGCCCGTTTGCGCCCGTTTGATCATATGCAATATCTTCCCGGCCGCACGCACCATATCGAAATATTGGGGTTCGGTGTACAGCGCTCTCGTGGAATAAAGTCCGGCGTCGTCATGGATATGGCAGCAGCCGAACAATCTGTTCGCTTGGCAGTTGATGCAGCCGAGAAAATGGCTGGCCTCATTGTCGATTCACTGATCGTCAATTTTTCGTCTGCCCGCTTGAGAAGCGTTGTCGTTCATGGTGAATATGATGTAAGCGGTCGTGAAGTTTCTTTGCGCGATGTCCGCTCGGTTCTGGCGAGTGCTTCGCAAAAGGCTTTCGAGCTTGATCGTCATATTGTTCATTCAATACCTCTTAGTTATTCGCTGGATAGTGAAAAAGGCATTTCCGACCCTGTCGGAATGACCGGTAATTTGCTTGGCGTAGATGTTCATGTTCTAACCGCAGAAACTGTACCGTTGCGAAATCTGGAAGCCTGCATCAATCGTGCCCACATCAGTGTTGAAGCAATGGTTGCAACACCATTTGCAAGTGGCCTTGCAGTTCTGGTCGATGATGAAGCGCGTTTGGGCGCTGCCTGCATTGATATTGGTGGTGGCACCACGACATTTTCTGTTTTTTCGGATAACCGTTTTGTTCATGCCGATGCCATTCCTGTTGGCGGCAATCATGTAACACTTGATATTGCCCGCGGTTTTTCGATGCCTCTTGAAGATGCCGAAAGGCTCAAGGTTATGCACGGGTCGACACTTCCCGGAGGCGTCGATGACCGCCATATGATCAGTATTTCGCCGATTGCCGACGAGCGTAGTGAAATGCAATATCCGCGCGCTGTGCTTACCCGGATTATTCAGGCACGGGTTGAAGAAATTCTTGAAATGGTGCGTGACCGTTTGAACCGCTCGGGCTTCGGTCATGTCATTGGAAAGCGTATCGTGTTGACTGGCGGCGGGAGCCAGTTAACTGGTTTGCCGGAAACGGCGAGAAAAATATTGGGACGCAATGTGCGGGTCGGCCGTCCACTCGGAGTATCGGGGCTGCCGACTTTGGCAAAAGGATCTGCTTTCTCGGCAGTCGTCGGTTTGATGATCTATCCGCAGACAACAAGTTTCGAGGAAAAAATTGTCCATACGATCGGTCAACTCAAGACTGGTACGGGGGGACGGTTTCAACGCGTAGGCCAATGGCTGCGCGAGAGTTTTTGAGTTGTTGAGTTATGTTTTTAAAATTCTACCGCTAAGGGCTTTGCGGTGTACTTATTGAGAAGGAAAAGACAATGACAATCAATCTGCACGGGCCAGATATTACAGAATTGAAGCCACGCATCACTGTTTTTGGCGTCGGTGGTGGCGGCGGTAATGCAGTCAACAACATGATCAATGCCGGATTACAAGGTGTTGATTTTGTTGTCGCCAACACAGATGCGCAAGCGCTTACCATGTCAAAGGCTGATCGTGTGATCCAGCTTGGTGCAGCGGTAACCGAAGGTCTGGGCGCCGGTGCACTTCCGGAAGTTGGTCAGGCGGCTGCCGAAGAATGTCTCGACGAGATTGTCGATCATCTTGGTAATTCGCATATGGTCTTCATCACTTGTGGTATGGGGGGTGGCACCGGAACCGGTGCAGCACCAGTGGTTGCCCGTGCAGCAAGAGAAAAAGGCATTCTGACAGTTGGTGTCGTGACCAAGCCCTTCCAATTTGAAGGTGCCCGTCGCATGAAAACTGCCGAAGCAGGCATTGAGGAATTGCAAAAATGTGTTGATACATTGATTGTTATTCCAAACCAGAACCTGTTCCGCATTGCAAATGAACAGACAACTTTTGCCGATGCGTTCATGATGGCCGATCAGGTGCTTTATTCGGGCGTTGCTTCGATCACCGATCTGATGATCAAAGAAGGCCTTATCAATCTTGATTTTGCCGACGTACGTTCGGTCATGCATGAAATGGGTCGTGCAATGATGGGAACCGGTGAAGCTTCCGGTGAAAATCGTGCACTTGCTGCTGCGGAAGCGGCCATTGCCAATCCGTTGCTTGATGAAACATCAATGCGCGGTGCACGCGGCTTGTTGATTTCGATTACAGGTGGTCGCGATCTTACCTTGTTCGAGGTTGACCAGGCTGCAAACCGCATCCGCGAAGAAGTCGATGCCGATGCCAATGTTATTTTTGGTGCCATTGACGACGAGTCGCTTGAAGGTGTCATCCGCGTTTCGGTTGTTGCAACCGGCATTGATCGCGCGAATGTAGAAGGCGCCGATACCGACGGACAAGGAAGCCAAATTGCAAGTCCGGTTCGTAAACTCGAAAATTCGGCTGCTCCGCAAAATGGTCCTAAGGCACAGTTGTCTGGCACCAAGGCCCAGCCAATGGTTGAAGTTATGGAAGCTCTCGAACTGGAAATGAATAGACCGGTTGAAGAACCGTTCCGTCCGCAAAGCGAAATTTTCAAAACGCCGATGTCAAATGGCAATGCTATTCCCCAGCGCGCCAACCCACAAATCCAGGCTTCGTCTACAGTGCATGCACAACCGCAGCAAATGCCGCAAACACCGCGTATGCAGCAGGCTCCGCGCTTGGCACAACCGCAAGCATCTGCTGCGCCGGTTAACATGGAAGCAACAGCCCGCGTACTCGACGAAATGACGGAAGTGCCGTCAATGCGTGAAAAACAACCGGCACCGCAATCGCGTCCTGCACCTGTCAGAATGCCGGAATTGCGTGATTTTCCGTCGGTTGCCCGCGAAAAAGCCAATGCGGCAGCACATCGTCAACCGGCTCAGCAGGGACCACGTAGCCTCTGGCAGAAACTGACACAGAGCCTTATCCATCGTGACGAGGAACCGACTGCACGGTTGGAACCTCAACGCAAGCAAAATCGTGAGCCGGTCTTACCCGCACAGGAAAATCGCCGTCAGCTTTCATCTGACGCTGCAGTTTATGCACCGCGCCGTCAGCAGGCGGCTGAACCGCAAATGCGCCCTCAGACGCAACAACGGCAACCTGTCAGTGAAGAAGAACAGTTGGAAATTCCGGCTTTTCTGCGCCGTCAGGCAAACTGAATAAATGGTAATAATAATTCGGCTTTCCGGAATGGAAAGCCGATATAATAAAAAGCCCCAATAACCTTCTCAAAATTACCGCTGTTTTTTTAAACAGCGGTTTTTTTTGCGTTTTATAAATTTTTCCTAATTTTTCTTTATTAATTCCGGTTTTTAAATGAGCTTATCATGAACGATTGCTGATTTTATGGCAAGCACGCTCGGGAACAGATTTTTGAAAATATAGTGATAGAGACAGCGGAAATTCGACCGACCATCAGTCAATACATTATCTCTTCGGGAGGTTAATTCATGAAGCTATTCATTGTATCGCGTGGCCACGTTTTTGCTTTTTTATTGATTTCGGGGTTCGATAACTCGCCGAACGTATGCAAGAGTTTGGAAAGAGGCTCTGTCGTTGCATAATCGCTCATTCCAATAAAATAACAATGAAAGCTTGAAATGGCTAAAGTCGGGAATGCGGTGTGACTACCTTTAATAAATGCGGAAAGAATTTGTTTAAATTGAAGTGAAACCGAGAAAAAAGAGGTTAGAATTTTTCTCATTTCAAACTGGTGAAATGCACGCCGATGCAAAAGTGGATTTTCGGATTTCGAACCTGCAAGAAACTGCGGTTCACAAATAGACAGGTTAAAAGATATCCGATGTACAAATTCCGGTAAATCAAAAGGCGATTTTTGCGCTGGATGAAGAGAAACGAAATTCAATGTCGAAGATTGTTGACAATAGTGCTATGTGAAAGAAAGTTTCGATAAGCCTCACAAAGGGAAAATCTTTCAACTATGGTTGGCAAACATAAGAATTCTCATTTTGATCCCCATTACCAGTCGACTTTGGCGAAGTCTGTTACGTTAAGCGGACACGGTGTTCATAGCGGACTTGCCTCGACTGTGATAATCCATCCGGCAGAAGTCGGCGAGGGGATCGTGTTTATAAGATCGACCCCGACAGGTGAAAAAAAGAAATTCCGTGCCATCTCGGCAGAAACCGGAGCAACCGAGCGTTCGACGAGCTTGGGAACGGGCGCGGTGCGTGTTGAAACGATCGAACATCTGATGGCCGCAATCAGCGCCTATAATCTAGATAACCTTCATATTGAAGTATCACAGAACGAACTACCCATTCTCGACGGGGGATCATGGAGTTACTCTAAAGCTTTTGACGAGGCAGGCATCGTCAACCAGAAGGCCAAACGCAAATTTATTGTCATAAAAAAAACTGTACGAGTCGAATCAGCGACCGGTTTTGCCGAGATCGAGCCGTTTGAAGGTAGACGTTTTGATGTTTCGATCGAATTTCCAACGCCGATAATCGGAAAGAGTACATTCGTTTTTGATTGCGAGCCGGAAAAGTTCAAGGAAGAGATTTCAAAAGCCCGCACATTCGGCTTTCTCAAAGATGTGGAAACTTTATGGGCTGCTGGTATGGCACTCGGTTCCTCCCTGGAAAATTCAATTGTTATTGATGCAGATGACAAGGTGATAAACCCTGGCGGAACCTATTATGAAAACGAATTTGTTCGCCATAAATTGTTGGATGCCATTGGTGATACAGCATTGACAGGTTCACCTTTTATAGGTCTTTTCCGTTCTTTTCGCGGTGGACATTCGCTGAATGCGAAGCTCGTAAAAGCGTTGCTTCAGGATACTTCCGCATTCGAGACCAAAGAATTTTGATGGAAATTGACTTCCAATACTTTAGTTTTCAGGGAATTGCCATAATTCAGTCTATAACGAATGATTGACCGAGTGAGTAAAAATCGGCTAATCCAATGTTAATGTTATAGGTTGATAATAGCTGGTTATAACCTCCCATGACTTCTATTCGGGCAAGGACATGTTCCCGGTGTTGTCTTTTGGGTTTTGATAAACAAGGGAATGCCGGAAGGCCGGAGAGAGCATGACGAAGTTGAATTCGTATATTATGGATGCTGGAAGCAAAAAATCCACTATCGTACGTAAAGTCCTGATCGGGCTGATGCTTGGCAGCGTATGCCTGACAGCCGGTTGTTCGAAAAAAGATAAAGATGTCGATTTGACATCGTATGTCGAAAAGATCGATCCGCCGGATGTTCTTTACAATCAGGCTCTGGCCAACCTTGATGCAGGTCGTTTGAGCGAAGCTGCAAAAAAATTCGATGCGGTTGATCGCCAGCATCCTTATACCGAATGGGCTCGTAAAGCTCTGGTCATGGGGGCTTTCACCAATTACCGCAAAGGCAACTATGATGAAGCGGTCAATATGGCCAAGCGCTATATTGCCCTTTATCCGACATCCGAAGAAGCTGCATACGCCTATTACATCATCGGCCTTTCCTACTTCAGACAGATTCCCGATATTACGCGCGACCAGAAAGACACAAAGCGCGCAATTGCCGCTATGCAGGAAGTTGTCGACCGCTATCCGAATTCGGAATATGTCGATGATGCCAAGACCAAGATACGTTTCGGCCGCGAACAGCTTGCCGGTAAAGAAATGCAGATTGGCCGCTATTATCAGGAGCGTAAGCAATATCTTTCGGCTATCAAGCGTTACCGCACCGTTGTCGAAGAATATTCGAATACAAACCAGATCGAGGAAGCGCTCTATCGTTTGACAGAAGCAAACTATGCTTTGGGTTTAACATCGGAAGCGCAAACGGCTGCTGCCGTTCTTGGACAAAACTATCCGGAAAGCAAATGGTATAAGGATGCCTTCAACCTGCTGCAAAAGGGTGGTGTCGCTCCTCAGGAAAACAAAGGATCGTGGATATCCCGCGCTTTGAATAAAACCGGTCTGAAAAAAGGCTCTTGACCCTAGATGCTTGTACAGCTTTCGATCCGCGACATCGTTCTGATCGAAAGGCTCGATATCAACTTTGAAACGGGCCTGTCGGTACTCACTGGTGAAACCGGTGCCGGCAAGTCTATTCTGCTTGATTCGCTTTCGCTTGCACTCGGGGGGCGAGGTGATGCTTCCCTTGTGCGCCATGGTGCAGAAAGCGGGCAGGTAACGGCTGTTTTTGATGTGCCGATTGACCACCCTGCCAGAAAACTTATCAAAGAAAATGGCCTTGATGACGAAGGTGATATTATCCTTCGCCGCATCCAGTCTTCGGATGGTCGTTCGCGAGTTTTCATTAACGATCAGGCGGCAAGCGTTGCTCTGATGCGTGACGTTGGCCATGAGCTTGTTGAAATCCATGGGCAGCACGCCGATCGTGCGCTTGTCGATATTGCCTCCCATCGCGATCTTCTTGATGCCTATGGACGTGTAGACGATGACCTTAACGCGGTGAGAGAACGTTATCGCCATTGGCATGATCTCGAAACAACGTTGAAGAAACATCGCGAAAAAGTTGCAGAAGCTTTGCGCGAGGCGGACTATTTGCGCTCGTCTGTTGAAGAACTGGATAAGCTTAGCCCCGAGGCTGGGGAAGAAGAAAGTTTGGCAATCCGGCGTACCGATATGATGAAAGCCGAAAAAATTGCAGGCGACATCAATGAGGCCGGAGATATGTTGAACGGCGCGCAATCACCGGTTCCGGTTTTGGCAAATCTCGTTCGGCGGCTTGAAAGGAAAATTCCCGAAGCAGAAGAACTTGTCAAACCGATCGTGGATTCAATCGATAATGCGCTTGAAGCTTTGGCCCTTGCACAAGATAGCGTTGATGCAGCCATGAGCGCTCTCGATTTTGACCCGCAAGAATTAAGCAATGTCGAAGAACGGTTGTTTGCTTTGCGTGCCGCCGCACGTAAATATAATGTTCCAGCCGACAATCTGTCGGAGTTGCGCGACAAGATGGATCAGGATTTGAAAGATATTGATGAGAGCGAGGAAACCGTCGGAAAACTTGAAAAAGAAGTTGCTGCAGCCCTTGCCGATTATGACAAGGCGGCCGGACGGCTTTCGCAAAAACGGCATGAACGGGCAGAAGAATTGACAAAAGCCGTCATGGCCGAATTGCCTGCTCTCAAGCTTGAACGTGCGGAATTTATCGTCAATATTGAGAGCAACAAAGATGAACGTACGCCCGAAGGAATAGACAGGGTTGAATATTGGGTGCGCACAAATCCCGGAACACGAGCAGGTCCGATGATGAAGGTGGCCTCGGGCGGTGAATTGTCGCGTTTTCTTTTGGCTTTGAAAGTGGCTCTTGCCGATCGGGAGTCTGCTCCGACACTGGTCTTTGATGAAATTGATACCGGGGTCGGCGGTGCAGTTGCCGACGCTATCGGGCAGAGGCTGTCTAGACTTGCCAAAGGTGTACAAGTGCTTTCTGTAACCCACGCGCCACAAGTGGCTGCCCGTGCCGACAGCCATTTCCTGATATCCAAATCCGAACATGGGGATGGTGACCGCCTGATTACGCGTGTCCATAAACTCGACATGGATGAACGCGCCGAGGAAATTGCACGCATGCTTGCAGGCGAACATATTACCGATGAAGCCCGCGCCGCGGCATTGAAACTGCTTAATGCAAAATAGAAAACACCAAATTTAAGTAGCGGCGTAAAAGCTCAACGATTTCAAAGTCTGTTGTTCGGCAATTCGTTTAATCAATCGAAGTCAAGCGGCTGGCTAATTCATCAAGCGACTGGCTATATGATTTTGAAAAAAGGTTGGATCATTCGCATCAGAAAAGCCGGAATGCGTTATAATAGTGCCGCATAATCTTGCAGCAAATCTTGAAGAAATAGCTGTCTAAAGCCAACATTACGGCCAAGTGAATCCGGAAACAATCAGAAACAAGGAAAGGTCGACCTGCATATTTTTTTGACCGATAGTTTTGTTTCCTTGTCGGATATTCCGGGTACCGTGTTCATCATTCTTTTTAATATTCGGCAATAAAAACAACGACGACTGACCTCTATTCCAACGGAATTCTATTTTTATCAAAAGTCCGGACATTATGCCGAAGTCGGGAGGATTTGATTTATCTATGGAAAAAGTTCCAGAAAGTCGATTTTGCGAAGTTTTACGTATCTGTTATTTTGCTAGAGGTATGGTCTTCGAGAAATGCGATGTATTTTCTCATCAAACCGACAGTAAGCAACGAGTTCGATTTTTCCGTCAAATTGTTCATGGCTTCAGCGGAATGTCGATAAATTGATAAAATAAAAGTGTGGCACCAATGGTTGGTTGTGGTTCTTTCGCATTTTATCCGCTAAACATATGGTCACATATTAAAAATGGGCCATATTCAATGTTTGTTTTCATGAAATAGAAAACGGTTAGCGATGATATTGTCAGGCTTATTTTTAAGAATTCTGGAAACCGATGATGCAAGATATTTCAGTTGATGATCTTACAGCCGAACAGGCAAAACTGGAACTGGAACGGTTGGCAAAAGAAATTGCCCACCATGATTATTTATATAATACCAAGGATCAGCCGGAAATATCGGATGGCGAATATGATGCGCTCCGCCGGCGTAACAACGCCATTGAACAGCGTTTTCCGGAATTGATCAGGCCGGATTCGCCTTCCCGCAAAGTTGGCGCCAAGGTTTCCGAAAAATTTGAAAAAGTGCGTCATCGCATCCCGATGCTTTCGCTTGATAATGCTTTTTCAGATCAGGATGTTTACGATTTTGTTGACCGTATCCGGCGGTTTTTGCGGCTGAAAGATGATGACGAGCTTGATATCAGCGCCGAGCCGAAGATTGACGGCTTGTCACTGTCTTTACGATATGAAAACGGAAAACTCGTAACAGCAGCAACCCGCGGTGACGGAACGGTGGGTGAAAATGTTACCGCCAATGCGTTGACGATTTCCGATATTCCACATGTTTTGAAAGGCAATTATCCCGATCTTATCGAGGTTAGGGGCGAATGCTATATGGCGCACGCCGATTTTCAGGCGCTGAACGAGCGCCATGAAGCTGAACACAAGCAGGTTTTTGCCAATCCCAGAAATGCTGCTGCTGGCTCCTTGCGCCAGCTTGATGCCAGCATTACCGCGCGGCGTAAACTCAAATATTTCGCATATGCCTGGGGCGAGGTCAGCCGCATGCCGGCCGATACGCAATTGGGTATGATGGATGTCTTCCGCTCTTACGGTTTTACAGTTAATCCTTTAACGAAACTCTTTCATTCGGCCGACGGGCTGCTTGAACATTTTCATGCAATCGAAGAACAACGTGCCGATCTTGACTATGATATTGATGGTGTGGTCTATAAGGTCAATGACCTTGCGCTCCAGCAGCGGCTCGGTTTTATTTCGCGTTCTCCAAGATGGGCAATTGCCCATAAATTTCCGGCTGAACGGGCTATGACCATTCTGAAAGCCATTGATATTCAGGTGGGGCGCACAGGTGCCTTGACACCGGTTGCCCGTCTCGAACCGATTACGGTTGGTGGCGTGGTGATTACCAATGCTACACTTCATAATGAAGATTATATCAAGGGTATTGGCAATAAAGGGGAAACTATCCGGGGCGGCAGGGATATTCGAGTTGGCGACACGGTAGTCATCCAACGCGCCGGTGACGTTATTCCGCAAATTGTCGATATTGTGGAAGAGCGCCGCCCGAAGACGGCCGAGCCTTATGTCTTTCCCCATATTTGTCCAGCTTGCGGGAGTCACGCAGTGCGGGAAGAGGGGGAGGCCGTTCGTCGTTGTACAGGTGGCCTTATTTGTCCGGCGCAAGCAATGGAGCGCATACGTCATTTTGTTTCCCGCAATGCCTTTGACATAGAGGGGCTTGGTGAAAAACAGGTTGAATTTTTCTTCAATACTGAAGACAAGAATTTGGCAATCCGCAGCCCCGTTGACATATTTACTCTTGAAACGCGCCAGAAGACAGCATTGAGTAAATTGGAAAATCTTGAAGGTTTCGGACGCACATCGGTTCATAAACTTTATGATGCAATCAATGCCCGCCGGCAAATACCGCTAAGCCGGTTTTTATACGCTTTGGGTATTCGCCATGTTGGCGAAGTCAATGCAAGAAGACTTGCACGAGCTTATAAAAGCTATAATGCTTTCGAAAAGGTTGCTTTGGCGGCACGTTATCCGGAAGAAAATAGCGGCGAAAGCGGAAATGATGCATGGAACGAGCTCACCAATATTGAAGGCATAGGCTTTATTGTTGCCGAAGCTGTTGTCGATTTCTATGGTGAGGAACATAACCGCAATATTTTGCAAGCCTTGCTTGCCGAAGTCACTCCTTTGGATGAAGTTTTGCCGGTTACCGACGGGTCGCCCGTACAGGGCAAAACAATTGTGTTTACCGGTTCGCTGGAGCGCATGTCCCGTGACGAAGCAAAGGCAATGGCAGAAAGATTGGGGGCGAAAACTGCCGCATCTGTTTCGAAGAAGACAGATCTTGTCGTGGCTGGCCCCGGAGCAGGTTCAAAATTGACAAAAGCACAGGAGTTGGGTGTGCAAATCATTGACGAAGATCAGTGGTTCAAACTGATTGGTGAGGAAGATGCGTAAAGCGGCGCCACCGGAATTTCACGCAAAAATCGCGCCATCGACAGAGCCACGTTATATTTTAGGCATCTGCCTTGCACTTGCTGCAACCGTTATTTTTGCCTGTCAGGATGCCATGACCAAAACGCTGGTTCATAACTATCCGGCTACTTTTATTGTTATGGTGCGCTATTGGGTGTTTTTCCTCGCCGGTGTCTATATGGCTAAAACGGCAGGTGGGGGGCTTATTGCCAATATCAAAAGCAAGCGCCCGATTGTCCAATGTTTGCGTGGTCTGTTGCTTCTTCTGGAACTCATTGCCATTGCTTTGGCTTTTCGTGTTATGGGACTTGCCGAAGCGACATCCATTTTCCAGTCCTATCCGCTTTTTGGTACGATCATAGCGGTATTTCTGTTGAAGGAAAAAGTTGGCTGGAGAAGAGTGTGTGCGCTGGTTATCGGCTTTGTCGGTATTTTGATTATGCTGCGACCTGGAAGTGGTGTATTATCGGTGGGTGCAATCTGGGCACTCGTTGCGGCATTGTTTTTCGCCCTTTACATGGCTTTGACACGCCTTGTTGGCGGTATTGACAAGCCACAAACTTCGTTTTTCTATGTCGGGCTTGTCGGGCTTGTTGTTATGAATCTGGGGCTTCCGTTCTTCTGGGTTCATATGGATAGCCATTATGTATGGATACTCGTGGCTTTGTGCTTTACCTCTGTTGTCGGTCATTTTTTAATGATCAAAGCGTTGAGCCTTGCGCCTCTTACAGTGGTTCAGCCGTTCAACTATTTGCAGCTCGTATGGTCGGTTATCATCGGCTATATTGTCTTCGGTGATATGCCGGATATATTGACGTTGGTTGGTGCTGCTCTGGTAGTGGGAAGCGGTTTGTTTGTATTCTTCCGCGAACAGGTAAAGACAGCAAAAATCGTTGTGAAGTAACGCGAAAGAAACCTCGTGCACTCGAAAGCTTGTCTCTCCCGTCGAGTTATGAAGCGGGCTGGCGGTTATAAGGCAAAAATGAGCCGCAATTTCGGGATATTCATCGCCCGATATTTCACCTTTATCGTCTGCGCTCTGCTGAGTGCCGCATTGGAGCCTTTGCCACGTCGGATTGGTGAAAGCGTTCAATTCTTTTGCAAGGATATAGCGATTTATACCCGTACTCAAAATCATTTATGATATGTGGTTTATATTTACGTTCGTTGGCGCCGCTTTTGCGAGGAGGCCAAACGTTTTGCCTCACTCGTTCTTGCGTTTTGGTCTTGTAAGCATAGTCCATCTCTGAAGACCACCTTTAGTCTTTATAGGCTACGGTAGTTGCTGAAAGGTTATTGTGCAGTGACAAGTGACCAAACTTGCGGAATGAAAAACGCGAAAGATTTTTCTTTCGCGTTTTATTTCAATTTCATAGAGGTTGCGTTGCTGCCTCAAGCCATTTGCGATCAACCTCATCAAGGTGTGGTGCGTTTTCTTTCATGACACGGGCATGATAGGCGTTTAGCCATTCGCGTTCCTCATTCGTCAGCATATCAACGGCAATAAGGTTACGGTCGATCGGGCAGAGAGTGAGAGTCTCGAAACCGAGCATATCAATATCGCCACCCTTGACAGGTTCGGCCGGTTTGACAACAAGCAGGTTTTCTATGCGGATGCCGAATGCACCTTCGCGATAATAGCCCGGTTCATTGGAAACAATCATTCCAGGTAAAAGTTCTTGCCCACCACGTTTTGAAATGGTTTGCGGCCCCTCATGAACAGCAAGATAGGAGCCGACGCCGTGTCCCGTGCCATGGGCAAAATCCAGTCCGGCTTTCCATAAAGCGATACGCGCCAGAACATCAACATCCTGCCCACGTGTGCCTTTCGGAAAACGCGCCGAGGAAAGGTCGATCATACCTTTGAGAACGAGTGTGAAACACCGTTTTTCTTCCGAGTCTGCATGGCCGATTGCAACGGTGCGGGTGACATCGGTTGTGCCATCACGATATTGCGCACCGGAATCAACGAGATAAAGCTCGCCTTCATTGAGCGGCCGGTTGGTTGCAGTATTAACCCGATAATGGATAATAGCACCATCGCTACCACTTCCCGAAATCGTATCAAATGACAGGTCTTCGAGTTTTGAACCCATCTTCAAGGCAGTGTCGGCACGAAAACTCTCAAGTTTCGTCGCTGCCGAAATCTCGTCCACTGTGGCGGGTTTCTGTCGTGAAAGCCAAGAGAAAAACCGGCAGAGAGCCACACCATCGCGCGCATGGGCCTGGCGGCTTCCTTTAAGCTCAGCCTCGTTTTTGATTGCGCGCGGCAAACGTGCCGGATCGCGCAAATCCTTAATTATACCGCCATGATCGACAATCACCTGACGCAATTTCTCGGCTGAAAGTTGCCCATCAAGTGAAAAGCAAGTTTTCGACTGCGCCTCTTTTGTGATTTCGCCGATTAATGCGGAAGGTTCGAAAATGTCGACATAACGGGCTAGATATTGCTTTTCATTTTCTCCAAGCTTTCGCTGGTCGATAAATAATGACGGCCGGCCTTTTGCCCGAAGAATAGCGAACGACAAGGAAAAAGGTGTATTGGAAACGTCATTGCCGCGGATATTGAAAACCCATGCAATCGACGAGGGGTCTGTCAATATAACGAGATCGCAACCGTCTTTTTTCAAGCTCTCTGCCATCAATTCAAGCTTTTTATCGGCTGGAACGCCAGCATAGTCGAGGGGCTGGATCGTGACCGGCGTCAGCGGCGGTTCCGGTTGGTCATGCCAGATGAGATCGACGAGATTTTTGTCCGTGCCGACAAGTTTGCCATGTACCTTTTCCTCAACAGCTTTCTTCAAGGCCTTGACGCCGTTGACAGTATGAAGCCAGGGATCAAAGCCGATATTCAAACCTTTGGTATTTTGTTCAAGCCAAAGGGAAGGTGGGCAGGAAACGAGATCGGCATAAGTGAATATTTTTCCGTCTGTCTGGTTGCGCACCTGCAAAGTGTAGCGCCCGTCAACGAAAATAACCGCTTTATCCTTCAAAATCAGTGCAACACCGGCCGAGCCGGTAAAACCGGTGAGCCATTGCAGCCGCTGCGCATGGGGAGGCACATATTCCCCCTGATGCTCGTCCGCTCTTGGCACCAGATAGCCATCAAGCCCGAGTTTTTCCATTTCCTTGCGTAGCGCGGAAACACGCGGTCTAGCGTTATCGGGATTTGTTGCAATTTCAAATGATTGAAACATAAAATCGCCTCTGATTGTCTAGTCGGTGAAAGAATTATGATCGCTATGATCGGGCAATTCTATCACCTGTTATTTTTGTGAAATGGCCAAATGTCCGATTGTTTATTGGCCACCAATTTTATTTGATCGTCACTTATTTCAAATGAATGGCAACCCAGCCTTCATGATGCAAGGTTTTGATGTATTTCGCGCCTTCCGCCTCGAAGGCCTTGACCACGCGGTCATGCTGCTCTTCCAAAATGCCTGAAAGCACAATGGAACCACCTTTTTTAAGCGCAGGAACCATTTGTGGCGCAAGTTCAATCAGGGGATTGGCGAGAATATTTGCAACAATGAGATCAAAGGGTGAGCGCTTTTTAATCTCTTCATCATCAAGGCCGGTAGCCGTGATGGCTGTTATTGTTTTGGCGACACCGTTTAAAGCAAAATTTTCTTTCGCAACTTTGATCGCAATCGGGTCAATATCGGTTGCCAGAATTCTGATCGGTTTGATCAAAGCAATACCGATTGCCAGAATTCCGCTCCCCGTTCCAAGATCAAGTGCATTTTGCGGTTTTTCATGTTCCATAACGTCGGCGATAAGTTCAAGGCAGCCGACTGTCGTTCCATGGTGGCCGGTGCCAAAAGCTTGACCGGCATCGATTTCGATTGCAAGATCACCCGGTTTCACCTTGTCTCGGTCATGGCTGCCATGAACAAAGAAACGCCCCGCGCGAACAGGATTAAGTCCTTCAAGACTATGGCTTACCCAGTCAATATCCGGAAGTATTTCTATTTCTATCTTGTTTCCATTGACGCCCAAAACTTGTGCAAAGCGGGGAAGTACCGAATTCTTTTGCGCTTCATCCACATAGAGCGAAACTTCATAAATTCCATTGGCCTCGTCTATTTCGGTTATCGCAAGGGGAAAGGCATCATCCTCGAAGGCGTGATCGAGAAGTTCATATTGTTTTTCGGCTTCGCGTTTCGGCGATTTATAATGTAGGCGGATCTGTCCCAAAATTTTTGTCCTTATGTCTTTTATTGTTTTGCCAGACTCTTGAGACGCTCTATAGCAATCTGGTCTTTCAATTCATTTCTGTTTTCTTCCACGCTATAAGGGATTACGCCGGCAAATTGGCCGCCTTTCTTGGTGAGAAGAATTGCCGCTGTGTGGTCGTAGGTATAATCGCCATTCTCACCGGGTACTTTTTCAGCCGCAATATTGAAAGATGATACCAGTTCGTGGACTTTTGCGGGATCACCACTTATGCCAACAACCTTGTCGGTAAAATTCGATAAATAATCGTGAAGAACTTCCGGAGTATCCCGCTCGGGATCCACCGTGATAAACCAGATATTGATGTTATCCGCGTCCGGTCCCAATTCTTTTATCCAATTGGTCATACTCATCAACGTTGTCGGGCAAATATCCGGACACATTGTGTAACCGAAAAATATCGCTGACGGCTTTTCGCGAAGTTCAACCTGCGTAACGGTTTTTCCATTGGAATCGGTAAGGCTGAAATCCTCACCGAGTGGCGGACTGACGAAGGTTTGCCAACCAAATATGAATGCCATAAAAACCGCAACCAATAAAACAATGTAAAAAACACTTTTAACAGTACTTTTGGTTTCACTCATCATTGCCAAAATCCCTTGAGCTTGATGCACCGTCATAAAAGCCACTGGTGTGACCCCTGAGGATGATATTTTAAAATATATCGGTATGAAAACGATACTGCAATGAAAAGCGGAATTTAAATTATAATTGTCGGAAAGCTTCGGCCAAATAGTCGGGATTGCACTTCTCCTAACCGCGTTTTATGGTAATTCATCATTCAATATACCGGATTATCATGAGCATATCGCCAACAGACCAACGCTTTCAGGATAGTGCGCCGCGCATCCATTCAACAGCCAAACTCCACGGTTGTAAACTTGGACGTTTTTCCGAAATCGGTGAACGGGTTCTCTTACGTGATGTAACGGTTGGAGATTTCAGCTATTTCGAACGCAATGGTGAAGCAATATACACCGATGTCGGCCGTTTTTGTTCTATTGCTTCGAATGTCCGGCTCAATGCCCTTGAACATCCGATGGAACGGGTAAGCATGCATAAGATGACTTACCGGCCGAATGAATATTTTCGTTTCATGACACTCGATAGCGCTTTTCGCGAAAGGCGGCATAATAAACGGGTAACCGTGGGCCATGATGTCTGGATCGGTCATGGGGCGGTGGTGATGCCGGGAATTACCATCGGTCATGGCGCGGTGATCGGTGCCAATGCTGTTGTAACCAAAGATGTCATTCCTTACGAGATTGTCGGCGGCATTCCGGCAAAGCGAATAAGAATGAGATTTCCCGACTACATTATTCAGGCGCTTCTTGACCTTTGTTGGTGGAATTGGCCGCTGAACACACTTTATGAAGCAATACCCGATATGCAACAACTCTCGGCTGAAGAATTTATCGCAAAGTGGAAAAAGCTTGTCTGAGAGTAGAAAAAATCATCAAAGACACGCGATAACACGAATTTTATTTTCAATTTCTCGTTGTTTCTTTCAATAGTTATTTTGTACTTCAATTTTGAAAGGAAATTGAAAATGTCTTCTAAACGTGTTGGCGAGATTATCGTAGAGACACTGCAAAAAGCCGGTGTGAAACATTGTTACGGCATTGTCGGTGATACACTTAACTATATCACCGATGCGATATATCGCTCGAAAATCGAGTGGGTCCATACACGCCACGAAGAAGCTGCTGCTTTGGCAGCAGGAGGAGAAGCTTATTTGACTGGCGAATTGAGTGCATGCGCAGGCTCTTGCGGGCCGGGGAGCTTGCATCTTATCAACGGAATTTATGAATCAAATCGCAATCGCGCTCCGGTTGTGGCCATAGCAAGCCAGCTTTCGACCGAAGTTATCGGCAGTGAATGGCCGCAGGAAGTCGATTTTCCCGCACTCTATTCACATTGCTCGGTATTTTGCGAGCAAATTTTAAATCCGGAGGAAGCCCAACGCATAACGGTTGAAGCTTGTCAGGCAGCGCTGACGAAAAGGGGTGTTGCTGTCATTATTCTGCCGGTTAATGTTTCCATGCAAACAGTAAGCCATATCACGCAATATAGCGTTCATCGGCCGAATCCGGTTATTCGCCCTTCCGATAGCGAACTTGAACAAGTTGCATCCCATTTGAACAAGGGCAAAAAAGTTGCAATCTATGTCGGTTCGGGTGTCAAAGGTGCTCATGATGAGGTGGTCGCTCTTGCGGCAAAGTTGAAAGCACCAATTGGACATTCGTCAAAATCGAAAGATTTCATCGAATATGACAACCCGTATAATATGGGAATGAACGGCATGTTGGGCGGAAAGCCCGGTTTTGACATGGTTGAACATTGCGATACTTTGCTTCTGCTTGGTACCGATTTCGCTTATACGCAATTTTATCCGGACAAAGCGACGATTATTCAGGTAGATGAGGATGGAACCCATTTGGGCCGTCGTCATCCTGTCAATATGGGGTTGATCGGGGATGTCAAATCGACAGCGGCAGCACTTTTGAAATATGTTGACGAAAAAAAAGATACCGGTTTTCTCGACCAGTGTCTGAAAACCAAAGCCGAAGCCGAAAAAGCTGAAGCGAAGGAAACCGTTGTTTCAAAATCGATTATTCATCCGCAATATCTGGTATCGCTTATCAATCAATATGCCGATGATGATGCGCTGGTTACAGGTGACTGCGGTTCGCCAATGGTTTGGTTACTCCGCCATTTCAAAACAAATGGCAAGAGGAGAACGCTTGCCAGTCTTTCCCATGGAACAATGGCAAATGCTTTGCCGCAGGCTATCGGCTTCAAAAAAGCCTATAAAAACAGGCAAGTTATTTCGCTTTCGGGCGATGGCGGCCTTGCCATGTTGATGGGCGAACTTTTGACTGTTGTTCAGGAAAAGATCGACGTCAAGATTGTAGTTTTCAATAATTCATCACTCAACTTCGTTGAACTTGAACAAAAGGTTGAAGGACTGGTTGATCATTATACCGATTTACAAAATCCCGATTTTGCAAAACTCGCCGAATCGATTGGCATAAAAGGTTGGAAAGTTGACAAGCCGGAAGAGCTTGAAAGCTCTGTCAAAGCCTTTTTGAGTGCCAAAGGTCCGGCACTTCTAGATGTCAAAACCAGCGGATATGAACTGGTTATGCCGCCAAAGGTAACGGCCGGCGAAGTTTCCGGAATGGCACTTTATGGTACCAAGGCGATTATGCAGGGACGTGTGAAAGATGTAACCGATCTCCTCATTCACAATTTCATTAAATAATCGCTTTACCAATTTGATAAAATAAAAGGCAGAAAATTGATTTATTTTCTGCCTTTTTAAATTTTATGGAAGTTGCAGCAAAACCGGATGATTACGGCCAAGCAAAAGATATTCATACTTTTTTGACAAAACTGTCGAGTACGCGCTTTTCGCCTGCTTTGTCAAAAGCGATTGTGAGTTTGTTTCCGTCAATCGCTGCGACATTGCCATTTCCGAATTTGATATGAAAAACCCTGTCACCCACGCTGAATTCGGACGGTTTGTCGGAAACCGATTTGGCGACAAGCTCGCCTTCTATGGTTTTCGAACGCGCTGCCCGTCCTGCACCATAGCCGGAATCAACTTCCCCATAACCGATGCGTTCAACATTGGCGCCCGAACGATTACCCCAATTGGTGCGTGTCGCGTCGGTTGCATTCTTTTTGGCTCTTTGCCAACCAGGTGTTGAATAATTATTCTGGAACGGTTCCTGTCGGTCAAAGCGAGATTGCCCATAACCGCCATAGGACGTTTCAACTTCCGCAACTTCAACATGTTCGTTGGGCAGTTCATCAAGAAAACGGGATGGTATCGTCGTTTGCCACAACCCGTGAATACGCCGGTTTGAAACAAACCAGATGTGAAGGTTTTCCTTTGCACGTGTAAGACCGACATAAGCGAGGCGCCGCTCTTCTTCAAGCCCAGCACGCCCGCCTTCATCAAGCGAACGTTGATGGGGAAACAGCCCTTCTTCCCATCCAGGCAGGAATACCGTGTTGAATTCCAGCCCCTTGGCCGAATGCAGCGTCATGATGTTGACTGCGTCCATGTCTTCGTTCTTTTCTGTATCCATGACCAAAGAGACATGTTCGAGAAAACTTCTCAAACTTTCAAAATCTTCCATGGAATGGATAAGCTCTTTCAGGTTTTCAAGGCGCCCCGGAGCTTCGGCAGAACGATCGGCCTGCCACATGGCAGTATAGCCCGATTCATCCAGAATAGTTTCCGCAAGCTCCGTATGAGGGGTATTATCAAGCATATTCTGCCAGCGGCGGAAATCTTCGACAAGCTTTCTTAATGAGCTTCTGGGCTTCGGCTTCAGTTCATCGGTTTCCACCATTTCCTGAGAGGCTTTGAGCATAGGCTCGTTGCGGGCGCGGGCGGTATCATGGATTTGACGAACAGTTGCTTCGCCAAGGCCGCGTTTGGGCGTGTTGATAATACGCTCGAATGCAAGATCATCCGAGGGTTGTGCAACAACACGGAAATAGGCAAGTGCATCGCGAATTTCCTGCCGCTCATAAAAACGCGGGCCACCGATGACGCGGTAATTAAGCCCCAATGTGACAAACCGGTCTTCAAACTCACGCATCTGGAATGATGCGCGAACAAGAATGGCAATGTCATTCAAAGCAAGGCCTTGATGTTGTAATTGTTCGATTTCCTCGCCAATAGCACGCGCTTCTTCTTCCGAATCCCACGCGGCATGGACTTTGACTTTCTGATCATTTTCCGTTTTGTTATCGGTAAAAAGCGTTTTTCCCAACCGGCCTTCATTATGGGCAATGAGATAGGATGCAGCCCCCAGAATATGCGAAGTCGAGCGGTAATTGCGTTCAAGACGGATGACAGTTGCACCGGGAAAATCTTTTTCAAAACGCAAAATATTATCAATTTCTGCGCCGCGCCAACCGTAAATGGATTGGTCGTCATCTCCGACACAACAAAGATTGACAGTTTGTCCGGCAGGGCGCTGTGCCAATAGTCTCAACCACAAATATTGTGCAGTATTGGTATCTTGATATTCGTCGACCAGAATATAGCGGAATTTTTTATGATATTCGCGCAAAACATCAGCGTTTTTCTGAAAAATATGGATGGGATGCATCAACAAATCGCCGAAATCACACGCATTCAGCGTTTGCAAACGTTCCTGATAGGCGCGGTAAAGCTCGCGTCCTTTGCCGTTGCCGAATGAGCGGGCATCACCTTCCGGTATCTGGTCAGGCGCAAGGCCATGGTTTTTCCAACCATCAATCATATTGGCAAAAGTGCGCGCGGGCCACCTTTTGTCGTCAAGCCCTTCAGCCTGAATGAGCTGTTTGATAAGCCTTATCACATCATCCGTATCAAGAATGGTGAAATTGCTGTTGAGGCCGACAAGCTCTGCATGACGGCGAAGAATTTTGACACCGATCGAGTGGAACGTGCCAAGCCACGGCATACCTTCAACCGCTCCGCCAACCAGTTCTCCAATACGATTCTTCATTTCACGTGCGGCTTTATTGGTGAATGTGACCGCCAGAATCTGGCTAGGATAAGCAAGACCAAGCCGCAAAATATGGGCAATGCGTGTGGTAAGAACCCGCGTCTTTCCGGTGCCGGCACCAGCCAGAACCAGAACAGGACCTTCCGTCGTTGTTACGGCAAGGCGCTGCTCGGGATTGAGTTTTTTAAGATAGTCGGCGTCAACATCGGCATTACGGCGCGCAGCCATGGCGCGTTCAGCCAAACTAGCTTGACCATTAGGAGCTTCCTCGCGCGCAGAAGATTGCGGCGTTGGCTTTTTCGGCTCATCATCAAAAAACGGTATATCGTCAGGAAAATCGGTCATCATCACCAATCTAATGGTTCAAGATATTTTCTTCTAGGCCAGAATATAAGCTTTTACACGAAAACGATTGCAAAATCACTTTTTTTTGCGTTGTGCTTCATATTGATAGACGCGCCGGTCGGTCAAATTCTTCCGGTTGTCTATGATTGGAGCAACAACCGGTTTCAAGTCCGGTTCGCGTTTGATCAAAGCGACAAGATCATTGAGCTCGTTCATGGCAACGAGTTTTATAATATCATAGCGAATTGACCCGTCTTTACGCCTCGGCAATTGATGCACGACTTGAAGGGACTCGATTTTCTGGTCTTTCAGAAGATTGCGAACGGCTTTTTCATCAAGCTTGTCGGATTCAACAAAAACATAAAGCCCGACACCTTTTGCGGGAAGCGAATAGGTTGCAATGGCGATATCGCCAATATCCGGATTATTTTTCAAAAGATTGCGAATGACCGGCCCTTGATGTTGAACGCGGTCGCCTGTTCCGTCACCATCCGACCATTTGAACATGTCTTTGGTGATAAAATTATAGACACGCTTGCCTGTTGCCAACCAAAGACGCGACGGCCAGGAGCGGTTTTTTAATATCCGCCTTTCTGTTGGCGTCATAAGTTCCGGCGCAAAACTTCTTTTTTGCTTTATAAGATGACGAAAATCCTCATAGGCAAAATAGCGGTAAAGGGCACCGCGGTGTTTATGCACACTTGCCAACTGGAAATCGATAATCGAGGCTTTTCCGTCGCTTGTCATCAGCCAGTTTTGCGGCTTTGCAAGGTCGTTATGGGTAATGCCCATGCGGCGCAAATTGCGAAGTATTTTAAATGCACTCAAATAAAATTCGGGTTTGTTCGGGCGCGCCAGATGTAGTGGTGTTCCTTCACTCCACGAGCGATAAAGCCCGTCTTTATCAACGGCAATAAGCTGTGGCACGCCTTCAAGCCCGCGGACTTTCTTCAATGCCCGTATTTCTCTTCTTGCCAATATCCAGGCAAGCGGGCGAGACCATTTTGGCGCAGCAGTGACAATGCGGCGGATAACGCGTTTATGCGGATCATCAGCAAAATAGCCGACCCGCGTTTCCGAAAAAACATCGCGCTTTAAAACCATCAGAGCCACAAATTCGGTTAAAAATTGTGGGTCTTTCAAAGGCGGCAAAGCGCTGTCTGAATCGGCAAAATGTTCCATAGCGTTGAGTTAGACGGTTGGCTCTCTTCTATCAAGTCCGTTTGTTCAAATCGGTTAGAAATATAAACGACAAAAAGCAGGAAGTAACCATTATTGTCAAATTCGGACAAAAATAGCACATGTCTTCGGGATAACTTCAGAATCGGTGCTTTTCTAAGGCGCGGTCCAACATAAGTCAGGAAAGCGCACATTGGCTTACAAGTTTCAAGCTTACGTCAAGAAATGAAAGAATAGGCGGGCAGGCGGAAATTTCGCGTTAAGCGGCGTTAGACGATAGTATTTTAAAATGAACCCGCATTACTGATTTTAAAAAACCTGTTTGCGGGGTGCTTCAAATATTTTTTGCAAGCTTCAGGGCAAGCAGGCGCAACGCAGCTGAAAGATTGATTTCGCAAGGTCGTGTCTCGTCGATCAAAGTTACGAGGCTAGCAAAAGAAAGTTCAAGTTTGTTGGCTTCTTGCAGCAGAATATCAATATAGGCCTGCTCAAGTGATATACTTGTTGCATGACCATCAATGCGAACAGAAATTTTCTTTGCCTGCGCTTTCTGCCAGTCAATGGTTCCGATTGACGAGGGCATATCATCCTTGATCTTTGTCGTGAGGAATTTTCCTTATATCAAGAAAGCTTTCGGTTTTTTGTTTTTGTCGTTTATCAAATGCACGCTCGATTTTTGTACGGCCGAATAAAACCCGATTCTCTTCTGCTTCCTTTTCGTTGTTCAGACGTTTCTTTTGTTTGCGAAACTGCCGCAAATTGACAACTTCAGCCATTAAAACCGCCTTATTTCTTCCGGAAGGCATCAAGCGAGACAACATCGGCGGAAGGCTTTTTTTCTTCTGCACTCGACTTATCATCGCCATCAACGGCTTTTTCGTGTGCTTTTATTTTGCCGGAAGTTTTTTTCTTGCCCTTTTTATCGGCAAGAATGGCAAGTTCACCACCTTCTTTTTCTTCCGTTATTGTTTTCACATCGGGGCTATCATTGTCACTTTTCGGCATATCGGATGCAAGATCGAACGCAGCTTCGAATGCCGCCGTCGGATCATAAAAAACCTGAACGGCAGAAAATGGAATGACAAGACGTTCGGGAACGTCACCAAACGAGAGGCTTACTTCAAAACCGGTATCTGAAACATTCAAATCCCAGAACTGATGCTGCAAAACAATTGTCATCTGTTCCGGATAGCGCTCTTTCAAGCGTGATGAAATTTTTACCCCCGGTGCATTTGTAAAAAAGGTAATGAAAAAATGATGGTCACCCGGAAGGCCGGCTTTTGCTACCTCGGACAAAACTTTACGGATAACACTACGTAAAGCGTCCTGAACGAGAATGTCATAACGGATCTGATCATGAACCATCGAAAACCTGTTCCTTCTGCGATGTGTTTTAACCAAACTTGGCACACATCCTTAATGCAATGTAGCCAATTGTAATGCAATGAGGCAACCAAAATCTCCTCAAAAATTTTCTTGACCTTCGATTGATCACAAGCTTCGGTCTCAAACTTGATGAAATGACCGCTATGGCTTTCGGAGAAAAGACAAATTGAAGCCAAAGTTTCAAACTTGAACTTTCAAAATTGAATGACTCGATAGTTTTTAAACAGAATGCTGCTGAACAAAAGAAGTGAAGGCTTCTGTTGCCAGGTGCCTCCGAACCCCGCTTGGACCGGCGAAGGTCCAAGACTTAATTTGAAGCGTTCGCGCCGCAATTAAGCAGCGAGACGAGCTTCCGCATAGTTGTCATTTGCAACTACTTAAGTAGCCCGATAACGGTGGTACAATGCCGGGTAAAAGAGCAATCTTTACGCCCTTGTCGATCCTATTTCGCCCCCTTCATAACAAAAACAACCAGAATAATGAAAGCTGTTTTGGTTGTGGTGGAGGCGCCGGGTACCGCCCCCGGGTCCAATGGGTTTATTACACTGTCCATTTATTACCATAGCTGGCAAGCCAGCACCGCCAATATAGGCAAAATGGCTCTCATAGAAAAGGGGGGTGTCCAACTTTTTCGCAGCCCGTTTCAAATAACGATACAGGCGTTCGGTTAGCTGGTCGGGCTTTTGAATTTTCATTATTCCGGATGAAAAATAATGAAGAATCATTGTTTGCCGAGAGATAAAAAATGTTAAAAGGTCGCTCCTCATTCATGGCAGGAAAACCGGCTTCATGCTCAACCACTTGGGGCAAATAAATATATGATGCAAATGCGGATGAAGTAGCAGTCAAGCGGTATGACAAGAGATTGCCGTTTAACTTGCAAATACACGATGCCGCGGAAATGGCTATAACCGATGGCGCCGCAATGTGTAGAAAAGAGCCCTCGAACAATTTGCGCAAGAGACAAAAACAACCAAGCAGTCAAGAAATGGTAATTAATTGTCGTTTCATTGAAAAACAGTCGTATGAAAATCGGATGATATTATACTTTTTTGTTGCCGATAAACCCGTTTGCCCGGGCAAAGGAAATGGCCGGTTTCACGTCCAATCTCGCTGAGTG
Source organism: Ditibartonella apis (assembly GCF_001952075.1). GTDB lineage: Bacteria > Pseudomonadota > Alphaproteobacteria > Rhizobiales > Rhizobiaceae > Bartonella > Bartonella apis. Next base: position 415,216 of record NZ_LXYU01000003.1, read on the forward strand.
TCTAATTCCTCCTTTGCGCGAGGAACAAGAAGATTATGAGATTTGGTGGAAAGGCGAAGGAGGCAGCCTGTTTATTAAAACTTGGATGGGTGGAATTCCGTGTTCTGGAACAACATCGTTCAGTCCGATTTTGTGGCGATCCGATTCTAAAAAATTTAGCTATCGGGATTCATACGGTCATAAAAAAGCCCCTCGAAAGAGGGGCTTTTCCTAATTCAGCAGGAAGTGCTTTTACCGGGCTTCTTCACTTTTTGCTTCTTCAACATGGTGATGTCCGTGTTGGTGTTCATGACCACCCAGTACTTTATGAAGTTGAACCGTATCAAGCTCGTTTTCCCAACGGGCAACGACGATACAGGCTACCGCATTGCCGACGAGATTGGTCAATGCACGGCATTCCGACATGAAGCGGTCAATACCCAATATGATTGCCATGCCCGCGACAGGAATAGCGGGAACCGCACCAAGTGTAGCGGCAAGTGTGATGAAGCCTGCTCCGGTGACACCGGCGGCTCCCTTTGATGAAATCATTGCAACAATCAGAATAAGCAACTGGTGTTCAAGCGTAAGGTTGATGTCCAAAGCTTGGGCGATAAACAATGTTGCCAATGTCATATAAATATTGGTTCCATCAAGGTTGAAGGAATAGCCTGTCGGAATAACAAGCCCGACAACCGATTTCTTGGCGCCTGCCTTTTCCATTTTTTCCATCAATGTCGGCAAAGCAGCTTCTGAAGACGATGTGCCGAGAACCAATAGCAGCTCGTCTTTGATATAGCGGACAACTCTGAAAATCGACACGCCGTTATAGCGGCAGACAGCACCAAGAACGACAACGACAAACAGAATAGATGTCAGGTAGAATGTTGCAACCAGATAGAACAGATTGATGACAGAGCCGATACCATATTTACCGATTGTGAAGGCCATTGCACCAAAAGCACCAATCGGGGCGGCTTTCATGAGAATGGCAACCAATTTAAAAATTGGTGTGGAAAGAGCATGGATGAAATCCAGAATGGGGCGGCCACGTTCGCCAACGGATCCCAAAGCGATACCGAACAATATGGAAAAAAACAATACCTGAAGGATATCACCCTCGGCGAAAGCAGAAACCACTGTTGAAGGAATGATGTTCATCAGGAATTTGACTATGGATGCATCATGGGCTTTTTCGGCGTAAACTTTGACCGAAGCTGCATCGAGTGAAGCAGGGTCAATATGCATTCCCGCTCCCGGTTGCAGCACATTTCCGATAATGAGGCCGATGATAAGCGCCAGTGTTGAAAATGTAATGAAATAAAGCATGCATTTGCCTGCAACCCGACCGACTTTTTTCAAGTCGCTCATACCGGCAATACCGCTTACAATGGTCAAAAAGATAACCGGTGCGATAATCATTTTAACCAGTTTGATGAAGGCATCACCAAGCGGCTTCAACGATGCACCGACATCAGGATAAAAATATCCGAGCAAAATACCACAGATAATCGCGAATATCACCTGCACATAAAGTACTTTGTATAACGCACGACGAGGATGTGGTTGTGTCATTTGTTCAATTTTGTAAGCCATGAAGCCTCCCTCTGATCGACCGCACCACTTTTAAATGGTTCCAGCAGCTCCTCGGCTACCTCCCGACCGACCTTTTCCATAAAGTCCTGCAATTCATATGCCAAGTGACCATTGCTTCGCAAGTTTATTTCAGCAAATAACAGCATTTTCAGTCAATAAAATAATTAAAAATCGGGGGAAAAACAATGAAATCACCATAGGTTAAGCTGATATCCTCAATTTTTGATTCAAATGTTTTTTACCAATTGGGAGAATCCCGTTTTATTTCAAAATAGAATGCCAAACAGTCAACTTTCTCGTGTTAATCCGAACTTTTGTTCGGGATAAAAGCAAATTGCTGCCTGATGATAAACTGAGGATAATTGCATAACGCCACCATGTCTCGGAAGTTTAGCGCTACTTTTGCCGTTTCCGTCGGGGTGATGAAGAGAAGCTAAAGACGCGAAAAAGCTGAAGACAAGAGGAGAGGACTGTGCCGGATTTTTGGCCTGATATTCAAGGTTGGGTGTTTCAATAAACAAAAACGAAATTGTACAATAAAAACAACTTTCGCCACCATTTTGTTCATGACTGGTGGCAATTGATGATTTGACTGCTTTGTTTATAAAATTACTATCAAACCCGGGAAGTTTTTCCAAACACTCCGCCAATGACGGCTATTCCAATGGATAAGGACTACTCATTGCGGCTTTGATAAAATGATGAAGTGCATATCGGAAAGTAGAAGACGGATATAGCTGAAAATCCAAAAAGAATTCTTGTCCTGAAAACTCGAAGTTTCAATGTCTTCGATAATTTTAGCAGTGATTTTTATTCGGCAGGTCGCGCTCCGATATATTTCCAACCTTCGTCAATATCGTTCAAAGAAAACCATTTGGTTTCGACACGCCCGAAAGGCCTGAAAAATTCGACAGCAAGATTAAGCCATTCGGGCCCTCCGACGATGGCATAGCGGTTCAATTTTTTAAAAGCTTCGGCCCTGATTTTTGCGGTATCCTCATTAAACAGACTTTCCCAATCAATACCGTCATATTCTTTGAAGATAACAATCATATCGATATGATCTTGCCCTTCCGCTTCAGCTTCGAAAAGGCCATAGAGATTTTCAACATCCGAAGACGCAAGCACGCCATTGATCGAAAATGCAATAGCACCGGCGCGATCTGTTTTGATTTTGGAGACAACGGATAGTGTATCTTCAGGCAACATGCTTTTCCCCTTCCTTGAAGCGCAATTAAGTTATATGTAGAAAATTAATGTAGCGTTTCAAATAGTCATAAGAACGATTTGAAGCGGAATTTATAGGTGTGGTCGATGACAATAAAGCTATCGGTTAATCTTAACGCTATCGCGGTTTTACGCAATCGTCGGAATTTGCCCTGGCCAAATGTCGTAGGCATGGGGCGCATTGCACTTGATGCGGGGGCAGACGGTATTACAGTGCACCCGCGGCCCGATCAACGACATATAAGATTTAGCGATCTTCCCGACATCCGCCGCCTTATTGATGATGAATTTCCAAATCGGGAATTCAATATTGAAGGTTACCCCGACCCAACATTTCTTGATATGGCAGAAACTTATGCCAACCAGATAACATTGGTTCCTGATTCTCCCAAGCAATCAACGTCGGACCATGGATGGAATTTTAGTCAACAGAGCACTTTTTTAGCTCCGATTATCAAACGGCTGAAGGATCGTTCCATCCGCGTTATTCTGTTTGTAAGTCCGGTTCTCGACGGGCTTGAAGAAGCAAAAAAGCTCGGTGCTGATGGTGTTGAAATTTACACCGGCCCCTATGGCGACGCTTATGACAGCGACAAAAAGCAGTTGCAAGCGCTTGAAGCGGTTACTATCGTTGCCGAAAAGGCAAAACAACTGGGACTCCTTGTCAATGCCGGACATGATCTGACAGTGCCCAATCTTCCCCCTATTGTAAAATGTGTGCCGTGGCTTTATGAAGTCTCAATCGGTCACGGGCTTATAGCAGATGCTTTGGAACACGGTATGAGAAATACCGTTATAAGGTTCAAACGGGCATTAACTGTTTAACCGTCCGTTGCGGCACTAATTTAAGACTATATAAGGCAGGTAATTTTTCCTCCGTTTTTCTATTTCTTCAACAATGAATACTTTCGGCTGAAAGGATTGCGCCATGGCGGACCCTCAAGATATCGACCTTGTGACCGACGATTCTACGCCAGCTGATGAAAGCAATGACCATTCCAAAGAAAGCTTTTTGCTTCTGTTGATCGGCGCCATAGGTGTTGTCTATGGTGACATCGGTACAAGTCCGATTTACGCGTTCCGCGAGGCCTTGCACGCAGGTGCAGGCAATCATGATATTTTGAAATTCGACGTCTATGGCGTTATCTCTCTTATCTTCTGGGCGTTACTGCTTATCGTTACAATCAAATATGTTGTTTTCGTCTTGCGTGCCGACAATAACGGCGAGGGCGGGATTTTATCTTTGATGGCGCTTGCACGCTCGACTTTCCGAAAGAAAGGTGGCTGGGCTCTGGGGATAGGTATACTCGGCGCATCGCTGTTTTTTGGCGACGCCGTCATTACTCCGGCTGTTTCGGTGCTTTCGGCTGTTGAAGGTATGGAAGTTGTGGCGCCCGACCTCGAGCCCTTTGTTGTGCCGCTGACACTCATCATTCTGGTGGCACTTTTTGCTGTCCAAAAGTTTGGAACAGGAAAGGTTGCAATTGTTTTTGGTCCGATAACATTGATCTGGTTTCTGGCTCTTGGCGGGTTCGGTCTCTTCCACATCTTTGATGATCTGACGATTTTGAAATCATTGTTTCCAGGCTATGCTATTTCCTATGTTGTCAGCAATCCTGCAACTTCATTTGCAGCCGTCGGCGCAGTGTTTCTGGCGGTGACCGGTGCTGAAGCGCTTTATGCAGACCTTGGTCATTTCGGCCGTCGTCCGATTGTTGCAGCATGGCTGTGGATTGTGTTTCCTTGTCTTGTGCTCAACTATCTGGGGCAGGGTGCATTTATCCTTTCCCACGGGCGCAATACGATCAATCCGTTCTATCAGATGCTGCCCGAATGGGCACTTATACCGATGATTATTCTGGCAACGATGGCGACAGTGATCGCGGCTCAGGCGGTGATAACCGGTGCTTTTTCCATGGCACGTCAGGCTGTGCAACTCAATATTTTGCCTCGGCTTGAGATATTGCACACTTCGGAAAAAAATCTCGGCCAAATCTATATGCCGCGGATCAATCTTATTTTAGCGGTTATCGTTATTCTTCTGGTGATAGGTTTTGAAAGATCATCCAACCTTGCAGCTGCATATGGTATTTCTGTTACCGGCAATATGATCGTCACAACATCGCTGCTTTTTATCGTCATGAGGCGCATCTGGAAATGGCGGCTCGCTTTATGCCTTCTGCCGACGCTTGCGTTCCTGTGTCTTGATCTTCTTTTCTTCAGCGCCAATCTGATAAAAATCCATGATGGCGGATGGGTGTCCGTCGGGCTTGCCTGCAGCGTGGTGCTGATTATGTGGACCTGGGTTCGTGGTAGCCGGCATTTGTTCAAAAAAACCCGCAAAGCCGAAGTGCCGCTTGATCTTATCGTCACCAAAATGGCCGAAAAACCGCCGATCATCGTGCCAGGTACGGCTGTGTTTTTAACGAGTGATCCGAAAAGCGCGCCCAGTGCTTTGATGCATAGCCTTAAACATTATAAAGTTTTGCATGAAAACAACGTTATATTGACGGTGAATACCGCCTCGACGCCACGTGTATCTTCGGTTGATCGTGCACGGGTTTCCCAGTTTAATGAACGCTTTATGCAAGTCACTTTGACATTCGGCTATATGGAGCAGCCGAATATTCCGAAGGCGTTGGCAATTTGTCGCAAATTGGGGTGGAAATTCGACATTATGACCACATCATTTTTTGTGTCCCGTCGTTCCATCAAACCGGCAGCGAAATCCGATATGCCGATGTGGCAGGACAAATTCTATATTTTCCTTGCCAGAACAGCGGCCGACGCAACCGAATATTTCCAGATTCCTACCGGACGTGTTGTGGAAATTGGCACCCAGATTACAGTTTGAGCGAGATTAGTGTTTAAAAAAGCAATCTTGCTGTTCAAACCGCCGGCTTTGTTGATGAACTAAAAAGGTGACAAAGCCGGTAAAGCCGTTCCACAAATTTCGATTTCTAATAAAAAGAAATTTTTACTGAAAATATTACTTGCTATTGGCAATTTCTCGTAGCATGGTAACGAACCGTACGGTACGGTACGCAAAAAGATGAAAACAGCAGACATGCAACAGTCGACAAATGCTCTGGTCAATAATTTGACAGATCGTCAGAAGGACGTTCTTGACGCAGCACTGCAAGTGCTCGTCAAAGACCATCTGGCGTTGACAATGTCGAAAGTTGCGAAAGCAGCAAGCTGCTCGAAGGAAACACTTTATAAGTGGTTCGGTGATCGCAATGCATTTCTTGAAGCCATGGTCGAATGGCAGGCTTCAAGAGTTCGTGCGGTACCGATCAGTCGCGAAGCGGTTGATGAACAAACGCTTTTCAACAGCCTTGAACATTTTGCACGCGACTGGTTGATGGTTCTGACCTCGCCGACATCGATCGCGCTTAACCGGCTTGCCGTCAGTCAGGCAGGGACGGGCAAATCCAATCTCGGAAATGTCGTCCTTTATCGCGGACCGTTTGCGATGGCGCGTCGCTTGAAACCAATTTTGGAAATCGGTCGCGATTGCGGACTTCTACAAATGGACAATCTTGACAATGCGTTCCGGACATTTTTCGGGCTCGTTGTTCGTGATGTCCAAATAAGAAAATTGCTGGGCGACGACTTTCACATGGATGATGAAGAAATCATTCGTGAAGCGCGCACAGCGACCAGGCAATTTTTTGCTCTTTATGGGCGAAAAAAAACAGATGAAACACAAAATTAAGGGAGTTTTCCATGCGTGTTTATTACGATCGTGATGCAGATGTTAACTTGATAAAATCCAAAAAAGTCGGTGTTATCGGCTATGGTTCTCAAGGCCGTGCCCATGCATTGAATCTGAAAGATTCCGGTGTAAAAGAGATTAAAGTAGCTCTTCGTCCGGGGTCAGCAACAGCAAAAAAAGCTCAGGCTGACGGGTTCGAGGTTGTGACTGTTGCCGAAGCTGCAAAATGGGCTGATCTCATTATGATGGTTACCCCTGATGAATTGCAGGCCGACATTTTTAAAGAACAGATTGCTAACAATTTGCGCGATGGCGCGGCAATTGCATTTGCTCATGGTCTGAACATCCACTTCGGTCTGATCGAACCGAAAAAGACTGTGGATGTCATTATGATTGCTCCTAAAGGTCCAGGTCATACAGTGCGCAGCGAATACCAACGTGGTGGTGGCGTTCCTTGCCTCATTGCCGTTGGTCACGATGCAACAGGCAACGCGCATGATCTTGCTCTCTCTTATGCTTGTGGAATTGGCGCAGGCCGTTCAGGCGTTATCGAAACAACATTCAAGGAAGAGACCGAAACCGATCTCTTCGGCGAGCAAGTTGTTCTTTGCGGTGGTCTTGTCAATCTTATCCGTTCAGGCTTCGAAACTCTGGTTGAAGCCGGTTATGCTCCGGAAATGGCCTATTTCGAATGCTGCCACGAAATGAAGCTCATTGTTGATCTTATCTATGAAGGCGGCATCGCCAACATGAACTACTCGATTTCCAACACCGCCGAATGGGGTGAATATGTCAGTGGTCCGCGCATTATTACGGATGAAGTCAAGGCGAATATGAAGCGTGTTTTGAAAGACATTCAGGACGGTACCTTCTGCTCCAACTGGATGCAGGAATATAAGTCCGGCGCTGTTCGCTTCAAAGCTATCCGCCGGATTAATGACGGCCATCAGCTTGAACAAATCGGTGCAAAATTGCGCGGGATGATGCCGTGGATTAAAGCCAATGCATTGGTCGATAAAACACGCAACTAAGCAAAGCGGTTTGTTTTTATAAAATCTTAACGAAAGAGCCGGTTATACCGGCTCTTTCTTCTTATAAAATTTTGCGAAAACTCGATTTGCAGGTTCAATTGCTTATGGCAATTACGTCTGGTCCTTCCGGCGTTATCGCAACAACCTTTAAGAAAGTGACAAGGACCGGTTTCTTTGATCAAGCGGTTGTTCGAGAGAATTCACGTAGATTTTTCTCGGTTAACGCGTATTTTACGAAAATCATCCTTTGATGCTTGAGCCGATGGAATTTTTTCACCTTCATCATTTGTTAGACAAGACAATTGGCTTTCGGAACAGGCTTCAATGAAGGAACAGGTAACAATAATTTTCAATATTTTGAAAATTTATCAGGCATAAAAAGTCTGATATTTGTTGAAATAGAAAATTTCTATTTCAAATAGGGAAGAAAGCCGCAAACCGCAGCCCATGGCAATTTCCCCGCCTCATAGAGTCATAACGACAATATTTATTTCGGAAATGGTGACTTACAGGTCTGACGCACACCACCACGGTCGATATAAGTGTCATCAGACGAACGATAACTTCTATAACGATCGCTACACCATTGTTGGTGGTTGATATCCGGACCGGTATCCAATTTATATGTCGGGCCACCGGGATTTGTCTGTTCCGGTTTATAATTGCGGTTCGGCTTTGGTACCCCATAATGGGCGTGAGGAAGCGGTGCATTTTGCGGACGGGCTATGGGTGCCAGTGGACTGTTAAGTTCAACCGCATTGCCATTCACCGTGCAGGCGAATGACACAAAAAGTGTTGTAATAAAAATACTTGCTAACCGGCAAGACATGGATTTCCTCATTCAAATTCAAAAAACTTCGGCCAAAGCCGATAAAGCCATCACGTTTCGTTTCGACAGTAATAAGAATTCAATTCTACTTTGTAAAACTTATGAGACGACGACTTGTATTTTCAATAATATACGCCAAATTGGGATGAGTTAGTAGAGAAGGAACCACAGTCATGTCACATTTTTTAAGAAATTTTGTTATTGCCGGTCTTGCTGCAGGAAGCGCTTTTTTGAGTGTCAATGGCGCATCAGCCGACGATAAAGTCACCATCGGTATGCTCGTTTGTACCGGACAAGGGGCAGAGGGGCACATTTTTAAAGCCACCGAAAAGCTGACCTGCGTTTTTCAGCCTAACGACAAAGGGGCACAAACCGATAAATATGTCGGCAAGATTGAACAGCTTGGAATAGACATTGGCAAAGCCGGTGCGGGGCAAATGTCCTGGATGGTTTTGGCCGCCAGCAAAAATGCTTATAAAACCGGAATTCTCGTTGGCAAATATGAGGGGCTTGGTGTGGACGCTGCAGCCGGTGTCGGTGGTGGTGCCAATCTCCTTGTAGGCGATAATAAAGCATTCTCTTTGCAACCGGTGAGTGTCGAGGCTCATGAAGGTGCCAACATTGCTATCGGCGTCTCCAAATTGACATTGGCTACCGACAACAAATAATCGGGTGACAAGTCGCTCGCCTTTTTATGCGGGGCATTTTTCAGCTTGTCTTTGACTTGAGATATTTTAACGCTAATAAGGATGCAGTCTTCCAGGCTGCATCCTTTCTTTTCGGGCATATTCAAACTTTACAGTCCTGCCTGTTTTATCATAAGCATAATGAAGCGAAGGTTCGTCTATTCGGGTCTCCAGTCAAAGAGGGGCCAGTCAAAGAGGGGCCAGTCAAAGAGGGATTTGTCACTGTGGCACATAAAGGTCGTTTTTTCGAAGTGTTCGACGTATTCAGTGACACGATTCTTTCAGGAAATCCTGTGGCAATTGTGCATGATTGCAATGGTTTGACAGACCAGAAGATGCAGGCAATCGCTCGCGAATTCAATTTGTCCGAAACAGTTTTTGTGAAATCACCAAAAGACAAAAAACATATGGCGCGTTTGCGCATTTTTAAACCGGACGGAGAAATGGCATTTGCTGGCCATCCGACAATAGGTGCTGCTGTGTCGCTGGCACTTAAAAACGATTGCCGGAATGATTCGCTCATTATTCTGGAAGAGGAAGTCGGTATTATTCGCGCTGTTGTAGACCAGACCGGAAAGGTGGCTTTCGCCGAATTCGATCTTCCGAAACTGCCTGAACAACTTCCGCTTGATACACCGAAAGAAATTTTTGCAGCGGCATTCGGACTTGAAAGCAAGGATATCGGTTTTGAAAATCATGTGCCAGCTTTATGGACCGCCGGCGTACCATTTTTCTTTGTTCCTGTTCGTGATTTGAAAACAATTGCCAGTGCTTTGCCTGATCCGGTTTATATTGCGGAGAATTTCGACAAGTTGAATGTAAAAACACCGTCATTTTACTTGTATAGTCGGGAAACACAGCTGTTTCAGAGTGCATTCCATGTTCGTATGTTTCGGCCGGACGGGTTTGAAGATGCAGCCACAGGTTCGGCAGCGTCTGCATTTTGCGGTGTCGTCCAGCATTTTGACCATCCTCTGGACGGAAAGAAAAATATCTGGTTGGAACAGGGCATGGAGATGATGCGTCCTTCGAAACTTCGTCTCGAATGGTATGTAGAAAATGGCAAGCTGGTTTCTGCACGCATTGGTGGAACAGCTGTCAAATATTCCGAAGGGCGTATTTTTTGTTGAATATTTTTGTGTTTCAATGATCGATACGTTGATACGATAATTTATCGCCCACCAGTTTCAGCGATTAATTGTTTAAAGTATTCCGTCAAGAAGGGGTTTCAACTCTAGCCAGCAGTATAACAATTCCTGTATGCAGCTTTCTCTCGGCGCAATATCGGTTGAACATGCGAGTTTCTTGTAAAGAATAGCACCTGTAAAAAAATTGAATGACCGCTAATACAAATTAAGTTTGTTGTTTACATCTAGATTACGGGCTAACAAATACGTAATTCCAAAATTTAATTTGGAATATCAGTCGTTTTATCGAAAAATATTAAAATATCAAGATGTACTGGTACTACCGAAAATATATACGTTTGTACGAGTGAATATGAATATTTTAAAATTGACGTTTATTGAACAATATTAAAAAATATTTTATATTAAAATAATATTATAAATTAATGATAATTAAATATAATATAAATAATATATATTATTATTGATATAATGATAAAAATCAACACGATTTTCTAGAAAATATATTTCTATTCTCTTCATTGGAAGAGAATAGAAGGGGCAAAAATGCCGGCTTATCAATGAATAATTTTGTTGATTAATTGATCGAAAATTCTTTTTTCTTCATCAGTCAGATTTCGCAATATCATTGCGTCGGTTTTCTTCATTTCCAGTAAAATGCGTGTGCAAAGAGAATTTCCTGCATCGGTAACTTCCAAGCCGCAAGAACGTCCATTGAGGGGCGTTTTTTTGATCCAGCCCTTTTCTTCAAGATGGGTGGTAATAGGGGCCATATTTGCGCGCTTTATTCCCAGACAATGACCGACTTCCGATTGTGTAGCGCCATGATTTGCATGAATCATCATCAAGACCGAGGCCGCTACAGTGGATATATCCAAGGTTGTCAAACTTCTTCCGAGATATGCCATGTCGTCAGCCGATATGCGCCTGAGCCGGTAGCCGAAAAGACTTCCGATGGGATTTTGTAGCTCATCCGGTTTTTCGTCTTCCTGTTTCATCACGAATTCGTTCCTTGTCGGTTTGTTTTTTAACTGCTATGAATCATAGCAATTATTTATAGCCCGTCAAATGACCGGTTATACATATAAAGAGGAGGAAGCAATATGTCAGATATTGTTAAATTTGAAGTTATCAATAAGATTGCCTGGGTATCTTTTGACAGGCCGGAAAAACGAAACGCTATGAGCCCCGCATTGAACCGCAAAATGATGAGTGTTCTCGACGAATTGGAGTTTCGCGAGGATGTGGGCGTTCTGGTACTGACGGGCGAAGGTTCGGCGTGGACAGCGGGCATGGATTTGCAAGAATATTTTCGTGATACAGAAGCGCAGGGATTAAAGGGAATACGGCAGTCACAACGTGAAAGTTACGGTTGGTGGAGAAGGTTGCGATGGTATCAGAAGCCGACAATCGCAATGGTCAATGGCTGGTGTTTTGGCGGAGGTTATGGCCCGCTTTTTGCCTGTGACCTTGCATTTGCGGCAGATGAGGCAAAGTTCGGCCTGTCGGAGATCAATTGGGGTATTTTGCCAGGTGGTGGTGCTACAAAAGTGGCTGTCGAATTGCTGAGTTTCCGCCATGCTATGTATCATGCCATGACTGGAGAGCTGGTTGATGGCAAAAAGGCTGCAGATTGGGGCTTGGTCAATGAATCTGTTCCTTTAAACAAATTGAAAGAACGGGTGGAAGAAGTTTGCAAAGTACTTTTAGCGAAAAATCCCACTGCGCTGAAAGCGACGAAAGATGCAATCCGTCGTGTGGGTAATATGGATTATGACGAGGCTGAAGACTATCTCGTTCATATGCAGGAGGCTGCTAATTCGTTCGATAATGAAGGACGCAAGGAAGGGATGAAGCAGTTTCTCGACGAAAAAACCTATAAGCCGGGGCTTGGTGCATATAACCGGAATAAATAGACCTCGACAAGCATATTGTTGGGAAGAGCAATGTGCTTTCATAAGCAGCATTTGAATTGCGATAGGGCTGGTGAGCCTTAATGAGCGGGATTTGGAGGAGAAAATGGCCGCTATCAATGATCGCAACGAGCACTTCAGGCTCGATTGCCTTTTGCACCCGAAATCCATTGTTATCATCGGTGCATCGCCTAATACCGGCGCACTAGGATTTTCTGTGCTGGAAAATTTAAAAAAACATCATTTCAAGGGTGAAATCTATCTGGTAAACCCGAAATATGATGAAATTAATGGGCATCATTGCTATCTCAACATTAATGATTTGCCAGAAGCTATTGATGCGGCCGTTTTAGCTATTCCGCGTCAGTCGGTTCTTTCAACAATGGAGGCGTTGGCAGCAAGGAAAACCAAAGGCGTGGTTATCTTTTCGGCAGGGTTTGCCGAAGACGGAGAAGAGGGGTTAGCCCAACAACGCCAAATCGCCGAGATAGCACGCGAAAACAGTATGGTCGTCAATGGGCCAAACTGTCTTGGCATCATCAATTTCGATCATCATTCGCCCCTGACTTTTATCAAAGCACCGCTGATGAAAGAGAAGTTCGGCAGAAAAGTTGCCATTGTTTCGCAAAGCGGGGCAATGTCGGCAGTTTTAAGCGTATCTTTGACGGCACGTGACATTCCGCTTTCTTACGCAATTTCTTCAGGAAATGAAGCAGTCAATACAGTCGAAGATTTTCTTCATTCGCTTATGAACGAAGAAGATGTCGGCATTGTCGCGATGATTGTCGAACAATTTCGCAAGCCTGAATTGTTCTTGTCCATTGCTCGACAGATGCAGGCTTCCGGCAAAACCATCGTTCTTCTTCATCCTGGGAAAAGTGCGGAAGCACGGCAATCTGCCGCGACACATACCGGTGCAATGGCTGGTGATTATGATTTGATGAAAGTTATGGTCAAGCGTGCAGGTGTATTGCAGGTTGATGATCTGGAAGAATTGATCGATGTGTGTGATCTCTTGAGCCGCTATGGTACGTTCAAACAGGGAGGCGCTGTTATTGTCACTGAATCGGGGGCATATAAAGCTTTGGCGCTTGATCTTTGTAAAGAGGTCGGTTTACGGCTCCTGAAGCTTGATGAAAAACAACATGCGGAACTGCGTTCGGTTTTACCTTCTTTTGTGGCTCTTTCAAATCCGGTTGATCTTACCGCTCAAGGTCTGGTCGAACCGGCGATCTATGGGCGTGTGATTAAGGCATTGAACAAAGACGATAATATTAATGCGATTTTTTTACCGCTCATCCAGACAGACCATGAAACCTGTGAAATCAAATATCCGGAAATCATTTCGGCAATTGGAAACATAAAACCGCGTTGCCCTATCGTTTTTGCCGGTCTTGATGATGGCGCTCCGGTGCCTCAGCATTTTATCCATGCACTCCGGAAAAATGGCGCTTCCTATTTCAGTTCACCTGACAGAGCAATTCGGGCTTTGGCATTGGTTACCAATCACGCCGACTTTGAACGGTCCGTGGCTGATGAAACGCTAAAACCGATCCGGTTTGACAGGGTAAAGGGCTCAGGGATTATCGCCGAATATCGTTCAAAAGAACATCTCTCGTTGGTGGGCATAAACTTTCCGGATGGTGCATTGGTTAGTTCATTGGAAGATGCGCTTGTCGTTGCCGAAAAATTGGGTTTTCCGGTTGTCATAAAAGCACAGTCGGAAGCTCTTCCGCATAAAAGCGATGCAGGCGGTGTTGTTATCAATATTCATAATGCTGACGATTTACGGCAAGCTTGGCAAAAGTTGTACGCCAATGTTGCCCATCATCGCCCTGATGTGAACATTGAAGGTGTGTTGATTGAAAAAATGGGGGAAAAGGGAATTGAACTCATTGTTGGCGCCAAGCGTGATCCGCAATGGGGGCCGGTTATTCTTATCGGAGCAGGCGGGGTAACAGCAGAGCTTTATCACGACAGTTGCCTTATTCCAGTGGATGTCGGCCGAAAGGAAATTATAGAGGCATTGAATAGCTTGAAATGCATTCAACTGCTGAACGGGTTTCGCGGTTCGCCGGAAAAGGACAAAGATAGCGTTGTCAACCTGATATTACAGCTGGCTGGAATCATGCGTGCCACACCGGAAATCACAGAAATAGATCTGAACCCCGTGGTGGTTTACGACAAAGGTCAGGGAGCAATCGCACTTGATGCTCTGATTGAGATAAGTGAGGTCATGTAAAATGGTATCACAGCGTGCTCGCATTCCCAGATTGCAACCAGAACTCCTGGATTGTCTTTTACACTGTTCAGATGATTGGCAAAAAGTTCTTGAGCTTTCGCCCAATTTTAGCGAAATGGCGTCAATGCAAAATACGCTTTTAAGCGAGGCCGCACGGTTTGCCGACGGTGTTTTGTCACCGTTAAATCACACTATGGACGTTGTGGGAGCAAAACTCGTAAACGGCCGCGTTGTTACAGTCGATGGCCATAAAGAAGCATGGAAACAGTTTGTCGAGGCCGGATGGACACTTCTCGGCAAACCTGAACTCTATGGAGGGCAAGAGGCTCCTTTAGCACTTTGGGCAGCTATTCAAGGTATTTTCGACAGGTCGTCACCTGCTTTTGGTATGTTGCCGGTTCCCCAAATATCGGCAGTAAAACTCATTTCTCATTGGGGAGATGAAAAGACCAGAAAAGATTGGCTACCAAATCTCGTTAGCGGCATATGGGGGGCAACAATTTGTATATCGGAACCGGATGCCGGCTCCGATGTAAGGCGCATGCGGACAAAGGCCGAAAAACAGCTCAATGGAAGCTGGCGTATCACCGGCGAGAAATGCTGGATCAGTTATGGTGACCACGATCTCGCAGAAAAGATAGGACATTGCCTCCTTGCCTATTCCTATGATGAAAAAGGTGTTCCGGGTATCAGTCTGTTTCTGGTTCCCAATCGCCTTGAGGTGAATCAGGATGGACAGGCGTCTGGAAATGGCGTCGCCATTCAACGTGTCGAAGAAAAAATGGGGCTCCATGGTTCGCCGACATGTGTCATCAGTTTTGAAAAATCGGAAGCAATATTGCTTGGCAAAACGGGGCAAGGCCTATCGCAAATGTTTGTAATGATAGCAAATATGCGTTTGTCGGTGGGCGTGATGGGAACGGCTATAGCCTCGGCAGCTTATGATACCGCACTGAATTATAGTTTTGAACGCAAGCAGGGCGGACCGGCTGACAAGCCACCGGTCGCGATTTATCAGCACGTAGATGTAAAACGTATGCTGATGGAGATGGCAGCAAACACCAATCTTATGCGGGGATTGATTTTTTCAATCGCCAATCATACGGATATTTCCCTTTCGAGCTCAGATGAGGCACAACGGGAACAAAGTCACTTGTTTACTCAATTTTTGTTGCCTGTCGTAAAAACCTTGGGTGCCGACATCGGTTTTCAGGTGGCTAGCACCGCAATACAGGTTCTGGGTGGTGCCGGATATACCGGTGAATGGCCGGTTGAACAGGCATTGCGGGATTCACGCGTGCTGTCAATCTTCGAGGGAACAAGCGGAATTCAAGCGCTGGATTTGTTGAAACGTCGTCTCAAAGGCCGCGATCAGGGCAAAGGACTTAAAGTGTTTCTCGATAAAGCATATGAGTTGACCGGTGCATTGCCTTCAAATCTTGCAAACAATTATCAAAGCGGTCTCGATCTTCTCAAGATTACGGCGCAAAAACTGTCGTTGCTGGACAATGAAGATGGCGAGGCAGGGGCAGATGCATTCCTCCGTCTGACCGGTAGAGCGGCGCTCGGATGGATAGCTGCAAGACTGATTGCTGCAGGCGACATACCGGCACAGTTACGTTCGCAATCCGAATTTTATTTGCATGAAATGGCCATAAAATGCCGTGCTTTATCTGACCTTGCCTTATTGGGAAGAGCAAGATTGGGACAAACAGAAGCACAATGATTGCTCTGATACGGCATTCCGGCTGCCTTTAATGAAGACAAGCATATCAACATCAATAACAACATGGATACCGATCGTTTTAACTCAAGTTACATTGCAGCGCGTTCTCAAAACTTATTGCCTTGG
Source organism: Ditibartonella apis (assembly GCF_001952075.1). Taxonomy (GTDB): domain Bacteria; phylum Pseudomonadota; class Alphaproteobacteria; order Rhizobiales; family Rhizobiaceae; genus Bartonella; species Bartonella apis. The sequence goes on from NZ_LXYU01000003.1 coordinate 431,437, forward strand.
TGATCTCACGTCGTCGCCGCGATTTTCCAAGTTATCAGCGGCCCAAGTTAACAATGACTCAAGTTTTCAATGAGGTAGAGTCTTTTTATTCGGGAGGGAAAAAGTGATAAAGCAATGCCGGAGTTCCGGAAGGGAAAAGTATTATACCGTCAGAGATGCCGTGTTCGACTTTTTCGCGACCATTGGTGTTGATACTATTTTTGGCAATCCCGGTTCGACGGAATTGCCCATGTTCAGAAATTTCCCCGATCATTTCCGTTATATTCTGGGGCTTCAGGAAGCCACAGTGGTGGGAATGGCAGATGGATTTGCGCAAGCTACGGGCAAAGCGTCATTGGTTAATCTGCATTCGGCTGCGGGTGTGGGCAATGCAATGGGAAATATTTTTACCGCCTATAAAAACCAGACGCCGATGATTATTACTGCCGGGCAACAAGCCCGTTCTATATTACCGTTTGACCCCTTTCTTGCCTCTATCCGGCCGACCGAATTGGCTGAACCCTATGTCAAATGGGCGGTTGAACCGGCTCGTGCGGAAGATGTGCCTTTAGCAATCCAGCGCGCTTTCAACATCGCTATGACAGAGCCGCGAGGCCCCGTTCTCGTATCGGTTCCGGTTGACGATTGGGATAGACAGACAAAGCCGCTCGCCGAACACAGGATGTTCTACTCGCAAAGACCGTCGGCAGACGCCATTATGGCATTGTCTTGCGCACTCGAAGAACGCAAATGCCCGGCATTCGTCGTCGGTGGTGGCGTTGATCGCGCAAGGGCTTCGGATTTGGTTGTCAAATTGGCGGAACATTATCAGGCGCAGATTTATGTGGCTCCGATGAGCGGCCGCTGCAGCTTTCCCGAAGATCATTATCTGTTCAACGGTTTTCTTCCTGCACGACGTGAAAAAATTGTTGACATATTGGGGCATCACGATCTTATCATTGTATTGGGGGCGAGCGCCTTTCTTTATCATGTTGAAGGTTTTGGCCCTTTCATTCCAGAACAATCCGAACTTTTCCAGATTGTCGACAATCCTTTTACAGCATCGTGGACGCCGACAGGGACAAGCATTGTGGGCAATGTCCGCTTGGCGTTGGAGGAACTTTTGGCTGTTTCAAAACCGCTTGAAAGAGAAAAAAAACAGGCAAAAAAGTTGCCTCGAACCGGATTATCGGCAAAGCCCCAATCGTCATCCAATCCCCGATTATCGTCGAACACATTGACTACCGCTTTTGTGCTCCAGACATTGCATGGTTTGGAAAACGAGGATTGGTTCATTGTTGAGGAAGCACCGAGCGCGCGCAGTCTGATACAGAAATTTTTGCCAATATCAAAGCCGGGACAATTTTTGACGATGGAGAGCGGCGGACTGGGTTACGGGATGCCGGCGGCCGTGGGGTCAGCTCTGGCATTACCGGATAAAAAGATCATTGCCATCATCGGTGACGGCTCGGCACTTTATTCCGTTCAGAGTTTGTGGACCGCGGCGGTTCGGAAATTATCCATTACATGGATTGTCTTGCGGAATGGAAGCTATGCGGCATTGGAAGAATTTGCACCCGAATTCGGGTTTAAGAAACACGAAAAAGTGGTCGGCACGACCCTTTCGGGAATTGACTTTGCAGGATTGGCCAAAGGCTTCGGTATCAATGCAAAACGCATCGTCGATTGCGCCGAATTGGAACGGGAATTGCAAGATGCAACGGCCTCATCTTCACCGACATTATTCGAGGTTGTCGTATCCGATATAAAAAATGAGCCGGTATGAACAATAGATCATAACGGTTCGCATATGAAGTTTAACGAAGCTTAACAAAAACAGGCGGTTATTCATGGAAAATGTTCATCTTTTTATTGATGGAAAACATCGCAAAGCCAATGGTGATAAAACCTTTACACGGAAAAATCCGATTGATGGAGAAGTCGTATCCGTTGCGGCGGCTGCCCAGATAGAGGACATTGTAGAGGTGGTTGATGCCGCATCGAGAGCATTTGAAGACTGGTCGCAATCAACACCGCAGGAACGGCAAAGACTTTTACAACGCGCTGCCGAAATTATGCTTGCCAAAAAAGATCATTTCATTTCTGCAATGGCAGCAGAAACCGGAGCATCGGAAGTTTGGGCCGGTTTTAACGTTGCATTGGGAGCAGCGGTTTTTCAGGAAGCGGCGTCCATTGTTACAGCCGCAACGGGAGAGGTACTGTCTTCCAATACAGCCGATCAGCTTTCTTTGGCAGTGCGTCAGCCGGCTGGCGTCGTTGTTGGCATTGCACCATGGAATGCTCCGATCATTCTTGGCTCCAGAGCGATCGCCGTGCCACTTGCCTGCGGCAATAGTGTGATTTTGAAAGGCTCGGAAGCATGTCCGCTCACTCATGCATTGATTGTGGACTGTCTTGCCGAAGCGGGTTTTGCTAAAGGTGTCGTCAATTATGTGACTAATGCTCCTGATGAAGCGGCGATATTCGTAGAAAAGCTCGTTTGTGCACCTGATGTGCGCAGGGTAAACTTCACCGGTTCTACAAAAGTCGGACGCATTATCGCTTCCCATTGTGCACGAAGCCTTAAACCGTGTGTTCTCGAGCTGGGTGGAAAAGCCCCGATCCTGATACTGGAAGATGCCGATATTGACGCTGCTGTCGATGCTACCGTTTTTGGTGCATACATGAATTCCGGACAAATTTGTATGTCGACAGAACGCATCATAGTTGTAGAGAGTGTTGCCACAGCATTTCTTGGAAAATTGGTCGACAGAGTGAAAAAACTGACCATTGGCGATCCGCGTAAAGACAACGTCAATCTTGGTCCTGTTTATGATATGGCGACAGTCGTTCATTGTAATCGCCTGATTGATGATGCACTTTCCAAAGGTGCCAAACTGTTGTGCGGGAGGAAATCGGAAACAACGTTAATGCCGGCGACATTGCTGGATGATGTGGTTCCCTCGATGGATATTTATCACGAAGAAACATTCGGACCGGTTAAGGCAATTATCCGAGCAAGAGATGACGAGCACGCCGTTTCTCTCGCCAATGACAGCGAATACGGGCTATCATCAGCAATTTTCACTCGCGACACGGCAAAAGGCTATCGACTGGCAAAACGCATCAATTCGGGAATATGCCATATCAATGGTGCCACTGTCGATGACGAACCGCAGGCACCTTTTGGCGGCGTGAAAGCAAGCGGTTTCGGCCGGTTTGGCGGACAAGCCGGGGTTCATGAATTTACCGATTTGCGCTGGTTGACTATGGAGACAAAACGTCGCCGTTACCCGCTTTGATTTACGCAGTTAACGTCGGTTTCGTGCCTAATTTCATTGAGTGCTGCGACCGGTTTGTGGGAGCCTATGCGGTCGCGAATGCGTGAATAGAAGAAAAACGGGAGAAGATGGCAGATCAATATACAAAAACAAAAATCCGGTTTGCCGTCACATATCATTCGGGAGGGAAAAAATGGCAGAAGGTAACAATCCGAAACCGGCATTGGATATTAGTACAACATTGGACCATATGCCTTTTACCTTATATCAAAGGCTGATCGTATTTTTCGCGGCTCTGGCGGTCATCCTGGACGGGTTTGATTCCCAGTTGATAGGTTATGCAGCACCGGCTTTGATGCGTGAGTGGGGATTGACCAAAAACGAATTCATGCCGAGCGTGGTTGCCGGTGTTTTCGGATCTAGTGTCGGCGCAATAACGGGTATATTTGCCGACTATTTCGGCCGTAAACGTGCACTTATCGGCTATATGCTGACATTCGGTTTGTTTACATCTCTGGTTGCTATGCAAAATAGTATTCTCGGAATTGCTATCTTTCGTTTCATAGCGGGGATAGGCATCGGTGGAGCTCTGCCAATTGCGACGACAATTGCAGCCGAATTTACACCGCAACGGTACCGGACGATGGTGGTCACTGCCACGATTGTTTGCGTTCCTTTAGGCGGTGTTGTTGCAGGTTTTTTTGCCGAAGTCATCATGCCGGATTTTGGTTGGAGAATGATGTTTCTGATCGGTGGTGCAATGCCGATTGCACTGATGATTTTTTGTATTGTTGCTACTCCCGAAACGCCCAAATATCTTGTCGGACATCCTGAAAGGTGGCCGGAATTGCGGCGCATATTGAAAAAAATGGGGCAGATGGTGGACGACAATACGACGTTCACCGATACGGGTGAACAGGAGCCCACAAAACGAGCCGGTTATGGAACGATTTTTCGTAATAACATGGCACGCGATACATCCGCGCTTTGGTGTGCATTTTTCTTTTGTTTGGCATCCGTCTATGCTGCTTTCAGCTGGTTGCCGACAATGCTGGCTTCGGTTAATATATCGCAGGATGTGGCGCGGTCGGGCTTGACAGTCTATAATTTCGGCGGAGTTATAGGGGCACTTGTTTGTTCCTGGTTTATTACCAAATTCGGATCTTATAGCCCGTTAATTCTGTGTAGTGCGGGCGGCGCGTTAAGCGCTTTGGCAGTCGAATTTTTTGATATGTCAAGCCACCTGTTATTGTTGATTATGCTGTTGGGATTGCACGGATTTTTCGTGAATGCGGTTCAATCGACCATGTATGCTCTTTGTGCCTATATCTATCCAACAAAAATACGCGCGACAGGAACGTCAGGGGCTTTGATGTTCGGCCGCGTAGGTGCAATAGCTGCAGCCTTCGGCGGGGCTCCCATTATCACCTATAGCGGCTCGCTCGGTTATTTCGGTTTATTAGCTTTCTCAATGTTTATTGTTACAATTGCCTTATTGGTGTTGCAACGGCATATTCCGCCGGCAAAAACGGCAAGCTGATGGAAATGGCTTCGGGAAACAACGTCATTTTACTTGAATAGTCGGGAAACACAGCTGTTCCAGAGTGCATTCCATGTTTGTATGTTTCGGCCGGACGGGTTTAAAGATGCAGCCACAGGTTCGGCAGCGTCTGCATTTTGCGGTGTCGTCCAGCATTTTGACCATCCTCTGGACGGAAAGAAAAATATTTGGCTCGAGCAGGGAATGGAGATGAATCGGGTGTCAAAAATCCGTCTCGAATGGTATGTCGAAAATGGAAAATTGATTTCGGCACGCATTGGCGGCAAGGCTGTCAAATATGCCGAAGGTCATATATTCCCTTGAACATTTTTTGGCTTTCCTGCCGTGATCCTAGCAATCGGGAAAACTTTCTTTTGCCTGAGATTGCTTTCAGCTTTTATGATTGTAGCTAACATGTTTTTTAAAACATTTTTCCGGTTGACTTAAAACCAAACCCACTCTCACCGAAGCTATGCCATCTGTCGAAAACTCTCGTTGTGCAATTGAAAAACTTTCATATCTGACATTAATGTACATACAGTTGCAATCTGCGATTATGTTGGTGAATTGACCGAAGATGTTTCAAGGAGCGGTCGGCTTCGTCTGCTGTTCATTTAAAAACATTTTAGCCACGATGCATCAGGCCAGCATAGGAACCATCGATGTTGCAGCTATTCGATAAGCCATATTCTGAGCCCAAAACATCCTAACCTTAAGGCTAGCACTGAAGTGGGATTTTATTTTTCAATTATGGCAATGATTTTGCAAACATCGTCTCAATTTCATCCAATAAAGGGGCAAAATTGAAAAATCCGATATGGGGATATTTCGTTTATGTGTCTCTTTCGATCAATCTGATATTGTTTTTCATTAGTCTAATATTACAAAGCGATGGACATAAGTGATTGCCATAACTATACACTTTTTAGGCAGCCGGAATCGTATTGACGCTTTTATTAAGTTAAACGCCCGTAATTAACAGGCTCTGAAAAATTGGATATGATGACTGGTCAATCAAAGGCAATTTTGTAACACATTGTATTGATAAGATGGCAGTAAGAAAAAGCGAAATTTACAGTCAGATATGGGCTGCTTGCGATAAACTGCGCGGCGGCGTGGAGCCCGCACGGTATAAAGACTATATCCTCACTCTATTGTTCGTCAAATATGTGTCTGACCGTTTCAAGAGCAGCGACAACTGGGATATCGAGATACCGGAAGGTGGTAGCTTTGATGACATCGTTAAGCTCAAATATGCAAAGAATATAGGTGAAGGTATCAACATTGTCATCAGCAAATTGGCAGAAGTCAATGACCTGAAAGGCGTTATCGATATTGCCGACTTCAATAGTGAAGAATTGGGAACTGATAAGGTGGCAGTGGATAAATTGTCCGGCCTTGTTGAAATTTTTCAGAAGCCCGAACTGGACTTTACGAAGAACCGTGCAGGTGGCGACGATATATTGGGTGACGCCTATGAATTTTTGATGCGGAAATTCGCGCAGGATTCTGGCAAAAGTAAGGGGCAATTCTACACCCCTGGCGAAGTTTCGCGCATCATGTCCAAGGTGATCGGGCTGGACAAGGCTACTGACCCTAGCATGACAGTATATGATCCGGCATGTGGGTCGGGTTCACTGCTTATCCGTGCAGCCGATTCTGCTCGTGTAGAAATTACCATTTATGGGCAGGAAATCGATCCTTCCACCGCTGGCTTGGCCCGTATGAATCTTGTTTTGCATAATAAGGGATATGGCGAAATCAGACGCGGCAGCACCATTGCCAGCCCTGCTTTTTTTGATGAAAATAATCCGGTTTTACTCAGACGTTTTGATTATATCGTGGTCAATCCGCCATTTTCCGATAAGTCATGGATGGATGGCATCAGCATCCCTGACATTTATGGACGATACAGCGATGCTGAATTTGGAGTACCGCCGGAGAAAAATGGCGATTTTGCCTGGTTGCTGCATGTGATAAAGTCTTTGAAATCCAACGGCAAAGCGGCGATTATTTTGCCACATGGTGTATTGTTTCGTGGCAATGCGGAAGCGGCCATTCGTAAAAAAATTATTGATCAGGGTTTTATCAAAGGCATCATCGGGCTGCCGGCAAATTTGTTTTTCGGCACGGGTATTCCGGCCTGTATTATCATTATTGACAAAGAAGATGCTGCGCAGCGTAAAGGCCTTTTTATGATTGATGCAAGTAAGGGCTTTGTCAAAGACGGCAACAAGAACCGCTTGCGTGAGCAGGATATCCATAAAATCGTCACCACCTTTATCAATGCCGATACATCCAACCCTAAATACGCCCGCTTCGTGCCGAACGACGAAATAAAAAACGTGAACGATTACAACCTGAACATCCCCCGTTATATCGACAACAGCGAGCCGGAGGATTTGCAAGACATTAACGCCCACCTGAACGGCGGCATTCCGGCAGCGGATGTGAACGGCATGCAAGCTTATTGGGATGTGTATCCTTCTTTAAAGGGCATTCTTTTCCAGCCATTGCGCGAGGGTTACTATCGTCCGGTGGTGGATAAAGAAAAAATCGTTTCCACCATCACCTCACAAGCGGAATTTATTGAACATGCCAACATGGTGGATGCTGCATATTCCTCCTGGAAAGAAGCGATCACACCGCTTCTGTCGGAACTTTCAGGGGAAACACATCCAAATCATGTTATCACGGAAATATCTGAAAGCCTTTTGAAAGCTTTTTCCAATGTCCCGTTGCTCGATAAGTATGATGTGTACCAAGTGCTCATGGAGTATTGGGATGAAACTATGCAGGACGATGTGTACGCGATCTATTTTGGGGGCTATGAAGCAGGTCGTGAAATCGCCTATGAATATGTCACAAAAAAGAAGAAAGATCACGACGAGAGCGTTGGCGAGCAGAGGGGCAAAATAAAGAGCTTTGAAGGCCGTTTGATTCCCAAGGATATTGTTGCGAAATATTTTTTTCCCGACACTGTAAGCGCTATTAATAAACTCCGTTCCCAGTTGGAAGACGTGACGGCTGCAATGGAAGAAATGGCGGAACAATATAGTGGTGAAGACGGATTCTTTTCTACTCTTGATGACTTGAAAAAAGGCACTATTGAAGCCCGCATTAAAGAAATCAAAAAAGATTCTGATGCGAAAGATGAACTCAAGGCATTACAAAAGTACATCAAGCTATTGAAAGTGGAATTGAATTATAAGAAAGCGCTGAGACAGACTGAAGTTGACCTGGATACACGTGTTGAAAAGCGCTACGCCACGCTAACCATTGCTGAAATCAAGCATCTTCTGTTGGAAGAAAAATGGTTTGCCGCCATCTATGCCGGAATTGACGCTATTCACAACGCAGTTTCACATCATCTTTCTTCTCGCGTAACTGAATTGGTTGAGCGATATGAGTTTACGTTGAAAGAATGTGAAGATGAGGTGAATGTCTACGAGGCCAAAGTCAAATCTCATTTGGAAAGGATGGGATTTGCATGGTGACAGGCGAAAGACAATTGCTAAGGTTTAGTGGGGAGTGGAAGCGCATACTTCTTGGTCAAGCATCCCTTATCCTAAGAGGCGGTTCTCCAAGGCCGATACAGGATTATTTGACTAACTCACCACAGGGAATTAACTGGATAAAAATAGGTGATGTTAAGATTGACTCAAAATACATAGAACACACAAAAGAAAAAATTATTCCTGAGGGAGAGAACAAATCTAGGCGTGTGCAAGCGGGAGATTTTTTACTTTCCAATTCTATGAGTTTTGGACGACCTTATATTCTAAAAATAGATGGATGCATCCACGATGGATGGCTCGTTATTCAGAATTACCACAACGTATTTACTACAGAATTTTTATATTACTATCTTGTCTCTGAGCAGACAATGGCACAATATATTCACAAAGCGTCTGGAAGCAGCGTTTTGAACCTAAATAAAGATCTAGTTTCATCCGTTGAAATCGTTTATCCAGATCAACGGGAGCAATCTGCCATTGGCGAAGTCCTTTCTGATGCAGATAGCCTAATTGCTTCTCTACAAAGACTCATTGCCAAAAAGAAAGCCATCAAACAGGGTGCGATGCAGGAATTGCTCAGTGGCAAAAGGCGGTTGCCGGGGTTTAGTGGGGAGTTGAAAACAAAAAAGATAAAAGAAATTGCTTTAATTCTAGATCACTGCCGCATTCCCGTAAAAGAATCTGGTCGACAAGCAATGAAAGGAAATATACCTTATTGCGGAGCAAATGGTGTGTTGGGGTTTGTAAATGACTATACGATAGATGATGATATCATATTGGTTGCGGAGGATGGTGGTTACTTTGACCAGTTTGCAACTAGGCCTATAGCCTATAGGATGAGGGGAAAGTGCTGGGTTAATAACCATGCACATATTCTAAAGGCTAAAGTGGGAATTGATCAAGACTACCTATTTCAGGCGTTAGTCAATAAAGATGTAACAGCATACATTTCAAGTGGAACTAGGTCTAAATTAAATAAATCAGAACTTCTTAAAATCGAAATAACCCTGCCGGAGCAAGTAACTGCTCAAAGAGCTATTGCCCAAGTCCTTTCCGATATGGATATTGAAATCGAAAAGTTGGAGAAAAAGCTCTCCGAGTATCAGAAAATCAAACAGGGTATGATGCAGGAGCTGCTCACTGGCAGAATTCGTCTTGTTGATGCGGAGCCAAAGCACGAACAGCCGGCTACCGCGTCTACTAAAAAGCACAATCAGCAGTTTGACGATGCTGTGATGATTGCCGGAATTGTTAATGCGTTCCATTCTGAAACTTTTCCGTTGGGACGTAAAAAGGTGCAAAAGCTTCTCTATCTCATGCGTCGGAAAGAAAAGGCGGATGTTTCAGCGTTTCATAAAAAAGCAGCCGGCCCGTATGCAGATAGTGTGCGTTACAATGGTGGCGAAACAATAGCCAAAAAAAACAATTATATTGCAGTCCGAACAAATGGAAAAGGCACACTGTTCAGCCGTGGAGCAAACATCGGGAAAGCCTTGGGCTACATTCAGTCATGGGGAAAGGAGGCGAGTATAGACTGGCTCACTTCCAATTTTCAGTATACTGGTGTGGATGATCTGGAACTGTTTGCAACGGTAGATATGGCTATTTGTGATCTCCGCAAATTACATAAGCCAATTTCTGTTCAAACTATAAAAGAGTTTATTCATTCTACGGAAGAATGGCGTGATAAACTTGATAAAACAAATTTTTCGGATCTAAATATTCAAAGAGCAATCAACAAATGCCGGGAGTTTTTCGGGGGGCAGTAAGGGGGTAAGATGAGCGTAGGCCAAAGAGAGAAAGCAACGCAAAAAAGAGTTATCCAATTATTCGTCGAGGAACTTGGATATAGTTATCTTGGCGATTTTTCGGATCGCGTCCACGACAATATTGAAGAAACGTACTTAAAGGCTTTTCTTACCCGCAAAGGCTATTCAGCCCAACTCATTTCTCGCGCTCTCAAAGACCTCAAAAACACTGTTGGCGACCAATCGGTAAGCCTCTATGATCTCAATCAGCAGACTTACAAGAAACTTCGTTACGGTTCAAAAATCAGTGAATCTGCCGAACAGAAAAACATAACTGTGCAGTTTATCGATTGGGAACATCCACTGGCAAATGATTTTTATATTGCCGAGGAGGTTACGTGTGTTGGAAAACAAACCAAACGTCCTGACTTGGTACTCTATATCAATGGAATAGCTGTTGCTGTTATCGAACTCAAGCGGAGCACAGTGTCTATGTCCAAAGGCATTCGGCAAAATCTGACCAATCAGCGTAAAGATATGATAATGCCGTTCTTTGCTACGATCGGTCTGGTAATGGCAGGCAACGATTCAGAAGGTTTACGCTATGGCGTTATCAATACTCCTGAAAAATATTATCTTTCATGGCGTGAAGATCAAAACGTAATAAAAGATGAAATCTCTATCGCCGTGCGTGCGAAGATTGAAAATTACCCCATACGTCTTGATAAAAATCTCATTTCCCTGTGCCGTAAAGAGCGGTTCGTTGAACTATTGCACAACTTCATGGTGTTTGATAGCGGTACCAAAAAAACCTGTCGTCCCAACCAGTTTTTTGGTGTTATGGAAGCCCGCGCTTATATGCGCGAACATAAGGGGGGTATTATTTGGCACACCCAAGGTTCGGGAAAATCCTTAACAATGGTCTGGCTTAGTAAATGGATAAAAGAAAACTTACCTGATAGCCGTATCCTTATCATTACCGACCGTGAAGAGTTAGATCTGCAAATTGAGCAGGTGTTTCAGGGCGTTGACGAGCACATTGTTCGCATAAAACGAGGCAGCGAATTGGTACAGAAAATCAACGATACGTCCCCGGTATTAATGTGTTCTCTCGTTCATAAGTTCGGCCGGAAAAACAGTTCAAAAAATGACGAGGATAAGAGCGATTATGCCGGGTTCATTGAAGAAATAAATCGCTCGTTGCCCCCGGACTTTCATCCGAAAGGCGATTTTTTTGTTTTTGTGGATGAATGCCATCGCACCCAATCTGGAAAACTCCATCAGGCTATGAAGCACATTTTACCGGAAGCGACGTTTGTCGGTTTTACCGGAACGCCTTTGATGAAAAAGGACAAAGAAAAAAGTATAGAAGTTTTTGGTCCCTACATTCATCGTTATAAATTTGATGAAGCGGTGCGTGATAAGGTTGTGCTGGATCTGCGCTATGAAGCCCGTGAGGTAGAACAACATGTCGTTCAACAAGATAGAATCGACGCGTGGTTTGATGCAAAAACCAAAGGTTTAACTTCCGTTGCTAAAGCCAAGCTCAAGCGACGCTGGGGCAATTTGCAAAAAATGTTCAGTTCCAAAGAACGCTTAGGCAGTATCGTGAGTGATATAGTTTTCGATATGGAAATGAAGCCGCGCCTGCACGATGGGCGCGGAAATGCGCTGCTCGTTGCAGCGAGCATATATCAAGCCTGCAAATTCTATGAATTATTCCAAGACACGCCTCTCAAAGGCAAATGTGCTGTTGTAACGTCATATCAGCCAAATCCAGGAGATATCCGTACTGAAACCGTCGGCGACGACGGAGAAACCGAGGCTGTTGAGCAGTACGAGATCTACACGAATATGCTGGCAGGAAAAGACCCGAAGGCATTTGAAGCCGAGGCAAAAGAGAAGTTTGTTAAACAACCTGATCAGATGAAACTGCTGATAGTTGTAGACAAGCTTCTTACCGGTTTTGACGCTCCTCCAGCCACTTACCTTTACATTGACAAATCCATGCGTGACCATGGTCTGTTTCAAGCAATCTGTCGCGTAAACCGATTGGATGGGGAAGATAAAGATTTCGGATATATCATTGACTATAAGGACCTATTTCGCTCTCTCGAAAAGGCAGTGGGCGACTATACGTCTGAAGCCTTTGACAGCTATGATAAAGAAGATGTCACAGGTCTACTTTCAGATCGTCTTTCCAAAGCCAAGGAACAATTGGACAACACACTCGAAGCTCTGCACGCATTATGTGAGGCGGTGCCTTTGCCACGAAATGATGTAGACTACATACATTATTTCTGTGGCAGCAATACCGAAAACTTTGACCTTGATGAACTGGAAGAAAATCTGCCAAAGCGTGAGCAGTTGTACTCTTTATCTGCTACCGCACTTCGCGCATTCAGCGAGGTTTCCGGCAGCTTGAAGGAGGTGTTCAACTACTCTTTGGATGAAATTCGCGATCTGGAAAAGGAAGTGACGGATTTTATTAAAATCCGCGATGTGGTACGTGCAGCCAGTGGCGATTACGTTGACTTGAAAGCATATGATCCGGACATGCGTCATCTGATTGATACATATTTATCTGCCGATCCCAGTCGCGTTCTCAATTCCTTCGGCGGTATCCCTTTAGTTCAACTCCTTGTAGAAAATGGTCAAGCAGCAATAGCAGCCATGCCTTCTGAGACTAAGGCGGAACAAGAAGCAGTTGCGGAGACAATCGAAAATAACATCGGAAAAGAAATTGTCGAAAGAAGACAGAGCAATCCTGCGTATTATGAAAAAATGTCGGAATTGCTGGGCGAATTGGTAGCAAAGCGCAAAAAAGATGTTTTGAATTACGAAGAATATTTGCAGGAAATCGTGGCCTTGGCTACAAGAGTTGAAAAACCTGAATCCGGCGAAGCATACCCGGAAAACATCCGTAATAGTAAGGCAAGGTGCGCCTTCTATGACTATTTGAACCACGATGCAGATACTGCCGTAGCGTTGGACGAAGGAATTTTGAGTGTTAAGCAAGCTGATTTTCGCGGGAACAAAATAAAAGAGCGGAAAATACGGCGTGAGATCAAAGCCATTGTGAAGGATGACCGCAAGACCGAAGAACTTATGCAAATAGTTATCGCACAGGCTGAATACTGATGAATAGCATTGTTGTCGGTGGTTTGAATATCCGCGTTACGAAAAAGAATATCAAAAATATGTATATTCGTGTCCTGCCGCCGGAAGGAAAGGTTGCTATTGTCGTTCCAGAAAATACGTCAGACGATGCTCTTCGCTTGTTTGCCGTTTCAAGAATTGCCTGGATAAAAAAGCAAAGGCAGAATTTTATTGACCAGGCAAGGCAAACCAAGCGGCAATACGTTTCAGGAGAAAGCTACTATGTTTGGGGGCGCAGATACCGTCTTGAAGTTACATACTCATCAATCCGTAACAATGTATACCTATCTGGCAACAAACTTCTTCTACAGGTGCGTAAGGAAAGCACTGATGTGCAACGTGAAAACATTCTCAACACATGGTACCGTGAACAGTTAAAATCCGCGATTCCAGCTATTTTGGAAAAATGCGAACAAATCGTAGGTGTGAAAGCCAAAGAATGGCATGTCAAAAATATGCGTACAAAATGGGGAAGCTGCGTTCCTGAACGTCGACGTATTTGGTTAAATTTACAACTTGCAAAAAAATCGCCTGAATTTCTGAGCTATGTTATTACTCATGAATTGGTGCATTTTCTTGAAAGAAATCATACTGATAAATTCAGAAAATATATGGATCGTTTCTATCCGTCTTGGAGATCGGCAAAAAATGAACTCAATGGTGAGATGCTCGATTATTTAGACCCGTCCATAACGGTTTAATATTCAAATGTCGTAAAATATGCACAATGAGTAAATTCTATAGTTTATTATTATGCACTTCATTTTAACTGATTTCTAAATTTTTTAAAAAATATGCATCACTCTTGTGCAGAGAAATTACCAAAGGTCGATATGGTATAGAATATTTAGTATAAATCGACGTTCCAGAGTGCCTTCCATGTTCGTATGTTCCGTCCTGATGGTTCGGAAGATGCTGCAACCGGCTCGGCTGCATCTGCATTTTGCCGTGGTGCCTATCAATAGACGCTCCATAAATACGGAAGAATGAAAAAATTGCCATCGCGATAGCTAGCAAGGGCGCTTGAGCAAACAGCATTTTTTTGAGCACACACATATGAGATAGTTTATCTCAACGTCTATAAACATATTGCCGAGTGAATAAGAACTTCGCCGAAGCCAGTGCGCGCATTGAACATCCCCCTACATTCATTGCGTAAGGGGATGATAATTGATTAACTGCACAGCAGAGCGCTGACACCAATGACGATGGGAGATTAAACAAAATGCGTCAAATTGTTTCGGCAAACAGAGTCACTTCAAACAGCATAATTTTGCAAAAATAACAGTAGCAATCCGGTTAGGTTTGCGTAACCTTAAAACATTCATTTTCTAAAAATTTTTTTCTAATTGTAACAGCGAGTTTAGCAATATATTTCTTATCTTGCGGCTAAAAATGGAGAAAATGAAAACCTCATTCCAACTATGATGAAGAGGATCATCATGAAGCGTTATTTTTCCACATTATTGGCTGCAGTTCTTGTGCTTTTTACTAGCGCCGCATATGCTGATCGTCTTGACGACATAAAAAAAGCTGGCGTTCTAAAAGTTGCATCTTTTGATAGCAATCCACCGTTTGGTTTTGTTGATGAAAAAACAAAACAGATCACCGGACTTGATGTTGATTTTGCTCAAGCTGTTGCTGACAAACTTGGCGTCAAATTGGAAGTTCATCCAACCAATCCGGCAAACCGCATACCTCTTTTGACTTCAGGTCAGGTGGATTTGGTTGTGGCGAATTTTACGGTCACTCCAGAGCGCGCCGAGCAGGTTGATTTTTCCATTCCCTATTTTGCTTCGGGTCAACAATTTATTGCCAAAAAAGGTTTTTTAAAATCAGCTGACCAACTGGCAAATTTGCGCATAGGAGCAGATAAAGGTACAACCAATGAAATTAATCTGAAAAATTTGTATCCGACAGCAACAATTATTACGTACGATGACACGCCATTTGCTTTTGCTGCGTTGCGAAACGGAAATGTGCAAGCCATCACACAAGATGGTCCGAAGCTTGTTGGTTTATTGGCAAATGTCCCCGACAAAGATCAATATGAGGTGCCGGCGTTCACCATTTCTAATGATTACATGGCAGCAGCAGCACCCAAGGGTGAAACTGCGCTTGTGACCGTAGTCAATGAAACTCTGCTGGATTTGGAAAAGACAGGAAAAGCGGAAACAATTTACAATAAATGGTTTGGCCCCGATAGCAAAACTCCGCTCCCCAGATTGTTCAAGATCGGCGATAAACAATAATTTTTTTCATCCGACATAAAACTTGAGCGAAGGAGCCGACACAATCGGCTCTTTTGTCTGTTCGAAGAACAAAAATTTATACGCAAAACTTTTGAGTAGAGCACATGCTGTCACACGAGTATTTAGGCTGGATATGGAACGGTTATCAAGTAACCATTGCCCTTACTATTCTTTCATGTATCGCCGCCTCATTACTTGGCGCCGTCTTATGCAGCATGCGCATAAGCCCGTTTTGGCCTTTCAATATTTTTTCCAAAGCTTACATAGCGATTTTTCGAAATACACCATTGCTGGTTCAACTTTTCTTTTGGTACTTCGGGGTCAGCCGTTTTGTACCGGATAGTATCAGATTTTGGTTACTGGATGCACATCAATGGGTTTTCGGCCCAGTTACTTTAAATTGGCCGTCATATGAGTTTATATACGGATTTATTGGTTTGGCACTCTATACAGCCGCCTATATCGCAGAAGAATTGCGGGCTGGTATAAAGACTGTACCGATAAATCAGCAATCTGCTGCCTATGCCCTTGGTTTCACGCGAAGTCAGGCATTCCGTTTTATAATTTTACCGCAAGCGGTACGTAACGCCCTTTCACCACTGCTCGGCCAATATATGATGGCTTTAAAAAACTCTTCTCTAACAGCCTCAATAGGAGTTGCTGAACTTTTCTATGTTGCAAGCCAAATTGAAACGCGTTCACTTTTGGCTTTTCCTGTCTATCTTATTTTGACAGTGTTATATTTAATAACCATTGCTCTTATCGAGATAATCGGACGCATTATTGAAACACGTCGGCTTAAAAGCACCGGTCGGAGGGTTCAGGCATGAACTTCTCGTTCATTTTCGATAATTTGGAATATTTGATGATTGGTGCTTGGCCAAATGGGCCAGTAGGCGGCTTGGCTTTAACATTGCTATTGTGCGTTTTTTCAGCTGTCTTATCAGCTTTGTTCGGTCTTTTATCCGGTATCCTGCTTGTTATGTCGGGTCAGAAATGTCAGTTGGTTCTGGTTGCTATTCTCGGGTTTTTCCGGGCAATCCCGATTTTGATGTTAATTTTCTGGATCTATTTTTTGCTTCCCATGACGCTTGGCATATCTGCGCCAAAAGTACAGACTATTGTTTTGGCCTTATCCTTGGTTGGCGGGGCTTATCTTGGTCATTCTGTTGCAGCAGGTCTGCGCAGCGTTGGCGACGATCAATGGGCAGCCGGACTAGCACTAGGATTTAATAGGTGGAAAGTTCTATGGTTTTTGATTTTGCCACAAGCACTGCCACGTATGGCACCATCATTTATCAACCAATGTATCTCGCTTACGAAAGATACGTCGTTGGCTTACATCATTGGTACACAAGAATTCCTGACCTTGGCGCGGCAAATTGATGGTCGCTTGACAGGCGCTTATTCAACAGAAATCTATCTATTCGTAGGGATTGTTTACTTTGTGCTCTGTATGACATTGAGTTTTTTTGCAGAACGCATCAACAAACACTATTCAAAAGAAAGACAGTTTGTCTGAAAGGCATTGCAGATTAAGTTTGTGTATTGGTTCCGCTGCGTTAATTTTAGAAAAACAAGTCAGATCCGTTTAACTATTTTCAAACATTGTCCGAAAATATAGGCATGGCAATGCGTTGGGGCAAAAAACTATTGAAATGGCGCGGCACTATTCACGGTCTGCCGACAAGAGTAAAAAGGTCGAAGCGGCGGTTATCAGACTGGGCGCTAGAATGAACAAAAAGAGTACATAAATTGTCAAACTCTTCAAAAAAGTGTCAAACTTTGTTATCGGAAAATTTTTCTGTCTGAAAAAACATTTATAAATCAGAGATTTAAATGGTGGGTGATACAGGGATCGAACCTGTGACCCGCTGATTAAGAGTCAGCTGCTCTACCAACTGAGCTAATCACCCACAGTGACGTTGTCAAACAACGGATAGCGGTTCTATAGCGTTCCTCATGAATGATGTCTATAGAAAATTTTTATTTTTTCTGCCTTTTTATTCTATGTTGAATGGTCCATTCTGACGATTGAGAAAATATCTTGATCTTCACCTGAAAACGTCTCATTATATAACTTTCATTCATTGCGTGTAACAAAGGTTGTTACCGGTAGAGAGAGGACGATCGAGCGTAATGCCCGACCAAAATTCAGAAGACCCTTCTTGTAGTATCGAGCGGTACAGGCCGTTTCGGGGGAAAATTTATTATTATCAATCTATCAATTTTTCTTGTGCGTTGAAATTAACAGCCCGACGCAACAAAACGTTTTTTGCACCCGTTAAAAGGATGGACGTTCTCCGTCGTTTTTCCGGCTACGGCTTTGAGGAATAACATGATCAATATTGTTTGTCCTCAAGTTCTCTCCTATCTTCGGCCTTTTTCCGGGAATTGATGAATGTTTGAATGGATCGCAAATCCCCATGCGTGGATGGGCCTTGTAACGCTTATCTTTTTGGAAATCGTTCTGGGCATTGACAACCTTGTCTTTATCGCAATTCTGGCAACGAAACTTCCTGCTAAAGTAAGAAACCGTGCCCGCCTGACGGGGTTGAGCTGTGCACTGGTCATGCGGTTGATACTTTTAACCGCTATGGGTTGGGTGATGACACTTGACCAGCCTTTGTTTTCGGTTGGCAATTTCTCGTTCAGTTGGCACAGTTTGATTCTCATTGTTGGCGGCGCATTTCTTCTCGCCAAAGGAACTCTTGAACTCCACGAAAGACTGGAGGGCGAGGTCGAGGAAACCGGAGCTCCTGTGGCTCACGCTGTCTTCTGGCAGGTCATCGTGCAGATTGTTGTTCTTGACGCAGTGTTCTCTCTGGATAGCATTATCACTGCAACGGGTATGATCCCGAAAGACCAGATGATGGTGATGTATCTGGCGGTTATCATCGCGATGGCTGCCATGATGTGGGGATCTGGGCCGTTGATGGAATTTGTCAATCGCCATCCCACTGTTGTTATTCTCTGTCTCGGCTTTTTAATGATGATCGGCTTCAGTCTGATCGTGGAAGGATTCGGTTTTCATATTCCGAAGGGATACCTCTACGCGGCAATCGGTTTTTCCGTTCTTATCGAAGCATTCAACCAGATTGGCCGTCACAACCGAGAAAAACTGATTTCGACAAATGATTTGCGTGAACGCACAGCAGGGGCGGTTCTAAGGCTTTTGGGCGGAGGTAAAAAAGAAGGCAATCTTGGTGAAACTGTTGATTTGATTGCAGAACAAGCAGCCTCGTCGCAAATTTTCAGACCCGAAGAAAAGCAGATGATTCGTGGGGTGCTTGATCTTGCCGACCGGCCTGTCCGTTCGATTATGTCTCCTCGAAACGAGATAGAGTGGCTTGATCTGGATACCAATGAAGAGGAAATGCGTGACGAGCTCGAGCAATTCAAACATAGCCGTCTCGTGCTTGCCCGCGAAAAGGTCGATGAATTCGTCGGTGTGGCGTTGACAAAAGATTTGCTGCTTGATCTTGCTGAAGGCAAAAACATTGACTGGCAAAAGGCCATGCGCCAACCCTTGGTGGTTCACGAAAACACAAGTGTTTTGCGTTTAATGGAAAAATTACGCCGCTCGCCCATACAACTTGCCATTGTTGTCGATGAACATGGCTCGTTTGAAGGTGTCGCAACCCCAACCGATATATTGGAAGCGATTGCTGGCGATTTTCCCGACGAAGATGACGAACCGGTTGTAGCCGAACAGCTTGAAAACGGAAGTTTTATGGTTGAAGGTTATGCCGATATTCGCCGGTTGAGTGGATATCTCGAGAAAGATCTCGTGGACGAGAATGATCGTTATACCACTCTCGCCGGCTTCATGTTATGGCATTTCGGACATTTGCCTACTACAGGGGAAAATTTTGATGCCGAGGGGTTCAATTTCAAGGTGATTGAAATGGACAGGCGCAATATTTCGAAAGTTTTGATATCGCCAATTAAAAAACAGGACCAGTAATTTTATTGGATAATAATCGGTGTTTGATAGAAACGCGTCATTGAACAAAGACAGTTTTAAAGTATAAAATAGTTTCTCAATCGAAGGGAAAGAAAAAATGAAACCACTTTTGCAGATCATTGTCACATCGACGCGCGCTGGTCGCGTAGGCAAGAAGTTGGGAGACTGGCTTTGTTCATACGCTGATAGTCATTCAAATTTTGATGTCGAGTTGATCGATCTCGCTACAATCAACCTGCCGTTATTTGATGAACCGAAACATCCTCGTCTCCATCAATACGAACACGCCCACACGAAAGAATGGAGCAAATTGATTGCAAAAGGTGATTGCTACATTTTTGTTATTCCTGAATATGATCATTTGCCGCCTTCATCTTTTGTCAATGCGGTTACCTATCTTGCTAATGAATGGAGCTATAAAGCGGTTTCGTTTCTGAGCTATGGTGGTATTTCGGGTGGGCTTAGAGCCGTGGAAACAGCCCGTTTGATGGTCAATGCCGTAAGAATGGTTCCAATTCTGGAAACATTACCAATTCCGCAATATACCCAATATCTTGATGAAAACGGTTATTTCCTGCCGAATGCAGCGATGGAAGGCGGCGCGCAAGCAGTGTTAGACGAGCTATTCAAAATGAATAATGCTTTGAAAAACATCCGCCCCAAATTCTAGTTGGACATGAATATCGGAAAATGTGATGACTAAGTTTTTAGTCGCACTTGAAGATCAGAATGACGCGCGGATTGCTTTTAGCGTTCGCGCCGATATTGTTTTGCTGTCGGGCACATTGCAAAAAATACAAAAGCTTTGTTCGACACTTAGGAACATGCCCGACTATTTTCCGCAAATCTGGGTAAAAACTTCAAATCCACATCTGGTGACCGCCAAGGTTATGGAAAAATGCGGAGCAAACCGGATTGTTGTTTCAGCTTCTCCCGACAAACTTCCTGCATTTCATAAAACACTGATCACTCAATGTAGCGGTTTTCCTCTGGTAGCGTCGATGGAAGCGGGAGATTCACCAAACAATTCATTGATTCCGATTATTAGCGCATTGGGGTTTAGCGGTATTTTGCTTCAGCCGCGAGATATGGAGCAGACCATTCTAAGCCAGATGAAAATCGAAAATATCGGCCAGTTCATGGAAAAATCACGAGCGTCCAATCTGGAAGCCGGCGTTCTTGGAATGATCGAAGCGCCCGATATACCGCGTCTCTTGCCGTATTCCCCCGACTGGTTGGGATTTGTCGTCAGGCATCCTATCAAGTCCGGCCAATTTGGTGATGATGAAACCAATTCATTAATGCGCGCACTTTTGCCATTTGACAGCGGGCAGGAACAAAGCGATGGCGATACCGGACTAGGAACCGACCGTATTATCATTGAGGATTTTATCCTTCCGATGGAAATTGGTGCCTATAAACGCGAATATGGGCATAAACAAAAAGTCCGTTTCAACATCAAGGCCGATGTTGAACGCTTGTCTTCAAATCCCGAAGATATGCGACATATCTTTTCATATGATCTTATTCTTGATGGCATCAAGAATCTTGTTTCCCTCGGACATGTCGAACTGGTTGAAACATTGGCTGAACGCATTGCCGCACTCATTCTTGCTTATCCACGGGTTCAAAGGGTGATTGTGCGTGTAGACAAGCTAGAACTCGGCCCAGCTGCCGTTGGAGTGGAAATCGAGCGATATCGGAAGAAGGCCTGAACTATCCTCTTTTCAGCCTATGTAATCCGCTTTTTTGCAGCTCAGCTTTTCAGCTTTTTGGCGAGTTGTTTTCGATATTGGAATTGCGCTGCCGATATTGACTGATTTCGAATGCTGCAACGAAGAACAGCGAAATAACAAGCGGAATGATGAGATAAAGCAGGCGGAATACAATCAAAGCCGAAATAACATCGGCCGGATTCATATTCGGCATGCCTGCCATAAACAGGGCTTCCAATACGCCGACACCGCCAGCGGGTGCGTTCGATAAAAGTGTGACTGTAAAGGATGCTAGAAAGACGCCGAGTACGACGATAAAACCGGGATTTCCGACATCAGGCAAAGTCGCGTAGATAACGCCGGCAGCACCGATCAACTCGAGTGGTCCGATGATTAATTGTTGAACGACAATGCTGAAATGGGGATAAGAAATCTGGAACGATTTGCCAATTTTTAAAGGGCGCAACTGCAACAGGCTGCCTAAAATATAAAGCCCGACAAATGTCAGCATGCCTACGCCGATTGTAATGGCGAGCCATGAGGGAATTCCTTCATGGACGAGTGTTACCAGATCGGGGCGGATAACCAGTACAAGGCCGGAAAGAAGAATTGTCCCAAGAGCAAAAGTGAAAGAACAAAAAGCCACGAGCACGGCTATTTCAACGCCCGTCAACCCTTTTTTGCTGTAAGCGCGATAACGTACAACCGCGCCAGAAAAAACCGATGCGCCGATATTATGGGAAAGCGCGTAAGTGGTGAATGAACAAATGGCGATATAGTGGAGCGGTATTTTCTTTCCCAAATGTTGCAATGCTATGCGGTCGTAACCGGCAAGAGCCGCATAGGCGAGCAGCGCAAAAAAACCGGCGAGAACCCAGTGATGCGGGCTGAGTGCGCCAAGGCGGTTAGTGATATCGGCAAAGGAAATCGCTGATAATTTATGGTAGAGAATATAGATGGAAACCACCATTGCGATGACGCCGATAAGCGGCCAAATATATTTCTTCAGTTTCATGCGTTTCCACTCGTATTTTCCGGCTTTTTCACCATATCTGGCGATGTCCGGTCTTTAGAAGGCACATTTGTGTCCCCATCGCAATAGCGCAAATGTTTTAACATACCTTTAGCGATTTCTTCGTCATCCGTCACTATGGTATTCGCACCCATATCTTTTAAATAGGCCGTTTCCATGTCCGTTACAGCATGGGCGATGATGTCTATTTTTGCATTTGATTTGCGAGTTTCGGCAACAATCTTTGCAGCATCAATTGCACTTTTCGTTGAAATGACAAGTTGTCGTGCCGTGCTCAAATTGCCGGCTTCAAGCACTTCCGCATTGGCGGCATTGCCGAGAATTGCTTCGTTTTTCTGTTCCTTGGCATTTTTTATGGCCTCGGCATTATTGTCGATAATAACGAAAGGCGTTTCCAAATTTTGAAGAGAAACGGCAATCCTTTCACCGATATCGCCGAAGCCCACAAGAATTATATGGTTCGTTTTTACCGTTTTGACCAACCCGTTTTCATCGTCCCCGCCAATATCAAGAACCGTATTTTCGCCATTTTTTGTCTCGAGACGAGAGCGGATTTTATCGGCAACGATAGAGACGAGCGGGTTTAAAAGAATGGATAGGATTGCGCCGCCAACAATAAGGTCACGTGCTTCGTCATTGATAATTCCCAATGCAGTTCCAAGACCTGCAAGAATAAAGGAAAACTCGCCTATTTGTGCAAGACCCGCTCCGATTGTCAGCGCTGTTGCATATGGCCGGTGGAAAAGACGGACAATGGCATAAGCTGCAAGAGACTTGCCACCGATAATGATGATGAGTGTAACCAGAAGGGGGAAAAACGCAGTAACCAATTTTGATGGATCGAAAAGCATTCCGACCGAAACGAAAAACAGAACTGCAAAAGCATCACGTAGGGGCAGGGTTTCTTCTGTTGCTCTCTGGCTAAGCTCGGAGCTGCTCATAATCATTCCGGCAAAAAACGCACCAAGAGCAATAGAAACGCCGAAGAGATGCGCAGAAAAAAACGCAACGCCTAAGGCAATTGCCAGAACGCTCAAGCGGAAAAGCTCTCTGGAACCGGATTGTGCGGAGATTTTCAAAAACCACGGGATAACACGGCGCCCGATGACAAAAGTGACAATGATAAACAGAACAACTTTGGCAATTGTCAAAAGAATTGTTCCGAAGAGCCCCAATTGCAACCATTGCGCCAGCGGGTCGGCTTCGCCCGCAACGTTTCCACCTAACGAAGTTGATAGGGCGGGGATAAGCACCAAGGCGAGAACCATTGCCAGATCCTCGACAATAAGCCATCCGACGGCAATACGTCCGCGTTCTGTTTCAATCAGATTACGCTCCTGAAGAGAGCGTAAGAGCACAACGGTACTTGCTGTAGAAAGCGCTAATCCGAAGACGACGCCACCGCCAAAGCCCCACCCCATGAAAAGACCGAAGCAAAGACCCAACAATGTGGCAACCGCCATTTGCACAATGGCACCGGGAATGGCTATCGCCTTGACCGATAGTAGATCCTTGACAGAAAAATGTAGCCCGACGCCGAACATCAACAGAATGATGCCGATTTCGGCAAGCTGATTGATCAAATGTGAATCAACACGAAAGCCACCGGTGTGAGGGCCGACAATGACACCGGCCAGAAGATAGCCAACCAGTGGCGAGATTCGTAAACGATTGGCGAGAACACCAAACAGAAATGCAAGACAGAGTCCCACAACAATTGTTGTCACCAATGGTGTGTCCTGTATCATCTGTGGCTGATATTCCCTCCCTGACTTTCAAGTTCTGTTATTCCGATATGTAGTGGCTATAGACACGATTTGTGTTAAGCTTATGACATAAGGCAATTATTTTGATTATAAAAAAGCCGGTATGAAGAAACCTGTACATACCGGCTTTTCGCAATTTTTTATTATGCTTTCTCCGGATTTACATGCGGCTTATCTTCGATAAGATCGCGTCCTTCATGGTGGTGATGCCACCAGTTGCCCAAGAAAAGCAGGATCGGTGCTGCAATGAAGATGGATGACGATGTTGCAATGATAACGCCGACAACCATCGGAACCGCAAAATTGTGAACCGCGCTACCGCCCCAGATCGCCATTGGCAACATGGCCAGAACAGTTGTTGTCGAAGTAAATATACAACGGATAAGCACCTGATTGATCGACATATCGACCAATTGCCGCAAAGCCATCTTTTTATAAAGTCGCATATTTTCACGCATACGGTCGTAAACCACGACTTTATCATTGACCGAGTAGCCGACAATTGTGAGCAGCGCCGCAATCGCTGTCAAATTGAAATCAAGCTGGAACAGCGCGAAAAAGCCGACCATTTTCGTTGTATCAAGGACAATGGTAACAATCGCACCAACAGCAAAGAACCATTCAAACCGCCACCAGATATAAAACATCATGGCAATTGCTGCGAGAACGACAGCGGTAAAACCTGCTGTTGCAAGTTCGCCCGAGACTTTCGGCCCGACAACTTCTATCTGGTCGAAAGTGACATCCGGATAGATTGTTTTGACAGAGGTCTTCAACTTTTCAATGGCTGCGGTTTGCTGGGCTTCACCGCCATCCTGCTGCTGAACCCTGATGAGCACGGTGTTTTGGTTGGAAACATTTTGCAAGGCAATTTCACCAAGCCCCAATTGCCCGAGTGTGGAACGCAATGTAGCAAGATCGGCAGGAGCTTTGGTCGTGATTGCCATCTGGCTGCCACCCATAAAATCAATGCCGAAATTAAGGCCGGGTTTGAAAAACAGAACGATTGATGCGATTGACAGGAAAATGGAAACACCGATGCCGATGAATCGGGCATTCATAAAATGGAAATTGGTGTGTTGCGGGATAAATTTGAAAAATGAATGGATGTGCAATTTTGTAATTTTCCATTCACGTACCACCCACGACATAATGATGCGAACGATCGTTACGTCGGTAAAGAGCGAAATTACAATACCAAGAAGCATTGTAACCGCAAAACCGCGTATCTGGCCGGTGCCGAACCACAATAGCAAGACGGTGGCAATGGCGGCTGTCACATTCGCATCGATAATGGTGGAAAAAGCATGTTTGAAGCCACGGTCAAGTGCCGCCATTGCCCCCATGCCTTTTTCGCTTTCCTCGCGAATACGTTCATTGATAAGAATATTCGCATCAACTGCAATGCCGATGCCGAGAATGATACCGGCAATTCCTGGAAGAGTAAGTGTTGCACCAATAAGGCTTAACGCTGCAAATGTCAGCACAGTATGAAGAGCAAGCGCTATGTCGGCAATAATGCCCCAAAGGCCGTAAAGGAGGAAGATAAAAAGCGCGACGAGAACAAATCCGGCAATACCTGTGTAAAGCCCCATTCTGATGGCATCAGCTCCGAGATCAGGCCCGACAGTACGCTCTTCAATCACCGTTAAAGGTGCAGGCAACGCACCTGCACGTAACAAGGCAGCAAGAGTGGAAGCTTCTTTCGGTGTGAAGTTACCGGTAATCTGTCCGCTGCCACCGGGAATGACACCTTGAATGGTTGGGGCAGTCAATACTTTATTATCAAGTACGATAGCAAACGGCTTTCCTATATTCTGGCGTGTAATTTCGGCAAAGGCCTTGGCACCGATGGTATTGAGTTTGAAAGATATCAGTGATTTTCCTGGTATTTGCGGGTCAAAACCGGCCGATGCATCGGTTAACACACTGCCGTCAAGCGAGACTTGATCGTAAATAGGAAAACGTTGGTTTTCGTCGGTGTAGCCTGGCAATATCGAAACGCCGGCGGGCGGGTTGTTCATGTCAATATTGGTTGGAACGAGGTGAAATGTCATTTTTGCCGTCGTTCCCAAAAGATCGCGCAATTGCTTCGGATCCTGTAAACCCGGTAATTGAACTTCGATACGATCAAGACCTACTTTTTGAATACTCGGTTCGGCAACACCTACCTGATCGACGCGCCGGCGGATGATTTCCAGACTTTGGTCAACCGCGTTGTTGACACGATATTTGATGCCTGCATCGGTGAGCGAAACACGGATAGCGTCGTTCTGCTCGGCGACATCGATATCGGAATCGGAAGCACGAAAAGCGCCGGCAGAAATTGGAGTCGCCAACTCTTTCAAGGCTGTCAGTGCGGTTTGGCGCTGCCCTGCATCGGGAATAACGGCGACAATCGAATCACCGATCATACGCACGCTTGTCGATTGGATTTGCTTTTCACGAAGTTTGCCACGAACATTATCAAGAGCTGTTCTCAATTGGTCACGTTTGAGCGATTTTGCGTCGACTTCAAGAACGAGGGAAGAACCACCTCTCAGGTCAAGCCCCAGAACAACTTTTGTCTGACGCATGAATGATGGCAAATATTCAAGCTGTTTTTCAGTGAGCAGATTTGGTAATGCAACCAGAATCCCCAATAGAAGAATGACAAAATATAAAGTTGTTAGCCAGCGTGGTGTTCGCATAAAATCCATCCAATAATTGGCACCTGAAAAACACGTTCTATATTACGATTTGGTGCAGAGAAGAACCATCTTTTTCAATTTTTTAACATTGAGGCTGATAACACGTATTATCGTGTAAGGAAAATTCTATCTACCATTTATTTGCCATCAATTTCCGACACGGATGTCTCATTTCGGCGAATACTGCTCATTTTGATGTCAGTGGCTCACTGAATTGGAACTTGAATTGACGACCGGTCCTTTAACTGTTTTGTTTTTCTAAAATAATTTTATAGTTGGATTTACGATAATTTATTTCAGGACGATATGGTTTTATCGGCTAAATGCAGCTTGCTTTTATAAAACGGAGCAAGCAAAATTTTCGTGTATGAAGCGCTTAGAGAAAGCTTGATGATTGGGCTTTTGTTGCGCCATTTGGGGAAAGCATGGACATTGCAGAAATACGGAATTGAAATATGATATAACGAAATGGCTTAGCTTCTTCTTATGTGCGATAAAGCACTATATCGCCGGAAAGGCATATCGTCACGTTCAGGTTGCAGCTTGTGCGCCAGCTTAAATCTCTCTAAAACTATAATGGGGTGAAATCGATATTTTTTTTAGTTGTGCTCCATTCGTTTATTGATTCAAACGTCGTAAATAACCCATTGAAAAAATTATGACTTTGTTTCCGGTGGAACGGTTTATTTTCGAAATTATACCAGGATTTAAAGCTTGAATTTGTGACCAAAGAATATTTTGGGTGAAAATGCACTCAAAACTCATCCGGGAATTCAGAAAATGATTCCGGATTGTCATTCAATGAATTGAATTTACTAAATATTGTTTATTTGTGATGGATCGCATTTTGATGGTGCTTCGCACTTTGACAAAAGGTGATCGTGGATTTGAAGCGTAAAAGCTATTCTACATGCGATCGCAGTGCTTTTGAATAAAGTGGCATTTTTATAATGAAGCCGCTTTCAGAATAAGAAATTCACTTTTCTATGTTGCCAAAACGTCAGTAAATTTTAAATGCAAGAGGGATTGGTAGATATTGATGAAACTGTAAATAATTTTGTTGGCAAATCCAAATTGGGAAGGCGAAATTTAACGAACCTTGGCAACAAAACTTATGAGTTGTCATAGTTTTGCAAAAATCATGTAGGAAAAGAAAAAATAGCAGTTGAGTCCTTCCGGGTCTCTCTACAAATTGCTTTTTTATTTTTAAAACCTATATGCACGATTCGTAATCTTTGTAAGAGTGGTCAGTTCGTTGAACTTTAAAAATTTCATTCGCAAATGCTGTTTTGTTTACGCTCTGGTGTGTGGCTTGTCGGTGGCTGCATTGCCGGTTTTTGCGGCTATGAGCGATGCGGCAGATGCGCAAACACCTGCTACAGCCGATAATTCGGTTTTAAGTCCGGCTGATCTTGTGAAACAACAACAGGCGGTTGTGAATGGTTATAAAGACCAGCTGAAAGAGCTTTTGAAGAATTACGATTCCG
Source organism: Ditibartonella apis (assembly GCF_001952075.1). Lineage (GTDB taxonomy): Bacteria > Pseudomonadota > Alphaproteobacteria > Rhizobiales > Rhizobiaceae > Bartonella > Bartonella apis. The sequence goes on from NZ_LXYU01000003.1 coordinate 459,572, forward strand.
GACAGGATGACGATTCAGCTTTAACCGATATCCGCAATAAAGCGCAGGATATAAATGGCAAGATTATAGGGACAGCGCTTCTGTTTCGCTCGCCCTTGAATGACATTAACCTGCGTCTCGACCAATTGGGTGAACCGCAAGAGGGCGTGCAGGAAGCTAAAACTGTAACCGACGAAAGAAACAATCTTCGCCAGCTCAAAGTTAAAATCAATACTCTGGTTGGTCAATTGGAAGACTGTTCGATTGATTCCAATCGTTTGGTTGAAAGAACAATTGCCCAGTCACGTGAACTCTTTGCAAGAACTTTGACCCACAGGGTCGAGTTCTCGTCACCTTTGGGCACTCAAATTGCCCAATCTGCAAAAGATGCGGGCGCGGACTTTTTTTCTTTAATATTTTCTTGGTGGCAATTTGTCTATCAATTCAAGCTGTTAGCTCTATGTGCTAGCATTTTGATTCCGTTTTTTGTTGCGTGTATTCTGGCGATTTCAACGCATAAACTGATCGGTCGTGTGAAACACGAGGCAACGAAAGAAGATGAAGATGCTTCCTATCTGAAGCGTTTGTCGTTTGCATTCGTTGCGACACTTGTCCCGACGATGATATGCGCGGTTTTTGTTATCCTTGTTCTGATATTTTTCAATTATCTTGGAATAAGTTGGACAAATCTTGATCCCGTTTTCCGCTCTGCCGCCGATGTTGTCATGCTGGTATTTTTCATTGCCCGCATGTCGTTTGTTATTCTCTCGCCAAAGCTGCCGGAATTGCGTTTGATGAGAATTGCTCCGCGGCCTGCTCGTTTGCTGATTGTGCTATTGACATTATTGGCTTTGGTGATGGGTCTCGATTATTTCCTGAATGCTGTCTATCGCGCGGTATCGGCACCTCTTTCGCTTGCAATTGCCAAGAGTTTTATTTCCGTTATCCTTGTTGGCATTATCATTCTTGCCATTTCGTTTGTGCGCGCGAGAACCAGCACCGAAGATGACAAGAAGGTTACATCCTGGCCGCTTTACATCCGCATTCCGCTTATCGTGGTCGGGCTATTACCTATTTTGACGGCTCTTGCCGGTTACGTCGGTATGGCACGTTTCATTTCCCAACAGATCGTGGTGAGTGGTGCTTTTCTCGTTTTAATGTATCTGGGCATTCAAACAGCACGTGCAACGGCGGCGGAAGGGGCATTTGCTAAAACATTTATCGGGCGCCGTCTGGTACAACGGTTCAATATTGATGACAGTACGATGGATCAACTTGGACTGGTCGCCGGTATCCTTCTCAACATCGTTGTGATTGTTGTTTGCGTTCCTCCGATCATTATGCAGCTCGGCTTTTCGGCTGCCGATATTTTCTCTGCTTTTATTCACATAATGACTGGCTTCGAGATCGGGAATGTTTCGATATCGCTCGTTGGTATTTCAATCGGCATTATATTTTTCCTGATCAGCTGGTTCCTGATCCGCTGGTTTATCGGCTGGCTTGACGGAACGGTTCTCGCGCGCGGAAAAGTAGATTCAGGTGTAAGAAATTCAATTCGCACAGTTGTCGGTTATGGTGGCATTGCACTTTCCGCGCTGATCGGGCTATCGGCGGCAGGTTTCAATTTGAGTAGTCTGGCACTGATTGCCGGTGGCCTTTCACTTGGTATCGGCTTTGGTCTTCAAAATATCGTCCAGAATTTTGTCTCCGGTCTTATTCTGCTTGCTGAACGTCCGTTCAAGGTTGGCGATTATGTCGAGACAGGAACAATTGTCGGAATTGTCAAACGTATCAGCGTGCGTGCAACAGAAGTCGAGACGTTGAAACGGCAAACAATCATCGTGCCGAATTCGAGCCTCATCAACAATAATGTCGGCAACTGGACACACCGCAATAAAATCGGTCGTGTCGATGTCACTTTTTCTGTTCCGGCCATGTCTGATCCTGAACATATTGTCGATGTGTTGATGGAAACGGCTAATAACACTGAGGGCGTTCTAAAAAATCCTAGCCCGTGGGTCAGCTTTTCAAGTTTCGACAGCAACAATTTCAATTTTACACTGGCAATTTACGTGCCCGATATCACATCAACAATTGCCGTTACAAACAAGGTTCGCTTCCAGGCCTACAAGCGTTTCTCTGACGAGGGAATTACCTGATATGAAAAAATGGTTTTTTGTCATCGTTGCTTTGCTATGTCTTGGCTCTCAAGAAGGATTCGCCGCAACGATAAAAAATACCGATCAAAAGACACAGTCTCTCGTGGTTGCCGAAGGCAGTTCCCGCCGCGACGTTTCTTTGAAGGCCGATCAGACAGTCGATATCTGCCCCAAAGGATGTTTTGTGACTTTTCCGAATGGTGACCGGTTCGCAATCAAGGCGACAGATACGATTGAAATCAACGGAAGTCGGGCAAGCTTCAAATAAGCGGCCGACTATATTGGCAATATCAATATCATGATGAATGTCACGCGGTTTTTGCAGACGATAGAATCGTCATCTCTAAAACCGGTTATTTTCTATAGCATGACGTGTTTTACCTGATCATGTTCAATGCATGACGGAACGGAAAGGGCTCACAGACAAGTGTGGTATCGCGCTTGTCTGTCAAGATAAACGTGTTGATGAGAGAGTCCTTAAAGATATATCGTCCGGCATGAAAGGCGCGTTGACTGGAACTATATTGTTTTCAAATTCAATTGAAGCGGTAAATGCTTTCGTTTTTTTAAGAAAAAGTCTGATTTTAAGAAAAGGTCTGATCCCGATTTTTAGCTGATTAGCCACTAAAATGAAATCTCCAAAATCAAGTTCATGGATAATCACTACCGGAAAAATTTAAATTTTTGAGAATGCATATGAACGTTTTGACTGCCTGATGAACCGTCGTCTTGATGCAATAACCCGAAACTGCGTGAAAGTGAGTAATAAGTGGTGCGGACGGCGGGACTTGAACCCGCATGATCTAAAGATCGAGGGATTTTAAGTCCCTAGCGTATACCAATTTCGCCACGTCCGCAGCACCTGTCCTTATAGGGAACGAAAAACAAAAAGAAAAGCCAAAATTTCGATTAAAAACGTCGTGCTCCGGATAGCCACAACATTTGTAAAAAGCCACGACATCTTTAAAAAGTAAGTGGCAACCGCTAGCCAGATAACCTCGCTGTTATGATATTGCCGAATTTTCCAATAAAATTTAAAGCTCATTTAAGATAATACACGCGTTTTTATAATATTAGTGCTATCGAAGGATCTATATTGACATTGAATTTTCAAAAATTTTATTGACGTTGATAAGAAAATCAGATGACGAATTCTCGATCTGTCGCTGTCAATAATTCTCCTCTTCGTGCGAACAGAATTTATGAGCAATTCTATTGTCAATCGACATGAAGAGTGGCTTTCAACCCGATTGATTTGGAAGCAGTATTTTTTGTGCCTCTGATGCTTTTTGATGCGAATTTTTGTTGAATATAATCCTGTTTGTTCTAATCTGCCAAAGTCGGCTTTGTGAAAAAGGCCATCTCGAATTTTATGAATTAGAAAGCATTTTATATCATGAGTGAGTTTGTTCAAGACGTGGCAAAAGCTGCCAAAGCTTTGCGCAGTCTTTTTGATGAGACCCCGCTTCAGCGGAATGAATATCTAAGTCACAAGTATGGTGCAGAAATTTACCTCAAGCGTGAAGATCTGACTCCGGTTCGCTCCTATAAAATTCGTGGTGCTTTCAATTTCATTTCGCAGATGCTCGATAAGGTTTCGCCCGAGGCTGCTTTTGTTTGTGCTTCAGCCGGTAATCACGCCCAAGGTTTGGCTTTTGCTTGCCACCATTTTAAACGTAAGGGCGTCATCTTTATGCCTGTAACAACGCCGCAGCAAAAGATCGACAAGACGCGTACCTTCGGTGGCAAATATATTGAAATTCGTATGATCGGTGACACATTCGACGAATGTTATGCGGCTGCCAAAGCGTTTGTTGCCGATGGGGGCGGGGTTATGGCACCGCCTTTCGACGATATGCGGATTGTGACCGGACAAGCGACCGTTATGTATGAAGCCGCTGAACAGTGGAAAGAACTCGTTGGCGACGAAAAGCCGGATTTGGTCATTATTCCGGTTGGCGGCGGCGGGCTGGCTGCAGGCATCAGCCATTTTATTCGTGAAAGCGGTTGGACAAAAACCCACATCCACTTTGCCGAACCGGAAGGTGCCGCCAGTCTCTATACCAGTCTGAAAGAAGGTAAACGCGTCAAACTGGAAGATGTCGATACATTTGTTGACGGCGCTGCTGTTGCTCAGATTGGTGAATTGAATTTCAAGATGCTGAAAGGTTTTTCGCCTTTCGATGTTTCGATTGTTCCGGAAAATCGTTTGAGCGCCACAATGGTTGAAATGCTGAACGTTGAAGGCATCGTTCTTGAACCGGCAGGTGGCCTTTCGATTGACGCATTGAAAAGCATTTCTCCTCAGGATTTGAAGGGTAAAAAAGTTCTTCTTATTATTTCTGGCGGCAACTTCGATTTTGAACGTTTGCCGGAAGTTAAAGAACGCGCATTGCGCTATCAGGGCTTGAAAAAATATTTTATTTTCCGTTTTCCGCAACGCCCCGGTGCATTGCGCGGCTTCCTCGACCAATTAGGGCCGGATGATGATGTTGCGCGCTTCGAGTATTTGAAGAAATCGGCGCGTAACTTCGGTTCCGTTCTTATCGCTATCGAAACAAAGCAGTTCGAGAATTTTGCGGTTCTTGAAACCAAATTCAAAGAACTTGGCTGGGCCTATCGCGATATCACCAATGACAGAGTATTGTTTGATTATATTATTTAAAAAGATCAAACAGTTATATTGAATAAAAGGTGTTTTCAATGAAGTTTCTTTCGTCACTTATTTTCGGCCTGACAATTTTCTTGTCAGGCGCGGCATCAGCAAGTGCTGCCGAACCGGATTCTATCCAGAAGGCAGAACTTAACGGCCTTGTTGCAGAAATTAATAATGCAGCACAAAGAAAAGATGTGACCTTCATTGCAAACAATATGCCTGAGCGCCTTTTCAAAGAAATGGCGCTCAGGCTGAAGACTGATGAAGCAACGCTGAAGCAGAGTTTTGTAAAACAACTGGATAGCCAGTTCGCAAGTCTTCCTGCTAACGCCTATCACCTTGATGGCGATAAGATAGAATATCGCCAAACTTCGAAGGGGGTTCCTTATGCACTCGTTCCAACTCGGATCGAGACAAAAGAAACAATTGCTCAATATCCGACATTGGCAATTCTTGATAACACCAAATGGCACCTGATTTATGGCGGGCAGAGAACTGTTCAAAATCCTGTATTTCTGGAGATTTATCCAGATTTTCAGGATGTGAATATCCCTCAGGAAACAATTACACGGAAATAGGCTGGTCGATAAACGACACTTGAATGCAGACGCGTGAATGCTTTCGTGACGTTGTGTGAATGTTTTTTCCTCTCGGGACCTTTTTCTGTCAGACGTTGAAATCGGTAAAACGACAAAACAGCTTTCTTGAGATATTGTTTAACCGGTTTTCTTCCGGTGTGAAGATTTGACGTCGGGAAGTGTTTAATTTCTTGGTGGCAAGAACATGTGACTTCCTCTGCGGTTGCGCGATAATCAATTTTGTCGTTCATGAGAATAACAGCCAGCGCCAATTTGAAGATCACATGTGACATATTCTCATATGTGAGGGAAAATGATTCACATTGGAAAGTGAGCGGTGTAAAATTCAAGTCAACCAACTCGCGTCTTTTATGAAAAAATTTATTATTGATGAAACCGGTTGCTTTTTCGCACGCTTTGAACGATAAGACGCCTTGTGATGCTTGGGTTGGATTGCCAACTTTCTATTTAAGAGACTTCGTAGCATCATTCACCTCTGTTGAGGTGTTCATTGGTCGCGCAAGTCGCTTCAAGGTTTATCCTCAAGCGTTTCGTCCTTATTTTTTGACTGTTCCTGACTTCCGGTTGCGCGGAAGGCAAGGATTCTAAATGGCCTGCCCAAGAAAACTCGGCAGGGAAAGATTATATTTTGAAAACACAAAATTCGAATGCCTTCGAGGCATTGGGGGTATCGCCGGTTCTTGCTAAAAATTTGCTGAAAGCCGGTATGACTGACCCGAAACCGATACAGGAAGAAGCTATTCCTTCCATGCTTGCAGATTGTGACTTGCTAGGCATTGCACAGACAGGCTCGGGCAAGACACTGGCTTTCGGTCTTCCGGTGTTGACGAAAATCCTTTCAATGGGCGACAAACGTCGCCCGAGAACGGCTCGTGCTTTAATTCTGGCTCCTACGCGCGAACTCGCCGTACAGATTGAAGAGGCTATCCATATGGTCTCGAAAGGTACTCATCTGTCGACAGCTCTTATTCTCGGTGGCGTTTCCAGAAATTCACAAATCAAAAGAATGGCGCAAGGTGTTGACGTTCTCATTGCAACGCCCGGAAGGCTCATGGATTTGGTCCATGAAAAGAGTGTTGATCTGTCAAAGACGGACTTTCTTATTCTTGATGAAGCTGACCGTATGCTTGATATGGGATTTATCAAGGATGTTCGCCAGATCGCAAAACTTGTTGCCAAAGACCGTCAGACGGCACTGTTTTCCGCTACCATGCCGAACGAGATTGAAAAGCTTGCCGAGACGCTTCTTCGTGACCCCGTCCATGTTGAGGTTGCCAAACAAGGAACGACGGCTGCCGAAATCAATCAGGTGTTGCATAAAGTCGACCGGCGTGACAAAAAAGATGTCCTTAACAAACTTCTGACCAATCCGGCATTAAGTTCGGTCATTGTCTTCACGCGTACAAAGCATGGGGCTGATGTCGTAACGAGAAATCTTGCTAAAACCGGCTATTCAGTTGCGGCAATTCATGGCAACAAATCACAAAATGCTCGGCAAAAAGCGTTAAAAGGCTTTCGGGATGGAACTGTTCGCGTTCTTGTCGCTACCGATATTGCAGCGCGAGGTATTGATGTTCCGGGTATAAGCCACGTTATCAATTACGAGCTTCCTGACGAAGCTGAAAGCTATGTGCATAGAATTGGGCGCACGGGGCGTAATGGCGCTCATGGTGAAGCCATTACACTTTATGACGAAAGTATCGAGAGTGCGCGGTTGAAAGCTGTTGAACGCGTTATCCGTATGAAATTGCCACGCGAAGATGTTCCGCCGCAGTTTGGTCCTTTGCCGGAAAAACCGCATAGTGATCGTGAGGGTAGTGAACAACAAGCTGGTGACGATAGTCATAACAGTGGGCGGGAAAAGAACAAGGCTCATCGCCGCAAACGTGTTTTTTCAAAGGCCACAGATCGTAAACAGGGTTCGCGGAAGGATGCGCCTCATAACGCATCTCATAGCGAAAACGCTACAAAGGAAGACGGTTATCGTGTTTCCAATAAAAGTCGGAAAGGTAACGGCAGCAGGAGAAATAGCGAAAAACTTGATGCACGTAGCGATAAACCGGCAAACCCCAAAAGAAAAAAGCCGAACAACCGTAAAAAGCCGGTTAGATTAAGGAAATCGGTAAGGCGTGCAGCTTGAATTTTTTGAATATTGCTATTGATCGGGATGCCCATAGGAGGACAATAAAACCGGTTTTGATGCGTTTTTTTAAAAATTGAAATTATGATTTAAGCCCGAAAGAATATAGCGTCTTTCGGGCTTTTGGTTCTTTAAGACAAGAAAAGTCGTGCGGGTAAAGTCTTCAGCCGTCATGTAAGGAAAACTGTTTGCGACGAAGATAAAATAAATATCATTCTTCCAATAAAATTTTAGAAAACAACATTGAGTTTTCTTAACGCGGCTTGGGCAATTTGTTCCAACGCTCATGGAGAAAAAACGGAGGCAATTGTTCTTCATATTATCCGATTTGATCGCTATGGGCCTTGCATCGCTTCATAACTTGTCTAGTATATTTTTGACAATTTTTTAAACCGGTCAACATCGGTATAAGGTTCCGGATAGCAAGAGGGCCGTGATTTGTGATGAAAGAACAGAGTGAATTTATTGTCTCGGGCGATTGGTTGAAAGCGCGTCTTGGTGATTCCAAACTTTCAATTCTTGATGCTTCATGGTATTTGCCGGCGGCAAAACGGAATGGACGTGAAGAATATGAAAAGGCGCATATACCGGGCGCCGTATTTTTCGATCATGACAAGGTTTGTGACGAGACTTCAGGTCTTCCCCATACGCTTCCGAGCCCTGACAAATTTGCACAATTTGCAAGTGATATGGGGGTGAATGCAGACGATACGATTGTGATTTATGATAGTATCGGCTTTTTTTCGGCACCACGCGCATGGTGGATGTTTCGTGTCATGGGGGCAAACAACGTCTATGTTCTTGATGGCGGTTTTGCAGGCTGGAAAGAAAAACATTATCCGGTTACGAGCGAGCCGACGAAAATCAGAAATACGTTATTCAAAGTCAACTTTGACGCTGAAAAAGTTGTACTTATCGACGAAATGCGTGAGCTTGTTGATGGTAAAACCACGCAGATAGCCGATGCGCGTAATCATAAACGTTTTTTGGGTGAAGAAGCCGAACCACGACCGGGAATGCGCGCGGGTCATATGCCGGGTGCGCACAATATTCCTTTTGCGACATTATCCGAAGATGGCAACTTCAAAGACTTGAGTAAAATTAAAACAATTTTCAAGGATGCGGGCATCAATGTTGCCGCTCCGGTTGTAACGACGTGCGGTTCCGGCGTTACGGCAGCTGTACTTGCCTTGGCGCTTGAATCACTGGGTAACCATAATGTAAGGCTTTATGATGGGTCATGGAGTGAATGGGGGTCTAAAAAAGATACGCCGGTTGTTACAGGCAATGATGGGGATAAATAATATGCCACATTTTCTCAATGCGCGCGTCACACATCTGGAAATGTACGAGCGACCGAACATAACCGTGCCGTCGCCGCTCAATATGCAAATTGCGATAATGCGTGCCCATCATATGCCTGTTCATTTCTACCGTTATCTCTATGAGCAGATTGGTAAGGCGCATCACTGGAATGTGCGTCGGAAGATGACCGATGATGCGTTGCGCGACCTCATACAGTCGGAAAATACCGTTATACAGATTCTTTATGTCGATGGTTGTCCGGCGGGATTTGCAGAAACAAATCTGAAAGAATTGCCGAAGTCGGCCGAAATTGTATATTTTGGTCTTGTTCCGGATTATCAGGGTAGGGGATTATCCTATTTCTTTTTCAATGAAATTTTGCATTCCGTGTGGGAAACAAATCCGGATAAAGTCATCATTCAAACTAATACATTGGATAGCCCGCGAGCTTTGCAGCTTTATCAAAAATGCGGCTTCACGCCGGTGAGCTATAATGATGTTATGATTGAGCGTTGGGATTGATTGTCCGGATAAATAGTCCGACTGTTATCATACCGTTACAGCCCAATTTGGTGAGTCAAATGACAAACCGGATTCATTCTGGCAATATAATTGCACGCAGGCTTGCTTATTTCCTGATGTGCGCCCTAATAACGGGATCATAAACATTCACTAATCGAATAATTATAGCGAAAGCGTGCATACTCTTCCAAAAGATTGATTTTTAGAAATATTTTTCATCAATCCCACGCTTTTCCTGCAATGGCTTCTTCTTACGGCGGCGAGAAGCGTACTTCCCTTACGTAACCTGTATTCCGAAACTTATAATCTCTGTTTTCCAAAACAGGTACGGGCAGACAGAGTTAGTGCAAACTTCCGACACCGAGCAATTGTTCGATAACATCATGTTGACCGGATAATTCAACAGGTGTGCCGGACCATGCAATTTTCCCTCGTTCAAGAATGATTGCATGTTCGGCAAACTCTAATGCCGGTTCAATACGCTGTTCGACCAATAGCACTGTCATATCATGGGTTTTCCCCATTTGTGCAAAAGCGTGCATCAATTCTTCGCAGATGACGGGTGCCAAACCTTCCAACGGCTCGTCAAGGAGAAGAACTTTCGGCTGTCCCAACATAGTGCGGGCGGTTGAAAGCATTTGTTGTTCTCCTCCGGAAAGTTGGCCGCCGAGATTTTTTCGCCTTTCTTTCAGCCGAGGAAACATGGTGTAAGCTTCCTCAATGGCTGATACAGAACGTTTTTTTAAACCGGTCATGAGATTTTCTTCAACTGTGAGGGTTGGAAAAATATCACGCGTCTGCGGGACATATCCAAGACCTGCCATAGCTCTTTCCGAGGTCGAAAAGCTTGTCACATCGGTGTCGCCCAACATGATGCGCCCGCCGAGATAGCGTGTCAGACCGGCGATTGATGCAAATAGTGTTGTTTTACCAACTCCATTTCTTCCCAAAATGGCAAGACGGGAGCCTTTGTCCACCGTAAAGCTGACGTTCTCAATGACTTTTGTCGGCCCGTAGCCGGCTTCGAGCTGCTCTATTTTCAACGACAATGCCGTCATTGCGCATAACTCCCCAAATAGGCAATGCGCACGCGCGCATTGTTGACGACATCTTTTGGTGAACCGTCAAATATCACTGCACCGGCGGCAAGAACTATGACGCGGCTTGCAAATCTGAACACAAGATCCATGTCATGTTCGATCATGAGAACAGAAAGATCTTCCGGTAAACGGGCGAGAGCATCTTCGATGCGTCCGGTTTCACTCTGTGGTACACCGGCGGCCGGTTCATCCAATAATAAAACTTTGGGGCGCAAAGCCAAAGCCAAAGCGATTTCAAGCAAGCGTTGTTGGCCATAGGCCAGATTGGCAACCTTTATCCTTGCGAGCGTTTGTAAGCCGAGCGTGGAGAGGATTTCATTGATTTCGTCCATAATATGGGACATGCGACGATAATTGCCAAATATATAGCGAGCTTTTCCTTCCACTTGTAACAATGCAAGCGCAATATGTTCTTCCGGTGTCATATCGCGGAACAGGCGAGTAATCTGGAAACTTCGTACCAACCCTTTCCGGACGCGTGAAATTGCATTTACAGACGTGATATTTTCGTCGTCGAGAAAAACGCCGCCACTATCAGGTCTGAGGTGACCGGTTACCAGATTGACGAAAGTTGTTTTTCCTGCACCATTGGGGCCAATCAATGCAACGCGATCGCCTTTATCCAATCCGATTGAAACATTATCCGTTACTGTCAAACCGCCAAAACTCTTCTTCAGGTTCGAGACCTCAAAAATCTTGCTCATTTTTCTTTTCCCCTCAAGCGGTTGAGCCATAGGGTAAAAAGTCCGAAAAGGCCTTTTGGTGCAAAAAGGACAGCAACAATCAACAATATTCCGACAATCGACATCCAGTAAAACGGATTGATAGCGGAGATAATATTTTCAAACCAGAGGTAAACAGCCGAGCCTATGAGCGCACCATAAAGTGTTCCGGTTCCTCCGATAACAAGCATAACCAATGCTTCTGCCGACATTGTGAAGCTCAGACTGTCCAAACCGACCACCTCGGTAGAAATTGCGTTCAACGCTCCACCAATACCGGCAACGGCGCCGGAGATGATAAACATTACCATTTCATTTGAGCGGACTGAGGCTCCCATTGCTTCGATGCGGACAGGGTCCTCTTTGATGCCGCGACACAACATACCGAAAGGTGACCGGACAATGAGGCTAAGCAAACCGATAACCACAACCAGCAAAGCGGCCGAATAGAAGAATGCTGTGACCCCCCATAAATCGAACTCGAACATGCCGAAGAGGGGGCTCACGGTAATCCCCGAAAGACCATCACTGCCGCCGGTCCATGACGATGCTTTGTTGGCAAATTCGTGAAAGAGGTGAACCACGGCAATAGAGAGAACCAATTGCGCCAGACCTTTAGCTCGAAGGATAATCAATGCGGAAAAAAATCCTGCTATGGCACCTGCAGAGAGGCCAACGATTGTCATTAAAATCGGATCTGTTATGGAAAAGCGCACCGAAGCGATGCCCGCAGCATATGCACCGGCACCAAAAAGTGCAGCGTGGCCAAGTGTGGCTATTCCACAATAACCGGTTACCAGATCCAATGACAGAACGAGTAAAGCAATAGAGATAATCCGTGTGAAAAGTGCGAGATTATCAGGAAAGAAAAAATAAACCGCGGCGGTAAATATTGCAATAATACCAACAGCTGAAAGTATAGAACGGTCGCGGTTCGGGGTTGCTTGTAAAACGTTTATATTCGACATTTATTTCATCCTCCCGGCCAGTCCGCGAGGAAACAGCGTAACAATGAAAATAACAGCAAAATAAAAGAAGAATTCACCGAATTCCGGCGCGATATATCGACCTGTTGTGTCAATGACACCGAGCAACAGGCTGGAAAAAAGTGCACCGGGAATGGAACCGGCACCGCCGATGGAAACAACTACCAGAAATACAACCATGTAACGCAGTGCATAATAGGGATCGAGTGGGAGGAGTTCGGAACCGATGATTCCACCCATTGCAGCAAGGCCGATAGCAATGGCGAAACTTACCGCATAAATGATCTGTGTTCTTATTCCCAGCGCTTGAGCCATATTAGCATTATCGACAGCAGCGCGTAATTTTATTCCGAAATTGGTTTTCTCGATGAGAAACCATAAGCCTGCCGCAACAACCATGCCGATGACGATCAGAAACAAACGTTGTTTTGGCAATGCGCGAAAACCGATGTCGACCGAACCGGTTAGAAAATCGGGTAAGGGAATGGTTTTCAGCGTCGGACCTGCAACATAATTTGTGACACCGATGACAAGAAAGGTGATGCCGATTGTCATTAACACCTGTGTGAGTTCCGGTGCGCCATAGATTTTGCGATAGAGAAATCGTTCGGCGGGAATGGCAATGAGAATTGTCAGAACAATTGCAAGGATCATTGCAACAAAATAATGAAGCCTCAATTCCGTAACGCCGTAAGAGGCAAGGTATCCACCGATCATGGCAAAAGCACCATGCGCGAGATTAACCACGCGCATGAGTCCGAGCGTGACAGAAAGCCCGATGGAAATAATAAAAAGAATGGTTCCATAGGCAAAAGCGTCAATCGCAATGCTCGCTAAAGTTTCCATAACTTCCTCCCGCAAAAACGCGTTTAATCGGCGTTTTTCAAGCCCGGATCACCTTGATGCTCAAAGGTGCGGATTTCTTTATTATAATAGGTTCCGTCTTCCGCTTTCGTTACTTCGCGCAAATAGATGTTTTGTGTGATGTGGCGGGTTTTCGGGTCGATAGTCACTGGACCGCGGGGGCTCATCCAACTCATTCCTTTGACTGCTTCAACAGCTTTTTCCGCGTCTTTCTTGCCATTGGTCGCTTCAATCATTTTGTAAATGACATGTATCGCGTCATAAGCACCGACAGATGTGAAATTCAGCTCTTCGGGTTTGCCAATCGCTTTTCTGGCGTGTTCGACAAAGGTTCGGTTTTCAGCAGAGTCATGTGATGTTGTGTAATGGAAAGTTGTAAGTGTACCGAGCGCGTTTTCTCCTAAAGCCGGTAAATCGGCATCCTGCAGGAGATCACCCGGTGCAAAAAACTGGATATTTGCAGCCTTTACGCCATTATCGACATACGACTTCATAAAACTCAAGGTTGTCGGGCCTGCCGGTAAAAAAGTAAAAACGCCTTCTGCTCCTGAATCTTTTATACGTTGCATAACCGGACTGAAGTCATTTGTTGTCAGAGGTACACGAAGCGACTGAACGATTTTTCCTCCGGCTTTTTCGTAGGCCTCTTTAAACGCGGTTTCAGCGTCGATACCGGGACCATAATCGGCCACCACTGTGGTTATTTTTTTCGCCCCTTTGTCAAAGGCAACTTGTCCCAAGGGATATGAGACCTGCCATTGGGTAAAGGAAGTGCGCACAATATAGGGACTTTGTGTCATAATCGTCGAGGTGGCGGCGTTCATGATGACCAACGGCACATTGCCCTGTTTCAATAAAGGTGCCACTGCCATAGCATTGGGTGTGAAGAAAAAGCCGCCAATATATTGAACTTTTTCTTTGACAATCAATTCCTGTGCCAATGATTTCGATTGTGCCGGATCGGTAAGCGGCAAATCGCGATAGACAAACTGGATTTCGTGGTCACCAATTTTGGAACCATGGTCGGCAACATAGGTATCAATTCCGGCTTTAAAATTTTTCCCTTGCAACGCATAAGGGCCGGAAAAGGGGCCGATAATGCCGACTTTAATCGTATCGGCCGCCGCACCGGTTAATAAAAATCCGAAAAAAATGAGAAATGTGGCGATAAGTTTATTCATAATACCTCCCGAAATTATGATTCACTCGTTGATTGTCAGATTTTTAAAATGCGAGACCAGTATAGTTTTCGGCAAATACCGTTTGAGCTGATTGCGAAGAAACAAGATAATCATATTCCGTACGCTGCATACGCTGGTCGAATGCACTATAATCGGGAAAGCGATGCAACATCATTGTTGTCGCCCAGGAAAAACGTTCGGCTTTCCAGATACGAGCCAAAGCCTTTTGTGAATAATGATCGATTCCGGCAGTCGATTTTTCGGTATAAAATTCGATCAATGCATGGGAAAGATAGCGCACATCACTTGCGGCAAGGTTGAGCCCCTTGGCGCCGGTTGGCGGCACAATGTGGCCGGCGTCACCAGCAAGAAACAGACGGTCGAAGCGCAACGGTTCGGCTACAAACGAGCGTAACGGTGCGATGCTTTTTTCAAGACTGGGCCCCGTTTTCAATTTATCCGAAAGCGATTGGGGAATGCGGCGACGCAATTCATCATAAAAGGCTTCATCTGTCCAATCTTCGACATGATCTGTCAGAGGAACCTGAATATAATAACGGCTTCGTGTCAACGAACGTTGTGAGCATAATGCGAAACCACGCGGTGAATTCGAGTAGATAAGTTCGTCGTAAACCGGAGGTTGGTCGACCATAAGTCCCAGCCAGCCGAACGGGTAAACGCGCTCGTATTCTTTAACATATTCGGAAACAGTACGCCGGCTTACACCATGGAAACCGTCGCAACCGGCAATAAAATCACATTCGATAATGTGTTCCTTTCCACCCTTATGATAGCTTACGACAGCCTTATTGCCTTGATATTGGTCGATCGTGACATCTTCCGCTTCATAGACGCTGGGCGCGGCCGATTCTTTGCGTTTGTCCATAAGATCACGGGTCACCTCGGTTTGCCCGTAAACCATGACCGAACTTGAAACCAGCGATTTGAAATCTATTCTGTGACTATGCCCGTCATAGGCTAACATAACCCCGTGATGAACAAGCCCTTCGCTTTCCATGCGCTTTCCTGCACCAGCTTCATTGATGAGCTCGCGTGCACCATTTTCGAGAATACCGGCACGAATGCGGCCAAGAACATATTCGGGAGTTTTGCGCTCCAGAATAATCGTTTCAATGCCCTGATTGTGCAGGAGTTGCCCTAACAACAAACCTGCGGGGCCTGCACCGATAATGACAACTTGTGTTTTTTCCACCTTTTTCCTCCTCCATTTTATGACTGGATCGTCATCTTCATAAAAAATATTAAAGCACAACAAGAACAGCAGGGGCGAACAGAGGGGTAACCGACATTCTCCGCTGCTATTTCTTTATTCTTCAGTGTGCCGTACAGATGCCCGTTCGTTTACTCGGTTGATTGCCCCTTGTTCTCCCGCAATCTCATCGCGATAACGGGTACTAGGTTCTCACCTCCTGAAATGATATTGTTTCCATTAGCTGCCGCATCTCTAACAAAGCTCCTCCCGATGTCACCGCCATTTGCGGCAAAACCAGCCATTCGAGGCTCCATGCAGCGCCCGATCTTTCATTTTCATGGATGAGCGATTGTGCAATTGTGCCGAGAAGTCCGGCTTGCAGCCGCGCTATAGACACGAGAATTTCAGCCTTAACAGGATTGTTTTTATGAGGCATTGCAGAAGATGTTCCGCTCTTTGCCAGCGCGATTGCGTGTACTTCGTTTTGCGCCATTAAAACAATATCCTGACCGATTTTTCCGAGTGTTCCCGCAATGAGACAGAATGTTTCGGCAATGTCGATAATCCGGCTACGGTCCGTCTGCCAGCTATTTCCATAATTGAGATCAAGCTTTTCAGCCATCAAGCGGACAATATCGCGACTTTTCATGCCGAAATCTGAATTATTGCCGATTGCTCCGCCGGTTTGTACAGTAAAAAAAGTCGATTGCGCGTGGGAGAACCTCGTTTGATCGGCTAAAAGTGCATTCTTCCAGGACGAAAGCTTGTCGGAAACGGTCATCGGACGGGCAATTTGCATGCGTGTATGGGCGATATAAGTTTGCGTTCCGTAACGCTTTACCAAATCTCCAAGTAGCTCAAGAATTATGCTTAAAGATTGTTCCAATCTTTTAAAAACACGTTTTAACCTCAACATAAGTGCGGTGTCGACAATATCCTGACTAGTTGAACCTTTGTGGATTGACGTATCAAATGGCGCTTCGGCTTTTTTGCGAAGCTGTTTGACGAGTTCGGGAACGGGAACACCGTCACGTTGCATCGCTTGTTTTATGGCTGCAACATCGGGCTTGAAACCGGCGTAGAGTTTTTCAAGATAGGTTCCATGCGCTTCAGGAATAAATCCTGTTTCTTTCTGCGCAAATGCCAAGGCAGCTTCAACATCAATCATAGATTGCAATTCGGCGTCGATCGAAAACAGCTTTGAAATTTCGGGATCATCAACCAGACAATCAATCAGTTTTTCCAAAATTGCACACTCCCGATGGTTTCAAATTTTTTGTAACTTTGTAGCAAAGCCTTTTTATATTCGTTTTACGTCCAATTAGGCCAACGAACCTGTATGCTCTGTTTCGTTCAGCTTAAAAATTTCCGCATACAGAATTTGTCATCTATAAAAATATAGTTTTATCTTGATTCGTTCCGGTTTTTGACCGGTTGGTTTGCGACATATTGGTATGAGATCGTAATTTCAGAAATAGTTGACGCCAATGGAATGAAAAAACGTTCCATTGGCGGCCATGCTTTTCCAGCTTAAATATCCAGAAAAACAGTTTCATTTTCACCTTGAACGATAATATTGAAGGTGAAGACTGTGACATTATCTCGTTCGGATTTTTTTGCGATCAACGTATTGCGACGTTTTTCAGAATCAATCCGGTTGAGGAGGGGGTCTTGTTTGTTCAACTCCTCCATATCGGAAAAATACGCACGCGTATGAAGGCCGATATTGATACCTCGTGCGCCGACCCAAATCGTTATATGCGGTGCCTGTTTGCGTCCATCGGGGTAGGGAGTAACACCCGGCCGAATTGTTTCAAACCGGAAAAAAGCTTTATCGGCTGATGCCGGCTGCCGTCCCCATCCGGTGAAAGTCGGGTCGGCTTTGCCCCGCGTCTCGTTGACAGAATTATAAAGCCCGTTGGCATCGGCTTGCCAGATTTCAACCAAGGCGTCTTTAATCGGCTCGCCACCACCGTCAAAAACTTGTCCTTCGAGAATAATACGCTCGCCTTTTGTTTCATCTGTCAACATTATCGAACCGAGATCATGGGGATAGACACCATGAATGCCGACATAATTGGGTGTTGCACCGATATGGATGTAGGGGCCAACGGTTTGCGAGGGAGATTCTTTGAGATAATGGAGTTCCTGAACCATATTAATTGCCCTCCATACGATTTTCAAACATTGTCGAACGACGCCCGCGAAGCACAATGTCGAACTTATAAGCCAAAGCATCCATCGGTATTGTTGCATTGCGATCGAGTTTTGCGATCAGGCGGCCGATGGCTTCCGGGTCGGGAATTGTTTTGACAATCGGGCACTGCCAGATCATCGGATCACCTTCAAAATACATTTGGGTAATCAAACGTTGCGCAAATGCATGACCGAATATCGAAAAATGGATATGAGCCGGACGCCAATCATTCACACCATTCGGCCACGGATATGCACCCGGTTTTATTGTACGGAACATGTAGAAGCCGTTTTCATCGGTAATGGTGCGCCCGCATCCACCAAAATTCGGGTCAATCTCGGCAAGATAGGTTTCTTTTTTGTGCCTGTAACGGCCGCCGGCATTGGCTTGCCAGAATTCAAGTAAAGTACCGGGAACGCCGTTGCCGTTCTCGTCAAGAACGCGCCCGTAAACCACAATGCGCTGGCCAATCGGCGAACCTGTCTTGGCATAATTGCGGATAAGATCGTTATCCAGTTCACCAAGTATATCGTGGCCAAAAACCGGACCTGTCATTTCCGAGATCGTCGGTCCCAAAGAAAGCAAAGCATTACGCGGTGACCGCAAAACACTGGTTTTGTATTGAGGTGTATATGCCGGTGGATGCCAATCTCTATCCCGCTGGATGAAACGTCCATTCATTTTTTCCTCCTCTTATCAATTCAACTATTGCTGAACACCAAGTTTCAGTAATTCCCTCTTGGCAATCTTGATTGCGCTATTGGCGCTTGGAACGCCCGCATAAACCGCCACATGCATGAGTGTTTCAATGATGTCCTGAGCGGTAGCACCGGTGTTTTGCGTGGCATTGACGTGCATGGCAAATTCTTCCTCGTGTCCCAAAGCTGCCAATAAAGCCAATGTCACAATCGAACGTTCCCGTTTGCTGAAGTGTGGACGGGACCATAAACTGCCCCATGCGCCCTCTGTTATGAATGTCTGGAAATCGTTATCAAACGGCGTTGTATTGGCTACAGCCCTGTCAACATAGGAATCCCCAAGCACCTGCCTGCGCGTAAGCATACCTTTTTCATAACGCTCGTTTTTTCCATTTTCAGCCATGCAATTTCTCCGAGATAAAACTTCTCAATGCCTTTATTGTAAGCTCCGGCTGCTCTATACATGGCAGATGTCCGCAAGCAGCGATGGTTTGATAATCAGCATTGGCAATGAGATCAGCCGTTTGTTTGACCAATTGCGGTGGTGTCGACAGGTCGTTTTCTCCGACAATAACCAGTGTTGGCAATTTCAATTCAGCAGTCTGTGATGTGAGATCACTATCACGCAATGCAAAACAGGTGGCGCAATAGGCTTTGGAACTGGTCCGTTCCAACATATTGCGGTAGCACGCATAAGCATCGGGTCTTTTCTGCTTGAAATCGTGTGTTAGCCAGCGAGTCATGATATTTTTGCCGACAGCGGGAATTCCCCGTTCACGAATAATGGCAATCCTCTCGTTCCATGATTTATCGTCGCCAATTTTTGCAGCCGTATCCATCAATACAAGTCCGGCAACTTTTTCCGGATGATGATAAGCAAAATTTTGTGCGATAAGCCCGCCTACCGATAGTCCCACGAGTATGAGGTCGTCTTTCCATGAGACAGCATTGAGGAGTTCAAACAAATCTTTGGTTAGAAGATCAATCGAATAAGCTTCCTCTTCACCACCGGAAAGTCCATGACCCCGCTTGTCGTAACAAAGGCACCGGTAATCCTTTGAAAGATCGGTAACGACATCATCCCAAATGCGTAAATCTGTACCCAGCGAATTGATAAAGACGATGTGACGACATTTATCAGCACCGCTTATAGAATAATTTACCGCTATGTCATTTGCAAAACAGAATTTCATATCGTCCCCTCCAATTATTACTTTAAAAAAATTAAATGATTATGTAAAATGATAAATTATGCTTGTAATATAACTAATGGGTTATAAAAATGATAGCCTTCCAACAGATCAGGCTTCGCCATTTGAAGACGTTTCAAGAAGTTGCGAGGCAGAAAAGTATAAGTGCTGCTGCAGATGCATTGGCAATTACACAACCCGGCGTTTCCAAGACCATTCGCGAATTAGAAACCATTCTTGATACAGAACTTTTCGACCGCAGTCATAGAACACTCCGTCTGACACCGGTTGGCAAGCGCTTTTTGACGCATATAGAAAATTCTATGCTGGCATTGCGTTTGGGCGTCGAAGAAATTGAAGAGACGCACTCGCCGGAAGCAAAGCCGCTTCATATTGGTGCATTGCCAACTGTGTCTGCGCGTCTGTTACCAAAAGCTATACAACGTTATATTGCTCGTAAAATAGGAGGCAGGCCGGTTATCGTAACGGGACCGAATAATTATCTGATCAATCAGTTACGCGATGGCAGGGTTGATATTGTCATAGGCCGGATGGGCGAACCATCAGAAATGATCGGATTGCGTTTCGAGCATCTTTATTCGGAAAAAATCTGTTTTGCAGTACGTCCGGAACACCCGCTTTTGAAACGAACCAATTTCGATCTTGCAGCGATGGGGCAATATGATTTTATTCTGCCAACCCAACAATCGATTATTCGTCCGGCAGTAGAAAAACTATTGCTGATTTCTGATATGCCTCGCCTCAATATTGTTGCAGAAACTGTCTCGACTGCTTTTGGCCGTTCGTATACGCGTTCGAGTGATGCGATATGGGTGATTTCCGAAGGGGTCGTTCTGGAAGATATTCGTGCTGGTTCTTTAGTGGCCTTGCCGTTTGATACGTCCGAAACTTTGGGCCCGGTAGGAATGACATTGCGAACGGAAAGCAATATTTCACCGGCTCTTGAATTTGTGATGAATGATATCCGTAGCGAAGCAAACAATTTTCATCCTTGATGCGGGATCAAGAAAAACTTTAACTATCGTGTTTTTAAACAGTTTTTCATCAACAACGAAAGGAATGGAATGCTGTGTCGAAAACCTGGCGCAATGGAATTTGGTAAATTCGGCTAATACTGGTTATGATTATTGAAAGAGGCCTATGCGTCGGTATTGAAGCGGCGCATTGGCATGACTTGCTTGCTCTCCCAACTGTTTGATTTTCTTGTGAAATGGCGATTTGATGCAGGCAGGGTCGGTTGCTGAAGCATCGCCTGCTAATGCCAGTGCCTGGCAACGGCAGCCACCAAAATCTATATCGCGCCTCTTGCAGGAACGGCATGGTTCCGGCATCCAATCAAAACCGCGATACGCGTTGAACGCACTTGAATTATGCCAGATTTCGGAAAGTGTTTTTTCTCCAAATTTATCAAACTGTAATGTTTTAATGGTTCTTGCAGCATGACAGGGTAAAACTGTACCGTCAGGGATAACGACAAATGCATCGCGAGCCCAGCCACCCATACAGGGCTTCGGGTAATCGGCAAAATAGTCGGGAATGACATAGTCTATATTGATAACACCCCGTAGCTTTTCGCGATATTTTTCGACCTTTTCCATCTGTTTTTCAAAGTCTTCACGCTTGGGCATCAAAGCGTTGCGATTGAGTAATGCCCACCCGGAATATTGAACATTGGCGATTTCTATGCGTTCGGCGTCGAGCTCGAGAGCAAGATTGAAATAGGCGTCAAGCTCGTCGATATTGTAGCGATGGATCGGCGCATTCAAAGTGAGTGGCAGGCCGAGTTTACGGACAAGTTTTGCTGTCGCGATTTTCTTCTCATATGCGCCTTTATAATGGCCTATCAATTCTGTCGTTTGCGGCGTTGTGCCCTGTAGCGATAGTTGTACGTGATCAAGGCCTGCTTCTTTTAGAGCTTCCAAGGTTGCTTCCGATAAAGCAACGCCGGCGGTAATAAGGTTCGAGTAAATGCCGCTATCGTGAACGGCAGCAACAATCTCTACAAGATCTTTTCGCAATGTCGGTTCGCCACCGGACAAATGCGCTTGTAACACGCCGAGTTTTGCTGCTTCTTTGAAAAGCTGTTCCCAAAAGTTTTTATCCTGTTCCTGATCGGCTTTCATGAGTTCCAGAGGGTTGGAACAATAGGGACATTGAAGCGGGCATCGATAAGTGAGTTCTGCCAGCATACTGATGGGAGGGAAAATTTCTACAGTCATATTTTTACGACAAGTTGGTCGGCCCAATCTTGTAAAAAGGAGTAAACATCGTCAATGATTTCGTGAACCGGAGCATCATAGGTTTCGGATAGAGAAAGAGCAATTTCGTGTGCAGTTCTCTTTCCGTCACAAAGCCGCAATATATCAAGTCCGATTTCATTCGGCCAAAACACTTTTTCCGGTGAAAGCAGCGCATAAGCTTTTCTCACCGGTTCATATTGGATTCGCACGTGATGGAACAATTCCGGGCGACTTTCGTCGCTCAGAATTTTTCTTTGTTTTGTCAAACGGTTCGTCATCATTCGTTTGATGTACCACGAAAAGCGCCGGGGGGAATGCGTCCGGCTTCTCCGTAAGCATAATCCAGCGCATCAAGCATTGACCAGAGCACACCGGTTTTAAAGATCAAAGCATCTATGACGGCCTGCTGTTTTTCGGGCGTATTTGCATGTTCGCGCACATAGGCCAATGAAAAACTTGAATCCTTCGGTGCCTGCGTCAATCTCGGTTTGAAATAGGCCAATGTCTCTTCGCTCACATAAGGATATTTTGACAAAATACCCGGAACACGTTCGGCAATGATTGTCGGTGAAAACAACTCCGTTAATGAAGAGGCAACACCTTCGAGAAGCGGCCTTTGGCGGCAGAAGTTGACATAAGCTTCGACAGCAAAACGCGTTGACCAAAGAGCCTGTCTTTCGCTTTTGACCACCTCTTCATCAAGTCCCAAACCGGTGGCAAGTTTCAACCAGCGCGCAACGCCGCCATCCAGTCCGTTTGTGCCATCATGATCGCTAATTCTGCGGCGCCATTCAGCACGAAAAACCGGATCTTTGGAATTCATCAGAATTGCCGCATCCTTTCGCGGAATGGCTGCCTGATAACAATAGCGGTTCAATGCCCAGGCTTGAAGTTGCAATTTCGTCATTTTGCCAGCCATCATCATTTTATGATGGGGGTGGTTGATATGGTAACGTTCTTTCCCGATCTGACGTAGTATTTTTTCAAGCTCGTCAGGTGTCAAGCCATTGCGGGCGATATTATGATAATCAGTCAAAATTTATCTCCATTCCGTCAAATGCAACTTCCCAGCCGGATTGTTCGACTTCATGACGTTCAGCCGAATGATCATCAAGGACCGGATTACTATTGTTGATATGAATAAATATTTTTCTAGAAACTTTTGCGTTACGCCAGGCTTCGATAGCGCCGTCTGAGCCCGATATCGACATATGGCCCATACGTTGTCCGGTTTTGGGGCCAAGGCCGGCTTTTATCATCTCGTCATCGCGAAATAACGTGCCGTCAAAAAACAGGCAATCGCTATTTTCTGTTTGATTTTTGACCAAGGAACTTACCCTTGCACAACCCGGAATATAGGAAACCGAGCGATTGTTTTCCTTGTCAAAAATTCTGACGCCGATTGTATCTTCAGTTTCCGAACCAAAATTCTTTTTCTTCTTGTCTTCCAGAAAAAGTGCAATTTTCCCCGGAACAGGAAAAGCCCTGATCTCGAGGCCGGTAGGTTCATTATTGACATCGGAAATCTTGGTTAACCTGTTAAGCGGCAATATTATTTTCTTGACTATTGCCGGATCCAGAATGTTGAAAACGGGATTATTGTCGAGCACATTGATAACCCGTTCTGTTGCGTAAATGACAAATGGTTCTCTTTCCCGCATCGTCAAAAGGCCGGCGATATGATCAATATCGGCATTGGTGAGAACGACTGCTGAAATCGGTGTCGAACGCAACAGTCCATTCGGGTCGGGGAAAAGTTCCGGAGTCGAATTGATTTGCTGGCGTAAATCGGGCGAGGCGTTGAAGAGGATCCAATGTTTTTTATCTACCGAGGCAATGATGCTTGATTGCGTGCGAGGTAAAAAACCCGGTTGATGATTGCGCGCATTGCGGCTCAGATAATAATTGCAATTCCATTGCGGAAAGCCGCCGCCTGCTGCTGATCCTAAAACTTTAATATACATAATGAATTGTCTGATTTGGCATTTTTTTGACTTGGCGATATTGCCAAAACTTTGAAACAACCGGCATTAGAAATATTCTGCAAAAATATTGAAGATGAATATCCGGTCAATTCATATTTTTAACTTTACGGGTTAAATGCCGAAATGTTGTATCAGCCGACATAAAACCGAATGAAGTGCTACGCCTGCAGAAAAAGTCTGCAGGCGTAGCGGTCATATTAACGTTTGTTCTTTACTTCCGCCGGCAAGTAACGGGAAATTTCCATTCCTGCAGCAACTTGACACATAGACGGTTTTTTCCATGTTTTTTTCACGATTTTTCTCCTTCAATATTCGGGTTTATTGCTTCTGCCGGATAGACCGGAAGAAGCCTTTTAAAAAGGGCAGAATGTCCCTTTTATTTGTTATCCGGCAAACTATAGGCGATGACCAGATCGGAACGGTTTTTGTTGGTTCCTGTGCGTGTGGCACCACCCACAACGGCAACGATATACTGTTTTCCATCTTTGCCGATATATGACATTGGTGCACCTTGTCCACCAACGGGCAGGCGCCCGCGCCAGAGTTCTTTTCCTGTGTCGCTATCAAATGCACGGATGTAATAATCAAGCGAACCATGGAAGAAGGTCAATCCACCACCGGTAACAAGCGGTCCGCCCATTGTCGGCATCCCGAGCGGAATGTAAACACCGGGGACAAATCCATGAACCGGTGCATCCTGAATGGAACCAAGCGGTACCTGCCATTTTGTTTTTCCGGTAACAAGGTCGATAGCCGTCAATGAACCGAATGGCGGTTTAAAGCACGGTACACCAAGTGGCGAAACGAACATAGAGCGTTCAACACCCCAAGGAGTGCCGGTTTGCGTTGAATATTCGCCTTCTGTGGTCGGCTTCAAACCGATTTTCTTGGCAACATCCTGTTTAATGAAACGGCCCCATTGTGCCATGCGGATATCATTGACGATAAGCGTACCGGTTGCAGCGTCAATAGCGCCGCCACCCCAGTTCATGCCACCGTAATAGCCGGGGAAAATAAGAGTCCGTTTCTTATCCGATAATGGTGTCCATTCACCTTCCCAACGCATCGATTTGAATGCGATACGGCAAACGAGCTGATCGAAGATTGTGGCACCCCACATATCGGATTCTTTAAGTCTTTCAGTACCAACCGAAAGAGCCGAGAAAGGTTGTGTCGGTGCAACATTCATGCCTGGCATTGCATCTGTGGCTACAGCGCGTTGCTCGACCGGATAGACCGGTTGGCCATTGCGACGATCAAGTACAAAAATCTCGCCACGTTTTGTCAACTGGATGACAACCGGTACAACGGAACCATCGGGTCTTGGGAGATCATAAAGAATAGGCTGGGAAGAAACATCATAGTCGAACTGGTCGATATTGGCAGTTCTAAAATGCCAGGCTTCTTTACCTGTTTTTATGTCTACCGCGACGATAGAGTCGTTATATTCATCCGAATAAGGGTGGCGATTACCTGTCCAGAAGTCCGGTGTCTGATTACCTGTCGGGAAATAGACAAGGTGGAGCTTCGGATCATAGGCGGCTGTGCCCCAGAAATTCGGTGTTTCAGGCGCATAGGTCTGACCGGCTGGTAGCGGAGTGCTGTCTTTTGCACCGCGCGCTGCATCCCATGCCCAGAGAATTTTACCGGTAATGGCGTCAAAACCACGGACAACACCGGAAGGTTCACCAACCGTCAGGTTATCGTTCAAACGTCCACCAACGACAATTACGCCATCGGCAACAAGCGGAGCGGAGGTGATATTGTACGAGCCCTGATCGCTTGTCGGCGGCTCTTTTGTAAGACCTACAGTCAGGTCAACAAAACCATTGTCGCCGAAGCCGTCACAAAGCTTGCCGGTTTCCGCATCAAGTGTGAAGAGACGTGCGTCAATTGTGGTTACAACAATACGTTTGCGGCAAACTGTCGGAAGGGCAGCCTGACTATTGCTGCTGTGTTCATTATCACCGTTTGATGCTGAATGATTGGCAGCAGCTTGTTCATACTGCTCAGTGAGGTCCGTATAGCCAACGCCACGGCATCTCTTCCAGCCTTTTGTACTCTGGAAGATTTTCGGCTTCGGATCATATTTCCATTTTTCAGTTCCGGTTGTTGCATCAAGTGCAATAATCTTGTTGAGCGGCGTGCAAAGGTAAACTGTGTCATCCACTTTCAGCGGAGTGACCTGATATTCCGCTCCGTCGATTGCAAGATCGCCTGTATGATAAGTCCAGGCAACTTTCAAATCCTTGACGTTGGATTTGTTGATCTGGTCGAATTGTGCATAACGGTTGCCTTTGGTGTTGCGCCCCCATGCAGGCCAATCATTTCCACTGTCCTTGCCGGCATCGCTATAGACAACCGGTGACTTTTCGCCACTTGCTGTTACCAATGCATGCGGATGCGGCATATTGGCGAGAACCGCAATAACAGCGATGGCGAGTACAACAGAACTGATCGTTGCGAACATTGCTGAAAATGACTTTGAGCCATTTTTCTTGAGCAATGCCGGCGAAATAATGGAAACGACCAAAGCAAAAACAAGAAATACCATAATTCTTGGCACAAGTTGCCAAAAATCAAAGCCGACTTCCCAGAATGCCCATAAAAGATCAACTATGAGAAGTCCGTAGGCAACCCATAAAGCCGTTGAACGGCGTCTATAGACATCAAAGCCGATGACGATCATGGCTATACCCGCAATGGCATAAAACCAGGAACCGCCCAATGCTATGAGCCAAACACCTCCAAAGGTGAGCGCCAACCCTAAAAGTAGGGCAATAATACCAAGGACGCGAAGCGCCCAAACTTTCCAATTCGTCATTTATACTCCCAATCTTATTGGATTACCCCAGCGTTTAATCAAGTAACGAACAAATTTTCGGCGCATTGCTTCGCTAGATTTTGCCCGCTTGCTTAACCGACTAGCAATTACATTGAGAAAACAAAGGCCTAAAACCTTTCAAAATGCACTCAGCTTGAAAATACTTGGACCCTATTTAAGCTGCGACATTTTGTCTCTAATTTTGTCTAGTCTGACAATAGCAGAGCGGCAAGATGTGCTGCTTCACTAAAATGACGCAATTGAGGCAATTAAAACCTTGCCTTTTCAAATATTTGTTTTGCAAAAAATTTTAAATTCTGGCTGTTTCAGATGAGTACCGTGATTTCCCGCCAGAATCGGGGCTGCTGCGTTGGCTATCGCCCATGCGACTTGTGTATCGACATCCTGATCAAGAACGAAGTCAATCACGTCTTGTTGAAGAAGCAATTTGTGCTGATCACTCAATTCATGGCTGATCCACTTTGGCCGGTCGGGCATTTTTTTCAAAATATTGCCGATAGCGTCCGGTGAGTGGACTGTTGAATATATTCCTACGATATGATGCTTTTTGAATGTCTCGAGCACAATTCTACTCGTCATATCGTCATCTTCATTGGTTTCGTGAATGATGACCGGATAATGCTGGTCGATTATTTTCAGAAAGCCGACAACACGATCGCGATGTTCCCGCCTTTTCATAGAGCCTTGAATAACAAGAATCTCTCCGTCATCACGTAATATTCCATTCATCAACTGTCCGGCAGTTTGTCCCTGAACAAAATTGTCAACTCCGCCATAAAGATGGTCGACATCAATCGGTACGTCATTGACAATCGTGACAATTTGCTCGCCACGTTTCGCCACCTCACGAAGTGCAGGGATTGCAGCTTCATCCGATCCGGCTGCTATAATCAGTGCATTGCGTTGAAAAGGGGGCGTCAGAATTGCTCTATAAAGACCGTCATGGTCCCCTTCGGGAATGAGCGTACGGTGCAATGAAATATATGACGGTAAGTTGCGGGCGTGAATTTGCGCAAATGAATCAATTTCACCCCACAAGGGTGAATGGTTGTGGGGCCCGTTTTTAGGAATAATAAGTTCGATGCGGTATGTACCGTGCCAGAGATCCGGCAGAACGCGTTTTATGCCAAGTTCCCGCGCAGCAGCAATAATTTTTTTGCGGGTTGCTTCCGATACGCTTCCACGTTCGTTCAAAACACGATCGACCGTGCTTCGGCTCATCCCTGCCAGCCTTGCAATATCAGATGTGTTTACACGCTTAATGGCTGCTTTTCCCAGGTTTGAATAGGCTATGGCTGACAAAAACGCTCCTCCCGAAAATATATCCCGAAAATTGATATCGAAATTGCATTGAAGAAATATTGCAATCCTTTTTCAAAGACCTGAAAACACAGTGAAGCAGATCAAACGTGTCCGGAATTAGGAATATCTAGAATACGATGAGCTTTTCGATTGACGTTTTGCATCTCTTTAAAAATGGAGTTTAATAATAACATAAAGCTTGATTTGAAAATCTGTTTTCCCGCCCTGTAACAATTTTTTGAAGAGATGAAATATTTTTAGAAACAAATATAATATTGTGAATGTCTATTAATTCAAGTAAATAAACGTGAATAAATTATCTAATATATATTATGAAAAATAGTTTAAACTGAATAGTATTATTTTTTTATTAAAATATATTAATATATAATCAATTTAAAATTATAAAAATTCCTCTCATATTATTATTCGGTTTTCAAATTGCAAAACCTCGCAAATTCTCGGGGCGTTATTCAACCTGTTCACCCTGATAAATGATAATGCTGGACAGGATGCTTTCCAGAGGTTTTGCCTGAAATTTTCATGACCCATATGTTTTTTATGGGCTCTTTTTGTCGGCTCCTTTATATCGGCTACGCTTGTAGATTGGGTATTTATTAACGCCGTCTATTTCAACTTCTATCATCACCTCCACATGTTGGTTTTATAGAGTCTGAGAAAAGTATAATTTTTAACCGCATTTCCATAGAACGCGTCACACCTGATTGCAAACCGCTTTTGTGACGAACAACAGCGATCGTTTAATGTGATCTTTATCCGGTTTTCGACACCGGCAATTTATGAGTGATAAACTTCAATCAATCGGGATTTTTTAAAAATTCAGCTCGCTTTAAAAGGGGTGGCGAGTAATTAAATCTTGTCCAATTAAAACAAGCTTGAAAATTGCTGCCGACAGATCGGGCGTTTCTGAAAACGCGTTCAATTACGGTCATCAAATCAGTTATCAATGACATTTTGAATTGCGGTATCAGCTCTCGATACGTCGCGAATGAGATTTCAGATTTAATCGAATTGGTTATTGTCCGAAAGTATTATAGATTCGCTAAGAAGTCGCCAAGCTTCAATCTGAATGTGGACGATCAAAAAGCATAATCTACTCTAGGTTGATTTATCTGTTTGAGTGCTAAAAAATCGAGAAAATAACGATTTTTCATTATGTTACAGAGATTTATCCTATAAGAAGAAGATTTTTTTCAACTATAAATGAAAACAACTGTGATAAATTAGCCAAAGAATAGCATAAAATTAACTAAAACTATTTTTTTCTGCTTGATCTGAACTTGAATTTATGTGCGTGTTATGCTTCGGAATTTTAAAAGGAGCTGGTCTGTCGTTATCAGCAAATAATTCTCAACGGGGCATTTTCATAATGAATAAGAAATATTTCAGTACAACAGTGTCGGCTTTGACGTTGGTATTGGCGGTTGCAGGGGCAAATATGTCCACTGCATGGGCTGAAGAAATCACATATAATGGTACTGAGGCTGATTATAACAATTACCATAGTGAAGATAACGGAACTTACGTGACATCTCACTTGAGTGGTCAGGGAAATACAGTCACGATAGATAATACGAATAATTTGACAGATGACTATAAAGCTCCCGATACCGTTGCAGGAGCATCAGTAAGGAACCGGACTACTTCAGGAAATACCGTTAATATCCAGGGAAAAGCGAAAGTTACCGGAGATGTTTATGGAGCAATTGTCGGGGAAGGCGATTTTGTTGCCGACGGCAATAAAGTTATTATAACCGACGGTCAAATTGGTGGCCCAGTTATGGGCGGCATTTCCAACGATGGTAGCGCCAACAATAACAGCGTCGAGTTTTCCGGAGGAAATGTTGCCGGAGAGATCTTCGGCGGAGCTGGGGCGACCGGTGCATCTGGCAACACTGTGACACTAAATGGAGGAACAGTATCCAGAGTTACTTATGGTGGCAGTTCATCAAGTGGAGATGTCAAAAATAATTCCGTTGTGGTCAAAAGTGGCAGCTACGGAAATAATATTTTCGCCGGTTACACGAACGCTACAGGTGTAGTTGACAACAACACATTAACCCTGAATAGCGGTACGACTACTGTTTTGGTTGCAGGCGGTGCATCTTCCAAGGGTGCGTCGGTTTCCAATAATCACGTCATTATGGATGGCTCGGCAATAGCATCACAGATTGCAGGGGGATTTATTTTTGGAGAAGCCGAACAGGGTGCTGCCGATGGAAATAGCATAACCATTTCCGGTACCAGCACTGTAAATTCATCTGCTTATGGCGGATCAGTTGACGTAGGTAATGGTTCAGCAACAAATAATGTGACAACGATTTCGGGAAATGCCAATGTCGCTGAGGCCGGGGGCGGCATTGCGCTGAATGGCACAGCACAAGGAAATAAACTCGTCATCAATGGGGGAGCGGTTCAACGTGGCTACGGCGGGGTGTCCATGCACGGCTCAGTGAAACAAAATACGGTTGAAATGTCTGGGGGGACAGTAGCGAATCAGATTATTGGCGGACGCTCGCAATATAGTGGCAACAATCCGAATGCTGTCAGCGTGTCAGGTAATCAGGTTACCATTACCGGTGGAACTGTCGAGGAAGATGTTATGGGCGGCGGAGCCGACACAGCGGGTAATGTGACAGGTAATGCCGTTACCATGAGTGGCGACGGAACAAACGTAAAAGGAAATCTCGTTGCCGGTCTTAGTAAATTGGGCGATGTATCCGATAACACTGTCACGTTAAACGGCGGTTCGGTCGGGAAATTTGTTGTCGGGGGACAAGCAACGAATGGCCGTGCTGATCGTAACGTAATTAATGTTACCGGAGGGTCTGTCAGCGGCAATATTTTCGCCGGTCAAGCTAACAAGGGTACTGATAAGAATGAGGTTCATGTTTCTGGCGGGACAATCAATGGGCAGATTACAGGGGGCTATTCAACAAACAGTTCAAGCACAAATAATGTTGTCACGGTCAAGAAGGTCACTGTTACAGGTGATATAACTTCCGGCTACGTTGAGAAGTTGGAGAATACCGAAGGATCGGGTAACGTCGAAGGCAATTCGCTTACGATTTCTGATGAAGCAAAAATTGAGGCATCGCCTGAGAATGACACCAAAAACGTAAACGTGGTTACCAGCGGCTATACACAATCTGGCTTGGCATTAAAAAATACTTTGTTGGTGACCTCGAAAGCCGAAGTTAATAAGGGCGTCGTGGCAGGTGTTTCCGAAAATGGTAATGTAAGCGAAAATTCGCTCACTATTAGTGGGGGAGCACATTTATTAAGATACGGTGTAGGCGGTAAAACACTTATTGGTGATGCGACAAACAACAGCGTGTCGATTGAAGATGCGACTATTGATGGCAATGTTTACGGTGGTGTTACGTCAAATGGCAATGCCACGAATAATTTGATCACTTTAACAGGTGGAAATGTAAAAATCGGCGGCACTGTTTACGGTGGTTTTTTTGATGGCGAGACCAGATCGGCCGGGGATGTCTTTACCGGCAATACATTGAACCTCGTTCACTTCCGCGGCGAGTTGGGGGGCATTGAAAACGTACAAAATTATAATTGGATTTTGCCGAAGGATGTTGTCAATAATGATGCTCTGGTTCGCATTACCGGCGAAAACCCCGTTAATCTTTCCAACACGACGCATAAAGTCGCAATTGACAACGATGGTAATCGCCTGACTGTTGGCGACAAAATTACGCTTATTGATAAAACTGCCAATGCACCGACATCTACTATGGAAGTCAAACAAGGCAATTTCCTGATCTATGACATGAAGGCAGAACAATCCGGTGATGGTTATGTTCTAACCGCTCAAAACAGTGAGGCTGTTAAAGAGGAACACTCTGGCGATACCAACAATGGAGGAAACAACGGCGGAGAGAATACGTCCAACAATAGCGGAAGTAGTAATGCCAATGGTAGCGGCCATAATAGCAACAATGCAGGTTCAAACGGGGGAGAGAATACAGTCGGTAACAGCGGCAATACCGGTGCTAACAATGGGGCCAATGCCAATCAAAACAATGGCAATTCCGGCAACACTTCCAATACTGGCAATTTGCCTAATGTTAATATCGGTGGAACTAACAACACCGGAAATACAGCGCATGGTGAGCAGGGCGAAAGCGGCAACCGCGAGCTTGCAGGTCGTATCAATCCGCAAACAAAGGCCTTTTCTGAGGGGCGTGTAGCGTCTCTGGGCTTCTTGAATCAAGGAGCAGATTTGATTGCAAATTCCGGCATTCGTGCAGCCAAAAGTTCTGTTGCAGAGGGGCGCAATAATCCATGGCAGATGAATTTGATGCCGTTCTTCGTTATTGACGGTAGCTCGAACCGTTATGAAACGGGAAGCCATGCAAATGTTGACGGTTTCAATATGGCTGTCGGATTGGCAACCGGCTTTGAACTTGCGGACAAACATCCGGTAACGCTCGGTGCATTCTTCGAATATGGCCGTGGTACATATGACACCTATAACAGCTTTGCCAATTATGCATCGGTTCATGGTGACGGTGACACGCACTATACAGGTGGCGGTGTTCTCGGCCGGATTGATTTTGCCGGTACAGGCTTAGGTCTTGTTAACAAACTTGACGCGGGTCAGGCGGACGGGCTTTATGCAGAAGCATCGTTCCGTGCTGGTCATCTTGACACCGATTTTGACACGGATGACTTGTTGGGTGAATTCGGCGAGGGGAGCGATTACGACAGTGGTGCGGACTATTACGGCCTACATGGTGGTGTCGGTTATGTCATGAATTTCGACGAACGTAATTCGGTTGATGTCTATGGCCGCTATTTCTGGACGAGAGTTGATAGCGAAACCGTTGATGTCGGTCGTGACCGTTTGCACTTCGATGAAGCAGATAGTTCGCGTTTACGCATCGGTACCAGATATACGATGATTTATAACCAACAGCTCAAGCCATATGTCGGTATTGCTTACGATCATGAATTTGATGGTGAAGTTGCAGCCCGTGCTTATGGATTGAAATTGGACAAGCCGTCGCTTGAAGGTGACACAGGCATTGTGGAAGCTGGTATTTCTATGAAACCGGTTAGCACGATTGATGCTTTGAGTGTTGATGTCAGCGGTCAAGGATTTATCGGCAGACGTGAAGGCGGCGGTGGCGGTCTCAAGATCAAATACCAGTTCTGATCAACCTTCGTCAATTTTGATTTTAATAAACTATTTTCCGGAATTTCAGGAAAATTGAATATTGAAAGCCTGTGCTTTTTCGACTGGAAAGAGTGCAGGCTTCTTTTTTATAGTTGTTTATGCTCGATTATTTCCTGTTTTCACCGAGTGATGTGAATGGAGGGAGTGTCGAAATTTTAAAACGAAAATTTGTGATTCCACGAAAATCAAAAAATTCTATTTGGGAATTGTTCCAATCCTGATAATATTTGTATATTAAAAATATTCATAAATATTTACAAAATATATATTTAATCTAAAAAAATAATACTGATTCTATAAAAAATAATATATTATATATTATTTAAAGATATATATGAAAATATAATATATATTTTTATATATAGAACAAATAATTTTATTTCTAATTTTTTTATGGATGTTTTTTTGAGCGATAATTTTGAGCGATAAATTGGGAAAAAACGTTTTATACAGATTTTTTAAAAAGTGGGAAAATAAGGAAAGTGATATTGCCGGGTTATGTAGGATGCGGAAATATGCCGGTCTGATAAAATTCCGGCATCGGCATTGAGGCCGGCAGTAATCGAAGTTATTAAAACCTGCACAATGTATCCCGTATCAACAAGTTGTATGTCGGAGTTCTAAAAAAATGTTCAAACTTCACATTGCAAACAAAAACTATTCCTCATGGTCGCTCCGCCCGTGGGTTCTAATGAAAACATTGGGGATAGAGTTTGAAGAAATAAAGCATTATTTCAAGCAGGATAATTATAGTCAATTTAAAGTTTTTTCACCTTCGGCAAGAGTTCCGGTTCTTATTGATGGCACGATCACTGTTTGGGACAGTCTTGCGATAACAGAATATTTGTATGAAAGTTACCACAATGTATGGCCGACAAACCGTGTTGCGCGAGCTTGGGCGCGTTCAGCCGCTGCTGAAATGCATTCGTCTTTTCAGGCGTTAAGGGCACAATGCCCGATGTCGGTAGGTGTTATTGCGAAACTGAAAAAACTAACTCCGGAACTTGAAAATGATATTCGTCGCGTGGATGAACTCTTTGTATCCGCACAAGAAAAATTCAATGGGCCGTTCCTTGCCGGAGACAGATTTACTGCTGTTGATGCGTTTTTCTGCCCGGTGGCATTCCGTATCAAAAACTATAACCTTAAATTAAGTAGGAAATCGATGGGCTATATAGAACAACTCATTGCACTCTCTTCTATGCAGGAATGGTTGCAGCTAGCATTGGAAGAGCAGGAGACGGATCCGATGGAGGAGCAACAACTTGATCGATACGCTATTCGCATTAAAGATCTCAGGGAGATTTGAAACGCCGTATAGAGACGCGTATAAAGCCCGTGCGATAATGCAATAATACCGACCCGATCAGCAACCTGAATTCGAAGAATTGCTGCGTAGCCTTAACTCGACGAATGGTTACAGAAGAGCTTGAAAAGCAACTATACTTGCCGGGGAGACCATTTAGATCCGTTTTAACGATGAAATAGCACGGATCACATAATTGAACGTTCTAAACCGGAAAAGAGCCGGATAGCTTTTGCCCTGTGGTTGTAAACGCTAGGGCTTTAAAAAAAGCCGAGCAAATCAAATACTCAGAACATTCAAGGTAAATAACCGGTTCCGCAATTGACGACGCATGTTATGCTGCCCATACACATGCCTAAAACAAACCGCTTTCAATATGAACTATGTCCGCCTATGACCTGAAGTGAAGTGAGCTATAATGACCGGGAAGATTAGCACAAGAAGCAATCACAAAACTTCGGGAAAACTATAACGGTTTTTTATTTTCGCATCTCTTCCAACAATTTCCGCTTTAAAAATTTCACGGTAAAACAACAATTTATAAACAGGAAGAAGAAAAATGGCTCCCCGGGCCGGATTCGAACCAGCGACCAACCGGTTAACAGCCGGTGGCTCTACCACTGAGCTACCGGGGAACGATGCTCATTTGTGTGATGCAGCAGGGCTATAGCAAATGAATTTATGTTTTGCAAATAGGGAAATGCTATTTTTTAAAAAAAATCTGAATAAGTGTTCGGGATACTGCATTTACAGCACTCACACAGGGGGAAAAACGCCATTCTTGCTTGTATGTCGAAGAAGCAAATAAAGCGTGACGAAGGAAGAAGTAGGGCGAGGCTCATGCACCGAAGTGGTGGTGAAGCCATAAGGAACCCCCGTTGCACGTCCCAACCGTATTTTAAGAGATAACGGGACATAAATTTCGTCATTAGAAAAAAACGGAATTCAGAGAATATAACATCGTTTAGAGAAGGCGGCTTGAGGACAGCAATTCGAGTCTCATGCGGGAACTATTCGTTTGTCGAAATTAACTCATTATCCGGATGAATAAATTTGATCATTGCAGTGATAACACGGATTGCAAAAAGAACTTTTCAGCACAGACAATTTTTTAAACGCTGGCGTTATGTTGATCGGAAATGCAATCGGATAAAAGGTCAGAGAATAATTTGGAAGATAAGCGTGTGGCGCAAACGATTAGCGAAAACAGATTTGAGTCCGCTGTCGAATTTGTCTTCCAATAATGTGCAAGATTTAACAGAAAATCCGCATATTCGGTTATAGGGTGTCTTGACGGAAGCGTTTGCTTAACTTAATGACCTACGTGCATTTTATGAGGCCTCGTGGCGGAACGGTTACGCAGAGGACTGCAAATCCTTGTAACCCGGTTCGACTCCGGGCGAGGCCTCCATTTTGTTCCCCCCCATTGGATCGGTATTTCTGAACAGCCAGATTCTTCTACAAGTAGCCGA
Organism: Ditibartonella apis; assembly: GCF_001952075.1. Taxonomy (GTDB): domain Bacteria; phylum Pseudomonadota; class Alphaproteobacteria; order Rhizobiales; family Rhizobiaceae; genus Bartonella; species Bartonella apis. Next base: position 495,472 of record NZ_LXYU01000003.1, read on the forward strand.
TGTCTACATACGATTTGCCTGACCGGCTTTTAGTTCCTTAAATTTCACCACCATCCGGAGATGTGGCACTATAGTTTAAGTCTGTCAGACGGAAGATGTTTATTTCAGAAAAATTGTGAAATGATACCTGTTTCCAATCGACCGAATCGTCAATCTCATTTTCATTCGGAATATTCAATCGGAAGCAAAAATGTTGGCTTGTTACACCGACTTTTGTTGAGCTGTCCGCTGTTGTCGGTCTTAAGGATTTAGGTTTATAACTCTATGCTTTCAGGCTTTTGTAAAGTCGGACATTCTCGAACTCGGCAACATGAATGAGTGTCAGTAAAAATTTGACTTAATTCTATCGTGCTTATCACTTGATAGGTTTTCTCAGAACTTTTTCATGCGTATTTTATATATTTATGTTATAGCTACGCACAATTGGATCACAAAGGTCTGATGACGTATTCCACTTGATTTCGCTAGTGAAACAACGAGTTTGCCAATGTTGTGATTGACTGAAGCGATGTTTTTTGCGACATCTCGTCGGGTTGTATATATTTCCGTTAAAATGTTGCGTAGTGGGTATAAAAAGGAAAATCGGTTATGGCAGCAGATTTTGCAATGCTAAGGCAGAGAATGGTCGATGGGCAGATTCGTACAGTTGATGTGACGAAACTGTCCGTGCTCGCCGCTTTTTTGTCTATTCCCCGCGAGAAATTTGTCCCCGCGAAATTTGAAGAACTCAGTTATTCGGACGAGACAATTCCGTTGGCAGCGCCTCGTGCAGGCGGGTGCGGACGCTATTTGATGAAACCGGCGGCTCTGGCTAAATTGCTGCAGGCAGCAGATATTAAATCCGAAGATATTGTGCTCGATATTGGAGCAGGTACAGGTTATAGTGCCGCGCTTTTGTCAAAATTGGCAAGCTCTGTTATCGCTCTGGAGCAGGATGAAAAACTTGCTGCAATTGCCAATGAAAATATGCAAAAAGGCGGTTATGACAATGTTGTTGTCGTAAGTGGCGAATTGACCAAAGGCTATGCTGAAGAAGGTCCGTTTGATGTAATCCTCCTTGAAGGGGCGGTTGATTTTATTCCGGACGCGCTATTTGCACAATTGAGGGAAGGTGGTCGTCTCGTGGTTGCTGAAGGGCATGGAAATTCTGCTGTTGCGCGGGTCTATATGAAGGAAGACGGAGTTGTTTCTGCACGTCGAATATTCAACCTTGCAATCAATCCGCTGGAAGGTTTCCAGAAAACCCCGGAATTTGTTTTCTGAGATATCTTTGAAGGGTTGCGCTTGTGCAACGTTTAAGATTTTTAATGAACTGACGCATTGCATTTTTTGGACGGTCAGGTAAATAGTAGCAACTCGTCCATGCAAGATGGATGATTGTGAATTTATATGAATAGAGGTGTAGCTGTGGTGAAAACAAAAAAAGCTCTGTTATCGGCTTTGTTGCTATCAGGCGTTGTTTTTGCGTCGCACCCTGTGCATGCCGAAACGCTAATGGGGGCTCTTGCCAAGGCTTACACAAATAATGGTAATCTGAACAGTGAAAGAGCGAGCGCGCGTATTCTTGACGAGGATATAGCAATCGCAAAATCCAATTTCCGCCCGCAAATCGAGGGGTTCGGTTCTTATGCCCGCGGCCGTAGTGCTGCCACGACTTATTATACAACGACCGGGTCGTTGGGGGTACAATTAAGCCAGAAAGTCTTTGATGGCTTTGTTACCAAGAACACGGTCGCTTCAGCAGAGGTCAAAGCACAGGCCCAGAGAGAATATTTGCGCAATACCGAGCAGAATATGCTGGTCAATGCTGCAACCGCTTATGCAAATGTTTTTCAATACAGGCAAATTGCCGAATTGCGTCGGCAGAACCTTGCAGCACTTGAAGAACAGGTTCGCGCTGACAAGGCCAAACTTGATGTCGGTGAAGGAACACGTACAGATTTGGCTCAATCCGAAGCAGCCCGTTCTGTTGCAGTTTCCGAGCTCAGTCTTGCACGTGCCGATGTGAAGTCGGCAGAAGCTGTATATCGTCAGGTTATCGGGGCTGATCCGGATAAACTCGAACGCCCGCCGGTTTCTAAAGCACTGCCGGGTTCGCCGGATGCCGGATATAAAATCGGTGCAGCGACTCACCCTGCAATTTTATATTCAAAATATCTGATTGACGCGAGCTCCTACAATGTAAAAGCCAAAGAAGGCGCTTTGCTTCCTCAGGTGGATTTGTCCGCAAGTACATCTTATAACCAGATTTATAATGGTCCCGGTGACGGTGGTCGGTCGAATTCCGTTGGCGTGTCGATCAATGTTCCTATCTATCAGGGTGGACGGACGTCGGCACAAATACGCCAGTCAAAGGAACAGCTCGGTCAGGCAAGAATACAGCTTGATTTGGCACAAGATAGCGTTCGTGAAAATATGTCGTCATCCTGGTCGCAATTGGAAGGGGCTCGTGCTTCTGTCATAGCCTATCGGGATAGTGTTCGTGCTGCGGAAATTGCACTTGATGGTCGTGTTCAGGAAAACCGCGTTGGACAAGCGACTACATTGGATGTGTTGAATTCGCGCACGCAGCTCATTGATGCCCAGATTTCTTTGGTAACGGCAGAACGTAACGTAGTTGTCGCAAGCTACAATGTCCAATCGGCAATTGGCAAAATGACAGCTGATCAATTGGGACTCCGTGTTGTCAAATATGATCCTGAAGAACACAACAAAGCTGTGAAGGATAAATGGATCGGCGTACGTACACCGGATGGCCGGTGAACTTTCCGGTCCAATAAAGTTTGTTGAATAACCAACGGGATATCCGACCCCAACAAAATTCTTCAACTGATTATAAAAAGGCACATTTTTTTAAAATGTGCCTTTTTGTTTTTATAGTTGCTGCGCCGGAACTGATGGTTCGAATGCCATTATCAGTTGAAGAAAAACGGATAACATCCTCTGTATTCATCATTTTGTCGACAACGTGCCGACTCGTTCCATCATGATAAAAACTTATGGCTCGCAAAATAAAAATCACGGAAAGCAATGGTTATTCATAGGCACATGTTTGGAAAGTTAAATTTGCAATACTAATAGAAGACCATTCATCAGTAGGTCATCGGACGCTATTGAAGTTTCTTTTCTTCCATTTCTGAAATTCTCATTTTCATGACACGGTATCGGACAACTGACGCTGTTTTCGGAATTACCAACGATCAAAGTAGCCAATTCTGTAAAAATCCCACGATGACTGACTTACATTTCCGGTCATTGTTCGATTTTTGAAATTGTCATTTATTCGGCATTCATTAGCTTGATTAAAGCTAACCGGATTTTACAGTAATGAATGTAATTTATCCGATGCAACAGCTAATCCGAGAAAGAGCAAGTTATCTATCCGATGAAAACTGTTTGAGAAGGCTGAACAATTTATCGCTAAACGATTGAGATAGATAGAGTACTGCAATTTTCCATCTATGTTTCAAATTGCCCATTGAATTGCCTAATAACTTGTTTTCCAAAGGATACCGGCCTTGTCTGGATGAACGTATCGCGGGTATAACAAGGGTATCAACCTAGCGTAGGTTGAAAAAGAAGAGAAAGCTGTGCGTAGTGTACCGGAAATTTTGCTCAATGATTTTAGCAAGCTGGATGATTTGCTAAGTTTGGCCTACGATTCTGGTTGCTAGTTGGAGTATGAGGTTTAAGAGTATGGCACAAAGTTCAAACGCGGCTAAGGAACCGACAACAGACGAGATACTCGCATCAATACGCGAGATCATCGAGGAAAATACAGGACACGTCACTCCGCGTGTGGCCGCGAAAAACCAAAGTGAAATTCGCTCTGGAGCTCATAATGATTCCGCCCCCGCGACAGCGCAAATGAGACCGGAGGCGAATACAGATTCTTTGAACGTTGATGATGCCATGAAAGCTTTGGCTGCCCGCATCGGTTTGAGCGAGCAGGCTAACCGGAACGAGTTCGATAGCAATGCGGGACAGCCGGTCAATAACAATATGGAAGCCGTTGCCGATAGCACAACGCAACCGGTTATGACCGACGTTCCGGCCGGACAACAAGAGAGGGTAGAGTTCGAAACAGCTCGTCCGGTAGAGGAGGCGACAGGCACGTTCCAGAATACGTTGTCTCCGAATACTTTATCACAGGATTCTTTGTCTCAAGATGCTTCGCCTCGGGATTCGTCTATGACCGGCGTCTATCAACCGGCTGGAAGTGAAGACTTTTCGGCGCGTGAGGAAGTTGAAAACGCCCCCGAAAGAGAACCGCAACCGGTGACCCAGGGTGAAGAAATTTATACCGATATGCAGTTCAGCCCGAAATTTTGGGAAAGTGTCGACTCTTTGGCCGAACAGGCATTGCGACCGGTACTTGTGAAATGGCTGCAAAAGCATTGGCCTGCTCTTGTGGAAAAGATTTTGCGCGAAGAAATAACCACCGCGTTTGAAAAGAATTTTCCCTCCGATCGTGGATAATATACCGGCGAATTAATCTTCGTGACGAATAATCGGCGCTCTTTTGCTATTTACTGGTTCACCGGTTTTCCGGTTAACGAGGTTGCGGTCAAATGCGTTTGATGCAGGGGGGGGCGTCAACGCTTAACGGTCAAAGCAATTGAAATCGTCGAAAATGCGTAAAGTCCATATTAAATCAAGAAATTTTATCGATTCATTCTATTATTTTTTGAAACCTGTTACGAAGTCGGTTAAAACCGGTTGAAAATGTGTGTTCAAACGGAAGCCGGATATCTTTTGCACGACAGCAACGAGATCGCCCGTTTACCGGTGGAAATTGGAAAAGAGAATGTTAGACAAAACTTATGATGCCGGCTCGACCGAGCCCCGTATAGAAAAGCAATGGGAAGACAATGGTGTCTTCAAGGCTGGCGCAGGGTCCAAGCCCGGTGCCGAGGCTTTCAGCATTGTCATTCCGCCGCCCAATGTCACCGGCTCGTTACACATGGGGCATGCGCTTAATAATACCATTCAGGACATCATGGTTCGCTTCGAGCGCATGAGGGGCAAAAATGTTTTATGGCAACCGGGAATGGATCATGCCGGCATTGCCACCCAAATGGTTGTCGAACGGCAACTCGCGCAAAGAAAAGAACCGACACGCCAAGAAATGGGACGTGAAAAGTTTGTCGAACGTGTTTGGCAATGGCGCGAAGAATCGGGTGGTAAAATCGCTCACCAATTGCGGCGTCTGGGCGCCTCTTGTGACTGGTCGCGCGAGCGCTTCACTATGGACGAAGGGTTGTCGCGCGCAGTTCTTGAAGTTTTTGTTACTCTATATAAAGAAGGGTTGATTTACAAAGATAAGCGCCTTGTCAATTGGGATCCGAAACTGTTGACAGCCATTTCCGATCTTGAGGTCGAGCAGAAGGAAATAAAGGGGCATCTTTGGCATTTCCGCTATCCTTTGGAAGGCAAAGTCTTCAATCCGGATGACCCAAGTACCTTCATTGTTGTGGCAACAACACGGCCCGAGACTATGCTTGGTGATACCGGTATTGCAGTCAATCCGAAAGACAAAAGATATCAGGCACTCATCGGCCACCATGCAATATTGCCGTTTGTCGGACGTAAAATTGAAATTGTCGGTGACGATTACGCTGACCCCGAGGCAGGCACAGGTGCGGTTAAAATCACACCGGCGCATGACTTCAACGACTTTGAGGTCGGTCGTCGTCATAATCTGCGAATCATCAATATCATGACAGAAAATGCGAAAATTTTTCTGCGTGACAACGAGGATTTTTTAAAAGATCTGGAACAGACAGACGAGCTCAAGAAACTTGTTGAAATATTCGACCAGATGGATCGCTTTGCGGCACGGGAAAAAATAGTCGAGATGATGGAAGAGGGCGGCTATCTTGCCGGCGTGGAAGATCATACGCATATGGTTCCTCATGGCGACCGTGGTGGTGTACCGATTGAACCGTTGTTGACCGACCAATGGTATGTCAACGCGGCAAAACTAGCAAAACCGGCCATTGATGCCGTTAAAAACGGCAAAACGACGATTATTCCCAAAAACTGGGAAAAAACCTATTTCAACTGGATGGAAAATATCGAACCTTGGTGCATTTCCCGCCAATTATGGTGGGGGCATCAAATTCCGGCCTGGTACGGGCCTGATGGCAAGGTATTCGTCGAAAAATCGGCGGAAGAAGCACAGAAGGCTGCTGACGCACATTATGGAAAGTCTGTTGAACTGCGGAGAGATGAGGATGTGCTCGACACGTGGTTTTCTTCGGCCTTATGGCCATTCTCGACGCTAGGTTGGCCGGATAAGACAAAAGAACTGGAAATCTATTACCCGACCAGCGTTGTGGTAACAGGTTTTGATATTCTATTTTTCTGGGTTGCCCGTATGATGATGATGGGGCTGCACTTCATGCATGATGTGCCGTTCCACAACATTTATATGCATGCGCTGGTTCGTGATAAGCACGGCGCTAAAATGTCGAAATCGAAGGGCAATGTGATTGATCCCCTCGACCTCATGGACGAATATGGTGCCGATGCTTTGCGCTTTACGCTGGCTATAATGGCGGCGCAGGGACGCGATGTAAAACTCGATCCCGCGCGTATTGCCGGATATCGTAATTTCGGAACGAAACTATGGAATGCCACGCGTTTTGCTGAAATGAATGGCGTTGCCTATGATCCGTCATTCAAACCGGAATCGGTCAAACTCTCGCTTAACCGCTGGATTTTGACTGAGCTTTCGAAAACAGTTGAAGCAGTCACCTCCGGAATTGAAACTTACAAGTTCAACGAAGCAGCGGCGGCTGTCTATCGTTTTATTTGGAATACGCTTTGCGACTGGTATCTCGAACTGTTGAAGCCGATTTTTCAGGGCGAAGATGAAAGTGACAAGAAAGAAGCACAGGCCTGCGTCGCCTGGGTTCTTGAACAGGTCTATAAAATTCTCCATCCCTTCATGCCTTATATGACAGAAGAATTATGGAGATTGACGGCAACGGATCAGCATAAAAGAGATACTATGTTGGCACTGGCAAGTTGGCCGGATATCAATTTCCGTGATGAAAAGGCAGCCGAAGATATCAATTGGCTCATTGACGTTGTGAGCGGAATCCGTTCTGCCCGTGCAGAGATGAATGTTCCGGCGGGAGCAATGGCACCATTGGTTATTGTTGAGGCTGGTAAGCAAACAAAAGAACGCGTCGAACGTCATGAGGCAGCAATTAAGCGCCTTGCCCGTATTGAAAGCATTGAATTCGCTAACAAGGTTCCTGAAGCGTCGGCCCAGATTATTCTTGGCGAGGCAACCTTCTGCATGCCATTAGGTAAATTGATCGATTTTGATGCCGAGCGCGCAAGGCTTGAAAAAGAGATGGGTAAAGTTGATCTTGATATCGAAAAGGTTGAAAAGAAGCTCAATAATCCGAAGTTTGTAGAAAATGCCAAGCCGGAAATCGTCGAAGCCGAACGCGAACGGTTAAGCGAACTTGAAGCAGCTAAAGAAAAACTTGTTGTTGCCATGAAGCGCTTGGGTTGATTTCACAACAACTTTGAAAAAACGAAAACCGCCCTGACATCCGTTAAAGGGCGGTTTTCTTTACCTTTAACCGTTTCCGCTTCCATTGCCTGTTGATGAAGCATAATTTTTTCGCATGGCAGGAGCTGGCTCGGGGATATCGGCAGGATTTAATGTTCGCCATTGGCGTTCTCCGTTATCGCCAAGATACCAGTAACCAGTGGAAGCTGAATGTTCATCCGTTGCTGCGATTTCCGGCTTTTTCGTAGCAGAACAACCCGATACAATAGCCGCGCAAAGAGCGAACACTATAATACTCGTTTTACTCATCATTGTTTCGACTCATTAAAATCAGTTTCGATTTGGAAAATCAGTTTCAAGTTGGCAAATAACGTTGAAGTTGGCAAATCAGTTTCATGTTGGCTATGTTTGTTCGAAAAAACAATCAAGCTTTATAATTATCAAGTTTTAACGGCTTTATAACTTATTCTACATAATTGCGATCCTGATGCAATTTTAAATGAAATAATGCGTTGCATCGAGTTAACCATAGCAAGGTGATTTTTACGTGTTGCTTTGAAGCAACACCTTTATGATAGTTGATATGCTAATAATACCAGCAAAGTTGGTGCCTCATTCCCACCACAAAGAAAGAGCATTTTAGCAAGCATTGATAGCATTCGTGTATGAAGACGGGCGAGATAGGAAAAGTTCATATGAACAGGTGCAAAGAAGGTTGGTTGGCCAGTGTGACTGCGCTCACATTGGGAATCTGTCTTTCCACAGCATCTGCTTTGGATGTGAACCACACAAAAAGCGAGTCCGACAGTCCGTTCGAGTTTTTTAAAAGCGGCATTTCAGCCTATAAAAATGGCGATAAAGGTCAGGCTGTCAAGGCGTTGAAATATGCCGCCGATATGGGGCATCCGGGTGCCAATTGGAAGCTTGCCCGTATGTATGCGGATGGAGATGGTGTTGCAGAAAACGACTACGCCGCTTACAAGTTTTACGTTCGCATTGTTCAGGAAGGTGCCGATCCCGGTTCGGAAGATGAAAGCTATCTTTCGGATGCACTTGTTGAAATAGCCGACTATCTTGTAACCGGAATTCCGAATTCCCCCGTTAAACAGGATATGCCTCAAGCGCGTAGCCTTTATTTGCAGGCAGCAACCAATTTCGGCAACCCCGAAGCCCAATATCGGTTGGGTAAAATGCTGCTGAATGGTGATGGCGGCGAAAAGAATCCTGTTCAAGCTGCACGCTGGTTCCAACTTTCGGCGAGAAAAGGTAACCCGGCGGCACAAGCAATGCTGGGAAACATGCTTTTTCAAGCGGGCAAGACGGTGCGTGGACTTGCAATGATGACCGCCGCGTATGAAAAAGCCGGGCCACATGATCAAATATGGATAAGACAGTTGCAAGAGCGTGCTTTTGCTGTTTCCGGTGAAGCCGATCGTCGCACGGCTATTTCGCTTGCAAGCGACATTGTCAGAAATGACAACGGTTTCTGATTAAAAATTTGTTCTCAATTTTATCGATTTCCCATTAGCCAATTCGTTTAAAAAGTATGGTTTCCGGCATCGGGATAAATTCAAGAAATCCGAATTAAAGCAGTCCTGCCAATTCCGATTTCCGTCCTTAAAGTCGCCTGATACCGATTAACTTACTCGGCGGATAGTCTGGTGGTTTTGCTAAACCCCGAGTTAATAGCACTCATTGTTCTCCCGACATCTCTTTTGCTGGTGTTATATTGCACGATCTCTTAACGCTTCTTCATGCGATAAAAAGCGTCGGTTTATTGCGGTTCTTAAAAATCTGACGTGAAAAGGAAAACAACGTCACGGATGGTTCAAGAACTATCCTTTAAACCGGATATCGGAATTTACCTGATTAACTTGCCTAATTCTAGAAGTTGAGAGGGAATGGCAATCCTATTGATGTTGCCTCTGTGGTCGGAGCAAAGCGCTAGAAACTTATCTCATTAAAAGGACCACAATTCGGATTTTGAAAATGCCAATTCTATGTAGGTGAAAAACACGTTCTTGAAAAAGCGCAATAAAAGACGGAACCCCGACTTATGTGCAAACAACCCGATATAGAATTGTTAAAGCCGGAAAGGTTTAGCAGGTGCTTAACCCTTATCCGGCATTCTAAGAATTATATTTGGTTAAAACGATCAATGGCTCAGGATTTTCGATAAAAAATCGCGGGCGCGTGGGGTTCTTGATTCCGGAGAAGCAAAAAACTCTTCGGAAGTACAATCTTCCAATATTGTTCCGGCATCCATGAAAATGACTCTATCGGAAACTTTATGGGCAAATCCCATTTCATGGGTTACGCAGATCATGGTCATACCGTCCTGCGCAAGTCCCACCATGACATCAAGAACTTCTCCGACCATTTCAGGGTCAAGGGCTGATGTCGGTTCGTCGAACAGCATAACAACCGGATCCATTGTCAAAGCGCGCGCAATGGCAACCCGCTGTTGTTGACCACCCGAAAGTTGCCCCGGATATTTATCCTTATGGTCGATCAGACCAACGCGTTTGAGATATTTTAGTCCGCTTTCAATGGCATCTTTTTTTGAGCGGTGAAGAACCTTGGTTTGGGCAATCGTCAAATTTTCCATCACCGATAGATGCGGAAAAAGCTCGAAATGTTGGAAAACCATTCCGACACGGCTTCTCAGTTTTGGCAAATTGGTTTTAGGCGAATGAACGGGAACACCATCAACCCAGATTTGCCCTTCCTGAAATGGCTCGAGTGCGTTGATAGTTTTAATAAAGGTCGATTTTCCCGAACCGGAAGGACCACAAACAACGACAACCTCACCCTTGCTAATATTGGTAGAGCAATTTTTCAAAACGTTGAATTTTCCGTACCATTTTGAAACGTTTTTTACTTCAATCATGTGTTCGGGCATGAAACTTTCCTATCAGCGAATAATGGCAACTTTCTTCTGCAGGTACATAACGGCCTGAGAAAGAGTAAAACAGATAACAAAATAGAACACAGCAGCAAGAATATACGCTTCTTGTTTGACACCGAAGTTATTAGCCACAATGTCAAAACCTTTGAGGAGATCATTACCGCTAATGGCATAGACAAGCGAAGTATCCTGAAACAGAATGATAACCTGTGTAAGAAGTACGGGAAGCATATTGCGCAATGCCTGCGGCAATATAACAATCAGCATGGATTGCCAGTAAGTCATGCCGAGAGCCTCGCTTGCAAACTTCTGACCTTGTGGAATTGAACGAATTCCCGCACGCATAATTTCCGCAAAATAGGCTGCCTCGAATGCGGTAAATGTAATGAATGCAGAATTGTTCGCCCCTATTGAATGACCGGTTACAAAGGGAAGCAAAACGAAGAACCACAAAATCACCATGACGAGCGGAATTGCCCGCATTGCGGTGACGTAAAAAGTGGCAATCCATGACAGCGGCTTTATTGAGGATAGGCGCATCATTGCCAATAGTGTTCCGAAAATCAGCCCTAATATCGTTGCTACAATAGTGAGAACAACACTAAAAATAAGACCGGACAAAATATAGGTTTTGAACACATCGAAAGTGAAGAAGGAAAAATCCATCCACGAAAAATCGAAGGTCAGGTAATAGGAGAGGGTGGAGCCGAGATGGGACATAATTATCTCCCCTCCGTCTGGAAACCGGGAATCTTGACCGTTTTTTCAATGATTGTCATGACAATGAAGATAACGAGAGAAATGATGACATAGAGGACAGTGACGACCATATAGTTTTCATAAACATGGCTTACTTCTTCAATGGCCTGAAATTGGAATTGCATCAATTCATGAATCGAGACAGCGAATGCGACTGCCGAATTTTTTACAATCCCCATCGATTCCGATATGAGTGGCGGCAGAATTGTTCGCATCGCGCGCGGCAAGATGACATAGCGGTAAGTTTGAAACGTGCTGAATCCCATCGCCATGGCGGCATAACGTTGCCCTGTCGGAATCGATTCAATGCCCGAACGAACCTGTTCGGCAATACGAGCGGATGTGAAAAATCCCAATGCACAGATGATGAGAATCATTGGCGGGAAACCCATTGCCGGAGGATAAATCTTCGGTACGACAAAATACCATAGAAATATTTGAACCAATAACGGGATGTTACGTGTTATTTCCACCCATATCCGCGCAATTATTCGTAAAACCCGGTTCAATATAGAGGTTTTAGGCAAAGTTCTCATTGTGCCGATAATTACGCCGACAATGATGGCCAAAATCAAACTTGAAACGGAAAGTAGCGCGGTATTGAGAAATGCATTGACCAAAGTGTCAAGATAGGTGTGGCTCAAACCGGCTTTGCCAAAACACCCCGCAACATGGGTGTGATCGATATCATCCATACAGAGGAATGAAAAATCCATTGTAGACTATTCCCGAAAACTTACACAAAGCACTCATACATAAAAATTTGGATGAACAAAACCATGATATCCAATTGTCAAAATGGCTGCCTGCAAGTTCCCATGCGAGCAGCCTTTCAGCATGATTTTATTATTTGTTTTCCTGATAGTCTTCCATCGGTTTGTTGTTCGGGTGTTCCCATGCATATTTGGTTGTATCCGAAAGTGGCAATCCGACAACTGTATTTGAAGGAGGTACCGGTTGCATGAACCACTTATTGTAGAGCACTTCAAGTGAACCATCCTTGACCTGACGGACAATGCTGTCGTCGATGGCCTGCTCCAGATTTTTGTCATCCAGACGTAACATGCATGCTATCGGTTCAACGGAAAGAACATCGTTCAAAATTACGTAGTCTGACGGGTTCTTCGATTTTGAAATATTTCCGGCAAGAATCGATCTATCCATAACAAATGCGTCTGCTCTTCCGGATTCGAGGAGAAGAAAGCTGTCGCCATGGTCTTTTCCATTTACTTCTTTAAAATCAATGTTTTGCGCGCGTTTATTTTTCCGGATAAGTTGAACAGACGTCGTTCCTGTCGTCGTTGCAACAGTTTTGCCATTAAGATCTGCAATCGACTTTATCCCTGAATTTTTCTTTGTGGCAATGCGCACTTCCTCGACATAAGTCGTATAGGCAAAAGCCGCTTCTTTGCCTCTTGCAGCATTATTGGTTGTTGAACCACATTCAAAATCATAGGTCCCATTTTGCAAAAGAGGGATGCGGTTTTGTGAGGTAATAGGCAAATAATTGATCTTTATCGGTTTTCCGATTTTTTTGGAAATATCATCGACAATGCGTTCAGCCATTTCGGTATGAAATCCGACATATTTGCCATTCCCTAAAGCGTAAGCCAAACCTGAAGATTCGCGCACGCCCAATGTAACAGAGCCGGTGTCTTTAATCTTTTCGAGAGTGTCTTTTTGCTGACCCATTGCTGTTCCGGTCAATCCCAAGATTGCCAAAGCGGCAAAAGCCATGAGAGCCTTTTTCATGAATGTTCTCCTTATTCATTTAATTCCGCAATAAAATTGCAGTTAGCGATAAGTTTAACACATTTTTTTTCATGAATATAATTTTTCTGTGTTTTTAAACGGATTCTTTATAATTTCACTTCGCTGAAAGCGAACGCAGAATGAATATCAGCGCAAATTAATGACAACCGGTACATGATCCGACGGTTTTTCCCAGCTACGGACAACACTTTGGACAGAACTGTTTTCCAACTTGTCTGCTGCCTCGGGTGAAATAAGAAAATGGTCGATTCTTATGCCATCGTTTTTCTGCCATGCTCCGGATTTGAAGTCCCAAAAGCTATAATTCGGTTCATCGGACGTGGCGCGGATTGCATCGTAAAACCCCAGATTTTTTATTTTCCAGAGTGCTTGTCGAGTTTGGGGAAGATAAAGCGCATCTCCCACCCATTCATTAGGATTTTTCGCGTCGAAATCCGATGAAATGACATTATAATCGCCGGCAAATATCAACGGCTCTTCCAAGGCAAGAAGAGAACAGGCATGTTGAAAGAAACGCTCATACCACCGAAGCTTATAAGGATATTTGTCACTATCAACCGGATTGCCGTTCGGTATATAAAGTGATGCAACGCGGATGACCCCTGTCTTGGTCGAATAAACAGCTTCAATATAACGCGCCTGTTCATCGCTATCATCTCCGGGAAGGCCTCGTATGACTTCATCCGGATTGGTTTTTGAAAGTAGGGCGACACCGTTGAACCCTTTTTGACCATGCGCATCAATATGGTAGCCAAGCGCTTCAATCTCGGCATGCGGGAAGGTTGTGTCAATCGTTTTTGTTTCTTGCAAGCAGACAATATCGGGCTCACACCATTTCAGCCACTTTATCAGCGTTTCATGTCTGGCCCTGATGCCTGCTACATTCCATGTTGCTATTTTCATGAATTATAGTTTAATCAATGTTTGCTTAAAGCTTCAAGCATTTGTTTGTTATTGATCGGTGTTTCTTGTTTTTAAAGCTTGAGCGCAGCGAAATCGGAATAGGGCTTTCTTTAGTCGAAAGCGTTTTTTAAAGGGCGCCATTTGAATGGTCCAAGACCCGCTAACTGCCTTCCGCTTAGAATCTCGTCAAACCGTTAAGAGGGATGTTCCGGTTTTGTGTGGCGCACATGCAGAGGCAGGGAGTTCTTGGCTTCTCATTGTTTGTGACACTTCAATGTTTCATGGCATTATTAGTCTCATGATGGAATAACATAGCTAACAGTTTGAATTCTGGATATCGGACCTGCTGCAAACAAAACCGTATTGATCTCTATTATAGTGTAGGCTCCTCTACCATGCGAGGGCGTGAAAGCCTCAGCAGATTTTCGTGAATTGTTGGATCATTGTCTCAAGACGATTCTGTTTTTCTTGAATTGATTCTTGAACGAAGCCCATCAAGTCCTAAATCAATCGCAAAAAGTGCAAGAATTTAACGTTTGAGAAGCTTACTGGTAAACCCGGCCTTATAAAATAGGTTCGAGCATAGGATGTTTTTATCCTAAACTGTGTTCAGTTTGCCTTATCGCCGCCAATTTCGCAATTTCATTGCTTTTCTTGGGCGATAGGGCTTGACGCAACAGTAGTTTATCGTTAATAAACCGCCATCGGAGCCGATGTGAGGTTAGCTACATTTTCGAAACGACACGTTTTGGAGTTCGCCTCAAACAGGGTTCGTTTTACGGTTTTGAAACGCAAATGCCGGATGCATGAGACTGAAAAAGTCTCCTCTGCTTATAGTCGGGTGATCTGCACGATAGCGGTGAAGCCCGGTTTTTTGTGCATGTGTTTACTGTTGTTGCCAGGTGACTGGTAGCTAAATAAAGTGAAGCGGCCCAGATTGGGCGAGACAAAAAGAGATTGAAAAGAGGAAGGTTGAATGCCTACCGTAAACCAGTTGATCCGCAAGCCGCGTACAGCGCCGGTCAAGCGTAATAAGGTTCCTGCCCTTCAGGCAAACCCGCAAAAGCGTGGTGTGTGCACGCGCGTTTATACAACGACACCGAAGAAACCTAATTCGGCTCTCCGTAAGGTTGCCAAGGTTCGTTTGACCAATGGTTTTGAAGTTATTGGTTATATTCCGGGTGAAGGTCATAACCTTCAGGAACACTCCGTTGTCATGATTCGTGGCGGACGTGTTAAGGATTTGCCGGGTGTTCGTTATCACATCATTCGTGGTGTGCTCGATACACAAGGTGTCAAGAATCGTAAGCAGCGCCGTTCAAAATACGGTGCCAAACGTCCTAAATAATTTTTGAGAGACGAAGCCAATGTCCCGTCGCCATAGAGCAGAAAAACGTGAGATTAATCCAGATCCTAAGTTCGGCGATCTTGTGATTACAAAGTTTATG
Organism: Ditibartonella apis; assembly: GCF_001952075.1. GTDB lineage: Bacteria > Pseudomonadota > Alphaproteobacteria > Rhizobiales > Rhizobiaceae > Bartonella > Bartonella apis. Next base: position 510,794 of record NZ_LXYU01000003.1, read on the forward strand.
AATGCCATCATGTTTGATGGTAAGAAGTCAGTTGCAGAACGCATCGTTTATGGTGCGCTTGATGCAGTTGGAGATAAAGCAAAAACAGAACCGGTTGCTCTGTTTCATCAAGCACTAGAGAATGTTGCTCCGCATGTTGAGGTTCGTTCTCGTCGTGTTGGTGGTGCAACTTATCAGGTTCCTGTTGATGTACGTCCAGATCGTCGTCAGGCATTGGCCATTCGTTGGCTTATTGCTGCAGCACGTAACCGTAACGAAACAACCATGGTTGATCGCTTGTCGGGTGAATTGATGGATGCTGCGAATAATCGTGGTTCGGCTGTCAAGAAACGCGAAGATACGCACCGTATGGCTGAAGCCAACCGCGCCTTCTCGCATTATCGTTGGTAAGAGAACTCTTTTTAATCGAAAGCAAAAAATATGGCTCGCGAGTATAAAATCGAAGATTATCGCAATTTTGGTATTATGGCGCATATTGATGCCGGTAAGACCACAATGACCGAGCGTATTCTTTACTATACCGGTAAGAATCATAAAATCGGCGAAACGCATGATGGCGCTTCTACGATGGATTGGATGGAACAGGAACAGGAACGTGGTATTACCATTACTTCCGCTGCAACAACCACCTTCTGGAAAGGTCGTAACGGCGAAAAATGCCGGTTTAATATTATTGACACTCCAGGACACGTCGATTTCACAATTGAAGTAGAACGTTCATTACGCGTTCTTGATGGTGCTATTGCACTTCTTGATGCTAATGCTGGTGTTGAGCCGCAAACAGAGACTGTTTGGCGTCAGGCGGAAAAATATCACGTACCGAGGATGGTTTTTGTCAACAAGATGGACAAGATCGGCGCTGATTTTTATCGCAGCGTTGAAATGGTTGGTTCGCGTCTTGGAGCGAAAGCACTTGTTCTTCAGTTGCCTATTGGTGCGGAGAATGATTTCGAAGGCGTTATTGATCTTATCGATATGAAAGCCCTTACTTGGGACGGTTCGATTGGTGGTCATACAGTGACCAGCGAAATTCCCGCCGATATGAAGGATAAAGCTGAAGAATATCGCGAGAAACTGGTTGAGTCTGCTGTTGAAGTCGATGAAGCGGCTACCGAAGCTTATCTTGAAGGCAAAATGCCTACCAATGACGAGCTTATCGCTCTTATCCGCAAGGGTACCTGCGAGGTATTGTTCCATCCTGTTCTTTGCGGCTCTGCTTTTAAAAACAAAGGTGTTCAGCCGTTGTTGGATGCTGTTGTTTCCTATCTTCCTTCTCCGGTTGATGTTCCTGCCATTCAGGGTGTTGATGTCAAGACAGGTGAAGAGACGACACGTGAATCTTCCGATGCAGCTCCGCTTTCGATGCTGGCCTTCAAGATTATGAACGACCCGTTCGTTGGTTCGTTGACTTTCTGCCGTATCTATTCAGGCGAGCTTCATAAAGGTGTTTCGCTTGAAAACACAGTAAAAGGCAAGAAAGAACGTATCGGTCGTATGCTGCTGATGCATTCGAATGCACGTACAGATATTGATGAAGCTTTTGCTGGTGATATTGTTGCCTTGGCTGGTTTGAAAGAAACCACGACTGGTGACACACTTTGCGATCCACTTCATCCGGTCATTCTGGAACGTATGGAATTCCCTGATCCGGTTATTGAAATTGCTATCGAGCCGAAGACCAAGGCCGATCAGGAAAAGATGGGTATAGCTCTTAATCGTTTGGCAGCAGAAGATCCTTCATTCCGTGTAAAATCGGATGAAGAATCCGGTCAGACAATCATTGCTGGTATGGGCGAGCTTCATCTTGACATCATCGTTGATCGTATGCGTCGTGAGTTCAAGGTTGAAGCCAATGTTGGACAGCCGCAGGTTGCTTATCGCGAGACGATAACGAAGCCTGCCGAAATTGACTACACACATAAGAAGCAATCCGGTGGTTCTGGTCAGTTCGCTCGTGTCAAGATTCTTTTCGAACCTTATGACGGCGAAGGCTTGTTGTTTGAATCGAAGATCGTTGGTGGTTCTGTTCCGAAGGAATACATTCCGGGTGTTCAGAAGGGGCTCGAGAGCGTCATGGGGTCAGGTCCTCTTGCAGGTTTTCCGATGCAAGGTGTTAAAGCAACCTTGCTTGACGGTGCCTACCATGATGTTGACTCTTCCGTATTGGCTTTCGAAATTGCAGCCCGTGCTGCTTTCCGTGAGGGAGCTCAGAAGGCTGGCGCCCAGCTTCTGGAACCAATCATGAAAGTCGAGGTTGTGACACCGGAAGATTATGTCGGTGATGTTATTGGTGATTTGAATTCCCGTCGCGGACAGATTTCCGGTACAGAACCGAGAGGTATTGCTACTGTGGTTGATGCCATGGTTCCGCTTGCAAACATGTTCGGCTATGTCAACAGTTTGCGGTCTATGAGCCAGGGGCGCGCCCAATATACAATGCAGTTTGATCATTATGATCCAGTGCCGACGGCAGTGGCTCAAGAAATTCAGAAAAAATTCGCGTAATCAGGCGGTTACGTATTAACTTTCAACTCAGCCCTGAATAGGGCAGGAAATGGAGAGAGCTCAGATGGCAAAGTCCAAATATGAACGTACGAAGCCGCATGTAAACATCGGCACGATTGGTCACGTTGACCATGGTAAAACAACGCTGACAGCAGCGATTACAAAGTATTTTGGCGAGTTCAAGGCATATGACCAGATTGATGCTGCGCCGGAAGAACGCGCTCGTGGTATTACGATTTCTACAGCACACGTAGAATATGAGACAGAGAAGCGTCACTACGCACACGTTGATTGCCCGGGACACGCTGACTATGTCAAGAACATGATCACCGGTGCTGCGCAGATGGATGGTGCTATTCTTGTTGTTTCGGCAGCTGATGGCCCGATGCCTCAAACACGTGAACACATTCTTCTTGCCCGTCAGGTTGGTGTTCCTGCAATTGTTGTTTTCCTGAACAAAGTTGATCAGGTTGATG
>NZ_LXYU01000004.1 GCF_001952075.1 Ditibartonella apis
GATACAAGACAGACGTATCACTTTGTAATGCGTCTGTCTTTTCGTGAAGGGGTATAGCTCAGTTGGTAGAGCGGCGGTCTCCAAAACCGCAGGTCGTGGGTTCGAACCCTACTGCCCCTGCCATTTGCCTCGTAAAAACGGTAGTCTATTTTTGAATCCACTGGGGTGCGTTTTCTGTTTTGTGCGATTCTTAAAAATAGGGGACAGACAAAGCAGGATAGATAAAGTGTGCGGTCGAAGCAGATAGATTAGGTATGTTTCGGGTGATGCTGTCTGTACTTATTTGCAGGTTTTACCCGGTATCGGACATTTTAAGGCGCGATGTTTTTAACTCTGTGGAGCTTTAACTGAAGTTTTGGCTTGTGTTTTTATGAATAACGCTTTATTTAGTGTTAACAAGGAAATCGCGTGAGGCTTTATGAAAAGGCTTTTCGCGGTTTTGTCATGTTTAAAGTTGGCGTTGTGATTCGCGATAGTTTTTGAAAAATAATGTAGGAAAAGTGATGGCTGCCAAGACAAATCCCATTACCTTTATCAAGCAGGTTCGGGCCGAAACCGCAAAGGTTACTTGGCCGACACGTCGCGAAACTACAATTTCGACTATAATGGTTGTTTTGATGGCAGCGTTTGCAGCTGCATTCTTTTTTATCGCAGACCAGATTATGAATTTTGGCGTTTGGGAGAGCATTGATCTCTTGAAACGTCTTTTCAGCTAATAGTTCAAGGAAAGTAACCGTGGCTGCTCATTGGTACATTGTTCAGGCCTATTCCAATTTTGAGAAAAAAGTTGCAGAGGCTATTGAAAAAGAGGCGAAGCTGAAAGGCTTGGATCATCTGTTTGAAGAGATTCTTGTTCCAACGGAAAAGGTTGTCGAAGTTCGTCGTGGACGTAAAGTCGATTCGGAACGCAAGTTTTTTCCGGGCTATGTACTTGTCCGTGCTGATTTGACAGATGATGTATATCACCTCATCAAAAACACGCCGAAAGTAACAGGCTTTTTGGGCTCTGATTCTAAACCAGTGCCGATTACCGATCGGGAAGCCGAACAGATTCTTAATCAGGTGAAGCAGGGGATTGAACGGCCTAAGTCTTCTGTTTCATTTGAAGTTGGTGAGCAAGTTCGCGTTGCTGATGGTCCGTTTGCTTCCTTTAACGGGATTGTACAGGAAGTTGAAGACGAAAGGTCGCGACTTAAAGTCGAGGTTTCAATTTTTGGTAGAGCAACACCGGTTGATCTTGATTTCGGGCAGGTGGAAAAGCTCTAAAAATATTTTCCAATAGAACGACTTTAAAAGCGGGAGTTTTTTGGAATTTATAGTGGAAGGCGATTATAACTTTAGCCGGTTGTAAAAAGCCAGACCACGAAACTGCAAGGCCGGTTCTCCGGTCAATTAAACCGCCGGATTTCCGGCATAACAAAAGGCAGATTATTATGGCTAAAAAAATTGCAGGCCAGCTTAAGCTGCAGGTTCCAGCAGGCGCAGCCAATCCGGCTCCTCCTATCGGACCGGCTCTTGGTCAGCGTGGCATCAATATTATGGAATTCTGTAAGGCTTTCAACGCGGCTTCACAGGAAATGGAAAAGAATTCTCCTATTCCGGTTGTTATAACCTATTATCAGGACAAGTCTTTCACATTTTCGATGAAGACACCACCAGTTTCCTATTTCTTGAAAAAGGAAGCAAATTTGAAATCCGGATCCAAAGAACCGGGCAAGACTGTTGCTGGCACGATTTCTCGTGATAAGGTTCGTAAAATTGCGCAAGCCAAGATGAAAGATCTTAATGCGAATGACGTCGAAGCTGCTATGCGTATGATTGAAGGTTCCGCCCGTTCAATGGGTCTACAGGTGGTGGGCTGAGATCATGACAAAAATTGCAAAGAGACTTAAGAAAATCCGTGAGGGCGTTGACTTCAATAAGTATTACGCTCTTGATGAAGCTGTTAAGATGGTCAAGGATCGCGCGATAGCCAAGTTCGACGAGACAATTGAGATCACAATGAGCTTAGGTGTTGACCCGCGTTATGCTGATCAGATGGTTCGTGGCGTTGTTAATCTTCCGAATGGTACCGGACGCAAGGTACGCGTTGCGGTTTTTGCACGCGGTGATAAAGCTGAAGAAGCTAAGGCGGCCGGAGCCGATATTGTCGGTGCTGAAGATTTGTTCGAAACAGTAAATGGTGGTACAATTGATTTTGATCGTTGTATCGCTACTCCGGACATGATGCCGTTGGTTGGTCGCTTGGGTAAGATTCTCGGGCCACGCAGCTTGATGCCAAACCCTAAAGTAGGAACTGTCACACCTGATGTTGCTGCTGCAGTGAAGGCTTCCAAAGGCGGTGCTGTAGAGTTCCGTGTTGAAAAAGCTGGTATTGTTCATGCCGGTGTCGGCAAGGCTTCTTTCAGTAACGAACAGATTGCTCAAAACGTAAAAGCTTTTGCTGATGCGGTTTTGAAAGCAAAGCCGTCAGGTGCAAAGGGTGATTATCTGAAACGTGTCGGTCTTTCATCAACAATGGGTATTGGTGTCAAGATCGATTTGGCTTCGGTTCGTCCCGAGCAATAAGAATTTAACCGGCTTTATGCCGGCGTACCAATCCGGGCTTTGAAAAGAAGCCCGGGTCATACCGGGGAAACCCGGAATGTCCTGTCCGAGATTGTGGGCGACACATTGAGTGTCTTAATAGAATTCGAGCCTGCATGAGACTGGGGTAATGACCTGGATGTTTTTGAGACTAAAAGGTTTGAACCAGCGTTGCCTTTGAGTGCTTTGAAAGCATGAAAAAGGGGACAGGATCCTCACTGATGATAGGAATGGTTCCTATTGTCGAAGGCAACCCGACGGGTTTTTAAATAAACCTGTTAAATGGAGAGAGACAGTGGATAGAGCGGAAAAACGCGAATTCGTCACATGGCTCAATGGGGCTTTAAAAGAGTCCGGTTCTGTCGTTGTGGCTCACTATTCCGGTCTGACAGTTTCACAAATGAACGAACTCCGTTCCAGAATGAGTGAAGCTGGCGGTTCCGTAAAAGTCGCAAAAAACCGTCTTGCCAAGATCGCTCTTAAAGGCACGGATTCGGAATCAATTTCAGGTCTGTTCACCGGACAGACGTTGATTGCGTATTCTTCGGATCCGGTGACAGCACCGAAAATTGCTGTCGAATTTTCTAAAGCTAATGACAAACTTGTCATTCTTGGCGGTGCAATGGGTACCACCAACTTGAACGCGGATGCTGTGAAGTCTTTGGCTTCATTGCCTTCGCTCGACGAGTTGCGTGCAAAACTGGTTGGAATGATTTCCACGCCGGCTACTCGCATTGCTCAAGTTGTCAAAGCACCTGCTGGTCAGGTTGCACGAGTCATTGGCGCATATGCCCGCAAGAGCGAAGCGGCTTAAGGCTGTTTCGCAAACCGATATTCGAAAAGGATAAAAATCGTTTTCAGTCGGTTCGCTGTTAAACAATTGGTTAAACCTTTTATTTGAAGGAATATAAAAATGGCTGATCTCGCAAAGATCGTAGAAGACCTTTCCAACCTCACCGTTTTGGAAGCTGCAGAGCTTTCCAAGATGCTCGAAGAAAAATGGGGCGTTTCTGCTGCTGCTCCTGTAGCAGTTGCTGCTGCTGCCGGTGCTGCTGCTCCTGCTGCTGAAGAAAAGACCGAATTTGACGTTATTCTTGTTGCTGGCGGTGCCCAGAAGATCAACGTCATCAAGGAAGTTCGCGGCATCACCGGTCTTGGCCTTAAAGAAGCCAAGGATTTGGTTGAAGGTGCTCCGAAGCCCGTTAAAGAGGGTGTTTCGAAAGACGAAGCCCAGAAGCTTAAAGAACAGCTTGAAAAAGCTGGTGCCAAAGTTGAACTTAAATAAGTTCGATAAACCGGTGGGGTTTTCCCACCGGTTCCACCCTTTAAAAGAGTGGAAATAAAACGAGTGAATTGAACCCTTTTCCTGACAGTTCGGTGGCTGTCAGGAAACGGGTTTAAACCGTTCAGGGACATGACAGTAGAATTAACGATTGGATGGTTAATCGTCGGTCTTTGAGAAAACAAGGCGCTCCGGTTGCATGGGGGTTGCCAATCTCCATCCGGCTTTTCGGGTGGTAGATTTAAAACAAGTAAGATGTAGGTCATTTTTGATCTACTTGAACTGGTCTGCTTTATGCAGATTGATGATGTATTGCTCGTAAGGAGTGAAAGCTCCTGAAAGGCGCAAATCGAGGAGCGACGATGGCTCAGACCCTTTCATTTAATGGTCGCAGGCGCGTACGCAAGGTATTCGGAAAGATTCCCGAAGTGGCCAAGATGCCGAACCTTATAGAGGTTCAGAAAGCATCATATGACCAGTTCCTGATGGTTGATGAACCAGAAGGCGGAAGAAAAGACGAAGGCTTGCAAGCTGTATTTAAGTCGGTGTTTCCGATAACGGATTTTTCGGGTGCATCCATGCTCGAATTTGTCCGTTACGAATTCGATCCACCGAAGTTCGACGTTGAAGAATGTCGGCAGCGCGATCTGACTTATGCGGCACCTCTTAAGGTGACGTTACGTTTGATCGTGTTTGATATTGATGAAGATACCGGTTCCAAGGATATCAAAGATATCAAAGAACAGGATGTCTATATGGGCGATATGCCTCTTATGACAGATAACGGTACCTTTATTGTCAATGGCACGGAACGTGTTATTGTCTCGCAGATGCACCGTTCACCGGGTGTATTTTTTGACCACGATAAAGGAAAATCCCATTCTTCCGGTAAACTGTTGTTTGCCGCACGTATTATTCCGTATCGTGGTTCCTGGCTCGATATCGAATTCGATGCCAAGGATATCGTTTATGCCCGTATTGATCGGCGCCGCAAAATACCGGTTACCAGTATTTTGATGGCACTTGGTATGGATGGACAGGAAATCCTGTCAACATTCTACAACACGGTCACTTTCAAGCGTGTAAAAGATGGCTGGCGCATTCCTTATTCGGTAGAACGTTACAAGGGAATGAAGTTGCTTGCCGATCTTGTTGATGCCGATACCGGAGAAGTTGTTGCCCAGGCGGGCAAGAAACTTACGGCTCGTGCAGCAAAAATGCTTGCCGAGAAAGGCCTGAAAGAGATTAAGGCTACCGAAGACGATCTTTACGGTTCTTATCTGGCAGAAGATATTGTCAACTATCAAACCGGTGAAATCTATCTCGAAGCCGGCGATGAAATTGACGAAAAAACGCTTCAGGTTTTGCTTGACCAGAACGTTGACGAAATCAATGTTCTTGATATTGATCACGTCAATATCGGTGCTTACATCCGCAACACGCTTGCTGCCGATAAAAATCAGAGTAGGCAGGATGCTCTGTTTGATATTTATCGTGTTATGCGCCCTGGCGAACCGCCCACACTTGAAACAGCCGAAGCGATGTTCAATTCGCTGTTTTTCGATCCGGAACGCTATGATCTTTCGGCCGTTGGTCGCGTAAAGATGAATATGCGTCTTGATCTTGATTGCCCGGATACGATCCGTATTTTGCGGAAAGAAGATATTCTGGCAGTTGTCAAGACACTTGTTGAATTGCGTGATGGTCGTGGTGAAATCGACGATATCGATAACCTCGGTAACCGGCGTGTCCGTGCTGTCGGCGAATTGATGGAAAACCAGTATCGCATCGGTCTGTTGAGGATGGAACGTGCCATTAAGGAGCGTATGTCTTCTATCGAGATCGACACGGTTATGCCTCAGGATCTGATCAATGCCAAACCTGCTGCAGCGGCTGTACGTGAATTCTTCGGTTCATCCCAGTTGTCGCAGTTTATGGATCAGACCAACCCGCTTTCGGAAATCACCCATAAGCGGCGTCTGTCGGCATTGGGGCCTGGTGGTCTGACACGTGAGCGTGCCGGTTTTGAAGTCCGCGACGTGCACCCGACCCATTACGGTCGTATCTGCCCGATCGAAACACCGGAAGGTCCGAATATCGGTCTTATCAACTCGCTTGCAACATTTGCCCGTGTCAACAAATATGGATTTATCGAAAGTCCATATCGCAAAATCATTGATGGCAAAGTTACCCGCGAAGTTGTCTATCTATCGGCAATGGAAGAGTCGAAGCACTATGTTGCACAGGCAAACTCAAGCCTGACCGATGATGGTAAATTCGTTGATGAATTCGTCGTTTGTCGTCATGCAAATGAAGTGTTGATGGCTCCGCGTGAAAACATCGATCTCATGGACGTTTCGCCTAAGCAGCTGGTTTCTGTTGCAGCAGCGCTTATTCCGTTCCTTGAAAATGACGATGCGAACCGTGCTTTGATGGGCTCTAACATGCAACGTCAGGCTGTGCCTCTGGTTCGCGCCGAAGCACCGTTTGTCGGAACCGGTATGGAACCGATTGTTGCTCGTGACTCCGGTGCAGCAATTGCAGCCAAACGTGGCGGTATTGTTGATCAGGTTGATGCAACGCGTATTGTTATTCGTGCAACGCAGGATCTTGATCCGACAAAGTCGGGCGTTGATATTTATCGTTTGCATAAATTCCAACGTTCCAACCAGTCGACTTGTATCAACCAACGGCCTTTGGTCCGTGTTGGCGACCACATCGAGAAGGGCGATATCATTGCTGACGGTCCTTCGACCGATCTTGGTGATTTGGCTCTTGGACGTAACGTTCTCGTCGCTTTCATGCCATGGAACGGCTATAACTATGAAGATGCTGTTCTATTGTCCGAACGGATGGTTGCAGAAGACGTATTTACCTCGATCCATATTGAGGAATATGAAGTCTCTGCACGTGATACAAAACTAGGGCCGGAAGAGATTACACGTGATATTCCGAATGTTTCGGAAGAAGCACTGAAGAATCTTGATGAAGCCGGCATTGTTTATATCGGTGCCGAGGTTCAACCTGGTGATATTCTTGTAGGTAAAATTACGCCGAAGGGTGAAAGCCCGATGACACCTGAAGAAAAACTCTTGCGAGCCATCTTCGGTGAAAAGGCTTCCGATGTTCGTGATACGTCAATGCGTATGCCTCCGGGGGCTTTCGGTACAGTCGTCGAAGTTCGTGTTTTCAATCGCCACGGCGTTGAAAAAGATGAGCGTGCTATGGCCATTGAACGTGAGGAAATCGAGCGTTTGGCCAAGGACCGTGATGACGAACAGTCCATTCTGGACCGCAGCGTTTATGCACGCCTTATCGATATGCTGAATGGAAAAACAGCTATTGAAGGGCCTAAGGGCTTCAAGAAAGGCACCAGCCTTAATGAAGCTGTCATGAATGAATTTCCGCGTTCCCAATGGTGGCAATTTGCCGTTGAGGATGAAAAGCTCCAGGGCGAGATCGAAGCATTGCGCAAGCAATACGACGAATCCAAGGATGCTCTTCAACGTCGCTTCATGGACAAGGTCGAAAAGGTCCAGCGTGGTGACGAGATGCCTCCCGGGGTCATGAAAATGGTCAAGGTTTTTGTCGCGGTTAAGCGCAAAATCCAACCAGGTGACAAGATGGCAGGCCGCCATGGAAACAAGGGTGTTGTTTCGCGCATTTTGCCGATTGAAGACATGCCGTTCCTTGCTGATGGTACACACGCTGATATCGTGTTGAACCCTCTGGGTGTTCCGAGCCGCATGAATGTCGGGCAAATTCTTGAAACCCACCTTGGTTGGGCTTGTGCCGGTATTGGTAAGCAGATTGGTGAATTGCTGGATGCTTATCGTAAAGGCGGAGATATCAAGCCGTTGCGTAAACGTATCGAGGATATTATCCCCGATAATGACCGTAACGAGCCGATCCGTGATTACGACGACCCGAGCATTGTTCGTCTTGCTGACCAGATGAGCCATGGTGTGTCGATTTCGACTCCGGTCTTCGATGGTGCACATGATGCCGATATCAACGATATGTTGAAGGAAGCAGGGCTTGCAACTTCAGGACAGGTTCAGTTGTTTGACGGCCGTACCGGTGAACCTTTCGATCGTCAGGTGACAGTGGGCTATATTTATATGCTTAAACTGCACCATCTGGTCGACGACAAGATTCACGCCCGTTCGATTGGTCCGTACTCGCTTGTTACCCAGCAGCCGTTGGGTGGTAAAGCACAGTTCGGTGGTCAACGTTTCGGTGAAATGGAAGTCTGGGCACTGGAAGCTTACGGTGCCGCTTACACCTTGCAGGAAATGCTGACAGTGAAGTCGGATGATGTGGCTGGACGTACCAAAGTTTACGAAGCGATTGTTCGTGGAGATGATACGTTTGAAGCCGGCATACCGGAAAGCTTCAACGTTCTGGTTAAGGAAATGCGGTCTCTTGGGCTCAATGTCGAGCTCGATGATACTCGTGAATTATTGGCTCAGCAGCAAAACTTGCCGGATGCAGCCGAGTAATCGAGAGGGTGCGCCCGAAAGGGGCGCACCTCTATTGGCTTTTGTTAAGCCTAACCAAATAGATTTCTATTGAGATAGGTTTTTGTTCATCAATTGGCAAAATCGACTATCGCAACGGGTTTTTAGTAAAACCCCTGAAGGAGAACGGCATGAACCAAGAGGTCATGAATCTTTTCAATCCTCAGGCGCCTACACAGACGTTTGATTCCATCAGGATATCAATCGCCAGCCCTGAGAAGATTCTGTCCTGGTCTTATGGCGAAATCAAAAAGCCGGAGACCATTAACTACCGTACGTTCAAGCCAGAACGTGACGGGCTTTTCTGCGCGCGTATTTTCGGGCCGATCAAAGACTATGAATGTCTGTGCGGCAAGTACAAGCGCATGAAGTATAAAGGCATTATTTGCGAAAAATGCGGAGTTGAAGTTACCCTTTCACGTGTTCGTCGTGAACGTATGGGGCATATCGAACTCGCTGCTCCTGTCGCACATATATGGTTTTTGAAATCGCTGCCTAGCCGCATCGGTACGCTTCTTGATATGACCCTCAAGGATATCGAGCGCGTTCTTTATTTTGAAAACTATATTGTTACCGAACCGGGTTTGACCTCGCTCAAGATGCATCAGCTTCTTTCCGAAGAAGAATATATGATGGCTGTCGACGAGTTCGGTCCCGATCAGTTTACTGCTTTGATCGGTGCCGAAGCTATTTATGAGTTGCTCGCCGCGATGGATTTGCAGAAAATTGCTGCGGATTTGCGTGCCGAACTGGCAGAGACGACATCAGACCTGAAAATCAAGAAATTGATGAAGCGTTTGAAAATCGTTGAGAACTTCATTGAATCGGGAAATCGTCCGGAATGGATGATTATGAAAGTTATTCCGGTTATTCCGCCGGATTTACGTCCGTTGGTTCCGTTGGATGGTGGCCGTTTTGCGACTTCCGACCTGAATGACCTTTATCGCCGTGTGATCAACCGTAACAACCGTTTGAAACGTCTGATCGAGCTTCGCGCTCCCGGCATCATCGTACGCAATGAAAAGCGTATGTTGCAGGAAGCTGTTGATGCTCTGTTTGATAACGGTCGTCGCGGTCGTGTGATTACGGGTGCCAACAAACGTCCGCTGAAATCTCTGTCGGATATGCTGAAAGGAAAGCAAGGGCGCTTCCGCCAGAACTTGCTCGGCAAGCGTGTCGACTATTCAGGCCGTTCGGTTATTGTTACCGGACCTGAACTGAAATTGCATCAGTGTGGCCTGCCGAAGAAAATGGCTTTGGAACTGTTCAAGCCGTTTATCTACGCACGCCTTGACGCAAAAGGTTATTCCTCAACTGTCAAACAGGCTAAGAAGCTCGTTGAAAAAGAACGTCCAGAAGTCTGGGATATTCTCGAAGAAGTTATTCGTGAGCATCCAATTCTTTTGAATCGCGCTCCGACCTTGCACCGCTTGGGCATTCAAGCTTTTGAACCAACCCTCATCGAAGGTAAAGCAATCCAGCTTCATCCGCTGGTTTGTACGGCATTTAACGCAGATTTCGACGGCGACCAAATGGCCGTTCACGTTCCACTGTCGCTTGAAGCCCAGCTTGAAGCGCGCGTTTTGATGATGTCGACAAACAATATTCTGCATCCGGCTAACGGCGCGCCGATTATTGTTCCTTCACAAGACATGGTTCTCGGTCTCTATTACCTGTCGATTGTCTGCGAACATGAACCGGGCGAGGGGATGGCTTTCGGTGACATGGGTGAATTGCAGCACGCTTTGGATAGCAAAGTTGTGACGCTTCACACAAAGATCAAAGGCCGTGTCAAGAGCCTCGATGCGGATGGTAATGTTGTGTCCAAAATATACGATACAACACCGGGTCGCCTTATCATTGGCGAAACTTTGCCGAAGAATCCGAATATCAAATTCGACATTGTCAATCAGGAAATGACTAAAAAGAACATTTCCAAGATGATTGACCATGTTTATCGCCACTGCGGGCAAAAAGAGACTGTCATGTTCTGCGATCGCATCATGTCTCTCGGTTTTGCCAATGCTTGCCGTGCCGGTATTTCGTTCGGCAAGGACGATATGGTTATTCCGGAAAGCAAAGCAAAACTGGTTCAGGAAACCGAGGCTTTGGCCAAGGAATATGAACAGCAATATAATGATGGTCTCATTACGCAGGGCGAGAAGTATAACAAAGTTGTCGATGCATGGGGTAAATGCACCGATCGCGTCGCTGACGAGATGATGAAACGTATTCAGGCGGTTGAATTCGATCCTGTAACAGGACGTCAAAAACCGATGAATTCGATTTATATGATGTCCCACTCCGGTGCTCGTGGCTCGCCGAACCAGATGAAGCAGTTGGGTGGTATGCGCGGATTGATGGCAAAGCCTTCGGGCGAAATCATCGAAACGCCGATCATCTCCAACTTCAAGGAAGGTTTGACCGTGAACGAGTACTTTAACTCGACACACGGTGCCCGTAAGGGACTTGCCGATACAGCTTTGAAGACTGCGAACTCCGGTTATTTGACCCGTCGTCTTGTCGACGTTGCACAAGACGCCATTATCTCCGAGGTCGATTGCGGAACAGATAAAGGCTTGACAATGCAGGCCATCGTCGATGCTGGTCAGGTTGTCGCCTCTCTCGGTCAACGTATCCTTGGTCGTACCGCGCTTCATGATATTATTCATCCGACCACGGGTGAAGTTATTGTTGAAGGTGGCCGCATGATCGAGGAAGCCGATGTTGCCAAGATTGAAGCTGCCGGCATCCAGTCTGTCCAGATCCGTTCGGCTCTGACTTGCGAAACCCGTGTTGGCGTTTGCGCCAAGTGCTATGGTCGTGATTTGGCACGTGGTACACCGGTCAATCAGGGTGAAGCGGTTGGCGTCATTGCGGCTCAGTCGATTGGTGAACCTGGTACACAGCTGACAATGCGTACATTCCACTTGGGCGGGACCGCACAGGTTGTTGATACCTCTTATCTGGAAGCATCCTATGAAGGTAAGGTCGAGTTACGCAATCGTAAGGTTGTTCGCAATTCGGAAGGCCATCTGGTCGTTATGGGTCGTAATATGGCCATTCTTATCAAGGATGAAAACGGCAAGGAACGCGCTTCACACCGCATTACCTATGGTGCTCGCATCTTTGTTGACGATGGTGACATCGTTAAACGCGGGCAACGTATTGCCGAGTGGGATCCGTATACCCGTCCGATCATGACCGAAGTTGAAGGTTATATCGGGTTCGAAGATATGGTTGACGGTCTATCTGTTACAGAAACGACCGATGAATCGACCGGTATTACCAAACGTCAGGTTATCGACTGGCGTGCTAACCCGCGCGGTGCAGATCTGAAGCCGGCCATTGTTATCTATTCTGATAAGAAAGGCAGCAAGATCGCCAAGCTTTCCAAGGGAGGCGATGCCCGCTACATGATGTCTGTGGAGACCGTTCTTTCGGTTGAACCGGGCGCTCATGTGAAGGCTGGTGACGTCATTGGTCGTTTGCCGATGGAAAGCGCCAAGACAAAGGATATTACCGGTGGTCTTCCGCGTGTTGCCGAGCTCTTTGAAGCCCGTCGTCCGAAGGATCATGCCATTATTGCAGAAATTGATGGCACCATCCGCTTCGGGCGCGACTATAAGAACAAACGGCGTATCACAATCGAACCGAATGACGACACGGTTGAACCGGTGGAATACCTCATTCCGAAGGGTAAACCGTTCCATCTGCAGGATGGTGACCAGATTGAAAAGGGTGATTATATCCTTGACGGTAATCCGGCACCTCATGATATTCTGGCAATCAATGGCGTCGAAGCCTTGGCTTCTTATCTCGTCAACGAGATTCAGTCAGTTTATCGTCTCCAGGGCGTCGTGATTAACGATAAGCATATCGAAGTTATCGTTCGTCAAATGCTGCAGAAGGTCGAAATTACCGATTCAGGTGATTCAAGTTATATTCCGGGTGACAATGTTGACCGGATAGAGCTTCAGGAGGTCAATGACCGGCTTATTGAAGAAGGTAAGAAACCGGCAAGCGGTAACCCCGTTCTGTTGGGTATTACCAAAGCTTCGTTGCAGACTCCGTCATTTATTTCGGCTGCATCTTTCCAGGAAACAACACGCGTGCTTACCGAAGCCGCTGTTGCCGGAAAGATCGATACGTTGCAGGGCTTGAAGGAGAACGTTATCGTCGGTCGCCTTATCCCGGCCGGTACCGGTGGCACAATTGCCCAAATCCGTCGTATTGCCACAGCTCGTGACGATCTCATCGTTGACGAACATCGCAAGGCAAGTGGTGGTGAAAAAGCAAATGCCATGTTGTCCGACATGACACGCCCGGCCGCTGAATAAGCTCATATTAAAATAAATAAAAAGCCCGGTTTTTTGCCGGGCTTTTTTATTTTGGCATTTGAAACAAATAAGCGATTGCACCGCTTTTCAGATTTTAATGTAGATATTTATTGTAGATATTCTGAAATCTCGATCAAATTCAGGTCCGGATCACGCACATAAACCGAACGTATTTTTCCTTTTGCGCCGGTTCGCTCGACTGGACCTTCAACAATAGGGCAGTTGTTCTTTTTCAGGTGAGTAATGACTTCATCGATAGGAAGTTTTGATATGAAACAGAGGTCCAAACTACCCGGAACGGGCAGGTGAGCCTTGGGGTCATACTCTTTGCCATATTGATGCAGATTGATCTTCTGATTGCCGAAGCGGAGTGCAAAACGATTTTCTCCGAAAACTTCGAGCTTAAGCTCCAGAATTTCCGTGTAAAAACGCTTGGTTGCTTCGAGATCGAAACAAGTCATCACGATATGATCAATGTGATCTATGAACATAATGGGCCTCCGGTAAATTTGAAAATAGATAACAATGAATAAAATTGTTTCAGACGTTTTAAAAATATTAAAATCTATTGTTTCAAGAAACATAAATTCGGTGTTTAAAATCTTTTACGAGTGGAAAATTTAGCGCTCGAAACGATGTAATGAATTGGAAAATTAAATATTTATATGGAAAATTGTATCTTTCACCTTCAAAAGAATGATTGAGTAACCGAAATAAATCGTTAAAAAAAGAACCTGAATTAATGGAAATTTTGACTGGAACCAATTGCAACAATTTTCCCTTCGGTTTTCCTATACTTTTGCTACCCGAAAACGGTCGTTGTTTAATAGATAAGCTTGCGGGTGCCGGTTTCACGAATGTCACCAGTAAAACAGTAAACGCATATCTTGCTAAAATTTGCGTGGCTTAGGGGCGTTTGAACAGTAATTGGCGTTATTCTCGCGGATGACCACCACTATATATTGTTAAAAGTTCAATCATTTCGGAAGTTCAAAGCGAAATAGTGATCTGTCGTCGCGAGGTTGAAAATCGTCGCACGGGTTGCGATTGGTTAAGTTTTGTCCCCGTCGGTATAGCTGCAATTAATGCTATTACGGGGACAGAACTTCCAAAAACGGATATCTGATGAAACTTTTTGCCGGAAAACGCTAGTTCTTGAACTTGGTGTATCGTTTCCCTTGATCGCAAAGAACGGCGACGACGACAATGATTGCCGAGCACATTAAAATTAAAGACACTGCGGATGTAGAATTGTTCGGTGAAGCTGCGACGAGCCCCAAGGCGCTCATTGGTGCCAAACCGCCTGCAATTGCTGTTCCGAGTTCACGACCCGTTCCGACACCTGTGGATCTGGTTTCGACAGGAAATTGACGGCTTAAAAATGATCCTTGCGGCGCAAACATCATCGGCGCCAGGATACCTGTAGCGATAGCAAGTGCAAGGTAGATCAGAAGGTGATTGCCGCTTTCAAGCAACATCATGAAGGGATAAGCAAAGGCGATAGAGAGAATACCACCAGTAGCCAAAACAGCTTTGCTACTCCAACGATCGCATAACCAGCCGAATGCAGGAACGGAAAAAATGGCTATGAAGCTTGCAATTGTTATCGAAAGTGATGTGGTTTTCGCACTTACATGCTGATATTCGACAAGGTAAGCGAGTGAAAAAGTTTTAAAAATATAACTTAATGCATTGTATCCGATAGCAACGAAAAAGACGACTAGCAGACCTTTGTAACTATATTTGAATACGTCTTTCAAAGGCGTGTTGTGTTGGGTGTGTTCCTTTTTCATATCAACGAATTCGGGTGTTTCAGGTAATTGACTGCGAACCCATAAGCCGACAAAAACGAGTACAATCGACAACAGAAAGGGTATTCGCCACCCACCGGAAAGTAGAAAATCATCACCATGAATAGTGAGTATAAAGATAATTCCCGAAGATAGAAGAAGCCCGAGATTTAATCCTAAAGCGGGCCAGGCACCTTGCCTTCCACGTCTGGTCTTCGAGGCGTGTTCATATGAGGTTACAGCCGCTCCTGCCAATTCTGCACCGGCTCCAAGCCCTTGAATAATTCTTATTGCGACAAGTAGAACCGCACTCCAGATGCCCAACTTTTCATAAGACGGGATGAGACCAATCAGGGCGGTACATGTTCCCATCATACAAAATGTCACAAATAACATTTGTTTACGACCGTAACGATCTCCGAAATATCCAAAGAACATACCGCCGATTGGCCGAGCAAGAAAACCGATCGCAAAAGTGGCAAACGCTTTCAATGTGGCTGATTGTGTGTCGGAACTGTCGAAAAATACACGGCCGAATACGATTGATGCCATAGTTGCATACAGATAGAAATCATACCATTCCAACATCGACCCGACGATTGTGGCTGTCGCAACTTTTCTATTGCGCTTTTTTGCTTCAACTTCTGTTTCACCGATTATTACACTCATCTCAAGCTCCTCCCATACCGCGAACGTTGTCCTCTAGCGTGTGAATGGTATGCGCTAATGTAAAACGACCACTCAACTTTATCGCGATTAATATTGCCAGTTATCATGTTGTATGATAACTTGACAAGTCAATTTGATAATTATCAAAATGGAAAATCCGGTCAATTTTTCGGGAGGAAACAAGTGGCAGTTTATGATTTTTGTGTTGTCGGTGCCGGAATTGTCGGTTTGTCGACCGCTATGCAGCTATTGCAAAAATATCCGCAAAAGAAACTCGTCCTCATTGAGAAGGAGGAGGGGCCGGCGTTCCATCAAACCGGGCATAATAGCGGGGTCATTCATGCAGGCGTGTATTACGCTCCTGGCAGTTTAAAAGCGCAATTTTGTAAAGAGGGATTGGCAGCGACTATCGCTTTTTGCAAGTCGCATGATGTCCGTTTTGAACAATGCGGTAAACTGATTGTTGCTACCAACCCGATAGAACTCGAACGGCTTGATGCACTCGAACAACGAGCAACTAAAAACGGTTTAAATCTCGAAAGAGTGGACAAGGGATGGATAAGGGAAAACGAACCATCTATTTCGGGTGTAAGCGGGTTGCTTGTTAAGGATACCGGTATTGTCGATTATCCCGGTATGTGTAAAGCAATGGCGAATGAAATTATTCGTTTGGGGGGAGAAATTCGCTACAATACGGCATGTTTGGCTATAGCAGAAAAAACGGATTGTGTCGTTGTAGGCAGTTCTTCCGGAACTATAGAAGCTCGATATCTCATTGTCTGTGGTGGATTACAGGCGGATCGCCTCGCCAAAATGGCAGGTTTGAAGATAGATTTCCAGATTATCCCTTTTCGTGGAGACTATTTTCGTTTGTCATCGCGCTTAAAAAATTTGCCCAAACATCTTATTTATCCGGTACCTGATCCCGACCTTCCGTTTTTGGGAGTTCATCTAACAAGAATGATTAATGGTGCTACTACTGTCGGGCCCAACGCATGTTTGGCACTGGCACGCGAGAAATATTCCCGATTTGCTTTCAATTTTAAAGATGCCCTATCAATGGTGTCTTTTGCCGGTCTCTGGCACGTATTGTGGAACAATAGAAAGTCGGCTTTTTCCGAGCTGGAAAGCAGTTTTATGCCGAAACAATATCTCAAGTTGTGTCAGAAATACTGTCCCGAACTGAAAATTGAAGATTTGCAGCCTTATCCTTCAGGTATAAGGGCTCAAGCAGTTTTGTCCAATGGAGAAATGGTCCATGACTTCTTGATAAGACAGACGGCACGTATGATACATATTTGCAATGCACCTTCACCAGCAGCTACTGCATCATTACCGATCGGTCGGCACATCGTTTCTCTCGTTGAGAAAATGGATGTTTAAAACGATAAAATTATCTTCATTGAAAGTTAAAGCTCAAAATAAACGAAAGTATTTTGTATAAAATTTTATATTTGAAATATGACAAATATTATTTTTGAATTTCCAACAAATCATTTCCATCGCTTGAAATTGAAGGACAATATTGGGTGTCGAAATATTTTTATGAAGTTTATTTGGAAAAAATTATTGGAAGTAAAAATTCATTGGTGTTGAGATGCTCATTAGAAAAATGGCTAGAGTGAGGTCAATTTTCAGAGTCGTCAGACGGTAAATTCTTGTTTTGTTGAAAAAATTACGTAAATTGGAGTTGCAATGGCTATGTTGCAAGTTCTGGCGGGTGAACCAAAAGAAGAGTTTCGGGTGATGGACAAAAATAATTTAAAAGCCGCTACGACAAACGGTAACTCAAACGATACGACGAATTATCCACCAGTAAGAAGAAGAGCGACATTGGCAGATCAGATCGTTGATGTGTTGCGTTCCCGAATTACGTCCGGAAACTTGGCCGTTGGGGATCAACTGCCGACCGAACAACAACTTTCTGATGGTTTTCAGGTCAGCCGGGCAGTGGTGCGGGAGGCTATTGCACGTTTGAAACAAACAGGACTGATCAGAACACAGCAGGGCCGCGGAGCTTTTGTGATCAAGCCGAATAACCCGGCAGAATTTTTAAAACTCGATTTTCATTCGGGTATAGAACCCTCTCATGTGAT
The DNA here is from genome assembly GCF_001952075.1 of Ditibartonella apis. Taxonomy (GTDB): domain Bacteria; phylum Pseudomonadota; class Alphaproteobacteria; order Rhizobiales; family Rhizobiaceae; genus Bartonella; species Bartonella apis. Next base: position 17,284 of record NZ_LXYU01000004.1, read on the forward strand.
GGAGCTAAGGCGTGTCATCGAAGTTGCCGCGGCCAGATTTGCTGCACAAAGACGTACGGATGACGATATTGCCCGTCTTGATCGCGAGATAGCAATTCTGGAAAATGCAGGTAACGATCTTGACCAGCGTGTGGAAGCAGATATGAGGTTCCACCAAGCTATTGCCGTAGCAAGTGGAAATCCGCTTTTTGTATTGGTTTTAGAAAAATTGCACGAAACAATGACGGATTTTTTGAAGCTTGCTCATGGGAACACAAGCAAAGTGGCTGGAGCGTTTCAAGCCGCGGAAAAGGAACATCGGGCAATTGCCGAGGCAATATTGAACGGCGATAAAGATAAAGCGGGTAACGCTATGCTAAAACATTTGGAACGGTCGGCTATCAGGCTTTCCATTTTTAATTAATCTAGCTGATTTTTAAAATCGCATTTCTAGTCAGATCAATGATCGTTCTCGTCGTGATCGTGGTCGCCGATCTCTATATTTGCGTCGTCAAGCGTGAGCTCGTGACGTTCGCAAGTTTCATACATCCAGTTGGTAAATTTCACTTTCAAACCGTTGAGAGAATAAAGGTCTGTATAGTAAATCCGGTTTGTGGCCATACACCATGGCACATCTTTTTCGTCGATGCCTGATTGTTTGTGAAGAAGCTCTGTCACATAAGCAATGCCTTCGTCGCAGCTCTTTGTACGACAGTAATTCTTATCTTGCGCAAATGCATAAAGTTCCGAGCGGCCAAGTTGGTTGACAAGGCTATCGAACGATAAAGGAATAGCGGCAATGATAATGACTACGACGATGCCAACGATCCATTTTTTTTTATGCATGATGGCACACCTCAGAAGGAGTGAATGATCAAACTTCGTAATTTTCATACATTAAACGGAATTCTAAACTTGTTGTAGAGCATAATTGCATCACTTCGGTTAAAAACGATGTGCCCATACTCCTATTGCTTGTCAAAAAGCGATCGAAATTCACCCCTTTTTACTGATTGGAACAGTGGTCTCACTCGAACTATATATTGGAAAGCCGAAAGTATGATCGGGCATTTATTGCCCGACTGGCACTAGTCGTAAAATTATGACTGCTGTTTTTTGGCCGGCAGTTTTAAACATATAATTCAACTTTGACGCGGTTTTTTATCGGCGCTCTATTGCATCATTGCTTTTGGAAGCTATTGTAGAAGAAAAAGGGAAACATTTTGAGGCTCGACGAATTTACGACAATGCCTTGTCTGGTAAGCATATGCATGAATATTACTCGATAGGTGAACTCACACGGGAGTTTGGGGTAACAACGCGGACATTGCGTTATTATGAAGATCAAGGATTAATCGTTCCGATGCGTCGTGGTCGTACCCGGCTTTACACCGAGCTTGATCGTCATCGTCTTCAACAGATATTCAGGGCCAAACGACTTAATTTTTCCTTGGCTGAAATTGCCTCGCTGCTCACTGTTACGAATGCGCCGCTTGATGACGCCATCAAAGTGGAAAATGTCCTTCAAGAGATTAAAGAAAAACGTGAGGATTTGCGACAGATGCGCCGTGATATTGATGATTCACTTCACGAGCTCGAGCGGATTGAAGAAATCTGTTTCGAGCGCTTGGCGGAACGTGATGTCAATCGCTAAGTGAACGTTATTTCACCGTGCTTGGTCATAAATTTTACCAATGTTATTCCATTTTACCTATAATTTTCCCCCAGCATTCATTGACAGGCTTTTGTAGCCGGTCATCGTCCTCGGTTATTTCACCTTTCGAGAAAGCCGGAATAAGGTTCTGTTCCTCCATTTTGTCAAATACGCAGCCACAAAAATTGGTACATAAGCGGTTATCGGGCTGGCTTTGATGACATTCGTTGACACAGGCATTTTCCATTGGTGCTCGCAATGCATCGGGTGAAGGAGGGAAGATAAGAGAAATGCAATATAAAACAGCAAGCAAGATTGGCTGGTGAACGAGATAGAATATCAGACTGTGGCGGCCGATTAGCTGAAGAAATGTGTTGAGCCAATGTGGAGCAATGCCGTTTTGCAAACAGGAAAGCAGGTCAAAACAATAGCAAATGCGTGCGGCTGTCAGTCCAAGAAGTGCCGCAGCAAACCACGGAAAAACAGGAACATAGTCGAATGAAGGGCGGGGATAAGTCGAAAGTCCCAGCCACAAAAAATAAGGGGCATTGAATAGATCGGATTTGAACATCAATGGCAAAATTACAAATATCGCAAGTGCTATAAAATTCAACCAGATCGGAGTGTAGAGAAAAAACAGCCCGATAACGCTTGCGAAAGCGATCTCGTGCAATATGCCGAAATAGATAAAGCCTTGCGGCATTATAAAATAGGTAGCAAGTGACACAAGAAATGCAGCAAGAATGATAATAAGCAGACGACGGGAAAATGCCTTAGGATGGAGTTTTTTACCTTGGGCGAGGAACAGACTGAATCCCGAAATAAACAGAAAGCAAAAGGCCACAACGCGTGCGAGCAGACGCAGACTGCCTTCGGCCGGAATTTGCGGCGCTATATAGGAAAAATAGCTCAAATCCCAACTGAAATGGTAAATGACCATGCCGAGGAGAGCAAGTCCACGGAAGAGATCAACCTTTTGTAATCGCTTTTTAATCGTTTCAGGCTGGTTCATATTGGCATCCTTTGCTATCTATTTATCATAAAGTTCAAGCTTTGCTTGTCTGAAATAGAGTGGTTTACGCAATTTCCTGTGGGTGAAACGTTTAAAATGGCAAAGATCGAAAACTTTTATGATGTTGTGAAAAGCCGCAAATCAATTCGCGCTTACCTTGAAAAAGATGTCGACCGGAAATTGGTAGAAGAGATACTGGAGTTGTCTTCGCGCGCACCTTCCGGAGCCAATATTCAGGCTTGGCAAGTCATCGTGCTCCATAATGGAGCATTAATAAAGCTTGGTCGGAAACTTTTTGATATGTCGGTCGCAGGAATAAAAGAAGAGCCTGAATATCAATTCTATCCCAGATCATGGCGCGAGCCTTATCTGGCAAGGCGGCGCAAAGTTGGCTGGGATCTTTACCGTTCACTCGGTATAGCACGTGGCGAACGGAGCAAAATCGAACGCCAACAAGCCAGAAATTTTATGTTTTTCGGAGCACCCGTAGGTCTTATTTTTACGATGGATCGCGATATGGAGCTTGGAAGTTGGCTTGACCTTGGAGGTTTTATCCAAACAATCGCGCTTGTTGCCCGTAGCTTTGGCCTTGATAGCTGTATTCAGGCAGCGTTTTCAGAATATCACAAAACAATATCGGAAGAGCTTGATATTTCCCCGGAAAGGCAAATTATTTGCGGACTTGCTTTAGGATATAGGGATGAGAGTGCACCGGAAAACAACTTTCCTACAGAACGCGCGCCTTTGAAGGATTTCGTTCGCTTTATCGAGTGAATTATGTGGCGAGGATACCTTATTCTTAAGTCCGAAAGCTTGGTTGACCGCTAATAAAATTTTGTGGAAAAGAAAATTTTATTAATAATTTTTTATCATTGTGTATTTCGCATTTCACAGTTATAGCATGCACCATTCACAACATATGTTGGTTATTTCACCGGCTTTGAAGGTGCTTTATGGATGAAATCATTGAAAAATCTTGTTGGAGCATCGCTATTAAAGCAACGATAGCTCTCGTTGCGATTATCCTGATTGTTTATCTGACTGTCGGTTTTTAAAGTCATCTCTTTTGTTCGAGGTCACATCACTTTGAATATTGATGTGTTCGTTTAATCCTATGTTTCTTTCAGTCTTTGAACTTTTTAAAATCGGAATAGGCCCGTCGAGCTCGCATACAATGGGACCAATGACGGCAGCCAATATGTTCCTTGAAGAAATTCTCTCGAATAATTGGCCGAAACCGACCCATTCTTCAATTGTGCATTTGCGAGCGTCGCTCCATGGGTCACTCGCTTTTACCGGAATAGGTCACGCTACCGATCGTGCGGTTATACTCGGTTTACTCGGCGAAACGCCATCGACCGTCAATCCCGATGCAATGGATGGCCTTGTCCGGTCGGTTCGCGAAAAAAAGGAAGTCCACCCCGAAGGCCATCCCGCTTACAGGTTCGATCCTTCTACAGACTTGGTGTTCGATCGAAAAACACCTCTGCCGGGGCATACAAATGGCCTCGTTTTCGAAGGCCTTGACGAGTTGCAAAATGTTCTTTTGCGTCGCGTTTATTATTCGATCGGTGGCGGTTTTGTCTTGACCGAAGACGAGATCAACCGCGTTGAAATTACCAATACAAGTGACAACCGAGCAGTGCCTTACCCTTTCGCGAGCGCACGCGTTATGTTGGAAATGGCTGCAAAGTCGGGTTTGACAATTGCCGAAATGAAACGCGCCAATGAAGAAACGCTTGTATCTCGTGAAAAGCTTGATGAGGGATTAGACAATATATTTTTTGCGATGAAATCATGTGTTGAACGCGGGCTCAGCCATGACGGAGAATTGCCGGGCGGCCTCCACATAAAAAGGAGGGCGAAAAAGCTTTACGAAAAGCTTGTTCATGATAGTAAAAATAACCAGTTAAGCCCTTTGGCTGCAAATGACTGGCTATCAACATATGCCATTGCGGTGAATGAAGAAAATGCCGCAGGAGGGCGTGTCGTAACAGCACCGACAAATGGCTCTGCGGGCGTCATACCTGCTGTGCTCAGCTATTATTTGCGTTTTTGTGCAGGGGCGGGAAAGAGCGGCATACGCGATTTTCTTTTAACGGCCGCCGCGATAGGCGGAATTATTAAATATAACGCCTCGATTTCTGGAGCAGAAGTTGGCTGTCAGGGGGAGGTCGGATCTGCCTCGTCGATGGCGGCAGCCGGCTTGACAGCAGCCTTGGGAGGTACACCGAAGCAGATCGAAAATGCTGCTGAAATCGCGCTCGAACATCATTTGGGAATGACGTGCGATCCTGTCGCAGGTCTCGTTCAAGTACCGTGTATCGAGAGGAACGCGATGGGAGCGGTCAAGGCGGTTACCGCTGCTTCGCTAGCGCTTCACGGTGATGGAAGCCACTTTGTTACATTGGATGCTTGTATCAAAACCATGCGGGAAACCGGTCATGATATGAGCGACAGATATAAAGAAACGAGCAAAGGCGGTCTTGCGGTGAACGTTACGGATTGTTAAATCATACAACATGACGCTTCACATGGTAAAATTATGCGTTGGTTGTTCTTCGATAGAGGAGCTTAAAGCCTGGATCGATTTCCGCTTCGGAAAGTTACGTGCGTCGGGCGAAAGGGAGGAACAATATCATATCACGCGTATGGTACCCAAAAAGATTGACGAACTTCTTGATGGTGGTTCACTCTATTGGGTTATGAAAGGCAATATTCAATGCCGACAAAAATTTCTGGATATACGGCCATTTACTGATGATGAAGGTGTTCGTCGTTGCAAACTTGTGCTTGAACCGGAAATTGTTCCGACGGAATGGCAGCCACGGAGAGCGTTTCAAGGCTGGCGTTATCTAAAAGCCGATGAAGCCCCGAAGGATGATCTCGACAATAGCAAAAATCGGTTGCCTCCCGACTTGAAACAGGAACTTGCCGATTTGGGGCTGTTATAGCCGCGACGCTATTGTCTTCGTCGTATCTTTCATTCGAACAGTGCTGGCATTCAAACTGTGCTGATTTTTTAAATATAGGCAGAGCAGGTTTAAATATTAGTAGATCCGAGGCGAAGTTTTACTCCGAATGATCCGCGAGGACTTGCCAAACGAAGGTGGATTCGAACCGGTGGTAATGCCATGCGACGGTTTCGCTGGGTCTGGCAGATCAAAAGCCCCAAAAGAGAACGGGTGTTCAGACCGTTCGGGGCAGCTTTAAGGCCGTGCAATTTTAATGCCGCCTGTTGTAGCGACCGTAATGTGAGAAGAGGGCTTTCAAGGCCGAGAGAACGGAAGTTTGAGGCCATATCAGTTGCATTTGCCATAGCTCGATTACCTTTTACGCAAAACTCAGACATTGTTATTGTGTTATCGCATAGCAGTTAAAATTTGCTTTCTTTAAAACAGCGCATGCGTCCCAAGCCGATTTTTTTGTATTAAAACCGACAAAACGGGCGCGATAGTAACGTTGCCCGTCTTTGTCGAAGATTTGGGTATAAGGTTTGGCATTCGAAAGGGCGGTGCGTGCGGCATCTGCTGCGCTGGAAAGCATATCGGTTGCCTGTTGCTGGTTCGGTAACGAACCGATCTGGATTGCCCAGCCATTCTGCCCGGAACCTCCGTTCGCCGGAGCCGATGCGGTAATGACCGGATCAATAGCGTTTGGCGCTGTTGATTTTTCTTGAGGTTTCGAAACAACCGCCTGATTGACTTGTTCGACAGCCGGAGCTGCCTTTGCAGAGGTATTTGCGAGTGCGGTCAAAACATCGGCGCTTTTTGCCGTACTTTTGACATCCGACGAATTTTTAAGCGTTGCGATTTCATCTGTCTTGACGGCAGTGGTGTCGGATTTTGCAGGGGTTGCTACAGCCTTTGCACTGGCAACAATAACGGGCGCGTCGGCTTTAGCAGCAGGAATCGGAGCTTTATGTGCTTCCGGCAGATCATATTGCGTTGCAGCTATGAGAGGAGCGCGCGTTTTTCCGCGACTGGCTTCCGGTAAATAGCGGCGCAAAAGTTCGGCCATATGCACGTCACGTAAAGCTGACGAACGTCCGCCCATGACAACTGCGACGATCGAACGCCCGTCAAGACGCATGGATGTTGCCAGATTTGATCCCGACATGCGTGTGTAACCGGTTTTAATACCATCGACGCCCTTCATGTCGCGAACAAGGCGATTGTGTCCGTTGATGGTCTGTCCACGAAATTGAAAACTTGTCGTCTTGAACCAGTCATACTGTTTCGGAAAATGTTCGCGTAAAGCAAGTGACAAAATGGCCAGATCGCGAGCAGTCGAATAGTTGTTTTCGTCCGGCAGACCGGAAGCGTTGGCAAAATTGGTATTCATCATACCAAGTCGGCGTGCTTTTGCTGTCATAATCTGGGCAAAACGGGGCTCGGAACCGCCAAGATATTCACCAATTGCTGTTGCGACATCGTTTGCCGATTTTGTTATCAGTGCTTTCGCCGCAAGTTCGGCGGGAATTGTTTGACCGGGTCTGAAACCGATTTTTGTGGGAGGACGCGAGGCCGCGTAAGCAGAAACCGGAATCGGCGTGTTTGGCGTAACGCGGCCGGATTGCATCGCTTCGAAAAGCAAATAAAGTGTCATCATTTTTGTAAGTGATGCCGGATAGCGCCGGGCGTTACCGTTCACTTCAAACAGTGTTCGTCCGGTATTGGCATCAATTACGATGGCTGCATATTTATCGGCGTAGGCACTTTGCGGAGCAGCGTGTGCTACAGTGACCGAAAAAGAGAATACGAATGTTGCAATGGCGGCTTTTTTTATAAAATTAGCTACTTTTTGGTAGGCTCTTTGCACTTTTAATAACCCTTGAATTCGCCAAACAGAATTTGCGTCAGAGTTATCCCCTGTCGCTTCGTTTTGCCGAACACTAGTCTGACAGCGTTACCAATTTATTTATAAGGGAATATTTTTTAACGAAAATTTGTCGATCAGGGGCTGCGGTTATTGGTGAAAAATGGTGTAAAGAGTTATCGAACTCGCTGGTCGAGGACTTATAATTTATAAAAAACCTATTACATAAAGTGCATCTCTTGGAAAGAAACGTAACGGTGGCAAAAGGTAATTTGGAAAAATTGAATGGCGATCATAACGGGAAGGAAGGCGTGGATCATGAGAGCTTCGAAGCCGGAGTTGCGACCAAAACGCTTCCGAAAGTAAAAAGGCCGGACTTTTATCGCGTTCTTCTCTTGAACGATGATTACACGCCTATGGATTTTGTTGTATTTGTATTGCAAAAGTTTTTTCGCAAAAATCGCGAAGATGCAACACGGATCATGCTCAATGTCCACCACACAGGTGTCGGTGAATGCGGTGTCTATTCTTATGAGGTGGCCGAGACAAAAGTCGCGCAGGTCATGGATTGCGCCCGTGAAAACCAGCATCCTCTACAATGCGTTATGGAAAGAAAGTGAACGCCCATGCCGTCTTTTACAACCAGTCTTGAGAAGACTCTCCATAGAGCGCTTATGATAGCGAGCGACGCGCATCAGGAATATGCGACGCTCGAACATCTGTTATTGGCTTTACTCGACGACGTTGATGCAAAAGCAGTGATCGAGGCTTGCAACGTCGACATTGAACAATTGCGCTCGCGTTTAACGCAGTATGTACAGTCTGAACTCGATTCGCAAATCGGCGATGACGAGGATACGAAACCGACGAACTCGTTCCAACGCGTCATCCAGCGCGCTGTTATTCATGTTCAATCAGCAGGGCGCGATATTGTGACAGGCGCCAATGTGCTTGTAGCAATTTTTGCCGAACGGGAAAGTTTTGCTGCCTATTTCCTGCAGGAACTCGGAATGACGCGCTACGATGCCGTGAACTTCATTTCCCATGGCATCGCGTCGGAGAACGGAGCTGCCGGTTTTCCGCTTGATGATGCTGATGAAGAAGTATCCAATGCACAATCGGCATCGAAAGAAAACAGCGCGCTCTCGGCTTATTGTGTCAATCTCAACGATCGTGCGCGTCAAGGCAAAATTGATACGTTGATCGGTCGCAATAAAGAAATTGCGCGGACCATCCAGATATTATGTCGCCGTTCAAAGAACAATCCGCTTCTCGTGGGAGATCCCGGTGTCGGCAAGACTGCGATTGCCGAGGGGTTGGCCAAGCGCATAGTTGATGGTGAAGTACCAGAAGTTTTAAGCAATGCAACGATTTTTTCACTCGATATGGGAATGCTTGTCGCAGGAACCCGTTATCGGGGTGATTTTGAAGAACGTTTGAAACAGGTTGTCAAAGAACTTGAAAATTATGACGGCGCCATTCTCTTCATTGACGAAATCCATACGCTCATCGGAGCAGGGGCAACGTCGGGCGGCAGTATGGATGCAGCCAATTTATTGAAGCCGGCACTCTCTTCAGGGCTAATCCGTTGCATAGGGTCTACAACCTATAAGGAATATCGCCAGATATTTGAAAAAGACCGTGCCTTGGCACGGCGTTTCCAGAAAATCGACGTGAATGAACCTTCTATTGATGATGCAATCGAAATATTGAAGGGTTTGAAGCCTTATTTCGAAAACTTCCATCAGATAAAATATACCGATGATGCGATGAAAGCGTCAGTCGAACTGTCGTCGCGTTATATGTCCGACAGGCGGCTTCCTGATAAGGCGATTGATGTCGTCGATGAGACTGGCGCAGCGCAAATGCTTTTGCCCAAAAACAAACGGAAAAAAACCATTGGCGTTAAAGAAATCGAGGAAACAGTTGCAACAATGGCACGTATTCCTCAAAAAACGATTTCAAGGGATGATCGCAAAACTTTGGCAAATCTCGAAAAAGAACTGAAAAGCGTTGTTTACGGTCAAGATAAAGCGATCGCCGCACTGACGTCATCTATCAAACTTGCTCGTGCAGGACTCAGAGAGCCGGACAAGCCAATCGGAAGCTATCTGTTTTCCGGTCCGACGGGTGTCGGTAAAACCGAGGTTGCCAAACAGCTGGCGGCTTCATTGGGAATTGAATTATTGCGATTCGATATGTCGGAATATATGGAGCGGCATACTGTTTCGCGGTTGATCGGTGCACCGCCCGGATATGTCGGATTCGATCAGGGTGGTTTATTGACCGATGCTGTCGACCAAAATCCGCATGCAGTGCTTTTGCTTGACGAGATCGAAAAAGCGCATCCGGATCTTTATAATATCCTGTTGCAGGTGATGGATCACGGTAAACTCACTGACCACAACGGAAAACAGATCGATTTTCGCAACATCATTCTTATCATGACAACGAATGCTGGCGCAGTGGATATGGCAAAATCGGCAATCGGTTTTGGGAAAACCCAACGTGAAGGTGATGATGTAGAGGCGATTAATCAGCTGTTTCCTCCAGAATTCCGCAATCGTCTTGACGCTATCATTCCGTTTGCACCTTTGTCCGAGCCGACTATCCATCAAGTTGTACAAAAGTTCATTTTGCAGCTTGAAGCGCAACTTGCCGATCGCGAAATAACTTTCGAGTTGAGTGAAGGTGCAACCAAATGGCTTGCTAACAAAGGCTATGACTCACGTATGGGAGCACGTCCTTTATCGCGGGTCATTCAGGAATATATCAAGAAACCGCTGGCTGAAGAAATATTGTTCGGAAAGCTCCGCCATGGTGGAACGGTAAAAGTCATGACTGATAAATCCGATAAGAATAAGCTTGCTCTGGAAATTATCAGTAACGAACCGGATGCAAATAGAAAACCGGTAAGAGCTACCAAAACAGCCAAGGCACGTGTGAAAAAACCGACACCGGCAGATTGAGCTGTTGATTATAACTCGTTATTCATATCGGGATTAAAGTTCTCCGATTCAAAATTGTCTATTAAAAAGCCTGTCTTAAAGTCCTTAAGACAGGCTTTTCCTGTTTTTATTGACGAGTGGATCTGTTTGTCAGATAGAAAACTCCGCGCTCTTTGAAATGTATTTAAAGAGCGGCACGAATTTTCGCTGCTGATTCTTCCAGTGTTTTTGTGTCAACCGGTTCGCCGCTATGCGGTTTTAGCGGTACATCGTTAAAGCGCGGAATAACGTGAAAATGAAGATGAAAAACGGTCTGGCCGCTTGCCGGTTCATTGAACTGCATAACTGTCACGCCATCTGCATTGAAAGCTTTTTTCACAGCTTTGGCAATTTTCTGAACCACTTTGATAATTTTCGTAAGTGTTTCAGGATCTGCATCCAACAGATTTCTCGAGCCTTTACGCGGGACGATCAAAGTATGTCCTTTTCCCTGAGGCATAACATCCATAAAAGCAATGACATCATCATCTTCATAAACGCGAATGGACGGAATCTCTCCTCGGATCAATTTCGCAAAAATATTATTTTCATCGTAAACTTGCTGCATTTTTCTCCTCGCTTGATAAGTTAATAAAAATTTACAACTATTTCATTTTAAACACGAATTTATTGTTTCAAGGTTTGAAACTTTCGAATATCATCTGGTCGGCGTTGACTTTAGCCCGCTCCCATTCTGCCGGATTATGAATGGTCCATGCAAGCACAGGCATTGAAAGTTTTTCACGTGCAAATCTAACAAACGGATTTGCCAACTGACGAAAATTGTAGGCAACGAACTCCATATCATGAGCAAACATTGCAAAGTGTTCTTCGATTTCGGATCGCCGGTTTCCTTCGGCTTTTATTCCGTGAGGAATTGCGTGATCGGCAAAACGCATGCGGCGCAAAATATGGACATCTTGAGACATCATCGCCGAATTATTCGGATATGAGGTCAAAAGCTCCGTCACCCGAGAGATAAGACCGGCATCTTCTCCATCATTGCCTTCAAGATTTATAAGAACAGGTACTTTCCCCGATATATTTTGAAGAAGTTCTTCAAGCGTGAGAATGTGTTGCAAGTGCTTATCCGCACAAATTTTTGCAATTTCGGATGACCGCAAATCAATGATGCGCTTTTTTTGACCAAACAATTGTTCAAGCGAAGTTTCATTGAAGACCATGGGGACTCCGTCATGAGACAATTGGACATCACAACAAATGCTATAATCCTGAAGCGCTGCCAGCTCGAAAGCGGGCAGCGTATTTTCCAGAACCGACATGTCGGTTCCATGAAGTCCACAATTTGCAAAGGGCCTTTTTGTTAACCAGTCAAGCCGCATCGCTCAGATTTCCAGAATTGCTTCGACTTCCACTGGAACGTCCATGGGAAGTGAAGCAACTCCGACAGCTGAACGGGCATGTTTTCCTTTTTCCCCCAAGACATTGACAAAAAGATCCGAGGCGCCATTGGCAACTTGTGGAATGTCGGTAAAATTCGGATCGGTCGCTACAAAAGCGGTAACCTTTACGACTTGTTTGACTTTGCTCAAATCACCAAGCGCGGCTTTTGCTTGCGCGAGAATGTTGATTGCACAAGCTTCTGCAGATTTTTTTGCTTGTTCCGCACTCACAGTTCTGCCGACTTTACCAATTGCAACGGGCTTGCCGTTGCTCAGCGGAAGTTGTCCGGAAATATAAAGTTGGTTGCCGGATTTTCTGGCTGTCACATAGTTGGCTACAGGTTGTACAGCAGCGGGAATTGTGATGCCAAGTTTTTGTAAACGGCTTTCAATCGTATCAGACATTTTTACCTCTTTTCCCGTTATTTATATTTTGCTCAATAACGCATTTCTTCAAACATGGAAATGCGATCTTGAAAAAAGAAATTTACTCGCTTTCAAACTAGCATATATGATAACCCCGAGCTTAAGTAAAAACAGGAATATGCGGATGCCGAAATTTCTTTTAGCTATTATTTTATCTTTTATGGGGCTTGGCATTGCGCAGGCCGAAGATAAAATTTTTATGGTGCCGCATCTTGCTATCTATGATTTGCAGCTCGAAAATGCGTCGGATAAATCGGGGATTACCGGCCTTATCGGTCGTATGGCCTATGAATTCAATGGCTCTTCTTGCGAGGGCTATACAACCCGTTTCAGGTTTGTGACGCGCATCAATATGGCCGATTCACCCGCCCGCTTGACCGACCAACAGATGACTAGTTTTGAAGCGGCAAATGGCAAAGAGTTCCGTTTTGTAAGCAAAACGATTATCGATCAGGACGTAACAAGCGAAACGGATGGTGTTGCAAAAATTGCAAACGGCAATATGACCGTCAGTTTAAAGAAGCCGAAAGAAACAGAAGTCAAATTGAAATCGGCGGCATTTCCGACAATCCAGACCGAAGAGGTAATCCGTCAGGCAAAAGCCGGGCGCCATTTCTACCGTACAGTGCTATTTGACGGTTCCGATGATGCCGACCGATTGACGGAAGCCACTGTTGTTGTGGGGGATAAAGTTGAGGGCAAGCCCGATAATGAAACGAAAATGATGGGAAAACTTGGCAAAGAACCTTATTGGCCTGTAACTATTTCTTATTTCAATGATGATGAAAACCAGGATGGACTGCCAGTCTACCGGACGAGCTTTTTCCTTTATGAAAACGGCGTGACGCGTGACCTTGTAATGGATTACGGAAATTTTTCAGTGCGAGGTAAATTACAGACATTCAAATTGTTCGACATACCGACCCAAAAAGACGGTTGCAAAGATTGAACGAATTTCAATTGCCTAACTGAAGCTGTTTAAATCAAACGACGTTGTTTGAATTTTTGTCTCTTTTGACAGAGATTATTACGAGATTTTTCTGAAAAGACTTGAAACTTGTTCCGATATCACCTAACTAGCCAAGTATTCCACACACGGAAATAGGGTAATTGCGGGAGAAATCCGTAATTTTCCGCCGGTGGCAGGTTTTACTGCCTCATTCCGTGGAGGTTCAACCGGAAAGGATAAAGAAATGGCATTGCCAGATTTTACTATGCGCCAGCTTTTGGAAGCAGGTGTTCACTTCGGTCACCAGACACATCGCTGGAATCCGAAAATGGCTCCCTATATTTATGGGCAGCGCAATAACATTCACATTATCGATCTTGCACAGACGGTTCCGTTGCTTCACAACGCTTTGAAGGTGGTTTCGGATACTGTTGCTCGTGGTGGTCGCGTGCTTTTCGTAGGCACCAAGCGTCAGGCATCCGACATTATTGCCGAAGCAGCAACCCGTTCGGCTCAATACTATGTCAATGCACGCTGGCTCGGCGGCATGTTGACCAACTGGAAAACGATTTCGAATTCTATTCAGCGTTTGCGCAAGCTTGACGGAATTCTTGCCAATGAAGCACAGGGGTTCACCAAAAAAGAACGCCTCAATATTGAGCATGATCGCGATAAACTTAATCGCGCACTCGGTGGTATCAAGGATATGGGGTCGGTTCCGGATCTTCTTTTTATCATCGACACAAATAAAGAGAAAATCGCAATTGATGAAGCGAAGCGCCTCGGAATTCCGGTGGTAGCAATTATCGATACCAATTGTGATCCGGATAATATCGATTATCCGATTCCCGGTAACGACGACGCATCACGCGCTATCGCACTCTATTGCGATCTTATTTCCAAGGCTGCACTGGATGGTATTGCCCGTCAGCAAGGTGCTATGGGTGTTGATCTTGGCGCTCAGGCGGAAGCACCGGCTGAACCTGCTTTGGAAACCGAAACTAAAGAAGCAACTCCTGCCGCAGAATAATGAATAAAACGGTGCCCTTTTTTAAATAGGGCACCTAAAATCAAAAATATTAGGTCGCGGGCGTGCTGAGGAATAATCCTTGCACGCTTTCGCTGTTATTAAGATTAAGAGGCAAATATGAGCATTACCGCAGCACAGGTGAAAGAACTTCGCGAATTGTCGGGCGCCGGTATGATGGATTGCAAGACAGCTCTGGCTGAAACAAATGGCGACATGGAAGCAGCTGTTGACTGGTTGCGCAAAAAAGGCATTGCCAAGGCTGACAAAAAAGCAGGACGTACTGCCGCTGAAGGTCTTGTCGGTGTCGCCTCTGATGGCAAAAAGGCCGTTCTCGTTGAAGTCAATTCGGAAACAGATTTCGTTGCGCGCAATGATGCATTTCAGGATATCGTTCGCAATATTGCGAAGGCCGCTCTCAAAACCGATGGAACGCTGGAAAAAATTTCGGTTTCTGTTTACCCAGGCTCGGATAAAACAGTTGCAGAAACTCTTAAAGATGCAATCGGAAAAATCGGCGAGAATATGACATTTCGCCGTTCGGCTGAGCTTTCTGTCGATAATGGTGTTATTGCAACATATATCCATAACGGCATCGGTGACGGTCTGGGCAAGATCGGCGTGCTCGTAGCGATAGAGACAAATGGTGACAAAGAAGCAGCCGAACGTTTCGGACGTCAAGTTGCTATGCATGTTGCAGCTACGAATCCTATGGCCTTGACAGCAGAGGAAGTGGATCCGGCTGCAGTCGAGCGCGAAAAAGCTATCTATTCGGAACAAGCTCATCAGTCTGGTAAACCGGCTAACATCGTCGAAAAGATGGTTGAAGGACGTATGCGCAAGTTTTACGAGGAAGTCGTTTTGTTGTCGCAGGCTTTCGTTATCAATCCCGACGTAACAGTAAGTCAGGCTTTGAAAGAAGCCGAAAAAGAAATTGGCGCTCCGGCCAAAATCAAAGGCTTTGTGCGTTTTGCATTGGGTGAGGGTATTGAAAAGGCTGAAAGCGATTTCGCAGCTGAAGTTGCAGCCGCTGTTAAGGGCTAATTTTGGACAAAATTCGGTTTATTTGCTTCAAAGCTGTGCTTTTAGCGTTGTGAGAAGCGGAAAAAACGTTGTAGAGAGGGCATCGCGTGACAATGCGGTGCCCTTCGTGTATCGAAGGCACAATGAATCTATATTCGGAGACTACTAATGACCAATAAGCCCCTCTACAAACGGATTTTGTTAAAAGCTTCCGGTGAAGCTCTTATGGGAGGGCAGAGTTTCGGTATTGACGTATCTGTTGTTGATCGTATTGCCAAAGATATAGCAGATGCCCATGATATGGGGGTCGAAGTTGGCGTTGTCATAGGCGGCGGAAATATTTTTCGCGGCGTCGCTGTCGCGTCGAGGGGCGGTGACCGTGTTACCGGCGACCATATGGGGATGTTGGCAACGGCAATCAATTCACTTGCTTTGCGCACATCGTTGACCAAATTGGGCGTCGAAGTGGTGGTCCTCTCGGCCATAGCAATGCCGCAGATTTGCGAGAGTTTCTCACAACGCAAAGCGGTCGGATATATAAGTCAGGGTAAAGTTGTTATCTTTGCTGGCGGAACCGGAAACCCATTCTTTACCACCGATTCGGCAGCGGCTTTAAGGGCCGCCGAAATTGGTGCGGACGTTTTATTGAAAGCAACTCAGGTGGATGGAATTTATTCGGCCGATCCGAAAAAAGATCCAAATGCGACGCGCTACGACCGTCTCACACATGAGGAAGTTATAAGAAAAGGTTTGGCTGTGATGGACACGACAGCCATTACTTTGGCACGCGAAAACCATATTCCGATTATTGTCTATTCCATTAGTGAAAAAGGTGGACTGGCAAATGTGCTGAATGGCACTGGAAGATATACAGTTGTTTCCGAATAATATCAGTTAAGTTGAAGGAGAATTAGCATGAGTGACGCTACAAATATCGACGATCTCAAGCGCCGTATGGAAGGCGCCATTTCATCATTCAAACATGAGTTGATGGGGCTGAGAACCGGTCGTGCATCGGCAAGCCTGCTTGAGCCGATTACGGTTGAGGCCTATGGTTCGACAGTTCCTCTCAATCAGGTTGCCAATATTGCGGTGCCGGAACCACGTATGTTGTCGGTTTCGGTTTGGGATAAGTCCATGGTGAATGCTGTTGATAAGGCTATCCGGGAGTCTTCCCTGGGATTAAATCCTATAACTGACGGCACGACTTTGCGCATTCCTCTTCCGGAACTCAATGAAGAACGCCGCAAAGAACTCGTTAAGATTGCCCACCAATACGCCGAGCAAGCTCGCGTTGCTGTACGCCACGTTCGTCGTGACGGTATGGAAGGTTTGAAAAAAGCAGAAAAAGACAGCGAGATCAGTCAGGACGAAAGCCGGATCGCTTCGGATAAAATCCAGAAATTGACTGACGGAACGATTGGCGAAATCGATAAAATTCTTGCAGCCAAACAAGCAGAAATCATGCAAGTCTAAAAGTTTATTGCGTTATACAGGTCGAGAATATGTTATATCCACGTCATATCGCCATTATAATGGACGGAAACGGCCGTTGGGCACGTGTTCGTGGATTGCCTCGTATTGCAGGCCATAAAATTGGCATGGAAGCCCTTCATCGGATTGTTCGCCATGCAAGTAGCAATGGTCTTGAATGGTTGACGGTATTTGCTTTTTCATCTGAAAACTGGTCACGGCCTGATGAAGAGGTCAATCACCTCATGGGGTTGTTGAAGCTGTTTATCAAACGTGACCTCGCAGAACTTCGGGAAAGAAATGTGCGTATTCGGGTGATTGGCGAGCGCGCTGGTGTCCCGTCCGAAATCGCTAAACTGCTTGACGAGGCCGAGGTTACGACGAAACAGAATAATGGCCTCAATCTTGTTGTGGCTTTCAACTATGGTGGACGCGCCGAAATTGTCCGGTCGGCAAAAAAATTGATAGAGGCGGTACGTAGAGGCGATATCAAACCGGATGAAATCGACGAGACGGCATTTTCAAAATGTCTTGATACATATGATATGCCGGATCCTGATTTGATTATTCGCACCAGTGGCGAACAAAGGCTGTCGAATTTTTTGCTTTGGCAATCAGCATATAGCGAACTTTATTTTGCCGCTTGTTATTGGCCTGACTTTAACGAAGAGCAGCTTGATATCGCGGTCTCCGATTACTGGTTACGTGAACGTCGTTTCGGGCGTGTTCATGAAACTGACAAACAAAACGGAGGTCGGTCTTGACCTTGCTTGATGTCTTCAATCCTGAAAGGTTAGGAAACTTTCGCCTGACAACGTCACTTTGGGAGTGGAAAATCGATGTCTAATCTTCTCATGAGAGTTCTGACTGCTGTCATTTTTGCGGCTCTGGCACTTTTTTTAACATGGGAAGGCGGTTTTCTATTTGCTTTGTTTGCATGGTGTGTTGGCGGCTTCGTGCTTTTTGAGTGGAGGGGGATTACCAGGAGCTGTTGGGGTGTTGTTGATGAAATTGTTGCAAGTCTGGCATATGTAGTTTTTGGTGTTCTCCTCGTTTTTGATTTTTCGGCGCCACTTGTTTTTAGTGTAATTCTTTTGTGTGCGGTCATCCTCTCAATCATGTCTCTTAAAAATGCAGGATGGGTCGCAGGTGGCTTTATCTATGCAACTTTACCGGTTGCTTCACTCACCTTTATACGAGGTGAAGAGCCATTCGGTTTCGGAGCAATCATATTTCTCTTTGCTATTGTGTGGGGGACGGACATTGCAGCCTATTTCAATGGTCGTTCGCTCGGTGGCCCGAAACTGGCGCCGAAATTTTCCCCCAACAAGACTTGGAGTGGTGCAATAGGTGGCGCTCTTGCCGGAACAGCGGGAGGGTGTCTTGTTGCATTTTTTGCGCTTGATACTTCACCGGCTAATTTTTTTATTCCCGTCCTCTCGCTTGCATTGTCCATAATATCGCAAATTGGTGATATTTCTGAATCATGGGTAAAGCGTAAGTTCGGGGTGAAAGATTCAGGCCATTTTTTACCCGGGCATGGCGGTTTTATGGATCGTGTCGACGGTTTGGTATTTGCTGCCATGTTACTCTATCTTGTCGGTGCAGTTGCTGCAGATATGGCTGTCCCTTCCAATATGTTTAATCTGATCTGAATGACGGAGTCTTTCTTGGAAACAACGAGTCTGATAACTGACATTGGTACACCGATATTGCGCATATTCGGTGTGATATGCGTCATTATGGTCATTATTTTTGTCCATGAGATGGGGCACTATCTTGTGGGGCGCTGGTGCGGCATCGGAGCAAGCACTTTTTCATTGGGGTTTGGTCCGGAAATTTGTGCCGTAACGGATAAACGCGGCACACGTTGGCGCATTGCACTGATACCTCTTGGCGGTTATGTAAAATTCATCGGGGATGAAGATGCTGCCGGTATGACGTCGAAATCGGATGCGGCAGCCCTTCCGGGCTCGTTTGCTGCGGCCAATGCATGGGCACGCGCGGCCACTGTGTTTGCAGGGCCATTTACCAACGCGATTTTTACAGTTGTCGTTTTGTCATTCTTCTTCTTTTCTTACGGAAGAATAACAATTGAGCCGGTTATCGGTTCTTTGGTTGATGGCGCACCGGCAATGACTGCCGGATTGAAGCCGGGTGACCGCTTTATAGAGATGGACGGGCAGAAGGTCGAGAGTTTCGATGATCTTATCTCCTATGTTTCTCTTCATGGTGACGATCCGATCAATTTTTCCATGGAGAGAGCCGGTGCACCGTTTACGGTTACAATAACACCAAGACCGACTGAAAGAGACGACGGTTTTGGCAATAAGGTGCGCGTCGGTATGATTGGTGCAGGCGCTCCTGTTGATCCGAATAATCCGGGAAGGCTTGATCCGGCTTATGAAGGACATATCAGTTATGGATTATTTCCGGCAATTGGTGAGGCAATAGACAAGTCTGCTTTCATCGTCGTTCAAACTGTCCGCTATTTAGGACGATTGATTGAAGGAAGAGAAGATCGCTGCCAATTGAGCGGGCCATCAAAAACCGCAACGATTGCATGGCGGGTAAGCGAAACCGGTTTTATGTCACTCCTTAACTTTACAGCACTGTTGTCGATCGGAATCGGTTTGATCAACCTTTTTCCATTGCCTCCTCTTGATGGCGGACATCTGGTGTTCTACGTCATTGAAGGAATTGTCGGCCGGCCAGTTCCAAAAAGAATTCAAGAATCGATATTCACAATCGGCTTCATCGCTGTGATGGCTTTTATGTTATTTGCAATATCCAACGATTATTTATGCTGGTTCGGTTGATTTAGGTGTGTTAACAGTTTATCAAGTTGAGCGATGTTTCTTATTAAAAATGGTGTAAACTGTTTACCATATTTATGAAATGCCGTGGCATACATGCCACGGTGGGTAAAGAAGTGGGCAGAATTTAACGGAAGGCCTTGCTTGTATCAAAAAACCCGCTATTAGGGGTATATAAGCATTTTTGGATACAATGTGTCCGGAAAACAAATAAACAAGGGTAAAGAAGCCAATGACGGCGAATTCGAAATTTCTTAGCGCAGCATCTGCACTGGCACTTACAGTAGCAATGGCCGTTCCGGCGACTGTAACTGTCTCGGTTCTGGGAATGGGAGTTGCACAGGCGGCTGTCGTTCACTCCATCGAGGTTCATGGTAACCAGCGCGTTGACGCACAGACGATTCGTGATAATACGGGCATCAAAGTTGGTAAAAACTTTTCCAATACCGATATTGACGAAGGGTTGAAGCGGCTTTTTGCAATGGGTCTGTTTTCCGACGTGAAGATGAAACAAGTCGGAAGTACGCTTGTTGTTACCGTCAAGGAATACGAAGTCGTCAATCAGGTGCTCTTCCAAGGCAATAAAAAGGTCAAAGATCCGGATTTGCAGCGCGTCATCTCGCTCAAACCCCGTGAAGCTTTCGATCCTGCCAAGCTTGCATCGGATGAGCAGGCTATTCGTGATGCCTATCGTTATGTAGGTCGCAATGACGCTGCAGTTTCCGCGCAGACAGTCGACCTCGGACAGGGACGTGTCAATGTTATCTTCAAAATCACGGAAGGTAAAAAGACCAAAATTGATGACATTACCTTTGAAGGAAATAAAGCCTTTGGTAACCGTCGTCTGCGTGATGTGATTGCTACAAAACGGTCGAACTTCCTTTCATGGTTGACGCGCGGTGATGTTTACAGTGACGATCGTCTTCAGGCAGATCAGGAAGCACTCCGTCGTTTTTATTTCAATCACGGCTATGCCGATTTCCAGATTGTTTCGGCCGACGCAACCTTTGACGAAGCAAGCAATTCGTACAAAATCAAGTTCGTTGTTGATGAAGGCGCCCGCTACAAGTTAGGCGACGTTCAGGTTGATAGCACGATCGAAGGTGTTGATACCCAATCAATGCAGAAAGTGCTGAAAACCCATGAGGGTGATGTCTATTCGGCAAAACGTATTGAAGACTCGGTATTGGCAATTAATGATAAAGTTGCTGATTCAGGTTATGCTTTTGCCAAGGTCGAGCCGCGTGGTGATCGTGATTTTAACAATCACACGATTTCCATCGTCTACAATATCGATCAGGGGCCTCGCGCTTATGTCGAACGTATCGAGATTCGCGGTAACGATAAGACACGTGATTATGTTATCCGTCGTGAACTTGATTTGAACGAAGGTGATGCCTACAACCAGACAATGGTTCAGCGCGCCAAGCGCCGTCTTGAAGGACTTGGTTTCTTCCAGACAGTCAATGTATCGACGGCTCCGGGATCACAACCTGATCAGGTTATCCTTGTTGTTGATGTAACCGAAAAATCGACTGGTGAGTTCTCTATCGGTGGTGGTTATACAACCGGTGGCGATTCGCCGGGTGCTTCTGTTGAAGCTTCTATTACAGAGCGTAACTTCTTGGGACGTGGCCAATATGTTCGTATTGGTGCCGGTGCCGGCGAAGATGACGCACGTAATTATAACCTGTCGTTTACCGAGCCTTATTTCCTCGGCTATCGCTTATCGGCCGGTTTTGATATCTTCCGTCGCACATATCGTATGAATGACGATTATGATGTCAAACAAACTGGTGGTACAGTTCGTTTCGGTGTTCCGATTACTGAACAGTTGACCGGTAGCATCGCCTATAACTATGTTCAGGAAGAATATGATCTTGACCATAAGCATCGCTATAAAGATCGTGCAAAAGAGAACGGTACGACTAAAGAAGAAGAGGAAATGAAGGATTATTCGGGTGCCATTATTCAGGCTTCCGAAAATAGTCCTTGGATCCGGTCTTCGGTCAGTTACGGTTTGACCTATAACACGATCGACGACATGAAAAATCCGCATGATGGTCTCTTTATTCGTGGTATTCAGGAATATGCCGGTGTCGGTGGTGATGCCAACTTCTTGAAGACAACTGGCAAGGCCATGATGTACAAGACGATTTCCGAAACATACGATCTTGTCGGATTGCTGTCTGTCGGTGGTGGTTATATTCACGAGATCGGTGATGATGGTGTCCGTATCTTCGATATGTTCAAAAGCAATTCGGATATCATTCGCGGTTTTAAATATAACGGCATTGGCCCGCGTCAACGTTCTTCAGACGGAGATAAGTATTTCCTTGGTGGCACAACCTATATGAATGCCACGGCGGAAATCCAGTTCCCGATGCCGGTTGTTCCGGATAGTTTGGGTATGCGTGGAGCATTCTTTGCTGATACTGCAACACTTTACGGCAACAAGTATGATCCTAGTTATCCCAATGAAAATCCGGTTACGGGTGATGACAGTGCATGGCGTGCATCAGCTGGTGTCAGCTTGATGTGGGCATCTCCGTTCGGTCCGTTGCGTTTTGACTATGCATGGCCTGTCGTAAAAGAGAGTGGTGATCGGACACAGAACTTCAACTTTGGTGTCTCAACCAAGTTCTAATTTTTCCTTTCTCCCGATCTTGATGGGTCGGGAGAGAAAGTGTTCTGATGGCGGATTCATTATTTTTTACGCCGTCCCGACAGTTGACTGTTGGCGAGGCGGCAGCTTTAACAGGTGCCGCTTTACGCAATCCTGAATTGAGTGGCTCGGTTATAGAGCATCTTTCCTCGCTTGATAATGCAGAGCCGGGTTCTCTGGTTTTTGTCGAAAGTAGAAAATTTGCAAAAGCACTTCGGGAGAGCCGTGCTCTTGCAGTTTTCTGTTCGGAAGACGTCGCTTCCAAGGTTCCTGATAATATTGCTACGTTGGTTACGCCGTCGCCCCATCGCGATTTTGCGATGATTGGTCGGATTTTGTTTCCAACAGCTGCAAAACCGGCTCCATGGTTTGGCGAATATGGTATATCTCCTCAAGCCTTTGTTCATCCGGAAGCAAAGCTGGAAGAGGGGGTTACCGTTGAAGCCGGTGCGGTTATCGGGCGTGGTGCGGAAGTGGGGAGCGGTACACTTGTTTCTTCGACAGCCGTGATTGGTGAAAATTGCCGCGTCGGGCGGGAATGTTACATTGCACCGTCGGTTTCAATCCAATACAGCTTCATTGGTAATCGTGTTCATCTTTATCCCGGTGTCAGAGTCGGGCAAGACGGATTTGGATATGTCGGCGGCCCGAGCGGAATTGAAAAAATCCCGCAACTTGGCCGCGTTATTATTCAGGATGATGTGGAAATTGGCGCCAACACCACTATTGACCGTGGTGCGCTAAAAGATACTGTGATCGGTGAGGGGACCAAGATTGATAATCTTGTCCAGATTGCTCATAACGTTCAAATCGGGCGCTATTGCCTTATCGCTGCACACTGCGGAATTGCCGGCAGTTCAACGATTGGTGATATGACCCAATTGGGTGGTAGCGTCGGTTTGGCAGATCACGTCAAAGTCGGAGCTCATGTTCAAATTGCTGCGGCTAGCGGCGTGATGAATGATATTCCGGACGGAGAAAAATGGGGTGGTAGCCCTGCAAGACCGATAAAGCAGTGGTTCCGTGAAGTTGCTGCACTCAGAAATATGACAAAGTTCAATAAGGAGAAATGACGAGATGAATGCTGCTGTTGAGAAAAACAGTCTGGAAGCAGTTGATATACGCAAGCTCTTGTCAATATTGCCTCACCGCTATCCATTCCTTCTTATCGATCGTATTGTTGATATTGATGGCGATCAATCGGCTACCGGTATTAAAAATGTGACAGTGAATGAGCCACATTTTACTGGCCACTTTCCGGAAAATCCGATTATGCCGGGGGTGCTTATCATTGAAGCTATGGCTCAGACCGCAGGAGCTATTTCTTTGCTCGTACAAGGTGATGAAAAACCGGGTGTCGTTTATCTCATGACAGTTGACAAGGCGAAATTCCGTAAGCCGGTTGTACCTGGTGATCAGTTAAAGCTTCATGTCAAGAAATTGAAACAACATGGCGGAATTAGAAGGTTTTCTTGCCTTGCAGAAGTTGACGGTAACCGTGTGGCAGAAGCGGAAGTCGCGGCCATGATTGCGGTTGCCGATAATAAAGAAGAATAGGGTTCCAGAATGTCCGGTGTTGAAATTCATCCAACTGCAATTGTAGAAAAAGGTGCAGAACTTGGTGCTAATGTAAAAATCGGGCCCTTTTGCACAGTAAGCGCCGACGCTGTCATTGGCGACGATTCACGTTTGTTGAGTCATGTCGTCATAATGGGTCCAACGACATTGGGTGCAAACGCTCTCGTCTATCCGAATGCGGTTTTGGGTGGCGATCCTCAAAATAATAAACACAAAGGTGGGCGTACCACTTTAGTTATCGGGAAGAATTGCATTATCCGTGAGGGTGTCACTATGCATCGTGGATCGGATACAAGTCGTGGAACGACGACTGTTGGCGATGATTGTGAATTTTTGGCGTACGCTCATGTGGCTCACGATTGTGCTTTGGGAAATCATGTTACATTTTCCAACAATGTGATGATTGGTGGCCACGTTGTTATCGGTGATTATGTGATTATTGGCGGCGGCGGTGCGGTTCATCAATTTGTTCGTGTCGGGCATCACGCTTTTGTTGGCGGTTTGGCGGCTCTGGTTGGTGATCTTATTCCTTATGGGTCTGCAATCGGCGTACATGCATGGCTTGGTGGCCTCAATATTATCGGCATGAAAAGATCAGGATTGCCTCACAGTGAAATTCATGCTGTGCGTCATGCTGTGCCGATGCTCTTTGACAGAACCAAGCCGATTGCCGAAAGGGCTATTGATGTGCGTAATGCCTATCGTGCTTCAAAGGCGGTATGCGACATTATCGATTTTGTTGAAGCTGATCACAAACGGGCATTTTGTACGCCAAAGCTGGATAAAACAAATAGCAGCGACGATATTGGATTTTGAATATGGGGAAGGGCGACATAAAACGTAGCCTTTCCGGTCGTACCGCAATTATTGCGGGTAGTGGTATTTTACCATTAGCAGTTGCCAAAGCAATTGAAGAAACAGGGGAAAAGCCTTTTCTTGTTCCGCTGAAAGGCGAAGCCGATCCGAGGCTTTACGCCTATGATCATTGTGAAATCTCGGTAGTACAGTTAGCAAAACTGATAAAAGCTTTGAAAAAAGCGAATATCACAAATGTTATATTGGCTGGTGGCGTCAAAAGTCGGCCCAATCTCGCTGATTTGCGCCCTGACTGGACGACTTTATCGGCATTGCCTAAATTGTTCCGTGCTTTAGGGCAGGGAGACGACACACTTTTGAAAGCCTTCATTAGCGTTGTCGAAAAATATGGTTTTCACGTTGTGGGTGCCCATGAAGTCGTTCCGCAGTTATTGGCACCCAAAGGATTCAATCTGACAAAGAAACGCGCTGATGAGAAAAATTGGCGGGATATCATGCTTGCAGCAGAAGCGGCAGCAATTTTGGGAAAACTTGATATTGGTCAGGGAGCGGTTGCTGTAAAAGGGCGCGTTGTGGCAGTTGAAGGTGCGGAAGGTACCGATAACATGTTACGCCGTATTACCGAAATGCGTAATGAAAAACGCATTCCTCTAAAAGGTGGCGTGTTGGTCAAGCGAGCCAAAGAACAGCAGGATGAAAGAGCAGACTTGCCCACCATCGGGCCTGAAACAATTATTCATGCCAAACAATGTCATTTGGATGGTGTTGCAATCGAAGCAGAAAGAACTTTTATCGTTTCTTTGAAAGAGACGGTTGAACAGGCGGATAAATGTTCGATTTTCATCGAGACCTTCGGAAAGAACGAACATGTCTGACGGTCCTATCAAAATTGCTATCGTTGCCGGCGAGGAATCGGGAGATTTGCTTGGAGCCGATTTGATATCGGCACTGGCGCGAAAAACTGGACGCAATATCAAATTGATAGGAGTTGGCGGTGCACATCTTGAAGCGTTGGGGCTTAAAAGTGTCTTCAATGTTGATGACATCGCACTGATGGGGCTCGGAGCAGTTTTGAAAAAACTGCCGAAACTTATCCTGCATATACATCGTCTGGCGCGTTATATTGCCGATGAAAAGCCCGATTGTCTTATCATTATCGATAGTCCGGATTTTACTCATCGTGTTGCAAAAAAAGTACGGAAATTCGCACCTCGAATTCCTATTATAAAATATATCGCTCCTTCGGTCTGGGCATGGCGCCCCGAACGAGCCAAGGCAATGTGTTCCTATATTGACCACGTTCTCGTCGTGCTACCCTTCGAAAAAAAGGTTATGCATGATTTGCAAGGCCCGCCTGCAACTTATGTCGGTCATAGATTGTTGACCTATCCGCCATTGCTGATAATGGAAAAAATGCGATTGCGCCATTTGGAAGAGAAAAGGTCAGACCCGACAGTGGTCGTTTTACCAGGCTCAAGACATTTTGAAATTCGTGGCTTGATGCCTATTTTCGGGGCGGCTTTGGAAATCTTGAAAAAACGGCAGCCAGCGATCAATTTTGTTTTGCCTACTCTGCCAAGACTTGCCGACAGTGTGCGTAAACTTATGAGTGAATGGCCGGTAAAAGTTGATATTGTCGTTGGTGAAGATGAAAAATGGGCTGCTTTTGCAAAAGCCGATGCTGCACTCGCTGCGTCCGGTACGGTTTCTCTGGAACTTGCACTCGCCAATATTCCGATGGTTCTTGGTTATAAAGCTGATCTTTTTTCAAAAACTTTCATATTGCCGCGGGTAAAAGTGTGGAGCGCTGCATTGCCCAATATCATCGCCGACCGACCGGTTGTTCCGGAATATTTTAACGAGTTTTTGCGTCCCGGTATGCTCGCCCGTCAGGTTGAACAATTGGTTGTTGCGGGGCCGGTTCGTCAAGCGCAACTTGATGGATTTTCATTGATAAAAACGACCATGAA
This sequence comes from Ditibartonella apis, assembly GCF_001952075.1. Classification (GTDB taxonomy): domain Bacteria; phylum Pseudomonadota; class Alphaproteobacteria; order Rhizobiales; family Rhizobiaceae; genus Bartonella; species Bartonella apis. Next base: position 43,880 of record NZ_LXYU01000004.1, read on the forward strand.
AACATCCGCACCATCCGGTGAAATTGCGTCGCAAGCCTTGTTGAAATATTTGAAGCTTCATTGAATAGTTTGCAGCTTATCAAGGCACTGGAGCTTCATCGAAGCATGGCGAGATAGAAAACAACACCGGATCGAGTTCAGTTTTTTAAAAAATAAACGCGGCTTTCGCGTATATTTCTGCCGAAAATTCGCAATTATCTACTTACTTATTCCGGAATTGCTTGAGAGGCTAAAATGCTTTGTGCTGCACGTTAAAAATTGTCGAAAACAGGCGGATGAAACCGTGTCCGTCAGTCGTCATATGGCGTAAATTCGTTGAAAAACGCCATTCATGAGCTGGTTCAATAATTAACTATTTAATGTTTTATTTTCGCGAGGAAATCTTTAGCTCTCTGGTTATCAGGATTTGAAAAGAATTTATCGGGTGTTGTGTCCTCGATAATCCTTCCGTTCTCGAGAAAAAGAACACGTTCCGAAACTTCGCGCGCAAATCCCATTTCGTGTGTAACGCAAAGCATGGTCATTCCGGTTTCGGCAAGCTTTACAATGACATCCAGCACTTCTCCGACCATTTCCGGATCAAGAGCCGACGTTGGTTCATCAAATAACATGACCTTGGGTTCCATACAAAGAGCACGAGCAATAGCCACGCGTTGCTGCTGCCCACCGGATAACTGGGACGGATATTTTTCACTATGAGCTTCAATACCGACTTTACTTAAATATTTTATCGCGCGCTCTTTCGCCTCATCCTTTGTCAGTCCTTGGACGGTCATGGGTGCAAGAATGCAATTTTGCATGACAGTCATATGGGGGAAGAGATTAAAATGCTGAAACACCATGCCAACTTCGCGGAGCACCTTTTTCTGCTCTTGCGGTGCTGCACTCATTATATCGACACCATAAATTCGGATGCTTCCTTGTTCTGGTACTTCGAGCTGGTTTATGCAGCGGATAAGGGTCGATTTACCGGAACCGGACGGTCCACATAAAACAATGCGTTCTCCCGCTTTAACGTCAAGGGAGATATTATGAAGAGCCTGAAATTCTCCATACCACTTGTTCAATTCTTCAATGACAATGACATGTTCATCCGATTTGGCTTTATCGTTGTTCTTGTGCTGAACTGCCGCCATTGCTGTTGTTCTCCGTTTCTGGTTCTCAAAACCGTGTTAGACTGAAAGCATCAGGAGATGTCAATGGTTGTTCACCCGCCATTATCTCGGCAAGTAATTTTCCACTAACCGCTCCGAGCGTCAATCCATGGTGCGCATGGCCAAAATTGAGCCAAAGACCCTTGTGAGAGGGGGCTTTTCCGATAATCGGGCGCATGTCTGAAAGGCAGGGGCGTTCACCGAGCCAAGGTTCGGTCTCGACATATTCACCAAGCGGAAAAATGTTTTTGGCAATTTTTTCAGCCCGCTTTAGTTGTGTCCAATAAGGCGGGGCTTTCGGACTTGCAAATTCGATTCCCGTTGTGAGCCGAATTCCTTGACGCATTGGCGCCAGTACAAATCCGGCGACGGGATCACAGATAGAATGTTCAAGAACTGTCTTCTCGTCGACTTGCTGGTAGTGAATATGATAGCCACGCTTTATGGCAAAAGGAATATGACGATAGCCGAATTTGTTCAAAAACTGAATGGATTGAGGACCAAGAGCAACGACGATGTCGGGTGCTCCAATTGATATGCCGTTATCATTTATTTGCCAGATTCCGTTATTATATTCGGTTTTTAAAGCATCGAGTTTCACAAAACTCCCACCTTGTTTGATAAAATAACGCGCATAAGCGGCGGTCAATCCGCCGGGGTCGTTGACAGTTTTCGGGTCAAGCCAATGAATGCCGCCGACAAGCTGTGGATTGATATGTGGAACACGCTGAATTAGCGCGTTCCGGTCAAGAACATCGTAATTGAGGTGACAACGCTCAAGCGTAAGAAGATGGTTTTTCGCTTTATCAAAGTCTTTATCGCTGCGGAATATCTCAAGCCAGCCCTTCGGCTCGATAAAAGAGGTGGCACCAGCCAATTCGGCTAAAAAATCGTGTTCTTTGACGCTGTTTTCAATGAGAGGTAACAGAGCCAATGTCGATTCTTCCAGATTCTTCGGTGATGATTGGTGCCAGAACTTGAAGAGCCACGGTGCTATTTGCGGCAGGTAACTCCAGTCAAACCGGACATCGGTTTGATGATTGAACGCATAGGCGATGAGACGCGAAAATTCTCGGGGAAAATGGTAAGGAATGACGCTTGATCTCTCGATCAGTCCCGCATTGCCGTAACTTGTCCCTTGTCCGGGGTCTTTTTTATCGACAAGGCAAACGTGATAACCTCTCAATTGTAGATGTAAACATGTGCACACGCCGACGATTCCGGCTCCGAGCACGACAACATCAAATTTTTTCATTTGAACTTAATCCCGCAATCCTCTTTTATCCGGCTTGTATTAACGCAGATGACGCGTCAGTCTACGTTCTGTCATGCCGATCAAGCGTCGAACAATTTCAACGATAATCAGATAAAGTACAGCCGCCCAGATATAGACCTGAAAATCGAACGTCCGTGAATAGGCAAGTTTGGCAACGCCCATCAGATCATAGACCGTTACGAGAGATGCAACAGCACTGGCTTTGATCATAAGGATAAACTCGTTTCCCAAAGGACGTAACGCCATGATCATGGATTGCGGTAATATAACGCGGATGAAAGTGGTTTTCCGGCTAAGCCCCAATGCTTTGGCGGCTTCATATTGACCGGCGGGTACCGATTGCATGCTGCCGCGGAAAATTTCTGCCTGATAAGCAGAAGTATTCAGCGAGAAAATGAAGAGGCAGCACCACCACGAGCTTTGGAAAAACCACCACAAACCGACGCTTTTCCAAAAAACACTGAACGAGCCGATGCCGTAATAGAATAGAAATAGTTGTGCAAGGAGCGGCGAACCACGAAAGAAATAGATGTAAATACGAGCCGGTAAACTTAGCCACGAATGTTTCGAGCGCCACGCAAATGTTATCATGATGCTCAAGAAAAAGCCGACAGTATAGGAAAGTGCCACGAGCTTTATAGTGACGAAAAAACCGTCAATAAATTTCATGCCGTAGCGGCTCAAAATATCCGGATTGATGATAAAATGCAGGAAATCTGGGATCATCATGCGGATGCCTTTTCATAACAGGCATTGGCACGTTTTTCCATATGACGAATGATGGAAGAAGAAACGGCCGAAAAGATAAGGTAGATGACGCAGGCAGTCGAATAGAAAAACATCGGTTGTTTTGTTGCTGCAACTGCAAGATTCGTCTGGCGCATCACATCAACGAGTGCAATTGTGGATACCAAGGACGTATCTTTGAGAAGTGTCAGCCAATTATTGGAAAGGCCGGGCAGGGCATTGCGTGCGAGTTGCGGTAAAACCACGCGGAAAAATGTTGTCGCCGGCGAAAGACTTAAAGCTTTAGCAGCTTCATATTGGCCACTATCCAATACTTTGAAAGCTCCAAGCCAAACCTCGCAAGAGAAAGCGGCAAAAACCATTCCTAGTGCCAACACACCGGCAAAAAAAGCATTGACAGAAAAGTTTGCCTCGATGTCCAGATGAGCCATCAAAGATTGTACGAGGGTCTGTAATCCGTAATAGACAAGAAACAATGTCAATAATTCGGGCAATCCGCGGAATATTGCTGAAAATATTGTTGCAACGATCCGGAAAAACTTCACATCCGACTGAATCATAAGCGAGCAGATGAGACCGAGGGGAAGTCCCAAAGGTAGACAACAAAGCGCGAGTGACAACGTCACTCCCGCTCCGATAAGCATGACCATGCCCCAACCGCCACTGCCAAATGACAGCAATGACAAATATTCAATCATCAATGAACGCTCCGGTTATTCGTTATCAATAGCCGATAGAAAAAATTTCAAAACGATTCAACCGGTTAATTAATAAATATCGGATTGAAAATATTTTTTGGCAATTTTGTCATAGGTACCATCGGCACGAATATCATCAATTGCCTTATTCAGACGATTTTTCAAATCATCCGAGTTTTTGCGAATAGCAATGGAAATAGGCTCTCTTGTGCCTTCAACTTCACCAAGAAGTTTGCAGCAATCCTTGCCGTCTTTTTCAAGCCAGGTGAGAAGCGGGAATTTATCATGGATGATCGCGTCGAGACGGTGATTGATTAAATCACTATTGGCTTCCTCAGGCGTAGGATAAAGCTTCAGATTGGTTCCCTCAGGAGCATAATTATCTTCAGCATAGATCGCCTGTGTTGTACCAGCCTGCGCACCAAGATTTTTACCGTTGAGAGATTGTGGACTTAGGTCCTTGATATCGGAATCCTTCGGGACAGCAACAGCAAGTGTTGTCGTATAATAGCGGTTTGTGAAATCGACTTTTTGTTTGCGTTCTTCTGTAGGAACCATTGAAGCAATAATGGCGTCATATTTTTTTGCCAGAAGTCCGGGGATGATTCCTTCCCAGTCTTGCGCTGTAACCGTGCACTCGACTTTCATTTTATCGCAAAGTGCATAGGCAATATCGACATCGAAACCATGAAGATTGTTATTGGAGTCAACGTAACTGAACGGCGGATAGGCTCCTTCGGTTGCGATACGCAAGTTTTCAGCATGTGCGGAAAAGCTCATCATAAGGCTTCCCAAAACGAGTCCAGCTGCAAGGATTTTCATGTTGTACTCCTATTTTATTTTCTGTTTGAATGGTTCCACCTTGATAGTCTTAACGCTAAGTTGTGAAAAAGGGCAATTTAAAAACATAAATCCACTGATATATCCTTCAAAACCATCATCTTTTTCTTTCGTGAAATGGCTATTTCTAAAGTTTTTTGTTTCTCCTAATTCTCCTAACATTGTCATCAAGTAGAGATGATAAATGAGCTGGCAGAACATTCCTTTTGCACCGACAAATCGGAACGCCCAAAAATACTCGCAGCCTAAGTCAGGCGGTAATTGGCGATAAATGCAATCAAAGAGTCGTTATTGTGGTTAGAGCGTAGTTTTAAAAAGCAATGCTGACGCCTTAGCGCATTGTCGTTGTAGGAACACTAATTAGGGTGACGTTCTGTCAGGCGTGACTTTTGCCTGTTACGTGATATCTCGTCTCATTGTGAAAAAGGCCGATATTTTTTAAGAGAGAATGGTGTAATGAAAAAGATATGTCACGAGTAGAAATTCAAGAAAATACGCTAAAGTATTTCTCTGAAAGCAGCTATTAGATCTGCCGTGATCAAGTTTACCGATTATAGCGTTTTATTATGTTTTTGAATGTCGGAGAGGTTACGGGAATTTTGCCGTTTTTTTACAAAATCGACCAAAAGTTGCAACGCTTCTTTTCTAATGGTTTTGCGATAGACAAACTCGAAATCGTATTGCCCGGAAAGTGATGGATGTTCGTCGAGCCGAATTCCGACTGGGCAATTATAGCGCGAAATACTGGAAATGAACGTATAGCCAAGTCCGCTTAAAACCATTCCCAGACATGCATTGAAATCGGTTGCACATGTAACAATGCGAGGCCGGAAATTGGCCTTACGACATTCGGCAAATAGAAAATCGTAGAATTCAGGTGACATTTCTCGCGGGAAAAATAAACATTTTTGCTGTTCGAGTGATTGCAGGTCTTTTTTGTTTTTAAAAATATTATTTTCAAAATTGCAGGCAATCAAAAGCCGGCATTTGTCAAGAAAAATACCTTCTTTTGTCGTATCTGCCTTGAGGCGCCATGCCATGAAACCGGCATCAAGTGTTCCGTTGGTCAATCTTTCGGATTGACCAACAGCAAGCGTTGGTTCCAGAGAAAGGTTTATGTCGGGATAGCACTTGCAAAAATCTCTGATAATTCCAACGACGATCGGATTCCACGTATAGGTAGGAGCAATGCCGATATGAAGCGTTTCCTTGATGCCGCTTGCTCTTTTGACATTTGTAATCGCAAGATTGAGCGCTTGTAAAATAGTTGAACTATCTTGCAAAAGTTGTTCACCGGCTTTGGTGAGTTCGATGCCTTTTTGACGTCTGATGAAAAGCCTTGCTCCCAGATGTCTTTCCAGTTCTTTGATCTGGCGGCTCAGCGCCGGTTGAACGATAAAGAGGTGTCTTGCTGCCTCGGAGATGCTGCCATATTGGGCAATCGCCTGAAAGTATCGGATCTGTTTGATATCCAATATTGACTATCCTTTTTTATGAAATACTTACCCGATTAGCTTCGCGAAAATTAAAAGTCCATACCTATTTGTTATGGTTCTTATCATAAAATAACAATCGAGGATTGTTTGTCTTTTCGTTACTCTACCACAAGTATCTAGTTTCAAGGAGAATCCATGCAAAACGCCCAAGTTCAGGACGAACATTCGACAGGAAAAGAGACTAAAATCGTTTCGAGGAAAGTCATTATTGCTGCCGTTATGGGTGGCATGCTCGAATGGTATGATTTCGGTGCCTATGCACTTTTTGCCTATGTCATTTCCGACCAGTTTTTTCCGACGGGCAATGCAACGGTATCGATGCTACTCACCTTTATCACTTTTGCCATTGGCTTTTTGACGCGTCCGCTCGGAGCTATAGTTCTTGGTATCTATTCTGACAGAATTGGACGGAAATCGGCACTTTCGCTGACGATGATTCTAATGGCTATCGGCATGGGAATTATTGCAATATGCCCGACCTATGCTGAGATCGGCATATTCGCGCCGGTCATTATTGTCATTGCCAGATTGATACAAGGCATCTCGGCGGGAGGGGAAATCGGTTCGGCATTATCGATCCTCGTTGAAACAGCACCGGCAAACAAACGGGGCCAATATGCTGCATGGCAACAGGTCAGTCAGACGGGTGCATTTCTTGTGGCTGGTATCATAGGCTGGGTAATTACGGCGTTTCTGCCGCGCGAAGATGTTGCACTCTGGGGCTGGCGCGTGGCATTTGCCTTTGGCATGCTGGTTGCTCCTGTGGGATTTTATGTTCGTCGACAAATTGACGAATCACCGGAATTTTTGGCCGAGCAGGGCAAAAGCATCAAAGAACATGTACCTTTTGCCATTTTGCTCAAAAATAGCTGGAAACCGTTATTGATAGGTATCGGCATTGTTATGATCTGGACGGTGACGAGCAAGACTGCAAGCTCCTTTATGGCAACTTATGCCATCAACAATTTGCATATGGCTTTAACGTCTCCTTATCTCGGTATGATCGTGGTGGGCGTTGTTTTATTGTTCTGTCCACTGGTTGGGGCATGGTCGGATAAGATAGGACGGCGTCCGATTATGATTGGAGCGGCCATCGCCATTCTGATTTTTGCCTATCCGTCATTCTGGATATTATCTGCCTATCCGAACGTATGGGTGCTTATCGGTCAACAATTTTTTTATGCAGTTCTGATGGTGCTTTATACCGCTCCCGCTTCAGCGGCCTTGTCGGAACTCTTCCCGACGGCTTTCCGGTCTTCGGGAATTGCACTTTCCTACAATATCGCGGTCACAATATTCGGTGGTTTTTCTGCAGCAATATCCACCGCTCTTATAGGCATGACGGGAGACAATCGTGCTATTGCCTATTATATCATGTTCGCTGCTTTTGCGAGTATCATTGCACTTTTATATTCTGGTAAAATATCGAAATTGAAATAGGAGAAAAATCCGGTGTGCCTCGCAAGAAAGGCACACCGGCTGAAATTGAAAATGATAGAAGATAGTCGTGAAGTTGCTAGTGCCATCAACGCTTATTTACCCGAGATGATGGAACTGAGGCATCAAATTCACTCCAATCCTGAAACCGGATTTGAAGAAAAGGCAACATCTGCCATCGTCAGCAAATTGTTGCAGGAATGGGGATATGATGTTTCGCACCTTGCCGGAACCGGCATTGTGGCAACTTTAAAAGCGGGGAACGGTATAAAAACATTGGGGTTACGTGCCGATATGGATGCTTTGCCGGTCAATGAACAGACCGGCTTGTCCTATGCCAGTAAAAACTCCGGAAAGATGCATGCCTGCGGTCATGACGGGCACACGTCAAGCCTGTTGACGGCTGCCCGTTATCTGGCACGCACGAAACAATTTTCCGGTACAGTCAATCTTATTTTTCAACCGGCTGAAGAGGGCTTAGGCGGAGCCCGGCGTATGGTTGAAGAGGGAATTTTTGAAAAATTTCCATGTGATGCTATCTTCGGATACCACAATGTTCCGGGTGTACCGGCCGGAAATTTCTGCTTCATTCCGGGTGCTGCAACTGCGGCTTCGGATCGCGCACGGATTGTCGTCAAAGGAAAAAGCGGCCATGGTGCCCAGCCTGAAACAGCAATCGACCCGATTGTTGTCGGTGCTGCAATTGTCAGTTCATTGCAAACTATTGTTTCGCGTAATGTTACAGCGTTGAAGCCAGCTGTTGTGACCGTTGCAAGTTTCCATGCGGGTGAAGCTTACAATATCATTCCTGCAACGGCAGAATTGAAACTCACTATCAGAAGCTATGACGAAACAACGCGCAATCTTCTTGAAAAACGTGTAAGGGAAATTGCGGAATATCAGGCAGATGTCTTCGGGGCAAAATGTGAAATAGATTATTTCCACCTTAACCCTGCCTGCCAAAACAATAGAGAACTGACTGCTTTTGCCCGTAGTGTGGCCGAGGAGGCATTCGGTAAATCTGCCATAGAAGACCGCTCACAACCTTTCACGTTCAGTGAAGATTTTTCTTATATGCTGCAGAAAAAGCAGGGCTGTTATCTCTTTATCGGTAATGGCAATACTGCAAACCTTCACAGCGACCATTATAATTTTAATGACGACCTGTTGTTGCGGGCAAGTACCTTTTGGGTGCGTCTGGTTGAAAGTTATCTCTGCTAGAGCGAAAAGATTAGGTTGGTAGGCGCGTTTATTCAATGAGACCGGTCAAGTTTGCCACACCTTATTCTTGGAAATAATTAGAGAACCAAAAACCTTTCAAAATTTCGATTCCGACAGTTTTTTATAGCTACCGGAATCGAAAATAATGACGTGTTCGAACATTCCGCCCGATCGCTGTCGAACGTGGTTATAGCGGCAGTGGAAGCTCTAAAGCCGGAATTCTAAGAAAGTCTGTTTTATCTGCGAATTTTTTTAAAGTTGTTAGCTTCCGGATGATAGTTCTGAAAAAGCGTTTCGAATGAAGGTGTTATGGAACCTACATGATTCAACACTTGAAAATGTTTTGGAATCGCGTGACAGATTAATCGTTAAAATTCTCTCCAAACAGCGGCGCAGAAGTTTAGGCGTTCCAAAACGGAAAAATACGCTTCTCTAACGTGATTTATTGTTGAAAGAGGTAAGTTCGGGGCGGCGACGGCTATTTCCTTGATTGCAAAGAATCTGCTAATGAAAAGCCATGAAAAATTATCTCGACCTTTTATCTTATGTTCTGGAACATGGCGTTGACCGGTCCGATCGTACCGGAACGGGCACGCGTTCGATATTTGGCTACCAGATGCGGTTTGATCTATCCAAAGGCTTTCCGCTTTTGACCACGAAGAAGCTTCATGTTCGCTCGATCATCTATGAGCTGTTATGGTTTTTACGTGGTGACACCAATATCAAATGGTTGAACGATCACGGCGTTTCTATCTGGAACGAGTGGGCTGATAAAAATGGTGATCTCGGGCCTGTTTACGGGTATCAATGGCGGTCTTGGCCGGCTCCTGACGGACGTCATATCGACCAGATTGCCAAGGTCGTCGAGATGATCGCCAAAACACCTTATTCCCGTCGACTTATTGTTTCAGCGTGGAATCCCGCATTGGTTGATGAAATGGCCTTGCCACCGTGCCATTGCATGTTCCAGTTTTATGTTGCCGATGGAAAATTGTCGTGTCAGCTTTATCAGCGGTCAGCAGATATATTTCTGGGTGTGCCTTTCAATATTGCCTCATATGCTTTGCTCACCATGATGATTGCCCAAGTTACAGGACTGAAGGCCGGAGATTTTGTCCACACTTTTGGCGATGCCCACCTTTATTCTAACCATTTTGAACAGGCAAAGTTGCAGCTTACACGTAAACCATTACCGTTGCCGACGATGAAACTCAATCCGGATGTCAAGGATCTGTTCAAATTCGAATATGAGGATTTTACACTTGAAAACTATGTAGCAGCTCCGCACATAAAAGCACCGGTGGCTGTATAATGACAACGATCAGTCTCATTGTTGCTGTTGCCGAAAATGGTGTTATCGGTCGTGATGGAACGATGCCATGGAGATTGTCGACCGATTTGAAGAGATTCAAATCGATTACCGTCGGTCATCCAGTTATTATGGGGCGAAAAACATGGGATTCTTTAAAAAAACCGCTGCCGGAACGGGCAAATATTATCATCACCCGTGACAAGTCTTTTTCGCGCGAGGGCGCGATTGTTGCCCACTCTTTTTCCGAAGCTCGAAAATTGGCTGAAGAAGAAGCAGTGAAAGCCGAAACGGATGAGATATTTGTTATTGGCGGTGGGGCAATTTTCAAAGATGCATTGCCTTTCGCCGATCGTATGTATGTTACGGAAATATTGTCGTCAGTGGAGGGGGATACATTTTTTCCGCCTTTCAATCCGGAAAACTGGCGGGCATTATCCAGCGAAATGGTGCCGGAAGGGCTAAAAGACACATTTCCTACAAGATTTGTCGTTTATGAACGCCAATAAGCTTTAAAAAAAAGACAAAAGGTCGATCATTGCGTTGAAACGCGCTGTCGACATCCCTATAAAAGAGAAATTAAAAATATTGCGCAAGTGTTGCGTAGAGCAAGAGGTGATTATGCCCTGGAGCAATCAGAATGGCGGCGGCCCATGGGGAGGCGGCGGAAATAATGGTGGAAGCCCCTGGAGTAGTGGCGGAAACGACAACGGGAATAATAAAAATCCGTGGGGCAAAAAACCGCTCGGTTCGGGCGGCAATGGCGGCGGCAATAATGGTGGTAACGGTCCGGATATAGACGATATCTTGCGTAAAGGTCAGGATACGCTCAAGCAGTTCGGCGGTGGCGCTATCGTACTTGTTGTGATTATCGTCGCAATCATATTTTGGCTGTTCCAGTGTTTCTATATCGTCCAGCAAAATGAACAAGCCGTTGAACTGAGGTTCGGCGTACCGAAGCCCGGTATTATCAATGACGGTCTTCATTTCCATTTTTGGCCGATTGAAAATTATTTGAAAGTACCACTCACGGAAAAATCGATTGCCATTGGCGGTAAGCCCGGGCAGACACAACAGAGCGATGGTTTGATGTTATCAAGCGACCAGAATATCGTCTATGTCAATTTTTCTGTATATTATCGCATTTCCGATCCGAGCAAATATCTCTTCAATGTCAATGAACAGGAAGGCACTGTGCGCCAGGTTGCAGAAAGTGCCATGCGCGAAGTTATCGGACGCCGCCCGGTTGATGATGTTCTGCGTGACAAGAAAGAGGAAGTCGCCGATAACGTGAAAAAGATTATCCAGTCGACAGCCGATAAATATCAAGTTGGCGTACAGATCAATCGTGTTTCTATAAGTGAGGCCGCTCCGCCGACGAAAGTTGCTGCAGCCTTCAATTCAGTCCAGCAGGCTGAACAGGAACGTGGACGTATGATCGAAGAGGGTAATCGCGTACGTTTCAAGAAATTGGGGCAGGCCAATGGTGAGGCCTCGAAGGCACGCGAAGTCGCCAAGGGCGAAAAAGCCCAGATGATTGAAGAGGCAAAGGGGCGTGCAGAACGTTTTGAAGCGATCTCGCACGAGGCAGCTGTAGCCCCCGAGGCCAGCCGGTACCGTCTCTATATGGAAACAATAGGAAACATTCTCAATACACCGGATAAACTGGTGCTTGACCAGAAGAACGGTGGACCCGTTTCCTATTTGCCTTTGAGCGAATTGATGTCGGTTCAAAATCGGTCTTCAACAACTTCCACGGCGGCAAAGCCAACCCAATCTGGCTCTGATACCACAGGAGGGCAGCAATAATGCAGCAGAACCGTTTTTTCATTGTCCTTGGTGTCATTATTGTTGTGCTGCTAGCGATCTGGATGTCGGTATTTATCGTTTATCCTCGTCAGCAGATTGCAGTTAAACGTTTCGGGCAAATTGTCAGAGTCGAACAGGAGCCGGGGCTCTATTTCAAAACACCTTTTATCGACCAGACTGTGATTATCGATAATCGTCTGTTGCGCTATGACGTTCCCACACAATCAGTGCAAGTTCGCGGTGGGGCCTATTATGAGGTCGATGCATTTTTCATCTATCGGATAACCGATCCGAAATTGTTTTTGCAGCGCATCAGCTCGGGTCGTCCGCAAGTTGCCGCAGAAGAAAACCTTGCGCCACGCTTCATTGATGCTTTGCGGGCCGTTTATGGAAAGCGCGAATTCAAAGCTGCCCTGTCGGATGAACGCGGAGCCATGATGGAAGAGGTTCAGCAGCAGTTTTCGGCTGACGCCGGTTCACTTGGCATTACCATTGTTGATGTCAGAATCCGGAAAACCGATTTGACAGATGCTGTGTCGGAAGACGTCTATCGTCAGATGGCAGCCGAACGTGAGGCAGCAGCAGAAAATATTCGCGCTCGTGGCCAGCAGGAACGGGATCGCATTGTTGCCGAAGCCAATCGCGAATACGAAGAAATCGTTGCAGCAGCCAAGCGTGATGCCGAGATTACCCGCGGGGAAGGACAGGCCGAAAGCATTCGGCTCTTGCTGGAAGCCAGAAAAACCAATCCGTCATTTTATGATTTCTGGTTGGCAATGGAAAATTATAAGAAGTTGAAATCGACGCCGATGGTCATCTCGCCTAATGAGGATTTCTTCTATTATTTCCACAATCCGCTAGCTACCGGTAAAGCAGTTTCACCGGCGAATAATTGATGAGCCTGTTTTTTACCGCGATCGGTCTTGTCCTTTTTATTGAGGGACTTGTTTATGCAGGCTTTCCGGCATTGGTAAAAAAGATGGCGTCACAAATACATGTGACGCCTGAACATGTTTTACGGGCGAGCGGTTTTTGCGCAATGGTTATCGGTTTGATCATTGTGTGGCTTTCGCATTCGTAAATGATAGGGTAAAACTTCGACATTGTGAAAAGGGGTAAAGTTTGGCCAGCTTCGAATTCTGCCGTTTCCCTTTGCAATGAAATGTTCTAAACCGTTTGATAACTTGGTTATTTTTGGTTGCTCTCGGATGGGATGATAATATGTTGTTCAGGCGCATGATGTTTGCTGTCTTTCTTTGCTCGGCATTCGGTTTTTTCCATTCCGAAAGCTTCGCAGAAGTGGCGCTTGAACATAAAGCTCCCGAGTCGGTTGCAAATTTGGCTTCCGGTCTGCTTGATGCAGTTGTTAATATTTCAACTTCACAGACTGTGAAGGGAACAGAGCAAGGTGATAAGACCGCGCTTCCCAAAGTGGAAGAGGGCGCACCGTTTCAGGAATATTTCAACGATTTTTTTTCTCCGAAAAATGATAAAGGTGAATTGAACCAGTCAAGAAAGGTTCAATCCCTTGGTTCTGGTTTTGTTATTGATGCTGAAAAGGGCCTTATCGTTACCAATAATCACGTTATCGCCGATGCCGATGATATCGAAGTCAATTTCACCGACGGTTCCAAGCTGAAAGCAAAATTATTAGGTAAGGATGCCAAAACCGATCTTGCTCTTTTACAAGTCGACTCGAAGGCAAAAAAGCTCACGGCCGTTTCATTCGGTGATTCAGAAAGTGCGCGCATCGGTGATTGGGTTATGGCAATAGGCAATCCATTCGGCCTCGGCGGAACGGTAACTGTAGGCATTATCTCGGCACGAAATCGCGATATCAGCGCTGGTCCTTATGATGATTTCATTCAGACCGATGCCGCGATCAATCGCGGTAATTCAGGCGGTCCGCTATTCGATATGAATGGTAAGGTTATCGGCATTAATACGGCAATTATATCACCATCCGGTGGTTCGATCGGTATCGGTTTTGCTATCCCCTCCGATATGGCAACAGGCGTTCTTGACCAGTTGATGGAATTTGGCGAGACCCGCCGTGGTTCTCTCGCAATTAGGATCCAGCCGGTAACGCAGGAAGTTGCTGATAGCTTGAAATTACTAAAACCGGAAGGTGCGCTTGTTGCCGGAAAGATTGACGACAAAACGGTCGATAATACGCAGTTAAAAGACGGGGACGTTATCACGCGCTTTGGTACTCATGCCATTAAAGACGCGCGTGAATTGCCGAGAATCGTTGCTGAAAGTCCCGTTGGTAAAATTGTCGACGTCACCATTCTGCGCAATGGTGAAGAAAAAACGGTGAAAGTCAAACTCGGACGTCTGAAAGAAAAGGAAGTTGCAAACGCGGAAACCGACGAGGGCGAGCACGAGGGAGAAGAGGACCAGAAAACCGAACAGGACAATTCCATCCATGCCATGGGCATGACATTGTCTACCATGTCTGACAAATTGCGAAAGCATTTCCATATCAAAGCAGGAATTGACGGTGTTGTTGTTACTTCTGTTACGCCCAATAGTGCGGCCGATGAAAAGCGTATCCGTACGGGTGAAGTTATTGTCGATATCAACCAGCAACTTGTCAAAACACCTGAAGACGTTTCGAAGCAACTGGATCATTTGCGAGCCAATGGCCGTAAAAACGCTTTGTTGATGGTTGCCGGTGAAGATGGTGAATTGCGTTTTGTTACGCTACGCCTCGACTGATAAATCGACATCATTCTGGTAGGATAACTGCTTTCGTCGTTAGCCTTTCCTTGAGTCCAGCCGTCTTTTTAAATTGTGATATTTAAATTGTATAAATTTAGAAAATCATGAGAAACTACAGAATGAACATTGTTTTGAAAGCAAATGCCCATCGTTCGTTTTTAAAAAAATAATTCAGAGTTGGAAAATTAAAAAAACTGAAACGATCCTTGAAAACGACAATGTTTTAGGATGTTCGGGGAAAAATTGCGACATTTGCAACTATTCCGGTTTTTATCTAAAAAGTGGAATAATATTGTGAAAGCTGAAGCTTGTTCGGTTTCCGAACCCTTTCACAGAATGCCGGCTACAATGGTTCAAAAACCTCAAACGAAAATTGCTTCAGTTTCCGGCTGATTATGACTTTAAAAAGGCTCAACTGACGAAGTCGGACTTGCGATATCCTTGCAAATAAAGAAGAGCCGTTAAATCGCCGTAATCAATGCGAATGGAGGCAGCTTCCGCTACGACCGGTTTGGCGTGCAGGGCTACACCAGAACCCGCTCGTTTTAGCATTGCGAGGTCATTGGCACCATCTCCGACCGCCATGGCGTCATCCGGCGAGATATTGAGCTTGTTACAAAGTGCTACCAGTTTTTCAACTTTTGCTTGTTTTCCCAAAATCGGCTCGTTAACGAGGCCGGAAAGATGATCCCCTTCGACGAGAAGTTCATTGGCATTGTGTTCGTCAAAGCCTATGGCACGGGCAATTTTTGAAGTAAATAATGTGAAACCGCCAGAAACAAGTGCCGTGTAAGCTCCATTTTTACGCATCGTTGCGACGAGTTCTTTTCCACCATTCGAGAGAGTAATGCGTTTTTCAATGACATCATCAATAATCGACAATGGCAGTCCTTTTAATAAAGCGACACGTTCGCGCAGTGCCGGTTCGAAGGCAATTTCACCATTCATTGCACGTCTTGTGATTTCTGAAATATAGTCTCGCAACCCCGCAGCATCAGCGAGTTCGTCAATACATTCCTGACCGATCATGGTTGAGTCCATGTCAGCAACAAGAAGTTTCTTCCGCCGCTTGTCCTGAATTTGGACGGCAACATCAACAGGTTCTCCCTGAAGGGCGATACGCAAAGCTTTTTGTGCTTCATCCGGACTGATTCTGTCATTGAGCGGAATGTCACAAGCAACGTCGTCACAAAGCCAATAGACAGTGCTTGCATTGATACTATGAGAGGCTTTATCAACGAGCTGTGGTGTTAAAACTGGTCTTTCAGGATTGGCAATCAACGTGGCCACAAGCAATTCACTTTGGGGCATGGAAAACTCCGCTCATGAAAAAAAGAACAATTACTTTGATAGCGGGACCGACGGCAAGCGGCAAGTCGGATTTTGCGTTAAAACTGGCGGAAGATAATGATGCCGTAATTGTGAATGCAGATTCAATGCAGATCTATGACGTTTTAAACGTTATTACAGCACGGCCGAGCGTAGAAGATATGGCACGTGTCCAGCATTATCTTTACGGTTATGTTTCTCCTGAAAAGCAATATTCTACAGGCAAATGGCTTAAGGATGTTGCAGAAGTCCTCAAAACGGTTGAAAGACCTCTCATTTTTGTCGGCGGCACAGGCCTTTATTTCAAGGCGTTAACTGAAGGGTTGGCCATAATTCCCGATATTCCCGAAGAAACAAGAAAAAAATGGCGCACAAGACTGGAAGGAGAGGGGGCTTCAGAGCTTTATAAGGTGCTTCAGGGGATTGATTACGAACTTTCCCGCCGTTTAAGCGAAAAGGATGGACAGAGGATTGTTCGGGCATTGGAAGTTCATGATGCAACCGGTAAAACTTTAAGCTATTGGCAAAACTGGAAAACAAAACCTTTGCTTGAAACGGGCGATTTGAAAAAATTGCTTTTATTGCCGGAACGAGACGTCGTTTATCGTCACATTGAACGGCGTTTTGATAAAATGGTTGAAAACGGAGCATTGGAGGAAGCTCGTGCTTTGGATGAACTGGGGTTAAATCCTTCAATGCCTGCAATGAAAGCCATCGGCATACCGGAATTTATAGATGTTCTGAAAGGCAAAAAGACAATCGGAGAGGCGATTGTCGAAGCGAAAACGAATACACGCCGTTACGCAAAACGCCAAATGACGTGGTTCAGGCATCAGTTAGGAAGGGATTGGGAAAAGATATGAGAATGCCGCTGTAAAAACAGAGAAAATCATTTCCTGAAAGAGTACGCTTGTCTTCAATTTTTTCGCAACTTTAGAAGGGAAGATGTTCAGACCCTTTTGAAAGCTTTTGTATGAAACATCATGAAAGCCGATGTTTCATCCTGGCAAGAGGACAGTCACCGTCAAACTTGCCGGTTTCGTTTCCACTTTGTTACTGTAAATTTTCTATTTTGAATTTTTTAATATGAATAGCCAAGCTACTAACGGCCATAGCAGTTAAAAAAACGGCTCTTGAAAAAGAGCCGCTTTTAAAAATTATCAGATGTGAAAAGCAATCAGCTGCACCCGCTTGTTGCTCCACAGGTATCGCATTTCAGGCAAGTGCCGTTACGTACCATTGTGAAGTTCTGGCATTCCGAACACATATCGCCAGTATAGCCTTGCATCATTGCTTGTTTTCTACGGTCGGAGTTAAGCTTTTTGGCTTCGGCAACTTCATTGGCCATTTCTGCTGCTTTTGCTTCAGCAGACGTATCGGCGTCGAATAAATTATCTATTTTGTTTTCTTCCTCGTTGAGATCATGTCTTAAAGCTGTGGCACCTTGTGTTTCCAATGACGGAGCGGCTTTCGATTGAACCGCAGTAGCCGGTTTTAACGTGGTGACATTAGACTTTGGAGCAGCAGTTGCAATTTTTGCAACCGGTGCTTTCGGGTCAGCAAATTTCGGTTTGTAACCGCGTGTCCAACCAGTCGAAATCAGATTGGTTTTTCCTTCTTTCACACCTTTACCCAAAGCTGTGTTGGAAAAGTCCGATATATCGACATGGGCAAGATCATAGCGCCCGAGATACGAAACCGCGAGTTCACGAAATACATAGTCAAGAATTGATGTCGCGTTTTTGATTGCATCATTTCCCTGAACCATGCCTGCCGGTTCAAATTTGGTGAAAGTAAATGCATCGACATATTCTTCCAACGGCACGCCGTATTGCAGGCCAAGTGAAATAGCGATAGCAAAATTATTCATCATAGCGCGGAAAGCGGCGCCTTCCTTGTGCATATCAATGAAGATCTCGCCCAAGCGGCCATCACCGAATTCACCGGTTCTCAAGTAGACTTTATGTCCGCCAACTATTGCCTTTTGCGTGTAACCCTGCCGGCGATTAGGCAATTTCTCGCGTGCATGGACATATTTTTCGACAACTTTTTCGACGATCTTTTCAGTGACTTTTGCTGTACGCGCAGCCGCCGGTTGCTCGATAAGATTATCGACAGCATCTTCATCATCATCGTCAGCAATGAGAGAAGAGTTCAACGGCTGGGATAATTTGGAGCCGTCGCGATAAAGAGCATTGGCCTTTAGTGCAAGTTTCCATGACAACATGTAGGCATTGGCACAATCTTGAACAGTCGCATCGTTAGGCATGTTGATTGTCTTTGAAATAGCGCCGGAAATAAACGGCTGGGCCGCTGCCATCATGCGGATGTGACTTTCGACAGACAGGTAACGCTTGCCAATTTTACCGCAAGCATTGGCACAATCGAACACCGGATAATGTTCCTGCTTGAGGTGAGGGGCTCCTTCCAGAGTCATTGCACCGCAAACATGAAGGTTGGCAGCCTCGATATCTTTTTTCGAAAAACCGAGAGCAGGCAACATTTCAAATGAAACGTCATCAAGTTGTTCTTCGGTGAAGTTCAAAACATTTTTGCAGAAATCCTCGCCCAACGTCCATTTGTTGAAAACGAACTTGATATCGAAGGCACTTTTCATCGCCTCGTTCAGAACTTCGATCTTCTCATCTGTGAAGCCTTTGGCTTTTAATGTCGTCGGATTGATTGCCGGAGCCTGATTGATATTTCCGTGGCCGACTGCATAAGCCTCAATTTCCGCAATCTGGCTTTCCGAATAGCCGAGTGTCCGCAAAGCTTCAGGAACTGCACGATTGATAATTTTGAAATATCCGCCGCCGGCAAGCTTCTTGAATTTTACCAACGCAAAATCGGGCTCGATGCCGGTTGTATCGCAATCCATAACAAGGCCGATTGTTCCGGTTGGAGCAACAACAGTGGCTTGCGCATTGCGATAGCCATAAAGTTTCCCGAGTTCCAGAGCTTTGTCCCAAGCTTTACGAGCCCGTTCAATCATTTTCTGGTCGGGACAGTCTTTGGCAATTAAAGCGACAGGATTGACTGACAGTCCTTCATAGCCTGAAGTTTCACCATAGGCCGCACGACGGTGGTTGCGAATAACACGCAACATATTGTCTTTATTAGGTTTGTAACCTTTGAAAGCTCCAAGTTCCTTTGCCATTTCTGCTGACGTTGCATAGGCAACGCCGGTCATGATTGCGGTCAATGCACCACAAATGGCACGACCTTTATCGGAATCATAAGGAATGCCCGATGTCATCAACAGACCACCGATATTGGCATAGCCAAGGCCGAGGGTTCGGTATTCATAAGACCTTTTGGCAATTTCTTTTGATGGAAATTGCGCCATCATAACCGATATTTCGAGAACGATTGTCCATAGACGGACGCTATGTTCATAGGCTTCAAGATCATATGAACCATCGTGGTTGCGGTATGACAACAAATTGATCGAAGCAAGGTTACAGGCGGTATCGTCGAGGAACATATATTCCGAACAAGGATTCGAGGCGCGAATTGGCCCTTCGGCAGGTGACGTATGCCAATCATTCATAGTGGTGTTGAAATGGACTCCCGGATCAGCCGAAGCCCATGCAGCATAAGAAATCCGATCCCACAAATCGCGGGCACGCACTGTTTTATGCACTTTACCATCTGTACGACGAATAAGGTTCCAGTCGCCGTCCTTTTCGACAGCCCGTAAAAACTCGTCTTTCAAAGAAACAGAATTGTTCGAATTTTGCCCTGACACAGTAAGATAGGCTTCCGAATCCCAATCTGTGTCATAGGTATCGAATTCCATTTCGCGGAAACCTTGGCGCGCAAACTGGATAACACGTTGGATATAATTTTCCGGAACCTGATCCTTTTTTGCAGCGCGGATTTCCCGTTTCAAGGCAGGATTTTTATTGGGATCAAAACAATCTCCATTATCAGCTTCGCAATTAACGCAAGCTTTCATAATGGCTGTGAGGTGTTTTTTGACAATCTTGGAACCGGTAACCAGAGCAGCTACTTTTTGTTCTTCGTGCACCTTCCAGTCAATATAGGCTTCGATATCCGGATGATCGATATCAACGACAACCATCTTGGCTGCACGACGTGTTGTACCACCCGATTTGATCGCTCCGGCTGCTCTGTCACCAATTTTGAGAAAGCTCATCAAACCGGAAGACTTACCACCGCCGGAAAGCTTTTCGCCCTGGCCGCGCAATTGCGAAAAATTCGAACCTGTGCCGGAACCGTATTTGAAAAGACGGGCTTCACGCACCCATAAATCCATAATGCCGCCCTCGTTCACGAGGTCATCGGCAACCGACTGAATAAAACAGGCATGAGGTTGTGGATGTTCGTATGACGATTTCGATCTCGTTAATTCGCCAGTTTTCCAATCTACATAAAAATGCCCCTGACTTGGACCATCAATGCCGTAAGCCCAGAAGAGGCCCGTGTTGAACCATTGCGGACTATTTGGTGCTACGCGTTGGGTGGCGAGCATATAAGCAAGCTCGTCATGGAATGCTAAAGCATCACTCTCGGTATCAAAATATTTGCCTTTCCAGCCCCAATAGGTCCACGTTCCGGCAAGCCGGTCAAACACCTGACGCGCATCCATTTCAGAACCATAGCGGCGGTCTTCGGCAATTTTTGCCAGTTCTTTTTCATCGGCGACCGATCGCCAGAGCCACGAAGGGACACCATTTTCCTCAACCTTTTTCAATGCAGCAGGAACGCCTGCTTTACGAAAATATTTCTGTGCCAGAATATCGGCTGCAACCTGACTGAATTGGCTCGGAACATCGATATTTTCGAGCCGGAAAACGATCGAACCATTAGGATTTTTTATTTCACTTGTAGCCTTATGGAATTCAATTCCTGTGTAGGGCGATTGCCCCTCCTTTGTGAAATGGCGTGCGATCTTCATAGCCTGTCCTTATTCAATATGTTGTGTTTGCCTCGCCTCCATAGCGGCAGCGTACAAACCTCTCTAAATCCTTTTCACCAAACAGAATGTATGGAAAGGATTTAACCCCTGATTTTTTCAACGACACCAATCGGTGACAAATCGATAAAACAATCTGCCGGCTTCCGGTGCAAAAAAATGCATCTTTTTCTTAAAAAAGACGCACGAACTATATCATGTGTATCTAGTCCCCATTTAAGACTACATATAGTAAATTTTCTATAAACACATAAGTTTTACACAACGTTTTGTGAACGTTTTTATGTGCACAAAACAACAAAAATGCGAGCCATAAATGCTCGCAATTATACCTGTTGACTGCACACAAAATTACGCATGATTACAAATCTGGAACGTGGTGCATTTTTCAATGCATCATCATTTCAGCATAAAAGAACAAAACAGATTTGACGTCAAGGCGTCGTTTGTTCAAATCTTGAAACAACTAGATGTAGTAGTCGTTCCGGTGGACAATGTGTGAATAGCGGGGACTATAAAATTCAGCGCTTTATTTTTCCGCAAAATACGTGACTGTATTTGGAGCGAATTATAAACGGGATAAAACGCCGAATTTAAAAAACGTTGATAGAACGATAGGATAGGGAAATTGAAAGAGCGAATCATTTAACCGGCGTAATTTTTTAGCCACGATTTCGTTAGCCGGATATTCTGCTCCATTAGCATGATGCACTCGTAAAAAGATGGTCTTAATGAGGGCGATAATCCAATAAAAGTTTTTTCAATTGCGGTTCGCCGACTCGGTGAGCCGCTTCTTCGGGGCTTACCCACTCAAAGATTCGTTGACCGCGTTCCGGCCACTTTTTTTCTTGATGTGAATAGAGAACCGCAAATACGTCGACCGTAAAATCTCCATTCTCTCCGCCCGGCATGTCGGTTTTTGTATATTGATAGGATCCGATCGAAGCCGTTTCGGCAATACCTCGCACGCCCGCTTCTTCATATGCTTCCTGAAGTGCCGCCTGTGACAACGTGCGTCCCGGCATTGGCCAACCTTTCGGTATAATCCAGCGTCCGGTACCTCTGCTCGTAATAACCAGAAATTCGACAGCTTTTTTTTGCAAACGATAAACCAAAGCACCAACTTGCAAAAAATGGTTGCCATCAACGACTATTTTTCTTTCTGCGGCAACGAGAGTACCATCGATTTCAGTTGATTGAGTCATATGTCTCCTTCTTTGAATTGAAGTGTCGTGAATTATCAATTTGGCTGTTCACGGGGCTTTAAAGCCCGTTTATGCATATAAACATAATCAAGTTTCCGCTGGAAAATACCATCAAAGTTGCATCGGATAAAGAAAGCTATCCGGTCTTATTTTACCGGCAATTATTTGAGCGAAGGGCAAAAACTTTTGGCAATCGCCCGAAACCCGTTTCCAGGATACATGCCTTCACGCATAAAAATATTTCTAAGAGGTGCGAAGTTTCGTAGTAGTTCGAGACCCGCACTGCGAATAAATTGGGCAGGTAACATATCGGAAAGAAGAGCTCTATTGAGTGCATGGACGGAACCGGTACGAACCCAGATATCGGTTTTGCGATATTTGTTATAATTCTCCATGACTTTATCGCTGCCGACGTCATGGCCGTCACTATCGATTGCTTTGACCATATTGATCGCATCGCGAACACCGAGATTTAATCCTTGTGCACCAATCGGGGGAAACACATGGGCAGCTTCACCGACAAGAATTGTCCGTTTTGTTGCAAACGACTTCGGTACGATACCCGATAATGGCCATGCCTGCGCTGGCGTAATGACTGTGACTTTACCAAGCATCGCTTGCATGCGTTCTTCAATCGCTCGCCCAAGAGCTTCTTTACCCAATCCAAGAATTCTGTTTGCCCGCTCGGGATTGAGGACCCAAACCAGACTTGAATTGTTTCCAGGCAACGGGACTTGTGTGAACGGACCATCCTCAGTGTGAAATTCTGTTGAAATATTATTGTGAGGAAACTCATGAGCAAAACTCAGTATGACGGCTGTTTGTGGATAGTTCCATTGACGGCAATCAATTCCCGCAGCAATGCGTGCCTTCGAGTTTCTCCCATCGGCTGCAACAACAACATTGACGACAAGTGATGAACCGTCATCAAGATTGATCGTTACATGATCATCGGAATTGACAATGGATTTTGCCGATTGATCCAGTCGCTTGATCAGTTTTGAGCTTGATACTGCATTATTAATTGCGTTGTTAAGCTCGACATTAGGCATATTATAGCCGAATGCTATTTCACCGATTTCGGAAGAGTGGAAACTTACGACCGGACTACGAATAAGTCTTTTTGTGCCATCAACGATTCGCATGGTTGAAAGCGCAGCAGCTTTATCCTGCAAATCTTTCCAAACGCCGAGCGAATCAAGAATTTTAATGGCGGGCATCATTAGCGCGGTGGTGCGAAGGTCATTCTTATTGGTATCAGGCCCGATGAGAAATGACCGATACCCTTTTTGTGCAGCTGCAAGAGCAGAAATCATGCCTGCCGGCCCTGCACCGATGATTGCTATTTTTGTATCATTTTCTTTTACCGGCGCTACTACCATAGCAAGACCTTTCTGATAGATTACATATTCAACCACCCGACGTTAAAGTTAGCACAATATGTGGATCAATCCAGCATTTACAAACAATTGTTTCAATTTTTGTTATCAGTGATAGAACGAGCCTAAAAATTTACACACAGATGTGATAACGAGATTTGACAAGAGGGACTATTTAACTTTGAAAAACAATCTTGCCGGCAAAATTAAGAGTGGTGCGGAAAAGTTACGGCATAAAAAAGTAACAATGCCGCAAGCAAGGGCATTTTCTGTTCATCTGCTCACCGCGTCGGGATCATTTCTGGCCTTTTTGTCGTTGGTCGCAGCTTCTGAAAAACAATGGACAGCAATGTTTGGCTGGCTCGGACTTGCATTGTTGGTCGACGGCATTGACGGTCCGATTGCACGTAAACTTCAAGTCAAATATGTTCTTCCCACATGGTCGGGCGAACTTCTGGACAATATTATCGATTATGTGACCTATGTTCTCATACCTGCATTCGCACTTTATCAAAGCGGCTTCATGGGGGAGGGACTTTCGTTCCTGTCGGGAGCTATCATTGTGGTATCTTCTGCAATTTACTATGCCGATACAGGTATGAAAACCAAAGAAAACTTTTTTAAAGGTTTTCCTGTTGTCTGGAATATGTTGATTTTTACGTTGTTTATCGTAAAACCCGGCGAATGGACTGCCTTTACCATTGTTGTGATTTCGGCTGTTATCTCGTTCCTGCCGATATATTTTCTACATCCCGTACGGGTAGCAAGATTGCGTCCGTTAAATCTCACGATTTTTCTTATATGGTGCGCATTGGGAATTATAGGCATCTGTTACAGGCTTGATGCACCCGATTGGGTAAAAATCGGTATGACAATTTCTGGTTTATATATTTATCTCATAGGGGCGGTTATGCAGCTATTTCCTCGTCTCGGCAGTCATGACGATCACGCCTAGAAATTTACCAAATATTAATTTTTAAGGGCGCCATCGACTCCTATTTGGCAAGGTTGATTGATTTTACAGTCAATAATGATTTAAATAACGGCAACCTATCAGTGTTCCTAAGGAGTTTTGGGCGATGCAACTTGATTTTGGTGGCGGGAGCGAGGTCACGTTCTTGAAAGAAGGTCGCGCAGGAATTGTACGGCTGACACGCCCCGATGCCTTGAACGCGCTGAGCCTCAACATGGTTGTGGCAATTGAAAAAGCTTTGCGAAGTTGGGAAACTGATGACGATGTTCTGTGTGTAATCGTAGAAGGCGAAGGTCGATCCTTCTGTTCGGGCGGTGATGTCGTTTACGCTTATAAGGAAGGCAAGGCGGGTCGTCCGGCTTATGATTATTTTTCAGCCGAATATAAGCTCGACAGTTATATCGGCCGTTTTCCGAAGCCATATATTGCGATCCTCGATGGTATATGTATGGGTGGAGGAGCTGGTATTTCAGTCCACGGTTCCCATCGCATAGTGACCGAAAATACGCTTTTTGCTATGCCGGAAAGCGCAATCGGTTTCTTCCCCGACGTTGGTGCGGGTGACTTTCTGTCGCGTTTGAATGGCCATTTCGGCATGTATATGGCTTTGACCGGAGCAAGGTGTAAATGGGGAGATTGCTTGCAAACCGGTTTGGCAACCCACGCAGTTTCTCAGGAAAATCTGGAAGATCTGCGCGCAAGTATTATTGAACAAGGCAATCCCCGTCCGGCGCTCGAAAAATATGCAGTTGAAGTCAACTACGAAACTTCTGCCGATTTGCGATCGTTGATAGCCGAGTGTTTCGGAACGGATTCGCTTGAAGCCTCTCTTAATCAATTAAAACAAAAAGCAGATGAGGGTAATGAATTTGCCAAGGAAACGCTGGACACTTTATTGAAGCGTTCTCCGACAAGTCTGGCGGTCATCTGGCGTTCAATGATGCAATGTAAGCCACTGGGCCTTGATGATTGTTTGAAAGTGGAAAACAGGGTTGCCCATCACATGATGGACAATCATGATTTTTACGAGGGCGTGCGGGCTGTTCTGATTGACAAAGACAATGATCCGCACTGGAAGCCCGACAGCTTGGCCGGTGTAACCGATGAAATTGTCGATTCATATTTTCAGCCGGTTGAGAAAGAATTGGAGATTTGATGGATAACCAGTTACGCCAAGTGGTTAAACCTGATCTGGTAGCATCGGCTTATTCAATTTTTCTTCATTGTCTTTCGATTGTGGCTCTGCTGTTTGCAATTTTTTATTGGATACGGCTTGTTGGCGTATTTCCCGGCGAGTTATGGCGTATTGACCGGATGCCATGGCTTTGGCAAGTTTTAACAGTTGTTCTTGCTGTTACTTATCCGATCGCGGCTCTTGGTTTATGGATGGGGTCGCTCTGGGGAATCATTTTGTGGTTTTTCGCGGCAATCACCGAATCTCTCGCTTTTACCCTCTATAGCTCCTATTTCATCCTGTTTCCGTGGCTCGCGATATTCCATTTTCTTGTCGCAATTCTTTTTGTCATGTTTCAAGTTATGCTTGTTCTCAAGAAAAACAAAAAAATACTATAGTTACATATTTTTAACGAGAAGCTCCCTATATATACCAGATGTTGAAGGTCGTTGTTTCTTTAGACATGATAAAGACACAAAATTGTATCAGTCTGGAAAAACACAATCATACTTCCATTGAATATTTTTTAGCATGACTGTCGATTTGCTATCGGCAAAGGCATGCCTGGAAAAATTGAGAATGACACATAAAAATATGACATCTGCCAAAAACTCGTTCATCGGCCGAAGGTTCTTTTTGCAATCATTGGCGACTGTAGCAGCTTTATCCTGTGCACCTCTGGTTGCCAAAGCAAATAATATGATGTTTGCCCAGTCAGGGAGAGCTCGCTGGGACGATCAATTTGATGCTGGTCCATCTGGTGGTGGAAAAGTTGCGTCAAACCAGCCGGTTTTGAGTTTTGCAACTGTGGAAGATACGCAACGGGCAATTGCCCAGTATGAAGATATCGTGAGCCGCGGTGGTTGGCAAAGGGTGCCGACCGAACAGGGGAAATTGCGAATTGGTGTAACGCATCCTGCGGTTATAGCACTTCGTCAGAGACTTGCAGCCTCGGGTGATCTTCAAAGCGGCGTCGGCATGTCTCAATCTTTCGATACTTATGTCGATGCCGCTGTTAAACGCTTTCAGGCCCGTCATGGTTTGCCGGCAGATGGTGTTACCGGTGATTCAACGTATAAATCGTTGAATGTCGATGCGCAGACCCGCCTTAACCAGTTGCATATCAATGTTGACCGTTTGAAACCGAAAGTAGACATGACATCGAAAGAACAACGTTTTGTCATGGTCAATATTCCGGCTGCCCAGATTGAAGCCGTTGAAAATGGTGTTGTTGTGCAACGTCATACTGCTGTTGTCGGCAAAATAGACCGGCAAACGCCTCTATTGGATTCAAAAATCAGCCAGATCATTCTCAATCCGTTTTGGACTGTGCCGAAGTCGATTATTCGCAAAGATATTATTCCGTTGATGCAGAAAAACCCGTCTTATCTTTCGGATAATAGTATCCACATATTCAACAGCCGTGGTGAGGAAGTCTCACCGGAAAGCATTGATTGGCATAGTGACGAAGCTGTAGGCATGATGTTCCGTCAGGATCCGGGCAAGATCAACGCGATGTCCTCTACAAAAATCAATTTTGCCAATCCTTATTCGGTTTATATGCACGATACGCCAATCCAGACGCTTTTTAACAGTTTGATGCGTTTTGATTCATCAGGTTGTATTCGCATTCAGAATATTCGGGATCTGAATGTCTGGATTTTGAAAAATACGCCGGGTTGGGATAGACAGCGTATGGAAGCCGTCATTGCTTCGCGGCAAAATACGCCAATCAACATTCCCGATCCGATTCCTCTTCATTTTGTATACATTTCTGCCTGGTCAACGGGAGAAGGGGTCGTCCAATTTCGTGATGACATTTATCACATGGACGGGTCATCCCAATTGGCACTTGATACAGCCGGTTGACAGAATTGTTTTGATAAAAAACCGCCTTTTTGGCGGTTTTATTTTGATTCTTTAAGGGGATAGTTACTCCTTCTGTTCTATCTGGATAATCATCGCTCTTTTACCAGTTGAACGGGAATGACAAGAGAAGCCGGAACGGACGAAAAATTCAAGTGTTTGAATCAGCAAAATATTATTTTGATTTTGCTGGCTACCGCATTTTGTTTTGTTCTGGCCGTCGCCTATTGTCTCTTGAAATCGGAGGTTTACGTCGCGACATTGGAATTTTCTGTCCAAAAAACAGACGGAACCTCTTTAGACGACAACACCCGAAATAAAATCACATCCTTATTGCTATCCAGTTCGGCTACCCGGCCAATGGAAAGTTTGTCGGACATAAAACATAATGGAAAAAATTTCGAACTATTCAGTCGTTCATTTTCTGTAAAAGAATACCGCGATTATATCGAGCTAAGCTTTGCTGATAAAAATCCGACTTATGCGCAATCATTTTTACAAAGACATTTTGATGACTTTCGGAATGATTTGTCAAAAGCTTTTCCGGATAAAACACAAAGTAAAATTGCTGCAATTCGCGAGAAGAGGAACAACCTTCTTCAGTCGGCTTTTGCTGATTTTGATCAATCATTCAAAAGTTCAAACCGACAGGAAACCAATTCCGAACTTTACGCTTCGCTTTTAAATGCAATAAATAATCGCATCGGCTTAGATGCATCAATCGAAGTCTTGAATGACTTGAAAATACACGACCAATCACCACTTGGGCTTGAATTTATCGCAAATGATCCTGCCGTTTTACGAACGACCGGCGAATTGGACAAATTGAACACAGACATAGCCCATATGGAAAACCGTTTGGGTAGCGTTCATCCTCAGATCAAAGCAATGAAGGCCGAACAAAACGAACTGAAGGATGAACTTGAAAATAACATAAATTTGGCGGTCAAACGGCTTTACACCGAAGCAAAACTTGCAACCAGAATTGAAAACAATTTGCGCGATGAATTGAAGTCGGCAGGCGAAGCGGGTCTTAAACCCGGTCATCACATTTTTGAGAGGTTTGAAAAACAGCTGAAGTCGATTTGGAATGATTACGACAAAACAATAGAAGCTTCGGGGCTCATGAACGGGCAGGCTATTGTGGTTAATAGCCACCCGATCAGAATCGAAAAACAAGCATTTTTTAGCCGTTTCGGGACACCGATATCTGTGTTCACAATTCTGGTCTTTTTGTTTCTGTCGGTCATCACGCTGTTGGTTAGAAAACGCTTAAAGATCGCTATCCATGATAGAAAAATTGATGAAAAGCCGGTAGTGCAGGAAGGAAATCGGCCGATTCCGGCCGAACAGGATCCGTCAACTGAATATAACCATTTTGAACCACAAGAATTGGTGGAACGTTTACTCGAGATCAATGCGCAAATTGTTTCTATCGTCGGTAATGATGCGGCACAATCATCTGCACGCCTATCAATGGGGTTAAAGAAAAACGCAGCAGCCATTCTGCTTGTCGATGTTTCAACCAATGAAATCGGGAACCTGATTGGTCCACACCGTGGTTTTACCGATGTGTTAACGGGTGACGCGGATATTTCGGACGTGATCTACAATGATTATGACACAGGCGTTGATATTCTGCCTCAGGGCATTGCAAGTCTGCTTCGGGCCAGGGACTTTTCAAGAGATATTCCCGCTATGTTGAAAGGCTTGAAGGAGAAGTATTCTTTCATTCTGATCGCGATGTCGAAAGTTCCGGAATTCGGTGTGGAAGAGCTATTCCGGCAGAGCGACTGCCTTGTTATTTCTTCGGATGAAATAAAAGATCAAGAAAACTGGCGCAATTTATTTTCCGAATATTCCGTTCTGCCGGTTTTCACGCTTGTCGATAGTTGATAAAGACGGAAGACGCGACGGCTTGTCGCGGTCAACACCCTTGTTTTCTTGGAAACATTGCTGCACCAATAGAAAAAAGAACCGGAAAATACCGGCGCATATTGTAAAGTGAAAGCGTCTCGTTATGACAATGACTGCAATTGATGAAACCGTGCCTAATGCCAGACAGGCGCGCAATCGCAAGATGATACAGATTTGGCTATATGCTGTTCTCATTCTGTGTTTGGCGATTGTCATTGTCGGAGGTGCCACACGTTTAACCGGCTCGGGTCTGTCAATTACTGAATGGAAACCCGTGCATGGTGTCATTCCGCCAATCGGAGAAGCCGAATGGCAGGATGAATTCGAAAAATACCAACAGATTGCCCAATATAAAGTGGTCAATCAGGGAATGACCCTTTCTCAATTCAAAGGAATATTCTGGTGGGAATGGGCGCATCGTCTATTGGCGCGTCTCGTCGGTGTCATCGCATTATTCGGTCTTATCTGGTTCTGGGCAACAAAGCGGATAGAAAAAACATTCCTTCCCCAGCTTATTGCCGTCCCCGTCATTATTGCTATTCAGGGGGCGATCGGTTGGTGGATGGTTGCCTCTGGTCTGGGAGCCAGTGATTTGACAAGTGTGAGCCAGTATCGCTTGGCAATTCACCTTGTTACTGCATGTATCGTTGTGATTTTTGTTACCTATGTTTCAAGAGGACTTGCCGATTATAGCGACAAACCTGCCAATCGAAGCATCCAGAAGTTTGCCGGTTGGCTTGTTGTGATGGTGTTGGTGCAGATTTATCTTGGTGCTCTCGTTGCAGGTTTACATGCTGGCAAAGTTTATAACACTTGGCCGCTGATGGATGGACAACTGGTTCCGGAAGGTTTGCTTGCCGATCAGCCCACATGGCGTAACTTTTTCGAAAACCGTCTCACTGTGCAATTTGTTCACCGTTGTTTTGCCTATCTTTTATTGCTGGCAGCACTTGTCCACGCTCTCAAAGTTGAAAAGCTCGCTTCCGGAACAACTCATGCAAGGCGTGCAATGCTTTTACTCTTGGCAATTGTAGTACAGGCAATCTTCGGCATTATCACACTATTGCTTGAAGCACCGATAAGCTGGGGATTGATACATCAGGGTGTAGCGCTTTTGGTGTTGGTTTTCGCAGTTGCACATTGGCGTGCTACAAAAGGTGCCTATCCTGTTGAAAAAGCATCAAAAAAGCTTTTAGACGAGAATTGATAACCGGTCGGTATAACCGACCTGTCACGTTGAAAACCGAACCGGCCAGTAATCTAACCGGTCTTTCGTCAGGTTATTACCAGCTTTTTCAATCTTTACGGTTCTTGCCGATCATCAGGTCAAGATTTTGAACGGCCGCTCCAGAGGCACCTTTACCCAAATTATCGAGTACGGCACAGATATTGAAGAGACCATTTTTTTCGTCACCAAACACGAATATCTTCAATTCGTCTGTATTGGCGAGCAATTCGGCATCTAACCTTGCCAAACGGCTATTTTCTTCTTCACTTGCAACTTTCACGAATTTGCTTTCGTGATAATGAGCGTTAAAAATAGAGCGCAGATCAGTAAGCGAAACAGTTTTCTCGAGCAATTTATTGTGCAACGGAATGTTCACGATCATGCCTTGGGGAAATCGCCCGACGCTTGGTACGAAGATTGGCGATTGTGCCAGTTTCCCATGGACGCGAATTTCGGGCACATGTTTGTGCCTAAGGTTCAGACCATAGATGAAATAGTTTGCAGTAATACGGTCTTCACGAGATTGATCTTCCATTTGTCCAATCATTTTTTTGCCGCCACCGGTGTAGCCCGACACTGCATTGATCGAAACAGGAAAGTCTTCCGCCATGATACCCGCTTCACGTAACGGCCTGATAATGCTTAAAGCTCCTGTCGGATAACAACCGGGATTAGCAACGAATTGCGCGGCTTCTATCCTCTCCGACTGACCTTTCGTCAATTCGGCAAATCCATAGACCCATTGAGGAGAAATGCGGTGAGCAGTCGAACTGTCAATAATTCGCAGTTTTTTATTGTTGGCGATGCTTTTTACCGTCTCGATTGCAGCATCATCCGGCAAACATAAAATTGCAATATCGGCAGCATTCAGCCGCTCAAGACGGGCGGTCTCATTGTGGCGGTCTTCCGCGGAAATCGAAAGAACTTCAAGATCGTTTCGTGATGCCAGACGTTTTCTGATCTGTAAACCGGTTGTGCCGTGTTCTCCATCAATAAAGACTTTTGTCCGCATTATCTTATGCCTATCGTTGGAATGTAGATTTTATCAAAAAATTGAATGCTTTTCGTTGTGAAAAAGCCAGAGAAAGAGAAGCCATGTAATCCGAAAAGGAAAGCGTTATTCTGCATGACCGCACAAAAAAATAAAGTTTTTTTTATGATGTCACAAAACTTAATAAAACAACGCAGGAGGAAGAGTTACAGGTTTTTCAGGCTTAGTCCGTTTCATTGGTAAATTTAAATTGGTTAAAACCGACTTTTTTCTGAAGATTTTTTCTGAGTTGTTGGCTATTCTATTGAAAGCGTTTAACATATCGCAACGCTGTGATAATCAATGAGCGGCTATTTTTTCTTTGATAGGACCTTTTTTCCCATGAGTGACCAACTGGATGCGACGCAAAAGCGTTTTTTTAATGACGATCTTGAAACAACTGATTCTGAAGTTTTTGATGCTATTCGCGGCGAGCTTTCCCGACAGCGTAATGAAATCGAATTGATTGCATCGGAAAATATCGTATCACGTGCTGTGCTTGAAGCACAAGGATCGGTTCTTACCAATAAATATGCCGAAGGTTATCCGGGAAAACGCTATTATGGCGGTTGCCAATATGTTGATGTTGTTGAAAATTTGGCGATCGAGCGTGCAAAGAAGTTGTTCGGTGCTGCATTTGCGAATGTGCAGCCGAATTCGGGCAGCCAAATGAATCAGGCAGTATTTTTCGCGCTGTTGAAACCCGGTGATACTTTCATGGGGCTCGATCTCAATTCCGGCGGGCATTTAACCCATGGCTCACCTGTCAATATGTCCGGCAAGTGGTTTCATGTCGTTTCTTATGGTGTGAGAAGGGATGACCAGCGAATAGATATGGATGAAGTCGCCCGTATCGCCCGCGAAAATAAACCCAAGCTTATACTTGCCGGCGGTACTGCCTATTCCCGTTTTTGGGATTGGAAACGGTTTCGCGAGATTGCCGATGAAGTTGGTGCTTATCTGATGGTTGATATGGCCCACATCGCAGGTCTTGTGGCCGGAGGTGTTCATCCCTCGCCAGTTCCTTACGCGCATGTTGTCACTTCGACGACCCATAAATCATTGCGCGGCCCACGCGGTGGCATGATTCTGACGAATGACGAAGAGATCGCAAAGAAGATTAATTCGGCTGTCTTCCCCGGTATACAGGGCGGACCGCTTATGCACGTTATTGCCGCGAAAGCTGTCGCATTCGGCGAAGCTTTGCGCCCGTCTTTCAAGACTTACGCAAAAAATGTTGTTGCCAATGCGAAAACATTGTCGGCCCGTTTGATAAAGAATGGCCTTGATATTGTTTCCGGTGGCACCGATAATCATTTAATGCTGGTTGATTTGCGCCCTAAAAATGCGACAGGGAAACGCGCTGAAAGTGCTTTGAGCAGGGCTCATATCACATGTAATAAAAATGGCATTCCGTTTGATCCGGAAAAACCGTTTGTTACATCGGGTGTAAGACTTGGTACACCGGCAGGAACAACACGCGGTTTTGGCGAAAAGGAATTTGATGAAATCGGTGAATTGATTTCGGAAGTTCTTGATGGTTTGAAGGCCGCAAATTCGGATGAGGGAAATGCTGCAGTAGAGGCACATGTACGTGAAAAGGTTCAAGCATTGACTGAACGTTTCCCGCTATATCCTTATCTTGGCTGATTATTTGAACGGAGTAAAAAATGCGGTGTCCTTACTGTCAATCTGAAGATACTCAGGTAAAGGACTCGCGTCCGGCCGAAGATGGTTCGGTTATCCGTCGCCGCCGCATATGTCCCGTATGCGGCGGGCGGTTTACTACTTTTGAACGTGTCCAGTTGCGGGAGTTGATGGTTACGAAGAAAAGCGGACGCCATGTCCCCTTTGACCGTGACAAACTGATGCGCTCGGTTGAAGTGGCGTTGCGCAAAAGAAATGTCGACCCTGAACGGGTCGAACGGGCAATATCCGGTATTGTCCGGCAGCTTGAGAGTTCGGGCGAGCCCGAGATACCATCCGAAGAGATAGGGCGCCTCGTCATGGAAGCATTGAAAGGCATTGATGACATCGCCTATATCCGTTTTGCGTCCGTCTATCGCAATTTTCGTAATGCCAGTGATTTTCACGATGTAATTGACGAGCTGTCAGATCGTAATGGCGAAAAAGAAAACACCAATAATGGCTGACGACAATACCGACCGTCGCTTTATGGCCGCGGCCATCCGTCTGGCTCATCGGCATATTGGTGAAACTGCCGAAAATCCTTCCGTTGGTGCACTTATCGTAAGCTGTGACGGCAAAACGATCATAGGTCACGGAGTGACAGCAATTGGCGGCCGGCCACATGCAGAAACGCAAGCGTTACAAATGGCGGGTGAGAATGCACGTGGCAGCACAGTCTATGTGACACTTGAGCCCTGTTCGCATTATGGGAAAACTCCGCCATGTGCAAATGCACTGATAAAAGCTGGCGTCAAACGCGTTGTCATTTCACTTTGTGATCCTGATAAAAGAGTTTCCGGACGCGGCATCAAAATGTTGGAGGATGCCGGCATTATTGTCGAAACAGGGCTGTTGGCGGACTATGCTTTTGAGGGATTAAGCGCTTATTTGGCAAACAGGAAACTTTCCCGCCCTGAAGTAACACTAAAAATGGCAATCTCTGCAGATGGTGGTATCGGGCTTTTAGGCAAACGGAAGGTTTCGATCAGCAATGGAATATCGCATTCTGTCAGTCATATGATGCGTGCGGAAAACGATGCTATTATGGTTGGAAGCAACACAGTTATAACGGATGATCCGGAACTTGATTGCCGATTGCCGGGATTGGAAAAACGTTCGCCGGTACGCGTGGTTGTTGATCGGAGGCTTGCAATCGACGGCAACTGTCGAGTGGTTGAAACAGCAAGGTTTTTGCCAACTTGGGTGATTGTCGGCAAAAAGGCTGATCAAACAAAAATAGCAGCGTTCGAGAAAAAAGGCGTAAATATCTTTGTGCTAGATGACAGCAACGGCTTGATAGCGCCGAAAGATATTCTTGCGGTCTTGTTTGATAATCATATTTCAAGCATTCTGCTTGAGGGGGGCACTCGACTTGCGTGTACCTTTCTGGATAAGCAGTACGTTGACAAAATCGTCCTTTTCCGTTCAACAATTGAATTGGGCAAGAATAGAATTCCCGCACCGGATTTTGAAAAATATCTCGGTCATTTTGACAAGGTCAACAAGGCCAGATTTGGCGAAGACATATATAACGAATGGAGATACCATCCTCAATGTTTACTGGAATAGTGACAGATATAGGAAAAATAGCCGGGATTGAACCTCTTAACGAAGGTTTACGACTAAAGATCGCGAACCATTACGATATAAACTCGATTGATATCGGAGCTTCTATCGCATGTTCCGGCATATGTCTGACTGTCGTAGAAAAATCCGACGACGCAAAAAATATGCAGTGGTTTGCAGTCGAAGCCTGGGAAGAGGCATTAAGGCTCACCAATATTTCAAGCTGGAAAGTTGGACGGCATATCAATCTCGAACGGTCTTTGAAACTTGGCGACGAAATGGGTGGCCATCTTGTTTCCGGTCATGTTGACGGTTTGGCGGAAATAACCGACATAACCGATGAGGGGGACGCCAGACGTTTCAAACTCGAGACGCCTCGGGAATTATCTCCTTTTATAGCGCGTAAAGGGTCGGTTGCACTGGATGGGACGTCGTTGACGGTCAATGCTGTCAAAGACAACATCTTTGATGTTCTGATTATTCGTCATACGCTCAACGTAACAACTTGGGGAGAACGTAAGAGGGGTGATCGTGTCAACCTCGAAATCGATCAGCTTGCGCGTTATGCGGCGCGTCTTTCCGAATTCAACAGGTAAGCTGAAAATAAATATTTTTTCACTGCGGCATCTTAAGTCTTCAAATAACGTTCCAATGAAATCATTTTAGGAAAAGCAGCTTTCGCATTTTTGAAAACTGTTCTAAAGGGAATGATATTGGCTCAACCATTATTTTTATAATGGGCTTTGAGGGACATAGAGTGTCAACCCTATTATTGAGTTATAGGATCAGATTATGACAAAGAAAAATGTGAAGAAGGCTCGTTTACTCATTGTAGAAGCCCGTTTTTATGATGAAATTTCCAACGCCTTGTTGAAAGGTGCAACAGAAACACTGAAAGCGGCAAATGCAGATTTTGATGTTGTAACTGTTCCGGGCGCATTGGAAATTCCGGCTGCTATTGCTTTTGCCGAAAAAAGTGAAAGAAAATATGACGGCTATGTCGCATTGGGATGCGTCATCAGGGGCGAAACATATCATTTCGAGATTGTGTCCAACGAATCATGCCGTGGTATTGCTGATCTGAGCGTGCGCAAACGGCTGGCTATCGGCAATGGTATTATAACCGTTGAAAACGAGAAACAGGCTTGGGCTCGCGCGTTGCCGGATAAAAAGAATAAAGGTGGTTTTGCTGCCGAGGCAGCGCTACATATGATAGCGCTTAAAGCCAAGTTCGGAGCAAATCGTTGAGTAATACTTCTGCCAATAATCATAATGGGTCGCGCCGTGCCAATAAACGTGGCGCGGCACGTTTGGCTGCTGTTCAGGCGCTTTATCAGATGGACGTTGCCGGCACCGGAATTTTGGAAATAACATCGGAATACGAGACTTATCGATTAGGACAGGAAGTCGATGGCGAGCAATATCTTGAAGCCGATCCACAATGGTTCCGCGCAATTATAGCAGGTGTATTGGATGAACAACGGCTACTTGATCCGATGATCCGCCAGCTTTTGCCCGAGGATTGGCCACTGTCACGTATTGACTCGACTTTGCGTGCTATATTGCGGGCGGGCGCTTGGGAAATAAAAAATCGTAAAGATGTACCGATCGCAGTTGCAATAAGCGAGTATGTGGATATTGCCAAAGCATTTTTCGACGGTGAAGAGCCGAGAATGGTTAATGCTGTTCTTGATAAAATGGCAAAAGAATTGCGCAACTAATAAAGTTGCAAAAGCTGAAATTGCATTCGATATTTTAAAAAAGCTCTATCGAAAGATAGAGCTTTTATTTTTATCTGATGTTTTTCGGTCTTCAGTAATTGTAACGAAAGCCTTATTTTCTTGTCAAAAACAGCTTTCCGGGTAGGAAATTTTACCTGCCCGTTTGAGGCAATTGCGGCACGCCTTTCGAGCCTTTGATGAGCTGTGACAGGAATGATTGGTCGTGACCACCCGTTGGTGTAGTCTGCGAAATGCTGTCGAAGACCTTTCCATCCTGCAAGCCGTAATTTGCAATTCGTTCAACCTGTCCGTTCTTGTTGAAATAGATAGCAAGTATCTTACGATCAACAATTTTAGGCTTCATGAATTGCGCACCGCGATAACGCGTTTGCGAAATATAATAAAAAACCTCGTTGTCATACATCGCGGTCATAGATGGCGAACCAAGAGCAAGTAACACCTGATCGCGACTTGAGCCAACTGGCACGGAAGCAAGTGCCGACTCGTCGAGTACATAGCCTTCGTTATAGGTTTGGCTTGTCTTGAGTAAATCATGAGACTTACAGCCACTCATTGTAAATGCAGTTGCAGCCATTAAACCGATAAGTAACCCATGCTTAGCTCGGGTTTTAATGCGGATCGTGTGAAACAATGACATCTCCATCTAACGCATGGCAGGGAATTATTATTTTTCAATCTTTTTGCCTAAACCACCTTAAAGCCGTTTGCAATAGATTGCATCGTTGCCAAGTTGCAATTATTAACAATGACTATGTTAAAATGTCGGAGCTTTTGATGCGTTTCAAGTGCGGAACTTGGTGCCAAAAGTGGTAAATTGCACGGACAACCGACCCGACAAAGGCAGTCGAATTACAATACGAGGCGCATTATGCACAATAATGACCACACAAGCGACAATGAACAACATATAATGAAGTTTGCAATCCATTATCCGGTTAATGTCCGTTCACTTCCGGTAAAGGGCGTGCGAATAAAAATCGAAGCTGATGAAAAAGAACGGCTAAAGCTGAAAGAAAATCATGGTCTTTTAGGTGTAGATTCTTTTCGTGCCGATGTTCACATCAGTCCATGGAAAAAACGTGGTGTGCGCGTCAAAGGCAAATTCGAGGCGGAAGTCGTGCAAGCCTGTGTCGTAACGCTTGAACCACTTCACAAGCATGTCGAGGAAGAAGTTGAGTCTGTATTTGTTCCCGAAGGATCAAAGCTTGTAAAATATGAAGAGCTTGAAAATACCGGAGAAGTTTTTGTCGATGCCGAAGGACCGGATACACCGGAAGTATTTCATGGCGACACAATAGATGTAGGTGCATTTCTTGAGGAGTTTTTCGAACTTTCATTAGACCCCTATCCACGAAAAGAAGGGGTTCATGGCGATTACATTGAAGATATGGAAAAAGAAGAGGAGCAGTCATCGCCATTTGCCGTTTTGAAACAATTGAAATGACCAACGCCACCAAAAAAACGATTTTTATAGTTGTATAATGGCTTAAAACCGGTATTTTCGGCATAAAGTTTCACGAAGCATCGTCCTGAAACGATGCTTTTCTATATAAAATCAGAAACTAATAGGACATTTAAGAGTGATCAGAATTTCTGTGGATGCAATGGGCGGCGATTTTGGCCCGGAGATCACAATTGCCGGTGCAGCAATTGCGCAGAAACGTTTTCCTGAAATACGTTTTATTTTTTACGGTGTTGCAAGTGCAGTAGAACCAGTCTTGAAGCGCTATCCGGAACTTGCTTCCGCTTCGACATTCATTGCAACCGAAACCTATACCCGTATGGACGAAA
Organism: Ditibartonella apis; assembly: GCF_001952075.1. GTDB lineage: Bacteria > Pseudomonadota > Alphaproteobacteria > Rhizobiales > Rhizobiaceae > Bartonella > Bartonella apis. The sequence continues at coordinate 82,419 of NZ_LXYU01000004.1, forward strand.
AACCCAGCCAGGCGTTGCGGAACGGCCGTGGAAAATCATCTATGTGGAAAGCGATTGAAGCTGTAAAAAACGGTGAGGCAGACGCGTGCGTGTCAGCCGGTAACACCGGTGCGTTGATGGCAATGTCCTATTTTTGTTTAAGAATGATGGAAGAGGCCGATCGTCCCGGTATTGCAGGCGTATGGCCAACATTACGCGGTGAAAGTATTGTCCTTGATATCGGCGCTACAATCGGTGCTTCGTCAGATCAGCTTGTTGATCTTGCTGTGATGGGGGCCGGCATGTTCCGTGCACTATATAATGTCAAACGTCCAACTGTCGGATTGCTCAACATAGGCGTTGAAGAGGTCAAAGGTCTTGATGAAATCAAGCAAGCAGGCATGATGTTGCGGGAAATCGGGCTGGATGGATTGGAATATAAGGGATTTGTCGAAGGCAATGATATCGGAAAGGGTACTGTGGATGTCGTTGTTACCGAAGGATTTTCGGGCAATATCGCATTGAAGGCGGCAGAAGGGACAGCCCGCCAGATGGCACAGATTTTACGCGAGGCAATGTCGAGTTCGTGGTTGACAAAACTGGGTTACCTTTTTTCAATAAGTGCTTTCCGTCAGCTCAAACAGAAAATGGATCCGGGGCGTGTGAATGGTGGTGTACTGCTCGGACTTAACGGGGTTGTTATCAAAAGTCATGGCGGAACCGATGCGGATGGGTTTGCTTCTGCTTTACGGGTGGGCTATGAAATGGTTAACAATAAACTTCTCGAGAAAATCGCAGCCGATTTGAGGCATTTTCACGATAAAAAACCCGAGCTTCTTGAGCGTGGCACCCATGCAGGGCATGATTGAGAACGCAATTATACGTATGAACGACTGAATATTGATTCGCTGGTTGAGGATAGAACTGAATGATTCGATCTGCCATATGTGGCATAGGAAGTGCGCTGCCGAAAAAGAAAATGTTAAACAGCGAACTTGAAGGCATTGTCGAGACATCCGATGCATGGATCGTTCAACGGACAGGGATTCGCCAGCGTTATATAGCCGGAAAAGATGAAACAACTGTTTCACTCGGTGCCGCGGCCGCCCGGGCAGCGCTTGATAATGCGGGGCTTACTGTTGCCGATATTGATTGTATAATTCTTGCAACTGCAACGCCTAACCATACATTTCCTGCTTCTGCTGTTGAAATACAGAATGCATTGGGAATGTCGCACGGTTTTGCTTTCGATGTGCAGGCTGTATGTTCAGGCTTCGTTTTTGCAATGACAACTGCCGATCTTTATTTGAAAGGCGGCATGGCAAAGCGAGTTCTTGTAATCGGTGCAGAAACTTTTTCTCGTATCCTTGACTGGAATGACCGTTCAACTTGCGTACTTTTCGGAGACGGGGCAGGGGCCGTTATTCTTGAAGCAGTAGAAAATCAGAGCGGTACCAACAGCGATCGTGGCATCCTTGCATGTAAACAACGTTCTGATGGCGCATATGTCGATAAGCTTTATGTTGATGGTGGTCCGTCGACGACGCAGACGACAGGCCATTTGCGAATGGAGGGACGCGAAGTATTCAAACACGCTGTAGGCATGATCACCGATGTGGTCGATGAGTGCTTTTCCGCAACCGGTATTTCTCCTTCGGAACTCGACTGGTTTGTGCCTCACCAGGCAAATAAACGCATCATTGATGCATCTGCCAAAAAGCTCGGTATTGCGGATCATAAAGTTGTCATTACAGTGGATCAACATGGCAATACATCGGCTGCGTCAGTGCCTTTGGCACTTGCGGTTGCTGTTAATGATGGTAGAATAAAAAAAGGTGATCTGGTCATGCTGGAGGCAATGGGCGGCGGATTCACATGGGGAGCTATTCTTATCCGCTGGTAACCTTACGGCAACTTGACCGGCAATGAATATTACGTATAAGTTTTTTAGCTTCAATTTTAAGAAGGCGATTGTTATGGCTGGTAACACAGTAACGCGTGCAGATTTGGCAGATGCCGTTTGCAGGAAAGTTGGCCTGTCACGTACAGAGTCGGCTTCGTTGGTTGAAATGATCCTTGATGAAGTTTGTGATGCAATTGTTAAGGGTGAAACTGTAAAATTATCTTCATTTGCAACTTTTCATGTTCGCAATAAAACAGAACGCATTGGCCGTAATCCGAAAACTGGTGAAGAAGTACCGATTTCACCCCGTCGCGTTATGACGTTCAAAGCATCGAATGTTTTGAAAAAAAAGATTTTGGATGGTCACCGTTCAAAGAAGTCCTGACCCGACACTATTGTTTTTCAGTTCTGTGAAAGTGTCTTTTATAAGTGGCTGTTCTGTAATAAGAAATAGGTGAATTCACAGAGTTCGCCGAAGCACTTGGCAGCTTAACAGGATTCATTTGGAAGGGGTCAAGTTCAACATCGGGTTAGAGGTCGGTTTTAGTCGGCAAAGGTCAAAAAATGGATAAAAGTCCAGATGCTTTCCGTACAATTAGTGAAGTTGCTGAAGCGTTGGATCTCCCACAACATGTCTTGAGATTTTGGGAAACACGTTTTTCACAAATAAAGCCGTTAAAACGCGGTGGTGGTCGTCGTTATTATCGACCGGCAGACGTTGATTTGCTTAAAGGAATCCGACAACTTTTATATGAGCAAGGCTACACCATAAAGGGTGCACAGCGCTTGTTGAAGGAAAATGGCATTGCCTTTGTCATTGCACTCGGCAATGGTGACATCGCGGCGATTGATGCAATTACGCAGAAAAAAAAGGCAGAAGAAGAAGCCGAGAATACACCACTGCCGGCAAAGCCACAGCAATCAAAAGGGTTATTCAGCTTTATGAAATCGGATTCTGATGCTGAAGTGGGCGGAAGTAGCATCGGAAAAGGCAAAGACAATAAAACACTGCTTCAAGAGGCGTTATTCGAATTGATAGAATGTAAGAGAGTTCTTGATCGAGCCCGCTAAGTCAACGAACAAGATAATTTAGTTCATTGTGAGCCGATATTTAATTTATTGTGAGCCGATATATCGAGTATTGCTGTGTTAATCCGTCGCAAGTATCGGCCAAGGTGACTTGCTGTTGCGGTGAGATGGGGATTGTTTTTTCCTAGCCTTGGCATTTGTTATCGGCTCGATTTTTTCTATTTTTCTCTTTTGATACAATCCGGAGATTGAACAGAAATTGAAAGAGCGGCTTTACGACAATCTTTTCAGCACACAGAATTAAATTTTTGAATGTTAAATATCTCGATGAATCAATAAAATTTGGGGTTCTCTTATTTTGTAAAATTGATATTCAAAGGTTCCCACCCCGTGGATCGTTATCCCGATTCAAAGTGAATTTTTTAAGCTCATCCTACCGGATGTATAGGGATGAGCATAGGCCATTTTTTTAAAACTTAAACCGAACTCGTTGTGCTCTAATGAATGGGGGCAAGATTATTGGTAGTTTCCAACGGCATGGACGGAAAACGAAATTTGTTGATGCATTTCCTTGGAAGCGATTTTAATGATTTTTCAAGGCAAGTTCGCAGAACAGGAAAATTTATCGGCAAAGCGGTTATCTTGTTCATGGGGTTCATTTTGTCGCATGCAGGGTGCTGGAATGGGTTCGTTTTCCGGATGATTTTCATTTTATAACGAATGGAGGAACGGTCCGCTTCCCGATTGACATTCATGTCGCGTTTGAAGGAGAGCGTTCGATCATTTTTCATCGGAACAGCGGCGTTCCGGAAACTGCGCCGTAATTGAAAGATGCTTGTTTTAAAGAATCGGTTTTTTGGGAGGATGCTAATTCCGATTTTTCTCGAAGCCCAGTTTAATCCGGAATTAAAAGCGAAGTTTCAAACAGTTTTTGTTCAATGGGGCAAGACCGGGGGAAGGGAGGAACAGATGATCTGATGACCTCATATTGCCTCAAACAGATGCGAAGCATGAGTAAACGGTCTGGCTTTTAACACTCTGACCTATAAGCCGAAATTACCGGAAAACCGGATTTAGACGGTCAGTTAAAAATACACCCTTTATTTGGAAAACAGATGGTGGGCGTGACAGGGATTGAACCTGTGACCCCTACAATGTCAATGTAGTGCTCTCCCTCTGAGCTACACGCCCATCTGACGCTGTTGCATACACCACAACAAAACCGTGAGGTCAATGCTTTTTTATAAAAAATAATCTAAAATTTGACGAAAATGATGATTTCAAAAACCGGTCTATCAAGCTGCAATCAACATTTTCTCGACTTCCGAGACAAGTTCGCGCAAATGGAACGGTTTGGACAAAACTTTTGCGTCACGAGGGGTGTTGCTATCGGAATTCAGCGCAACAGCGGCAAATCCGGTAATAAACATAACCCGCAAATCCGGATCAATTTCAGTAGCACGGCGAGCAAGCTCAATGCCATCCATTTCCGGCATAACGATATCGGTCAGGAGAAGTGAGAATGGCTCTTCTTGCAGCCGTTCATAAGCGCTTGCACCGTTATCGAAATCGGTAACTTCGTAACCGGCCCGTTCAAGGGCTTTTGCTAAAAAGCGACGCATGTCATTATCGTCTTCGGCAAGCAAAATACGTTTCATTATAGTGTCCAACAATTGTTTATAAGAATTTGAACCTTATCTCTCTCTTATTCATACAATAAATCCGGTTGGTAAAAAAAGCGATAAACGCTGTCGGAACGAGTTTGTTTTATATAATGGTTAATTCGTGGTTGCGAATGACAGGGCAGTCGGTTTACCTTTTTTAATAAAATATACGATTGGTTTTAATAAGATTTACGATTGGCAGGTTTTTCAAATGGATTTAATGAGTGTCACAGCGTTCCAATATAGCGAGCCGGCTGAACTCAGAGTTCCGTTTCTGTTCAATTCCCCCCATTCCGGTCGCATATATCCGAAAAGCTTTTTGGAACAATCCGTTCTTGATAATTTCACGATCCGTATTTCTGAAGACAGCTACGTCGACTTGTTATTCAATGGGGTCGTCGGTCTTGGTGCAGCTTTTATGGCAGCAAATTTTCCCCGTGCATTTCTTGACGTCAATCGTGAGCGTTACGAGCTTGATCCCGATATGTTTTTTGAACCTTTACCGGAATCTGTCCCGAAGCCGTCCATGCGGGTTCTGGCGGGTTTGGGAACAATCCCGAAAATCGTAGCGACAGGTGTACAAATATATAATGGCCGAATTCATCTTGATGATGCAATGGAGCGGATTGAAAAACTCTATGTTCCTTATCATGACCACCTTGCAGCCAAGCTTGGTACAATGAGAAATCGTTTTGGATTTGCAGTTCTTATCGACTGTCATTCGATGCCCGGAAAGTTGAAGTTTTTTGATGGAGGCGGGCAGCCGGATTTTATTCTGGGTGATCAAAATGGACAATCTTGTGCCAATGCGTTTGTGGAATATGCAGCCGAATGTTTGAGTCGAAAAGGCTATCAGGTCGCTCTTAATCGGCCTTACTCGGGTGGCTTTATTACCACCCATTATGGTAGACCATCCGAAAACATCCATGCTTTGCAGATAGAAATAAACAGAAGCCTGTATCTCGACGAGATTACGCGCGAAGCCAACACTAATTTCGATATATTACAGAGTGATCTGATTGCTCTTTCTGCCGACCTTATGGCCTTTCCTGAACAAGAATTGATGGTTTGTAAAGCCGCAGCGGAATAAATCCGAAGCCGTTGGAATTTGAGAAGTGGTGCTTTTGTTTTCGATTTATGTAAATTTTCTAAAAAAATTGCGGGAAACATATCACCGGATAATAACGCAAAAGACACACGTGATTATAAAAGCCGCTCTGATCGATGATTTTCCGTCTATCTTAAGCATTGAGAATTGGCACAAAAACGGGTTAAATGATTTGCATTGAGTTTTGTTTGAAATTAGGGTGGTCGAAAAAGCATGAGCAATCTTCCGGGGTTCGAATTTTTCAAAAAACTCTCCGATATCGTCGAACAGACTTCGCTCCCCTTTTTTCGACACCCACTATCGATTGATAACAAAGACCTTAATGGCTTTGACCCCGTCACAATTGCTGATCGTGAAACCGAAATTGCATTAAGAGAATATATTCATCGGGAACGGCCTGATGATGGAATTTTGGGAGAGGAATTTCCAACGCTCGCGGGGCTGAATAACAATTTATGGGTAATTGATCCGATTGACGGGACGCGTTCTTTTATCACAGGTATGCCGACGTGGGGTAGTCTCGTTGGTTTGAAGACGGAAGGTAAGGCCGTTGCCGGTATGATGGCACAGCCATTCACACGCGAAATTTATTATAGTTGCGGCAAAGGCGCTTACCTCTACACAGAAAACGACGGGGATCACCAGAAACTATCCGTCAGCAATTGTAAATTGCTTGATAAAGCGACAATGATGACGACTGCTCCGGAACTTTTCGACGGGAAAAATCAAAGCCGGTTTCAAAAACTTTCACAGAAAGTCCGTTTAACTCGTTACAGTGCGGATTGTTATGCTTTTGCGATGCTCTCGTCCGGTTTTGTCGACTTAGTGGTCGAGACAGACTTGAAGCCTTATGACATCACCGCGCTCATTCCGATTGTGGAACAAGCGGGTGGAATCATCAGACAATGGAACGGCAAAAAAGCTGAAGATGCCGGCAATATTATCGCTTCAGCAACTCCCGAACTTTTGGAGGCGGCCTTATCAATACTCAATGATTGATTTCATAGGCGTTGGTTCCCGGAATGAAAGCGTCGAACAATGCCCAAAACTGTTTTTGGTAATTTTCTTTATCATTTAACAAGTCGTGTCCGGCGCCAATAAGTGTGATTGTATCGGCTAGCCTGACATTATGACAAAAGCGACGGACTTCGCTTGCATCGGTCAATCTGTCATTGTGTCCGATGACAAACAAAGCGGGAAAACGAAGGTCATTTTTTTCAAGGCGTTCTTTTGCGTAAATTGCAGTGTCAAACACATGGGCAAGCCATCTCCTGTCAAGAACGGCGAAATCCTCTTCCTTATGATCGCCGTTGTCGGAGTAGCCTTTATTAAAGTGGTAACTTTGAAAAATCGATTTCCCTTGTCTCAACTTTATATGTCCGAGCCCGAAATCATTCATCATCTCGCTGATCTTGTGTTCAAAACCACCGATCTTATGACCTAAAGGACTGAAGAAAGGTGAAATGCCGAGAAAGCGATTGCATTGGTTGTTGATAATATCAATGCTGGAGATCGCGATAAGACAGCCGATATCATAACCAAGAAAATAATAAGGCGGAGGGCAGTCCGCATAGACAATTTTGTCAAGAAATTCCTTAAGATCACCGATATGCCGGTTAATATCAAATGTGCGTTGAGCAGTTTCGCGCTCTTTTTCGTCGGATGGGGTGGAAGCTCCTTGTCCATACCACTCAAACGATGCATAGGAAAAACCACGATCAACAAGTTTGGAAAATAGGTTTTTATACCGCCGCGAACTGTCGGTAATTCCTTGTAGAAAAACAACAGTTCCCTTTTGAAAATTATGTTTTCTTACGTTCTTGACGATGCCTAGACGCCTTTTATCAGACGTTTCCATAAATGACGAAAAGAGGAGATCAGGTATCTTTTCGACTTTTGACGCGTTCAAGTGCAATTATTCGGGCTTTCTCTGTTACATGATAATTCGCCTATCCATTTAAATTGTAACATTTAAAAAAGCATTTCCTCAAGATTGAGGTACGACGAATAGTTCTAAAAATTGTCCGGTTCGTGAAGAAAAACCATTATGTGACGTCGCAACACGTGTGAAAAGGGGGGCGCAACACGTCAAAAGCTGACCGGTTGGTTCGGGAAGCGCAATTGGTAAAAAATGGCTTACTTCAACATTTTTAAAAGATTTTCACTGACGGGATTTTTTGGGATGGGACTATCTCTTGAAAGATCAGAAAATAATAACCACATAAACTATGCGATCGCCAATACGGGGTCGCTGGTTATATGGGTCTGCCTTTAAGGAGATCGTAATAATCAAACATTCGTCGCTCTGAAGGAGGGCAATTATGATGCGTCAAGTAGATTTTTCACCATTATATCGTTCAACTGTCGGTTTTGACCGCTTGTTCAATATGTTTGATACAATGACACAGCCGGAGAGTGTTCAAGCTTATCCGCCTTACAATATCGAACGGTTGGGCGAAAATTCTTATCGGATTTCCATGGCGGTTGCCGGTTTTTCCGAAGATGAAATTGATATTGAAGCCCAAAGTCACCAACTCACTGTTAAAGGCGAGAAATCTCGTGAAGAAGAGAATGATGAAGGTGATTTTCTCTATCGCGGAATAGCTTCCCGGTCATTTGAACGTCGCTTCCAATTAGCGGATCATGTTGAAGTGGTCGGTGCACAACTACAAAACGGTTTGCTTCACATTGAACTCAAACGGGAAATTCCCGAAGAGATGAAGCCGCGGAAAATCGCGGTGCAGACATCGAAGGCTTCCAATACGAATAAACGTGTACAAAAACACGAAATGTCAAAACATGAAACGCCGAAACATGAGATGGAAGTCGAAGCGGCAGAATAATTATTCCCGAAAATTTATAACTATTGGCGTGGGACGCGCGTGTAGGCGTGTCCCACGCTTTTTATTATTTTATATGCTTTTGCAGACTTTTCCACGGCTTTTATTGGCCTGATCATGCCGCTTTAAAAGTTGTGCGTTGTACAATATTTCAGAATATTGTTGTTGGTTTGAACGGTAAATAAAACCGTAAACTACGAGACACTATAGATAACTGTAAAAATTGCAAGACATCGGGGATTGAGTTCAATATTGCACTGATATCATACCGCTCCTAATAAGCGTATAAAAACAAATGAAATCAAAAATACTCAGTAACGAAATAATCACAAAAATAATTTAAAATAATTGAAATAATATTTCATTTTTTGTTTTTGATAGTTGAAAACTTAGAACCTTTCTGACATAGCTTATTTAAAGTGAAATTTCACAGTGTTTCTTTTGCGACCAAAAGACTAGATGTTGTCGTTTTCTGTCGAAATTTCGGGTTTGGGTTTTGGAAAAAGGGCTTTCTAAATGTCGGATAGCGTAATTTCAGGTAATAAAATTACTCAAAACGGTTCGATAACGTCATCATCGACAAATGAAGGTATTGGTTCATCATATGGACTTCCTTCTGCTCAAGGGCTTTATAGTCCGCGTAATGAACATGACGCTTGTGGCGTTGGCTTCATCGCCCAATTAAAAAATGTGAAATCCCATAAAATTATTCAAGATGGGCTATTTATGCTTGAAAACCTCACCCATAGAGGTGCGGTCGGGGCGGATCCGCTGGTGGGGGACGGTGCAGGCATACTGGTACAGATACCCGATCGCTTTTTTCGTGAAGTGATGGCCGAACAGGGGGTCGAACTGCCAAAGGCCGGACAGTATGCTGTCGGTCATATATTTATGCCGCGCGACGAGGCAATGCGGGCTCATATCGAGCAGATTGTCAAAGAAGTTATTGCATCTGAAGGGCAGCATTTTATCGCTTTTCGTGATGTGCCGGTTGATAATTCCTCACTATCGAAAGCTCCTGCAATTGTTGCAACAGAGCCGGTTCATCGACAGGTGTTCATTGGACGTGATCCGTCAATCAAGTCGGATGATGATTTTGAACGCCGTCTTTTTGTGCTTAGAAAAGTCATTTCAAATAGAATTTTTCATGAGACTGGCGGTCGCGATAATGGCTTTTATGTTGTGTGTCTATCTTCACGCACGGTTATTTATAAAGGCATGTTTCTGGCCTTTCAGGTGGGTGCCTATTATAAGGATTTGCAGGATGAACGGTTCGAAAGTGCATTAGCACTTGTTCACCAGCGTTTTTCGACAAACACTTTTCCTTCTTGGAAACTTGCCCATCCATATCGGATGATCGCCCACAATGGCGAAATCAATACGTTGAGGGGAAACGTTAACTGGATGGCTGCTCGTCAGGCTTCCGTTGATTCCGAACTTTTCGGTAATGATATTTCCAAGCTCTGGCCTATTTCTTACGAAGGCCAGTCGGATACTGCGTGTTTCGATAATGCTTTGGAATTTCTGTGTCAGGGAGGGTATTCGCTCCCTCATGCAATGATGATGCTTATTCCGGAAGCCTGGGCAGGAAATAGTCTGATGAACGTCGAAAGGCGTTCATTCTATGAATATCATGCAGCACTGATGGAACCATGGGACGGACCCGCGGCAATTGCTTTCACCGACGGTCGCCAGATTGGAGCGACGCTTGATCGTAATGGCCTTCGTCCGGCGCGGTATATTGTAACAGATAATGATTATGTCATTATGGCTTCGGAAGCCGGTGTCATTCCTGTTGAAGAAAAACATATTATTCGTAAATGGCGCCTGCAACCGGGAAAGATGTTGCTCATCAATCTGGAAGAGGGGCGCATCGTTTCGGATGAAGAAATCAAGTCGGAAATTGCGTCGAAGCATCCTTACCGGAAATGGCTTGATAATACCCAGCTTATACTGGAAGATCTTGCCCCGGTTGAACCAAGGTCGCTTCGTAAAGATGTCTCGCTTCTCGACCGTCAACAAGCTTTTGGCTACACTCAGGAAGATAAAAAATTTCTGCTTTCGCCAATGGCAACGACAGGGCAGGAGCCTATCGGTTCAATGGGAGTCGATACGCCGATTTCTGCAATGTCCGACAAATCGAAACTGCTTTATACCTATTTCAAGCAGAATTTTGCTCAGGTAACCAATCCCCCCATCGATCCTATTCGTGAAGAATTGGTGATGAGTCTGGTTTCTTTCATCGGCCCACGTCCGAATATATTCGATTTGGTCGGAAGCTCCCGTCGCAAGCGATTGGAAGTGCGTCAGCCAATCCTGACCAACGGCGATCTCGAAAAAATCAGGGCAATCGGCCAGACAGAAGATCATTTCGATACAAAAACAATCGATATCACCTATTCAGTTCAGGAAGGGGCAGAAGGGCTTGAAGGTGCATTGGAACGCCTTTGTGAACGAGCTGAAGCCGCAGTCCACGGTGGTTATAACATTATCATTCTGTCCGATCGGCAGATTGGGCCGGATCGTATACCGATTCCCGCGTTGCTTGCGACAGCCGCAGTTCATCATCACTTGATAAGAAAAGGTTTGCGCACGTCTGTCGGTTTGGTTGTCGAAACGGGTGAGCCGCGAGAAATCCACCATTTCTGCTGCCTTGCAGGTTATGGCGCCGAAGCAATCAATCCATATCTCGCATTTGACACTTTGAACGATATGTTCGAACGGGGTGAATTTCCAAAGGAAGTCGAAGAGCACGAGGTCATCTACCGCTATATCAAGTCGATTGGTAAAGGCATGCTTAAGGTCATGTCCAAAATGGGGATATCGACCTACCAATCCTATTGTGGTGCCCAGATTTTTGATGCTGTCGGCCTGAAACAGTCATTTGTCGACCGGTTCTTCACGGGTACAGCCACCACCATAGAAGGTGTCGATCTCGACCAGATTGCGACAGAAACTGTAAAACGCCATACGGCAGCATTCAGTAATGATCCTGTCCTTCTTCATTCGCTAGATGTCGGTGGTGAATATGCCTATCGTGTGCGTGGTGAAGCCCACATCTGGACACCCGACGCAGTTGCAAGTTTGCAGCATTCGGTGCGCACGTCCAATCCGGCGCTTTTCACCGCTTATTCACAACGTATTAATGGAGAAACTGCGCGAGCCAAAACTATTCGTGGTCTTTTCAAGATCAAGAGTGCGGAAGAACGCGGGGCAAAAACGGTCGCAATAGAGGATGTCGAACCGGCAGCCGAAATTGTAAAGAGGTTCTCGACAGGTGCTATGTCGTTTGGCTCGATTTCTCGCGAGGCGCACACAACATTGGCTCGCGCGATGAATAAGATCGGTGGTAAATCCAATACAGGTGAAGGTGGCGAGGAACCCGATCGGCTCTATCCATTGCCGGATGGTTCTAAAAATCCGGAACGTTCGGCCATCAAGCAAGTCGCTTCCGGACGCTTCGGCGTTACAGCCGAATATCTGGTGAATGCCGATGTCATCCAGATTAAAGTGGCTCAAGGTGCCAAGCCTGGTGAAGGTGGACAATTACCGGGACACAAAGTCGATGCAATCATTGCAAAGACGCGTCACTCGACACAAGGCGTCGGCTTGATTTCGCCGCCTCCGCACCATGATATTTATTCAATTGAAGATTTGGCACAGCTCATCTTCGATTTGAAAAATGTAAACGAGTTTGCAGATATTTCGGTGAAACTTGTGTCTGAAGTGGGGGTCGGAACGGTCGCAGCCGGTGTTGCCAAAGCACGTGCCGACCATATCACCATTTCCGGTTATGATGGAGGCACAGGCGCTTCGCCTTTGACTTCGGTCAGAAATGCTGGATCATCATGGGAAATGGGGCTTGCTGAAACCCAGCAAACTCTAGTCCTCAACGGCTTGCGTTCTCGCGTTGCATTGCAGGTAGATGGCGGTTTACGTACAGGGCGCGATGTTATCATTGGCGCGCTACTCGGAGCCGACGAATTCGGTTTTGCAACGGCACCACTCATAGCCGCCGGCTGTGTAATGATGCGCAAGTGTCACTTAAACACATGTCCGACGGGCGTTGCCACGCAGGATCCTGTATTGCGCAAGCGCTTTAAAGGAACGCCGGAACATGTCATCAACTTCTTCTTTTATCTAGCCGAAGAAGTACGCGCGATACTGGCACATATGGGGTTCAAAAAGCTTGATGACATTATCGGCCAGTCTGATTTGTTGGATAAGCAACCCGCAATCGACCACTGGAAAGCCAAGGGCCTCGATTTCAGCCGGATATTTTATAAACCGGATGCGGAAAAGAAACAGACAAGGCATACTGAACGCCAGCATCATCCGATTGACGATGTTCTTGATCGCAAACTGATCGAAAAGGCTGCACCGGCGCTGGAAAACAAAAAGTCGGTAGAGTTTGAAACGCTTGTACGTAACGTTGACAGATCGGTCGGCGCAATGCTTTCTGGTGAAGTTGCAAGGCGTTATCGTCAGAAGGGGCTGCCGGATAACACTATCAATATTCACTTCAAAGGTACCGCAGGCCAGTCGTTTGGTGCTTTTCTTGCCAGAGGTGTTACTTTTGATCTTATCGGTGACGGTAACGACTATGTCGGCAAGGGGCTTTCGGGAGGAAGAATCATCGTTCGGCCACCGGAAGACAGTAACGTGGTAGCCGAAGACTCGATTATTGTGGGTAACACTGTTCTCTATGGCGGCATCGAAGGAGAATGTTATTTCCGTGGTGTTGCGGGTGAACGTTTTGCAGTCCGCAATTCCGGCGTTGCTGCTGTCGTTGAAGGTGTCGGCGATCATGGTTGCGAATACATGACCGGCGGGGTTGTCGTGGTCATCGGCAAGACAGGCCGCAATTTTGCCGCCGGTATGTCCGGAGGCGTTGCCTATGTGCTGGATGAGGCAGGAGATTTTGCCCAGAGATGTAATATGGCAATGGTCGAGCTTGAACCGGTTCCGGAAGAAGATGATATGCTTGAGAAGCTCCATCATCATGGTGGCGACCTTATGCATAAAGGACGTGTCGATGTGTCGGCCAATATGACGCATCATGATGAAGAACGTCTGGCACAGATGATTGCAAATCATCTGCACTATACGGGATCCGAACGGGCTAAAGAAATCCTTGATAATTGGGATCAATACCGTCCGAAATTCGTAAAAATCATGCCGGTCGAATATCGCCGTGCTTTGGAAGAAATGGAACAGATGCGCATGGAAACGGCTGCCGAATAAAATCGGCAGTCCCAATCTCAAATGCAAAAGTCAGATACGGAAATAACAAATGGGTAAAGTAACCGGTTTTCTTGAAATAGATCGCCAATCTCAGAAGTATCAGCCAGCCTCTGATCGCGTCCGCCATTTTCGGGAATTTACAATCCCGATGTCCGAAGCAGAAGTTCAAAAACAGGCTGCACGCTGTATGGATTGTGGCATTCCTTACTGTCATGGTTCGACAGGATGTCCTGTCAATAACCAGATACCCGATTGGAATGACCTTGTTTATAAGGGCAATTGGAAAGAAGCTATAAGCAATCTTTTGTCGACCAACAATTTCCCCGAGTTTACCGGAAGGGTTTGTCCATCACCTTGTGAAGAAGCTTGCACACTGAACCTTGAAGACGTGCCGGTAACCATCAAGACGATTGAACAAACGCTCGCCGACAAGGCATTTGCGCTCGGCTTTTTTGCGCCCCAGCCAAATGAGGCAAAGACGGGAAAGAGAGTTGCGGTTATCGGGTCGGGGCCTTCGGGACTGGCTGCTGCCCAGCAACTGGCACGTGCCGGCCATATGGTTGATGTTTACGAGCGTGAAAATCGCCCCGGTGGTCTTCTGCGTTACGGTATTCCCGACTTTAAAATGGAAAAACATCATATTGATCGCCGCGTCGAGCAATTGGAAGGCGAGGGGGTAACGTTTTATTGCGGCGTCAATATCGGTGTCGATAAAGCTGTCGATGACCTATTAGCCGAATATGACGCTGTTCTCTATTGTGGTGGTTCGGAAACTCCGCGCAAAATCGATATACCGGGTGTTCATTTCCACGGTGTACACGATGCTATGTGTTATCTTGTGCAACAGAATAAACGTGTTGGTCGTGAAAATATCGAGTCGGTTGGTTGGCCCTCACCATCCATTACAGCCGATGGAAAGCACGTTGTAGTTGTGGGCGGCGGTGATACTGCTTCGGACTGCATTGGCACGGCTTTCCGTCAAGGTGCTGTAAAAGTCACCCAACTTGATATTCGCCCCCAGCCGCCAGCAAAAGAAGACAAACTTAGCGTTTGGCCTTATTGGGCAACCAAAATGCGTACTTCAACAAGTCAGGCCGAGGGGGCCGAACGTGAATTCCAGGTTGCAACCCTTGAATTCATAGCTGAAAACGGTGAGCTGACGCATGTTAAATGCTGCCATGTTGACGAACAACGCAAACCGATTGCCGGAACCGAATTTTTTATCCGTGCTGATCTTGCTTTCATCGCGATCGGTTTTGCAGGGCCCTTCGAGACCGGCGTTTGCAGCGAATTGGGCGATCGGCTGAAGTTGCGAATCGACCGTCGTGGAGCTCGCTCTGTCCAGGCTGATACCAACAACTATAAAACCAGTGTGGATAAGCTATTTGCTGCCGGTGACGTCAGACGCGGTCAATCACTAGTCGTATGGGCAATCAGGGAAGGGCGCCAGGCTGCCCGCTCTATCGACGAATTTTTGATGGGTGAGACATTGCTTCCCCGTTAAATTGCATGACCAACGCGGGTAACTGCCAAATTCTGCGTTTTAAAGCTCCGGATATTCCGGAGCTTTTTTTGTTTACCTTGGCTTGGTTTAACGCCGGATACATCCAAAATATTCTGAAAAGTTATAAGATTTTTTAAATTTCAAAATTGCAGGTCAGCAGATGTCGTTTCCTGATCTGACAATTGACGAACGCAACTTTGCGCGAACGCCCAAGATTTCATGCGAGTTAAACAGAAAAATTAGCAGAAGGAAAATGGTCGGAGCGGCGGGATTCGAACCCACGACCCCTTGACCCCCAGTCAAGTGCGCTACCGGACTGCGCTACGCTCCGAACCGTGAAGAAGGCCTAAAATACTAACGATATAAAGGCAAGTGAAAAATTTTTAAAAAAGGACAAAACAGCGAAAATTCGTTAGGTTTTCATCAGCCACGACGTGTTGAAGAGTGGTTTTATGCACTTTAGTTTTGCGATTTTTATTTGTTTTTTACGCTCGAGTCTGTCCAACATAGAATTCGATATAAAAATTTTTGAATATCAATGTGTTGGACTGAATTGCATTGGCATTATGACACGCTGCGATCTTATAAAACGGAGGGCGATAAGTGCTTTCGGATTTTTTTGAAAGATGATTTTTAAGTCGTTACATTCAGCAGATTGCGATATTCATTTATCAATACCCCAATACGACCTTGTGTGTGACCACAATCCTTATTCTTTAAAAAAATTAGGAAAAATAAAATGCCCTGTATCTTTTTTAATCATCAATGAACTCGCACATTCCTTATTTTTTATCCGACTGAGGTAACACGGATTTTAAATATTCAATGAGGTCGTCAATATCCGAATCATTGTTCAATCTGATTGATGCCATGCGCGTTCCTTTGACCAATCCTTGGGGATTGTGAAGGTAGGTCATAAGTGTTTCTCTCGTCCAGATGAGACCATCTTTTCCGGCATTTACCATTGCAGGCGAATAGCGATAGCCCTCAAGTGACCCTGCTTTGCGGCCAATGATACCTTGAAGCGTCGGACCGATACGATTATCGGGTTTGTCTGCATTATGGCAGGCTGCGCAACGTTTGAAGACGATTTTTCCATTTTCTATGTCAGCAGCGTGTGTTGCAGACATGAGGGAAAAAAGAACAAAAATTGTGAAACTAAAAATATTGAATTGGCGCATTTGGATTTTTCAGATTCTACTTTAAGCTATCTATACGTAAAAATTATTAGCACCAAATTCGGTGTTTTGGTATTCAAAGGCTGAATTCAATTCGCCTCCAATATAGGAGGCTAACTCTTGACGACAAACGTTCAAAATACCAAATTAGCCGAAAGTGTTTGAAGGATTATCTATTCAATGGCCGGATTTTCAGTAATTACAATGACCGACGCTGCCAAAAAGCGTATTCGCGATATCATGCAAGATAACGATGCTTCTGGAATCATCGTAGGCGTGAAAAAAGGCGGTTGCGCTGGGATGGAGTACACTGTCGATCTTGCCAAATCTGCAATTGAAAATGCAGATGTAGCTGAAGATGGCGGTGCTCGCGTCTATGTGTCGCGTGAAGCAACTCTGTTTCTTTTGGGAACACAGATTGATTTCGAGGAAACGACATTGCATACCGGTTTCGTTTTCAATAACCCCAATCAGACATCTGCATGCGGGTGCGGTCTGTCAGTGGAAATTCTGCCTGTCGCTCAAGCCAAACTGGAGATGGCTCAAAAATAAGTGCGACCAAGGGCAATGAAATAGCATGTAGCTCCTTGCGGTCGCTCATTGCGTGTGTCTCCATTTCGCCGTTGAAAAACGTTTTAAGCTGTCATCAATATGAACGTATTTAAGTTCTGCCGGTCCATTGCTCGATCAATGCTATTGTTCGCCTTTTTTTTCGGACTTTTGATATTGTTCCAGCTTGGCTTCGTTCCAGAGATCTTCCATCTCGTCAAGGTTTGCGTCTTCCAACTTTTTGTTTTGTTTTGCCAAAGCCTCTTCAATAAAATTAAACCGATAGCGGAACTTGTTATTGGCCTGTTTTAATGCCTGCTCTGGCGCAATTCCAAGTCTTCTTGCGAGATTGAGCACGGTAAAATACACGTCGCCAAATTCATCACGTATATTTTCTTCGTTAACCGTTTCCAGTGCTTCTTTTAGTTCCAACAGTTCCTCATCAATCTTGTGAAAGATTGGTGTCGGCTCTGTCCAGTCAAAGCCGACTTCCGCCGCTCTTTTTTGTAACGCGACAGCTTCCTTTTCCACCGGTTGGGCAGTTTTAACCCCGGCGAGAAAGCCGGTTGGTGTATCATCCGGGAGGTTTGCTGCTTTGCGCTTTTGAAGCCGTTCGGCTTTTTCTTCTTTTTTGATTCGATCCCAATCGCCTTTGACTAGTCCCCTTTTTTTCTGTTCTTCCGAACCGAAGACGTGTGGATGGCGGCGGATCATTTTTTTCGTTATTGCATAGACAACATCACCAAAATCGAAGCTTCCTTCTTCTTCTGCCATCCGGGCATAATAAACAACTTGCAAAAGCAAGTCTCCCAACTCTTCACAGAGGTCAAATTGATCGTTGCGGTCGATCGCATCAACGACTTCGTAGACCTCTTCAATCGTGTAGGGGATAATGGTTTTGAACGTCTGTTCTTTATCCCAAGCACAACCAGATTTAGGATCGCGCAGAGCTTTCATGATTTGGATTAGTCGGCTGATGTTTTTGGATGGTTCCATTTTTATAAATCTTTCAGGCAGTAAAAAGCATTATAAAATATTATTAATCATGTCTTGTCAGTGATAAAGAATTCTTTCATAAAAGTTCCACGTCTCGTGTTTTATAGGTTTCATTATGAATATTTTGGTAACGGGTGGTGCAGGTTACATTGGATCGCATTGTTGCGTCGCACTTATAAAAGCGGGTTATCGTGTCATTATTCTTGATAATTTCGACAATAGTCATCCGGAAGTATTACGCAGGATAGAAAAAATTACCGGACGAGCACCGATTAACGAATCTGGTGATGTGAGGGACAGAAGTTTTGTCGAATATGTCCTTGACCATCATAAATGTGAGGCTGTCATCCATTTTGCCGGACTGAAATCGGTCGCCGAGTCGGAAAAACAGCCTGATCTATACTATGATTGCAACGTTGTGGGTAGTTTAAGACTATTGCAGGCGATGAAATCGACTGGCGTCAAGAAGATGGTTTTTTCCTCAACTGCGACCGTTTATGGTGTACCGAAATATCTTCCATATGATGAAAGGCATCCGCTTAATCCCGTAAGCGTCTATGGGCGAACAAAATTGACGGTCGAAAATATGTTGCGTGATTTTTATGCGAGCGACCCTACCTGGGCTTTTTCGATTCTGCGTTATTTCAATCCGGTAGGGGCTGATGAAAGCGGATTGATCGGCGAAGAACCGAAAGGCATACCGAATAATCTTATGCCGATTATTGCACAGGTTGCATCAGGACGACGCGATAAAGTCATGATCTGGGGGAACGATTATGACACTGAAGACGGGACGGGGGTGCGTGATTATATTCATGTAAGCGATTTGGCAGAAGGGCATTTGCGAGCATTGAAAACACTGGATCACCCCGGTTGTGACGTCATCAATCTTGGGCGTGGACGCGGCTATAGTGTTATGGATGTCATCAAGGCGTTCGAACACATATCAAACAAAAAAATCAAATATGAAGTCGGGCCGAGGCGTCCCGGTGATATTGGTGAATTTTTTGCCAACCCTTCAACGGCATTTGAAAAACTTCATTGGCGAGCGGAAAAAGATTTGGAAAAAATGTGCGCCGATATGTGGAATTTTCAGGTCAAGAACCCAAATGGTTATAAATAAACCATAGCTGAAAAGGAAACATATGATGAAGATCAGTGCGCGCAATATTTTAAAAGGTAAAATTGTCGCTATTAAAAAAGGTGCGACAACAGCCCATGTCCAAATCGATATTGGTGGTGCAGTGGTAACAGCCTCCATCACGAATGAAGCCGTTGATGATCTCAAGTTAGAAGTGGGGGAACAAGCAGCAGCCGTTATTAAATCTTCCGACGTCATGGTCGCTGTTGCCGACTAGATTTGCTGACCAAAATAACTATTCGTCCATGCTGATCGCGCTAGCATCTTCTCAGGAATCTTCTTTATTTCGTGATAATTCTAACGTGATCGAGTGTCGTTTAAAATTTGTAGAGTAAAAACGTCATTTGGTTATTACGGCAATAGCTCATATGTTTGTTCGTAGTTGCTGGTCAATTGGGGTTTATACAAAATGCAGTTCGATGAGCTGTTAACCGAGAGGAACAGAGGCGGAAATTCAACGCTATTACGCTTTTTTATGCGGCTAATCATTTGGCAGGATGCGGCCGAATGTAAGATTAAGCTAGGCGATCGGAATTTTATTTCATCCTCTGTCCGTTAAAACATTTTTTTGATGTTAGTTCACGCCGCCGTCAGCATAGTGACACCACCCCTTTTAACGGTGACTCCGACAATCCAAAAGCTGTTCACGTCAGTAAATTTCTTTCAAAGCTGTCTTGAAAAATTTATTCTCGGACCAAAACAGACTATACCAATCAATAGAAAGCCCGTCGGACGATAGCTATTCGGGGAATAGCTAAATAATAAGAAAAGAACAGCAGATAGACACATTGACTGGACGTTTCATTGCCTTTTAACGCCCACAAAACCACAACAATTTAAGGCGCAGCTAACTCGTGATTGCTGTTGGCTGATTAACCGCAATTTCTACAAAGTGGAAAGTTGTCACAATTTTTTACTTGTGGGTAGCGGGAATAATCAATCGTCCCAACGTTTATGAAACCACATCCATTGTCCGGGATATTCACGCACCCATGCTTCAACCGTATCATTCAGCTTTTGTGCTGCTTTGACCTCATCAATATTACCGTCTTTATCTTTTGGCAAATCCATGCGTTCGTAAAGTTCAAGACGGTAACGCCCACCAGACAAGCGGATAGAGCGGGCAGGGTAGACATCACAATCATATTGGCGGGCCAGTTTGATCAATAAGGGATTGGTTCTCACAGGTCTGCCAAAAAAAGTTCCCTTTATGCCGCGGCGGAATTTCTGGTCGACCAACATACCGACGTCTTCACCTTCGGCAAGCTTTCCTGCAAGTGCCCATGCCGCACCGGCTTTCGACGGGACGAGGTGCCCCATAGCAGTACGCCGTGCTTTCAAAACACGCTTCGCTATATAAGGGTTATTGGGAGGACGGAAAAGTGCCGTTACGTTAAGATCGAATGTCGCGGCACAAATAGGCAACAGTTCAAAATTACCGGTATGAGCTGTAAAAAATATGTGCGGTTTTTTTTCATCCCTTAATCTGACAAAAATATCGATTCCATCGACTTCAACCAGTCCGGGCTTCTTCGCATTCGGATCAAAGTCGAAAATTTTGTCAAGAAACACATATTCGGCAAACAGCCTCCCCATATTTTCCCACATTTCAAGAGCAGTTTTACGGATCCACTCGGGATCTTTTTCCGGATAGGCTTTTCGCAAATTATCCAGTGCTATTTGATGACGTGGGAGCAATGGCCCGACAGTACGGGCAAACCATGCAAAAAAGCCGATGCCGGCTTTTGCAGGAAGATAGCGAATAAGCGACATCAATCCGGCAACAAAATGCGCCCACGACCAGTCCCACCAGTCTTTCAATTTTGTCCGGATACGAAAAAGAATAAGCTTTACACGCAATTTCTGCATCAATTGATTTTCAGGATGATTTTACCGAACACGTCGCGACTTTCCATCCGTTTCAATGCTTTTTCAATGTCTCCAAAATCGACAATGGTGTCAACAACCGGATGAACGATGCCTTGCGCCATTTTTTGCATGGCATTCGCCATATTTTCCATTCGACAGCCGAAAGAACCAAAAATTTTTAATTGCTGCTGGAAGAGTTGCATCAAATTCATCGAGGTTGACACACCCGATGTTGAACCACATGTAACAAGCCGACCGCCGCGTTTCAAACACAGCATAGAACCGGCCCAAGTGTCAGCACCGACGTGTTCAAAAACGACGTCGACGCCCTTTTTCTTGGTCAGTTTACGTACGACATGTTCAAAGCGATCGTCGCGATAGTTGATAACAACATCTGCGCCGAGAGCTTTTGCTTTTTCGATTTTTCCATCAGAGCCGACTGTTGTAAAAACTGTACAGCCCATACGCTTTGCCAGTTGTATAGCAGCCGAGCCGATGCCGGATCCGCCAGCATGGACGAGAATTGTTTCACCGGGCTGAAGTTTTGCATTATCAAAAAGCATATGCTCGACAGTACCGAAAGTAATCGGAGCAACTGCGGCGTCAATCTCATCACAATCAAGCGGTGCCGGTACCAACAATCGGGCCGGTAAATTCACAGCTTCACAGGCAAAACCGTCAATATGAAAGCCGTGAACGCCACTGACATGCGTGCAAAGATTGTCCCGTCCTTCCCGACAGTTTTTACACAGTCCACAGGTTTTCGCTCCATATATAGATACAAGCTGTCCCACTTGAAGATTACCGACGCCGGGACCGATTGATTGCACAATGCCGGATGCTTCTGCACCAATTGTAAGCGGTAATTTGCGTTTTGCAAAAGCCATGCCCCGCCAACCCCAAACATCGATGTGATTGAGGGCCACAGCCTTTATCTGAACCGTAACTTCACCGTTTCCGGGAGCCGGCGGCGGAGCTATTTCGGTTAATTCAAGACGTTTGTCGTCAAGCAATTGCAATGCGCGCATGACTATTCCTTCTTAAAAAAATTTGCCGGAAAATACTGCTAAACTGCGAGTTATCCGTTATACGCTCTGACAACAAGACTTTCGTTCTGTCCACCAAATCCGAATGAGTTCGAAAGCACGGACGTTACCTTCGCTTTTCGGCATTTGTTCGGCACCACATCAAGTGGAATTGCCGGATCCGGTTCGTCATAATTGATTGTCGGAGGCATAATCCCTGTTCTGATAGTCAGGAGTGAAAACACAGCTTCGATTGCTCCGGCGGCGGTCAAGGTATGACCGATCATCGACTTGTTTGATGAAACAGGAACTTTTTCAATATGGTCGCCAAACACATTTGATAAGGCCAGATATTCCATCTTTTCATTTTCTGGCGTCGAGGTTCCATGAGCGTTGATATAATCAACGTCATCAATACCGATGCCCGCATCTTCCAATGCTTTGCGCATAGATGCAGTAGCAGGAGACGCATCAGGTTTTGAACGTGTACGGTGAAAGTCGTCAGCAGTTTCACCACATCCTGCAAGAAATCCCAAAACCTTCGCTCCGCGTTTCAAGGCACTTTCAAGCGATTCAAGGACGAGTGCTCCAGAACCTTCTGCCATGACAAAACCGTCACGGCCTTTGCTAAACGGTTTTGACGCTTTTTCCGGAATCTGGTTTTGTGTAGACAGGGCAGACAACAACGAAAACCGTATCAGTGCTTCAGCCGAAACCGAACCATCTGTACCGATTGTCAGTGCACGATCGGTTTCACCACGTCTTATTGCTTCGACGCCGAGTTGTATCGCCGTTGCACCTGAGGCACAAGCTGTTGACAAGGTAACCGGAAGGCCAACGGTTCCGAACCGGTCTTTCAAGCGTTCCGCAATATATCCGAATTGTGTTGTTTCAAAAAAACGTTGATGAGGATTTTTTGCACAGACTTCCAGAAATGCTTGATAAGACGGACTTTTTTGGCGATCAACTTCGTCATCAAGCGCAAAACGCGATTTCCAGTCAAGTTCAACGGGCGGTGCTGCCAGAAACAATGGCCCATTAAAGGCAGTTTCATCAAGTCCTGCTTCGCTGATTGCTTCATTTGCAGCAATGGTTGCGAGTTTCTCCGATAATGCCGAAGCACCAATGTGACTTTCTTCAAGAAAATCTACTGTACCGGCAATTTGCGTTGTCAAACCTTCAACCGGAAAACGTGTGATGCGATGAATACCGCTCACACCATTAACAAGTTTTTCCCAGTTTTCTTTCTTTCCCTGACCGAGAGAGCTGATGACACCAGCTCCTGTAATTGCGACAAGTGGCCGCCCCAGATGATCGGTATATTTGTCCATTACAAATCCTTTAGCCAGCTATAAGTCTTGCCATGCCTTCAGCTCTTGTCGCACCGACAGTTGAAACGATAACGCTATCAATATTGTTGACCGGTTTCTCATCATTGCTCAATGCTTTGAAAGCTTGTCTTTTCTTTACTGCCATTGCACCCAATGCTAACGCGAGCGGAAATTGCGCTTCACGCCAATGGCCAAACAAAGTTGATACACCACGATAGGCAAGCTTGCTTTTATCCCAAAAGGCTTTTTCCGTTCCCGTTACGCCTTTTACGCCAGAAGCACCCGATACAACCAAGTTGTTTCTTTCTGAATTGGCTGTTTCGCCGGTTGTTCCATTGACATGTTCCAACATTGTTTCCAATGTCTTTTCGAGAGCTATCTTTTTACGGTTCGTCTGGTCTGCCACAAAATCTGAAATAATAGCGTAGATTTTTGCGCCGCGTTTTTTGGCATATTCCAAACTCTCGAGCACCAGGAAAACGCCACCCGAGCCGGTTATAAGACCACCACCCTCACAGTTCTCACGCTGCCAGACAGGCGACCAGCCGTCCTGCTTCAAAAGTTGCCCTAATCCTTGCCCCAAAAGCATATCATAATGCTGGGCATTGTAAGAACCGCCGACAAGAGCATGTGTGCTCTGACCAGACCGAATCCTTGCAATTGCCACCATAAAAGCAGCAAGACCGCTTCCTTCTTCCCCCATGAAACTGCGGGAAGAACCGATAACTTTGTGGACAATCGAAATATTTCCGGCCAAAAGATTGGATAATTGAGCAAGAAAAAGTGTCGGACGCAACTCAGTTGATAGAGTTTCATTCAGCATGATGCCACGATCTTTTGTTGTGCGACCTTTGTTGAGTATTTCGACATCAACATTGATATCACGCTCACCGCCGCCTGCACCAACGATCATATCCATGGTCGAAGTTACATCCAGATCACCTTTGACTCCCGCATCTTCAAGAGCAAGACCGGCAGCATAAGTTCCCAACCTTTGCCAGGTTTCCATCTGTCGCTGATCGCTCCGCTTCGGGATTTGCTGACTCCAGTCAACTTCCCCCAGAGCATGAACAGTGTAAGGGGCAAAGTTCTCTGCATCAATATGCGGGGCAAGGGGAGATGTATTTAACAGTTCCCAGTGCTTTTCAACACCTTCACCCAGAGAACTTATGAGACCTATACCGGTGATGACGACAGAATGGTTTTTTTGCATTATACAGGATTATCCGGCGTTATTTTTGGCGGCAACAAGTTCGTCAATTTTGGCACAAAGATTTTTAAGGACAAAATATTCATCTGTCTCGACTTTGCCTTCGTTAACTTCCTGTGTCCACTGCTCTAGCGGTATTTTTATACCGAAAGCTTTATCTATAGCAAAAACAATATCCAGAAAGTCCAGACTATCAATACCCAGATCGTCGATGGTGTGGCTTTCCGGCGTAATTGTATTGCGATCAATCTCGCTTGTTTCAGCGATGATGTCGGCAACTTTGTCAAACGTAGAGGACAATGTGCAATTCCTTTTACTAGTTACGGCCATCAATCGGCCTTCAGCGAATCTATCTAGCGTCTTTCTTGGTTAAAAAAAAGACTTAAAGCAGAATTAGCATTTCTTAATGCTTCCCGGAAACAATATTCCGTCTCTTCCACTGCTAAGCCGGTTCTATTTTGGCTTGTTTTTGGAAAAAGAGGCAAAATAACAACAAAAACAGATAAATCGGTTAAAAATCGACCGGTTTATCCCTGTTTTCCGGTTCATCCTTGTTTAATGCGTTTCTGATTCTTTTTTGTATTCGCTTCAAGAACCGCCAATGCTGTCATATTGACCACACCGCGAGAGGTAACCGATGTGGTCAGGATATGTGCCGGTTTCGCCGGACCTAACAATATCGGCCCGACGTGAAGTGCATCAGTCAGGTTTTTTACAACATTGAGTGTGATGTTGGCGGCATCAAGATTCGGGAATACGAGAAGATTTGCTTCGCCCTTCAAGCGGGAGCCCGGGAAAACACGGTCGCGCAAAATTTGCGAAAGGGCTGCGTCACCATGCATTTCTCCATCCGATTCAAGATCAGGATAACGTTCGGCAAGAAGTTCGGAAGCTCGGCGCATTTTCTTCGCCGACTCTGTGTCTTTCGAGCCAAAATTGGAATGTGAGAGAAGAGCAACTTTCGGTTCAATCCCGAACCCGCGAACCTCTTCGGCTGCGAGAGCTGCCATTTCTACGATCTGTTCGGCGGTGGGATCGGTGTTAACATAAGTATCAGTCAGAAACAGTGTTCCACGCTGCGAGATC
This sequence comes from Ditibartonella apis, assembly GCF_001952075.1. GTDB lineage: Bacteria > Pseudomonadota > Alphaproteobacteria > Rhizobiales > Rhizobiaceae > Bartonella > Bartonella apis. Next base: position 108,075 of record NZ_LXYU01000004.1, read on the forward strand.
AACAGGCTCAAAGCAGAAAATTGGCCAATATTTTTTTCAAGCCCGATAACCTGTTCTACAAGCTGGAGGTTCCTTCCGAATCTGCCGCCAAGCCCGCATATCATTGCGTCTGCCTCGTCGCGCATCACGGCAAGGGCTGCAATTGCTGTCGTGGAGGTGCGAACAATTGTTTTGGCCGCTTCCGGAGTAACACCACGCCGGCCGGTATAGTGAAGAAATAGATCCACATAATCACGATAACGGGGGTCATCTTGCGGATTGATAAGTTCGAAATCGACATTAGGTCTGATACGCAAACCGAAACGTTTCAATCTCGCCTCGACAACATCAGGTCGGCCAATCAGAATTGGCGTTGCGGTTTGGTCTTCAAGAACAATTTGTGCAGCACGAAGTACGCGCTCGTCTTCACCATCTGCATAGATAACGCGTTTATGCTCGGCAGATTTTGCAGCAGCGAAAACCGGCTTCATAATAAGTCCGGAGCGGAAAACGAAACGGTTCAACTTATCAAGATAAGCATTCATATCTGTGATTGGCCGTGTCGCGACACCCGATTTCATCGCCGCTTTAGCAACCGCCGGCGCAATGCGTAGGATGAGACGCGGATCAAAAGGAGAGGGGATAAGATAATTCGGGCCAAAGCTTAAAGCCTCGCCGGAATAGGCGCGGGCAGCGACATCGGAAGGTTCTTCTTTTGCCAAAGCAGCAATCGCATAAACAGCCGCTGCCTTCATCTCTTCATTGATAGCTGTGGCACCAACATCAAGTGCTCCGCGAAAAATATAGGGAAAGCACAACACATTATTGACCTGATTAGGATAGTCCGAACGACCCGTGCAGATCATCGCATCAGACCGCGCTTTTCGGGCGTCTTCAGGCATAATTTCCGGTGTTGGATTGGCAAGAGCAAGAATAAGTGGCGTTTTAGCCATTTTTGCTACCATTTCTGGCTTTAGAACATTACCGGCAGATACACCCAGAAATATGTCCGCGCCGCCAATGATGTCGTCGAGTTTACGGGCATCGGTTTTTTGCGCGTAGACGCTTTTCCAGCGATCCATTAAGGCTTCACGCCCTTCATAAACCACTCCTTCGAGATCGCTCACCCAGATATTTTCTTTTTTTGCGCCAAGGCGGACAAGCAGATTAAGACAGGCAAGGGCAGCGGCCCCTGCACCGGAAGCGACGATTTTTACGTCTTCAATTTTTTTATGTGCAAGTTCAAGGCCGTTGATAACAGCCGCTCCCACGATAATGGCGGTGCCATGCTGATCATCGTGGAATACAGGAATATTCATTTTTGCTCTGAGTTGTTCTTCAACCTCGAAGCATTCAGGCGCTTTTATATCTTCCAGATTGATTCCGCCGAATGTCGGCTCCAAAGCGGCCACTGTGTTGACAATATGGGGGATGTCGGTCGCTTTGATCTCGATATCGAAAACATCAATATTTGCGAATTTTTTGAATAGAACGGCTTTCCCTTCCATAACGGGTTTTGCAGCAAGTGGCCCGATATTGCCGAGGCCCAGAACCGCTGTACCGTTCGAGACTACGGCAACAAGATTGGAACGCGCAGTGTATTCGGCCGCAGTTTTTGGATCATCATGGATTGCTTCGCAAGGAGCCGCCACCCCCGGAGAATAGGCAAGTGCGAGATCACGCTGGTTTCCAAGCGGGGTTGTGGGGTGTATCTCCAGTTTTCCTGGGCTTGGATAACGGTGATAAAAGAGTGCAGCTTCTTCGAGTTCTTCCTGACGGGGAGATTTAATTTTCTTTACCATTTTGCTAACCCAAATTTTAAAAAGCGCTTAAATAAGCACCGCCATCAATGATCAAATTTTGTCCGGTAATAAAGCCGGATTTTTCAGAGCATAAAAAAGCACAAGCCTGCCCGAACTCATCGGGATTGCCAAATCGTTTTGCCGGATTCCGATTTTGTCTTTCTTTCATAATATCGTCTATTGAAGCACCATTATGTTTTGAAGCAGCTTCAAAACTATGTTTCAGCCGGTCGGTTAAAAACGGTCCGGGCAGCAGATTGTTAATTGTGACATTGTCAGCAACAACTGTTCGCGCAATTCCGGCAAGAAATGATGTTAAACCGGCACGTGCTCCGGACGAAAGATCAAGGCCTGCAATGGGAACATAGACAGACGTCGAAGTGATATTGACAATACGTCCGAATTTTTTATCAACCATCTTGTCGATTACAGCTTTTATCAGTTCAATCGGCGTTACCATATTCTGCGTAACAGCGTCGATAATTGCTTTGCGATCAAGCTCGCGAAAATCGCGAAATTGTGGCCCGTGATTATTGGTAACGAGGATATCCGGATCAGGGCATTTATCGAGGATTCGTTGCTGTCCATCCGGCGTTGAAATATCACCGGTAACTTCAACTACTTTTGCACTTGTAAGTTTTTCAATTTCCAATGCTGTTTTATGAAGTTCATCAGCGTGTCGACCATTAATGACGACATCACATCCCTCGCGGGCCAGAGCTATTGCGCAAGCTTTTCCAAGACCTTTGCTGGAAGCACATATTATTGCTTTACGTTTGTTAAGTCCGAGATCCATGTTAAACTTTCATACAAATTAAAACGGTCAAATTAAAACGGAAAAAACAAATTTTTATATTTGTTTCGTTTCTTGCTTTAAATGCCCACGCTTTCTTTCGTCATATTTCGACTATAATCCAACGAAATGCTTGTGTCATGATTCACAGGAAGATGCATCTTACACGAATGTGTTATAGGCAAATATTTTATGGTTAATGACACATTAATCTTTCTGAATGATATTTATGATTGTAATGAAATGAATCGACGTTTCAACGGGTGACGGACGGGTTGGATGAGTGATCGCATAAAGTCGAAGGGAAAAGCACAGAAAAAACCGGCCATTGTGAAACACGATATTCACGATGGCATTTTGTCGGTTCTGTGTGGCGGCGTGTGGAACACTCATACCGTCTATTTAATCGACGATGATTTACGTGAGCTCGAAAGTGTCCAATGTAGCAAGGCAGTTCTCGACGCTTCCAGCCTTGATTCTCTTGATACTGCTGGCGCTTGGGTTTTGGAACGACTTTATGTCAAATTGAAAGAGCGCAACATTGACGTTGAACTGACAGGCACAAAAGAATCCTGGCATTCACTTCTGATCACCGTTGGAAAAAGTTTTTCTAACAAAGATGATACAATTAACGAACCGAAGCTGCCTGCATATATCCGCTTTTTTTCTACCTTGGGTGAACGGGTAATCAATAGTTACCACGATTTTTTGCTTGCGATGGATATTCTGGGTGCAACGATTCGTGGCTCACAGATGAAAAAGGGGCGGGGTTCCGGTGTAAGTTTACCAGCAGTTGTGACGCAGATTGACAGGATGGGCGTTGGTGCGGTTCCGATCATCGTTTTAATGTCTTTCATTGTCGGTGCCATTATTGCCCAACAAGGGGCATTCCAGTTGCGGCTTTTCGGAGCAGAAATCTTTGTTGTTGATCTGGTTGGTATTCTGGTTTTTCGTGAACTTGGTGTGCTTTTAACCGCAATTATGATCGCGGGTCGCTCGGGAAGTGCCATAACGGCCGAAATCGGTTCCATGAAAATGCGTGAAGAAACCGATGCATTGAAAGTTATGGGCCTAAACCCGATAGGTGTTTTAATTTTTCCGCGTCTTGTTGCTTTGGCAATTATTTTGCCATTGTTGACAGTGATTTCCGATCTTGCTGCATTGGTGGGAGCGGGAGTTGTTGCCAATCTTTATTCCAATATTTCTTATGAAGCTTTTATAACACGCTTGAACGACGCGGTTTATACAACCACTTATTTTGCGGGCCTTATCAAAGCTCCGTTCATGGCATTGATCATCGGCATTATTGCATCGGTTGAAGGTATGAAAGTTGGTGGAAGTGCCGAGTCGTTGGGACAGCGTGTGACGAGTTCCGTGGTGAAATCGATTTTCGTTGTTATTGTTATTGATGGCTTTTTCGCCATCTTTTATGCTTCAATCAATTTTTAAGAGGTTTTCAAGGTGAGAAGAGCCAAACAAAACCACTCGACACTGGACCTTACAACCAACGAAATCATCTCGGTTCGGGATGTTACCGTGCAGTTTGGCAGCAAAAAAGTTCTCGATGGACTAAATCTTGATATCCACCGTGGTGAAATTTTGGGTTTCATCGGGCCGTCAGGTGCAGGCAAATCGGTTTTGATGCGCACGATATTGGGACTCAATAAAAAAGTTTCCGGCCATATAAAAATTCTGGGGCAGGATATTGATGAAATATCCGATCAGGAAAAGGTCGAAATTGACATGCGCATGGGAGTGCTGTTCCAGCACGGTGCGTTGTTTTCTGCATTAAATGTATTGGAAAATATTCAGGTTCCAATGCGTGAATATCTTGATTTGTCGCCAAAACTGATGGACGAACTGGCACGGTTAAAAATCTCTTTGGTCGGCCTTGAAGCCGATACGGCAGAAAAATACCCGTCGGAACTTTCGGGGGGCATGATTAAACGCGCTGCTCTTGCACGCGCATTGGCTCTTGACCCGCATATTGTCTTTCTTGATGAACCGACGTCCGGTCTCGATCCGATTGGTGCAGCCGATTTTGATCTTTTGATTGAAGATTTACGCGACACAATGGGTTTAACCGTATATATGGTGACACACGACCTTGATAGTCTTTATGCAGTTTGTGATAGAATAGCAGTCCTCGGGCATAAGAAAGTTATGGTAGAGGGAACGATCGAGGAGATGTTGAAGTTTGACGATCCATGGGTTCAATCGTATTTTCGCGGCAAACGCGCGAGACAAATTGTTCCGCGTAATCGTCATCCAAAAACGTTAACAAAAGAGACGGCAGAGTAAGATGGAAACCAGAGCAGATTATGTGACAGTCGGTATCTTTACTGTGGTGACACTTATCGCCGCTTTTATGATCGTCTATTTCATTGCCAGAATGGGAGATTCGCACCAGCTTGAGCCATTGGATGTGCGTATTCCCGGTTCTGTTACCGGACTCGGCGAAAGCAGTCAGGTGTTTTTTAACGGTATTCGCGTCGGAACAGTGCGCCGGCTTGTTCTTGATGACACAAACCCTAACATGGTTATTGCCAAAACGGAAATTAACGGCACGACACCGATAACCCGTTCAACAGTTGCAACGCTTGGTTTTCAGGGGCTAACCGGTCTTGCTTTTATTGAACTGAAAGGTGGCAGCCTTAAAGAGCCGAACCTTCTTGAAGAAGCAAAGAAAGAAGATACAGTCGCTCGTATTGATGCTGATCCGTCAACGTTCAATAACTTGCTTGCAACGGCACAGGATATTTTTGCGCGTGCCAATTCGACCTTGGGCGAGATGGAACAATTCATGAAAGATTCCCGTCAACCGCTTACCGAAACAATTAAAAACGCGCGGAATTTTTCGAATACTTTGAACAATAATACCGATAACATACAAAAAATTCTTGATGATACGCGACAGATGATGTCACGTCTCAATACAGCATCCGAAAAAGCCGATTCTATAATGGCCAAGCTTGACAATATGCTTTCTCCTGATAACCGGAACAGTGTGATTGTGCAGGCGCAACAGACATTGGCATCTATCCAGAAGGCTGCTGATACGATAAATGAGCATATCGGGCCGATTGCCAATAATCTTGAAAAATTTTCCGGGCAAGGCTTGAGAAATGTCGAGGCTCTTGTAAGCGATAGTCGCCGCTCGGTGGATCGCATTGAAAGAGCAATTTCAGATCTGGAACGTGACCCTCAGCGACTGATTTTTGGCGGGTCGGGGACTGTTCCGCAATATGATGGGAGAACTCGTCGATGATAGCCGAAAAGAACAAAGTGAGCAGAATTTTAGCTGCGTCTTTCGGGCTTCTTTTTGCCTCAACTCTCCTTTCGGCTTGTGGAGCTCCGGCCCGTGACACTTATGATCTGTCCATTACAAATGTTACAGCAGCAGGAGCACCAAAACATCAAAAGATTCAAATTCTGGTAGAACAACCTGATGCGGTCAAGGCACTTGACGGACAAGACATTGTAATCAAGCAGGGCGGATCCATCGCCTATCTTAAAAAGGCCCAGTGGAGTGATCGTCTCCCTGATCTTGTGCAGGCACGCCTTGTACAGGCTTTTGATAACAGCAATCATTTTGGTGGCGTTGGCCGGCCTGGTGATGGACTGGCAATCAATTATCGAATTTTAACCGACATCAGATCGTTTGATGTGGCTATCGTCAATGGACATAATATAGCGTCGCTCGAAATAGCCGTAAAAATTATGGATGACCGGAACGGTAACATAACAGCATCCAAGGTCTTTGTAGCAGAGGCGCCTGTTTCCGGCACGGATAACAACCATTATGCTGCAGCATTGGATAACGCCTTCAAAAAAATAACTAATGATATTGTCAGCTGGACAGTTTCATCTATTTAAACTGCAATTCTTGTTTGATTTTGAAAATTATAACGTTGCGAACTTTTCAACCTGAAGAACGTTGTTGTTTGCATGATATAATTTTAAACAAGCAGCTTGAAAATATTCCATTGAGATAGGTTGTAACAGTTCCCTCACTAAGCGGTTATAGTAAATACTATCAAGGCGATGCGGACAAATTCCGGCATTTCAATCCGAATAACGGGATTCGCGGCAGCTGTTTATCCTCAGATTTGCTCCGGGACATTAACAATGTGGATTAGCCGATAAAGGCATCAACTTCTGAACACCAAATTGTCTAATGGAAGGAAGAACATCCTTCTTCATAGAAATTCGATCTGAACGCCAGATATCACTGGAATATCCCTTTAAAAATACACCCCATTTTTCATGTGTATTCATATGCTTGCAAAATAGCAGACAAAGTCCAAATGCATCGGAGTTGAACGGTGTAGCAAAACCGGACAAAAATAAGCTCGCTATTTACCAGAGCTACAAAAAGTTGAGGATTGCAGCTGAATAAGAGACGGCGTCTATTCCCGTTTTTCCAAATAGCGATGAAAGCTTATTTTGATAAAGTGTCTCAAGACAAGGAAAAAGGGAGCTTCAAGCTCCCTTTTTGTTAACTTACTGGATACGGCCGCTTGCGTGGGCAAGCATTGTATAAACTTTACCTGTATCCGAAGTCAGATATCTGCGGATTGTCTCGCGGTCTCCGGTTTCACGAGAGACATCCCTCAACAATTTTTCAAAATCGGCAATATATTGGTTGACCGAACGGCGAAATTCACTGTCCGAAAGATATTTCTGCCGGATTTTTTCAAATGTTTTCTGGCCACTGATTGTGTAAAGGCGTTGAGTATAAATATTCCGTTGACCTCGGCGATAATGATCCCAGAGCTGAACGGCTGCGTTATGATCAATTGCGCGGACAATATCGACCGACAACGAATTCAACGAATCGATAACGTGATTTGCCGGGCGAGGCTGTTCGACCTTCGTAAGCGTTGCAACATCCGGTTCGTCACCGCGAGAGGCGCGTGCCAAAAGGTTTGATACCCATCCATCTCTTGATGCAGGTGTGGCCGTTTTTGCCGTTGCAACAGGTTTTACGGTAAACTCCGGCTTATAGGCAGGCGTCGCGCGTGGTCGTTCCGCATAAGATTGAGAAGCTGACAACGGGGGATTTACACTCATATTCTGTGTCGACGATGACATCGGGCGTGAAAAATTGTTGGTTTGGGCACTCTGTTGCATCAAAACCGACAGTTCTTGCAAGGCCTTTATCTGATCGGAAACCGCGTGGCGCATTTGGTCGGCAGATTCTTTTGTCTGCATCGGCAGCTGACGGATAGTCGAATTGAGACCCTGACTTGTCTTTTCAAGTTCGGCTTTTATAGACTGCGTTGCATGTCGAATTTCATCTGTCGCATTGGAGAATTTGGAAGAGGCGACATCTACTATTTCATTCAGGCTCTGCTGGAGACGGAAAGCCGAATCACGGGTACTCTCGTCTGTTTCTTTCAGGGCAGATCCAATGGTTTGTTCATAATGAGCAATAACCTGATTGATTTCTTCCGATTTTGCCATCAATGCATTGCTCAATTGGGTCAGTGCATTCTGTTTTTCTTCAACCGTGCCACTGAACGAATTTTGTGATTGTTCGAGCATCTGGACAGCCTGATTAAGGACGTTGGCATGCTGATTAAGGCTTTGGGACATCTGATTGATCTGTTCCAAAGTATTGCCGGATAGCCCCTGCAATAATTCAAAATTGCTGTTCAGCATCTGATTTGAATTATTCAGATTTTCAGCAATCTGATTGCTGTTTTGATAAAACGCGTTGGCCGTTTCGCTAAATTGGCCGTCAATATTCTGGATTGATGTGATCAACGTGTTGGCATTGGCATTAATATTTTGCACCGATTGTTCCATTTGACCAAGCAATCCGGTTACATTGCCGACAAAATCATCCTTGACACCGGAAACTGCTTGCAAGGTTTCCGAAGTACGTTGTGCCAATGCATTCAACAATGCATCATTTTGTTCCTGCATACGTTGTCCGGCATCTTGCGTTGCGGCATTTAACTGGTCATTGAACTGGGTGGCAAGACTGCCAAGTGATTGAGTGGCTTGTTGTGCCGCTTGACCGAGATTTTCGGTAACACTTGTAAGTTGTTGAACGTCGCTCGCTATCTGGTTTGAAGCGTTACCGACAACGTTATTGACGTTTTCACCAATGCTATTTAGCTGGTTACCGATGTTATCCTGCAATTGCTGCATTGTTTCATTGAGCAAGTTCGAACGGTCAGCCAAAGATTGTTCAATTGCCTGAGCCGATGTTTCAATAACGGAATTGAAGCGCTCTGCCTGTTGGTTGATTACGCCTTCGACTCTCGATATTTCGCTATCAAAGGACGTTGTAAGCGTCTGACCAGCTTCATTGAAGCGGGTCGCAGCTTCGTTGACCTTGTTATCGAGCGAAGAGAGAATATTATCCCCGGCGGTGGTCAACGCCTTGCCGATATTTTCCGATTGTGCAGTCAAGTTGGCGACAGCGCGTTGTCCGGAAGCTGATAGGACGCCTTCTGCTTTCACCGCAACATCGGCAAATGACGTTACGACTTCCTGACCGACGCCCATAATCTTTTCATGGACTTTATCGGTCTCGCTATTCAGTCTGGAAAGTATGCCTTCGCTGATATCGGAAAGTGTGGATTGCAATCTGGTCGACTCGTCATTAAACGACGACAAAACGCGGTTTCCGGATTGAGAGAGCAGGGCAGAGGCTTTGTCAGCAACATCATTAAGGGAAACTTTCAACTCTTCATTGGAGTTTTCTAGAACCGATCGTGTTTTGCTGACCTCATCTGCAAGCGAAGTTGTCAAACCATTGCCGGTTGTTGAAATAATTTCCGAGGCTTTTTCGGTTGCGCTGTTCAATCCGGAAATGAGTTTGTCACTTGTTTCGTTCAATAAAGAGGTTGCCCTATCCGTTTCTGTAGAAAGATTTGTAACAAGGTTACCACTCGACTGAGAAATCAGTTCGGCGGCCTTTTTCGCTTCACCACTGAAAATCTCGGATGCAGCGGTGATATTGGTTCTAAGGTCGCCGGCAATTGAAACAGCCGAGTCTTCCAGTGCCGACTTTACATTATGAACGCCGACTTCCAGTGCCTTTTGCATCGTCTGGGTGCGTTCATCCAATATGGCGGTCTGTTCAGAAAATGAGCGCTTTATGCCTTCGTTGTTTTCGGTAACAATATTTTTCAATTCGTTTGAACGTTGTCCGAGCAAGTTGCTTTGAACTTCAAGGGAGCGTGTTACTTCACCCAATGTATTTGTAAGGCTATTTTCCAGCTCTTTGGCTTGTTCGGTTATGGTATTGGAGCTTGTAGTCAAGCTTTCATTCATTGATCCGATACGTTCGTCGACAGATGCCAATAATGAATCATTCGAGGCTGTCAGCGCTTTCTCAAGCAGTTCCGTATGGTTTCTTAGTGTATCCAGATGGTTGGTAAACGTTGATTTCAGCGATTCGCTGTTGCTCGTAACAGCTTCTTTAACAATTGCAACCTGATTGCCGACTGTTTCACTGAATGTCGCGTCTCCCTTTGCAATAACTTCTTTGATATAATCAATGCGTTCTTCAAGGACGCGTGCCTGATCTGCCAGAACTTCATTCAATGCCGAACTGTTAACAGTGAGCGAGTCTCTCAGTGCATCCGCTCTTGTTTCGATATTCTTTGTCTGGGTATCCATCAGCTCGTTAGCAGTTTCGAAGCTCTTTTCGATGGCTGCTTGCAATGAACCGGTGCGTTTCTCAATCCCTTCAACATAATTTTGGGAACGCTGATCAAGCATTTCGACGTTCTTGACGAGTACCTGTTCGATATTGCTTACATGCTCTGACAGTACATCAATTTGCCCCTTGACTGTTGCGGTAAGTTTATCGGTTTCGCCATCCAGCATGTTGGTGATGAGATCACGACCTTCAGCGATCTGCGCTCTGAAATCTTCAGCCCGGTTTTTGAGCATATCATTGAGCGAGATATCAAGACCGTTGACCTGATCGGCAAGCAGCTTCTTGCCATCATCAACAGTCGTCAGTAAATTATTGCGACCTGCAGTGAATGTATTGGCAATTTCAATCGTCCGCGCTTTAAGCGTTTCGTTGATTTGCGTTGCTCTTGCATCAAGTATGCCACCGAGTTTTTCGGTGTTGTCTTCAAGCTCCTGAGCGCGCTTGATAAACGCATCTATAACTGTGTTGCCTCGTTCGTCCAATGATTTATCAACATCGGCGAGACGCTTTTCGAATGCTGCAATTGCGGCTGTGGTCGCATTGTCAAAATGAGCCGATAATGTATTGGCATGATCGCCCAGTTTGGACATTTTTGCGTCGAAATCCGATAGTGCACGTTCAGTTGCCGCCTGCATACGCTGGCTAAGCTCTTCGGCCCGTTGTTCGGCTTCCTCAGCCCCCTGATTAAAGCTTGTTGAAATTTTCGCGCTGTTATTTTCCAGACGCTCGGTTGCAACATTCACACTTTGTTCAAGGTTGTTGTACAGTTCCGAATTTTGCCTCTGCAATTCTTCAGCTGTTTGACGGAATTTTTCTGCAAGATCGCCGCTTACACCTTCACCGACTTTACCAAGACGTTGAACCAGTTCTTCACCTTGTTGTTCAAGAGTTTTTGTAAGCGTTTTTGTGACGTTTTCGACGTTCGCAGAAATATTGGAGGTAATAGCCCCGAATTCTTTGCTTAATTCGTTTTGAGTTCCGCGGATAGTCGACTGGACGCGGTCGGCGTGACCAAGGATCGCTTCGCGTTCGGTGCTCAATTCGCTGATAAGATTACGAATGCGTGTTTCATTCTCGCTATAAGCCCGATCAAGATTTTGAACTTCACCTTGGATAAGGGCCTCAAGTTCGACAGCTCGCGAAAGGGTACGTTCAATACCTTCGTTCATGGCCGACACTTCCTGACGGATTGTCTTGCCAAGCGAAGCAGCATGTTCTGCCGAGGATTGAGGGTGGCTTAGACGTGAAGCAGCATCACTGACAGCCGCAGCAATGTTTTTGAGTTCGGTTGAACGTTTTGATAGTTGTGCAAACCCCCAGAACATCAAAATCGGAACAGCTGTTCCGGCGGCCACTGCCAAACCGGCCGGTGTCGCGGCAAAAGCGGCGAGGCTTGCCGGTGCCAATGTGTTTGCAACATAAGCACCACCTGCTGCCCAAAGTGCACTTAAAGCAGTTGTGCTCCAGTAAATACGTGAAGGTTTGTTTTTGTAGTTACCTGATGCATTAATCAGATTGAGGTCATCATTGGCGGGACGAGGCTGTTTTGCAATGAGGGTATCGTGAACCGTACCACCCGTCGATTCTCTAACCGGCTTTTTGCCGAATAGGCTTTCGGCCACCGATTCATCAACAGCAGGACCTTTGAGTTCGTCGCGCTTTGCTACCGGAGCGTTTTCGGCTGCAAGTTCTTCGGTTGCTTGTGCAATCTGTTCGGCAAGCTCGTCCAGATCTATCAGGCCATTAGTCGATTGTGCAGCACTGTCTTTTGTCGTGGCATTATCGAAATTAAAGTCCAAAGCCTGCTCGAGCGCTTCTTCAACTTCAACATCAATTTTTTCTGCCTTGGTTCTACGTGCCATCTTAGCCTCTTTACTCTATACACATTGAAAGACGGTGGTACTTTCAATAAAAGCGTGCCTATCCTAACCTTTAAGGAATTAGAAAGGAATACGTTCTTGGCTAAAGTTTGAAAAGTTTTAAGATAAAGTTAACGGCGCTTTGCCAAAGATGGAACATATTCCATAAAAATAATAAAAAACAATAAGATAGGGTGAAACAAGTGGTAAATGTCTTATTCAAAAGTGAACGTGATAACCGGCAATTTGCTGTGGATAGCCCCTCAGGTATGACACTGATGGAGGCAGCATTGGACAATAATGTCCCCGGTATCGTTGCCGAATGTGGCGGCGCATGTTCTTGCGCTACATGTCATGTTTACATTGATGAGAAATGGCAATCTGCTGTCGGAGAGCCTAATCCGATGGAAGATGATATGCTCGATTTTGCTTATGATAGACGGGAAAATTCAAGACTTTCATGCCAGATTGTACTGAATGAAAGTCTGAATGGCCTTGTTGTCCATATTCCCGAACGCCAAAGCTGACAGTTAGTGTTTTGCCTGTTCAAGCCTTTGCAATCGTGCGACCAGCAAGTTGATAAACCGGTGATCGAAATTGACAGCTTCCGCCCGGTCGAACTGCTTTTGCGCATTTTCGTGGTCGGTCAATATATTATAGGTTGTTTTTTCGATATCCTGTTTTAACAGGTTGCAATCGGTTCTGTAGGGCAGGCTCTTGACTGCTCTCTCAATTTTCGATGCGTGGGCTCTTGCAATCACAATGTGGCTTTCTTCATGGCGCTGGATGTCGCGCGACAATGTATCCCAAACGAGTGCCATCTCGATTGATTTTGTAGTTGCACGTTGTTTCCAGCGCGGCAGAGACATTTTTGCGTGCACGTCGACGCTAACAGAATCGACCTTGCAATAGCGGCCGTTCTGTACAAGCTTTAGCCGCGGATCAAAAGAAATAGTTGTGGCGCCGGGATGATGGCTACCTGTGCTTTTCAGGTAGGGCCCCTTATGTGCAAGTGCTTTGTCGAGCTGGGCTGGAGTTGTACCCGACAAAGTGTAATAGCTGACAGTTTTGTAGATTTTTGCTGCATTGGCCGTCATAGAAAACGGGCTCAAGGAAAACGGTATCAAGAAAAAACATGTAGCAGCTAAAGTACTGATCGTTTTTTTGAACATTTTAATCTCTGTCGTTGGATATTGTAAGTTATTCTAGACATTTACATGAATATGCTAAAAAAACGTCTACAAAATCGGATAATCTGGGTAGAAGCGAATTTTAACATGGAACGTTCCTGGTCGGTTGGCCATAATAAATCTATTTCTCTCGGCAAAACAGCAGTTTTAATGGGAATTTTGAATGTAACGCCGGACTCTTTTTCAGATGGGGGGGAACACAATTCTTTACAAGATGCCATCTCGCATGCACAGAAAATGTTCAGTGAAGGCGCAAAAATTATCGACATAGGGGGCGAGTCAACCCGCCCCGGATTTGACGAAATTACACTTAAAGATGAACAAGAACGCGTGTTGCCGGTTGTCAAACAATTGAATTTGATGGAAAACGTTCTTTTATCAATCGATACTTATCATGTAGAGACGGCACGTCTTGCTCTGATGGAAGGTGCCAATATTATCAATGATATATGGGGATTGCAGAAAGAACCGGAAATGGCAGCTCTCGTCGCCGAGGAGAGGGCCGGCATCATCATCATGCATAATTCACGTCACCGGAATGTTCACCCCGATATTATCGAAGACCAGAAGTTCTTTTTTGATAAGTCTCTGGAAATAGCCAAAAAATCTGGAATTCCAGATGACAACATCGTACTTGATCCCGGATTCGGTTTTGGCAAGGATTTTCAAACAAACCTTGCACTCCTTGATCGCGCTTCGGAGCTTGCTATGTTCGGCTTTCCAATGTTGGCCGCAACCTCGCGTAAACGATTTCTCGGGACTATAACGGGGCATAGTGAACCAAAAATGCGAGATATAGCGACATCGGCAACTTCGGTTCTTTTGAGAAAAGCCGGTTTTTCGATTTTCCGGGTGCACAACATCGCAGCCAATAGAGATGCATTGGCTGTTGTTGATGCGCTCTCGGATGTTGAAAATAGTGTTATTGAAGGAAAGAAATGAACCGTAAAGAAGCCCTAAACGGGGTATGGAAAAAAGCCTGGCTAGGAATGGGAGGAAATGTCGGAGATGTCATCGGAACGCTTGAGCATGCATTAAAAGATATCGAAAATTCGGCTGATGTCGAGCTCATTCGCGTGTCTTCATTTTATCGCACGCCACCGTGGGGAAAAACCGATCAGAATGAATTCGTGAATATCTGTTGCGAAATCAAAACCCGATTGTCTCCTGAAAAGCTGCTGCAAATCTGTTTAGCTATCGAGCAGAATTATGGACGTTTACGAAAAATCAAATGGGGCCCCAGAACCCTTGATATCGACTTACTAGCATTTGAAGATATTGATCAATATCATTCTCGGACTCTGACACTTCCACATCCTTTGATGACCGAACGTGCCTTTGTATTGGATCCTTTAAACGAAATAGCACCCGACCTCAAGATTAATGGACGCACGGTCAGAGATTGGAAAAAAGCCTGCAACGACGATGGTATTGTGGTACTTCCGACACACTTCGGGATCAGATGATGTCGATTTTTCATTATAGTGATGACGTGAGGGAAAAAAATCGTTAAAGGGCATTATAATTTGATAACTTTGCGAGCGTTGTCGAGAAGTCTAGCTGAGGTGGTCGTATGTCACGCGTTTTACTAAAATCCTTTTTTGCCGTTTCCGGTCTGGCACTTGTTTTATCAGGTTGCACGACGACAACATCGACAAAACCGGCAACTGCGAATGCTTTGACAACTCCTGCGGCAAGCAATCCGGCGCCTAAGTTTCCTTCGTTTACCTCACCCGCACGCAGTGTCGCACCGGACCTTGCACAAGCATGTATCAACAGCGCCGCAAATAAATACTTTTTGCCGACAAGGGTTATCAAAGCGGTTGATTCTCGTAAACCCGGAGATGGTTCAACACAGGTTATTCTGAAAGTTGATTTGCGTGACGCTGTCTGCACAGTCAGTGCAGGAGGTGTCGTGAAATCGGTTATTGATACGTCCCCGAAAAGTGCTGACCAGATAGCCGCAGAAGCACAAGCTGCTGCAGCTCCTAAAACGACATCACAAACAGCTACAGCAAATCCGGTTGCAAGAGCAACGCGGAAATCGGCATCTACAACCAAAACATCAAGTGGCGTTAAAAAGCGTTCACAAGCGACGGCTTCTTCAGGTCAATCGCTCTACTGACATTTTACTCAATAGTGTGATTAAGCGAATTGCGCGCTTATGAATTAGCTTCATCAGGATAAGAACGGGGCGTGTAACACCATGACTTACCTGACCGTTTGAATGTGCGGGTTTGGCTTGAACCGATTATGACTACAGACCGACTCGTCACGTCTTGAATATTGAAATCGGTAATTGTTGTCACTACTGTTTTCTCTCCAATGCGCCCGATATCTGTACCGATCATGATGATCCTGTCAGAAGGGCAAAATCGCTTTGCGATTTCGATTACGTCCATAATTTTTGTGGGGCGTGCACGAGACACCGGATTATAGAGAGCTAAAACCATATCTGAGGTTATTGCGGCGATTAATCGTTTTTCGATGATTGCCCAGGGTTTCAGATTATCAGATAACGAAATAATCGCGAAATCATGTCCCAAAGGTGCGCCAAGACGAGCTGCGGCGGACTGGGCAGCGGTGATGCCTGCTTCGACTCTGATTTCTACTTTGTCCCAGAGTGGCAAGTAATGTTGATCCAAAGTTTCGAAAATCGCGGCTGCCATAGCAAATATTCCGGGATCGCCCGAAGAGATCATCGCTACTCTTTTGCCGGATGCAGCCAGATCAAGCGCTTCCTTTGCTCTCGAGATTTCCTGCCGGTTGTCGCTGGGGTGCAAAACCTGATCATCCAGCAAAGGTGACGCCAATTTGATATAATAGTCATAGCCAAAAATGTCGGTTGCCTCGGCCAAAGCATGTCGTGCAGCAAGAGTAATATTTTCTTCGTTACCAGGCCCCAGTCCGATAATGGTCAGAAGCCCCGTTTTCCCTGCGTTTCTTTCATTATGTGTGTCGCGCTTCCGGTAAATCAGACAGGTTGCAGAACCTTTTATATGTCCGACATTGTCGTTGACTATAATTTTTAGTCTTGAATCGTGGTCCAAAGGAAGGGATCCGGTATGGAACCATTGATGGTCTCCTACCAGTTCGAGTTTTTCTCCGTTCAAAAGCGCGGAAATGAAAGCTGAAGCATCTTCTTTATTAACGAGTTCCAGATCATCTGGCGGCAAAAGCAGATTTATTCCGAACCGTAAATATCCACTTGTGGTAATGGCGGCATGCCCGTGAAGAATATCGGCGATTTCCACAGCAAGTTCGTTTGCACCCGCATTGCCACCTAATAGTGGCACAATAGATGAACCGTCATCGGCAATACACAAAACAGGAGGCTCATTAAATTTATTTTTCAACAATGGTGCAAGAATGCGAATAACGATGCCGGAAGAACAAAATGCGATAATTGGTCGGCCAGACTTGAATGCATTTTTCATCGCTTCGGATACTTCATCCACAATTATGAAGTCTTCACGGGCAACCCGATTTGTACGATATATTGTGGCCGCCTTACAACACTTACTTAAAGCAATCGCAAATTCAGAACAAAAATTTGAAAACACAAATATTGCAATATGTTGAGAAGAAATATTTAACAATCACATTAACCTTTCTTCCCGTGAGGTTCACCGGGTATCAATATCAGCGAAAAATATGGCGATTGGTCGCTAACAACTTCGTCTATCGGAAGAATTTTCTGTTCTTCCATTGTCGCCCGCTCAATGTATAGAGCGCGTCCAAGAAGGCCGGTTATTTCAAGCGCGTCTCTGATCTTATCGAGATTACGGCCAACTTTGAGTATCGCGAAAGCATCGCCGTTTTTTAGACGTTCAACAAGTTCAGGCTTTTCCAAAACGCCGGATAGAACGGTAAAACTCTGGTTTCGATAGCATAATGGAACCTGAAGAGTAGATGCAGCGCCGAAAATTGACGAAATACCGGGGATAATTTCAGTGTCATACAGTTTTCCAAGTCGGTCATAAATATACATAAACGAACTGTAAAAAAGGGGATCACCTTCCGCTAAAACAACAACATGTTTTTCATTTTTTAAAAACGAATCAATGAGTTGTTCAGAATTGTTGTAGAATTCCTTTAACCTCCGCCTATATTCCTCCGATCGACTATCGGATTGCATCGTTACAGGATAGGTAAGTGGTTGCAGCCGTGCAGTTTCAGAGATCCACTGGCGTGCTATTTTCAGTGCATTACTATTATGTGTTTCTGTTTCGTGATAAACAATCACATCGGCAGATTTTATGGCCTTTACCCCTTTGACAGTGACAAGTTCCGGATCTCCCGGGCCAACACCGACGCCTGTGAGCTTTGCTTTTTTCCTGTTCATTCTTGTTCACTCGCTAGAGCATTGATCGCTGCTGCTGCCATAGCACTGCCACCGCGTCTTCCGTGAACAACGATATAGGGAATTGAAAATTGATTGTTTGAAAGCGCGAGTTTGGATTCTTTTGCACCGACAAAACCAACCGGACAGCCAATAATTAATCGTGGTTTTTCAAAACCTTGCTCGATCAAATCAAGAAGATGAAAGAGGGCGGTTGGCGCATTTCCGATTACCACAACAGAATTTTTGATGTAAGGCTTCCAGAATTCAACGGCGGCGGCTGAACGTGTGTTATGAATTTTCTTGGCGTAAGCCGGAACAGTTTCATTATTAAGTGTACAGATTACCTGATTGTTTGCTGGTAAGCGTTTTTTAGTAATTCCTTCGGCGACCATCTTTGCGTCGCATAATATTGCCGCGCCTTCTGCGAGGGCTGTACGCCCGATTGTTCCGGCACTATCGGAAAATGCCAGATCTTTGACAATGTCAATCATACCGCAAGCATGTATGACACGAACAACAAGTTTTTCGAGGTCAGCCGGTATGTTACGTAAATCGGCCTCCGAGCGGATCGTGGCAAAAGACCGGTTATAAATCTCTTGACCGTCTTTGATATAATCGAACATTCATTCGCGCCTTTTATCTGATTGGTTGTTGTAGTTCTTCTATATAGCGCATGACGTCCGATATGCCGACGTTCTCGCATAAAAGTTGGCCGAATTTGTTTTTTTCTGCCGGATTTTTACGATAAAGATTATAAACGCCATCTTTGATTGCAAGAACGGTAAAAGGAAAAGGGACTGTTGCAACGCAAGATTTCGGGCAGCCTGTCAGATGAATGAGGGCTTTTGGTGGTGATGCAAAGTGATTGACAAGATATTTTCCATCACGTTGAACGTTTGAAAGTGCCGAATGACAAAGTGGAGCGCCGGCACAACAAAAAACATAAAAGGCCGGAGCATTTTTATCAGTTGCCAAACCGAATTCGTGCAGACTATCGCGGATTAATACTGCTTCTTCTTTTGTACAATCCGGTATAATCAACCCCTGATGATGGGTAAGTCGTATCGGCGTTTTGATATCACGAGTTTTAATCAGTTTTGCAATGCCGTACAACACTTTCGACGATAATCGCCCGAGTTCGGGTCGTGCGCCGACGTAAAAAAGTCCCTTCCGTTTTTGTGCAAAAATGCCAGCAAGCGGTGACTCATTTTGATGCATTCCGGACGACAATAATGGTTTCGAGATTTTGTGGTTAAAGCGCTTTTTCAATTCAGCCAGAAATTCATCAAATCTCTGATGGCTGCGAAGATGTTTCATGCGTGTTATCGTTGGATCAGACTTCGATAAAAAGATAAATGCGTCGAGACAACATCTGATAAATTCCAGTGCTTCTTGCGCCGGTATGCTGCCTATCGCATTGTTTCCGTTGTCGGGAGTATCAAGGGCTGGAGAGGCGAAACCGAAATTATAAGCTACGCCGCCCGGCACAGCGGAAAACCAGATATCAGCAACATGGTCGAGAACGCGTGTGGTTTCACCACCATTGATAAGAAAAGAAAATTTGGGAGATAGAGAGGCAAACTCCTTATTCAGTTGTAATATTTCGAGAAGCTTGTTTCCCAGTGGTGTTGTATCGCACGACATATTCACATCTATACCGGCTGTCGGTGCAACCATCACATTTCTTATATCATCACCTTCAGGATTGAGAGGGCCGAGGCCGAGCTTCAAAAGCTTGTTTATCAACTTTTGTTCACTGGTCTTTTTAACCGCCCGTATTTGCAAATTAGCCCGTGTTGTAAGCTCGACATAGCCAGTCGAAAAATTTTGGGCAGCTTCTGCTATACCTTCTATTTGTTCGCCTGTAAGGCAACCAAGAGGAAGTTTTATCCGGCAAATACCGCCATCATTCGCTAGAGGCATACGGAACAACCCAGGGCAGGCAAAACGTCTGTCCTGAACGGCTTTGATCTGGCGTCTATTTTCTGTGGCAGGAAGAGTCATCATTTTGCTTGCTCTCGGAGTAGGCGGATTCTAATAGTTCAACATAGGTACAAACAGCTTACTGATCAACTTGAATGAACAAAAAACCTTGGCTCACAATTATCGGTATCGGGGATGATGGCTGGAATGGCCTCGCTCGCCGTCAGCAGGACATTATAACTGCCGCAAAATATATTTTCGGCGGAAAAAGGCATCTCGATTTCCTGCCTGAAACTTTGAAAGCGGAGTTAAAGCCTTGGCCCACTCCATTTTCGGAAGGTGTAAGCGAGATCATAGCGTTAAAAGGTCAAAGCATTGTTGCGCTCGTCAGTGGAGATCCTATGTTTTTCGGGGCGGGTGTAACGCTTCTTCGCTATTTACCAGTTGATGAAGTGCTGGTTCTACCGCATCCATCTTCATTTTCGCTCGCGGCTGCACGCCTTGGTTGGGCGTTGCAAGACGTTGATTGTCTTTCAATCAATGGTCGTCCTATCCGCACGGTTATCGGTCACTTGCAGCCATCAAGCCGGCTTATTATTCTTTGCAAAAACAAAGATAGTCCGGCCTTGCTTGCCAAAGTTTTGACCGAGCAAGGGTTTGGCGCAAGCAAAATGATAGTTATGGAACATTTGGGCGGAGAAAAAGAGAAGATCCGTACGCAAAACGCCGATACTTTTCATCTCGATGAATGTGAGAATCTCGTTCTTGTAGCTGTCCAGTGTATAGCTGATAATTGTGATGCCGGATATCCTTGCTATGCCGCTTTGGCGGACAAAAACTTTTTAAATGACGGGCAATTGACGAAGCAGGACATTCGGGCTGTCACAATGGCACATCTTGCGCCAAAGTGGGGTGAGGTCCTATGGGATGTCGGTGCAGGTAGCGGTTCGATATCAATCGAATGGTTGCGCGCAACGAAAGGTGCGCGTGCCTATGCGATTGAAAAAAAATCTGAACGACAGGATATTATTTCAAAAAATGCCGATCAATTTGGCGTTATCGGCCTTCATTTGATAAAGGGCGAGGCGCCGCTCTGTTTGAGCGGACTTGAAAGACCTGATGCCATATTCATCGGTGGTGGATTTACCCGACCCGATTTATTCGATTGTTGTTGGCAAAGTTTGAAGAGCGGCGGGCGGCTTGTTGTGAATGCTGTGACGCTTGAGACCAATGCCATCCTTCAATCGGAAGCGCGTAAAATCGGGGCTCGGCTTATACATATTTCACTTGCCGAAGCAGAACCGTTGGGAAATTTCCATGTATGGCGTGGTGCGTTACCAATCACGATGATGATTGCTCGCAAGACGTGAATGAAGCTTGATTTTCCGCTACTTAAAGCTGTGGGTGCGCTGGTAGTTACACATTGACAATCGATAGTTTTTTGTTCGATATGGACAGAACAGAATTTTATGCGGTTCGAAATATAGGTATAAGAACAATGACAGAACGATCGCAGCATCTGCAGGATCTCTTTCTGAATGCAGTACGTAAACAGAAAATTTCTCTGACAATCTTTTTGGTAAACGGGGTCAAGCTTACCGGTATTGTAACATCATTTGACAATTTTTGTGTTTTACTCCGGCGAGACGGGCACTCCCAATTGGTTTATAAACATGCAATATCAACCATAATGCCAAGCCAGCCGGTGCAAATGTTGGATGATGAAGAGGATATCGAGACTGACGACGAATGATTTTGCTCGACAAAGGTATTTGCTGTTGGAAAAGAGTTTTTGCCGGGGAAAAGTGGAAACGTCAGGTCGTTGTCCTTTACTGTTTAGCTTCACGGTTTGTTTGCCATGATGGACGATGATGACAAGGCTCATAAACTGATTTCGAGACAGACAGTTAAAACACGAGCAATCGTAATTGTTCCTATTATTTATGACAGGGAGAGCTCACAAAAGAATTACGAGGCATCGTCCCGTTCGCGGATCGAAGAAGCTGTAGGACTTGCTGAAGCTATCCGGTTGGATGTTATTGAAAAATTATCGATCAATATCGAGAAGCCGCGTCCGGCAACGCTGTTAGGTCAGGGCAAAGTTGAAGAAATCGGCAATATTATAGCGGATGAGAAGATTGATCTTGCGATCATTGATTCATCTGTAACGCCAATTCAGCAAAGAAATCTTGAAAAAGCCTGGAGCTGCAAAGTTATTGATCGTACAGCGCTCATACTCGAGATTTTTGGCGATAGAGCAAGGACAAAAGAAGGTGTCCTTCAGGTCGAGCTTGCGCATCTCAATTATCAAAAAGGTAGATTGGTCAGAAGCTGGACACACTTGGAAAGACAACGTGGCGGTAGCGGCTTTCTCGGCGGACCGGGTGAAACCCAGATAGAAGCCGATAGGCGTATTTTACAGTCGAAAATTGTCCGCATCAAACGTGAACTGGAAACGGTGGTGAGAACGAGAGCTCTCCACAGAGCAAAAAGGAAAAAGGTCCCTTATCCGGTTATTGCACTTGTTGGCTATACAAATGCCGGTAAATCGACATTATTCAACCGTTTGACAGGTGCAGACGTGCTCGCAAAAGACATGCTGTTTGCAACACTCGACCCGACACTGCGCAAGATCGTTTTGCCACATGGGCAAACGGTTATGTTGTCGGATACAGTAGGTTTTATTTCCGATCTCCCAACTCATTTGGTCGCGGCGTTCAGAGCAACTCTGGAAGAGGTTGTCGAGGCGGATATCATTCTTCATGTTCGGGATATGTCGGACGCAGAAAACCATGCCCATGCGCAGGATGTATTGAACATTTTATCAAGTCTCGGAGTGAATGTTGACGATCCGGATCATATCATTGAGGTTTGGAATAAGGTCGATTTGCTTGATGACGTTTCGCTTGTTGCCTTACAGGATTCAGCTCGTGCATCCCTTAATCCGGTGGTCGCGGTTTCTGCTTTGACCGGTGAGGGCGTTGATAAACTTCTAGGAATTATTGAAAAACAAATATCCGGCGAAATGGTCAAACGTCAGATAACTCTTAAGCCGGATGAATACGGGCTTCTTGATTGGCTTTATAAAAATGGTGAGGTCATCAACAAGACGTCAAAAGATGACGGTTCGGTTGTTGTTTCGGCAAACTTGACCGGTCAGGCGAACGACCGCTTCGATAATATCATCAAGACAAAACATCACGATTAACAGATACTAACTGCGGAGTGGAACGGGAATGGCTTTTTATCGACTTGATGGTATTGATCCCGTTATTGAAGATACAGCCGAAATCTGGGTTGCAGAGAGTGCTGAAATTATCGGGAAAGTGACCTTGAAACCGCGTTCGAGTGTTTGGTTCGGAAGCGTTTTGCGCGGGGACAATGAAATGATCACTATTGGTGAGGGCACGAATATTCAGGATATGACCGTTGTTCATACAGATGCCGGCATTGATGTCTCTATTGGCAAAAATTGCACTATCGGGCACAGGGTTATCCTTCACGGTTGCACTATTGGCAACACCACTTTGATAGGAATGGGAGCCATTATCATGAACCATGCTATGATAGGAGAAGAATCTATCGTTGGTGCCGGTGCGGTGGTAACACAAGGAAAACAATTTCCGAGCCGGTCACTCCTTCTTGGAAATCCTGCCCGCTTTGTCAGAAAAGTGAGTGATGAGGAAGTCGGGAATATCAATAAATCTGCTGCCCATTATTATGCCAATGCCCGGAGATTTAAAAATAGTCTTATCCGCCTTTCATTGCCTGAACAATTATAATGATAGTGTAAATTCCTGCATTTTAGCCGGATTGTTTCGTTTAAACTCCTGAAGAAGAATAACGACGATGAAGTTTTTGCCAGATAAGTTTTTATGTGCGCTCATCATTGCAATTATCATTGCAAGCGTCGCTCCTATATCCGGCAAAGCGGCAGAGTGGTTTTCTTTGCTTACGCAGATATTTGTCGGGTTATTGTTCTTTTTGCACGGTGCAAAATTGCCTTGGCAAGCGGTGGTTGCCGGTATTGTTCACTGGCGACTGCATTTGACAGTGTTTCTCGCAACCTTTGTTCTGTTCCCGGTTCTGGGTGTCCTTGCAGGTGCTATTGTTCCGGGATTAAAAGAATCCGCATTCTATGCAGGCATTCTCTATTTGTGTGTGTTGCCATCAACCGTACAATCATCGATTGCGTTTACGTCTATTGCTTCTGGTAATATACCTGCCGCAATTGTCTCGGCCTCTGCATCCAATATTTTTGGCATGTTTTTAACGCCGCTCCTTGTTGGGCTATTATTTTCCACAGGAGGCGGTAAAGCAGTCATATCAGCGACTGCGTTCGAAAGCATTCTTGTGCAGTTGCTTATTCCGTTTGTTCTCGGTCAATTATGCCAGCGCTTTATAGGAAATTTTATAATCCGCCACAAAGCTTTAACCTCTATTGTTGATCGGGGATCAATCATTCTGGTCGTTTATCTCGCATTCAGCGAGGCCACGACTAGCGGGTTGTGGCATACTACAAGCTGGCACGACCTGATTGTGATGATTGTGATTGATGTGGTTCTGCTTGCAATTGTGCTCGCTGTAACATGGTATGGATCAAAGCTTTTAGGTTTCAATGAAAAAGACTGTATAACAATTATGTTTTGCGGTTCGAAAAAAAGCCTTGCAAGCGGTGCACCGATGGCAAATGCAATTTTTGCAGGCTCGGGTGGTGCAATTGGTGCAATCGTGTTGCCACTTATGTTGTTTCACCAAATACAATTGATGGTATGTACGATTATTGCCCGTCATTTATCAGAAAGAAGAAAACAAAGTGGCGAAGACGAATAAAGCCAAGTTGGAACAGTTCTATAATCTAGGATTGTCACTCGAAAAGGAAGGCAAGTTCGATGAGGCTGCCGAAGCTTATCGGCAGGCACTCGAAGCAGATCCCGATGACTTTGGCGGTATAAAAGTAAGGCTTGCCTCTATCAATCGCGGTGAAACGCCGAAAACCGCTTCCAAAGCTTATGTCACAACCTTGTTTGATCAAAACGCCGATATGTTCGATTATATTCTTGTTGATCAACTAGGCTATGATGTTCCGTTGCAGTTACGCGAACAGCTTTTAAAAGTTTTTCCTGATGTGACTTATGAGAAGATGCTTGATTTAGGCTGCGGTACTGGTCTTTCAGCAGATGCTCTTGATGACTTGACAAGCGACAAGACGGGTGTTGATCTTTCCGAGAATATGATCGAGATTGCCCATGAAAAGGGCGATTACCAACATTTGTTTGTGGGCGATGCCGTAGAATTTGTTACACGTTCCAATGAAGAGTGGAATTTGATTATTGCAACCGATGTTCTGCCTTATATGGGCGATATCAATGTGTTTTTTGACAAACTATCCCACCGCCTTGCCCCCAAAGGCATTTTCGGCTTTTCGACAGAAACACTCACTGACAGAGCCTTTGACGGGAGTGACTATAAAGTAGGGCCGCACCAACGTTTTGCACATCATGAAAATTACATCAGAAAAGAACTGGTAAAAAACGGTATGGAATGCGTGAGCGTTAATAACATTGTTGTTCGCGCCGAGCAGGGAGAACCTGTACACGGGCAATTGTTTGTAGCGCAAAAGAGATCATGAGCTTCATCACTCTGAAGGCTCTCGATAAGCTATTATGCTTTTGTCACGAATGATGCATGATTGATGATGGGATGAGAACGGAATTTTATTTTCCCAAATGACAATTTCGCAAGCATCAGTGTTTTCGTGGGTATGATCGTTGAATTATTGGTTATTGTCTTGAATGAATGCGGGCGATAAACCGGCGAACATTAAAAGATTTGATGGAAACAAAAGAACCCGAACTTTTCTCACACGGGTTTCCGAATGTAGTGGGCAAGGAAATCCACGAATACTGCAAAGCACCGAGATGTTCCAATGTCTAAAACAGCGTTTGGAACGAATTGTCGGATCGGGGTGACGGCTTTCCATTTCGTTACGGTTTCGAGTTTTACAAAATTGCGTTCGAAATGTCTTGATCAATATTTCAAAGTTACAATTCTAAACTTCTGTCATTGAATTTTAAAATTTTTGGATTGACGATGTCTCTTCGGCATAATAATGTTGCCGCCATGAAACAGATTATTCTAGTAGTGCGAACGCGTATGGGGCAAATGGTATAACCATTCGGCTAATAGCCACTCATACGCGAAACAGGCTCCCTCGGGGGCCTTTTTTATTACCTTATTGAATGCAGTCGACGAGTAGGAAAAATGAAAGAAGAACCAAAACCAAAAGACAGTTTCGATGGAAAAGCAATGTCTGGTGCGGAAATAGTAGTGCAAGCGCTTATCGATCAAGGCGTCAAGCATGTTTTCGGCTATCCGGGCGGAGCCGTTCTTCCGATTTTTGACGAGATTTATCAGCAAGGTTCATTTAGACATATTCTCGTTCGCCATGAACAAGCCGCTGGTCATGCAGCAGAGGGCTACGCCCGCAGTACCGGTAGAGCCGGCGTTATGTTGGTGACTTCCGGTCCGGGCGCTACAAATACCGTTACGGCATTGCAAGATGCTTTGATGGATTCTATTCCGCTTGTCTGTTTTTCGGGGCAAGTGCCCACAACGCTGATCGGTACAGATGGTTTTCAGGAAGCCGACACTGTCGGAATTACCCGCCCGTGCACGAAACATAACTGGTTGGTAAAAGACGTAAACGACCTTGCCCGCATTATTCATGAAGCTTTCTATATTGCCCAAACGGGACGACCTGGACCGGTTCTCATTGATATTCCAAAGGATGTTCAATTTGCGTCGGGAATTTATACCGCACCGCGTTCTATGCCACGTCAGAGCTATCGTCCTCAGCTTGATGGAAACAGAAAAGCGATTGAATACGCCGTATCATTGCTTGCTGAAGCGAAGAAGCCGGTTATCTATACCGGTGGCGGGGTTATTTCTTCAGGAAATGATGCTGTAAAATTCCTCCGTGAGCTTGTTGCTCTTGGAGATTTCCCTATTACATCAACGCTTATGGGGCTGGGAGCCTATCCTGCATCAGGAAAGAACTGGCTTGGCATGCTTGGCATGCACGGAACCTATGAAGCCAATATGACAATGCATGATTGCGATGTAATGTTGGCAATCGGTGCACGTTTTGATGACCGTATTACCGGTCGTCTTGATGCTTTTGCACCAAATGCAAGGATTATTCATATTGATATCGATCCTTCATCAATCAACAAAACCGTGCAGGTCGAAGTGCCGATTGTTGGTGATGTCGCACATGTTTTGGAAAATATGGTAATCGGTTTGCGTGCTGTAAAGCCGGTACCAGACGAACAGGCAAGAAAAGCATGGTGGGATGAAATCAACCACTGGAGGGCACGCAATTGCCTGGCTTATAAGCACAGGTCCGATGTCATCATGCCGCAATATGCGATAAAGCGGCTTTATGAACTGACAAAAGACAAGAAGGCATATATCACTACAGAAGTTGGCCAACACCAGATGTGGACAGCGCAGTATTATGGTTTTGAGGAACCCCGCCACTTCATGACATCCGGTGGATCGGGTACTATGGGTTACGGTTTTCCCGCTTCGATCGGTGTGCAAATTGCCCATCCCGACGCATTGGTTGTTTGTGTTGCGGGCGATGCGTCAATTCAGATGAACATTCAGGAATTGGCAACAGCAATGCAACATAAAACACCCGTCAAGGTATTCATACTAAACAACCATTATATGGGAATGGTGCGTCAATGGCAGCAACTTCTCCATGGAAACAGGTTGTCGAATTCCTACACTGATGCCATGCCGGATTTTGTAAAACTCGCCGAGGCTTATGGAGCCGTCGGTATCAGATGTTCAAAACCGGAAGAACTCGATGGGAAAATCAAAGAAATGCTTGAATGCGATAAGCCGGTTTTCTTTGACTGTGTAGTTGCCAAGCAGGAAAATTGTTTCCCGATGATTCCATCGGGTAGGGCTCATAACGATATGCTTCTTCCTGATGAAGCCAATGATGAATCAATTCAGAATGCCATTGATGCAAAAGGTCGCTCGCTCGTATAAGGGATAAGATGATGAACGCACAGAATTTAAGTTTTGGCTCGGCTTATTTTATCGAGCCGAATAATGACCCGATGGAAACACATATGCTTGCAGTTCTCGTTGATAACGAACCGGGCGTGCTTGCCCGTGTTATCGGGATGTTTTCGGGACGCGGCTATAATATTGAAAGCTTGACAGTTTCCGAAACGGAACACGCTGAAAAGCTCTCCCGTATTACGGTTGTGACACGGGCGACACCACAAGTCCTTAACCAGATTCGTCATCAATTGGAACGCATTATACCGGTTCATCGTGTGGTCGATCTTACTGTTCGTGCACGCGAACAGGGGCAAGACGGGCCTATCGAGCGGGAATTGGCGCTTATCAAAGTGGCGGGAGAAGGTGCCGATCGTGTGGAAGCTTTGCGTTTGGCCGAGGCCTTTCATGCCAAGGTGATTGACGCGACAGTTGAACATTTTATTTTCGAAATTACCGGCCGTTCCGCAAAGGTTGATCAGTTTATCTCGATTATGGAACCATTGGGATTGGTTGAAATATGCCGTACCGGTGTTTCGGCTATGAACCGTGGTCCGGAAGGTATGTGATAACGAAAAGCCAACCGATAAATGAAATTGAAGGTCGCTACCGCAAGGTGGCGGCCTTTTTTGATTTTTAAAACGTGATCTTTAAGACAATTGCATAGCCTGAAGAAATTCTTTTCTGAGGCAAGCAACTAATTTCTTTGCGTCCATCGGTCGGGAAAAAGGAGCACCTTGTCCTGCCCAATAAGCACCGAATCCGAAGTCGTGTTTTTCTTTGGCAAGACCGGCAATTTGTTTTGCCGCGTCATAGGCATAAGGATATGGAGGCACGTCTTTATCCGGCAGATGTCGGGTAAAATCGACAAAAGAATTATAAAGTGCACGCGCTGGCCGTCCCGAGAAAGTACGGGTCATGACTGTATGATATGCGGATTGACTGGCGAGAGTTTGTTTATACCCTTTATCGGCTTGTGATTGGGGGCAAGCAATAAAAGCTGTTCCCATTTGCACGGCGCTTGCACCTGCTCTTATGCATTCTGCAATATCCTGACCATCCATTAATCCCCCGGCTGCAACGACAGGGATAGAAAGATTTTCCAAAATTATCTTTAAAAGCTGTTTGAGCGAAAGACCCGAGTCCGCTAAATTTTCATCAAACACCCCGCGATGCCCGCCGGCTTCATATCCTTGGGCGATGATTGCATCCAAACCGGCTTTTTTAATTGCGACAGCTTCATCAAGATTGGTTGCTGTTGCTATGAGATATATTCCGGCTTGCTTCATCACCGAGATTTTATCCGGTTCAGGAAGTCCGAAATGGAAACTGACAATTGCCGGTTTTTCTTTCATAACGAGCTGAAACAGTTCGTCGTTCATATAAAAACTGCTATAAATTTCCCTTAAGTTTTGAGGTGGATCGGCATTGAAACGGTGGAATAGCGGGCTTAACTTCAAGAGCCACGCGTTATCAATTTGTTTGTCGGGTTTGATAGGCTTATGGCAAAAAAAATTGATATTAAAAGGTCGCTTGGTTACTTTTTTCAATGCTTCGATTGCATGAGATGCAGTCTCTGGCGACGATGCGCCCAAGCCCAGAGAGCCGATTGCACCATTGTTGCAGACTTCTGCGGCAAGCTCGGGCGTAGAAACTCCGGCCATGGGAGCTTGAATAAGCGGCATGTTGATATTGAAACGATGACAAAAATCGGTATAGGACATGTCTTCCTCCCTAAAAACACGAGCTTTGTTTTTAAAAGGACTATAATGGACTTGCTCTGAGCCGTCGAATCCTGTTTGGATAAATTATGCAATTCTCACCACAACAAGATAAAGCACTGACCAGCGTAGCAACGTGGCTTAAAAATGGTCAGTCTCAAGTTTTTCGTTTGTTTGGCTATGCGGGCACGGGGAAAACGACCTTGGCACGCTATTTTGCTGAAAGCGTTGACGGCACGGTTCAATTTGCCGCTTTCACCGGTAAAGCGGCACAGGTGTTACGCTCGAAAGGCGCAAGTAATGCGCGAACTATTCACTCTTTGATATATCGCCCAAGGGGTGAAGAAGAAGTTGCCGACGAAAATACGGGAAAAACATCAATGGCGCCGATGTTTTCACTCAATCGCCAAAGTCCGATTGCGCAGGCAAAACTTGTGGTCATTGATGAATGTTCAATGGTCGATGAACAACTCGGGCGCGATCTCATGAGTTTTGGAACTCCGATTCTTGTGTTGGGCGACCCGGGGCAATTGCCGCCGATATCAGGGGGAGGATTTTTTACCGAACATGAACCGGATTTTCTTTTGACGGAAATTCATCGTCAGGCGCGGGATAACCCGATTATCCGTCTTGCAATGGATGTTCGTGAAGGACGCGATATTGATTATGGCGATTATGGTGCGGCCAAAGTCATAACAAGAAAACAGGTTGACCAGAAGCTGGTTCTCGAAGCTGATCAGGTTCTCGTGGGCATCAACAGAACACGTCGCCTTTATAATAAAAGGCTACGGGAGCTTAAAGGATTTACAGCTGACTATCCTCAATCGGGCGATAAACTTGTCTGCTTGCGCAATGATCCTGCAAAAGGCCTGTTGAACGGATCGTTGTGGAAAGTGATGACTGCATCCAAGGAAACTGTAAAACCCGGAATCAGTTTGCTGGTAACTCCGGAAGATGACGATCGTGGTGTTGCAAAGATAAAGTTGTTGAAAGCGGTTTTTGATGATCCGGAAAGCGAAATATCATGGCAAATGAAGCGCCGTTATGATGATTTTGACTATGGCTATGCATTGACCGTTCATAAAGCCCAAGGTTCTCAATGGGATAATGTTGTATTGTTTGACGAAAGTTTTGCCTTTCGTGATACACGCGAACGTTGGCTCTACACGGCAATTACCCGTGCAGCAGAACAATTAACAATTGTAAGATAATCACTTCTTCTGATAAATATTAAGTGCTGTTATTTGAAATAAAATAACAAGTTATTGATGGCTATGAGGAGAATAATCATGCGGGTGAAAGACAAAGTTGCAATCGTCACCGGTGGTGCAAAAGGTTTGGGCGAGGCGACATCACGTCTTCTTGCCAAAGAAGGTGCAAAGGTTGTTTTAACCGATCTTGATGAAGTTCAAGGCTTGAAGGTTGAACAGGCAATCAAAAAAGCCGGCGGTACCGCGAAATATATGAAGCACGACGTTTCCAAGGAAGAACAATGGAAAAAGGTCGTTGACGACACAGTCAGTCTCTTCGGTCGGTTAGATATTCTGGTAAATAACGCCGGTGTCGGGCATTCTGCTTCAGCAGAAGATGAAACGCTCGAAAAATGGCGGTTTCTGCAGTCGATCAATCTTGATGCGGTTTTTCTTGGCACCCGTGAAGCTATACGCGTGATGAAATCTCAAAAGAGCGGTTCGATTATCAATTTGTCGTCGATCGAAGGCTTGGTAGGAGATCCGACGCTTGCTGCTTATAATGCAAGTAAAGGCGGGGTTCGATTGTTCACCAAGTCTGCAGCATTACACTGCGCAAAGTCCGGTTACGGTATACGCGTCAATTCGGTCCATCCGGGTTATATCTGGACGCCGATGGTAGAAGAAAGTGCCAAAGAAAGTGGCGACGTTGAGGAAAGAAAAGCAGCCTTGACTGCTCTTCACCCGATCGGAAAATTGGGTACGCCTGATGATATTGCTTATGGCATTCTTTATCTTGCTTCCGATGAATCGGGTTTTGTTACCGGTTCGGAACTGGTTATTGATGGCGGCTATACTGCTCAATAAAATAGTCTGTCGCGTGGCGAGAATTCTATGCTTATTTTGATGGAGCAGCCTCCAAGGCTGATGACAAGGATGTCGAGATCTTTTCGACATGCACCCGATTTAGAGTTTAGAGGTTTTAACGAATAGAAGTATAGTTATTTATCAATTTTCACATTACTCAGATTGCGATTGTTGATCGCCAAAAAAACGCCCATCGCAAAACATTGCGATGGGCGTTTAATTTTTAATTCAACGGCTATTTCGTTGAAAACTATTTGCGTTCGTTGATAGGAACATAGTCGCGGCGTGCAGCACCGGTATAAAGCTGACGCGGACGGCCAATTTTCTGTGCCGGATCCTCGATCATTTCTTTCCATTGAGCAACCCAGCCGACGCACCGTGCCAAGGCAAACAGAACCGTGAACATATCGGTCGGGAATCCCAAAGCTTTCAATGTAATGCCGGAATAGAAATCAACATTCGGATAGAGCTTCTTCTCGATGAAATATTCGTCGTTAAGAGCGATGTGTTCGAGTTCCATAGCGATGTCGAGAAGCGGATCATCTTTGATGCCAAGTTCGGTTAGAACTTCATGACATGTTTTCTGCATGATTTTTGCGCGCGGATCATAGTTTTTATAGACGCGGTGCCCGAATCCCATCAGGCGGAAAGGATCATTTTTATCCTTGGCGCGGGCAATAAATTCCGGAATTCTATCAACCGAACCGATTTCCTGAAGCATTTTCAGGCAGGCTTCGTTCGCACCGCCATGAGCAGGGCCCCATAAACAGGCAACGCCTGCGGCGATACATGCAAACGGGTTGGCACCCGAAGAACCGGCAAGACGAACAGTCGATGTCGAAGCGTTCTGTTCATGGTCGGCATGAAGAATGAAGATGCGGTCCATGGCGCGTGCCAGTACCGGATTAACTTTATATTCCTCACAAGGAACAGCAAAACACATGCGCAGGAAGTTGGCCGCATAGCCCAAATCGTTGCGCGGGTATACAAACGGTTGGCCGATTGAATATTTATAAGCCATTGCAGCCAATGTTGGCACTTTCGAGATCAACCGGATTGATGCGATCATCCTTTGACGCGGATCAGAGATATCAAGTGAATCATGATAGAAAGCCGACATTGCACCAAGGCATGCAACCATCACAGCCATCGGGTGTGAATCACGACGAAAACCATGAAAGAAGCGCGAAAACTGTTCGTGAACCATAGTGTGTTCGCGTACCGTACGGTCGAAATATTCTTTTTGTTTTTTACTTGGAAGTTCACCATAAAGAAGCAGGTAACAGGTTTCCAAGAAGTCGCCCTGGTCGGCGAGCTGGTCAATCGGATAGCCACGGTAAAGCAATACGCCTGCATTACCATCAATATAGGTGATTTTGGATTCACAAGAAGCTGTTGATGTAAAACCCGGATCGTAAGTGAATGTTCCGGTTTCTTTATAGAGCGGAGCAATTTCAATGACATCCGGTCCCATAGTACCTTTACGAACTGGAAGTTCGATGCTTTTACCATCAACGGTTATATGTGCTTTATTATCTTTCATGTGTCTTCCCTTTCAGACCCTCCACCCCACAAACG
Organism: Ditibartonella apis; assembly: GCF_001952075.1. Lineage (GTDB taxonomy): Bacteria > Pseudomonadota > Alphaproteobacteria > Rhizobiales > Rhizobiaceae > Bartonella > Bartonella apis. The sequence continues at coordinate 141,082 of NZ_LXYU01000004.1, forward strand.
ATGAGGTACCGCGTTCATATTACAGGTAATGACTGCGGCTCATGTCCAATGCCTGTGTTATTTTCCAGATTATCCGAAAAGCAGAGTCTTGCAATCGTTAAGTTGTCTATTTTTGCGTTACCGGTGTCAATCTTGTGTGATTCAGGCTTGTGTGATTCAAACGGACTGACGTGATCAAGCAGGGAAGTATTGCGGTTAACAGACAGTTTTGTTAAAGAGAGTTCGCCGGCATTCAAACTTTTTTGATAAAAAATGCCACAGCTTATTCAGAAAAAGCTGTGGCACATAATGTAAATTATCAGGCAGGCTTATTCAGCTGCGTTTTTCAATCAATCTGGTCATGAATTCGCCCGAGCGACTCTTGACGTCCGAGAATAACGAGAACGTCAAAAACACCGGGTGAAACTGCTTTGCCCGTTAATGCCGCGCGTAACGGTTGGGCAACTTTGCCAAGCTTTAGTTGGGCATCTTCGGCATACTGTCTGATGATTTTATCAAGCTGTTCCTTGTTCCAGTCGGTAGAATTTTCAAGGGTCGGATACAGAGCTTTTAAAACGGCTTTACCGTCTTCATTCAAAAGGTTCGCGGCTTTTTCATCAAGCTTCAATGGCCGTTTGGCAAAAATGAACGCTGCGTTATCAATAAGCTCGACAAGGGTTTTTGCGCGCTCTTTCAGTTCCGGCATTGCCTTCAGGAATTCAGCACGATTTTTCTCATCAAGTTTTGCTAAAAGTTCTTTGCCGCCTTCAATTTCAGGCAGAATAGAGAGTGCTGCGTCGAAAAGCTCTTTATCATCGCTCATGCGCATATATTGACCATTGATCGCTTCAAGCTTTTTAAAATCAAACCGTGCTGCACCCTTATTGATGTCGTCAATATCAAACCAAGAGATCATATCTTCTGTCGACATGATTTCGTCGTCGCCATGGCTCCAGCCGAGGCGGACAAGATAATTCCGCAATGCAATAGGTAAATACCCCATAGCCCGATAGGCATCAACGCCAAGGGCGCCGTGCCGCTTTGAAAGTTTTGCACCGTCTGCGCCATGGATAAGCGGAATATGGGCCATAACAGGAACATCCCACCCCATAGCCTTAAAAAGGATTGTTTGGCGCGCTGCATTGGTCAAGTGGTCATCGCCACGAATGACATGGGTGACTCCCATGTCATGATCATCGACGACAACGGCAAGCATATAAGTGGGAGTTCCATCCGAACGGAGAATAATAAAATCGTCCAGATCTTTATTCGGGAAATGAACATCCCCTTGAACACGGTCATGAACAACCGTTTCTCCCTGCTGCGGGGCTTTGATACGGATAACCGGTTTCACACCTTTTGGGGCTTCGGAAGGGTCGCGATCGCGCCATATACCGTTATAACGCGGCGGCTTTCCTTCAGCGCGCGCTTTTTCGCGCATTTCAGTCAATTCTTCCGGCGTTGCATAGCAATAATAAGCCTGACCTTTCTTGACAAGTTCTTCCGCAACCTCACGGTGGCGATCAACACGTGAAAATTGGGAAATGGGGTCACCATCCCATGTCAATCCCAACCATTTTAATCCGTCAATGATGGCATCGACTGCTGCTTTTGTTGATCTTTCGCGATCAGTGTCTTCAATGCGCAGCAGCATTTTGCCGCCAGTGTGTTTGGCATAAAGCCAGTTAAAAAGAGCGGTACGTGCCCCCCCGATATGGAGAAAACCGGTTGGTGAAGGGGCGAAACGTGTAACTACGGGCGTGGACATAATGTCTCCAGATTTCTACAAGTATTCCATTGTCAGCATGGCGTCGAACCATTAGCATAGACTCAGTTTCATGCGCTAGCCATGCCAACGGGGACAGATAGAATTATAAAGCAGAGAAATGCATTAGAAAGCAAATCAAAAGCGCAAGGGTTGATCAGCCAATCCAGAAATTTCAAGACGACGTCTGCTGCGCAGCTTTACAGTCCGCTTGAACGGCATGTTGTGAGTCTGCCGGATGATATACCATTTATCGATCCTTATAGAACAGGGATAAAACGGTTTTACAAAAAACTCTCCGATGTATTTTTTAACGCCCACGCGTCATTTGTTTTCGAGTTTGAACAAGGATTATTGTTTTTATTAATCCCCGTCTTCATGACCATTGGTGCGGTGATTTATTTTACCCTTGATTATGAACCTGACGGTTTAAGAATCTCAGCCTATTGCGGTTTGATGACTGGTCTTCTTATTTTATCGCGCCATTATAGACCGGTCTTCTATTCGACAGGTTTGGTGACCTGTATTTTCCTTGGTGCTTTTTGTTCAAAGGTAGAAACATGGCGAACCGCCACCCCAATGCTTGGCAGCGATATTTCCACAACAATCAAAGGCCGCGTCGTTTCGATTGAAAAAGCAACAAAAGGGAAATCTGTTCTTGTTGTCGATTTGTTGTCGACGGAAAAGCCACATTTGAATTACGCTCCGGATCGGGTGAAATTGAGCGCCCCGATAAACAATATCATATTGGAACCTGGAGACGGCATTGAAGGCCGAGCAAAATTGCGCGCATCGTCGGGGCCAATTCGTCCTGACAGCTATGATTTCAGCTTTGCCAATTATTTTCAATCAATCGGTGCACAAGGATATTTTGTTGGGAAACCCACAAAAATCCGCGTTGAACAGCCGTCTTCGTTGACAGAGCGTTTTTCTCTTGCTGTTTCGCGTCTGCGTCTGGCGATGACGACAAGAATAACCGATGCAATAAGCGGGGAAACAGGTAGCATCGCTTCTGCGCTTATTACCGGTCAAAGGGGCGGAATTCTTCCGCAAACCAACAATGCGTTACGTGTGGCAGGACTATCCCATATATTGTCAATTTCCGGTTTGCACATGGCAATGGTCGCCGCCATGGTGTTGATTGTTATCCGAACAATGCTTGCATTATTCCCGTCATTTGCTTCACTTTATCAATCGAAGAAAATCGCTGCCGCAGCTGCATTGGCCGTATCTGCCTTCTATCTCTTATTGTCCGGATCGGACGTGGCCGCACAACGCAGTTTTGTAATGGTTGCCGTTATGCTCATTGCAATCATTTTTGACCGTTCAGCAATCACCATGCGTAATCTTGCTATCGCGGCAATTATCACTTTGGTTGTGGTTCCCCATGAAGTGTTGGGACCAAGCTTCCAGATGTCGTTTTCAGCAACTGCCGCTCTGGTAGCTGTGTTCGGTTGGTGGAGCAGGAGGCACAAATCCCATTCGCAAACTACACCGATGTTTTTTGGCGCTGGAATTATCCGCGTCATTTTGTTTCCCGTTATCTCGACGGCAGTTGCTTCCCTTGTTGCCGGACTTGCAAGCGGAATTTTTTCTGCCTACCATTTTTCAAATACGGCTCCGCTTGGCATTATCAGTAATGCTTTGGCATTTCCTGTAATGTCCTTAGTCGTCATGCCTTTTGCCTTGGTGGCGGTATTGGCGATGCCTTTTGGTCTCGAATGGTGGCCATTGCAAATTATGGGGGCAGGGGTCAAAATAGTCGAGAAAATTGCTTATGATGTTGCCGCTATTTCTCCAGACATTAATCCTGGCTTGATGCCTCCTATCGCGTTGATTTTTTTCTCGCTCGGGCTTGTTATCCTCTTATTTTGCAAAACGAGATGGTGTCTGTGCTCAATAATTTTCTTCTCAATGGGGGTATTTTCTATCGCGGTTCAAAAAACGCCTTTTCTGCTTATCTCCGAAGATAAAGGCGCAGTCGGATTGGTGAGTGATAGAACACTTAATATAACTGATAATAAACCCACACAATTTACTGCGACAGTCTGGATGCGTTCCTATCAATTAGACCAAATCGTCGGCCCTGCCGAAGCCGGTCAGCAAAGAGACGGGCAATTTCTCTGCGATAACGGCATTTGTGTGGCGCAAAAGACCAATGGTTTGAAAGTAGCTGTTATTGAAAAACAGGTGAATGGTGATCTTTCTTGTCCGGATGGCGATATTATCGTGTTGTCACCCAATATCCATATAGCCAATTGTCATCCGAGACAAAAAATTATCAATGAAAGTCTGTTGGCATGGAAGGGAAGTATACTGGTAACCGAGGATGGGAGAATTATATCGTCGATAAAATCCGGATCGTCACGTCCATGGAATGAACATCGAAGATATTTGCAAGCTTTAAGATGAGCATTTAAAAAAATCGAATTGAATTCAATTGATGTGTCTTGCTATATAACTCTTTGATTGGTCATGCGAACCTGTGTTAATTCGCATAAAATGCGACGAATGCCATAGCGGCGATTTTGTAAATCGCATTTCAGGTTTATTCACGTGACGAGGTAATCAAGGCCTCAATTTCCGTTAACAATGTGTCATGTGAGAAACGACAAAAGTTCACACGCAGAATTCAATATCCAGAATGCAGCTTAAGTTTTTACTCATCGGATGAAATATCAGCCTATATGTATTTTCAGATGTTAGAAGTCAATATTTTAAAATTTCGAATCTCGGTATCTTTAGATGAATGGGTGAAACCTGTCTTCAAAATATCTCCGAAACTTAAATTCATACACAAAATCAAAATATTAGAAAATAAAATAGCCAGCGCAGGATTGCGGTTCCCGCTCTGGCTCACGAAATAAAAAGTTATTCTTTGGCTTCTGCATGCTCTGCCGATCCGGCGTTGAGCTGGCCATATTTTTCTTCGCCGATCTTATTAAGAAGAGCAAGTTGTGTTTCCAGAAAATCGATATGCCCTTCTTCGTCTTCCAACAATTCGTCAAACAATTTTTTCGAAATATGGTCGGAAAGTTCCGCACAAAGCTCACGGGCAACACGGTAAGCTTCTCTTGCCTCGTATTCACCGGCCAAGTCGCACTCAAGAACTTCCTTGATATTCTGCCCGATGCGCAAAGGTGCAAGCGTTTGTAGATTGGGGTGACCTTCAAGAAAAACGATACGTTTTACGAGCTTGTCAACGTGTCCCATTTCTTCAATGGATTCTTCACGTTCCTTATTGGCCAGTTTCGTATATCCCCAATCTTCAGTCAGGCGATAATGAATCCAGTATTGATTGACTGCCCCGAGTTCCAGAAAGAGTGCTTGATTAAGCCGCTCTATGACCTTTTCGTGACCTTTCATGTTGACCTATTCTCCTATATTTCAATCGCAATGCGCGCACACGATCAAGATAGGAGATAATTTCAGCCTCGTCCCGATTATGTAGGCGGTGATAGTTTTCCGATACCCGAATAATGGTTTCAAGTATATTCGGAAAGCAACAGCAACATTTGCCGCGCTTGGCAAGAACCTTATAAATTTTTCCGGGAACAATCAATTGCCAACAATCCTCTTCCAACAGAGAATTGATAACGTCTTCGATCTCTGATTGAGTTATCACGTTACACGAACAAACAATCATTATCGATAACCAAATGCAATTAATCCATACGACTCATATAAAACATGACAAACATATGAAGCTTTAAATCGAAAATCAACCTGAAACTAGATATTTTTTATCAACTATAAAATCGGGGTATAAAGCTATAATTCTGGTAAAAATGTCGGTTTTTACGCATATGACAATTGCAATTTATTAGCCAACACGTAAGAGGTAGGAACATTTTTCTTGGAAAACAGATCACGATGGATTCATTGGAGTTAAAAAAAGCCGCCGCAGCGAAAGCTGTCGAATTTGTCGAAGACGGGATGAAATTGGGAATTGGTACGGGGTCTACTGCCAATGAATTTATCCGTCTTCTAGCAGAGCGGGTCAAAGCTGGATTGCACATTACGGGCGTTGCAACCTCGAAACGCTCCGAAAAATTGTGTCGTGACCTTGGAATACCTGTTGCCACACTTAATGAAACACCTCATCTTGATCTCGATATTGACGGCGCTGATGAAATCGACCCTCATCTTGCCCTTATTAAAGGCGGTGGTGGGGCATTGCTCAGAGAGAAGATTGTGGCATTTGCCTCTTCACAAATGTTGGTTATTGCCGACAGCTCGAAGTTGGTGAAAACACTTGGCGCTTTTCCTCTGCCGATCGAGATTAATCCTTTCGGGCTTGAAGCAACTAAAGAAGCAATTATAAAAGTAGCAGACCGTCTTCAGCTTCCGGCAAATATTAAGCTACGCGTAAGAGATGACAAAACTTTTGTAACCGATGGTGGACATTTTATTGTTGATGCATCATTTGGCCGCATTTCTGATCCAGAAAGACTTTCCGAAGCACTTTTTTCGATACCGGGTGTCGTCGAACACGGTTTGTTTTTGAATTTGGCAAAGAAATCGGTGGTTGCTATGGCTAATGGTGAAATAAAAGTTTTGGAACCGTCGGATTTTTAGAGTAAATGTCTTTTTATCGGTATATTCTTGACGACAAAAAGGGCTAAGAATAATTGACCACAATTATGGAGTAATCACTGAATGAACACGGCATTTTCCATCCGCCGCCTTGCTGCAACCTTGGGAACAGTCGCAATTTTTAGTATGGGCGTCAATATGGCCTATGCTGATGATATTAGCGATGCCCAGTTGCAATCAGCTCAAAAAGCAATTGCAGCAATCCACGCAACCGACCAATTTGACGAATTTTTGCCAAGTACGGCTCGTGATCTCAAGGACGAATTGATGCGCAAAGATCCTAATCTTGCGAATGTCATTTCTGATACCGTCGACGAACAGGCAATGGCCTTGGTTAAACGTCGCGCTGATCTTGAAAAAGAAGCTGCACGTGCATATGCCAAGCACTTCTCTCAAGCCGAACTTGACCAGATTACCGCTTTCTATTCATCGGAAACCGGTAAAAAACTGCTGACAGAAGGTCCGGTTGCTGCGCGCGATATCCTTTCGGCCTATGATGTATGGCGTCAGGGAGTTGCCCAGGACCTGGCAACAAACGTTGGTAAAGCAATGGCACAAAAGGTTGGCCCTCAAAAGCATGCTGCTCCGGCCGCACCGGCAGCGCCTTCAAGTGCAAAACCGAAAGCACCGGTTCCTGCACAATAATAACGTTTTGGTGATTTCTAAAAATGGCGGCATAGTGAGCCGCCATTTTTTTTGCAAAATTTTTAAATTCGAGTATTCCTTCAATTGTTGAAAGCGGATCACGTTTTATTGGCTTAAAATTCAGGTAGGCTTTCACCATATTGAAGTTTGAACGGTTAAAATAAGTGTCTGAGAAGTTAAAGCGAAAGGAACAGCCTGTGTCATCATATGATTTTGATTTATTTGTAATAGGTGGTGGTTCGGGTGGCGTTCGTGCAGCACGCTTGGCAGGAGCCCTCGGAAAAAAAGTGGCTATTGCTGAAGAATACAGAATGGGCGGGACCTGTGTCATTCGCGGTTGCGTGCCCAAGAAGCTCTTTGTTTATGCGTCTCAATATTCTGAAGAATTCAAGGATAGCAAAGGATTTGGCTGGAGCGTTGATAAGGTTCGGTTCGATTGGAAAAAACTTCTGGACGCAAAAAATAACGAAATATCAAGACTCGAGGAACTATATCGGAAGGGTCTTGATAATAATCATGTTAAAGTGTTTGAAAGTCGCGTTGTTTTCGTTGACGGACACACATTGAAGATCGAAAAAACCGGCGAGCATGTAACGGCGGACAAAATACTTATCGCAACAGGTGGACATGTTGCGAGTCATCCGGAGATCGTCGGACATGAATTCTGTATCAGCTCGAACGAGGCTTTCAATCTTGATGAATTGCCGGAATCGATTGTAATTGCTGGCGGCGGATATATTGCGGTCGAATTTGCCAATATTTTTCATGGGCTTGGTGTGAATACTACGCTCGTTTATCGTGGCAATCTTATCTTGCGTAAGTTTGATGCCGATTTGCGACAATTGTTGAATGATGCCATGCAGGAAAAAGGTATCCGCATCATCTATAATTCAACAATCGAGAGCGTGGAAAAACAAGGTGGCGCGTTCAGTGTAAAACTGAACTCCGGAGAGATATTGAAGGCAGGCAAAGTGATGTTGGCGTTGGGGCGTTCACCCAATACTGAAGGGCTAAATCTCGACAAAGCCGGAGTGAACTGCAATTCCCGTCATGCGGTTATTGTTGATCAATTTATGAAAACCACAGCAGATAATATCTGGGCGGTGGGCGATGTAACAGATCGCATACAATTGACCCCGGTCGCTATCCATGAAGCGATGTGTTTTATTGAAACAGTCTTCAAAAATAATCCTGTTGCACCTGATCATGAACTGATTGCGACGGCTGTATTCTCTCAACCGGAAATTGGCACAGTAGGGTTGACCGAAGAAGACGCGGTAAAGAAATTTCAACGCGTTGAAGTCTATCGGGCTCTTTTCAGGCCGATGCGCAATACGCTTTCGGGAAACAGTGAAAAAATGCTCACAAAGCTTATTGTCGATGGCGAGTCCCGGATTGTTGTTGGGGCGCACATATTAGGTCACGGTGCCGCCGAGATGGCTCAACTTCTCGGTGTTTCGCTGAAAGGCAAATTGACAAAAGATGTGTTTGACAGAACCATGGCACTTCACCCGACTGCTTCGGAAGAACTGGTCACCATGTATCAGCCGAGTTATGTCTATGAAAATGGGAAAAAGTTGAATTAAAATATGAAATTCATGGGCCGAAAGTTGTATAATTTTTCAAGCACATTTATTGTGTCGTGTTTGAAAGCAGCAACTTGGCTTTGAATAGCATTTCTGTTTATATCAGAACCGGTTGGGTGAATTTCATGCCGAATGACCATTGTTCTGCATGAACTAAGCACCGGAACTATATTTTATACTGTGAAGTGAGATAATAATGACTAAAAACTGGACGCCTGCATCTTGGAGATCAAAACCGATCAAGCAGGTACCGACCTATCCCGATCCTGTCGCGTTGGCTCATGTCGAGGGCGAACTGCGCCGTTATCCACCTTTGGTATTTGCCGGTGAAGCACGTAATCTGAAACATGAACTGGCTCAAGTTGCAGAAGGTAAGGCATTTCTGTTGCAGGGCGGTGATTGTGCGGAAAGCTTCGCAGAACATGAAGCGGATAATATCCGCGATTTCTTCCGTGTCTTTTTACAAATGGCAATTGCTTTGACATTCGGCGCCTCGAAGCCGGTTGTGAAAGTGGGACGCATTGCCGGCCAGTTTGCAAAGCCGCGGTCTTCTGATACGGAAACAAAGAATGGTGTAACGCTGCCGTCATATCGCGGCGATATTATCAACGGGATAGAATTCAATGCAGAATCCCGTACGCCCGATCCGCAGCGTATGTCAGAAGTCTACAGGCAATCGGCTGCAACATTGAATTTGTTGCGTGCTTTTGCGCAAGGCGGTTATGCCAATCTCGACAATGTTCACAAATGGATGTTGGGCTTTATTGCCAATAGCCCGCAGGGTGAACGCTATAGCAAGCTTGCACAACGTATTTCCGAAACCATGGATTTTATGAGGGCGATCGGTATAACAGCCAAAACAAATCCTTCGTTACGCGAAACATCATTCTATACAAGCCATGAAGGACTTCTTCTCGGCTACGAAGAGGCTTTGACCCGTGTTGATTCAACATCCGGCGATTGGTATGCAACGTCGGGACATATGCTCTGGATTGGAGATCGGACCCGTCAAGCCGATTATGCCCATGTCGAATATTGTCGGGGCATCAAAAATCCGATCGGTCTGAAATGCGGACCATCACTTGACCCTGATGATCTATTGAAGCTGATCGATATTCTTAATCCCGAAAACGAGCCGGGAAGACTCACCCTGATTGCACGGTTCGGGTATGATAAAGTTGAAGAACACTTGCCACAACTTATTCGCGCTGTCGAACGCGAAGGTAAAAAAGTGGTTTGGTCATGTGATCCTATGCATGGGAACACAATAACGGCGAACGGTTACAAAACTCGTCCGTTCGAACGGATACTGAAAGAAGTTGAAAATTTCTTTGCTGTTCACCATGCTGAAGGAACATATCCTGGTGGTATCCATATCGAAATGACCGGTCGCGATGTGACCGAATGTACAGGCGGAGCGCACGCTATTTCGGCTGATCACCTTTCTGATCGTTATCATACACATTGTGACCCGAGACTGAATGCCGATCAGGCTCTTGAATTAGCATTTCTTGTTGCAGAATTATTGAAGAAAGAACGGGATGCCGAGACAAAACAAGCTTCCACTCATAATTGAGAGTGAAAGTAGTTTTTAAAACTGAATGGTGAGCGCATGGAGAGAATATTCAAAGCATTTCTGAATTCCCTTCATGCGCTTGAATATTTATTGACGCATGAAAAGGCGGTTATTCAAGAAGCCGCTTTTTTTGTCATTTCTATTCCGGTTGCGTTTTTCGTAACAAAAGATTGGGGAAACTTTCTTCTGCTGATCGGATCTATCCTTTTTGTTATTATTGTAGAAGTGCTTAATACAGCTATCGAAGCTTGTTGCAATGCTGTTACTCGAGATTATAGGGAAGATATCAAAATTGCCAAGGATGCAGGCTCATTGGCAGTGCTTCTATCTATAGTTTTAACGATATGTATATGGATAGCTGTCATTTTAAAAACGTTGTTTTTCATTTAATATATGACGTTGCAAGTAGAACCGTGACAGGTTAAATCAGGAACATGACCAAAAAGCTGATAGAAAATGATCTGACGCTCGCTGTGGCACAATTTAATCCTGTTGTTGGCGACATAGAAGGCAATTTGAATCTTGCCTTACGTGCACATGAACAGGCTAGTGTAGAGGGCGCCGATCTTCTGCTTTTCACCGAGCTTTTTATCAGCGGTTATCCTCCGGAAGATCTGGTTTTAAAGCCTTCTTTCATTGAAACTTGTGAAAATGCATTGGCTAAACTTGCCATGGCGACGACCACGGGGAGCGGCATTATCGTCGGTGTACCTATATGTCGGAAAGGCCGGATCTACAACGCGGCTGTTCTGCTTGACGCTGGAAAGATCGTTGCGGAATGCTTGAAATTCGATCTTCCGAATTATAGCGAATTTGATGAAAAGCGTGTTTTTTCGGCGGGGCCTCGTCCGAAACCGGTAGAGTTTCGCGGGGTTAGGATCGGTTTGCCAATCTGCGAAGATATCTGGAATGACGACGAAGTTGCAGCACGACTTGCAGAAAAGGGGGCCGAAATTATACTTGTTCCCAACGGTTCTCCTTATGATCGTGAAAAACCGGAATTGAGATATGAAGTTGTTAAAAAACAAGTGCTGAAATCATCTTTACCGATTGTCTATGCAAATGAAGTAGGCGGTCAGGATGAACTTGTTTTTGACGGTGGTTCTTTTGCACTTAATGCAAACGGCGCACCCGCTTTTCAAATGAAACATTTCCAAAGTGAGTTGGCATTCAGCCATTGGCAGAAACAGAATGGAAAATGGTCTTGTGTTTCAGGTCCGCAAGAAAAGTTGCTTCATGAAACCGCAGCCGACTATCAGGCTTGCGTCTTGGGATTTGGCGATTATGTCAATAAAAATCGTTTTAAAAGCGTGGTGCTAGGCCTTTCAGGCGGCATCGATTCAGCCTTATGCGCTGCTATCGCAACGGATGCACTTGGACCAGAACGGGTACATGCTATCATGCTTCCCTATAATTATACGTCTTCTCAGTCTATAAAAGATGCGGAAGAATGTGCAAAATTGCTTGGCTGTCGATATGACACGGTACCTATTGCGAAACCTGTCGAAGGGTTCGAACAAGCCTTGAAGCCGCTCTTTCAAGGAACTGCAGCTGACACTACCGAAGAAAACTTGCAAAGTCGCGCACGCGGCACCATTTTGATGGCTATATCCAACAAATTTGGCGCAATGGTTGTTACAACCGGAAATAAATCCGAAATGTCTGTCGGCTACGCTACGCTTTACGGTGATATGAATGGCGGGTTCAATCCGATAAAAGATATCTATAAAATGCAGGTTTATGGGCTTTCAAACTGGCGCAATAATCATTTTCCTGCAAATGGCTTGGGGCCGAAAGCAGCGGTTATCCCTCAAAATATCATAGATAAGGCTCCTACGGCTGAATTGCGTGAAAACCAAAAAGACGAAGATTCACTTCCGCCATATCCGGTACTGGATGATATTTTGCGTTGTCTTGTTGATGAAGAGATGAGTATTTCGGAGATCGTTAAACGTGGACATCCAAGGGATTTGGTCCAAAAGATCGAACATCTTCTTTATGTATCCGAATATAAAAGACGCCAATCGGCCCCTGGTGTGAAAATCAGTCACAAGAATTTCGGTCGTGATCGCCGCTATCCTATTACCAATCGTTTCCGCGATAAAAATTGAGTTATATTTATGATAAAAGTTCGTTTCGCACCATCACCAACAGGTTACATACACATCGGAAATACGAGAATTGCCTTGTTCAATTGGTTGTTTGCGAAAGCAAAAAAAGGCAAATACGTTCTACGTTTCGATGACACAGATATCGAACGGTCCAAGCAGGAATATATTGATGGAATAGGCGTTGATCTTGATTGGTTGATGATCAAACCGGACGAGATCTATTATCAATCCAAAAGATTTGATCGCTATAATGACGTGGTCAAAAATTTGAAACAACAAGGTCTGCTTTATCCTTGTTATGAAACGCAGGACGAACTTGAAAGACGACGTAAAATTCGGCTGTCACGTAAACTTCCTCCGATTTATGGACGTGAATCTTTAAAACTTACGCCGGAGGAAATTAAAGCTTTTGAAGCGGAAGGACGTAAGCCCCATTGGCGCTTCAAGCTTCCCAATTTTGATACTGATCCGTTCAAAACAAAACGTACGGATGTCCATTGGGACGATGTGGTTCGCGGGCCTCAAACAATTGATCTTGCCTCAATGTCGGATCCGATTCTTATTCGCGAGGATGGAAGTTACCTTTATACATTACCGTCTGTAGTTGATGATATTGATATGGGAATCACCCATATTATCCGCGGCGACGACCATGTCACCAATACCGGTGTACAAATTGCGATTTTCGAGGCTCTTGGTGCAAAAGCACCGACATTCGGCCATATCAATCTTCTCACGACGATTTCAGGTGAGGGGCTCTCAAAGCGTAAAGGTGATTTGTCTATACGTTCGTTGCGAGAAGAAGGTTTCGAACCTATGGCTGTCGAATCGCTCGCCGTTTTGATAGGTACTTCGGAAAATGTGACAGCATGCCGGAATCAACAAGAGCTCCTTCAACATTTTGATCTTGCATCCGCATCAAAGTCTTCTGCAAAATTCGATCCGGCCGATTTGTTGACGCTAAACAAGCATATTGTGCATACGCTTGAATTTGACGAAGTAAAAGACCGGCTGGATAAGTTGGGAATCAAGGGAAAGGATGCGTCACCATTCTGGTATGCGGTAAGAGGCAATATCGATAAAGTCAACGACACCAAAGATTGGTGGTGCAGACTGGAAAAAGATGAAGCCTTCAAACCCGTTCCAGCTGAAGACCGGGATTACGTCCGGCAATCTGCTAAATTATTGCCGGAGGGTGAATTTGATGAGGCAAGCTGGAAAGTCTGGACCGACGCATTGAAAAAAGCCACCGGCCGAAAGGGCAGGGCACTTTTTATGCCCTTGCGTCAGGCATTAACAGGGCTAGATCATGGGCCTGAAATGGCAGCATTATTGCCGCTTTTGGGTAGATCCAAGGTTCTTCAGCGTTTGCAATCGTGAATTTTTATTCACTGAGAAACTGCTAAAAAAGGCAGGTCGCAAGATGGTGGCCTGCCTTTTGTTCATAAAAAATGCGAACATTGCTCGATAATTTACCCGTCTGACCGGAGATTAGCTATTGCGACACCGCTGCGTTATCCTACGAATTTTTGATGAATGAACCGGCGATGATCTTCGTGAGTTAGCCTCTCGTATCAATCAGCATAAAAGCAGGGATGTCATTTCCAAAGCCTTTTGGTGAAGGCTGTTCCTTGGCATATTTGTCCGGATATTTCTTTTGAGGCTCTAACGAACGATCGGCAACAGTAGAAGGACGCTGGCCTTCCGAGCCTTTGTTCTTTATTTTGTCGGCAGGTGCGTTCCCGGGGTTTTTACGAACTTGTTTGCTATCCGAAGATGCTGCAAGCTCCTTGTCACTGTTTCCGGATCGAAAAGATGAAGATTTTGTATTCTTTCTTTGAGGTTTTGTATCACCTTCTACGGTGTCACGTTGAAGCGAAGAAAGATCTCCATTATACCAATCGATTTTCTGGTTGCTCATCTTCTCGATAGCATCGACATATTTTTTATCTGCCGTTGTAACAATCGTAAAAGCTCTGCCAGATTTTCCCGCGCGGCCGGTGCGCCCGATACGATGTACGTAATCTTCTGCATGAGTGGGGACATCATAATTAAAAACGTGACTTACATCCGGAATATCAAGACCTCTGGCTGCAACATCCGATGCAACCAGTAAAGCAATTTTCCCGTCCTTGAAATTTGCAAGCATCGTCATGCGGGAACGTTGATCCATATCCCCATGAAGTGCACCGACACTGAAATTGTGCCGCTCAAGCGAGCGGAAGAGTTCCGAAATATCTTTTTTCCGGTTACAAAATATGATCGCGTTTTTTAAGTCATCGCCCTCATTATGAATGACTTCACGTAATACGGCACGTTTTTCCCACGGCTTTCGTCCGGAAGCAACAAGCTTTTGCGTAATGGTGGTCGCAGTCGAAGAAGCTTTGGCAATTTCAATCCTGACCGGATTGTGTAAGAACTGTTCGGTCAATTTTGTAATTTCCGGTGCCATTGTTGCAGAGAAAAACAAAGTTTGGCGAGTAAACGGAATAAGCTTACAAATATGCTCGATATCAGGAATAAACCCCATATCAAGCATCCGGTCTGCTTCATCGATAACCAGAATTTCGACGCCTGTCAGCAATAGTTTGCCACGCTCAAAATGATCAAGAAGACGTCCCGGGGTGGCAATCAGAACATCCGCGCCGCGGTCAAGGTTGCGATCCTGATCTTCAAATGAGACACCGCCGATGAGTAGTGCCACGCTCAAGTGATGATTGACACCATATTGATCGAAATTTTCCTTGACTTGCGCTGCAAGTTCCCGTGTCGGCTCAAGGATAAGAGTTCGCGGCATCCGCGCCCTTGCACGTCCTTTTTCGAGTAATGTCAGCATGGGAAGCACAAAAGACGCCGTCTTACCGGTGCCGGTTTGGGCAATACCCAACACATCTTCACGCTTCAAGACGTGAGGAATTGCTCCAAGTTGAATTGGTGTCGGTTCTTTATATCCAACGGATTTTACTGCTTTGAGAACCTTTTCAGAAAGGCCCAAATCACTGAAACTGGTCAAAGGCGCTATCACTCTTTCTCTATTTCGCCCAACTTTTATGACTATGGTCAGGACAAGTCAGCCAATTTTCACCACTCATAAAGGCGTTAAGGTGCATTGACAAAAAAGTCAACAAAAACCGTCTTTTGATAGGTGTTTTCACCTGTATTGCTCTTAATAACGGAATTGTTCCGACAATATACGTTCATCCCATGAATGGTTGGAATCAAATAAAATGGAGGCTTTTACGCCGTGTGCCAAGGAAATAATGACTGAACTTACAGACTTTACTTCAACGTTATCTGCTGCAGCATTCACGGGACGCTTATCCAATTCAAGCATATCAAAACGGACGGTAACCGAATTCGGCAATAAAGCACCGTGCCAACGTCTCGGGCGGAACGGGCTGACAGGCGTCAGTGCCAATAACGGTGCAAGAAGCGGCAAAATAGGCCCTTGTGCAGAAAGGTTATAAGCAGTCGAGCCAGCGGGGGTTGCAACCATCACCCCGTCACAATTGAGCTCCTCCATTCGAACCTTGTCATCAATACTGATCTTGATTTTTGCAGCCTGATAGGATTGACGAAACAGCGATACTTCATTGATTGCCAATGCTTCGACATGGCCTTCGCAGGTGGAATCTGCAATCATTCTAAGCGGCTTTATATCTTCCTTATGTGCCTTGGCGATACGTTGTGGCAAATTGGCAATTCGATATTCATTCATAAGAAAACCGACGGAACCGCGGTTCATACCATAAATTGGTTTACCGGAATTCATGAAGTTATGAAGGACTTCAAGCATCGTCCCGTCGCCACCAAGAACAACAATGACATCAGCTTCATCAACAGTCGATTGCCCATAACGGTCGGTCAGTGCTTGTAAAGAGTTTCGGGCTTGTTCGGTCTTGGAAGCAATAAAATGAAACCGCTCGATAGACGTATTTACAAAGTCGTCCCGCTTTTCAGGGGAACCGCTTTTCGAAGTGTATGAATTGGAAGTTCGCACGCTATTATCCGACGTTAAAAATAAAACATCCAATATCTAATCTTTAACAAGGCTTTTTTCAATCATTGAAGATTTTTGCTGACAAAGATTATGAATAATGGCAGGTTTTAATTAATGTCCGTTGAAACATCCGGTCGTGCAAGGTATTCGGACCAGTTATTGTGGAGGTGTATTCATGAAAAAGACGCTTTGTTTAATTTTACCTATCGTATTTTTTTCTTTTTCATCTGCCTATGCAGAATCGAAATTGAAAGGTTGTGCCGCTAAAAAACATAGCATCGAAACACAGCTCGAATATGCGCGAAAATATAATAACAATGGTCAAATAAAAGGATTAGAAAAAGCACTTCAAGACAATATCAAAAATTGCGATGACGAAAAACTTGCATCCGAGCGTAAACAAAAAATAGAAGAAAAAATGAAGAAGGTCTCTGAAAGGGAAGGGGAACTTAACGACGCCAAAGCTAAAGGCGATCAGAACAAAATAGCCCGTAAGAAAGAGAAGTTGGAGAAGGCAAAACAAGAGCTGAAGGACGCTCAAGACGAATTGAGAAAATAGCCGAGTGGGAGAATTGGTCTTCTCTTATTTTGTTACTTGCGAAAAACGTCACTTCGGAATTTACCTATGACTTGTCATCAGGGTAAAATGGCAACGTGCTGGCATAACGACTAAAAAGTTATTATTGAACGGAATATCGGCAATTTTGATAAAACCCGCATAAATAGTGAGGTATTTTCTGCGGCTTGGAAAGGCGAGATTTTTTAGCCGGTCGACTACAGATTTTTACACAATTCAACAGATGAAATCCAAAAATGCCAATCAATTTTGTTTTTCTTGATTTCACTTGGTTATTCAGCAGGAACATTTTAACAAGCTCTGCAAAAAATCCCGATAGATGTAAGTGCCGGCACGTTGAGGAAATTAAAAATGGCGTTTGAACTATAATTTTTTCCACTGTTGTCAATCCGCTCTATATTTACCCCATCATAATTGTGCGACGCTGCCAATTTCTTTTGTTGTTGACATTATTCCGAACCCAAACATGCTTCAAAATCGGCCGATTTTTAATCGAGTCTCGTGCGTGGTAGGCTACTGATGGACATATTGCTTGTTGTAAGCAATTCGCCTGCCCTTAAAAATCCATGAATTTTTTAAAAGCGAAAGCTGGAATGATGGATAAGACTTAATCGGACGTGCAGAGGCGTCCCGATCAATCCGTTAAGAAAAATTCTTTTTCTCATTTTCTTTTATTTTTCCGTTTATTGAATGCAAAAAATATTTTTCACCATTGAACCATTCATTGTGATCGGCTAGAAAACGCACAATTAAATCGAATTTTATTCAATTCAGGTTTGCACCCGTAGCTCAGCTGGATAGAGCGCTGCCCTCCGAAGGCAGAGGTCAAGAGTTCGAATCTCTTCGGGTGCGCCATTTTTGCGATTAATTAGCCAATTTAAAAAGATCGAATTCGTTTTTGTATTTGTTCTATAAATATACGATATCTGTTATGAACTTATTAAGCATAGACGCTTTAGGTTATGAACCTTAAGCGTTATGTAAAAGAAAGTTTTGTTTTAGAAAAACTGTTTGAAAATTTGCATTATGTAGATTTTATTTTTTAATATATTAATATAATAAAAAATAAATATATATATTAATAATGTTAAAAATAAAACAGTTTATTACAAAAAATAAAAATATGATATGTATTGTTTAAAAAAACACAATTGTAATGTTAAATAATACTCTTCTATAAAATTAATATAAAAATTTCAGTGCACGTTCCATGTTGTTTTCAAAGAAGTTCTTTAGTTATAATTTGTACTTATGGACTTCCGATAGGATTAATATTCTTGTGTGAGATGCACGCAAAAGCTATTTAGTTGAAAAATACCAATGGGAAGACACTTTTCCGTTGCTACAATCCGCGTGACAATTTAGCACCACCTTGAAAAAATTGATTTTTAACCTCGAAGATTATTGTTTGTTGGTCCACATAACAGAGCGGGGGGATGGTTTTAAAAACGAATTGAAAGTATATGGCTTTTAGTTGATTTTATTGAACAATAATGCTTCAGAAAAACATAAAAGTTAATTTTAAATATATGGGTATCAATGAAAAAAATAACTTTTTTAAAATAAAAAATATTAAAACGTTTTTAAAATAAAATATTTATAAAATAAATTAAGGTGAAAACTTAGAAAAAATAATATAGAAATATTGACTAAATTGCATAATTTTCTGCTTATTATATTGTACTATAAGTAGGGTCCATTAAATAATGCGGACAGTTTGAAGAGGAAAATTATGAAATTTTTTTTGGTAGGGTTGATTTCCATTTTTTCCTTTATCTGTTTTTCTCAGTGTGCAGTATCTGCTCAGCTGGAAGACCAAGAGATGAATGATAAAATATGTAAAGCGTCAATGAAAGTTTATTTCTTTTTAAATAAATATCCGAAGAATATGAAGTCGTTAACACGAGAAGGCTATCAGGGATATCAAAGTGAGTCAGGTTATATTTATTATTGTAGGAATGTTCGTTCGAAAGTATACTTTGAATGGGAGAAAGGTACTGGAAATTGGATGTACAGTAGCTCCACTTTCTATGAAATAGAAGGAAATTTGTTGACTATTAGAACGGATATGAATATTGAAAGTTTTAATATTAGTCAGATATATTAGAATTATAATTCATATTATTAAATAATAAAAAAATAAAATTTATGTTTTAATATTATAAAAAATTTATTTAAATTGTAATAATTGATATTTATTAATGACATATATAAGAACGATCCTGAAGTATTGTTTTACTGTTAATTAAAGTGGTTAATCCGAAATCCATTTATATAAAATAAATTCAATACCTATTTCTCATTTAACATAAATTACATTGAGAACAGAAAAATTTTATGAATAAAGTAGGTAATGAGTTTTTTTAATTAGGTATCTGACTGCTCAAAGTGGACCGGCTAAAGGGTACGAAAAAGTTAGTGAATTACGTCAGGGTATTTATGTCTGATGATTATGGTTCATGGGAATCAGACTTAAATCTCCAAAAATTGACGCGTAGTCAAAATGAAAGAAATTTTCGGCTGAAATTGACGGAGCATGAATTCTGGCACGAAGACCGGATCGTAAATGGTGCCGAAAACAAGTTTTTATGACTGAGTAAAAACCCCATAATGCAGAAATTTCGATCGCATTATGGGGCTCGACATTAAATTTAAAGAATTTCAGTTTTCAAGGTATCAAAAAAATCCTTTTCTTTGCCACCAACCGACGCGTTTCGGTTTTTTATCTTCATTTTCATCCGAAGATGTCACGACCGGTTCTGTCGTAGCCGTTTCGTTATTTTTAGCTGTTGTTGTTTTTACCCGGGTTGTTTTACGCGTAGATTTTCTTGCCGGTTTTTCCGCTTTGACCGCTGCGTTTCCACTCGCCGTTTCGTTTGATTGTTCTTCGACTTTAGCTTTCCGTGAGCGCCTTGTAGTCTTTTTAGCGGGTTTTTGAGCTTCTTGCGGCATATCAATTTCTGTCGACGTTACAGCATTTTCTGTATCATCCGAAACGGTTTCAATTGTTTTTTCTGCCGTTTTTGTTTTCCGCTTGCGTCCACGTGAAGCAGGTTTTGCCGGTTTCTCAACTTCTGTACTTTCGACATTTGTGTCCACATTCGTTTCGGAAACTGCTTTGTCTTCCTCGGTAGAAGCTTTTTTCGTCCGTCTCTTGCGAGTTTTTGCGGGCTTTTTTTGCTCTATCTTTTGTTCTTCGTTAGAAACTTCCGGTTCCGGAGAAGTTTCTGGTTCCTGCTGCTCTTTTATCGCAACGGGCGTGACCTGAACCGCAATTTCGGTTGCTGAGAAACCGACCGGTTCTGCATGAGGAACACGGCGTTGGCGCCTTGCAGCAATGACTTCGGCCAATGCGCGTTCAGCAAAATCACCTACCGGTTCAGCATAGGGAATTCTACGGCGTTCGAAATCGTTATCACGATAGCGGCGGCCGCCACGACGTCCGCGACGGCGCCGACGTCTGTTGTCTTCCTCGCCATGTACAACTTCATCATCATTACGGACACGTTGAGGCTTTTCTTCATTGCGGTCGTTTGATTTACCGCGGTTACGCCTTCTGCGTCTTTGATTGTTCTCGTTATTATTGTCGTCTTTCGTTTCGTTGTCTGTCTCTGCAACAACTTCATCTTCGGCAATGTCGTCTTCTTCAGTCTCCTCAACGGGTGGCAACTGAGGAATAACAGCAGGAGTTCCTTCTGCGGCTGTACCTTTATAGATAGCCAGATTTTGTGCGCCAACTTCGTCATCAGCCTCAATGTTGATTGTGAGACCGAAACGATTTTCCAAATCCGATAAAGCTTGTCGTTTGTGGTTGAGCACATATAACGCAGTTGCAACCGATGTCCGCACAATGATGTTGAAATGCGGGTTACGCAAAAGATATTCCTCAATTGAACGCAGAACATGGAGCGCTAACGAAGAGTCGGAGCGTATATAACCCGTCCCGTTACAGTGCGGGCAGGGCTGCATCGTGCTTTCCAGAACGGAAGCGCGAATACGCTGCCTGCTCATTTCCATAAGCCCAAAATGCGAAATACGTCCGACCTGTATGCGTGCTCGATCGTCTTTCAGACAATCTTTGAGTTTTTTCTCGACCAGTCTGTTATTGCGTTTTTCTTCCATATCAATGAAATCAATGACAACAAGACCGGCAAGATCGCGTAATCGCAATTGTCTGGCCACTTCTTCTGCTGCCTCAAGATTGGTTTGGCAGGCAGTCTCTTCAATGGAATGTTCTTTGGTCGAGCGACCCGAGTTCACGTCGATCGCAACGAGAGCCTCGGTTTGGTTTATGACGAGGTATCCGCCGGATTTCAGTGTAACTTCAGGTTGAAGCATTGCGTCAAGTTGGCCTTCAATGCCGTTATGTGCAAAAATTGGCAACTGCTCACGATATGGCTGCACAACTTTTGCATGACTGGGCATTAACATACGCATAAAATCTTTGGCTTCACGGTAGCCTTGCTCGCCTGAAACGAGTATCTCGCTAATGTCTTTGTTATAGAGATCGCGGATGGACCGCTTGATGAGGCTACCTTCTTCATAAACAAGACAAGGTGCCACTGATTCAAGCGTCAGCGCACGGACATTTTCCCAAAGACGCATCAAATATTCATAATCACGCTTGATTTCAGCTTTTGTGCGATTTGCACCGGCAGTGCGTAAAATTACGCCCATGCCTTTTGGAACGTGAAGATCTTTGACAACTTCCTTGAGGCGTTTGCGATCCTGAATATTGGTAATTTTACGGGAAATACCGCCTCCACGCGCTGTATTCGGCATAAGTACGGAATATCGGCCCGCAAGAGACAGATAGGTTGTCATAGCAGCGCCCTTGTTGCCACGCTCTTCTTTTACAACCTGAACAAGAAGAATTTGGCGACGTTTGATGACTTCCTGAATCTTATATTGGCGACGAGGCGAACGTTCGCGAGTTGGCACCTCTTCCAATGCATCTTCAGCACCGACGAGCTCTACACTATCTTCAGTGTCTTCTACGGCTTGCTCTACATCATCTTCATCATCGGCCGCCTCGGCGGTCGTTTCATTTTCGACATTTGCTGGTGCCGATTTAACTTTTTTTCGATGGTTGTTTTTGGAAATTTTCTCGCTTTCCTGATCTTCTTCTTCGTCAACGAGAGCCGCTTTTTCTTCTTCCTCTAACAGAGCTTGCCTGTCAGCAACAGGAATTTGATAATAATCGGGGTGTATTTCCGAAAACGCGAGAAAACCATGACGATTGCCGCCATATTCCACAAAAGCTGCTTGCAGCGACGGCTCTACCCTTGTTACACGGGCGAGATAAATATTCCCCTTTAACAGCTTTTTGTGTTCGGATTCGAAATCGAATTCTTCAATACGATTACCGCGAACAACGACAACTCGCGTTTCCTCCGGGTGGGAGGCATCGATAAGCATTTTGTTTGACATTATAGAAAATCCTGCAGGCGACACGTATCGTAGAGCCGATAAGAAGCTTTGAAAGCCCTCCGGAAGTCGAAAAATACTGTCTGCCGATGAAAATAGGTTTTGCCAACGAACTATAAGTGGAATGGGCGCGCATATTCCCGCTTGCATGTGCCGCTATTGAAATATTTTCCATTGTCAGTTTTGTTTGACTCATATTCATCGAGTCTCCGGCAAAACGTTTTTGAAATAGTCCGGATGACCGAACCAGCGAAACTTAACTGTTACAAGCTCGTTTCCACTCCACTTTTCTCATGTGTAAAATGATGTAGAAAGCGCATCGCTTGTAGACTTTTTGGACAGAAATTTTTGAATGAACCTGTTTATAAGAACTTTTGTCCATTTTCTTTTCTGACCATTTAAGACATTTACGCTTTTAAGTCGATATTGTGTCTAACACAAGTAACTTTATAGGGGCACTTGACTTATTCGCTTGAAAAAGACGATTTTGCCGGTTTATGCGGATTTCAATCATGTGGCATTTATGCAATCTTAAAATTGCCAAACAACCATTTTACCGCTCAGCAGGTCGTTGAATTTAAAATCACTGGAAAACGAGGATTTTTTGCAATGAATCAACAAAGACAAAATATAAGGTTCATTGCCGCAATACGTAATACAAGATGGATTGTTTTTCTCGTTTCACTATTTATGTGTATTTCGGGTTTTGTTGCTTCGCATGTTGAAGCAGCCGGTACCTTGGAACTCATAAATATACGGGCGATCGGGGACAACACCCGTACAAGGCTCGTTGCCGTATTTTCAGCAAATCCTGCTTATTCTATCCAATTTCTTGATCGACCGTATCGTCTGGTCATTAATCTTCCAAGTGTCGATTTTTCTTCTCAAAAACAGCAGCCGCAAACGTTCGGAATGGTTTCCGATTTGCGCTATGGTACATCCGGTCCAGGCTCATCAAGAATTATCCTCACAGCCAAGGTTCCTTTTTCGATCGAAAAGAACAACATTGAACAATTGGATAGTGGACTTTGGCAACTGGTTATCGACCTCACAAAAGACAATGAACAGAATTTTAAAAAAACAATAAACAATCAGAACGTAGATAACACGCGAAAAACAGATACTAAACCAATCGCACAAAGACCTTTCCGTGTTGTGATTGATGCCGGACACGGAGGCATTGACAGCGGGGCAGAAAGTATTTCCGGAGTATTCGAGAAAAATGTCACTTTGGCATTTGCCCGTTCATTGCGCGATGAACTGGAAAAAAATGTTAATCTTGAGGTATTTCTGACCCGTGATTCCGACGTCTTTTTAAGACTTAACGAACGTGTGCAAAAAGCGCGCGGTTATGGTGCGGATCTGTTTATTTCAATTCATGCCGACACAATCAATATGGCTGCAATGCGTGGTGCGACAGTCTATACGATTTCCGATCAGGCGTCGGATGATCTGGCAAAGGCTTTGGCCGATCGCGAAAACAAGGCTGATCTTGTTGATGGGTTACCTCCTGATGAATCGCCGGAAGTTACAGACATTCTGATTGATCTTGCTCGCAGAGAAACTCTGTCTTTCTCGGTTAATTTTGCCGATAGAGTGATTTCCAGCCTTCTTCAAGGTGACATCAATCTCATCAAAAATCCGCATCGCTACGCCGGTTTTCAGGTCTTGAAAGCACCGGACATTCCTTCTGTGCTTATCGAAATCGGGTATTTATCGAACAAAGAGGACGAACGGCTTGTTACCGATCCGTTATGGCGTAAAAAAGCCGCAGTGGCGATTTCAAATGCGGTGCAGCAATTTGCAAAATACCGGAATGGAAGTGGAAGTAATCCACAGCCTTGAAAAATGTATGAGAAAAACTGTATCGCCAGTCTTAACTTTGACATTAAAATACTAAATATTGCAATTTAGCCTTGTTTCTATCGCAATTCCGGTGCACACGCAACGAGGCTCACCATTGGAATCTCTCGCATTGTGCGAGTTCGGGAGAAAGCGATATCCGGGTATTATGATGAAGTTTTTTAATTTTTTTCTAGCCGCCGGCGTTGCTGTTGGTTTTGGTGTAACCCTGATGGGGTCGGCAATAGCCGAAAATGAACAGCAGGATGATGAACTTCCGGATTATCAGGTGCTCGCTGATTATGAACCACCGGTGATGACTCGTATTCACGCCGCCGACGGTGGTCTCATGGCAGAATTTGCGACCAATCGTCGTCTCTATTTGCCTATCCAATCTGTTCCGGATCTCGTAAAATCAGCATTTATTTCAGCTGAAGATAAAAATTTTTATAGCCATTTCGGGCTTGATCCGGAAGGCCTTGCCCGTGCATTGGTGAGCAACGTCAAAAATATTGGCTCGGGGCGCCGTCCCGAGGGGGCTTCAACAATTACCCAACAGGTTGCAAAGAACTTTCTTTTGAGCTCCGACGCAACAATGGAACGCAAAATCAAAGAAGCAATTCTGGCGATGCGTATCGAGAGGGCTTACTCGAAGGATCGCATTCTCGAACTTTATCTGAACGAAATTTACCTCGGGCGCGGCGCTTACGGCATTGCTGCCGCTGCTCTTACATATTTTAATAAGTCCGTAAATGAACTTACATTGGAAGAATGTGCTTATCTTGCATCTCTCCCGAAGGGACCAAGCAACTATGATCCGTTCAAACACACACAACGTGCGCTGGACCGGCGTAATTGGGTGATAGACCGGATGGTCGAAAACGGTTATGCAACGCAAATTCAGGGCGAGCAGGCAAAAGTCAAGCCCCTCGGTGTAACTTTGCGTGGTGATGATACCTATATTTTTGCTGCCGACTATTTTACCGAGGAAGTCCGTCGCCAGCTTATCAATCGCTATGGCTCGAAAACACTTTATGAAGGCGGCTTGTCGGTTCGCACCACGCTTGACCCGAATTTACAAGTTATGGCTCGCCGTTCCTTGCAAGACGGTCTGGTCAAATACGACCAGAATCACGGCTGGCGTGGAGCGTATAAACACATCGATATTGCAGATGATTGGGGTGTTGCACTTGGTGATGTTAGCGGATTTAGCGATGTTCCGGAATGGCGTTTGGCTGTTGTGCTCAACGTTGCGTCGGATAAAGTGAAAATCGGCTTACAACCGAAGCGGGAAGTTTCCGGTGCACTCTCGGCGGAACGTGATGTTGCAACAATTAATGCTAGCGATATGCGATGGGCCTATCGCATGGTTGGTAAAAATGACAGACATTCTTCGGCGACAAGTCCCGCTGGCGTTTTGCAAGTTGGCGATGTTGTTTTTGTCGAAAAGAAAGCCGGCAGCGAGGGTAGCTATTTGTTACGTCAACCGCCGAAGATCGAAGGGGCGATGGTGGTCATGGAACCACGAACCGGCCGCGTTCTTGCTATGGTTGGCGGATTTTCATTTTCCGAATCGGAATTCAATCGCGCAACCCAAGCTTATAGACAACCGGGTTCTTCATTCAAACCGTTTGTTTATGCAGCAGCACTTGATAATGGCTATACGCCTGCTTCGGTTGTCCTTGACGGGCCTGTGGAAATCAAACAGCCGAACGGGGAAGTCTGGCGGCCGAAAAATTACGGCGGGACTTTTGCCGGACCGTCGACTTTACGTTACGGTATCGAACATTCGCGTAATTTGATGACAGTACGTTTGGCAAACGATCTTGGTATGCCGATTGTGTCCGAATATGCTGAACGTTTCGGAATTTATGATAAATTGCAACCGTATCTTCCTATGGCATTAGGAGCAGGCGAAACAACAGTTTTGCGCATGGTGACCGCTTACTCGGTTATTGCAAATGGTGGTCGCTCCATCTCACCGTCGTTGATTGACCGAATTCAGGATCGCTATGGCAGAACGATTTATCGTCACGACCAGCGTAAATGCGATGGTTGCAATGTCAAAGCATGGGATAACCAACCCGAGCCGACATTGATAGACGAGCGCGATCAAGTGCTTGATCCGATGACAGCCTATCAGATTACGTCCATGATGGAAGGCGTGGTTCAGCGAGGTACAGCTGCACGACTTTCATATTTGAACCGTCATATTGCCGGCAAAACGGGTACGACAAATGATTCAAAAGATGCATGGTTCATGGGATTTACACCCAATATCGTTGTTGGTGTCTTTATCGGATATGACCAACCGGCAACTTTGGGATATGGCGGCACTGGTAGTTCACTTGCAGTCCCGGTCTTCGGAGAGTTTATGGAAAATGCCATGAAAGGCGTTCCGGATGTCGACTTCAAAATTCCTGATGGTATGATGCAGATTGCAATTGATCGGAAAACCGGTATGCGGGCAGAACCCGGAAATAGCAATGTAATTGTAGAGGCTTTTAAACCCGGCACCGGACCGGCCGACGTTTATCAGGTTATCGGTGGAACGACTTCATTCAAAGAAGGTGTACCAACTGCACCGACCTCTCCTCAGGTTAACAAAGCCATTCAAAGCGGTTCCAGTGGCCTTTATTAAAATTCGAGTTTCGTCAAAAAAACGAGAAGTGAATATTGCAACAAAATTATAGATTGATAAAAGGCCTATTGACAGAAATTGGAAACGTTACACGACGCGAAAATTTCCATGCCAACTATGAAAATTTAGATTAGTAAAATCGGAAAAAGATACAGTTATGCGAGCAGAAATTGAAACTTTGGTCGAAGAAATCAAGCAAGCTATTGCCTTGCTGAGGAGGCATCTTTGACTGGGATCAGTCGGTAAAACGTCTGGAATATCTCAATGAAAAGGCTGAAGATCCAAGCCTCTGGGATGACGCTGCGAAAGCACAGGAATTGATGCGCGAACGTCAGCAGCTGGATGACGGGATTAATAATATCAAGCATTTGACACAAACACTTAATGATAGTGTCGAGCTCATTGCAATGGGAGAAGAAGAGGGGGATGACGATATCGTCAGAGATGCAGAAGCCTCGATCCATGCATTGAAGGGTGAACTTGATAAACGCCAGATTGAAATGCTGTTATCGGGCGAAGTCGACGGTAACGATACCTATCTTGAAATTCATGCCGGTGCCGGTGGCACGGAAAGTCAGGATTGGGCGTCGATGCTCTTGCGCATGTATATAAGATGGGCGGAAAAACATTCTATGAAAGTGGAAGTATTGGAAGTCCATGACGGTGAAGAAGCCGGGATAAAATCGGCAACGATACTGGTTAAAGGGCACAATGCTTATGGCATGTTGAAAACCGAATCCGGAGTGCACCGTCTGGTTCGAATTTCGCCTTATGATTCTAACGCGAGGCGCCACACTTCCTTCGCCAGTGTCTGGGTCTATCCGGTGATTGATGACAATATCAAAGTCGACGTTTCGGAAGCGGATGTGAGAATTGATACTTACCGTTCGTCGGGTGCGGGTGGTCAGCACATTAACACCACCGACTCTGCAGTAAGAATCACGCACCTTAAAACGGGCATCGTTGTTCAATGTCAGGCGGAACGATCGCAACATAAAAACCGCGCAACAGCTTGGGCTATGTTGAGAGCCCGGCTTTACGAGGAAGAATTGAAGCGTCGCGAAGATGAAGCCAATGCGCTTGAAGCTTCAAAAACCGAAATAGGTTGGGGACACCAGATACGCTCCTACGTTTTGCAGCCTTACCAATTGGTGAAGGACTTACGTACGGGAGTCGAAAATACAGATCCGCAAGCAGTTCTTGATGGTGATCTTGATCAATTCATGGAGGCAGCTCTTGCTCAAAAGATTAAAGGCGGCGTTGAACACGTGGAAGATGTCACCTAAGAACTTGAATGTTTTGTGTCGAGCCCGTTACTTTTCGAATTTTACAGGCTTTCTCACTTATCTTATCAAACAAAATAATAAATTGCTTCACCCTTTGTACATCTCCGATGGCGGCTTTGGGGTGAAGCTTAAAACCGGACTGATTATTCGCAGTCCGAGTAACCTTCAAAAAACTGTTTTGACTAAGATTAACCGCGAGGACCTGTTACAATCGGGTCAATGCCAGCATAGGGTTTGAAGACGATGTTTTCTGTTGTTGGAGCAGACAATTTAGGCATAGAAGGAAGCGTTTGACGAACAGATGATGTGCTAAGGGCATGTGTGTTGACAGTATCCTTGGCAAAAGGTGCAGCGGTGCCACCAGCTATACAAACAAATGATAAAACAAAAATTTTTACCAGATTTCTCATTTTGCCATACGTCCTTTATGGCAACTATTAGCACACCAAAAAGTTAACAAATTCCTAACCACGTAAAATCAAGCTATTGCTTTTGCGCTTTCCAACACAATTTTTGCGTGCCCCGGCACTTTAACTTTGCGCCAGATTTCAGCAATTTTACCGTTTTTGTCGATCAGAAATGTACTTCTCTCGACCCCCATATATTTTCGGCCATACATCGACTTTTCTACCCATACCCCATATTGCTGCAAAGTCGTTTTTTCTTCGTCGGAAACCAGAATGATGCTTAGATCATGTTTGGATTTGAATTTGTCGTGTTTTTCCGGTTTATCAGGGGACATTCCGACGATTGTAACATTGATCTTGTCGAACTCGGGCTTCAACTCTGAAAAATTATGAGCTTCAAGAGTGCAGCCGCTAGTATCGTCCTTCGGGTAGAAATAGAGAACAACAGGGTGTCCGCGAAGTTCGGACAGTGTTTGTGTTTTTCCACTATCGCCCGGTAATTTGAAATCGGGAGCGATATCCCCTTTATTTAACATGGTCATTGAAATACCTTTCTTCTGTGGGAACAAATAAAATGACATCATAAAGCACAGGAATCAATATTGATTGGTGCTATAACGAGTCTCATATTATTCAACTTACGGCGCTTGATGCAGCGAGCAAAAACGGGATTGGTTGTAATTTGACAGATCCGCATGAAGAGATTCGCTTTAAAAAAAGCGAAATAAAAAGCCTCGACCAATTTCCGTCATCCCGAGACGGGAACGGGGTGAAAGTTGATACCCCGCGTCGGCGTAAAAGACTGCTAAGACATCTGTTCCATATAGTATTCTGGGCAATATTGATTGTCGTCATAGTGTTAGGAGTGTTGTTTTCGCTGTTGAAAGTGGGGATTAGCGGCGAATATCTCACGCGAAAAATGCAGGCGACATTATCCCAACAACTGGGAGATTACGCACGCGTAAAAATAAACGACGCACGACTTTCGCTGGATGAAGACTATCATCTTGCTCTCGAAACCCAGAACGTCATGTTGGACGATATTAAAGATGGCGTGAAAGTCGATCAAATCGGTGTCTTTCGTGTTGGCTTTTCTTCATGGGCTCTGCTTTTTGGAAAACTCCAGATTGCGCAGATCGAACTCCACGATGCGAATGTGTTATTACCTCAGTCGCAAGGGCCAGGCCTGCTAGACCAGCTACCAAAAGATGAATACGGACGGATTGATCCGGATGCGACAGCCAATATTTTATTTCCGGCTTTCGATACTAGCGCGGAAAAATTGCGCTCAATGTCGATCAACGTTCTTGTTTTGAAAAATATTTCGCTCCACATGCCGGGTGAAAATGGAACCATTCTTGGCATAAAAGATCTAGATTTGCGTATGCGCTGGAAAACGGCAACGCTCATATCCTCTTTAACCTGGAACGGCGAGAAAATCGGTGTCGAAGCCAACGCAAATTACGCCAATCGGCGTGCCAATGATATAACACTTAATGTAAAATCATTTCCGCTTCATTTGGGCGCGGCTGACGATGTTTCACCATTTTTGCCAAACGGTCATACAAATAACGGGCATTTCAGATTAAAAGGTAAAGCCAATTTCATTGTCGAGGCACACCGTAGCAATACAGACGATGAACCAATAGTACGTACCCAGCTTACGATGCCTGATGGCATTATGGATTTTGGCACAGAGCAGAATATACCGTCAAAAATTGACTTCAATTTGCTGCACACGCCTCACAGCAACAAGATCGAATTCGAGACTTCGCTTATTCAAATCGGCGGCTTGGTCATTCCTTTTAACGGAGCTCTAGGGTTAACACCGGTAGACCCGAAAATAGGTAGACCGGTTAATGATTATCGTTTTGAAATTGTTGCCCAACATGCGGTGAGTGCTTCGAATGAAGTGCCGGATGTAGCTCTCCGGTTCGAGATGAAACTAGCCGGCCAATATAACCTCGCCGATAAAAAAGCATTAATGGATGAAATCACCATCAACACGCCACATGGGAATCTGATGGGACAGGGAAGCTTGAAATTTGGTGCAGGGAGTCCGGAAACCATCTTCGTTCTTCATGTTCCGCAAATGGACGTTGCTGAGGCCAAGCAACTATGGCCGGTAAATATTTCCCCTGGCGCGAGAAGATGGGTTGCATCGCATATTTTTGGTGGACAATTAAAAAATGGTTCGATCGAAATTGCCTTGCCGCAAGGTTATTTCCAATCGGGAATTCCTGCAGGCACACTTTCCGGCAATGAAGTAAAAATACGAACGGATATCGTCAATACGCGTTCGGACCTTGTTGGAGAGTTGCCGGCTTTACGCGACGCATCGGGAAATGTTGCGATAGATGGCATGACAACCACCATAACGCTTGATAGTGGAGCGAGCTATCTTTCCAATGGACGCAAAGTAGAAGCAGTGGAAGGAACTTTGGTGATTCCGTGGGGCCCGCAAAGACCAGTTTTTGCCGATATGGATCTGGTTGCTCGCGGAGAGATAGATGCAGCCGGAGAAATGATCGGATATTCGCCGATAAATGCTCGCCATCGCTTACCTTTCAACACGGATAAGGCGCACGGGAATGTCGAGGCGGATATAAAACTTCGCTTTCCCGTCACCCACGACGAGCCGAAAGGAGAAATTACCTATAGTGCCCACGTTAATTTCAGCGATTTTTCTATGCCGGATCCAATTAAAAACAACATAGTGAGCAACGCTTCTGGTACTGCAGACGTTGATAAATCGGGAATTATCCTGCAAGCAAACGGTTTACTCAATGAGCTTCCAGCGCAGATAAAACTTGTTCAGCCATTCGAAAATTCCGATTTGCAAAAAAGCGAGAAAATCACTCTCAATCTCGATGACAGTATTCGCTCGAAACATTTTGCGTTTCTCAACAATTTTCTCACAGGTCCTGTAAATGTCGAGGTTGGTGAAGACAATAACGGTAAACGCCATTTCAACGCCGATTTAACCAATGCAGATCTCGAATTTTCGTGGGCAGGATGGAAAAAGGGTAAGGGCATGGCTGCCCATGCGCAATTCGATATGCCGTCCAATATAAAAGACAAACCTGATTATACGATCGAAAATTTTTCGTTATCAGGGCAAAATCTGGATGTGGCAGGGCAAATCCATATCAAGGATAAGCAACTATTCGGAGCAGAATTTACCAAAGCCAATTTAAGTCGAAACGATGATCTCACACTAAAAGTTATAAGTTCAGGAAAATCATACCATATAGAGGCATCCGGAAAGAGCTATGACGGGCGTGCGCTAATCCAGCAATTGGGTAAAACGCAAAATTCCAATTCAGGTGGAAAAACGGCTATTTCTGTGCATGCGTCGATCGCAAGCCTTGCAGGTTTTTATGGTGAAGAGCTTTCAAATGTAAATGCGACTTACGAAATAACCGAACAGAAAGCAGCACAATTTTCATTAAGCGGTACAACGCATAATCGTCAGTCCGTCAATGTCGAAACGCAAAAAATTTCAGGGCATCAAACTGTCACGGCGAGAAGTAATGATGCGGGCGCGCTGTTCCGCTTCATGAATTACTATGACAAAATCCGTGGAGGTGTTTTGAAAGCTGATTTAACTTCATCTTCCGGACAACCAATGTCAGGCCGTGTCAGTATTAGAAATTTTGAAGTGGTTGATGAACCCCGTTTGGCTGCAATTGTATCGTCACGCCCCAGAGGCGGTGGCAAAAGTTTGAATGAAGCCGTCAAAGGCAAAATCAATAGCTCCAGTATCGGCTTTGATCTTGCCTATGCTCATATTGCAAAAGGTGACAATTACCTTGTTCTTGATCGCGGTGTGTTGAGAGGGCCAACGGTAGGGGCAACCTTTCAAGGGGTTCTTTATGATGTGTCCGGAAATATGTCGATTACCGGCACCTTCATGCCTGCATATGGTCTGAACCGCCTGTTTGGAGATCTGCCAATTATCGGGCAGGTATTAGGAAATGGCCGCGATAGGGGATTGATAGGAATTACTTTTAAAATTGAAGGTAAGGCGAAGCACCCGCAAGTAATGGTCAATCCGATTTCCGTTATCGCTCCAGGCATTTTCAGGTCGATATTCGAATTCCAATAAACCTGAAAAGAATGGAATTTTTCAATAATTTTCAGTGCGTTTCGATGACTGACCAAATAGGCAGTAGTGTTTTTGACGCGACTTTTATCGTCCTAGTTTACTTATTTAACGACGTGTGAATCAGGCGTTCGCTGTCGCGTCGATTTCAAAATGGAACCAATTTGTATTTCTCTTTATTTAAAGGCGGCGAAAACGGGCGAGTGTGATGAAGCACTGGTGAAAATGAAAGTCATAATGCTTTTTAAGCATGTTACCGGCAACGGAAACGTTGTTGTCGGTAAGAAATCGGGAAATAAGCCTTAAGGCGGAATTAGCCGCGCGACTTCATTAGGATTTGCGTTCCCAAACAGTAAAACAGTTACATTGGCTTGACGAGAACATGCTTCTTTTTACCGAAAGACAATTTGACAACACCATCGGCGTTGACATCATTTTCGGTGATTAAGCGCTTTTCATCCTCTACCAGCACGTCGTTCACACGTACGCCACCACCTTGTACGTGACGCCGCGCTTCGCCGTTTGATTTGGCAAAACCTGCTTTCACCAAGAGAGTGAGCAAACCAATTCCATCTTTAAGCTCGGTTGCCGGAACTTCTATTTTGGGAAGATCGTGACTGACTTCGCCTTCTTCGAATGTTTTACGTGCAGTTTCTGCAGCTTTTTCAGCAGCATCGCGTCCGTGAAGCATGGCGGTTACTTCTGTCGCCAATATCTTTTTCACATCATTGATTTCGGATCCCTGGAGAGCTGAAAGCCGTTTTATTTCATCCATAGGCAAAGTTGTATAAAGTTTTAAAAAACGCGAAACATCGGCATCTTCCGTATTGCGCCAATATTGCCAAAAATCATATGGAGAAAGCATGTCGGCATTCAGCCATAGAGCGCCATTAAGAGATTTTCCCATTTTGGCGCCTGATGCTGTGGTCAATAAAGGTGAAGTCAAAGCAAAAAGTTGGGGGGCATCCATCCGGTGGCCAAGATCAATGCCGTTTACAATATTTCCCCATTGGTCAGAACCGCCCATTTGCATCCGTAGACCATATCGTTTATTGAGCTCGACAAAATCATAGGCTTGCAAGATCATATAATTGAATTCGAGAAACGACAGAGAATGCTCTCTATCCATCCGCAGTTTCACTGATTCAAAGGACAACATCTTGTTGACCGAAAAAAAGCGCCCAACATCACGCAGAAATTCGATATAGTTCAAATCTCTAAGCCAATCGGCGTTGTTCACCATAATTGCATCTGTGGCACCATCACCGAATTTGATATAGTTTGAAAACACTTTTTTAATACCGGCGATATTAGAGTCGATTTTGTCGACTGTGAGCAGTTTACGTGCCTCATCTTTAAACGAAGGGTCGCCGATCATACCTGTACCGCCGCCCATAAGGGCTATCGGACGGTGTCCGGTTTGTTGCAACCAATGAAGCATCATAATCTGGATCAAACTGCCTGCATGAAGGCTTGCTGCAGTCGGGTCAAACCCGATATAACCGGTTACAACTTCCTTTGAAAGGAGATCGTCCAGCCCCTTTTCGTCGGACATTTGGTGGATAAAGCCACGTTCGCTCATCACATTTAGGAAATCGGATTTAAAACCGGCCATCAAACTTTTCCCTGAAAATTCCTGCTTGGAAAGCAATATTCAACTGTTTTGTGGGCTTTATCATAGAATATATGTGATTCACAAGGAAACATCTTACGGGAAGCAAGTAATGGGTGCGATAAAAACGGCAATCGGCCTGATGAGTGGTACGTCAATGGATGGAATTGATGCGGCTGTGCTCAAAAGTGACGGGCAGAACGAGATCGAAATTGTCGGTCATTTATCCCATGCTTATCCTGCGGTTTTTCGAAGCAAATTGAAACAGTCACTTGATAAAGTAGCCGGAGTGACCAAACGGGCAGATCTTCCGGAAACTGTTTTGAGTCTGGAACGTGAACTCACACTTGAACATGCAGCCATTGTTGATCAATTGTTAAAAAAATATGCAATCTCGCCTTCCAAAGTTGATCTCATCGGTTTTCATGGACAAACTATTCTTCATAGACCGGATATCGGATTGACGATCCAATTAGGCGACGGGCCGTTACTCGCCAGAAAATGCGGAATCGATGTGGTTTTTGACTTAAGATCAAATGATATGAAGCACGGGGGCGGGGGCGCTCCGCTGGTGCCGGTCTATCATCAGGCATTGGCGCAAAAATTAAAGGATAAACTTGATTTTCCTGTTGCGTTTATCAATATCGGTGGAATTTCCAACCTGACTTTTGTCGGAAAAGATAATGAACTTTATGCTTTTGATTGTGGTCCGGGTAACGGTTTGATCGACCAGTGGATGTTTTTTAAAACCGGAAGCCCGATGGATCGCAATGGCGAAGCCGGTCTAAGTGGAACTGTTGATTACAAGATTGTCAATAGCTACGCAAGTCATCCCTTTTTTAGCGGTAAAAAGCCTGGTTCACTTGATTGGCGGAGTTTCAAGCCTTTGGTGAATGATGCCATTTCTGTCGAAGATGGGGCGGCCTCGCTGAGCTTCATAACAGCCTATGGGATAGTAAATTCTTTCAGGCATTTACCGATGTTGCCAAAGACACTTATCGTTTCCGGAGGAGGCGTTCATAACGGCGCAATTATGAAGACTTTGAAGGAACTTACGCAAAAAAACGGAATCATCACATTATCAGCCCGTTCACTTGGGCTTTGCTCGGATTTCCTGGAAGCAGAGGCGTGGGCCTATCTTGCAATAAGATCAATCTATAACTTGCCTATCACCTTTCCGACAACGACAGGTTGCGATCGACCACGATCAGGCGGTGAGTTGGCACGCCATCCGGTTCAAGCATGACAATATATGTGAGACAATGGGGCTATGTTAAAAAGCGTTTTGGCAGTCGTGGACGTAGTTCTTTAAATTGTGTGCTAGATATTGTTTGCCAGGCTTTTTGGAAAACGCATTGGAGATGTATTGATAAGAGGAACTTGTGATTGAACCTGACGTCTCACAACATTTAAAGCCGCACTATCATTTTAAGGACAGAATATTGCAGACGAAAAAAGGCTTTTGTCGGAATTTTGCAAAAGCCTTTTTAGCTCACAATTTCATATTAAAAGAGACGGTTTAAGATCGCCTACAACTTGAAAATTTATCTCAAACGCTTCATGCGCGGTTCGGCCAATTCGCCATTAAGACGCCGATCAAGATAGTTGGCGCAATCATCAATAAGCTCGTCGACCTGACCGGAAAAAAAGTGGTTTGCACCCTCAAGAATCTGTTGTGTGATTGTAATTCCCTTTTGTGTTTTAAGCTTGTCTACAAGACCTTGCACGTCTTTTGCCGGAGCAACACGATCGGCATCGCCGTGAATGATCAGCCCCGAAGAAGGACAAGGCGCAAGAAAAGAAAAATCGTACAGATTAGGCTGAGGGGCAACCGAGATGAATCCTTCGATTTCAGGGCGTCGCATCAAAAGCTGCATGCCGATCCATGCGCCGAAAGAGTAACCCGCTACCCAACAATTTTTTGAATCAGGGTGTAGCGCCTGTACCCAATCCAGTGCGGCTGCCGCATCGGATAACTCGCCAGCACCATGATCGAATTCACCTTGACTGCGCCCGATACTGCGGAAGTTGAAACGCAATGTTGTAAAGCCGCGTTGTTGGAACATATAAAAAAGATCGTAAACGATTTTGTTATTCATCGTCCCGCCAAATTGCGGGTGGGGGTGGAGAATAATGGCTATAGGAGCATTTTTTTCCGGCGAGGGTTGATAACGGCCTTCAAGGCGACCCGCAGGACCATTGAAAATGACTTCAGGCATCAAGTACTCCTTACTATATCAGTTTGAACGTTCCATTTTTTGCAGAAATGGATATTGGCAAATTCAAACTGTTTCGATTGTTTGAATGTATCTTGGCTTTAGATAGTCTGTAATGGGTGCACTTTTCAAGGAAATTGCGCTATGGATGCGTTTGAAATAATTAAAAATTACGAGGCTTCATATGTCATCTTCAAGATGCTATCTCGATTATAATGCTACGACACCTTTGTCAGACGCAGCACGCGACGCCCTTGTAAGCGCCCTTGATGTTTATGGTAATCCTTCGTCTGTCCATCAGGAAGGGCGTGCCGCAAAAGCCTTGCTTGAAAAAGCACGGCGTCAGGTTGCCCACCGTCTTCATACCGAGCCGGATCACGTTGTGTTTACTTCCGGTGCAACAGAAGCAGCAATGACACTCCTTACACCCGATTACAAGATGGGCCGTTCGGATGTTCATTTTTCAAAAGTTTATATTGGCGCAACCGAACACCCGTGCATTGGCAAGGGTGGGCGTTTTGGAAAAGACCAACAGGTAATTATCGGTGTTGATGAAAATGGCATCGTCAATTTAGACGAGCTTCAAAGCAAACTTTCCAATCACAATAAATCGGAAGGTCTGCCGATGGTTGCTATTCAGGCAGCTAATGGCGAAACAGGTGTTATCCAGCCGGTGAGAAAAATAGCAGATATTGTCAAACAAGCTGGTGGCGTTCTTGTTGTCGACATCGTTCAATATATAGGCAAACTTCCTGTTGATGTTGCAAGTTTCGGGGGGGATTTTTTTATCGTTGCAGCGCACAAAATTGGTGGGCCAAAGGGTATCGGTGCCTTTATTGCCACAGGAAGCGCCCTTATGCCACAAGCTCTGATATTGGGTGGAGGGCAGGAAAAGGGATTCCGTTCCGGTACAGAGTCGATTCCGCTTATTGCGGCTTTTGGGGTAGCGATGGAACAAAAACCGACTACTCAGGATTTGGATCATTCGAAAGCGCTTCAAATGCGTCTGGAACATGGGTTGCATCAATTGAGTAACAATCTTGTTATCTTCGGAGAAAAATCACCGCGTTTACCGAACACAACCTATTTTGCTGTCGACGGGTTAAAGGCGGAAACGTTGCAAATCGGCTTCGACCTTGCAGGATTTGCGGTTTCGGCCGGATCGGCCTGTTCATCGGGAAAAGTAAAACAAAGTGGCGTTCTGTCTGCAATGGGCTGTCATGTACCGGATGGAGCAATTCGCGTTTCCACGGGTAAACACACAAGCTTGAAAAACATCGACGATTTTCTTTCGGCTTTTGAAAAAATTATCCGGAATTCGAAAAATTGAAAAACAGCACTTGAAATCCTCTTTAGAACTGTTTTAAACAAAGTCAAATAAGCTTGACTAGATTTATCATGTTTTTCATTGAAGTCCGGCGACTGAAACCCTAAATCAGGTTATGCTTATTTTGGTATAATCGTAACTGCCGGTTTTTGACCCGGCCAGGAGGGAGACGCCCATGCCTGCAGCGCAGGAAACTATAAGTCAGGTCCGTGAAATTGACGTTGACCAGTATAAATATGGCTTTGAAACCAAAATCGAGGCGGATAAGGCCCCGCTAGGGCTTAATGATGATATTATCCGTTTGATCTCGGCAAAAAAGCAAGAGCCGGAATGGATGTTGGAATTGCGGCTCAAAGCATTCCATCATTGGCTGACAATGGAAGAGCCCCACTGGGCAAGGCTGGAAATCCCTAAAATAGATTTTCAGGCTATTTCATATTATTCGGCACCTAAAAGTCAAAATGCTCCCAAGTCGCTCGACGAAGTTGATCCTGCATTGCTCAACACCTACGAGAAGCTCGGGATTCCGTTAAAAGAACAAGAAATTCTCGCAGGTGTACGTAAGCAGGCAGAACCATCGAAATTGGACGATAATGTATATGCATCCGGTCGCGTTGCGGTCGATGCAGTGTTCGATTCGGTTTCTGTGGTCACTACATTCAAGAAAGAATTGATCCGTTCAGGTGTTATATTCTGCTCAATATCCGAAGCGATACGTGAGCATCCTGATCTGATAAAACAATATCTCGGCTCGGTGGTTCCTGCCGGAGACAACTTTTATGCGGCGCTTAATGCGGCAGTTTTTACTGATGGGTCATTTATTTACGTTCCTAAAGGCGTTCGTTGTCCAATGGAG
Source organism: Ditibartonella apis (assembly GCF_001952075.1). GTDB lineage: Bacteria > Pseudomonadota > Alphaproteobacteria > Rhizobiales > Rhizobiaceae > Bartonella > Bartonella apis. Next base: position 179,636 of record NZ_LXYU01000004.1, read on the forward strand.
CTGTCGACTTATTTCCGTATTAACGAACGCAATACCGGACAGTTCGAACGTACATTAATTATCGCCGATGAAGGAGCCTACGTATCCTATCTTGAAGGTTGTACAGCACCGCAACGCGACGAGAACCAGCTGCATGCGGCGGTTGTCGAACTCATTGCCCAGAAAGATGCGGAAATAAAATATTCAACCGTTCAGAACTGGTATCCGGGTGATAAAGACGGCAAAGGCGGAATTTTCAATTTTGTTACCAAACGCGGTGATTGTCGCGGCGACAATTCAAAAATCTCCTGGACACAGGTTGAAACCGGCTCGGCGATAACCTGGAAATATCCTTCATGCCTGTTGCGTGGGGATAATACACGCGGTGAATTCTATTCCATTGCAGTTTCCAATGGACACCAGCAGATCGATTCAGGCACAAAAATGATCCATCTTGGAAAAAACACATCAAGCCGTGTTATTTCCAAAGGTATTTCAGCCGGATTTTCCAATAATACTTATCGTGGACAAATCTCGGCCCATCGCAAAGCCACCAATGCCCGTAACTTCACCCAATGTGACAGCCTGTTGATTGGCAATAATTGTGGTGCCCACACAGCTCCTTACATTGAAGCGAAAAACGCGACGGCAAAATTCGAGCACGAGGCTACTACATCGAAGATTTCCGAAGATCAATTGTTCTACGTTATGCAGCGGGGCATTCCGGAAGAAGAAGCGATTGCTCTTATTGTAAATGGCTTTGTCAAAGAAGTTATTCAGGAATTACCGATGGAATTTGCTGTTGAAGCACAAAAGCTTATCGGTATCAGTCTTGAAGGTAGTGTCGGCTAACTGAAACTGTTGTTTTTGTTGGGGGCCTTATCAGTGTCCGCAAAATAGGATTTAAAAATGTTAGAAATTAAAAATCTTCATGCACGTATAGCCGAAACCAAGACCGAAATTCTGCATGGTCTGGATTTGACAATCCACGATGGCGAAGTTGCAGCAATTATGGGACCGAACGGTTCTGGTAAATCAACGCTTTCATATATCCTTGCCGGCCGCGATGATTATGAGGTGACGGACGGAGAAGTTATCTTTAACGGCAAGTCGCTTCTTGATATGGATCCGGCAGAACGCGCGGCAACCGGTGTGTTTCTGGCTTTCCAATATCCGATGGAGATACCTGGCGTTGCGACAATGGAATTTTTAAAAGTCGCAATGAATTGCCAGAGAAAAGCGCGCGGCGAAGAAGAATTGAAAGTACCCGAATTCTTGAAAAAAGTAAAAGCGGGCGTTACCGAGCTTGAGATGGATATGAGCATGCTCAAGCGTCCTCTCAATGTCGGTTTTTCCGGTGGTGAAAAGAAGCGCGCAGAAATACTTCAGATGCTATTGCTGGAACCGAAGCTCTGTATTCTTGACGAAACAGATTCAGGCCTTGATATTGATGCGTTAAAAATCGTGGCAAACGGTGTCAATGCTTTGCGCTCTCCGGACCGTTCGTTCATGGTCATCACCCACTATCAAAGACTTCTGGACTATATTGTACCGGATACTGTGCACGTCCTCTATAAAGGTAAAATCGTTAAGACTGGCGATAAGACATTAGCTATGCAGCTTGAACAAACGGGTTATGCCGACATTATCGACAAGGCAGAAGCGGAGGAAGAACATGAGTGAAACCTCCAAAGTCGATAAAAAACCGGAAATGACCGCTGCAGAACAGGCAATAGTCGATATCTTTGGTCAAAAACTGGGTGATTTTCCTGGAAATAGCGAGGTTATGTCAACGCGGGATAGCGTGATAGAACAGTTCAAACGCGTGGGCATTCCTTCCAGAAAACGTGAATATTGGCATTACACCGATTTGCGTACCTTGTTGAAGACAATCCCGAACTTCAGTGATGAAGGTGACGGATTATCTCGCGACCCGCTTTTGCCAAAGGATTCTGTATTTGCGATTTTTAACGGCAAAACACTCGCTGCTCCTGAAGTTGATTCAGTCACTGTTAAACGCGTGGCCGACGAACTTGCTAACGAGCATTTCACGCTGAAGCCGGATATTTCCGACGATGATTTTGTCGGTCAGGTTAATACCGCTTTTGTTAGTGATGGCTGGCTTCTCGAAGTAGCTGACGGCGCAAAAATTCCTGATCCGATTGAATTGCAAATGATCAATCCGGGTGGTCAGGCTCATGCCTATTCCCAAATCAAAGTAGGAAATAATAGCTCCGTTACTTTCATTGAACGACAATTGGGTGGCGAAAAATCCACATTTGTAACTTCCGTGCAAGACCTCAAAATAGGCGAGGGTGCAGATGTAACCTGGATTATCATTCGTGATCGGGGTTTCGATGCAACGCAGTTTTCCAAGTTTCTTGCAAATCTCGACAAGAAAGCAAAACTGACCCTTTACATCGTGAATGTGGCAAGTGAGTTGAACCGGCAGGAAATAGACATCGAGATGCCGGGCGAGGGAGGAAACTTCCAATTGAGGACGATCAATCTCCTTGCAGGGGCTAGCCATAGCGACGTTACAATGTTTGTTCGTCACATTGGCGAAGATACTGTTTCGACCGAAATTGTCCGCAATGTTGTTACTGACAGCGCAAGAGGCGCGTTTCAGGGGATGATCAAGGTTTCCAGAGAAGCTCAGAAAACCGATGCCCGGATGACGTGCAACAGTCTTATTTTGTCAAATGACGCAGAATTCGATTCGAAACCCGAACTTGAAATTTTTGCCGATGATGTTGCTTGCGGACACGGCTCAACTGTTGCAGAGATCGATCACGAACAACTTTTTTATCTGATGGCACGCGGTATTGAAGAATCTGTCGCTCGCGGCTTGCTGGTAAAGGCTTTTGTCTCCCAGTTGATTGATGACGTGGAAAACGATCAAATGAAGGACATCATTGTTGCCCTCATCAATCAATGGTTGGAAAAGCACCTTTAAGAAGGAATAATGATGACAGACCAAACGTCTTCGTCTTTCGATATCGATCAAATACGGCGTGATTTTCCGATTCTTGATCAGAAAATTTACGGTAAACGCTTGGCCTATCTTGATAATGCTGCTTCGGCCCAGAAGCCGAGGCAGGTGCTCGAGGCTATGGACGAGGTCTATCGGACAAGCTACGCCAATGTTCATCGCGGCCTTCATTTTTTGTCGAACACTGCGACCGAACTTTATGAAAAAGCCAGAGAAAGCGTTCGTAAATTCATAAACGCTTCATCGCATGACGAAATTGTCTTTACCAAAAACGCGACTGAAGCAATTAATACTGTGGCATATGGATATGGAATGCCGCGTTTTTCGGAAGGTGACGAAATTGTTTTGACGATTATGGAACATCATTCCAATATCGTTCCCTGGCATTTTATACGCGAAGTCAAGGGCGTAAAACTTGTTTTTGTGCCGGTTGACGACGATGGAGTTCTCCATTTGGAGGATTTCGAAAAGGCATTGACTGAAAAGACGAAACTTGTAGCAGTCACCCATATGTCTAACACCCTCGGCACAGTACCACCGGTCAAAGAGATGATAAGGGCCGCTCATGAGCGGAATATTCCGGTTTTGATCGACGGGGCGCAAGGGTCCGTTCATTTGACCGTTGATGTTCAAGATCTTGATTGCGACTGGTATGTGATGACAGGCCACAAGCTGTATGGGCCGACAGGTATCGGCATTCTTTACGGCAAAAAAGATCGATTGCAAGAAATGCACCCGTTTCAGGGCGGCGGCGAAATGATTGAAGACGTGAGCGTTGACAAGATCACGTATAACGAACCGCCTCATCGCTTTGAAGCAGGAACGCCGCCTATTGTTCAGGCTATCGGACTGGGTGTTGCTCTCGACTATATTATGTCGAAAGATCGTAAAGCTCTTGAGGCTCACGAGAAAGCATTGACGGCCTATGCTCATGAACGGCTCGGGGCGATCAATTCGTTGCGTATTTTCGGGCGTGCTCCTGATAAAGGCGGCATCATCTCGTTCCAACTCGAGGGAATTCATCCCCACGATGTCTCAATGTATATTGACCGTCAGGGAGTAGCAGTGCGAGCAGGAACGCATTGTGCCCAACCGCTCCTTAATCGCTTTCATGTCACATCGACCTGTCGTGCATCTTTTGCAATGTATAATGATCGCGATGATGTCGATCAGCTTGCCGAAGCGTTGGAAAAGGCAAGGAGGTTTTTTAATGAGTGATCCCGACAACAAAATTCATGCTGCAGAGCCGGTAGGCGATTGGGGCGATAATGTTGCTACGACAAACACTTCAACGATTCCTCCTGCTGAACTTGATCGCATGACAGACGATATTATCAATGCCTTGAAGACAGTTTTCGACCCCGAAATTCCAGCCGATATTTACGAGCTGGGGCTGGTGTACAAGATTGATATCGAGGACGATCGCACCGTAAAAATAGATATGACATTGACTGCACCGGGATGTCCTGTCGCAGGTGATATGCCGAGCTGGGTTGAAAATGCAGTAGGCGCGGTGGAGGGCGTTTCACACGTTGAGGTTAATATGACATTTGATCCACCTTGGACACCGGATCGAATGTCCGAAGAAGCACAGATTGCACTTGGTTGGTATTAACACTTCCGACTTGATAAATAATTGTCGCCAAATGAATATAGGCGAAATTTTGTCAATGATTATTTGTTCCTGTTATCTGATGGGTAATAAGGTGGCTCTTTTATTGTCAAATTCGAAGGAGTGGGGGCGGGTAAACGAAAGTTCAAAAAACCGACGTTCATCTGGCTAAATTGTTTTGATATAGGTCAATGCAAGTCAAGTAATGATGGTATCTGGGTGGAAGTGGCGGATTTTTTGTCTGATCATCCGGCATGGATTTTTTGTTCGAGCGAAATGCGCGGCCTTTCATTGTTTTGAAAATAACGTTTTTTCTGCATTATCAAGCTTTGTCATCCGGTGCTTTGCGCACGGAAATATTTTTGCCGAATGTATAACCGGTTTCAATAGATTTATCTCCGAATTTGGCACGAAGTTTATCCATCGCGGTTTCGGCTATAGCTCGTTTGTGCTGAAATGGGTCTAGAAGATCATTATTTTGTAAACGAGAAGCCTTCGATAATTGCTGGACACCTATACCGAGTAGCCGGAATTTCGTTCCATCAAGTTCCTTCTGTAACAATCGCAACCCTACCCGAAAAATTCGGTCAGCAGTCTGTGTTGGGTCGTCAAGGCTTTGGTTGCGCGTTCGCGTTTTGAAATCTTTGGTCTTTAACTTCAAAACAACGGTTTGCCCGGCAATTTCACTGGTCTTCAGTCGTGCTGAAACTTTTTCAGACAACATGCGTAAAACCGGTATCAGGTCTTCCGCATTTGATAAATCGCTCATGAAGGTCGTTTCAGACGATATGCTCTTCATTTCACGTTCGGGTTGAACAGAGCGATTATCTTTCCCGCGTGACAACCGATAAAGACGCTGGCCCATTTGCCCATAACGTTTGATTAGGAGCGCTTCGTCCAATTGTTGAAGTTCACCCACTGAGGTAATTCCGTCACGGGATAATTTTTGCGCTAATGCTGTACCGACACCCCATATTTTCGTTACAGGTTGTTTTGCAAGAAACGCGAGTGCTTCATGTTCTCCGATAATTGAAAAACCACGCGGTTTATCAAGATCGGAAGCAATTTTGGCCAAGAACTTGCAATATGACAAACCGATAGAAACAGTAACACCAATTTCTTGCTCGATACGCTTTCCAAAGCGTGCGAGTATATATGAAGCCGGCGCTTTATGGAGCTTTTCAGTACCACGCATATCCAGAAATGCCTCGTCAATTGAAATAGGTTCAACCAATGGGGTTAATTCGAACATAAGCTGGCGGATTTCCCGCCCTATGCGGGCATATTTTGTAATATCGGGAGGAATGACTATTGCGTCTGGGCAAAGTTCCAGGGCCTTGAACATCGGCATTGCCGAGTGTACACCTGAAATTCTCGCAATATAACAGGCGGTAGAAACCACCCCGCGTTTGCTACCTCCGACAATAACAGGTTTATTGCGTAGCTCCGGATGGTCGCGCTTTTCAACGGAAGCGTAAAATGCGTCGCAATCAATATGTGCCAATGTAAGAGAATAAAGTTCCGGATGATAGATAAGACGCGGCGAACCACATTTTTCGCAACGTTTGTTGAACTTGTGCTGAATGGATAAACAATCCCGACAAAAACCAAATTCTGGTTGATTAAACGGGCTTATAGCCATACAGGTTGTTCTCCGCCAGGAAGAAAGTTGACAGCTTCCCCGATTGATTGTGGTGGGTAGCCTGACTGTTCCGAGAAAGACATGAGTGTCGGTTCATGTGCCAATATGAATTGCAATACGCCGGCAAGGAAACCTTTCGAGGCTGCTGCCGTACGAATATCGGAAGCATTTATCCCTGTGATATTTAAAAAACGTGGCATAAGCTCGGGATCGTTCGCGATAAACAATAATGCGGATACCGCCAATTCTTCAGCTTCTTCACGATTGGTTATCAGTTTTTTCATATCATTTAGCCAAGTAGTAACCATAACAAGTTTACTCTTATAGTTACAAAGCTGGAAGAGCGGAGATTGTAGGATGTCAAAAAAAGTTATGATCGTGGAAGATAACGAACTCAATATGAAATTGTTCCACGATCTTGTCGAAGCCTGTGGCTATGAAACGGTTGAAACCCGCAGCGGTTTGGCTGCATTGGATCTGGCTCGACAAAACAAACCCGGCCTTATTTTAATGGATATCCAATTACCAGAGGTTTCCGGAATTGACGTCATCAAACAATTGAAAGCGGATGATGAATTGAAATCTATACCGGTCGTTGCAGTTACTGCCTTTGCTATGAAGGGCGACGAGGAAAGAATCAGAGCTAGTGGATGTGAAGATTATATGTCGAAGCCGATATCGGTTGTTAATTTCATGGCTATGGTCAAACGATTTCTCGGGTGAGATACACTCATAAAGACTTTTGAATTCGATGAATTACAAAAATAAAAAAGCCCCGCAAAAACGGGGCTTTTTGTAAAATAACATAGGAATCAACGTTTCGAGAACTGGAAAGAACGACGGGCTTTTGCCTTACCGTATTTCTTACGTTCAACAACGCGGCTATCACGTGTGAGGAAGCCGCCTTTTTTCAGTACCGAACGGAGACCAGGTTCGAAATAGGTCAAAGCCTTGGAAATACCGTGACGAACAGCACCGGCTTGACCAGAAAGACCACCACCGGCAACCGATGCAATAATGTCGAACTGACCATCGCGATTTGCAGCAAGAATTGGCTGACGCAAAATCATTTGCAAAACAGGGCGTGCAAAATATTTGTCAAAATCTTTACCGTTAACGACAATTTTGCCGCTACCCGGTTTTATCCAAACGCGTGCAATAGCGTCTTTACGTTTACCTGTAGCATAGGAACGTCCTTGAGCGTCAAGCTTACGTTCATGAACAGGAGCTTCCGGTGCTGCAGGAGCTACAACCGTTTCGGTTGCCGCACCAAGCTCGGAAAAAGAACTAATCTCGGCCATAATTAAGCAATCCTTTTATTTTTACGGTTGAGAGCGCCAACATTGATAATTTCAGGTTGCTGGGCTTCATGAGGATGTTTGGTTCCAGCATAGACACGCAAATTTTTCATCTGCCGACGGCCAAGAGGACCACGCGGAATCATGCGTTCAACAGCTTTCTCAATAACTCGTTCAGGAAAACGTCCTTCAAGGATTTGACGAGCCGTACGTTCTTTGACGCTGCCGATATATCCGGTATGCCAGTAATATTTTTTGTTATGAAGTTTTTTGCCAGTCAAAACGACTTTGTCGGCATTGATTACGATAACATTATCACCATCATCAACGTGTGGTGTATAAGTTGGTTTGTGTTTACCGCGTAACCGGTTGGCTACCAATGTGGCAAGACGACCTAAAACAAGGTTCTCTGCGTCAATAATGACCCATTTCTTGGCCACTTCAGCGGGCTTTTGTGAAAAAGTTGCCATTGAAGCTTTCCTTTTTAAAATCCCATGTTGAACAAGGGCGTTTTTTGTTGCTTAGTGTTGTGATAAGTTGACCACAACAAATGTGCCATCCATGACACGTGCGAGCTTCTTATAAGCTTAGTGCAATTACGTCAATCAAAAAAAATTACATTAATCGAAAAATAAGCCAATATTTCCAATATTTTGCGATAGAGGTATTATCGTACCACATAGTATTGATATGGCGTTGGCAAAGGATATTATCCCGATATTAGTGAGAATATTGCCGGTGCGCTGTCTGACAGCGAGAAGGTTTTTATTGCTGAGTTATATATATCGTTGAACTAGCCGTTAAAAACATCAGATATCCATCGAACATATTTGCTGACTTTAGCAGGTTGACAGGTGGCAAAGTTCAAATGAATGGGGTGCACCGAATGCGCACATGAGTTCATAAGTTTCAGTCGGATATATTTAGTCGCATTTAGCGAAGCATTTATTGACAAAGCATTGTTGGAAAACTTGAACAAATATATTAAAAAAATAAATCAATATGCTGTAATTAAAGGTAAATCTAAAAAGTTCTTGGGCCCGCAATAGTTGGAGACAGTCAAAGGGTGTGATCAAAACGAAATCTGAAAATAAGCAATTAACCGCCCAACATCGGACTAATCGATAACCAGATATGCGTATTTTCGCCTTGAGCAATGTCCAAAACAGCTATTATCAATGATAAATTGCAATACTTGCGGGGGAAAAGGGGAATGACCATACGAGCAGTTAGAGGAACAACCACAAAGTCTAGCGAAAACGTTTCCCGTTAAAAACGTTGAACGACGGTTGGGCGGGAGAATGAATTGAAGGACATCAACTCTCTACAGTGGATTGGGAATTCTACGTAGATCACATACCTCCACCTTCGGTTTTTACCTTTTCAAGCTATGATTTTCATGTATGGCGTGCATTTATCAAATTCGATAAAGGCAGTTCATTCTGATGCATGTATTGCATTTGATACGAAACTAAAAGCAGGTAAATCAATTTCAATAAAACGATTGAACATTCCCGATCTTAGCAATTCACTTGGTGTTTAGCCATCGCATGACTTTGTTTGTAGAAAACAGGCTTGCGCGTTCGGTTATATAGGTCGAAACGCTGTCGATAAAATCCAACCAAGCACATTATATTGGTTAAAAAATCCGGCTTAAGCGGTTTTGAGAGGAAATATGAGCGATTTTTATTCTGAATGTTCCAGATCAGACAGACTGCAAATGTCGGAGTAAATAAATATCCGGACGAGTTTAATTGCGGGATAAAAATAGTGACAATTCAGGGATTAGAGAAATTGTTTTCTTGTGCCTCTACGCAGGTTCTTCTAGCTTCTTTGTAACAAAGATATTTCAAGATGCTTTATGGAGAAGCAAATGACAAAAGTAAAACCGGGAATAGAAACACTGGCAGTCCATGCGGGAACCGCTCCTGATCCGACAACGGGCGCGAGGATCACACCCATTTATCAGACCACAGCCTATGTGTTCAAGGATGCCGATCAGGCAGCAAACCGCTTTGCCTTGACTGAACCCGGAAATATTTATGGGCGTATTACAAACCCGACACAAGCGGTATTGGAAGAAAAAGTAGCAGCACTGGAAGGCGGTACGGCTGCCTTGGCAACCGCATCCGGTCATGCTGCAGAATTTCTTACATTTCATACGCTTATGGAACCCGGAGAAAATTTCGTTGCCGGACGGCAGCTTTATGGTGGATCGATCAACCAATTCTCGAATGCATTCAAGTCGTTCAACTGGCAAGTCCGTTGGGCTGACAGCGAAGAACCCGAGACGTTCGAGAAGCAAATCGACGACAAGACGCGCGCTATCTATATTGAAAGTTTTGCCAATCCGGGTGGAATTGTGGTGGATATCGAAGCAATTGCGAAAATTGCTCACGCTCATGGTGTGCCGCTCATCGTCGACAATACGCTTGCAACGCCTTACCTACTGCGCCCGATCGAGCATGGAGCCGATATTGTTATCCATTCGCTAACAAAATTTATTGGTGGTCATGGTAATTCTATGGGTGGTCTTCTTGTCGATGGCGGAACTTTTGATTGGGGAAAATCAGGGCACTATAAAAAATTGACCGAACCACGTCCCGATTATGCCGGACTCGTGATCTACGAAGCTACGGGGAATGCCGCTTTTGCAACGGCTGCGCGTGTTTTGGGTATGCGTGATTTTGGACCAACCATTTCGCCATTTAATGCATTTTTAATTTTGACAGGTGCCGAAACTTTGCCGCTGCGTATGCAAAAACATAGTGATAATGCTTTAGCTGTGGCACAATATCTAGAGAAGCAGAAAAAGGTTTCATGGGTAAACTATGCCGGTTTGCCAAGCAATAAATATCATAAGCTTCAGCAACATTACGCGCAAAAAGGTGCAGGTTCTGTTTTCACTTTCGGCGTCAAAGGCGGATATGAGGCCGGTGTGAAATTTGCTTCTTCACTAAAATTGTTCTCGCTTTTGGCAAATATTGGAGACACGAGATCGCTTGTTATCCATCCGGCTTCGACCACTCATCGCCAATTGACCGACAGTCAAAAAATTGCTGCCGGTGCCGGTCCTGACGTTGTTCGTTTGTCTATCGGTATAGAAGACGTGAAGGACATTGTTGGCGATATAGAACAGGCATTGGATAAAATTTGACAGTAAAGATAGTATCGTAAAAAGGGGTAAGGCCTTCAGAGGTGAAAAACACTTCTGAAGGTTTTTATTTATGTTGCTACGCGGACGTCTCTGAAAATTAAAGGAAATTTGAATTTGTGCGTCGCTTTGAAGGGCTTTTTGTTGTATCAGATCAATCATGATAGAGACCGAACAGAATTTTTTAGGTGTAGCCCGATCTGCAATCGGACGGAGATGGATTGCAAGCCTTGATCGGGAAGGGGTCAATGATGCTCTCACTATGTCGCAAAAATTCGGCATAGCAGAGCCTCTGGCACGCGTTCTAGCAGCGCGTTCGGTTCCAGAAGAAGAAGTTTTGAATTATCTAGACCCGACTTTGAAGGCATTGACACCTGATCCGGTGACTTTTGTAGACATGGAAAAAGCAACAGAGCGGATTGTCCAAGCTATTGACCACAAAGAAAAAGTTGCGATTTTCGGTGACTATGATGTCGATGGTGCATGTTCTTCAGCTATTCTCTATCGATTTTTGACTTTTTTTGGTCTCAACGTGGATATCTACATACCTGACCGCATCGTTGAAGGTTATGGACCCAATCCGCAAGCTATGAAAATGTTGGCTGATAACGGTGCAAGTTTGATCGTCACTGTGGATTGTGGAGCAAATAGCGCAGAGGCTATAAAAGCAGCACGGGAGAAAGGTGTTGATGTGGTTGTACTCGACCATCACCAGATGGGGGAAGTCCATAAGGAAGCCTATGCACTCGTTAATCCGAATCGTCCGGACGACCGTTCGGGACAGGGAAATCTCTGTGCGGCCGGTCTTGTTTTTATAACAGTAGCATGGACGTTAAAAAAAATCAGACAGCAAAGAAAGCATCGCGATCTTCCGGATATTCTATGTTATCTTGATCTTGTAGCGCTTGCGACAGTTTGTGATGTTGTGCCGCTTGTCGGTGTGAACAGGGCTTTCGTTACAAAGGGGTTAAAAGTTGCGCGTATGATGTCCAATCCCGGTATTGTAGCGCTTTCAAGAGTTGCCAGAATTGGCGAACCACTCAATGTGTTTCATCTCGGTTTTTTACTCGGACCGCGTATAAACGCAGGAGGCAGAATTGGTGATCAGGCGCTTGGAGCGCGCCTGTTGACTACAAAAACCGAGGACGAGGCCAATGCTATCGCGGAAGAGCTCAATACTCTCAATCAGGAGAGACAAGCTATCGAAGCAAAGCAACTTTTGGAAGCAGAAAGCGATCTGCAATCATTAAAACTTGACGAAAGTCCAAGTGTGATCGTTGTTTCACACGAGGGGTGGCACCCCGGTATTGTTGGAATTCTTGCAGCCAGATTGAAAGAAAAATTCAGGTGCCCGGCTTTTGCAATAGCAATCAAAGCAGATGGCAGCGCGACAGGATCGGGGCGCTCGATAGCCGGAGTTAATCTCGGTGAGCTGGTGCGGGAAGCTGTTGAATTGAACCTGCTTGAAAAAGGCGGGGGACATGCTATGGCAGCAGGCGTTACAATTTTAAAGAGCAAAATAGATGAATTCCGGAAATGGCTTGGGCAGAAATTGTCTGCCAAAGTAAATGATTTGCACGCCCATGAAACATTGTCGATAGATGGACTGTTATCGGCTTCGGGAGCTACCAAAGAGCTTTATGAAATGATTGAAAAAGCTGGACCCTTCGGTTCCGGAAATCCGCTGCCAATATTTGTATTACCGTCGCACCGTCTGTCAGATGTCAGAGAAGTGGGCAGCGGACATTTATTGATGTCACTATCAAATATTGAAGGAAAAAAATTAAAAGCCATAGCATTTCGTGCGGTAGATACGGATCTCGGGAACTTTTTGATAGCACATCTTGGAAAAAACATTCATATTGCGGGTAATCTGAACCTTAATTATTGGAACGGTCAGGCGTCACCCCAATTGAGGGTGATTGACGCAGCCGAGCCTGAATAAGGAAAAATTTATCGGGATATGTTCCAACGCGAAAACTGTTCACTTGTCCGGAAATGAGGACTCCAAGATGTGGTTCTCGATAATTTTACATCATCGCAGTATTATTACGAATAAATATACGTAAAATCATGTGAGAAAGAGAATAAGCAATACAATTATACAATTTGAAAAATAGGTAAATTAAAAAAATAATATTTAAATTATTTATAATATTATAAATATTATTAAAAGTATGAATTTTATAGCAACAGTATTATATTTTAAAAAATCTCTGACGAACGGTTATGCGTAAACCTTTCATGTTTTACTGTCATAATTTCAAGTTCAGGTAACAATCAATATTTTTAAATGAGCATTGGATCGAGACAAATCTATCTCATTCACAAAACTAAATGTGTATCCAACAGTTTGATATTGGGAACATGAAAATCAAACCATAATATTTCAATTTTAACGGTGTGAGATTTCAACGACGCTTTACGAGATTTTTTTTACAGTCAATTTTATTATTGTAGTTCGCTAAACGTTTAATTTTTCGATAAATTATCAAATATCCAGATTATCGGCGAATTCCGCATTTTCCTGAATGAAATGAAAACGGGCTTCAGGCTTTGATCCCATAAGATCCTCAACGACTTTTTTAGTCACCTGATTGCTTTCACTATCAATGTCGACTCGTAGTAAAGTCCTGTTTTTCGGATCCATGGTCGTTTCTTTAAGCTGGTCCGAACGCATTTCTCCTAAACCTTTGAACCGACCGATTTCGATTTTTCCACGGCCGGTAAATTTTGTCTTTAATAGTTCATCCTTATGGGCGTCATCCCGCGCATAGGCAACATTACCACCTTGCGAAATGCGATAGAGAGGCGGAACCGCTAAAAAAAGATGCCCCTTCTTTATAAGTTCCGGCATCTCCTGATAAAAAAAAGTAATCAGGAGCGAGGCAATATGGGCGCCGTCGACATCGGCATCTGTCATGATGATAATCCTATCATACCTCAGATCGCTCTCTTTATATTTTGAATGTGTGCCACAACCGAGTGCCAATATAAGATCGGATATTATCTGGTTATTACTCAACTTGTCACGGCCGGCACTGGCAACATTAAGAATCTTTCCGCGTAAGGGTAACACCGCCTGAGTTGCACGATTTCTGGCCTGTTTTGCCGAACCACCGGCTGAATCACCTTCGACGAGAAATAACTCTGCTCCCGCAGCGGAATTATGCGTACAATCAGCGAGTTTTCCTGGAAGGCGTAACTTCCGCACGGCAGTTTTGCGACTGACTTCTTTCTCCTGACGCCTTTTTAATCGTTCCTCGGCTCTCTCAACAACCCAATCAAGAAGTTTGGTGGCTTCCTGAGGGGAATTGGCGAGCCAATGATCAAACGGGTCACGAATCGCATTTTCGACGATTCGTTGTGCTTCGACGGTTGCCAAACGATCTTTGGTTTGTCCGACAAATTCCGGTTCACGGATAAAGACCGAAAGCATTACAGCCGCCGATATCATCACATCATCGGTGGTGATAACGGACGCCCGTTTATTACCCGTCAATTCGGCATAAGCCTTTAATCCGCGTAGAAGAGCCTGTTTCAAACCTGCTTCATGCGTACCACCTTCACCCGTTGGTATAGTATTGCAATAGGAATGGATAAAACCGTCACCACCGTACCACGTGATCGCCCATTCGACAGAACCATGGCCACCGCGCTGTTCGGTTTTTCCTGCAAAAATATCCGAAGTGACTTGATATTCCCCGTCAAGAGATGAACTTAAAAAATCTTTCAACCCGCCCGGAAAATGAAAAACAGCTTTCTCGGGAATATTGTCTTTCCCGATAAGCTTTGCCGGATCGCAACTCCAGCGAATTTCAACACCGCCAAAAAGGTAGGCTTTCGAGCGTGCCATTTTGTAGATCCGTTCAGGATCGAAAGCAGCTTTTGGCCCAAATATTTCTGCATCCGGATGAAAACGGACGCGTGTACCACGGCGATTATGGATTTCGCCTAAATCTTCCAGACCTGACTTGGGAATCCCGCGGGAAAACCGCTGTCGGTAAAGTTTGCGGCCACGCGCTACCTCCACCTCCATGTCATCTGACAAAGCATTGACAACCGATATTCCGACGCCGTGAAGTCCACCTGATGTTTCATATGCCTTTCCGTCGAATTTGCCGCCTGAATGTAATTGGGTCATGATAACTTCAAGCGTCGATTTATCAGGCATTTGCGGATGGTTCTCTACCGGTATACCGCGTCCGTTATCGGTAACTGTTAAATACCCGTCGGCATCAAGCGATACTTCGATAAAATTGGCATAGCCTGCAACAGCCTCGTCCATCGAGTTATCAATAACTTCTGCGAAAAGATGATGAAGTGCTTTACTGTCAGTGCCACCGATATACATTCCCGGACGCAAACGCACCGGTTCCAACCCTTCCAGCACACGGATAGATGAAGCATCATAGCTATCTTCTGCATCGGTTGTTACAGTCAAGGATTTCAACGTTTGTTTATCTTTTTTTTCGAGATTCACTTTTTTTGAAACGCCATCGGAAAGTTCTTTTGCCGTTTCTGTATTGCTTTGCAAATTTCCAAAAAGATCGTTATGTTTCTCGTCCATCGGTGTCGATTATCTATCCTAGGATTTATCTGAAGTTCAATTTGTACGAATCGTTCTATTTTTGCATATATGATGCGAAAAAGCGAGGATGTTCGTGTTCTGTTCGCAAGACTTTCAATTAAAATGAAATCATGTAAAAGATCTACATCAAGGGGTTTGTTTGCGGAATGCAAAGATGACAACAGTCACAGTAATTAGTCCGGTTTATAATGAAGGAAAAGGAATTGCGATTTTTGTCGAAGAAGTCGCACGAGTATTTTCTAAACTTGAGTATGATTTGACGATTATACTTGTCGACGACGGGTCTAAGGACACAAGCTGGTCGGACTTACAAAAAATTATTCCTGAAAAATTCCGAATTCAGGGTATTCGGCTTGCAAAAAACTTTGGCAAGGAATCGGCAATCGCAGCCGGCCTTTCTTTGGCAGATAGTGACGTTGTCATAACGATTGACTGCGATTTGCAGCATCCACCGGAATTGATGTCCAAAATGCTTGAATTGTGGGAAGAGGGGGCCGAAATTGTTTCGGCTGTGAAAGAGAAGAGACAACAAGAATCGTGTTTGGATCGTTTGGCGGCGGCAAGCTTTTATAAAATTTTTCACTGGATAACCGAAAATGATATTGGAGGAACGAGTGATTTTATTTTGCTTGACCGAAAAGTAGCAGATGCACTGAAATCACTACCGGAAAAGCTTTTCTTTTATCGAGGTGTTGTGCAATGGCTCGGTTTCAAGCAGGTAAGTGTTTCTTTTGTTCCTAAAAATCGTGAAATTGGGAAAAGCGGTTGGTCATTTTGGAAAAAACTGCATTTAGCCATAGATTCGCTAACGGGTTTTTCAGCAAAGCCTCTCGTTTTCATCTGGTTTATGACTTTCCTGTTTGTCTTATTTTCTTTAGTTGTTGGCGGTGACGCTGTCATCTCTAAAATTATCGGGAAATCGGTCAGTGGTTTTTCAACTTTGATCCTTGTCATTTTGATTACCGGTGTTGCGGTCCTCTCTTGCTTATGTGTTTTGTCGGCATATATCCGTCAAATTTTTTATGAAGTAAAAAGTCGTCCGCGTTTTCTGATCAGTCAAAAAATAAATCTGGGAGGCGGAGAAGATTCCAAGAACAGGAAAGCGCGAAAATGACACTTTTCTGCTTGTTTAATGCGGACGACTTTGCTGTTGATCGCGGCTGCTCGAGCGCAATCGTTACAGCACTAGAAAAAGGTCGGCTACAGGGCACCAGTGTTCTTGCCGGCGGTGAAGACCAATCAAGCTACGAAGCTTTAGATAAAACAGGTTGCAAGTTTATCAATACACATCTCAACCTTCTTGAGGGACGATCTCTTTCAGAAGGAGGGAGTGCGTTCGGATTGACCAGTGAACATGGCTTTTTTTGTTTGTCACTGGGGCAATTGATAAAAAAACTTTATTTTTCTTCTAAGAAAAAGTTGTTACAAGAATGGATATTCAAAGAATTTTGCCAGCAAATTGAATTCGTCCATAACCGTTTTAGTGATAGGCAAATAAGGCTCGACGGTCATCTTCATATCCACATATTGCCGCCATTAAGACCAGTGATCGAAGAGCTTTTAAAAAAATATCCGGTTTCCTACATACGCACACCATTAGAACTTGGATATATGAGGCGGTCAAATATTGTTGATAATATCAAAGGAAATTTGCGCCGGCAATTATTGGCTTTTTGGGCAAAAGATACGAGAGCTTTAGTGAGTCGCTATCAGGTGCCCACTTCCGACTTTTTTTTAGGAGCGACTGCGAGTTGCAACCTCGCTTTGGATGATATTGATAAGGGGTTGGCGTTGATATCAAGCAAAACGTCAGATCGCGATGTGATTATCGAGATAATGACACACCCGGTTAATAACGAAGTTTCGGAAAGCAATTTTTATAAAGATAGCCAGTATCGTCTGGCTCATAAGACAACTGAACGGCAAAAAGAACTTGAATTATTATTATCGGATGATCTTTTGGAGATCATGAGAAAATATAACGCTGTTTTTGTTGAATAATTCAAATAGAAATATCAGCCTATTTCATGCTTTTTTAAAAAATACAAAATGGTTTAAAAAATAATTGGCGAAAAGTCCTGCAAACGATCCGGCCGCAATAGCCAGGAATAAAGTCAATGGCGTGACATTGCCGGAGCTTTTTAACACAGTCATGCTCGCGCAGTAATTGAGCACACCGCCGATGGCTGCAAGCCCCATATAACTTCCCCAACCTTTCAGATTTTTGAAACGCGCTTCCCGACCTCGAAATGATATCCGACTGTTGAATATCCAAGTGAAAGTAGCTGCAACAATAAATGCGCACGCTCTGGCAATCCAAAGATTTAGACCAGATGTCTGTAATATCCAAAGAGTAAAAAAATCGATCCAGAATGCGATCGATCCGGAACATAAAAACAGCACAAACGACCTGTGATTCTTATAAATGTCCAAAACAACTTCATTCACATCCAAGCGTCGGGTCATTGGGGATCATCCCCGGTATTTTCATTATAATCGCTCAGGCACATATTTTTGCGTCCAAGCGAAATAAAAAGAAATTCGTCCAGGTCGAATATTCGATAATTCATAGTGTAGATATCAGGCAGCCGATTTTGGTTACATAATTCCGTAACCAGTTGAGCGGCGAGCCGCGTATTAGATATCATTTTTATGTTGTTATATCCGAATTCTTTTAATTGCGATGATAAGAGCCAGTCACTCCCATGAGGTATCATCACCGCAATAAGGCGCATTCTTTCGGCAGTATCTTTTATGTAAGAAGATGTTCCCAATCCGCCCAGAATGTAAATGGGCTTCTCGGGAGGAAACGATTCTAAAGATGTAGCGATACGGTATAAGTAATAACGGTTCAAATCATTTTGAATCCTGACTGCGCTATTCAAGATATAGCTAAAAACAAGCGGAAATAGCAGGAAAAAGCCGATTATTCCCCAAGTTGCTTTTGTATTTGCAAAAGTAAGAGCACCCCTTTGATTTTCTAGCTTTTGTAAACGCGTGACAAATTGAATGAGAAGAAAAAGAACGCAAACAGAAAAGAAGATAGATTGGGGCATAACCCTCGGTGGGATGCCGCTGTCACCTACGATTCCATACAACACACCAAGCGAAATGGGTAGCATGAATAAAAAAGCAATCGAGCAGATTGCCGCTCTCAAAACCGGTTTATCGAAGTGCGTATCGCGATAAAAGTGAAGTTGAATTTGTGCAAAACCGACGCAAATAGCTACACCATACAATATTTTACCGGTTGTTGACAAAAAGCCGAAATAACGTGAAAAAACATTTTCAGTCGTCACTGCAATGTAGTGAGCTGCACCTTTCGAACTTTGAAAGATAAATTGACCTTTCACCGCAGCATATTCATCGATAAATATTTTATCAAAAAAATAAAAGAAAACCGTGATTAATGCAGCAAAGATAACTGACTTTATGAAATATCTAATTGCAATGCTGATTTTTCTACCACGGTAAATATCAAATAGTGTTTCTACTAAAACAAGAATAATAAACATATTGATATAGGATTGGTAAAATCCCATAGAAATGAAGCAAAATATCGCAGATTTTATTTTTGAATTTTTGTAGTAGGCCCAACCCAACAAACTGCATGTCAATCCCATCGCCATTATCACACAATCAAAACGATAAAGATATGCAGCGAGTAGAAATGGATTGAAGATATAGGCGACGAGCAGAGCCGCAGTTACCGCGTTAAACGGAATTGAACGGATCTTTAAACATAGACACGCTGATACGATAGTTAAACATAACGCAATGATAAGAAAAAAGGGGGATGAATCCGGCATCCATTGCCAATCAGCAGAAAGAAAGAATGCTAAAACGTCAGCAAATGGTCGTCCATATTCGCTCCATCCCGGAGTTTGACTAACGAGCCTTTCAAAATCATCTCTATAATAATAATTACTTAGTATGAGAGGAAAATAAAATAAAAGCGTGGCAATAATTGCCGTGATATAAAATTTCTTCTGGTCTGTATTCTCGCAGATCATTTTGTTGCAACCTAAAGTTTTACAGAAATTGTGGCGCCAAATATTCTTTCAAACGTTTGTCTCAGGACAATGTCAACATCTGCCATGGTGACGGGCAGACCAAGATCAACAAAACTCGTCACACCATGATCCGATATCCCGCAAGGAACAATTCCAGCATAATGTGACAAATTCGGTTCAACGTTTAACGCAATTCCATGAAAACTTACCCACTTGCGCAAACGTATTCCTATTGCCGCAATCTTGTCTTCCGCCGGCTCGTTTTTAATTGTCGACGGCCGGTCGGGACGCACAACCCACACGCCCACGCGATCTTCCCGACGTTCACCTTTGATATTGAATTCGGCCAGAGTTTGGATGATCCATTCTTCCAACGCCCCTATAAAAGCACGGACATCTTCTTTGCGACGTTTCAGATCAAGCATGACATAAATTACACGTTGGCCTGGTCCATGATAGGTAAATTCTCCCCCACGTCCGGTTTGATAAACCGGAAACCGGTCAGGTGTTAAAAGGTCACTTTTTTTGGCGCTTGTACCGGCCGTGTATACAGCCGGGTGCTCCAATAACCAAATTCGTTCACGAGCGTCTCCGGAAGCTATTCTGGCAATTCTCTTTTCCATTTCTTCGAGAGCAAACGGATATGGAACTAGCTCGTCGCTTATGACCCATTCTACGGGCGGGGAAGCTTTTGTCGGTAAAAAATGGTGATCTAGGTTTTGTCGGATTATATTGTTCATCATATCCAGCCGCGAAAAATTTTTCCACGATAATTTATTAGCCTATGAAACTTAAATCAAGGAATTAGATCGTTGGAGATTGAAGGATTAGGACAATAGAGTGAATTGTAATATGTTAAAAATTATTAGTTTCAAATTTTATTTTCTAATTATAACAAGGTATTTGAATAAATATGAAATAATAATTTATGTAATTTATATTATTATAAATATTATTAGAATTTAGAATATACCATAGAATATATTCTAAATTCAAGAAATCCATAATTTTAAATGTATTCTTTAACGTTACAGAAAAATATCTGAATTGATCAAACAGTTTTTCCTGTAAAGCGTTTTTTCCGGTTTGCAAATCGGATATGGAATACTACAAATGTGAAGCTTGGTTGCTTCAACGGACGAGGTTAGACGAAGAAGGTGCAATATTTCAATTAGTGTTACAGTTGGCAAAAAAACAAACCAATGGCGTACAACTGCTTAATATTAACTCGTACCGATACTGCGATCTCTGTTTACCAAATGCGGGTTTATTCTATCTATAAACTTAATGGAGAAGTTGGTGTTTTTTATGAATAACGATATAAGAGCCAAGAGCAAAGAATAAGCCCATGACAATGAATAAAATTGGAGTAGGGCCACGGGCTTGATAGCGTAGCAAACCATCTTGAAACAAACATACGGCCAATAACGAATATCTGAAATACAAATAAAGAGTTATCAGAGTTCAATAATATGGTCAGGCAATTCGTTATCTATATGGCTGCTTTCCGGAAAATAGCACGTTAGTATTTCACCAGACTTTTTTATCGCTTCCACAAAAGCTTCGGTAAGTTCTCTATTTCGTGCCTTTTTCATCATGCCTTTAACGATCGCGTTCCATGTTTCCGGTGGTACTTTTTCCGAAATCTTTGTGTCAGCTATAACCTCGGCATAATGTTCCGCTTCTGAAATAAACAAAAGAATGCCGGTGCGCTTTTTTGTCCGGTTGATATTTTGCGCCAGAAACTGACGCATAGCGTTTTCATGACAAATACGATTTTTAATCGAAGCGGGAGTTATTGCCAATCTTAAAGCCGGAATAATGGACAGATAGAATAAGCCTAAAAGATGTATGGTAAGAAAAATTGACGCGAAATAATGAAGCGGAATGTCATACCGCCAAAAATGCAGACAATAAGCAACTATGATCGAACAGAAAAAGACAAAGACAGTCCACATAAAAAACGAAATAATAAAATAGCTGTCGCTTCCTTTTGTAAATACAGCAAAAATTTCACCACTGGTTGTTTTTTCGGCAGAATGAATTGCAGCGCTGATTCTATCGCGTTCAATCACATCCGATAAAGCCTGTTTATTCATTGATATTACCATCTTCCTGATGCACCACCGCCGCCAGACGAACCACCGCCGCCTCCGAATCCTCCACCCAAGCCGCCAGATCCCCCGCCAAAACCTCCTCCGAATCCTCCACCGCGACCCGATCCGAGAAACCAAAGTACAAAGACGATACCGAGCCAGCGATAGCGTCCAGGGCCAACTTTCGTTCCGAAAATTGAAGCCAATATCGGAAGTACGACGAAGATGAAAAACACAATGAAAGTTATGGCATTGGCTATTAAATCCTGTTTTCGCTGCTGCTCGATCTTCTCCTGTTCGATTTGCTGGTAAGCTTTTATCCGGGAATCAAAGTCGGCTTTACTCCCTGTCAGAATGTCTTCGATTGCGTTGACGCCTTCACTTATTCCCTTATCAAAATTCCCATTCCTGAAATTTGGTATGATTATCGCATTAATAACAGTTGAAGACAGAGCGTCTGTAAGTATCGCTTCCAGCCCATATCCAACTTCAATTCGTACTTCCCGTTCATTCGGTGCTACTACCAATAGTACGCCGTTGTTTATTTGCTTTTGCCCCAAAGCCCAATGTCTGAATAAGCCGTTTGCATAAGTTTCTATATCGTAGCCGTAAAGGCTAGGAAGAGTGGCTACGACGATCTGGTCACCCGTCTTTTGCTCAAGTGACGCTAGCTTGGTACCAAGAGATGTTTTTGTTTCCGAACTAAGTAAATGCGCATTGTCGACGATGCGATTCGATAGTTCGGGGAAATTCAAGCCACCTGAAGAGGCATTGGATAAAGTCCAAACAGAACTAAAGGCCAATATTATGAAGAAAATTATCCTTATGAAAACTGGCCTAGGTAAAAGAATCATTTGTTGAACTCAACCTTGGGGGCTTTTTCGGCGGCCTCGTCGATTGAAAATGTGGGCATTGGTTTTGCATCACGATACCATAACCACGTCCATATCATAGTCGGCATCGTCTTGAGAGCTGTGTTATAGACACGCACTGCTTCGATATAATCTCTTCTTGCTACTGCAATGCGATTCTCGGTTCCCTCAAGCTGCGATTGTAATGCAAGAAAATTCTGATTCGCTTTTAGATCAGGATAGTTTTCGGCAACAGCCATCAAGCGGGACAATGCTCCCGTCAGATTGGACTGGTTATTGATAAATTGTTGCATAGCTTCGCGGTTGTTGAGCATATCGGCGTTGATATTTGTTTGCGTTGCTTTCTCCCGCGCCTCTACAACGCCGGTCAACACAGCCTGTTCATGTTGAGCATATCCCTTAACGGTTTCGACAAGGTTTGGAATCAGATCGGATCGCCGTTGATATTGGTTTAATACTTCACTCCAAGCAGCATGTGCTTTTTCCTCATTGGTTGGAATTGTATTGAAACCGCAGCCTGCCAATACTGGAAGAAAAAGAGAGATCAATAAAAAGATAAAAGGCAATTTGACCGAATTTCGGTCGTCAACGAGATGAACGGCTTGCATAAAATCTTCTCCGAATATGAACACCATATTGATGCAGATAGGAAAAACTTCCCCTTCGGAAAGAGCTTTTGAAAAATTTTATGGCTTTTTTTGAGACATTACGAACGACTCGTAAAAATTCACCCTTTAAATTGGTTAAAACTGGAAAATTGTTGAGTCTTACTGCATCACAGTACGAATGGTCCTGACAGAGCGCATTAACTGCAACGGTACCCCTTTGATAGCGAGACAGTCAGGTTATGATTCACCATCGTGTATTGAAATGCTATGGAGATACGTGGAAACAGCTTACATGCGGAAAAAGTTATCCTGTTGACCTCGCTGTTATTATACCAGTTACCTTCATTAAGGAGTTGGAAAGTCGCTAGAGACCGACAGTCATTACAACATGAAGAGGGGGGCGGGAATTCAATTAGATGCGACAAACGATACAATTTCCCAAACGTCTGCGCTCAATAGGTTTGATAAGCCAGTTAGTAAAAGAATGAAAATGGAGAATGGTAGGCGATGAGAGACTCGAACTCCCGACATCCTCGGTGTAAACGAGGCGCTCTACCAGCTGAGCTAATCGCCCGCCGTTACCGTGGGTTGGTAACAACTGACGCACTCTTTAGGCAAAACTTTTGCTAAACGCAAGAGAAAGATGACACTTAAAATAGATTTTTTGCTTAATTTTTTTTGGCCACGCTGTTTTTCCACGTTTTTCGCGAAAAAAACAATTTTTGTGAAAAAACTATCTGCTTGTCGCTTGACAGATGCAAGCGAACACCTTAAACGACCGCACACAGTCACAATGACTGAACTGAAAAGTGCGCGGGTGTAGCTCAGTTGGTTAGAGCGCCGGCCTGTCACGCCGGAGGTCGCGGGTTCGAGTCCCGTCACTCGCGCCATTTTTCAGATGGCTATTTTAGCTGATCATGGCTAATGTTTGACTTTTTGTTTAGATAGTCAAAGCCTTCGTTTTATTCTTTATTGCTCCCCCCCCCTGATTTTTGATTAAACTTTTAATTGTTATGAGTTTGTATTTGGCTCTCCTGATAGTGAATCTGATGTCGAATGGCATATGGTGGTATACTTTGTGTCGTTTTGGTCCAAAAGTGACGTAAATATTATCGTTCGCTAAAACGTGACTGAATGAATAAAAGATGAATTGTTTGAATTTTAGAGCGGAATAATCGCTGTAAAAAATATCCCAATATATTGTTTTTCAATTATTTTTTTCAGAATTGATCACTGTTATACAAACCTATGCTTGTAAAACTCGTTCTGGATTTTGCACAACTTACGATTTTATGATAGCGTTTGCTATTGCGTAAGAGCGTTTGGTGGGGTAACGCTTAACGCAGATTTTATCGCACGGCATGCCCTTTAAGCTGCACGGGCGGGATTAACTTACAAGCCGGTTTTGCTACGTTTCAGGTAGACTCCGGTAGTGTTAGTTCAGCACCTTTTAAAGGCAGAAGTGGACCATGACCGATCTGATAAGTTCTTATTTGCCAGTATTGATTTTTATAATCGTGTCGGCGTTGATCGCCGGTATACTGTTGATAATGCCTTATATTGTGGCTTATCGTTCTCCCGATCCGGAAAAACTTTCAGCATATGAGTGCGGATTTAATTCCTTTGATGACGCACGTATGAAGTTTGATATTAGATTTTATCTGGTTTCCATTCTGTTTATTATTTTCGACTTAGAAGTTGCGTTTCTATTTCCTTGGGCTGTGTCATTCGATGCGGTCGGTATGTTCGGTTTTGTTTCTATGTTGGTGTTTTTGGCTGTATTGACCGTCGGCTTTATTTATGAGTGGAAAAAAGGAGCACTTGAATGGGATTGATTCATGACAATTCGACACTGGTTGCTCCCAAACCAAAAGGTATTATAGACCCGAATACGGGGAAATTGATCGGTTCGGATGACGAATTTTTCAATAATATCAGCGGTGAACTTTCGGATAAAGGTTTTTTGGTAACCTCTGTAGATGCACTTGTTACCTGGGCACGTACCGGTTCGTTGATGTGGATGAGCTTTGGCCTTGCGTGTTGCGCGATCGAGTTAATGCAATGCTCGATGCCGCATTATGATAATGAACGTTTTGGTTACGCTCCACGCGCCTCACCGCGCCAATCAGATGTGATGATGGTGGCAGGAACCTTGACAAACAAAATGGCACCGGCGTTACGTAAGGTTTACGACCAGATGCCTGAACCTCGCTACGTTATTTCTATGGGCTCATGCGCCAATGGAGGAGGGTATTATCATTACTCGTATTCTGTTGTACGCGGATGTGATCGTATAGTGCCAGTTGATATCTATATTCCTGGTTGTCCTCCAACGGCAGAAGCTCTCCTTTATGGAGTTTTGTTGCTACAAAAAAAGATACGTCGCACCGGTTCTATTGAACGGTGAGGGGAGAGCAAGTGATGAATAGTGAAGCGCTTAAGGAATTGCAGTCTTATCTCGCAGAACGGTTGGAGAGCGTAATTGATGAGTCTGTTTTTGCTTATAATGAATTGACGGTTGTAGCTAAACTTGACGCCATTATTGATGTCCTTTCTTTCCTTAAGGATGATTCACATTGTCAGTTTGTCGGTCTTGTCGACATTTGCGGTGTTGATTTTCCCGAGAGGGAAAAACGTTTCGACGTCGTTTATCATTTATTGTCTCCTCGTCATAATTTACGTTTGCGCGTTAAAGTACGCACCGACGAAGATACTCCTGTACCTTCTGCGTGCAGTGTTTATCCGGGGGCGGAATGGTATGAGAGAGAAGCTTACGACATGTATGGCATCTTGTTTTCGGGTCATCCGGATTTGCGGCGTATTTTAACGGATTACGGCTTTGAAGGACACCCTTTACGCAAGGATTTTCCGACGTCCGGTTTTGTCGAATGTAGATATGACAATGAATTAAAACGGGTTATTTATGAGCCGGTTGTGCTTCGTCAGGAAATGCGAAATTTTGATTTCATGTCGCCTTGGGAAGGGACAGACTATGTATTGCCGGGCGACGAGAAGGCCGGGGGAATAAAATGAAATTGCAGACGTGTTTTCCGGACATAAATAGTCGTGATTTTGGTCGAAAACCTATTACTGTAATTGACTGGGTAGTTGTTGAATTGCAGCAAGGCAAAGGAGCGGGTCGTGGCTGAGGTCAATGTCCGTAATTTCAATATAAATTTTGGTCCGCAACATCCTGCTGCGCACGGTGTTTTGCGTATGGTGCTGGAGCTTGATGGAGAAATAGTCGAACGCGTCGATCCGCATATCGGGCTTCTTCATCGTGGCACCGAAAAGCTGATGGAAACAAAAACCTATTTGCAAGCGACGCCATATCTTGATCGGTTGGACTATGTTGCTCCAATGAATCAGGAGCACGCGTTTGTGCTTGCAGTCGAAAAATTGCTTGGTATTGAAGTTCCAAAGCGCGGTCAGCTTATTCGTGTACTTTTTTCGGAAATCGGTCGTATTCTCAATCATTTGTTGAATGTCACGACGCAGGCTATGGATGTTGGTGCTTTGACGCCGCCGCTCTGGGGGTTCGAACAGCGCGAAAAACTTATGATTTTTTATGAGCGCGCCTGTGGAGCAAGGTTGCACGCAAATTATTTTCGTCCTGGTGGGGTGCATCAGGATTTACCGGAAAAACTCGTTGAAGATATCGGAAATTTTATTGATCCTTTTCTAGTCGCTTTGGATAAGCTTGATGCTCTTGTTACGCCGAACCGTATTTTTAAACAACGCAATGTCGACATCGGTGTAGTCAAGATTGAAGATGCATGGGTGCGTGGATTTTCAGGTGTGATGATCCGGAGTGCCGGTGTTCCGTGGGATTTGCGGAAGAGTCAACCCTATGAATGCTATGACGAAATGGACTTTGATATTCCGGTGGGGAAAAATGGCGATTGTTATGATCGTTATTTGATCCGTATGGAAGAAATGCGCCAGTCTGCACGTATTATGCGTCAATGTGTAGAACGTTTGTTAAGCACTGAAAAAGACGGTCCGGTTTTGGCGGAAGATCATAAAGTTACACCGCCCAGAAGAGCGGCAATGAAAAGTTCAATGGAGTCTCTTATCCATCATTTCAAACTTTATTCTGAGGGTTTTCATGTCCCCGCGGGTGAGGTCTATGCTGCAGTAGAGGCACCTAAAGGTGAATTTGGCGTGTACCTTGTTTCGGAAGGTAAAAATAAGCCTTATCGTGTGAAATTACGTGCGCCTGGTTATGCGCATTTGCAAGCGATGGACTTTTTAACTCGTGGACATATGCTTGCGGATGTTACAGCAATCTTGGGTTCTATTGATATTGTTTTCGGGGAGGTCGATCGCTGATGACTGTGCGCCGTCTTGCCAATGAAGCCGTCCAACCTGCTTCTTTTTCCTTTAATAAGGAGAACTTGAAATGGGCAGAGAAGACTATTGCCAAATATCCTGAGGGACGGCAAAGGTCTGCTGTTATTCCGTTATTGATGCGCGCTCAGGAGCAAGAAGGATGGGTGACTCGTGCAGCAATAGAATATGTCGCGGATATGCTTTCAATGGCATATATTCGGGTTTTGGAAATAGCGACGTTCTATACGCAGTTCCAACTCAAACCTGTTGGTACAAAGGCGCATGTTCAAGTTTGCGGAACAACACCCTGCATGTTGAGAGGTGCCGGAGAACTGATCAAAGTTTGTAAAAACAAGATCAATGAAGCGCCGTTTGAAACCAACAAAGATGGTACGCTTTCCTGGGAAGAGGTTGAATGTTTGGGCGCTTGTGCAAATGCACCAATGGTTATGATCTTCAAGGATACTTATGAAGATTTAACACCGGAACGTCTGGAAGAAATCATTGATGCATTCGAGGCAGGCAAGGGTTCGTCTATTCCGGTTGGCCCGCAAAATGGTCGAAAAACATCCGAGCCGATTACGGGACTTACTTCATTGTTGGATGGTGACCAGAAAACAACAAAGAGGAAATCGTCCGCAAAAAAAGCGGAGGAGTGAGTTATTGCTTGAGGTTAAACTGAGATAGTGAATTAGGAAGACTATTAATAAATCAGTTTAAAAAAGTTGAGTAACGTATTGAAACAAAGGAAAAGGTGAGAAATGCTGGCTGATAGTGATCGCATCTTCACCAATATATACGGTTTAAAGGACAAGTCTCTTAAAGGCGCGATGTCTCGTGGCTGTTGGGATGGTACAAAAGCCATTCTTGAAAAAGGACGCGACTGGATTATCAACGAGATGAAAGCATCCGGTTTGCGTGGGAGAGGTGGTGCCGGTTTCCCGACAGGCATGAAATGGTCGTTCATGCCTAAACAGGATGATGGGCGTCCGCACTATCTGGTTGTCAACGCAGATGAGTCAGAGCCGGGTACCTGCAAGGATCGCGAAATATTGCGTCACGATCCTCATACCTTGATTGAAGGATGCGTAATTGCAACCTTCGCTATGGGGGCGCATACTGCGTTTATTTACGTGCGCGGTGAATATATCCGCGAACGCGAGGCCTTACAGGCAGCAATTGATGAATGCTATGATGCCGGGCTTCTCGGTAAAAAAACAAAACATGGTCATGCTTGCGATATTATCGTTCACCATGGCGCAGGTGCCTACATTTGCGGTGAAGAAACGGCACTTCTTGAAAGTCTGGAAGGTAAGAAAGGCCAACCGCGTCTGAAGCCACCTTTTCCTGCCAATATGGGCGTTTACGGCTGCCCCACAACGGTGAACAATGTTGAATCAATTGCAGTTTCACCGACGATTTTGCGTCGCGGGGCGTCGTGGTTCTCTTCTTTCGGCAGGCCTAACAATGTCGGGACGAAGTTGTTTATGTTCTCCGGACATGTCAATACACCATGCGTTGTAGAAGAGAGCTTGGGACTAACCTTTCGCGAATTGATAGAAAAACACGCTGGCGGAATTCGCGGCGGTTGGGATAATCTTTTGGCAGTTATTCCGGGTGGTGCATCCTGCCCCGTTGTTCCGGGCGAGAAAATGCCTGAAGCAATCATGGATTTTGACGGCATGAAAGCCATAGGTTCATCGTTTGGTACCGGTGGCGCAATTGTGATGGATAAATCAACAGATATTATCAAGGCGATCTGGCGTATTTCCGCATTCTTCAAACATGAAAGTTGCGGACAATGCACACCGTGCCGTGAGGGTACCGGCTGGATGATGCGGCTTTTGGGACGTATGGTTGAGGGCAGGGCACAAAAGCGTGAAATTGACCTTTTGTTCGATGTTTCAAAACATGTTGAAGGACATACGATTTGTGCTTTGGGCGATGCTGCGGCTTGGCCGGTTCAAGCGTTGATCAGAAATTTCCGTCCGGAAATTGAAAAACGCATTGATGATTATACTCGTAATGCTGTTCAAAGTAAGAATATTGCTTTGGAAGCAGCCGAATAAAAGACAGATTGAAGTTTTAAGGTTAAGCGGTTTTTCCGCGGACTGGAATAACAATGGCGAAGATCAAAATTAACGGAAAAGAGATCGAAGTACCGGATCACTATACGCTTCTTCAGGCTGCAGAGGCAGCAGGCGCAGAAGTTCCACGGTTCTGCTTTCACGAACGTCTTTCGGTCGCTGGCAATTGCCGCATGTGCCTTGTTGAAGTGAAGGGGGGACCGCCCAAGCCAACAGCATCCTGCGCGATGGGTGTCCGCGATTTGCGTCCGGGTCCTAATGGCGAACCACCGGAAATGTTTACCAATACACCGATGGTAAAAAAAGCTCGTGAAGGAGTTATGGAATTTCTCCTTATCAATCACCCGCTTGATTGTCCTATTTGTGATCAGGGTGGCGAATGTGACCTGCAAGATCAGGCCATGGCTTATGGTCATGATTTTTCGCGTTATAAAGAGGATAAGCGGGCCGTCGAAAACAAGTACATTGGTCCTTTGGTTAAAACGGTGATGAATCGTTGTATTCACTGTACAAGATGTGTTCGTTTTACGACAGAAGTTGCCGGTATATCCGAACTCGGATTAATAGGACGTGGTGAAGACGCGGAGATTACAACCTATCTTCAACAGGCAATGACGTCCGAATTGCAGGGCAATGTCATTGATCTTTGTCCTGTCGGCGCATTGACATCTCGCCCTTACGCATTTCATGCTCGTCCGTGGGAACTCACAAAGACGGAAACGATTGATGTAATGGACGCATTGGGCAGTGCCATTCGTGTAGATACGCGTGGTCGTGAAGTCATGCGTATTATGCCCCGTGTCAACGATGATATTAACGAGGAGTGGATTTCGGATAAAACCCGCTTTATTTGGGATGGTTTGCGTACTCAGCGGCTTGACCGGCCTTATGTTCGTAAAGGCGGAAAATTGGTTGAGGCAAGTTGGACCGAGGCATTTTCGGCAATAAAATCGGCTATCGATTTTGCGTCGCATGATAAGATCGGTGCTGTTGCAGGAGATTTTGCTACCGTCGAAGAGATGTATGCACTGAAACTGCTGTTGAAATCGCTAGGTTCGTCAGCTGTTGATTGTCGGCAGGACGGAAGTGTTTCCTCAAGCGTGACGGGGCGTTCTTCATATATTTTCAATCCGACAATTGCCGGCATTGAAGATGCTGATGCATTGTTGATCATTGGCTCCAATCCGCGATTTGAGGCGGCCGTAATGAATGCGAGAATCCGCAAGCGTGAACGGCAAGGCAATTTCCCGATTGGTCTTATCGGAGACAAGTTGGACTTGCGTTATCCTTACACCTATCTTGGTGCAGGCTCTGATACGCTATCGCAATTGCTTGGTGGTAAGAACGAGTTTTTCGAAGTTTTGAAAAAAGCTGAAAAACCGTTAATTCTAGTCGGACAAGCTGCATTGGTAGGTCAAAACGGCGAAGCAATATTGAAGGCGATCTCAAAGCTTTGTGACGAAGTCGGAGCACTGTCGGATACATGGAACGGTTTGGGTATTTTGCAAACCGCAGCGTCACGTGTTGGTGGGCTGGATATCGGTTTTTCATCCAATCTTGGCGCTGACGATATCGTCAAGTCATCCGAGGTGTTATTCCTTCTTGGAGCAGACGAGATAAATCTTGATCAAAAGAAAGGATTTGTCATCTATATCGGTAGCCATGGTGACAATGGTGCGCAAAACGCCGATGTCATTTTGCCAGCTTCGGCCTATACGGAAAAATCAGGTATTTATGTCAATACCGAGGGCCGTGTGCAGATGACTGCGCGTGCTGCATTCGCACCAGGCGAAGCCAAGGATGATTGGGCGATTATCAGAGCCTTATCAGAAGTTCTGGAACATAAGTTGCCGTTTGATTCACTTGCTGACTTACGCAAAAACCTGTTCGAAAATTATCCGCATATGGCCAATATAAACGCCATCAAAGCGGGTGATTACAAAGAGGTAGAAAAGCTAGGTTCGCATCCTGTCAAACTTGGCAAGCAAGTTTTTTCGTCTTTGATAAAAGATTTTTATTTGACTAACCCTATTGCCCGCGCGTCGGCGGTAATGGCTGAGTGTTCAGCCCTTGCAAAAGCTCGACTGACAGAAGCGGCAGAATGAAAGTAGAGAGGAAAAATAAAGACAATGGGTGATTTCTTTATGACCTGGCTGCTTCCCCTGCTGATTATTGTCGGCAAAGCGCTGCTACTTTTGGTGGTTTTATTGATTATCATTGCCTATCTGCTTTATGCAGATAGAAAAATCTGGGCAGCAGTCCAGTTGCGTCGGGGTCCAAATGTTGTCGGGCCTTGGGGGCTGTTCCAGTCATTTGCAGACTTGATCAAGTTCGTCGTCAAGGAGCCAATTATCCCGGCAGGCGCAAATAAGGGTGTATTTTTGCTTGCACCTTTTATTTCTTCAACATTGGCATTGTCTGCTTGGGCAGTGGTGCCGGTCAGTGAAGGTTGGGCAGTTGCAAGTTTAAACATCGGGCTATTGTATATTTTGGCTATATCATCCCTTGAAGTTTATGGCGTTATCATGGGGGGATGGGCTTCCAACTCGAAATATCCTTTTCTTGGCGCTTTGCGTTCGACTGCCCAGATGGTTTCGTATGAGGTTTCGATAGGCTTCGTTCTGGTTACCGTCATTCTGGTGAGTGGTTCACTTGATCTGACAACTATTGTCAATGGTCAGAAAGCCGGCCTTGGTACAAATATCGGATTGCCGTTCAATACATTCCTTGATTGGAATTGGTTGGCGCTGTTTCCGATGTTCATCATCTTCTTCATCTCTGCCTTGGCTGAGACCAATCGTCCACCGTTCGATCTGGTTGAAGCAGAATCCGAACTTGTTGCCGGCCATATGATTGAATATTCCTCGACGCCTTATATGCTGTTCTTCCTTGGCGAATATGTAGCAATCGTGCTTATGTGCGCATTGACTACAATTCTTTTCCTTGGTGGTTGGCTGCCTCCGCTTGATGTTTGGTGGCTCAATTGGGTTCCGGGAATTATCTGGTTTGTATTGAAGGTTTGCTTCGTTTTCTTCTGGTTCGCCATGGTTAAAGCATTCGTTCCCCGTTATCGCTACGACCAGTTGATGAGATTGGGATGGAAAGTATTTCTTCCGATTTCATTGGCAATGGTGGTTATTACGGCGGCCTATTTGAAATTCGTAAGTTTTAGTTGAGGGTGAGGAATATGTCTGGTCTTTTTCAAGCAGCCAAGTCACTTCTTCTGATAGAATTCTGGAGTGCATTCTGGCTTTCCATGCGCCAGTTCGTCGCTCCGAAGCCGACGATCAACTATCCTTACGAAAAGGGAGTCGTATCTCCACGGTTTCGTGGCGAACATGCTTTGCGCCGTTATCCTAATGGTGAAGAGCGTTGCATTGCTTGCAAGCTTTGCGAGGCTATCTGTCCGGCACAGGCAATTACTATCGAGGCTGGTCCTCGTCGTAATGATGGTACACGCCGGACAGTGCGTTACGATATTGATATGGTTAAATGTATTTACTGCGGGTTTTGTCAGGAAGCTTGTCCGGTGGAAGCTATTGTTGAAGGACCGAACTTCGAATTTGCGACTGAAACCCGGGAGGAGCTTTATTATGACAAAGAAAAATTACTTTCGAATGGTGATCGTTGGGAACGTGAAATAGCAAGAAATATTGCTATGGACGCACCCTATCGGTGAGTTTGGAAAAATCTTGCAGTTGCGTTCATTGACGCGACAAAATTTAAATCGGCGTAAATATTTTGCGTCAACGTGTTTGGTTTAACTTAGGGGAAACCAATGTTAACAGGTATAGCAGCGGCATTCTTTTATTTGTTCGCTTTCATTATGCTGGCAAGCGCAGTTCTGGTCGTTGCCGCGCGTAATCCGGTGCATTCGGTCTTGTTCTTAATTCTGGCATTTTTTAATGCGGCAGCGTTGTTTATCCTGACCGGTGCGGAATTTCTTGGTCTAATTCTGCTGGTTGTTTATGTGGGTGCGGTTGCTGTTTTATTCTTGTTCGTCGTAATGATGCTTGATGTGGATTTCGCCGAGCTTAAAAGAGGTGCGCTGAAATATGCACCGATTGGCGCTTTGATCGGAATAATTATCGCTGTCGAATTGATAGTCGTTTTTGCAAGTTCGCATTTTTCACCGAACTTGGCCGAGCACGTAACCGAGCCGATGCCGAGTTTAGCGGAACGTACAAATACGCAGGCGTTGGGTGATATCCTCTATACCGATTACGTTTTCTACTTCCAGCTTGCCGGGCTCGTTTTGCTCGTGGCAATGATCGGAGCGATCGTTTTGACATTACATCATCGCTCGGGCGTAAAAAGGCAGTCGATTGCAAAACAAGTTGCGCGGATGCCCGAAGATACACTCGAAATTAAAAAAGTTGAATCTGGTAAAGGTATTTAACGGGAAGAATAATATGCACATTGAAATTGCTCACTATCTGACCGTTTCTGCATTGTTGTTCACAATTGGTGTCTTTGGCATTTTTCTGAACAGAAAAAACGTCATTATTATTTTGATGTCGATTGAGCTCATATTGCTTTCAGTCAATTTGAATTTTGTGGCCTTCTCTTCGGTTTTACACGACCTCGTAGGGCAAGTATTTGCGCTTTTTGTGTTAACCGTCGCCGCAGCGGAAGCCGCGATCGGCTTGGCTATTCTGGTTGTATTCTATCGTAATCGCGGTTCGATTGCGGTTGAAGATGTTAACGTGATGAAAGGCTGACGCGTTATGTTTTACGCTATTGTCTTCCTACCGATTCTGGGCTTTTTTATTGCCGGATTAGGTGGAAAAACGTTGGGTGCTCGCGCCGCCGAACTCGTTACTTGCACCTTTATGGTTATCGTTGCTATTTTGTCATGGATAGCGTTTTTCGATATAGCCTTGGGGACAGGTAAAACTGTTGATATACCGATCTTTCATTGGATTTTGGTCGGAGGATTGCAGTTTGACTGGGCACTTCATATTGATGCTCTCACAGCTGTTATGTTGATTGTCGTCAATTCAGTATCGGCATTGGTTCATATATATTCGATCGGATATATGCATTCCGATCCCTCTCGCCCAAGATTTTTTGCCTATCTGTCGTTTTTCACCTTCATGATGTTGATGCTTGTAACCTCGAACAACCTTGTGCAGTTGTTCTTCGGGTGGGAAGGTGTTGGCCTTGCGTCATATCTGCTCATCGGCTTCTGGTACCAACGGCCTTCTGCATGTGCTGCGGCAATCAAGGCATTTGTGGTCAACAGGGTAGGTGATTTCGGGTTCCTTATCGGTGTCTTTAGCATTTTTGTCCTGTTCAAATCAGTTAATTTCAACACGATTTTTGCAAGAGCGGCCGATCCGAGTTTCGTCGAACATATGACTTTCCTGAGTTGGCCGGTTAACGGCGATACAGCGATAACAGTTGCTTGTATTTTCCTGTTTATCGGTGCAATGGCTAAATCAGCCCAGTTTTTCCTGCATACGTGGTTGCCGGACGCTATGGAAGGCCCGACGCCCGTTTCTGCACTTATTCACGCGGCAACGATGGTTACAGCCGGTATCTTTATGGTATCCCGTATGTCGCCGATTTTCGAACTTGCACCCACCACACAGACACTTATCGTTATAATCGGAGCTACAACAGCATTTTTTGCTGCTACTGTCGGGTTGGTACAAAACGATATCAAGAAGGTCATTGCCTATTCTACATGCTCCCAACTTGGATATATGTTCGTTGCTCTGGGTGTCGGTGCATATAGTGCCGGTGTATTCCACCTCTTCACAC
Source organism: Ditibartonella apis (assembly GCF_001952075.1). Classification (GTDB taxonomy): domain Bacteria; phylum Pseudomonadota; class Alphaproteobacteria; order Rhizobiales; family Rhizobiaceae; genus Bartonella; species Bartonella apis. Next base: position 214,678 of record NZ_LXYU01000004.1, read on the forward strand.
ACGCATTTTTCAAGGCGCTGCTGTTCCTCGGAGCAGGTTCCGTTATTCATGCGGTCTCAGACGAACAGGACATGCGCAAGATGGGTGGGCTAAGGAAATATATTCCGACAACTTACTGGATGATGGTTATCGGGACATTGGCGCTTACGGGTGTGGGTATTCCCGGCACAGTCTTCGGTACGGCCGGTTTCTTCTCGAAAGATGGTATTATCGAAGCTGCATTTGCATCGCATAACGTGGCGAGCGGATATGCCTTCTGGCTTCTGGTTATTGCAGCACTCTTCACCAGTTTCTATTCCTGGCGTTTGATTTTTATGACTTTTCATGGAAAACCGCGGGCAACGGCCGACATCATGCATCACGTGCATGAATCGGGACCTGTGATGATTGTTCCGCTCATTATTTTGGCAATCGGTGCAATTTTCGCGGGTGTAATATTCCAACCGTATTTCTCTGGTGAACTCTATGATGCTTTCTGGAAAGGAGCATTGTTTACAGGATCTGAAAACCATATCCTGCATGCAGTTCACTCTGTTCCGGCATGGGTAAAATGGTCTCCATTTATTGTGATGGTTGTCGGTTTCGTATTGGCTTATCTCTTCTACATTGTTTCAACCGCAATACCGAAAGCGTTGGCTAATGCGTTTCCTTTCCTTTACCGTTTTCTACTCAATAAATGGTACTTTGATGAACTCTATAACGTAGTGTTTGTCCGTTCCGCTTTTGCAATCGGTCGTTTCTTCTGGAAGGTCGGTGACGGAAAAATTATTGACGGCCTTGGCCCGAATGGCGTCGCGGCCCGTGTTGTAGACATAACCAATAAGGTGGTTCGTATGCAGACTGGGTATCTGTATCATTACGCATTTGCGATGCTGATCGGTATCGCTGCGCTCATCACCTGGATGATGATCGGGAGCTTAAATTGATGACCGACTGGCCTATTCTTTCTACGGTCACATTTTTGCCGCTTGTTGGCGTTGTTCTGATCCTTTTGATCAAGGACGATGGTGAAACAGCAAAACGCAATATTCGTAATGTGGCGCTTTTTACGACTCTGTTTGTATTTGTATTGTCCCTGATTATCTGGGCAGGCTTCGACAACAGCAATTCTGGCTTCCAGATGGAAGAGAAGATCAGCTGGCTTGGCGGCGGCATCAACTATCATATGGGCGTTGACGGAATTTCGGTTTTATTCGTTGTTCTGTCGGGGTTCCTGATGCCGTTCTGTGTTTTGGCAAGCTGGGAAACAGTCAAGGATCGTCTTAAAGCCTATATGATTGCTTTTCTGCTCCTTGAAGTTGCCGTTGTAGGTGTCTTCTGTGCACTTGACGCAGTGTTGTTCTATGTTTTCTTTGAAGGCAGCTTAATACCGATGTTCATTATCATCGGCGTTTGGGGCGGCCCAAGACGCGTTTACGCAAGCTTGAAATTTTTTCTATACACCTTTCTCGGTTCGGTGTTGATGCTGGTTGCGATTATGGTGATGTATTGGCAAGCCGGTACACTCGATATTCCAACGCTTCTGCACTATAAATTTCCTGCGCATATGCAATTCTGGTTATGGTTCGCATTCTTCGCTTCATTTGCTGTGAAGCTACCTATGTGGCCGGTTCATACATGGTTGCCGGATGCGCACGTTGAAGCACCGACTGCCGGATCAGTTATTTTGGCAGGCATTCTTCTAAAACTTGGCGGCTATGGTTTTATACGTTTTTCGTTGCCAATGTTTCCGGTTGCTTCTGCAGATTTGGCACCATTTGTTTTCACGCTTTCGCTTATTGCAATTATCTACACCTCGCTCGTTGCTCTTGTTCAGGAAGATATGAAAAAGCTGATTGCTTATTCTTCGGTTGCGCATATGGGCTATGTAACGATGGGTATTTTTGCTGCAAACGAGCAAGGTATCGAGGGTGCCATTTATCAAATGCTTTCTCATGGCATCGTATCTGCCGCACTGTTTCTGTGCGTTGGCGTCATTTATGACCGCATGCACACAAGAGAGATCGCTGCGTTTGGTGGACTTGCCAACAATATGCCAAAATACGCCGTCGCTTTTATGGTCTTCACAATGGCGAACATAGCGTTGCCCGGAACATCCGGTTTTCTCGGTGAATTTCTGACTTTGATCGGCGTATTCCAGGTCAATAGTTGGGTTGCGGTCATTGCAACGACCGGTGTCATTTTGTCGGCGTCTTATGCTCTCTATCTCTATCGTCGTGTTATCTTTGGAAAACTCGACAAGGAAAGCTTGAAGACGCTTCTTGATTTATCGCCGCGGGAGAAATTCATTCTCTATCCGATGATTATTCTTACCGTATTTTTTGGTTTCTATCCGACGCCCATTCTCAACACGACTGCGGCGGCTGTAGAAGCGCTTGTTAACCAGCTGCACTAAAGAGGCGAATGTCCATGCATACTGATTTAATGGCTCAATTGCCGCTGATATTTCCCGAACTCCTCGTTGCTTTGGGGGCTTTGGTGCTGCTTTTGGTCGGCGTATACTCTGGCACACGTTCCTATGTGACGATCACCGGCTTATCTGTCGCACTTTTGGTTGCGACGATATTCGTGATTATTTTGTCGCCAAAAGATAGTGCATTTGCTACCAACGCTCTCATTATTGATGATTTTGCGCGTTACATGAAGGTACTTATGTTGGCGGGTGCAATATTCACGTTGATAATGTCGGTCGGGTTTGCCCGCTCTGACAAGCTTGCAAAATTCGAGTATCCGATTCTCATGCTTTTTGCCGTTCTCGGTATGATGTTCATGATTTCTGCCGGAAACATGCTCACACTCTATATGGGGTTGGAACTCCATTCGCTTGCTCTTTATGTGCTTGCCGCATTCAATCGTGATAATGTCAAATCATCCGAGGCAGGTTTAAAATATTTTGTGCTTGGAGCTTTGTCGTCAGGTATGCTGCTATACGGTATCACGTTGATTTACGGCTTCACCGGTCAAATCGGTTTCCACGAGCTTGCAACTGTTCTTAATGGTCAAGTACCCCAGCTTGGTGTTATATTCGGCATAGTTTTTGTTCTTGCGGGGCTCGCCTTCAAGATTTCGGTTGTTCCTTTCCATATGTGGACACCGGATGTGTATGAAGGGGCGCCAACCCCCATCACTGCGTTTTTTGCAAGTGCTCCGAAAGTTGCAGCGATGGCACTTATTATCCGTGTTATAGTCGAAGCATTTATGCCGCTTTCCGGTGTACATGGAGCATTGTCCGCATGGCAACAAATACTGGTGTTCATGTCGATTGCCTCCATGATTTTAGGTGCTTTTGCTGCAATAGGGCAGGCTAATATCAAGCGTCTGATGGCTTATTCGTCAATCAGCCATATGGGCTACGCACTTGTCGGTCTTTCAGCTGGAACAGCGTTCGGCGTTGAAGGCGTTATCCTCTATATGACGGTTTATGTTGCAATGATCTTGGGATCTTTTGCATTTATACTCGGCATGCGCACGCGTGATGGAAATGTAGAGAGCATATATGATCTTGCAGGGCTTGCAAAAAATAACCCGTTTATGGCTTCGGTTATGACAGTTATGTTGTTCTCGTTGGCAAGTGTTCCACCTATGGCCGGATTTTTCGCTAAGTGGTATACATTTTCCGCTGCTGTTTATGCCGGATTGATACCGCTCGTTGTTATCGGTATGATCGCTTCGGTAATCAGTGCATTCTACTATCTGCGTGTGATAAAAATCATGTGGTTTGATGATGCACAACAAGCGAGCTTCCTGCCATTAACGAGCGAGCTTAAATTTGTTCTCACAATAACCGGCATATTTGTGCTGTTTTATATCTTCTTTGGCATCTATCTTTCACCTCTGGCCGAGCAGGCAGCTGCATCGCTTTTTTAAGAAAGATGCAGTTTTCTCTTTCTCGATTTGCTAAAGAACATCGGTATAAGGTGGAGTCCTACGAGAGTGTGGACTCCACCAATCGTGTTGCTTTAGCTAAAGCACAAGATGATGAAGATAGGCTTTGGATTGTTTCCGATGAACAGACGGCGGGTAGAGCCCGGAGAGGCCGCCAATGGAGTAGTCCTAAAGGCGACTTATATGCAAGCTTGCTTCTTACGCGCAATATAGCTCCGGAAAACGCTGCCGAGCTCGGTTTTGTAGCGGGTGTTTCTTTAGCCGAAGCAGTTAAAAATGTTCTCGCACATAATAGAGTGGCAAGTGATATCGTAACGCTGAAATGGCCTAACGATATGTTGTTAAAAGATGCAAAAGCATCGGGAATATTGCTTGAACTCCAGCACCTACCCCAATCGCGATACGCTGTGGTTGTTGGTATCGGGGTTAATATAATCCATGTTTACAAGGACGCTCCCTATGCAACTGAAGCAGTAGGAAATATGGGCGTAAAAACCAATAGTGCCGAGGTTTTTGAATTGCTCAGCACATTTTGGGCAGAAAATTATGACTTATACCTCTCACCCAATGGACGCGAAATAATTCGGAAAAAGTGGCTTGGCTATGCAGCCCACTTGGGCGAAGAACTTACAATCACAGGCAATAGCCGCGTCATTAAAGGAATTTTTTCCGGACTCGATGAAAAATTTAATTGCATCGTTACAGATTGCCACGGCGTTGAAACAAAGGTCTCCGCGGGCGATGTCCATTTCGGCAACGTTGCATCTTTGAATGCAGAACGTTAATAAGACTATAAGTCGGATAAATAAATATCAGAAAGCCGGATATCAGGGAGTCCCTCATGGCATCGCGTAAAAAAAATGAATTGGTTTTTTTACCTCTTGGGGGTGTAGGCGAGATTGGTATGAATCTCGGCGTCTATGGCTACGGGCCTGAAGACAACCGGCAATGGTTGATAGTTGATCTTGGCGTAAGTTTCGGCGGCCCTGAACTTCCGGGTGTTGACCTTGTGATGCCGGACGTCACGTTTCTTGAAAACGAACGACCCAATATATTGGGATTAGTCGTGACTCACGGGCATGAAGATCATTTTGGCGCGATATTGGATTTATGGCCGAAATTAAAAATTCCGGTCTACTGCACGGCATTTACAGCCGGATTGTTAGATACGAAACGAGAACTCGATTACAGTTCCTATGATGTGCCGGTTACAATTTTCAAAGCCGGCGACCAATTTGAACTGGGGCCGTTCTCGCTCGAAGCGATAGCTGTCGCGCATTCTATTCCTGAAGCGGTTTCGTTGGCAATCAAAACACCTCTTGGCACAGTTATTCACACTGGCGACTGGAAGATCGATATTGAACCCTCACTGGGGTTACCGACTGACGAGAAACGTTTTAGAGAACTGGGGGATGATGGCGTACTTGCTCTTGTTTGTGACTCAACAAACGCGATGCGCGAAGGTGTTTCGCCAACAGAGCATGATGTTTCGAACAGTTTGGCCGAGATAATCTCCAACGAAAAAGGGCGTGTTGCAGTTACGACATTTTCGTCCAATGTCGGGAGAATTCTTTCGATAGCGCGTGCAGCCAAAGAGGCAGGACGTCAGGTATTGCTGGTTGGCCGTTCAATAAAACGCAGCGTAAGCGTTGCTGAAGAACTCGGCTATCTTGACGGCATTGATGCGTTTCTCAGTGAAGAAGACTATCCCTATATCCCGCGTGATAAAATTGTTATGGTTCTGACGGGAAGTCAGGGAGAGCAAAGAGCGGCCCTATCAAAATTATCGCGCGATGAAATGCGCTCGCTGGCGTTGACTGCCGGTGATACCGTGATCTATTCATCCCGAAGTATTCCCGGAAATGAAAGAGCTATTATTGATACCCAAAATCGCTTGACCGATATGGGCGTAAAAATAATTACCGATCACGACGCCCTCGTTCACGTTTCAGGGCATCCGCGGCGTAGTGACCTTAAGAAAATGTACGAATGGGTGAAACCGGATATTTTGGTTCCCGTTCACGGAGAAGCACTTCATCTTGCCGCACAGACTGCATTGGGCCGTCAGGTTGGTATCAAGCGTGTAGCTGAAATACGCAACGGTGACATGTTGAAATTGGCGCCCGAGCCAGTGGAAGTTATTGATGAAGTTCCGGTTGGTCTAATCTATAAGGATGGAAATCTTATTGGCAATGAAGACGAACTTGGCATTAGTGAGCGTCGTAAATTAAGTTATGTAGGCCAGGTTTCAGCATCATTTCTCCTGGATAAGCACTACAATTTGGCAGATGTACCTGAAGTTGTTAGCTTCGGTTTACCTGAAACAGATGACGAGGGTAATCTCATTGAGGAGATTATCACGGATACAATCCAAACCACGATCGATAGTATTCCGCGAGCCAAGCGTAAAGACGATGACTTGCTGTGCGAAGCTGTACGGCGTGCAATCAGGGCGGAAGTAAACGAAATATGGGGCAAAAAGCCGGTTTGCGCAGTCTTCATGCATCGCTTGAAGTGAATGCTCTAATCAAGGAGATCCAAGGGCAAGTTTTTCGTCAAATAATAATCGTGTAAGAAATTGCTCTGGCAGTAATATTTTCTACTGCAATCAGAAATATTCCTTAAAGGGATTGTCGTCGCAATCACAATAATCAAGTTGTGGGATACCTGAAAACACATTTTTAGCAAAAAGCTCTTGATCCGGGATTGTTTCTATTTTCAAGCGTGTTGTTAGCCGCTATGGTTAACAAATACCGATAATCTGCTCCGATTCGAGGAGCAACAGATGGAATTTTTATAGTCGATGCGTCTATCTCGTTATTTTTTGCCGATACTGAAAGAAAATCCCAAAGAAGCTGAAATTGCTTCCCACCGCCTCATGTTGCGTGCTGGTATGATCCGCCAACAGGCTGCAGGCATCTATGCCTGGTTACCGCTTGGGAAAAAAGTACTGGATAAAGTCTGCAACATTATTCGCGAAGAACAAAATCGCGCCGGTGCGCTTGAAATCTGGATGCCAACCATACAGTCGGCTGATTTGTGGCGCGAGAGCGGTCGTTATGACGCTTACGGGCTGGAAATGTTGCGCATCAAAGACCGTCAGGAACGTGAGCTTCTTTATGGTCCGACCAATGAGGAAGTGATTACTGATATTTTCAGGGCTCATGTAAAGTCATACAAAAATCTTCCGCTTAATCTTTATCATATCCAATGGAAATTCCGTGACGAGATAAGGCCACGTTTTGGCGTTATGCGATCACGTGAATTTTTGATGAAAGACGGCTATTCTTTCGACATTGATTATGAAGGCGCAAAAGCCGCTTATAATCGTGTGTTTGTTTCCTATTTACGCACCTTCGCCCGCACAGGGCTTAGAGCAATTCCGATGCGTGCGGATACAGGGCCGATTGGTGGTAATTTGAGCCACGAGTTTATCATTCTGGCCGATACCGGCGAAAGTGCCGTTTATTGCGACAAGCATTTTCTGGACATGACCATTCCTCCGGCTGATGTCGATTTTTCTGACGATGCCGCTATGGCTGACATTGTCAAACAATGGACTACACCCTATGCCGCAACCGACGAAATGTATGATGAAGAGCTTTGGGCGAAAGTTCCACAATCCGACCAGATAGCGGCAAGAGGAATTGAAGTCGGTCATATCTTCCATTTTGGTACCAAATATTCGCTTCCGATGCACGCCACAGTTATGGGGCCGGACGGTCAAGAACATCCTGTATCAATGGGATCTTATGGAATTGGTCCATCACGATTGGTAGCTGCAGCTATCGAAGCTTCGCATGATGAAAACGGCATCATCTGGCCACGTGCAATGTCACCTTTCGATTTCGGTATCATAAATATGAAACCGGGCGACACGAATTGCGATAATCTAAGTGAGAAAGTCTATTCATCATTGACCAATGCAGGTTTTGATCCTTTGCTTGACGATACGCAGGAAAGAGCGGGCTCCAAATTTGCAACAATGGATCTTATCGGACTACCGACACAAATTATCATTGGTCCGAAAAATGCTACTCAAAACGAAGTCGAAATAAAAGACCGCAAAACCGGACATAAAGAGGTTCTTCCGTATGATGCGGCTTTGAAACGCTTAACGGAGGCTTGATGACTACGAGAGCCAAGGGTGGTAACCGGTTAGGATTTTCGTCCTATGAATGGATGATTGCGTTCCGCTATATGCTTCCTAACAAGAAACAGATCTTTACATCAGTGATATCGATTATATCGCTGATCGGTATCATGCTTGGTGTTTTTGCGTTGATCGTGGTGATGGCCGTTATGAACGGTTTCAGAACCGAATTGCTTGATCGCATTTTGGGTATGAATGGCCACCTTGTCATTCAGGCAATCGATAGTGATTTTACCGATTACAACACTCTCATTCCGCGTATTGAAGGTGTTGATGGCGTCAAATTTGCGCTTCCTGTTATTGAGGGGCAGGCATTGGCGCAAGGCGATGCAACTGGAGGAACCGGTGCATTGGTTCGCGGGGTACGCAAGCAAGATCTAGATAAACTCACAACAGTTACAAAAAATATAAAATTTGGCAGTCTGGAAGACTTTGATAAGCAAGATGGAGTTGCAATCGGTAGTGGCATGGCTGAAAAGCTGGGACTTTCGGTGGGAAGTGATATCCGGATTATCACACCGGATGGCGATGTAACACCTTTCGGCGTTAATCCGCGTGTTAAAGCCTATAAAGTCTCGGCTATTTTTAATGTCGGTATGTCGGAATATGATACCATTTTTGTCTTTATGCCATTGAAAGAAGCACAAGCTTTCTTCAACTTGGGAAATAAAGTGCAATCTTTGGAAATCTTTTTAAATAATCCCGACGCAGTCTCTTCAATAACACCGGAAATTGAAAAAACTGTCGGAAGGCAAGTTTATTCTATTGATTGGCGGTCTAGAAATCAGGCGTTTTTTTCGGCATTGCAAGTTGAACGCAATGTTATGTTCTTTATCCTATCGTTGATTGTTCTTGTTGCGGCGTTGAATATCATTTCGGGTCTCATCATGTTGGTCAAGGACAAGGGGCACGATATTGCTATTTTGAGGACTATGGGAGCAAAACAGAGCGCCGTCATGCGCATATTTATCATGACGGGCATGGTCATTGGAGTGATAGGAACAATCTTCGGACTTCTGTTAGGTGTGCTGACATGCGAGAATATCGGCCATATTCAGGATTTTGTGTCTTGGCTGTTTAATGTCGATGTCTTCAACCCGCAGCTTTATTTCCTGACAAAACTACCGGCGCGTCTGGAATGGGGACAAACGTTGATGGTTGTATTCATGGCGCTTTTTCTATCCTTTCTAGCAACGTTAATACCGGCTTGGCGTGCTGCAAAGCTCGATCCGGTGCAAGCTTTGAGGTACGAATAATGGCCTCGCTGTTGCAACTTGTGAACATTGACCGACGTTATCTCGATAGTGATAGGCCTCTGGTTATTCTTGATAAAGCCAACTTTTCACTTGAACAGGGACAGACTGTTGCCCTTGTAGCTCCATCCGGTGCCGGTAAATCCACTTTGCTACATATTGCCGGACTTCTTGAACGTCCCAATGGCGGCGACGTCGTTTTACGCGGGCATTCCTGTTCCAATTTATCTGATAACGACCGTACAGCGATACGTCGCAACGATATCGGTTTTGTTTATCAGTTCCATCACTTGTTGCCGGAATTTACAGCTCTGGAAAATGTGATGATACCACAGATGATCGCCGGACTTAAGCGTTCGGAGGCTGCCGATCGAGGATTGAAGTTGCTGACTTACCTGCGGGTCGGCCATCGCGCCAAACATCGGCCATCCGAACTTTCCGGTGGCGAGCAGCAACGTGTGGCCATTGCCCGTGCAGTTGCCAACGCACCGTCAATTCTCTTGGCAGATGAACCAACTGGCAATCTTGATCCTGTCACGTCGGCATATGTTTTTCAGGCACTGGCTGCTTTGGTTCGTCAATCGGGGTTGGCAGCCCTTATTGCGACGCACAATCTGTCACTTGCAAAACAAATGGATCGGCGTATCACGCTGAAGGGCGGAAAAATTATCGAGCTTCCTTAAAAAGGGAAAAAAGCAATACCGGATAACTAAAATAATTCGGAAATTGATGCATTTCCTATACATTCTGGAATAGCAGATAGGCGAATATACTGACGACAACTGTCACAAAAAGGCTTCGCGTCACCATACCTGCAATAAGCGAAACAATTGTACTTAAAAGCGCAACCGAAATGCCGAAGCTGGTTGTTTCCGGTTTTTCAAGAATTTCAGCAACGATGATTGCCGATAGCACAGCAGCTGGAACGAAATTCAGCCAATAACGAAAAAGTCGTGGAAATGGCCTGTGAGCCAACACCATGATCGGTACGATTTTAATCAGTGCTGTAACCGCCGTTGCAACTGCAATGCCCAATCCGATATTTTCCATCATTATATCTTGTTACTCCCCGAGTTGAGAAGCATAAACATACCAATAGTTGCAGCAATGAGAGTGGCTAAGATTGACGATGGATTTGCCGCAATTATACCATGTGAAATAGCAACAATTGCCATTGCGACGATAATCACAACGATATCAATTTTTTTGGTCTGACTAGCATACCACCCAAGCAATAGAAGACCGACAAACATACCGACGAGGCTGAAACTCAAGCTGTCTTTTAACCAATCGGGTAGCGATGCCGCAAATATGGTTCCGACAAGTGTTGCAGCAATCCAGCTCAACCATGCTGTGATATTAAGTCCGAATAACCATGAAAATGGAAGAATATTACCGTGAGTTCGGGCATATTGTGACGCAACGCCAAAGGTTTCGTCGGTCATCAGAAAACCGCCGACAAGCTTTTCAAGTCGATTGGCATGAGAGAAATATTGCGCCATATAGGTGTTGATTAAAAGATAACGCATATTGATGAATAAAACACCTAATGCGATTTGCACCAGTCCGGCTCCTGTGGAAGCCATTGAATAAAACAGAAATTGCGCGGACCCTGCGTAGACAAATGTGCTCAAACAGAAAATCTGTAAAATCGTAAAGCCGGAAACCGCGCCAATTGCACCGCAAGCAAAACCAATCGCCCAATATCCGAGCAATGTCGGAATGCAGGCAACGACACCTTGTTTGAAAAGACGCCAGTGGCTTTTATCCATCATTCAAAGACTCAATTCATGTTCAACGTCTTTTGAAATGACGTCTTCATATACATGTTTACATATTTGGACTATTGTCAAACAACGAATTATTGAAAGCTGATCTCTAGCGGAATATAGAGCAAGCTTCCATATCATGTTGAACCGGAGGATGCGATGACAGGGTCGAAAGTCGATAACAGTAAGCTGAACGCAAGGCAACGCCGGCTTGTGTTTCGTGCGTGGCATCGTGGAATCCGCGAAATGGATCTGGTTTTCGGACAATATGTTGATGCCCATATTATGAAGTTGGACGAAAAAGCCATGGATGAGCTTGAATATATTATGTCCTTTGAAGACAGGGATTTATTGACTTGGGTAACAGGTGAAGTGCCTGTACCTTATGATGTGGATTCGCCACTTTTTCGCGATATTCTGGATTACCGCACGCGCATGGATTTTAACGCTTAAGTTATGTCGATATTCAAAAAAAACTTCACTACTGAAAATTTACCACAATATCTGAGTTTTGATGGTGTCGTTTCCGGTTACGAACCATTTGCGATATATAAAATTGCGTCTGAAATTGGCGGTAAGAGGCCAATTCTATATATCGCACGTGACGGGCAGAAACTTGATGATCTGACACATGCTTTGAGTTTTATAGAGCCGCAAATGCCGGTTATTCAGCTGCCGTCATGGGATTGCCTCCCCTATGATCGTGTTTCGCCGAATACGGCAATTTCGGCAAAACGGATGTCGGCCCTGACTAATATTTCAGCTCTATTCAGAAATCCGCATCCGGCAATTATCCTGACAACAGCCAATGCGATTATGCAGAAGCTGCCTCCGCATTCAATGGTTGAAGGCCAGTCAATTACCGCGAGACCAGGCCAAAACCTTGATATGGATAAACTCGTTCATCACCTTGAGCATAATGGTTTCGAACGTGTGTCAACAGTACGGGAAATTGGCGATTTTGCTGTAAGAGGTGGAATTGTTGATTTGTTTGCACCGGGAAGTGACGCGCCTGTACGGCTAGATTTTTTTGGTGATACGCTTGAAACAGTGCGCGCATTTGATCCGGCAAGCCAAAGAACAACAAAAACGCTTAAAGAATTCTCGCTGGAGCCGATGAGCGAGATAACTTTGACGCCCGAATTAATCAGCAAATTCCGAACGAATTATATAAGATCTTTCGGTGCCGCCAGTCCGAATGATGCACTTTATGAAGCAATTTCGGAGGGCCGGAGATTTTCCGGAATGGAACATTGGCTGCCACTTTTTTACGATCATCTTGATACGATTTTCGATTATATTGGTGATATTCCGGTCGTGTTTGATCATCTTGCCGAAGAGGCAATGATAGAACGGAATAAACTCATCGAAGATTATTATCAGGCTCGTTTGGAACAACACGATCCTAAAGATTCTTCCACACCCTATAATCCGGTAAAACCCGAAGAGCTCTATCTAACCCCCGAAGATATTGCTTCGTTATCCGAAAAAGTTAGGCATCGCATTGACCTTACGCCTTTTAACAAACCGGAGTCGTCAGGGCATCTGGTACTTCATAGCAATGTCACAATAGGGCGGGATTTCGTTGAAGAACGCACGTCGGAAAACAAGAATTTATTTGAAAGCGTTGTCGATCATGTTGCGGAACTCCGTTCAAAAGGCCACAAGGTGCTCCTTACCGGTTGGAGCGAAGGATCATTGGAACGCCTGATACAGGTGCTTGATGAACACGGTCTTAAAGGAATAGAGAAGGTTACGTCTCTTCATTCCGTAAAAGTCACACCACGCGATCATATCACAGCAGCAGTCGTAACAATCGAGCACGGATTTGTTGCCGACGATCTGGTTGTTGTTGCCGAACAGGATATATTGGGTGACCGACTTGTGCGGTCTGCACGGCGGCGCAAGCGTAATGCCGATTTCATTTCGGATATGACCACATTGAACAGCGGTGATATCGTTGTTCACGTCGATCACGGTATTGGTCGTTTTGTCGGTTTGAAGACAATCACAGCAGCCGGAGTGCCCAGAGATTGTTTGGAAATTCATTATGCCGATGAAGACCGGCTTTTTCTTCCCGTCGAAAATATCGAACTTTTGTCACGCTATGGCGGTGAAGGTACGAATGTTGTTCTTGATAAACTAGGTGGCGTTGCGTGGCAGGCGCGAAAAGCGAAACTTAAAAAACGTTTGCTTGAAATCGCCGGCCATCTTATTCACATTGCGGCCGAGCGCGAGATGCGTAATGCCCCCGTTCTTGTACCTCCGACTGGTAGCTATGATGAATTTGTTGCCCGTTTCCCTTATGATGAAACGGATGACCAATTGCGCGCTATTGACGCGGTCCTTGGCGATCTTGCGGCGGGAAAACCGATGGATCGGCTGATCTGCGGTGATGTCGGTTTTGGTAAAACAGAAGTTGCAATTCGAGCTGCATTTGTCGCTGCGTTAAATGGTTATCAGGTTGCCGTTGTGGTGCCGACAACGCTTTTGGCACGTCAGCATTATAAAACGTTCCAAGCCCGCTTTCAGGGATTACCTGTAAAAATCGGACAAGCATCGCGGCTTGTTGGAGCAAAAGAGCTTGCAGCCGTTAAAAATGGTGTGCGTGAAGGTACAATCGATATTGTTATTGGTACGCACGCACTTCTTGGGTCGACAATGCAGTTTTCACGACTTGGCTTGTTGGTTGTCGACGAGGAACAAAACTTTGGCGTTAAACAGAAAGAACGTCTGAAAGAGCTGAAAACCGATATTCATGTGCTCACCCTTTCGGCAACTCCGATTCCACGTACCTTGCAACTGGCTTTGACGGGTGTCAGAGAATTATCCCTTATTACAACGCCACCGGTTGATCGTATGGCGGTAAGAACCTTTGTTTCGCCGTTTGACCCGTTGATCGTGCGCGAAACATTGATGCGTGAACATTATCGCGGTGGACAAAGTTTCTATGTTTGTCCGCGAATATCGGATTTGAAAGACGTTCAGGAGTTTCTTGGCAATCATGTTCCCGAACTGAAGGTCACAGCTGCTCACGGTCAGATGCCGCCGGGCCAGCTTGATGATATCATGAATGCCTTTTATGATGGGCAATATGACGTGTTACTTTCAACCAGTATTGTTGAATCCGGACTCGATATTCCTTCGGCCAATACATTGATTGTTCATCGCGCGGATATGTTCGGTCTTGCTGCTCTTTATCAATTGCGTGGGCGGGTAGGGCGCTCCAAACAGAGAGCTTATGCATTGTTTACGCTTCCTAACCAGAAAGTTTTGACACCGGGAGCGGATCGCCGCCTCAAAGTATTGCAATCCCTCGATAGCCTTGGGGCCGGATTCCAGCTTGCAAGTCACGACATGGATATAAGGGGTGCCGGCAACCTTCTTGGTGAAGAACAATCAGGGCATATCAAAGAAGTCGGTTTCGAACTTTATCAACAGATGTTGGAAGAAGCGGTTGCCGAATTGAAAGACGGTACGACTGTGAATGAAAGCCAATGGTCGCCGCAGATTTCGGTAGGGACAGCAGTTATGATACCGGATAATTATGTTCCCGACCTTCCATTGCGCCTTTCGCTCTATCGTCGGCTCGCAGAAATTGAAGATTTGGGCGACATTGATGCGTTTGGTGCTGAATTGATCGACAGATTCGGCCCCTTGCCTGTTCCTGTACAGCACTTGCTCAAAGTCGTTTATATCAAGGCTCTATGTCGGCAAGCCAATGTTGAAAAACTGGATGCCGGTCCTAAAGGCGTTGTTATCCAATTCAGAGAAAACAACTTTGCCAATGGTGTCGGACTCATCAAATGGATTGGCGAGCAAGGAAGCATGGCCAAAATACGTCCTGATCAAAGCGTCGTCTTTATTCGTGATTGGCCGAATGCCGATCAGCGTTTGAACGGTGCTGCTACCGTCATGACACAGCTCGTAAAACTTTCAAAAGAAGGCGCAAAAAAATAAACTTTGCGTCTTCATTCGTAAGCTGTTTAAACAGTGATTTAACGGTGCTGTTGATCCCGCATTAAAAATTTTTTGGATTTTTTGATTAAAAATAAGTTGTGCGATTACAACTGAAGCCGGTTTTAGCGATCTTCACTTGCTCCGGGTTCATAGCCGTCAGCAATTTGTTCGATTGTGTCGATTAAAACCTCGGTTGGTTGCGCGCCCATAACCACATATTTTTTGTCGATAATGAATGATGGTACACCACGGACACCGATATAATAGGAATGGGCGCTATCCTGTTTGATGGTGTCTTTATCAATGTTCGTCGCTAGCAATTTTTCAACAACGTCGGAACGCATTCCTGTGCTTTTTGCTGCATCAATTAGTACAGTATGATCACCAATATTCTGGCCTTGTTCAAAAAAACGGGAAAAAAGTTCGGCAATCAGTTTGTCCTGCATACCTGCTTTATCCTGCGAAGCCCAATAGACCACGCGGTGGGCATCAAGAGAGTTGGGCTCTGTTTTGATAGCAGCAAAATCGAATTCGATATCTTCCTGTTTACCGAGGTCAATTAACGTGCGCTCGGTTTCGTCAATTGCATTCTGGTTGCCTAGAACTTTCTTCATATGAATTGGATAGGGAATGCCTTCCGGCTTCATATTCGGATAAAGCTGGAACGGCGTCCATGAAAGTTTTATCGTGATTTCCGGTAGTGCTGCTATTGCTTTGAAAAGCCTCTTGCGTCCAATGAAACACCAAGGGCAAACAAGATCCGAAATCATATTGATATAAATTACTGGAGAACTCACGGTATTTTTCCTTTAGCGGTGCCACCAGGCCGGCAAGCGATATCCATAAAGCGGAGTATAGGCCGGATATTCTATACGTGACCAATGTGCAACCCATTGGTCAGGTAAATGATAAAGCGGAAGATAGTAACTCCCCGAGATGAGTACACGATCAAGAGCTCTGACGGCTGCTGTAAAATCTTCATTTGAGCGGGCATCAAGCAATGCTGAAATCATGGCATCAATTGCCGGATCGGATGTTCCTGCAAAATTGAAACTACCTTCAAGGTCGCGGGAAGAAGAGCCCCAACGATTAAGCTGCTCATTACCGGGCGAGAGCGACGCTTTTAATTTTCCGACGATCATGTCGTAATCAAAAGACGTTAACCGGTTTTGATATTGTGTGTCATCAACCGTTCGCACGTCCACCCCGACGCCAATTCTCACCAGTGAACGTTGATAGGCGAGTGCGATTTTTTCTTCTTCCAATGATTGGGTCATAATTTCAAAGTGAAGCGGTTGACCGTCCGGGCCAATTGCTCGCCGATTTTGCAGTTTATAGCCCGCTTCCCGCAATAACTGCCAGGCTTTTTCCGCAGATGCCCGATCAATGCCTGAACCGTCAGTTTTTACATTATGCCATGTTCCATCCATGACCTCGGGTAAAACGGCACCAGGGTAGGGGCTTAAAAGTTGTTTTTCTTTGTCTGACGCGGGCCGTCCAACGGCAGAAAGCGTCGAACCACACCAGAAACCTTCGGTGCGGCTATAGACATCGTTAAAGAGATTATGATTGACCCATTCAAAGTCGAACACAAGTGAAAGTGCCTGCCTTACCTTTCTATCTTTAAAAATCGGCTTTCTGGTATTGAACACAAAGCCAATCATATCGGCCGGTGTTCCTTTTTTAAAACTTTCTTTGATAACGTCGCCATGACGCACAGCCGGAAAATTGTAGGATAAACGCCAGCGGTTGGGATTGGCCGGTTCTTCAAGAAAAACGTCCAAAATCCCCTTTTTGAAAGCCTCGAAACGGGTGTTGTCATTACGGAAATATTCGATCTGCACTGTATCAAAGTTATTCAAACCGCGATTTACCGGCAAATCTTTCCCCCAATAATTGGGGTCACGTTCGTAAATGATGCGCTCGCCTGCATCAATATGCGAGATAATATAGGGGCCGCTTCCCGGAATAGGGGTAAGGCCGTTTTTTTCGAAATTTTCTACGTCAATTGCATGTTTTGGAAGAACTGGCATGCTGCTTGCCAGAATAAAAGGAAATTCACGATCTTTCGAATGTGGAAATTCCATTTTTACTGTCTGCTCGTCGAGCTTTTCAATATGCTCGATGCGCTTCATATAGCGGTCGAAAGGCGGCCGCCCCTTATTTTTTAAAAGATCGACTGTAAATAAAACATCATCAGCCTTAATTGCTTTACCGTCAGAAAATCTGGCCTTTGGGTTGAGATGGAATGTTATTTCGGTACGATCGTCATTCAATATAACGTTATCAGCTATTAAACCGTAGAGCGTAAATGGTTCATCACGCGTGCGAACCATCAAGCTTTCATAAACGAGCCCGCCAAACTGTTCATCGGCGAACAAACCGCGCGCGGTAGTCCGGAAGCTGCGAATAACAAAAGGATTGAGTCCGTCAAATGTGCCAACCACACCGTAAGTGATCTTGCCACCTTTGGGAGCATCGGGATTGGCATAGGGGAAGTGGTCAAAGCCGGCACCTAAAGCAGGCGTTCCATGCATTGCTATTCCGTTTTCGTTTGCCTGACAATTTTGCCCGAAACTCAAACAGAGAATCATAAAGAACAGACCGAGTTTATAGACAACGTTCATGTGAAACCCTTGGGAGCCGAATATTTCCGATTCGCCCTGTTTTAACCTGCCAGCGAATATTTGGTTGGGATTTATAATCAATTACAAGAAAAAATACCAATTTTAACCGTTGTTCATTAAATGGAGTGTGATTGGAAAACCACAAAGATCGGTGCAATTTATATTTTGTTCGCTTCTAACGCTGGATTTTTTGATTAATCTTGTGTAAATGCGGCTGTAAAGGAAGGAAACGTCATCCTGTTGCCCTAATTCTGCGTAGAGCTGTCATTATAGAGGTTGATATTTACCTTTCGGGATTATTTTTTTGCGCATTGAAAGGATTTGCCTGATCATGTCCCATAAAAGAACCTACGCTGCTATATCCGCATTGGCTGGCGCTGCTGCTCTACTCGTTGCGTCACATAGCACCGCCAATGCTCAGGGCATGCCTCAGGGGTGGTATAAGGTTTGCAGCAAGCAACAGGATGTTGATGTTTGTAACACAATGAATACCGTTGTTTCCAACACCGGACAACCGCTGACGGCTGTGAATTTGGTTGAAGTCAAAGGAAAGCAAAACGAAAAGCGTATCGGTATTCAGGTGCCGACAGGCCGTTTTATTCCTGAAGGCGTTCACATTCAGGTCGGGGATGGCCCTGTGAAAAAGATACCTTATGTTATCTGCAACGGCCCGAGCTGCATTGCCAATGATACATTCGATGATAAACTCATCAATGCTATGAAGACAGGTCAGAAATTGGTGGTAACAACCATTAACTTCCGCGGCACGCCAAATCCGATCGAAATTTCGCTCGACGGTTTCAGTGCTGCTTATACCGGTCCGGGTATGCAAGAAAAAGATTTTGAAGCCGAGCAAATGAAGCTTCAAAAAGCTGTTCAAGCCAAGGAAAAGCAGTTTGAAGACAAGATGCGAGCCGAACAGGAAAAAGCCAAGTCCGGCAATTGATGCTTCAAACAGTATTCAAATAATAGAAGGCCGCTTGCGGCCTTTTATTTTGCCTGAAATTGAAGAATTCGGTTTATTCAATCAAAAAATAATCAATTCGCGTTTGCCGCAAAACCTCAAAGGGCGCTTGGCTTGGTTTTCGCGCTAACAATCAGGTTGATTTCTCAGCTATAAAAGCTATCCGATCCGGTTTTCCGTCTTGTGAACAACAATGCTATAGCAACATCATTCTCTAGGTAAACGTGATGTCGATCGAAAGCGAAAAATTCGGGCTTTTAAGCTGGACGGCTTTAAAATGGCGAATGAAGCCAAAAACTATAATCGGGTTTCAAGATAATACCGCTTGAGTGGCGCATTCTCTTTGCGGAAACGCCGTCTTGATGAATTGCTGTTTAATGTATTTTTATTTGAAAAATAGGAAAGGCTTCAAGATAATCAAATCCTGAAGCCTGCTCATTTTAATTCGATCGTGTGAATAAATTAAAAAATGAACTGAAGGAGAGGCGATTCAACCTTCAAAACCGTTATAGGTCGCGTCAACCCGCATGTGAATCGGCAATCGGTTTTTGAAAAGCATATCCCATATCCCATGGGAAATAGATCCATGTGTCCTGACTGACTTCGGTTACAAATGTATCGATTAACGCACGCCCCTTGGGCTTTGCATAAACCGTAGCGAAATGTGCCTTCGGTATCATGTTGCGGACAATTTGCGCAGTTTTTCCGGTATCGGTAAGGTCGTCTACAACCAGAACACCTTCGCCGTCATTGACTTTGACATTATCACTAATGCCTTTGAGAATTTGCATTTCAGACTGGTGGCGATAATCGTGATAAGAAGCAATGCAGACAGTTTCAATAAGTCGAATGCCGAGCTCACGACAAATAATGGCAGCAGGGACCAATCCACCGCGTGTAATAGCAACCATCGAGCGCCATTCTTTTTTCTGGTCTGCAATGCGCCAAGCCAGCGCACGGGCGTCTCTATGAAATTGATCCCAACTCACGGGGAAAGCTTTATCCGGAAGCGACATACCAAGCTCCTAAATTTTCCAAAAATTGATTTTGCCTTGTAATCCCATTTAATTGCCTATTTCAAGCTTATAGGCATGGCTTTTTCGCGCATGCAGGAGTTCGAACCCGGTATTACAACGATATGAGCACCATAAGCTCCGCCAACGGTATTTTTTCACGTTAGTGATTCGCAAACACATTCATCTCCCGCTTCCAGCACATAGGTGTTTTCACTAACAATAGCGGTGTAAAACAACAGCTTAGGAATCGGAAAACGAAAAATTTATGTCGAAAAATTTATGTCGAAAAATTTCCGTCTGGTAATGCATAACAAGATAATGGAAAAACGTTTATTTTGTTCCCGCATCGGGCAATAAACATCCCTTAAATGTGACCAGTGCTTGTTTTTAAATGAACAATCTCCGGCCTAAAAGTTCTCTGGCGAGGATCATTACCACAACCGGACCGCATTTTCCCATTAGAGTAAGAATAATGACCTTGAAAAACCGCAAAAATTTGTAACGAGAAAAATTTTTTTGCTAAAAGGTGTTGACCTGACGCGATCTCGCCCGTATGTTCCGCCCACTTTCATCAGGTAGTTACCTTAATGGAAGAGCGCGTAGCTCAGCCGGTAGAGCAACTGACTTTTAATCAGTAGGTCCAGGGTTCGAATCCCTGCGCGCTCACCACTCCAAAATTTCTTAATCAGCATCTCCATACATCGTGTTTTTAAACACTTTTGTCGCGGGCTTTTCGTTCAAAGCGCATATAGCCGCAAACTTCATTGCTTTGTTTGACCTGTAGCCTGCGTAATCATGGTCAAGCAAACGAAGATAACCGCGCCGCTAAATCAGGGCGGTAAAATTTCTCATAAATTTATGTTTGGATTTGTTGCAAAATTGGGTTGATCGCGTAACGGGCTTGTCTTTTAGCGTAACCTAACAGCATTTCTGATAAACTTATGATTTTGTCTTTTTCATTAACGCTCGTTCGCTCAATCTATTTCTTTTAATTTCTACCGTCCTCCTAATGGTAAATAGGCGGACGAGTTTTCAGGCATCAAGTTCGACGAAGCGTTTGAAGGCAAAATAGCTGGAACCACGACTCCATGGTTTGTTTTCTGTTGTTAACGATATTTTAAGAAACCTGGCGATTGCGCGTATACACTTCTTAAACAATCATTAAAGATATGTTAATTGCTCCGCAGGAAATGGTTTTCGCCTTTTAAAAAAGCAGGAAACGGCATCCCGAGGTCAACTCGGAATTTGCCTGTTTCGGATAGCTTAACGGCGGCTTTACTGAACGGAACGTTGAATGTTGTTAGAATTTGAAAAGAACAAAAAGAACAGTTGCAAATTGCTTGTTCGTGGAATTTTCGTTTCATTATCTACAATGATGCTCGCAGCGTGTGCCAATCATGCGAAAGATGTTGCTAGTGCAACACCCGTAAAAACAGAGAGCGATCAGATAAAGGCGTATTCGGTTGTTCCGACTGCAAAACCGGTTGTAAATCATCACAAAAAAAATGGCGCCTCTCGGCAGGCTAACAACGTTGAAAGCAAAAAGAACAACGAAGTTGCTTATCTCTCTCCATCCGAAAGAGCATATAAAAAAGTAGGCCGTGCATCCTGGTATGGTGCTGCCTTTAACGGCCGTTTGACTGCAAATGGCGAAATTTATGATATGCATAATCTCACCGCAGCTCACCCGACAATGCCTTTACCAAGCTATGCACGTGTCACCAATTTGGAAAACGGCTCGTCAATCATCGTTCGCGTCAACGATAGAGGGCCATTTGCCGCCGACCGAGTTATTGACCTATCGCAACAAGCAGCAACAATGCTTGACTATAAAGATGACGGTCTAGCAGATGTTAAGGTCGAATATGTCGGTCGGGCACCAATTGAAGGGCACGATAGCGAATTCCTTTTGGCATCTTATAAGCCCGGTAATATTACTCCCGATACACTGCTTGCAATGGCAGGCGTGAACCTGACTTCTCCGGTTCCCGAAAATACAATGCAGGATATGACGACGCCCAACTATTCAGGGTTGAATAATCCGGCAATGATTGGTGTAACTTATCCGAAATTGCCTGATGTTGGCCCTCTGCCTGCTTTTAAACCTGATGATTCTCAACTGTTGGCTTTTGCCGGCGAAACTTCAACCAATGGCAAGGCTGTCGTTTTCAATAGCATTTTGACGCCGTCAAACAACGCTAATTCGTCCGACAATGCATCTCGTTCAACGAACAAAGTTTCGATTAAAACAGCAAAACCGAAATCTGCTAATGACATGAACGCTGCAGCCAGAACAGGAAATGTGGCTTCCAATTCCGCGAAAGTAATAAAAGTCCAAGGAAATCCCTCTGGAAATTTTGAACAAAAAACTGAACGGGCATTAGAAATTGCGTGGGCAACGGGTGTAAGCGAAGCTTTTAGTATTGGTAGTGAACGTTAAGCACTTGAGTGAGCGAGTGGTTTGTGCTGAAAACAGGCCACGGAGATCAAATATGCGCTCAACCATCATTCATCTTTTGTTGTTCATTGTTTTAGGCGGTGTAACAACACAATCATTCGCCCAGAATTTTGAGGTTTCAGCTACTCAGGCCATGATGATTGATGGTGAAACGGGTTCGATACTTTATCAGAAAAATTCGCGAACAAAGTTTGAACCGGCCTCTCTCACCAAGTTGATGACTGCAGAAGTGGTTTTTCATTTGCTCGAGAGTGGTGAGTTACATGAAGATCAACTTGTTCATATCAGTGTTAATGCATGGCGGACTGGCGGTGCACCGTCGCGGACAAATACAATGTTTGCGCCAGTAAATAGCGATATCAGTGTTCTTGATCTCTTGCGCGGCATGATTGTTGCAAACGGAAATGACGCAGCAATTGCCTTAGCTGAAGGTATTTCCGGTACTGAAGAAAAATTTGCGGATCTTATGAATGAACGCGCCAAGGAATTGGGGCTGAATTCAAGCCATTTTGTCAATGCAACCGGATTGCCGCAAAATGGACAATACACCACCGCGAGCGATGTTATCTGTTTGTCGCGATATATCGCGACGCATTATCCGAAATATTTTAAAATTTATTCCGAACCGGAAATAACCTGGAGCAAGATTACCCAACGTAATAAAAATCCGCTTTTTGCACTGGATATCGGTGCTCAAGGTTTGGCAAATGCCTATAGCGACAGTTCAGGATTCTCGACCTCGGCAGTTATACAGAATAACAACAGACAACTTTTTTTGGTTTTAAACGGCATTAAAAAAGAAAAGGATCGGCCGATTGAAGCAGCAAAATTATTGAATTGGGGAATGACTGCATTCGAATTCAAACAGGTCTTTCCTAAGGGAGCTATTGTCGGTTATGCACGTGTTTTCGGGGGTATATTGCCGGTTGTTCCACTTTTTGTCAAAGAACCCGTCGACATTTTAATGAATATTGAAAAAAAGCCCGTTATTTCAGCGAAAATTATTTATCATGGTCCGTTGGATGCTCCTATATCGCCGGATGTTGAGGTCGGGAAACTTCAAATATTCGCCAATAAAACAGTTCTTCTGGAAAAGCCGGTTTTTACTGTTAACGAAGTTGCAGAGACGGGACTTGTCGGAAAAGCCAAAGATGCTTTATATGAACTTACCATAGGTTGGCTAAGAAAATATATTTGATCTTTTAGAAAATATTCGGGATTGTGTGGTGAGTGGTTATTTTTTCACATTCGAGGGCGGAGAAGGGGCTGGAAAATCCACTCAAATCAGGATTGTCGGTGACTTTCTGAAAACACAAGGTTATGAGGTGGTTGTTACTCGGGAGCCTGGTGGCACTGCCGGTAGCGAAGCAATAAGATATGTTTTGCTTTCAGGCAATGCCCAATGCGCGGGCAAGCGGTTTGAGGCTGCACTTTTTGCAGCCGCGCGTGTTGACCATATCAATGAAATCATAGCACCGGCTTTAAAGCAGGGAAAAATTGTCTTGTGCGATCGTTTTATTGATTCGACCCGCGTATATCAGGGCGACGGCGAGAAAGATGAACGTGGTTATCTGACTATACTCGAAAAATTGGCGACTATCGGTCACACACCGGACATCACATTCATATTGGATATACCTGCAAAAGTCGGAATGGAAAGAGCAAATAAACGTCGGAACGACCGGTTAACAGTCGATCGGTTCGAAAAAGATAATCTAACCATTCAGGAAGCACGAAGGCAGGCATTTCTGGAAATTGCACGGTCCGAGCCGGAACGCTGTCGAATTATTGATGCTAGCCGCAATATTGATGAAATTGCCAAGGATATTGAAAATATCACTTTGCGCTTTTTAATCGGGAAAAAAGATGCAGGAACTGGAAACGCCAAAACAGTATGATGACATTGATGGCGTTATTCGTCCTTCACAAAATACACATATCTTTGGACATAACGATGTAATCGAAGCTCTTGGCCGCATGCGCAAAGAAGGGCGGTTGCATCATGCCTTGTTGTTTGAAGGGCCACTTGGCATCGGAAAGGCCACATTGGCCTACCATCTCGCATGGAATATTTTGTCAAAAAGCTCGGGAGATCTTGCCGCTCCCGAAGAAACGTCCCCCGTATGGCGTCAAATTGCGCAAGGCAGTCATCCTTCTGTCACACATATTTCCAGACGATATGACAGCAAAACAGAACGCTTCAATACCGGTATAACGGTTGATGATATAAGAGAAATCAACCGCTTTCTGGCTCAGACGTCCTATAATGGCGGTTGGCGGGTCGTGATTATTGATACGGCAGACGACATGAATAGGGCGGCAGCAAACGGCGTTTTGAAAACGCTTGAAGAACCACCCGAAAAAACACTTTTTATCCTTATATCGAATTCGTCAGGCCGGCTACTACCAACAATTCGTTCGCGCTGTCACTTGATCAAATTCCGACCACTTGATTACGATAATATGGGAAAAGCGCTGCACCTCGTTTTGGCAAACCGGTTGCCACCAGCTGCCGAATTGGACGCAATCATTGCCGAATCCGAAGGAAGTGTCAGAAAAGCGGCACTTTTGATATGTTATGGTGGAATGGAAATTATCCGTGTTCAACGAGAAATATTGAACCAACCGATCTTTGATGTTGTCAAAGCACAGACAATTGCGCAAGCTTTATCGGGGCGCGATGCCGTTATTCAATTTCACCAGTTTTGCGACAATTTGCTTTCTATTATATCATCAAAAGCGATGAAGGCAGGCCTTAGTGGCAATTCGTTGCTAAGTAACCGTTATGCCGACGCGTGGAAGAATATTGCCGACGAGATTGCAAAAACAGAAGCATTTAATCTGGATAAAAAGCAATTTGTGATTAATGTTCTTTATAAACTCCATAAATTGATGATCTCAGACGCCTGAATATTTGGTTTTTCCGTGACAAGCGCTTCAACTATCGCTATGTCAGATTAAAAAGCTGATATTGATATAGTTGGATATCCTATGCGTGAAAAATTTTATATAACGACACCAATTTTTTATCCGAATGGCAATCCTCATATAGGCCATGCCTATAATGCTATTGCCACCGATGCTATGGCGCGTTTTCAACGTGCAAATGATAAAGATGTGTTTTTTCTTTCCGGCACTGACGAGCATGGGCTTAAAATGCAGCAGACGGCGGAAAAACTGGGGTTGACGCCACTTGAGCTCGCCGATCGCAACAGTGCAGTATTTCAAAAAATGCTGAAGACACTGAACGTCTCGAACGATGACTTTATCCGCACGACAGAAAAGCGCCATTATGATGCCTGTCAGGCCATATGGAAAATGATGGAAGATAACGGAGACATATATCTCGACCGTTATTCTGGCTGGTATTCCGTCCGTCAGGAAGCCTATTATGATGAAAGTGACACCGAAGTCGGAGAAGATGGAGTCCGGAGGGAAAAAGAAGTTGGTTCACCGGTAGAATGGAATGAAGAAGAAAGCTACTTTTTCCGCCTGTCGAAATATGAAGATCGTCTGTTGGAATTTTATGAAAAAAATCCCGACTTCATTGGTCCGAACGAGCGCCGTAACGAGATTATCAGTTTTGTGAAATCCGGTCTTAAAGACCTTTCTATATCACGAACAACCTTCAATTGGGGAATACCGGTACCAGGTAACCCAAAACACGTCATGTATGTCTGGGTGGATGCATTAACCAATTATCTCACAGCTACCGGCTTTCCAAAGAAAAACACGCCAAGGTCGGACTTTTGGCCTGCAAATGTCCACATCATCGGTAAAGACATTATTCGCTTCCATGCGATCTATTGGCCGGCGTTTTTAATGTCGGCGGGCATCGAATTACCAAAGCGCGTTTTTGCACACGGTTTTTTATTGAACCGTGGAGAAAAAATGTCGAAATCGGTCGGAAATGTCATTGATCCGTTCAAAATGGTCGAGCATTACGGCCTTGATCAGGTGCGTTATTTCTTTTTGCGGGAAGTCCCTTTCGGTCAGGATGGAAGCTATAGTCACGATGCTATTGTCAATCGGACGAACGCTGATCTTGCCAATGATCTTGGTAATCTCGCGCAACGATCGCTTTCGATGATTATGAAAAACTGTAACGGGCTTGTGCCAAAGCCCGGCAAGTTTCTTGAACAGGACAGCGAGCTTTTGGAAAAATGCAAAAATGCGCTCCAAACGGCCCGTGAGACGATGGAAAAACAAGCGCCCCATTTGGCGTTAACTGCCATTTTTGCAGTCATTTCGGATGCGAATCGTTATTTTGCTGCCGAAGAACCATGGACGCTGAAAAAAACCGATTTCGAGCGCTTCTCAACCGTTCTGTACGTAACAGTTGAAATACTGAGAGAGGTTGGCATTCTGCTTTGTCCCTTCATTCCGCAATCGGCTTCAAAACTTCTTGATTTGTTGGCGATTGATCAAAACGAACGTATGCTTGATGATATCGTTAACCGGAAAATTGTTCCGGAAACGAAATTGCTAGCGCCAGAGCCGGTTTTTCCGCGTTACGTCCCAACAGAAGACGAAGATTGACTATGCTTGTTGATACACATTGCCATCTGGATTTCGAAACGTTAAGCAACGAGCTCGATGATGTCGTCGATCGTGCTCATAATGCCGGTGTGACGCGTATGGTCACGATTTCGACGCTTGTTCGCGATATGAAAAAGCTGTTGGATATCACAGAACGGTTCGAGGATGTATATTGCTCCGTTGGCACCCATCCGAGTTCTTCTCATGAAGAAAACGATACAACCGCCGAGAAACTTCTGGGATTTGCAAAAAATCCCAAAGTTGTAGCAATAGGTGAGGTGGGACTAGACTACCACTATGAT
Organism: Ditibartonella apis; assembly: GCF_001952075.1. Lineage (GTDB taxonomy): Bacteria > Pseudomonadota > Alphaproteobacteria > Rhizobiales > Rhizobiaceae > Bartonella > Bartonella apis. The sequence continues at coordinate 241,604 of NZ_LXYU01000004.1, forward strand.
GATGCTACGCCAACAGAGCAGAAACGTAATTTCCGTGAGCATATTGTTGCTGCCCGAGAAAGTCAGTTGCCGCTTGTTATCCATACCCGCGATGCCGACAATGACACGCGTGACATTCTGGTTGAAGAAACAAAAAAGGGAAAGTTTCCTTTTATTCTTCATAGCTTCTCTTCCGGAGAAGAGTTGGCAAAAACTGCGCTGGAACTTGGAGGATATATTTCATTTTCGGGCATATTGACATTCAAAAATGCGGAAAATGTTCGCCAAATTGCAAAAACAGTGCCAATCGACAGAGTGTTGGTTGAAACAGATTCGCCTTATCTTACTCCTGTGCCGTTTCGTGGAAAGACAAATGAACCTTCCTTTGTCAAACAGACTGCGTTAATATTGGCCGAAGTGCTTGGCGTTCCATTTGATGAATTAGCCAAACACACAACGGAGAATGCTTTTCGTGTTTTCTCCAAGATGAAATAGGACAAGATTTATGCATGATCGCTACAAGTTTACAATACTTGGTTGCGGCTCCTCGCCGGGCGTTCCCCGGGCTAATGGTGATTGGGGGGCATGCAACCCCGATAATCCAAAAAATTATCGTTATCGCGCGTCTATATTGATTGAACGTATCAAAGAAAATGGTGAGCGTACAACTGTCGTCGTCGACACAGGTCCGGACTTTCGTTCGCAAATGGTCGACCATAATGTTCATGAAATAACATCTGTCGTCTATACTCATCCACATGCAGATCACATCCACGGAATTGATGATCTGAGAACTTACGCAATAAGCCAGCATCACCTTATGAATGTTTATGCCGATGACGAGACATATCAGAGGTTATATGAGGCATTCGGTTATTGTTTCAAAACGCCGGAAGGTTCGAATTACCCTCCAATACTGAATCGGGAAAAAATTATCCCTTACGAGAAATTTACAATAGACGGAAAGGGCGGATCAATTACACTTATGCCTGTTTTACAGATCCACGGGGATATCCACTCTCTCGGTTTCAGACTGGATAATGTCGCCTATTGCACCGATGTAAACGAATTTCCTGAAAAAACGCCACAATACCTCGAAAACCTTGATGTCCTCATTATTGGTGCGCTGCAATATCGTCCTCATCCGAGTCATTTTTCCGTCGATCAAGCCGTCGAATGGGGTCGAAAACTCAATGCAAAGCGGATTATTTTGACTCATATGCATATTGCTTTGGATTATGATGAAGTGATGAAATACACGCCTGACAATGTCGAACCGGCCTACCAAGGCTTAACTTTCGAGGTCGACGCAAAATAGGCGATTGATTAAAAATGCCGGCACTGCAACCTTGATTGGAAAGCAGCCTAATGTCGGCATTCCATTTGTTGGTCGTCCTAACATATTCCGATTTTGCAGTATGAAAACTTTTCTATTCGGATAACGAGCCAAACAGTCTTGAGGACCGATTAATAATCGCTGTCAATCAACGGTTTTGATCTTGTTTTGATTATCAATTTTTTCTCCAAGAAAATCGGTAATTAAAAAAACGGAAGAATTCTTCGGAAAAATCCGAAGCTCATATTTTACCTCATTTCCGTACATTTAAAAACAGTTGTATTTGATGAACGATCATGTCGGTAAACGAAGTTGGATAGCAAATACAATTGCTATAAGCTTCAATTCCATACGAAAATTCGCTCACTTGATATGCCGGAAATTCTAATATTTCTGCAGCTATAATAGGGACAGATGTCACCGGCAAAATTCCGCATACATGTGGACAATCAGCATAACCCTTAAACGAGCAAACCGACATCGAACACTATTCGTATATTTTCGGTAATTTTTTAAGATTGCAAACTTGAGAATTTTTATATAGTTTACGCCCTAAAATAAATTGAGGGCGATATGAAACTGGAGTTGAACAACGTTAAAGCCGGATATGGCAAGTTAACAATCTTGCATGATATTTCCGTCGATTTCGTGCCTGGTGAAGTGACAGCTCTTATAGGTCAAAATGGTTGCGGTAAATCAACGTTGCTCAAGGCAATAATGGGGTTTCTGGATCTTCAGGGCGGCACGATTACTTTGGATGGCCGCGATATCAGAAGCTTTCATCGCAAAAACCTCGCACAGCTTATTTCTTATCTTCCTCAAGAGAGTTTTTGTCCGGATTATCTGACATTGGGGCAACTTATAGAGCTTTCCTCTTATGCACGACATTCATTATTTTCTGGCCCGTCTGCCAAAGATCGTCAATATTTTAATGAGGTTCTTGAAATTGTCGGGCTCGCGGATAAGGCACATTTGCCTGTTAATTCTCTTTCCGGCGGCCAAAAGCAACGAGCATGGCTTGCGTTAGTCCTGGCACAAAAAACCGATATGATATTGCTTGATGAACCGGTCAATCATCTTGATGTGAAATATCAATACGCCATTTTAAAGCTTGTTCGTGAATTAAGTTGCGAACTGAAAAAAACAATCATCGTTGTTTTGCACGACATCAACCTCGCCACCTATTTTGCCGATTATGTTGTTATGGTGAAAGCAGGCAATATCCATGCCAATGGGCGAACTCAAGACGTAATAACCGAGGAAAATCTACAGCAGGTTTTTGGAATTCCAGCCGAATTATTCCAGCACAACGGGCATCTCATTTGTCAGCCTTATCCCGACGTAGCCCGATCTGTTCGTTATATGGACGAATAAAATGCATTTTTTCAGGTTCTGGTCGGGTGGTGTGGTTCTATTTGTCCTTGTCTTCTATCTTAGTATAGCGTGGGGGGGAACTTTTTCTTCTCCATCAGATGTTTTTCAGGTGTTGATATCGCGCGAGCCAAACAATTACGGTCAAGCCTCTATTCTTTATCAACGTTTTCCGCGAGCGCTTATCGCAATTTATGCCGGACTTATCATGGCAAGTTCGGGATTGGTATTTCAAGGCTTAATCCGCAATCCGCTGGCTTCGGCTTCATCACTCGGAATAAATGCGGGTGCGACACTTTTTGTCGTGGGCGGTGCACTTTTATTCGGCGCAAATCTGCCAGAGCAGGGGGTATCCGCTTTATGTGGTGGACTTTTCGGTTTTCTTCTCTGTACTCTTATTGCCCGCATCGCCGGTAACAATGAAAAGACCACCGGTCTCATGCTGATTTTATCAGGTTCGCTTGTAACTATGCTGCTCATTGGCCTAAGCAATGCACTGTTATTGTCTTACGCCGATAGAAGAGGTGAATTCCTCTCCTGGATTGCCGGCAATATCAACCATGCCTATATCGATCGCCTATATCAATTCTGGTGGATTGGCTTAATAGCACTGGCATTGGTTTTTGTGCTGTCAAAACCGCTCACCCTTATCCTCCTCGGAAATGAAAAAGCTGCTTCAATGGGGGTCAAAACAGTTGCTATTTCACGATTTGCCATGGCATGTGCAATTGTTGCATCGTGTTCGGCTGTTGCTGTCTGCGGGCCAATCAGTTTTATAGGCCTCATCGTTCCGCATATGGTAAAACCTCTGGTCGGTCAGGACTTTCGCGTAACTTTACCGGCATCAGCATTAACCGGTGCAATTTTATGCCTTTTGGCTAGCACTATTTCACAGAATGCTTTTCAGCCTTATGTTGTCAATACAGGAATTATTCTGGATTTATTCGGCGGTATTGTTTTTATTTTACTCATAAGGAAATTCTATGTTTCTCCAAAAAACAGGAGCGACATATGAAGATATCCAAAACACTTGATGGGCGGCTTTCTGTCCTTTTTTTAAATGGAAAAGAGCTTGTTATACGCAATTTCGTTGTTGCAATAGCGCTCCTGTTTTTCTCGGCTTTTCTTTTTTTAGTCTCGCTGAATATCGGAACAATTGATACCGGCCTCATTGATTTCTGGAAGCTCATTAAAGGAGACGAGATTAATCAACAATCCTACTTTGCTTTATGGGATGTGCGGCTTCCGCGATTGGCTTTGGCATTTTTGATTGGTTGGAGCGTTGCAGTTTCGGGAGCTATATTACAGCCGATTGCTCGTAATCCTTTGGCTGATCCGGGCCTATTCGGTATTAGTCACGGTTCTTTAACAATGACAATCGTTTTGCTTGCGTTCATTCCCGGTGCTTCTCGTATGCTTATCACATTGGCCTCTCTTGCCGGCGGCTTGGGAACAGCATTACTTTTGCTCGCTTTGGTCGGCAACCGGCACTCCGGCGGGTTGGTCATTCTGTTGATGGGAATTGCCGTTGCGACAGTGCTTGCTTCTATCAACTCATTCCTTATACTTTATCTGCCAACCGAAGCATCCTACAATGCATCTAGTTGGATGGCCGGTTCTCTATTTCAGGCAAACTGGTTAAGTGTTTCGGCTTTTACACTGCTTTTTGTATTCAGTCTTTTGGGAATTTTTCTGGCCGGACATTCTCTCAATCGTTACGACTTGGGAAACGAGCTCGCACAATCGCTTGGTGAGCCGGTTATTGTTTCTCGTCCCCTGTTATTGTTATTCGCCGTTCTATTAAGCGCAGCTTCGGTGACAATTGTCGGACCGCTTGCTTTTTTGGGTATCCTTGCGCCGCAAATTGCACAATTTCTGACTGGCGCGAATGGTAGCGCCAGACTTTATATTTCCGGTCTCGTGGGTGCCAATCTCGTCATCGGCGCCGATATTATTTCAAAAAATGCCACAACTATTTCAATGCCTCTCGGGTTGACCACAACCATCATAGGCGTTCCGCTGTTCATTATCGTTTTACGGATAAGAACTCTTCGTCAATATTTTCAAAAATAAGGAAATATTCCATGCGTATCAAATATTCAGGTGCCTTAATTGCAATCCTTCTGTCAACAATTTTCACGGCGGCTGGAGCGCGGGAAGTCGTTGATACTATGGGGCGAAATGTTAATATTCCGGATCATCCCGAGAGGGTAGTTGTCATGAGTGAACCTGCCATCGCTGTTCCGATGATCGAGCTCGGTGTAACACCTGTCGGCAGTTTCGGTAGGGCAGATGACGGCACCTATCAGGTTGGCGCAGATTTTATTGATATCCTGTTCGGACCGAACCAGAAAAAACCTCAAGGCATAGGCAATAACCGTCAGGTCGATCTTGAAAAACTTTACTCGATGAAACCGGACCTCATTATCGGCACCGAGTTCGACGTTGATAAGGTCAAACAGCTTTCTTCAGTCGCTCCTGTTTATATGCAACATTATACAACCGGACATCTTGATAATTTTGCAATTGAAGAAAACCTAGCAAAACTTTTCGGCAAAGAAGACACATTTCAGAATTTGAAAGCAAAATACGTTGAAGACGTTCAGGAGACAAAAAAGCAACTTCCTGAAAGTCTTGCAAACAAGACATATTTACCGGTTATCATTATGGACCAGATCAATATCGTGGGAGAGGGGATCGGCGTGTCTCAACCCCTCAACGATTTGGGGATGAAACCTTTTGAAGTTTCGAACGATGCAACGCATTCGGATGGATCACCGAAAATTGTATTGCCGATAAGTGCTGAAACTTTCGGTTCTCTTAACCCCGATATCCTCGTGGTTATCATCAATTGGGGCGCCCCCGACAAAAGCGCTTCGGCAACGCGGGAAGCTTTGAACAAGCTGGTGCCGGGGTGGGAAAATTACATGAAACCGGCCCGTGAAGGACGTGTCATTTATCTTGACGGTTCCAAGGTTTTCACACCCGGTTTTGTCAGTGCCCACTATACATTAAGCGAAGTAAGAAATTGGGCCAAAACGCGATAAAATAATTTATTTCACCATGTAAAATAATTATTGACTCGAGATATAACATGAGTAATAAACTCATCTTTAATTTATTTCGCCAAAGAGGGTTTTATCCGATGTCAGTAATGTTATCGAAAACGAGGTTCCTTGTCTCGTCGGCTCATTGCCAGCTATTTTGCAGTTTTGTTTTTTTATCGTGCGCAATACCTTCTGCCTTTGCAGAGGATGGTGAGAATACGAAAGAGACACAATCAACTGTATTGGAGAAAGTTGTCATCAGTGGCGAAAAATCCTTAAGATCACTGCAACACACGGCTAGTTCGGTGACTGCTATAAGTGGCGACCGTATTGAGGAAAGACCGGCGGTAACGACGTTGACCGATCTTTTGAAAGGTACGCCCAATGTTCTTTATACTAACGATAGTGATGCACCTATCATTCGCGGCGTGGATACCAAAGGGCCGCTGGTCAAGGGTAATGCTTATCTGGCTAATCCGATTCCGCGCGCGACCATCAGTGTCGATGGTCGTTATCTAAGTTCCGGAGAATTCGGAATAGGGGCCGCACCGATTTGGGATGTGGAGTCGGTCGAAGTTTTTCGCGGACCGCAAACGACAACACAGGGAGCAAACGCCATTGCCGGTGCAGTTGTTATCAAAACGAAAGATCCGACATTTACACCGGAAGCTGAAATACAGTCACTTTATGGCACGAGAGCACAAAAACGCGGTTCTCTGATGGCTTCCGGCCCGATTACGCAGGAACTCGCAGGACGTGTTGCATTGGATTACAGTGGGCGCGATACGTTTATCAAATACACCAATCCGCAGTTTCTGGATTCGGATATGGATAACGATCCAAGAAATGTTAATGGTCGCGTAAAACTGCTATGGCAACCTTCTGAATTACCGGGTTTTGAAGGAAAACTTACCTATTCCCATATGGATGTCAAACGTCCCGCTTTCGAAATTGCGTCTCACCCCTATGATCAACTCCACGATACGCGTAATAGTACTGATAACATACAGACCAAGACCGATGCCGGCATACTCGACACGAAATATGATCTCGGAAATACGGTTATATTGTTTAACCAATTGCAATATTCAAATGGCACTTATGATTATAATTTTGGTCGTTCGTTTAATGGCACTGCCTCGAAAGATTACGACAATGTGTCGAATGAGTTCCGCGTCAATTTCGGCGACGAAACAACGACATTTAGCGGCCTTGGCGGTGTGTTTTATTCAAAAAGCAATTCAGAAAACCACATGTTGCATGATTTTGCATCGACCGATTTTACGGTTGATCAGGATAGTGTCGGTGTTTTCAGTGAATTGACCTATAGGTTTGCTGAAAAATGGGCTTTGACGGGTGGTTTGCGTTATCAATATGACGGAATTCGGCATGACGGAGTCGCAAGCTACGTTCCCGGGGTCCGTCACATCTATGACGAGAGTTTTGATGCTGTTCTTCCGAAAGTTTCTCTTTCTTACGATATTCGAGACGACATAACAGTTGGCGTCATGGCATCTCGCGGTTACCTTCCAGGTGGCACAGGTCTGAACTTTTCGGGCAAACGCTACTACAATTTTGACGCTGAAAAGGCATGGAATTACGAAATCTTCTCCCGTATCACAGTGCTTGATAGCAAGCTTTCATTGACGCCGAATATTTTCTACACGCGTTACACAGATTCGCAGCGTTCTGTTACCGATTACATGAATGGCAAACAATTCGGTTCAATCATTGTTAATGCCGACGAAGCAAAAACCTATGGTGCAGAATTGGGAGCTGATTATCAGGTTCTGGATAATGTGTTATTGCGGGGTGGGTTAGGGCTTCTCCACACTGATACAAGTGAATTTGGTGACACACGCGGCAATGTGTTTAATGGGAAGAAATTTGCCAAAGCACCGGGTTATATGTTCAATGTCGGTGCCGATTGGGACATAATCGAGAATTTGAGGCTGAGCGGAGATGTTCGCTATACGGACGATTATTACTCGACAGACGAAAATGATCCCGATTTACGGGTAGGGTCCTACGCTATCGCAAACATGCAGCTTTCTTATAAGCCCAACGACCATATGGAAATATTCGGCTACGCGAAAAATTTGTTTGACGAACGTGTACCGACAGAAAAGAATCGTGATCGCATCGCTGGAATTCAAGCCTATATGACAGAGCCGCGCGAATTCGGTGTAGGACTAAGGATGAAGTTCTAATCGGGTTGTGACAAAAGTCATGATCTAATCGATATGGAGAAAGCTATATAGCGCTGTGGCTATATGGCTTTTTCGCGTTTTTTGAAAAATTCTTGCAATTTGTGTTGCGAAGAAATTGATTCAATAGAATTCGTGAGATAACGAAGTCAGGCGGGGCTAGAAAACCGCGCTTCAAAAAACGGTATGAGTTAGTTGTTCCAAAAAATGCATAAAAGACAAAGGGAAAAAATTAACCGATAGAACATTTGACGTTGTTTTAGCTGCTACAATCGTGGGCTGGAGCTTTACAACCAATTCCGCAACCAATCGGGTAAGCAATCTGAAGTGCTGAAGATTGCCGCCGCGCTAACCGATAGAAACATTAACGGGATTTTGAAAAAAGAAATATGCGTTGATTGTGTCACTCAATTATTCGTGATAGATTTAAACTAGATATTATTGTTCAACCTTCGAAACTTCTCTTCTCTAATGACTGAACCAGCCAAAAAACTTTCACGGGGAAGACCTCCCACAATCAGTCGGGATAGAATAATAAAAGCGGCAATAGAAATAGGGCTTCCTAAAATCACATTCGTCGGCGTGGCCGAAAAATTGGGCGTAAGTCACATGGCGCTTTACAATCACGTTGACGGGTTGGAAGTGCTAAAGAAGTTGGTTGCAGAAACGATTTTTCTAGAATGGAAATTGCCTCAGTTTCAATCCGGCATTTCGTTACATGACTATCTGGTGAGCCTTGCATCATCAATGTGGAAGTTGGTCGAAACATACCAAGGGATTACGCCCTACCTTTTACGTCGGGATATGATTACGCCAGCGATTGAACAAAAAATTACCGAGCACCAGCATAAACTTGCAACTGCTTACCAGCTTCCATTTATTCAAGCGCATTGGCTGGCATTCACTATTTCCTACCATACGCTATCTATTGCCGACAGCGTTTTACCTGATAACAAAGATGAAGACGACTTGACCCGTTATCGTTCAAGCTTGGGAATCCCGAACATCGACGATGAATATGCAGTCGGATTACATGCACTCATTATTGGCAGTCTTTCCATTCTCGACCGGATATCCGAAAAGAGCAGGTGACAGAGTTAAGATTGCGCTATCAGTTTTTGCAACTTGCCAAAGCAGATTAAGCCAATTCAAAATTCATGTTTATTAAAGCTGCGGCAGATTGAGGTTGTGTGCCAAAAATAACGTATTCGAGTTCTGATTTTCAATTAATCATCAGACTTAAGGATAAGTTGAAAAATCGGTGCTTATGGCAGATACACAACAACCAGGCGGCGTTTCCCTACGACGCTTGTCATCAATAGGTTTAACGAATCCGTTTTTGATAATTTTCAGGATGTGTTGCGGCTCTTAGAAAATTGTATTTTTCGTTAGGTACATTTGTGGCGAGTGGGTAAGCAGCACCTGTTGTTTATAACTCTGGCATGTCGATATCCATATAAGGAAGCGTATCATCATTAATTGCATAAGATATATTATGGAACTTTTTATTATTATGGCGAGGTTGAGCAGGCGATTTATGCTCTCACACCAAAATCGCAGTATATTGGCCAATGCCGCAATGTTGTGTATTGGTTTTCAATCAAACTGAAAAGCTCGCACTTTTGATAATCTCATTTTTAAAATCTGGCCTAACCTGCGACCTGATTCAGCAATAGCTTTATTGCACAATGAAAATTGATTTTGCGTCGCAGTTTTCTAAAGTCGCCTACAATAATAGTTCGGACTCGGCCTATATAACGTCGCTTCCGGTTGAAATTGAACCTGAATTGAATTGTTCATTGCATCTTCTGGTGGGCTTCGCGCAGAAAATCGAACAAGAGACAAACAGTCTTACCAATAAACGATAATTTCTAGCGTTCTCAAAAAAACAAGGATTAAGGTTCGAAGAACGGTTTCAAGTTATGTTCGTCTGTCAATTTTATTTGGATGGTGATTTACTGAACATAAGTATTCCGACGTTGAAGAAATTATGTTGATGTTTCATTTTTGTTTCAAAACTCTAATACAAAAAGCTCCTGTCTCGACGAAAAACTCCAAGCTTCAAAAAACAATTTAGCTTGTGGAACAATAACGGAACATATAGTGTACGTTCTGGTTTTGTTTTCATGTTGATTCGTATCACGGGAGAATTTTATGCTAACCCGCAAGCAGTATGAATTGCTTCTTTTCATTCACAACCGGCTTAAAGAAACCGGTATTCCGCCTTCTTACGACGAGATGAAAGAAGCACTCGATCTTGCGTCAAAGTCCGGCATCCACAGGCTGATAACGGCTCTGGAAGAACGTGGCTTTATTCGTCGGCTTCCTAATCGTGCGCGGGCATTAGAAGTGCTGAAGCTTCCAGAAACAATGAATCCTTCTGCGAACACGGTGCGGAAATTTTCTCCTAATGTTATTGAAGGTTCCAAGAGCAGACCGATAAAAAATGTCATTCCCGTTGACTTGTCTAGTGGTGAAGCCGGTCAGGCTGCAAATGTAAATGTTCCGGTTATGGGCAGGATTGCAGCAGGCGTTCCTATTTCGGCGATTCAGAACCAGACAAATATGTTGTCCCTACCCTCGGATATGGTGGGAAGTGGTGAACATTACGCACTTGAGGTCAAAGGCGATTCAATGATTAATGCCGGCATTTTTGACGGCGATACCGTCATCATCAAACGCGGTGACACTGCAAATCCCGGCGAAATTATCGTTGCACTTGTTGATGACGAGGAAGCAACGTTGAAACGTTATCGGCGCAAAGGCGCTTCTATTGCTCTCGAAGCCGCCAATCCGGCCTATGAAACAAGAATATTCGGCCCAAATCGGATAAAAATACAAGGAAAACTGGTCGGCTTGATCCGCCGCTATTAAATTTAGCTGGCGACTGTTTTTCCTGATTTAGGTGCATCTAGTGAACAGAGTTCCCGAAACTGCATCGGGATGCTCATGGCAATCTTTCGTTTCTAAAGCCAACTTGTTTTTCATTGATCCGGAATAAAACATAGATGTTTCAGGACTTTTATTATTAGATGATGAGAATAAAAGTGACATCAAAAATAATAATGATCGCGCCACTACAATGGTATGATTTTTTGCAAAACAGCCTTGTATTTTCATTAAAATAGATTAGGTCAACAGCCGAACGTTTTTCAAAAAATTGCATATCTGCAGGAAATAATATGTCAGCCCCTCGTGTTAGTTTCGTATCTTTAGGTTGCCCCAAGGCGCTCGTTGATTCTGAACGCATCATTACAAAATTGCGTTCGGAAGGTTATGAAATCGCGCCCAAGCACGATGGTGCCGATCTTGTTATCGTGAATACATGCGCTTTTATTGATTCCGCACGGAATGAATCGCTTGCCAATATCGGCGACGCGTTAAAGAAAAACGGCAAAGTCATTGTAACTGGTTGTCTTGGTGCAGAACCCGAAGTCGTAACAAAAACCTACCCCAACGTTTTGGCTGTAACGGGGCCACAGGCTTATGAAAGCGTTATGGATGCTGTCCATAAAGTAGCGCCGCCGGTTCATGATCCCTTTGTTGATCTTGTTCCGCCACAAGGTATACGTTTGACGCCGCGGCATTATGCTTATTTGAAGATTTCAGAAGGCTGTTCAAACCACTGCAGTTTTTGCATCATCCCGCAATTGCGGGGAAATCTGGTCTCGCGTCCGGCTTCCGATGTCTTACGAGAAGCCGAAAGGTTGGTGAAAGCAGGGGTCAAAGAGCTTTTAGTAATATCTCAGGATACCAGTGCTTACGGACTTGATCTCAAATATAGTGAAAGTCAATGGAAAGACCATTCGGTGCGTGCCCGCTTTTATGATCTGGCAAAAGAATTGGGCGATATGGGCGTATGGGTGCGCATGCATTACGTATATCCCTACCCTCATGTAGACGACGTAATCGAGCTGATGGCTGAAGGAAAAATTCTGCCCTATCTGGATATTCCATTTCAACATGCGTCTCCAACGGTACTCCGCAATATGAAGCGTCCGGCACATTTGGAGAAGATCAATCAACGCATTGAAAAATGGCGTTCTATCTGTCCGGATATCGCTTTGCGATCAACATTCATTGTTGGATTTCCGGGTGAAACGGAAGACGATTTCCAAATGCTTCTTGATTGGATGAGCGAAGTCAAAATAGACCGGGCAGGATGTTTCAAATATGAACCCGTTAAAGGTGCGACCGCAAATGATATGGGGTTGGAAGTGGTTCCTGATGACGTTAAAGAAAGTCGTTGGAACCGTTTTATGGCACATCAAAAATCCATTTCCTCCAGACTTTTAAAGAAAAAAGTCGGTAAACGTCTGCAGGTGCTTGTCGATCAAGCCAATGGTCATACCGGCATTGGACGCACAAGATACGATGCACCGGAGGTTGATGGCGTTGTGCATTTGTCCTCACGCAGACCAATTCGGGTTGGTGAGCTGGTTACTGTGAAGATTGAGCAATCGGATGATTACGACCTTTATGGCATAATCGTCTAAAGTATTAGTTGCAGTTTTACTATTGTACCCTTGAAGGTTTAGCTTCTGCGCTATAGTTGTAATACTATGAGTTTTTTTGTTTCATGGTATTATTACAAATGCGCGAAATATGACAAACAGTAACGACGATGAACCGCAATTTTTTCTGACTGCTCCGGCTCCCTGCCCTTATCTTGCCGAGCGTTGGGAAAGAAAAGTGTTTACCTATCTTACTGGTCAATCTGCAAACAGCAAGAATAGTGTTTTGACACAATTAGGTTTTCGACGGTCCCAAAACATAGGTTATCGTCCTGTTTGCGACGGCTGTAACGCGTGTATATCGGTCCGCATTGTTGTTGACGATTTTACCCCCGACCGCACGATGAAGCGTATCATCAAGAAAAATTCCGGCCTCTCTTGCGAAGTTTGTCCACCAAGAGTGACAAATGAACAATACGCACTTTTTAAACGATATCTGGATGCGCGTCATTCTGGTGCCGGAATGAGCGATATGAAATTTGATGATTATAAGACGATGGTGGAAGAAACAGTTGTCGACACATCCCTTGTCGAATATCGCAGAACACCATTGGACAAGAGTTCTTGCGAAGATAATAAATCACCTCTGATAGCGGCCGCGCTCACGGACAAAGTGGATGACGGTCTGTCAATGGTTTATTCATTCTATTCCCCTGATGAAAGTCATGCCTCGCTTGGTGTTTTTATGATTTTGGATCACATCCGGCAGGCTCGCCAGTTGGGGCTCCCTTACGTCTATCTTGGTTATTGGGTTAAGGGGTGCAGAAAAATGAACTATAAATCGCGTTATAGCCCCCAAGAACATTTGACATCTCGCGGCTGGAAGTTAACAAAAGAGTAGGAGCAAAAAGTTAATCCTGCGAGGAAATCCATATGCTGAACGAGATGATTGAACTGAAGGGGCGTGAACCGCAATTCAAGGGGAATGCACGTTTAGTCTTCATTCATCCTGATAACCCTGATTTGTTGGTGAAGGTTCTTCGACCGGAATGGATAGACAAAACAAAGCAGGTACCGGAATGGAAAAAACGGTTCAAGCCTTTGGGCGCTAACTCTGTCAACATGCATGAATTGTTTGAAATTGTGCGCGTTAATCCCCATGCGGAAAGCATCCAACCGCATATGTTTACCGTCGTTGCTCTCCAGCAAACCGATCTTGGTTGGGGACTGGTTGTTAAAGCGGAAAAGGACAAGAACAACAACTACGCTAAACCGCTTGCAGCTTTTGCTAAAAATATGGACGAAATTCGCACAGCTTTAGATGAATTCGAGAATTGGGTGAAAGAAACCAATGTCGTTCTATATGACCTCAATCCTTGGAATTTGGTTCTTGCTTATCGCGGCGAAAAAGAAGAGGTCGTTATCATAGACGGTATATCGGAAAAATCGGCGTTAAAGGTCAGGACCTACTTTCCTTCGGTCAATAAGAAGAAAAATCTTAAAGTTTATGCGCGTTTTGAACGTTTTATGGATAGAATAAAAAACGGAAAAAACTGATGGGCTTTACAGTCATCAGCGCCTTTGGTAGCAAGGGCATACCGGTCGCAGCCCACCCGGTTTTTTAAAACAAGGGATAAAATGAAAACCTATCTTATCTGTTCAGGCGGACTGGATTCCGTCACACTTGCCTATCGCCTTGCCCACGAACAAAGCCTCAAAGGAATAATCTCCTTTGATTATGGCCAGCGTCATAAAAAAGAGCTCGTTTTTGCTCAAAAATGTGCTTCAAAGCTTAGGGTCGACTATTATCCGATTGATATATCCGCAATTGGAAAAAATCTTTCGGGGTCTTCACTTACCGATAATATTGCTGTTCCTGACGGCTATTATTCCGAAGACAACATGAAATCGACCGTTGTTCCCAATCGAAATGCCGTCTTTTTATCGATAGCCTTCGCTATTGCCGCAGCAAAACATGGCGATAGCGTCGCTATTGCTGTGCATGGCGGCGACCATTTTATTTACGCCGATTGCCGTGCAGATTTTATTGATACATTCAACAAGATGGAACAATTATCCTTGGAAGGACAATGTAAGCTTTTAACGCCTTATCGTGATCAGGATAAATCGGAAATTGTAAAAGATGGTGTGAAATACAATGTTCCTTTTGGAGATACTTGGTCATGCTACAAAGGAGGCGAACACCATTGCGGCCGCTGCGGAACATGCGTTGAACGCCGGGAGGCTTTTGCAATAGCGGGTGTAGAGGACCCCACAATATACGACGACAATTCATTTTGGATCGAGGCGGTCAACCGTAACAAAGGAAAAAAGCTCGGGTAGCATTCCCTACAAAATCAACATTTTTTCAAGGTTCAATTCAATGGCATCCGATCATTCAATTTATGAAAATTTAAAGCAATTGGGAAAAAAGACTCCTTTTCCGGAATCCCCCGAGAAAGCGGTGCTTGAGCGTGTTCCTAACCCGCAGGCAGATGTAAAATATTGTGTCCGCTTTACAGCGCCGGAGTTCACATCATTGTGCCCAATCACGAGCCAGCCGGATTTTGCTTATCTGATGATTGACTATGTGCCGGATAAATGGCTGGTTGAGAGCAAGTCTCTTAAACTTTATCTGGGATCCTTCCGCAATCATGGCGCTTTTCACGAGGATTGTACGGTCACCATTGCACGTCGGCTTGTAGAACTTTTGTCACCTCATTGGTTGCGCATCGGTGGGTATTGGTATCCGCGAGGAGGTATCCCTATTGATGTCTTCTGGCAAACAGGAAAAATGCCTGATGATGTATGGATTCCCGACCAGAATGTTTCCAATTATCGCGGACGCGGCTGATAAAACACTTTAAAAAATTTTTCTAACACACCGGAATATATCGTTTTTCTATCACTTCGTACCGGATCGGGCGCTTGGAATAATATCCGGATTAGCCCGAAAATTTGCCGGATCTCGGAAAGCCCTTTGGTACCATCCGCCCTGCTCCGGCGCGTGTTCCTTGCCATTCAATCAATTCTGATGCGCTACGGCTATATGTTCGATCAGCCGTATCATGCCAAGTGAGTCCTTCTTCCAATTTAAAGGTAACCGCATCGCTCACTCCACCATCCTTGTAGCGTTGCAAACGAACTCCCTTGCCACGTGTCATTTCCGATATCTGTTCGAGAGGGAAGATAAGCATTTTTCTATTCTCGCCAACTATGGCGAGATGATCTCCTTCAACCGGCAGGCATAATTTTGCTTCGTCGGGCAATTTCACATTCATCACCTGCTTGCCCTTGCGCGTCGTTCCAATGACATCGTTCTCAGAGACGATAAAACCGTTCGCGTGGTAAGAAATAAGCAATAACTTTCGATCCGGCACATGAACAAATGCCGTCAAAATATCTTCGTCATTACCCATATCGACCAAAATACGGATCGGTTCACCATGTCCCCTCCCACCTGGTAATGAATTGGCGGCTATGGTAAAAAATTTCCCACCAGTGGTCAGGACAATGATTTTATCCGTTGTCATCGCAGGAAATGCGATTTTTAACCTGTCATCTTCCTTGAATGTAAGGGTGGAATAATCTGTCAGATGCCCCTTTAATGCTCTTAGCCAGCCTTTTTCGGAAATAACAATCGTTACCGGCTCTTTCTCGATCATTGCCTGTTCTATATCTTTAATGTCATGATCGGGAGCATCCTCGAATGTGGTGCGCCGTTTACCTAAAGGTGTGTCAGGACCAAAGATTTTTTTGACCTTGGCAATTTCGCCGGCTATCGCTTTCCATTGCTTTGTATTCGATTGCAAAAGAGCATCAAGCTCGGCTTCTTCGGCTTTCAACGCATCAAATTCTTTTCGGATTTCCATTTCTTCAAGCCGACGTAACGAGCGCAATCTCATATTGAGGATTGCTTCGGCCTGATTTTCCGTTAGCGAGAAGCTCGTCATCAATTGGTTCTTCGGTTCATCCTCTTCCCGAATAATCCGGATAACTTCATCCAGATTGAGATATGCAATGAGATACCCCTCTAAAATTTCGAGACGGCGTGTTATTTCCCCGAGTCGATATTTTGAACGGCGTACGAGAACGTCTTTGCGATGATCCAGCCATTGCTGTAATGCCTGCCCCAAAGAGAGGACATTTGGAATTTTCCCGAGAGTTAGAACATTCAGATTGAGTGGCACGCGCACTTCGAAATCTGTCAACTTGAAGATCGATTCCATCAACAATTCCGGGTCGACAGTTCTTGTTTTCGGCTCCAAAACAATGCGGATATCTTTTGTCGATTCGTCACGTATGTCGTCGAGCATTGGTAGGCGACGGGCAAGCAACAGCTCTGCAGTCTTTTCGATAAGCCGCGATTTTTGTACCTGATACGGAATTTCGGTAACAACGATAGAATATGTGCCGCGGCTCCCCTCTTCTTTGTGCCAGCGCGCCCGCAAGCGAAATGTACCCCGTCCGGTCCGGTATGATTCACGAATGCTTTCAGCTGGCTCGACGAGAATTCCTCCCGTAGGAAAATCGGGACCCCGTACATATTTGACGAGATCATCATTTGTCGCATCGGGATGCGCAATCAAATATGTCGCAGCGTCGCAAAGCTCGGCAACATTATGGGGTGGAATGGACGTGGCCATTCCGACAGCTATGCCCGATGAACCGTTAGCAAGAAGATTTGGAAAAGCGGATGGTAATACGACCGGTTCCTCATCCTCTTCATTATAAGTAGGACGGAAATCCACTGCATTTTCGTTTATACCATCAAGCAGCAACGTTGCGACCGCTGTCATGCGCGCTTCTGTGTAACGCATTGCAGCCGCATTATCGCCATCGATATTTCCGAAATTACCCTGCCCGTCTACTAGAGGATAGCGAACTGCAAAATCCTGAGCCAAGCGCACAAGTGCGTCATAAATAGACGAATCACCATGCGGGTGGAACTTGCCCATGACATCGCCGACAATACGCGCGCATTTTGCATAAGCTTGATCCGGATTGAGCTTCAACAATCGCATTGCATGAAGGATGCGCCGATGCACCGGTTTTAATCCATCACGAACGTCGGGGAGCGCACGATCCATAATCGTCGACAGTGCATAAGCCAAGTAGCGCTCTTGCAAAGCAGAACGCAGTTCTATCGGCTCAACATGATCTTTTTCGGATAATCGAATCACTTTACTTGGCATGATTATCGAATAGCAATTCGTTGAATCTACCGCAAGTCATGGACTTGTTTTCGCTTTTATTTAACTGTGATAGCAATTAAACTCAGACAGGGCTAATCCTCAAGGCGTCCGACGAGAGAAGGTATCTTCCAATGAGACAATTCAAAAGAGCATTAATACTTACAACTTGCACTTTTTTTGCTGCAACAACGGTTCACCTAAACTCGTGGGCAGTTGATCCGAATGCATTCAATTCTCGTTTACAAGACCGTATAAAGACCACCGAATTTTCAATTTCTGCCTCTCGCAGCGAAGCTGACGGCAATGACATTTTGTTGCGAGATGTAACGATAAAAATTCAAGGCTTGAGCAGCACCGGAAAGCGGGCAAAACAGTCTTCTTCAGATGAACCATCTCAAGAACAGGAGGACGATAATAAGCCTGACGAAACGTTGGTTTTTGACAAAATTGACAACCTTCGTTTTAAAAATGTAACGGAAGGTCAGGATGGCACTTATTTTGCGGAAAAAGTTTCCATCCCTCTGCTTAAAAGCACGAATTCAGGTGTTACGACGAATTTTCAAGACATCTCTATAGATAAAATCAGGCTTGCACCGAATAAAGATGCTAACCCCCTATTTGTTCATTTTCCCTATGAGAGTGCAACAATAGATCGGGTTTATTTGACGGGCATTGACCAGACATTCTTCAATGCTGAAGGTCTAAAGATGGTGTATCTTTTAAAAGCCGGCACAAAAAGCGTAGACATCACAGGCAGCATAAAATCTGTCAGTTACGAGCCAAATAAGACCGGCATTCCTGCGGCGTCGAAATGGCTAACCGATATTGGCTATGACAAACTGTCCGGTTCTTTGAATTTTCATGCCAACTGGGATATCGAAAGCGGTAAATATGTTGGCGACCGCAACGAAATTACTATTGATAACGGCGGAAAACTTGCGATCAGCACAAATGTTGATGGACTTACGGAAGATTTAGTCAATAATCTCGGCGTTTTGAAGCAATTGAATGGCTCGAACAACACTGACGAGACGACAGCCGAAATGTTGAGTGTTTTGGGAATTGTCCAACAGTTAAAATTTGGCGATGTTTCTATACGTTATGATGATAATTCCCTGACCGATAGAATCCTCGACTATTATGCAAAACAAAATGGTGTAACGCGCGAAGACTTTATAACCCAACTCAAGGCTACGCTGCCGTTGATCGGCGCTAAAATTGAGGATCCGGAATTCGTCAAAAACACCTCTGAACAAATAGGAAATTTCCTTGATAATCCAAAATCGCTAACCGTTAGTGCAACACCGGGAAAAACAATTCCTATAACTGTGCTTTATGCCACAGGAAGCATTTCTGCCGCAAAATTGATCGACTTGTTAAAAGTCAAAGTAGAAGCAAATAAATAATAACGCTCGTTATGAAAAACCCGGCCGTAGCCGGGTTTTTTGTTTATCTGCTTTTATTCAATTGTTCTTTTTTAACGGTGCAATACGAAGTGATAGTTCGCTTAGTTGTGCTGCAGTCACTTCCGATGGGGCTCCCATCAGAAGATCAAGAGCCTGTTGATTCATCGGGAAAAGCGAAATTTCGCGCAGGTTCTTCACACCAAGAAGCAACATGACCATACGATCAATCCCGCAAGCCATACCACCGTGCGGCGGTGCGCCATAGTGGAAAGCCCGATAGAGTGCACCAAAACGCTCTTCAACAGTTTCTTTCGACAAACCGGCAATCTCGAAAGCCCGTACCATAGTCTCGGGTGAATGGTTACGGATGCCGCCTGATCCAAGCTCGAAACCGTTGCAGACGACATCATATTGATAAGCTTTGATATTTAACGGCTCTTCACTATCCAAAGCTTTTTTGCCACCCTGAGGCATAGAGAAAGGATTATGAGAAAATTCGATGTGCTTTTCGTCCTCGTTCCATTCAAAAAACGGGAAGTCAACAATCCAGGCCAGCGAAAATTGATCGCGGTCGACAAGATTAAGTTCTTCGCCTGCCCGCGTCCTCGCGGCTCCTGCAAAAAGTGCAAATTTACGCGGGTCGCCAGCTACGAAGAAACAGGCGTCACCATCAGCAAGTTTTAGTTGGTTGCGTACTGCTTCGGTGCGCTCGGGTCCGATATTTTTTGCAATCGGGCCAGCTCCTTGAATTTTGTCACCTTCTTTACGCCAGAAGATATAACCCAGTCCCGGTTGGCCTTCGCCTTGAGCCCATGAATTCATACGGTCGCAGAACGCACGACTACCACCGGTTTTGACAGGTATACCCCAGACTTCTGCTTTGGCATCACTCTCCAATATATTTGCGAATACCTTGAATCCTGAACCGCGGAAATGGTCGCTTACCTCTTCCATGACAATGGGATTGCGTAAGTCCGGTTTATCCGAACCGTATTTTCTCATTGCTTCGTTATATGGAATACGCGGAAATTTTTGTGTTACCGGTTTACCATTGGAAAACTCTTCGAAGATACCACGGATGATCGGTTCCATAATTTGCAAGATGTCTTCCTGCTCGACGAAGCTCATTTCCATATCGAGTTGATAGAATTCCCCCGGAAGCCGGTCGGCACGAGGATCTTCATCGCGAAAACATGGGGCAATCTGAAAATAACGATCGAAACCCGACATCATCAAAAGCTGTTTATATTGCTGAGGCGCTTGCGGCAAAGCGTAGAACTTTCCTGGATGGATGCGACTCGGCACCAAAAAGTCTCGCGCACCTTCCGGTGATGAAGCTGTCAGAATTGGCGTCGAAAACTCGGTGAATGCGGCTTCTTGCATACGACGGCGGATAGCCGCAATAATCTTCGTTCTCTGCAAAATATTTTTGTGCAAAGTTTCGCGACGCAAATCCAGAAAACGATATTTCAAGCGAATATCTTCAGGGTAATCGGGCTCACCAAAAACAGGCAAAGGCAACTCGTCCGATTTCGATAGGATTTCGATTTCGTTGGCGAATACCTCGACTTCTCCGGTCGGAAGATTGGTATTGATCGTGTCATCGGAACGTGCCCGGACTTCACCATCAACCCGCAAAACCCATTCACTTCTCACCATTTCGGCAATTTTGAAAGCCGGCGAATCCGGGTCGGCGACGATTTGTGTTATGCCGTAATTATCACGCAAATCGATGAACAATATTCCACCATGGTCACGGACGCGATTAACCCATCCGGAGAGCCGAACTTTTGATTTAACATCGCTCTTACGAAGAGCGGCACAGTTATGACTGCGATAACGATGCATAGTCTTGCCTTTTTGTTTCATGCATTCTGAAATAATCAACTTGTGGGCAAAAGCGCATTTTGCCGCACATTTGTCAAGCTATGGAAGGATTGTGTATGAAAAAATATAGCAAAAGACAAATCATATATAATAAGTTATAGCCTTGGATATGAAAGTTATTACCACTACCTCTGTTCTCGAAGACGTTATTTCAACGCTTGTTAAATCGGATTTCGTAACGGTTGATACCGAATTTATGCGTGAATCAACTTACTGGCCACAGCTATGCCTGATTCAGTTGGCTTCACCTGATATCGCCGTAGTCGTTGACCCGCTTTCCAACGATATCGATTTAACTTCGTTGTTCGAATTGATGAAAAATGAAAACGTCGTCAAAGTTTTCCATGCTGCAAGACAAGACGTCGAAATCATATATAAACTCGGAAAAGTTATTCCTGTGCCGTTGTTTGACACCCAAGTTGCCGGTTCTGTTTGCGGTTTTGGTGAAAGCGTTTCTTATGAACAAATTGTGGAACGCATTACGGGTGAGCATATTGATAAATCCTCCCGTTATACCGATTGGAGCCGCCGGCCACTTAACGACAAACAATTGTCATATGCATTGGCTGATGTAACCCACTTACGGGATGTTTATAAATATCTTAAGAAACAACTTGAGAAAAACGGTAGAACCCATTGGATTGATGACGAGATGTCAGTTCTCACATCACCAAAAACCTACATTATGCCCAATGACGAAGCCTGGAAAAGGATCAAAGGACGTATTCGTAAGCCACGCGAACTCGCAGTTCTTCAACAGATAGCAGCTTGGCGAGAACAGGAAGCAAAGAATCGCAATGTTCCACGCGGGCGCGTTCTGAAGGATGAATGCCTTATCGAAATTGCAACTCAACAACCGAAGAATGAAATGGCGCTTGCGCGATTGCGCAGTATTCCCAAAGGTTGGGAGCGTTCCAGCAGCGCTAGTGAATTGTTGAACGCGGTGCAGGTAGGTCTTTCAGTGGATACAAACAATTTACCACCGATACATAAACATGTAGCGCTCGCTAACGGAACCGCAGCAGCAATCGAACTCTTACGTGTTCTTTTGAAACTTGTTGCCGATGAAGAAAATATTGCACCCCGTATTATAGCAAATAACGATGATCTGGAAAAAATTGCGAAGCAGGAAAATTTGGTCGCCCTTCCGGCAATGGAAGGATGGCGGTATGATATATTCGGGAAGAAAGCTCAAAAGATGTTGGATGGCCATTTGGGTTTTTACTTTCAGAACGGTAAGATATTGACAAAAGAAATCTAGCCATAAAGAAATAATCAACTTAACCTGTCTATATTTTTAAAACATATACGCTTTATATGCAGAGGCAGATGATGGAAAAAGTCCTTACAGTAACATTCAATCCCACTGTTGATGCAGCCAGTGAAGCAGAGGTGGTGCGTCCAACCCACAAAATTAGAACATCTGATGAAAGCTTTCATCCTGGTGGCGGCGGCATCAACGTCGCCCGTGTTATTCATCGCCTCGGTGGAGATGTTAAAGCGCTTTACGCGAGCGGCGGCATTATGGGTAATGTTCTAAATCATCTTATGGATGATCGCGGCATTCAGTGCATTAAAATTGCTATTTCCGGAAACACCCGCGTCAATAACGTTATTCACGAAAGAGCTTCCGGCATGGAATATCGCTTCATCGCCGAAGGGCCGATCATGCAAGAGACGGAATGGAAAGCCGTCGTCAAAGAAACTGAAAAACTCGAATGGGATTGGGTTGTTGTAAGCGGCAGTCTTCCACGAAACGTTCCAATCGATGTATACGATTTATTGATTGACATTGCCAAAAAGCGAAATGCACGTATCGTCATTGACACATCGGGTGATGCCCTCAAGCACGTCCTCGATAAAGGCGGTTTGACACTGGTAAAGCCAAGTCAGGGTGAATTTGAGGCCGTTACCGGAAAAACATACAATCTGACTGACGATATTGCCAAAGCTGCACAAGAATATTGCATCAAAGGTGCGTCTGAAATCATTACCGTTACGCTAGGACATCAGGGAGCAGTTTTGGCTACCAAGGATAAGACACTTTATCTTCCCTCCCCCCATGTGCGTGTTATCAGTGCGTCCGGTGCGGGCGACAGCTTTGTAGCTGGTATGGTTCATGGCTTGGCTTCCGGATGGGAAGCTGAAGACGCTTTCCGATTGGCTACCGCCTGTGGAACAGCAGCCGTAGCTGAAAAAGGCAATGGTCTTTGTCAATTGCCGAATATCAAGCGGCTCTATAATTATCTCGCTCGCAAAGGTAAAAATATCAGTTCTGCATCACTATCAGACGATTAAGGGGGGACTCGAGCGGATACCTTTCAACCACGTGACCGATGCCAAGCGACACGCTGCTATTATTTTTAATAATTAATAATTGTCTTGTTCACCAGTTCAACTTTGGCTCGGAGAAGTTCGGTAAGAATTACCCGGTTTCAAGTTATCTATAAATATTATTTATAAAAAACAAATTGTAGATCACAGTCACATTTTAAAAAATTGCATTATAAATTTAATTATTGTAAACATTCATTAACCGTATTTCTATTTTAATATCTGGATAATATTTATTATACCAATAATCTAAATAATTATTATATAATTTTTCTTATAAAGGGGACAATTTTTAAATAAAAACAGTTGCGTAAACCGCTTATCGAAACGGAATTTCACGAAATATTCCTCTACACCTGCAACAATAATTAATTTGTCCAGAAAAATGAACCTATCATTGGCAATCGGAATTAAACAGCTAACAGTTATTATCAAATGATAAGATAGCTCAAATCTTTATTTGTGGCTTTTCCAAGTTGTTGCAAACGTCCTATCGGCCGCTCGGCAATAAGATCAGCGTGGCGTGCAGGTACAGTCAAAACTATTTTCTTATCCTGAGTTTTCCATATCAAATCAGGCAGGATACCGGCAGTGGACGCAGAAAAAAGATTTGCAACCCGCATAAGACCACCTAAAAAGCGCGCCCGTTCGATTGTTTCTTTGTCAGCCAATTTTATGATTTCCGGCGCATCATCGTCTACAAAGAGTCCCTCGTTACGGTAGAACACTGACAATGCTACGTAAACGCGCCCTTCATGTGATATTCCAGGATAAGGTCCGAACGCTACCTGATTAGCAGATTGATCACCGCGATAATCAGGGTGGAAACGCCAACCTATGTCGGCAAGCAGGCAGGCTGCCTCGCGATATCGCCTCTGCTCTTCAGTTTCCTGAATGCCGAAGGTGTCAAAAGCATTTTTTGTAAAACCGATCAGGTCATAAGCCTGTGCCGGAGAGCGGGCACGCAATGTTGCCATTTCTTGACATGCTGCAATCAGGGGATCTTCATCACGCAATTTCGGTGTTAGTTCAGAAAACAAAAAACCTTCACGCACTCCGGCGCCGGAAAATATGATTTTCTTCGGCGTCAAGCACCGCAACACTTCGATCATCACAGTTGCGCCGTAAGAGAGAAGCTGACGACGATTCTTGGAGATGGCTGAAATAGTTTTAAGCTGCTCAACTTCGCCTTTGGTAATACGGTGAAGAAAGGATTCCATATCCGAGCCCTTCACTTCATATCCGTGCATCACGGGGAGAGGATAGTGCTTGAATGCTATATGGAGTTTTGCAATGTTGCGCCACGTACCGCCAACAGCGTAAAAATTTCTACCTTTGTTTTTACTCAGAATTTCGCTGTTTTTAAGATATTTCCGAGCGATTTTCGTGGCTTCTGAAAGGTTGTTATCAGACATATCCTGAAGGCGTAAACCGCCAAGCGGCAAAGTAATGCCATCATTACCAACAGTCGTTTCGTGGATGTCAACCAATTCGAGACTGCCTCCACCAAGGTCGCCCGCCACCCCATCGGGGTGATGAAAGGTCGAGATAATCCCGTAAGCCGAATATGTGGCTTCTTCTTTACCGGTTAAAACCCTCACCTCGTTCTTAAGGATTTTTTCAGCTTCATCAATGAAGGCAGGACCATTTTTTGCTTCGCGCGATGCGGCCGTTGCTAATGTATGAACCGCCGAAACGCCGATTTGATCACAAATTGCATGAAACCGACGCAACGTCCTTAATGCCATGTCAACCGACTCGGTTTCAAGGCAGCCCGTTTTTGCTACGCCTTTGCCAAGGCCGCAAAGTATCTTCTCGTTAAATAGCACAGTGGGCGAGCGAACCAATCCCTCATAGACAACCAAACGAACCGAATTTGAGCCGATGTCGATAACAGCAACCGGTTTTCTGCCCTTCAAGCGGCCTTGAGCCAAAGAGTTATCCATTTATGTGTCAGTCTTTTTTCGTTGTTTCGGTGCTTGTTGTATCAGTCTTTTGGCGGCGTAATGCAATAATACGAGGAGCTGATGACCGCAGCGATTTTCCACGCCCTGAAAGACTGGGGTTAGTCATAAAATATTCCTGCGCATTGAAAGGCTTCTCGCCTTTAAGCGGTACGATGCGGCGCGAGGTCCCGTCGCTCAATATCTCGAAACTTTGTTGGTTATCAATGATATTTGCCAACATGATTTGGGAAAGTATCTGCTGGTGGACGGTTTTATTGAATACCGGTACCAATGTCTCGACACGTCGGTCGAGATTTCTCGTCATCATATCGGCAGAGCCAAAATAAACGATAGCATTTTCATTCGGTAGATCTTCCCCATTGCCGAAACAGAAAATACGGCTGTGTTCCAGAAAACGGCCAACGATAGATTTTGCACGTATATTTTCTGAAAAACCGGGAATACCTGGACGCAAGCAGCAAATGCCGCGAACCACAAGATCAACCTGAACACCGGCTTGCCCTGCCCGATACAATGCATCGATAATTTGTGGATCCACCAGAGAATTCATCTTCATCCAGATTGCTGCAGGTTTTCCTTCTCTTGCATGCGCAATTTCATCCTCGATATGTCCGAGAATACGCCGTCGCAAAGTCAAAGGAGAAAATGCGAGTTTCATCGGTTCATCCGGCTGTGCATAACCGGTAATAAAATTGAAAATAAGTTGAACGTCGTGTCCGATATCATCATCTGTTGTGAAGAAAGAGAGGTCCGTATAAATCTTGGCAGTAATCGGATGATAATTTCCTGTTCCAAGATGGACATAGGAACGCAATCTGTTTTCCTCGCGACGCACAACCAGAGACATCTTGGCATGTGTTTTTAACTCGATAAAGCCAAAAACAACTTGCACCCCTGCCCGTTCCAGATCCCTTGCCCAACGAATATTCGCTTCTTCATCAAAACGGGCTTTAAGTTCGACCAAAGCCGTAACCGATTTTCCTGCTTCGGATGCGTCAATTAACGCGCGAACAATCGGACTATCATTCGATGTTCTGTAAAGCGTCTGTTTTATCGCCAACACATCCGGATCAGCAGCTGCTTGTCTTAAAAACTGTACGACTACATCAAACGATTCGTAAGGATGATGAACAACAATATCTTTTTCCCTGATTGCTGCGAAACAGTCTCCGGCGTGCTCCCTTATCCTTTCTGGAAAACGAGGATTATAAGGAACAAATTTCAAATCCTCACGAGGTATCGAAACAATCTCGGAAATCATATTGAGTGCAAGCAATCCATCAAGGACGCTTACCCGATTATCGGGCACGCCAAGCTCCGTTGTAACAAATTGACGTAAATCATCGGGCATTTCCGCATCAAACTCAATGCGGATCACCTGCCCGCGGCGCCTCCGTTTCAGAGCTGTTTCAAAGAGGCGAACGAGGTCTTCCGCTTCTTCTTCAACTTCAATGTCACTATCGCGAATAATGCGAAATGTACCGGCGCCATTAATTTCATAACCCGGAAAAAGCTTGCCGATAAAGAGACTGACGATATCCTCAAGCGAAATGAAGCGATAGCCGTGCCCTTCGTCCGGTAACAATGTGAAACGTTTCAAAGCTGTTGGCAGCCTCAATAGTGCCGTCATCGGCTGACGGTCGGCGCGGCGCAACAGATGAAGAGCGATCGAAAATCCTAAGTTGGGAATGAAAGGAAATGGATGGGCAGGATCAATTGAAAGCGGTGTGAGTACAGGAAAAATTGTTTCCAGAAAGTGGTTTTCGAGCCAAGTCTTTTCATTTTCACTCAAACGGTCAGGGCGAATGATCGTAATCTTTTCCTGTTCGAGTTCATGTCGCAAAGCCCTGAGTTCCGTTTGCTGATTAGCTTGTAATCGCGCGACCTCGGCAAGCACAAAATCAAGCTGTTCCTGTGGGGTACGTCCGTCAGCACTACGAGTCACGATTCCTGCACGGACTTGTCCAGCAAGACCAGCGATACGAACCATAAAAAATTCGTCAAGATTGGTGGCTGATATTGATAGGAAGCGCAAACGTTCCAGAAGTGGATGTTTTTTATTAGCGGCTTCCATGAGTACACGATTGTTGAATTGCAACCACGAGAATTCCCGATTAACAAAACGTTCCGGCGTTTCCATATTGATTGTATCAGCATTAGGCTGCTTAACCTCTGAATTCGACGAACTTTTTGTGCGTAAAGCCATATTGCTTTTCCCTTCATTCTCATGTCTTGATGCTGCAATCAACTTGACCGCATCACCCCGCTGTGAACGGAATAATTTTGAATCATATCATTCTATAATTATCGAAAGTCTACAACGACGAAACAACAATGACAAATTCTATATCCGCATTCGGATTGCTGATATGTCCATGTTTCTTACATTAAAGCCTAAGGTTTTACGACGTCTGACTATATTCAAAAAATATTATCAAGAGGGTAAGTAAAATAGGTTTTTCATAAAAAATCATTTTAAACGTTTTTAATTGGTAATTATTATATAAATAAAACACGAAATATTTTTCATAAATATAAAAATACATTTTATGGGATATTTTTTAAAAAATTAATTTAAATACAATTAAAATTGTTATATTAATATTTATTAATTTTTAATTCCAATCGCAATTGTGGTTATTCATCTCCGCTGTTATAAGTGCTTTAATTTTTCATGATTGCCATAAGTGCAATTTTGGTTCGAAATCCGGACTGACACAAATGTCGCATTAAATGATACGGGCTACAAAACTCGAAAAATTCCGAGATTCTCAAACGAGCAAGAAGAACGTTGACGTTATCTTTGTCTCAAACCACTTGCAGTTCTTATGGTTCCGACAATAATAGATCAAATAACAATTTATCGATAAGCGTTGCGTGCCATCGGGCCTGATTTTCTCGCTCGTAGTGAAGATTTGTAGCTATCTGTATTGCTTATTATTTTCTGCTTACCAAGTTTCCCGCTCCCCCAATACATTTTCACTAATGCAAACGAAATTGCTCTCGATAAATAGTTGGGTAGGAAGATCGACAATATCTTTTAATAATACGTAGATTAATAGCGCGAATGCGATGCAGCGATATGAGATGGAAAGCATCAAAAACAGATGAAAGACATAATTATACAACTTTTAGTAGATCGGGTTATGTTAAAGTGATCGAAACGCGCAGACATTTGACACAAAATGTTGGCTATCAGGCATCAATTAGGCTATAGAAAAGAACGTTATCAATGGTAGTGCAATATTGCGCTTCGACAACTTATTTTGACACGGAGTTTTGACATGGCTGATCATCACATTCCTCATTTTCAAAATGACGGCGGATATAAAATGATTGAAATCGGCGTGAAGAAGTTCATGTGCGTTGGAGCCAATCCGCCTTTTGACCATCCTCATATATTTATTGATATGGGTGCAGATAACGAGAAGATTTGCTCTTATTGTTCAACGTTGTATCGGTATAACCCGTCACTTTCGGAGATGGAAACAAATCCGGCCAATTGCAGTTTTGACCCTGAGCAAAGCGCGATCAAGATCGCTAGTTAATCAACATTGAAATACGAGGAATAGCTATGGATTGGCAAAAACACGAAAAACCAATCATAGTGGGGGCTGGAATTGCCGGATTAAGCTCGGCGTTAGCATTATCCGATAAGGGTATAAGTAATCTTGTTCTGGAAAGTCGGGATCATCTCGAAGAAGTAGGCGCCGGTATTCAATTGGCGCCGAATGCTACCCGATTGTTAAAAAAATGGGGTGTTCTTGATCGCCTTATAGAGGTGGGAGTAAAGACGCATTTCCTCGAATTGAGAGATGGACTTTCTGCCAAAACGCGGATGCAGGTTGATCTTCAGGATGTGTCGGAACGCCGCTGGCATGCACCATATATCACGATCCACCGTGCCGATCTTCAAAATGTGCTTTATGAAAAAGCAAAACAAAACTCTCTTATCAATATACGATTTGATGAAAAAGTAATTGCTGTTTCGAAAGAAACACCGGAACTGGCTGAAGTTCATACCGACCATCAGGGCTCGGAACATGGCTTTGTCACACCGCTCATCATCGGATGTGATGGTGTTTGGTCGAAATTGAGACAATTTCCGCCGCTTGACGATCACGCGAGTTTCAGTGGTTATATTGCTTGGCGTGCCACAATCGATGTTGACGCACTTCCGAAGGAATTTATTCGGACTTTTACCGATATAAAAACCGTCGTTGCATGGATGGGACCAAACAATCATCTCGTTGCCTATCCACTGAAAGCAGGCAAATCTTTCAACTTCGTTGCTATTACGCACGGAAACAATCCGGGCGAAATCTGGTCGCGCGAGGGGAATAAAGCAGATCTTTTAAAACATTTTAAAGATTGGCATCCCGCTATACGAAATATTTTTAATCTCATCAAGAAATGGACATTTTGGCCGTTATTTCAAATGCTTCCGCAGCGTTTTTCAGATAATGGTTTACGTGTTTTTGTGGGCGACGCTTCGCATGGATTTCTACCTTTTGCAGCACAGGGAGCGGCGATGGCAATCGAGGATTCAGCCGCCCTTTCCGAACTGTTGGCAGACAAGGATATGAACCTTTCTGAAGCCATGAGCCGATATAGCAATATTCGTGCGCCGCGTGTCGCTGCTGTGAACAAAAGAGGCGTGTTTAACAGTTTTGTCTATCACGCAACCGGTCCCGTTGCTGTTGCCAGAAATCTGGTCATGAAGGTGCGTTCGTCAGAAAGCTTTATGGCAAGCCTTGATTGGCTTTACGGGTATGATGCAGCGGGTGCGGTACATAACCTTAAGTAGCATCATAAAATCTGGCTTAAAAATGCCTTTGCTCTTTCATGCACCGGATGATCAAAAAATTCATCCGGTGGTGCTACCTCGAGAATTTGTCCCTCATCCATAAAAATAACCCTATCGGCAACTTGTCTCGCGAAACCCATTTCGTGGGTAACGCAGAGCATTGTCATGCCATTCTCGGCAAGATCAATCATTGTATCCAGCACCTCTTTGATCATCTCTGGATCCAATGCTGAGGTTGGCTCGTCAAACAACATGACGCGCGGCTCCATACAGAGTGAACGGGCAATTGCAACACGTTGTTGCTGCCCTCCTGAAAGCTGCCCCGGATACTTATGGGCCTGATCGGGAATCTTCACGCGTTCCAGATAATGCATTGCCTGTTCTTCTGCCTTGCGACGGCCAATATGTTTTACCCAGATAGGTGCCAGCACACAGTTTTCGAGTACCGTCAGATGCGGAAACAGATTGAAGTGTTGAAAAACCATGCCGACGTTCCGGCGAATTTTATTCAAGCTCCACATTCCGTGTCTAAGTGGAATGCCTGTTACTGTTATTTCGCCTTCTTCTGCCCTTTCCAAACCATTGATGCATCGTATCAATGTGGATTTTCCCGAGCCGGATGGGCCGGATATAATGATTTTTTCTTTAGGTCTTACTTCGAGTTCGATGTTGCGCAACACGTGCAATCCGCCATACCATTTATTGACATGGTGCATTGAGACTTCCAATTGGTCATCAAACTTATCCGAATGCATTTTCAAATATTCATCCTTCCGCACCATTGGTTTTTGGAGAATTCAAGCGCCTCTCTATGAAATGCGCATAACGCGACATGCCAAAACAAAATACCCAGAAAACAATACCAATAAAGACCATGCCTGTCAGGGGTGTTTGCGGTGTGCTCCATTGGGCTTGCTGGATTGCTTGTCGAACAATTCCCAAAAGATCGAACATGCCGATAATGTAAACAAGACTGGTTTCTTTAAACATACCGATAAGCACATTGATAATGCCCGGTATAACAAGGCTATAGGCTTGAGGCAGAATGACAAGAAACATTGTTTTTAAATATCCAAGGCCGAGTGCTTCCGCGGCTTCGTATTGGCCGCGGGGTATTGCCTGTAAACCGCCACGGACAACTTCTGCAATATAAGCCGACGTAAACAGGGCAACACCGATCAACGCACGTAGAAATTTATCAAATGTCATGTCCTGAGGCAAAAATAGCGGAAGCATGACACTCGCGATGAACAACACCGCAACAAGCGGTATGCCGCGAACGGTTTCGATAAAAATCATTGATATGAGGTGAATAACCGGCATTCGGGAACGTCGCCCAAGTGCAAGCAAGCTGCCCAGAGGAAGGGATATCGTCGTGCTACAATAGGCGATTGTCAAAGTGACAAGCAATCCGCCCCATAATTGGGTTTCAACGAGCGGCAAACCGAAATGCCCGCCAAAAAGAAAAAAATAGCCGATAACTGGAACCACAAACAGAGATATCAGAGCATTGATAATTTTAAATGGACAAGCTGGAATAAGGAGCGGCAGATTTATCACAATCACAATTAGCGCCGTCACGTTAACGCGCCAACGTTCACTGTCAGGATACCGACCATAAATGAATTGCCAAAAATTCGCTTTGACAAAAGCCCAACACGCACCGTTCCATCCGTCCGGCATATATCCGCCTTGCGTATTTGTGGTACATGCCTTGCGGTCACTTCCACTCCATACGGCGTTGATAATCAACCAATTAACGAGAGGGATAGCAAAGTATACAATTGCGAGTGCGAGCGTGACACTCACCACACAATTTACAGGGGTAGAGAAGAGATTCTGACGCAACCAATGCCATACCCCCCTGTCAAACACAGGTGGGGGTGATGGCGGAATAAACTTGGTCTGGACATAACGCTCAATCATTCTAGCGCTCCACCAAGGCCATATGCCGGTTGAACCAGTTCATGAACAACGACACGACGATGCTTAAGCCGAGATAAACTTCGATCCAGATAACCGCAAGTTCAACGGATTGCCCGGTTCTTTCCATAATGGTGCTTGAAACCATCATCAGTTCCGAATAACCGACGGCCGCGCCCAGAGATGTATTTTTTACAAGATTCATATATTGACTGGCCAGTGGGGGAATAATAATGCGTAAGGCCAATGGCAAAACGATTAACCGCATAATCAAACTGTTTGAAAAGCCCAAAGAGGCTCCTGCTTCAAACATGCCTTTATCTACACCTTGAATTCCGGCGCGGATTGTCTCGGCAATCAATGCACCTGTATAGATTGACAAGGCAAGATAAAGTGACAAAAATTCAGGCGATATGTAATATCCGCCGCTGAAGTTGAAGCCTTTCAAAGTGGGGATTTCCCAGGAATGGGGATAGGCAAGAATAAAAAAAAGAACAAGCGGGCACAACAAACCGATTACGGCGCAATGCCACCATTTGACACGTGTACGACCGGTCTCTTTAATCATCCTTTGCGCATAGACATATAAAAATCCGGCTATTGCTACCAAGATGATCGCGGATACGACGAATAATCCCACATGTTCGCCCCAGACAGGACGGGGAAGATAAATTCCTCTTATATTAATTGCAATCGTACCCCAATGGAGACTTTGTCTTGCTGGCGGCAAAACTTGCATAACGCCGATAGACCAGAAAAACAGAAGAACAAGCGGAGGAATATTCCGGAAAAACTCGACATAGCAAAGCGATAGTTTGGCAATGAGCCAATTGTTCGATAGCCTCCCTATTCCGATAAAAAGCCCGATTAAGGTAGCTGTTACAAGGCTGATAACAGAGATAAAAACCAGATTGACAAGGCTTGCCTGAATGACCTCACCGTTGGTGGCATTGTCATCATATTGAATAATACTCGAAGGCTGGTTAAATCCCGCACGTTTATCCAGAAAATCAAAACCGGAAGCGATTCCCGACGCACGCAGGTTGATTATCGTATTATGGGTAATCCACCGAATAAAAAGAAAAAGTGCTATAATAACAAGACATTGAACTGCTAATGATAAAACCGAACGCACGTTGAAAAAGGCAGCCATTTCTGCCTTTAACGAACGTTCAGCGATACCAATCTTGTGTTTTACCATCGGGAGAAATGCGGCGACGAACAGTTATCAGCGAATTGGCAAGCCATATTGCAGGCCACCTTTTGTCCAAAGAGCATTAATGCCACGCGAAATTTTCAACGGCGTATTCTGACCGATATTACGCTCGAAAATTTCGCCATAATTGCCGGTCGCTTTAATAATTTTTACGACCCAGTCATTATCAAGCCCCAAGTCTTTACCAATAGTATTTCCTTGCTCTACTCCAAGAAGACGGCGGATATCCTGATTGTCGGATTTCAGCATATCATCGACATTGGTTTGCGTAATGCCGAATTCTTCGGCGTTCAAGAGTGCATTATGTGTCCAACGTACGACATCAGCCCATTGTGGGTCACCCTGTCTAACAGCCGGTCCAAAAGGTTCTTTCGAAATGATTTGAGGTAAAACGACGTGGTCTTCAGGATTCTTTAGCTGCAAACGCAAACCATAAAGCGAAGACTGGTCAGTTGTATAGACGTCACAACGCCCCGCGTCATAGGCCTGATTGACTTCGGTGAATTTGTCAAAAACAACGGGTGTATATTCCATTTTATTGTTGCGGAAATAATCGGCGAGTGTGAGTTCCGTCGAAGTACCGGATTGGACACAAATCGAAGCCCCCGATAATTGAAGAGCCGACGTTACTCCTTCAAGGTTCTTTTTATTGATCATGAAGCCCTGTCCGTCATAATAATTGACACCGACAAAATCCAACCCCAATGCTGTTTCCCGATTGATCGTCCAGGTGGTATTGCGGATTAAAACGTCTATTTCACCCGATTGCAGCGCAGTGAAACGCTCTTTGGAGCTTAACGGAACAAACTTGACCTTATCTCCACTTCCGAAGATAGCGGCAGCAACAGCACGACAATAGTCGACATCGAACCCCGTCCAATTACCCTTTTCATCGGGAATACTGAAGCCGGCCAGTCCGGTACTTACGCCGCATTGCAAATATCCGCGTGCCTTAACGTCATCCAATGTTCCTGCCGATGCGGTAACAGTACCAAACGCTGTAAGCGCAACACCAATCGCGGCGATGTAAGTTTTAAAAAACATAAAGTCCTCTCCTGCGTTTGCAAAAACTTGTCCTGACAGCTATCGAAAAGCATTATCCATATCAGGTCAAGCAAATAGCGTGCTATAATAACCGTGAAAAGCAAACAGATTTTGCTTGACCACCGATATATTTTATCAATGCTAAAATATAACGTGGCTTAAAAAATTGGAAAGTACACTCGATGACGTCAAATAATTTTTCTGGAAAATCTGGTGTAAACACAAAACTTGCTCATTGTGGAAATGATCCGGCCGACTATTTCGGCTTTGTTAATCCACCTGTTGTTCATGCTTCGACTGTAT
Source organism: Ditibartonella apis (assembly GCF_001952075.1). Classification (GTDB taxonomy): domain Bacteria; phylum Pseudomonadota; class Alphaproteobacteria; order Rhizobiales; family Rhizobiaceae; genus Bartonella; species Bartonella apis. The sequence goes on from NZ_LXYU01000004.1 coordinate 276,080, forward strand.
TGTTTCCTGATGCCGAAACCCTGAAGAGCGAAAATCAGCGCTATACATATGGAACTCATGGTACGCCGACAACCGATGCTTTGTGCGACGCGATAAATTCTCTGGAAGGTGCTAAAAAAACAGTGTTGGTACCATCCGGCCTTGCGGCCATCACAGTCCCGCTTTTGGGCGTTTTGTCGCAAGGTGATCATGTATTGATAACTGATTCCGTTTATGGTCCGACGCGTCGTTTTGCAGATAATATGTTAAAAAAAATGGGCGTCGAAGTCGAATATTTCGAGCCAACAATCGGTGCCGCAATCGAACGTTTGATGAAGCCTCAAACCAAGGCGGTTTTCACTGAATCACCCGGATCAAATACGTTTGAAATTCAGGACATACCGGCGATTTCCTCAGTTGCACACGCACATGGTGCAGTTGTGTTGATGGATAATACATGGGCAACCCCGCTCAATTTCAAGCCGCTCGATTACGGTGTCGACATTTCAATTACCGCCGGAACGAAATATCCTGCCGGCCATTCCGATATTCTGATCGGTTTCATTTCTGCGAATGACCGGACGAAAAGAATTGTCGAAGATGCACATAAATTCCTGGGAATGAGTGTCTCGGGTGATGACGCCTATAACACGTTACGGTCTATGCGCACGATGGGCATTCGTTTAGCCCATCAAAGCAAAACCGCTTTTGCTTTGGCACAATGGTTGGAAACCATGCCGCAAGTAGCGGAAGTGCTTCATCCTGCATTGGAAAGCCATAAAGGCCATGAAATATGGAAGCGCGATTTCAAGGGTGCCTCGTCACTATTTTCTATTGTCCTGAAAGGAGGACGCGAAAAAGAAGCCTACGCTTTTTTGAATGCACTTAAAATCTTCAAACTTGGATATTCATGGGGTGGATATGAAAGTCTAGCTGTCGAAGTCCACCTTGATGATCGTGTTTTCAAACATCAATATTTGGGTTCACTTCTGAGGCTTCAAATCGGCATTGAAGATTTTGATGATCTAAAAGCCGATTTGGAGCAGGCTTTAATCGCGACAAAACTCTGAAGGAAATCTCGAAAAATAATGGAAGCGCAATCTGAGGCAGGCGACAAATTCGCCCGCCCTCGTTTGCCCTAGATATTTTTATTTTAAATCAAAGCGATGTCTATTTTTGTTAAACCGGTTTTATAAAATTAGACAAGTTCGACATCAACGACGCCTTGAATGGCTTTCATAGCACCGGCCACCTGCGGCGTTACCCGATATTTGTGCGGGAGCGAAACTTCTATCTCGCGTGCCCCATTATCCTTGATGATAATAAAGCCTACATCTCCGTCGCCACCACGTTCGAGGCTACCGCCGATTTCTTCTATCATATCCGCATTACGTACGAATATACGCATTGTTTTATGGATACGTTCTGCTTCATGTTCCAATGACTGGACTGTTTCTATGCGTAAACTGATCCCTTCGGGACGGTTTTCGGCATTGACTGTTATGACAACAGATTGCCCCGGTTCCAGCATGTCTCCATAAGCGCTTAATCCTTCCGAAAAAAGAATTGCTTCGAATTGTCCGGTCGGGTCGGAAAACTGGATAATGCCCATTTTCTTTCCCGATTTTGTCTTTCTTACCTGTTTTACACTGACAGTACCGGCAAGACGGCCGGCATTAGCCCCTCGCCGCACAGCATTGGAAAAATCAATCCAGCTTTGAACGCGCAGTTTCTGCAAAACGTCCTCATATTCATCCAATGGATGAGCCGATAGATAAAAACCGATGGCTTGAAACTCGTGATGAAGCTTTTCAGCCGGTAACCACGGCTTCGCCTGCGGCAATAGAAGCGGTTCTTTCGGTCCGTCGCTCATTCCGAAAATATCGGTTTGACCGCTCCGGTTATCGTCGAGTACGCGCATTGAACGGGCATTGATAACGTCGATTCCTGCAACCAGTACTTCACGAGGAATATGGAAGCAGTCAAACGCACCGGCATGGATAAGACTTTCCATCACCCTTTTATTGACAATACGAGGATCCGTGCGTTCGCAAAAATCTTCAAGATCTTTAAAAGGTTTGTTGCCCCGTCTCTCCACAATATGATTGACTGCCGGGTCTCCAACCCCCTTGATTGCAGCAAGCGAATAATAAATGCGATTTTCGCCGACTTCGAACGCCCGATAGGATGTCTGGACGGAAGGAGCGACAACTTCAATTCCGAGCCTTTGGGCTTCACGCCGAAAATCGTTAAGCTTTTCGGTGTTGCCCATTTCATAAGTCATGGAAGCCGCTAAAAATTCAACCGGATAATGAGCTTTCAAATAGGCAGTTTGATAAGAAACAAAGGCATAGGCCGCCGCGTGAGATTTATTAAAACCATAATCGGCAAATTTTGCCAGCAAATCAAAAATTGAATTTGCCTGATTTTTATCAACCCCCCGTTCAACGGCTCCGGCGACGAAATGGACACGCTGACGTTCCATTTCTTCGTGAATTTTCTTACCCATTGCGCGGCGCAAAAGATCAGCTTGTCCCAGTGAATATCCCGCAAGTACCTGAGCAATCTGCATCACCTGTTCCTGATAGATGATAACACCTTGGGTTTCCTTCACGAGATAATCTATTTTCGGGTGAATGGAAGCAATCTCTTCTTCACCGTGCTTACGCGCAATATAGGTCGGAATATTCTCCATAGGCCCCGGTCGATAAAGTGCAACAAGGGCGGTAATATCCTCGATACGGTCAGGCTTCATCCCGATAAGCGCTTTGCGCATACCTGTACTTTCAACCTGAAACACAGCAACTGTTTCACCGCGCGTCAGCATGTCATAAGTCGGTTTGTCATCAAGCGGAATGTGAGAAAGATCGATCTTTATCCCCTTACGGGCGACAAAATCGACAGCCGTCTTCAAAACCGTGAGGGTTTTCAACCCCAGAAAGTCGAACTTGACCAGCCCCGCTTTTTCAACAAATTTCATATTGAATTGCGTAACCGGCATGTTCGAGCGCGGATCACGATACATTGGTACCAATTGCCACAACGGCCGGTCACCGATAACAATGCCGGCCGCGTGTGTCGAAGTATGACGATAAAGTCCCTCGAGCTGAAGTGCGATATCAAGCAGGTGCCCCACCAATGGATCTTTTTTCTTTTCTTCCTCGAATTTCGGCTCATCCTTGATGGCTTTCGCAAGCTCCACATTATTTCCGGGAGTTTGCGGCACCAATTTGGAAAGATAGTCTACCTGACGATAAGGCATTTCGAGAACACGGCCGACATCGCGAATAACTGCTCGAGCCTGCAATTTACCGAGTGCAATAATTTGTGCGACTTGTTCACTGCCATATTTTGATTGCACATAATGGATAACTTCTTCGCGTCGATCCTGACAGAAATCCACGTCAAAGTCCGGCATAGATACACGTTCCGGATTAAGAAAACGTTCAAACAGCAATGAAAAACGCAACGGGTCTATATCGGTAATTGTCAAAGCATAAGCAACAAGCGAACCCGCACCTGATCCACGCCCCGGTCCTACAGGAATATCATGCGCTTTTGCCCATTTGATGAAGTCGGAAACGATCAGGAAGTAGCCAGGAAACTGCATTTTGGTAATAATGGATATTTCATATTCCAGCCGTTCTTCGTAATCCTTGGGCGTATAGCCTTCCGATGGACCGGCTGTTTCAAGGCGCATTTTCAGCCCTTCTCTTGCCTGACGTATCATTTCGTCAGCTTCGGCTTTGACGGCTGCTGCAGGATCATCCGATTGACCGGTAAAACGTGGCAAAATCGGTTTTCTGGTCGGCGTATAAGCATGACACCGCATTGCAATTTCGACGGTATTGTCGATTGCCTCCGGAAGATCGGAAAACAGTTTGACCATTTCATCCTGAGACTTCAGATAATGGTCGGGCGTGACACGTCTCCTGTCCGGATTGGATACAATTTGTCCTTCTGCAATCGCCAACAACGCATCATGTGCTTCATAGCCGCTTTTATCTTTGAAGAAAGCTTCATTTGTCGCAACAAGGGGAATGCCATATTTATAGGCGAGTTCGACAATTTCCGCTTCTGTTGCGCGATCGTAATTGCCGTGCCGCTGTAGCTCCATATATAGTCGATCACCGAATGCTTTTTGCAGACGTTGCAAACGTTCTATGGCGCGATCTTTTTTATCATCAACAATCGAACTATTTATCGGACCGTTCGGTCCACCGGTTAAGGCAATAATGCCGTCACTTAATTCCTCGACCCATTCAATTCTCGCATTTGCGGGGTCAGTCTCGCTTTTATCAAGATAGGCACGGCTTACGAGATGTACCAGATTCTTGTAACCCGTTTCTGTGGCTGCGAGCAGAACGATTGACGTGAAGTCTGAAGGATTACGCCATTTTGAAACACGCGGGTCGTAACCGACATCTTCAAAGTCGATAGCCAATTGGCAACCGATAATCGGTTGAATGCCGTCGGCAAAACAATATTGGGTAAATTCGAGCGCACCGAAAAGATTATTCGTATCGGTAATCGCGATAGCCGGAGCGTGGTCATGAAGGGCATATTTTATGACTTCTTTGACCTTTATTGCGCCTTCCAACAATGAATAGGCCGAGTGAATCCTCAAATGGATAAACCGTGGACGTTCAATTTCCTCTTTTTGTTTTTCAGTATTACCGTCAGACACGTTCCGTCTTCCCAATAATTGTTCTCGATTGCTGTGACAAAAATATAAGTGATTCTGCCAGACGTTATCATGATCACTGCACGTCTAAATCATCTGCACGATCGCCACTTAACAGCTTTCACAAGCTTTCAACAAAAGCCACAGTGAGCAAAATTACATCTTAATTTTAGAACGTTATTAACCAGATTCCTACCGTTGTCACGAACAAACTTACAGAAACAAATGACAACACGTCATATAAAATATCCGACATCAGCTTTTCCTTTCTTGTTATGTATTCTTTATGTTCTCGTTTTGTTCTTTTTTCAAGTTATAATTTTCGCCATACTCTTCATGGTTAACGATTCATTTCCATGATTGACAGTTCTTCCTCAATTTCAGTGCAGGGAAACATTCTAAGTCAGGACCTAGTTGTAATGATTTGGGTTCAATCACATATCAAATTTAGAAATCATCGAAAGATACGATCTTCCCGGTCTCGCCTAATCCTGAATTGACAAACGAAAAGTTCCGCTAAAGCGGTTTTCGTTTGCATTCATTGCAATGATCAGCGGAACGTTTTGTGCCTAAAAATATCCAGTGTGTGCAAAACCGTAAACGAGTGTTTCAAACTTCCGGTGTAGTAAAAACAGGCTCCGATCGGACCCAAAAATTTCATCAGCAATCTGAATAAATGACAGTGTTTTTGCGTAATCGTCAATTCGAATTTATAATTCTCAAAATTTCGGTCGGCTGTGAGCCGATTGAAAACTTCACCTAATAGCTCTCCAAACCGGTTTCAGGTTTTAAACTGCTGCATCACACTTTCGATTGCAAAAATGACCAAACGACCAGTTAATCCGACATAAGCTGTTTCACATGCATATCGAGCATCATAATCTCAAGAAGAATTAAATTTGTACGTTTGTCCGGCTAGCTGTAAAATTCTGTGAGCTATTATTGGGACCGCTTCAATATCAAAAGGTTTTAGCTGATGAAACGGATTTTGATACTGGTAAAAATGATTTCTCGCCGTTAAATTCATAGTCATGCGACCGACATTACTTGACCCATTTTTTGCGACGATACGAAGCCTTTCCGGCATAGGGCCCAAGGTCGGTTTAACGATATCCAAACTTCTTGATATTGATCCGACACAAGGCGAACCGAGACTCATCGATCTTATCCAGTTAATGCCATATTCTGTTATCGACCGGAGGCAACGCCCCGGTGTCGCTTTTGCAATAGATGGTGCTGTGACGACTGCCGAGATAGTCGTTGACTATCATCAGGCGCCCCCAAACAACAATAAACGTCTTCCCTATCGCGTATTTGGTCATGACGAGACAGGCGAAATGACTTTGGTGTTCTTTCATGCCCAAGCAAACTGGTTGCAAGGCCAATTGCCTGAAGGCGAAAAAGTTATCGTTTCAGGGAAAGTGGAGAGATTTAACGGTCATGTTACCATGGTTCATCCGGATTATATTGTTCCGGCTGGACACAGCGAAAAACTACCACTTATTGAACCTGTTTACCCACTAACGGCAGGCTTATCGGGAAAAACGCTGGGACGCGCAATAGGCGAAGCACTTGACCGAATTCCCGTGTTACCGGAATGGATTGATCACACAATGATGAAACAATCCGGTTTTCCTTCCTTCGGCATTGCTTTACGTAGAATTCACCTGCCGGTGGATCCCGCCGATGTCAATGTCGATAGTTTATCCAGAAAGCGCCTCGCCTATGATGAATTTCTGGCTGGTCAATTAGCGCTTGGGTTGGTACGGCACAAAACCAAGAAATTGGCTGGCAAAGCCAGTCCTCCAAAAGGCACCTACACAAAAAAACTCCTGCACGCCCTGCCCTTCACCTTGACGAAAGGTCAAGAAGTTGCAATTGGCGAAATATCGCGAGACCTTGCTTCCAACGAGGCTATGTTGAGGCTGCTGCAGGGGGATGTGGGATCAGGTAAAACTGTGGTTGCCTTTATGGCAATGGCGCAGATTGCCGAAAATGGCGGTCAATCTGCGCTCATGGCTCCGACTGAGGTTTTGGCACAGCAACATTTTGCAACAATTGCGCCTTTGGCTGAAAAAATAGGCCTAAAAACGGTTTTGCTGACAGGCCGCGAAAAAGGTAAAAGCCGCGAAAAAATTATTGACGACATCAAAACCGGTAAAACTGCGATTATCATCGGAACGCATGCACTTATTCAGGACAGTGTCGATTATCATAACCTTTCGCTTGCAATTATTGACGAACAGCATCGTTTTGGTGTCCATCAACGTCTTGATCTTTTAGCCAAGGGCGTTCGTCCCGACATGCTTGTCATGACTGCGACACCGATTCCACGAACATTGGTCATGACCGCATTCGGCGACATGGATGTTTCACAACTGAAAGAAAAGCCATCGGGTCGAAAACCTGTAACCACAGCTATTTTACCGGAAGAGCGATTGGGCGAGCTTCTCGAACGGGTAAGTGTCGCGCTTAAACGTGGTGACAAGATTTACTGGATATGCCCCTTGGTCGAGGAGTCCGAAAGTCTGGAGCTCACGTCGGTTGAAAAACGATTTGAATTTCTTCATAACCGGTTCGACAGCATTGTCGGAATTGTTCATGGCAAAATGGCTCCCACCGAAAAAGACAAGGCAATGCTGGATTTTAAGGAAGGCAAAACGCGTTTGCTTGTTGCCACTACCGTTGTGGAAGTAGGTGTGGATGTCCCTGACGCATCAATCATGATTATCGAACACGCGGAACGCTTCGGCCTTTCCCAACTTCACCAGTTACGTGGAAGAGTAGGAAGAGGTGACAAACAATCATCTTGTATTTTACTCTATAAGGCACCGATTGGCAAAATTGCCGAGGCAAGACTGAATATCATGCGTGAAACGCAAGACGGTTTTCGTATAGCCGAAGAAGATTTGCGACTTCGTGGCGAAGGTGAAGTATTGGGAACCCGACAATCCGGAGTTCCCGAATTTCATATGGCGGATCTTGAGGCGCACAGCGATTTGTTGGCAATTGCCAGAAAGGATGCGCGCCTCATTCTGGAAAAAGACCCGCAACTTGTTTCGGAACGTGGTCAGGCATTGCGACTGTTGCTTTATCTTTTCCGTCAAGACGGGGCAATAAAATTACTGCGAGCCGGTTAAATTATGAAAAAGAACCATATCATCACGCCGCTGTTGATAACGCTGACCGGAATATTGGTAACAGTAGGAAGTTTTATGTTTTTCAGGCAAATACCAACGTTAGAAAAGCCTGATAGCACCACCCCACATGGTTCCAATCCACCCATTATAATCGAACCACAACAACACGGCCAAAAGACCGAAGAAGCACAAGAACAAACTGCTAAACACAATTTCTGCTACCACCAGAAATTCGAAAACAAGTCTTATATTGTCTGCGAGGTCGATCCGGAAAAATATAATATTTCGCTTTTCCTTGATGACTCAAACGGTCAACCTTTCAAGTATTTTCGCAACGTTGAAAAATATTTACGTGAACAAGGAAAAACGATTGCGTTCGCTGTCAATGGCGGCATGTACCACAAGGATTTTTCGGCGGTCGGACTTTATGTTGAAAACGGCAAAACTATTCATCCCGTTTCGACAAAAGATGGACCCGGAAATTTTCATATGAAGCCTAACGGAATTTTCTTTATCGAAAGGCAAAAAGCCGGTGTTCTGGATACAGACAGATTTCTGAAATCAGAAATCAAACCCGATATCGCAACTCAATCAGGACCAATGCTCGTCATCGAAAATAAGATTCATCCGCGTTTTATTGTCAACTCGCCTTATCTCGAATATCGAAACGGCGTTGGCGTCAGAACAGATGGAACAGTTGTTTTTGTCAACTCTGAAGGACGAGTGAACTTTGATGAATTCGCACGATTTTTTCGTGATGAAATGAAAACCCCGAACGCACTTTTCCTTGATGGATCAATATCAAGCCTATATGCACCCGAACTGAAACGTTATGACTGGTGGTACGGACTTGGTCCTATTATCGCTGTCACTATCCCCTTTAAACCACAGAAACAGGTTTTAAAATCAGGAAACTGATATCATTTCTCCTCATAACCGGGGAGAAATGACTGTTTGTACGTAAATTGAATTCAGGCCTTATTCAACGGTTACCGATTTAGCAAGATTGCGCGGCTGATCGACATCTGTGCCAAGCAACACTGCTGTATGATAAGCAATCAATTGCACCGGAACTGCATAGACAATAGGAGCAATGAATTCCGGAACATCTGGCATAACAATCGTCGACAGACTACTTACTCCAGCTTTAGTGGCACCATCCTTATCCGTAATCAGAATGATCCGGCCACCACGGGCAGCCACTTCCTGCAAATTGGAAACAGTCTTGTCGAACCAACGATCATGTGGTGCAACGACAATAACAGGCATCGTTTCATCAATAAGTGCTATTGGGCCATGTTTCAATTCGCCAGCTGCATAACCTTCAGCATGGATATAGGAAAGCTCTTTAAGCTTGAGCGCACCTTCCAACGCGATTGGATAGGACGTACCGCGACCGATATAAAGGATGTTTTTCACCGTCATTAACTCACGGCATATTTCCTCGATATCACCATCAAGTTTCAGAACATCGGTCACAATCCTTGGAAGTTCTGCAAGTTGCTGAACCATTTTTTGTTCTGTTTTCCGGTCGAGCATTCCACGGTGTTTGGCCGCCGTCAGAACGACCGATGCCAGAGCAGACAACTGACAGGTAAATGCCTTTGTAGAGGCAACACCGATTTCAGGTCCGGCTAGTGTAGGAAACATAAAATCTGCTTCCCTTGCCATGGTCGATTGCAAAACATTGACCACGGTTGCCGTTTTTATTCCCTTCGCATGACAATATCGCAAAGATGCAAGCGTATCTGCTGTTTCCCCTGACTGCGACACAAACATTGCTAAGGTTTTGTCGGTCATCGGTGGTTCACGATATCTGAATTCGGAAGCGACATCGTTTTCTACAATCAGCCCGCATAATTTTTCAAACCAGTAACGCGCGACCAATGTCGAATAAAAAGCTGTTCCACAACTTGCGAAGATCAAACGGTCAATATTGGCCCAATCTATCGGATTGGCAGCTTCGTTGACCTTGCCAGCACCCAAATCCACATAATGAGCCAAAGTATGTGAAATGACTTCCGGCTGCTCGAACATTTCCTTGTGCATGAAATGGCGATGATTACTTTTCGAAACGAGAAACGCGTTCCCCGAAGATGTCGAAATCTCACGTTCAACAATCTGATCATCCGCATCATAGATTGTCGCACTGTTGTGGGTGAGAACAACCCAATCACCGTCTTCAAGATAGCAAATCCGATCAGTAAATGGGGCAAGTGCGATAGCGTCCGAGCCAACAAACATCTCGCCTTTACCGTAACCGATAGCAAGTGGAGGACCGAAGCGCGCCGCAATCATCAGGTCTTCTTCGCCTTCAAAAATAAGGGCAACGGCATAAGCACCGCGCAGCCGCTTGAGACTGACGCGCATCGCCTCGACAGGGGTCAATCCACCGTTTATTTCTCTCGTTACCAGATGAGCCAATACCTCAGTATCTGTATCAGATTCAAAAACGCAACCATCAGCGACAAGCTCGTCACGCAATTCTGCAAAATTTTCGATGATGCCGTTATGGACCACAGCTACCTTGTTAGTCATTTGCGGATGAGCATTACGTTCAACCGGTGCACCATGAGTAGCCCAACGTGTATGGCCGATGCCAATTTCGCCCTTTAATGGGTTTTTTTGTAACTTTTCTTCAAGATTAACGAGTTTTCCGGGGGCTCTCAGACGCCCTAGACGTCCTTGGTAAACGGTAGCGATTCCAGCCGAGTCGTACCCCCGATATTCAAGCCTTTTTAACCCGTCGAGCAACAGAGGTGCCACGTCTCTATGACCAAGGATTCCAATAATTCCACACATATAAAACTTCGCTCCGGGTTAATATTAATTCGATGACTTATAACAAGCTGATTAATAATTTATCAGCATCTTTGTTCCCAGCAGTTTCAGTCTCGAATATTTTAGAACGCAAAATCATTCCAAGTTTTTAAATCTTAAAAATGGCATTTTTGCCATTACTCTTTTTTATTTTTTAATGCGGAAAAACGATCTCTCAAAGCATTCGCGCGTCCTTCCTTGTTTATCTGTCGTGCACGACCGAATGCAACACTGTTTTCGGGAACCTGATCGGTTATTACACTGCCGGAAGCAACGTAAGCCCCGTCGCCAATTTCGACAGGTGCAACTAATGCCGAGTTGGATCCGATAAATGCATTTTCGCCGATAATCGTTTTCCATTTATTGAAGCCATCATAATTACAGGTTATTGTCCCTGCTCCTATATTGGTATGCCCACCAACGACAGCGTCACCGATATAAGTAAGGTGGTTGACTTTCGCACCTTCGCCAATTCTTGCGTTTTTGATTTCACAGAAATTGCCAACCTTTGAAGAATTTTCAAGAATCGCTCCGGGACGCAATCGTGCGTAAGGCCCGATCTCTGATTGCGCTTTGACAATTGCTCCTTCCAAATGGCTGAAACCATGGATGACAACACCTGTCTCCACTTTCACATTAAGGCCAAAAAATACGTTCGGTTCAATAACAACATCCCCTTCGATTGCGGTATCATATGAAAAATACACTGTCTCGGGTCTCAACATAGTCACTCCGGATAGCATAAGCTCTCTTGCTCTGCGTTTTTGCCACAATGCTTCAGCTTCAGAAAGCTCAACACGTGTATTTACGCCTATGACATTCTCAAAGGGGATGGAAATTGCTTTCACTTCAAGCTTGCGGGATACTCCGATCTTCACAATGTCGGTGAGGTAATATTCTTTTTTTGCGTTTTCATTTTTGATTTGCTCAAGCAATGAAAGAGCAAGTTTGCCATTCAACGCCATAACACCACCATTACAGAATTTTATCTTTCTCTGTTCGGTAGTTGCATCTTTTTCTTCAACAATTGCTTGAAGCTTTCCGTCTTTTTCGATCAAACGCCCATAACCTGACGGATTTTCGGTTATAAACCCCATGACAACAATATCGGCACCGTGCGCCAGCTCGTCTCTCGCGCGTTCCAACGACTTAGCTTCGATAAGCGGTGTATCGCCAAAAACAATCAACACATCATCATAATTCTCGCCCAACATCTGACGTGCCGAGAGAACCGCATGTGCTGTTCCAAGACGTTCTTTTTGCAGATAGATATTTGCAGTTTTCGAAAATTCTTTTACAGCCGATGATACGTCATCTGCACCGCGTCCAACGACAACAGCAATATCACTCTTCCCGATCAATTGAACCTGTCGAACAACATGACAAACGAGCGGTAAGCCCGCTATTTTATGAAGCACTTTTGGCAAAGACGATTTCATCCGTGTGCCTTCACCCGCTGCTAAAATTATTGAAAGACAACTGCGGTCCATCATTTACCTCGTTAATGATTAGAAGAGATTTCGGAAAAAAGACACGATATCCGACCAGCTTAATGCTTCTATACTGCTTAGCGACGGATATTTTTCCAGAAGCCAGAATGAAACATTCTGCATTTCTCCGGTTAAGAACAGAATGCCGGCGATAATAAGCAAAATTCCGATGATTTTTTCGACTTTCCCCAAATGCATTCTGAATGAGCTTAAAAACCACATAAAGAAGTTCGAAAACAACGCAGCCAAAATGAAAGGTATAGCCAATCCGAGCGAATATATGCCTAGAAGAAAAGCTCCTTCACCAACTGATTCTTTTGTACCGGCGAAAGTTAGAATAGGACCAAGGACAGGCCCCACACAGGGTGTCCATCCGAAAGCGAAAGCCAACCCGATAATATAGGCCCCTAAGGGGCCAGCAGGTGTTTTTCGAGTCTGAAAACGGACTTCGCGTGCAAGCAATCCAATTCTGAATACACCTAAGAAATTGAGACCGAAGATTATAATGATAACGCCGGCAATCATCGCCAATATATCTCGATATTGTCCGATAAAATGCCCGACTGTACTTGCGGTGGCACCAAGTGCGATAAAAACTGTTGAAAAGCCTAATGAAAAGGCGATTGCGGCAATAAACAATGCTAGACGGACAGGCTGTTTTTTCCGGGTGTCGCTGTTGCGAAAATCTTCAACACTAACACCGGCCATATAACACAGATAAGGAGGTACGAGTGGCAAGACACAAGGCGACAGAAATGAAAGTGCACCACCTAAAAATACCCCGAATGTCGATAATTCTGAAAACAATTGTCTCGTTCCGTAACGTTTGCATCGGTATTATCTTATATTAAGCTCTGTGAAAACCTTCAAGCGTACGAAACTTGCAGTTTTAAAAACCGGTTCATCCACATAAAGATGACAAATTCAATTCGTAAAATTTCACAGATAGTGGTTTAAGTCTGCGACATAACAAACTGATCAATGGTCTAAAAGGATTCACATGACGAGCGAGAATAAACTGGATGAAAATGCGGCTGGTACCACTCCACCAAAAGAGCCGTCGCGTCTTCTACATCTGGCCAAAACTTCTATTGTTCCCTTGTTCGGCCTGTTAATCGCAGCCATTTCCTTCTTTGTTCTATGGGAACTTTTAAAGACCACTTCCAGACATGACACAATTGAAGCTTTCAAAAGCTATACGACTCCCACTTTACTAACCGCGCTATTTTTTACCGCACTGAGTTTTTGCGGCATCGCGCTTTATGACGTTGTGGCCGCGCGCACCATTGCTCCGGGCAAAATTACTATGCCTGTCGCAGCACTCGCAGGATCTGCCGGTTATGCTGTTTCCAATGCCCTCGGTTTTTCTTTCCTTACGGGGGGAGCATTACGTTACCGCGTTTATGCTGGTGAAGGTGTCGGACTTGCCGATATCGGACGTATCATAAGCATGTCGTGGTTTTCGATGTGGTTTGCTTTACTCACAGTCATCGGATTTGCACTTGCCTTCGAGCCCGAAAACCTCCCCTTCCTTGGTACGCTCAATTTAACCGGCGACCGAATTGCCGGCTTCGCCATCATCATCCTTTTGGTTGCTCTCATTTTATGGCTTTACGGTGGCGCAAGAGAATTGAAAGTCGGCCCGCTGTCATTGAAACTCCCCGGCTCCCGCGGTGCTTTGATGCAGATTTTTGCAGGCCTCGTTGATATTACCTCGGCATCTGCCACACTTTATGTGCTGATGCCTGCCGATTTGCAAACCGGTTTTCTTGCTTTCAATCTCGTCTTTGCAGTTGCTATTGTTATCGGCGTCGTAAGCCATTCTCCGGGCGGTCTTGGTGCTTTTGAAGCCATTCTGATTGGTGGACTTGGACTTGCCGGAAATGCACAAGGTGTGGCTGCTCTTCTGACTTACCGGTTGATTTACACAATATTGCCACTCGTTATTGCAATTGTCGGCATTGCATTCTGGGAAATGTTCAGGCAACGCAAGCGCGTCTCGGCACGCGCGGCCCAGGTATCGCGCATTATCGAACCGATGATACCTTTTATTTCTGCCGGCCTTACTTTTCTTGCCGGTGTTGTGATGTTGATATCGGTTGTTACACCGGGGCGCCGGATAAGGCTTGATGTCCTTTCCGATATATTGCCTTTGATATTTATAGAGACATCGAATCTTGCTGCCAGTCTCATCGGTGTGACACTTCTCGTTGTTTCCTACGGATTGGCGCGACGCCTCGTCAATGCATGGTTTGTTACCATTTTTCTATTGCTGGCAGGTGCGGTTTTTTGTCTGACCAAAGGACTCGATTGGGAAGAAGCAACTATTCTGTGCGTGTTTGCTTTGATTCTATGGGGGTTCAAGCGCTCGTTTTATCGTCGGCCATTAAATAATGGTTTGACTATCAGTTGGGGCTGGCTTGCCAGTATTGCAGCTTTTGTATGTGCTGTCATATGGCTCGGCTTTTTTGTTTACCGCCACGTCGAATATTCAAATGAATTATGGTGGAGCTTTGCATGGAACGCCAATGCGCCGCGTTTCCTAAGAGCAAGCGTAGTTATATTTTCGGTTGTATTTATCGTAGCGCTCTACAACATTATCCATAGGCCGCTGCGCAAGCGCTCGAAACGCGAAACGGCAATTCCCGAATGCATACCGGAACTTGTTGCCCGATCTCCTTTGTCGGATACGGCTTTGGCTCTTTTGGGCGACAAACAATTTCTGATTTCGCCAAATAAAGATGGTTTCATTATGTACAGCAAATCAGGTGGTAGCCTGATTGCTTTAGGCGAACCGGTCAGCAACGACGAGAAAGTTTTTAGCGATCTTGCCTGGGAGTTTCGAAAACACGCAGATGATGCGGCATTACGGACCGTTTTTTATGGCGTGGGGCCAAGTCACTTACCGCTCTATCTTGATATGGGGTTGACAGCTATCAAACTGGGTGAGGTGGCAAAAGTTCGCCTACCGGATTTTTCGCTTGAAGGACCGAAACGTCAACCTTTCCGTTATGCCGAACGTAAAGCTGCGCGTGAAGGTCTCGTGTTTTCCATTATTCCGGCAAACGAGGTGGGCAATCATCTGGTCGCACTTCGCCATGTGTCTGACACCTGGCTTGCTTCCAAATCGGGTGCCGAAAAACGCTTTTCTATTGGTTATTTCAATGAAGAATTTTTGAAGCGTTATGATGTTGCAGTAATGACAAAAGATAATCAGATCGTCGCATTTGCAAATGTTTGGAAAAGCGGGAATCATAACGAAATAACTGTCGATATGATGCGTTATCTTCCTAATGTATCCAAAGTGATGATGGACGCATTATTCGCTAACCTGTTGCTTTACGGAAAGGAACAGGGTTTTCAATGGTTCAATCTGGGCGCGGCCCCCTTAGCCGGCCTATCGACAAATAGGCTTGCTGCCCGTTGGCAACGCATAGGATCGTTCATTTATCGCAGGGGGCGCGATCTTTATCATTTCGACGGCTTGAAAGCTTTCAAAGATAAATTCGATCCTGTCTGGTCTCCACATTACCTCATTTGCCCGGGAGGATTCGAAACGGCCAAAGTTCTTTTTGATGTTACAACACTGATAAACGGCAACCCTCTGGAGTTCTTACGCAAATGACAATCAGACGTATACTTTTACTGGTCTTGGCGGTTATAGTCGTTGCAGCAGCAACATATGGCATTCTTCACCGTGGAAAAATCAACCGTTTATGGGCAAGTTTCATTGGCTCCACAGCACCGGTTGTTTACGCTGAAGGTGAACGCTTTACCGATATTCCGGTATATCTTCCGCAAGGAGAAATCAGGGGACTTGCTATCGTCGTTTCGGATGCAGGAGGTCCAAAAACCCGTGAAGCCGATATAACGGCTGCACTTTTGAAGAGAAATCTCATCGTCGCATCTGTCAATTTTGACCGCTGGCGGGAAGAACTTGATAAAGAAGATGGCGATTGCGTCTACCTCGTGTCCGATTTGGAAGCATTATCGAAAGACATCCTTCGTCGTTTGGATCTCGACGTGTATTTTCACCCCGTCGTCGTAGGAATCGGTGAAGGGGGAATAGTATCATACGCTGCCGCCGCTGACTCTCCGGAAAATACGTTGGCCGGAACGGTTGTCATTGATCCCTCTCAATCTTCGCACACACGTTTACCTTCCTGCACGGAAGCCGCAGACGCCACCAAGATGCCCGACGGAGGTTACAGTTACGAAATTGGGGCGAAAGTCCCCTCGCCTGTGACAATAATAACAAACAAGCTCGAAGCAAACGATGTAAAGCAAGCAGCACGCGATAAAATCGCCGCTATTGTCAATGATCCTGCTTTTGAAACGAGAGTTAAGATCACTGTCGATACAGCACTCGACTATGCTATTCGTGATGCGGCAAACGCTGATTTGCCTATTGTCGACATGCCTTCCAAAAATCCCGCAAAAGCTCTCGTTATTTTCTTTTCCGGCGATGGCGGCTGGCGCGATATCGATATGGAAATCGGCGACTTGTTACAAAGTGAAGACATCCATGTCATCGGCATTGATTCACTGCGTTATTTTTGGAGTACACGCACTCCTGAAGAAATCGCCAAGGATATCGAACAACTTGTTCAGGAGGCGGATCCTCAACAACGCTTGCCTGTTGCGCTTTTTGGCTATTCTTTTGGTGCCGATGTATTGCCTTTCGCATGGGAAGTCCTTGATAACTCGGTGAAAGATCAAACTGTCATGATCGCCTTGATGGGACTATCCAAAACTGCAGATTTCCAAATCTCGATTGATGGATGGCTTGGTGGGGCTGGTGACACGCCGGTCCTTGATCAGATGCAATATGTACCTGCAGAGAGAACAGTGTGCGTTTACGGCGAAGACGAAGATGATACGGCCTGTACCGATGAAGCTTTGGACGGCATGCAACGTCTCAAACTTCCTGGTGGACACCATTTTGATGAAGACTATAAAAGTCTCGCGAGATCTCTCCATACAATTTTGATCAATAAAATAAAATCGAACAAAAACGCTACAAAGTCGCCGGATGAAGCGAAGGAATAGTATCGGCATAAAAATTTAAAATGCGACTATGCTTATGACCACTTATGAGATGTCAGTTGCAGCATTTTCGCTGGTTTCGTTTATGACTTTCGGGAGCCTGTTTTTTGATTGATGATTGAGAAGCGACTTCCGAAACCTCATGCGATTGAAACGTTGTTCTAGTACGCCGATGAACCGTCAGATTACCGGCATTGATATGGTATCGGCTTCTTTGAGTTTTTCGATATTTACAATCAGGCTATTCGCAATGATTATTACAGCAATTTAAAAAGCCTTTGAAGTTCTTCTAGACTGCCGTTAGCAACGTTAACCTGGTATTCCAATTGAAAGAACGACGGAGGGTTGTTCGTCTCAAAAACGACAGCATAGGCTTCTCATTTCGGGCAGCTCTATAATGCAGACAAACGCCTGTGAACACCCGATTTTTGATCGTTTTTTAATGCGCCCCTTCAGGTGCATTCCGTTACCAGCATATTCCTCGTCATTGATCAAATATGAACGCTAAAGCAATTCCCAATTTTATTGTCTAATTTTATTGATTAATATCAATTTCAACGCAGAGTTTTTTTGATAGATACAGAGGGAACAATTAAACTAACTGTCTTTTTCGTATGTACAATCGTCGACATTTTTAAACCGAACGGACTTCAAAAACAATACAACAAGCAAATGCCATATTCATATAAAGGCCGGAAGAGGCGGGTTCCTTTACCGGCAATGATACGGGCTTTCACTCTTCAATTCCTGATTGGTATTGCTGTCGCGGATACGAATGACTGCACCGGGGTAAACCGAACACATGCTATTTCTTACAGTGTATATCCCTGATCCCTCGGCATATAAGTCAAGTTTTGTATTGATCGGCTTGCCATCTTTGTCTTCAACTGTAATCCGATAGGAACCATGTAATGTCAAACATCCTGTGAGCATTACCAGGCTCGTCAACAAAACTTTCTTCCACATATCATCCTCCACGCGGATAAAACTGATTACACTTACCCAATTATTCTACAATTTCGTTCAGTCAACAGCATTTAAAGCCCCCCTTCCCTCCATATCTTGCTTCCTGACGTTCACGAAAAAATTCGTTATAAGACATCGGTCGTTGATCCGGATGAACCGATTTCATATGGCAAACGTAAGTATCATAATCCGGCACCCCGACCATGAGCTTGGCTGTTTTGCCGAGAAATTTCCCGACATTTAAAAAATTCAAGCACATAACCACATTCCTTCACGTTGACTATTAACCGTTTCCTAAAATCCCTTAGACTTTTACTTTCCGAAGCGTTCCAATCACTTGATTTCGACCGGTTTTGTTGGAAATGGTTCATAGGGCAATTCATTGACGTTAGGTTTATCGGATTTTAGCGCGTTTAACGCTGATCTAATGGCAAAGAACGTTAAAGCCAGAACGACGAGCATGAATAAAGCCGTTAAAACACCATTTATGTAATTACCAAGTGCTAACTGGCTATTTGGTGCTTTGCTCGCGGCAACAAAAAAGCTGAGTTTTGCATCAAATACCTTTTGCCAACCGGCTGTCATTGTACAAACAAATAACCATGCGGAGGGCAGAATTGCTACCCACGCATAACGTTGTTGTTTCATCTTGAACAAGACAACCGTACATAGAAGTAAAGCCACAGCCGCGAGCATCTGGTTTGCTATGCCAAACAACGGCCAAAGCGAATATATGCCGCCTTTCGGATCAACAGCTCCCTGATATACGAAATACCCCCACATCAAGACAACGAGCGCCGTAGCAACAAGGTTGGCAAAAAGATTATCGGTTTTGCGCATATGCGGAAACGCAATGCCCATAAGGTCTTGAAGCATAAAACGAGCTGAACGCGTACCGGCATCGACAGCTGTAAGAATGAACAATGCTTCGAACAAAATGGCAAAATGGTACCAGAAGGACATACTCATCCAGCCACCTAATGCATTGTGCAAAATATGCGCCATTCCAACTGCCAGCGTTGGTGCGCCGCCCGTTTTTGCAACAATAGATTTTTCGCCGACTTCATGAGCAATATTGGTGAGCATGTCCGGAGTTACTTGAAAGCCCCATCCGGAGACAACCGTTGCAGCAGATTGAACAAGGTCTCCCGTTCCTGATGGAAGAAGGACACTCAACGGTGCGTTCATCGAAAAATATACACCCGGATTGATCACACTTGCCGCGATCAACGCCATAATGGCGACAAAGGATTCCATCAGCATGCCACCATAACCAATGAAGCAGGCTTGGTCTTCATTGGCTAACATTTTGGGGGTGGTTCCCGAGGAAATAAGTGCATGAAAACCCGAAACAGCACCGCAGGCAATGGTAATGAACAAAAATGGAAAGAGGTTTCCACCCCATACGGGTCCGCTACCATCCACATATTTGGTGAGAGCCGGCATTTCCAACATCGGTCGTACCGCTATTATTCCCACTGCCAAGGCAACAATCGTTCCGATTTTAAGAAAAGTAGACAAATAATCACGCGGAGCAAGCAATAGCCAGACCGGCAAAACCGCCGCAATAAACCCGTAAATTATTATGAAGAGGGTTAATGTTGTTGCTTCATACGTAAACCAGCTTGCATAGGTACTATCTTTTATCCAACCGCCTGAAACGATTCCGAACAATAAAAGCACCAAGCCGATTATTGACACTTCGCCAATTCGTCCCGGACGAAAATAGCGTAAATAGACCCCCATAAAAAAAGCCAGCGGGATTGTAAAACCAACGGTATAAGTGCCCCAAGGGCTTCCCGCCAACGCCTTGACAACAACCATTGCCAAAACGCCGAGAATGATAATCATAATCATGAAACAGGCAATCAGAGCAATCACACCAGCGACGTTACCCATCTCTTCACGAACAAGTTCACCAAGTGAACGCCCGTCATGGCGTGTCGATATAAACAACACCATAAAATCTTGTACGGCTCCGGCAAGAACGCAGCCGGCTAAAATCCATAAGAGCCCCGGTAAATAGCCCATTTGTGCGGCAAGTACCGGACCAACGAGTGGTCCGGCACCGGCAATAGCGGCAAAATGATGCCCAAAAAGAATTTTTTCGTCCGTTGGTACATAATCAAGACCGTCGTTACGACGGTAAGCCGGCGTCATCCGCGTATTATCGGCTTTCAGCACAATATTGGAAATAAAAAGCCCGTAAATGCGATAAGAAACAAGATAGACGCAGACCGCTGCAACGACGATCCACATCGCGTTAATCGTTTCGCCTCGCTCGAGTGCTATATATCCTAATGAAAAAGCACCCAATATCGCTAACGAAATTAATATGATTGTCTGTCTGAACGTCAACGGAATTCTTTTGGTGGCCATATTCCCCTCCTCCGGTAAATATTCCTGCCAGAAATAAGCTGCTCTTTGCTACCTCCACTGCAAACAAAAAGCGTCCGATTATTTATTATTAACCGGATAGATTTGTCTACAGTATTGACGAAAACAAAAATTTTACCTGTGAATAATATCAAAAGGCCAGTTATACTTTCGGTTATTATCTATCACCCGGTTAAGCCTGATTTTCCGTGCCCGATACGATAATGACTAATGGCAAATCGTATTTTCAAAACGTCATTCATCGGGAAATTATCTCTGATAAGCCGTTTTAAATTCTGCCGAAATTCATTCCGAATTAGAGGTCGTGGGACATCTAGCCCTGACATGAAACTCTTGAAGATAAATAAAAATCGCGATTTCGGATGTTGAAACTATTTTACCGGTTAGATGCTACGGTTTTAATTAACGAGCGAAATATAGTATGCATCACTAAAATGGACGGTGCCAGCATCGCTCTACCCGCTTCTTCAGCGGTTATAAATCTTTATAATCGAACGGGAAAATCCGGAGAGTTCGTCGGTACCAACAATTTTTTAAACCAACGAGAGTTTTTAAAAAAACGGGCCCAAAAAATCAGGCCCGTGAAATTTTGATATCAAAATTTTTTAAGTTTTATTTTGTCATATCAAGGACCACACGTCCCTCGATCTTTCCTGCCATCATATCATCAAAGATATGATTGATGTCAGAAAGTTTATCAGTCGAAATATGCGATTTGACCTTACCCGCAGCTGCGAAATCCAGAGCTTCCTGTAAATCAAGTCGGGTGCCGACGATTGACCCGCGAAGGGTTACACCATTGAGCACCATATTGAAAATCGAGACGGGGAAACTACCAGCCGGAAGGCCGTTCATCGCCAGTGTTCCGCCACGTCGGACCATACCCAAAGCTTGTTCAAATGCCTTTGGTGATGCAGCCGTAACAACCATACCGTGAACGCCGCCGTCGGTCAGTTTACGCAATTCGGTAGTCGGATCACTATATTTTGTCACATTGATGCCGATATCGGCACCCAGCTCTTTGGCAAGTTCTATCTTGTCATCGGCTACGTCGATTGCTGCAACGTTGAATCCCATAGCTTTGGCATATTGGACAGCTAAATGTCCAAGGCCACCAATTCCCGAAATTCCTACCCAATTGCCAGCCTTGGCATCGGTAACTTTCAAACCTTTATATACAGTGACGCCGGCACACAGGATCGGGGCAATTTCATTAAACCCGATATCCTTCGGCAAATGTCCGACGTAATTCGGATCGGCAACGACGTAATCGGCAAAAGCACCATTAACCGAATAACCTGTATTTAGCTGATTTTCACAAAGGGTTTCCCAACCGGCAAGGCAGTGTGAACAACATCCACATGCCGTATAAAGCCATGGCACGCCAACCCTGTCGCCTTCTTTTACATGTTTGACTCCTCGGCCAACTGCAGAAACATAGCCTACCCCCTCATGCCCCGGAATAAACGGAGGATTCGGTTTTACGGGCCAGTCGCCATGTGCGGCATGTAGATCTGTGTGACATACGCCGCATGCCTGGACACTGACCTGGATCATTCCATCCCCGGGTTCGGGAATCGGTACTTCATCAATGGTAAGGGGCTTTCCAAATTCACGCACAACCGCGGCTTGCATCGTCTTTGCCATGATGGTCTCCTTCATTGGCTAGGAACACATGAATATTTTCCGAACTCGTTCAGTTGGTCCACGCATTCCA
Source organism: Ditibartonella apis (assembly GCF_001952075.1). Classification (GTDB taxonomy): domain Bacteria; phylum Pseudomonadota; class Alphaproteobacteria; order Rhizobiales; family Rhizobiaceae; genus Bartonella; species Bartonella apis. Next base: position 298,319 of record NZ_LXYU01000004.1, read on the forward strand.
ACAGTGGTTTTTTGACGAATTTTACAGTGGGCGCCCGAAAGCGCACCCTTCGAGATATGGATTGTTTTTGTAATCAAACAAGTTGTTTTTTGATTATTTCGAACTTATTATCAAAAATATATATTGGATTTTGTATTGATAAAAATAAAACTTCCACCTCAATCGTACTGTTATATTTTTAACTTTTCTATATTGTTTCGTTTATGGAAAAAAAGGCGAATGCATACCTAAAATTATTGAATTTTCAAAATTTATCAATTGTTGAAAATAAATTTTTTAATAATCCGGACAACTTATGTTCCGGATCATGATCCAAAGTATTTTTTTGGTCAAAATAGTCTTTGGCTGACTTTCATACACTCTACGGTTGATTGACTGATACTTTCAAACAGCCAGCTATTTTAATTATTTCCTCTTTTCATGAAATCAAAAAACCCGAGGTTACCAACAAAATGTTCCCTCACACTCAGCGTAGCTTGACCAAATTTTTGAAGGTTTTTTTGTAGATGTTTACATCCGGATGATCGCGTATCCGACCGTATGAACGGGATTATCAGATGAGAGGGCGCTGTTGAACAAACCTTAAATTGGTGATTAGCCATAATTTCTCCACCATTACCGAAGTTTTATGCAAAAGTGATGAGAATAATTACGGCACCGAATTAAAAACAGATAGACCGGTCACTTCTCATAAGCATTCCAAGCAAATGACGGACAATAAACATGACAGTATAATTTAGAAAACAAACCATGCTGAGCATAACTGATTGATATACGCTATGCAGATTTTACTGATAGAAAAATTATGAGGTCGGAATCAGCGAAAATAAATGATGTTAAAAACTTGTGCTTAAAAATCCGCTTTTACAATTTTTCTCATTGTGAAAATTATTAATGTACCAAAATTGGATACCTTCGTGACACATTTTTTGGTAATTGATAAATGTTAACTCACAACTTGCTGTTTTTTCAGCGCATTTTAATTTTTTTTATTTTTTTGGGAAAATTTTTTTCTGTCACGAAATAGTGATATTTTGCAACTATGAATAGTTCGTTGCGTTTATGTAACGCAAACCGGAGTGCTTGCCTGTTTTGGAGGTAGAAACAGGTTTAAAGGTTACGAAGAGAGAAATTGAATATAATGTTGTATAGAAGGATGCCAAAAATATGAAACGGCTAACCCGATGGTTTTTGGTCCTTGTTGTAATAGGGATCGTAGGTTTTTTTGTCCTTACCTCCCCGATCACTTGGTCACTTACTCATCCCACACGAGACGTTGCTGACAATTCTGCGCCGGATTTGGAAAATGGGCGCATTGTGTTTGTCGCCAGTGACTGCTCGACTTGCCATGCTTCGCCCAATCAGGATAACCCGTTAAAACTCGGTGGCGGGCGTGCATTGGACACAGAATTCGGGCGTTTTTATATGCCTAATATTTCGTCGGATAAAAAGGACGGCATTGGTAACTGGACACTTGAACAGTTCACTAAAGCGGTCCGTGAAGGTGTAGGGCCGAATGGCATCATGCCCGATGGACAAAACCTTTATCCGGCATTTCCATACACGTCATATCAGCGTTTGACAGCAAATGACGTTCGCGATCTTTTTGCCTACATCAAGTCGCTCGAACCTGTGCAAGGTGTTGCACCTGATCATGATTTGAAATTCCCGTTCAATATGCGTCGCGGCGTTGGTGTTTGGCGCTTGGCTTTTCTTGATGGCAAACCGTTGTCACCAATGAAAGTTACTCCGACCACTGACACAAAAGACACTAAAGATGAACAGGCTCTTCTTGAGCGTGGACGTTATCTTGTTGAAGGTGCCGGACACTGTGCAGAATGCCATTCGACACGTAATTTTATGGGCGTGATAAAGAGCAATCTACGTTATGGCGGCGGTTCTACTCCTGATGGTAAAGGGCATTTCCCGAACATCAGTCAGGATGATACAGGCATTAAATTCTGGGCTGAAAATTCGATTTTCAACTATTTGAAAACCGGTCAAAGCCCGATTAACAAAATCGCCGGTGGTGATATGGCGGAAGTTATCAAAAATACGAAGCAACTTCCTGACGGGGATCTTCGTGCTATGGCTGCCTATATCAAAACATTGCCAGGTGTTGATCTGCCGGCTCCCGGACAGCCTGAATCCAACCATACTTCAAAGCTTGTTATGCTACCCACGACAAACAAACTTGATGTTACTTTGCCGACATCGACAGATAGCGCGGTTAAAGGTGCAGACACACTATATGCAGTCTACACAAAACCGTTCTATATTGACGAAAATGGTTCAGGGGACGAGGACGGTAAACTTCTGGCCGCAGCAAAACTTGCCGTGCTCGACCACAAAGGCGATAAGCTGAAAGTTCGCCTTGACGGTTGGCAAATGGCTGGCGCCCCCTCGGTTGTCTATGCTTTACAGGGCCAACGAATTATGTATGCGGTGTTGGGTGACAAAGCGATGGCGTCCTACAAGCTTGGAAAAGCCGTTGTAGATCCCGAGACAAAGCAAACGTGGTACCCTGTCAGTGTCGAACTGTGGACAAGTGACAAGGATGTCAACGTTTCGATCGGTGATATGTGGTCGTACACGTCGGATCTTTTCAGTGCGACGTGTAGCGTTTGCCATTCACTACCTGAACCCGGGCATTTGCTTGCCAACCAGTGGATCGGTAATCTCAATGCAATGAAGCGCTATACTTCATTGACTCCCGATCAATACCGGTTGCTCCTGAGCTATCTTCAGAACCATTCAAAAGATGTGAATGAAGATCAAGAGGTACACTAATGGCTGTTGCTCAATCAGAAACGTCGTCGGTCGAAAATCGACAAATATCCACTCAAGAAGATCAGGCTCAGGCCACAATTATCGACTGGTTTGCCCAGTTGTTTATTGCACCGCCCGGCATCGAAACAGTTGAGAAATGTCGTTCACTTCCCGTTATGACTTTTCTGGGCGAATTTGGTGAAGAGCTTCAAGCTGTTGAATTGACAACAATGATTGCGGATTTTTTCCGCAATCATTCGGTCGAAGAGCTCAACCACCTTCTTTCGCAACAATACATAAGTTTGTTTGATGGCGCTTCCGGACCTCTTTCGGTTCCTCCCTATGAAAGCTATTATCGGGATGAAAATGGAAGATTGTTTCAAGCGCCTTATGTTGAAATGTTGGATGTGCTGACGAAACTTGACGTTTCGGTAAAGTCTTCCTGCAAGGAACCGGCCGATCATATAGCTTTGGAATTGGCCGCTTTGGCCGAAGCTTTTCGCCAACATGACACGGATGCCATTGCCGACATGATAGCACGTCTGGCTTTATGGCTACCTGAAATGAATGCAGCGCTGGGTAAAGTGGCCAGTCACAGTCTCTATGCCCATTTGGTCGAGTTGCTTATTATTTATCTTTCGTCTTTTAGTCGCCTCTTTGGCAACCAAGACAACATTAAACACTAGGAGAATGCGATGTCATTCGACAAAACAAAAATTACCCTACCGGAAATGAACCGCCGTTCATTTCTTAAAAGTAGTGCTATGTTGACCATGGTCGGTGCCGCGAGCGGTTCACTTCTCAGTCGCGGTGCACAGGCTCAACCCGCCTCCAAATTGACTATGTCGGGCAGTCACTGGGGTGTTTTCCGCGGCCGTGTTGACCATGGCCGTCTGGTTGAAGTTATACCTTGGGAACATGACCCGCATCCAACGCCGATGTTGGAAGGCATGATGGATTCAATTTATTCGCCTTCGCGTATTAAATATCCGATGGTTCGTCGTGCCTGGCTCGAAAAAGGTCCAGGTGCCGATCCTGAAGGGCGTGGAACAGGTGACTTCGTTCGCGTAAGCTGGGATAAGGCTATTGACCTTGTTGCCGGCGAATTGACACGCGTTCGCAAGAAATATGGTTCGAACGGACTTTTCGGTGGTTCATATGGCTGGAAAAGCGTTGGCAAATTCCACAATTGCCGGACATTGTTGCGCAGAATGTTGAAGACAACCGGTGGTTTCGTAAACTCGCTTGGCGATTATTCTACCGGCGCCGCTCAGGTTATTCTGCCGCACGTTGTCGGGTCTCTTGAAGTCTATGAGCAATGCACATCATGGGACGTTGTAAGAGATAATACCAAGACGCTCGTATTCTGGGGATGTAATCCCGTGAATACAGACCAGATCGGCTGGTTGATCGCTGATCACGGTGCATTTGTAGGCCTCGAAGAAGTTAAGAAAGCCGGTATCCGCGTTATCTGTATAGATCCTATCAAAACAGAAACCTGCCAGTACCTTAACGGTGAATGGCTGGCACCTCGCCCGCAAACCGACGTTGCCATGATGCTTGGTATTGCCCATACACTCTACGCGGAAAAACTTCATGACGAAGAATTTCTGAAAAAATATACCGTCGGCTTCGATAAATTCCTTGCCTATCTGATTGGCAAAGAAGATGGAACACCGAAAACTGCCGAATGGGCTTCGAAAATTTGCGGCATTGATGCCGATATCATCAAACAGCTCGCTCGCGATTTTGCTAAAAACCGCACAATGATTGCGGCCGGTTGGTCTATCCAGCGTCAGCATCACGGCGAACAAGCCCACTGGATGTTGGTCACTCTCTGCTCGATGCTGGGACAAATCGGTTTGCCAGGTGGCGGATTTGGCTTCTCCTACCACTATTGCAGTGGTGGCGCGCCGACTGCAACGAGTCCTATTCTCGGTGGTATCACTGATGGACCTGCAGCTCCCGTAACGGATTTGCCCGCTGGTTGTCATCCCGGTTCGACTGAATCCGCCTGTCAGCCAAAATCGAACTCGATTCCTGTTTGCCGCCTTGTCGAAGCCCTTCTCCATCCGGGCAGAACCATAAAGTATAACGGGTCCGACATTGTCTTGCCTGAAATTCATATGGTTTATTGGGCTGGCGGTAATCCGTTCTCGCACCAGCAGAACCGTAACGAAATGGTTGAGGCCTGGAAAAAACTCGACACATTTGTTGTCCACGACTTCCAATGGACTGCATCGGCACGTCATGCAGATATTGTCTTACCTGTAACAACCTCTTACGAGCGCAATGATATCGAGCAATTGGGCGACTACGCATTGAGCCACATCGTTCCGATGAAGAAACTCGTTGAACCAATGTATGAAGCACGTTCCGATTTCGACATTTTCAGCGATATCTGTGAACGTCTTGGTAAACGTGACGAATACACTGATGGCATGAATGAAATGGACTGGATCAAGAGTTTCTATGAATCAGCCCGTCTTGAATCTCGTGCCAAAGGCATGGAGATGCCGGTTTTTGACACTTTCTGGGAGAGTGAAGAAGCACTCGGTTTCCCTGTCAAGGAAGCGCAAAAACAGTTTGTCCGTTACGCAGATTTCCGCGAAGACCCGCTGCTCAATGCTTTGGGTACACCTTCCGGGAAAATCGAAATCTACTCGCTCAACATCGAGAAGATGCATTATGACGATTGCCCTCCCCACCCCACATGGATGGAGCCGATCGAACGTCTCGACGGGCCGACAACAAAATATCCACTTCACATTGCATCCAATCACCCGATTTATCGTCTGCACTCACAATTGTGCGGTACTAAATTGAGAGAGAAATATGCAATCGGCGGACGTGAACCATGCTGGATTAACCCGAAAGATGCAGAAGCACGTGGTTTGAAAGATGGTGACATTGCTCGCGCTTATAACGATCGTGGACAGATTCTTGTCGGTATCAAAGTAACCGACGTTATCCGCCCGGGCGTTATTCGTATCAACGAAGGTGGTTGGTATGATCCGGTTAACCCGAGAGAGCCGAATTCACTTTGCCGCTATGGCGATGTCAACAACTTGACGACCAGTGTTTCTACGTCAAAATTGGCTCAGGCTAATTGTGGACAGACAGCGGTCGTGGAAATCGAAAAATTCACTGGCACACTTCCACCGGTTGAAGTCTTCGATGAACCACGTAAAGCTGGTTGAATGCAGTAAAAATAAAAGGAGGCGGGTTTTCGCCTCCTTTTTTTGTTTCTTTTTTAATGATTTAACGCGATAATTCACTTGAATTGAAAATCGCACTTGATCTTCTAGGCATTGCACTTTAATACCGCCTAAAGTTATTTCTTAACGGGGCTATAGCTCAGCTGGGAGAGCGCTTGCATCGCACGCAAGAGGCCAGCGGTTCGATTCCGCTTAGCTCCACCAAATTTCGCATTTCTTGGTAAATATTTCTGTTCAAACTGTGCTTTAGCTATGCAGGTTCACTTCTCACTTTCGTGGGGATACTTTTGATGTCTGAATACAATTGAAAAGATTTAGCTTACGAATTGGACGACGACAATTTACTTTAAAAAAGCACAAAAAACAGGAAGAAGAGTTATAAATTTATATTTAGTTCTCGTCGTGGCTTGATTGGTAAAACCAATCAATTGCTTTTAATCACTGTTCATCCATTTCGTTATTTGTCAGCGATGAGCGTGAGCATTACCATGATTGTTGACGACGAAATCAGCTATAAACGCCGGTGAACATTCTACCTCTTCCAATACGCCAATCAGAGTGCAAAATTTCTGCATAATTCGTGCTTATACTCCTCCTTGATAAACATGCATTAGCTCATAGATAAAGTTTTTCTTTGCCGTTATGCCGCCAAAAATCGATTTCCGAACTAATAGGAAAGAGTACGTTATCTATTTATCGGTTGGAGGTAATTTCCAGATTGAGCTCCCGAACGAGTTCTTTCGGGTTGAGCTTTCCGGAAATTGCAAGCATAATGACTGGCAATCGATCCATCGGTGTCGATGAAATTGCAAGCGAATGCGGAGCGTCGAGATAAGACGTTATGGCTTTTTGTGCGTCGGCCTCGAAGTTTGTACCTTTTGCAAAATCCAACCAGCCGGGCAGACTTGTCTTCCATTTTGTCTTCAGTGTATTCGCATCTATTCCCATTCGCTTGGCTTCGGTACTGACCAATTTTCCGGTAAGCGAATGATCCTCGAAACGCAGCTTTCCACCGTAAAAGTTATAACGTTGAACTTGAGCGAGCATGCCGAGCCACATCTGACTAGACTTTATATGACCATGCTGGTTTTCGCGTTGAAGCGTCACAACGGTCAAGAGTGAATCAAGTGTCATACCGTCCATTTTCATACCGACGTCCAATATTCCACCTTTATCCAGCACCAGATGGAAGCGTTCTAATCCCATCATGGACAGATAGCCACCATATGCACCAGCGAGATCCAACTGTCCGGTCGCATTTTTATATCCCATTGCAATAAAGTCTTTTTTAGTCGAACCATCCGGAAAATTATCGACAAAAACAGTTATTTTCTTGATATTGATTGTAAAATCTATAGGGTTTTCACGAATAGAGGGATGAAGAGAAACCGAGCCTTTTTCCAGCATAGCCAAACGTTTTTTGGCGTTGTCCTGCAATTCCAACTTGTTGAATTGACCATTCTGATACCGGAAACCGATATTCTGGTTATAAAGGCCTTTGTTCGGAGGTAGTGTCACATTGCTAAAGGTGACATTGGCAACTTTGATCGTGTTTCCTTCGTAAACATAGGAAATTTGGGGTATTGCTACTTTTTCGACGGAATAACCGCCATGGTCTTCTTCCTTGATACCAGAAAATTCCACTTTACCCAATGACGTATCGGGTGAAATCGGTGTACCTGTTATCCGGACATCATCAAGTGTAAGATGATCACCGTCGCCAAGCACGTTGCCATAGGAAACAGTAACAGATTTTCCGAAAGCTTCCGAAAAACGTTTAACAAAAGCATCTCGGTCAATTGCATAAGCCGATGGAGCAGCAATTGAGGTGGCGACTATAAGCACGAGCGTAAGTGGAAGTAGCCGGTATAGTCTTGAAAACACTTTATTAATGAAACAGACCAATTGCAAAGAAACGAAACCTCTTGCATTTATTTTTGATCATTGTACGGCGTTTTCAACTCTGTCAGACATCAATTCTGGCTAACAGCTGAAATTATTCTGGCCGGAGTGTAGAAAATGAGATTGGTTGTGCCGCGCAATATATTCCCACTATCGTCAATCATTTGCTGACCGCCCGTCTCGCTTGTTTCTTTCATCATAGAAGTCGAAAGTGACCCGTCATGGGCAAGAGCCATCAAAGTCGGCGACGAAGCAAAGACATTATGTGCACCGCCATCAACATCGGACAAATCCAGAACCGCAATGCCATTTTTTTGTAACAACGGTATGCTTGAACCGTCTCCAACACGAGCGTGCCCACCGACCAAACGGCCGGACACTGCTAAGGCCTTGTCTTTGCGGGAAACAAGCACTGCAGTCGGTTGTGGCATTTTTTTGACGTCTTTGAGCTGGCGCTCGAACACGTCAACGTCAATATCCGGTGCTGCCATAAGGAAACTTGATATTCTGTCGATCGGATAACGTTTACCCTGAAGCGAGAGGCTACGTAACGCTTCCATTGTTACGTAATTTCCCATGGAATGGGCGACGACGGTAATTTCGTTAGCTTCCGTTTCACTCAACAATGTCAGAAGATCAGCAAGCCCGTCGCGCGCAAAATCCGCGCTGTCACGGTCATAGACATAAAGCGGGATTGATCCACCCGAAGGCCATGAATAATGAACAGTAACGGCGTTCAGCGAATAATCATAAGAAAACTGCGCTGCGCGGAATGTGCTATCGGCAAAATTGTTGTTGTAGCCGTGTATGAAGAGAAATATTTCTCTTTTCCCTTTCGGCTTTTGGTCAAGCGCTTTATTAAGCTGCTTTTTGAATTCGTCGCGGCCACTATACCTGACCATATTGACAGCCGAAAAATATTTCTTCAGGTCGGGCCGATAGCCGTTCGTTTCTACCAGTCCCTTTTTATGCTGTTGCGGTATTCCGACATCAACGCGTGCATAGTTCAAAGTGGTCGATCTTTTTGTACCAAAAGGTTCCGAATAATCATTCTGCGCTTGCCTGCTCGTTGCGACGTAGACAGGAATCACCGCCTTCGGTTTCCCCGGCTTCTCGATTGCAGCATTACGAGCACCAACAGTGGCAGGGGTTGCATTCTTCCCATGCCACAATACAGCGCGTGCCCCGCCGCAGCTTGCGAGAAAAAGAACACAGACCAAAAGGCCGAAATAGCGAGCCAGAATGTTTTTTATCATTTAAGCGTAGCCCTGAAACGATTGAGCGAGAAGGCAAATAGCACAGATCCTATCACTGCTAAAGCCGCAAAATTTTCCCAAACAACCGTAAATCCGGCTCCACGATAGAGAATTGATTGAGCCATCATAATAAAATGCGTGTTTGGTGCCGCAAGCATTATGTTCTGAATAAATTCAGGCATACTTTCACGCGGAGTTATGCCACCTGACAAGATTTGTAACGGCATCAGAACCAGCATAAGCAACAGGCCAAACTGGGGCATAGAGCCGGCAACAGTTGCGAGAGCAATGCCCATTGATGTTGTGGCGAAGAGATGTAACACGGTACCGGCGAGAAACAACATTACAGAGCCCTCTATCGGCACTTTCAACAATCCTTCGACAATAACAACCAAAGAAAATGTCGCCGCGACGAGCACAATAAGCCCCATTGACCACACTTTTGATATCATAATTTCCGTCGGCGTCACCGGCATTACCAGAAGGTGCTCCACAGTTCCGTGTTCGCGTTCACGAATAAGAGCAGTCCCCGTCAAAATTATGGATAACATCGTCACATTATCAATCACATTGATAATCGAGCCAAACCATGATTTTTCCAATTCGGGATTGAACCGTGCGCGCAAAGTCAACGAAACTTGCTGTGGCTCTTTCGAGCGATAGTGCGAGACAAACTCGTTGACTTCCGAGTCGACAATTTGCTGTATGTATTGCGAGCCCGTCAACGCCTGTGTTGTGCGTGTTGCATCAACATCCAATTGGATGGCCGGTGAGCGGCCCGCGAGTACATCGCGCTGGAAGTTAGGCGGAATATCGACGGCAAATGTATCAATCCCCTGATCCATACGCGAATCAAGCTCGGATTGATTGATGTCTTCCGGAGTAATGAAATAAGGCGGCAAAAACGCAGTAGCAATGCGTGTTGATAAAGGTGAACTATCTTCATCAACAATAGCGATAGGCGTTTTGTTCAGTGTTTCGGGTGTCGCATTTGCAGCAATATAAATCGATATTGTGAAAGCGTAAATGATCAAGACCAGCAACATCGGATCGCGAAAAACGCCGAGTAATTCTTTGATTCCGAGATCAAGTATATGATTGAGCTTCATGACTTTACTTCGCCTGTTTCTTTGTAAGCCACGAGGCTATTATGACCAGAATTGGTCCGGCAAGGAAAAGCGGGATGAATGAGCTGACCAGATCGTGGAACTGGAGTGCTTTCGCAAAAGTACCACGCGAAATCAGAATAAAATAGGTTGTCGGATAAATATCTCCGATCAAACGACCCGTTCCCTGAAGCGAGCTGACCGGATCCATCAAACCACAAAACTGTGTTGCCGGTAAAATAGTGAGAACTGCGGCGCCAAAAATTGCGGCAATCTGGCTGTTCATGAATGTTGAAATCAACAGTCCGAAAGCCGTCGAGAAAGCCACATAGAGAAGCCCCGCCAACATGAAGGTTAAAATCCCGCCTGTGAAATGCACGCGGAATATGAACACAGCAAATAACCACAGCAATATACAGTTGATGAGACCAAGTCCGATATAAGGAAGTTGTTTACCAACCAGAAATTCGAGCCTTGTTACAGGCGTCACATAGAGATTGATAATCGAGCCCATTTCCTTTTCGCGCACGACAGACAAAGCTGCAAGCATAGCGGGAATGATAAGAAGCAAAATAGGTATAACAGCCGGAACCATAGCTGTAAGACTTTCGATACCCGGATTATAGAGATATCGAACCTCGAGTCTGTAGTCCCCCATTGTTGCGGCTTTTCCGTTCAACGTCCTGGCTTTGTTCTGCAGCCATAGGGCGTGCATCCCCTGCACGTAACCGCGAACGGTTTCCGCACGAAGCGGCATAGCGCCATCAATCCATGCTCCGACTTCGACATTGCGTCCCCTCTCCATATTCTTCCCGAATTCGGGAGGAATTTCGATCGCCAGACTTATCTCGCCCGAACGCATCCGTTCATCAAGGTCATCGTAATCAACAATGTCTTTTTTTTGAATAAAATAACGCGAACCCGAGATTTGTTGGACATAGTCACGACTGATAACCGACTGGTCATGGTCAAGCACAGCAAAAGTCAAATTCTCGACTTCGGTGTTTATGCCGTAACCTATCACGAACATCAAAATGACGCTGCCGAGCAACGCCATTGTTGCCCGGATCGGATCGCGGCGCAATTCGAGTGCCTCGCGATTGGCATAACTCATCATCCGCATAAAATCGAAGCGTCGTTTAAAGCGTTTTCCATGCGATTGAGTGACATCAACCGGTTTGTTGCTATTTTTACCGTCCGTTTTATCTTCAACTGCTTCAACTTTTTTAAGTGCGCCAGCGTCTTCCTTTTTGGCGGAAGCATTTTCCTTTGCTTTCTTTTCGGCATTTTGCTTATCGATTGCGTCTTGCAAATATTCAATAAATGCCTCTTCGAGCGAATCGGCATTTTTGGATTTGACAATCGCCGAAGGCTTGTCGGTAATCAGCACTTTACCCGCATGCATGAGCGAAATACGGTCACAACGCTCCGCTTCGTTCATAAAGTGTGTTGTAATGAAAATCGTTACATTATCGTTGCGTGACAATTCACCGAGTTGTTGCCACAGCTGATCGCGTGCAATCGGATCCACACCCGATGTCGGTTCGTCAAGTATCAGAATTTCCGGTTCATGCAGTAATGCAACGGCGAGCGACATGCGTTGCCGGATACCAAGCGGCAATGAATCCGGCATCGCATCGAGCACATCCTTAAGCTCGAAGCGGTCAATCATTGCCTGCATACGCGCCTTGACTTTATCAGCCGGAATTTCAAAAAGCTTTGCGTGCAGCTCCAGATTCTCGAGCACAGTTAATTCGGCATAAAGCGAAAAGGCCTGACTCATGTAACCGACATGGCGACGCGTCTCCATGTCGTTGGCGTTAATCTGTCTGCCAAACAGTTTTGCGGTACCTTCTGTTGCTGGTAACAGCCCTGTCAACATTTTCATCGTGGTGCTTTTACCGCACCCGTTCGACCCCAAAAATCCGAAAATTTCACCTTTTTTAATACGAAAGCTGACATGATCGACGGCAGTAAAATCACCAAAACGCTGTGTTAATCCATCTGCCTCGATAGCTATATCCTCGTTGCCGGATTCTTTTCGCGGAGGAATAATAACTTCTACATGCCCTTTTTGTTCTTCAGCGGGCATCAGAGCAATGAATGCTTCATCGAGATTAGGCGTTCCGGTTTTTTTAAGCAGCTCGTCCGGTGTACCAGTTGCAAGAATTTTGCCATTATACATGGCGATCAACCAATCAAACCGCGCAGCTTCCTCCATATAGGCTGTAGCAACCATCACGCTCATATCTGAGCGCTCTTTCCGGATATCATCTATCAGATCCCAGAATTGTCTTCTGGAAAGCGGATCAACACCCGTCGTTGGTTCATCAAGTACAAGAAGCTTCGGGTCGTGGATAAGGGAGCAAATAAGGCCGAGCTTCTGTTTCATGCCACCCGAAAGCTTTCCCGCAGGGCGACTTTCAAAACCGTTGAGACCGGTCCTTTCGCAAAGCTCCGCAATCCGTGCCTCACGTTCTCTTTTATCTTGCCCGAAAAGCCTTGCAAAGAAATCGGCATTTTCCTGAACAGACAGGGTTGGATACAGATTTTTTCCCAGTCCTTGCGGCATATAGGCAATATCCGGACAGACATCGAGCCTATGTTGTTTGTCCCGCATATCGCCGTCCAAAACGCGGACAGTCCCTTCCTGTATCTCGCGTGCGCCGGTAATCAGCGATAGAAGACTTGATTTACCAACACCATCAGGGCCGATCATACCAATCATTTTGCCGGACGGTACGTCGAGATCAATCCCGTCAAGCGCAACTTTTTCACCATAAACCAAGCGGACACCGCTCAGTTTTACAACTGGTGCATTAGTTGGCTGGATTTTCGTTTCGGTTGAGTCTGTCATTTAACCACAGGTGTGCTAACAATCTTCGGCCATTTTGCATTGGGATCAGTTTTGACATAAGCCACGCCGGGCAAACCGGTCTTGACCTGTTTGATATATTTTTCCAGCAAATCTTGCGGGATTTGTGCACGAACACGGAACATCAGCTTTGCACGTTCTTCAGCTGTTTCAACCGTTTTCGGCGTAAATTGCGCGACATCGGACACAAATGAAATATTAGCTGGAATGACGTACTGCGGTGCTGCATCAAGCACAATTCTCGCTTCGGTGCCGATAGCAATTTTCCCAACTGTTTTTGTGGGCAAGAAAAACGTCATGTAAACATCACCGAGATCGACGAGGTTAAGCACCCGACCACCTGCTGCCACGACTTCTCCCGGTTGAGCAATACGGTATTGTATGCGACCGGATCTCGTCGCCTTAAGCTCGCTATCATTAATATCCGATTGAATGCGTTCAATCGTTGCCTTGGCTGCATCAACAGCCGCTTCGGCATTTACAACATTCGCTTTTGCCGTTGAAACGGCAACTTTCGCTGCAGCAAATTGAGCCTTTGACGCTGCAACTGCAGCAAGTGCGCCGTCATATGTTGCCTGATCATCGTCCCGAACCTGCGTCGATACAGTGCCTTTTTGCTGCAATGTTGCTGAACGTTGATAACGTCTATTGGAATTATCCCGCTGGACTTCATTTTGTGCAACAGTCGCTTCGGCTGCTTCTTGTTCAGCCTGACGCTGTTCGACTTCCATCTTTGCAGTATCGACATTAATGACTGCCCGTTTTAATTGGGCTTCAGCTTCCCGTAATTGAGCTCTCAAATTATCGGTATCCATATGCGCGACGACGTCTCCGATATGGACAAAGTCGCCCTCTCTCACGGTAATATCCTGAATACGTCCAGCAAGTTTCGAAGCGATATCGATTTCTGTGGCCTCTATACGCCCGTTCCCCATAGCAATGCCTTCAGGCAATCCCGGGTGAAGATAGGTTTTCAAGCCGCTATAGGCTGCAACTACAACAATCACACCGACTGCTATCCAACCCCATTTTGTCTTACCTTTTGCAGCCATAAAACAGTCTCCATTCTAATTCCACTAAACAGGAATGTATCCAAAACCAAGTTCGGCGCGTCACATTATCATTCATCATTGTGTTTGCAAAGTTGCCTTTTATTAAACAAACAGTTGAAAATAACAATGTGAACGCCAAGTTCAAAAAATATAGTGATGATATGTGCAATAATATGTCTGTTGTTATGAATATTTTTAAAATTCAATAGCGAATAAATAAAATATAAGAATTAATTTCTATTGAAAAATTAAACATTTACTAAAAAGATACGTGAAGTAAAAAGTAATCATCTGAAAACGAAAATGTGGCTGGCAATTTTATTAAATAGAAATTTTAATGCCAATTTTCTGAACTGTAAACGCTCGGACGCTGTCTTAAATTAATAAAAAATAGATTTTCTTCCACACAATAAAATTGGGTTTTATTCAAAGGATTGAAAATTAATCAAGCGATGGAATCGTGATTTCCATACTTTCGAGAACAAATTTCAGTCGGGTAAATAGCGCTTTAGAAGTTGAAAGTTTTCAACCCTGACCCCAAAAATTTTCGCCACTCGCCCAAAAAGAAAATGGTGCGGTCGAGAAGACTCGAACTTCCACGGGTTTCCCCACAGCGACCTCAACGCTGCGCGTCTACCAATTCCGCCACGACCGCACGTGTAAGAGCCAATAATTTATCAGCTGGCGGCATTTAACAAATCGACAGAAGCAAAACAAGACCTTTTTTGAAAAAAGGGGAATATTTATTCGAACATTCCCGTAAAAATCGGTTTTGACCATGATTGTCCTACGAATTTCAGGTTTTATAAACCTCATCAGGATCGAACATGAGATTCTTATCATCTTCTTCGAGCGTGGCAACGCCATTACTCATTTCCAGATGCCGATAAAAGCAACTTTTATGACCCGTGTGGCAGGTTGCACCGGCACCTTGCACATGGACTTTGAGCCAGAGTGCATCCTGATCGCAATCAACCCGAATCTCTTCAATTTGCTGAAGATTTCCCGAGCTTTCACCTTTTTTCCATATTTTTTGGCGAGATCGCGACCAATAATGGGCAATCCCCGTCTCAAGAGTAAGCGCCAATGCCTCTTCATTCATAAATGCAACCATCAGAAGATTACCGTCAGTTGCGCCGGTAACCACTGCAGTGATGAGACCCTTTTCATCGAATTTGGGGGAAAACTGTGTCCCCTCTTCCCGATTACATTTTTGTTCAGACAATTTTTATCCTCGTCACCATCAGAAGCCGCGTATCATTTTAACAAAATTGACCTGCGCCTCGACATTGTCTTTGTAATAGCCTCGATATGTTGCTGTAATTGTCGTAGAGCCCTGTTTTTTTACGCCGCGCATTGCCATGCACATGTGTTCGGCTTCAATGAGAACAGCAACACCGCGCGGTTTCAAATATTTGTAAAGGGCATCTGCAACCTGCGCAGTTATGCTTTCTTGCGTTTGCAAACGTTTGGCATATACATCGACCACACGCGGTATCTTGGATAGACCGACGACTTTACCATCAGGCAAATAGGCGACGTGGGCTTTTCCGATGATCGGCACCATATGGTGCTCGCAATGGGAGTAGAATGGAATATCTTTAATCAGGACAGGATCATTATAGCCTGATACTTCGTCAAACACCGTCCCCAAAATTTCTTCCGGTGATTGGTTATAACCGGCAAACATTTCTTCATAGGCCTTGATAACCCGCTTTGGAGTATTGACAAGTCCCTCTCTCTCGGGATTTTCCCCTACCCACAGTAACAAAGTGCGTACTGCAGCTTCTGCTTCTTCCCGGCTAGGACGTTGGTTCATCGCCTGATTAACCGAATGGGGTGCACTTTTTCGAACAGATTGCATAAATAGACTCCAATTGACTACCAAAGAAACTTGGTAGTTATAACGACTACTCCTATATAAACACATATATTGAGAATCAAAGTGAGATCACAAAAAACAGGTTGTTTTCGAGCAACAAAATATGATTGACGAAATTTATAACGATAAAATTCTGGGATACGCGGCGCATATAGATAAAATAGGCCGTTTAGATAAGCCCGACGCTACAGCCCAAAAACATTCGAGGATCTGCGGCTCGACTGTGACCGTTGATCTAAAAATGAAAAATGGTGTCGTAACAGAGTTTGCCCATGTTGTGCGTGCATGTGCATTAGGGCAAGCTTCATCTTCGCTCATGGCAAGTCACGTTATCGGCCTAAGCGCCAACGAACTACGCTCTTTGCGAGATACCGTCTACCGCATGCTGACAGAAGATGGGCCGGTTCCAACAGGAAAATTTGCGGACTTTGCCTGCCTTGAACCAATAAAGAATTATAAAGCCCGTCAGCCCTCGACTATGCTTACTTTTGACGCAGTGGTCGATTGTATCGATCAGATTGAATCCCGACAAAATGGCTGAAAAGAAGGCAACACCGGTAAGCCGGAACTATCAAGGTCCTTGGCGAAAAACGCCGGGGCGGCTTATCGGAACGTCTCTTATCCGCCTTTATCAACTCACGCTTTCGGGCTTTATCGGCAACCAATGTCGACATTTACCCACGTGTTCCGAATATACTTATGAAGCAATTGCAAGATATGGGCTTTGGGCCGGTTCATGGATGGGATTATTCCGCATTATGCGCTGCGGCCCGTTCGGAACACATGGTTTCGATCCTGTGCCCACACGACTTGGCGCAACTTATCACTGGTATATGCCGTGGCGTTATTGGAAAATAGCCACAAAGAAGCAGTAATTAAGGCTTTCTTTTTATCAAAAGAAAAATTAAAAGGACTTTTCATTAAACCGCTTCGTTTTCAGTAAATGAAGCAATCGACACCCCCACCCGCATTCGTTGGCGGGACTGGATTAGGAGTAATTTTATGTCTTCCACGGTTTCTATTTCATTTCCTGACGGTTCAAAACGCGATTATCCGGCAAATATGACCGGACTGGAACTTGCTCAATCAATTTCCAAATCTTTGGCAAAAAATGCTGTTGCCTACAGTTTTGACGGCGTCTTGCGTGATATGTCCGACCCTTTGGGGCAATCTGGTTCGATCGAGATTGTTACCCGCGATGATCCCCGTGCACTTGCACTCATCCGTCATGATTGTGCGCACGTTCTTGCCGAAGCTGTGCAAGAACTCTTTCCGGGTACACAAGTCACTATTGGCCCGGTTATTGAAAACGGCTTTTATTATGATTTTGCTCGTAATCAGCCTTTTACGCCTGAAGACCTGCCGGTAATTGAAAAGAAAATGCATGAAATTATCCGGCGCAATGCGAAATTTACGAAAGAAGTATTGCCGCGTGAAAAGGCCAAAAAGATTTTTGCGGATAAAGGCGAGCTCTACAAGGTTGAATTGGTAGATGCAATTCCGGAAAACGAGGATGTGAAAATCTATCACCAGGGAGACTGGTTTGACCTTTGTCGCGGTCCTCATATGCAATCAACAGGGCAGATCGGAAATGCCTTTAAATTGATGAAGGTCGCCGGTGCCTATTGGAGAGGCGATTCGAATAATCCGATGTTAACCCGCATTTACGGTACCGCCTTTGCTAATGAAAAGGACCTTGCTGCCTATCTGCATATGCTTGAAGAAGCCGAAAAGCGCGATCATCGCCGTTTAGGGCGTGAAATGGATCTGTTCCATTTTCAGGAAGAAGGTCCGGGTGTTGTTTTCTGGCATGCAAAAGGCTGGAAAATGTTCCAGAATCTCGTGAGCTATATGCGCCGTCGTCTCGATGATCAGGGATATGCGGAAGTCAATGCGCCGCAAGTTCTCGATAAATCCTTGTGGGAAATATCGGGGCACTGGGAATGGTATAAAGAAAACATGTTCAAGGTAACGCCAGCCGGTGACGACGCCGATGACGATCGCGTTTACGCTTTGAAGCCGATGAATTGCCCTGGTCATGTGCAAATTTTCAAACATGGGCTTAAATCTTACCGCGAATTGCCTATCAGACTTGCCGAATTCGGTGTAGTCCACCGTTATGAACCATCCGGTTCGCTGCACGGCTTGATGCGTGTTCGCGGTTTCACACAGGACGACGCACACATTTTCTGCACTGACGAACAGCTTGCAGACGAATGCCTCAAAATTAATGATCTGATTTTAAGCACCTATGCTGATTTTGGTTTTAATGAAATTACTGTAAAATTATCGACGCGTCCGGAAAAACGCGTGGGATCCGACGGATTGTGGGATCATGCAGAAAGCGTCATGTCGGAAGTTCTGAAAACAATTGAAGAAAAATCGAATGGACGTATCAAGACCGGCATTCTTCCGGGAGAAGGTGCATTTTATGGTCCTAAATTCGAATACACGCTAAGAGATGCGATCGGTCGTGAATGGCAATGCGGAACTACGCAGGTCGACTTCAATTTGCCGGAAAGGTTCGGCGCTTTCTATATCGATAAAGATTCCGAAAAACGCCAACCTGTCATGATCCACCGTGCAATTTGTGGCTCGATGGAGCGCTTCCTCGGAATTCTTTTGGAAAACTATGCAGGACATTTGCCCTTATGGTTCTCGCCTCTTCAGGTTGTCGTTGCAACGATTACATCGGAAGCTGACGATTACGCCAAAAAAGTCGTCAAAAAACTCAAAGCTGCCGGTCTAATTGCAACAACTGACCTCAGAAATGAGAAGATCAACTACAAGGTACGCGAACATTCGCTACAAAAAGTACCGGTTATCCTGGTTTGTGGCAAAAGAGAGGCTGATGATGGCTCGGTAAATATGCGACGCCTAGGTAGTCAGGAACAGGTGTCTTTACCACTTGAAAAAGTCATTGCTACCCTGAAAGAGGAAGCAACACCACCTGACCTTCGCCGCTCTAACGAAGAAGATTGATTGATTTTGAGTATCTGGCAGATGAATCATTTGTCTGCCAGATTTTTTTAAAGTCGCGTTTTTGGACACAAGATGAGGACCGAAAACGGGCCTTTATCAGTAAACGCTATTTAAGGATTACATCAGTTCTATGCGCTTTGAGCAGCTTGCTTAGAGCTTTCCTTGAATGTCAGTCAGGCAAAAGAGTCGCATTGTTTAGGACTTCAACATGAAGCCATGACATCATTATCAGCAATTTGATTGCTGATCTAACCTCCCCGTTTTGTGATGCTGTCCGGGGCTTTACGTCCGTCAATAAAAGAGCTTTCAATCCATTGAATCGTCAACCGGTGGAGCAGGTTGGGCGGTTGTAACGACATCGACATCTTCATCGCGTCCGGAAGTCACAGAAAATTCTTTCTGATAAATTTGATCTTTGTTCTTCGCGATTGCAATATAATCACCCTCGGCAAGGACAAGAGTGGCATAAGCGCCGACAGTTTCACGAATAATATCACCGGAATCATTTGTTATTGACCAACTTGTGTCTGCCAGTGCTTCGCCCCCTTGCTGGCGAACAAGTTTCAAAGTGATAAGCGCAGCATGATGCTGCATTGTGGCTTCAGTAATTTTCCCGGCATCAACTCTGATATCAGAGCGCGAAATGGCGTTGGCAGATCCATAATTCGAGACGATATGATAGGTACCGGTTTTCAATCGTATAACTTCGCCTGCTTTTACGTCTGACAAAATCAACGCGGTATCGTCATTTTCACTATCATCCGAATAGATTGAGAAGCGTAAATATTGCGGGTTGATTTTACCTTCGGGCATTGTCGCATTAAGTTTTAAACCACCTGCATCCAAGACCAGTGTTTCCGACAATTTTTGCTCGGCACGAACAGTTATCCGGCGCATTACACTGGCATGACCGAATGATACATGGACGATATAACTCCCCGGATCGAGGGAGAAATGGGCGCTGCCCCCTTCAGCGGAAGTAACAAGTGGCAATTTGTTATCAACCCCGTAGATCGGCTCATAAATACGCCAGATCAATCCACGCGAGATATCGGAACCTTTATCGGTCAAACGGGCGTTGAGAGTAAGCTCGGCCTTTTGCTGTGTGTTAACCGGTTGTTGTGCTTTCACCGGATCAGTTAAAATGTTCGGCGTCTTATTCGTTGCCGGGCTATGCACAGTTGTCGACGTATTTGCGCCTTTAGGCTCGCTGCCCTGTTTTGGCTTATTATCCTGATCAGTCTGTTGCGGCGCTGCAAAATTCAATTCCGGTTTTTTGTCTTCGGCATTTGCATTAAAAACACTTAAGACGCCCCATAAAGCAAAAAAACTTGCCGGAACGACTATCCTTGCAGTGCATTTGAGGCGAGATTCAAGTGTCATCTGTTTTTCTGTCTGCGTTAAAAAATGTTGGCGTTAACGGAGTTAAATTAAAAATCGGTCACAACCGCTTAATTTTCAAAAAAATGCGACTAAATTGAAAAACTTGCACCACAGCCGCAGGACGAAACAGCATTGGGATTGTTGATTTTGAATGCCTGCCCCATAAGGTCGTCGACGAAATCTATTTCCGATCCATCCATAAAGGGTAGAGATACCGAATCTATCAATATTGTTGCTCCGTCTTTTGTGATTACCAGATCGTCATCTGCGGGAGGTTCGCTGACAAGATCATATTTGTAGGAAAAGCCGGAACACCCACCTCCTTCGACAGAAATGCGCAACGCGGTTTTGTCCGGTTCACCAGCCAAAATCCGCGCTATACGTTTAACCGCCGAATCGGTAACTTCAATACCCATAATCAACACCTCCATGCATCAGACTGTTTTCGTAACACCGAATATCGGATAAAAGATATCCGTTTATGAATCTAGGTCTCGATTGGAAAACTTGCAATGGATATAAATGAGATAGGCTTCGGTTATCGCCCGCGTGCACCCTATGCGAGTGATCCCTCAAAAAGTCGTGGACGGCTTGTTGACGAACCGTCCAGTCCGACACGTACCGCATTCCAACGTGATCGCGACCGTATCATCCATTCGAACGCGTTCCGGCGGCTCAATCATAAAACGCAAGTTTTCATTGCTGATGAAGGTGATCTTTATCGCACGCGTCTCACACATAGTCTTGAAGTGTCACAAATCGCCCGGGCGCTCGCGCGGGCATTGCGTCTCGACGAAGACCTTGCCGAAGCGATAGCGCTTGTTCACGACTTCGGACACACGCCATTCGGGCATGCCGGTGAAGACGCATTAAACGAAAAAATGAAGCCTTTTGGCGGTTTTGACCACAATGCCCAAGGCCTGCGCATTGTCACATCACTTGAACATCGCTATCCGCGTTTTGACGGACTAAACCTCACATGGGAAACTCTGGAGGGGCTTGCAAAACACAATGGCCCGCTTACAGGTCCTGCTGCCAAAAACCCGATGATACCGGTTACTCTCATTGAATATAATAAACTTCAGAACCTTGAACTTGATAGGTTTGCCAGTCTTGAAGCGCAATGCGCAGCAATAGCAGATGATATTGCATATAACGCTCATGACATCGACGACGGTTTACGATCCGGCCTTCTTTCTTTGACGCAGTTTGAAAATGTTGAATTGACATCCAATATTCTTGGCAGCATCAAACGAGATTATCCCGATCTTGATAGAACACGTAGAGGCTACGAGCTTGTCCGTCGGCAAATAACCCTGATGGTTGAAGATGTCATCAACCATTCACTTGAACTCATCGACGAGCTTTCGCCTGTCAGCATCGACGATATTCATAATGCCGGTCACCAACTTGTCCGGTTTTCTCCTAAAATGGCAAAAGCCGAACGTGAGCTTAAACGCTTTTTGTATGATAATCTGTATCATCATGAATATGTTTGGAATCGTAGAAGCGAAGCGGAAAAAATTGTTTCCGAGTTGTTCGACTTTTATTATGAACACCCTGATGCAATGCCGGAAGAATGGTATAATACGACAATAAACTTGAATACCGATAAACGGGCACGAATAATTTCCGACTTCCTTTCAGGCATGACAGACAATTATGCGCTGCGCGAATATCGACGATTGTTTGACCGCACGACTCTTTTGTCCTAAACGAAGGTGAGAACAACACGGATTCCCATGATGAATATATTTAATGAATTCGAGCAAAAAATTAAAGAATTGCTTCAACATTCTGATATCAAAACCAAAGACGGTTCGCCTCTTGATTTGAGCCGAATGAGTATTGAAGCACCGCGCGACCCTTCACATGGCGATCTTGCAACAAATGCTGCAATGGTTTTATCCAAATCGGTCGGCTGCAATCCACGTGCCTTGGCCGAAAGGATTGCTACTCTTCTTGAAACAGACAAAGATATCGAATCTGTCAATGTCGCTGGCCCTGGATTCATTAATTTGAGATTGACGGACGGATTTTGGCGAAACGTATTAAAAACTATTATCAAATCGGGTAGCAGTTTCGGTCGTTCGGAGCTTGGACTCGGAAAGAGAGTAAATGTTGAATATGTTTCTGCCAATCCGACCGGACCGATGCATGTCGGTCATTGTCGTGGAGCGGTTGTCGGTGATGTTCTCGCCAATCTTTTGTCATTCACCGGCCATGACGTTGTAAAAGAATATTATATCAATGATGCCGGCGGACAGATTGATGTATTGGCAAAATCTGTTTTTCTACGCTATCGCGAAGCACTGGGAGAAAATATCGGTAAAATTCCCGACGGCCTTTATCCTGGTGATTATCTTGTACCGGTTGGTGAAGCCCTAAAAAAAGAATTCGGTGACAAACTTCTCGCAATGTCCGAGGAAGAGAGGTTACCGCTTATAAAAGAACGTTCAGTTGATGCGATGATGCGGATGATCCGTGATGATCTTGCAGCACTTAACGTACATCACGACGTCTTTTTTTCAGAAAAAACCTTGCATGCCGATAACGCCAAGGCAATCCGCAGTACCATCAACGATCTTACTTTGAAGGGCTATGTGTATAAAGGCACGCTACCACCCCCAAAGGGGCAAGCCTCAGAAGACTGGGAAGACCGGGAGCAGACATTGTTCCGCTCGACGGATGTTGGTGATGATCAGGATCGGCCACTTATTAAGTCTGACGGCTCTTACACCTATTTTGCAGCAGATGTCGCCTATTTCCGGAACAAGTTCGAACGTAGATTCAACGAAATGATTTATGTTCTAGGTGCCGACCATGGTGGTTATGTCAAACGTCTGCAAGCAGTCGCAAAAGCTATATCGGGTGGTAAAGCCAAGCTGACAGCGCTTCTTTGCCAATTGGTAAAATTGCTTCGCGATGGACAGCCGGTTGTCATGTCAAAAAGAGCTGGCTCTTTTGTTACGCTGCGCGACGTTGTCGATGAAGTGGGCAGAGATCCTGTCCGTTTCATGATGATTTACAGAAAAAGCGATGCGCCACTTGACTTTGATTTTGCAAAGGTAACAGAGCAATCAAAAGATAACCCCGTTTTTTATGTTCAATATGCTTGTGCGAGATGTCACTCCACCTTCAGAAAGGCAGAAGAACTTCTCAATCTCTCCAACTTTTCAAGAGAAGAACTTGTCTCGCACCTGGAAAAATTGACAGATGCGGGCGAAATTGCTCTCATAAAGAAGCTTGCCGAGTATCCTCGCGTTATTGAGCAAGCAACGCTCAATTATGAGCCACACCGGCTGGCATTTTATCTTTATGATTTGGCCTCTTTCTTCCATGGTCACTGGAATAAAGGGACAGAAAATGAAGATTTACGTTTTATCAAGCTTAACGATAGAGAATTGTCTTTAGCGAGACTAGGTTTGATTCAGGCCGTATCCGATGTTCTGTCATCTGCTTTGGGTATCATTGGCGTCGATGCTCCGGTAGAAATGCGCTGATAACGACGACGAAAAGACAAGCTTGCATAGCTTTGACTTGATTGGCGTTATCTAGTATATATATGATAATAAAGCAGAATTTCGGATTGTTAGGGTGAATCCGCTTGATGTCCGGCAGAATGCAATAAATAACAGATTGCGTAACCGACTATGTGGGAAAAACTATGACCGATAATGATCGCAATGCTTCTCGTCCCGAGAGACCGGCCACGAAAGATCAAGATCCACTTCTTGAGCTTACGCGCCTGTTCAATCTGGATTTTAATGCGAACGGAAATAGCCCCGCCCGTCAACCGGATACAAGCGCAAATTTGACGCCCCGCCCCCAAGTTGGAAGTCAAAATGATGCCGATCTGCCTTTTCTTGAAGATCATCCGCAAGGTACCGGCTCTTTAGACAATGCTCGTCAGACGGGTAACGAAAACGCTTCCGGGAATACTGACCTCGATTTTTTGCCGCAAGATGACAATCTTGGCAATGGGCAACAGCAACATGAGCCCGACTTACCTTTTAACGAGCTTTACGACACGCCGTCATTCACGCCGCAGGCGCGTGCCCCGGGTACACCGATCGAGCCGCCAGCCGGGTTTTCTGGGGCCGAGTTTGATACATTACCTGATTTACCTATTGGCGATGAACCTTCGTCACCCACTTATCCGACCGGACAGAATCATAACAATCGAACACAAAATCCGCCTGCATCCGGAAATTTCGGTTTTCCTCAGGAACAGACGCAACATACGCCGACAAATACAAATAATTTAAATAATACAAGAGGCATCGACAACGCGTCGTTTGTAAATCCCGTAAATATTGCGCAACCGGATAATCCGCAGAATTTCGCTCCTCAGCCTCTACAGGAAACGTCACAAAACACGAATTCCTATCAAACAACGTCTGAAAATGGCCGAATCCCCCCCTTGAATCAAGCGCAGAACCGTCAGGATCCTGTTTTTGATGAAATGAGTTTTGATAAAGAGCTCGAGAATCTGCTCGTCAACGATCCTCTGCCCGCATTTAACGAACCAAACCAGCCACAACAATTGAATGATGGGGCCCAGCCACAAGCACCTCAAATAAATAATAACTACAATTTTGCTTCTGCGGCGCAAAATGACTCGAGCGGTTCAGCCTCGCAGTTGGGTCAGTCTTCTGGTGGTAGCGAAAATTTCAACAGGCACGGTGCAGAAACAAATTCCGGTGTGGAAAATAATGCGGAATTTTCTCCGGCTCAGTGGAATGGATCCAGTCCGTCTAGTACTTCTCCCGAAAATTATTATGCTGGAAATGCAGCAAAGACGACGGCTCCGTTACCCTATACGCCACCACAGAATAGTCAGAATTCGCCCGAAAATGATTTCTTGAATGGTGATGACCCATTCGGTTTTGATAATGTTTTTTCGGACAATCAACATCAAAATCCGCCGGTAGCGCAGACTAAATCGGGTTCAAACACGACACAACAACCGGTCGCACAAAGTAGCGATCCATTCGGTCTGGAAGACCTTTCAACTGACGAAAATATTATCGTCAATCCTCCAGTAGAACAAAACCAATTTCAGGATACATCAGCTGACTCCGACCAATCTTATCCGGAATCAGCTGAAACTGTGAACGAACAACCACCTCTACCTCCAATACCGCCGGAACCAGAGCCGGAATTTAGAGAGCATTCGGAACCACAGCAGCAATATGCACCACGTTCCGGAAATCAAAATGCAGATCAATCACCACAAATTCATGGTGATTATCCTGCCCAACCTGTCGAACAGAATTACAATCCTGAAGAGCATGTTGCTTTCGCTCATGAAGAGCAAACTGCCGCAGAAAATTATCCTGCCAATACGCAACAGACGGCAAAGAATCTTGACGAAAATAACGCCAACCTTCCGCCGGATGTCGATACATATAAATTTGCCGACGAAATCGTTGAGCAAACAGAACCGGTAGATGTACCTGAAATACCCTATCCGGCTGAAGAAAACGCCCCACAGAGCGACGCATTGGAAAACGAGTTTGCCGATGTTTTCAGCGTTGGTAACAAGCAGGAAACACCGAACACTCCAAAAGAGCAGGATGATTTCTTTGCTGAAGCTTATGCCCAGTCCGGTTATAATCAGAAGCAAAATCAATTTGAACAAAATCCTGACGTCCCGCAGGGGCAATATGGCCTCCAAAATAGCGGCAATGTTTATGCAGAAGACAATCCAGCTTATGCGGAAAATGAACAGACGCTGATTGGAACAAATGCACCGTTTGCAGAGATGCAAAATCAACCCCGCCCAAAATCCTTGGCGAAAAAACTGACTGTTGGCGGCGTTGCTTTATTCATCCTTCTCGGCGGCGGTTATGCTGCTATGAAATATTTTCTGCCATCTCAAGGAGATGGCGCATCAACTGTCATTCATGCCGACAATGCGCCTTATAAAGTGCAGGCTGAACAAGCGAACACCAATAATGAAAGCCAAAACAATCAGGACGTGTATAATCAGGCTAATGGAGAGACTGACGATAACGGTAATCAGGAAAAACTCGTCGATCATTCGGAAACTCCGGAAGATCTGACGGCTTTAAATGACGCTGCTTCTTACGCGGATTCGTCGAACGTCGAGGATGCGATCGCTGCAGCATCAAATCAAAGTGTGCCGACAAGAGAAGTCCAATCCGTCGTCGTTAATCCGGATGGAACAATTTCGCCAACTACCAATTCAGCCCCTTCACAGGTCGAAGCGAGTGGAAATAATTCCGAAAAGTCTCAAAGTGACAATCTGGCAAATGTTCAAAACGGTTCAAAGCAATCGCAATCCAATGCGAAAGCATCATCCGAACCTGAAATGTCCGAAACTGATTCTGAACTGACAAAGATTATCAATGAAGACGCACAATCGAATAAAGACACCGACAATGGCACTTCAAAAGATTTGAGCAGCTCACAAAATAAATTGAGTGGTATTAATACAGTATCGTCCCCTAAACCCCAACAACAAGCGCAACCTGTTGAAACGGCAGAACAGACAACACAAAAGCCGTCAGCGCTTCCTAATACTGCCTCAACCCCGTTGACCAAGGTTGAACCGAAGGCTGCTCCCATAACAGCAAGTGTCGGAGCGGGCGGTTACTATGTACAAATAGCTTCCCAGCCGACGCAAGAATCGGCGACTGCGTCGATGAATAAAGCAAAAAGTCTGTTTGGTTCACTCATTGGTTCATTGCCGTTAAGCATCCAACCCGCTTCCATTCCGGGTAAAGGGACATATTATCGCGTTAGGGTACAAGTCGGCCCGCGTGATAATGCTGTCAGCCTCTGCGAAAAGATAAAGAGCCAGAATGGAAGCTGTTTCGTCGGTAAATAGAACTCAATCCGACCGTTTTTGGTAGTTAATGAACTTTCGGGAAGTGTTTTGGGGGCTTTAGGGAATTGGGTAAATTTATCAATCTGTCCTGATATGCCTTTTTCCTAAGCATATCTGATAAGACTTTAACCGTCCAGCACGACCGGAACTCGTTTCGACTTAACCATTTGCTTATTTCGAAAGCCAATCAGCTTATTAAGAGCAAGCTACAGCGGCGAGGAGAAAACCAATCAGACATTTAGAGCTTGATAACGCCCTGACTGCGATCAATTTATAAAAAATATGAGCTATGGTTAGTAAAATATGTGTCTTTCCACATCAATCACTCAGATTTTCTCATGTTGATTGTGCCTTCGGCTTAAGGCAATAGAGCCAACAATTTCAATGTCCAACTCGTTCAAATTTTGCGGCTATTCGGCGGCAATTGATAGAACATTGGATGACAATCGTTTATAGCCACAATCGCGATCGATATTTAATGTTTATTCCGTCGATTTCACTGTTATTCTGATAAATAGTCCTTCAAATTTTGTCACTATAAATTTGCAATCAGATTAATTTGCAACCAGTTGGTCATCATCGCTGGATGCCTGCAGAACCACTCGATTTTTGCGTCCCCGAAGCGCCAAGATGGAGCTAACAGCAAACGTGATGTAATCAATGCGTGCCGGTGTTCATTCTCTTTTGCTCCCACTCTATCCCGCTTCTACCTGATGTTATCTTCGTTGCTATTGACAATTAAAATGGTGCGAAGAATGGTTTTAAAGTCCCTATTTTTAGCCGACATAACGAAGATGTTGAAGTTCAATCAGGTGAATATGTTATCGTTAACAAAATGACATAAACGTTATTGATAGTATCGTCCATGTAAATAAAGCCGATACCGCAAACACAACAAATGCTTCGAACAATGCACGATTAAAAAGTGGAATCATGAAGGCCCGAAAGGCTCCGATAGGTCTATTCTTATGCATCAATCGCTACTCTCTTTTTAATTTTTTTACTAGAAAATACTTAGTCACACCGGAAAACCGTATTTTTTTCACCCAGTTTCCTGAATGCTTGAAACTTTGTTATGTTCCCTCACTGGTAGTGAATAACTATTGGTCGCGAACGAACGAAAAATTTTCACAATCTTGTTGTTCTGGTCCTCCATAGTTCTAAAATCATTGACATCAACGGCAAACAAACTCTAATGTTCACGCCTTATTGCTTTACCGATGCAGATCATTGGCAAATGAGTAATAAGATGAAGATACATTTCAAAAGGTTATTGTCATGACAGGTTCCAGTACTGTTCTTCCATTTAAGATAGAAAAAAACACAAATCCCGTTAGCGCTGAGAAGCGCGCGGAACTATTGAAGAATCCTGGATTTGGTCGCGTGTTCAGCGACCACATGGCAGTGGTGCAGTGGACTGCCGGTAAAGGTTGGCATGATGCGGTTATAACTGCGCGCAAACCTTTTCAGATTGATCCTGCAAGTGCTATTCTTCATTACGGTCAAGAAATCTTCGAGGGGCTGAAAGCCTATCGTGCGCATGATGGCCGTATTCTTCTTTTCCGTCCTGAAGCAAACGCAGAAAGATTCCACAATTCGGCAATACGTCTTGCAATGCCGCCAATCGATAACGATGTATTTCTTGCAGCGATCAACGAACTTGTAAAAATTGATCGTAATTGGATTCCTGAAGCTCCAGATTCCAGTTTATATTTGCGTCCATTCATGTTTGCCAACGAGGCATTTTTGGGCGTCCATCCGGCGAAAGAGTATATCTTTAGCGTTATCGCCTCACCGGTTGGTTCCTATTTCAAGAGTGGATCAACCAAGCCGGTTAGCGTTTGGCTCGATACAGAATTCAGCCGCGCTGGTCCCGGAGGTACCGGTGAAGCCAAATGCGGTGGCAACTATGCTTCAAGTTTGTTGGCACAAATCAACGCAGAGAAAAACGGCTGCGACCAAGTTCTTTTCCTTGACGTTGTGGAACGTAAATGGATTGAAGAACTCGGCGGCATGAATGTTTGCTTTGTTATGGATGATAATCGCCTGATTACTCCGAAGCTCGACGGAACTATCCTTCATGGCGTTACCAGAATGTCTATTCTGCAACTTGCAAAAGACAACGGCATGAAAGTTGAGGAACGCAGTTATTCTTTTGACGAGCTGAAAAAAGATGCAAAAAGTGGACACCTCAAAGAAGTATTTGCCTGCGGCACTGCTGCAGTTATCACGCCAATTGGTGTGTTCAAATATAAGGGCGGTGAAACAGTTATCGGAAATGGTAATGGTGGGGAGATTACCCAGCATCTTCGCGATCTACTCATCCATATTCAAAAGGGTGAAGCCAAAGATCCTTATGGTTGGGTCAAAACTGTAAAAGTCGACTAATTCCCCTATCAAATTAAAGTGCAGCTCAAATGGGCTGCACTTTTCCTGCTTTATAATTTGTTTCGTTCGCGTAATAGTGTCATCAAACGAAATTTGAATATTCTAGTCTGAATAAAAAGCTTATAATCGAGCTAAATTCCTGTTATTCTTTCCAGAAATAATAATACGATAATAATTTTGGATTATCTGCCGCAAATGAATCGATAATTCGATCATTGATGAAAGCATCTTTATTACGAATGTCTAATTTTGTCGCTATATCGAAAAATCGTTAGCCGAAAAAAACTTTATATCGCCTTGATCACTGTCAAGTCGCGTTAAATTACTTTTCCGGTTAATAGATAGTCTATCTCTTTAACAATAAACGTCATAGTTCACTATTTCGTCGCCATATTTACTTTATTTTTTACGTCATTACTTCTCGATATACTCGCTTCTTTGAGGAAGCTATGTTTTTGGCTGTCAGACAGTCCAACATTATGATCGTTATGCGCCACGCGCATTGTCAAGTTTCTTAAAATCAACACCTCTCTTCTTGAAAAAATGACAAAGAGCGGGACTATGCGCTTAGTCCAGATAATCCATATGAAAAAAGGCGTGTTTCATGAGAGAAAACGCGCCTTCCGAATGATGTAAGTTTTGTTGTTACTGGCAAAGCTTGCTTGCCCGATCCATTCAGTTAAATTTTGTCATATCCTGATGGCGAGCAATAATATTGCGAATTGTCCCGCTGTGTGAACGCATGACGATTGTGTCTGTCTGGATATAATTTTTAGCGAATTTCACACCCGAAAGCAGATTGCCATCCGTAACACCGGTTGCAGCAAAAAGTACGTCGCCCTTTGCCATTTCTTCCATAGTGTAAACTTTGTTCGGATCCTTGACGCCCATTTTGGCCGCACGTTCGATTTTTTCTTTTGTGTTCAGCTGTAAACGCCCCTGCATCTGCCCTCCGATGCAACGAAGTGCAGCAGCAGCGAGAACCCCCTCCGGAGCGCCGCCGATTCCCATATAAATATCAATACCGGTTTCATCCGGGTCTGTTGTGTGGATAATACCGGCAACATCTCCATCACCTATCAACCGTATCGAAGCACCGGTCGTACGAACCGCTTCGATAAGCTTGGCATGGCGTGGTCTGTCCATGATGCAGACAGTAATCATATTCGGTTTCACGCCCTTTGCTTCGGCAAGCGCGTTGATATTGTCTACAGGACTGGCATCAATATCGACAACACCTTTTGGATAACCGGGCCCGATTGCAAGTTTTTCCATATAAACGTCCGGTGCGTAAAGCAAATTACCTTTTTCTGCCATAGCTATAACAGCCAACGAATTCGGTAAATTTTTGGCACAAATAGTCGTGCCCTCCAATGGATCAAGTGCAATATCGACTGCTGGTCCCTCTTTGGTGCCAACTTTTTCGCCGATATACAGCATCGGCGCTTCATCGCGTTCGCCTTCACCAATCACAACCGTGCCGTCAATGGGCAGACGATTCAACTCCTTGCGCATTGCATCTACGGCCGCTTGGTCAGCTGCCTTTTCATCTCCACGCCCCCTTATCCGTGCTGCGGCGACTGCCGCACGCTCGGTTACGCGAACAAGCTCAAGTGTTAAAATACGATTGAGTCCATGTAATGTATGGTCAGCCGAGTTCGACATATGATTGATCCCATCGGATAATTGTTACAGAAAAACCGACGTTGTTTACAACGTTATACTAAAGCTTTTGGCAAAGACTTCTGCACACTGCAAGAGGAAACACGATCAATTCGTGAATTATTATTGAAACATAAGTGATAGTAGAATGACCAGTCTCGAAAAACTTATTTTCAGTTAGGACGTTCGATACGGATCATTTGCGGTTTATCCACGAGATGTCCATCCTCCATAATGGACATCAACGCTTTTCTGACAGATGATTCCGTCGTCTCATGAGTAACAAGGACAATATTTTTGGTATTTGGCTGGATATTTTCCGCTAACGGGCGCTGAACAATCGATTCAAGAGAGATCGAATTTTCAGCCATGCGTTTGGCGACGCTTGCAAAAACACCAATTTTATCGTCAACAGTCAAACGAATAAAATATCCGCCTGCATGAGCACGCATACGCGCTCTTTTATACGGCGAAAGAGACTGCGCAGGCGTCCCGAAAACCGGTCCATGTTGAAAACCAGGGTGGGATTTTGCAATATCGGCTATATCACCGATGACTGCCGACGCAGTCGCATTACCACCAGCACCTGGTCCCGAAAGCAACAATTCTCCCAAGAGATCGGTCTGGATGGAAACCGCATTTGTAACACCTTGAACCTGCGCAATAACCGTCGATGTCGGAACCATAGTCGGGTGCACACGCTGTTCAATACCGGTATCGGTTTTTACAGCAACCCCCAATAATTTTATCCGGTAGCCAAGTTCATCCGCAGCATGAATATCCGCAAGCGAAATGTTGCTGATTCCTTCTACGTAGATATCATCGACTGATATCACACATCCGAATGCAAGACTTGTAAGAAGCGCAAGTTTATGGGCCGTGTCATATCCTTCAATGTCAAATGTCGGGTCTGCCTCTGCATAGCCCAGTTTTTGAGCTTCCTTAAGACACTCCTCAAAAGAAATGCCTTCCGAAAGCATACGCGTTAGTATGTAGTTACACGTACCGTTCAGAATTCCGTAAACTCTCGAAACGCTGTTTCCCGATAACGACTCACGCATTGCCTTGATGACAGGAATGCCGCCAGCTACAGCTGCTTCGAAATTTAATAGAACACCCTTTTTTTCGGCAATTTTGGCAAGAGCTACACCATGGCGTGCCAGAAGAGCTTTATTTGCTGTAACAACATGATGACCATGCTTAAGCGCCTCCTCGACACAAAAACGTGCTATCCCCTCTTCTCCACCAATAAGCTCGACAAAAACATCAATTTCTTTACTGGCAGCAAGCACCAACGGGTCATCGACCCATTCTATACCTTGAAGGTCGATGCCTCGCTCGCGTGTCTTGTCTCGTGCACTGACACAAACGACATCAATAGGTCTGCCACATTGCTTAGTCAGCAAATCCCTTTTTTCTTTCAATACCCGGACAACAGAACTTCCGACTGTCCCCAGTCCGACTATGCCGATTCTCAGCGCATTTACCATTGATCAGGCTGCCTTGTTTTTTTCTTCCGAGAAAAACCGTTTGATGTTGCGTGCAGCTTGTCTCAAACGATGTTCATTTTCAACAAGGGCAATACGTACGTGATCATCACCTTGTTCACCAAAACCAATACCGGGCGAAACGGCGACATCTGCTTTTTCGATAAGCAGCTTCGAGAAAGCGAGAGAACCAAGATGCCTATACTGTTCCGGAATGGGCGCCCACGCAAACATTGTGGCTTCTGGAGAAGGTATATCCCAACCGGCACGATGGAAACTTTCTACCATAACATCGCGACGCTTTTTATAGACCGAGCGCACATAGGCAATATCGGAGCCATCACCATTCAAGGCATAAGCGGCAGCAACCTGAATTGGAGTAAATGCACCATAATCAAGATATGATTTGACGCGCGTCAAAGCGGCAATAAGCCGCTCGTTACCAACGGCGAACCCCATACGCCAACCCGGCATAGAAAATGTTTTTGACATTGAAGTAAATTCGACAGCAACGTCAATCGCTCCTGGAACCTGCAAAACTGACGGTGGCTCTTTATCACCAAAATAAATTTCCGCATAAGCGAGGTCCGACAGCAGGATAATGTCATTCTTTTTAGCAAAATCGACGACTTCCTTATAAAAGTCGAGATCCGCAACATAGGCAGTCGGATTCGAAGGGTAATTCAATATAACTGCAATCGGCTTCGGTATTGAATGTTTAACAGCGCGGTCAAGAGCCTGCAACAATTCCTCCCCCGGATACGCAGGCATAGAGCGAATAACTCCGCCCGACATGATAAACCCGAAAGAATGGATCGGATATGTCGGATTTGGGCATAAAACAACATCACCGGGAGCAGTGATTGCCTGTGCCATGTTAGCGAAGCCCTCTTTTGACCCCAAAGTGGCAATTACCTGCGTATCAGGATTGAGTTTCACGCCGAAACGGCGTTCGTAATATTTTGCCTGCGCACGTCTTAGCCCGGGAATTCCGCGCGACGCCGAATAACGGTGGGTTCTTGGATCCTGAACGACTTCACAAAGTTTATCGACAATGTTTTGGGGCGTGGGCAGATCTGGATTTCCCATCCCGAGATCAATAATATCGGCTCCCTTCGCTCGCGCCGCTGCCTTCAGGCGATTAACCTGTTCAAATACATAAGGCGGCAAACGACGAATTTTATGGAATTCTTCCGACATTTTATAATCCGGTTCTAAAAGTTAATGTTAAAGTTGAAGTTTGAAGACAAGCGACATTTCAGTGATTAATCCTGTTTGCCGCTCTGTTCAATTTGGCGAACGGTTTCTTCCGCTTCGCGACGGGCATCATCCTTGGCTTTGGCCAATTTGGACGCGCTGTTGGCAGAAGGACCAGGCACTTTTTTCAAAGCCGTAGCCTCTGAATCAAGTTTGTTGGTCAGAGATTGTTTTTCAGCTTCGGAAAACTGTACAGTAGCCGCTCTGGGTTTATTGGAAAAACGGGGATAAACTTCCTCGTGAGATGCTCCCGCCTGTTCCGGCGCGGTAAATTCGGCTCCACGGGCGCAGCCCATTAAAACGACCGCAACCATCGTTAGAACAATACCTGGCGTCTTTTTGAACGGCATCTTCATCTTATTTCTATATTCCCATCGCTATAATAAAAGTACTCTTTATCATGAGATATTCACAAAGCCAACGTCAAGAGATGTTGGATGACATTCATGCCAATTTGTTGTTTTGTCGTAATTGTGTGGTTAAAGTGTCATATATTACAATTGTGAATCGAAACTTGATAAACATTTTTCATCTTTAAAATAAATTAGACGCATTCGATTGCCATACGATGCTTCGAGTTTAATTTTAACTATTACGCTGAAGTGCATTAGGCATTGGGGCACAACAAGAGGTTGCCGATTGTTAACTTGTAGCCACATTTTCCGTAAGATGAAAAAACAGCATCGGCTTGTTGGCAGTCATTTATTTCGTTCAGGCTTGTTGCTATCATTAATAGTCGCATTTACGGCATGTACGTCCAGTAATGGTGGCCTCGGAACATTGGAGAAGCCGACAAATAGCGCCGAAATGCAGGCTCCGGACGGCAATCCACTGCCAGAAAACGTGGGTGGAGGCGGCGCCAATTCCACCGATCCAAATTCGATCAATCCAAACCAGCAGACTTCAAACATCCCCCTTCCGTCGGCACATTCCGGTGACCGGCCAAACAAAGTGCCATTGCCAACGCCTTTGCCTTTACAGGAAAAACAGCAAGCAAATGCGCAACAGTTGGCTGCATCTGGCAATAAACAGGTAGCATTTCAGGCTGCATCCCAATCTGAAGCGAATGCCCAATCCCCAGAAGCTCCGCAAGCAACCACAACAGAAGAACAAAAGCCGAAAAAAACGGCTCTGTTTTCTTTCGGACGGAAAAAAGAACAATTGGCTCAGCCGGTAAATGCGCCACGCAGCAATGATATTGCGCCGGCGCAAACAGTATCGACAGATAATAGCACACCCTCTTCGGCCACTTCGACTGTTGCTCCGCTACAGAATACGATAGCTACCCCTCCAAAACCGACGAGTGACAAAAACAGTCAAGCTAATACCGAAGCACATACGGACCTAACCGACCCCCCTGCTCCGGCACCGGAACACGACGCAACAAGCCAGAAAAAGGGCGGGTTGATGCGTCTATTCGGACATTCGGATGATAAGAAGGGAAACAGGCCCGTCGACAACGAGACAAAAACCGCGCTTGTGCCTTTACCGAAAAAAGATCCGCACGAATATAACGATGTTCTACCGGGTGTGCGTCCGAATGGCGGAATTGTTATCAAACATCGTACGAGTCTTTATGACGATACCGATATTGATGCGAATGAAATTGATTCGCCCTCGCTTTATACGCTTGCATCGGTCAGTATGTATGGTCGTTCGCTTCCGAATGGACTGAAAGTGGCACGTAAAGACGTCGAAGTATCGTGCCTGAGACCCCAGCTTGTCGCTATTTTGAAAACGATTGAACGTCGATTTAATAAGCCGGTTATTATCACTTCGGGATATCGTAGCCCCGCCTATAACCAGAGGGTCAACGGCGCAAAGCGATCGATGCACATGTCCTGTGCTGCCGCAGATATACAGGTTCCCGACACAAATAAATGGGATGTTGCAAAATTTGTCCGCGCTTTACCTAATCGCGGTGGTGTCGGAACATATTGCCATCAATCAATTCACGTCGATGTAGGACCAAAACGTGATTGGAATTGGAGTTGTTCAGCAAAAAATTAAAAAAAATTGCAAACAGGGCTTGCGATTAAAAAATATCCTCTCTATAAGCCGTCTCACCGACACGCGCCCATCGTCTAGTGGTTAGGACGCCGCCCTTTCACGGCGGAAACAGGGGTTCAAATCCCCTTGGGCGTACCACTTCTCCTGTGAGTATAAAATTCGAGATAATTGCCAACCACTTTGGTCATTGACCGTTAGGTTAGTGATTTCTAACGTCTTCCGGTAGTCCTCGCCGAAATTACACGTGCTTTTGAAAGCACGTTATCTTACGGTTCGAGCTTTAGCGTTAAAGCAATCGGTTGTTCTGACAGGAAGAAAAATAACTTTTCACCGCGCCCATGATTCGTAGCCAGCGAATATATTCGTAACAGTCTGAAGTATTCTTGCGTTGGACAGAATTCCAAGAATCAGCTTTGCTCAACGTTTTTTGCTGCCCCATTAAATTGAAGAGATCGACATATGCGAAAAGGCCTTGTCCTCGAACTTCGGGGGAAGATTGAGTTTTAATTAAAAAAGTTGGTCACTTTTCAAGAGTGACAAATCCAATCAACTTTTAATGTCACCGCTGTTTTGAAGGTAGAATCGAAAGCTATTCGTCACGACAAGCTTGCGTCAAAAATCATTTTAAAACAAGATTAACATTCAAAAGGCACACGTCAAACAATTGAACGACAATAATCAGGCGAACTTCCAAAAGGATATCGAAACGCTCGTTTTAGCAGCAAATATTACCAACTTTTTTCTGGCTCATGCCGGAACACCACATCTGGGGAAATATCGATTTTACACTGACACCTTGTCACGGTGTTGCGAGTTAATTTCACGCTTAAAACGAAGAATTAGTTTTTATGGCAACGATTTTAGACAACGGACAGCCTGAAATTATTATTCCAAAGAAAAGTTCACGGGAATTTGCCTGACTTTCATCGCTACAATTCAGTTTTATTACGGTGAAAAATTGCAAATTTCCGGTTTGTCACAATAACAGTCTAACAATCTGATAAGACAAAGTTATTAGATACCACCAATTTTCCAGAAAAAGTTATGGCGATCCCGACAGGATTCGAACCTGTGACCCACGGCTTAGAAGGCCGTTGCTCTATCCAGCTGAGCTACGGGACCAAAAAAATATTTGAGAAAATGAATAGCCTCAATGTGTCCAGGGAACCTGACGATCACTCCGGAAATTATCGGAATATGCAACCCGCTTGCGCGTGACAGCATGTGGCTCTTCCAATCGGTAAGCGATTCCGTTTTTTGTTGCGTACGAAATTGCTTCCTCTTGCGTGTCAAACGTCAACCTGATTTGGCTTTTCATATCGGCCGATGATGTATACCCCATAAGCGGATCAATCATTTTAGCTTCATTAGGTTCATATTGGAGAACCCAAAAGCCGGTATTCGCTTTTCCGGATTGCATGGCTGTTTTAGCCGGACTGAAAATTCGTGCTACCATGATTTTTTCCCTTCGGATCATGCTGTGGCCAAATTATAAACTGTTACGACCACTTTGTCGCATCATCTTTTTGTCAAATCAAGTTATGGTCGGAGCGATAGGATTCGAACCTACGACCCCCTGATCCCAAATCAGGTGCGCTACCAAGCTGCGCTACGCTCCGACATTGTCACGTTCGACGCTCATTCCCTAAATTTTTCCACGGTGAAGTGCAAGCTCAAATCGTATTTTTTGCGGTTTATCCTGCAATTTTTTTAGCCGATAACTTTTCAAAAACAATTTCGTGCCAAAATTTGCCAAGTGAAAGGATTGATTATGGCGGTGAAACGGACAAAGCCAAATAAAAATCGGCAACGCACGACGCAAAAAAAACGTTCGTCGGTACTGAGCTATTTTTTGCTCGGCGGGTTAACCCTCTTAGGTGGTGCCGGTTGGTACCATAACACATATGAAGTCAAATCGGCCGGAGAGCAGAAAACAGCTACCAGAGAAGCAATAAGTCCTACTCCCAATCAAAAACCGTCTATCGTCTCTGCTTCATCCCATGACATTGCTCTACAGCCAGCGCAGAAAATACCCACTCCTATCACGTCGGTTCCTGTGCAACCAAAGATAGCGTTGGTCGTTCCAAAAATGGCACCGTCACCGGTTCCCTACAAACCCGATACCACATTACCTCCGAAAGCCCGTTTTGCTGCCAACAATGCAGCCAACGTCATATACGCAAAAAATGCCACAACAATTTATGCAAATGCTGATTCGCAATCTAAAATTGTTGCTACTGTAAAAGCCGGTCAAGAAATGCGTTCCTACGAACATCAGGGTTCATGGCATCGGGTGGTCGTACCAACAACAGACATTATCGGCTGGGCAAATGAAGCAAGCCTCAGCACAAAGTCGCCCGCCATTTCGAATTTGATCGACAGAGCTTTGACAGGTTCAATAAACCGTTAGAAACATTGCGAAACTAGAGTGCGTTTGATTCGCCGCGAACTGCCAAAGCTTCCGACACAAGAGCTTTGGTGATTTTACTTTTTCTTTGCAAGGCCAAACGGTCGATTTGATCAACAGTTTTTCCCAACGCAAAAAGTGACCGCTCCGACCGGCTCACTAAAAACTCCACAACCGAAGGATCGACTGTTATTTGTCGATCGGAAAACAATTTGAAAGCGACCGCATTAAGCAATTCGTCGTCGGGCTGTTCAAGTGTTGCCAACGTTACGGATCTTAACCGGCTTGCAAGATCATCAAGCTTTACATTCCAATTCGACGGCCCCTTGCGAGCAGTTATCAGTAATGTGGTTTTCGGATTTATAACGTGGCTTTCTTTGACCGAATTGATTAGGTGGAAAAAGACAACCTCATTGAAATCAACACCATCCATATCCTCGACAAGAACCGGAATGCCTTTTTCTATAAAGGTGATAGCTTGATCAAGCTGGTCGGGCTCAATTTCTTTTGCTTTTGAAATATCTGCCCAAACAGTTGCAAAATGTGTTTTGCCAGACCCATCCGGCCCGACAAGTACTGCAACAGGCATTGGCCAATCCGGCCAGCGTTCTATCAGTTCGTAAGCGGATTTGTTGCTTTTTGTTACAACCAGATCATCGGAATAAAAATCAGTTGGATGTGAAAGCGAGAGCGGCAATTGCTCTAACCTTTTATTCATTCCTTTTCTCCGACATGGTCGCTTGAAGAACTGCCGCTCGGTGAATAAAGCGGCGACTCAAGATAGGTATGGAGAGCAAACCGTACAAGAACCCCGACTGCTGCAGCCGCGGGAACTGCAATGAGCATGCCGGTAAAACCGAAAAGTGAGCCAAAGGCGAAAAGTGCGAACATTAGCCAAACCGGATGGAGGCCGACAGATTGACCGACCAGTTTTGGCTGTAAAACATACCCTTCTAGGAATTGTCCGACAAAAAATACACCCATAACAACGATGATCCGTTCCCAATTTTCCGGATAAAATTGTACCCAAGCGACACCAACCGAAAGAACAAATCCGGTCATGGAGCCAACATATGGGATGAAGCTTATAAAGCCTACGAACAGCCCGATCAATAAACCGAAATTCAAACCTGAAATTGTAAGTCCGGCTGCGTAGTAAACACCGAGTGCGAGGCAAACAGATGTCTGCCCACGAATAAATCCCGCGACGGCCCTATCCATTTCGTGAAAAATGCCGCGGACAGTTTCCAAATGGTTACGAGGTATCCACGAATCAATCGTCTTGATCATGCGTTCCCAGTCAAGAAGCATATAAAATGCAACGACGGGGGCCACGACAAAAAGACTTACCAGATTTACCAGTGATTTTCCTGAATCCAATACGGAATTCAAGACCGACTTTATGAGATCCGAACTTTGACCCAACATGGTCTGAATATTCGCCTGAATTTCGGAGGCGTCGCTCCCGATATATTGTTTGATCCATTCGAAACTGTGATTGGCAAAGAAAGCCTGTATACGATTGACATAAACCGGTAAGCCTTCACGGATAAATTGTTGCAATTGTGAAGTTATAACAGGAATAAGAATTGTTAAGGCAATAACGAGGACAAGAACGATAGCAATCGTAATAAGAACCGTCCCCCACATACGCGAAATTCCTATCCTTTCAAGCAATTCGACGATCGGGTTAAGAAAATAGGCGAGCACAATTCCGGCCACAAAAGGCAGCAGAATCGAACTGAAAACAAACATAAAAATAACGAAAAAAAGAAGCGTCAAAAGCCAGAATATGGCTTGCTTTTTAACATTTCCGCGAAAAGCGATGTTGGCATAAGCGGGGATATAAACGGTTTTCTTGTCCCGTTTGAATCTCAAACCTCTTTTGACATTTTTCGTCGATTGCCCCTTCGTTGGGTTATCAAAATCCGTATCGCTCATGGACGTCCACTGAATTTGTTGTTTTTAAAGGATATGCAGCTTCGTATAATAACGTCAAGAAACAATCGTTTATATCTTTTTTAAACGCCTGATAAAACTTGCGGGGCACGCATGAACGTGGCATTGGTCACACGTGTTCAAGAGCGTAATTAAGGACAAATCCGATGGGCGACACACACCACCTTCAAAACAACCTGACTTATGCAGATGCAGGTGTTAATATTGATGCTGGAAATCTGATGGTCGAAAAAATCAAGCCGATTGTCAAGACGACGCAGCGCACCGGTTCGGATACCGAACTCGGAGGTTTTGGCGGTTTGTTTGACCTCAAGGCCGCAGGTTTCAAAGATCCTGTGCTGGTTGCTGCCAACGATGGTGTCGGAACGAAATTGAAAATCGGCATTGATGCCGGCATACATGATACTGTCGGGATTGATCTTGTTGCTATGTGCGTCAATGATCTCGTCGTTCAAGGTGCCGAACCACTTTTCTTCCTCGATTATTTTGCGACCGGAAAACTACAGCCCGACGAAGGAGCAGCCATTGTCTCGGGTATTGCCGAAGGATGCAGGCAAGCCGGTGCAGCACTGATAGGTGGCGAAACAGCCGAAATGCCCGGTATGTATAAAAACGGCGATTATGATTTGGCCGGCTTTGCTGTTGGCGCAGCTGAACGTGGAACGCTTCTTCCATCCGATAATATAAATGAAGGCGACATCATATTGGGTCTCGCGTCCACAGGACTTCATTCAAACGGATTTTCGCTTGTCCGGCGGATCGTTGAAAAAAGCGGCCTTGATCTCAAGTCTCCGGCACCATTTGATAAAAAGGTCTCGCTTGGCGAAGCTCTCTTAACGCCAACGAGAATTTACGTCCGCTCACTTCTTGCAGTTTTAAAAAAATATCGCGGTATCAAGGCTCTTGCACATATCACAGGTGGCGGTTTTCCGGAAAATATCCCGCGGGTTTTGCCCAAAACTCTTGCCGCTGAGTTGAACCTTTCTTCCATCCACGTACCGCCAGTATTTTCATGGCTTGCAGAACAAGGCAATATTGCCGAGCATGAAATGTTGCGCACTTATAATTGCGGTATCGGAATGGTTGTCGTCGTCGAGGCAAAAAACGCTGCCGATATTTCTACCGCACTTGAACAACAAGGCGAAAAGGTTACGAAACTCGGGTCGATCGCATCCCGGACAGATAAAGGCGTAATCTATAAGGGACATCTAGACTTATGAAAAAAAAAGTAGTCATTCTCATCTCGGGCAGCGGTACAAATATGGTGTCGCTCGTTGAAGCAACAAGAGCAACTGACTTTCCGGCAGAAGTCGTTGCAGTCATAAGCGACAATAAAGATGCAAAAGGTATTGAAAAGGCCCGCATATTGGGCCTGTCTACCTACATTATCGAGCGCAAAAATTTTACCGATAAGCAAACCTTCGAGACCGCACTTCTTGATCGGATCAATGCTTGCCAACCGGACATTGTTTGCCTTGCGGGCTTTATGCGGTTAATTTCCCAACGCATCATTGCTCCTTATGAGGGACGAATACTCAACATTCATCCTGCCCTTCTTCCTCTTTTTAGAGGATTACATACCCATCAACGTGCTCTTGATGCCGGCGTAAAAATAACCGGTTGCACTGTTCATCTGGTAACCGAAGGGATGGATGAGGGAACTATATTGGGGCAGGCCGCTGTTCCTGTATTGGAAAATGACACAGCCGACCGTCTTGCTGCACGGGTTCTCAAAGTCGAACACAAGCTTTATCCTGCAACACTCCGTGCGTTCATCGAAAAACCGCATAAGGGCGTAAATGCTGATCAGCAAATCATTTCATATTGAAATATAATAGTTTAAGGTCTTCCCGAATTTCCAACAAGACAGATTGGAAACTGATCAGAAAAAATCGAGTGTCATTTCTATCCCGAAAGATAAAAGCCCTCGGAAAATAATCAATAATAGTTGCAACGACAAATAGTTGCAGCCTGATATCTTTCCAATTCTATAAGTCAATTATACCATACCGATTTTTAAACGCACGATCATCGCCAAACGAGAAAACCGGCTGAATTCGGATGTCCTGATTGGGTGGTTAGCAAGATTGAAGAGAGCACGTCACTTCCGTCAAGTGTGCTTTACCTCTTTACAACTTGTCAACCAATTAACCACATAATAGCTGATGGAGCTTTTCATAGGATCGAGCTATTGTGTTAAAAATAAAGACCATTTTTTTAATCAGCTGCTGTGCATTTATAGGCGGATGCATGTCGGATTCACTGCAATCCCTGCAATGGTCTTCATCAAAGCCATCAAGTGAGACAACCTCCAGTATCAGGCCGGCAAGCCCTTTAAAAACGGCTGGTAATAGCGACTACGACGCTTGGCGAACAGCTTACAGCGCCTACAACAAACAGGCATCCGTTTATTGGGAACAGATCAGCGCAAAGCGTAAATTACGTAATGAAAAACGCGCGCGTGGGCAAACTGTGGAACTGACAGATTACGTTTTGACACAACCCCCACTTTATAATGGGCCTGCTAAGCCTTCGTCCGGTAGTTCGATCGGCTCTCGTCGCTCTATACCGGGTGTCGAGGATTTTGTAGCAGCTTCAAAACGTGTGTACGGCTTCCAACCTGAACGCCCATCCAACGAAAGTGAATTCATGCGCACCTATGTCAATGCTGCTCGTGAAATAGGCCTCAATCGCGAACAACTTGTCTCTATCTATGCATTTGAAACCGGTGGAGATGGAACCCATGATCTCCAGTCGGGAATGACTAAGGGAAAAGCAAACGCCCGACCGGCATCGACTGCTATCGGATACAACCAGCTTGTTGCCACTGCGAGTGTAAGCCTGATGTGGGAATATGGCAGCGATATAGCCAAAGAATTGCGTCAAAAAGCTCAAATAGCATCAGGAACAGAAAAAACTAAACTACTTGAAAAAGCCGCAGTTGTAGACCGTATGACGGCTAAAGCAAGAACCGTACCTCACAACTGGGGAGCACAAAGCGAACTTGCAAAGACCGATGCAGGCCTTGGAATGCATGCTATGACCATGGATAAAGACGTGGGTCCGCTTTTGCAGATTCACAAATTGAGAACATCAATAACTTTTTTACGTAGAAAAGGTGTCACCCGTCCACTTTCGGGCGCAGAGCTCGAAATGCTAAACCTCACCGGAGACGGCAATGGCTACGACATGGTAACAATGCCTCAACAATACCGGAACAAGGTTCCTACGGCCAATTTCTTCTTGCGCCCCGGGTATGAAAGAAATCCTGTTGCCATTCGTAATAATACCGTTGCTTCTCTGCTTGATGCGACCGAAAATAAAATGCAGGCAAATATGCAAAAAGATGGTGCGCAAATGCTCGACCGGATTTTCCAGTCAACTGCACTTGCGAGCAACTAACTTGCAACATAACGGATTCAAAAATATACGCATATCATTGATTGGGCGCATAAAAAGGCGGTTTAAGGCCGCCTTCTAACTGTCAACAGATTGTTTTTTACCGTTCACTTTTATTCGGCAGAAACAATCTCGCCATTATGCCACTTATACATCGAGAACACTTTTGATGTTATGTCACCACGATCGCCATAAGTAATCTCACCCAAGGTTGTTTTAATCGGTTCGCCGGATTTGATCGCAGTTGCCACGGCTTCTGGATCAGTTGACGAACCGGCTTTTTCAATGCCAAAGGCCAGAACCTGTATGGCTGCATAACCATTGATTGCAAAAGTTTCCGGCGGAATATTCTGGGCTTTCAATGCGTTAATTGTTTCTTGTGCATCCGGATTGCTCTTGACATCTACAGAATTGGTAAACATCGTCCCTTCAGCAGCATTCCCTGCAATCGACCATAATTCGGATGTATTAAATCCGTCACCACCGATAAGCGGTGCTTCAAGCCCTTGCTCACGCATTTGCTTTAACAAAAGGCCGGCTTCGGGATGGTAGCCACCAAAATAGACGTAATCGACTTTTTCTTGTTTTAGTCGGCTCACCATAACCGAATAATCTTTTTCTCCCGGAGTAATATTGCCATAAAGGACTTCCGTTACGCCACCCTTGTTCAAAGCAGCTTTGAACGCATCTGCAAGACCTTTACCATAGGTCGCACGATCATGAATGATCGCAATACGTTTGTCTTTTAAATGTTGAACGTAATAATCTGCTGCATAGTCACCCTGCTGATCATCAC
Organism: Ditibartonella apis; assembly: GCF_001952075.1. Taxonomy (GTDB): domain Bacteria; phylum Pseudomonadota; class Alphaproteobacteria; order Rhizobiales; family Rhizobiaceae; genus Bartonella; species Bartonella apis. The sequence goes on from NZ_LXYU01000004.1 coordinate 342,965, forward strand.
GTCCTATTGTACGGAAAACATTCCATAACCCACGACTTGAAAGTTCGGGCGTCGTCGAGGAAGGTGTTATCATCAATACGTCATTTTCTTCCAAAATATTTGAAACGGGTAACGATATATTCGATGTAACCGGTCCTATCACATATTGAATTCCCTCGCCTATCAACTGATTTGCCGCAGATACCCCCTGCTTTGGCTCGGCACCGTCATCGAAAACTTTGAGCACCAGCTTCTCCCCGTTGATGCCGCCATTTTTATTCAACTCGTCAACGGCAACTTTCACGCCGTTATTAGCCTGAATGCCGTAAGCCGCCACTGGACCGGTAATCGGTCCCATAAAGCCGATAATAATATCGGCATAAGCTGACGACATGAAGAGACTACCAGTTAACGCCAAGGCCGAAACTGTAGAAATCAGAATTTTACGCATGGTTCACCCTCTTTACCGAATTTAACGACTTTTATCTTGCATTAGATTGCGAGGATTTCAATCACCTAAACGCAATGTTTTCGATTAAAATCGAAAAACACGCTTTAATGAGAGACATCCTTGTCGGAGAGCATTTCTTTCACTTTCATCGCCAACTGCTTCAATGTGAACGGTTTCGATAGAAAGCCGAACACTGCATCCGGCGGCAAATTCTTTGCAAAAGCATCCTTTGCATATCCGGAAACGAATACAAATTTGATGTCCGGATATTTTTTACGCATTTCACCCAATAAAGTCGGTCCATCCATTTCCGGCATAACAACATCAGAGACGACAAGATCGACGGCACCGTTATGCTCGGCAATGATATCAAGCGCTTCAACTCCGTTTTCGGCTTCCAGTACTGTATAGCCTCTTGACTGTAAAGCACGTAAGCCGCCCATTCTTACAGCTGCTTCATCTTCCACCAGCAACACTGTAGCTGTTCCCGAAAGATCGGCATTTTTTTCGGCTTTTAATTTTTCCGGCTCAACTGTTTTCTGATCGTTCCGAGCAACTTCGGCGATGAAACGTGGCAAAAAGATACGGAATTTGGTGCCCTTCCCCTCTTCACTTTCGCAATAAATATAGCCGCCTGTTTGCTTGACTATCCCATAAACCATTGAAAGACCAAGCCCAGTACCTTTCCCGACTTCCTTGGTTGTAAAAAATGGCTCGAACATTTTTTCTTGTACAGCTTTCGGAATTCCGGTTCCGGTATCCTCGACATCGAGTTCGACATAATCCCCGGTGACAAGACCGTCAAAAGAAAGATCAGCTATTTGTTGGCGAGCAACATTTGCCGTGGAAATCGTAATAGAGCCACCATCGGGCATTGCATCACGTGCATTGATCACAAGATTCATCAGCACACGTTGGAACGACGCCTGATCAACCTTGACATCCCATAAATCTCGCCCGTGATTGAATTTCAAATGGATATTGCTTCCTAAAAGCGGCATCAAAAGGTTTCTGACATCCGAAAGCAATTCGGTAAGGTCTACGACTTCCGGTCGTAGCGTCTGGCGGCGCGAGAATGCCAATAATTGCTGAACAAGAGATGCTGCACGATTGGCATTATTTTTGATATTGATAAGATCGGCATGTGCAGGATCGGAGCTGCGATGACTTGCAAGTAGAAGATCACAAGACATTATAATTGCTGTAAGAACATTATTAAAATCGTGTGCAATGCCTCCGGCAAGCTGGCCAACAGCCTGAAGCTTCTGACCTTGTGCCATTTTGTCTTCCAACGTTTTTTGCGCTGTCGTTTCAATGACAGACAAAATGGCCATTTCATTTTCCGGCTGGTCGATTTCTTTGGATACCTTCAAGAAAAATAGTCTGAAATGTCGCTTTTCATTGGTTGAAGGACTTACTTCAGTCGTAAGATTACCGGCTCTATTTGCTGATAGTTTCCGGAGAATTTCATCAATGTCCCGTTTTCCTGCGTCGGTAAAGAATTCGCTGACAGATTTTCTGTTTAAATCATCCTGATTTACATTGATTAAAAGTTTAAAAGGCTTGTTAGCAGCTAGTAATTTTCCCTCGCGATCGATTGTTGCAATTGCGAGTGGTGAATTTTCAAAATAATAGCGAAGAACGTCCAACGTCGTGTCAGAGCCCGGTTCCGAAACAGAACGAGAAGACGCAGGCACCAGTACCAGACGATAAATCGACTCGTCTTCTTCATCACCAGCTTGTTTTGCAGCCAAAATAAGAAAAGTTGTGCGGTCATCTTGCGTATTATGCCAATCCACCGAAAACCGGTAGTTATTGCCGCTCTCGTCGATATGCTTCTTTATGTCTACCCAGCTTGGCGCCTGCCCGCTTGTTTTGAATAGGCTATCAAATGTCAATTCGCCCGTTTTGAATTTGGATAAATCAATATTTAATGCATTCGACAATGTTGCATTGAGGTAGATGATCGAACCGTTATGATCGACCGAGAGAAAACCGGCTGGCGCCTGATCCAGATGATTGATTGCTTCCTGAAGATTACGGAAAAGCGGCTCGTACATATCACGGGCAAAACCGATATCTTCGAGCCTCCATACAAAAAAGACCTCGCCGTGAAGTTTTATGGGCTTAACAGCCAGACTGTACCACGCTTGATTGCTGCCGGAAGTGCTTTTCCATAGTGATCGGGCGGCATGCGTTTCCTCACGCGCCGCTGTCCCCGCGAGAGCTTTCGCGCTCAAGCGATAAATAACTTGTTCGGCGTCTTGAAGAAGTGAAAAGAGTCCAAAAACCGTTTTTCCATTTTCGAACCCTAAAAGTTTCCTGCAACTTGCATTGGCCGTAATAATGTGACCCGCTGTATCAGCAAGTAGTACTGCATCATCCAGACTATCGACAGGGATTCTGCACTCCTCCCCTTGGTTTTTACCAACCCCGTTGAACACGCCGGACAAAAACGCGACCATAACGGAAAAGCCGACAACGGCTAGAAATAAGAAAACAATTTGGGCAAAAAGATCAATTTGGTGACTGGGTACAAAAAAACTGATAATCGAGACAATGATTGCGATCAACACAATTACAGCAACAACAAACCTCATCAAAACAGTTTGTCTTCCCGAAAAAGCCCATATACGGTTTGATTGTTCCGGCCTTTTCATAGCTTGATAATGCCTCTTTGGATCAAGATTGATTCTTAAGTTCGTTTTACCTTTAGATTAGGCTATCCATGACAGCTTTAATAGAAAGAAGTAGAATTTTCATAAACATCTCTTTACTAAACGAATGCAATTCCCGGTTCATATGTTAAAAACAGTTATCCATTCCATTATGCTGACGTTTTTGATTGTTAAAAACTCAAACATGAAGGTAATAGAATAGTTAAGATTACGCTCTTCCAATAGGAGATAGAGAAAGTATGCATGCGTGGTTAGAAAACCAGATCGGACAATCGGCTGCCAATATCATTACCAGTCTTGTTGTACTCATTATCGTCATTGCGGCAATAGCAATCACGATTTCGCTTTTACGAAAATTCAATAACGGTACATTTGTCGTAGGCGGAAAATCCCGCACTCCACGCTTGTCAGTGCGCGATGCAGCTGCGGTTGACCGCACGCGCCGATTGGTATTGGTGCGTCGTGACAATGTCGAACATCTGTTGATGATTGGTGGTCCCACTGATATAGTCATCGAAACCAATATAAAAATTGGCGAACCAGCTGCTAGAAACGAGGATCCCGCTATTGCAGAAATGGATTCAGTCCGGGATACCCGCCCGACATCGGGCTATCGCGAACCAACGTTAACGAAACCGTCACGCTCGGCTAACAATGGCCCGATTTCACCCAGCAGACCTATCTCGTCAGACCGGCGCCCTACAACGGATTATTCAACAGTTAAAATCAATCCCTCATCTGGCGAACTTAACGTTGCTCCAACGCCGGACAACGCTCGCACAACGCCAGAATTCAACAACTATTCCTCTACGGATGCATCTTTAAACCCTAATTTACAATTGCCTCTACCGGCTCCAAAAGAACCTTCAATCGGTGATTTTTCCCCTACGAAAGATGACCGAATGTCATTACGTCCTGCTCCAAAGCAGTATATCTCACCCGATATTAGACCGACGTTAAAAGATTCTGCTGTCAGCGCTGAAATAGAAGGTCGACGTGAACCTGCCCTCGACGAGCCTCGAAAAAATACTGACACATCTGTCAATCTTGATGATGACTTCGATCATATGTTCGAAAACGAGCTAAGTAACGCAATAAAAAATGAAAAAATAAAGCCGTAACTCCCCCTTAGCCAGTTAACATCGTTTATTGATTGGTTTTAACGTGGTGAATTTAAGACAGCATTTTTCAATTTTTTGGATTACAGATTTAATGTTCCATCTAAAATGGAAGTTAAGCAGAACTTCGCGCTTCACTGGTACATAATAAAATTACAACTTTAACTACAGAGAGAATAAGTCTGATAGAATTTTCAAGCAATTTGAAAAGGTCGACAGAAGATGGATCCAATTAACACAGATGAATGCTGAAGATAAAAGCTCTTGGAAATCCAATGCTCTCCACATTTACTCGTGTTAATTTTTTTCGTCGATCTTGGTAACGTCAACTACAAATATTTAAACATGCATTCTGTGTGCCGTACTTTTCAACTGTCCTTTATACAAAGATTTGGTAACGATTATCCGTGTTCGAGACTATTAAATATCACCTTAACCGGAAAAGCAGGAAATTTTGGAACCAACTTGATCGTGACTAAATGACCTTTAGAGCACCAAGAGCTTAGCATAAAATACTGCCATTCATGGCGAGCGTAATTTTACGCAATTTCATATCATCCAAACTGTAATTTTTGATGATTTTTTGCGGTACAAAATTTTGTTTTCACGCGTGTAGCCGAATTGGATAAGCTTAAGTTTGTCAAAAAAGCCTGTGTCAATTCGCAATTTGACACAGGCTCAAGTGATCCGTTTATAAACTTATTTTATTCGTCTTTATAAACTTTCTCGCGTTTTTCATGGCGCTCCTGCGCCTCGATCGAGAGAGTAGCAATCGGACGCGCATCAAGACGCTTAATGCTTATCGGCTCGCCCGTTTCCTCGCAATAACCATAGGTGCCATCATTAAGCCGCTCCAACGCAGCATCAATTTTTGCAATCAGTTTTCTTTGACGGTCGCGGGCACGCAATTCAATGGCTCTATCCGTTTCCGATGATGCGCGATCAGCCAAGTCCGGCTGGTTGGCATTCTCTTCCTGTAGATTTTCGAGCGTTTCTCTCGCTTCGCGTAAAATGTCGTTCTTCCAAGCAATTAGTTTCGCCCGAAAATAGACTTTCTGCCTTTCACTCATGAAAGGCTCATCTTCAGTAGGATGATACTCGGCGTTCTGTGTTTCGCTCATAGTCAAAGCCTCCACATGTTGTATGTGCGGCTCTATATATTGTGCAAAAAAATCGAACACAAGACAAAAAATATCTTTTTGACAAATTTTCCAAAACATTAATACTATATCATATTCAATGATAGTATAAATATGAGAAAGTTAAACTCTTCTTTACCAGAAATTTCGTTTACTGTTTTTTCTTATTTGTCAAATGACGAGTTCACCACAAAATTTGATCGCGCTTATGCGTCACGGCGAGGCTGTAGCTACCGCAAAAACGGTAAAAGATTTCGATCGACCTTTGTCAGAAAAAGGCTTACTTGAAGCAAAAGAAATCGGAGAAATACTTATACAGAAAAATTTCCGTCCTTCAACGGTGCTATGTTCTCCGGCATTACGCACGCGACAAACGCTTGGCGCGCTCCATCTCGATTCAAATATAAAACCCGAATTTGTTAAACTATTATATCATGGCAGTGGCAAAGACTATGTTTCGGTAGTTATTTCCGCACTCCCAAAAAGTCTTCCGTTGCTTATCATTGGGCACAACCCATCCATAAGCACCGCCATCAACAAACTTTGTAATTCTACTGAGATCGAATTACCGCGCCCTTTAATTCTAGGCACCGCGAATCTTGCCTTATTAGAATTTTCTTCAATACCCGTTTATCAATCAACCGGCTTTTATGACCAATTATCCGGAAGAGGGCAACTCGTCAGCATTCTGAAGCCTTGAATATCGTCATCACCTTGCGGACGTGAATTTTGTACACCATATTCTATGACCGTTAAATTAATCAAAAAAGCTAGTTCTAACCAACTCGGGAAAATCGTTAATTGCCTTCATTAACATCATTAAAAGACGAAGCCGCCATTGCATTCGATACATTGAACGATCGTGCAAAAAGCGTTTTCAACCCGACTCTCAAACTTGGCGTTACGGGGCTTTCGGGTGCAGGAAAAACGGTTTTTATTACGTCGTTGATTGAAAACCTGTTGCATTCCGATCGGTTGCCGGTCTTTGAGGTAGTACGTGAAGGAAGGCTGCTCAGCGCTAAACTGGCAGAACAACCTGACAGTAAAATTGCTCGCTTCGAATTTGAAAAGCATATTGATTGTCTGATCAATAAAAGGAGCTGGCCACAGTCGACACGCTCTCTCTCGCAGCTCAGGTTGAAGTTACAATTTCTCCCGCGTTCGCAAACATTTTCAAGTTTAAAGCAAACAAAACTCAATATTGATATTATCGATTATCCGGGAGAATGGTTACTTGACTTACCACTTCTTGATAAGAGTTACCGCGCTTTCAGTGCCCAGTCGATCGAGAGAGCCAATTCTCCGGCTCACAAACAACATGCAAAAGCTTGGCTTGGTGCAATTCAAAGTATCAATTTTTTGAGCGAAGCAAATGAAAAAGATATTGAAACCTTGTCTGACAGTTTCAAAGATTACCTCAAAACCGCAAAGAACTCGGGGAATATGATTTCGGCTCTTCCTCCGGGGCGTTTTTTAATCCCCGGTCGTTTTGAAGGTGCTCCGGTTTTGGCGTTCTCGCCACTGCCCGATTTAGGTATAACAGAATTTCCTGAAAATTCGATCGCGAAAGTCATGGAGCAGCGATACGAAGCCTATAAAACTTTTGTTATCAAGCCTTTCTTTAGAGAATATATCGCTAGGCTCGATCGTCAGGTCGTTCTTGTAGATTCTCTTGATGCAATCAACGGAGGAAGAGAATCAATTCTGGAGATGCAAAATGCATTGTGCGAAATTCTCGTCTGTTTTCGCGCGGGTCGCAACGGTCTTTTTAGCAGACTGATAAAACACAAGATCGATCGCATTTTGGTAGCGGCGACAAAAGTCGACTATCTTCACCATATCGACCACGAACGTCTTGAAAAAATTACCGAACAAATTGTCGATGAAGCTCTCAATAATGCGAAACTAAATGGTGTCCTGACAGATACATTAGCTGTCGCATCATTGCGTTCCACAAAAGAGGGTACAAGTGAAAAGCGCGGACAGAGCCTACCCGTTGTCATCGGTACTCCAATGAAAGGTGAAAAAATTGGCGATACGGTTTTTGATGGAAAAACTGAAACCGCCATATTTCCGGGTGATTTGCCTCAATCCTTATCCGAACTTGTCAGTGAAGATTTGCGCGACCGGCTTCAATTCGTTCGTTTTCTGCCACCAAAACTGGAAATGAATTCACCATTTCCGCAAATCCGTCTTGATCGTGCTATGGAATTTCTGTTTGGAGATTATCTTATATGATTGATCGTAAACCTCAGGCAATCAACGACCTTGATTCAATTGCGGAGGAGCAAAGTGATCCGTTTCTTGAAGAAGCACTGAACGAGCTCAACGAACTTGATTATGAAAAGGTTGATAAACAAAAAGCGAAATTCTCAAGTGGCAAAGTATTTCTATTGGCGGTGTTTCTGTTAGTTATTTTAAGTCTCGGACTATGGACGAGTGATCTTATAAATACTCTATTTGAAAAATATGAGCTTGCGGGCTTTATTGCGCTTCTAATTACAATCATCGGGTTGATTGCACTGATTTTCTTTGTCATCGGAGAAGTAAGGGCGATCATGCGTTTGGCTTCTGTCGACAAAATACGGCTGGATGCCGAAGAAGCAACGAAAAAGGATGATATCGCCCGTGCCCGTCATTCGGTTGATGAATTGATCCGTTACACTGCCCGTAGTCCATATATCACTCAGGGCCGGAAAACGATGCAGTCACATCGTCAAGATATTATTGATGGCAAAGCGCTTATTCATCTTGCTGAATACGAGCTCCTTAGACCCCTCGATATGGAAGCACGGAAGCTCATCCTCAATTCTGCAAAACGAGTGTCGGTTGTCACTGCTGTTAGTCCGCGTGCCATCATTGACCTCGGCTATGTTCTTTACGAAGTGGTCGGCCTCATCCGGCGGCTTGCCACGCTTTACGGGGCACGTCCCGGACGGTTCGGATTGTTTGCGCTCATCAAACGGGTGATCTCCCACTTGGCTGTCACAGGAACTCTTGCTGTCGGTGACGGTCTCGTCGAACAATTTATCGGGCAAGGTCTCGCAACACGTCTTTCCGCAAGACTGGGAGAAGGTGTTGTAAACGGCCTCATGACAACGCGCATCGGAATTGCGACTATGGATGCTTTACGACCTTTTCCTTTCGATGGTGAAAAACGTCCGGGAATTAGTGATTTTACTGGCGACCTCATCGGATTGAACCGGAATAGAACCAAAGAAAATTTGAAAAAAGCAACTTCGTCAGGCGGAAAAGAATAAAGAATTAACCATTTTTTCCCATAATGGCACGTAATGATTACCTCTCATACAGGTTCATATCTTTTCCTTTCTGTGTTGAGTAAAAGGCAGAGTAACGCCATTATGAAAAAAATAGTTTCGGCTTTTGTTGGATTGACTATCGCCACGTCGGCTTCTGTAACAGCAAGTCGGGCTGCCGACAGTGATGTCGAATTCTTCCATTCTATCGAAGGAAGCTGGGCCGGCCCGGGAGAGGTTGTGGCCGGAAAATATAAAGGAACGAAATTTACCTGTACTTTTGCCGGCACATCGGAAATTTCCCAAGTCGGGATGACTCTTGATGGCAATTGCCGTGTTGGCGTTTTTTCACAACCTATGAAAGCCACAGTATCAAGAGGTCCTTCGGGCTTTTCCGGCGAGTTCAATGACGGTTCGAAAGGTGACGGATTGGACGTTGTTTCCGGAAAGGTTGGAGCCGATAGAATGGTATTCGGGCTTAACCGCAAGCAGTTGAACGGCGCAATGATGGCACGCCTTGAAGATAAAAACTCGATGAACATCACCGTCTCTGTCAAAATTCAGGACGATTTAATCCCCGTTGTCGGAATGAAGCTGAAAAGGACAGGTGATGTTCCACGCGATTTTGCTAAAAAGTAAAAAATAAATCGGGTTTAGTGCACTTGTCGTATTTTATGCTTTGGTCACAGCAATGGTAGTGTGCGATAAGCGCGATCAAGATACATAAGTGCGTCAACGCCGGGATTTCTTTTCACCGCGACAACTTCCCCGATGAGCACGTAATGTGTAGCATGGACATGCCAGCCTACCAGTTGGCAATCCAGTGCAACAAGTGCATCGGATAAAACCGGTGAACCGGTTTTCAGCATTTGCCATTTGCCATGCGAAAATCGTTCAGGCTGCGTCAGACCCCCGCGACCAGCAAAAATATCGGATAAATTTTTATGATGTCCAGCTAAAGTGTTGACACAGAATTTCTCGTTTTCGATAAAAATCCTGTTTTCCTCGTGTTGTCGCATAAGGCAGACAAGAACAGTTGGCGGATCATCGGATAGAGAACAACAGGCTGAAATCGTGACTCCACGTTTATTCCTTGCCCCGTCGGTCGTCACAATATGGACTGCACCGGCAAAATGGCTCATGGCATCGCGATATTCCACGGATGACACAGTGACTATCGGTTTGTCCGAGGGGATTAAATGTGTCGAATGTTCAGTCATAATTCATTATTCGAAGAAGCCGGTTCATAATTTTTGAAATTTTCGGTTGAAATTTCCAGTGCATTAGTACGCAAATTTTTCCTAAAATGCTAGCAATCTCGGTTAAAATAACTTTGATAATGAACGGGTTCTTATGTGGATCTGCCGAAAAACGGGTTTTATCTCGGATGAGCTCCGTGGTAGGAAACACCAGCCAAGGAGATTGATATGTCTTTTCAACAAGTAATCGCCCCTTCTATCCTCGCGTCGGACTTTTCACGTCTTGGTCAGGAAATTACCGACGTCGTCGCTGCCGGCGCTGATTGGGTTCATGTTGATGTTATGGACGGTCATTTCGTACCGAACATAACATTTGGTCCCGATGTTGTGAAAGCAATCAGGCCAGTTACGGAAGCAATCTTTGATGTTCACCTGATGATTTCCCCCGTTGATGGCTATCTTGAAAGCTTCGCCAAAGCGGGAGCTGACATCATAACGGTTCATGCAGAATCGACCCCCCACCCCCATAGGTCTTTGCAAGCTATAAAAGCACTGGGCAAGAAAGCCGGCATTTCGCTTAATCCGGGCACACCTGAAAGTGCGATAGAGTATCTTCTGGATCAAATTGATCTCGTCCTTGTAATGACAGTCAATCCGGGTTTCGGCGGCCAGAGCTTTATTCCAGCGATGATTGAAAAAATCAAAAAACTACGAGCCATGATCGGTGAACGCCCCATAACATTGGAAGTTGATGGTGGAATCACCGTCGAAACAATTCAAAGCGCTGCACGTGCCGGCGCTGACGCGTTTGTTGCCGGATCTGCAATATTTAAGAACGGCAATAAAGAAATTTATAAATCCCGCATTGAAGCCTTGCGCAAAGCAGCAAGAAACTGAACAGAAGGAACTCGATCATGATACCGCGTTATTCCCGTCCTGAAATGGTTGACATCTGGTCACCAGAAACAAAATACCGCATATGGTTCGAGATTGAAGCACATGCTTGCACAGCGCTTGCAAAAATAGGAGTGATTCCGGAGGAAGCTGCGAAAAATATCTGGGAGAAAGGGAGCAAGGCAAAATTCGATGTTTCCAGAATTCAGGAAATCGAGGCCGTCACAAAGCATGATGTCATCGCATTTCTCACTCATCTTGCCGAATTTGTCGGTCCCGATTCCCGCTTCATTCACCAGGGTATGACGTCTTCTGATGTGTTGGATACAACTCTCAATGTCCAGCTGATGAGAGCGTCCGATATTCTTATCAAAGATATGGATGGACTTCTCGCAGCCCTGAAAAAACGTGCCTTCGAATTCAAAGACACTGTCATGATCGGCCGGAGCCACGGTATCCATGCCGAACCAACAACTTTCGGACTCAAGCTAGCGTTTGCATATGCGGAATTTTCGCGCTGTCGCGCCCGTCTTGTTGCTGCCAAGGAAGAAATTTCAACATGTGCAATTTCGGGAGCTGTTGGAACTTTTGCAAATATTGATCCGCGTGTTGAAGCTTATGTAGCCAATCAATTGGGTATGCGTCCGGAACCGATTTCGACGCAGATCATCCCTCGCGACAGACATGCAATGTTTTTTGCAACTCTTGCCGTCATCGCTTCGTCTATCGAACGTTTGTCGATTGAAATTCGCCACTTGCAAAGAACAGAAGTTCTTGAAGCTGAAGAATATTTTTCTCCGGGGCAAAAAGGTTCCTCTGCAATGCCGCATAAACGCAATCCGGTTTTAAGCGAAAACCTTACCGGGCTGTCGCGTATGATACGGTCTTTTGCTATGCCAGCTATGGAAGATGTCGCTTTATGGCACGAGCGCGACATTTCGCATTCGTCGGTTGAACGTTTTATCGGTCCTGATGCAACAATCACTCTTGATTTCGCATTGGCTCGGCTTACTTCGGTAATTGATAAGCTACTCGTCTATCCGGAAAATATGATGAAAAATCTGAACAAGTTCCATGGATTGGTCAACTCGCAACGGGTACTTTTGGCTTTAACGCAAAAAGGTGTCAGTCGCGAAGATGCCTACCGGATCGTACAACGCAATGCGATGCAGGTTTGGGAACATGGCAAGGATTTCCTTCACGAGCTGTTGGCTGATCCGGATGTCCGACGCGTTTTGAGCGAAGAAGAAATCCGTGAAAAATTCGATCTCGGATACCACACAAAATATGTTGATACTATCTTTCACCGTGTATTCGGATAAAACAGTTCTAATAAGTCGATAATCTACATGTTGATCAACATACAAGTTGGTCAACATGTTATATGTTGTTAACGCTTATGTTGCATCGACCTGTTGATCTATCGGGTCACAACTGTCGCTGTCCGGACGATTATAAAACTGGCAGTCAAGAGGTTTATTGATGAAAGCAAATCAGGTTGATATCCTCATTGTCCCCGGCTATCAGGGGTCGGGCCCCGATCACTGGCAAACGCGGTGGGAACAAAAGCTTTCGACAGCCCATCGGGTGGAACAAGCCGAATGGTCCAAACCTGTTCGGGAAGACTGGACAAGAGAACTCATCAAGGAAGTAGAGGCAGCCGAAAAACCTGTCGTTATTGTTGCCCATTCACTCGGCGTACCAACATTTATTCTTTCAGTGCCGTTTCTTGGTAAAAAGGTGCGTGGTGCGTTCCTCGTTGCACCGCCTGACGTATCAAACCCCTATATTCGTCCTAAGCATCTCATGACATTTGGCCCCTACCCGCGTAGCCGTCTGCCGTTTCCGTCGATTGTTATTGCCAGTCATAATGATGAATATTGCGAGTTTTCCGTTGCCGAAAAGATTGCGGAAGATTGGGGTTCGCTATTTATTGATGCCGGTGAAGCCGGCCACATCAATGCAGCTTCCGGCTATGGTCCATGGCCAGAAGGACTTATGGTGTTTTCGCAATTTCTAGCAAAGCTTTAAGTTAACAAAAAACCGCCTCGGATAAAGTGACAGGGCGGTTGGACTGCAAGAATTTCAATATAGATTTTTTAGCTGTTTTTAACGCGTTCGATAGCTTCTCTGAGAAGTTGAGCCATTTTGTTACGCAACTTGCTTTCGTCAATCTCAACATTGGATGCATGAAAGTCATGGACGATTTTTTGAACAACAGCTTCTTCATTACTACGCTGGAACGATGCGTTCACGACTTCTTTGGCATATTCGTTAGCGGCTTCACCGGTTTTTCCCAGACGGTCGGCAGCCCAAAGGCCGATCATACGATTCGAAAGGGCATTAGCTTTGAAACGAAGTTCCTCATCGATCATATACTTCTGTTCGAAAGCGTCCGCACGCTCTTTCATCCCGTCCATGAGAATCTCTCCTAATTTTTGCCATGATCCGGCTTACGCGCATGTTCTTGCAACATTTAATTCATGTTAGCAATAGTATACGTGAAATTAACTTGTATCAAAATTGGAAATTTTGGTGTCTATCACGTGGAAATGATTGTGGAATCCCACGAATTGCGTTAGGGAAACATCAAGCTAATTTATCAGCTTTAATTAAGGAAAAAGCCATGAACCGTCGTCACCGCATTTATGAAGGTAAAGCCAAGATTTTGTATGAAGGGCCGGAACCGGGGACATATATCCAGTTTTTCAAGGATGATGCTACCGCTTTTAATGCAAAAAAGCATGAAGTCATCGACGGTAAAGGCGTTTTGAATAATCGTATATCCGAGTATATATTTACGCAGCTCGCACGCATCGGAATTCCAACCCATTTTATCAAACGCGTTAACATGCGCGAGCAGCTCATCAAAGCTGTGGATATGGTGCCTCTGGAAGTCGTTGTGCGCAATGTTGCTGCCGGCTCGATATCAAAACGTCTTGGCATTGAGGAAGGAACGCCCCTTCCCCAGTCAATCATTGAGTTCTATTATAAAAAAGACAAGCTCGATGACCCCATGGTATCTGAAGAGCATATTACAGCGTTTGGCTGGGCTACTCCTGCCGAGCTTGAAGACATCATGCAATTATCAATACGAATTAACGACTTCCTGACCGGTCTTTTTGTCGGCGTTGGTATCGAACTCATCGACTTCAAAATGGAGTTTGGCCGTTTATGGGAAGGCGATGTCATGCATATCGTATTGGCAGACGAAATTTCTCCAGACTCGTCAAGACTTTGGGATATAAACACCAAAGAAAAAATGGATAAAGATAGATTTCGCCGTGATATGGGCGGCTTGATTGAAGCCTATCAGGAGGTTGCAAAACGTCTTGGAATCATGAATGAGAATGAGCAATCGCGGCCGAACGGTCCCGTTCTTGTAAAATAATTCTTCGGGCGGCTTTTAAGCCGCCTTACCTTTTTGGCAAAAAATGCAGGAATAAATCATGGAAGCGCGTGTAACCGTCACTCTCAAGGCTGGCGTTCTTGATCCTCAGGGTAAAGCAATTGTCGGCGCATTGGATAGCCTCGATTTCAAAGGTGTCCAATCTGTCAGACAAGGAAAGGTCTTCGATATTGTATTGGATGACCTTAATAAAGACGAGGCAAAAAAACAGCTCAAAGAAATGTGCGAACAATTGCTCGCCAACACAGTTATAGAAAATTACCAGATTGAACTTTTATAAACGGAAACGGATGGCGTGATGAAAACTGCAGTAATCCAGTTACCAGGGCTAAATCGTGACCGTGACATGGTTGACGCTCTGCGTCTGATAACCGGCGTGGAGCCACTTAAAATCTGGCAGACAGAAACGACTATACCGAACGTCGATCTCATCGTGATCCCCGGCGGTTTTTCTTACGGTGATTATTTGCGGTGTGGAGCAATCGCAGCAAGAATGCCGGTTATGAAAGCCGTATGTGAACAAGCCGAACGGGGAACAAAGATCATAGGCGTCTGCAACGGTTTCCAGATTCTGGTGGAGGCAGGACTACTTCCCGGTGTATTGATGAGGAATGCTTCGTTGCGGTTTGTCTGCCGCGAAATAAAGTTGCAAATTGTCAACGAAAAGACGGTATTCTCAAGGGCTTACGATAAAAACGAGATCATTCGTTGTCCGGTTGCCCATCAGGATGGCAACTATTATGCCGACAAAAATACGATAGACCGGCTGGAAGGTAATGGACAGGTCGTCTTCCGTTACGCCGAAGGCACAAACCCGAACGGATCGATTGATGATATTGCGGGTATCGTCAATGAAAAGGGTAACATCCTCGGCATGATGCCCCACCCCGAAGACCTAGTAGAGCCCGCTCATGGCGGCACAGATGGTAAAAGACTTTTTGCCGGTGCATTAGGAATTACAGCATGAAAATTCGAAAGATAACAACGTGTTCGGTTTTATTACTAAGCCTGGGGCTTTATGCCTGCACTCAAAAAACCGGTCCCGGAAATATTGAACTTGCAAGCGGTGAGCCTGCACTCAAAACGATGGAACGTGTCGCGTTGGCAGCTAATCGTTGCTGGTTCAAATCCGACAAAGCAGAATTCAAACGCTATGGTTTCGAACCTGAACTCCAGTCTTATTCCGGTCGGCCGCGCATGCTCATTGTTCCAAAGAGTACACCGGGTGGCAAGCCGATACTTGTGGTTGAAGCCGAAGGCAATCCCGCAAAAGTTTCAGTTTACGGTCCACTCATGGCAACGCCTCACGGCAACGCAATTGGTGAGGACATTGATCGTTGGGTTAAAGGCGACAACCAGTGCTGACAGTAACCCACTTGTTTATATTGAATTCGAAGTTGTTTGATGGAGCCAACCAATGAGCGTGAAAAACGACATTGCCATTACGCCGGCAATTATTGCTGCCCACGGTTTAAAACCCGATGAATACGCACGCATTCTAGAGCTCGTTGGTCGTGAGCCGACATTTACGGAGCTCGGGATTTTTTCGGCAATGTGGAACGAACATTGCTCTTATAAATCGTCCAAGAAATGGCTCCGCACACTCCCGACCAAAGGAGATTGCGTTATTCAGGGGCCTGGCGAGAATGCGGGCATTGTTGATATCGGCGATGGTGAATGTGTAGTTTTCAAGATGGAAAGCCATAATCACCCCTCTTATATCGAACCCTATCAGGGAGCAGCCACAGGTGTTGGTGGTATTTTGAGAGACGTATTCACGATGGGCGCCCGACCTGTCGCGGCAATGAATGCATTGCGTTTTGGAGCTCCCGACCACCCACGCACAAGACATCTCGTTTCCGGCGTTGTATCCGGTGTGGGTGGTTATGGGAATGCGTTCGGCGTTCCGACGGTAGCCGGTGAAGTCAATTTCGACAAAAGCTATAATGGCAATATTCTGGTCAATGCATTTGCTGCTGGAATTGCTAAGACCAATGCACTTTTTTATTCGAAAGCGGAAGGTGTTGGCCTTCCTGTTGTATATCTCGGTGCAAAAACCGGTCGTGATGGCGTTGGTGGAGCCACTATGGCTTCTGCCGAATTTGATGACACAATCAGTGAAAAACGCCCGACTGTTCAAGTTGGTGACCCGTTTACCGAAAAATGTCTGTTGGAAGCCTGTCTTGAACTTATGGCTTCCGGCGCAGTTATAGCGATCCAGGATATGGGAGCTGCCGGTCTTACCTGCTCTGCCGTTGAAATGGGCGCAAAAGGCGATCTCGGTATCGAACTTGATCTTGATCGTGTTCCCGTTCGAGAAACCAACATGTCAGCTTATGAAATGATGCTTTCGGAAAGCCAGGAACGTATGCTGATGATTTTGAAGCCGGAGCTTGAGAAAGAGGCTGCCGCGATCTTCAAAAAATGGGGTCTCGATTTTGCTATTGTCGGGAAAACGACCGACGATCTACGGTTTCGTGTCCTTCAACATGGCAAAGAGGTTGCCAATCTACCCATCAAGAAGTTGGGCGACGAAGCGCCGGAATATGACCGCCCATGGGTCAAGCCGCAAGAAGCTTCACCCGTCAAGTTGGAAAATATCAAAGAGGTTAATCTTCAAGATGCATTGCTGAAACTTGTCGGCTCGGCCGATCAAAGCTCGCGGCGCTGGGTTTACGAACAATATGACACTCTTATTCAGGGGAATAGTCTTGTTCGTCCTGGTGGTGATGCAGGTGTTATCCGTGTCGAAGGAAATCCGCATAAAGCGCTTGCATTCTCTTCCGATGTGACACCGAGATATTGTCAAGCAGATCCCTTTGAAGGTGGTAAACAGGCTGTAGCAGAATGTTGGCGCAACCTTTGTGCGACAGGTGCAAAGCCGCTCGCCTGTAGTGATAATCTGAACTTCGGCAATCCTGAAAAGCCGGAAATTATGGGCCAGCTTGTCTATGCCATCAAAGGTATCAGCGAAGCGTGCAAAGCTCTCGACTTTCCGATCGTATCGGGAAATGTTTCGCTTTATAATGAAACCAATGGCGAAGGAATTCTGCCTACACCAACGATGGCCGGTGTTGGTCTTATCAATGACTGGCAGAATATGGCAAGAATCGATGGTATGAAGGACAATGATACTATCCTTATCGTTGGCGGTTGCGGTTCCCATCTAGGACAATCGATATATTTACGCGATATTCTCGACATGGAACAAGGTACGCCTCCTCATGTCGACCTTAAAAAAGAAAAGACCAATGGTAATTTCATAAGAAATCTGATAGAAAACAAGGACGTTGATGCTTGCCATGATCTTTCTGATGGTGGTTTGGCAATTGCACTGGCAGAGATGGTTATCAAATCCCGCCGTGGTGTGAAGATTGCATTGACTGGAAAGACGCCGGCTCATGCTGAACTCTTTGGTGAAGATCAGGCACGCTACCTTATTGCTGTTAACTGTAAAAAACTTGAAAAAGTTAAGGAACAGGCGAAAAAAACAGGCGTCGAACTTGACCAATTAGGAACTGTCACTGGTGATAATCTTGTTGTTGAAGGGCAGATAAAACTGTCTGTCAACCAACTTGAAAATGCCTATGAGAGCTGGTTTCCCGATTTCATGGAAAATAAGTAACAAAACTTCGATTACAAACCTGGCTTGTGCTATTCTTTAAGTCCGAAAATATAGGAGATGCATTATGGCAATGGACGCACATGAGATTGAAAAGCTCATTCGTGATGGTATTCCCGATGCCAAAGTGACAATCCGCGATCTCGCCGGTGATGGAGAGCATTATGCAGCGGAAGTTGTTGCTGAAAGCTTCCGCGGTAAAAATCGCGTCCAGCAACACCAGATGGTCTACAATGCTTTGAAAGGCAATATGGGAGGCGTTCTCCATGCACTTGCCTTACAGACCAGTGTGCCGGATTGAACCACATCAGTATGAAGGGACTTGTTTCGCTTCTGCTTTAACCATACATATAAATCGATTTTTCGACAGCCTTAAAAGGCTTAGACGGAAGGAAAAGAAATGACCGCTGCACGCGATTTTATTGATAACGAAGTCAAGTCCAATGACATCGTGCTTTTCATGAAGGGTACACCGGGGTTTCCGCAATGCGGATTTTCCGGACAGGTTGTCCAGATTCTGGATTATCTCGGTCTTGATTACAAAGGCGTGAATGTACTGACATCCGACGAACTGCGTCAGGCTATTAAAGATTATTCAAACTGGCCAACGATTCCGCAACTCTATGTTAAAGGCGAATTTGTCGGCGGCTGTGATATTATTCGGGAAATGTTCCAGAACGGAGAATTGCAGAATTTTCTTGAAGAGAAAGGTATAGCTGTTAAAACTGCGTGAAATCACGTTAAGACTATTGCAGTTTAATCATTGTGCCGGTCTTAAAGATCGGCACTTTTGTTATAGGGAACTCATGTCACATCATTTGAGCGAACGGCAGCATATAGATGCGGTAAAAGCTACTCTCGGCTACAAAGAATTTATCGTCATGATTGCAACACTGATGGCAACCAATGCGATAGCCATTGACATCATGTTGCCTGCGATGAGTGATATGTCGCTAAGCTTGAAAATGTCTGGTCAGAACGACCAGCATTATATTATTTTTTCCTATCTTGTCGGCTTTGGTTTATCGCAATTGTTGTTTGGTCCCATAAGTGACCGTTATGGCCGCCGCAAGCCTATTATTGCCGGTTTGATATTCTATTCCCTCTCTTCTGCTGCATGTGCATTCGCTCCGAATTTCGGATGGCTATTGGCTTTGCGTGCGATTCAAGGAATTGGTGCGGCTGCGACCCGTGTCCTCACCATTTCAATTGTGCGGGATATTTATGGTGGTCGTCAAATGGCGGAGGTTATGTCCATTGTCATGATGGTCTTCATGATCGTACCGGTCGTCGCCCCCGCAGTCGGTCAGGCCATTATGTTTTTTGGCCATTGGCAACTTATCTTTCTTTTCATGGCAATCGCAGGAATAGCCATCGCAATCTGGGTTTATTTTCGCCTTCCTGAAACTTTATATGAGAAGCGTCCCCTTACATTTTCTTCTGTCGGAGAAAGCCTTTGGATGGTTGTCTCGAACCGCGTGTCGCTTTGTTATACATTGGCGTTCTCGCTGGTTCTTGGTGGTCTCTTCTGTACCCTTAATACCTCGCAACAGATTTATGATGGTATATATCATTTGGGACCCTGGTTTCCTGCAGCTTTCGCACTTGTCGCAGCGTTCCAGGCACTTTCTTCATTTCTGAATTCGCTGTTTGTCGGTCGTTTTGGGATGCGTAAAATTTCTCACACATTGCTACTGATTTTCTGCATTGCTTCTTTAGTCTGGTTTATTGGCTCGATATACGAGGGAGGAGCAACTCCATTCAGTTATTTTATGCTGTTGCTCGTCATCATTATGTTTTCTTATGGCGGGCTTGGCGCCAATTTCAATTCCCTTGCTATGGAGCCTCTCGGCAAGGTTGCTGGAACTGCCTCTTCTGTATTCGGTTTTTTACAAACAATTATTGGCGCCGGATTGGGGTTCATTATTGCCCAACAGTTTGATGGTACAACCATCCCGATTGCAGGCGGTTTTTTCCTTCTCTCATGCGGGTCAATTCTGTTGATCCTTATTGCCGAAAAGGGAAAGTTGTTCTCGGGACATCATCATGCATCGCACGTAACAGTTATAAAAAAGGATGACAAATGAAGGTCTTCCGATCATTTTTACGTCTGTCGAGGTTAATTCTCCGGATCGGGTTCCATCCATATTCTTGATATGAGTTAATCTAGAAGACGTTTAATGAACCGATTATTGTCACGGGGACGTCATTCATCATCCGTCTATTCACATCCATTTTTAATCCGAACTGGATGCAAGCAGTTATTAATCAAAACCGGTGACTTGAAACAAGCGAGCTATCTATCTATAGCGTGTAAAAAGGTGTTTTATTCAAAAAGCACTGAAATCAAAGAGTTTTTTATCTAAAAGATGACTTGGACGAACATTCGTCAAAGCACGGATCATCGTGTCTTTACGGCCAGGCATTTTTGCTTCGATATCATTCAACATTTTTTTCATTGCGTTACGCTGAAGACCATCCTGACTGCCGCAGAGGTTACAAGGAATAATCGGAAAACGCATGGCTTCAGCAAATTTGGCGAGGTCTTCTTCTGCCGCGTAAACAAGCGGGCGTAAAACCAGCATATCACCTTCATCATTGACGAGCTTGCCCGGCATTGCTGCTAATCGACCACCATGAAACAGATTCATGAAAAATGTTTCCAGCACATCATCACGATGGTGGCCAAGAACCAAAGCCGAACATCCTTCTTCGCGTGCAATCCGGTAGAGATTACCGCGGCGCAAACGCGAACAAAGAGAACAATAGGTTTGTGTATTATCCAGTTTTTCGGTGACTATCGAATATGTATCCTGATATTCAATCCGGTAAGGAATCTCGTAATGTTTCAAAAAATCCGGCAATACATTTTTTGGAAAACCGGGTTGCCCTTGATCGAGATTGCAGGCCAAAATATCTACTGGTAGTAAACCGCGCCACTTCAAATCCAGAAGTAAAGCAAGCAGACCATAGGAATCCTTGCCACCAGACAAGGCAACAAGCCATTTCTGCCCCGGTTTAACCATTGAAAAATCATCCAATGCTTGACGCATATGCCGCAGCAAACGTTTTCTCAGTTTATTGAATTCTACTGTTGAAGGTGCATCGCGAAATAGCGGATGGCAACCATCTACAGCATCGTCGATATCATTCAGCTCGGCCATCTCACCTTCCTTCAAAATATGTCGCAAACAAAAACAGGGAGCCGATGGGCTCCCTGCTTGAACAGATTATCTGATTCACAATTAACGTGAATAAAATTCGACGACAAGATTCGGTTCCATCTGGACTGCATATGGAACGTCGGCAAAAGCCGGAATGCGTGTATAGGTTGCTTTCATCTTTGTGTGATCTGCTTCGATGTAATCTGGAACATCTCGTTCAGGCAACTGTGTTGCCTCAAGAACGAGTGCCAGTTGCTTCGACTTTTCACGAACTTCAATCACATCGCCGGGCTTGCAACGGTATGACTGAATGTTGGTACGACGACCATTTACATTTACATGACCGTGGTTGATGAACTGACGTGCAGCAAAGATTGTCGGAACGAATTTTGCACGATAAACGATTGCATCAAGACGTGATTCGAGAAGACCGATCAGATTTTCGCCGGTATCACCACGACGACGACCTGCTTCTTCATAGATACGATGAAACTGTTTTTCCGAAATATCTCCATAGAAACCTTTCAGTTTCTGCTTGGCACGCAATTGGGTGCCATAGTCGGAAAGCTTGCCTTTACGGCGTTGACCATGTTGACCCGGGCCATATTCACGACGGTTAACCGGCGATTTCGGCCGACCCCAGATATTTTCGCCCATACGGCGGTCAATTTTATATTTCGTAGTTTCGCGCTTGCTCATCGCATTTCCTTAAAATCGAATAAAAGGCAAATTACTGCCTCAGGGAAACGCGCCCTCCTCTGCCCATAAAATTTCATGGACTGACAGGACAAATCGCGCACGCTTTGCGCAAATGTCCACGGGACACGTCGGTTAAAGCTTTATCGTCAACCGAAAAAACTTGTGGGCTTCTTTAATTAAATTATCAGCCGAAGTCAAGCGGACGGACCGGTATCCGTTGAAAAACAGCGGCGATTTCCTGCAAATTTTGGTACAATACAAAGAGAAGTCGTTAATTTTGGTTTCAAAAACAATTTTATTGTCGAGGCATGTGCCTGAATGCAGGTTCAAACATTCAAAACCGGTTTACCTGCTAACCTGATTTAGCTGCGATCTCTATTGGGCCCTGCTTGCTTCCTCTTCAATGTTAACGGAGCCAGTCCTAACGGATACGATCTTGTGCTTTATCCCTCCATTCAACGCGGCACAAAACTGTGCGCTAGCCCGATTCTAAAAGTCGATGGTCACTCTTGACCAAGCGGCGTCAAACGCAAACCGAATCCGTGAAGTAATCTGTTGGTCGCATAATCGGTTCTGCCCGAAGTAAAGTGTGCAAGATCCAGATGTTCGGTAAGAGTTTGGACCTGATCGGCATCCGGTAACAAAGATAATGCACGTTTTGCTACTGCTTCTGCCGGATCGATCCAGTCAACCGGCCACTTAGCATTTTTTCGGAACAAATTGACCAGAAACGGATAATGGGTGCAGGCAAGCACAACAATGTCTGTATGATGACCATCTTTTTCTACAAAGCACGGCGCTATCTCTTCCTTCAGAGAAGCGCGATCAACCGGCTTTCTTCTTAAATAATCTTCTGCAAAGCCTGCAAGTTTAGCACTTCCAACCAGTCGAACATGACATTTCGATGCAAAAGATGAAATAAGGTCGTGCGTGTAGGCGCGTTTGACAGTTCCAGGTGTCGCCAACACTGATATCAAACCCGAACGGGTCTGCTCGGCAGCCGGTTTGATTGCAGGAACTGTCCCGATAAAAGGAACATCAGGATGAGCACGGCGCAAATCCTTTAAAACCAACGTTGATGCCGTATTGCATGCAACAATGCACAAAACCGGATGATAAAGATCAAGCAGTTTCGCAAATAGTTCGATAATATGGGCTTTGAGTGCATCTTCTTCCCAATTTCCGTAGGGAAAAGCTGCGTCATCAGCTATATAGATAAATTTGCGATCGGGAATAAAAATACGCGTCTCGCGTAAAACCGTAAGACCGCCGATGCCACTGTCAAAAAACAGTATAGGCTGTTCACTCATCTTTTTTATCAATATCCTTCGCACGTTTACGATGATCAGGCGCCCCGGCACCGCGTGGCAATTTCGGTGAAAAATGGTCCAGAGACGCAACTACGCCACGCAGCAGGCGAACTTCCGGCTCGCTAAAAGCTGCACGTGTCAAAACTGACCGTAAGTTCTCTGCCATGATTTCCTTGCGTTCTTTCGGGCGAAAATACCCGCGAATATCCAACGCCTCTTCCAATTGATCAAACAGGCCATAAAGGGTGGCTTTATGCGCCAGTTCCATCTCTTCGTTACGAAAAGCTGTATCGGTTTGTTTTTCAAGACCGGATTTCATCCATTCGTAAGACATAAGCAAGACCGCTTGTGCAATATTGAGAGAAGCGAATGCCGGATTAACAGGAAAAGTCACAATTTCATCCGACAAACTGATTTCTTCATTATTCAGCCCCCACCTTTCGCGACCGAAAAGTATAGCCGTCCGCTCTCCCGACGATTCTTTTATTCTTAACGTTTCTGCAGCTTCTACCGCACTTCTTACCGGTTTGAAACCGTCACGCTCTCGAGCCGTTGTGGCAAAGACAAAATTTATATCCGAAATGGCCTCTCTCAATGTATCATAAACGCGTGCGCCATTAATTATGTGATCGGCTTTGCTAGCAGTTGCGATAGCTTTATCATTCGGGAATTCTTCGCGTGGATGAACAAGGCGCAATTCCGACAAACCGAAATTGGCCATTGCACGTGCCACCATGCCGATATTTTCCGGCAATTGTGGCTCGACCAATACGATGACGGGGCCACCTGTCATATTTTCTCTTTTTCTATCTGTTCCAGCCATTTTATTCACTTCTCTGGTTTTGATGCCTTTTAGTGCGTCTTTCAAGGAACCTCAACCAAACATTAACTTTAATTCCAAAAAGATCCTGAAAT
Source organism: Ditibartonella apis (assembly GCF_001952075.1). Taxonomy (GTDB): domain Bacteria; phylum Pseudomonadota; class Alphaproteobacteria; order Rhizobiales; family Rhizobiaceae; genus Bartonella; species Bartonella apis. The sequence goes on from NZ_LXYU01000004.1 coordinate 366,799, forward strand.
TGCCTTTTTCATGCCTAAATCCGGTCATCTTTGCGATTGATATAAACGTCGTAAAGCCTGTTGCTGAAGGGGGTTCACGGAAAATGAATATCGAACTTAAGACCACAATTACTCTTATGGCGGTCGCAATTGTCACGACAATTATGGTTTTTTGTGCAAATATGACAATCAGCGATCTTTTGGCTGCGCTCTGATTTGGCTGGCTATTTCTGGTCACAACGTTGAAGCAGCTTCCTTTTTCCAAGCTCTTGGCTTTGCTGATCAATTTTGTATCCAGCAGCTTTATGTATGTACCATGTTTTCATTAAACGCCTTATCATGAGCTTTGTTTTATAGAACAATACAGCCAAAATCTGGTTCGCATAAATTCCCCCCACGTCCGAAAGCCGGCTACCGCGACATAATAATACGTGTTGCTACAACCGGTTTCCCATTTATTAGTTCGATTTTGATCAATTTCTGTTGCCTGAACAGAATTGCGTTTCCTCTGAATATCTGATTTTCTGATCTTTGGTTTTTGCGGGTCGTCCAATCCAAAAACGATATTTCAAGTTCATCTTGAAAAAATGCCTCTAGAAAGACGAAATCCTGTGCCGGTAAAAAATACGTTATTCCGCATTCGATTCATCATTCCCACTTATAAATATCGTGCAATCAGCTTCATCACCGGCTATGCTCTTTGTGATTCAATGGGAAGATGATAATTTGAATGTGCCTTCTTCAGGAATTCACACTTCATTGGTTCCGTTGGAAGCGAAAGCTGAAAGTTAGCCAATGGAATATTAACTCGATATTCCGGATACGTAAATTTGTTACACGTATGGTCGATGTCAAAGGATAGAAACAGTTAGGCAAATGGTTAGTTACGTCAATTATAAAGATGCACCGGTAAAATACACCGGACAAATTCGTATTTACGATGAAGAAGCTTTTGTGGGAATGCGCAAAATCGGCCGGATAGCGGCAGAATGTCTTGATGCATTGGTCGATATTATCAAACCCGGCGTGACGACTCAGGAAATTGACGACTTCGTTTTTGCTTATGGGGCAGATCGCGATGCCCTGCCCGCAGACCTCAACTATCGCGGTTATAGCAAATCATGTTGCACATCAATCAATCACGTTGTTTGTCACGGAATTCCGGAAAATAAACAGCTTCATGCCGGTGATATTGTCAATGTCGATGTTACATTCATTAAAGATGGCTGGCACGGCGATACCAGTCGTATGTATCCGGTAGGCCCGTTAAAAAGAGCTTCCGAACGGTTACTCGAAGTCACACATGAATCTCTTATGCGTGGCATCGCCGCAGTTAAACCAGGTGCCACGGTTGGCGATATTGGTGCTGCAATCCAGCGTTACGCGGAATCGGAACGTTGTTCTGTTGTACGTGATTTTTGCGGCCACGGCGTTGGTCTTATATTCCATGATGCTCCCAACATCCTCCACTACGGAAAGCCCGGTGAAGGACCGGAATTGCGCGAGGGAATGATGTTTACAATCGAGCCCATGATCAATCTCGGAAAACCGGGTGTCAAAATACTTAATGATGGATGGACTGCCGTAACGAGAGACCGTTCACTATCGGCGCAATATGAGCACACAATGGCTGTTACAAAAAATGGTTGCGAGATATTCACACTTTCGCAAAACAACACTTTTTATGTGCCGGTAACCGGAGCATAAAAAGGCGCCTCCATCATGGGAAAAAATACGGATAAAAATGAATTTGCCGAAAAAATGATAGCGGCTTTATTATCCGGTTCCCATCAGGATAAAGCAAAAACAACCACCGAAATTGCGTCAGCTAATAAAAAAGTTACATCTGCTGACACAAAGGGACATCGGGAACGCTTGAGGCAACGTTATTTTGATACGAAAGGCGTTGGTTTTCCTGATTATGAATATCTGGAACTTTTATTGTTCCGTTCTATCCCTCGTGCCGACACAAAACCTTTGGCCAAAGCGTTGCTAAACCGCTTTGGCAATCTTGCCGATGTGCTCGGCGCAGATATCAATCTTCTGCAGGAAGTTCAAGGGTGTGGTCCGACTGTGGCGCGCGACCTTAAGATACTTGCAGGCATTAGCGAACGCGTAAACCGTGCAGAACTTCACAAACGCGATGTCTTTTCGTCCTGGGACAAAGTTTTAGCTTACTGTAAAGCAGCCCTTGCGCACGAAACGCGCGAACAATTCCGTGTACTTTTTCTGGATAAAAAAAACGGCTTTATTGCGGATGAAATCCAGCAAGTTGGTACGGTAGATCACACGTCGGTCTATCCAAGGGAAGTTGTGAAACGTGCTTTACAGCTTTCTGCCAGCGCACTTATCCTCGTCCACAACCACCCTTCAGGAGATCCAACGCCGTCACGCGAAGATATTTCAATGACACATGTGGTTAAAGATGTTGCCAACGCTTTAGGAATTACTGTTCACGACCATATCATCATAGCCCGTAACGGATATACGAGCTTCAGGGCACAAAAGTTGCTTTAGCCCGGGTAAAAAGATTACATCGGGCACAGAATAAAAATGGCCGCTAAATAGCTTAGCGACCCTTCCAGTCACAACCGGAAATTTAATCGTAACAGCGAAGATTAAGACTCTCAACTATTCGTCAAGGTCGATATCAAGAATTGCCATCGAGAAATTATATGACAATTCTCCTTCATCCTCGTCGCGATAAATGACCCCCAGAAATTCATCATCTAGGTAAACCTCGCAAGAATCATCCTTACGTGGTCTTGGTTTTACGTGCAGTGACTGGTTTTGAAATTTGCGCTTAAAGTAGCCATCAAGTTTCTTGATTTCGTCCGGCTTCACAGCGTTCTCCTAAAATTGCAACAGTTAAACAGACTGCCAGATAAGGCAGGACCCGACTTCTGTAAAGACGTCGGCTCGTTATTTCACTCATTAATTGATTGATCCATGCTTAATGCCGGCTCTCGATCTTCTATCTTTCCAACCACTTTCGCAGGAACACCGGCAACAGTAGTATAAGCTTCAACCGGTTTCAAAACAACAGAACAAGCTGCAATCTTTGCACAATCGCCGACCGTTATGTTGCCAAGCACTTTGGCACCGGCGCCAATTAGCACCCCATGACCAATCTTGGGGTGTCGATCGCCCGATTCTTTGCCTGTTCCACCTAACGTAACATCCTGCAATATGGAGACGTTATCACCAACAACAGCAGTTTCACCGACAACAAGTCCTGTCGCATGATCAAGGAAAATACCTTTCCCAAGCCGGGCTGCCGGATGAATATCCGTTTGAAAAATACTGGATGAACGCCCTTGCAAAAATAAGGCAAGGTCTTTTCTGCCTTTAAGCCACAAATTATGGGCAAAACGGTGGGACTGGATTGCCAAAAAACCTTTCAGATAGAGTACTGGCTCAATGAACCGTTTACATGCCGGATCACGATGAAAAACCGCTGATATATCGCAGGCAATAATTTCTTCCAGATCCTTTATACCACCAATCTGTTCGTTAAAGATTTGAGTGAGAATCTCTTCGTTGAGTTCCCTCGTCCAGAGACGTGCTGCCACGCGACCGGCAATCATTTCGGAAAGGCTTTGATGATCAAGAATTGCGTGCTGGAAAAATACACTCAATGCAGGATCCTGTTCCTGTGCTTCCATTGCTTCTTGCTTGAGAGTTTCAAGAAGCAAGCCAGCGTCGATAGCCTCACCCTTTTGTTCACAGCACGGCAATTTTATTCCCTTTCCCTGTATTCAGGATGGAAAATCCGACATCGACACCATCCGTTGCATAAATGCGATCAAGGTAGACTAATCGGATGCTTTGCAAGAAAGCTGATAACACCTTTTTTATAGACCGGATCGCCAACAGCCAGCATATGATCACGATTTGGAATGATCAATGCTTCACCATGTGGTAACAAAGCCACGAGCGGCTCGGCATCACCAGATATTTCATCCAATGTACCAACGGCAACCAAGGCAGGTTGTTTTATTGAATGAACCTGAGCTGCCGTCAATTCTTGTTTCGATGTAATGACACATGCTGCAAGTGCCTTGCGGTCGCTTTTTGTTCTGTCGGCAAAGGTTCTGAACATCAAACCGCGTTTGTTGGTAATTTTCGAAACATCGTCGGCAAGAAGCGCTTCAGCAACCGGCTCCCAATTACCTGCACCCGTAACCATACCGATTCCCAGTCCTCCGAATATCGCGCTATTCACATAATCCGGATATAGGATCGACATATAGGCAGTTATTCTGGCTCCCATGGAATAACCCATAACCTGGGCTTTTTTAATACCGAGATGGTCAAGCAACGCAACTGCATCTCCTGCCATTGCCTGGGGCGTATAAACCTTCGGGTCATGACTTTTATCAGAAAAACCATGGCCGCGATTATCAATGGCAATTACACGATATCCGGCTTCGTTCAATGCACGAAACCACCCCGGTGCATACCAATTTACATAGGATGAGGACGCAAAACCGTGGATTAATAAGACGGGATCTCCTTCTCCGTCTTCCCGATAGGCCAGTTTGAACCCGTCATGATTGAAATATTGAACGTCCTCTGCACTCATTTTTAATCCACCTTACATCCACCACATATCGCAGGATGAAACACCCTGTCGCCAACTTTGATCCTGTTTTTTTGCACGTCACCAGCATTCACTTCGATTGTAAAGGCTGCGAACACGTGTGAAGATACAATTTTAGTTGAGTAAGGTATGGTGTTTTGGGTAATGGATTCAATTATGCCGTTTTCGTCCAGAAACAACATATCAAGAGGAAGAGGTGTGTTGGCCATCCACATTGTCACGATACGTTTTTCGGGAAAAACAAACAACATGGCACGGTTAGCCGGAAAATCGGTCCGATACATCAAACCGGATTCATTTTGTTGAGGTGTTTTTGCAACCTCGACATCATAAGAAATTTTACCAGTCCCGGTGATGATAACGAGGGGCGCCGGATCAACCGGTAACCGCATGGGGTCTTCCGAATAAGCGTTCGAACTTAGACCAAATATCAGAAATATAAGTCCGACAAAAAACCTCTTCATCATTAGCCTACTTCCAACTGGGCTTAAACGGTAAACAGTCTGACAGTAACCGGCAACAACTCGGCGCAAAACGAAAAACAGAGAAGATTGTTTAATGGGTTGGAAAAGGTATCGCAATGTCGGGATGGATTTCCGCGGCCATCAGACCTTTTTCACCTCGCCCGAAACGAACCAGAACAACCTGCCCCGGACGCAATTCCGCAAGACCGAAACGACGGAGCGTTTCCATATGGATAAATATATCTTCGGTCCCCTCGCCTCGGGTGAGAAAGCCGAACCCCTTCTCGCGATTGAACCATTTGACAATTGCGCGTTCCAAACCGCTTTCGGCTTTTACAACCACATGCGTGCGAGCCGGTAATTCCGATGGATGTACTGCTGTAGAAAGGTCAATTGATTTGACCTGGATGCACTGCAGCCCCCGCTCACCTTTTTTGACCAGACATACAATGCGTGCACCTTCCAGTGCAGTGTGAAAACCGTCACGTCTCATCACAGTTACATGGAGGAGGATATCCGGAACACCGGCAATATCCGGCACGATGAAACCATAACCCTTGCTAACATCGAACCATTTGATGGTGCCACTCACTTCGGCAACATCTGTTGCTGCTGTTTCAGAACTATCTTGAGATGGAAGGCAGCCTTCCTCTAAATCATCGCTCGCCATAATTCTCACAGTCCTGTCAATATCTTCTAATCACGAATGATTCTCTTGAACTCCAGTAAATATTGTTCACTCATTGCGACGCAAGCCCCGAGAACAGGATTTCCCCAAATTGTCGACGCCTGCATAAAGAAAATCACCTGATTTCGTTTTTTTACCTCCGATTGCGATGAATGTCAGTCATGATATTCACTTTGGCTGCAAAAACCGGTAAAACTTGAAAATCAAAGAAAGTGAGAAAAATATGCGTTATCTACACACAATGGTTCGCGTCAAAGACCTCCAACAATCACTCCATTTCTACTGCGACATTTTCGGCCTTGAGGAAACACGGAGGATAGAAAATGAAAAAGGACGTTTTACACTTATCTATCTGGCAGCTGCTGAAGATGTAAATGCTGCTCATTCTCATCACTCTCCGGAACTTGAACTTACTTATAACTGGGACAAGGAAGACTATCAGGGGGGGCGTAATTTCGGGCATTTGGCCTATGAAGTCGACAATATTTACGAGACTTGTAAAAATTTGGCTGATCAGGGAATCGTCATCAATCGGCCGCCCCGCGACGGTCATATGGCATTTATTAAATCACCAGACGGTATCTCCATCGAGCTCTTACAAAAAGGCGAGAAACTTCCACCACAAGAACCATGGGTTTCCATGAAGAATACTGGAACATGGTAAAACTCGACATGAGTTTAAAATATAAACGGATTTTGTCACTGTAACTTGTAACGTAAGTCGGTTTATATTATGAAATTACTATAAATAATAAAACAGAGGGATAAACAAACATGGCTTTCAAGCAATTGATTGCGGCAGCGATTGCTGCCACAGCACTGAATTTCAGTGCTCTCGCCGAAGACTCTATCAAAATAGGGGTATTTCTTCCGCTGACAGGGCAAAACGCATTCGGAGGACAACTGGAGCTCGAAGGCGTCGAGCTAGCCAACAAAATCAAGCCGGAAGTGCTCGGACACAAAGTCGAACTTGTCGTTGTTGATAATAAATCCGACAAAGTTGAGGCTGCAAACGCTGTAATGAGACTTACCGCTTCCGATAAAGTCAACGGGATTATCGGAACTTATGGTTCGTCTTTGGCACTTGCTGGTGGCGAAGTTTCAGAGCCTGCAAAAACACCGGCAATCGCGACGTCTGCAACCAACCCGCTCGTCACCCAAGGCAAAAAATATTATTTCCGTGCATGCTTTATTGACCCCTATCAGGGAGCCGGAGCAGCAACATATGCTTTCAATACGTTACATGCCAAAAAAGCGGCCATTCTGAAAGATGTTTCCAACGATTATGCAATCGGCCTCGCCAATTTCTTCGATACCTCGTTCAAAAAACTTGGCGGCGAAGTTATAGCAAACCTCAATTATAATTCGGGTGACCAGGACTTTTCGGCAGCCCTCACCCAGATTATCGCCGAACAACCGGATGTCCTTTTCATTCCGGCTTACTTTGCTGAAGGTGCGATTATCCTGAAACAGGCTCGTGAACTTGGTGCAACTTTCCGGATTATGGGCGGTGACGCCATGGATAATCCTGAAACAGTTACAATCGGAGGAAGTGCTGCCGAAGGTTTTCTTCACACAACTTTCCCATATGACGCAAATATGCCGAATATGCCTAAAGCAGCAGCTGAATTCACCAAGGATTGGAAAGCAACCTACCCTAACAAAGAACCGAACGTAAATGCGGTTCTCGGCTACACTGCCTACATGATGTTTATGCAGGCTATTGAGAAAGCCGGCAGCGGCGACCGCGAAGCGATTACCTCCGAACTTGCAAAGCTCAAAGACTTCGAGACACCGATCGGAGCTATGACTATGGATAAAAACCATAATCCTGAAATTCCGATCGGCGTTATCGAGATCAAGGATGGAAAACGCGTTTATCTCGGTGAAGTTAAGCCCGCTCTATAAACGAAAAATCTGTTAAAAAACAATCATCCGGCCGAATAAAACTCGACCGGATGATTGAAGTTATATATGAGCTTCTCCAATCAACCCTCTATGACATCAGGAAGGCTTAGACATGGGCACGGAAATGTTCATCCAACATTTCTTTAATGCTTTGGCGTTAGGGGCGCTTTATGGTCTGATAGCCATTGGCTACACAATGGTTTACGGCATCTTACGCCTTATCAATTTCGCGCATGGCGACATTTTTATGCTTGGCGCCTATTTTGTTTTTTTCTCTACTATAAGTTTCATGCCTGCCTGGGCGGCAGTGCTTCTGATTATACTCGCTATTCTTGTTTATTATTCCGTCTTCATCGGCTTTAAAACACGCATTAAATCCTATTGGGCAGCACTTTTCATTATTCTTATTCTGGCACTTGCCTATTACAGTTTTATTCATCCGCAGGATTTTACACCTATCTGGCTACTTGCCGTCTGTTTTGCGGTCTTTGTTACCAGTGCCGGAGGTATTGCAGTCGACCGTATCGCTTACCGTCCTTTACGCGATGCCCCGCGTATTTCAGCGCTTATCAGTGCAATTGGCATGTCGTTTCTTATCGAAAATCTCGCAACCGTTTTGTTCACTGGCGTGCCAAAAAGCGTCAAACAACCCGAACTGCTGGTAACTCCCATCCAATGGCATTTTGGAGAAGGTGCTCAAGGCATCATCCGCATCGTTCCAATGGCTCTGATCGTTCCCATTGTTTCACTATTGCTTGTTGTTCTTCTCTTATGGATTATCAATAAAACCAAACCGGGTTTGGCCATGCGAGCAATTTCGCGCGATATCGAAACCACCCGATTGATGGGCGTCTCGGTCGATAAGATTATTGCATTTACGTTCGGCCTCGGATCTGCGCTTGCTGCAATAGCCGGTATCATGTGGGCACTCAGATACCCTCAAATCAACCCGTATATGGGCGTTATTCCCGGGTTAAAAGCGTTCATTGCCGCAGTTATTGGTGGCATCGGTTCTGTTGAAGGTGCAATGCTTGGAGGATTGCTTTTAGGTTTTATAGAAATCATGATCATCGCATTTTTCCCGTCACTTTCCGGCTACCGTGATGCGTTTGCTTTTATCATGCTCATCATGATCCTGCTCGTCATGCCGACCGGACTTATGGGTAAGAAAAGCGAGGAAAAAATTTGATGTCAAAATCCTCACAAATTATCCTTTCACTGATTTCGATCGGCTGCCTTATTGCGTTTTTGTTTTATGCGCAGAACCATTTTGATGCTTATACTGTGCGCATTTTGAACCTCATTGCAATCAATGCGATTCTGGCTGTATCACTCAATCTTATATATGGTTTTACCGGAATGTTCTCTTTAGGACATGCCGGATTTATGGCTATTGGCGCTTATGTTTGTGCTATCTTGCTTTTATCACCCGAACAAAAGCAGATGATGTGGATTTTGCAGCCAATGTTCGGTCCAATCCAGAATCTGCAAGTACCGTTTTTCTTTGCTGTTATTTTGGGCGGCATATGCGCTGCTGTTCTCGGCCTTGTCATTGCCCTACCGGTTTTGCGCCTGGGTGGGGATTACCTTGGCATTGCAACACTTGGATTTGCCGAAATTATACGTGTTGTCATTACCAATGCGACGCCGATCACGAATGGCTCGCTTGGCATAAAAGGTATACCGCAATATGGCAATTTATGGTGGAACTATGGCTGGCTTGCGTTCACTGTCGCCTTTATTGTGCTGCTTTTAAAAAGCAACACAGGAAACGCTCTTTGCGCAATACGAGATGACGAGATTGCTGCAAAAACTATGGGCGTTAACACGTTTTTCTACCGGTCATTGTCTTTCACAATCGGTGCATTTTTCGCCGGCGTCGGAGGTGCACTGACTGCAGCGCTTATTTCAACAATCGATCCCAAAATGTTCAATTTTCTTTTGACATTCAATATTTTGATGATCGTTGTTGCCGGTGGCCTCGGTTCGATTACCGGTAGCATCATTGGTAGTGTCATCATTACCGTGATGCTGGAATGGTTACGCATTGTCGAGCAACCGATTAATTTCGGATTCATTCATATTCCTGGAATTCCGGGGCTTAGAATGGTCATTTTTTCGATATTGCTCATGGGCATAATCCTGTTTTGGAGAAGTGGCTTGCTCGGCACACGTGAATTTTCCTGGAATGGAATTTACCGCTTTTTCAAAAAACGTTCCGAGGTGAAGAGCGGAGATCAATCATGAGTGACACGATATTGAACCTTGATCATGTCACAATGCGCTTCGGCGGATTAACGGCAGTCAATGACATCAACATCGCTATTGAACGGGGAAGCATCGCAGGCCTCATTGGCCCTAACGGTGCCGGTAAAACCACCGTTTTCAACATGATTTCGGGCTTTTACACCCCGACAAGTGGCACAATTACATTTGATGGGGAAAAAGTCTCAGGTCTTCACCCCAATGTTGTTTGCAAACGTCACATTGCCCGCACATTCCAAAACATCCGCTTGTTTACCGGATTGAGCGTTTTGCAAAATGTCATGGTTGGGGCGCATGTGCGCCAAAAAAGCCCGTGGTTTGCTAGCGCCCTATTCATCCCTTCGGCAGTGAGAGAAGAAAAACACATTCGTGAACAAGCACTTGAACTTTTGGATCGAGTTCACCTTGCTGACCTTGCTGACCAGCCTGCAACAGCGCTCCCCTACGGCGCTCAAAGACGTCTGGAAATCGCCCGTGCTTTGGCAACCGAACCGGAATTGTTGCTTCTTGATGAACCGGCAGCCGGTATGAACCCTCAGGAGAGTGAAGAATTACGCGCCTTTATTTCAAAAATAAGGGAAGAATTCCGACTTACTATTCTGCTCATCGAACACGATATGCGCGTTGTCATGGGGCTATGTAACCACATTTGGGTTCTAGAATATGGCGCACTTATTGCAAATGGAACTCCGGACGAAATCCGCAACAATCAAAAAGTTATCGAAGCCTATCTTGGCGGAGAAATTCATGAATATTCTTGAGATTAACGACCTTCGTGTGAATTATGGGGCAATCAAAGCCGTACAAGGCTTATCCATGTCTATCAAGGAAGGCTCGATTGTCACATTGATTGGAGCAAATGGCGCAGGAAAAAGCAGTACAGTCCGCTCGATCGCGGGGCTCAACAAATCGGTGACCGGTGAAATCATCTATAAAGGTGAAAATATCCTCGGAAAACAGCCTGAAGAAATCCTGAAAAAGGGAATTGCCTTGAGCCCCGAAGGACGCCGTATCATGCCACATTTGACCGTTTTGGAAAATCTGGAACTCGGTGCTTATATCCGCAAAGACAAAGACGGAATCAAGCGGGATATCGAATGGATTTTTGATCTTTTCCCAAGGCTCCGCGAACGGTCGAAACAATTAGGCGGAACAATGTCGGGCGGTGAACAGCAGATGCTTGCGGTCGGACGGGCACTTATGAGCAATCCCGAACTTGTCATGCTTGACGAGCCGTCTTTGGGCCTTGCCCCCATTCTCGTTCAGGAAATTTTCTCTATAATCCGGAAAATCAACGAGATGGGCAAAACAGTGCTGCTTATTGAACAGAATGCATTTGCTGCATTATCGGTCGCCAACTATGCGTATATTCTGGAAGTTGGTAAAATCATTCTCGAGGGTGAAGGCAAAACTATGCTCAAAGACCCGCGGGTGAAAGCAGCTTATCTCGGAGGGTGACAATCCTGTCCCCCGTTTAACCGGCTTATCCTGAAATAAATTAGCACTCCGAATTTGACCGCCATTTTTGTAATGCGACAATTAGAGCTCTATTGTTGCCAGACACGGAGTTAGCTACTCGGTTTATTTTATCGGTATGAGAAAGTCGATCACCAGTTGTTTAGATAATTTTCGAAAGCGATGGCCTTTATCTTGATATGAAATATTGCGAGGCTATGTTGATGTTTCAATGTGGAAAATCTCACCGGTAAAACACCGACAAACGTTGAACCACACCCTAATTGAATACGTCAACAAGCCCAACTTTTTTACCGGTCTTATTTGAGAATCTTGAAACTGTCCTTAATCCCGTTTATTGACAATCTCATATTGTTAATATTTAATTATAACAAACACTCATAACTTACTGATAATACGTGTTTTTATTGATTCAAAAATTTATCGAATCCCTAAGACCAAAGCTTTTGGACCGTTAAGCAACTGATATTTCATTCCCTTGCCAGATAGCTTTCATTGTTGAATACGCGACACGTAGGCAAATAAAAACACGGCAAGGAAGTTGCCGTGTTCAACAGATTTAATAGCGAATGCCGATATCGGCAGATATCAACGATTGCTTACCACCATTTTTCGGGAGAAAACTTTCCAGCCGCCTGTTCAATAACATTGGCAGTCTGGAACAATTGTTCCTCACCAAAAGGCTTGCCAATAAGCTGCAAACCTAAAGGTAGCCCGTCCTTTGAAAGTCCGGCCGGTAAAGAAATTCCCGGAAGTCCTGCCATATTTACCGTAACCGTAAAAATATCATTGAGATACATAGCTACAGGATCGTTTTTCAATTTTTTATCGGCAATTCCGAACGCCGCAGTAGGTGTGGCAGGAGTCAAAATAGCATCAACGCCGGCGTCAAAACATTTATCAAAATCTTGTTTGATGAGCGTGCGAACCTTTTGTGCTTTTAGATAATAGGCATCGTAATAACCGGCTGACAACACATAAGTGCCGATGAGAATACGCCGTTTGACTTCGTGCCCGAAACCTTCGGAACGCGTGTTTTCATACATTTCGATAATATCTTTGCCGGGTACCCGAAGTCCGTAACGTACACCATCGTAGCGGGCAAGGTTGGATGATGCTTCCGCGGGTGCGACGATGTAATAGGCAGGCAATGCGTACTTGGTATGAGGAAGCGAAATATTGACGATTTCAGCCCCGGCCTCTTTCAACCAATCTATGCCTTTTTGCCAAAGTGCCATTATCTCTTCCGACATACCGTCAACCTGATATTCCTTAGGAATACCGATTTTCATGCCTCTAACCGATTTTCCGATAGATGCTTCATAATCGGGAACCGGCAGATCAACCGAAGTCGAATCCTTCTCGTCAAATGACGCCATGGATTTCAACAAAATGGCGCAATCCCGCACGTCACGGCCAATAGGGCCAGCTTGATCAAGCGAAGAAGCAAAAGCGATAATTCCCCAACGCGAGCAACGTCCATAGGTTGGCTTGATGCCGACAGTACCGGTAAATGCAGCAGGTTGACGAATGGAACCGCCAGTATCGGTTGCCGTCGCACCAGCGCACAAACGAGCAGCAACAGCGGCAGCCGATCCGCCGGAAGAACCACCGGGCACCAATTTTTCTTCCGAACCTTTGGCGCGCCACGGATTGACAACGGGACCGTAATAGGATGTCTCATTGGACGATCCCATTGCAAACTCATCCATGTTGAGTTTCCCGAGCATAACCGCACCGTCAGCCCAGAGATTACTTGTTACAGTCGACTCATATTTCGGTTTGAAGTTGTCAAGGATATGAGAACACGCCTGGGTGTGGATATCATAGGTTGCGTAAAGGTCTTTCACGCCAAGCGGGATCCCTTCAAGTGCACCTGCCTTATTTTGAGCAAATCTTTCATCGGAGGCTTTTGCCATCTTTCGTGCGTGATCGGCTGTTACCGAAACATAGGCATTGATAGCAGGATTGGATGCTTCAATGGCATGGATATATGCATCCGCAAGTTCTGTTGCCTTGAAGTCGCCCTTTTTGAGCGCGTCACGAGCCTCGGCTATTGTCAGCTTCGTCAAATCGGTCATATCATGCCTCAAAAATAAATATTCAAATTGCTATTCGATAACTTTTGGAACGAGGAAAAAATTGTCTTCGCTCAAAGGTGCATTGGCGACAATATCGGCCGCTTTGTTTCCGTCAGTGACCACATCTTCACGTGTACGCAAAGTCATCGGAATGACAGATGTCAAAGGCTCGACATTGTCGACATTGACTTCGTCAAGCTGCTCGACAAATCCCAAAATAGCGTTCAACTCTTTTGCCATACGTTCTGTTTCGTCATCTTTCACAGCAATACGCGAAAGACGGGCAACACGTTTGACCGTTTTAATATCTACAGACATTAGGTAAATCCCGTATGAAAGACATTTTGTATAATGAAGCTATACAAGCCGAAGCCCTTAAGAGCAAGAAAAGACGTGCAGAAATTGAGCGTTTCACCGACTTTTGGTATTTCTAAAACTTTTTTTCCATCTGCAACGCCAAGAACGAAGCGTTCCGGTCTTTGATCAAGAGAAGGAAAAGCGCTCCGATAGCGTGGAATCGCGGTCTTAAAATAAGACTATATTCCAATTAAAGTCGGCGACAGCTCCCCCATGACATAAATGTTGCCAATGACAACCACCCCTATTTCTGAAGCATAAATCCGTTATCAATTTTCTATCGTCAGAGCTTTCAAACCAAGTGGTAATTGATGGTTCAGGGGTGGTGCCATGGTTAACCCGTGCGTGCAGACAAACTGTTTCGGGTAGAGGACGACAATGAGCCAGAATTTTTGTAAGTTAAATCTTACTTATCCTTGACGTGTCTTTCCCATTCAAAAATCAGGCAAAAACGCCTGCAATAAGAATGGTGATAGAGTTATTAAGATTGGCTAATCATCCTTATTGTATTGACCTTGCCGGTTATATTGATTTTGCCGGTAAACATTGAAGTTCAATTTTTAAGAATTTGATATTAATCAAAAACACGTATTTGGCCATCATTCCAAGTTCCAACATAATAACGACCCTTGAAATAGGCTAAAGCTACAGCCCCATCTAAATGATTAGCGAGCAGTTTTGTTTCCCCCGTATCAACATTCACTAGCCGAACAGCCCCTGCGCCATTATCAATGACAGCAACTAAATGGTCAGAAACAGTCACAATCCCCACGCCAGGCCGATCAAAGCCGGAACCTAGCTGCTTATGAACGCCTGCTGCATTAATATGCGTTAAATTCCCGCTATATTGTGAAACGACCAAATCGCCATTAGGCAATTGTGTCACGCCAACGGGTAAGCCAAGTTTTGACGCTACTATCTTTTTTGCACCCGTTTCAACATTGACGGATACTATTTCGCCAGATGAACGATTAGTGACTAATAATTCATCGGTATTTGACCAAGCGATCCCCGTGGGAGTATGAAAACCGCTCGCGATTTTTGACGCATTACCGACTTTATCTATCTTTAAAATATAATTGTCTTGATAAGATGCAACATAGATATCATCGTTATGATCAACAACAATGCCCGCTGGAGCGCTTATGCCAGAATAAACAACTTGCTGCTTTCCTTGTGTCGTTATTTTAACGACGGAATTTCCAGACCAATTGGTAACTAGCATTTCTCCTTCATTATTAAATCCTATGCCTGTTGGCGCGTGTAATGATGTGGCAACTACCTTTGTTTGAGCCATTCCAAATGTTCCATAAGTTAGAAAAATAAGTAAAAAAGCAATTTTTATGAAGCTTTTTTTCATCGTTGTTTTCCGCCGAAAAATATTATTTAGCTGGTTGGTTTTCAGGAATATTGCCCGGATAAGGTAAAACGCTGTTTTTCATGAAAAATGAAAAGCCTTTTGTACTGCTCTTAACGATAGTATATTTATTGTCATAAAGCGTTAGTCAAAATCCGGCCATCTGATAATCCGTCACATTGTTAGCAAATTTTCTATACCCGATCTTTGTTGCTGCTGGTGCAAGCTCTTTAGCGTTTAAATGCATTGGTTGCTTTTACCGCATGCGATAATCCTTCAGTAAATGCACTGACAAAAAACTTTGTGGCACAATAGGTCCCTCATCTCCATCAAGTTGCTCAACAAAGTTTGGAATCATACTCTGTCCATACGTTCCGCTTAATCGCCTTTCACCACTATGCGCGAAAGACGGGCAACACGTTTGACTGGTTTAATATCTACAGACATTAGGTAAATCCCGTATGAAAGGCATTTTCGCTGATGGAAAGCTATAAGGCCAAAGCCCCAAGAGCAAGAAAAAACGTTCAGAAATCGAGCGTTTCACCGACTTTTGGCAATGCAACTGTGGTTTTTGTTCCTTTCATACCCTTAACAAACCGTTCCGGTGTCTGATCAAGAACCGGAAAAGTGCCCCAGTGACAAGGTATCGCTGTTTTGAAATGGAAATAACGTTGACATGCGAGAGCTGCAACGGCGCCCCCCATTGTGAAAAAATCGCCAACGGGCACAATGCCGATTTCCGGCTCGTGCAATTCGTCAATTAATTGCATATCGGAAAAAATATCTGTGTCCCCCATATGATAGAGCGTCGGTGCATCATTAAAATGGAACACCAGCCCGTTAGGATTGCCAAGACATTGCGAGACACCGTTTTCAGTGAGCATGGCAGATGAATGAACAGCATTGACAAAAGTAATGCTATAGCCGTCATGCACTTGCGTACCGCCGGCATTACCGGGAACGACGTTTTTCACACCTTGCGATTGGAGCCAGGCAGCAAGATCGGCATTTGCTGTTACCGGTACATTTTTTTCCTTTGCAATAGCAATTGTATCTCCGACATGATCGCTATGACCATGGGTGAGGGCTATATGGGTTACACCTTCGACAGCCTTTTTGATATCAAGGTCTTTTGCAGCCGGATTACCGGTCAAAAAAGGATCTATAAGTATAACCGCTTTGCCAACTTCAACGCGAAAGGCTGCGTGCCCGAGCCATGTGATTTTCATGCCACTACCCTTGTTTTTTATTGGAAGTTCGATCTTTTACCATATATTGAACGCAAAATCCCAAAATGCCAAGTACCTGCTTGTTTGAGCGGGATATTTGATAAAGGCGAGCCTCAATGTCGGTTATAGATATTACTGAAATTCCTGATCTCGGTCTTAAGGACAAAAATATTATTGGCCTTGATTTGGGAACAAAAACGATAGGCATCGCTGTATCCGATCTCGGTTGGCGTTTTGCCACCCCTCGCCCTGTATTGAAACGCAAAAAATTCTCTATCGACGCTCATGACCTCATGAAAATTTTTCTTGAAGAAAATATCGGCGTAGCAATCATTGGCCTTCCCAAAAATATGGATGGCACAAGCGGCCCACGCGTTCAGGCAACGCGCGCTTTTGTTCATAATATGAATGCTTTAACACAAATTCCCTTTGTATTCTGGGATGAGCGGCTGTCAACAGTGGCCGCAGAACGCGGCCTTCTCGAAATGGATGTTTCGCGTGCAAAACGTGCCGACAGAATTGATTCAGCGGCAGCCGCTTTTATTTTGCAAGGAGCACTCGACAGACTTCAAAGTTTAGCTCGAACTGAAGAATAAAGGTCGAGCGCTTAAACAGCAGGATAAAGTGTATCCAATATATGTCCTGCGTGATGACGCGCACTCAACATTCCATAGGATGAGCGCCACTGTCCTCCAAGACGGCTTTCTATATAGGCAGCAGTGATATGATTCATATCGGCTTGTTGCAAAGCGGCAGCTGCACCGGCATAGGCCATTTGTTCGATAAAAAGCCTGCCGGCACCAATGTCATTTGCAGCCACTCGTGCAGCTGCATTGAGTATTTCGACAGTTTTGGGACCGGCTGGACCGATATCACGACCAATCTGGTCGAGTAGCCCCTGAAACAGACCGGGTGCCCTTTCTCCCAAACGGATCGTATCAATCACAATATCATTACCGCCATTTCCCTTCATGCTACGCATCGGTGCATCAACAAGCATTCTGGCCATCCGACTATCAAACATATATGCCTGCGCTCCCATTTGAGCGATAATTTCTCCCACAACCGGAACCACAAGCTCATTGATGTGGATGGCAACGATCGGTGTCATGATACGAGCAAATGCCGCTTCTCCGCGATTTGATGCGGCATTGTCGAACGCACGGGCAAGCCGCATGACAAGGCATTGTGAAGCAACCACGTCGAGAGCAAGATCGGCAAATATACGTTCGGTCAATGGTGGTAAAACTTGTCGCGGATTGAAGCGCCTGAAAAAGTTGATGCCTGTTTGAAGTGCCGCACGAAGTACGCCTGCCGAAATAACTGCCTGATCAAAACGCGTCATCGTCTCGACATCTCTGACGACCCTATCGCCTTCGCCAATCTTGCCGATCAACCAACCGAGACTATTGTGAAATGAAACCTGTCCTTCGGGAGCCGAGCATTCACCAGCGCGGTGGACAAGAAAATCTACACAGATATTTCCGTTCAATGCACCATTTTCAAGAAAGCGCGATACAAAGAAACAACATTTTTGCCCGCCGACCTCGGCTGTTACAAAATATCCGTCGGCCGTCGGATTTAATACTGATTGCTTGACAGCATCTATACGATAGAGATCACGCCCACTTGCCGAATCAAAGGAAATCCGCGTCGCAGCCGATACTTGCGCAGGATTTTGCAAATTATTTGTGATATCGTCGTTGGCAAAGGTAAGCGTTGCTGACCGTTTTGCTGTAATGGCACGCGCCGAATAATCATGTTGGCGGGATAATAACACATTTTTCCAACCGGAAAATAAATCCGATTCACCGATAAGTGCGGAAATTCCTGCGCTCGTTGATGTAATCTCGTTAAGATGCCCCGTCTCGAGTCCTGCCATCAGAAAAAGTCTGATTGCCCGTGACTGATAACGCACTCCATTTTCGGCCGGACCATTTTCCCATAGAGAAGAACATAATCCTGCCTGACGGGAACGACGCAACAAAGCATGGTAAGCTGGATGGATTTCCAGTTGTTGTAGATTGTCCCCCCATTCATTCTCACGCCTAAGGATTGGCCGGTGAATATTGGCGAGTCTTGCAAGGTCTTGCGCTTCCCTACTTGCAACAAATGCACCTATTTCCTCGAAACCTGCTAAAAGCGGGGTTGGCAAAAGTGACGAAAAACGGAACAGAACCGCGTCATCCAAAAAAGCATTTTTTCGCATAATATTCTGATTGGGTAAGGTACTCACAATTTATTCCTGATTCCGTCAATTAATAATATTGCTATCTGGAAATTTAGTTTTTTGTGCGGTTAAAACAGAGATTGCATAAAAAGCAAGCCTTGTTGTAGTGTCACTCAGTTTCTTTAGGAAATTTCTGCTATGACTCAAATAACTTCTTTCCCTATTTTTCCCCATCGCCACCTCCTCGGCATAAAAGGCCTCAGTGCTCAGGATCTTACTACACTCATTGATCGTGCCGACGCCAATGTCGCAGTATCACGCCAGATTGACAAGAAAAAAACATCGATGCGCGGCCGAACACAGATCAATCTTTTTTTTGAAAATTCTACACGTACGCAATCATCCTTTGAACTTGCAGGCAAACGACTTGGTGCCGACGTCATGAATATGGCTGTCAGCCATTCATCCGTAAAAAAAGGTGAAACACTTATCGACACTGCAATGACATTGAATGCCATGCATCCCGATATTCTGGTCGTGCGTCACAAATCGGGTGGCGCGGCGGCGCTACTTGCTCAAAAGGTAAGTTGCTGCGTTGTCAACGCCGGTGATGGTGCTCATGAACATCCAACCCAGGCTCTGCTTGATGCATTGACAATCCGTCGCGCCAAAGGACGGATAGAGGGTTTGACTGTCGCTATATGCGGCGACATATTGCACTCGCGTGTCGCCCGCTCCAATATTTTAAGTCTTAATGCGCTCGGAGCACGGGTACGCGCGGTCGCGCCTACGACGCTTTTGCCCTATGACATCGGACATATGAGCGTTGAAGTTTTCACAACAATGCAGGAAGGCCTGAAAAACGCAGATGTTGTCATGATGCTAAGACTACAACGAGAACGCATGTCCGGTGCATTTATTCCTTCGGTTAGAGAATATTTCCGCTTTTTCGGCCTTGATAAACAAAAACTGGCACTTGCAAATAAGGATTGCATTGTCATGCATCCGGGGCCAATCAACCGCGGGGTCGAGATTGCATCGGATATTGCTGATGGTCAGCAAAGCGTTATTCATACACAAGTTGAAATGGGCGTTGCTGTCAGAATGGCTGTTATCGAGGCTCTCTTGGATCCGCGCCGCAGCGAAGGAGATATTCAATGATAAAACCCTTGGTTTATAAAAACGCTCGCATCGTTGACCCTTCCTGTGACAAGGACGAATTGGGAACGCTCATCATCGTCGACGGCATCATTAAAGCTTGTGGCAAAGATGCACAAAATCAAGGCATTCCTGATGGTGCGGAGGTTATTGATGCGCATGGCAAAGCAATTCTACCGGGGTTGGTCGACGCGCGCGTTTATGTCGGTGAGCCGGGCAACGAACATCGGGAAACCATTCGTTCGGCAAGTCATTGCGCTGCAGCAGGCGGCGTAACATCCTTTGTCATGATGCCGGATACCCATCCGGTCATAGATGATGTTGCACTGGTCGAATTCGTCAAGCAAACAGCGCGTGAAAACGCCTCGGTTCATGTCTATCCTTCAGCTGCAATTACCAAGCAACTTGAAGGACAGGAAATGACCGAGTTCGGTCTATTGAAAGAGTCCGGTGCAATAGCCTTCACGGACGGACACAAAACAATCGAGAATTCATTGGTATTAAGACGTGCCATGACTTATGCCCATGACTTCGACGCCCTTATCATCCATGAAACGCAAGATAAATGGCTGACCGGCAATGGTGTCATGAACGAGGGGCTCCTTTCAAGCTGGCTTGGCCTTGCGGGTATTCCCAAAGAAGCGGAAGTCATCCCGCTTGAACGTGATTTGCGTCTGGCTGCTTTAACGCGTTGCCGTTATCACGCAGCAGAACTTTCAACGGGAATGTCGGCTGATTCTATTCGTTGTGCAAAAGAAAATTTGACCAATGTTACAGCCGGCGTTTCAATCAATAATCTGACATTGAACGAAAATGACATTGGAGAATACCGGACATTTTTCCGGCTTTCGCCGCCGCTCAGGTCGGAAGATGACCGTCATGCGATGATTGAAGCTGTTCGTGATGGAACGATTGATATTATTGTATCCAGTCATGATCCTCAAGGTGCCGATACCAAACGCTTACCCTTTGAAGATGCGGAAGCCGGTGCAGTAGGAATGGAAACATTGCTTGCAGCAGCGCTCAGGCTTTACCATGATCATTCGTTGTCGCTTGGAAAGATAGCGGCTTTACTTTCCACCAATCCTGCGAAGATTTTGGGGATTGATGCAGGAACTTTGCAAGTTGGAAAACCTGCGGATTTCATTTTGGTCGATCTTGATGAACCTTGGGTCTTAACTCTTGATATGCTTCATTCCAGATCCAAAAACACGCCATTCGAAAATGCCCGTTTTCAAGGACATGTCCTAAAAACCTATGTTGCTGGCAAGCTGGTATATGAATACCGGAACTGAACGATCTAACGGCAAATCTTGAAAAGGATATTTTTATGGCCGATATAGGTTTATCTCCAAAGATGGTTTCGTGGCTGACACTGATAATTTGTTATCTCATCGGTTCGATCCCTTTCGGGCTGTTATTTACCCGCTTAGCCGGCCTTGGAGACGTGCGCAAAATTGGTTCCGGAAATATAGGCGCCACCAATGTCTTGCGAACGGGAAACAAAAAAATCGCTTTATTGACGTTATTATGTGACATGTTCAAAGGGACATTAGCGGTTTATATCGCCTCCCTATTATCGTCGTTCGATTATAACAATATCGTCATTGTCACTTTAGGCGGTTTTGCTGCCTTTATCGGTCATATCTACCCCGTCTGGCTTAAATTCAAAGGCGGCAAAGGCGTTGCCACCTACCTCGGTGTATGCCTCGGATTTTACCCACCGGCTGCATTGGTTTTTATATGCGTCTGGTTGCTCACCGCATTCATTACGCGTTATTCCTCGCTTTCGGCACTTTTCGCAGTTATCCTAGTGCCTGTTTTTATTCTACTTTTCATGGATAGCACGTCGCAAAATCTTTTTGCGCTCGTTCTTTCGGTGATGAGTATCATCGTTATCTTGAAACACCATGCGAATATCAGACTCTTGCTGAACGGAACGGAAAGCAAGATCGGCGCAAAGAAACAATAGCGGAAAGCTCTGTAACCGAGATGGAAAAACGTAAAGGGATTGTCCTTACCCATGCTCAGCGGCTCAGCTGGCTACAACTCATACGCAGCGAAAACGTCGGTGCTGTTACTTTCATTAACCTCATAGAGCATTTCGGTTCGGCTGCAGCGGCTCTCGATGCTCTGCCGGAGCTCAGCACGATGGGAGGCAAAGGTAAACCGATACGGATTGCCAGCAAACAGGATGCAGAACGCGAGCTCGAACTTGCGGGTAAAATTGGCGTACGTTTCATAGGAGTGGGCGAGCCTGATTATCCACCCTATTTGCGAGCTATAGAAACTCCCCCGCCTCTGCTTGCAGTCAAGGGTAACCCCAAATGTTTCTTTTCGCCTTCCGTAGGTGTTGTGGGCTCTCGTAACGCCTCGGCAACAGGCAAAAAATTGACTGCACTTTTTGCTAAAGAACTTGGTGAAACAGGATTTACTATCATTTCAGGACTGGCGCGTGGCGTCGACACAGCTGCCCATCGCGCAAGTCTTGATACTGGAACTGTTGCCGTTATGGCAGGTGGAATCGATCATATCTATCCGCCGGAAAATAGCGACCTTTATGAAGCCATATTGGATAAAGGTGGGGCAATTGTCAGCGAAATGCCGATTGGCACGCAACCACGCGCCCAAGATTTTCCGCGCCGCAATCGAATCATTGCGGGATTATCTTTGGGAATTCTCGTGTGCGAGGCGGCAAACCGTTCCGGCTCTCTGATAACTGCAAGATTGGCGGCCGAGATAGGACGCATTGTCTTTGCTATCCCCGGTTCGCCTTTGGATCCGCGTGCACAAGGAACAAATAATCTTATCAAGGAAGGCGCCCTGCTCGTTACCCGACCTGAAGATATCATAGAAACACTTGGCCCCTTGGCACCATCAACTGCACCTCGAATGCCGCTGTTTGATAACGACGAAAAAGACGAATCAGTCAAGCAATTCTCCGAGCACAAGAATGAAGATCAAAATCGCGATGTTGACGCAAGCGACTTCGACAGAAATGCAATAATGGATGCACTTTCAACAACACCGATTGACATAGAAACGCTCTGTCTTGCGTCCGGTGTGCCGATAGACAAGATTTATCTTATACTCGTTGAACTTGATTTGGCCGGGAAACTCGTCCGTCACAGCGGCGGACTTGTATCATTGGCGATCAACGATTTTCCTTGTTGACCGTATCGTTTTTTAAGATGTGTTGCCCTTCTTTTGCAACCATTTCCAACAAATAAGCCAAAAATGGAGAATTGGCGTTATTCGCCATAATATTCATTTGACGGGACATATCGACAATATATCCGATGATTTCAACGCGCTCTAGAGACATGTAACCTTCTCCTTGTTACACAAGTTCCCCTCATGTATTGCTCCTGATTGACGGTAGAAATTTTCGAAAGTAGTCCTAAATAAATGTTAAATTAGTTAGTTAGCTTAACTATAATAACGTGTATTTTTTATTTACGCAATCAATAGTTGCACGTGTATTTTTTTATCATTTAGCCTTGACCAATGGGAATAAGCCGGTCAATTGAGTGTACAGTAAAATCATTGGTTCAGGGAAGCGGATATCATTATGGATATTGTCGTCGTCGAATCACCGGCAAAAGCTAAAACAATCAATAAATATCTAGGACCCAATTATAAAGTTCTCGCGTCCTTCGGGCATGTACGTGATCTTCCTGCAAAAGACGGCTCTGTTCTGCCGGATGAAGATTTTGCGATGAAATGGGACACGAGCTCAACCGGTGCAAAACGAATCGCAGAAATATCGAAAGCATTAAAAGATGCCGATGGCCTCATTCTGGCAACTGACCCGGACCGTGAAGGGGAAGCTATTTCCTGGCACGTTCTTGATATTTTACAGCATAAAAAGCTTTTGAAAGGTAAACCTGTCAAACGCGTTGTCTTTAATGCGATTACAAAACACGCCGTTCTTGATGCTATGGCTCACCCGCGTGATATCGACATTCCCCTTGTTGACGCCTATATGGCGCGTCGTGCACTTGATTACCTTGTCGGCTTCACCTTATCGCCTGTCCTTTGGCGCAAACTTCCCGGAGCCCGTTCGGCCGGTCGTGTACAATCAGTTGCGTTGCGCCTCATTTGCGATCGGGAATCGGAAATCGAGCGTTTCAAGCGTGAAGACTATTGGTCAATAGAAGCCAAGCTTGCAACAAAAGCAAACGAGAGCTTCCTGGCTAATCTGACGACTTTTAACCGCAAAAAGCTCGCCAAGCTCGACATTAAAACAGAAGATCAGGCAAAAAATATCCGCAACATGTTGGATGGAGCCGGTTACCGGATCACAAGTGTCGAATCAAAACCGACAAAACGCAATCCGGTACCACCATTCACAACGTCAACATTACAACAAGCGGCTTCATCAAAACTCGGATTTTCGGCCTCGCGCACCATGCAAGTGGCACAGAAACTCTATGAAGGTATAGACATTGGCGGCGAAACAACCGGCCTCATCACTTATATGCGTACTGATGGCGTACAGATCGCCCCCGAAGCCATTGAAGCGGCAAGAAATGCCATTCATGATACATTCGGTGCAAATTATGTGCCCGAGAAACCCCGTTTCTATTCGACTAAAGCAAAAAACGCGCAGGAGGCGCACGAGGCTATACGTCCAACCGATTTCAAACGTAAACCGGACGACATTAAAAAATTTCTCGATAGCGACCAGTTCAAACTTTACGAGCTTGTATGGAAAAGAGCGATGGCCAGTCAGATGAAGTCTGCCGATATCGAGCGCACCACTGTCGAGATTGAAGCAATAAACGGTTCCGACCATGCAAATTTGAGAGCTGTCGGGTCGGTGGTAACATTTGACGGATTTATTGCTGCCTATTTTGATCAGAAAGATGACGACTCTGCCGATAGCGAAGACTCGATGCGGCTGCCGAAGATGGAAGCGGATGAAGAGCTCAAAAAAGTGTCGATTGACGCTCTCAAACATACGACCGAACCTCCTGCCCGTTATTCCGAAGCAACCCTGATCAAAAAACTGGAAGAGCTTGGAATCGGTCGCCCGTCGACTTATGCCTCGACCCTTACCACTTTACGTGATCGCGATTACGTCACGATAGACAAGCGCCGGCTTATTCCCGAGGCGAAAGGGCGCATTGTTACAGCATTCCTTGAAAACTTCTTCAATCGGTATGTCGAATACGATTTTACTGCCGATCTTGAAGAAAAGCTTGATCTCATCTCCGACGGCAAGTTGTCCTGGAAGCAGGTATTGCGCGAATTCTGGGACGCGTTCAATGCTTCGGTTTCCGATATTAAAGAATTACGTGTGAGCAATGTGCTTGATGTGTTGAATGACGCGCTTGCACCACTCGCATTTCCGCAACGCGAAGACGGCAGTGATCCCCGCTCCTGTCCGCTCTGCCATGAGGGGCGTCTATCTCTTAAACTCGGCCGTTATGGTGCCTTTGTCGGTTGTTCCAATTATCCCGATTGCAAATATACCAGACAATTGGGAAGTGAAGACGCCAAGGATGGCAACACAACCGAGCAGGATGGCCCTACAATACTAGGCAAAAACCCCGATAATGGCGAAGACGTAACACTTAAAATCGGTCGTTTCGGCCCCTATGTCGAGTGTAAACATGGCGAGGAGCTGAAACGCGCCGGCCTTCCGAAAAGCTGGTCGCCAAGCGAAATGAATTTGGAAAAAGCACTTGCTCTTTTATCTCTACCGCGAGAAGTGGGAATACATCCTGAAACCGGGAAGCCGATTATGGCTTCTATCGGCAGATATGGACCTTATGTGTCTCATGATGGCCAATATGCCAATCTTGAAACGCCGGAAGAGGTTTTCGATATTGGCATCAACAGGGCGGTAACTGTTTTGGCAGAGAAACAGGCGCGTGGAGGCGCACGGAGGGGATCTACGCCCAAAGCTATTGCCACCCTTGGACAACATCCCGATGGTGGCGATGTGACAGTCCGCGACGGCCGTTATGGACCTTATGTCAACTGGGGCAAGATCAATGCAACGTTACCAAAAGGCAAAGACCCGGCATCGGTAACTTTGGAAGAAGCCTTGGAACTCATTTCACTAAAAGCAGCTTCTCCCAAAAAAGGCCGTAAAGCCACAGTAAAAAAATCTGCAACAAAAAATGCGGCAACCAAGAAAAGCGTCACCAAAAAGACGGTAAAAAAGGCGGCAACCAAGAAGGCAACCTCCAAGAAAGCAGAATAACCCGTGAAACGGGATGGAAAATAGAGCTATGAAACAACATCCCGTAAGCAGGAACAAACCTTCACACTTGCCCACAAAAGATGATATTCTTTCTTTCATCAAAGAAAATCCGAATTTGTCCGGGAAACGGGAGATTGCCAAGGCTTTCAACCTCAAAGGGGATGCGCGAATTTGGCTTAAAGACCTCTTGCGTGAACTGAAGGCCGAAGGTGTCGTCTCTAAACAACGCAAAAAAATTGTTCCGAAACACATGCTTCCACCTGTCGCAGTTCTCGACATTAAAGGGCGCGATCATGATGGCGGCTTTATCGCTGAGCCTTCCGAATGGGATGGTGAGGATGCGCCGCTTGTCGCTCTTCATCCCGCACGACACACAAAAGGACCGGCCATTGGCGTCGGCGACAGAATCCTTGCCAAAATTTTCCGCAATAAAAGAGAGGAAGGACCTTCTTATACCGGCCGCGCTATTAAGAAAATTGATAAGCGTGATTTTACCACTATGGGCGTTCTTCGTGATCTAGGCCAAGGTAAATGGCGTCTTGAGCCGATCGACCGAAAAGCACCCGAAGTTGCCGTTGATCTCCCCCCGGATAGCAAGGCAAAAGCCGGAGACCTCGTCGAAGTAGAGATCGGTCGTGACAAACGTTATGGCTTGAAACGCGGCGTCGTCAAAAATATTCTGGGCAGTGTCGATAGCGAAAAAGCGCTATCGATGATTGCGATCATTTCTCACGATATTCCGCATATTTTTCCTGACCGCGTCCTCGAAGAAGCGGAAGAAGCTAAACCTGCTACAATGGAAAATCGGGAGGATTGGCGCGACCTCCCGCTCGTAACCATTGATCCCGAAGATGCAAAGGATCATGACGATGCCGTTTGTGCAAATATGGATGATAGCGAAGACAATAAAGGCGGGGTTGTCGTGACGGTTGCTATTGCAGATGTCGGTTATTATGTCCGCCCCGACAGTGCAATGGATAAGGAAGCCTTAAAACGCGGTAATTCGGTCTATTTTCCCGATAGGGTTGTACAGATGTTGCCAGAACGAATTTCGAATAACTTTTGTTCTCTGCGCGAAGGCGAAGATAGGCCTGCTATGGCCGTTCGCATGGTTTTTGATAGTCACGGGAAAAAACAAAGTCACAGTTTTCACCGTATATTGATGCGCTCGTGTGCCAAACTTTCTTACGAACAAACGCAAAGGGCTATTGATGGCAAGCCTGACGAAAAAACTTTGCCAATACTTGAAAACGTATTGAAGCCCCTTTGGGCAGCTTATGATTTGCTGAAAAAAGCGCGTGACGAACGGCAACCGTTGGAACTTGATCTGCCTGAAAGGAAAATTATTCTTGATGAAAGCGGACGCATTAAAGACGTGGTCATCCCGCCACGCCTTGATGCCCATAAACTTATTGAAGAATTTATGATTCAGGCCAATGTATCGGCAGCTGAAACCCTCAAATCCAAACATCAACCTTTGATCTACCGTATACATGACCAGCCGTCGCTCACAAAACAAGAAGGCTTAAGAGAGTTTTTGGCGTCCCTTGGTCTTTCACTTTCCCGCGGCGCGGAGCTTACGCCGGAACGCTTTAATAGAATTCTTGAGTGGGTGAAAGATACCGATCAACAAGAGCTGGTTAATCAGGTGGTGTTGCGTACCCAATCACAAGCAGAATATGCGCCCGAGAATATCGGTCATTTTGGCCTCAACTTACGTAACTACGCCCATTTTACTTCGCCTATTCGCCGTTATGCGGATTTAATCGTTCATCGTGCCCTGATCAAATCACTGAAGCTCGGCAATGACGGTTTAACGAACGAAGAAGAAAAAAATCTTGATGAAATTGCAGTAGCTATTTCTCTTACAGAGCGCCGCGCAATGGCTGCCGAACGAGAAACAATCGACCGGTTGGTTGCGCATTTTCTCGCAGATAAAATTGGCACTGAATTTACCGGTCGTATTGCCGGTATCACAAAATCGGGCTTATTCATTTCACTTGACCGATTGGGAGCCGACGGTTTTACGCCTATTTCAACTCTGGCAACCGATTACTATATATTTGACGAGGCGCGTCACGCTTTGATAGGCGAAAAAAGCCATAAAGGTTACCAGCTGGGAGATAGTGTCAGTGTACGTCTCGTCGAAGCACAGCCAATTGCCGGGGCGATGCGGTTTGAAATGCTAAGTGCGCCACGGCCATTACCGTTGTCACCGGTTTCTCATCATAAGAGCAAGACGGGCGCGCGCCGCTTCAATCGATCATCACGAAAAACCCGCCGTTCTATTTGATCGACTTCGTGATCGAATAGGCTCTGGTCTATTTTCAATAATTATTAAAAGCCTGATTTTTATGATTTGCCGATAATGTTGAAAGTCTATTGTATGCTGCCCCGACGGGTAAAATTTGAAACCGGATTGTGCCGTTTGACTTGAAGTGTAGGAGTGGATAAATCTGTAAGCATTCTAAATTTTAAAACTTATCCAGCATAAATGGCATTTAACGCACTTGCCGAAATCCAATAAAGTTACTTCAAGCAGAAAACTCCTCTGCAAAGCCTATATGAGTGATGACAGAATAGTCCATGATGCAATCCGATTCATCCTCTCAGAATGCAAAGCCCTGGCGCGCGATTTCAGCTGCAACAGCAACAATCGGCGCTGTTGGAATAGCTTTGGGATTGGGAACGCAGCTTATTTCAATCCTGATGGCCGCACGAGGTTTCTCCAGCAGTGTCATCGGCTATAGTGGTACAGTAGGTGGTATTGCCACAATAATCGCGGCGGTCTTTAGCGCCCGCATTGCAAAAAAACTCGGCGTTGCACGTTCAATTCTGACAATGATGGCCGTCGGATGTGCAAGTTTTTTAGGTTTTTATTATTTCCAATCGATTGTCATCTGGTTTATTTTGCGCTTCACCCTGCATTTTGCAATCACCGTGATGTTCGTTCTATCCGAATTCTGGATAAACAGTTCCGCGCCACCTGCAAAACGCGCCACGATTCTTGCTATCTATGCAATTACACTGGGTCTCGGTTTTACTATCGGCCCTACTCTTCTAGCCCATGTTGGTAGTCAGGGATTCACGCCATTCGGTACCGCCTGCTTTCTGATTGCTATTGCTGCAATACCGATCATCGTTGCCTGGAACTTGAGCCCGCAATTCAAAGATAGCGATCATGTCGCATTTTTCAGATATATTTTTGCTGTCCCGAGTTCCACAATGGCAGTTCTCGTATACGGCGCCATACAGATGGGTGCCTTAACACTGATCACACCATTCAGTCTCAATCTCGGTTATAGCGAAGGCGAAGCGGCAAAATTCATGTCCGTTCTAGCATTGGGAAATGTGCTGCTGCTTATTCCGATTGGCATTATTAGCGATTTTGTGACCGACCGTCGTTATCCGTTAACGGGATGCGCAATCATCGGCTTGATTGGCACCTTGTTGATTCCCTGGATTGCCAATGTAAAATGGATGTTGACACTCGACCTATTTATTCTCGGCGGCGTCTCTGCCGGACTTTATACGATCGGTCTTGCTCAACTAGGCTCAAGGCTGAAAGGTTTCGAGCTTGCAGCCGCCAACTCGGCGTTTATTTTCTGCTACGGCATCGGGATGCTTATAGGACCAACAGCCATCGGTAAAGCCATGGATATTTTTCCGCCCTTTGGCTTTTCAGACACAATGGCTACATTTTTCGGACTTTATATTATTTTAGTGGTCTCAAGAGTGGTGTTAAAGCTAATCCGCTCTTGACTTTTTGTATAACATCCTTAGTGTCGCGGCAAAATCCACTTGCGCCGGAATATGTCCGTCCGGTTTGAAGGTGGTGAATTTATATTCAGGAACAGGATCCTTAATTATGGCTAAAGCAGCATCCATTAAAATCAAGCTTTTGTCGACTGCAGATACCGGCTTTTTCTACGTTACAAAGAAAAATAGCCGTACAATGACAGAAAAGATGACAAAACGTAAATATGACCCGATTGCCAAAAAGCATGTCGAGTTCAAAGAAACCAAAATTAAATAATTGTTTTTTTAGTACAAAAAAAGCCGCTTCTTTTTAACGAAGCGGCTTTTTTATTTGTTTTTTCGTGATGGTTGACAGTGAGCTTGGCTCAGTCGTCCCTATCCGGATAGTCATTTACATTCACACATTAACGTGTTGCTTGGCGCATCTCCGATATCACGAAGAGTCTCGTCGGGTAAAGTGTTTCTGACAGTTATAAAAAGCTCACTCAGGCGATATGATTTTTACCGTAAGATATTATTGCAGATGCCAACCCGATATTGCTAGCAAGAGATAATTTCGACTGTGAAGAGCAACTATCTCTTTACTAACAACTTTATACGTTCATTCAAAAGCATCCTCCAAACCCGCTTAATATGCCCTATGGAATAAGCGCAAGAAAGCGCCATTTACAAAAGTTGGAGAAAACAGCCTCGCTTTTGAGAAAATAGGCCTAGCGATTTTATTCCCGAATAAATCTTACCATGCACTAGGTCAAACACACTTTGTTTCAAATTCATCATGGCATTTTTTGAGTTGCGCTATAAAGATGTTTTTCAAGGACGGGAAAAAACATGAAAGCAATTGCAATTGCGAAAGTGGTCGTATAAAACAATATCCACATGCTTAGATCTGAACCGACAACAATCCCGACGATTTAAAGGATATGTAACTTACACTTAAACTTGTCAGTTGAACGAGCCATGTTTGGCCACGTTCAGTCGGGGCTATTCCTTTTTAGCTGTATTGAAAGTGGCTGTCGAAATAGTCGGCACACTATTTACAAAAGTCGGAATTTTATGGTGTCTAAATGTCCGATTTTCGGACTGACTCTGTTTTTGTAGCGGCACCCGCCATCAACTCGTCACGGCCGTAAATATCATCATAATAATTAATCTTGCCACTTTTCAGATCTGGCCAGGCAGTAAAATAGGTGAGGTAAACCGGAACAGGTTCACTTAATGACAAGCTCCGCTCGCCTTTTGCAAAATAAGGCTTCAGATCATCAACATTTTTGCCGAGTACTGCTGCTGCCATTTCCCGCGGATATTCAAGACGCACACATCCGTGACTTAGAGCACGCATGTCGCGCGAAAAAGCTGTCTTATTGGGCGTGTCGTGAAGATAGATATCATGCTTGTTTGGAAAAAGTATTTTGAGTTCGCCAAGAGCATTGTTCTTCCCCGGTGTCTGGCGAATACTGATTCCGCGTCCTTTGTTAGCTACTTGTTGCCAATTGACTGATGATGCTGAAACCACTCTGCCCGAACTATCATAAAGCTCATAATTGTTGCGTTGCAGATAACTTGAGTCCTGCATGATACGCGGGAGCATTTCATTGACAACTATCGAATGGGGCACGCCCCAAGACGGATTGAATGTAACCAGTCTTATTTTGTCATAGAAAAAATAGGTTTGTCTTTGAGGGCTACCAACCACAACTTTCATATCAAGTTTGACTGCGTTGTTTTCGACATATTGCCCTCTGTACGCTGCCTGATTGATGAACACATAACGGGAACCGAAGTCGTGCGGAAGCCAGCGCAATCGTTCCATCGAATCAATAATTTTCTGTCTTTTTATTTCAACAGTATTGTTTGCCAAGGTTGCAACCGTTGCGGGCCCGATAACACCATCCGCCGTTTTGCCAACGAATTTTTGATAGTCTCTGACACAATCTACCAATTGCCCATTATAGCTGGTTTCTTGCAGAAACCTTTCCAACTTCATTTTATGATCGGAGAGATAACCGGACGGTGCCCGTTTCAGAAGCAGACTCGTAAAGAGCGGCAAGTCCTCGTTCGTTTCACCGGGTTTAATGACCGTCTTGAATGATATTTTCACATTGTCTGCATGGTCGCTCTTCGGCATTTGCGCCAGAGCATGTTTCAATGCTTTGTATGAATCGGATTGTGGCAGGTAAGCCTCTAAATCGGCGACAGGATTTTCACTTGTTGCCAATCTGCCCAATTCTCTTTCGAAATCGATCTGGCGACGTGGTAAATCATGAAACGGCGAGAGACGATCGGCGATAATACGACCATTCGATGCGTCTTGAATGTAACGAAGGACGCGGCTTGTCAGAGCGACATCAAAATTGGTGAATGCAAGATTGCGTTCTTCGCCCACAAGATTTTCATCTGGTAGCTTTACAAAATAATCCTGTGGCTCCAACCCGTCCTCGTCGACTCTAGCCAAAAAGCGCATCACGTCTCTGGCTTTGTCAGTAACTTCGCCCGCTACAGACCACATGAGATCGGGCTTATTCACGTAATGTCTGGTCACTGAATCGGCAAGCGAGTCTTCTATCTTTACATCAATATGAGAAAAATCCGATTTTAAAGATTGGTCTATATCGGTATTTTGCCCTGAATTAACGCCTTCCAGAATAACGTTATAAGGCTCTGACAATGGCAATCGGGCTGGACCTGCCGATTTCATCGTCGAATTTGTTTCAATAAAATCAATATTCGAGAACTCTACCGGAACAAGGCGTTCAGGCCTATAGTTAAAAGTTTTCGGGCTCGCGGCAGTTACACGGTTGGTCAAATCGATATTATTTTTTTTCGCAGGTGCACCTTGGGGGGTACCGGGCACAGTGTTTTGGGATTTTTTAACTGCTTTGCCTTGCGTATCGGACTGATGACCCACCTCGGGTTGCATTTCAAGTACGGGCGCAGGTTTCTGTTTTTTGCTGAAGAGCTCCATCAAATTATTGATCGCAGCAGCCTGCTCCACACCATAATATGGGGAGGCATAAAGGACCGAACTGGCAAAAAACATAATAATGAGGCGCGAAATGCGTTTTTGAAACATGGTCTGGGGTATCCGAGAAATTACAAAAATCTTTTAAAAGATTTTCGTAACCAAGCTCTTAAACGAACGGCGACAATTAAAAAAAATTCTATGCCGATTTGTGGCACGCCTACCGAGATTTTAATTGCCTGAAGCAGCACAATTCTTATAAAGATCAATTGTCACAAATCGGTGCAAAACTAATTTTGATCCATGTTAAATACGCCTTTATTGAATTTCCGGTGATTTTCTTATGGAACGTTAATCGAAAAAGCTCATTCGGTTCGTTCCGGATACCCCGCTGATATTGTTGGCTTTTACCTGTTTTTAAAAAAATTGACGTCGCTGATAATGTTGGAGGTCAATGACAGTTACGCGGTATTTTTATCGACTTTACCCCATTCATCTTCTAGAATTGGTATCCGAAAAAGATAGCGGTGCAATTGGATGTTATTTTTAGAGAATGACACATTCGATAAAAACCTGATTATCGGATTTTACGTTCTGGTCTTGATCAACGTAGTTAGGATAAGATTTCCGAGTTGAATCTATGAAAATTTTAGGATTGATATTGGCAGGCGGACATTCGTCTCGCATGGGGCGGGATAAAGCGGGGCTTGAATTTGACGGAAAAAGCCTCATTCAAAACCAGATCGAGACTTTCAAAAACCGCGGTTTTCCGATTGCCATCAGCTCGAACACTTATAGTCTCGACGCGTTTGAACCTATTCCGGTTCTCGAAGACCCCGCAGAAATCCGTTATGGAGGCCCGCTTGCAGGCGTTTACGCGGGTATTAATTATGCTTTTGCAAATAACTACGATTTCGTTCTGACAATGCCCGTAGATTGTCCGATTATACCGGAAGAGTTTTTTGTGAGAATCACGTCGGATATTGACAAAAACACCACGTTGAGGATGGCCTCTACACCTTCCGGTCTCCAACCGACATTTGCACTTTGGCCAACGAACCTCAGATCCGATCTTTTCGAATTCTTGAAAGGTGCTGAAAATAAAAGTATTCGATCATTCGCTTTTGCTCATAATGTGTCTATAGTGCGGTTTGACAATCTCTATTCTGAAGGTGCATTCTTCAACGTCAACACGCCGGAAGATTATCAATATTTACAGGATAAATTCGGGATAAAAAATGAAACCAAAGCTTAAAGTATTTGGCGTAACCGGCTGGAAAAACAATGGAAAAACGACAATGGTTGTACGCCTTGTCGAAGAGTTGACCTCACGCGGTTACAAAATTTCAACGGTCAAACATGCACATCATGATTTCGATATTGACCATGAAAATACCGATTCATGGCGTCATCGCAAATCCGGTGCTCAGGAAGTCGCTGTTGTATCTTCAAGGCGCTTTGCACTCATTCATGAAAACAAAGCGGAAGAAGAAACTCCGCTCTCAAGAATTCTCGAGCTTTTATCCCCCTGTGATCTTGTGATTGTCGAGGGATACAAGCGGGATAGCCACGACAAGTTGGAAGTTCGTCGTACCGGCGGGAAAGTTGGCGAACCCCTTAACAAATCGGATCCTCATATTGTCGCTATTGCATCGGATAAGCCGGTGGAAGAAAAGCATTTGCCGTATTTCAATATTGATGATGTACAAGCAATTGCAGATTTCATTGTTGACCATATGAAACTCGAACACAAACAAGAGGCATAGAATGCTCGTACTGTGGGGACGCCCTACGTCCAGCAATGTAAAAAAAGTTCTTTGGACACTCGAAGAAATCGGGCTCGACTATCAGTTCATAAAAGCTGGTGGCCCGTATGGCGGATTGGATACACCCGAATTTTTAGCACTCAATCCGAATGGCTTGGTTCCCACTATTAAGGACGACGACTTGGTTCTTTGGGAATCCAACACAATCGTACGTTACCTCGCCGCCCGTTATGGCAAAGGGGTGTTGTGGATTGAAGATTGCGGCAAACGAGCCGCAGCTGAAAAATGGATGGATTGGACAATGGCAACGTTGTTTAACCCGTTTGTCGATCTTCTTATGAATGTCGTGCGTCTTGCACCGGAAAAACGCGATCAACAAAAAGTAACTGATAGCGTTGAAAAGTTTGAAAAAGGGCTATCCATCATGGATGGTGAATTAAAGAAACAGCCTTTTCTTTCCGGTGAAAACTTGGGCATTGGCGATATTATTCCGGGTGTTTTTGTATATTATTATTATGCAATGGAATTGCCACGCAAAAACAAATTCAGCAATGTCGAGGCTTGGTACCAAAAATTGCAGGCGCGGCCGGGCTATAAAAAACATGTCATGGTACCGATCAGTTAAAATCCTGTTTTGAAAAGTTCTCTTCCAGTTTTTTCAAAACATGAACAACAAAATCCATGATGCGTCGAAATATCAATTTAGTGGATATTGTAACGGCATTGGCGGTCGTTGCCATTGCCGCCTATCTTTATTTTTCCGATATGAAGAAATCTGTCGTTCAAGACGAACCTTCCTATCAACCTGAAAAGGTCGAAATCATCCGCGGGAAAACACAACTCTCAGATGGTGATTCCCTCCATCTTGATGGACAAAAAGTCCGCCTTTTAGGGATTGATGCTCCGGAACTTCACCAATTTTGTGACAAAGACGGTGCCTCCTACCCTTGTGGTGAAATGGCCAAACAACATCTTGCAGCATTGATCGGTGGAAATGAAATCAGTTGCACGTCAACAAAAAGAGATAAATTCGATCGTCTATTGGCTAAATGTCGCGCCGGAGACCATGACTTGAACCGCGAAATGGTGAAAGATGGCTGGGCGGTCAGTTATTACGATTATAAGCAGGAAGAAGCGGATGCACGTAAACAAAAACTGGGCATATGGGCTGGTTCGTTCGAATGGCCTCACACTTGGCGACGCGCCCATCCTCGTTGATTCTTTCGAGCCTGAACCAAGTGGTATTTCAAAGAAATCAAAACATATCGATACAGTTATCGCTGTACCCAATTGAAGCATTTTCTAATAGAACATGCCTTTTATAACGATAGGAACGTCTTCAAATAGCAATTCAATCTATTGTTTTTATTCTCTCACAACTTGCGGCCGAGTTAGCGCCACGGCCACAGAGAACCGGTGATTGACTGACATTGTACATAATCTTCTTTGTTAACGTGACTGGCTTTGCAAGTTTTGATCATAGATGTTTATCGACTCGTTTTAAGACTTATCCTTATCCCCCCAAACTACCGTTGTTATTTTCCAAGAAATTCAATGCTATAGTGAATTAACAAAATTTATTATTATAAATATTTTTATTTTTATAATAAACACTATATAAAATTACATTTTTATTTGATATCATTTGATGATTATTTAATTTATTAAAATTATGTGATCAATATTTTCTTACGTTTTCACTCAGCGATTCATTTTTAATTCAGCTGGCTGACATTATATTTGACAATCTTCATATCCGATGGTCGTTTTTTCGTGAACGCGTGAGTGTAATCATTGAAGGAATATCCTGATTGGCTCATATTGCAATTATGACAAAGGAACTTCAAACAAACTCTCAAGAAATCACGCGTTTGGAAAAACAGATTTCGGCCTGTCGCATTTGCTACGATAAACCGCTGTTCTTACCACGACTTCCACAGGAACCTCGACCTGTGGCCTATCTTTCGTCCACGGCTCGCATTGTCATAGCAGGACAAGCTCCGGGTATGCGCGTTCATAAAACCGGCATACCTTTTAATGATCCTTCAGGAGACCGCTTGCGAGAATGGCTCGGCGTGGACCGCGACAGCTTTTACGACAAAAATAAATTTGCCATCATACCAATGGGATTCTGTTTTCCCGGTTACAGCAAATCGAAAAGCGACCTTCCACCGAGAAAAGAATGTAAATTGACCTGGCACGAGCGTGTGTTCAAGTTAATGCCGCAAGTAGAACTGGTTATCGCAATAGGTGGCTATGCCCAGAAATATCACATTTCCAATCTTGAAGAAAAATCGGTTACCGATACCGTTAAAAACTGGAAAAATATTCTCTCAATAACGCAGCCAAGGGGATATCACGTTCTTCCTATCCCCCACCCGTCATGGAGAAATACTCATTGGATTAAATGTAATCCTTGGTTTGAACGTGAATTACTACCCACGCTTAAAAGACTGGTGGATACCTACATTCGATAAATTGTAGAATAATTTTTATTTATTGCTATTAAAAAGAATTTATTTTCTATATATAGAATTGAAAGCTTGTTTTATTAATTTTTTTTGGATGCGATAATGGATCGTCTTGATAGGAAAATTCTTCGTCTCTTGCAAGAGGACGCAACGCTTGCCGTTGCAGATATTGCCAAAAAAGTGGGTCTTTCTACTACACCTTGTTGGCGGCGTATACAAAAACTGGAAGAAGACGGGGTGATTCAACGCCGCGTCGCAATTCTATCACCAGAGAAGGTCAATACCCGGGTCACAGTTTTCGTTTCGGTTAGAACCGGCGCCCATAATCATGAATGGCTGAAAAGGTTTTCAGAAGTCGTTCACGCTTTTCCCGAAGTTGTGGAATTTTACCGGATGAGTGGCGACGTGGATTATTTGCTACGCGTGGTCGTCCCTGATATCGCTGCCTATGATGTTTTTTACAAAAAACTTATCGCTAAAATTGATATCAGGGATGTGTCTTCAGCATTTGCGATGGAACAGATAAAATATACAACAGAGCTGCCACTTGATTATATGATGATCGAAAAGGAAGTGAATCATCTTTAAAAATGTTATTCGAGTTCGATAAACGCATCAGTCTTCTGAAATTGAGGGAAAAATGCCCTCTCATTCAATGTATAACCAATGAAGTTGCAATGAATTTCTGTGCCAATGTGCTCAATGCCGTTGGAGCATCACCGGTTATGTCCTTTGCGCCCGATGAAGCAGCCGAGTTCGTCGATAATGCTGATGCTGTTACAACAAATATCGGCACATTAACACTTGAAAAATACGCAGGCATGCGACTCGTAATGGAGCGAGCGAAAGTATTGGGCAAGCCGGTTGTGTTCGATCCCGTAGCGCATTTTGCAACGTCTTTCCGGACGAATGCTACAGCACATCTTCTCACTTTGTCCCCCCGTATTATAAAAGGCAATGCCTCTGAAATCATTGCCCTTACCTCGACAACTACAGCTCACGGAGTTGACAGCCAAGACGATGGTGCAAATAGTTTTTATGCTGCGATAGCGGCAGCCCAAAAGACAAAGGCAGTTATTGCCATGTCCGGCAAAAGTGATTTTATCACTGATGGAAATCGGCACGTATTGATTGCAGGCGGAAATAGCCTGATGTCGAAAGTTTCTGCTTGCGGATGTGCGCTTACTTGTGTGACAGGAGCATTTGTTGCACTTGCACCTGACAAGCCGTTCGACGCAGCAGTCAAAGCTTTTTCAACCTTTTCAGCCGCAGGCACACTTGCCGGCCGCACCGCCAAAGGCCCCGGCACTTTTGTACCACTTTTCATTGATGCACTCGCAACAATTGACGACAAAACTGTAGAAGCTTCCGCTTCCGTCGCTCCTTGGCAAGAACAATAGCGGAATCAAATGAAACTAAAGGCTGTATAAAAGAGAGCCTATCAGATTTTAATTCCGGCTTGCTCGAATGTTGCCATTTGTGAGTGGGTGAGCACAGCTGCTTTTACAACACCTGCAGCAATTGCAGCGCCCGTCCCCTCACCCAATCGCATCCCGAGGTCGAGAAGCGGTTTTTTGCCTATTTTATCCAACAGGCGGCGATGTGCCGGTTCAGCCGAAACATGGCCTGCTATGCAATGATCAAGCGCATGTGGATTTATTTTATGTAAAAGAGCTGCTGCAGCAGTCACCACAAACCCGTCGAGAATAACGGGAATTTTTTCCATTCGAGCTGCAAGAATAGCGCCCATCATAGCTGCTATTTCACGCCCGCCGAGACGTCGCATAACCTCGAACGGGTCATCAAGATGATCTTTATGAAGTTCGACAGCTTTTTTTACAGCCGCAATTTTGCGCCGATAATAATCACCTTTGGAACCTGTGCCGGGCCCTGTCCATTCTTCGGCCTTACCACCATAAAGTGCAAGAGAAATTGCCGAGGCAATTGTTGTATTGCCTATCCCCATTTCGCCCAAGCACAATAAATCGGTGCCGCCCGCAATTGATTCCATACCGAATGCCATTGTTGCGGCAGCACCACGCATATCCATCGCCGCATCTTTGGTGATATCCATCGTGGGATAATCCAGAGCAAGATCAAATATTTTCAAGCCAAGATCATAAGCGACACATATTTGATTGATCGCAGCGCCACCGGCAGCGAAATTTTCGACCATCTGCTGGGTGACCACGCGGGGAACCGGTGTAACATTTTCATCTGTCACGCCATGGTTTCCGGCAAACACCGCGACCAGAGGACGTGTGACAATAGGTTTTTCTTTCCCTCTCCATCCCGCATACCAAAGCGCAATGTCTTCAAGCCTTCCCAGCGAGCCTTCCGGCTTTGTGAGTTCCGACTGACGTTTCCTCGCCAGTTTTATGGCGTTTTCGTCCGGATCAGGCAAACTGTTCAATAAAGCACGAAAATCATCAAAAGGACTGGAAGCGGTCACGGAAACACCCTTCAAACAAAATGAACAAATAGAATCTCATCAAGAACTGTTCTATAAGCAATTTAAAATCACTTTAACAGGAGTAAGAGAAATCTTGAGCGATTTTCTTGGCCCATTGATGCGCGCATTAGGCTTTCTCACGCGTTTACCCGTAAAAAGTCATTGGTTTTCGCTCCAGCATTCAATTTCTAGCGAGGCACATTATTTTCCGATTGCCGGTTTGATTATCGGCCTTCTATCAGGATTGTGTCTGGCATTTGCCCACTTTATCGGCTTGAATATATGGGTCTCAGCGGTTTTCTGCGTTCTCTTCACAACAATGCTCACCGGTGCACTTCATGAAGATGGATTGGCAGATGTAGCCGACGCCTTTTTTGTCGCGAAATCGAAAGAAGATCGCCTGGCGATTATGAAAGACTCGCGTAACGGTACCTATGGTACATTGGCTTTGACTTTCGCCGTACTTTCAAAAATAGCGCTTGTCGGTTCAATCGAGATAAATCTTGGCCTCTATGGTGCAATCATTGCTTTAATGGTGTGTGAAGCGGTAAGCCGTGGCGGCATGGTCTGGTTCTGGACAAGGCTTCCACTCGCACGCAAAAACGGCACAGCCGCCGCCGCGGGTGAACCATCAATCGAGGTTGGGCGCAAATCATTGATTGTTTCGGGTGTCATTCTGCTGATTACAGGCCTTTGCTTTTTCTGTTTCAGCTGGATAATAATTTCCATTGTCGCTTCATTCTTGTTTATTTATGTCTTTACACTGGAGTGTGAGAAACGCATTGGCGGCTATACCGGCGATACTTTAGGTGCTGTCGAGCAGTGCCTGACAATTATATTATTGGCAATAACAAGCCTTGTCGGTTAACTGTTGCTATCCCTGATTGACTGGAGAGAAAGCACCATGAAACCATTCTGGCTTATTATCTCTACCGCCGCTTTAATTATCATTTTGCTGCTTGCATTTAGCGATAGTGCGCCCAATGCAACAACCGACAAGATTGCCAATCTCGGTTATTATGGAATATGGGGACTAGCAGCAACCTCTGCTTTGTTGGGATCAAAGATAAAGTTGGCCGATGCTGCACGAAATATTGCAATATGGTGCGTTATTATATTCGCCCTCATGTGTGGCTATAGTCTGCGTTACGAAATACAGGATCTCGCATATCGTGTAACTGGCGGCATTATTCCAGGAAGTCCTGTTACGCGCTACAGTGAAAACGGCAAAACCGTTAGCCTCGAACGTTCCGCAAATGGACATTTTCTAACAAGCGCAGCTGTTAACGGTAAGACATTGAGCCTCACGATCGACACGGGTGCTTCTGCTGTTGTTCTAACCTATGACGATGCAATTGCTGCAAATATTGATGTTGGAAGATTAGGATTTAATATACCGGTCGAGACTGCAAATGGCAGTACGAATGCCGCGCCTATTATTATTGATAATCTCAAAATAGGTGATATCGAACGCAGCAATGTACGAGCGCTAGTTAGCCGTCCCGGTGACCTTTCAGGAAGTTTATTGGGCATGAGCTTTCTTGATCGCCTTACCGGTTACTCGGTGCGCGGAGACCGGCTCATTCTGGTCGATTGAACTGGTCGAACGGGTACATTTTTGCATTAAAAAAATGGAGCCTGAATGAAAATTCCACTTGATTAAACTATTCGATATACGAATAAGCTTCACGTAAAATGGATGACTGAGCATTTTCCCGATTGGCTTCGGTGGAAAGTGTCTGCCGCCATTTTCTGGCACCTTTACGGCCGGAAAATAGCCCTATCATATGGCGGGTGACGTTGGAAAGCTTGCCGCCATTCATGATATAGCGATCAATATATTCGCACATTGCCTCAATAACCGAACCGTCATCAAGCGGAGCCCGATCATCATGATAAATTTTCGCGTCAACTTCGCGAAGAGATGAAGGATTTTGATAGACATAGCGCCCGACCATCACTCCATCGACATGTTCCAAATGGCAAGCTGCTTTATCTATTGTTTGAATACCACCGTTTATCCCGATGAAATGACTTTGATTTTTCAGCTTCAAATCATAAACGCGTTGATAATCAAGCGGCGGTACGTCACGATTTTCTTTTGGGCTCAAGCCTTGAAGCCATGCTTTTCGTGCATGAACCCACAATGCATCCGCGCCGTTTTGCCATGCTGCTGCACTCAAATTATCAAGAGCGACTTGAACATCCTGCTCGTCAACGCCAATGCGACATTTTACAGTAACCGGAATTGAAACAGCCCGTTTCATTTTTTCAACGATTTTTCCAACAAGATCGGGCTCCAACATAAGGCACGCACCAAACGCACCCGATTGCACGCGATCCGAAGGGCAACCGACGTTGAGATTGATTTCATCATAGCCGAAACCGGCGCCGATTTTCGCGGCTTCTGCGAGCTTACCGGGCGAAGATCCGCCTAATTGTAAAGCCACTGGATGTTCGCATTCGTCAAACTTCAAAAGCCGCTCTCTGTCACCGAAAATTGCGGCATCCGCAACCACCATTTCCGTATAAAGCAGAGAGTGTTTTGTCAGCAAACGGTGAAAATAGCGGCAATGCCGATCGGTCCAATCAAGCATCGGCGCAACCGCAAATTTCGGCTTTTCTGCCCTTTCGTAAATTGACATATTTCAGGATATTCCTGTTTTTTCCGTCGAAAAATTCCTTAGCGCAACCACTTATCAAGCCGCACTAACGCCTCGTCTATTGCTTTCGGTGCACCCGCGTAAGAAAAGCGCATTGTACGCTTTCCCTCCAATGTATCGAAATCTATACCCGGCGTTGCAGCCACATTGGTTTCTTCAAGCATTTTGCGGGCAAACTCTGTGCTATCGTTGCTGAATTTGGAAATATCGCAATAGGCGTAAAAAGCGCCATCCATCGGTGCCAGCAACGTCAAACCC
Organism: Ditibartonella apis; assembly: GCF_001952075.1. GTDB lineage: Bacteria > Pseudomonadota > Alphaproteobacteria > Rhizobiales > Rhizobiaceae > Bartonella > Bartonella apis. The sequence continues at coordinate 409,079 of NZ_LXYU01000004.1, forward strand.
AATGCGGGCAGAGTTTTTGTTAAATGTTCACGATTAATGCGATAACTATCTTTTATTTTTTCAAGTTCGGATGTCGCATCGAAGGCGGAAATTGCAGCTATTTGTGAAAGTTCAGGTGCCGAAATATAGAGATTCTGAGATATCCGCTCGACCGACCTTACCGCATTTTCCGGCAACACCATCCAGCCAACACGCCATCCCGTCATACAGTAATATTTGGAAAACGAATTGATGACGGTGACGTCGTCACTAAAAGATAATGCCGTCACGTCTGGAGCCGAAAAATTTAGTCGATGATAAATTTCATCGGCAATCACTGTAATATTATGGTCGTGACAGAATTCGATAATATTTTTCAACTCTTCCGGTTTAAGTGACGCACCGGTCGGATTACTCGGAGAGGCAAACAAAATACCTTTCAGTGGCGAATGTGATTGTGTTTCTTCAAGCATTTTTAAATCAGGAAGACCGCTTCCACCGGTATCAATCTCTACAACCTCAAGTCCAAGTGCCTTCATGATATGGCGATAGGCCGGATAGCCTGGACGCGTTATTGCAACCCTGTCACCCACATCGAAAAATGCTAAAAAGGCAAGATTGAATGCCGCTGATGATCCGGTCGTAACAGCAACACGTTCCGGGGATACTGACAGTTTATGATGTTCTTCATAATAGGCAGCTATTTTTTCACGCAAAGCCGTCAAGCCAAGCGAATCGGTATAGCCGATATGACCATCTTTCAGTGCCCGCCCGGCTGCCTCTAATACCAGCGCCGGACAGGGCGCAGCCGGCTGACCGATTGCCATCGAAATAACCGGCTCACCCGCCTTCATTTTTTTATTGGCCGCCGCAAGCACGTCCATTGCAAAAAAAGGATCGACATTACTCCTTCTTGATAGACAAATCATGCTGGTCTCCACATAAAAAAACATATAAGTTCGAACAACGTGCCGTAGAAAAGCCTGAAAGGCGTGGCTAGAACATTAAAGACATCGTATCTATGCTCTGAGCACTCAGGGGATTATCTATGAAAATAGAGTTGCAGACTTCAAGACAAAAAGTCTTTTCATTTACAAAACGATTGATAGTTTTCTTTCTTCACTTCGGCTTGGCTATGTTATTGGTGTTTGCACCATCTATCGGTGTTGCGCAAGCCCAATCTCAATCGGTACCGATCATTCGCGACGCTGAAATCGAACAATTGCTTTATGATTACACAACGCCGATTTTCAAAGCCGCCGGCATACGCAACAAAATACAAATCATCGTCGTAAACGATCAAAGCTTCAATGCTTTTGTCGACGGGCAACGTATGTTTGTCAATATAGGTGCATTGATGCAGGCAGAGACACCGAATGAACTTATCGGTGTCATCGCCCACGAAACGGGTCACTTGGCAAATGGTCACCAACAACGTTTGCGCGAACAGATCAAACGTGCGCAAACAATGGCTGTTATCGGTATGCTGCTTGGTATCGGCGCCGGTGTAGCCGGTGCATCGACTGGCAACACATCTGCCGCCGGTGCGGGCGGTGGTATTGCTGCCGGTAGTAGCGAAATGGCTATGCGCACATTGCTTAACTATCAACGCAGCGAAGAAGCTGCTGCCGATAGAGCCGCTGTCAACTATCTGAATGCAACCGGTCAGTCTACAAAAGGAATGCTTGTTACTTTCGAACGTTTTTCCAATGCGCTCGCCCTCTCGGGAACGAAGGTTGACCCTTATAGAGTTAGCCACCCGCTTCCCCGCGAACGTATTGCAGCCTTGGAAACACTTGCAAAACAGAGCCCCTATTATGACAAAAAGGATTCCCCCGAATTACAGTTACGTCATGACATGGTACGGGCAAAGATAGCAGCCTATACTGATCACTTCACCGAGTTGCGGCGCATGTTTAAAGATAATCCGCGGGGACTTCCGGCGCGTTATGGAGAAGCTATATTGGCTGTTCAAAGTGGTTCACCAAAAGTAGCTGTCGAGAAAGTCAAAGACCTTATAAAAGATGAACCCAAAAATCCGTATTTTCAGGAACTGTTGGGGGATGCATTGATAAAGGCTAACGACCCTGCGGGAGCGGCGAGCGCTTACAAACGTTCCGCTGAAATCGACCCGCGTGGTTCTAGCCTTCTTAAGGTGAGCTATGGGCATGCACTGCTTTTAACAAATGATCCTAAAAATGTCCCGACAGCGATAACCGAAATACGCAATGGTATCGCCAAGGAACCGGAATTTGCCGCAGGATATGGATATCTTGCACTTGCCTATGGCAGAAGCGGACAGGTTGCACTTGCCGATCTTGCAACTGCCGACATGCATTATTATAGCGGAAACCGCATGCAAGCCCGCATTTTTGCAACCCGCGCCATGCAAAAACTAACACCCGGTTCAGCCGAGTGGTTGCGTGCACAAGATATTCTCAATACAACGCAACAAAAGAAATGATATCTACAGAAAGCCTCACGATGAAAATTTTTAAACCGTTTTTTAATAAAAATCATTCGATTTGCGCAGGCGCAATGGGGGCGATACTGTTGCTATCTCCGTTAAGTGAAACCGGTTTTGCTGCCTCTAGCGACAACACTACGTCGGCAGCCGAAATCAAAAGTGAGCTTCTCAATGATCAAAGTTTCATCAAAGCGGTGGGCGAGGCTTTAAACAAACAATCGTCGGACGATCATATTCGCGAAGTGGTAAAAGATTATCTCGTTAAAAATCCTGAAGTGATGATTGAAGTTCAGGAGGCACTCGATAAAAAGCAAGCTCAAAAAGTAGCCGAAAACCAGACATCGACCATAGCGGCAATGAAAGACGAGATTTTTAACTCTCCAAACGATGCTGTTATTGGTAATCCTAAAGGCAAAGTATCGCTCGTTGAATTTTTTGATTATAATTGCGGCTATTGTAAAAAGTCCTACCCTGACATTCAGGCACTTTTAAACAACAATCCGGATTTGCGAATTGTGCTTAAGGATTTTCCAATATTAGGACCCGATTCGGTAAAAGCACATATCGTTGCACGTGCATTTTTAAAGCTAATGCCAATGAAATACCCCGCCTTTCACGCCGAAATGTTGACGAGCGAAGGTCGTGCGAATGAAGAAAAAGCAATGAAAGTTGCTGTAAAACTTGGCGCCGATGAACAAAAACTGCGTGAGACCATGAATGATCAAAAGCTTCAGCAAGCTTTTGTAGAAAATGGTCAAATTGCTTATGCTCTCAATATCAACGGCACACCGTCTTATATTTTGGGCAACGAAGTTCTGGTCGGCGCAGTGGGTGAAAATATTTTGAAGCAAAAAATCGGACTTCTTGATAAATAGATTATATTGATTGTCTCGATCACTTCAAACTTTTATCAAAGCTCTGCCAAGGTCAGGGAATTTGCACTTTCGCTTTTTCCCCAACATGCTTATAAGCGTTTTTGAGTTTTGAACTGTAATTAAAAATGTTACAGTTGAACCAATCGGATTTTTAAAGCCGTCTTTGGTTTTGCCATAGGATGGTTGTTGATCGAGCTTGAAAAGTTCCGGTCCTGAATATTAGAACGGTCACGAAGATCGAGGAGTAAAAGAAAGAGATGGCTACAAAAACAACAAGTACCGTCAAAAGCACAGGTGTAAATAAAGATCTCATCCGCGATCTCGCCGAAATACTCAATGATACAAACCTTTCGGATATTGAAGTCGAACAAGGGGATTTACGCATCCGCGTTTCCCGCCAGTTAAGTGGCGGCGTACCGGTGCAAACAACCTATGCACCTGCTGCTCCGGCAGCTGCTCCTGCTCCAGCCGAACCCAAAAAAGAAGATTTGACGAAAAACGCGGTCACCTCCCCCATGGTTGGTACTGCCTATCTCGCACCGGCTCCGGGAGCGCGTCCGTTCGTCGAAGTCGGGCAACAGGTTTCCGAGGGGCAAACTCTTATAATTATTGAAGCAATGAAAACAATGAACCAGATATCTTCGCCGCGTGCGGGAACGGTCAAAGCTATTTTGGTTGAAGATGCCCAACCGGTTGAATTTGGTGAGCCACTGGTCGTTGTTGAATAAGACAGGATCACGAAATGTTTCAGAAAATCCTGATAGCCAACCGTGGCGAAATTGCACTCAGAGTTCTGCGTGCATGTAAAGAGCTTGGTATTAAAACCGTCGCTGTTCATTCGACAGCCGATGCTGATGCCATGCATGTAAGACTCGCTGATGAAAGCGTCTGCATTGGTCCGCCCCCCTCACGCGATTCCTATCTCAATATTCAGCAAATAGTTGCTGCTTGCGAGATTACCGGCGCGGATGCCATTCATCCTGGCTATGGGTTTCTTTCAGAAAACGCCAAATTTGCTGAAATTCTGGAAGCTCATTCGATTACTTTTATTGGCCCGACCGCCGCTCATATTCGTATTATGGGCGATAAAATCGAAGCCAAGAAAACAGCTAAACGTTTAGGCATTCCCGTGGTTCCCGGTTCCGATGGCGGTGTTACAGATGATGACGAGGCCTATAAGGTTGCTGATAAAATCGGCTATCCAGTTATCATCAAAGCTTCTGCCGGCGGTGGCGGACGCGGTATGAAAGTAGCGCGCTCTCCAAAAGAGCTTTCTATTGCTCTTAGTACCGCGCGTAGTGAAGCTGCTGCTGCGTTCGGTGACGACGCTGTCTATATTGAAAAATATCTTGAGAAACCGCGTCACATCGAAGTTCAGGTTATGGGTGACGGCGCAGGAAATGCAATTCATCTCGGCGAACGGGATTGTTCTTTGCAGAGACGTAACCAGAAGGTTTGGGAAGAAGCCAATTCCACAGTGTTGGACGAACAAGCACGGCAGAAAATCGGCATGATTGTTGCCAACGCCTGTGCCGAATTGGGCTATCGCGGCGCTGGAACGATTGAATTCCTTTATGAAAACGGCGAATTCTATTTCATTGAAATGAATACCCGTCTTCAGGTCGAACATCCGGTGACGGAAGCCGTAACAGGCATTGACCTTGTTCACGAACAAATTCAGGTTGCAGCCGGTGAAGGTCTTTCGGCAAAACAAAGTGATATCCACTTTTCAGGCCATGCGATTGAATGTCGTATCAATGCCGAGGATCCGGTCAACTTCACCCCTTCCCCCGGATTGATTACCCATTTCCATACACCGGGTGGCCTGGGTGTGCGCGTTGATTCAGGCGTTTATTCCGGTTATCGGATACCGCCTTATTACGACAGCCTGATCGGCAAACTGATTGTTCATGGAAGAACGCGGCTTGAATGCATGATGCGGTTGCGGCGCGCTCTTGACGAGTTCGTCGTCGACGGTATCAAAACAACCCTCCCGCTTTTCCGTGATCTTATTGGCAATGAAGATATAGCCAAAGGAAATTATGACATCCACTGGCTGGAAAAATATCTTGCCGATAAGGCAGCATCAAATAGCTGATAGCTTTGTCTGAAAAAGAAAAAGATAAACTAACCCCTGCGCTACTGCTGAGTGCATATGCGCAGGGAATTTTTCCTATGTCGGATGATGCAGAAGATCCCGACATTTATTGGATACGTCCCGAACGGCGTGGAATTATTCCTTTGGACAATTTTCACATTCCGAAAAGTCTGAAGAAAACCATGAAGAAAAAGCCATTCAACATCGTTATTGATTCCGATTTCGAAGGCGTTATTTCCGGCTGCGCCGAATCAAAGCCTGGACGCGAAACAACCTGGATCAATCACCCCATTCGTAAAGCTTACGGAGAGTTATTCGACCTCGGTTTTTGCCATACTGTTGAAGCTTGGCAAAACGAAAAGCTTGTCGGCGGTTTATATGGTTTGGCTCTCGGGCAAGCCTTTTTCGGAGAAAGCATGTTCTCGCGCGTTACTGATGCTTCCAAGATATGTCTTGTGGCGCTTGTAGAACATTTAAAAAGCCATAACTTCATTCTTCTTGATACACAATTTACAACACCACATCTTGAGCATTTCGGCGCGATAGAAATTACGAGACAAGATTATGAAATGCGCCTGAAAAAAGCCCTATCCGGCCACGCCGAGTTTTAAAATCTTTTTATTGCCCCACAAATTGCTCGCTAACGATTCTCTGTCGAGATTTACGACAACATAGAACGTTGTCACCAGCGACGCCTTGATCTATTGTTTGGGGAAATTAAATGACGTTTCTTTTGAGATAATATATTCAATAATTATTTGATTTTGCTGAAAAAAATCAATGGTGCCCCCAGAGAGACTCGAACTCCCGACCCCCTGATTACAAATCAGGTGCTCTACCAACTGAGCTATAAGGGCGCCGCATTGCAACTAGCATAAACTTTGCCAAAGGCAAACAGAAAAATTACCAAAACAACAATCTTTTTTATGTTACAAAATTTTTTAGAAAACACATATGATTTCAGCATTCATGATTATCAATTCTCTTGTCTGTAGACCTTCGTTGCTGCAGAAAAAATACGTCTCCCCTTGCGGGATAGCAGATTTCTCAAATAAGTTTCTAACCCTCGAATATCGTTTATTAATAGGACTAAATCCCTTTTAATCTTTTAAGCCTTGCTGCCATAAATGCAAACCGATTGTGGTCATACAGGTTTGCCGCGTAATATTGTCCCTCCCCCGAAAGGAGATCACAATACAAAAGTGTTCTGACGCCGTTATAGCGTTCTACGAAGTCCAGCCTGTCGAGGTTCTCAATGAAGACACCTACCATGTCCATTACGTACAGGTATATATCAACACTGAGCGCGTCCATTTTGCTATATTAAACTCGCCTAAAAGCGGTTGAACAGTTATTCCTCGCCAATCTTTCGGGACTATATCACCTCAGTTGCCGGACTTACCGGAATTTGGTCAGCCATTTAGCTTATTAACTAACAGGTTATCACCTCCGTTATATGGCTGCTGATTTCTATCTGTTGGTTCTCGTCTAATTTCCAACATGCGTATCACGAAAGTAATTTCCACCTTAAAATATCAATCTCGTGATACTGCATTTTTTCCGCTGGAGTAGATTGAGTGTGTTTGGCTAAACTCCGGTGTTGGCACGAGCCGTAATCCAACATGATTGAAGCGTAAGATAAAGCTGATGAACGCTAGCGAGACCTGCAGCCGATAGATATCGTGTCCGCTTTTGCTGATATGACAACTGTGGAGTGACGCAAAAGGCCGCAACCGCCGAGTGATGTTAAGTACCTTTCCTTACAATCTAGCCTCGGCACTAACGGCAATATGCTTGCCAAAGTTGCTAAAAATATCATTTGGACTTACGCAAATCGGAAGCAAATCGGGAACATATCGAGACGATTCGCTTACAAAGCAAAGCACTTATTGGCGCTTATAAAACCGTTGTTGAGTCTCAAGCAATTTTCGATGGTGTCACATGGATATCAAGATAAATTCATTTTGAATAAAAGTTTTTGATAGCCCCTATTTTTTCGGAGAACATCTGTTATAAGTCCCCCCACAAGACGAAAAGGGGATGTGTTTTGTACGTAAAAGATATCTTGAAAAGAGAAAATAATAATTTTGATCTCTTGAGAATAATCGCTGCATTATTAGTTATTTATGGTCATTCAAATGTATTTGTTACGAAGAAGACTCATGATTTTTTAAATCATTATATTTTTTATGATTATTCTGGAGGGGTTTCAGTAAAGGTATTCTTCTTTTTAAGTGGACTTTTTGTTACAAACAGTATTCTAGTAAAACGCAATCCTTTCGGGTTTGCTATTTCACGAATATTTCGTATTTTCCCTGCGTTAATTTTTGTTGTATTTTTAACTACATTCTTAATTGGAGCAATATTTACAAATTTATCATTAGCAGAATACTACTCTAATCAAGAGACTTACTCATACTTTTATAAAAATGTTCTATTATTTTTGTCATATAGTTTGCCCGGTGTTTTTTCGAGCAATTTAAGCGCAGGTGTCAATGGGTCTTTATGGAGCCTACCCTATGAATTTTATTCATACGCATTATTACTTTGCTTATTTGTCTTCGGTATTTTTAAAAATCGTAATTTGGCAACATTAATAGGAATCGGAATTATTATTGATGCGTTTATGGGTAATAAGTTCATATTTACATGGATCCAACCTAACGACATCGATAGACAATTCTTATGCTTAAGTTTTGCATTCGGTTGTCTATTAGCTTTATGGAAAGATAAAGTGAAAATAAATATAGAACTTATTTTATCTTCGTTCATCATATGTTATTTATTCAGGAATACTTCACTTACGCCTTACCTAATGTATATTTCAATTTTTTTAACATTAATATACTTGTTTACAAGAAATTTTATTGTTCATTTGAAACCTCGATATGATTTGTCATATGGCGTTTACCTATGGGGTTGGATTATCCAGCAAATTTGGGTTTCTTTAATGCCAGGTCTGAATTCATTAAAATTGACTGTACTTTCCTCTTTTTCCAGTGTTTTAGTTGGTTACCTTTCTTGGAAGATAGTTGAAAAACCGTTTATTAATTACGGGAAAAAACTTAGTAAGGTATTTGATAATAAAGAGAATAAAACTTTTTTATGATTGCTGAAGATTTAAGAGATAAGCTATTTGTAAAACTTCGCTTAGGCGAAGTTTTTTATACTCAAAGGAAAGATGGGAGAATACACACTTGGTCGATACACGACTAGTAACAAAAAAAGGATCAAGCTGGTGTATTGTGCAATAAAATGGCTTATATCTTTGCTATAACTTATCGTAAGACTGCCGAAACCATGAATTCTATGAATGAACGGGGTCGCAAAACATATTTTCGTTCAAACGAATATTACCTAGTAAAAGTTATGAACTGGATTGTGATCCTCTTCGTTCGATTATACAGTAAATATCAAACAGTTATGAAAGTCTGCTCGGATGGATAAAAATAAATTAATAGACGTTAAGCAAAGGTTTTCTGTTTGGTGTGCATCAACCGCGGCCCGGGCTTCAAGGAAATGTCGATTTACGGGTGAACAAGGTGCAGAGATTGCTCTTAATAGCTCACTGTTGGACTATAAGACTTTAGACGATTTACCTGACCCGCTTGAATTCGATAATTTACATAAAAAATTACGGCAAAAAATATGTTTAGCGGCCGAAAATACTATCAAAAACAACATCATGCAGTTCACGCATGGTGTAGCTGCAAAATTTATAAATATTTATTTTAAGGCTATGTTCCTAAATGATGTTCCAGCAGAACGTTCTGACTACGAGAACAAAATAAACGCTTTGCATCCGCCGATAGACCGCCTCTTATTGCAAAAATTAGCAGAAAAAAATGTTGGCGGCCTAGAAATTTTTTGGCAGAAAAAGGTAGTTAGAGGGTGGTCCAAATTTTCATCTGACGATTATGAAGATGTTATAAGACATATAAAATATGTAACCAAAGGTCGTTTATGGGAAATTGAAGAGTTTTGGCCCGGTTTTAATAAAACTAAAAAAGTTATCAATAATCCAACATTACCATTTTATGAACCATAAACACAAAACGCTGTTCCTCAAGGGGATAGCTCCCTTGCACTTGCCCCTTCATGGCCTGATAGCGTGTGTTTTAATCTCTATGTAAAGTCGACAAGCAGACCTTCGCATTGCTGTGATTCAACTAGCCCCTTCTGGCGCACTTATTTACTATTTGTGCCAGTGCCGGACCTAGTCACCTAAAATAGTTAGGTGTTTTTAAGAAACTTTACTATATCCTTGTGCTTCATTATCAAAAGCGTCGGTCTGTCAAATTCATTTGTTAAATGCATGGGTTTAAAAATCCAAGATACGAGCATTAACAGCACCCACCCCGCAAAGACACATAATATCCAATTTTTTTAAAAAATCCCGTTAGAAAAATTCTCTTAACTGTCAAAATCAAAAATACGTTGGGTCCATTGCACGATTGCGTTCAAGAAAATTCTGAGCCGATTTGCTTTTCAATTTTGGATTTAAACAATCTATCAGATCAAAATCTTATACGATAAACGGAATTATAACGAACATGTCGGCCACGGCTCCCTCACCTTTTGGCCGACAGGTAAAATTTTCAAAAAACATTCATTAAACGAACTTGAAATCAAACAGTTTGTTTCAATTCCAACACTGAAATCATTTCGTGCGTTTTATGGCGTCCGCCAGTTTGCTGACGATGACATCAATCTGGTCCTTTTCGACAATCAACGGCGGAGAAAGTGCTATGATGTCTCCCGTTTGGCGAACCAATGCACCATTTTTGAAGCAATCTACGAAAATCTCATATCCACGCTGTCCAGCCGCACCAGCGCGGGGTGCCAATTCTACTCCCCCGACGAGACCGATTGTGCGAATATCAATGACATTAGGTAGCCCTTTTAGGGAAAATAGCGCGTCTTCCCAATATTTTTCGAGCTCTTTTCCACGTGTCAATAATCCCTCTCGTTTATAAATATCCATGGTTGTAAGGCCTGCAGCGCAGGCAACAGGGTGTCCGGAATAAGTGTAACCGTGAAATAGTTCTATTTGGCTTTCCGGTCCTTGCATTAAGGCCTTATAGATATTTTCGTGCACAAAGACGGCTGCCATTGGAACGGCGCCATTGGTAAGTCCTTTTGCGCATGCCACCATATCGGGAACGACCCGGAAATAATCCACCGCGAATGGCGTTCCAAGGCGACCAAAACCGGTAATAACCTCGTCAAAAATCAAGAGAATTCCATATTTTTGTGTAATTTCCCGCAAGCGTTGCAAATATCCGACGGGAGGTAATATAACACCAGCTGATCCGGACATTGGTTCAACAATAACGGCCGCAATCGTTTCAGCACCATTCAACGCGACAATACGTTCGAGATCGTCGGCAAGTTCGGCACCGTGTTGAGGTAACCCGCGAGTAAAAGCATTTTTCTCGATATTCAACGTATGGCGCATATGGCTTGCCGGAATCTGCGGAAATACACGTCGGTTATTCACTAAACCTCCAACCGAGATACCTCCGAAGCCGACGCCGTGATAGCCTTTTTCGCGCCCGACCAGATGGGTGCGTGTCCCTTGCCCGATAGCTCTTTGATAGGCAATAGCAATTTTAAGAGCAGTATCATCGGCTTCCGAACCGGAGTTGGCAAAAAATACGTGGTTGAGGCCACTATTTTTACCTCCCGGTGACATTTCAACGAGCCTGTTGGAGAACTCGTGAACGATTGGATGGGACATTTGAAAACCGGGAGCGTAATCCAATGTTGCCAGTTGGTGTTGCACTGCATTGGTAATCTCGTCACGACCATGTCCTGCATTGACGCACCAAAGGCCGGCGGTACCGTCAAGAACTTTATTGCCGTCGATATCGGTATAATACATACCTTTTGCTGCCGACAGAATTCGCGGATTTGCTTTAAACTGGCGATTTGCCGTGAAGGGCATCCAGTAACTTTCAAGTGAAATTGTATTTTTAATCTTTGCCATGAATCCCTCCATAAAAATTTTTATTTACAGTAAGATGTTTTTCAAAGTTTAAACAAGTCCTTTTCTTATGTTTTTTAACTAGTTGATTTTATTAATTCGTATTATAAATATTTCGATATTTTTAACACTGTGAATGGGGTATAGAATGGAAAACATAGATATAGGGGTAAGATTGCGCTACGTCCGATTAGCGAAAAATATATCTCAACGCAAACTTGCAGAACGCGCAGGCGTTACACCTTCGACAATTTCTTTGATTGAAGCGGGTCGAAGTAATCCCTCTGTTGGTGCGCTAAAGCGTATACTTGACGGGATTCCGATTGATCTTGGAGAATTCTTTTCGTTGAAACCGGAAATGCCCGCCAAGTTTTTCTACAAAGCTGATGAATTGACTGAAATTGGCAAAGGCAAGGTGTCCTATAGGCAAATTGGCGAACGTTTTCCCGACCGGGCATTGCAAATCCTGAAAGAACGTTATCAACCGGGATCAGGCACAGGCAAAGTGCTTCTGGTTCATAAAGGCGAGGAAGGCGGTATCGTTATATCGGGCAAACTTGAAGTCATTGTAGACAATGAAAGGCGAATTCTCGGACCGGGCGATGCATATTATTTTGAAAGCAAAAGACCCCACGGTTTTCGCTGTGTCGGTGACGCCATTTGTGAGGTTGTTAGTGCCTGTACCCCGCCGACATTCTGATATATCCAAAAGGGATAGATCTTTAGCGGGACTTTCAGTTTTGTCATAAGCACAACAATGTGTTGCCGATGCGATATTGATAGAAACGATCGCATTTCTTATGGTGCACAACACTCATTATCTATCATGGTTAGGCCGAATATTTAACGTCGGTCAATTCAATATGGACAACTCCATTCCGACTGATTGAGACGGAATTTCAATGTTTTCGACGTTTTCATGAAGGTCTTGAAGGATATAATAGGGATATTTTGTCTGTATGCTAGTTGTGCCGATTATAACGTATCCGTCATACAGAACATGATATAGCGCGTTATAGTGATGGAATTGAAAATCAACGCTATTTTTGGTGAAAACAGTCAATAAGCCGCGTGTCACATATAACGCCAACCGTTTGCAAAGAAGTGAGAAGTGTCGCGGTTCCATATTTCAAGTTCAATCGCTTTGCCAACTGATCAAGCTAGAAGAAGATCGTATCATTCTCTAACATATTAACGGCTTATTGCATTCAATGACTGCCGGATGGTCTACCTACGAAAAAAATCCTCAATTGTTTGAACAGTCTTATTCGTTAATGAAAGTTCATACAGCATGACGTTCACCGCTCCGCGTAAACCGATGATCTTACAAAATATGAACACATATTTCCTTTCTTGGTGGCGTTTGGATGATGTATGTCACTGACAAACCAGCTTCGGGAACAGAGTGACAATCTTCGGTCATTCCCGCGAGACTTGCAGGTGTGGTGATGCTGTATGTGATGTTTTCATCATTTCCAGATTTTTACTGCAAGTAATAGGTAAAATTCGTCTCTTTTTGACAGACAATCGGAGATTAAGGTTCATAGTTAACCACTGACGGGGCGGCTACCCTGCCTCTTTTGTAAGCGATTGAAGCTGTGACATTTCAACATTTCATCCTGTTCAATCCTTCCCCTTTAGCTAGTTGTCGTGACACCGTTCTCAATATGACAGCTCTCCTAAAAGAATGCAGAATAACCATCCGATCTTATGACCGGCTGCGTTTAAGGTCAGGTTAATATTTGAAGGGTGTGAGCTGATATTGATGAGTTCAACAGTGATGAGCTATGCTTTTCATGAAAAAGCTAAATCACGAGGTTATTAGCTTTTTCTTGTAAAATTTTAAAGCTGACAATTTGTTACAGTTGCGCCCCCCGCACTTGTTTACAAGTCAATCCCTATTTTGCGGGTTATGTATGACATCTGAAAATTGGCTTTCTTCTTATCGTCAAAATAACAGAAATAACGTTCAAAAATGTCAAATTGGCGTTTTTAAAATAGATCTATCGATTGAATCAGCCAAAATAATAACTTTTACACAATCCTTAATATGCAGGGAAATATCACTTATTATATTTCCCTGCATCATTCGTTAATTATAATGATTGTTTGAATAAAAAACCTGATCAGCCACTTTATAATTTGTCTTTCATCGCAAGTTATAGATTACCAATTAATCGGGTTCGGATAATTCATTTTGACTTGTATTGATGTTATTCTTGCTTTGTTTGAATTTGTTCAAAATGACAAATACTATCAAAATAAAAGCCATCGAAATCACACATTGCATAAGGCTGATCCGTGTTGAATCTTCAAACAGCATGCTGATGATAACAGCAATAATGCAGCCGGTTACGGCAAGTGGCAGCCAGGGATGCCCCCACATTTTAAATTTTAACGTTCCTTCGGCGACCCACCGTTTGCGCAGTTTCAATTGTGACAAACAAATCATCAGGTAAATGAATAAAAACACCGCACCGGATGAATTAATCAGGAAAAGAAAGACTGTATCCGGCCAAACAGCAGCGATAATTACACATGCGTAACCGATCAACGTTGAAAAAAGCACGCCCTTGATTGGTACGCCGCGAGCACTGACATGTGTAAGGGTTTTCGGTGCTTCTCCGCGTAAACTAAGCACGAACAGCAAGCGGGATGCTGTATAAAGACCAGCATTTATCACCGATAAAATTGCCACAAGAATGACAATTGTCAGCATCGTGCTGGCCCCTGGAATACCGATAGTGTCAAATGTGGTAACAAAAGGTGATTTACCAGGAACAACTTCAGTCCAGGGCTGAACGACAACAATAAGAAAAGTTGAAATTACAAAGAAAGCCAGAACGCGGATAATAACGCTTTTGACTGCTTGTTGCATGCTCCGTTCAGGGTCTGCAGATTCAGCGGCGGCAATTGCAATCACTTCAACACCAGTCATCGAAAAAATGATAACCACGATAGATGATAAAAAGGCCACTATGCCATGCGGGAAAAAACCGCCGTGATTAAAGAGGTTCGCGATGGAAGCAGATGACTCCGGCCAAGGCCCGAACGCATAAGCAGCTACTACTGCGATGAAAATAATAATGGCAAAGACTTTAATTCCCGAAAACCAGTATTCGGCCTCACCGAAGGATCCGACAGAGAGTAAATTGATTGTAGTCATCACAATAAGCAGTGCCAGAGCAATCGTCCACACAGGCAAATCGGGAAGCCAACTATTGATGATTTGCCCCCCGACAACAGCTTCTAATCCCACAACAATGACCCAAAAATACCAATAAAGCCAGCCTGTGGAAAAACCGGCCCAATTACCGAAAGCCATTCGCGCATAATCGACAAACGAGCCGGAAACAGGATGGGCGGCAGCCATTTCCCCCACCATGCGCATAATTAACATCACAATAACGCCGGTAAAGGCATATGCAATAAAGGCCGAAGGGCCTGATAATGAAATTACCGCACTGGAACCGACGAACAGTCCCGCACCGATAATACTTCCTAATGAAATCATCGTCACGTGACGTGTTTTCAGTTTTTGTTGCAGCTTTGGATTTTTTTTCGTTTGCTCTATCATTGTATTTGTTCCCATTATTTTTATTTTACAAGATAAGCTAACTTAACTGGATAAACTCCTCTATTGGCGAATATATGCCAATGCGCTTTGCATTAATACATATGTATAATTGGGAACAATTCTTTATAACGGCAGAATACCGGCTGTTTTTCCAGCCTTCAGTGCCAGCCAGAACGTTGCAGTACCTTGTGAGGAATTCGGCTTAAGACCGGTCAATTGTTCAATAAGATGAATGCGGTAAATTAACGTCTGACGATGGATTCCCAGCGCATATGCCGCAGCTTTCCAGTTGCAATTCTGTGCAATAAATCTATCCAAAGTCTGGAGCAAAGCAGTATGGTTTTGGTTATCGTAATCTATCAGTTTTCCTAAGAAATGCTCGACAAAATCCCGCGTTTCTGAAACTGTTTTCGGAAACAGACTTACGATTTGTCCCTCTGCTCCGTATCGTATTATACTGCAACTGTTTTCCTTGGCTTGAGAAAGCGCAATTTTAGCCTGACGTATACTTTCGACAAATCCTGTTGCCGGTGTAACCGGCTGGCTGACGCCAATTTTTGTGGCAGGGCCGAAAGCATCTACCATGGCTCCAATCAGATCTTCGTTATCGGGTAAAGTAATAAGGTCAGTTTGCCCAGCAAGAATAAGAGGGAACGAATTGCGAAAAACCGTATGATAATGGATGTCTTCAATTGTCCATTTGGTGGAGCCCTCTACGTCTATAGCCAAATTGACGAGTGGATTTTCCAGATTGCGGCGCATCAAAATTGCTTTCGTTGCGCGATAATCGACATCACCTGAAAGAATATCCTTGAATAGTTTTTCGCCCTCTTGTCGCTGACGGTCGCACTCGATCATCTGCCGTTCCATTTCGATGCCAACCAATCCTTTGAGATAATGGGCCAGCAACGGATCAATCGCGGTTTTCTCGTCATGATGCCAAAGATAGAGCAATGCATGACTGCGACCGGGTACCTCAAATGGTTGAAGGTTGTCAGGAATTTTCAACTCTTTTGACGAGGCTGCAATTATTTGGTGGCTGCGAATGTCACTTACAACCATATGCCATGATTGACGGCACCCTAGATTTTCAAGGCGTTCGCTCAATTCCAAACTTTCATGCAAAGACGCTGCATAGGCTTGAAAGAGTTTGTGTCCGGCTTCCAATTGGTCTCTTCGGGTATTCATAATGCTTTCTATGACAATGCGCGCGAGGCAGGCCAATTTTAGCTTGAAATGAGTGACCAGAATTGGAAACTTATATTTATCGGCAATATCAAGCAAATCCTTGGTAAGGGCTGCGGCGTCGCTGCGGGGAATGATAACAAGTGCACTGGCATTCGAGGCTATGAGCTTGGTAATCCATTCAACTTGTTCTTTAGTATCTACGGGTATGCCTGCGCCGTTAGTCATCACTAGATTACCGGAAGAAACCCAATTCCACGGATCCGGAAGATCAACAGCGTGAGCCCAATTGATAAATCTTTCGCCCCCTTGAATGCCGGCTTTAAAGCTTAATTCCAATGTCTTGTGTGCAACCAGTTCGTTGACTGTAATCATTATTCCCCCATCTTCCAGCAACATTTGCTTTAGAACATATGCCCACGCGGCAAAGCCGCCAGTTTAATATTCATTTTAAATAATAAATAATTTTATTATAATTTAATTATCGAAAAATAATTATTTTAATTTTCATATTAATATTTTATGTGAATAAACTGTTCTATATTTATTTATATACCGTTCTTATTATTTGAACGTTATTACCGCCATTACCAACAATATATGACTATGCCCATCAGCATACGGACGATAAATTCTCCCTTTACAGTCTATATTGGAGCTATCAGAAGATATGCTTACTAGCGCGATATACCTGTTCATGCGGTCACCAAAAATGTATTGACATTCCAGTGATTATTTTTCCGATCAAGCTCGTGTATAATAGTTAAGCAACAAGCGTTGCAAAAAGATATTATCATTTTAACGCGCATTAAATAATTTTAAAAATAACAAAATTTTTATTACAACCAATCCAGAATACAATTTCTAAAAGCATAATTTCAAATGTTAAACCGATATTTCACCTATGATAGAGCTCGATAGCTCCATCATAAGTTATTATAGTTGCATTCAAAATTATTACGTCCTCACCTTGGGAGCGATATTTTTCGCCCATAAGCCTGTCAAAAATCGGCACAATAATAGAGGAAACAACCACGCATGTGGCTACCAATGCTGTTGCAGACTGTGCAACAGCCGAAAATTCGGGGTTGAGCTGTGCAATTGCTACAGGTGTGGCCACGGCCGCGCACATTACTGCTAAGCCACTTACAACTTCGAATTCAAGCTGAAAGACACTATTTTTCGGTGATTTTCCACGGGGCGGCTTCATTATGTTGCCAAATACCACTCTTGTTTGATTGTGCCTGTTTTTCTGAAACGCCGTAAAAACCATTGGAATATTTCGGCCAATCAACGGCATAGCCGTTACGTACCATCCAGCTTGCAATGTCATCCCCAGTCGAGGTATAGCAAATCGCAATCGTATTGCCTGAATTATCATTGCCCCGAGGTTCGCAGCGCACAGGTTGCAATTCTGTCAACCATTGCGAAAGTGCAGATGCGGCTTCTTTTCCACAATCATAACCGGCATCCTGACCATTTTTACATGTCTGGTTAAGTTCCGGAGCATCTACTCCCCACAATTTTATACGTTGATTTTGAATTTCGAGTGTTTCCCCATCAATAACTTGGATAGCTCCGATTATTGCAGTACGGCTTTCAGCCAAGGCAGGCAATGACAAAATACACAACAAAAATGAAATAAAAAAACGCATCGTTTACACCATACTATCTTTCGAAAGCTGTCGGAGTTTAAACATTTCTCGCATTATTTCAAAGAACAAATTCGCGCCAAAATAGATTCCATAACGCAACATTATTTTGTCTTGAGCAAATACTGTGCAAACATGCACAAAAATTCCATTGCACCGCGGCATTCAACCGAGTCGTCGTCCCTTTAAGCCAGAGACAGGCTTTTTTCGATTTATTCCCAAGAAAAACATTCGGAAAGAAGATTGAGGTTTTCGACGTTTTCCAAATACCTCTATTTTCCACACGAAACGCAGCAAAAATTCACATTAAGATTTTACATATAAAAATGGCCCAACATCTATCATGAATTGGGCCACTGGATTCAGGAATAGAAAATCAAGCTTTAATAAACAATTGCAAAATGGATTGAACCGATTGCACCGGCAAAAATTTGTTTACCATCTTGAGCCACCTGTTGAACAGCTTTTTGGTCAATAGCATTGCGATCCCACATTGTACCGCCAATGCTTCCCTGCTTCCAGTCAACCGGTTTACCAAGAAGATTTTCAGAATCCTTCTGGTTATAGATCTTTGCCGTATCATTTTGCAGCGCTTTGAACAAAGCATCATCGCCATTTGGAAGACCACCAAGCTGGGCAGTGGATTTGACAAGATCTTTCAGTTTGTCGTCACTGATTTCAGGCGGCGTAAATACCTGAAAACTGCCAGTCGGAACACCCTCGAACCCGGCATATTTAGCCGCATCGGCGTCCTTCAAAGTGCCGGTAAAATATTGCGGATTGGTCATGTTCGTATTGACTTGCTGACTGATAATGCCGGATGCATTAATTCCCTTTTCAACAAGTTCCTGTATACGTGACAAAGCATCGGAAATACGTGGCGACATTACATTACGATCATCGACACGCACGGTTTGTGTGGCGTTGTTCTGCGATTGGACAATTTCTTGTATGTTCTGGGCTGCACGTAGTCCCGGAACATCAAAACCATGATTGACCAAATTCATATCAGTTGATGTGATCGATACCATTTTCGCCTCCGATATAATGCCAGACTTTTGGCACTATTGTCTGTGAACAATATAGTTCAATTAGCGTCCGGATGCAAATAATGCAGCGCAAGCAAGCTTGCTATTTAGAGTTAATAGTCGCGTTCAATGGAAAATTCATCATTTTTCCGGCAATTTTACAAAAACAATTCTGATTGAACAGCTTTGATCTACAATTATTCCGGTTTTCAGCGGTAGTGAACTGCTCGAAAATGACTGGCAATGAAATAAAACCATTGGCAACCGAATGGACATCATCCACTTTGCTTTTGAGACCGGCCGTCATTTTGCGACCTTTCCTATAGGTTGCTGTTGCCCGAGCGGGAAACGACTGACATCCGTTTTAGCAACAGACAATGATTGCAATGGTAATTCCATTTCTCCGGTCCAACTATTTTAGGACATAAATAACAATTCCGACGAGCTCGCACAGATTCTGCTGTCTTCAATTTTACTTTGCTTTTCCGATCGATTGTTTTGGGGTAGAGTGTAAAAAGTCTTGATACTACTGCCGCTAAGACCAGAAAAATCTCAACAGTGCGAGGAAATTTTCGATGAAACTTTACTATTATGACCATTGCCCGTTTTGTACCCGCGCCAAAATGGTGGCCGGATATAAACGTGTTCCTGTCGAATATGTTGTTTTGCTTAACGATGATTCCGACACATGCATGCGGCTCGTTCACAAGAAACAGGTGCCGATTTTGGAATTCGACGATGGGACTGCTATGGTTGAAAGCCTCGATATTGCCCATAAGTTCGATGAAATCGGTAAAAAAAATCAGGTTATATCACCAGCAAGCGTCCATCGGAAAGTAGTAACCGACGAGCTTTCGGCGATATCAGCCGATATCAATGCATTGCTTTATCCGCGAAATGTAAAAGCGTCACTTCCGGAGTTTGCTACAAAATCAGCCATTGATTATTTTCAGGCAAAAAAAGAAAAATCACTTGGCAAATCATTCGATCAGGCAATGAGCGAAACTGCCGATCACAAAAAGAAGGTTGAAGACAAACTGGTTACCTTATCTTTCCATCCCGATAATAAAAATCAGCGCCTGAGCTGGGATGATGTTATGATATTTCCGACATTGCGCAATCTGACGATTGTGAAAGATATCAAAATGCCACAAATCATCGAGGAATATGTCAAACATATTTCTACTCTAACAGGCATCGAACTTTATTACGATCGCGCTTTATAAAATTCGCCGGTTTATCAAAATGCAGATTTTACCCTATATCGTGCCAATCGGCTTATTGTTGTTATCGAACATTTTCATGACCTTTGCCTGGTACGGGCATCTGAAATTCACCAACAAGCCATTAATGCTCGTCATCATCGTAAGTTGGGGAATCGCATTTTTCGAATATTGCCTTGCTGTTCCCGCAAACCGCTTGGGACATACTGTATATAGCGCCGCGCAGCTTAAAACGATTCAGGAAGTGATCACGCTTCTGATATTTTCCGGTTTTTCTATCCTTTATCTTGGTGAAAAACTCACTGTTAATCATTTTGTCGGCTTTGCTCTTATCGTTAGCGGAGCCTACTTCATCTTCAAAGGTCCGTTATAATCACGGTTTAGGGCTTTCCAGTTTACGACTGCCAATGTTATAACGGCAAAAATATTAAAACTACGGAAGAGGAATATCTAATGGCAAAGATCAAGGTCGCAAATCCGGTCGTCGAACTCGACGGCGATGAGATGACACGCATTATTTGGCAATATATCAAGGAAAAATTGATCCATCCCTATCTCGATGTAGATCTGAAATATTATGATCTTTCGATAGAAAATCGTGATGCGACCAACGATCAGGTAACAACCGACGCTGCAAATGCTATCAAGAAATATGGCGTTGGCGTTAAATGCGCGACAATCACGCCGGATGAAGCACGCGTTAAAGAATTCAATCTGAAAAAAATGTGGAAGTCGCCGAACGGTACAATCCGTAATATTCTTGGTGGCGTTATCTTCCGTGAACCTATTATTTGTAAAAATGTTCCGCGGCTTGTCCCGCACTGGACAAAACCGATTATTATCGGCCGTCATGCTTTTGGTGACCAGTATAAAGCAACAGATTTCAAATTTCCCGGCAAAGGTAAACTGACAATCAAATTTGTCGGTGAAGACGGAAAAGTTATCGAGCATGATGTTTATGATGCACCCGGTGCAGGTGTTGCATTGGCCATGTATAATCTTGATGCATCGATCCGAGATTTTGCCCGTGCGTCGTTCAACTATGGTTTGCAGCGCAAAGTTCCGGTTTATCTTTCGACGAAAAACACTATTTTGAAGGCCTATGATGGCCGCTTCAAAGATATCTTTCAGGAAGTTTTCGATAAGGAATTCAAATCCGAATTCGATAAATATAATCTCACTTACGAGCACCGTCTGATCGACGATATGGTTGCTTCATCACTTAAATGGTCCGGCGGATATGTCTGGGCTTGTAAGAATTATGACGGTGATGTCCAATCCGACACAGTGGCTCAGGGTTTCGGATCTTTGGGACTCATGACCTCCGTTCTTATGACACCGGATGGCAAAACGGTTGAAGCCGAGGCAGCACATGGAACAGTAACCCGCCACTATCGCCAATACCAGCGCGGCGAAGAGACATCGACCAACTCGATTGCTTCGATCTTCGCCTGGACTCGCGGTTTGGCTCACCGTGCAAAGCTCGACAACAATGACCCGTTGAAGCACTTTGCCGATACACTTGAAAAAGTATGTGTCGACACAGTTGAATCCGGTTTTATGACCAAGGATCTTGCCCTGCTCATCGGTCCGAACCAGAAATGGCTTTCAACGACAGGTTTTCTTGACAAGATAGCGGAAAATCTTGCCAAAGCTCTCGCCTGAGCATTTTTAATTTGAAAAAAGCAAAAAGCCCCGTTTTACACGGGGCTTTTTGTTTTGGCGGGAACAAAAATTGCCGATCAAAGTTTCATTCCTTGGCTCCAGGGGCTTATGAGGTTATTTAGAAGACCGACACTGATTCTTAAAAAATATAGGGATGACAATGAATGAACAAGGCTGGTCAACACTTCTTTCAGGTAGAAATGGTGTCCGCTCGATAACACTTGCAGGCGGGGTTGCTCTGCATGCGGTCAATGTTTATATCGTTGTCACTATCTTGCCCTCCCTTGTTGCCGATATTCACGGTGAACAATATTATTCCTGGGCAGCAACAATTTTTGTGACAGCATCGCTCATCGGTGCGTCGCTTGCAGCAAAATTGTTGGCTCGTTTCGGACCCAAAACCGCTTATGTGCTTTCTGCACTCCTGTTTGCTGCGGGTACACTTATCTGTAGTGTTGCTCCAACTATGGCGGCGTTCCTGTTTGGTCGGCTCATTCAAGGTTTCGGTGGCGGCTTTTTGTTGTCACTTTCCTATTCCATGGTGAGAATTGTATTTGACCCTGCATTATGGCCACGAGCCATGGGACTCATTTCCGGCATGTGGGGTATTTCGACATTACTCGGCCCCGCCATTGGTGGCATTTTCGCCGAATATAGTACTTGGCGCGCTTCATTCTGGACGGTTGGCATTCTGGCACTGCTATTTTCCGGCGTTGCGCTTAAAGTTTTACCCGGCACGACAGAACGTCAAAACGTTTCGGAACGGCTTCCTGTTATCCAACTTGCTGTTTTGACCGTTATGGTTCTTATCATTTCGGCAAGCAGTGCGGTTGCCGACAACAACATTAAAATTGCGGGCATAATTATCGGCGCTATCCTACTTTTTGTTCTTGGGATTATCGACAAACGATCCGAAAATAAAATGCTTCCAGACGGTTCATTTTCGATTCAGTCGATATTCCTACCGCTTTACGGGCTGATGGTTATTATTTCGGTCGCCGTAAATGGTGCGGAGCTTTATCTACCTCTGTTTCTTCAGGAACTTCACGGGCGTGGACCACTTGTTGCAGGCTATATTGCCGCGCTTATGAGCATCGGCTGGACCTGCGGTTCACTGCCAAGTGCCGGAGCCGCTCCGAAAATTGTGCGCAAAATCATCATTCTCGCACCCGTGATTGATATGCTCGGAATGGCAACATTGTTTTATTTCATCCCCTCTGAAATGAAATCATCGGGATTTCTGATTTCGATCTGTATTGCGCTTTTCCTGATAGGGGTCGGGGCTGGAACGTCATGGCCGCATTTGCTTACCCGCGTATTACAATGTGCTTCCGATAAAGATGCCACGCGTGCCAGTGCATCTCTTACAACAATCCAATTGTTTTCAACAGCTCTAAGCGCGGCACTTGCGGGAAGCATTACCAATCTTGCCGGATTATTCGATCCGGGTGGCGTCAGCGGTATGATTGCAGCTTCCAAAGTGCTGTTTATCTTTCTGATTGTCATATTGCTGCTTGCAGTGCCGCTCGCCTTCATTATTTCACGCGATATGCTCAACCGTCCGGACGGAAAACATTCAGATAACCGAAGCAATCAAAAACAGCAGCAGAATAATTGAAAATAGCACATCCATCGAACGCTTGAAGAGCCGGATGGCACGGTAAATATCGGCGGGACCGGCCATTTTCCCGCTTTCATTCTGGAAAGGTTCGTCAACAGCTTCCCCTGAATAAATTCTTGGCCCCAAAAGCTTGATATCAAGGGCGCCTGCAAAGGCGCATTCGGGAAAACCGGCATTGGGCGAATGATGGTGACGCGCATCTTTTCTCACTACTTCAAGTGATTTTGCAGCAGCTTTCCGATTGATAAAAAGTCCGCATGTCAGGATAATGATAAACGCTGTCACTCTTGCCGGTATAAAATTGACAACATCGTCAAGTCGTGCCGAAGCCCAGCCGAAATCCTTGAAGCGCTCATTTTTATAGCCGACCATCGAGTCGGCCGTGTTCACCAATTTATAACAAAAAAGGCCGGGAAGACCGAGGATGATATACCAGAATACGGGTGCCACAACGCCATCAGAGCTATTCTCTGCGAGGCTTTCGATTGCTGCACGACAAACCGCACTTTCATCGAGATTTTTTGTTTCCCGCCCGACTACGAGCGAAACAGCATTTCTCGCTTCGATAAGCGAACCTTGTTTGAAGGCTTTTTCCACTTTACCAACGTGATCGACAAGGCTTTTTTGCGCTAATAATGTGGAAGCAAACAGCGCTTCAATAATTATTCCTGCAATCCCCAATTCGAGCAAAAGCAGATGAATAACAAGGCCAATAATAAAGGTTGCCAACAACAAGATAAGAAGCGCACTGATGCCGTACCATTTCCGGCGACGCGAAGACATCGACTTTCTGTTGTATCTTGTTTCAAACCACTTTATCCCTGCCCCGAATGCCGCTACCGGATGAGGAACCTTGCGCCATATCCAGTCGGGGTCGCCGATTGACCGATCAATCAGGAGCGCCAGTAAAAGGACAAAGCAGAGACGCTCCACCGGAATCACACCTGTTTTGATGCTTTGGCCTGATCATGCTTATCGACGTACCACGATGCTGCAAAGATCAACACGCCGCAAAAGGTAAGGCATCCGCCCAAAATCGCTGTATCCTGATAACCGAAACCTAGCCGCAAGATTTCTGCACCCGATTCAGCACCCAAAGCATTGGCAACATTATAGGCTGATTGCATCAGTGCTCCGGCAAGTGTCTGGGCATTGGCTGCGACATCCATCACTCGTGCCTGGACTGACGGCATACTGGCAAATGATGTACCGATGAGAAAACAGCCGATCGCAGCCGTAATGCCGGAATGACAGAGGAAGAAAAACAGAAAGAATGTAATTGTGCTCCACAGCATTGCATAAAATATCATCTTCATCGGACCAATTTTTACCGCTATTTTTGGTCCGAAGATGTTGCCTGTTACCATACCAAGACCTATAAGCGGCATGATAAACGGCACCCAGCCAATAGAAACACCGGAAACGACAGTCAATGTCGATTTGATGTAACTGAACACGGCAAAAAGACCAGCTGTTCCGATGGCGACCATTGCCAGCATGAACCAGACTTGCTTTTCTTTTAATGCGCTAAGCTCGGTAAGCGGGCTTGTTCCCAATGCTGTTGGCAAACTGGGTAGAAACAAAAACACTAAAATTGCACAAAGAGCACCAATGCTGCCGACCAGCACAAAAGCCATTTGCCACCCAAGTAGCTGACCGAGCCAGGTTGCAAACGGCGCACCGACAACTGTCGCAATTGTAAGCCCCAGCATCACTGCACCGATAGCCTTGGGGCGATTTTTCATCTCCACCATGGAAGAAGCGGCAATAGAGGCAACACCAAAATAGATGCCGTGTGGTAAACCGCTCATGAACCGCAAACCGACCAGCGCGTGGAAGCTTGTCACACAGGCACTCGCAATATTGGCAAAAGCATAAAATAGCATCAGAGCGATCAGAACATATTTCCGCGGAAATTTTGCAGTCGCTACAGCCAGAACTGGCGCACCGACGACAACACCCATCGCATAGGCCGAAATATATTGTCCGGCAGTCGGTATATCAACACCCGAACTTTTTGCCATTTCCGGTTGCAGCCCCATTGAAACAAATTCCGACGTACCGATTGCGAAGGCGCCGACAGCGAGAGCAAGTATGCTCATACGGCGTGTTCTTGCGTTAACCTCGGAAGCAACGTTGAGCTTATCAATTTCATATTTCATAGTTAACGGACGAATCCCTGAATGCGGTTGTTTCAAATATTCGGTTTTGCCATTCAACACACCATCGGCGCAAGAAAATATCTTCCAAATTCAAAGTGTTCAAGGCAGTTTGTTTCCAACACCGGTCATCTCACCTGCTCTCCCAATAGAAAGCCGCAATGACATAGTTTTTGATGAATTGATAGAAAACACATCAAACAATTACACTGCATTTTCTGCATGCTTGTAGCATATTTTTTCAACCTTCAATATCTATCAAATGAATAAACGAGCCGGCAACATTGTTTATTCTCATTCCCCTTGCACCTAAAGAATTGTCGAGCGCATCATAGGCTTTAAAAAGCGGAGTAGCGACTTTTTCATCTACAATGGAGGCATAATGGAACTCGTGCCCTCGCAAGGTTTTTTCCCCGAAAAGCTCTCCTTCCGGCACCAAACGGCGATAGCCTAAATGCAGTTTCTTCTGTTTGAAGCTGGTATTCAATGGCAACAGACCAAGCATCGGGTGTTTAACCCCTTCGCTATCTTCCAATGTTTCCCCCAAGGTCATATAACCACCGCATTCGCCATAAATAGTTTTTCCGGCTTTTGCCATATTGCTCATGGCTTTTTTGAACTTCTCTGCTGTCGCCAGTTTTCCGGAAAAAAGTTCCGGATAACCGCCACATAAATAGATGCTATCACAATCTTTATCCGGCGCTTCATTCGCCAAAGGCGAAAAGAATGTGATTTCGGCACCGGCTTTTCTCCAGCCATCAAGCAGGTGTGGATAAGAAAAACGGAAAGCATCATCACGGCTCACCGCAATGCGTTGTCCTAGTGGCGGGATATAATCAATCGTGGCACTAGCAACCTTCACGCCATTTGAAGTCGATAATGCGATCATCTCCTCAAGATCAACGCTTTCCTTTATAATTTCTGCCGCTTTTCCGATAAAATCATAAAGATCGGTTCGTTCCGAAGCCTGAACCAGTCCCAGATGACGCGAGGGGAGTGTCAGGGCGTTATTTCTGTAAACCGCACCAACTACCGGTATATCAAGCGGTTGCAAAGCCGCGCGAAGCATAGCTTCATGTCGGGGACTTCCAATTTTATTGAGGATAATTCCGGCAAAGCGCAATTTCGGCATAAATTCGGCAAAACCTTTGACAAGTGCCGCGACCGAATGTGATTGGCTTGTTACATCAACGACAAAAAATACCGGCAAATCCAACAAACGGGCAAGTTCGGCAGAAGACCCCTCGCCGTTAATGGCACCGTCATAAAGCCCCATCATGCCTTCGACCACAAAAAACTTCTGCTCCGAATTGTCGGTGAAATCGATATTTCTTATGAGCGCGTCGCGCATTGCCCAACAATCGAGATTGTAACTATCTTCTCCTGTTGCCGCTTTATGAAATGCCGGATCAATAAAGTCGGGCCCTGCTTTTCGCGGGGCTACGGTTAGTCCCATTTCTTTCAAAGCGCGCATCAATGCCAGAGTGATAACAGTTTTACCGGCTCCCGAATTGGCAGCACTCACCATAAAGCCATTCATAATGATCTGTTATCCAATTCGTCTGTAACAATATTCGGAGCAAGTTTATCGGCAAGAGAAACAACTTTACCAACGACAACAATTGTCGGCGGTTCGATGTCATGTTCTTTGATTGTTTGTTTTATATGGCCAAGTTCGGTCTTATAAATCCGCTGATTAGCCGTTGTAGCATGTGTGATAAACATAACCGGCTCATCACTCGTGCGACCCCCTTTGATAAGGTCATCGGCAATTTCATCAATATGTTTCATCGCCATATAAAACACAAGAACCGGTGCGGCGCGCGAAATTGCTTTCCAGTCAAAAGATTTGGGCACTGTTCCGTCAGCATCATGACCGGTTAAAAACAATACACTATGATTGACGGAGCGATGCGTAACCGGAATACCTGCATAGGCAGGGCCTGCTATTCCTGCTGTTATTCCGGGAAAGACGCGAAAGGGAATATGCGCTTCTATCAAGGCAAGCGCTTCCTCACCTCCACGGCCAAAAACAAAAGGATCGCCGCCTTTCAAACGCAAAACCCGTTTACCTTGGCGGGCAAGGCAAATCATGCGTTCGGTGATTTCCTGCTGTTTGAGCGAGGGTTTGCCACCGCGTTTACCGGCAAATTCCAGAACTGCGCCTTGTTTTGCAAGCTTGAGGCACGAATGATCGACCAACGCATCATAAAGGATATGGTCCGCCTGTTTGAGTGCATTGATACAATGGAGCGTAAGAAGTCCGGGGTCACCCGGCCCCGCGCCCACCAACCACACATGCCCCGCAATGAACTGTGGCAATTTGAATGGCAAATCTGCCGTCATTTCGGGTCCTTTTGATGGTAAAATCTATAGAAAACAAGAATCAATGCATTATATGTGTTATCTATTGTGCAGTTTCCAACCACTGTAAACGTTAAATTTTCAAGAAATATTGTCAAAATGGCAGATCTGCAAAGCACATTGAAACGCAAACCGGAAGGCCCCCTTCGCTTGGGCTGGACAACCGGGGCCTGCGCAACGGCTGCAACCAAGGCGGCGCTCACTGCTCTCATTACCGGCGCTTTTCCCGATCCCGTGGAGATAAGATTGCCAAGAGGGCAAATGCCGCAATTTGCGCTATCTCTCAAAACTTTTGGAGAAAATCAGGCAACAGCGGGAATTATCAAAGATGCAGGTGATGATCCCGATGTAACAGACAAGGCGACTATTATTGCAACTGTCACTCCTGCCTCTCCAAACAGCGGAATTATATTCAAAGCAGGAAAAGGTGTTGGAACTGTTACAAGACCGGGTTTGCCGCTTGATGTCGGGGAAGCGGCCATCAACCCCGTTCCGCGCCGGATGATGAGCGAGGTTTGCAAGGAAATTTGTGATAAATATGCTTTTCCGCAAGATCTGGTCATTACAATTTCGGTACCAGACGGAGAAAATATCGCGCTCAAAACATGGAATCCGCGCCTTGGCATTCTGGGCGGCATTTCCATTCTCGGCACAACCGGTATTGTTCACCCGTTCTCGTGTTCGGCATGGATCCATTCTATTCATAGTGGTATTGATGTCGCACGTGCGGAAGGGGCAAGCCATGTTCTTGGTGCAACCGGCGCAACTTCGGAAGATGCCGCACAGGCAATCTACCATCTTCCCGACTATGCCCTATTGGATATGGGAGACTTTGTCGGTGCCGTGTTGAAATATTTGCGTCACCACCCGATTGATAAACTGACAATTGCTGGTGGTTTTGCAAAACTAACAAAACTCGCGCAAGGGGAAATGGACCTTCATTCTTCCCGCTCCCAAGTCGACAAGACATATTTGTGGAATGTTGCAAAGAATGCCGGCTTGAACCAATCCTTCAAGGACTTCATCGAAAATGCGAACACTGCGAAAGAAGTGCTTGATATTGCTACAAAAGAAAGAATTGATATTGCTACCCCTATTGCGCTTCAGGCAAAACATGTCGCTGAAGAAACACTAAGGGATGCGCCGGTATCGGTCGAAATCATTGTGACCGATAGAAAGGGAAATATTCTTGCAAGAAGGTAGGACAGTTTTATTATTGGGCGGCACCAGCGAAGCCTATGCTCTCGCCGAAAAATTTGCCGAAGAAGACTATCCTGTTCTTTCGTCTCTCGCTGGCCGTACATCGCATCCGAAAATTCCCGCGGGACGATATCGTATTGGCGGGTTTGGCGGCATTGACGGGCTTATCAATACAATCGAAAAGGAAAATATAGGGCTTATCGTTGACGCCACCCATCCTTTCGCCGAGACAATGACCGATCATGCCTGGCGGGCAGCGCGCGCTAAAAAAATCGATTATATCCGGTTCGAGCGTCCGCTCTGGCAAGCGGGGAAAGAAGACAAGTGGCAAAAGGTGAATAATATTGCGGAAGCCGTTGCCGCTATTCCTTTGAATAGCCGCTGCTTCCTTGCTATCGGGCGCCAGCACGTCAATGAATTTCTGGTGCGCAAAGATGTGTCATTTGTCGCGCGTATGGTCGAGAAACCGGAAAATTTTGTTCCCGAAGCCAATATAGAAATTGTGCTTGGTAAACCGGAAAATGAACAAGAAGAATATGACTTTCTCGTCAAACATCATTTTGATTGTCTCGTGTGCAGAAATTCCGGAGGTTCCGCCTCTTTCCCAAAGTTGAAGGCTGCGCGCAAACTCGGTCTTCCAGTGATTATGATAACCAGAAAGCCCCTGCCCGATGTCGTCACTTTGAGTGCGGAAAAAGATGTTATCGACTTGGTGCAGAAGTTTTACCAAGCGGACCGTGCGGAAAAGCATAAAGAGACGAACGGCTAAGCTTTTCCGGCCGAAGTGCTTTCCCGACAAAGATGATTGCGGTTTTTTCTATTTTTTCTTGCGCTATTTTTTCGTGAATATCGGCAAGCGTGCCTGAAATGATTTTTTCATCCGGCCAGCTTACATGATAGGCAACAATAACGGGGCAATCGGCGCCGTAAATTGGCAATAATTCTTTCCGGATGGCGGCAATATTTTTTGCCGAAAGATGAATTGCCATTGTCGCTTTTGCTTGTCCAAGATTTGACAATGTCTCAAGTTCCGGCATGGGTGAAGAATTGACTGATGTCCGTGTCAAAATGACCGACTGGTTAAGCTTTGGAAGTGTCAATTCCTGCTTCATGGCTGCCGCTGCTGCCGCATAGGAAGCCACCCCCGGTACCACCTCGTAATTGATCGCAAGCTTGTCGAGTGCTGCCATCTGTTCGGCTATTGCGCTATAGATAGAAGGGTCACCGGAATGAAGCCTTGCAACATCCTTTCCTTCTTTTTCCGCTTTGACAAACTCTTCGACGATGGCATCAAGGTCAAGATGGCCGGTATTGACGCGACGCGCTTCCTGAGGAATTTCGGCAATCAATTCATCCGAAAGAAGCGAGCCCGCATAAAGGCAGACCGGACAACGTTTTATGAGATTGAGCCCGCGCACTGTAATGAGATCATATGCCCCCGGACCTGCGCCGATAAAATATACTGTCATTCTTCCTTCTGTCCTGCCACAGCAATGGTGAGCCCACCAATTTTTGTCTTCTCAACGAGCAAGATACCACCTTTACCTGAAGCCGCCAAAGCTGCAGCTTCCGCAACGCCATGGCAACCCGTATGTTGAAAAACAATATCGGAAGGGTTCTTCAGAAAGCAAGTCATTGCCTCCAACTCTTCTGATGAAAATGTAACGAGAGGAACAGCAAGGCGTTGCAAAGCAAGTAAAATGAGGCCGTTGGATTCTTTACCTTCAAGCGTTGAAAAAGCCGCAATATTCCACTTTTCCAGAAATTCAAGCGCCTTTTCCATGTCGCCCGTCGTGGCAGATGACGAAATGCCTATGCCAACAAAAACCGGCATAGAGATTCTGTTGACCATATCCGGTTTTGCCTTTAAGCGCGTTCTTTGACGGTGTTGTAAATCCGCTCCACCTCTTGTGAGGGAACACCGAGAATGGCTGCTATCCGATGGATGAGCGCAACTTCATCAGCATCAACATGATTATCGGCAGCGGCAATTGTCATCAAATTTTCTATAAGTGCAATACGCCGGTCCGGTGCCAATTCGCCGAAGAGAGCCGCAGCTTGACCGGTTGTGGTTTCATAGCCATAATCATAAAGATATTTGATGACATCCGGCAAAGCATCGGGAGATACGCCGAATTGTTGTTCGGCAATTTTTGAAAAAGCGGCAGTTTCGCTTGGCGTATGTTTGCCATCGGCAAAGCCCAAATGAATGAGCAAGAGAAGCTCGGCCGCTGTTGCCGGATTTTCGGCCACTTTACGGACCGAATTATGACGGGAAAAATAATTTGCGATGCTGTCAAACATGCGAAACTCCGCTTCTTGCCACGTTAGGAGAGCTGAACTAAAAGCAGAGCTTGCCAATATTGCACAAAAAACACAAGTGCATGAATGCAACGTTTGACGTTTCTTTATCGAAATTATTCTATTATTCCTTATTCTATTCTGTTCAGGTAATATTCGCCAATGCTGGAATTCCTTTTTGACCCGACTGTCCTGATGTTGATTTTTGCCGGTTTGTTTGCCGGTTTTATAGATTCAATTGCCGGTGGCGGTGGCCTTATCACCATCCCTGCCCTGATGCTTTCGGGCCTTCCGCCTGTCGAAACACTGGGTACAAACAAGTTGCAGGGGCTTTTTGGTTCATTTTCCGCAATGGTGGCCTATGCCCGTGGTGGGCATGTCAATATCAGGAAACAAATCCTTCAGGCCGCCATGGCCTTTATCGGGAGCATCATCGGCGCACTGGTTGCAACCCTTATTCCTGTCAAATTATTTCAAGCATTTCTGCCCGTTCTGCTCATTGTTGTCGCCGCTTATTTCGCGTTAAAGCCGAACCTCAACGACATCGATAAACAGGAGCGGATGAGACCAATCATCTTTTCGCTGACTATGGCGCCACTTGTCGGCTTTTACGACGGCATATTCGGTCCGGGTGCCGGTTCTTTCTATATGCTGGCCTTTGTTTCCCTCTCGGGATTTGGAATCCTCAAAGCGACAGCCCATACAAAACTGTTGAACTTTTCATCCAATCTTGGTGGTTTCCTGACCTTTGCTGTCATGGGCTCGATCAATGTAAAAATCGGCATTGCTATGGGAATTGCACAATTTATCGGCGCGCAAATGGGTGCGCGCGTCGCCATGAAAACCGGTGCCAAGCTCATAAAACCGCTATTGGTCATCGTATGCGTTATTCTTGCCTATAAACTCTTACAAGCTCATGACAATCCGCTACGGCAATGGCTGAACCTTTGAGAGATAAAAGCCCGTCACTTTAGGTACCATCAAGCCGCTTACTCAAGAAAAACGGTTTGCATAAAGCTACCGAACCGGTTTTTTAATGACGGAACAATTTCTTATTTTCTAAAATTTTAATGCCAGCAAAATAACACCTGCGGCAATCAGCACGACGCCGGTCCAGTTGATGGCTGTCAGTTTTTCACCAAGAAAAGTAACGCCGAAAATCGCAACAAAAATAACCGACAATTTGTCAATCGGAGCGACATGGGAAGCATCTCCCAATTGCAGCGCGCGGAAATAGGCAAGCCATGAAGCACCCGTGGCAAGCCCCGATAAAACAAGGAAAACCCACGATTTTGCCGGAATGGCTCCCGGACGTTGCCATTGTCCGGTGATGCTTAAAAACAGACATAATGCGGCAATGATAACAATTGTTCTTATCAAAGTGGCAAAATCGGAATTGATACCGCTTATGCCGACTTTTGCGAAAATCGCTGTTAAAGCCGCAAAAATTGCTGAAAGAAATGCCCAGAACTGCCAGGTTGCGGTCATCAGAATTCAATCCCCTTCTGTCCTTTTATGCCGGAACGGAACGGGTGTTTGACCAATTCCATTTCTGTTACCAGATCGGCAGCTTCAATCAATTCATTTCGTGCATTGCGACCGGTAATAATAACATGCTTCATGAAAGGTCGCCTCGATAATACATCAAGCACTTCTTCCAAAGGTAGATAATCATAGCGCAATACGATATTCAGCTCGTCACAAAGCACCATATCCGTGGTGTCGTCGAGGATCATATCTTTGGCGATGTCCCATGCTTTTCGCGCTTCGGCAATGTCTTTTTCACGATCCTGCGTTTCCCATGTAAAGCCTTCGCCATGGGCATAAACACGCACCTGATCACCAAATTTTTCAAGTGCGGTACGCTCGCCGGTTTGCCTTAATCCCTTGACAAACTGCACAACGCCAACCTTCATATTCTGGCCGAGAGCACGAAAAACCATACCGAAAGCAGCCGTTGTCTTGCCTTTGCCCTTCCCCGTATGAACAATGAGAAGACCTTTTTCCTTGGTTTTACCGGCTTCTATTTTTTTGCGCGCGGCCTCTTTCTTTTTCATTTTTTCGGCATGACGGGCATTCAATTCCGCTTCCGTCAGCTTTTCTTTGGCGTCCATCTTATCGAGCCTTTCTGTAGTTCTTCCAGTTCAAACAAAGCAGAATTGGAGCGCGGTTTCCATAACTCTCTCCGGATCGCCTGTTCAAGTTTATGTGCCATTTCTCTTAAAGCGGCAGGATTGTTTCCGATTAAAAAATTCCGTACTGTCTCATCGTCGATATAGGCGTTATAAATCGCCTCGAATTGTTCATTGGATACGGCATTTGTTGTAGCCGAAAAAGCAAAGAGATAATCAACCGTTGCAGCCATTTCGACAGCACCTTTAAAGCCGTGGCGCATGACCCCTTCTATCCATTTCGGATTAACAGCACGCCCGCGGAGTGTCCGCCCGATTTCTTCCTGCAATGTTTTGATCATTGGCCGTTCGGGGCGCGACATATCATTATGATAAACTTTCGGAAAAGCCCCCTGCTTATCGGCGACTGCCGAAGCCATTCCCCCTTCAAAGGCATAATATTCACCGGAATCAAGAAGATCATGTTCGCGATTATCCTGATTTTGGACAACGGCATTGATATGATGAAGCCGGTTTTCAAGCATATTTTGTGCAGCCACCCCGTCTTCCTTACCATAAGCAAAAGAAGAATGGGCAATCCATGCTTTACCAAGGTCGTTACGGTCATTCCATTCGCCCTTGTCGAGAAGCTCCTGAACGCCGGTTCCATAAACACCCGGACGAGCGCCGAAAACGCGAAAACCGGCTTCTCTTTCCGCCTCTTTTGTGCTCTTTCCGGTTTCTGTGAGAGTTTTTACGTCTTTCAAATAATGCGCATGGAGCGGATTATCCTCTTCCTCCTCGTCAAGCGACGCAACGAGGCGCACTGCCTGATCGAACAAGGCTATCTGTTCAGGAAATGCATCGCGGAAAAAGCCGGAAATTCTTAATGTCACATCAACACGTGGCCGCCCGAGAACTGCTACAGGAATAACTTCAACACCGGTCACACGGCGGGATGCCGCATCCCACAAAGGTTTGACACCGATAAGTGCCAGAGCCTGCGCAATATCATCGCCACCGGTACGCATATTGGCGGTTCCCCAAGCAGTAAGGCCAAAAGCCTTCGGCCAATCACCGTGATCCTGCACATAGCGGATAATGAGAAGCTCGGCCGATTTTTTACCCAATTGCCAAGCCGATTGTGTGGGCACAGCTCTTGTATCGACCGAAAAAAAGTTGCGCCCTGTCGGAAATACATCCGGCCGCCCGCGTGTCGGGGCACCGGATGGCCCCGGCTCGACAAAGTGCCCGTCAAGAGCGGTTAAAAGCCCGTCAATTTCCGCCTTGCCGCAACTTAAAATCAATGGCCGCAATGTTTCTTCAATATTTTTAAGAATTGGCGCTGTTTTCTTGAACTTCGGAGGAAGAGCAACCTTTCCGGAAACCAGAGCCAGCGCCAGAAGCTCGATGCGTTC
Organism: Ditibartonella apis; assembly: GCF_001952075.1. Taxonomy (GTDB): domain Bacteria; phylum Pseudomonadota; class Alphaproteobacteria; order Rhizobiales; family Rhizobiaceae; genus Bartonella; species Bartonella apis. The sequence goes on from NZ_LXYU01000004.1 coordinate 443,988, forward strand.
GACCGTGTCGCCTTTTGTGCGCCATAGGCTGTCGGTCATTCTTTTTAATATTTCAGGCTTTTCACCTTGCCATTTTTCTGAAAAAACACAATCAAGCGGATCGAAAGTAAGGCAGAGATCATCGGCTATAGCGCGGTGTAAACTGCCATTTTCCCCCTCGCCGCGAGGGACACGCGCCGTTGCAACAAGGAGATTTTCCAATTGTTCGCCGGAAGGGGCTTTGCCAAAAATATGTAGCCCGTCCCTGATTTGCAATTCTTTAAGATCGCACAAAAAGGCATCAAGTTTCTCAAGTGCCAGATCATCGCTATCATGGTCTTCAATTCCGGCATCATGATTGAGACCGGTGAGCCGCACCAGATCAAGTATTTCACCTTTGAGCTTTGCGAGACGACGCGGGTCAACGCCCGACGCCTCGTAATATTCATCAACAAGGCCTTCCAGATCTTTTAACGGGCCATAACTTTCCGCGCGCGTCAAAGGCGGGGTCAGATGGTCAATGATAACGGCGGAAGAGCGTCGTTTTGCCTGTGTCCCTTCACCGGGGTCGTTGACGATAAACGGATAGATATGCGGCATCGGTCCAAGAGCTATTTCAGGATAGCAATGGTTCGAGAGTGCCAAAGCTTTTCCCGGAAGCCATTCAAGATTGCCGTGTTTACCCATATGAATGATGGCATCGGCTTTATAAACAAACCGGAGCCAGAAATAGAATGCAAGATAATGATGGGTGGCAACAATGTCGGGTGCATGGTAGACTTGCTTTGCATTCATACCGAATGCGCGTTCCGGCTGTAATCCGACAACCGTTTCCCCCAACATTAAAACCGGCAAGGCCAATCCGTTATCAACCACATAGGCATCGTCTTCCGGCGCGCCCCAACGTGCAGTCACTTCATCTTGAATCTTTTTATCAAGCGATTGAAAGAACTTATTGTAAAGACTCAAAGAAAGTGCTGTCCGGACTATCCTTCCCTTTACCCCTTCATTGGTTGGACCTTCAATCATCAACCGCATGAGCTCATTGCCATTTTCCGGAATATTTTCTATTTCGTAGCCTTGTTCCTTCATGGCATTAAGCGTCACAATCATGGCGGCTGGTGTATCAAGGCCGACACCGTGCCCCAAGCGGCCATCGCCACCCGGATAATTGGCCATGACAATGGCAATATGGCGCTCTTCAGGCTTCTTGTTGCGCAGTCTTACCCAGTTTTTTGTGAGCTCTGCAACAAAGTCGACCCTGTCTTTCAAAGGTTTATGGACAACAACATTACATTCTGTCTCGTCATCGAATTCCACTGCCGATTTGAAAGACACAGCGCGGGTGAATACACGCCCATCGACTTCCGGAAGCGCAACATTCATGGCAAGGTCACGGGCAGTTAAGCCACGCCCGTCTTTTTCCCATTGTTCTTTGTTGCTTCCGGCAAAAACCACCTGCAAAACCATTGCACCGCGCTTTTCGAGGACAGTGGGTTTTCGTCCGGTATGCCCGTTTGAAACGGCAAAGCCCGTAGCATTTAAAACAATATCGGGAGGAAGCCGGTCAAAAATTGAATCGACAATTGCAACGCTCAATTCGTCTTTAAGACTTGAAACAAAAATTGGCAGCGCGATTAAGCCGCGTTTTTCAAGAGCGTCGATAAGCGCTTCCACGCTCGCTGTTTGCCCGCTCTGCACCAAAGCGCGGTAAAAACATATCGCCACTACCGGTTTATGCGTGGCATTGTGACGTTTTACGAGATCATCGACAGTTAACGGCGGGTCATCCGGCGACCAAAGGCCTGCCTTCATCAAGGGTATCGCCTCGACCGGCTTTTCGTGGCGGCCGAGCAAATAATCGCAATATTCAAGAAAGGAGCGCATATTTTGCGCACTTGCTTCAATAAGATAGTGCCAAAGATTGTGGCAATCCTCTTCGGCAACAGTAGAAAATTTTTGCAAATTTTCGTCTATTTTATCGTCACCGGGCAAGACCACCAGTTTGATATTTTTTTCCAGTGCCAGCGAGTGGAAAACCTGCAAGCCATAAGGCCAGTAACTTTCACCACCTATCACGCGCAACACAATCAATTTCGCATATGACGCGGTTTTTTCGACATAGGTGTCAACCGACATGGGATGTGAAAGCGAAAGCAAATTGACAAGCCTCAGCGAAGACGTTGTTTTCTTCAATGCGGCTTTTGCAACCGAAAGGCTTGCCAATTCGGTATCAGCCGCCGAAAGAAAAATAACATCGGCCGGCGACTGTCCAAGATCAATCGCCTTGTCCTGTTCGGCTATGGTTCCCTTCTGGGCAAGAAGCAAATGCATCAGACATCAAGCGCTTCAATAGTTTTGCGCACCTTCTCCTCGTCGATTTCGTGAAGGCCGATAACAACAAGATGGCTTTTATGCTCTTCGTTTTTTTGCCAGGGGCGATCAAAATAGGAATCAATCCGCTGACCGACGGCCTGAACAACAAGACGCATCGGTTTTCCAACCACATTGACAAAGCCTTTGAGGCGCAAAATATCATTTTTTTCGATGATCGTTTTCAACCGCTCGATCAAAGCCTTGGGATCATGGATAGATGGCGCGTTAACGACAAAGCTTTTAAATTCGTCGTGGTTATGTGGAACGCCTTTCGCATGGTTCATTTCATGGTGGGATTTGCGGTTTTCAATATCGCTCTCGGTACCGACGCCAAGCCCCAATATAAGATCGGTTCCGATACTGCCGAAACTCGATGTGACCATTTGCGGAATTCTGTCGCTATGGCTCGAAATGATATTGCGCACATTATCGAGCGTGTCCTCGTCGATAAGATCGACCTTATTAAGGACGATAAGATCAGCCGCATGAATTTGGTCTTCAAACAATTCTTCCAGCGGGCTTTCGTGGGTGATCGAATTATCTTGGGCCCGTTCGGCATTGATTTTGTCAATATCATCGGCAAACCGGCCTTCGGCCACCGCCGGAGCGTCAATCACGGTAATCACTCCGTCAACGGTCACCTGCGTTTTGATCTCGGGCCAATTGAAGGCTGCGACAAGCGGCTGGGGAAGTGCCAAACCGGATGTTTCAATCACAATATGATCGGGTCTATCCTCACGCTCGAGGAGTTTAGTCATAGTCGGAATGAATTCTTCGGCAACCGTGCAACAAATGCAGCCATTATTGAGTTCAATGAGATCGTCGTCATGACAATTATCAAGACCGCAGCCTTTGAGCAAACCGCCATCCACACCAAGTTCGCCAAATTCATTGATAATGAGAGCAATGCGTTTGCCTTGCGCATTTTCCAATAAATGCCTTATCATTGTAGTTTTTCCGGAACCCAAAAATCCGGTTATAACGGTGGTTGGGATTTTGCTTTGTAAAAATTTTTGTTCCGACATCAAACTTAGCCTTTCAATTTAAGCGGCAGACCAGCCGCAACAAAAAACACCGTTTCTGCTATATTTGCAATTTTCTGGTTCATGAGACCGGCATAATCACTGAATTCACGCGCAAGCTTGTTGTCCGGCACAATGCCAAGCCCTACCTCGCTCGAAACAAAAACCGTTTCTACCTCAAGCTTTGCAAGACCATCAACAAGCTTTGCCATTTCTGTTTCAACGTTCCTGTGATGCTCCAATAAATTACCAAGCCAAACGCTGAGACAATCAATAAGGACGATCTTTTGTTCACTATTATGTTTTGCGATCTCACCCGTAATATCAATCGGTTCTTCAACATTGATCCAGCCGGACTTTCGGCGTGAACGATGCATGTCGACCCGTTTTTTCATCTCTTCATTGAAAATTTCTGCTGTTGCCAGATAGACCGGTGTTTTATTGGCAGACAACACATAATTTTCGGCAAAAACCGACTTTCCCGAACGCGTCCCGCCAAGAATCAATGTTGTCTTTGCCAAAAATCTCCTCCATTTGCGGAATAGACATTCATCACTTTACAAAGAAAGCTGAAAAACCGGCTTCATGCCTTTGATACAGAATCAGAGTTCTTGAATGATGAAAACACAAACCGGAACCGGATTTCTAGCCCATTCTTAAATACAATAATTTGACTGACCGGCTTGAATGAAATGCCCGAATTGGGTCCACTTCCTGAAAGTCCAGTTTATTTTTCGCAAATTCTTTTGCAAAAAACCGGCTCCCTTAGAGATAGCTGCTTAAACTTTATTGTGCAAGCCGAAAAAGCGTGTCCACGTCGACGGCTTTTTCCAACTCGTCGGCAATTTTATCGAGCGCATTATCAAGTTTTTCAAAATGTCCGGACTTATCAGGCTTTGCACCAAAATTTCCAATAAAATAATGACGGAAAGCATCTGCCGAAAACAAACCATGGAGATAGGTTCCCCAAATCTTTCCATCAGGTGACGCCGCACCGTCTTTGACATTGTTAATTTTTAAAGGGGCATGGCGACAATCCGGACCAAAACTTTTGCCCATATGGATTTCATAGCCTGTAAGCGGGAGTCCGCTAGCAAGATGAATAGCGTTGCTATTACGCGTGAGTTTTCGTTCTCCAATTTCTGTTACCATATCAAGAAGTCCGAGTCCTTTTGTTTCGGTAACATTTCCTTCCAGAGAATCGGGATCCAGAATTTTCTTACCCAGAATTTGAAAGCCGCCGCAAATGCCAATCACCATACCGCCTTTTTTGGTGTGTTCGATAATCTCCCCATCCCACTTGCGTTCACGAAGAGAGACCATATCCGCTATGGTCGATTTGGAACCGGGAAGGATAATAACATCGCTATCGGCTGGAAAACACTCACCCTTCCGGACAAAGACAATTTCAACATCACTTTCGTGGGCCAACGGGTCGAGATCATCAAAATTGGCGATATGGGGTAAAACCGGTACAACTATTTTTACTTTGCCGTGTTTTTTTGGCTCTCTATGTTCGAGTGCCATAGAATCTTCAGGAGGCAACAGGCTTGCCCCTTCAAGCCACGGGATTACACCGAGACAAGGCCAGCCGGTAAAATTCCGGATTGCTTTGATTCCATCGTCAAAAAGGCTCACATCCCCGCGAAATTTATTAATGAGATAACCACAGACCATTGCACGGTCGTCGTGATCAAGAATCGTTGCGGTACCTACGAGCGAAGCAATCACACCACCGCGGTCAATATCACCAATCAACACAACCGGCACATTGGCGCTTCGCGCAAACCCCATATTCGCAATATCACCATGGCGCAAATTGATTTCTGCCGGTGAACCGGCCCCCTCCACCAGCACAAAATCGCATCTCTCCTTCAATCGGGCATAAGATTCCATGACCCGATCAAGAAGTTCACCCTTCATTTTTTGATAATCGACACCTTTTGCAAAACCCGAAAGCTTACCCTGTACAATGATTTGGGAACCGGTAGAACTTTGCGGTTTCAATAAAACCGGATTCATATGAACGGACGGTTTTTCATTTGCAGCAAATGCTTGCAGCCATTGACCGCGCCCGATCTCGCCGCCATCATCGGCAACAGCGGCATTGTTCGACATATTTTGCGGTTTGAACGGCATTACCTTGATGCCTTTACGGCAAGCCAAACGGCAAAAGCCGGCAACAAGAACTGTTTTACCGACATCCGAACCTGTGCCCTGAAACATCAATGCACGCGCCAAATCAATCACCCTTTACCAATAAAAAAACCGCAATTTTTTTCAAAAAAATAGCGATTTTCATACTTCATTAAGTGTTCGCTAACCCGTGATTAACATTGTTCAACTACAAAGGCTCCAGAAACAAAAACAACTTGTTTCTCTCTGGATCAGGTAGTGCGTACCAGAGGTGTAATTCCGGACATGTGTATGAGTATCGTCCGGAATATGCGTAAAGATAAAACTGCGTTAACCGGTCTCCGGTTGCGCAGTTTTACGTTTCTTAACCCCGATTCGCGACTATTAAAACAAGGCTTGATTAACCTTCCACACTTTTTAAAAAGTCGCTTGTTGCAAGCCACTCTGCCGAACACATTTTCACTCCCTAATAGCTGTCAACTGCTTAACAGCAAGCGATGCTCTTCAAAAATGGCATTAAGCCGACAATTTTTTCAAAGTCCAATGTTTATCACCGCTTACTATCCGATTGACAAAGGACTTGCCCGAATTTCAAAGATTCTTGATGATACGGGCGAGAAGTGTGAATGAATCCATGCGCTTTTTGTTATCCCAAATCGGGCTCGTAACAATCAACTCGTCTGCATTCGTATCGGCTATCAGTTTTTTTAGGCCCAGCTCGACTGTTTCAGAGGAGCCGACCACAGAACAGGATAAGGATTGTTCAAGCACCAAGCGATGATTGAAAGGAAGATTATCAACATAATTCATAACCGGTTTCGGTAATGGACCGGCACGACCCGTTCTCAAATTGACGAAGGATTGTTGTTGGGAAGAAAACAGAAACTTTGCTTCGTCATCCGTTTCGGCAACCACAACATTTGCAGCAACCATTGCAACGGGCTTATCGAGATATTCCGACGGCTGGAAATTATCGCGATAGACTTTGAGTGCACGATAAAGCTCGGCCGGTGCAAAATGCGAGGCAAACGAATAAGGCAAGCCCAAAACTGCCGCAAGCTGCGCCCCATAAAGGCTCGACCCCAAAATCCAGACCGGCACATGCAAACCTGCCCCTGGAACCGCGCGCAATTGTTGTTGAGGTTCGGCATCTTTAAAATAGTCAAGCAATTCCACGACATCGCGGGGATAATCATTCGGGTTGCTATCAAGCGAGCGTCTTAACGCCCGTGCTGTCATCTGGTCAGTACCGGGAGCACGACCTAATCCGAGTTCAACCCTTTTCGGGTAGAGTGCTTCAAGAGTGCCGAATTGTTCGGCAATAACCAGCGGTGAATGGTTAGGAAGCATAACGCCGCCCGCACCAACAACGATTTTATTGGTCGAGGCAAGAATCTGCCCCATTACAACCGCCGTTGCAGCGCTTGCAATGCCGGTCATATTGTGATGTTCGGCATACCAGATACGAGGAAACCCCAGCTCATCCACATGTTTGGCAAGAGCTATTGAATTTTTTAACGCCTGGGCAACCGAACTTCCCTCAGGCACGGGACATAGATCAAGGACAGATATTTTCATTTTTTAAATATAGGAACTCTCAAAATGAATACAACGAGAGAAATTCAATTGAGTAGAGCTTTTTTTAAATCAATCTACTCTATCGCCCCTATTCCACTCTTCTGTGACTTCGGCTACAAAATCGGCATAACGATGTGCTTCGATTGCGTCTCTTATGCCTTGCATCAATTGCTGATAAAAAGCGAGATTGTTCCATGTAATCACCATTCCGGCCAATGGTTCACCCGCTTTTACGAGATGATGAAGATAAGCGCGGCTATAATCCCGTGCTGCCGGACAGGGAGATTGAGTGTCTAACGGGCGCGGGTCTTCGGCATGTTTTGCATTTCTCAAATTGATTTTACCAAATCTGGTGAAAGCCAAACCATGTCGGCCTGCCCTTGTCGGCATGACACAATCAAACATATCAACGCCATGCGCCACACTCTTTAAAATATCATCAGGTGTGCCAACCCCCATCAGATAACGCGGTTTATCTTCCGGCAAAATCGAACAGGTCACATCAAGCATATCCATCATGACATTTTGCGGCTCACCCACCGCCAGACCGCCAATGGAATAGCCTTTCAAATCGAGATCTTTCAAAGCATTCGCCGAACGTTCCCGCAAACTTGCATTATCCCCACCCTGAACGATGCCGAACATGGCTTTGCCCGGCTGGTTCCCGAATGCCGTTTTGCAACGTTCTGCCCAGCGTAAAGAAAGCTCCATTGCCTTTTCCATTTCTTTGAATGAGGCAGGCAAGGCAACGCATTGGTCGAGTTGCATCTGGATGTCGGAATCAAGAAGGCATTGTATTTCGATCGACCGCTCCGGTGTCAGCTCATAACGAGCGCCATCTATATGCGATTGGAAGGTCACGCCCTTTTCGGTCAATTTTCTAAGCCCAGCTAGCGACATAACCTGAAAACCGCCGGAGTCGGTCAAAATGGGCTTCGGCCAACGTGCAAAAACATGAAGGCCGCCCAGCCTTGCAATACGTTCTGCACCGGGGCGCAACATCAAATGATAGGTATTGCCAAGTATAATATCCGCACCAAGCTCTTCAACCTGCTCCATATACATTGCCTTCACCGAACCGGCAGTGCCTACCGGCATAAAAGCCGGTGTGCGGACTTTGCCGCGTGGCATTGTAATTTCGCCACGCCGCGCGTGACCATCTTCAGTAATTTTCTTGAAGGTGAAGGTTTCGCTCATTGTTCCTAATCTTTTCGTTCCAGAAAACTTGTATCGCCATAAGAATAAAAACGATAGCCCGTTTCAATAGCATGTTGATAGGCGTGTTTCATTTCATCAAGCCCGCTAAAAGCCGATACAAGCATGAATAATGTCGAGCGCGGCAAGTGGAAATTCGTCATCAGGCAATCGACAAAACGGAAATGATAACCCGGTGTTATAAAAATATCGGTTGAACCGGCCCATGCATCAAGCAGCCCCTTTTCATCCGCAGCACTTTCCAGAAGTCGCATCGCCGTTGTCCCAACAGCAATAACCCTGTTGCCACGTTTTTTTACAGCCATCAGCGCATCAGCCGTTTGTTGGTCTATATGACCAATTTCAGAATGCATTTTATGATCTTTTGTATCGTCAACCTTGACGGGCAAAAAAGTGCCTGCACCAACATGGAGCGTTACAAAATATTCTTCGACACCCCGATCTTTGATCTGGTGCATCAAATCCTTGGTAAAATGAAGACCGGCAGTCGGCGCCGCGACGGCCCCCTCTTCGCGTGCATAAACGGTCTGGTAATCGGTTTCGTCACGCTTGTCCTCGCCCCGTTTCAAAGCAATATAAGGTGGCAAAGGCATGTGACCGATAAGAGCGATTTCACGATCAAGCTCCGCACCCGATTTATCGAACTCCAACAGCATTTCGCCGTTTTCGCCTTTTTCACGAACCTTGGCAACAAGCTTGTCATCATCGCCAAGACTTCTATCCTTCTTGTTGAAAACGATTGTTTCGCCAATTTTTAAACGTTTTGCGGGACGAACAAAAGCAAGCCACTCGTTAGGGCTTACGCGTTTATGAAGTGTTGCACCAATATGGGCAATGGCTGCATCGCGCCGCCGTTCCCCCTGAAGTTGGGCTTTTATAACCTTGGTGTCATTGAAAACTAGTGCATCGCCTTTTCTGAGAAGCGAGGGTAAATCACGCACATGTAAATCTTCGAGACTTCCACCTTTTCCGACATGTAAGAGACGGGCACTTTCCCGCGGCACAGCCGGACGCAAAGCGATTTGTTTTTCAGGTAACTCGAAATCAAAAAGATCAACTTGCATAAGAGCGCACGCACATTCATAAATCGGACAAGCGGATAATGCTTGTCGCACTGTTATATCGGATTAAAAGACCAACCTTTATGGAGGCCTTGCCAAGGATACTTGGTAATGGCTTTTTACTAAAGCATTTTCCGAAAAGTGTGAAGCGGTTTTCGGAGTCAAAAACGCGCCACTAAAAACCCATTTTCCGAAAAGTGTGAAGCGGTTTTCGGAATCAAAAATGCGTTGCTAAAAACCCGTTTTCTAAACACTTTAAAACTGCTTTTGCGGGAGTAATGAACTAAGCAATCTCTTTAATCATCGAAAATAGAATACGGGCATAACGCGATTTTTCCCTTAAAATTCCGGTTGAGAGCAAGCGTCCCGCTCGTAATAACAAATGATCAATCCCGTAAATGGCGAGCATCGAACCTGAATATAAATTTAAAATAACTATTGAAAGGATTTGCCGGAAAACATCAGGGAATGAAATTGAAATGATATATTTTCATCCCGCTTTTCCGAAGTTTTTCCTGCAATAAAACAAATGAATATCCGGATATTTTACATAAGAAAAATAATGAAAATCCGGTTTTTAGCGCCGCGCAAAATCACTTTGACATTTAAGCTTTTTTAGTGCCAATTGCCCGTTCGTTCCCGATGCCAAACATCTTATAAAAGGGTGATCCGAACGATATAAAAAATATCGACAAAAACTTTTTTACATTAAAATTCAAATCGTTAAATGCCAAACATGAATCATTTTGTGAAGATTATATTGCTGCTGTTTCTATAGAGATACAAACTTCCATCTGCCAGAATTTTGCGTTTTAAAAAAGCAAAAGGTGCTCCGAATTTTATTCAGAACACCTTCTTTGAAGTTTCATAAATCAAAGCTTCCGAACAACTGTGTCGAGCCTTGAAAATTATTTTTTATCGGCAGCAATTATTGCTTTGACAATGCTATCAGGATCACTGACAGGCTCGCCTTTTTTGAGCTTGTCGACATTTTCCATGCCTTCAATGACCTGTCCCCAAACAGTATATTGACGATTGAGCCACGGAGCATCCTCAAAACAGATAAAAAACTGGGAGTTTGCCGAATTCGGGTTTTGACTGCGTGCCATAGAGGCCGTGCCGCGCTTGTGTGGAACATTGGAAAATTCGGCTTTAAGATCGGGCTTGTCCGACCCACCCATGCCTGCGCGTGATGCGTTGAACTTTTTGCCGCCTTTTTTGCCAAACTCGACATCGCCTGTCTGTGCCATAAAACCGTCTATCACGCGGTGAAAAACCACATTGTCGTAAGCGCCTTCGCGGGTTAATTCTTTAATTCTCTTGACGTGTTCGGGTGCAATTTCGGGCAATAATTCTATAACCACATTGCCCTTTGTCGTTTCCAGTATCAGAGTATTTTCCGGATCTTTAATCTCAGCCATTTCTTTTCCTTTATTTTGTAGCTTCGATACGTGCTTTTATAATGACGTCAGGGTCAGCAACCGAACCGTTATTATCGGCACGCCCTTTTTTGATTTTATCAACGACATCCATGCCTTTTACCACTTCACCAACAACTGTGTACTGGCCGTTGAGGAAAGAAGCATCATCAAAACAGATAAAAAACTGTGAATTGGCTGAATTCGGATCTTGGGAACGTGCCATACCGACTGTGCCGCGTTTGAATGGTACTTTGGAAAATTCTGCTGCAAGGTCGGGATATTGTGACCCACCCATGCCTGCACGACGAATATTGAATTCGGGGCTGCCTTTTTTGCCGAATTTTACATCGCCGGTCTGTGCCATAAAGCCCGGAATAACCCGATGGAAGACAACATTATCATAAGCACCTTCTTTGGTGAGCTTCTCGATTTGTGCGACATGCTTGGGAGCAAGATCAGGCCGCAACCGGATTGTGACATCACCATCTTTCAATGTTAAGACAAGATTTTCTCCACCGGAGGCAAAAGCTACGGAACCAAGCGAAAAAAGTGCAAACAGAACGGCCATAACGCCTAAAAGTTTACGAACCAAAGTTTTTCTCCATTTATGATTTGAATTTTTTTATCAATGCGGATGCCACATTTTCAGGAACAAAGGGCGAAACATCACCACCCATCAATGCAATTTGCCGAACAAGAGTAGCGGAAATTGACCGAACCGCATCAGCTGCTGGCAAGAACAATGTCTGTATTCCGGGTGCCAGCGCCCTATTCATGCCGGCAAGCTGCATTTCATAGTTAAAATCGGTTCCATCTCGCAAACCACGTATGATAAAATTTGCGCCGATCTCACGTGCTGTATTAACCAGCAAATTGTCGAAGGAAATAACTTCCAAACGCTTTTCTGTGTCTCTCAGAACAGTCTTCGCGACCGTTTCAATCAGTTTCTTACGTTCTTCAAACGTAAAAAGCGGGGCTTTACTCGGGTGGATGCCAATGGCAACAACAACCTTGTCAGCTACTCCAAAGGCACCCCGCAAAACGTCAAGATGTCCATTGGTAATCGGATCAAACGAACCAGCAAAAATTGCTACTTTCATCTTTCACCTCCCGTCAGCCATCCTGATATGACCTGATTATTCAATCATCCGTTTGCGTATCAGAATTGTCTGATGAACCGTTGTCATCATTCGCCACAGTTTCGTCAACGTCACTGTCGTCTTCCGATTCAGAGATGCGTTCAACCGAAACAACTTTTTCGTTTTCGGCTGTATCGAAAATCGTGACACCTTTTGTCGAACGTCCTGCAATGCGAATTCCTGCCACCGGAACGCGGATGAGTTTTCCTCCATCCGAAACAAGCATGATCTGATCACTTTCCTCAACGGGGAAAGCCGCAACCAGCTTGCCGATTTCGGCCGTCTTTGAAGGATCTGTGGCTCTTATTCCTTTGCCACCACGACCGGAAATTCTGAATTCGTAGGATGAAGAACGTTTGCCATAACCAAACTCGCTTACTGTCAACAGCATCTGTTCATGTTGAGACAACTCGTTATAACGTACGTCGCTAAGATCGGCATCGCCTGTTGCTTCTTCCTCGTCACTGATCGTCACATCATCGCTATCGTTACCGGCTGCACGGCGTTCGGCAACGGCGCGTTTGAGATAGGCCGACCGTTCGGCTGGTGTTGCCTCGACATGCTCCAGAATAGCCATTGAGATGACTTTATCACCTTCGCCGAGATTGATACCGCGCACGCCAATGGAATTTCTACCGGCAAAGACACGAACATCGGAAACGGCAAAACGGATACATTGACCATCGGCAGTGGTGAGAACCACATCATCATTTTCCGTACAGGTATCGACAGACAGAATTTCATCTTCATCATCGTCGAATTTCATCGCAATTTTACCGTTGCGATTAACTTGTACAAAGTCGGAAAGCTTGTTTCGCCGCACGGTACCACGTGTTGTTGCAAACATGACATCAAGTTCGCTCCAGCTTTCTTCATCCTCCGGCAATGGCATGATTGTAGTGATGCGTTCACCCTGCTGCAACGGCAGAAGATTGATGAGCGCTTTACCACGCGATTGGGGCGTACCGACCGGCAACCGCCACACTTTTTCCTTGTAAACAATACCGCGCGAAGAGAAGAACAGAACCGGTGCATGGGTATTGGCAACAAACAGACGGGTTACAAAATCCTCGTCTTTTGTTGTCATGCCGGAGCGGCCCTTACCACCGCGATGTTGCGCCCGATAAGTATTGAGCGGAACGCGCTTGATATAGCCGCTATGGCTTACAGTGACGACCATTTCTTCACGTGCAATGAGGTCTTCGTCATCCATTTCGGCACCACCGGAGCCGAATGACGTAAGACGAGGTGTGGCAAATTCATTGCGAACAGCCATCAATTCGTCTTTGACAATAGTCAAGACGCGCAAACGAGAACCCAGAATATCGAGATAATCGGTAATTTCAGCACCAATTTTATTGAGCTCGTCGGCAATCTCGTCGCGCCCCAAAGCTGTCAGGCGTTGCAAGCGCAAATCAAGAATAGCACGCGCCTGCTCTTCCGAAAGATTATAGGTGTTATCCTCATGAATAATGTGACGGGGGTCATCAATCAATTCAATAAGATGGCGGACTTCCGCAGCCGGCCAGCGACGTGTCATCAACTGGTCACGTGCGGTTTGCGGGTCCGGTGCATTACGAATAAGCTGGATGACTTCGTCGATATTGGCAACAGCAATTGCCAGACCAACCAAAACATGGGCACGTTCACGTGCTTTGCGCAGCAAAAATTTGGTACGCCGTGTAACAACTTCTTCACGGAACAGGACGAACGCCTTAAGCATGTCAAGAAGCGTCATCTGTTCAGGCTTACCGCCATTTAACGCAACCATATTGCAGCCGAACGAGGTTTGCAAAGGTGTGTAGCGGTAAAGCTGGTTCAATACAACATCGGCAACGGCATCGCGCTTCAGCTCGATCACAACGCGATAGCCTTCACGATCGGATTCATCGCGTAAATCCGAAATGCCTTCAATACGTTTTTCGCGTACAAGCTCGGCAATTTTTTCGACCATTGTCGCTTTATTCACCTGATAGGGAATTTCGGTAACAACGATGGCCTGACGGTCATTGCGGATATCTTCGACTTCAACCTTGGCACGCATAATGAGCGAGCCGCGTCCCGTCTCATAGGCCGAACGTATGCCGGCGCGCCCGAGGATGATCCCGCCGGTCGGAAAATCCGGCCCCGGTATAATCTTGAGCATTTCGTCGAGCGTTATGGCCGGATTATCAATGAGTGCGACGCAACCATCAACAATTTCGCCCAAATTGTGCGGCGGAATATTGGTGGCCATACCGACCGCAATACCGCCTGAACCGTTAACGAGAAGGTTCGGGAAACGTGCCGGAAGGACAATCGGTTCCTGCTCACGGCCATCATAGTTATCCTGAAAATCGACCGTTTCTTTATCAATATCATAAAGCAGACTATCGGAAACTTTTTCCAGCCGGCATTCGGTATAACGCATAGCTGCCGGCGGATCACCATCAATTGAACCGAAGTTTCCCTGCCCGTCAATAAGCGGAACGCGCAGCGAAAAATCCTGCGCCATACGGACCAGCGCATCATAAATAGACGAATCGCCATGAGGGTGGAATTTACCCATCACCTCGCCGACAACACCGGCAGATTTGCGATAAGGCTTGTTATAAGAAAGCCCCATCTGGTTCATTGCATAGAGAATGCGTCGATGGACCGGTTTCATACCATCACGAACATCAGGCAGTGCACGCGATACAATCACGCTCATGGCGTAATCGAGGTAGGAGCGCTCCATTTCCTCCACAATATTGACCGGTTCAATACCGTTCGGATTTCCTGAATCTGGTGGTATAATTTGATCGTTCACGGCTACACAACTTCCTTAATAGAATCAGCCCTTCCTTTATAACGAAAAATGCCCCGAAAAGCCAATTTCTCTTGCCCTTCTATGTATGGATTTGGCTTTTATTTTCAGTGTGTTAGTTGGCCACAAGAAAAATCGGTGGATGACTTTATGTTGAATTTGTGCCATGAGAGCGGAAATGAATGATTTTAACTGCCCCTCATTTTGGCAAATACCGAATGATGGCGCACCAAGGAGTAACAATCATGTTTGATGCAGGTTTGTTGCTGAATGCGTTTATCACATTACTGGTTACGATTGATCCTGTGGGGCTGGTGCCGATTTTCCTCGGACTGACGCGCGAAATGACCCATATGGAACGCAAGTCCACCGCAATGGCTGCTTCTGTCATTTCTTTTGTCATTCTGCTCGCTTTCGCGCTTATTGGTGGGGCGATCTTGGAAGGTTTGGGTATTTCACTCGGTGCATTCCAGATTGCAGGCGGTATTTTATTGTTTGCGATTGCTTTCGAAATGATTTTCGAAAAACGCTCGGCGAGAAAACAAAAGTCTGTCAAAACCGCGGTTACACGCGACCATATTCACAATATTGCAGCTTTTCCGCTTGCAATACCGATGATCGCCGGCCCCGGCGCGATCTCAGCCACCATTCTTATGGCGAGCAAGAATCCGGGTTTTATCGGCACTGCCGTTTCCTGCTTTGTGATCCTGATTTCGGTCATTGTCTGTTACGGTTTCATGCTTCTTGCCCATCCTATCGACAGACTTCTTGGTGAAACGGGCAGAACAATACTCACGCGCCTGTTCGGTGTCATCCTTGCAGCATTGGCGGTTCAATTCGTTGCCAACGGAATTTTGGCTCTCTTCCATATTGTGTGAAACTGCATCACCGCTAAACGCCCCTTCACCCATCATTTCAGGATTGTTGCGTATATCGTTGGTTGCAGATCGAATTTTCATGAAAGATTGCTGGGACGTCCAAAACGAAGAAGTGTTCAAAACAGTTCGCACCCTACGGGTGGCAGTCATTCCGGACAACTCTGGGATAGGCTGCTTCAATTCACCCAATCTTGCATATTGAAATGTCAACTTTATTTGTATGCTAAGAAGGCTGTAAGATAGACTTTTCGGCTTCATAAAAGCCCCTCGCTCCCGTTTTTGCTAAAATCTATAAAAGCCCCTCGCTCCCGTTTTTGCTAAAATCTGCGATTTAATGAGGAACAACGGAAACGCGAAGCACTTTAAAATTTTTGAATTACGCAAATGCAGTTCAAAGAAGGTCGCGACAACGCTTTACGCGGCAACCGCAATTCAATGTATGGAACGGCAATTGCAAGGCGGGATAATCGCTAAAGAACTAGAGCCTCAAAATGGAACATCGTCATCAAGCTGGCGTGAAAAATTGCTTTCTGATTGATTGTTTCCACCCTGATCGGAATTGCCGTACCCGCCGCCGAAACCACCAGAACCGGATTGATCGCTTACCTGTGGGCGACCGGCGCCAACTTCTCCACGACTATCAAGCATTTGCAATTCACCGCGATATTTTTGTAGAACAACCTCGGTCGTATAACGGTCGTTACCGTTTTGATCCTGCCATTTGCGGGTTTGCAGCTGTCCTTCAATATAAACTTTTGCGCCCTTCTTCAGATATTGCTCGACAACTTTGACCAGATTTTCGTTAAAAATAACGACACTGTGCCATTCTGTCCGCTCGCGACGCTCACCAGTATTACGGTCACGCCACGTATCCGATGTTGCAATGCGCAAAGTTGCTACTTGATCGCCAGAATTCATCCTGCGAATTTCCGGATCTGCACCGAGATTACCAACCAGAATGACCTTGTTAACACTGCCTGCCATTATAAAAACTCCAAACTGCGCGGCAAAAAACCGAAAATTAAATGCTAAAGCTCAATTTGCCACCATATAATCTATTTTTAAGCTTGGGGCAAAAAAGCCCGGTTTATTCATTGAATTTCCACAGAACTTCTATTTTCGTTATTGTTTTGGGTCGAATCTTACCATTGCAATTTTTGACCATCTCACCTATTTGAAAGCGAGTGTTCCATTTTTGTTCTTTCCCCGCAAGGCCAAATATGTCCGATCAGAAATATATTTCAATACGTGGTGCCCGCCAACATAATTTAAAGAACATAGATCTCGATTTGCCACGAGACAAACTCATTGTCATGACTGGCCTTTCAGGATCCGGCAAATCGTCGCTTGCTTTCGATACGATCTATGCCGAAGGGCAAAGGCGATATGTTGAAAGCCTTTCGGCATATGCCAGACAATTTCTGGAAATGATGCAAAAACCGGATGTTGACCAGATTGATGGTCTCTCTCCGGCAATTTCTATTGAACAAAAGACCACAAGTCGTAACCCGCGGTCAACTGTCGGCACGGTTACCGAAATTCATGATTATATGCGCTTGTTGTTTGCGCGGGTCGGTGTGCCCTATTCGCCCGTCACTGGGTTACCCATTGAAAGCCAGACCGTAAGCCAGATGGTTGATCGTATTATGGCGCTTCCTGAAGGAACACGGCTCTATATTCTGGCTCCGCTCGTACGCGGACGCAAAGGTGAATATAAAAAGGAAATGGCTGATCTCCTTAAAAAAGGTTTTCAGCGTGTCAAAATTGACGGCGTTTTTTACGAGATAGCTGATGTTCCCGAGCTCGATAAAAAATATAAACATGATATTGATGTTGTCGTTGACCGCCTTGTCGTAAGACCTGATATTTCCGCCCGCCTTGCCGATAGTCTTGAAACCTGTCTTCATCTGGCTGATGGATTGGCCGTTGCAGAACTTGCTGATAAACCGCTTCCAAAAGAACAAACAGCCGGCGGTTCAGCCAATAAATCGAAAAATGACACACACGAGCGTTTACTCTTTTCTGAAAAGTTCGCCTGTCCTGTTTCCGGCTTTACAATTCCCGAAATTGAGCCGAGGCTTTTTTCTTTTAACAATCCGTTTGGTGCTTGCCCGACCTGCGACGGCTTGGGGTCGCTTCAGGCAATTGATCCGGCAATGGTGGTGCCAGACGAGAATTTGTCTTTGAAAGCCGGTGCGATTGCTCCATGGTCGAAATCCTCTTCACCTTATTACAATCAGACACTTGAAGCACTCGGAAAGGCATATCACTTCAAGCTTACCGACAAATGGAAAGACCTTTCCGAAGAAGCTCGTCACGCTATCCTTTACGGCACGGGCAAAAAAGAAGTAACATTTACCTATCACGACGGTATGCGCTCCTATTCTGCGACAAAAAGTTTTGAAGGTGTTATCCCGAATATGGAACGGCGCTGGAAAGAGACTGATTCTGCCTGGTCACGCGAGGAGATTGAGCGTTATATGTCATCTTCCCCTTGTCCGGCATGTAAAGGCTATCGGTTGAAGCCGGAAGCTCTAGCTGTAAAAATCAATAAACTTCATATTGGTGAAGTGTCCGAAATGTCGATTTCCAAAGCCGACAAATGGTTTCAGGAAGTTGACAAAACCTTCAATGAAAAACAGAAGAATATTGCTTCACGCATTTTGAAAGAAATTCGCGACCGTTTGAAATTTCTGAACGATGTCGGACTTGAATATCTCACTCTAGCGCGTGCCTCCGGTACATTATCGGGTGGTGAAAGCCAACGTATCCGACTTGCTTCGCAAATCGGATCAGGCTTGACCGGCGTTCTCTATGTTCTGGATGAACCGTCTATCGGATTACACCAGCGCGATAATGCACGTCTTCTTGAAACACTTAAACATTTACGCGATCTCGGCAATACAGTTATCGTTGTCGAACATGATGAAGATGCCATTCTGACTGCTGATTATGTTGTCGATATCGGTCCGGCCGCGGGTGTTAACGGAGGTAAAGTCGTCGCGCAAGGAACGCCAAAAGATATTATGGATGATCCGGCTTCACTCACCGGCCAATATCTTTCAGGTAAAATGTTTGTTCCCGTGCCGGCCGAGCGTCGCAAAATTTCCAAGACAAAGAAATTGCGCGTCGTCGGGGCGAGAGGCAATAATTTAAAGAATATTACAGCCGATATTCCTCTTGGAACGTTTACCTGTGTCACCGGTGTTTCGGGTGGTGGCAAATCGACATTCCTTATCGAGACTCTGTTCAAAGCGGCCTCGCGCCGCATCATGGGAAGCCGCGAACATCCGGCAGAACATGATCGAATCGAGGGGCTTGAATATCTCGACAAAGTTATCGACATTGACCAATCCCCGATCGGGCGCACACCGCGTTCGAATCCGGCAACCTATACCGGCGCTTTCACGCCAATACGTGATTGGTTTGCCGGCTTGCCGGAAGCAAAAGCCCGTGGTTATCAGGCGGGACGTTTTTCATTCAATGTCAAGGGCGGGCGCTGCGAAGCCTGTCAGGGCGATGGTGTCATAAAAATCGAAATGCACTTTTTGCCGGATGTCTATGTAACGTGCGATGTATGCCACGGAAAACGCTATAATCGGGAGACGTTGGAAGTCACCTATAAAGGTAAATCCATCGCCGATGTCCTTGATATGACGGTAGACGAAGCGGCGGAATTTTTTCAAGCAGTCCCCGCTATTCGCGACAAGATGGATACATTGGTCAAGGTCGGGCTTGGCTATGTCAAGGTCGGGCAACAAGCGACAACCCTTTCCGGCGGTGAAGCACAACGCGTAAAGTTAGCAAAAGAACTGGCCCGCAAGGCAACCGGTCGGACACTCTATATTCTTGACGAGCCGACAACAGGTCTGCACTTTCACGACGTTGCGAAACTTCTTGAAGTTCTGCATGAATTGGTCGATCAGGGAAATACCGTTGCTGTTATCGAGCACAATCTTGAAGTGATCAAAACAGCCGACTGGATCATCGACCTTGGTCCCGAAGGTGGCGATGGCGGCGGCGAAATCGTTGCTGTCGGCCGTCCAGAAGATATTGTGAAAGTCGAACGCTCTTACACCGGACAGTTCCTGAAAGAGCTTCTGGAACGCCGGCCAACAAAAAAAGCGGTATCGTAACACACGGACAAACGAAACTCTTTTCAAGAAAATAATAAAAAGGCAGGGATGTTCAATTCCTGCCTTCTTTGAAGGCTTTTGTAGCAGAAAACTGCTGAACTTAAAAAACGAAAGCCAAAAAAACGATATCGCCGGATCGATCAATAGCATTTCTCACAAGCTGCATCTCATCTCTGCAAGTGTTTTAATCTAAAGGATATCGAACTCTGTCAGTGTAATATTTTCGTATCGTTATTCTGATAGCAGGTCATATTTCTTTTGAAGCTGATAACGGGATCGTCATAAAACACATCTCGTTCAATGAATATGTTAAACATGTTTTTCTGGATGATCAGCTGCTTCAATTCCGGATAAGCAGGGAAAAATTTTCTAAAACCGGATATTTATAGTCCAAATCTTCAACCCGCCTTTTTAACCTGAACATCCGAAGTGGTTCGGTTTACCACCTTATTGCGCAATTTTCCCGCATATTGTGCATTCGTAATTTCGTTTTAACGCAAACAATCTCATAAAATTAAAAACCACACTAAATTTTTCAAAAAAAATGGCGGCTAAAGCCGCCATTCGAAAACTCAATTAATTTGATTTTAGAAATTGCGCTGCATACGCAACATTCCCTGAACGGCATTATCACCATGGAATGTAACGCGTGAACCATCGTCCCACTTCTTATCGTTACCGAAGTTCAGATAAGAAACTTCAGGTGTAACAACGAGACCCGGAACAAGCTCGTAAGCCATATTGACCGATGCACTGAATACATCCGTGTCATCATAGGTCAACTGCGAATTGAAAGATGCCTTCTTGGTAGCCTTGTAGGTTGTACCACCCCAAACGGCCCAATCGCCACCCCAGTCACCATATTGGCTCGTATGCATGCGATAATAGAAATCATGCTTTCTGTTGGGGCGATCATGATTATAGACATCGTCATAGGCATAATAGTCATCATTGGTCTTATATCCGCCCATGACCCAGACTGACAACTGATCGGTTACATTCAAATTGACGCGGAGTTTGGCAGCCCATTCTTCCCATTGTGCATCATAAGCGCCAACTGCAGCGATAGAGCCCCAACCCTGAACATATTTGGCACCGAGAAGAACATTTGGTGTGTAATCATCAATGCTGCTACCACTATAGAAGTGGCGAGCATCAGCGTCATTACGATAGCTTACGCCTGCACCGGTTCCAACCCGTTTACCCATGCCTTTGAGATAATAATTGTCCCCAGGATTATCGCTTCCTTTATCGGTACCTTGTTCAACACCGATAATTGCTGAAAAACCGTTATCTGCCGAGAACGTATAGCTTAAAACATTGGTGCGCTGGAACATGCCGGGATCAACAACATCATCGTTCAAGACCTTACCGAGATAACCCGTCCAATGCCAGAAAATCGATTCGTCAACACCAACGCGCAAACCACCCAATTCGATATAGGCAAAGTGAGCTTGCCCACCCAATGTATCGTCACCATCGTCCCATTGGTTACGTAGCTCAACCAAAGTGCGCAAGGTACCTAGTTCGGTTTCGCTAGCTGTTTGGAAACGCAATTCAGCACGGGCGCGCCATGCATAGGTGTCACGATCTTTGGTGCCCTTGTAGGCATAGACATTGTCGCCACCCTTTATATCAGCACGCAAATATCCGCCAACGCGCATACATGTGTCGGTACCGGGGATATAGAAATACCCCTGTCCATAGGCGTCGCAAACGCGTACAAATTCGACAGGTTCCGGCTCTGCTACGACAACATCGGCAGCGTAAGATGCACTCGATATGACCATGGCAGCAGCAGAACCTGCCAACAGTGCTTTAATTTTCATACGGATTTCTCCCTGTGCCCGATAGGCTCTAATAAATAGAATTTTGTAACGGTGTTATGAGACAGCGTTTCCCCAATGAAAAGACAAAATTGGGAAAAACTGCCATCTATAGTTAAATTGTGATAAATTAGTCACATAATTGCCTCGGAAAGAACCAACGGAATTGCCGAAACGATATCTTCTGCAATCATGCCGTGTCCAAAATGTTCTGCACACCGCGCGTGGAGAAAGGCGCCGGCACAAGCTGCCTCGAAAGGCAGCATTTTTTGCGCACTCAAGCCGCCGATAATCCCCGAAAGCACGTCGCCAGCGCCTGCTGTGGCGAGAAACGGTGTTCCATTTACGTTCACTGCCAGGCGCCCATCGGGAGAAGCAATGATTGTATCCGCGCCTTTATAGACGACCACTGAACCGCTAACCGTTGCCGCTTTTGCGGCTTTCTCTATACGCGACAAGTCTTCCATGTGTGCAACAGACGGGAAAACGCGTTGGAACTCGCCTTCATGGGGCGTCAATATAACATTGACCGGCGATTGTTTGATAAGGGCGAATATTTCTTCGCCTTTTCCGGCCATAGCGGTGAGCGCATCAGCATCAAGAACGAGCGTAAAAATTTTACTCTTCAAAAGGACGACTTTAATAATCGAAAGAGCACGCTCCAATGAGCCGAATGCGGGGCCAAGAATGACCGAACGCACTTTCCGGTTTTCGAGAAAGTCGAGAATTTCTGTATCACTCCCCATTTCCTTGAGCATGATACTGGTGAGATGCATTTCATGAACGAGAAGTGCATCTTCCGGCGAAACTATTGTAACAAGTCCCGCTCCGCTTCTTGCCGCAGCGTGGGCAGCAAGTCTCGCAGCACCGGTTGATGATTGATGGCCGGAAAACACCACGGCATGTCCCCGACGATATTTATGTGTATCATAGTCCAGTTCCGGCCAATTCTTGAGCCAAAGTGAAGGAAAATTGATAAAACGTGTCGGCTTGATAGTTTCAAGTACTTTTTCGGGAATGCCTATATCGGCAAGTCTGATCTCGCCACATTGTAATCTTCCGGGGTAACACACATGTCCCGGCTTCAACCGGAAGAATGTGACAGTCGTTGATGCCTTGACAGCTTCTCCCTTTATTGCCCCGTTTTGTCCGAAAACACCGGAAGGCAAGTCAACGGCAATGACCGGAATGCCACTTTCATTCAATCTTTTCAATTTTTCCTGAAGCGATTGTTCCAACGGGCGATCAAGCCCTGCTCCATACAAGGCATCAATAACAACATCGAAATCCTGTGGAGATGAAAAATTATCAAAAGCCAAGTGCTTTGCGCCCCACAAAGCGGCTGCTTTTTCTGCGTCACTTCCTGCTCTTGGTGTCCCCAACGCAAATATGGTGGGCTCGAAGCCATGGCTTTTTAGAATATGCGCAGCCATATAGCCATCGCCGCCATTATTTCCTGGCCCGCATAAAACAGCTATCGTTCTGCATTGCCGATAGTCATTGAGAACAATATCGGCGATAGCCTGCCCTGCCCGTTCCATGAGCTTGAAACTATCTTCCCTGTTTAATGTGGCAGCCAAATGATCCGCATTACCCATTTCTTCAGGCGTCAAAAGTTCAACGGGAAAATGTGTATTCAATCCGGGAATTGCATATTTTTTCATCATGGGGCCTATTTTTTATTCATTGCGACAGGATTTATTCAGCTCACTATACGCGGTTTTGTCAAATTCGTCATAGTTAACAAACGGTGAATTCTACATTCTGACAAAATATTGTTGAGTTATTGCTTTATTTTTCCAACTTGGCACAAAACATGCTTATAACTTGTTAGTGATTGAAAAAATCGACTTAAAGCGGTTACCGAAGCTAAAGTTTAACGTTGGAGGCGAGATCAATATGAAAAAAATCGAAGCTATCATTAAGCCGTTCAAGCTTGATGAAGTAAAGGAAGCCCTTCAGGATGTCGGCTTGCAAGGTATAACCGTTACCGAAGCCAAGGGATTCGGCCGGCAAAAAGGCCATACCGAGCTCTATCGTGGCGCCGAGTATGTTGTTGATTTTCTCCCCAAGGTAAAAGTCGAAATTGTTGTTGCCGATGAAACCGTAGAGCCGGCAATCGAGGCCATCCGGAAAGCTGCACAAACCGGTCGCATTGGCGACGGGAAAATTTTTGTTTCATCTGTCGAAGAGGTTATCCGCATCCGTACAGGTGAAACGGGCGTAGACGCTATCTAAGCCATAAGTTAACTCATGCCCCATTTTACGGGGCATGTCCGATCAACCCTTTATTACTTTTAAATAAGGAATGTAATATGACGACTGCATCTGATGTCCTTAAGCAAATTAAGGATAATGACATTCGCTTCGTAGATTTGCGTTTTAGCGACCCTAAAGGCAAACTACAGCATGTAACCATGGATATTGCTGAAATCAGCGAAGATACATTTGCTGATGGTGTCATGTTCGATGGATCTTCCATCAGCGGATGGAAAGCAATCAATGAGTCGGATATGGTATTGATGCCTGATCCAACCACCGCCCATATGGATCCGTTTTTCGCCCAATCCACAATGGTCATCCTATGCGATGTACTTGATCCGATCTCGGGCGAATCCTACAACCGCGATCCGCGCTCGACAGCCAAAAAAGCTGAAGCCTATGTAAAATCATTGGGAATTGGCGACGCCGTAAATGTCGGGCCGGAAGCCGAATTTTTCCTGTTTGACGATGTTCGCTTCAAAGTTGATCCCTATAACACAGGCTTCAAACTTGACTCCAACGAATTTCCTTCCAATGACGACACTGAATACGAAATGGGCAACCTCGGGCACCGTCCGCGCGTAAAAGGCGGCTATTTCCCTGTTCCGCCAATTGATTCCTGTCAGGACATCCGGTCGGAAATGCTGACTGCTTTGACCGATATGGGCGTTCGCGTTGAAAAACATCACCATGAAGTTGCTGCTGCCCAGCATGAATTGGGTATTCGCTTTGACACATTGGTGCGCGAAGCCGACAAAATGCAGATATTCAAATATGTTGTTCATCAGGTTGCCAATACCTATGGCAAATCTGCTACTTTCATGCCGAAGCCTATTTTCGGTGACAACGGTTCGGGCATGCACGTTCACATGTCGATCTGGAAAAACGGAAAGCCGACCTTTGCAGGCAATGAATATGCAGGCCTCTCGGAAACCTGCCTGTTCTTCATTGGTGGCATCATCAAGCACGCAAAAGCTATCAACGCTTTCACCAATCCGTCGACCAACTCTTACAAACGTCTGGTTCCGGGATATGAAGCACCTGTTTTGCTTGCTTATTCGGCACGTAACCGTTCAGCCTCCTGCCGTATTCCTTTCGGTTCTTCGCCAAATGCAAAACGTGTAGAAATCCGTTTCCCTGACGCGACAGCCAACCCGTATCTTGCCTTCTCGGCAATTTTGATGGCAGGACTCGATGGCATCAAGAACAAGATCCATCCCGGACAAGCAATGGATAAAGATCTTTACGATCTGCCGCCAAAGGAATTGAAAAAAATCCCGACGGTTTCCGGCAGTTTGCGTGAAGCATTACAATGTCTCGACAAAGACCGCGCCTTCCTTAAAGCCGGTGATGTATTCGATGATGACCAGATTGATTCGTTCCTCGAATTGAAGATGGAAGAGGTCTTGCGTTACGAAATGACACCTCATCCGATCGAATTCGATATGTACTATTCAGTCTGATCCGAGTTAACCAAGATCATAAAAAGCGGGGGCTTCGGCCTCCGTTTTTGTAACAATCTTTGCCTTTTTCCTGTCACGCTTTGCCTTTAGTTTATGAGTTCTCTATAAAGAAGGTATGAGTAAACAGTATCGAAGGTAAGCTATGCGACGCATCCTCCCAGTCATCGTTGGTTTTTCAATTGTTTTTTGCGGGCTTATCCCGGCAGATGCACGATCGGCGACGGACGCAGAAGTCAAAATGCTGAGTGATGCCACAAATAATTACGCAACAGCCCTTCAAACATCCAATTTCGACGCGGTTTTGAATGCAATACCGCCGCGAATCATCCAGACTTTGGCAGCTCAATCAAAAGTTGATCAGGAGCAGTTCCGGCAAATCATGGTGAGCCAGATGAAGCAATTGGCTCAAACCTATAAAGTTGACAAGATAACAATAAGCCAATCGAAAAAAAGTGCTGGCGAATTCGAGGACGGAACTCCCTATTATATTATCCCTACCGATTTTGTGATCACCACTATCAACGGCAATAATAAAAACCAGGTCAAAGGTGAGCTTGTAGCCATTCTCGACAATAATCAGTGGTATTTTGTCCGTGGTGACGACGCCACCACTATTTCGACTATGAGTGCTGCATTTCCGGGTTTCGAAAAAATCAAGCTCAGTGCGCCTGAAGTCAAGCCAATTAAATAAGGTTTATTGCTTTTAGCCGTTGTCTTAACTTTTTACGACACATGATTTCCGGTTTTTTTATTTCCGGAAGCGCATATTCTAGATTATCCAAATCGGGCTTTAAAAGGGCAATAACACATATTCTTGGGGGATAGACCTGTTTTCTATCGTACCACCGCGTTTCGGGGGTATGTGCGGAAAAAAACACGTTCAATGAGCCCAAAATCAAATGATTACGGGCACGTTTCTAAATTTGCAAATGCATTTTTATATTCGACGCTGTCGTTAGAACAGAGCTGTCGATTGCATAATACGGCCCTAGCTCTTTTCATAATTGATATAGCATCGGATGGGGTGCAAAAACTTACCTTTTATGGTTGATGCGAACGCCCCGATTTTAAAAATAATAAAATCTCGCCAACGAGTTATATAAACGGAAATGCATCACTGATAAAGAGCCGGACATCGGCTTTTGCGGGATTCAGAGCGTCATTTATTTGAATAACCCGTGAACTATTTGAACACTTTGCGGGATAAAATATTCTGCAGCTCATACCGCATTATATTTCAGAAACTTTCGTTCAAGACGAAAAAATTGTTCGTTTGCGAAAAAACTTCCAAACGAACAACTTGCAAGAATAAAGATACCACAGAATTTTCGGTGGCCGTTTTCAGATCACTTTAATCTGGACACTGATATTATTGCGTGTCGCATGAGAATAAGGGCAAATCTCGTTATGAGCAGTGTGGGCAGCCATTTCGGCTTGTTGTTTGTCAAGCCCTTCCAGATGAACTGTCATAATAACTGAAAGTTCAAAACCACCGCTTTTGCGCGGTCCAATTCCGACTTCTGCTTTTACATAACTTCCGTCCTGAACTTTAAATCCAGCTTTTTGTGCAGCAAAACGCGTTGCCGATTCAAAGCATGCGGCATAACCGGCAGCAAAAAGCGTTTCAGGATTGGCACCAATCGTGCCGTTACCACCCATCTCTTTAGGTTTTACCAAGTCGATGTCGAGTGCACCATCTTCCGAATGCACATGACCTTCACGCCCACCTTCGGCAATCGCTGTCGTTCTGTAAATTATGTTCGATAACATTGAGCTTCACTCCTTGGTAAAACAAACCCGCACGTTTAAACTAGCGTGTTTTTTAAAAGAAGCAATGAACCATCAATCAAACTTGAGAGAATTTATCGATTTTCAATGGCCGCAATAGTAGCGGCAGCGGCTTCATATTCGGCCCGATGATAAGCACGCTTTTCCTTTGCTTCGGCATCTTCTCCCCAATGTTCGATTGTCCAGTCTTCATCAAGATGAGCGAGTTTCCAGGCTTCCGGCAGGCTTATTTTTCCTTTCCAGACGGCAAGCGCCAGCAGTGCCGAACCACAAAGTGTGGTGATGGAATGTAATGCCGCCAGCACATAAGGGGATTCTATTGCTTCAAGAGCTTCGCCTATTGCCGAAATCGAATCATCAGGTTGTTTTACAAACATCACGCCTTCAGTCAGCATGAAACGTGCACCATAATCCTTACGAATCCATTCAAGGATAGGATCCCAATGGTGGTGCTGCCTTTCGACCAGCTCTTTTGGTGAATCTGCGCGATAAAATAACATATCGTTGCCGACAAATTCGAGAATATCATGCCGCACAACATCCATATTATCGACGACGCCATCGAGGATTGAATTGACAAGGCGGGTTACCGGCATTTTTGCCGGATCAATTGTCTGTCGTTGAGAATTGAACTCGTGTGCCACAATTTCGGCCAACGCTCTATTAGGCAAAACAAGTTTATGGCGTGCCGGCGTTTTGACTGTTTTTCCATCAAGAACAACAGCAAATTCCCCCCCCACTTCCTTGACAAAAGCTTCTTTATAAAACCGCTTTGGTAATTCGCGTTTAGACAGAAGCTGAGCCTGTTTCACTGGATCAGCTTTTTCAGCGTCGTCATTCAGCTCTTGCAGAAATTCACGCATTGTTATCACTTTCAAAAATCGGAATTATGTCTTTTGGCTCTCTTACCAGTTTATCTGCACCAGCTTCTTTCAAGGCTTCCGGCGTATTATAGCCCCAGAAAACGCCGATCGCTTTGGCATGAGCAAGCTTGGCCATTTGCATATCGAAAATGGAATCCCCGATGACATAAGTATTTTCAGGAAGCACGCCGGTTTGTTTACAACTTTCTATAACCATTGTCGGATCAGGCTTTGACGGGCATTCGTCTGCTGTTTTGATTGTAATAAAGCAATGAAGTTTATAGGCTTCCAGTATTTTATCAATTCCGAGCTTCGACTTGCCGGTGACAATGCCCAGAAGAACATCATCTTTATGTTCGAGTGTTGTCAACATTTCCAAAATTCCTGGGAAAAGCGGCTCGGTAAAAGAAATATCGCCTCGGTTTTTCGCAAAAATCTGTTTATAAGCCGTCACCATTTCAAGAATTTCATCATCAACGGGACGATCTAAAAGGCGGGCGATCGCGCGATCAAGCGAGAGGCCGATGACAAGTTTTGTCTCGTCAAGATCGGGTTCTTTATAAGAAAATTTTTCAAATACTTGAACCATCGCCCGTTGAATAGCAAAAGCACTATCAACCAGTGTTCCATCACAATCAAAAAGCGCAAGGCGAAGCGGCTTGTCGGTCAATCTTGATCTCCGTCACTTTCATCGAATGCAAGAAGATTGAACGTTTGCACCATATGGGGCGGAAGAGGAGCAGTCACATCCAATATTCCTCCGGAAGGATTGGGAATTCTTATCCGGCGGGCATGGAGATGAAGACGATTCTGGATACCGCCCGGTAGTTCCCAATTCTGATCTGCATAAAAATATTTGGGGTCACCAATAATCGGATGGCCGATATAGGCCGCGTGAACACGCAATTGATGGGTGCGTCCGGTATAAGGTTCCATTTCAAGCCAGGACAAAATCTGCCCGCGCGTGTCTATAACACGGTAGTGCGAAACAGCATGATCGGAATCCGGTTCACCATGCGGGCATACACGCATTTTATCGCCATCGGGGGTGGATTCCTTAACAAGCCATGTTGAAATCTTGTCTTCGCGTTTTTTAGGAACACCTCTTACAATGGCCCAATAGGTCTTTTTGGTTTCACGGGCACGGAATGCCGCTGCCAAAGCCTGCGCTGCCGAGCGTGTTTTTGCAACAACGAGGACACCTGACGTATCGCGATCAAGCCGATGGACAAGGCGTGGCTTTTCACCCTTTTGATTGCGCCAGGCTTCAAGCATGCCGTCGACATGACGGGTAACACCCGAGCCACCCTGAACAGCAAGACCGGCCGGCTTGTTAAAGACATAAAGCTTCTTGTCTTCGTAAAGAAGCATCTGCTTTAAAACGTCACCATCATCCTGCCCACGAATGGTTTTGCCTGTTAGAGGTACTGCGCCTTTTTCATCGACAGGTAGAGGAGGAACACGCACCGATTGTCCGATTTGCAATCTCGTATCAGACTTTACCCTGCCCCCTTCAACACGGATTTGACCGGAACGCAAAAGTTTTTGCAGGTGGCCAAACCCCAGTCCCGGATAATGAACCTTGAACCAGCGGTCAACGCGCATACCGTTTTCATCTTCATCAACTTTTTTTATTTCAACACCGGCCATCGTCATCTCCTTGGTGTTTTCTCTAGCATCATCGAACGACAATAGCGACATGATTTATCGTTGTGATCACACTCGGTTACATCGTGTTGTTAAAAGTGGTTTTGCTGATCGTAAATTGAACAGTAGCGCACATTAAATAAACATTATAAACAGTTGAACCGATTTTAAAACGGACAACCACGGGGACAAGGTGTCATTGGAGGTATAAGCTTGTCGCTTTTTAAAACTTATACGCGCGCAGTCAGCTATTTGATGACAGAAAAGAAAACTGTCATCATCATTTGTGCAGCCAATATTGCTATGGCGGCTGTGCAGGTTTTCATACCGAAAATTTTCGGCTGGATTATTGATGAACTGTCTTTAACCGCGCAAGCAGTATCAAGCGGCACTGCTTTTTCGGCTGGCGATACCTTCACAGCAGTTATTCCTTATCTCGCATTGTGGACGGCACTCGGTATGTTTTCCATTGTCGCAACTGTAATGGTCGACAGGGGAGCCGATCGTCTGGCACATCGCAGACGCTTGGGAGTATTAGCTGAATCCTATCAGCGCATTATCAATATGCCGCTTGCATGGCACCAGAAAATCGGTACCTCCAATGCACTTCACACAATGCTGCGAGCTTGCGAATCCATGTTCACGATGTGGCTCGAATTCATGCGCCAGCATCTCGCTTCAATGATTCAGCTTATAATTCTGTTAAGCGTTGCAATCTGGACCGATTACCGACTGTCCATCGTTCTGATTTCGCTTGGCATTATTTATATCATGATCGCTCGTCTTGTCATGACCAAGACCAAAACGGGACAGGAATCGGTTGAAAAATATCATCTTGCTTTATTCGAGCATGTCACAGATTCAATCTCCAATGTCTCGGTTGTTCAAAGCTACAACCGCGGCGATGAAGAAAGCGAACGCGTCAAACAGAATGCACAAAACGTGCTCAAGGCACAATATCCTGTTTTGAACTGGTGGGCCTTGGCGGCCGGCCTTAACCGTATGGCCTCGACAATCACAGTCATCGTCGTCATTGTTCTTGGCGCCTATCTGGTTTCCAAAGGTATCCTCAATATTGGTGATGTTGTTGCCTTTGTTTTCTTTTCACAAATGATGATTGGTCAACTTGACCAGATCAGCAATTTCATCAATCTCATTGGTTCCAATCGGGCGAAACTCGACGCATTTTATGACATGATGGATTCGACTGTTGCGGCAGCCGAACCTAAAGGCCTCCCCTCATTGACCAATGTAAAAGGCGACATCCGTTTCGACCATGTCACCCATGAATTTTCGAATACTCTGCAAGGTGTCTATGACATCACCTTCGAAATCAAACCCGGACAGACTGCAGCAATCGTCGGGCCTACCGGTGCCGGTAAAACAACATTGATCAATCTGTTACAACGAATCTACGATCCGGAAAGCGGCGTTATAACGATTGACGGTGTTGATACAAGAACAGTCAACCGTGCGTCCCTTCGTCATGCCATGGCAACCGTATTTCAGGATTCAGGGCTGTTTAACCGCACAATCAAAGAAAACATCAGCATCGGCCGCCCCGATGCAACGGATGAAGAGATATATGAGGCAGCAAAGATTGCTGCTGCCAATGATTTCATTCATGCGAAGACCAACGGTTATGACACCCGCGTGGGAGAACGCGGGTCGCTCCTTTCCGGTGGCGAACGGCAAAGGCTGGCAATTGCCCGAGCCGTATTAAAAAACTCGCCTATTTTCGTGCTTGATGAGGCAACAAGTGCACTGGATGTTGAAACAGAAGCGCGCGTCAAGGAAGCAATTGACACAGTAAGCCGCAATCGGACAACAATCATCATCGCCCATCGGCTCTCGACAGTGCGCAATGCGGATCTGGTATTATTTATGGATCATGGTCATATTGTCGAACAAGGGAGTTTTGATGAACTTGCTGAAAAAGGCGGTCGCTTCACTGCACTCCTTAAAGCGGGTGGTTTAACAATAGACCATTCGCCCCATGCACTTAACCGCGACAATGCTGTTCAGGTTCAACAACCATCATAAACCGACCAATTTTGTAGCTTAACGCATTGACTATAAAAACCATTCAAGATGGTAAGTCCGATGTCACGGGATTAACCGTTTTCACAATAAGATCGGTTAAATGAATTCCCTATTGACCAGTTGCGGGGCAAGAAAAACACTCGGCGTTTTACTAATAAAAGAAATGTGTTGAAACGGAATGGAATAAACGCATGAGCGAAATAGCCAAATTCCTTCAATAAATTTAATCCTGTTCCATTCACGAGAAGCCGCAATAGCCAACCCAACGTAACGGTGACGCCCAAAATACACATTTTCCGTTCTTGCACTTTGTAACCCGCTTTCCATTTTTCAAGCGACATTAGCCGGCAATGAATAGCTGAAAACCCGATTTCACTCTGTGAAGGCAGCAATATCCCGCCCATCAAAGGCCAGTACGAAACCCCTCTGTTTAATTAGCGATATATTCATCCACTGTCGGAAGAGCCCTCTATCGGAAATAATCACCGGTGCATGAAAAACGGGGCTATTCAATCCAGCTATACGAACGGTAACAATGGCTATTCCAAATGTTCCATTTGATAGCGATGATCGAGCAAGATAAGTATGAACCTATTATCACTCATTGATAAAAGCCCGTCATGACCATTCGTTGCATTTCGCAACTTTGCAAGTCACTTCTCACGAACGATCACCATCAGCCGGCAAAGTTTTAACTTTTGAAAATCCTGTTTAATTGTTCGCTAAAAACAAATTTATAAGTCTTGCCGCGCTTAAACTATTTCCTTGAATAGGCCTAAAACCGCCCGTTGCGCCCTGCTCTCAAAAACATGTGTCATTTTAAGATCGGCACTATTGCCTCACAAAGCGAGCTTCCCGCACTCTCGCAATTTCACTAAAATAATATGAAGCCCAAAGCCGGAAGCGGCTTCAAACTTTTTTACGGACTTGATGGAATGACTGCAGAGAAGAACAATAAAATCGTAAGCCCATAAGACAATAAAAAAGCGGGCTAGCGCCCGCTCTTTACAGCAATTATTTCTGTAATTTTTGTCTCAAGGCTTTCATGGCATCGTCTGCTTTGTTACCATCTGGTCCACCAGCCTGCGCCATATCCGTACGGCCACCACCGCCTTTGCCACCTAGAACTTCCGACAATGCTTTGACGAGTTCGACAGCATTGAACCGTTTTGTCAAATCATCGGTAACACCGACGACAGCACTTGCCTTGCCATCTTCCGAAACACCGATAAAGGCAACAACGCCGCTACCGACCTTGTTTTTACCGGCATCAGCAAGTGGCTTCAAATCCTTGGGCGCGATACCATGAACAACGCGCCCCATAAAGGCTAGTCCGTTTATCTGTTCAATATCGGCTTCGCCGCGATCATTTGCGCCACCGGACAAGGCCAATTGCTTTCTTGCCTCATTCAACTCTTTTTCGAGCTTGCGGCGTTCTTCAACAAGCACATGGACACGTTCCAATGCTTCCTGAGGCGTTGTTTTCAATGCATTGGCAATTTCGTGAACACGTTGATCCTGACCATCAAGATAATGGCGGGCTGCATCGCCTGTCAGCGCTTCAATACGACGAACACCGGCAGCAACTGCGCTTTCCGATACAATGCGGATAAGCCCGATATCACCAGTGCGTTTGACGTGGGTACCACCGCAAAGTTCCAGCGACCACGCGCGGTTTCCGACTTTTGTCGGATCAACCCGCTGCCCCATTGAAACAACGCGAACCTCGTCACCATATTTTTCGCCGAACAAGGCCATTGCACCTTCGGCAATGGCGTCATCAACGCTCATAAGACGGGTTGTCACAGGGCTATTTTGCAAAACAATTTCGTTTGCCAAATCTTCAACCTGTTTGATTTCTTCCGCTGTCATCGGTTTCGGATGAGAAAAGTCGAAACGCAAACGTTCAGGCGTAACCAATGACCCCTTCTGGGCAACATGCGTGCCTAATGTTTCGCGTAAAGCCTCGTGTAAAAGGTGCGTTGCCGAATGGTTGGCACGGATTTTACGACGCCGCTTTTCGTCAACATCAAGTTCAACAACGTCGCCCGTCTTGATCAAGCCTTTTTTCGCAACACCGATATGGACAAACACACCGTTTGCCTTTTTCTGTGTATCGGTCACATTAAACGAGAACTTTTCGCCGGCAATTACGCCAGTATCACCCACCTGACCACCGGATTCACCATAAAAAGGTGTCTGATTGACGATCAATGCGCCTTCTTCACCTTCCTTCAGACCATCGACAATTTTGCCATCTTTCACAATTGCAGTAATCACTGCTTCGGCTTTTTCGGTCTCATAGCCAAGAAATTCGGTTGAGCCGACGCGATCGCGAACGGCAAACCAGACGGTTTCGGTTGCCTCTTCTCCAGAGCCAGCCCAATTGGCACGGGCTTCGGCTTTCTGGCGTTCCATTGCCTTGTCAAAAGCCTCGACATCAACCGTTATATTGCGGCGACGAAGTGCATCCTGAGTAAGATCAAGCGGGAAACCATAGGTATCATAAAGTTTGAATGCTGTTTCACCATCAAGATGATCGCCCGATTTCAGATTGTGGCTTGCCTCGTTCAAAAGGGCAAGACCACGTTCCAAAGTCTTCCGGAAGCGTGTTTCTTCCAATCGCAATGTTTCAGAAATCAGCGCTTCAGCGCGGATGAGTTCGGGATAGGCTTGGCCCATTTCACGTATCAAGGTCGGCAACAGGCGCCACATCAAAGGTTCCTTTGCGCCCAAGAGCTCGGCGTGACGCATGGCGCGACGCATAATGCGGCGCAATACATAACCGCGCCCTTCATTGGAAGGCAAAACGCCATCGGCGATCAAAAAAGCGGATGAACGAAGGTGATCTGCAATCACACGGTGACTTGCAACGAATTCTCCCTCCGCCTTGACGCCGGTTGCCTCTTCGGAAGCGCGTATCAATGTCTTGAAGAGATCAATATCGTAATTATCATGAACACCTTGCAAAACGGCAGCAATACGTTCAAGCCCCATGCCTGTATCAATGGATGGCCTCGGGAGATCGTTACGCTGGTCCTTTGTCACCTGATCATATTGCATGAAAACAAGGTTCCAGATTTCAATATAACGATCACCATCTTCCTCTGCGCTTCCCGGCACGCCACCCCAGATTTTATCACCATGATCATAGAATATTTCCGAACACGGTCCGCAAGGACCCGTGTCACCCATAGCCCAGAAATTGTCATTGGTTGAAATCCGGATAATTTTGTCGTCCGGAAGACCGGCTATTTTCTTCCATAACTCGGCTGCCGCATCATCTTCATGATAGACAGTAACAAGCAGCTTTTCTTTCGGCAGACAGAATTCTTTAGTAAGCAAATTCCAGGCAAAATAGATGGCCTGTTCTTTGAAATAATCACCAAAAGAGAAGTTACCGAGCATCTCGAAAAATGTGTGGTGGCGAGCTGTGTAGCCCACATTGTCCAGGTCGTTATGCTTACCGCCGGCGCGAACGCATTTTTGCGCTGTTGTTGCTCTTTTATAGGGGCGTTGTTCAAGACCGGTAAACACGTTCTTGAACTGTACCATTCCCGCATTGGTAAACATCAAGGTCGGATCATTTCTCGGAACCAACGGACTGGATGGGACAATTTCATGCCCGTTTCTGTGGAAATAATCCAGAAATGTTGACCGGATCTCGTTAACACTATTCATAACTGACACCTGTACTCGCCGCTGAGCTTAATCCTGCCCGCCGGATTTTTAAAAATATATTTGACTGCCTTTTAGAGCATATTCGCCAATCTGGAAACCACTTTTTCACGCCAATCCCGCAATGTGAATGCTAAATCCGGTGCTTTTTGCCTCAAGCAAAGTAGATCAACAGAAAACACTTGAAACATATGCCACGAGCTTAAAAAAAGCGCTTATTCAAACATTATCTCAACAACTTTAATGGGCGGTGACGAAAGCAACCACCTCCTACCAACACTTTTTCCCCGCTTAAATTCAATGGCTATCCCATTGTCGGTTTTTCCTATAGCCACCGCTCTATCGCATAAATCCCTATCGGAATGTGTTACCTCGGACATTTTCGATCAATTGCGTCAGAAAGATTTCTTTGAATTACCGCAATATTTTTTGGTGTTAAAACGGTTTTTCTTCAATTTACCTGCAGCAAATCGGATCTTGTTCCTCTTAATTATTTAATCCTGAAATCAACAGTAAACCGCATCCGATAAACTCTCATCCGCGAATTTCAAAATTGCCGTCAGCAATCGGTCGAATACCAACTCGAAGCACGATAATTCGTAAAATTGGAACACAGCTCATTATTCCGCGATAATTCCATGAGATACCAAGACCACGACAATTTTTTGCAATAGCGAATAAAAGAGTTCACTAGACCGAACTTTTATCCGTTCAGTCTGATTTCCTGAAGTGCCTGATCAAACCGCTATTAAAACGATAGCACCTCGCACCGATAAGAACAGAACTCCGAACACTTCATTTACGTAAAAGTACCACGCGCTATACATAGAATTTCAGGGTATTTTAGGAAATTCCAGGAACGCTTTTGGAATGAAGCCAGAAGAATCATCATGAAAAACTGTGTAGTCACGCACAACAACTGCAAAGCGAATATCGTTTCGACAGAACAATGCCGTTTCACTCCGACATAGACACATATCCTGCTGGCATTTTCCTGAGGATTTTATTCCTGCCGTTTTTTCCCAGTGGGTTTTTCCTGACGGCTTTATTAGCTAGCCTTTACAATTCAACTTCTATCGAACAACATTTATATTAACTGCCAACCTCATTATCCATAAACGCTAACAGAACAATCAAAAAAGGGCGCCAGCCTTTCTGCTCACGCCCTTCATTCAATTATAAACCAGATACAGAACCGATAAATTCTTTAACGTTTTCACGTTGGCATGGACAAATTTTCGATCCTGAAACCACTCTAACTATCTGTGTCGGTTTCAATAAAGCAGGATCAGCCTGCTGCGCTTTCATCATCAGCTTCCGGACCACCGTTTTCAAGAAGTTCTGTTGCAATCAGACCGGCGTTTTGACGTAAAGCTGCCTCGATTTCGTCAGCCACTTCCTTGTTATCGCGAAGAAACTGTTTGGCATTTTCACGCCCTTGCCCCAAACGCTGGGAATTATACGAGAACCACGCACCGGACTTCTCGACAATGCCGACCTTCACACCAAGATCGATAAGTTCACCGAGCTTCGAGATACCTTCGCCATACATAATGTCGAATTCAACTTGCTTGAATGGAGGAGCAAGCTTGTTTTTGACGACCTTGACGCGTGTCTGGTTACCAACAACCTCATCACGGTCTTTGATAGAACCGATACGACGGATGTCCAAACGGACAGACGAATAGAATTTTAATGCATTACCACCCGTTGTCGTTTCGGGCGAGCCGAACATAACACCGATCTTCATACGAATCTGGTTGATAAAAATAACCATGCAATTCGAACGTGAAATGGACGCGGTCAATTTGCGTAATGCCTGACTCATCAAACGGGCTTGTAAGCCGGGAAGCGAATCTCCCATCTCGCCTTCGATTTCAGCGCGTGGCGTAAGTGCAGCCACAGAATCGACAACAAGAACATCGACCGCACCGGAGCGCACCAATGTATCCGTAATTTCCAGAGCTTGTTCTCCTGTATCCGGCTGCGAAATGAGAAGGTTTTCAATATCGACACCAAGTTTACGGGCATAAACCGGATCAAGTGCATGTTCGGCATCAATAAAAGCGCAAATGCCGCCGCGTTTTTGTGCTTCGGCAATTGTATGAAGAGCCAAAGTTGTTTTACCAGAACTTTCAGGCCCATAAATTTCTACGATACGACCTTTTGGAAGTCCTCCTACTCCAAGCGCAATATCCAACGATAACGAACCTGTCGGAATTGTTTCGATTTCGACAATATGTTTGTTATCGCCAAGGCGCATGATAGAGCCTTTGCCAAACGAACGTTCAATCTGGGATAGTGCGGCATCCAGAGCTTTTGATTTATCCACTGTTTTATCCTCAACGAGTCGCAATGTATTTTGTGACATCTTACACTAACCTTTTCTAACATATGAAGCCAGAGCGTTCATTTATTTGATGGTTCATTTGTACACTATTTGTTCTTTTTTGACAAGCCATATAACACGTTGATTTTGTTATTTTATGTCATTTTGTTCTATTAATGTTCTTTTCACTCATGGAAAAACTCAATAAAATAAAACCGCCGATCTGATCGGCGGTTTTAGAAAAACAAATTTTTAATTCACAGAAAATCAATAGCCGTCCTGACGCAACGGTGCAATCTGGATTTCTACACGACGGTTCTGAGAACGGCCTTCCACAGTGTCGTTGGAGGCAATCGGATTAGAAGGGCCATAGCCTTGAACCGCAAGTCTGCGTCCATCAATGCCTTGGCTGTTAAGGTAATTGGCAACCGAAAGTGCACGCCTTTGTGACAGATCCTGATTATGTTCAAGACTTCCGGTCGAATCTGTAAAACCAAAAACATCCACCAGAGATTTGTTATATTTTTTCAATACAATGGCAACAGAATTCAAAACCGGATAGAATTGCCCTTTGACTGAATCCTGATCGGTATTGAAAGTGATATTGCCCGGCATATTGAGCCGTATCTGATCACCAACACGGGTAACAGATACGCCAGTTCCCTGCAATTGTTGACGAAGTTCAGCTTCCTGACGATCCATATAATTGCCGATAAGGCCGCCACCAAGTGCGCCAACGCCGGCGCCGATCAGCACAGCATTTCTTTGCGCATGACTTGATCCGCCAACCATCAGACCACCAAGGGCACCTGCTACGGCACCGATCGTTGCGCCCGTTGCCGTTTTCGATACCTGACTTTCGCCGGTATAGGGATTTGTGGTTTCACATGCGGTTAAAAAACTTGCTGATAGAAAAAGGATGCCCAACTTTTTCAACATTGTTTGTAATCTCCATTAGAGTGGATTCACTTTAATCTCCTGTTGGAGATTATAGACGTGGTTTTCCGGATTTCACTACATGAATACAATTTTTATAGCGAAATACCGAGTTTATTTTTCTTCTCTGCGCTCTTTACGTAATTTTTCCCACCATTCAAGGCGTTTTCTTATTTCACGTTCAAAGCCGCGTTCCGGCGGATCATAGTAGTGCTGGTGGCCTATTTTTTCGGGAAAATACTCCTGCCCCGAAAAGGCATCCGGTTCGTCATGATCATAATGATAGCCTTCGCTATAACCTTCCTGCTTCATAAGTTTTGTTGGAGCATTAAGGATAGATTTTGGCGGCATTAAGGAACCGTTTTCACGCGCAGAACGCATCGCTTTATTAAATGCCACGTAACCGGCATTGGATTTCGGAGCGGTTGCGAGATAAATACACGCATCGGCAAAAGCAAGTTCCCCTTCCGGCGACCCGAGATAATCATAAGCATCTTTTGCTGCATTTGCGATCAAAAGAGCTTGCGGATCAGCAAGACCAATATCTTCAACAGCCATACGCACAAGGCGTCTACCAATATAATGCGGGTCTTCGCCGGCATCCAACATACGTGAAAGATAATAAAGTGCAGCATCGGGATCGGACCCGCGAACCGATTTATGAAGCGCCGAAATCAGATTGTAATGACCATCCCGCCCTTTGTCATAAATTGCAGCCCTTTTCTGTACGATCTTTTGGAGTGTTTTATCGTCGAAAACTTCATCCGGTCTTGCTGCCCGCCATAATTCTTCGGCCATTGTCAGCACTGCACGGCCATCTCCATCAGCCATACGCACCAGCATTTCTCGTGCTCCATCATCAACAGGAAGAGCCTTACCTTCGATCTTTTCAGCTCTTGCTATAATTGTTGCCAAACTTTTTTCGTCGAGCGGATAAAATGTTAAAACACGTGCACGGGAAAGTAAGGCCGCATTAAGTTCAAATGAAGGGTTTTCGGTCGTAGCCCCTACAAGAATAACGGTGCCATCTTCCATAACAGGCAAAAAACTATCTTGTTGGGCTCGATTGAACCTATGAATTTCATCGACAAAAAGCAAAGTTTGCCTACCCGACATGCGTCTCGCCCGCGCACTTTCGAATACTTTCTTTAACTCTGCCACACCGGAAAAGATTGCTGAAACCTGTTCGAAAGCCAATTTCGTTTCGCCGGCAAGAAGCCGCGCGACAGTCGTTTTACCGGTTCCAGGTGGTCCCCAGAAAATCATTGACCCCATAGAGCCGGACTTGATCATTCGGGTCAACGCACCCTCTGGGCCGGTAAGATGCTCCTGCCCGATCACTTCAGACAAATGTTGCGGCCGCATGCGCTCGGCTAGCGGTTTTGTCTTATCCATTTCCGGATCAGACGAAGATGAAAAAAGGTCGTTTACCAAGAAAACACCTCAACGCACAAATTGCCGAACCAACATGCCGTTGCGTTCGTATTCGAGTTGCCAGATGCGCGGTTGGCCATTTGATAGAATTTTTTTCAGATCGGCAACAGTTTTGACTTCCTTGCCATTAAGGCCGTGAATAATGTCACCCCGTTGAAACAATCCTGAAGCATTGCTGTTATCTTCAACATCATTGATGACAACGCCGTTTGAATCCGGTGCCACATGAAAACGCCGTGCATTCATCGGCGTCAAATTCATCACTTCAGCACCGGAAAAAGGCGTATTTCCCGACAATTTTTCGGGACGTGCAATCTCGTTTTCGGGAATAGAAGTGAGTGATATGGAGGTATTGGCTGTCTTGCCGTTTCGCAGATATTCGATATCCAGCGTGTGACCGATACCCGTTGTCATTAACCGGTAACCAAGGCTATCAGGATTATCAATACGGATGTTATTTGCTTTCAGGATAACATCACCGATTTTAAGTCCAGCCTTCTCGGCAGGGCTTTGTTTGGCAACATCGGTTATAATGGCTCCATAAGGCTGATCCATTCCGAGCCCTTCGGCAACATCTGCTGTTACGTTCTGAAATGATGCACCAATATAAGGCGGTTCAAATGTCTGTTCGCCCCTTTTCACAGCATCAACAACAGTTT
Source organism: Ditibartonella apis (assembly GCF_001952075.1). GTDB lineage: Bacteria > Pseudomonadota > Alphaproteobacteria > Rhizobiales > Rhizobiaceae > Bartonella > Bartonella apis. The sequence goes on from NZ_LXYU01000004.1 coordinate 484,645, forward strand.
TTACCAAGTTTGCCGGGATTGCGAAGCCGATTCCAACCGAACCGCCCGATTGCGAATATATCGCCGTATTGATACCGATCAATTCCCCTTTCATATCAATAAGTGCTCCGCCCGAATTGCCTGGATTAATCGGTGCGTCGGTCTGGATGAAAAAATCGAAATCGGAAATGCCGACGCGTGTGCGTGCTTGAGCTGAAACGATGCCACTTGTGACGGTTTGGCCTACTCCGAACGGGTCACCAATTGCCAAAACCAGATCTCCCACCTCGACGGCATCAGAATCGCCCAATGGCAAAACCGGAAATGGCGCACCCTTTGGAGTGATTTTCAAAACCGCAATATCCGTTGCCTCGTCTTTTAACATCACCTTGCTTTCGAATTCGCGACCATCCGACAAAGCAACCTTTATTTCATCCGCATCACGGATAACATGATAGTTCGTAACGATCAGACCACTTTGATCAACAATCACGCCGGAACCTAGTGAGGACTGTCTTCTTGATGGAGCATTTTGAAGCGATTGACCAAAAAACTGTTCAAAAAAAGGGTCGTTAGCGAAAGGAGAACGCGCTTTTACAATTCTGGCAGCATAGACGTTGACCACCGAAGGTGCAGTTGCTTTAACAAGCGGCGCAAAACTCAGTTTAATTTCCGCTTGAGATTGAGGCACTTCGGAAAATCCTGCCTGGGGCAGAATGACTGTTAAAATGCTGAAAAGAACAATGGCCTTGAAAGACAGCTTCATCATCGATTCCTTATTATAGATTCTCTTTTCACAATAGCAGAGACAGCCTGGTATTTTTAAGCATTTCTCAATGAGACTTATCTCTGAAAGCTTATTTTTAACTCAACTGCCATTTTATTGATGATTTTGGCAAAAGAACGATATCGGAACCATCCTTTTTTTCATATCTTTTATCCGTTTCTTCGATGCTTTTTGTGAAGGAGCAAACGATATTTTTCAAGCATCATCCAATGGAATTTTCATTCGGGAAGCCAAGACTTCTGTAATCATACTTCACGTGCACTCTTGCAAGGAACGGCAGCCCAACTCCCACTCGTATTTTAGACACGCATTCAAAATGATGAAGCATTGCGTGCGTCGAATATTCCCTACAACATCAAGTTTCGTACCCGCACACAAAAACACAGCGAGTAATTTCCGCTGCGAGATTACGCCCACACGCACTACAAGGCACAATCGATTTCCCGTTTAAAATGCTTTTCTCTTTTCGCCAATGTTCAAATACCAATCCCACTGGTGTTCAATTCTGTCGGATACGACTTGCAGAACAATATTTACGTGCTGCTCTTTTCCTTGTTTTGTATACACATATTTTTTGGAACATAACCGGATAACGTTACGCGACTCTCATCCCAAGATTTTCATGCAATCATTCAACAGAATGAGATTTAAAAAATTCGCGACAATTTGTATCTTCCTATTGAAGACGAAGGTGAGCGCCTTACCGCATTGAAGAAATTCGAAACATTATAGAAAACAAAAAAACCCGCTATAAAAGCGGGTTCTTCGAAGTGCTTTGTAAGCAAGCTATCAGGCAGCTTCAGTTTCCTTGGCTGCTGCTTCAACACGTGCTTTATCTGCAGCACCCTTGGCATTCACGTCGCGTTCAACAAACTCGACAACAGCCAGAGGGGCATTGTCACCGGCACGGAAACCGGCTTTCATAATACGCAGATAGCCGCCATTGCGCGTTGCGTAGCGCGGTGCCAAAGTATCGAACAACTTTGCAACCTGCTTTGCATCACGAATTGCCGAGATGGCTTGACGGCGTGCATGGAGACCTCCACGCTTACCTAATGTTACCAACTTTTCAACAATTGGACGAATTTCTTTTGCCTTTGGAAGCGTCGTCACGATCTGCTCATGCTCGATCAGTGACGTTGCCATATTGGCAAACATCGCCTTACGGTGACTAGCAGTGCGGTTCAGCTTGCGGCCTGATTTACCATGGCGCATGAGCCTTCTCCTTAATTTCTAACTCAGTATTGATCTTCATAACGTTTTGCCAGGTCGTCGATATTCTCGGGCGGCCAAGCGGGGATTTCCATGCCAAGATGAAGTCCCATTGAAGCAAGAACTTCCTTGATTTCATTGAGCGACTTACGTCCAAAATTCGGCGTACGCAGCATTTCTGCTTCCGTCTTCTGGATAAGATCGCCAATATAAACGATATTGTCATTTTTAAGACAATTGGCAGAACGAACGGAAAGTTCCAGCTCATCCACCTTTTTGAGCAATGCCGGGTTAAATGCAAGCTCGGAAACCTGCTCTTGCGGAGCTTCTTTCTGCGGTTCTTCAAAGTTGACGAATACAGAAAGCTGGTCTTGCAGAATACGGGCAGCAAAAGCAACTGCATCCTCTGCACTCACTGCACCATTTGTCTCAACGGTCAGGATCAATTTATCATAATCAAGAACCTGCCCTTCACGGGTGTTCTCGATTTTGTATGAAACCTTGCGAATTGGCGAATAAAGACTATCAACCGGGATAAGACCTATCGGAGCATCTTCGCTACGGTTACGATCGGCAGGAACATAACCCTTTCCTGCATTCACTGTAAATTCCATCCTGATTTCGGCACCCTGATCGAGTGTGCAAATAACGTGTTCAGGATTGAGAATTTCGACATCGCCGACTGTCTGAATATCCCCCGCAGTGACAACACCCGGTCCTTCTTTACGAACGACCATGCGTTTCGGACCCTCGCCTTCCATACGGATGGCGATTTCTTTGATATTCAAAATAATATCTGTAACATCTTCCCGTACGCCGGGTATTGACGAGAATTCGTGCAACACGCCGTCAATCTGCACAGCAGTGATAGCTGCACCGCGCAAAGAAGACAGTAATACGCGCCGTAAAGCGTTACCTAACGTTAAACCAAAGCCGCGTTCCAAAGGCTCAGCAATCACAACAGCCTTGTTCGAACCGTTTTGAGTCTGAAACTCGACTTTATTAGGCTTAATCAGTTCCTGCCAGTTTTTCTGGATCATATTCCTATTCCTGTCCTTTACTTCCGCCACCATTCAGCCGTGACGGCCAGCTTGAACGCCAGAGCAAAGCTCTGACACCGAAAAACAACCGGATTAAACGCGGCGTTTCTTACGCGGACGGCAACCATTATGCGGAATGGGTGTCACATCACGAATAGATGTAATAATAAAACCTGCAGCCTGAAGTGCTCTCAAAGCGGATTCACGACCCGAACCTGGTCCGCAAACTTCAACTTCAAGTGACCGCATACCGTGATCTTGCGCTTTTTTTGCACAATCTTCTGCAGCGACCTGCGCCGCAAAAGGTGTCGATTTACGCGAACCTTTAAAGCCCTGAGCCCCAGCTGACGACCAGGAAATTGTGTTTCCCTGAGCATCGGTGATTGTTATAAGAGTATTGTTGAATGTCGAATTGACATGAGCAACGCCCGACGAGATATTTTTACGTTCGCGACGGCGAATACGTGTAGGCTCTTTGGCCATAATTTTCCTTTCACTGATCTCTGCACCGCCGTATCTCCAGCGGCTACACCTTATTAGCTCCAATCACCCCGAACAAAAAACAATGTTTTCTGCTTTCAGGCAAACTGAAGTAAATTCACGTGTGAATTATTTCTTTTTACCGGCAATAGCCCGTGCCGGACCTTTACGGGTACGTGCATTGGTATGTGTACGTTGACCGCGAACCGGCAACGAACGACGATGACGCAAACCACGATAGCAACCAAGATCCATAAGACGCTTGATATTCATAGAAACTTCGCGACGAAGGTCACCTTCCACCTGATAATCGTGATCGATAGCTTCACGGATTTGAAGAACTTCAGCATCCGAAAGTTCACTCACACGGCGTTCAGCAGGAATACCGACTTTATCAACGATTTCTTTAGCAAATTTCGGTCCAATCCCGTGAATATACTGAAGAGCGATAATAACGCGCTTATTCGTCGGGATGTTGACGCCAGCAATACGAGCCACGCCTGTTCTCCTTAAATTAAATTTCAACCATTTGTGTCGCAACTACCAGCAGTTGGAACACAAAGCGACCAGAACCGCACACAAAGCCGATTCCAATCATCTCTCAAAAAAATGAAATTGTGCTGTCTTTGACGGATTTCACCGCAAAAGTCAACTCCCCTTTCACTTATAAGCCGGACTGTCTTTAGTGAAGTGCTTTTTCAATTGCCAGTGTGACATCCTTGACAGAGGCCATACCATCAATTTTTTTCAACAAACCGGTTTTTTCATAAAACTGCGACAAAGGAGCAGTTTTCTGACCATATTCCACAAGGCGTTTGGCAAAAGCTTCCGGATTATCATCCGAGCGAACTTTTCCACCTGCAGCAATTGTTTCTGCAACGCGAGTCTTCATACGATTGACAAGCGCATTCTGATCAACAACAAGTTCGATGACCGCATCCAAATTCGTATGTTTATGTTTCAGAATTTCTTGCAACGCTTCGGCTTGACCGACAGTGCGTGGATACCCATCAAGAATAAAACCTTTCGAGCAATCAGGTTCATCAATCCGGTCAGAAACAATCTGGTTCACGATCTCGTCTGAAACAAGCCCGCCAGCATCCATAATAGACTTGGCCTTCTTGCCGACTTCGGTTCCTGCTGCAACTGCGGCCCGCAACATATCGCCGGTCGACAATTGAGGAATACCATATTTTTCAGTCAGAATTTTTGCCTGCGTACCTTTACCGGCACCGGGTGGTCCTAAAAAAATCAGTTTCATCTATTTCTTTTCCCGCTCCTGAGTTTTGATTTTTTGAGCAAACCTTCATATTGGTGAGCAACCAAATGCCCTTGAATTTGCGCAATCGTGTCAAGTGTAACTGTTACAACGATCAACAGTGACGTACCGCCGAGATAGAACGGAACATGCAATGTCGACATCAAAAATTCTGGCAAAAGGCAAACAAGAATAATATAAATCGCACCAACAACGGTAATGCGTGTCAGTACATAGTCAATATACTGAGCAGTCCGCTCTCCAGGCCTTATTCCCGGAATAAACCCGGAATGTTTTTTCAGCTGATCAGCTGTATCTTTCGGATTGAATACAATCGCCGTATAGAAAAAGCAGAAGAATGCCATCAGTCCGGCATAAACAACCATGTAAAGCGGTTGTCCATGACTCAATGAAAAGGAAATTGCCTGCAGCCAATGAGGCATGTTTTGCGAAAAATTGTTAACTGTTGCAGGCAACATCAAAAGTGACGACGCAAAAATCGGAGGAATAACGCCGGCAGTATTGAGTTTGAGTGGCAAATTCGAAGTATCGCCTTTGAACATTCTGTTGCCCATTTGGCGATTAGGGTACTGAATAATGATGCGTCTTTGTGCACGTTCAACAAAAACGATAACAGCAATAACCGCAATGCAAATAACGATAATAGCAAGCAGCATGAACGTCGACAGATCTGCCTGCGCGTGTGCTGTCAAGAGTTGAGCAATGGCGGAGGGAAGGTTTGCAACGATACCCGCAAAGATGATCAGCGAAATACCATTTCCGACCCCACGCGAGGTGATTTGTTCACCAAGCCACATCAAGAAGATCGTACCGCCTGTAAGCGTAATAACAGCAGTAATCCTGAACATCATTCCAGGATCTGTAACAATTTGTAAGCCCGTCCCCATCCCGCTTTCAAGCGCAATAGCAATGCCGTAGGCCTGAATGAGCGCCAATAAAACAGTGCCATAACGCGTGTATTGGTTAATAATCTTCCGGCCGGTCTCACCTTCTTTTTTCAAGGCTTCAAGCGAGGGAATAACCGACGTCATCAACTGCACGATAATGGATGCGGAAATGTATGGCATAATACCCAGAGCAAAAATGGCCATACGTCCAACAGCTCCACCGGCAAACATATTGAACAATCCCAAAACACCAGACGCGTGTTGCGCAAAAGTTTGTCTTAGTGCATCAACATTGATTCCCGGCATTGGTATATAGGTGCCAAAACGATATACGAGCAATGCACCCAAAGTGAACCAAATACGTTTCTTGAGCTCGGTAGCACGCGAAAAAGCACTAAAATTAAGATTGGAAGCCAGTTGTTCTGCGGCGGATGCCATAAAATCTCTCCGGTTTTATCCATGGTGTTGAACCACGAAAATTAACACATGCTTTTAACTCTCTACGCAAAAAAACGCAAAGAGAAACAATGTTAGTTAAACCTATTTTAACTCAAAGCCGTTTTGCCTGATAAAAATAGTTTTTGCAACGATAAATCCTGCATAAAAAAAGTCCGGAATGAATGCTATTCACATCACACCGGACCGAATTTTTCTCAAGAAAATAACTTATTCAGCAGCAGCGCGAACGTTAACAACGCCACCGGCCTTTGTTACTTTCTCGATAGCTGCTTTAGAGGCACCGGCAACATCAAAGGTAACTTTTGCCTTCAATTCACCATCCGACAAAAGACGAAAACCGTCTTTTTCGCGGCGGATAACGCCGGCAGCTTTCAAAGCCGCACTATCCACAGTCTTTGAGGCATCAAGTTTTCCTGCATCAATCGCTGTCTGAACACGGCCAACAGAAACTTCATTAAAGCTCTTGGCAAAAAGATTATTGAAGCCGCGTTTTGGCAAGCGCCGATAAACCGGCATCTGTCCGCCTTCAAAACCGTTAATGGCAACGCCAGAACGTGCTTTCTGACCTTTAACACCGCGACCAGCCGTCTTTCCCATTCCGGAACCGATACCGCGCCCTACTCTTTTACGATTCTTTGTAGCGCCTTCTTGATCGCGCAGTTGATTGAGTTTCATGTTCTTTACTCCTACAATCCTCAGCCTTCGTCCACAATACGGACGAGATGCTCTACTTTTGCAATCATACCACGCACTGCTGGTGTATCATTCAATGTGCTGCGGCGATGCATCTTGTTAAGTCCAAGCCCTTTCAACGTAGCACGCTGAACTTGCGGACGACGAATTGGACTGCCGATTTGCTCAACAGTGACCTTCTTGCCACTATGGGTTTTTTTCCCAACCATTTTCTAATTCCTCTATATCGCAAGTTCCACGAACTATTCTTCGTTGCCGATGATATTCTGCCGACGAGCCTGCAAAGTCGAATATTTAATTCCACGTTGGGCGGCAATATCTTTCGGATGGACCTGACGCTTCAGCGCATCGAAAGTTGCGCGAATCATGTTGTAAGGATTTGAAGAACCGAGAGATTTTGCGACAACATCCTGCATACCGAGCGTTTCGAAAACAGCACGCATAGGACCACCAGCAATAATACCGGTACCGGCGGCAGCCGATCTCAACAACACACGGCCCGCACCATGGCGCCCCTCGACATCATGATGGAGTGTGCGCCCCGAACGAAGTGGCACATAAATCATTTCATGTTTTGCCGCTTCAGTAGCCTTGCGGATCGCTTCCGGTACTTCACGTGCCTTACCATGTCCGAAGCCGACGCGCCCCTTCTGGTCACCGACAACAACAAGAGCAGCAAAGCCGAAACGACGACCACCCTTCACAACCTTGGCGACGCGGTTGATGTGTACGAGACGATCAACGAACTCGCTGTCACGTTCTTCATGACGCTCATCACGATTATTACGTTCTTTTTGTGCCATTCCTAATTCCTTTTTCTTTTCCGGAAGCACGTATCAAAAAAGAATTCCCCTTCAAAGAGAGGAATTCCTCGGCGAAGCGCCCGGAAACTCCGGGCAATCAATTTAGAAGTTCAAACCGCCTTCGCGAGCTGCATCGGCAAGAGCCTTGATGCGACCGTGATAAATATAAGCACCACGATCAAACACAACCTCTTTTACACCAGCAGCTTTTGCACGTTCAGCAATAAGCTTGCCAACCGCGCTTGCTGCTTTGACATTGGCACCGCCTTTAAGGGACGGACGAAGTTCTTTATCCAATGTCGACGCAGATGCAACGGTCCGACTATGCAAATCATCGATGATCTGAACATAAATATTCATATTCGAGCGATGAACGCTCAATCTCATACGGCCGTTAGCGACCGCTTTTACCTGACGGCGAACGCGCTGTGCGCGGCGCTGAAGTATTTCTTTAGGCGAAGCCATAACGCAAGTTCCTTATTTCTTCTTGCCTTCTTTGCGCACGATTCGCTCGTCCGCATATTTAACACCCTTACCTTTATAAGGTTCTGGTCCGCGATACTCGCGAATTTCGGCAGCAACCTGACCAACCTTCTGCTTATCAATTCCGGAAACCAGAATTTCTGTTGGCTTGGGAACGGCAACTGTAATACCTTCGGGCACCTGATAGATGACATCATGGCTAAACCCCAAAGAAAGTTGAACATTTTTACCATGCATTGCTGCACGATAGCCAACGCCGTTAATTTCCAGCTTCTTCTGAAAGCCGCTCTTCACACCTTCAATGATGTTTTCAATCATTGAACGGGACATACCCCACTTAGAACGCGCTTCCTTGGTCTGATCACGTGGTGTCACATGCACCACATTATCTTCCAATTTGAGATGAATTTCATCATCAGCGACAAAACTCAACTCACCTTTCGGTCCCTTAACCTTGATCGCTTGCCCGTCAACTGAAGCAGTGATGCCAGCCGGGACATGAATCGGTTTTTTTCCAATACGTGACATTGTTATAACCTATCTTTCTAGCTTTTTCCGACATCAATCAGAAGATGCGGCAAAGAAGCTCCCCACCAACATTCTGCTCACGAGCCTCATGATCAGCCATAACACCTTTCGGCGTCGAAAGGATCGAGATACCGAGGCCATTAGCAACTTGTGGAATAGACTTCACTGAAACATAAACGCGACGACCAGGCTTAGAAACACGCGAAATCTCGCGAATAACCGGTGCGCCATCAAAATATTTCAATTCAATTTCAAGCTCGGACTTACCGTTCTCGAAATCGATCTGACTGTATCCGCGTATATAGCCTTCGGTTTGAAGAACATCAAGGACACGAGCACGCAATCTCGATGCAGGTGTCGAAACCTTCGATTTCTTACGTCCCAAAGCATTGCGAATGCGTGTAAGCATATCTCCAAGAGGATCTGACATAGACATTTACGAAACTCCTCTTACCAGCTTGATTTTACAACGCCCGGAATATGACCGAACGAGCCGAGATCACGCAATGCAATACGCGACATTTTCAATTTACGATAATAGCCACGCGGACGACCGGTAACTTCGCAACGATTGCGAATACGAACTCTTGCAGAGTTACGAGGCAACTCGGCAAGTTGAATGGATGCACGAAAACGCTCTTCAAGAGACACTTTCTGATCCATAATAATTGCTTTCAGACGCGCACGGCGTGCTGCATACTGTTTGGTCATCGCACGGCGATGCTTGTTCTTCTCAACGGCACTTGTTTTGGCCATAATTTTACCTCGCTACGCTTGCCGTTACGCACGGAACGGAAAATTGAAACCACGCAACAATTCACGTGCTTCATCATCCGTTTTCGCCGTCGTACAAACGATGATATCCATACCCCAGATCTGATCTACTTGATCGTAGTTAATTTCCGGGAACACAATGTGTTCTTTGATACCCATGGCAAAATTGCCACGACCGTCAAAACTTTTAGGATTAAGACCACGAAAATCGCGAACGCGTGGCAAAGCAATCGTTACCAAGCGATCAAGAAATTCATACATACGGTCTCTACGCAATGTAACTTTTGCACCAAGCGGCATTCCCTCACGAACTTTAAATGTCGCAACAGAATTACGTGCGTGTGTTACAATTGCTTTCTGCCCTGCAATAAGGGTCAAATCCTCGGCTGCTCTTGCAGGCTTCTTGGAATCGGCTGTTGCCTCTCCTACACCCATATTGAGAACAACCTTGTCAACGTAAGGAACCTGCATATTGTTTTCGTAATGAAACTTATCCTGCAGCGCCTTGCGAACTACTTTGATATATTGCGTTTTCAAACGCGGCTCTTGAATCTTATCAGCCATCGATCAGATCTCCCGAACGTTTGGCAACGCGAACCTTCTTGCCACCCTCTTCAACACGAAAACCGACACGGGTTGGTTTTCCATCCTTGGGATCGGCAATGGCCAATTTTGAAATATGAAGTGGAGCTTCTTTCGAAATAATACCAGCTTCCTGAGTTTGGGTCTGACGCTGATGGCGCTTGACCATATTGATACCGCGAACGATTGCAGTACTTTCCTCAGGATTAACCTTGATTACTTCACCGTTACGCCCTTTGTCCTTACCGGACAGGATGACGACTTTGTCGCCTTTACGAATTTTATTCATCGCAACGGCTCCCTATAGCACTTCTGGCGCGAGCGAAATAATCTTCATATGATTCTTACCGCGAAGTTCACGGGGAACCGGTCCGAAGATACGAGTACCGATCGGCTCTTTCTTATTATCAACCAAAACAGCAGCGTTCTTGTCGAAACGAATAACACTACCGTCAGCGCGACGAATATCCTTGGCAGTACGAACTACCACGGCTTTCATCACATCACCTTTTTTTACGCGGCCACGAGGAATAGCTTCTTTAACCGAGACAACAATAATGTCGCCAACGGAAGCATATTTCCGTTTCGAGCCGCCCAGCACCTTGATGCACATGACACGACGGGCGCCGGAATTATCCGCGACGTCGAGGTTTGTTTGCATCTGAATCATGACTGGCCGCCTTCTCTAAATGTTTACGTCCGGCAGTGCATTTGACACATTCGGACTTGCCTGTCAAATTATGATTAAGACTTTTTCAAAACAAAATGCTGGGCGCAACAGCACCCAACGTTCTGTATGTAAAAATCCGACTGATTAAGCAGCGCCGTTCTTTACAACGACCCAGCGTTTATCTTTCGAAATCGGCTTCGATTCTTGAATAAAAACCTCGTCACCAACTTTGAATTCGTTGTTTTCGTCATGCGCTTTGTACTTCTTCGACTGACTGACAGTCTTCTGTAGAAGCGGATGCGAATAGCGCCGCTCTACCTTGACTACAACAGTCTTATCGTTCTTGTCGCTGACGACAACGCCTTGCAGAATGCGTTTAGGCATGTCTTAACTTCCTTAAGCCTTGCTTTCGGCCGCCTTCTGGCGGGCGATTGTTTTTATGCGCGCGATATCACGGCGAACCTGCTTAACGCGTGCTGTTTTTTCCAACTGACCGGTTGCTTTCTGAAAACGCAGATTGAACTGCTCTTTCTTCAGCTTGGCCAACTCTTCATTCATCTGATCGAGCGTCTGAGCCCGTACTTCTGCGGCTTTCATCGCTTAGTCCCTTTATTCAGCTATACGCTGGACGAAACGTGTTTTAATTGGAAGCTTTGATGCGCCCAACCGTAACGCTTCACGTGCCACATCTTCGGGTACGCCGTCAAGTTCAAACATAATACGTCCCGGTGCAACACGTGTTGCCCAAAATTCAACAGCGCCTTTACCTTTACCCATACGAACTTCGGTAGGCTTCGATGATACCGGAACATCCGGAAAAACGCGGATCCACACACGGCCGGCACGCTTCATCTGACGCGTGATAGCACGACGGGCCGCCTCAAGCTGACGTGCAGTAACACGTTCAGGCTCCATGGCCTTAAGACCATAGGCACCAAAATTAAGTTCCGTACCACCCTTCGAAACACCGTGAATACGGCCTTTGAACTGCTTGCGGAACTTTGTGCGTTTTGGCTGCAACATTGTTCTCTACTCCAAATCCTTCTTTGCCCGTCTAAAAAATCAGGCGTTTTCGCGACGGCGGTTCGTGTTTGAACCTTGATTATCGCCTTCAATAGCACGACGTTCGGAAGCCATCGGGTCATGTTCAAGAATCTCACCCTTGAATACCCAAACCTTCACGCCACAGATACCATAGGCAGTATTGGCTTCGGCCGTACCGTAATCAATATCTGCACGCAAGGTATGAAGAGGAACGCGTCCTTCGCGGTACCATTCCATACGGGCAATTTCAGCACCACCAAGACGACCGGCACAGTTGATACGGATACCTTCAGCACCAAGACGCATTGCTGACTGCACTGCACGCTTCATTGCGCGACGGAAAGCAACACGACGTTCTAACTGCTGTGCAATTGACTGTGCAATCAACTCGGCGTCAACTTCCGGCTTGCGGACCTCGACGATGTTCAAAGCTGTATCAGCATGTGTCATTTCAGACAGTTTGCGACGCAACTTCTCGATGTCGGCCCCCTTCTTACCAATGATAAGACCAGGACGAGCTGAATGAATCGTTACACGGCACTTCTTATGCGGACGTTCAATAACAACTTCCGAAATCGCTGCCTGTTTCAACTCATTCATGACATACTTGCGGATTTTCAAATCTTCATGCAACAACCGGCCATATTCACCGGTATCAGCATACCAACGAGAATCCCATGTACGATTGATACCGAGACGAAGCCCGATAGGATTGATCTTCTGACCCATTATGCGGCCTCCTCTTTATCGGACACTTCGCGAACAACAATTGTAAGATGAGAGAACGGACGCAAAATTCTGCTGGCGCGGCCACGACCACGCACATGAAACCGCTTCATAACAATCGATTTACCGACTGAAGCTTCCGCTACGATAAGCGAATCGACATCCAGATCGTGATTGTTTTCTGCATTGGCAATCGCAGATTCTAATGTCTTTTTCACCGTATCGGCAATGCGTTTACGAGAAAAAGTCAAATCTGCAAGAGCTGTATTAACTTTCTTACCGCGAATCATTGCCGCTACAAGATTAAGCTTCTGCGGGCTAACACGAATTGTGCGAGCTACAGCCTTTGCTTCATTATCTTTAAGCTGGCGCGGAGCCTTAGCTTTGCCCATTATTACTTCCTCTTCGCTTTCTTGTCCGCACCGTGACCATAATAGCTGCGGGTTGGAGCGAACTCACCGAACTTATGTCCGACCATTTCTTCCGAAACAGAAACAGGAACATGCTTGTTTCCGTTATAGACGCCAAAGGTCAAGCCAACAAATTGCGGCAAAATCGTGGAGCGGCGGCTCCACATTTTAATAACCTCGTTACGACCGCCGGCACGTACCTTCTCAGCTTTCTTGAGAAGATAGCCGTCAACAAACGGTCCTTTCCATACTGAACGAGCCACTTCAGACTACCTCTCTTATTTCTTGCGTTGATGACGTGAGCGCATGATGAATTTATCAGTCGCCTTGTTCGAACGTGTACGCTTGCCCTTTGTAGGTTTACCCCACGGAGAAACCGGATGACGCCCGCCTGATGTACGGCCTTCACCACCACCATGTGGGTGATCGACCGGGTTCATTGCAACACCACGAACATGTGGACGCTTACCACGCCAACGGGCGCGACCGGCTTTACCGTCATTTGTGTTACCATGATCGGAATTCGAAACGGCGCCAACAGTCGCATAGCAACCACTTGAAACCAGACGTTGTTCACCCGAATTCAAACGGAGAATAGCCATACCCTGATCACGACCAACAAGCTGTGCATAGGTCCCGGCCGAACGGGCAATCTGCCCGCCTTTTCCCGGCTTCATCTCGACATTGTGAATGATCGTGCCAACCGGCATATTGCCCAAAGGCATCGAATTACCGGGCTTAACATCAACATTTACGCCGGCAACAACCGTATCTCCTACGCCCAACCGCTGCGGAGCAAGAATGTAGCTCAGATGACCGTCTTCATAACGGATAAGCGCAATAAATGCAGTCCGATTGGGATCGTATTCCAAACGTTCGACCTTAGCGGGCATATCCCGCTTCAAACGCTTGAAGTCGACAAAGCGATATGTTCTTTTGTGACCACCACCCTGATAGCGGGCAGTTACACGGCCGTGATTATTACGACCGCCTTTCGACGACAAACCTTCGGTCAGCGCTTTCACAGGTTTGCCTTTGTAAAGACCGCTACGGTCTACAATGACAAGCTGACGCTGCCCTGGCGTGGTCGGATTAAAGTGCTTGAGTGCCATTATTCCTAACTCCGAGCCTCTTAAAGACCAGTCGAAACGTCGATTGACTGACCTTCAGCCAGCGTCACGATCGCTTTCTTGACATCACTCTGTCGACCGACAACGCCTTTAAAACGTTTCACCTTACCCTTGCGGGTTGTTGTATTCACTGCTGTAACTTTGACACCGAATAAAGCCTCAACAGCTTCCTTGATTTCGGATTTGGTCGCCTTCGGCGTAACCTTGAAAACGACCTGATTGTTTTCCGACAGCATCGTCGACTTTTCGGTGATCACCGGACTTACGACGACATCATAGTGGCGAAGATCTGTCATTTGAACCGCTCCTCAAGGGCTTCGACAGCTGCCTTGGACAAAACAAGTTTGCCACGACGCAGAATGTCATAAACATTGATCCCCTGAACCGGCAAAACATCTACATTAGGAATGTTCGATGCGGCACGGGAAAATTTCAAATCGATTGCTTCACCGCCGATTAACAATGCGTCTGAAAAGCCGAGCTTAGCAAAGTCTTTGACAAGAACATTGGTCCTGGCTTCTTTGACATTCAATTCGTCAACAATAATCAAATCCTTGGATTTGGCTTTTGCCGACAAAGCATGACGCAATCCCAAAGCGCGAACTTTCTTCGGAAGTTCATGAGCGTGGCTGCGAACAACCGGCCCGTGAGCCTTACCGCCGCCACGAAACTGTGGAACGCGAGCAGAAGAGTGACGAGCACGCCCCGTGCCCTTTTGCTTATACATCTTGGCACCCGAGCGGGACACGTCAGCGCGTGTCTGGCTTTGATGAGTACCTTGTTGGCGACGAGCGAGCTGCCAGCGGACAACACGTTGCAGGATGTCTTCTCTGGGTTCCAATCCGAAGATATCTTCAGAAACCTTCAGCTTACCAGCATCCTTGCCGTCAAGAGTTGTTATGATGAGATCCATTATCAGGCTCCCTCAGCGACTGTGGCTTCCGCCTTGGGGGCAGCAGCATCTGTTTTTGCATTCTTTGGCTGACGCAAGGCGGCCGGTTTCGGTGCATTTTCAGGAACGCTCCTCTTAATTGCATCCCGCACCAATATCCAGGCACCTTTCGACCCCGGAACTGCGCCACGAACCAAAATCAACCCGCGATCAGCGTCGGTTGAAACAACTTCGATATTCAAAGTTGTAATTCGTGTCTGCCCCATATGGCCAGCCATTTTCTTACCTTTAAAGACCTTACCCGGATCCTGACGTTGACCTGTCGAACCATGGGCACGGTGTGTAATGGAGTTACCGTGCGATGCACGATGTCCACCAAAGTTATGACGTTTCATAACACCGGCGAAACCTTTACCAATTGACGTACCGGTGACGTCAACCAATTGACCGGGAACAAAATGCTCCGCAGTAATCTCAGCCCCGACTTCCAAAAGATTGTCGGGACTTACACGAAATTCAGCAATTTTAGCTTTCGGCTCGACCGAAGCTTTTGCAAAATGACCACGCAACGCTTGAGAAGTATTTTTCACCTTTGCAAGCCCTACGCCTAACTGAACAGCTGTGTAGCCATTCTTCTCAACTGTACGCTGAGCAACAACCTGACAATTCTCCAAACGAAGAACCGTAACAGGTACATGTTCTCCGGCATCATTATAGACGCGGGTCATGCCCAGCTTTTGTGCTATTACACCTGAACGCATCGGGTTCGTTCCTTCCGTCCCCAAGCCTTAAAGCTTGATCTCGACATCAACACCAGCAGAAAGGTCGAGCTTCATAAGCGCGTCCACTGTCTGCGGCGTCGGATCAACAATATCAAGAAGACGCTTATGTGTACGCATTTCAAACTGCTCACGGCTCTTCTTGTCGATGTGCGGCCCACGATTAACCGTGAACTTCTCGATTCGCGTTGGAAGCGGAATCGGTCCACGGATATTGGCGCCAGTACGCTTGGCGGTCGACACAATCTCACGTGTCGATGCGTCAAGAATCCGGTGATCAAACGCTTTTAAGCGAATGCGGATGTTCTGACCGTTCATACTCTTTTTATCCCTGTCAACCGGAACGTCTTTTTTCAAAGACGCTCCTTAACAATTAAAATT
>NZ_LXYU01000005.1 GCF_001952075.1 Ditibartonella apis
TTATTCGCATTAAGATTAAATGTTTTTCAAAAATCCAGATATTTCCATCATATATTAAATAAAACACACAGTTTATTCACAAATGAATACATTTTTTCTTAGTCGTCAAATCACGCGAACAGAATTCACTGTTAGGCATTATTTGATTGATAAGCTTAAATATTATCGGGAATGATATCCTTGGGCGAACGGCAATAGTCAGGATCATTCGAGATCACCAAAGCATTACCAATATCCCTGTTGCCTTCATGCGAAGGGGAATTCCATACATAACCCCCACTACTACTAAATCAAATGACTGATTTAATATTTATCCTTAGATGATTGACTTATCACCATATTCTATATTCTTACCGTCCAAAATGGCCTGAACACTATCTATTCCGAAGTTTGCCATAACATGGCGCAACAGCAACTTGAAATGGCGAAATGACGAAATGACGAAAATTTAATTACCCCAGAGTCATCCGCTTATTTTTTTGCTAAGTTGCTAATAACAAAATTAAGCATTGAGGCAGAAAATTGAGACATCAGGTTGACGTCATATTATTTCTCATATGGAACTCGTTCACGTTTTTTCTCGGAACGCATGTTGTAGAGGCTTTATGGCATGACAACGTCATACTCGCGATTGTCGGTCTCGTTTTCTTCCCCGGAGGTGTCTGTCGAGGTTTCAATCTTTGGGTCGATTGGCTTTCGGCGATATTTTGATCTCAAACAACAAAACAAATTTTAATGAACACTACAGAACTTGAAAAAATCTATATGCACGCCGCATTGGGTAGCAAATATCATCCATTTGCCCCAAAAACCAGAGACATTGACACTCAAACAATCGCCCATCATTTCGCAACAATTGGTCGCTGGAACGGCGCTACATTTAGAAAATCAAAAGGCGATCCCAAGCTTGATCGAATATTTTATTCAGTTGCCGAGCATTCTGTGTATGTGTGGCGTTATGTTTGCGAAGAACTAAATAGACCGGATTTAGGTTTGTATGCCCTATTCCACGACACGGCCGAAGCGGCTTAATCTTCCAGCTTGAAACGCCCCTCAAGCGTCAACAAGCAATCTCGCTATAAACATAAAGCGAGATTGTTTCAATTTTAGCGAATTTAATCGCTCTCAATCTTAAAAACCTTCACAACTCTATAAGGTAATCGACATGATTTACAGACTTATAGGCGGTTTTGTCGTGGGATGTCTGATAGGCATCGGCGCCTATCAAGCTTTCAAATGGGCATTGACGCGCCAAGATCATAAAAATCAAAATAAGGAAAAACCAAATAAATGACCATTTTTAAAACTGGGGCGGCAATACTTCCCGTTTTTGCCTTTATCATAGCAATATCCATCATTGGCGGTTCATTTTACGTTGTCGACGAAGGCGAACGAGCAGTCATTTTGTCGAATTCAAAAATTATCGGAACGTCAGAACCTGGAATTTATTGGAAAAAGCCATTTATTGACGACGCCAAATTTATCTCAATTCGCACTCAAACCGTCGATTTTAAGGACGTGCCTGTTTATACATCTGATCGACAAACCGCGACTGTTACGTTCTCGATAAACTATTCTGCATTGCCCGGTGAGGTCGAAAATATCTATCGAAACTTCGCCACACTCGACAGCTTGGCTTCAAGAACACTTCTACGACCGGCTAAGGAGCAAATCGCTTCGGTTTTTGGTACTTTTACAGCCGACACAGCCATACGTGAACGTACTCGACTGAACACCGAGCTTACAAAAGCCATCTCTAGCATTGGTGACGGTTTCATTAAGATCGAGGCTGTTCAGATTGAAAACATCACCTTCTCGAAGGCTGTAGAAGAAGCCGCCGAACAACGTGCCCAGGCAGAAATGGCCGTTCAGACGAAAAAGCAAGAACTCGAACGCACAAAAGTTGAAGCCGAAATCACAGTAACGCGCGCTCAAGCAAGAGCCGATAGTCAATTAGCGGCAGCAAAAAGCAAAGCCGAGTCAATTCGCATCGAGGGTCAAGCCTCAGCAGAGGCTATTAAGGCGAAGAGTGAAGCTCTTCATAACAATCCTGACTTGATTGACCTTACAAAGGCTGAACGTTGGAATGGTGCTTTACCTAACACAATGATGTCCAACAACTCTGTGCCGTTTGTTAGTCTAAAATAATTCTGTCTTGAGCAACAAAAAGGTTATCAATAAAGGCGTCATTTGATGCCTTTATTTTTTGCAAATATGATTATGAAAATGCTTATCAAAAATATCTCTATCATTATATCAATCGTTCTCATTAGCTTCGCCTTTGCTGTAAGAGCACAAGCAGACGGCAACTGTTATTTGATTGATGACCCTGATGAACGCGCGTTGTGTCTTGGGTTGTTGGGCAAGGATTCTTGTTATCAAATCGATGACCGGCAGATGCGACAACAATGTCTCGGTCAAACAAAAGTCGGTTCTTGTTATGATATTGAAGATCCGCAGGAACGCGCATTGTGTCTTGGTAAGACTGGTGAAGGCTCGTGCTATATGGTTGATGACTCCGAAGAACGCGCGATATGCGAAGGCAACTGTTACATGATTGACGACCCGGATATTCGCGAGATTTGTCTTAGCTCTAAATGATAACCCGATGACAACCATTTGACACGTTGTGACGTGTTCATATATATTTAGATATATTCACTTAGAGAGGTAATTGATGTCTCACGCTAGCGTTAAAACACCTGAGTTAGAACCTGACTTAGAACCTGACTTAGGATTTGACTTAAAAGAAATGACTCAACGAGGTTGGACCGAAGCTGAGATGGACATTGACACGCTCAGGGCACTGGAAGAAATGGAAAAACCTGGTGCCAAAAGCTATAGGCATGAAGATGTTCGGCGCTTCATCATGAGCCAATTCACAGATAAACCTCTTCCCTGGCCAGATCCCATTTCTTAATATGCATGTTATCAAAGCGGTTCGATGGCAAAGGTATGCCCTTCACCAACTTTATGAGATTACCAATTTTATAAAATACACTGATAAATCAGCGTCTGGTTCAGGTCTGAAAAGGGCGGAGCAACTGGTTGACACGCTTGTTAAGGCGGTTGAAGGCTTAAAAGATTTTCCTGAAAGCTATCCGGTTATTAGACGAGTTCAAGCTAAAACACCTGTAAGGCGAATGCTCGTCAATAAAAGGTACGAAATACGCTATCTGATTGACGACAACCAAATCATTCATGTTGTTGCTGTCTATCACGTAAAACAAGCAAGACCTATCAATCGATAAGTCGCGCCGCTAAGCCTGATCTGCGCTCACTGTCATTATAATAACGTGCTGCCTGCTGTATTGATTTATGGCCTGATTGCTGCATGGCTTCGGGAAGCGATATCCCTTTCGCGCGGCCTCAGTGAGATAACCTGCTCGCAAAGCATGAGCTGAAAAGTCGTTAGGATCCAATCCGGCTTTTTTGACGCGCGATTTAATCATATTATTAATCGACTGGCCTGTAAGCGCCACATTGTTGATATTCCCCCATCTATCAATCGACCTGAAAATTGCGCCTTTATCAATACGCGCAGGCTCAGTCCATTGATACAAAGCCACGACGGGTCTACCCATAATCAGTGCATAATCGCCCTCATCATTTGTCGTGGTTTTCGTGCGCCCAAGCCTAATTCGAGCGCATGGCATAGTCCCCTTCCCCGCATCCCGCGCGTCGATTAAAACGTCGGCTTCTCTCGTTAATTGGCTCATCCTGAGGCTTGCGATTTCGGAACGCCGTCGACCGCCTGATGCGAAGGCTACCAATAGAATTGCTTTGTCGCGTATATCAACCAGACTTTGACCGCAGGTCTCAATAAGCTTGGTTAATATATCAATGGTTGTCACTCTTTTGCTTTTACGTTGGTGCCTTAACAATTTGCGCAGCAGAGAGGCCGTTAATAAACACTGTTGGAGAACCCGCCGATTGCTTGCGGCCATGGTCTGGTGCCGGGCAGGTGGAGCATCCATGTGCCGCATAGCTATCACCCACCCGAACAGCCGGAATATCATTCACAAACACATCAGGACTACCACTTGTCGCTACCGTTGGTGGATAATGGCAGCTATGACCCGAACCTATATCACCTTTGCGTACACTGGAGGCCATTTATATCAATCTCCGGCATTTATGGTTCTCTAATTTATCTAGTTAGTATTTCTAATAATCCATTTGAGCTTACTGATCTATGCCATTTTTTATAAATTTAATAACACATCGATAAATTAAATCAATTATAAATAAAAAAATAGAAAAAAAACTCAGCAAAAAAACAATGAAATAATAAAACGACAAAAAAGATTGCGTTTTTTCAAAATAATCCGTCAAATAATTTTCAAAAAAAGATATAATTATCATCGTTAAAATAAATAATATATTTTCTTTAATATTAGACATTCTTATTTTAGTTTTATTTATATTATACAAAAAATTTAAAAAAATAAATAACATTAATACAAAAAAATCGTATATGTAATATATTATATTTCTATTTTTAAAATTATAATAAATATATATAGAAAATGGAATAAAAACTATTGATATATAAATAACGTTTAAAATGAATAAGTAATTTCTATTGATTTAAATTCTCCTCGTGAATATCTAATAGAGGATCATTATTAATTTTATCAACAGGAACATCCAAAAATCTCTTTAATATGATTTTAAGCACTTCCTCTATTACCTCTCCAACCTTTTGATTATATTGAACCGCATACTCTTTTAGCTCTTCTAGAACACCAAAGATTCTATTTCCTTCTTTAGGTTCCATCTCGCTAGCAACGCAAAGCTGTCCCTCACCCGAACCGCAGGAATATCATTCACAAACACATTCGGACTGCCACTTTTAGTCGCCTTCGGCGGATAATGGCAGCTATGCCCCGAACCTATATCGCCTTTTCTTACACTCGCTGGCATAATTTTCTAACCACCATCTTTTATTAAACATCTATATACTTATCTGTTGCATTCATTAAAGCTCAATACCGTATTAGGTATAATAAATTCTAATATGTATATTTATTCCGTATAATTATAAAGTGCAAAATTTTGAAATTTTTCTTCCTTTTAATACATTTGTCAGACCGTGTTTCATAAATAATCTTTGCATATTTCCGTATTGATTAATTCACGTAACTAACTTTTATATCTTTATTACACCCTCACATTAAAAGCAGAAAATTTATTTCCAATTATTTTTTTGTTAACCCAAAAAAACATATACATAGATAGAACAATTACTATTGATGCAATAATTGTATATACAAAAAAATCAAATCGATAACCTTTTTTTTAAAAATGTACGAAAAATATCAAAAGCATAATACCGAAAACCATAACCGAATGAAAAACAACAGATAGTATTAATTTTATAATTATTTTTAACATGACATCTCACATTCAATTGTTTCCGAACTTTTTTAAATTCCTTATAAACCCTTCAATATCTTCTTTGTCCTTTAAATCGGTCCCTTTATTACATACTTCTATCATACGGGTAATGTAAGTGTTGCTGTCTACGTCCAACCCGGCGAAAGCAGCATTTGACGTGCCGGTTATTATGGATTCTATTATAGTAAAAATAGTCACCCAAGCCGTACTACCATATTTTAGTTTTAAATCTATAGTTAGGCGTACAGCAGCGGCATATAGTGCGCAATATACCTCAGCTCCAATAGCTAGTGGCCCAACAACTGGAGGTGAATATCTTCTTATTAGAAATGAAAGCAGTGATGAAGCTACGATCCTTTTCGCCATACTTCCTACTTTATATCCAGCTTTTATTAAAGCATCTATAGTATCAAAGTTACCATAAACGCATTTCCTAAATTCTTGTTCATTTTCGCTATCACTAATAAATAACTCGGCTAACAGCCTTACAATTGCTACCGTTTTATTAATGTTTTCTAACGCCTTATCTAATGCTTTATCTATGGTGTCATGAATTAATAAAGCTTCTACTTTCAATGCATTTCCGAGAACACCTGATCTAGCGGTAGTAAATGCTACACCTAACGATAAATCTGTCACATACGAACCAGTAATTGCTGTATCTAAATCTAATACATAATCCGCGACAGGCTTTGCTGCAGATATTTCCTTCTCATATTGTTTTCGAATTCTCTTCAGATCAGTTTGTAATGCGGTTGGTTTTTTGCAATAATTTTTCGAAAGATTTCCGGATCATTTTCATAGATTTCAATTAGTTTAGTAGGATCATCTGAATCTAACTCTGAAGCAGTATAATTGCCACCATATGTAATTCCGCCAGCCATTTCCGCACCTCAATTCAAAGAATTTTTTCCACTAATTACTTTATATAACCTAGAAAAAATTAATTTTATTGTTCGAAACAAAAAAATATCTTAAATCGATATTACTATTTTATTTTTGTTTAAATTTATACGGGAATTTCCACATATAAATTCCATTCCATTTTCAGCATAAACTTTCAAAGCATCGCCAAATTCTATATTCGACAATTTAAGTGAACTTACATTTAAGTAATCTTCTACACTTAAATTAAAATCATCTCCTATCTGTATAGTTTTACTTTTTGTAACATTTGTTATATGGTTACTTCGTGTTTGTATTATTATGTTTCCATATGAATTTAGAGAAAATATTCCGTTTCCATTTATATCATCCGTTTTCTCCCCTAATAAGTAACCGGCGATTTTACTACCTTTGTCACCCAAATTATAGGATTCTTCCATCCTATTAAACTTGTTTTCACAGCCCGCTTTTAAAATAATCTTTCATTTTGTGTAAGTATCACTTTTATTTTCCACTGATAATAAATAATTATTACCAATAGAATTAACATAATTATTGTCCACTCTATTAGTATGGTTATGTCGTGTTTTTCAGCCCGACCATGTTGAGCAAGAATAACGACTTCTTCTCTGCCTTTTTCATCTTTGTAGGAGAGTTCGTTGAAGCCTGGCACTCCGGAACCTTTTTATGGGTATTTGAACGAATTACCATCTTAGTCTTATCATTTTGTAGATCATAAGCGGACATATTTGTCTCGTGATACGTCCTGCCGGATGATGATGGGCTGTCTGGGTCACCTTCAAGGAAATCAACAATCAATTACAGCGTCAATGAGTGCGGCAGGACGACCGTTAATAAACACTGTTGGAGAACCTGCCGATTGCTTGGGGCCATGATCCGGTGCCGGACAAGAAGTGCATTCATGTGCAGCATAGCTATCCCCCACGCGAACTGCAGGAATATCATTCACAAATACATCAGGGCTGCCACTTGTCGCTGCCGTCGGTGGATATAATGGCAGATATGACCTCAACCGCTATCACCTTTGCGTAAACTCGTTGGCATGATATCAATTTCCGAGACAAATTCTATTCATTATATCATAAGGCATATCGCCTTCATCTTTAACAAACAATGATGATATATTTGTATTCCCAGATAATAGGATTTTTGAATTATCAACATTAACAATATTTTTAATAAAAAAAATAGCGTCATCATTATTTATTGTTCTATAAATATTATTAAGTTCAATTAAATTTATAACTTTATCATCGATAATAATTTTTAAATTGTTACCCATAGCTATATTTAACGCCATGCTTGATAGGTTGATATTTATACTTTTATTAATAGTACCGTTATTATTCTCACATGATATCGAAATGGTTACAAAGTAGTCATTTTTAATTGAATTTTCTTTGTTTTCAACAAAATTAAATAATAATTGTTTTTCTAGTATAAATATATCATAATTTTTATCACTATTCATATACCAATTTATGTATGCATAACCATAACAAATATCTTTTATTGTTTTACATTTGTTATAATTTTTATTTCTCTGTTTATTAAAATAATCGAGTTTAGACAAATCTATATTATATTTTTTTCCAACAAATTGTGTGTGTCTTTGTTTTTCGTCTTCTCCGTAAGCTTTAAAGCAATAAAATATCATTAAAATCGACAATATAATTTTAATATATCTCATAATAGCACCAATTTAGTTCAATTCAAATAGGGGCCTGATATCAACAGGAGGATTAGTTACAGAATTGGGGATGTACACCTGTTTCGTCTCGCTCCACAACCACAAGCGATTTTCAATACTTTAGCATTTTCTAATATCTTAAATTCACCGCCAGATGCAGCACCAAGCGATATTATGGCCCCCTCCAATACAATCTGACGTCATAACTAATGTCCCAGCCAAAGTAATACGGTTTTTATCACTTGAAAAAGAGGAATTTTAGTAGTTGCAACCGAGACACCTTCACTTACTCTCCCATAATTTGTGCTTAAGTCAATCCCAAATGCATCCCAACCACATCTTATAAGTTTTTCATGCTACCATTCACCCCCCCGATATTTAACCATTTCGTTTTTAAAATAGTCCCATATATCGTCGTTATCTTCGATAGAGTTGGCAATAGGTGTACTTAAGTTAAGTTTGGGTTCGTCTCAAATTGACTTTTTATCCACCTCCTCATAATCATAGATATCTATATCTTCCTTCCCCCTGTCCATTATTATATCAAAAGATATTGGGGATCCAGGCTAATTTTTATATAAATGATCATCGTTTTTAAGCTTCAATATCGTTGCCATAATGAAAATCTATTTATATTTACTTTAATGAATTTAGTTAAAAACGATTTTAATTTATTATTATTATAAAATAATAAACATAAAATATAATTTATATTTTATATTTAAGAATGTATCATAGTTGGAGTCAATAATTGTCAGTTAACCACTTACGAGGTTAATATTTCCAAAAAAATTATGTAGAATTATGAATTCTGTATTTATGTTTATAATTTTTCTATAATATTATGTGTTCCAATGGGGTGGTCTATCTTTGTTTTGTCACTGGATAACTCAATGCACTCCCCAGACTTAAGAGATAAGGAATTTTTAACGTAATCAACAACATTATTATTTATAATTCTCAGGCTATCGAATCCTGTTGATTGAGTATAATTTCTTTAAGTTCTTAAATGCAGTTCTTCTGTCCTTTTTTCATCTTCGAAGGAGAGTTCGTTGAAGCCCGGTACTCCAGGACCATTTTTATGGGTATTGGAACGAATTACCATCCTATTCTTATCATTTGGCAGATCATAAGCAGGCATATTTGTCTCGTGGTAAGTTCTGCCGATGATGATGAGTTGATCGGGGTCGCCTTCGAGGAAGTCAACAATAACTTCATGGCCAATGCGTGCGGTAGGACGACCATTAATAAACACGGTTGGGCGAACCCGCCGCTTGCTTGCGGCCACGATTTGGTGCTGGACAGGTGGAACAGCCATGCGCCGCGTACCTATACCCCAACCGGACAGCTGCAATATCATTCACAAAGACATCGGGACTGCCGCTTGTGGCTGCCGTCGGGGGATAACGGCAGCTATGACCTCAACCGATGTCATCTTTTCGTACTGATGGGGGCATTTCGTTATTCCTCCAGCTTCATAATGAATGACGATAATATTAATTTCTGTATAGAAAAATATTATTTATATCTTCCCAATCAACAGAACTTTTAATTCCATAATATCGATAATTATACTTCAGCATAAATAATAATGAATCGAAAAAATATTTTTCTGTGATTTTTATACCCGTATTATAAAAAAAATCAAAATTATGAACAAACATTAAATATGAGAATTCATTCAATGTTAAATCGATCAATTTATATTTAGCAAAATAATTTGATATAGGTGTATATATTTTTACTTTATTTTTTAAGCAAAAAAAAGAAAATTTACTCAACAACTTTAATTGGTTATTATATCCAAGATTTCTTAATATTTCATTGCTATCTACATCGTATAAATTTAATATATTTTTTATTATTTTATAACATTTATGGATATCGTATTTATTATCAATATGATATTTTTTTTCATTATTTATTATTTTAAATATATTAACAATTCTCGTATCCAAAGAAATAAGTTCAATAAAATTATTATAATTTAAATTATAGCTGTCAATTATCAATTCACAATAAGAATCAATTTGATCTTCACGTTCACATAAATATTGCATAATTATTTCCTTACCAATACTCACCATCGCCCTGAAACTCCACCCCCGCCAGACTAGCCTCCACCTCCATAATAATTATCATGATTATCACCCCTTCTCCCGTCATCATCCTGCCCAACAACCATTGAAATCAAATCAACAGCCAATAAAGCCGCTCCAATATACGTAAGCCACCTAATCACGACTCTAAAACCAACGGTGGGAGCCAAGTCTAATCCAGTTTTATTTATAATAGGCGTAGGAGCCCTTAAAAAAGGCATAGCAGATTTAGACCATTGACTTAAACCTGTCTTATGTATGAATATTGAACCTAAGTTTGACCACTCTGAAGCCCCTTTTCTAACCGCAAGGCTAACCCATTTTTTTTAGAGGTATACTTGATATGCCTGCCACTAATTCTGCAGATCTATATGTAACTGAATTTGTCACATCAACTAACTTAAACCTTTCTTGTACATCATCATTCTTAGCACTATTTTTTTATATATCTCCTCATTATAGCAAGGCGACCACGACATTGGTCGCTCATTAGATGGTATCTCATCGACTTCTGTATATTCATCATTTGCTTCCGGAATACATAACCTAATATCTTCGGATGTTATTTTAGCACTTCCAAAAAAATCTATAATATAAAGATCATAGGGTTTAATTTTGATATATTTAGCCATAATGGATCCTAATTTAACTTTATTTTTTTCGATTTTATAGTTATTGAATCATTATCAATCTTTATAAAACTTTCTTAGAATTTATTGATATCGATTTTGTCGAATCAATAAAAATTTCGTTTTTATTTGATAAATGCATTAATTCTTTAGAGCTTCTTATTATAAGATACACTTTTAAATATATTAAAGTTATTTCATACATTTATATTATATTAGATTGATATCTGTTGGAAAAATATCAAAAATATAATTTTTATACCTATTTTTTTCAATGTATTTATATAATTTATTCCTATATCAAAATAATAATCGTTTAATACAATATTTTTTTATTTTTTATATATGAGTAATAATTAATGTTTAATATTTTGTTCATATCTTGTTGTGCATGAACATCCACTTCTTCTCTGCCTTTTTCATCTTCGAAGGAGAGTTCGTTGAAGCCCGGTACTCCGAAACCATTTTTATGAGGATTTGAACGAATTACCATCTTAGTCTTATCCGCAGGCAGGTTGTATGGCGGTTGGTTTGTCTCGTGATAAGTTCTGCCGATGATGATAGGCTGGTCTGGATCACCTTCAAAGAAGTCAACAATAACTTCATGGCCAATGCGTGGAAGAGCAACGTGCCCCCATTTGGCGCCACCCCAATTCATAGATACACGGATCCAGCAGGAAGAATCTTCTGCCTTGGGATTTTTATGACGGTCCCAGTGAAAGTGAACTTTCACACGCCCATATTTTTCGGTAAATATCTCCTCCCCCTGCGGACCAACAACAGTGGCAATCTGCGGGCATCGACCAAAGGCTTGACAGATTGTGGTGGACGATAGGGAAGTTTCGAAGGTTGAGCCGTAAAAGCATTGGCGTAAGTAGTAGCAAGTTGCGCATCGTCGCCATTGCTGTTTTGTACCGTCAAATTCATTCGCCGGCTGAGTGCCTGTTTGAGAAGATTGGGGCTCATTGATGATGTCGTGCCAAAAGCAAGGCCGGATAGCTCTGCACCAGGCAGTCCCGGTGCCACCAAGCCGGTATCGGCAATCGGAGCACCCTGTCCATCTTCCATCCATGCCCGCGGTTGCACACCCTCATGCCGGATCGTCAGTAAACGCCAATTCTGGTTCAGTTTGTCATCGGGATGTTCTTCAAGATTAATTGCATGACCAGTGAGTAAATGCGGAGCATTCGATATCCCGTAAGCCAATGAGGCATCAACCCTTGCTGCCTCAAGTTATATTCCCGGTTCATTCAAAAAAACTGGATACGCCGCTCAATAAAATGCTTGCGAATATCATATTTTAGGTCAATCCTCTCGCCATTGGTTCCCCTTAACCTCACTGACACGGCTTCCCCGCGCCACCTTTCAGTGCGCTCTAATGGCTAAAAGCATCACCAAAGCCCATGATGCTTTGCCCTAGTTATAGCAAGGTAAAGTAACCTTTATAAATCACATGATTGATTTAAAATTTATTCATAGATAATTGACTTATCACCATATTCTATATTCTTACCATCAAAAATAGCCTGAACATATATTTGATTATAATCTCCAAAACCTATCCAGACTTGTCGATACAAATTTTCATCCGATGGCAGGGCGATATTTTTAGCATCGGCATCATACCAAAATTTACGAGGACCAATTTTAAAATATCCATGAATAGCGGGGTGGATAATCTCCGTTTTTTGATCTGTTAGAATATATGGCTTTGGATTAACACGCGTTTTTATGCTAAATCCCGCATTAAAAAATATATCTGATATTTTAATGTCAGCTTTTTTATATCATCAGTCCATTCATCAAACTTACAAACATGGTCATAAATATCTCATAACCCTATGCATAAGTTTTTAGGATTTGTTTTTTCCGACGGCCTGTACTTTACATAACCAAAAGCTCCTAAGTCGCTATCCCTCACAAAGGGGACAAAGAATATTGTGCCAACCGGAACACTATATTGGTTTCATTTTAACTTTATCTTTTTCATTTTCTTCATTTCCCTTCTGATTACCAGTTTCTGGATCAGTAAAATGACGTGCTTGAAGGTCTTTCCAAGGAATGGGACCACCAAAAATTCTTTTCGTTGAATCATTGTCAGTAATTTCCGGATAGCGAACCAATAATTTTTCGGCATTCAGCTTGGCATATCGGTTACGTCGCACAGACAAATCACCACTACCATCGGGCTCTAATGATCCGAGCATTCTTTCAATATAAGCGACCGGTCTTTGATCAAGATAGCCTTCATCAATCAAATCACTCAAACACTTTTGCCCTTCGGGATAATCATTTGCCGCCAAAACAACTGCCGCAGAATATCCTATTTCATCATGAGGTTCAAAAACATCCCCGCCTGCATTGGCAACCATTTTCACGCCGGTATAATTTTCTGATATCGCTATGTCAGATAAAATATAAAAATTTGTACGATGATTAGGATCGCCTCCATGTTTGAGGTAACTAGCCAAAATAGTATTAACAAAGGCAGGGGTGAAACCTGTTTTGTCCTCAGGATTGTACATCGCAAAATAAAAAGTAAAATCACGCCCTGAACCTAAAGATGGTCTGTCTATCATATAAGGGTCGGCCCCTGCTTCCAACAAAACATCAATCGCTTGAGCGTTGAAGACTTCCAAAGCAAAAAACAATAGCGTGATTTCAGCGGAATAGCGCTTGTTTAACGACCCCTCCGGCAAGGCTTTTATGTCATCAATTGTAATCGGCTGTTGTGCCTCAATGC
>NZ_LXYU01000006.1 GCF_001952075.1 Ditibartonella apis
GTGACAGAGACGGATAGTGTCGGCAATGAAAGCGATCCGACAGACGGCCGTAATCTTTTTATTGATCGCACACCGCCGGTTCTAGACGACAAGACCATCAAGCTTGTTGATGACAAGGAAACGAATGTCGGTGACTTCCCGAACTGGAACGAGAAGGATGACGGTAAGGGTGGAAAGATCAAGCTTACCAATGATGATACACCGACGATGAGCGGACGCGCGATTTCAAGCGACACCCAATCGGTCAATATTTATGACAATGGCAAGCTGATCGGTTCTGCCAAAGTTGACGAAAATGGTGACTGGAGTTTCACACCGCCAACAGGACACGGGCTTGGCGATGGCGTGCACGAATGGATAGCGCGTCCGGTTGATAAAGCCGGTAATGAAGGTCAGCCAACACCGGCCTATAAATTCGAAGTTGATACCAAGGGACCGACAGGGACACTCGGCAGTGATATCGGTTTGTGGGATGATGAGGGACCACAGACTGGCGAATTTGATGGTGCCAATGGCACCACGGCATGGAGCATAAACGATGCCGGTCATAAAGTAACCGACGATAAAACACCGGAGATCAAAGGCAAACTTCCGGCAGGAAGCGATGTCACGAAAGTGCATATCTATATTGATGGCACGCTTGCCAGTATTGTCAATGTTGCAGCTGATGGCACATGGTCCTATACGCCGCATTTGAGCTCGGGCACGCATAAAATCGAAGCCCGTCCGGCCGATGATGCGGGCAATGAAGGTGAGGCCAAGACCTGGGATTTTGACATTGCCGGAGCAGCTCCGGGAATGCCGGCCATTACCGGCATTTATAACAATGAAGAAAAAGAGATTGATGCATCCCATCCGGATGGCAAGTTCATTGATAAAAACCAGTTTACCAATGATGCCACACCGCTCATAAAGGGAACCGGTGATGCCGGTTCGTTTATCAATATCTATATTGGCGATAAACTTGTCGCCAAGGGGGTTAAGGTCGGGGGTGACGGCCATTGGGCAGTCGCGATTGATCCTTCATTGGTCGGTATTTTGCCAAATGGCGAGAGCTGGCAAATCCGTGCTTCGGCAAGTGACAGTGCCGGACAGGAATCCGACAAGACAGGGTTCTGGCCGATTAATGTCGATACATTAAAACCGACAACACCGGATCTGCCGAAGTTGGACGACCATGTCGGTGATAAACAGGGAGATGTAGCTGAAAACAGCACTATTGATGACAAAGCACCAACTATTCACGGAAAAGCTGGTGAGGGTAATGTTGTTGTCGATATTTATGATACTGTTGATGGCAAGACAAAACATGTTCAGACTGTTATGTCCGATGGCGAAGGAAACTGGAGCTATACGCCAACCGACCTCGGACAGGGCAAACATTCGATTACCACGACTTACACCGATAAGGCTGGCAATATCAGTGATAAGAGCCCGGCATTCGACTTTAACATTGATAGTTCGGCAATTCTCGTTTCGATCAATTATGCTGCAGATAATGCAGGCCATATTGTCAAAGATCTTGCAAATGGCGCAACAACGGATGACACGACACCGACGCTTTTTGGTACAACCACTTCCAACACAGTTGTAACCATAAAAGAAGGTGAAAAAGTTATTGGCACGGTTACCTCTGACGAGCATGGTAACTGGTCGTTTGAACTTCCCGAACAAACAAACGGGCACCATGTTTATACCGCTTCTGTGACAGCTCAAAACGGCAACAATGCCCATTCTGACTTTGCCCTTGATATTGATAATACGCCGCCTGCATCACCGGACATTACGCGTGTTCAGGATGACGTGCCACTAAACACCGATGATCTTGTTTCGGGTGGCAAAACCAATGATACCAAGCCGACATTTTATGGCGAGGGTAATCCCGGCGATACCGTGACCATTTATGACGAGATTGATGGTAAACTGGTCAAGATCGGCACGGCCAATATTGGTAATGATCATAAATGGGTATGCACGGTTGACGAGCTTGCCCCCGGTGCCCATCATTTCAAGCTCCAGACAACCAACAAGCTTGGCGTCGATAGCGAGAAATATACCGAATATGATCTGACGGTGAAGACAGATGCACCGACGCAAACGACGAGCCTGGTTTCGATTACGGAAGATCGGGGTTCCAGCGATAGCGATTTCAAGACCGGCGATGACAGTCTTGTTTTCAAATTCGGTGTTAATGAAAAATTGCCGGCCGGCTACAAGGTTCAGGTCAATGTTGACGGCAAATGGTATGATGCCACCTATGACGAGACTGACGGTTACTGGTATTATGACCATTCGAACATTCATCTTTCTGAAGGCGTCCATAAAATTTACGGGCGCGTTGTCGACGATGCGGGCAATGTCAAAGACGGTCCGGCACAGGACGTCACTATCGACAAGACTGCACCGATCGGTGGCGACTATCAGATTGTGATTGACAGCTTTACCGATGATGTCAATGAGGAGGGCGGGTCGAAGAGCCGTTCTAATGGTGAGGCAACCAATGATAATACGCCGACTTTGAACGGTCATACATCGGGTATGAAGCCTGGCGACTATGTCACTGTGCAGGTCAAAATCGGTGACGATTGGGTAACAATCGGCACAGCAAAAGTTGACGAGTCGGGCAATTGGAAGTTTGACGTCAAAGGAATACCCGGAGGCATAGCAAAAGACCATCTTGATGACGGCTATCACGAATTCAGAGGCGTTATCACCGATGAAGCAGGAAATCTTGGACAAGCCTCTTCCGGTTTCGGCCTGGATGTTACGACAACACCGCCACCTGTAATCAACGAAAGCGGCCTTGATCTTTTTGATGACCAGTTGCCGATAACCGGCACAATTGCAAAGGGTACAACCACCGATGACAGCCGTCCGACATTGAAGGGTGCTGCCAATTCGGTTGACCCGACAAAAGTGGAAAAAATCAATCTTTATGACAATGGCCAGCTTGTCGGAACCGGTAAAGTCAATAGCGACGGGTCATGGAGTGTCGAGCCGACAGTACCACTGCTTCAAGGCAATCACAGCTTTGTTGCCAAACCGGTCGATCATGCCGGAAACGAGCAACCGCAGGGAACAACGGCATGGGATTTCAACTTTGCTGGCCATGCACCGGCTACACCTTCTATCATTAATGTTCTGGATGACAATGGTGATACAATCCAGAAAGATGCGGTTACAAGCGATTCCACACCGCTTATCAAAGGGACAGGCACAACCGGTTCGACTGTTTATATTTATGTTGACGGGGAGCAAGTTGCGACAGCCAAAGTGAAGGACGATGGAACCTGGGAAACCACACTTCCGGCGCTTCCCAATCCGGCGACAGACCCGAATGGTACCCGCCATATCATTACAGCCAAAGCATTGGATAAGGATAGGACAACATGGAGCCATGAAACGGGTGGCTATCCGGTTATTGTTGACAGACAAGCGCCGGATGCACCCGATGCACCGACGGCCAAAGATGATCAGGGCAATACAATTACCGGAACAACGGCCGATTCAACGCCAACTTTGAGCGGCAAGGTCAACGGGCATCAACCCGGTGACAAGGTCAACATCTATCAGGATGGTGTGAAAGTCGGTGAGGCAAAGGTTAACGACCAAGGGGATTGGTCATGGACACCGAAGGATCCGTTAGGAAAAGGCAATCACCAGTTCCAGACATCTGTTAGTGATGCAGCCGGTAATGAAAGCGGCAAGGGGTCAGCGACCAATATCACGGTTGACACAAGCACGGTCAATGTCAGCATTGACTATCTTGTTGACGATCAGGCACCGATCGAAACACATGTTACAAATAATAGTAAGACCGATGACAGAACGCCGCTTATTGTCGGTAAAGCAACACCGAACTCTACTGTTGTTCTGACATATACCGACTCCAATAATCAGGTTCATGAGCTTGCAAAGGTTACGGCCGATGGTGAAGGCAATTGGTCTTATCAGGTCAAGGACAGTGAAAAACTTGGCGAAGGCCATTATGTCATTCATGCTGAAACCACGAGTCCGACGAATGTAAAATCGACAGCCGATTTCAATTTTGATGTTGATATAACGAACAATCAAAAGCCGTCGATTGATAGAGTAACCGATGACGTCGGCGCTGTTCAGAATGATGTTGTAAGTGGCGGCAGCACCGATGATACAACCCCGACAATTATCGGAAGTGGTGCAAAGCCATATCAGCAAGTCAATATCTATGACCAGGAAGAAAATAGTAAGGGCGAAAAGGGCGAAAGCAAGCTGATCGGTTCTGTCACAGCTGATGGCGAGGGAAAATGGAGTTTCACACCACCTTCTCCGCTTGGAGGAGGGGTAACACATCATTTAAGCGCCACCACTGTCGACGAGGTTGGTAACGAGAGTGAGCACTCTTCCAATTATGATGTGATTGTCGATATTACAGCGCCTGAACCGATCGCCAATGATACAGTTTCGGTGACCGATGATGTCAAAAAGGATGACAATGATTTTACCGGCCAACTTAAAAAAGACCAGTATACCAATGACAATCAACCCGAATATTCGGGAAAAGCACCTTCGGACGCAAAAACTGTCAATATTTATGATAATGGCAAGCTGATCGGTTCAACCAAAGTCAAGGAAGACGGGACATGGTCGTTTACACCTGACGAAGATCACAAGCTTTCTGAAGGTCAACATACATTGACTGCCCGTCCGGTGGACGCTGCCGGCAATGAAGGCACAGATTGTCAGGGGTCGGAATTTATTGTCGATACAATTGCACCAACTACAATGCCGATAATCGACGGCGTGTTGACCGATACCGGTACATCAGACAAAGACTTTGTCACGCAGGACAAGAATCCGACGATTCTTGTGCATGTAGAGAAGCCGCTTGCCGATAACGAACATGTCGAGATTTCGCTTGATGACGGGCAGACATGGATAAGAGCCGAATACAATCCGGAAACCCAACAGTATTATTATTCCGTCCCAAAGGGGCATGAACTGATCGATCAGGTCTATCACGTGAAGGCTCGTGTGGTCGATGCCGCAGGCAATGTCGGTCCGGTGGTCGGACATGATATGACGGTTGATACCACCCCGCCTGTCGACGGTTATACGGTTACGATTGACAGCTTCGATGATGATGTTGAAGCTAATATCGGCAATTATCCGTCAGGAACGACCACCAACGACAAGACGCCACTTCTTAAAGGCACTGTGAAAGGTGCACATGAGGGCGATGTTGTTCATCTCTATTATCGTGATAGCAAAGGCAATCTCCATAGTGTTGCCGATAACATCCATCTAGTCAAAAATACTGATGGCACTTATAGCTGGGAATACCAGCTTCCCGAACTTGCCGAAGGCAATTACCAATATGTTGCAGTTGTCAAGGATGCTGCCGGAAATGAAGGAAAACAGAGTAGCGATTTCTACCTTTATGTTGATACGACACCGCCAGTTTGGGGGAATACACAAAATATTAAACTGATGGACGACCAAGAGCCCAAGACAGGCGAGATACCGCATTCGGGTGGTGTCACCGATGACAACTATCCGGAAGTTCAGGCGGGCCCTGGAACAATTTCGGGAGCTTTGGGTGGTGTCGTAGAACTTTACGATGGAAACACCAAAATCGGTCAAGGCATTATTGAGTCAGATGGTTCGTTCAAGTTTACGCCTGATAAAGCGATAACCCCGGGACAACACCGTTTCCATCTGGTTGCTGTCGATGCTGCAGGTAACCGCACACCGCTTGATGATGTCAAATGGGACTTCAATTTTGCCGGACATGCTCCGGGCACGCCATCTATCACCAATATTATTGATGATTATAACAATCCGGAAGGCAAATCCGTTTACCTGCAAAAAGGCCAGTCGACGGATGACGCAACACCGACCCTTCATGGTATGGGAACTATTGGCACAACCGTTAACATTTATCAAAACGGCACAAAAATCGGCGAGACTAAAGTCGGCGAGGATGGCACATGGACCTTCAAACTTCCGGCCGCTTATGCCATGAAAGATACCTCGACCGATGGTCGTGGAACGGAATATAAGTTTACCGTTCAAGCGGTTGACCAGTTAGGTGCTTCGAGTTCAAAAACCGGCGAATATCCGATTGTTTATGATAATCAAGC
>NZ_LXYU01000007.1 GCF_001952075.1 Ditibartonella apis
GCATTGAGGCACAACAGCCGATTACAATTGATGACATAAAAGCCTTGCCGGAGGGGTCGTTAAACAAGCGCTATTCCGCTGAAATCACGCTATTGTTTTTTGCTTTGGAAGTCTTCAACGCTCAAGCCATTGATGTTTTATTGGAAGCAGGAGCTGATCCCTATATGATTGATAGTCCTTCTTCTGGCTCTACTCGCGATTTCACCTTCTATTTTCAGATGTACAATCCTGAGGCCAAAACAGGTTTTACCCCTGCCTTTGTTAATACCATTTTAGCTAGTTACCTCAAACATGGTGGTGATCCTAATCACCATACAAATTTCTACATTCTTTCAAGATTGGCAATGTCGAAAAATTATACCGGCGTGAAAATGGTTGCCAAAGCAGGTGGGGATGTTTTTGAACCTCATGATGACATCTATTTCTCGGCTGCGAGTATATTGGCAGGGAATGATTATCCTGAAGGGCAGAAGTGTTTGAGTGATTTGATTGATGAAGGCTATCTTGATCAAAGACCGGTCGCTGATATTGAAACAATGCTTATATCATTGCGCCCAAATGGTAGTGGTGATTTGTCTGTGCGACGTAACCGATATGCCAAGCTGAATGCCGAAAAATTATTGGTTCGCTATCCGGAAATTACTGACAATGATTCAACGAAAAGGATTTTTGGTGGTCCCATTCCTTGGAAAGACCTTCAAGCAGGTCATTTTACTGATCCTGAAACCGGTAAGAGGATAGGAGAATGAAATGGGCAAACGATGGTTCAATATACCGTTTCTATGCTTGATGTTTGTTACATGTTTCATGATTTCTGCACCGTCATATGCTGAAAAAAGCATGATATCCCCGGTTAAAGAGGCTGATAAATATTTTAAAAAGGAAGGCCCACAGCTTTATAGTTTGGCACAACGCATTGAGGCACAACAGCCGATTACAATTGATGACATAAAAGCCTTGCCAGAGGGGGCGTTAAACAAGCGCTATTCCGCTGAAATCACCTTGCTATTTTTTGCTTTGGAAGTCTTCAACGCTCAAGCCATTGATGTTTTATTGGAAGCAGGAGCTGATCCCTATATGATTGATAGTCCTTCTTCTGGCTCTACTCGCGATTTCACCTTCTATTTTCAGATGTACAATCCTGAGGCCAAAACAGGTTTTACCCCTGCCTTTGTTAATACCATTTTAGCTAGTTACCTCAAACATGGTGGTGATCCTAATCACCATACAAATTTCTACATTCTTTCAAGATTGGCAATGTCGAAAAATTATACCGGCGTGAAAATGGTTGCCAAAGCAGGTGGGGATGTTTTCGAACCTCATGATGAAATAGGATATTCTGCGGCAGTTGTTTTGGCGGCAAATGATTATCCCGAAGGGCAAAAGTGTTTGAGTGATTTGATTGATGAAGGCTATCTTGATCAAAGACCGGTCGCTTATATTGAAAGAATGCTTATATCATTGCGCCCAAATGGTAGTGGTGATTTGTCTGTGCGACGTAACCGATATGCCAAGCTGAATGCCGAAAAATTATTGGTTCGCTATCCGGAAATCACTGACAATGATTCAACGAAAAGAATTTTTGGTGGTCCCATTCCATGGAAAGACCTTCAAGCAGGTCATTTTACTGATCCTGAAACCGGTAAGAGGATAGGAGAATGAAATGGGCAAACGATGGTTCAATATACCGTTTCTATGCTTGATGTTTGTTACATGTTTCATGATTTCTGCACCGTCATATGCTGAAAAAAGCATGATATCCCCGGTTAAAGAGGCTGATAAATATTTTAAAAAGGAAGGCCCACAGCTTTATA
Source organism: Ditibartonella apis (assembly GCF_001952075.1). GTDB lineage: Bacteria > Pseudomonadota > Alphaproteobacteria > Rhizobiales > Rhizobiaceae > Bartonella > Bartonella apis. Next base: position 1,815 of record NZ_LXYU01000007.1, read on the forward strand.
GTTTGGCACAACGCATTGAGGCACAACAGCCAATTACAATTGATGACATAAAAGCCTTGCCGGAGGGGGCGTTAAACAAGCGCTATTCCGCTGAAATCACCTTGCTATTTTTTGCTTTGGAAGTCTTCAACGCTCAAGCGATTGATGTTTTATTGGAAGCAGGAGCTGATCCCTATATGATTGATACTCCCTCCTCCGGTTCTGGGCGTGATTTTACTTTTTATTTTGCGATGTACAATCCTGAGGACAAAACAGGTTTTACCCCTGCCTTTGTTAATGCCATTTTGGCTAGTTACCTCAAACATGGTGGTGATCCAAACAACCGGAATAATATACCTTTTTTATCCAGAATAGCGATGTCGAAAAATTATACCGGCGTGAAAATGGTTGCCAAAGCAGGTGGGGATGTTTTTCAACCTCATGATGAAATAGGATATTCTGCGGCAGTTGTTTTGGCACGAAATGATTATCCCGAAGGGCAAAAGTGTTTGAGTGATTTGATTGATGAAGGCTATCTTGATCAAAGACCGGTCGCTTATATTGAAAGAATGCTTATATCATTGCGCCCAAATGGTAGTGGTGATTTGTCTGTGCGACGTAACCGATATGCCAAGTTGAATGCCGAAAAATTATTGGTTCGCTATCCAGAAATTACTGACAATGATTCAACGGAAAGAATTTTTGGTGGTCCCATTCCTTGGAAAGACCTTCAAGCAGGTCATTTTACTGATCCTGAAACTGGTAAACGAAGTGGGAAATGACTAACATGAAACGGACTATATTATCATTTTTATGTGCAATCGTATTAATTTTCGCTCTATTTTTTTATTGTTTTAGCGTGATATTCTCTTTCTATGTACATCACAAAACAACGAAGATATTTGGCAAAGATGTCGTTTACTTTACAGATAAATCAGGTGCATTTTCGACGTCAGGTTATCCGGCTCCTCGGATATGGTGTACAAAAAACATAAAAGATATTCCATTTCTCTCAATTCTCACACGCGCAGCTCTAATTTATACAGATCTGGATTGGAATCGAGCAAATAATACAACTAATCCGATCCATTTCGGTATTGTTGACAAAAATAATGAAGCATATTTCTGGAGCTTTAGAAAGATGGATTATGTTAATATAGTGAAATCGAATTCTTTTGATGGAAATTTTACGTTCGTAGAGCTTAATTCTTACGCAGAAAAATGTGCGAAAGAGATAAGATAGTTATCCGAGAAGAAGTTATCATGCCATCGCTATTTGTTAATTAACACATTTTCTAGCGGTGTATGATATTATGGGTAAAAGCTATACCAATAAGGAATTTCTTAATTTAACTTATAATCTTATTTGGATGAATTTAACTTATAATCTTATTTGGATGACGGCCAATGAAATGGAGCCGTTTGATACGAGATTACGTGTGCCTATCAACCATGTGCAATAAATCCCCGACTGTTTTAAAACATATTAGACTAAATTTTGTCATATTATACATATAACTGAACTTACGGGCTACCAAATACATATCAAGAAGATAAAGAATATATTGAACGCGTTGAAGGTTTAATTCGGGCAAGTGAGGATATAGATCGTATTTTGCTCTGGCCGAAGGCCATAGGTTATAATAATAAGACGGGCGCGAAACGATATTGGTCTTCTTATTGCGATTTCAGTGTTTTTGCTTTTACCAAAGTAGTTCTCAGAAAAAGAATTGCTTTACACGGATTTTGTCAGTTTCATGCAGAATCCTGACCTTAATATGCCAGAAGCTGTTATTCGGGAAGACATTATTCCGATTGATGACGCTATGAATATTGACAATATACCCGACTTTGAAGTCTACGCTGCGTTAGCCAAGTAAAACCTGAACTAATGTGGTTTAATTAAGCGGTATCAAAAGTTTTACATTTAAGCAGCACGAGGAGCAGCATTTATGGGTTACCTCCGCGTGAAGGCAGCCGGGATATTGGTGATCTCGAATGATCCTGACTATTGCCGCGCCCCCAAGGATATCGTTCCCGATAATATTTAAGCTTATCAATCAAATAATGCCTAACAGAGAATTCTGTTCGCGTGATTTGACGACTAAGAAAAAATGTATTCATTTGTGAATAAACTGTGTGTTTTATTTAATATATGATGGAAATATCTGGATTTTTGAAAAACATTTAATCTTAATGCGAATAA
>NZ_LXYU01000008.1 GCF_001952075.1 Ditibartonella apis
CATCAATGAAAATCAAATTGCAAATCGGATGTCCCGCACTGAAAAAGTTGTTGATGCGGACAGTCTTCCCGTCTGCAAAATCAATAACCAGATCATTACCGGCACGGCTATAATTGGTGATGCTTTCTTTGTCTGCTGTGAGAACAAAATTGTGCGGCTTGCCACCACTATCAACAGACCCGCTTCCCTCAGTCAGCTTAACGACTGGATGTTGCTTGATGATATCCGACTTTGTCATATTCTGTTTCCTACATCACTAAATTGCTATACTGTGGCTAAAATGGCTATACGTTTATCAACCGATTGTTTTGTGATTTCCCCCAGGAAAACACTCAAGGATTACCACATAAAATGAAGTAATCCTCACTTTCCTATAGAACCCAATAGGCAATAGATAGATACTACCTTTAGTTGTTTTATATCATCATTGCAACTTAAAAACGTATTTTAAGAGGCACTCTCTTAAATTGAATTCCATGCATTAAGAAAATCCATTTCATGAATGCCATGAGAAAAAGGAAATAATGTAAAATTATGCTCTTGTTACACCATAATTTAGCTATTTTTTTTATTAAATTGAGATAAAAATTTTTATGTTAATATTTTATAAATATCTTTATTAATATTAAATTCGATTAAAAATGTATAAAAACTATAAAAATTTTATCATATTCGTGAATATATAAATATTATGTATATACTGAATATGAAAAATTTCAAACATATCTGTTAATAAATATAATATAAATAATATTATATATAATATATAGAAGAGTAATAAAAATTTTAGTTATAGATGATGAAAAACAATAATGAAAAAAATTACGTATTAAGCTTATACTATCATTCCAATAATTAATTGATTTTGTCTTTACGTCGAAGGACTGAGCAACTATTACGAAAATTTATTTAGTCGCTATGCGATCAGAATAAGAAAAATCCGAGAATGGAACGAGTTTTATCAGATCATTCAATAGTTTGAATCGACCTCGTGCAATAAGTCGGAGCGGTGTTTAAGGGCCTTACCTTATCATTCAGCGTTATATCCATAGAAGCCTGCCGTAGATCTGCGATGGACAGGAACCCTACCTGCCCAAAGATAAAGTTCTATGGCGGGAATTTCTCCCGCCATAGAGAAGATCAACCGATAATGATCTGATGGTTTGCCAACAATGTTTCCAAATCGGTTTGGACATTGTTCAAAGTCAGAAGGTCGGTCGACTGGAAGGTGCCTCCCTTGCCATCACGGTCAACACTCAAAATCGTATTGCCGTTTTCAACGCGCGTCGAAAGGTAGTCCTTGATATTATCACCCCAGTCGATCTGGGCTTTGCCTTTGTCGTCGAAATGGGCAGCGCCATCGGCATCGGCACGGTAGCCTTGCAACAAGTCCTTGACATCAATGCGATCGGCATCGGCATCAATCTTGGTTTTGTCGGCATCAATATAGGTGCCAACTTTGAAACCATAGACTGTGTCATGACCGTTACCACCGGTTGCATCATCCTGCTCAATGAGGCGATAAAGCAGAAGATCATGACCACCGGATTCAAGGTGATAGGTGTCGTCACCACCACGACCATCAAAGAAATTGTCGCCCTTGCTACCGGTGAAAGTATCGTTGAATTTGCTTCCGTAAATACCTTCAATGTCAATAAACTTGGCGTTGTTGAAGCCTGTCGACTGGTAGCCGCTATTACTCAAATCGACTGTGACACCAGTGGTTGCCTTGCCAAAATCGACAATGTCTTCACCACCACTTGCCTGCCAGTATTTTTCACCGGCATCATTCCTCCAGCCGCCACCACCGGAATAGCTTTGGCTACCGGCTTCAGCTGTAAAGAGGTCATTATAACCGGTACCAACCAGTCCTGGACGGTAGCCTTGCGTTGCCGGATCATTGTTTCCCGCACCGGTTGTAACCGTGTCGCCATCTTTATTGGCATTCAGGATATAGGCATGGTCGGCTTCTACAGCTTTAAGACCTGTCCAAGAAGTGTTGACATTTTCTATCGTATTGTCTTTGCCGTAACCGTTTGCATCTGTCGTATGGGTGTGGGCAATGCCGCCAATATCATTCGATTGCCCCTCGGTATTGCGCAAGACAACAACCGAATAGGTTTCATTTTCTTTCAAGCCATAGAAATGGACAAGGCCGGTATTGTCGGAAGCGCCCATGCCACCTTGCGCATTGATAACCTGCACGGCAACCAGATTACCGGCAGAGTCAAAAAGCTGGACGGTATTGTTATAGAACACATTGGCACCATCCTTGTCGGTGATGCGAAGATGCAACGACGTTCCATAACCCACCTTATTTTTGTTCGACAAAATGAGCGATGAATGGGCATTGTCACGCTGCATGGTGACATCAAGCGCACCATCCCAGTCATAGTCTACAAGCCCGATGCCATAAATAAAGTTAGTGCCACTTCCATCAATTGTCCTCGGGTCGACATCACCATTGGCACTGGAAAGACGGCCACCTTTGTCACCGAAGATATCCCAATTATCCCATTTGACAGAACCATCAAGACCGACGCCGCCATTATGCCAGAGCTTCGTTCCCGCAGCACTCCCGCCGAAGCCCGGAACCTCCAGAATGTCCATTTTGCCATCGTGATCCCAGTCGATAGCAACCGACCAGCGACCGTCAAGGTCGTCGCCCAAACCGACGGCATTACGCAATTGCCCGGTTCCGTCAGCTTTATTATAAAAGATTTGGCTTTCTTTGTCGCCATGCCAACCGTGATGATTTTTGGCAAGGAACAGATCCATATAACCATCACCATTATAATCGGCCCATGTCATGGAAATGGTATTTTTATAGTTGTCAGGACCAATTGACTCATCAGTGCCATTGCCGAAACTCGGCAATGAATCGTCAAAATGCTGGTTGACTGACCAGTTGGTGCCATAAACACCGTTAACAGGGGCAGACTTGCCGCTGTTCAGGAGTGTCATCAACTGGTACCAATTGTTCGCATAGCCGGAAACGCCATTCGTGTCATTAATCTCGCCGTTACCGGCAAAATCAATCGTCCCGTTATTGTCAAGGTCGATCGCCGACACATGGTGATCGGTCATAAAATTGCTCGTGAGCGCGGATTGGTTACTACCAAATTCCCTGCCCATTGCAATGAACTGGTTACCGTTCAGGCTTGACGATGTCGCTCCCTTGTTCAAGAAGATAGAGCCGGAATCCGCGCCGGAATCGCCCTGAATGACATCAAGATAGCCGTCACCATTCATATCGAAAGTGGCAATGCCGCCGAGGTGGTTTTCAATAAACGCACCATTGAACATGTCGCCATATTTCACATCGACATAATTCCATTGATTATCGCCCGTGCCGACATAGGCGGCGGTTGTATACCAGGAATAGGCGGTTTTTGTTGACCATACATCTATATAACCGTCATGGTTATAATCGGCCATAGTATAGGAACCGAACAAAACATTTTCCGGCCCCAAACCCCAAACATCAACCGTCCCATTATTAATTCCTGTCTGATAATCCAAATAGTGGGCTTCGGCCTTGCCGTTACTGTTGAACACCCAAACATTCGAATTGGAAACAACCTGCCACTCGCCATTATTGTTGAGTGCGACAGCCTGCGTATAACTTAAATCTCCACTACCTCTTTGAATATTGTTATTTGAAATCCCGTAATCGGGAACGTTTGCAGCACCTGTTGTATCAACGCGCACTTCGACGTCATGCGCTTCGCCGACATAGCCGGATTTCGATACAATTGCTGTTGTGAAGATATAGCTGTGGTGGTCGGCCAAGCTGCCATCAGGCAACTTGA